>NZ_JBWCDU010000001.1:2500-3762500 GCF_056280385.1 Neorhizobium sp. USDA 3394
GCAAAAATCGTGAAGAGAAGATTGATCTGGAGGCTTCCAGGTGTTTTGAACCGCAAGGTTCAGGACGTCCGAGCCCGGTTCCAATGAAACCAAGGATGACCTAGCCGGTCGGATCTGGTGGAGGGATCGGAGGTAGGAAGGAAGCCTGTCACTCTGGTCGGTTGTTGTTGTCATTTTGAGGGACTTGTCCTGAGGAATGGCTCTGATGACTTACTGATGGCCGTTGCCTGACCGCGCGGTCCTGGATCACATCTCGAGAAGCTGGTCTTAAAGACAGACTGCAAGCGAACTGCTCGGCGTAGTTCCAATAAAGCAGATCTGTCGAACACGTCGATGGCATCATGAGAAGGGCTGGTTGTAAAAGGTAACCGGTCCGCCACGCATTGGGGAAACCTGATGGGTGGCTATATTGATGAGCATTGGCAATGAGAACGATTAAGTGTCGTAAGGGCATTTGGTGGATGCCTTGGCATGCACAGGCGAAGAAGGACGTGATACGCTGCGATAAGCCGTGGGGAGCTGCGAATGAGCTTTGATCCATGGATCTCCGAATGGGGCAACCCACCTTAGATACCTAGAAAGTTTAAGCCGTCTTTCGGGACGGTTTAGGTTTCTAGGTATTGTTAAAAGGTATCTTACCTTCGAATAAAATAGGGGTAAGAAGCGAACGCAGGGAACTGAAACATCTAAGTACCTGCAGGAAAGGACATCAACCGAGACTCCGCAAGTAGTGGCGAGCGAACGCGGACCAGGCCAGTGGCAATCAGGAATAAAGCCGAACGCTTTGGAAAAGGCGGCCGCAGCGGGTGATAGCCCCGTAGGCGTAGAACACTGATTGTCCTAGAGTAGGGCGGGACACGTGAAATCCTGTCTGAACATGGGGAGACCACTCTCCAAGCCTAAGTACTCGTGCATGACCGATAGCGAACAAGTACCGTGAGGGAAAGGTGAAAAGCACCCCGACAAGGGGAGTGAAATAGAACCTGAAACCGGATGCCTACAAACAGTCGGAGGGCGCAAGCCTGACGGCGTACCTTTTGTATAATGGGTCAACGACTTAGTGTAACTAGCAAGCTTAAGCCGGTAGGTGTAGGCGCAGCGAAAGCGAGTCTGAACAGGGCGTTCAGTTAGTTGCATTAGACCCGAAACCGAGTGATCTAGCCATGAGCAGGTTGAAGGTTGGGTAACACCAACTGGAGGACCGAACCCGCATCTGTTGCAATAGATTGGGATGACTTGTGGCTAGGGGTGAAAGGCCAATCAAACTCGGAAATAGCTGGTTCTCCGCGAAAACTATTTAGGTAGTGCGTCGATCGAATACCCCGGGGGGTAGAGCACTGGATGGGCTATGGGGACTCACCGTCTTACTGATCCTAACCAAACTCCGAATACCCGGGAGTACTAATCGGCAGACACACGGCGGGTGCTAACGTCCGTCGTGAAAAGGGAAACAACCCTGACCTCCAGCTAAGGTCCCCAAGTCATGGCTAAGTGGGAAAGGATGTGAGGATCCCAAAACAACCAGGATGTTGGCTTAGAAGCAGCCATCATTTAAAGAAAGCGTAACAGCTCACTGGTCTAATTAAGGGTCTTTGCGCCGAAAATGTAACGGGGCTAAAGCCATGCACCGAAGCTGAGGATACGTGACTTGTCACGTGTGGTAGCGGAGCGTTCCGTAAGCCTGTGAAGGAGGACCCGTGAGGGCCTCTGGAGGTATCGGAAGTGCGAATGTTGACATGAGTAACGATAAAGAGGGTGAGAGACCCTCTCGCCGAAAGACCAAGGGTTCCTGCTTAAAGTTAATCTGAGCAGGGTTAGCCGGCCCCTAAGCCGAGGCAGAAATGCGTAGGTGATGGGAACCACGTTAATATTCGTGGGCCTGGTGGTAGTGACGGATCGCAAAAATTGTTCAACCTTATTGGATTGGTTGGGCAGTGGGGCGGTTCCAGGAAATAGCTCCACCGTATAGACCGTACCCGAAACCGACACAGGTGGTCAGGTAGAGTATACCAAGGCGCTTGAGAGAACTATGTTGAAGGAACTCGGCAAATTGCACGCGTAACTTCGGAAGAAGCGTGACCCCATTTTGGGCAACCATAATGGGGTGGCACAGACCAGGGGGTAGCGACTGTTTATCAAAAACACAGGGCTCTGCGAAGTCTAAAGACGACGTATAGGGTCTGACGCCTGCCCGGTGCTGGAAGGTTAAGAGGAGAGGTGCAAGCTTTGAATCGAAGCCCCAGTAAACGGCGGCCGTAACTATAACGGTCCTAAGGTAGCGAAATTCCTTGTCGGGTAAGTTCCGACCTGCACGAATGGCGTAACGACTTCCCCGCTGTCTCCAACATAGACTCAGTGAAATTGAATTCCCCGTGAAGATGCGGGGTTCCTGCGGTCAGACGGAAAGACCCCGTGCACCTTTACTATAGCTTTACACTGGCATTCGTGTCGGCATGTGTAGGATAGGTGGTAGGCTTTGAAGCGGGGACGCCAGTCTTCGTGGAGCCATCCTTGAAATACCACCCTTATCGTCATGGATGTCTAACCGCGGTCCGTTATCCGGATCCGGGACAGTGTATGGTGGGTAGTTTGACTGGGGCGGTCGCCTCCGAAAGAGTAACGGAGGCGCGCGATGGTGGGCTCAGACCGGTCGGAAATCGGTCGTCGAGTGCAATGGCATAAGCCCGCCTGACTGCGAGACTGACAAGTCGAGCAGAGACGAAAGTCGGTCATAGTGATCCGGTGGTCCCGCGTGGAAGGGCCATCGCTCAACGGATAAAAGGTACGCCGGGGATAACAGGCTGATGACCCCCAAGAGTCCATATCGACGGGGTTGTTTGGCACCTCGATGTCGGCTCATCGCATCCTGGGGCTGGAGCAGGTCCCAAGGGTTTGGCTGTTCGCCAATTAAAGCGGTACGTGAGCTGGGTTCAGAACGTCGTGAGACAGTTCGGTCCCTATCTGCCGTGGGTGTAGGAATATTGACAGGATCTGTCCCTAGTACGAGAGGACCGGGATGGACATATCTCTGGTGGACCTGTTGTCCTGCCAAGGGCATAGCAGGGTAGCTATATATGGAATGGATAACCGCTGAAGGCATCTAAGCGGGAAACCAACCTGAAAACGAGTATTCCCTATCAGGGCCGTGGAAGACGACCACGTTGATAGGCCGGGTGTGGACGTGCAGCAATGCATGAAGCTTACCGGTACTAATCGCCCGATTGGCTTGATCGTTCTCATTGATTATGCTCATCGAACGAAGTTCGATGTGCCTAAGACCTTTGTCCTGACGGCGTACGCAAACCTTTGGTTTGCTGCCTGCGGACGGCCCGCGCCACATGGCGCGACGGCCTCTGGCCTGTATGGGTGCCCAAAGCGCCATCGGGTCTGGAAAGGTTTAAAGACGTGTTCAAAGACTAAAAAATGAGGTTTACCTCAACCAGCTTCTCAAAAATGTTGCGCTTCGCTGACCTGGTGGTTATTGCGGGGCGGCCGCACCCGTTCCCATTCCGAACACGGCCGTGAAACGCCCCTGCGCCAATGGTACTCCGTCTCAAGACGCGGGAGAGTAGGTCGCTGCCAGGTCTGCAAAACGCAACATATCTTCTCGATCCACGAAATCTGCGGCCCCTGGCCGACCCAAGGGCCGCCCACAAAGCGGCCCTTTTGCTTTGCAGAATATGAAAACTTCGGGGTGCAATCGTTCTGCGTCCCTTACAGGAGACAAATCGCCTTCGGCAATTTGCTCCGGAACAAGGCGTAACCGCTCAACCGGTTACGCCAACGCGACAAAACCAAAACGGTTTTGCGCTTCGCTATTTTGCCTTCGGCAAAAAGCTTATAACGCGGGGTGGAGCAGCCCGGTAGCTCGTCAGGCTCATAACCTGAAGGCCGCAGGTTCAAATCCTGCCCCCGCAACCAAAAACAAAATAATCCCGACGATCCAAACAAAGCCCCGCAACGGGGCCGCTTGCGTTTCCGGCCAAGGCGTGGATTTACGTCATTGGGCGTAGTTGCATCATCACAAAGAGTTTCTTCCTTCCCGGTGCGATTTGCTGTTCGCTTCGAATTCCGAAGCGGAGGCGCATTCTCGTCTTTTCCATCGAAGGGCGGAAGCGTTGAAGCCTTGAACCGTCAATGGCCTGAATGGCGTGTTGGTGCATTGGGAAGACCGGCGAAGCGAGTGGCGCGCATGAGCTTGCTCTTGAGAAAATCAATGAAATTGCTGGCGTCGGCAGCGGTGGTGCAGATGACCATTGCCGCGATTGTCTTTGTTGTAATTACATATAATTACCAAGGAAATTTCCTGAATTCTTTGCTTTATACTTCGGTTTGCTTTCTCTTGATGCAGGCCGGCTATTTGGCAGGTATCTTCTATGCGGCATGGTCCGAGCACAGGCGGAAATCATCCTAGTTTGATTCCTTGGAATGACCGATTTTTATCCTGATCGAAGGGTGGGTTATGACGAACGACATCTGGATATCCATCAGGTTGCGGCTTGAAAGAGAATGGCGGGTGCTTGATCCGGAGCGGAAGGCCTCTCCGCTGTCGTTGGAAGGACACCAGGACGATCACGTGCTGCCGGCTTTGCCCAGGCGGCGGCTGCGCATCGGAAGGGTCGATTGAGCCTCGACCGCCGTTGTTACCGGACGGCATCGACAGCAGGGCAGCTTCGGCCGCCGCGCCAGGTCGGCTCGGTTTTCCGGTTGATCCTGTGGAGATCGCCTGACCCTCGTGTTTCCTGATGCGTCCAGGAACAGAACCACGCTGACACGGAGCCTGCCATGTCTTGTCTCAGCAATGCCAAACACTGGCTGTCTGCACTATCGGATGGGGACGTTCGGGACATCGCTCGGCAGATCGACAAAGACGGCATTTTTTGCTCTCCCAACTTTCTGGCAGCCGAAGATCTCAGCCGGATGCAAAATTTTGTCGCCTCCGCGATCACGCGCGAGGGCCGCCAGACGATTTCGCTGAAAAGCGATGGGCTGGCGGGATCAGGCCTCGACGACCTCGGCAATTCCCCGGAATTCAAGGCTCTCTTTTCCCGCCTCTATTCCATCGGTCTGGGCCGACCTGCGCCTGACGTTAAATTCTATCAGATTCTTCGATGCCTTACGGGCAAAAGCGTGACGGAACACTCCTTGATCTTTCACTATGATTCCTACGCGATCACGGCGCTTCTACCAATTGAAATCCCGAAATTCGGCAGGCGCGGCGACTTCCTGATTATCCCCAATACCCGCGGAATCCGATCGAATTACCTCTTCAATCTCGCCGACAAAGCGATCCTCGACAATGCGCTCACCCAGCGCATCCTGCGCAATCGCGCATCCGGCGGAAAGGGCATGCAGCATGTGTCGTTGGTTCCGGGCAATCTCTATCTCTTCTGGGGCTATCGCAGCATTCACACGAATGAGCCTGTCGACGAAGGCGCTGTGCGGGCGACGGCGTTGTTCCATTATGCCGATCCGCACGCCGACAGTTACCTGAAGCGGCAGCTCGGCCGGGGTTAGTCCGATATTTCCCGTCGCCGACTAGGCCGGGACGACCTCGGCGCCAGGCGACAGGGCGGACCTGTAGACGCTGAGCGTCTCGCGGGCGACGCGTTCGATCGTCAGATTGTTGATCTGCAGCTGACTCCGTCCCTTCCACATATCAAGCCGCTCGGGATCCGCCAGCAGGTCGCAGAGAACGGCTGCCAAGGCTTGTGGATCGCGCGGTGGAACAAGTATCCCGGCCTCGCCGAAACCGAGCAGCTGCGGGATGCCATCCACGTCCGTGCCGATCACCGCACAGGCCGCCTCCCGCGCTTCCGACAGGACGAGTGGAGCAGGATCGGCATGGGAAGGAAGCACAAAAATGTCGGCGCCTAACATGTAGGGAAAGGGTTCGTCGATGGCGCCGACAAATGTGATGGCGCTTGCGCAGCCCGTTTCGCTGGCCAATTGTCGGTAGGCGGCTTCGAAGGGGCCCCCGCCGGCGATATAAAGATGGCTGTCGGGATATTCCTCGTGTGCCAGGCGGAAGGCTTCCAGGAGATCAGGCAATCCTTTTCTGGGATGCAGTCCTCCCACGAAAAGTATGCTTGGACTGCGAAGGGACGCCGGCGTCCTGTCGCGCCCTTCGAACCGAGCCGATCCGATTGTGCCGTTGAGGACGACGTGTAGTTTCGATGCCGCTATGCCGCGCTCCTGCATCGATTTTCCGACGGCTTGGCTAACGGCAATCACGCATGTGCCAAGCCCCATCAGCACGGCGCTTTTTTCAAATGCATTGTGAACGGTCGTAATAAGCGGCGTCGACGATAAACGACAGGCGGGGACCGAGAGAACCGCGCTCGTCATCATATGCGCATGCACGATATCCGGCTTCCAGTCGCGGATGAGGCGTCGCAGCGCCCAAAGCGACTTGAGCACGGTCAGAGGCTTTCTCTGCTGATCGACGAAAACCGTTTCTACCCTGTTGCGGGCGAGCAATCCGTCGAAATCGCCTCCACCGCTTGCCATGCAGACAGTGTGGCCGAGCTTTACCTGGGCGCAGGCGAGGTCGACAGCCGCATGCACATTGCCGTTCAATCGCCTGGTGTGGTTCAGAACATGCATGATCCGCATAGGGGGCTCACGGGGTTGTGGGAGAGGGTATCAGAAGCGGCGAGGGTGCCGGCTCCATCTGAGGAGAAGCTTCGATCGCTCCCGTTGGTTGAGGGACCTTCCTTTCGAACCCGAGAGCGGCTTCCGCATCGAGGGTGGAGACACGTGCTGTCGGCTGGTAGTTGAACCCGCCATGGCGTCCGTAGGACTGTATTCCAAACGCACGCAGCGCAGCGATGGCCTCTTCCGCCTGGCGGGCGGCGTCCCGGCTGTAGACTGGATAGGCATTGGTCAGGACCTGGGCGCCCTCGAGCTTCAGATCCCCTCGAAACAGCCCGTTCGCCGAAACATGCGCGCGAAAATCCAATTCGGCCACCTCGACCGGGCTGTCCGGTCGGTCGGCAACGACTTCGACGGCGAAATATTCCCGCCCATGAGCCTGGCCGTAGAAGTCGGAATAGACCGTCAAGCGCTTCCATGCGCCATCATGCGAGAAATTGTAGACGATCGGCTGCTGAAAGCCACGCTCTCCGCTGAAGCTGAAATAGAGGCTGATTAGGGTGGTGGTATTGAGGACGTGCGGTCGCTCGATGGCGCACAGGGTCTGCATCCGCTCGATCGGAATCGTCGAAAACAGCCGACCTGCGGTAATCACCCGGTCCTCCAGCCTCAATTGGAAACCGTTCTCCAACCGATCGATTGCGACTGGTTTGACGCCCAGCGCGAATTGCACGCCTCGTTTCTCCAGGTTTTCTTGAGCGAGCCGGTAAAGAGGTGCAAATCCGGATTTGGGGCGGGCAAGCTGCTTGTTGGTCGGGCTCTGGCGTCCCGTACGAAAAAGGCGGCGAGCGAGGTTGCCCAGCGAGGCATGTTCGCTGATCCACAGCATCCTTTTTTTCGCCAGATCGATATCGATCTGATCAAGCGCAATCCCGTAAAACCTCCGCATATAGGATTCCAGGCCGGACCTCCGGAGAAGCTCGGCGCCGATCCAGTAGCGTGAAAAGTCTCTTGCGTTGCGCATTTCGCGCTGGAACAGGCGTGCATAGAACACCGACCCGAAGATGCGCATCATCCCTTTGGCGCCGGCGCGCAAAATATCGTCCCGCAACGAAATCGGATAATCTGTGACCATTTTCTGGGGGTTCAACCGCCCCCAGCGAGGCTCAATCGGCACATAGAGAGGGAGGAGTTCGGGAAAATGCGTCAACAGGGGGGAATCGTCCTGGAAAATCAGGCTTCCTATGTCGAATGTATATCCATTCGTCGACCAGTCCATGTGGTTCCCGCCGATGTGGCCGTATTCATCGACGATCAGGATTTGCTGACATCCTTGGTTGGCCAGCACGGCAGCCGAAACGAGGCCGCTAACTCCCGCTCCCAAAACAATCGCATCATACTCAAGATCCGCTGCCTTTTGCGGGGTAGGGAACTTCGTTTCATGCATGCGGGTCTCCATCGTTTGATCTAGTACTTCTGAGTTACCCTGGTGGCGGAAATTAAATATATAGTTGGCGTATCTCGTTATTGCTCAAATAAATACCGGAATGGTTATATTTTTGGCAGATATACTAATTGGTATATAGTAATTTAACTTGAAGGCATTTGTCTATGTCTGTTACACTCCGCCATCGGCACGGATGCACCCCCTCTTCTGCGGATGCGTTCGGGGAAACTTCTGTCAGGGATTTTGGATTGGCGCTGGCCCGTCAAGGCGCGCTGGTTCCGGTAACTTGCGAGGGGAATGCTGGATGCCGCGCTGGAGCCTCGATGATCTCAATCGACCCCTTCATTCCATAGAGCTGATTGCGACGGACGTGTTCGATACCCTGTTGTTGCGCAATGGCCTGTCCCAGCGGTCGCGCATCATTGCGGGCGAAAAGATGTTCGCCCGCTTTCTGCAAGGCCAGGGTTCGCCCATGTGCCCCGACGAACTGATCCGGGCCAGACTGCTTGCCGAAAAGATGGCATATCGTGCCCTCAACATGGGAGGCGACCGGGGCGAGGTGTGCCTTTCCGATGTCATCTGCCGCCAACTCGCTATTCTCGGGTTGTCGCGCTCCGTAGTGGAGAAGCGGATCGCTATCGAGATTGAAATCGAAAAGCGGGCGCTTTTTGCGAATGGCGACTTTGCCATGCTGTTGAGGCGCCATCGTCAAGCCGGTGTGAGGGTCGTGGCGATCACCGATACGGGGCTGTCCGGTGAAAAAGTCGGCGAACTCATCGACCATTTTCACGGCCCCGGCCTCCTGGACAAGATCTATTCAAGCGCGGACCTGAAGGCCAGCAAGCGACAGGGCGATCTGTTTTCTCTGGTTCTGGAGGCGGAAAGGGTGGACGCTTCGCGCACGCTGCACCTCGGCGATGACCTCCTTGCCGATTGCCTCGTACCAAGGAGCATGGGGATACAGACCATCCATATGCCGAAGAACCGCCTCAAGCGGCTCGTTTCAAAAGGCAACGGAGCCCTGGCAGAAGGGCTGCGGCAAATCAGAAGTGGATCGGCCTCCCGCGGGGTCATACCGCCGATCGGCGATCAGGTTCACTTCGGTGAACATGTATTCGGCCCGATCGTCGCAGAATTCTGTCTCATGCTGTGGCTATATGGGCAGCAGGTGAGTTCGGACCGTGATGCGACGATGCTGTTTTGCGCGCGCGGGGGACTTGGCATACGGGAAGCTTTCGAACGTCTCCAATCCGTGCTCGACCTGCCTCTTTCGTTAAAACGCGAGAATATCCTGATTTCGCGCCTGATTGCTGCCCGCTCGGCGGTGGCGGCCAGAAGCCCGGTTGCCCTCGATGAACTGGCGCGCGAATTCGAATGCGCAAGTTTCGCCGCCGTTGCAAATGCGCTCGGCAACGGTTCTTATCATCTACCTGACGAGTGGCAGCAGATTTTTGATGCGAGCCGCTTTTTCGACATGCTCGATACGACTGCCGGCAGCGTTGTGGCGCAAGACATCGACAGTCAGAATGACTACTTCAAAATCCATATCGGGCAAATCGCAGGTGATGCCAAACGTATTCTCCTCTGCGACACCGGGCTCTACGGCAGCACCCAAAGACTTCTGTCCGCCGGGCTACCGGAGCATCGTTTCGAAACGGTGCAGTTTGCGCGATGCAATTACAAGGGGCTTAGCGAAGACCATTTTCCCAATGTGGCGGGTCTCGTGGTGGAGGATCGCTTCTACGACCCCTTCAAGACGAGGACGGTGGTCCTGCGGTACTGGCATATCATCGAGAGTCTTTTTGAGCCGGCCATACCTTCCGTCAAAACGCTCAGCATGGGACATGACGGCACGGTGCTCGGCAATTCGGGAGAGATTCGCTTCGGCAGGCTCGATCCAGCCGCTGGCAATCCGCTTCTCACCGGCGCGCTGCGCTACATCGATGGTCTCTCCAGCGGCGCGCAGGTCCTGGGTGATGCGGATCGGGCCTGGCTGAGACTTAAACAAGCGATTATAAATCCGTCGAAGGCGGATATGGTCGCCTTGGGCGTCGCTCCCCGATCGGTTGATTTCGGGCGAGGTGAATTCATCGCGACAGTTACACCGGCGACACGAGCCGGGATGGCGCGCAAGTTGGTGGCGGTGAAATCTCAGCTGTGGCGCGAGGGAGCGATTGCGCAGGAGTTTCCGCGTTTGAAGCCGGCCTTGCTCCGCGCCGTTGGAATGGCGCATGTCCTTCGGGGCTTCTCGGCCAAACTGAACCGTTGAAGAGCATCAAGGACAATACCGACGACGGAAACGAAGCAGGCTTTCTTGTTGGAGCCGGGTAGAGAGACAGAGGCATGGTGAAGAATGCTTGCGTTCGCAGCTCTCAAAGGAGCCAGTTGGCTCGTCTTTTCCCGCTTTGTCGGACGGTTTATCGACTTTTTCAACCTACTCATTCTGGCTCGCCTGTTGTCCCCCGCGGAATTTGGACTGGCGGCGCTCGCAATGGCGCTGGTCGTGGTCATCGATACGGTTCTGGAGGTTCCGGTCACCCAGGCACTGGTGCGACTGAAGGTACTCGATAAGAGCCACCTTGATACCGGCTTCACACTCGGTGTGTTGAGAAGTTCGGCGATCGCCGCGATCTTTCTTGTCGCGACCTGGCCGTATTCGCTGGTGAATGGAAATCCCCTGCTCGTTCCGGTGATCGCCGCCATGGCGCTCGGCCCTATCGCGAAGGGGTTCATGAGTCCCGCCATGGTGCATTTTGCACGCGCGCTCGAATTTCGCCCGACATTCGCGATCGAAACGATCAGCAAGCTCTGCGCTTTTGTGGCCGCTGTCGCCACCGTCGTTGCAGGAGGCGGCTATTGGGCGATCGTCGTCAATTTCGTGATCACCGCATTCGTCGCCACCGTCGCTTCTTATATCGTGGCCCCTTACAGACCTGCGTTCTCGCTGAACCGGCTCTCCGATTTTGCGGGCTTTATCGGCTGGTTTAGTTCGGCGCAATTGGTGTCCGCCTTGAATTGGCAGTTCGATCGTTTCCTGATTGGCTCTGCCGGAACCAGCGCCATGCTCGGCCGCTACGCCGTCGCAAGCGACATCGCCGTCATCCCGACCCAGAGCATAATCGGCCCGGCGCTGCAGCCGGTCATGGCAGCGTTTTCGCAGATCAGTTCGAATGCGGACCGAATGAGGACGGCTTTCCTCAAGGCAAGTCGTTTCGCGATGCTGATTTCGCTTCCTGTTTGCGTCGGCCTCTCCCTGACGGCAGATCTCGTGACCGCTATCCTGCTCGGAGCGCAATGGAGCGATGCTGCTCCCTATCTCAGCCTGCTCGCCCTTTCAGTCATTCCGATACCGTATTTCCAGACGCTCTATTCCGCGAGCCTCGCTCTCGATCATCCCTCCGTCATTTTCCGGCTCAATGTGATCGACCTGTGCTTCCGGGTCGTCCTGATCTCTGTGGGCTTCTATCTTCTGGCAGCCCATGGAGCGAGCATCGGCCGAATCCTGGTCGCTTCCGTCATGGCTGTCTTCTACGTTGTCGAGGCACGGCGGCTGTTCGGGCCGGGACCATGGCAGCAGTTCCGGAACCTCTGGAAAGTTCTGACTTCCGCGGCCGTCATGGCAATTGCCGTCATCTGGTTGCGAACGGCAATGCCGGCGTCCGGTCTGCCCGTCGTGATACAGCTTATCGCGGTCGCGAGCGCGGGCGCAGCCACCTACCTCGTCACATTGTTCGGACTGGGCATGCGGATTTCCCTTACAGCTGGAAGACCTGATCTGGTCGATCGGTAGTCCGCTCAGGTCAGCGCCCGAATGAGCCCGCGCGTCGAGCGGGTCCCCGCACCCAGACGATAGGCAAGCGCCTTTCGGGCGCGATCTCTGGGAAGCAGACTGATGGCCGTGAAAAATAGTGTCATGGAAACCTTCATCCGCAGCGGATTTTTGTCCCGCCACAACCGCCCCACAAGCCCAGCCAGGCTGGCGAAGGAAATCCGTTCGTCCTCCGCTACCGCAAGATAAAAGCGCCGCTCACGATAGAAGTAGGCATGCTCGGCGGATACGAGAGCGGACCGATAGCCATAGCCTGGCAGGATCCGGCGTAGATGCTCCGTCCTGGCGACGAATCTCTGAAGATCCCGATGCAAAGCCTGTGTATTCAATTCGTCACCGAAGCCGGAATCGTTGCGGTCATGGACCCGGTAAAGACCGAGCGGCTGCGGCAGACTCACCACGTCGCCGATAAATGGTGCGGCGAACAGGATGATGCCATCGACAGCCCTGTCATAGTCTGCGTCCTTCAGGAGCTCGCACACGTCGCGTCTGAAAACGTTGCCCGAGGTCGGAGGTGTCGCGTAGGCACCGGTACGCAAGACCCGCCCGGCCAGTTCACGCCCTCTGAACGCCTGGAGTTCGGGTATCGGGCCGCTGATGACATTGCCGTCGCCATCGATCCGCTTCAACGGAAACTGAAGTTTCGCAACACCGTCGTCCAGGTTGGCGAGGATCACCTCCAATGCCTCGGGAAGAAGCTCATCATCGGCATCCAGAAATAGGACGAAGGGTGCCTGTGTCTGCTCAAGTCCAAAAAGACAGGCCCTGCGTTGACCGCCGTTTGCAAGTCGAAACGCGCGCACCCCCAGTTCGCGGATCACCTCCCACGAGCCATCGGTGGAGCCGTCGTCGATCACGAGGATCTGGCACTGCCTGCAATTTTGCGAGAGGACGCTTTCAACCGCGCGCCTGATGAATTGGGAATAGTTGAAGCAGGTGATGATGATCGCAAGCTTGCAGATTCGGCCCTCCTGATCATCGGTGAATTGTTCAGATCCGGAGGAATCCTGCACCTGCGGCGGCGTTCGCGGGGAAGCCAATGGGCCGGCGGTCATGACCTCACCCTGTTGACTACGGTGCCGATCACCGGCGCGCCGGCGCGCCGCAACTGGTTGTGAACATCCTTCACCTCGTCAATTGTCGTGCGTCCGCTCTTTGCGACGATCAGGACGGCATCGGCATGAAATGCCAGCGCCAGCGCATCCAGGGAGGTTTCAAGGGCGGGAAGATCGAAGATGACATCCCCCTTCAGCCGAGCCGTCTCCAGAATCCGCAATACGCTGGGATGGCGGAAGTCCGCAAAAATATCGATATGCGGGTCCGTCGAGTGGATCGGTAGAGTGGCAATGCCATCGAGATTGCCGAACGACAGTTGATCCGCCTTCAGACCCGAGATCGCCACGTCGGCCAGAGAGGTTGAGGAACTGGATGTTTCTTCGACCACGGACGGCAGGCCCGAATAGAAGAACGTCACATGGTGGCCGCTTCGGCTCAGAAGCTGCGCCATGCTGAGAGACAGGGTCGAGACGCCCGTCGCGGCCGTAGCCCCGATGAACGCGATCACGATGTTTCTTTCCCGCCGTTGCGATGCGCAGGCGACATCGACGGAGGTTTTCAGGTCGCGGATGACACTGGCATATCGTTGAAGCGCCGGGCTATCGAAATGCCACCCGATGCCTGCCGTTTTTCCGGTGTCGGGGACCGTCGCCAGGCATGGAATGCCGGCTTCCTGCGAGAGTTCCTTCGTATCGCGCACCCGGCGATCAAAGGCCACGTTGATAGCTATGGTCGACATCCCGACCAGAAACCCCAGCAGCCCGCCCAATGCGGCGATCAGCGTCTTGCGGGGGCCGGAGGGATTGAGTGGTGGAAGCGCTGCGCCGATGATCCGCGCATCGGCATCCGGCGTGGCCAGCACGGGTAACGTGCCGTTCCTCATCGCCTCCCGGGCAGCGTTGACCTGGGCAGCCAGCGCGTCCAGTCGTCCTTGCAGCGTGTCCGTGCCAGCGCGCGCCACCTGTTCTTTCGAGGCAAGCGATTGGAGGATGTATCCAGACACCATGGCATTTGCGACACGGGCAGGAAGGTTCTGATTGTATGACCAGAATTCGATTTCGACGACGTAAGATTGCCCCACCCGCCGCGCGCTCAGCCGTTTGACGAAATTCGCGAAGGCAATGCGTCGTGCGTTTTCGCGGGGATCTACGGTCGGATCCAGAGCATCCTCGGCCCGCCGTGATGTCTTGCCAAGCGTCGTCAACCCGTTGTCCACGAGCGTCGATACCGTGTCCTGTACCTGAACCGCCAGCCCGCTGAATTCCTTCGGTGGCCGGGGACCGAGTTCGGCGTCGCCCTGAAGGACAAGGCTGTCGAAGACGGCGGATAGAAGCCGCTCCGAACGGATGATCTGCAATTCGCTTTCGGCGCTGTTCAGGTCCAGGTTCTGTTGCCCGCTGATGTCGCGGCCGGCGGACGCAAATTGCCGCGGCTCCAGCAGAAGCGTTGCCGTGGCATTGTACACCTTGGGGAGAGAGTTCGCGTAAAGAAAGGCGAGCAGAAACCCGGCCGTCGTGCACGCGACAAGCCGTATCTTGTTACGCCACGCAAGCGCGATCATCAGGCGCAGCAGCGCGAGAGGACCTTCGCCGCCATCGCCGATCGGTGCGCGATCCGTGCGCCACATGCGGGAAGCTTCCTCCAGAGGGCCAGGTCTGTTGAAAGTCATTTGGCTTTCCCTCCGGCTCGCAGCGGACGATCGCTGAAGACCGGCAACCGAGCGGCTCGCTCAGGCTCCAGGCGTCCTCGCAGAACATCCGCAAAGCCCATGATATTGCCTTTGACCCTCCCGCGTCGATCGATAAACGGTTCCGCCCATAACAGCCGGCCGAAATTGCTGGCGATGTTGCGCAGAACCTGGTCGGCAACCTGCGCAAGCGTCATGGTGCCCTTGCGCATCATGTAAAGCGGGTTGACGATCTGAGAATATCCCAGCCGCTCACCGCTCACGCGGCCGCTCTTGACGCCCATATGTATGCCGCAGGCCTCGTCCGATTTGACGAAGCGTCCACCCTGCTTGGCAAGCGCGGCCGCGAAATCACGATCCTCCAGCCAGCCATACAGGACCAGCCGTTCGTCGAACCTTGCGTCGCCGATGGCGGACATGCGGAAGGCCATGTTGCAGCCATAGGGACTGTAGGGTTCATGCCACCTCGAACCAGGGGATGGGGCACGATCCAGAAGGCGAAGGGCCTCATCGAAGAGGATGCCGGGGCCTTTGATTCCGTCGGCGATCACGTGCCCCGTCAACCCAACGAGGCGGCTTTCATCGCGAAACGCGCAGACGGTGGATGTCAGCCAATTTGCGTGGGCGACGAAATCATCGTCGAAAAAGACGACCACGTCCGTTCCGGCGGGCAGGTTGTCGAGCGCTCTGTTGCGTTGGGCTGCAAGGCCCGCCTTTCCGGTGATGATCGTCACTTCGGGATCGGAAACCAGATCACCGGCGTCCGACGCATCGACGCAGGACACCACCACCATATCCGGTCGAACCGTCTGGGTTGCGAGAAGATGGCGCACCGTCGCGCTGACGACGGCCGGGCGACCGCGGGTGGCGATGACAACCGCCAGGTTAAGTTCCGTCGACCTTGGCGATTTATGCGGAACTAGGTCTTTCGCGGGGTTCTGGAGCAGTTCCCGATAACCCGCTGCGGTATTCGTCCAAGAAAAGTTGCGCACCTGCTCCAAGCCCCGACCGCGCAACTCGCCTTTGAGCAGATCGGACCCCTTCAGGGCTGCGATATGCCTGATCCACTCCTCCGGCTGGAAGGGGGAGGCAATCAGCGCCGCCGCCCCGCATACTTCAGGCATGCTGGCGCAATCGGACGCCACGACGGGGCAACCCAAGGCCATGGCTTCGACAATAGGTAGCCCAAAGCCCTCGGTGATGGAGGGGAACACCAGACAGAGTGCATGTTTCAGAAAATAGGCAAGATCGTCGTCAGACACCCGCCCCACGAGAAGGAGGTTGGGCCGTTTTTCGAGAAGGTCAGGGGCAAAAATACCGGCACTTCCGCCGGCGACGATGATGTCGATATCCAGGTCGTCAAGAGCCGCTGCCGCCTTCATCAGCAACCCAAGGTTCTTGTGGTGGGCACGAGATGCAAGCGCCAGAACGAATTGTCGGCCTTTTGCGCCTATGGCGCTGACCATTTGCGGTGCGACCTTCGCCAGCCGGGCATCCCACTCGAGAGCGTGTTCGTGGCCATTGGGCAGGACGGCAATATCTTTCTGTCGGACAGGCAGATAGCGGGCGAGTTGCCGGGCCGATGCGTGAGAGACGGTGGCGATGCGAGCGGAACGTCGAACCAGGAGCGGATGCAGTCGGGAGTAGGCCATACGGAAGGCGCGGCCATAACTTTCCGGGGCGGCGAAAATGTTGGCGTCATGGATGCAGACGATCTGATCCTTCTTGAGCACGGGTGCCGAATTGCAAAGATTGAGCAGCGGCCCCCGGCAAGTGCGGGCAAGCACGGTCTGCTCCCACGCGTGCCCGCCGAAATCGCCGGCGGTGACCAGCGGAAGTCGGGCAAAACCCGGGTCCGGCGTGCCGACGGGCGCGATTATCGGCAAGTGCTCTTCATCACCGAAGGTGCGGTCGAGAGCCTTGACGACATTCATCGCATAGCGCTGAACGCCGGTCGCACTTTGTGTCAGGAACCGTCCGTTGATGGCGCAGTGCTCGATTGAGCTCACGACTGCCCTCCATCATCATTCGCGCGGAAAGGGGGAGCAATGTGCGGGTACCAGGGGCGGTGGACGAGGGAGCCCCGCTCATCTGCGAATTTTCCGGTTTGCGGAAAACAGGACCGCGGCGACAAGCAGATGGCGGTCTCTTTTTGCTGAAAGTTCCTGCTGGCGATCTCAAAACTGGCTTGCAAGATGTGCTGATCCCTCGATGCTATTGCATTGCGTCTGCCGTATTGCACTCCATCCCGCGCGGAACGTCCGCCATTTTTCAACCGCCCGCCCCGCGGGGGCGGGCTCAATAATCAATAGCTGCCGTGCGCGCGCAACACCGCCGGGACGGTCTTGGCCATGATGACGATATCCCCCCAGATGCTCTGTTCTCGGACATAGCGCATGTCGAGTTCGACGCGTGCGTTGTAGCTGATGTCGTTGCGGCCGCTGATCTGCCAAAGCCCAGTCAGGCCCGGCCGAACCCGGATGTAATCCACAAAGTGGCGACCATAGAACTCCGCCTCGCTCGACACGATCGGGCGCGGGCCGACGATGCTCATATGTCCCAGGATGACGTTCAGGAGCTGGGGTATCTCGTCGGCGCTGCTCTTGCGCAGCAAGGCGCCGAGCGGCGTAATCCTGGGGTCGTTCTTCAGTTTGCGCGTGGCGGCCCATTCCGCCCCGTCCGACGGATTGGCGGAGAGATGCCGACGCAGGGCTTCATCGGCATTGGGGACCATTGTCCTGAACTTGAGACACGGGAACATCACCCCATTCTTGCCAATCCGGCGGTGCCCAACGAAGATTGGGCGACCCTGAACGGCATAAAGCAGGGCGATCAGCATCACGATCATCGGCATGAGAACGATGAGGGCAATAAGAGAAATGACCGTGTCGAGTGCCCGTTTCAGATAGACCGAGAGGCGATGAGACGCTTCGTTTCCGATCCTCGGGAAGGCGAATTGTTCGGGTGCCTGAAGATGCGTGCCGTTCATCGCATTCAAATTACCACTGACATTCATGTCATTCATCTGCTGGCTCCGTACTCTAGATAAAACACGAAAGGGTATGGGCAGACAATTTATAGCGGCATCTAGACCCACGTTAGCGCTTGGTATTTCATTTGACAATACTTTTGTTGCGGCGCACTATTTAGGCAATCATGAACAGTATCGGCACTATTTACCGATATATGGGGGAATTAAACTGCACATTCCGGGGTAGATAATCGTATCTACTTCTTTCGATCTATAGCGTGAGCCAAATTGGCGCAATAGTTGAAGAATTTGGCTATTGCTCGGTCATTGGGGAAACTTCATGCGGGTGGCAATCGTCCATTACTGGCTGGTCGGAATGCGGGGCGGCGAAAAGGTCCTGGAGGCGCTGTGCCGAATTTATCCGGGCGCCGATATCTATACCCATGTGTATGATCCCGCTGTGATTTCAGCGGAAATTCGGAAGCATCGCATCCAGACGACCTTCATCGATTCCTTGCCCTACGCGAAGCGGATGTACAAAAAATATCTGCCGCTGATGCCCATGGCTTTGGAGCAACTGGACCTCAGCGGGTATGACCTCGTCATTAGTAGCGAGTCGGGACCCTCAAAAGGAGTAATACCTACCTCCCCGGCCATCCATATTTGTTACTGTCATTCGCCCATGCGATACATTTGGAACATGTACAATAAGTACTATGAAACCTCCGGGATGTTCACGCGGCTGATGATGCCGCCGCTGGCGCATTATTTGCGGACCTGGGATGTCGCGGCGGCCAGCCGCGTCGATGAATTCATCGCCAATTCCACGACGGTGGCGCAGCGGGTGAAGAGCTATTACCGCAGGGATGCGCACATCATCCATCCGCCCGTCGATACCCAGGCTTTTCGACCGGTCGCTAACCGCGACCTCGAGGACTATTATCTGATGGCTGGGGAACTGGTGAGCTACAAACGCCCGGATCTCGCCGTGGAAGCGTTCAACCGGATGAAGGCGAAGCTGGTGGTCATCGGCGGCGGCGAAATGCTGGCTCGCCTGCGCAAGATCGCCGGGCCGACCGTGACGATCATGGGTGCCCAGCCATTCGACGTCCTTCAGCACCACTACGCACGCTGCAGGGCACTCGTATTTCCGGGCGAGGAAGATTTCGGCATCGTGCCCGTTGAGGCGATGGCAAGCGGCCGCCCTGTCATCGCCTATGGACGGGGCGGAGCGACGGAAACCGTCGTCGCCGGCAAGACCGGTGTATTCTTCCCAATCCAATCGATCGAGGCCGTCATCGACGCCGTGGAGCGTCTCGATAGAATGGATCTCAACCCCGCCGATGCCGTGGCGCGGGCGCAGGATTTCAGGACGTCGGTTTTCATCGACAAATTCAGGTCCTACGCCAATCATCTCACCGGGCAGGGGCCGATCTGGAATGGCGTGCGAATAGCCTAAGCCAACTTGAGAGTGGGAGTGGCCTGATGCAGCAACTGAGCTTTTTGCAGCGCCCGTTTGCGATGCATGTCAGGGGATCGGCCGGGTCAGCCTTCCGACTGTGTTACCTGGCCAGGCTTCTCATGGTGCTGATGGCCTGGTTTGCGGTTTTTTCTCCGGGCATTCCGGCGCGTGCGGCCGATTATACGCTCGGGCCGCAGGACGTTCTTAAAATTCGCGTTTTCGAATGGCGGCCGAATGCCGGAGTGGCGTTCGAATGGGTGCCTTTGACCGGTGAATTCTCCGTGTCCGCGGCAGGCACGTTGTCGCTTCCGATCATCGGCACAGTTTCGGTCGCCGGCAAGACGCTGGATGACGTGTCAGGCTTGATCGGGGAGCAGCTTCAGAAACAGGTCGGCTTGCAGAAGCGGCCCAATGCTTCCGTGGAGATCTCGGCCTATCGGCCATTCTTCGTGACCGGCTTGGTGTCCAACCCGGGGAAATACGCCTACGTGCCTGGCCTGACGGTGATCCAGGCAATCAGCATGGCTGGCGGGCTCGGGCAGGGAGATCCTGAAATGCTCGCTCTCCAACGCGATGCGCTGGTCAGTCACGGGGACCTCGGCCAACTAGAGTTCGAACATTATGGCCTTCTGGCGCGTCAAGCGCGTGTCGAGGCGCTTTTGGCCGGCGCGACCACGGTCTCGTTCCCGCAGGATCTGACATCGCAAGCCGCCCGACCGGCACTGGCGCGTGTGATGCAGGATGAGCAGGCATTGTTCGAGACCCGGCTGCACCTGATGAACACGGAACTCGACAGGCTTGGTCAGGCCAAGATTCTGGCCACGAACCAGCTCGAAACCCTGCGGCTCAAGGAAAGCTCGCTCGCCAGGCAGACCGAAATGGCGGCAAAGGATCTGACCGCCGTCAACAAGATGGTGACCCAGGGGCTGACGGTATCGTCTCGGCAGCTGGGCGCAAACCAAAGCCTCGCGGATCTCGAAAGCCGCAGCCTGGATGTCTCGCTTGCAATTCTCAAGACGCAGCAGGATCTCGCCAAACTCGATCAGGAAATGGGCGATTTTCGCCAGAAATACAGAGGTGACGCGCTTACCGAGGCCGTGGACCTGCGGGATCGGCTCGCGGTTAATTCCGAAAAGGCGAAAACGGCGCGTGCGCTTCTGGCAAACCTCGAATTGCGCGCTCCCGCCGCCCTTGCCGCACTGGAAGCCGACGGCGAGCCAGCGTTTGTCATCAAGGTCAATCGGACAATCAACGGAGCGATGCAGACCCTGGTCGTCAGCGACAATGACGAAGTGGGTCCGGGCGACGTCGTGCGGGTGGAAAGAAGAGCAAGAGATATTCGGCCGAAGAATTTTTAGATCGCAGCCGGAGCCGACCAGCACAAAATCGCCATCCGGCTCGAAGCTGGAAGCTAGTCGATTCCCGCTTGCTAGGGACAATCAGCACATGTTAGAATAAAATTCTCAAATGCCGGAGACGAAACTGGCCACGAGACTGGCCAAAGGACGCTGATGACTTGGGATTTGGTCATTGCATTCATCATCGGCTTGCTTTGTGCAGCCCGGTTGCCAATTTTGATCTTCACGCTCGTCGTTCTGGCCGTCGTCATCGTTTTGACGACAACCGCAATTGTTCTCGATTACTCGATATCCGATGCGTTGACCTGGGCGTTCCTGGTGGCGGTGGCGCTTGAGGCGGGGTGTGTCGCCATGAATGGGATTTTCTATCTGCTCTATGTTCGGAGGCGGGTAAACCAGCGAGAGCAATCCTCGCTGGGCGTGAAATCGAAATACTCGGGAGAATGAGACGCTCAAGACCCGCATGTGAGCGCAGCCACGCGATGCTTCGTCACTCGGCCTCTCTATTTCCGGCGGTTTTTGCAAGGGTGGAAAGCGCAAGGCGTTGGGCATCTGCCATGCCGTAACGAAAGCGATAGCCGGCCTCCTTCAGGCGCTGGTTGGAAAAGCGCATTCGCCACAGAGGGTTTCTCAAAGGTAGGGTTCTAAATCTCAGGAAATCGTGAAGCCAATCGGCGACCGCCGGTATCGGCATGCTTCTATAGCGTCGGTCACGGCTGATGGAGAAAGCCTTTCGCAGGAAATCGATGTGCCGTGGATCGGGGCAATCGTCCTCCGCAAGGTTATAGACCTCGACCTGACCCGGCTCACCATGTCCAGCCAGTCCACGCGCGATAAACCAGATCATCGCGTCGGAGACGTCGCGAACATAGATGTGATGTGCATGGCGATGGGCGGCCAGCAGCCGCTTGATCGGGTTCCAGTCGCGGATGCCTATGATCTGGTTGATATCGACGACCACGGCGGGCCGCACGATCGTAAAGCGGGTCTGTCTTGCAACGGCGCGCAATGCGAGCTCGCCTGCCAGCTTGGTTCGCCCATACATTCGAACATAGTCGAGAGCCCAGTATTGCGAAGGAATATCCCGGTCGGCGGTCAACACCGGCGACGCCTCGTCGATCAGCCGCTTTCGCCCACTGCCGTAAACCGAAACGGTGCTGGCATAACAGAAGGCGGCAATGCCCTCACGCTCGCAGGCTTGCGCAAGTTGTCGAGTTGCTTCCACATTGACCCGCTTCATGCGCTCCATCTTGCCGAGCTCGGCCGCAAGGTGCAGGACGGCGCAGCAGCCCTTGACGAGCCCATCCCAATTGTCGTCCGTCATGAAGTCGAACCGCCGCCACTCCAGGAGACCGCCGACCTCGCTTCCATCCGCCGCCAATGGTTTCGATGTGGTGGCGCGTACGGCATAACCGCGTTCGATCAGATCCGCGACGACGACCCTGCCGATCCTGCCGGTCGCGCCGGTCACCAGAACCGGCTTTGCCTTAAGCGCATCGGGCATGGGCTGTCACCGGAACTGGTTCTCGATATGAGTGCTTCATCTTGATGTGGTCGGCGAGGCGAACAGCCAGCGCGACGATCATCTGGGTCGGATTGCAGTGCCCGGCCGTCGGGAAGACCGAACTGCCCTGCACGAAGAGACCGCTGACGCCATGCACTTCGCAGTTGGCATCGACGACGCCACGGCCGGGTTCCGTGGACATGCGCGTCGTTCCGGTCGGATGGGCGACATCGATGAACGTCGAGGGGATTTCGGCGCCGTCCTTGACCCATTCCTCCAGCTTCGGCGCGGGCAGGCCGGCTTTCGGCAGTTCCTGGACAGCCAATTCCGCCATTCTGTGCATGGTGCGGGACTCGTCGCTATGGCTGCGCCAGTCCACTCGCGGCAAGCGCATGCCCAGCCGATCGCGTCGTTCCGACAAGGTCACGCGGCTATCGGGATTGGGCACCTGCTCGCACATGCATTGCAGGTCGAGTTCGGTCAGCTTGCGCGGAACCCCATTCTTCGCACCCAGAAAGTCCCTCAACCCCCTGACGAGCAAATTGCTGTTGGCGATGATATTGAACAGGTCCTGCGGCAGTTTCGGGGTTCGCCCCCGCCATGCGACGCAAGGCATCCCAGGGATCATCCTTTGCCAACACCTCGCCGAGCCAGCCGGCACAGTTGAGCAGCTGCTCGCGCCGTTGAATATCGGGACTGAGCCGAAATCCGGCACGAAAGAAATGGCGACTGACATTGTATCGGCCAAAGCGCTTTTGAAGGGCATCGGAACCCGGCAGCGAAAAGGTCGCCACCGGACCCCTCAGATGGTCCATGAGGTAGCGTCCCACCTGGTCATGGTCGTTTCCCACTCCATGAGGTTTCGTCTCTTTGGAGTTCAACAGTATGCGTGCATTCTCGACGCCGCCGCAGCACAGGATCACGGCGGATGCGGTCAATACCTGCTGACTGCCGTCGGCTGCCGCAAATCGCACGCTACGGACGGCTTCTCCGGAATCCGAAACCTGAACGCTCTGCGCCGTCGCCCCGGTGACGAGCGTCACATTGGCGCCGATCCGCTTGGCCACATGACGACCGAAGCGCATATATTCGTAAGGGTAAGCTTCTTCCGTGTCCCGGCTGAATTGCCAGAAGACGGGGATCAGGATTTCCGGGTCGAGATCGAGCGCCGGCCGCTCGCGATTGGCAATCGCCCAGAACCGTTCATCATTGTAGCCATTGCCGAAAGCCAGGCCGAGATGGGAGGCAGTGCGCGCCAGATAAGGTTCGAGATCGGCGCCGTGGATCGGCCAGCCGGAATACGGAACCCAAGGCCGCTCTTCATAGTCGATGGCGTCGAATGGGCCGCAGCGTCCACCCCAGGTGTGGGAGCTGCCGCCAACGATACGATTGCGAACGGACCACTGGTCACTGGCACGCGGACGGCCGACATTGTCGATCTCGTCAAGTGCGTCCATCAGGGGATCGCGGGCCATGCCGCCGCTTTCCAGAAGAGTGACGCGCAGGTTCGTATTCGACAATTCCTGCGCAAGCGTCGTGCCGGCCGGTCCTGACCCGACAATGCAGATGTCACATGGTGGAAGCGGAAGTACAGTCTCCCCCGAAATCGTGTTTAAATCGATGCCGGACATCCAGAAAACCTTTGCTGTTGCAATCTCATCGACATTGTATCAATGTTATTGCTCTGGACAGTGAAGAATTTCTTGTCTTCCGCCAGGTTTGACTTAACATTTCAGCAGGGGTGTTTCCGACATTTTTATGGGAGATTTTCCTTACTATACAGGATCTTCGGAAAATTCAAAGAGGTTAAGGTATATGCAAATAGCAACCATGCCCTACTCCGAAAGACTTAGTTCCCATACACCTTTGAAGATCCTCTACGTCCAACCGGGGACGAGCGCTTTCGCCGGTATCGAGAGGGTCGTGGACACGATCTGCTCCGGTCTGATGGATCGGTATGGAAGCGACTTCGAGGTGGACGTCCTCTACACGTCGGTTCACAAAAATCGCCCCACGGAGGGCAGGAATTACACCATTATCGACCGCGTGGCTTCGAGCCGGATCGAACTGATGCGCAACTTCCGGGAGGTCATCGCCGGCAAGGATTACGACCTGATCGTCGTGCCGCAGATCGAGCCGACGGTGATCTGCATGGCCTCCTGCATCGGCATCCGGCGCCGGTTTGCCGTCCACCTTCACGGCAATCCAAAGCTGGAGCGCAGCCATATCAAGGCCAAGATCCTCTTCCTGTTGATGAAGACGCTTTTCCTGCCGAAGATCGCCTCGGTTTTCGGAACCTCGCCGCGGCAGCTCACCTCATTCAATGCGATGTTCAAGAGCAAGCGCCCGCATTATTGGGTGCCGAACCCCGTGCGCAAGTTTGACCTCTCCGATGCCGGCCAGACACGCGTCGGCGATAACGTCACGTTCATCAATATCGGTCGCTTCTCGTTTCAGAAGGGCCAGGATATTCTCCTTGCCGCGTTTTCCGAACTGCGGAAAAAACGCAGCAATGTCCTGCTGAAAATCGTCGGTTATGGCGACGGGGAGGCGGCGTTGCGGGCAGAGATCGACCGCCGGGGCCTCACGGACGTTGTGAGCCTGGAGCATCATCCCGAAAATCCCCAGCCCGCGCTGGCGGCAAGTGACGTCTACGTCTCCACGTCCCGATGGGAAGGGTGGTCGCTGGCGATCTGCGAAGCGTTGCGGTTTGGTCTGCCCGTCATCGCGACCGATTGCGAATTCGGCCCGAGCGATATCCTCGTCGACAGCAGGCTGGGCCTGCTCGTGCCGGTGGATCGTCGAGAGGAACTCGTGAACGCGATGGTTTATTATTGCGACAATCTGCGTGCCGAGCAGGCCCATGCCGGCTTCCGCCAGGAATTCATTGACTGTTACAGCCCCGAGCGGGTGCTTGAGATGCATGCCAACGCGCTGCGGAGTGCGGCAGCGGCATAGGCCTTTGCGGGCTGGCCTGAATGATACGACGTGAGGTGGATCATGACGACGTTATTGTCCCGCCGCTCATTCGCGGTCGGCGCCTTGGCCTCGGCGGGCCTTGTCGGCGGTCTCGTTTGGCGATCGAAGGCATCCGCGCGCCGGGAGGACCCGACCAGCGGGCGAGCCCTTATATTCGAGGACAATTTTACCAGGCTCGATTGGTCCACCTGGAGCGCCGGTCCGAAGCCGACGACCTCCGATCCGGGCTTTTACGGCCGTTCTGCCTTCGCGAGAGACGGCGGTGAAGAGGGTTTCAATCCCTATGCGATTGTCGACGACCCGCAGGCGAGCGACGGCAGGGCGCTTGAAGTGGCTGCAAAACACATCGGACGGCCGATGAAGGTCCCACATTATTACGGCAATGACCTCGCCGAGTTTCAATGGATATCGGGCAACATCCAGACGGCCAAGCGCGATGGCACGATCATGAAAGGTTGGCGGCGCGGTTATTTCGAGGCGCGGATGCTGTTTCCGAGACACCCGCTGACTTGGCCGGCTTTCTGGATGATGAACGGACGCAGCATCCTGCATCCTCAGACGAGCATCGAAATCGACGTCGTCGAGCACAAGGGCTGGGAACCCACTCTCTACGGGGCCTATCTGCACGAATGGGGGCAACCCGGCGAGCACAACGAAGGAACCGGTGTGCCCACGCCGATCGACATGACCGCCGGTTATTGCCGATACGGGGTGCTGGTCACCGACACCGAATGCACGATCTATTTCGAACGGCAGCCCATCATTGATACCAGGACCGGAATGCCGGCGGTCTGGACGATCAACCGCTCCGCACAACTCGATGCCCAGCAGGATGTGTTCTGGCCGGTCCTCACGCTTGCCCTGCGTTCGGATGTCCCTTATCCACAGCCACTTCTGCCCGCGGACACGCTCACACGCATGCGGGTCGATTATTTCCGGGTCTATGCCTGACGGACAAGCTTGAGGCGCGCAATCAACTCACCCTTACGGTCATGTAGCGGGTCGACGGGGCTGCCAGCGTTTCGTGCTCGGGCTCGGCGCTTGAAAGGCCGGCCAGGATGAAGAACACCAGGCCGAGATCGACTGTCGGCCCCGCAACCATGGCGCCGATCATCAGGCAGGCGCAGCCGTTACGCGCGGCAAGCCGGACATCCGAGGTGAAGGTGCGTGGTATCCCGCGTCGTTTCGAGAATGCGGAGATCGCAAAGAACGAAAACATGATCGTTCCGGGTATTCCCACATTGGAGAGCAGGGCGAACAGGAAGCTTGATGTGCGGGAGGTGCCGAGGCCGACCCCGAGACCGTAGGAATCGAGAAAATTCTGGTATCCATGGGTGTTCCAGGAACCGCGTTCTACCGCGGAATGCGATGTGGACTTGCTGAAGATGAGCAGGTCAAAATAGTCGTAGAGCTGTCGGAAAAGCGTATCGTTGAGGGCAATCACCAGTGCGATGAGACAAACCAGGGGCGGTGCAAACAGCACGATCGCCGAACTGTTCCTGGTTCCGGACTGCCCGCCACAGCGGAAGAAGGCGGTGATATACAAGATCACGAAGCAAAACGGCAAAGCCAGCAGGCCGGCCGACGACGTAGAGCGTATCACCAGCAGGGTCGTGACCAGGAAAAGGGCGCCGCTCCATCTCAGGTCGCGTCCGCAGAGCCATAGCGTGCCGGTAAATCCGACGGCGGCGAGGCTGATGCCGGCGAATGCAGACGCCTCCGGCCATGAGCCGACGATACGCTTGACACCGGCCACGACGTCATCGTCGTGAAATGTGTATTGGGCATTGCGGATGTAGAGAAAGAGATCTTGAGCCCCGGTGCCATAGGTCGCCATGTCGAGCAGGGCAAAGAAGGCATTCGCGCCGGCGAATACCAGAACCCCGACGGTGATCGCCCTGAAGCCAGCCATGGTGGATCCGATCGCCAGGATCAGCACATAGGCGAGAAGATCTGCTGAAACGTAGACCGCCTGGGTAAAATTGCTGGAGACCGGCCCCAAAGGCACCGTGCTGCCGGTGGATGGATATTCGGAAGACCCGAGCGGGATGATGTCCGTCATGCGGGCAAGCAGGCGCGGCGCAAAGAAACCCAACACTGTACCGTAGATCAGCAGACAGGCCAGCCAGAACCCGGGCTTGGGGAAGTACAGTGCCTTCAGCGCGATGCTGAACTTATCTCGATAGGTCAGGACGCTCAGAGCAAGGAATGCGAGAAAGAGGTGCGCCGGCTGAATGTTTGCGGAACCCATCAGGATCGCGGCCGCAGCACCGAAAACGGAAAGGCCGATGAAGACGACGATGCTCGCATGGTATCCCGCGAACAGACAGTAGACCCCCAGAACGAGCGTAAATATCCCGATGGGCTCCAAACTCATGCGCGATACCCGTCGTTGCCGGTGCCCATCAGCCAATCGCTCCGGTATTTGATGCCGGCGAAGGAGATCGCGGGGCCATGGCGGCCGGAGCCGAACCGGTCGTTTCGGCGCCTTGCTCCGTCCTCTTCTGCGTTTCGATGATGAAAGTCGGCGGGTCCCGCTTGGCGCCAGGCTTGGCACGGGTGTCCGGGCGCACCTGCGCGACGATCGCCTTCCAGCTCCTCAGGACCGGATCGAAATAGGCGCCCCTGAACGTATTGAATTTCTGCAATGAGGCGTCGCTGTAGCCGGAAATGCCGAACACCGCCTTTTCTCCTTTCTCAGGCCTGTAGCCGGTTCCAAACATCCAGTCGAAGATCGAAAGGTTGGTCCCGAAATTCTTGTCCCAATGGCGCTCGACCTTGCTGTGGTGAATCTGGTGCATGTGGGGGCTAATCAGGAACCGGTCGAACCAACCCAGACTGACCGGAATATGCGAGTGCTTGAGGGGATCGAGAGTCCAGATAGTGAATATCTTGCTCGCGACGGCCCGCAGGGCGACGGCTTCGACGAGGCTGATGGCGAACAGGAACATGAACAGCCCGGCAAACATCCCGGTGATCACGCCGGCAACGATCCCACCGTAGACCAGCGGGAACGAGTGGCCGCGCTTGGATGTCAGGGGATTGAGGAAATCGGCCGAATGATGGACTTTGTGCAGCTCCCACAAGGCGGGCACTTTGTGTTCGAGATAATGTACCAGGTAATCGGCGAACTCGGCAGCAATCAGCATCACGATCGTGCACGAGAACGTCACGACGTAATTGATACCCAGCGGCGAAAAGTCTGCAAAGACGGATCGCAAGCCAAAATCCGTCGCGCCGGAAACCAGAGCCGTGGCCGCGAGGCCTGGGGCGACGAAGACGAGATCCGTCAGCTTTCTCCAGACATAGATGATGACATCCATGTGGAAGCTTTTCGATGTGAGCACGTTGAAAGGCACGCAGTGCTCGAACATCTCCCGGAATGAAAAGTCCGAGCGGTCTCTCCGCAGCAGGAAGAAGAAGCTCAGCAATCCCGCGCCGAAGAAAATCCCCCATGTAATGGCGAACTGCGGAAAATTCAGAAAATATGCCTGCAGATTTTCCATCTTGATCCCTTTCACTCGTTGCGTGGAGCCGAACGTGCTTCACGTCAGGACGCATTGGGGGACTGTGTATGGTGGCTATGGGTGGCAAGGCACACAACGCGGCGACGAATCTGCCGAAGACCTGTTCCAAGGCTCGATCCTTCGCCGTTCTTCGTAAGTTACGGCAAAACCCAAGGCCGCTCGTCTTCCGAGCCGAGCCCCAGGTTCCTCCGTATCGCAAGTGGATCGTATCGCTTTGAACCGTACTGGCAACAGCATCAAAAGGTTTAGGAAGGATCGACATTCGTCGCAGCCAAATCATTGAGGATCCGTCCGGGAATTCACAAGCGCGTGCGATCCTGCTGACGGGCGTCATGATGGGATGCGGCGTAGAGGAACGCCTCGGCGGACTTGATGGTCGCCTCCGGCTCCTTCCAGCTGACCTCGAATACGGCATGTCGTTCCAGAATTTCTTGGCAATCGCGGGCCTTTTGCCGATCCCCATGCCCGAGCGGTGATCGCAGGCCTTGGCATGGAGCGCGATTTTGGCAGTCTCGGCGCACTGTATGTGGAAGGGCACTCCATCAACCAGGCGGCCGTTTCGCCTGATCAACTGCTGGCGGCTGCGAGACCGTGCAAAACCAGATCGAGATGGGCCTCGATATATCTCGGGGTTTCAAGATCGAGACGACCGTCGTGGATCAGTGTTTCGACAATCAAGGCCAACGCAGGCGCAAGTATGACGCGTGCAACCGCCGCAGGCCCGTCCCGGAACTCACCCTGACGGATACCGTCGTCGATCAGAGCCTGCCCCGTAACGAGGATCGGCACGACGAGTTCCGCATAGTGGTTATCAATGAGGTGGGGGAAACGCATACCCTCAGAGATGGCGAAGCGAAGCAGCTCCCGGGTTCTGCGGTCTTCCGTAACCCGGTTGTAAAAAAGCAGGATCAAGGATCTCAGCCGCTCGGCGTAACTTCCGGTGAGTTCCCTGGCGTCGGCTAGAACGTCCTCGAACGGTACCGCTATATGCCGTGCCATGGCAGAAAACAGGATCTCCTTCGTGGGGAAGTAGACGTAGACCGTCCCTTTCGTCACTCCTACGCGGGCCGCGATATCTTCCACTCGCGCCGCCGTGTAGCCCTGTTCAATGAACTCCTCAAACGCAGCGTCGAGAATCTGCGCAGGCCGGAGAGCCTTCTGTTCAGCGCGCGTCAGCTTTTTCATGTTCACATTCCTCACCAGCAGGTCCTGCAGCTTCAACATGTCATCATTATTTCATTGACTTTCGGGTTAGTCAATTATATTCGACTGCCAAAAGCGACTAGAGAGGCGGCTTATGGGACAGTTAACAACAGGCGTTTTATTGGGTTTTTCCATCGCATGCCTCACGGCGTGCGCTCCTCAGGAAGAAGCTCGACCGAAGAACGGGCGAAACGTGGAGACGGTAACCGTTCAAGCGGTGCCGGTGTCGGAGGCCATTTCGACGACGGGCGAGATCAGTGCCAGGGTCCAGTCCGATCTTTCATTCCGCGTCAGCGGTCGCATTATCGCGCGGCTGGTCGATGTCGGCGATCACGTCAAGGCTGGCCAGGTTCTCGCGCGCCTCGATACGCAAGAGCAGAGGGCTGACCTCCAGGTGGCACTTGCCAATCTCCAATCTGCGGAGGCGCAGCAAACGCAGGCTCAGCAGGCATTCGACAGGCAGGAGAGCCTTTTCACCACAGGTGTGACCACGCGGGCCGCCCTGGATGACGCACGCGAAGCCCTTCTGACGACGCAGGCCACGGTTCAGTCGGCGCAGGCCCAGCTGGATACGGCCCGCGATACGCTTGGCCAGACAGACCTCAAGGCGGATGCCAGCGGAATCATTACCGCCAGGAATGCCGAAGTCGGTCAGGTGGCGCAGGCCGCCCAGCTCATTTTCACACTCGCCCATGACGGTCCCCGAGACGCCGTGATCAATGCCAACGAGTCCGCTCTTCTCGGACGCGCGCTTGAGGACGTTGCCGAGGTCAGGCTGCTCGCGGGCGGCGACAAGTTCCAGGCCAAGGTCCGCGAGGTATCGCCCACCATCGACACCACGACGGGGACGATCCGGGTGAAGCTCGCTCTCGAAGATGCGCCTGACGCTCCCCTGGGGAGCGCCGTGGTCGCAACCGCCCGGTACAAGCCTGAGGCTGTCATCGAATTGCCCTGGTCGGCAATGGCCTCCCATGCGGGGCGGACGGCCGTCTGGCTCGTCGATCCGAAGACGAGCGCCGTCTCCCTCCATGCCGTGGGGGTCGCAGCCTATGCGAGCGGACACTTCTCCGTCGAATCCGGCCTGTCTGCCGGTGACATTGTCGTTTCCAACGGCACGAAGTTTCTGAGCGAGGGCGACCACGTGTCTTATGAAGGAGTTGCAAGATGAAAATCGATCCCCGCCTGACGGCGCTTCTGGCGGCGGCCGCGATGCTGTCGGCTTGCCAGAAGGAAGAGGATGCGGCACCGCTGCCTCCTCGCCCGGTCCTATCCCAGCTGGCCCAGCCGGTCCCCCAGGCGGCATTCACTCTGCCCGGCAATGTCCAGGCCCGTATCGAGACCGAGTTCAGCTTCCGCATTCTTGGCCGGGTCATCGCCCGCAACGTCCAGGTGGGCGACCTCGTCAAAAGGGGCGACGTGTTGGCAGCCATCGATCCGGTGGCTCTCGAACTGGCTGTCAAAAGCGCGCGGTCCGACCTTGCCAACAGCCAGGCGCAACTTGCCAACGCCCGCATTACGGAAGACCGGCAGAGAACTCTGCTCGAGAGACAGAGCGGGGCGAGGGCCACTTTTGAAACTGCCGAGCTGGAGCGCAAGACCGCAGAAGCTGCGGTCGCCAAGGCCCAGGCAAATCTGGACAAGGCGAACGAACAGCTGAGCTATTCGCGTCTGCTCGCCGAATTCGACGGCGTGGTCACCAAGACCGCCGCCGAGGTAGGCCTTGTCGTCTCGCCGGGGCAAAGTGTTGCGACCGTCGCGCGACCGGAAGAGCGCGACGCGGTGGTCGACGTGCCCGAAGCTGCCGGCGACCATTTGAAGCCGGGTGCATCCTTCGACGTCGCCTTGCAACTTGATCCCCGCATTCACGCCAGGGGCGTGGTCCGCGAGATCACACCTGAAGCGGACGAGGCGACACGTACGCGACGCACGCGATTGACGCTGATCGATCCGCCTGAGGCACTCAGGCTCGGTTCGGTCATAACGGCCAGTTCCATGGGTGAGGCGAAGACCCTGATCCGGCTGCCGTCGTCCGCGATCCGGACAGAGGGATCGCAGGCATTCGTCTGGATCGTCGACAACGCGACAGGGAAGGTCACCTCCGCCCCGGTCACGCTTGCTGAAGAAGCCGTCGCAAATAGCCCCGTCACCGTGACAGACGGGATCAAGCCCGGTGACCGGATCGTCACCGCCGGCGTCAACACCCTCGTAAACGGCCAGACCGTTCGCATCGATCAGGAGACCTTCAAGTGAAACCCTTCAACCTCTCGGACTGGGCGCTCGAGCATCGTTCGCTCGTCTGGTATTTCATGATCGTCTTCATCCTTGCAGGCACGTTTTCCTACTTCAACCTCGGCCGTGAAGAAGACCCCGCCTTTACCATCAAGACGATGATCATCAACGCGCAGTGGCCCGGTGCATCGGCGGAAGAAATGACCCGTCAGGTAACCGACAGGATAGAGAAGAAGCTGGAGGAACTTGACGCGCTGGACTACACGCGAAGCGAAACGATCGCCGGCCAGACTACGGTCTACGTTGAACTGCTCGCGACCACCAAGGCAAGGGACGTGACGGGCAACTGGCTTCGTGTCCGCAACATGATCAACGACATCAGGGGCGAATTTCCCAGTGGCGTCGTCGGACCATTCTTCAATGACACTTTCGGCGACGTCTATGGCAACATCTACGCCTTCAAATCCGACGGCCTGACGCAGCGCCAGCTTCGCGACCTGGTGGAAGACGCACGAGCGAAGCTTCTGACCGTTCCGAATGCCGGCAAGATCGACATCATCGGGGCCCAGGACGAAGCCGTCTATCTTGAATTTTCGACCCGCAAGATCGCGGCGCTCGGCATCGACCGCCAGTCGGTTGTCGAAACGCTTCAAGCCCAGAACGCAGTGGCACAGTCCGGCTTCGTGGATGCGGGACCAGAGCGGATCGCGTTGCGTGTCGGCGGCCAGTTTACGACCGAAGAGAGTTTGAGAGCCATCAATCTTAGAGTGAACGACCGGTTTTTCCCGTTGACCGACATCGCGACGATCAAGCGAGGATATGCCGATCCGCCGTCCTCGCTCTTCCGCTTCAACGGACAACCCGCAATAGGCTTGGCAATTGGGATGACGGCGGGCGCCAATCTGACAAACTTCGGCCATGCGCTGGACGAGGAAATGAAGCGCGTCGTGGCCGATCTTCCGATCGGGGTGAATGTCGAGCGGGTTTCCGACCAGCCGGCCGTCGTGGAAGAAGCCGTGTCCGGCTTTACGAAAGCGCTGTTTGAGGCAATCGCTATCGTTTTGGCGATCAGCTTCATCAGCCTCGGGCTGCGCGCCGGGCTGGTGGTTGCGATCTCGATCCCGCTTGTCCTGGCGATCACTTTCGTCGTTATGGAATATACGGGCATCTCGCTGCAGCGCATTTCGCTCGGCGCCTTGATCATCGCGTTGGGGCTCCTCGTCGATGATGCCATGATCGCCGTTGAGATGATGGTGGCCCGCCTCGAGTCAGGCGACGATCTGCGCAAAGCCGCCACCTATGTCTATACGTCGACTGCCTTCCCGATGCTGACGGGCACGCTCGTCACCGTCGCCGGTTTTATCCCGATCGGCCTCAATAACAGCGCGGCGGGCGAATTCACCTTTACCCTGTTCGTCGTGATTGCGGTTTCGCTCGTGGTGTCCTGGGTTGTGGCCGTCCTCTTCACGCCGTTGCTGGGCGTGGCGATCCTGCCCAAGACGATGAAGTCGCACCACGAGCACAAGGGACGCGCCGCGCGGGGATTTGCCTGGCTCCTGAAGGTTGCCATGCGTTGGCGCTGGATCACGATCACCGCCACCATTGTTGCTTTCGGCCTCTCGCTCGGCGGTCTTGGCCTCGTTCAGCAGCAGTTCTTCCCGGCGTCCGACCGCGTCGAACTGATCGTCGACTGGAGCATGCCGCAAAACAGCACGATAGCGGAAACCAACCGCCAGATGACGCAGTTCGAGCAGGAGAAACTCGTCGGCAATCCCGATGTCGACCATTGGTCCACACATGTCGGGGAAGGGGCGCCGCGTTTCATCCTGTCTTACGACGTGCAGACCCCGGCCGTCTGGTTCGGACAGGTCGTCATCGTCGCCAAGGACCTGGAAGCCCGGGACAGGCTGCGCGCAGACCTGCAGACCTATGTCGCAAAGACCTTTCCCGGTACCGACGCTTTCGTCAAGCTCCTGGATATCGGCCCGCCGGTGGGCAAGCCAGTCCAGTACCGGGTCAGCGGCCCGGATATCCAGACGGTGCGCGAGCTGTCGCATCGCTTCGGAGCGATCGTCAACCGGCATCCTCTGATCGCCAACATGACCTATGACTGGAACGAGCCCTCGCGCGTCGTGAAGGTGGATGTGCTCCAGGACAAGGCCCGCCAGCTTGGCGTTTCCTCGGAGGATATCGCTAACGTGCTCAACAGCATCGTCGAGGGGACCTCGGCAACCCAGATCCGCGACAACATCTACCTCATCGACGTGATCGGCAGGGCGCAGGACTCCGAGCGAGGTTCGATCGAAACGCTGCGAGACCTTCAGCTTCCCGGATCGAACGGCAAGTCCGTACCGCTTTCCGCAGTTGCCAAGTTCCGCTACGAACTCGAACAGCCCATGATCGCGCGAAGGGATCGCATCCCCACGGTCACGGTGAAGGCCGCGGTCACCGGATCGACTCAGCCCGCAACAATCGTGGAACAGCTCAAGCCCGAGGTCGAAAAGTTCACGAAAGCTCTTCCTGCGGGATACAAGGTCGAGGTTGGGGGCTCGGTGGAATCGAGTGCCGATGCGCAGGGGCCGATCGCGGCAGTCGCCCCGCTCATGCTGTTCGCGATGGCGACCATCCTGATGATCCAGCTCCAGAGCTTCAGCCGCCTGTTCCTGGTTTTCGCAGTCGCTCCCCTTGCCCTTGTCGGCGTCGTGGCGGCACTTCTTCTCAGCAATGCTCCGATGGGCTTCGTCGCGATCCTCGGAGTGCTTGCACTGATCGGCATCCTGATCCGCAATTCGGTGATCCTCGTGGTCCAGATCGAGCAATTGCGCAGCGAGGGCATGCCGCCATGGCGGGCGGTGGTCGAGGCGACCGAACACCGCATGCGCCCGATCTTGCTGACCGCCGCGGCCGCGACGCTCGCCCTCATCCCGATCTCCCGGGAAGTCTTCTGGGGACCGATGGCCTATGCCATGATGGGCGGGATCGTAGTCGGTACGGTGCTGACGCTTCTCTTCCTGCCGGCCCTTTATGTGGCCTGGTTCCGGATACCGAGCGATGAACCGAATGCCTCCCCGGAAGCTGCACAGGCTTGATCCACAAAAAGGGCGCTTGCGAGCGCCCTTCTTTCTCCAGATTCTAGGCGCGTCGATGCACTTTTTCTTCTCGATCTACTCGTGCAGGTCACGGTATAGGCTTGCTGTTGTTGCCGTCATGGTCTGCCTGGCCGGATGCGCCTCCCGCCCATCGGCCGAGGTGCTTCAGCCCGCGGCGATCCAGCATGTCGAAAGCGAGAAGGTCACCCTGCTTTCTGTCACCAACCGCAACAAGGTCAAGGAAGACGGCGGTTTTGGAAGCCAATGGGCCAGCGACCTGGCCTACGAACGGTACGCCTTTTCAATTCCCGGCGATCGTAAGGGAAGCGCCATCATCTATCCGTCGGGAAGGCCGGATCCGCGTCGCCAGTTCATCGTGACCGGACGCGATCAACTGACACGCAAGGCCTGGATCGACGACGCGACCCGTTCCGCAAACTTCGACGGGACCGTGGCGGTCTTCGTCCACGGCTATAACACCAGCTATCAGGAGGCGCTGTTCAGGGTTGCTCAGATAGCAGCCGACGCGAACACACTCAGTCCGCCGATCCTGTTTTCCTGGCCTTCCGCGGCAAGTGTGACCGGGTACGTCACCGACCGAGACGCAGCTCTCTATTCCAGGAGCGAACTCGAAAGCGTATTGAAGGCGCTGGCCGAAACTCCCAAGATCAAGCGTGTCGTACTGTTGGGGCACAGCATGGGTGGCTTCCTGTCCATGGAGGCGGCAAGGCAGCTGAAGCTTCAAGGGCGTGACGACGTCGTCGGCAAGCTGCAGATCATTCTCGCCGCGCCGGACATAGACGTCGACGTGTTCAGGTCCCAATTGCGTGACATTGGCATGCTGCGGAACCCGATTGCATTGCTCGTGTCAAAAACTGACCGGGCTCTGGCAGTGTCCAGCATCCTTGGCGGCGAACGTCCACGCGTCGGCCTCATCGATATCGACGATCCCCTGGTTCGCAGTGAAATCAAGGCCGCTCATGTCAGCGTCATCGACATATCGTCCCTCAGTTCGTCCGACGGTCTTGGTCACGATCGCTATGCCGCGCTTGCCCGGTTTGGCAGTGAGTTTGTCAAGGCGGAAGCGCGTGCACGAGCGAGCGGAGACGTTGGCGTGCTGGTCTTCGATGCGGCGGGCGCGGCCGTCGCAAGTCCTTTCAGGCTGGCCGGGCAAATTGTCGGGCATTGACTCTTGGGAAGGCTCCCATGTGAAAGTGCCGGCGGCCTGGACCAGAGTTGCGCCCTGCGCCACGATTTCGGCCGAAGAAAAGTTTCCCGACCAGCGGGTTGCCGCAGATCAGCGAATTTCGCCTTCGCGGGAGCGCTTGCATCACGCAGGACCGCGAGTTCCTAAATCCCTGACCCGTCGAACTGCTGTGTGTCGCGTCCTTCCCAGGGTGAAGGCAGTGAAAGGCGATTGAGGCTGGCCGAGGGCATCGGCATCCAACACTTCAACTCTGGCTCGGCATATTCGATGATATGGCCGGGTGAGGAATCAGAGGCGCGCCAGCCTTCTCCGCCGAACTGATCGCCATTCGACCAATATGCGAGGTCAACTTCTGCCGGCCCCTGCTCGGACGGCCGGATGGTGACCAAGATCCGACTGCCGTCCTTCGGCGCGCTTGCCATATGGCGCCAGCGATCTGTCTCGTCCATTATTTCTCCTCCTGCCTTGCTGCAGTTTGCAACTGTCGCCTCGCCATCGAAAACGGTCAACTCAAACTTTGCAGAACCATTCTCTGTCGATTGACGCGGGTTCGCCGGAAGCCATCAGCCTCGTGACTGGTCGGATCTCCGCTTCGATCACGGCAGCGGTGGCCTTTATATCGATGACAATGGTCACGTTTATCCCATGCGCTTCGAGGCATGGGAACCCGGGCTTGCCGGGCACGGCTGAAATCATTTTGTAGGCCCGCTCCGATTCCTTGTTGCAATTCATTCGCAATTGCAGAATATGAATATGGCGAGAGTGCCATCGTTGTTGCAGACCATCCCGAGCAGGACGAGGCTATTTCGAACACTGACTGCAATTAAGTCCCATTCGCAAAAGGAGGCGTGCATGCTTGACAAGATACGATGGCTGGTCCTGACCGGAGTGGTGGGGACGGCCTTCGCCGCCGTTCTGACGGTCATGCCGGCATCGGCTCAGGACAAGTTCAAGGCGGTGACGACTTTCACGGTGATCGCCGACATCGCGAAAAACGTCGCTGGCGATGCCGCGGTCGTCGAATCCATCACCAAGCCCGGTGCGGAAATCCACAACTACCAGCCGACACCCGGCGACATCCAGCGGGCGCAGGGCGCCAAGCTCGTCTTCTGGAACGGGCTCAATCTCGAGCTCTGGTTCGAGAAGTTCTTTCAGAACCTGAAGGACGTGCCGGGCGTCGTGGTCTCGACAGGCGTCGAGCCGATGGGCATCGTCGAAGGCCCGTATGTGGGCAAGCCCAACCCGCATGCATGGATGTCTCCCACGGCGGCGCTCATCTATGTCGATAACATCCGCGATGCCTTCGTGAAATACGATCCGAAGAATGCCGCGATCTACAAGGCCAACGCCGAAGCCTACAAGGAGAAGATCAAGGCGGCCATAGATCCCATCAAGGCCGAACTCGCCAGGGTGCCGGAAGACAAGCGGTGGCTTGTGACGAGCGAAGGCGCCTTCTCCTATCTCGCCCGCGATTTCGGTTTGAAGGAGTTTTATCTGTGGCCGATCAATGCCGACCAGCAGGGGACGCCGCAGCAGGTTCGCAAGGTGATCGACGCCGTTCGCAAGAACCGGATCGGTGTCGTTTTCTCAGAAAGCACGATCTCGCCGAAGCCAGCCGAACAGGTGGCGCGGGAAACCGGCGCCAAATACGGCGGCGTTCTTTATGTGGATTCGCTGAGCGAGGCCGATGGTCCGGTTCCGACATATCTCGATCTGCTGAAGGTGACCTCGGATACCATCGCCAAGGGCCTGGCCTCCTCACCCTGATACCCTGGTCGTGCCCATTCGCCACCCGGCGGGTGGGCGCGGTACATTTGTCGTTTTCAAGAGGATGTTTCCAATGAATGCTCGACCGCGTTGGCCGAACGATGCTCCTTCCGGCTCTGCGGAGGACGGAATCATGGTGGACGGCGCGACCGTGACCTATCGCAATGGCCATACGGCCCTGAGGGATGCGAGCTTCCGCATCCCGCGGGGAACGATTACCGCGCTGGTGGGGGTCAACGGTTCCGGGAAATCCACGCTGTTCAGGGCGATCATGGGTTTTGTGCGCCTGGCGAAGGGCGACATCCGGGTGCTCGGCATGTCGGTCAAGGAGGCGCTGCGCAAGAACCTCGTCGCCTATGTGCCGCAGTCGGAAGAGGTCGACTGGAACTTTCCGGTGCTGGTCGAGGATGTCGTCATGATGGGCCGCTATGGCCATATGGGCATGATGCGCATTCCGAAAGCCGCCGATCACGAAGCCGTGGCGACGGCGCTGGCCCGTGTCAGCATGAGCGAGTTCCGCAAGCGCCAGATCGGAGAGTTGTCGGGCGGGCAGAAGAAGCGGATTTTCCTGGCGCGCGCCCTGGCCCAGGACGGCCGCGTCATCATGCTCGACGAACCCTTCACCGGCGTCGACGTCAAGACGGAAGACCAGATCATCACCTTGCTTCGTGAGTTGCGCGACGAGGGCCGCGTCATGCTGGTCTCGACGCACAATCTCGGCTCGGTGCCGGAATTCTGCGACCGGACCATCCTGATCAAGGGCACGGTGCTCGCCTATGGGCCGACGGTCGAGACCTTCACCCAGGAAAATCTGGAAAAGACCTTTGGCGGCGTGCTGCGTCATTTTGTGCTCCACGAGGCGCGGAACGGAAGCCCGACGTCGATCGGCCTGATCAGCGACGATGAGCGGCCCCTGGTGCTTCGGGGCGGGAAGGCGACTAACCGCGCAGAGGACGAAGAAGACGGAGGCCGCGGATGATCGCCGTTCTTATGGAACCCTTCACCTACAACTATATGCTGAACGCCATGTGGGTCTCGGCCCTTGTCGGCGGCGTCTGCGCCTTTCTTTCCTGTTACCTGATGCTGAAAGGCTGGTCGCTGATCGGGGATGCGCTCTCGCATGCGATCGTTCCCGGCGTGGCAGGCGCCTATATGCTCGGACTTCCCTTTTCGATAGGCGCCTTTTTCTCTGGAGGGCTCGCTGCGGCCACGATGCTTTTCCTCAACCACCGCACCAAGCTGAAGGAAGACGCCATCATCGGCCTGATTTTCTCCTCCTTCTTCGGGCTGGGGCTGTTCATGATTTCGCTGAAGCCCATGGCGGTGAACATCCAGACGATCGTGCTCGGCAACATCCTCGCGATCACGCCCGAGGACACGCTGCAACTCGCCATCATCGGCTTTGTCTCGCTGGCCGTTCTGCTCGTCAAATGGAAAGACCTGATGGTGACCTTCTTCGACGAGAGCCACGCCCGGTCGATCGGCCTCAATCCGACCGCGCTCAAGATCGTCTTCTTCACTCTTCTGTCGGCTTCGACGGTCGCCGCGCTCCAGACGGTCGGGGCCTTCCTGGTCGTCTGCATGGTGGTCACGCCCGGGGCGACCGCCTACCTCCTGACCGACCGTTTCCCGCGCCTCCTTGTTCTGGCGGTGATCATCGGATCGATCACCAGCTTTGTCGGCGCCTATGCGAGTTATTTCCTCGACGGGGCGACCGGCGGCATCATCGTGGTGCTGCAGACGGCAATCTTCCTGATCGCATTCTTCCTGGCGCCGAAACACGGGATGCTGGCGGCGCGCAGACGGGCAGCCCAGGCGCTGGAGACGGCCCAATGATCATTTTCGATACCCTTCTCCTACCCTTCCAGTTCGGCTTCATGGTCAATGCGCTGCTGATCTCGGTGCTGATGGCCTTGCCGATGGCGCTTCTCTCCTGCTTCCTTGTCTTGAAGGGCTGGTCGCTGATGGGCGATGCGATCAGCCATGCCGTGTTCCCCGGTGTGGTGATCGCCTATATCGTCGGCATGCCTCTTGCGATCGGTGCTTTTGCGGCCGGCATGTTCTGCGCCATCGCCACCGGCTTCCTGAAGGAAAACAGCCGCATCAAGCAGGACACGGTGATGGGCATCGTGTTCGCCGGCATGTTCGGGGTGGGCCTCGTCCTTTATGTGAAGATCCAGTCCGACGTGCATCTCGATCATATCCTTTTCGGCGACATGCTCGGCGTTTCCTGGCGTGACATCGGCGAGGCGGCCGTCATCGCGGCGATCACGGCCGTCATTCTCGGTGTTAAATGGAAGGACTTCCTGCTGCACGCCTTCGATCCAGTGCAGGCAAGGGCCGTGGGACTGAGGGTCAGTTTGCTGCACTACGGTCTTCTCGCCCTCATTTCGCTGACGATCGTCGGTGCCCTGCAGGCGGTGGGCATCATCCTTTCGATCGCCATGCTGATCGCGCCGGGAGCCATCGCCTTTCTGCTGACCCGCAAGTTCAGCACCATGCTGGTCCTGTCCGTTGCCATTGCCGTGACCGGTTCGTTCGCCGGCGTCTACTTGTCCTTCTTTATCGACAGTGCCCCGGCCCCGACCATCGTACTCCTGCTGGCAATCGGTTTCGTGCTCGCCTTCATCCACGCTACGCGCAAGGCGGCCCGGGTCGAGACGATCCACACGATCTAGGAGCGGGGAGGACCAGTCGCCCTTCGCCCGTCATGCTGCCAGTCGGGGGATGCGTGCTCAACCAGGATAAGCGCCAACCGCTCGACACAGGTCGGGAGTTGACGCGCATCAAAGAACGCTGTGGCGGAAGGGCGCATAGACAGACCTGACTGCGCCGTGCCAATAACGGATATCCAGACCGGACATCGGCGGCTGGCCGCAACTGATGAGGGGACCGTGAAGAACCGCAGAGCGCCTGGCTGGGTTGTTGTGTTCGCGTCTATCGCGGCCTACGCGCTCGTCGTGCAGATGGTGCTTGGCTCCATTCTTCTCGGTTCAGCGGTCGCAGCGCCTGTCGTCGATGACTTTGGAAACCCGCTTTGCATTACCCGTGCCGGCGGCAGCAGCCAATCCGATCACAAGGACGGTCCAAAACTGCCCGAGTGCTGCACCCAGGCATGCAGCGTTCTCGCTCCGGTACTCGCACCGCAGTTTTCCGACAATTTTCTGAACAACCGGCTGGAGGCCACCTCCACACCGGTTCCGGCCGAAACGGATACAGGTCCGTTTGAACGGCCCGAGACCTCTCCCGGAAATCCCCGCGCGCCGCCGCCGGCGGCCTGAAAGCTTGCCGCGCAAACGTACATCGTCTTGCGACACGGCATGCGAACCAAAGACTTGAAGCGCGGCTGGTGAACCCCACCGATCGCCAGGCGCTGCACGTCGGGCACTCCTCTGTTCCGTAAATTCGCTTCGGCCAACGGCAATGACGCGGCAAAAGCTGCGCAACGCATCCCCGGCGGCTGACGGGATCGGACCAAGGGCGGGACGCCGTTTCAAACCATCAAACCATCCCGGACGGGCGCCTCCCGGCTGCCCGGCACCTGAAAATCAGGCCGTCCAACGCGCGGCCAGACATGGAGATTCACATGTTGAAGAAAATCACGACAACCGCCGCCATCCTCGTGGTCGGCAGCACCGCCGCCCTGGCGCATGTCACCCTGGAAGCAAAGGAAGCTCCTCTAGGATCGACCTACAAGGCGGTGCTGCGCGTGCCACACGGTTGCGAGGGCAAGCCGACGAACACCGTGCGCATCCAGATTCCGGAAGGCTTCTACGGCGTCAAGCCGCAGCCGAAGGCCGGCTGGACGCTCGGCAAGGTCAAGGGTGCCTATGCCAAGGCCTATGACAATCACGGCTCTCCCGTCACCGAAGGGGTCAAGGAAGTGGTCTGGAGCGGCGGCAATCTCGGCGACGACGAGTATGACGAGTTCGTCCTGCGAGGCACGATCGCCGCTGACCTGAAAGCCGGCGACATGCTCTATTTCCCGGTGATCCAGGAGTGCCCGGAAGGCCTCAAGGAACGCTGGATCGAAGTGCCGGCCACAGGCCAGAAGGCGTCGGACCTCGAACTCCCGGCCCCGGGCGTCAAGCTTCTTCAGAAGACCGGCAACTAAGCGATCGATCTATCCGGGAGCATGAGGGCCGATGACGCCGCTTTGCTACAAGGCACTTTCACTGACCGGCACCCTGCCGCGGTTCGTGTATGCGATCCTTCTGTGGTCGGTGATGACGGCGGCGGCATCCGCCCATGCGTCACTCAACACGACCGAGCCGCGCGATGGCTCGGTCGTGTCCATGGCCCCGCGCGTGATCGCCCTGACGTTCAGCGAGCCTGTCTCGCCGACCAGCCTCAAGCTCATGCGGCCGGACCGCAGTACACTCACCCTCAAAAACTTCGTCCTGAAGGACAGGACGGTCGAGATTACCCCGCCTGGCGACCTTTCGGACGGGAGCTATCTTTTCTCCTGGCGGGTCGTTTCGGAAGATGGCCACCCGATCGGCGGCTCTGTCGTCTTCTCGATCGGGCGGCCGAACGCCGACGCCGGCCGCACGGTGGTCGATATCGACTGGCCGGTCCGCACCGGCCTCTGGATCGGCAAGGTCGCGCTCTATGTCGGCCTCTTCTTCGGGGTCGGCGGCGCTTTTGCCGTCCACTGGTTCGCGGACGGTTCCGGGAATGCGCTGAGACAGGTGCTTGCTACCCTCGGCATCGGCTTTGCGGGTGCGCTGCTTTCGGCCGGCTTCCAGGGGCTCGATACGGTGGGCGAGACTGTTTCGCGGCTCTTCGCGCCGGCTGTCTGGAAGGCGGGAATGACCACGAGCTTCGGGCCGACCGTCATTTTTGCGATCGTGGCGCTGGCGCTTGCAGGGCTTGCCCTGGCCAGCGGCCGGGGCAGGGACGCCCGCTGGATATCCATCTCGGCTCTCATAACGGCGGCATTTGCCCTCTGCCTCAGCGGGCACGCGAGTGCGGCAGACCCGCAATGGCTGATGCGCCCGGCCGTTTTCCTGCATGTCGCGACTATCGCGATCTGGGCCGGCGCGCTGCTGCCGCTCCTGGCCGAGTTCAGAAAGGGCGGGGAAGCGGCCGGTGCGGCACTGCATCGCTTCTCGGTTTTCATACCATGTGCCGTCCTGGTTCTTGCCGTGGCCGGATGTGTGCTTGCCGTCGTCCAGGTTCGCACCCCGGCTGGGCTGATCACGACGGCGTACGGGATCGTATTCCTCGTCAAGCTCGGGCTGCTCGTCCTGCTGTTTGCCCTGGCAGCCATCAATCGGTGGAAACTCACGTCCCGTTCGGAAAAGGGAGAGCCTGCAGCGATCCGCCAGCTCACTCGTTCGGTCACCGCGGAGACTGTCATTCTGCTCCTCATTTTCGCGGTGGCTGCGACATGGCGGTTCACGCCGCCTCCACGCACCCTGATTACCGAAGTCCAGAGGACTGCCGTCGTTCACCTGGAGACCAGCAAGGCCGTGGCGGATGTCAGGATCACGCCGGACAGGGCCGGGGAGGTCGCGATATCCGCGGCCATCGCCAAAAGCGATCGGTCGCCGCTCGATCCACAGGAAGTAACGGTTGTGCTGTCGAACCTCGGGGCCGAGATCGAGCCGATAAGGCGCCGGGCCGAGAAAGGCAAGGACGGCTGGACGGTGCCCGATATCGTGCTTCCGGTACCCGGACGGTGGCGACTTCGCCTTGACGTGATCATCAGCGATTTTGAGATCACCAGGATGGAAGGCGAGATCGAAATAGCGCCTTGACCCCGCGCCGGCCTGCCGCGCCGGGGCCACCCGCCTTGATGATCTAGCAGCGGCGCATCGGAGGAAATTTGCGTCGGGACAAATATTTTGCAGAAAGAGGACGCTGTCGTTGATTTTGCACAAAGAGAGGCGGGCGCCGGACAGCTAGATGCTCTTTGAAGAAAACTGAAAGGAGCCCGACATGTCCGCAGCGATAATCGAGAAATATGGCGATGCACGGCTGCCGCGCTACACGAGCTATCCGACAGCCCCGAACTTCAGCGCGGATTTCGATGCCTTCGACTATCCGTCCTGGCTGAGGGCCTTGCCCGATGGGCAACCGACCTCGCTTTATATCCACATCCCCTTCTGTCGGTCGATGTGCTGGTATTGCGGCTGTCACACCACGATCACCGAGCGCGACAGGCCCATTCTCGACTATATCGAGACATTGCACCGGGAGACCGAGCTTCTGGCATCCGCCAGGAACGACAGCTTCAGCGTCGGGGAGATCCACTTCGGCGGCGGAACGCCGACCATCATCAAACCGGAGGAATTCATCGCGCTGATGGATGCGTTCCGCAACCGTCTCGGTTTTGCAGGGGTCCTCAATGCTGCGGTCGAAATCGATCCGCGAACCTTGACTAGGGAGATGGCAAACGCGCTCGGGGAGGCGGGCGTCACTCGCGCGAGCCTTGGCGTCCAGAGCTTTGACCCGAAGGTCCAGAAGGCGATCAACCGCATCCAGAGCGTCGAAACGACGATGGAGACGGTGGAACATCTTCGCCGTAACGACATCAACGCGATCAACTTCGACCTGATCTATGGATTGCCGTTTCAGACGGTCGAATCCTGTGTCGAGACGGTCGAGGCGGCCGTCGCCATGCGGCCGGATCGCCTTGCCGTCTTCGGTTATGCGCATATCCCGAGCTTCAAGAAGCACCAGCGGCTTATCGACGAGGCGGCACTTCCGGATGCACGGGAACGCGCCCTTCAGGCAACCGCGATATCAGACGCCCTGGTGGCGGCAGGGTATGTCAGGATCGGCCTCGATCATTTCGCCCTGCCTGGCGACGAACTGTCGCTTGCGCAGGCCGAAGGCCGGCTGCACCGGAATTTTCAAGGCTATACGACGGATGCCTGCGAGGCGCTCATCGGGCTCGGCGCATCCTCGATCGGCCGGCTGCCGCAGGGATATATCCAGAACGAGGTTCCACCCGGCCTCTATGCGACCCGGGTGTCGAAAGGCGAGCTGCCGGTCGCCAAGGGCTATGGCCTCACCCCGGAGGACCGGCTGCGCGGTGAGGTGATCGAAAGGCTGATGTGCGATTTCGCGGTTGATGTTGCGGCCCTTGCGGCGGCGCATGGCTTCGATGCCGACTTTCTGCTGCGGGGCAATGGTCGGCTCGATGAGCTGGAACGAGACGGGCTGATCGAGCGCCGGGGCGGGTCTATCCGCGTCTCGGAGGATCACCGGTTCATCGTCAGAGCCGCTGCCTCGGCATTCGACGCCTACCTGAACAAGAGCGGCAGGTCCTTCAGCAAGGCTGCTTAGGGGGCATTTAGCTCGTTCGATCGCCGCATGGGCCGTATCGGCGTCAGGCTCCGCTCAATCGACCTTTCCCACGAACGAAGGTCACGGCTTCGTTTTGAACCTCGCCTTCGTTGTTCAGGACGGCGCGCCACATGCGGTTTCCGAGACGAACGCTCAGGCGGGATGTTCCAATGTCCTCGGCTTCGCCACGCTCCACAGTGCTCGTCACGAGACCTTGGCGGATTCTCTGCCGGAACTCGTCGCGAGACAGCCCGAACCGACCGGCGATCTCGCCGGATTCCAGGATAAAGTCGCCGTTTGGGTCGCGTTCGATATGCATCGCTCTTCCTCGGGTCGATGATGTTGAGGCGAGGTTCGCTGTTCAACGCTGTTTACGTTCTACGACACTGATCGAAGTCGTGGGAAGGTCTCGCTGATAATGATTTCGTCGCAAGTGCCCAGGTTGTGATGGCGAGCCAGCTTTACTCAGAGCCTGTGGCCCGTCGCCTTGTCGAAGAGGTGAACCTGTTTCGCGTCGACCGAAATGCCGACGGTGTCGCCGAACCTGACATCGATGCGCTCGCGGAAAAGGCAGGAGAGCTGCTCGCCGCCGCAATCGAGCTTGGCAAAGATTTCCGAGCCGGTGCCTTCGACGATGGTCGCGCGGCCCTGGATGCCCTGGTCGCTGGCGCGGATGTGTTCCGGCCTGATGCCGTAGACGAGCGGGCGGCCACCCGCCTTGGCCGGCGAGACCTCGGCCGGGAGCGGCAGGATCAGCCCCTTGTCGGTGCGAAAAACGCCTTCCTCGATTTTGCCATCCAGGAAATTCATGGCCGGGGATCCGATGAAGCCCGCAACGAAAAGATTGGCCGGCCGGTCGTAGAGTTCCAGGGGAGCGCCGACCTGCTCGATATTGCCGTCATGCAGGACGACGATCTTGTCGGCCATGGTCATGGCCTCGATCTGGTCATGCGTCACGTAGATTGTCGTCGTGCCGATGCGCTGGTGCATGGCCTTGATCTCGCCACGCATCACCACGCGCAGTTTGGCGTCGAGGTTCGAGAGGGGTTCGTCGAAGAGAAACACCTGGGGGTTGCGGACGATCGCCCGGCCCATGGCGACGCGCTGGCGCTGGCCGCCGGAAAGCTGGCGGGGGTAGCGGTCGAGCAGCTTTTCCAGGCCAAGGATCGCGGCCGCCTTCTTCACCCGCTCTGCCGTATCGGCGGGGTTCGCCCGCTTGAGCTTCAGCGCGAAGCCCATGTTGTCCTCCACCGTCATATGCGGATAGAGCGCGTAGTTCTGGAACACCATGGCAATGTCGCGGTCACGGGCCGGCAGATTGCTGACTTCGCGTGCGCCGATGCGGATCTCGCCGCCGCTGACCTCTTCGAGCCCGGCAACCATGCGCAGCAGCGTGGACTTGCCGCAGCCCGAAGGGCCGACGAGAACGACGAATTCCCCGTCGGCGATATCGACGCTCAGGTCCTGGATGACTTTGACCGCGCCGAAGCGCTTCTGGATGTTCTGGAGAGTGACGGTTGCCATGAAGTTCGATCCTGTTTGTGAGCCTGCTCAGCCGCCCTTGACCGCGCCGGCCGTCAGGCCTGCGACGATCTGCTTCTGGGCGAACAGGGTGAGTACCAGCACGGGGAGGGTGACGATCAGCGCAGCCGCGGCGAGCGGCCCCCAGCTGACCTGTTCGAAGGAAAGCATGTTGTAGACGGCGACCGGCAGCGTTCGCGTGGTGCGGCTTGCAAGGACGATGCCGAAAACGAAGTTGTTCCAGGAGAAGATGAGCGCCAGGATGAAGGCGACCACGATGCCGGGTTTGGCGATCGGCAGCGCCACGAGGCGGAACACCTGCCAGGGTGTCGCGCCGTCGATGCTGGCGGCCTCCTCGAGCTCCATCGGCGTCGTCTCGAAATAACCGATCATGATCCACACGACGATCGGCACGGTGACGACGAGATGGATGATGATCTGCGGCCAGAGCGTGCCGAGCAGGTTCAGCCACTGGAACAGCAGGAAGAGCGGAATGAGGAAGGAAAGGCCGGGCGTCATGCGGGCGATCATGATGACGATCGCTGCCTTCTCCGCCTTCAACCGTGCGATGCCGTAGCCCGCCGGCACGCCGATGATGAGCGCCAGCAGCGTCGCGGCCCCCGTCACCAGCACGGAGTTCCAGAAGTACAGGAAGAAATTGTTCTCGCGGAACACCTGCACATAGTTCGACCAGGCGAAATTTTCCGGGATCAGGATCGGCGGATAGGCGCCGTTGTCGATCTCGTATTTGAGCGACAGCGAGATCATCCAGAGGAAGAACAACACGACCGGCGACACCATGACGAGGGCCGCGAACAGCAGGCCGATGCGATCGAGCGTCTTGCGTCTGATGAGGGGGCGTTTGGTGAGAGGGCGTTCCATCAGCGCGTCTCCATGTCCGACCAGTTCGTCCGTGCGCGGACCATCATCAGCACGAGGGAGAGTGCGACGATGATGACGAAGAAGACGACCGCCATCGCCGAGCCGTAGCCGATGTCGTAATAGGAGAAGGCGGTGTTGTAGAGGTAGATGTTGATCGTCTCTGACGCCGTGCCGGGGCCTCCTTGCGTCATCGCGTAGATGATGTCGAAGCTCTTGATCGCGTCGATCGCGCGGATGATGACGCCGATCATCAGGAAGGGCGCGATCATCGGAAGCGTCAGGTAGCGGAATTTCTGCCAGGCGTTGGCGCCGTCGATCTCAGCGCTTTCATAGGGTTCGCGCGGAAGCGAGGCGAGGCCGCCGAGCACGATCAGCATGATCAGCGGCGTCCATTGCCAGGTTTCGACGAGGACCAGCGAGGGAATGACGCTGTAACGGTTATAGATCCATTCCTGCGGGCCGATGCCGACCAGCGACAGGAGATAGTTGAGTACGCCGAGCTGCGGATGGAACATCATAGTCCAGACGAGGGCGATGGCGACCGGGGTCGCCATCATCGGCATGACGAAGACGCCGCGCAGGAAACCCCTCAGCGGAAATTGAGCATCGAAGATCAGTGCTGCGAGCGTGCCGAGAAACAGCGGCGCCACGACCGCCAGCACCGTGAAGATCAGCGTGTGCCAGAGCGATTCCCAGAAGCGGAAATCGGTCGCCAGCCGGATGTAGTTGTCCAGCCCGGCAAAGGTCTGCTCCTGTCCCAGCGTCCAGCTGTTCACGCTCATCCAGAGGGTGAACACCCACGGGAAGACGATGACCGCGCCGATGACGATCAGGGCGGGAACGACGAAAGGCCAGTAGTTGGGAGCAAGCCTACTCGGCTTGCTCCTCTTATCGGTTTCCGTCCGTGCTGTTTCGATGCTCACGGAGGCCATTATCCCTCGCTCTTGGCAAGGACCGGTTCGAACTGCGCCGTTGCGGTCTTGAGTTCCGTCGCCGGGTCGGCACCGCCGATCATGTTGGTCAGGCCGACGCCGTAGATGTCGCGGAATTCCGTGACCGGGATGATGACCGGCAGCGCGAGCTGCGACACCTTGCCGGAAGCGGCAACCGCATCAACCCATGCGCTCGGCATGGTGACACCCTTGCGGACTTCCGCATCGGCGAGGATCGACTGGCGGAAGGGAACGCCGGCACCTGCCTGCAGCAGGCGTGCGCCCATCTCCTTCGAGATGACCCACTGGCAGAACAGATAGGCCGCTTCCTTTTTCTGGCTGCCGGCGGTGACGGCGATGCCGTCGCCGGTGGTGGCGGCTGCCTGCGCCTTCGGTCCCTTCGGCATGACCCCGTAACCGACCTTGCCGACAACGCGGGACTTCTGCGGGTCTTCGAGCGGCGGAGCAAAGCCGACGCCATCCAACCACATGCCGACCTTGCCCTGCAGGAAGGCCGACTGGGATTCCGCCCAGTTGAAGCCGGAAATGCCGGCCGGGGCCGACTTGGTCATCAGGCGCTGGTAGAGCTTGGCGGCTTCGACGGCCTCGTCGGAGGTCGTGCGCAGCTTGCCGTCGGGACCGAGGGGCGTCGTGCCATAACCAAGCATGAGCGTCGTCCAGACAGGAACGTTGGCGTTCTTCAGGCCGCGGGCAACGAAACCGTAGGTATTGGAGCTCTTGTCGGTCAGCGCTTCTGCTGCCGCCGCCATTTCGTCGAAGGTCTTCGGGTAGGCGAGGCCCTTCTTCTCGAAGAGTTCCTTGTTCCAGTAGACGATCCAGTAATCGACCGAGAAGGGCAGGGAGCGCAGCTTGCCGTCCTTGTCCTTGGCAAAGGTGAGGCCGGCTTCGGCGAAATCGCTTTCCGTCAACGACGGGTCGGTGAGCGACGGATCCTTCAGGAAGCCGCTGATATCGGCAAGCCAGCCGCCCTTTTCGAACTGGCGCTTCTGCACATGGTAGCTCAGGTGGATGACGTCGAAGCTCGGCTTGCCGGACGAGAGCTCGATCGTCGCCTTCTGGCGCTGCTGCTGTTCCGGGGTCGCTTCGGCATTGACCTTGATACCGGTCAGGGCCTCGAACTCGGCCAGGTACTTGATGACGGTGTCGCCGCGCGGGCTTTTGACGAGGTTCACTTCCAGCGTGGTGCCGGCGAAGCGCTTCCAGTCGACGGCGGCCGAGACCGGGCGCGAGCCGACCAGTCCGGCGGCGCCGAGCGCCGCCGAGCCGGCCAGAAAGCTGCGGCGGGTGGGATTCCAGAACGAAGCTGACATGCTATTTCCTCCTCCTATGCGCCGGATACCCTTGTCTCCGGCTCTTTTTCTAAAGTCTGATCGCGCGATCCCTCGCGTGATTGATATGGGCGACGAGTGCCGCGACCGCTTCCTCCACTGAGCGCCGCTCGATCGCTTCGAGCACTTTCAGATGCTCATTCATGACGGGGCCGACCCGGCCGTCGATGCGGAACCGCTCCTGTTTGATCAGCCGCATCTTGATGGAATTTACCCGATAGACGTTCGAAATGATCGTGTTGTCGAGCGCATCGATGAAGGCGTCGTGCATGCCCCAGTCGACCGCCTGGGCATGGAGCTCCAGCTCGCGGCTGTCGTTGCCGTCCTGGATCGCCTGGACGATTTCGCGATGCTCATTCAAAAGCCTGGCGACCGCCTGGTCGGAGGCCGAGCGGGTGAACAGTGCAACGGCTTCCTTTTCCAGGAAGACGCGAAGCTGGAAGGCCTCGCGGATGAGGTTGAGGTCGATATGGGCGATCTGCAGGCCGCGTTGCGGTACGGTCTTGATCAGCCCCTCGGCCTCGAGCCTCGGCACGAGTTCACGGATGGCGCCCAGCGTCAGGCCCGTCAGTTCCACCAGCCGGCGCTGCGAGACGAACTGGCCCGGGCGAACGTCACGCGCCAGAAGGTGGCGCGTGAAGCTCTCGTAAGCCTTCTCCCTCAGCGTGGACGGCTCCTCGACCGGACTTTCCGTGGGGCGCGCCTGATCCATGGTCTTCAGGCCGCCTTCGAACGGAACAGGGTGTCGAAGGCCGAAGCCAACAGGCGCTGACCCTCGTCGGGGATCGAAAGAAGCGGCGGACGCACCGTCAGCCATGACGGGTCGCTCGAAAGATGGGCGATCATCGCCTTCACGGCCGGAGTGACGGGATATTTGAGCAATTCGAGGACGAGATCGACAATCCGCTGATCGTCCTCGCCATCGACGGCCATGCGGCGGACTTCGCGCGGGGCGAAATTTGCGACACCGGAGATCGCGCCCTGTCCGCCGAGGCGTACGCCCTGGGCCAGATGCCGCTCGTCACCGATCAGGATGATGAGGTCGCCATGTTCCTTGAGCAGCTTTTCGGTAAAGGCCCATTCACCGCCGGAATCCTTCACGCCGGTGACAATGCCGGGAAATGCCTGGCGGAGCCGGCCGAGCAGCGCGTGGCTGAGCGGCACCATCGTGACCGACGGGATATGGTAGACGATGATGTCGCGTGCCTTGTCGCCCAGAAGCGCGAATACGGCGGAGAACCAGCCGAACAGGCCCTCGTCACTGACATTCTTGAAATAGGAGGGAGGAGCGAGCAGAATGTTGCGCGCACCCTTGGACAGGGCGTGGGCGGCCTGGTCGGCTGCATCCTCTGCCGCATCGACGAGGACGCCCGCAACGATCTGATGCGGCGTGATGCCGCCCGAAATCATGGCGGACAGGACCGCCTCCCGTTCACGATTGCCGATCGAGCAGCCTTCGCCGGTGGTGCCGAAAATCGTAACGCTGTCGCAGCCGGCATCGAGGCTACGGCGGGCCTGGGCGACCATCGCGTCGAGCGCAATCCGGCCGTCTTTGTCAAAAGGAGTCGCCAGTGCGACGGAGAGCCCGAAACGCATATTGGTTTATTTATCCTCCCGGTGTTGATCCAACATTTGCATACTGACATGTTAGAAATCAAGTAAGTAATTTGATGTGATCATGGGCTGCTGTTCGCTGGTAAGGAAGGGAGGTAGCGTGACCGCGAACGTCACAGCCGCCCGGCCTCGGCGAACACGCCTGCTCGCGCTACTCCCGTTCCGACATCAATGCCGACGAATTAGGTCATCGCCACATCCCTTGAGTTCACGTCAGCTCAGATCAAGGACGAACCGCTGTCCGCCCAGGTTCACTTCGATCCTGCCCGGCTCCCCGACCGGGATCAGTCCGCACAATGTCCCCGTCGTCATCACCTGTCCGGCCTTGAGCATGGAGAAGGAGGAGAGCTGGTTCTGGTTTGCCAGCACGACTATGGTCTTCAGCGGATCGCCATCGGCATGCGCCGCCGGCTTGTCGAAACCGACCTGTCCGTTGATGACAACCGACAACTGACCGGTCGACGCGCCCTCGTCCAGCAGGCTCCGATCCAGCTGCGGGCCGAGGACATAACCGATATTGCTCATCATGTCGGCGGCGGCGAGGGCCGGATCACCCCGGGAGCCGCCCTGGTAACGGCTGCGCAGAAGCTCCACGCCGATCCGCACAGAACCGATCGCATCGACGATATCCCGGCGGGTCACGGCGCCGTCGCGGGCCACGACATCCTTGGTAAGCACGAAGGCCAGTTCCACCTCCAGCGAAATGCCCGGCTGGTGGGCATGGCCGGTTTCCTCATTGACGAACAGAAGCGGTGCGCTCTGGCAGAAATCGCCCTTCAGGGTGAGCTTGGCGCCCTTGAACGGCTGGCCGAGCGCGGCAAACACATCGGTCTGCACCACATAGGCATCCGCCAGCGGCAGCCCCAGAAACGGCTCGGGATCAAGCACGGTCCTGGACTGGATGGCATTGAGAATCGCGTTCGCGAGACGGGTGGCGCGGGTGTCGATCGACGTATCAGGCATAGGCTCAGTTTCCTTGGTTTGCGATGGAAGCCGCAGGGCGTTCACAATCAGTACCAATAGCCGAATTCTCAGGCATCCCAATAAAATCAATGGAGTTGTCACGCCTCAAAATATGCCGGCCGCGGTCGAGCATTCCGTCCCCCATCCTCATTCCCGCCGCAACATGCCGCAGCTGAGGACTGATGTAAATAGACATTTGACGACTGATATATATACTGATTATATCAGTGCTATAACGAGGAGCCCATTATGTCGAATGTCGCCCTGAAAGGCATTGTTGCCGCCTCCGTCACGCCGGTGACGGCCGACTTCCGTATCGATACCGTTCGGCTGAAGGCGCATATCGATCATCTCCTGGCAAACGGCTGCAGCTTCATTTCGACGTTCGGCACGACGGGCGAAGGCGCCTCCTTTTCGACCGCCCAGAAGCTTGAAGCTCTCAAAGCCCTGAAGGCGGGCGGGGTGGATATGGGCGGTCAGCTGCCGGCGATCATGACCGCCAGCTTCGATGACGCGGTCACGTCGCTGATCGCCTATGGAGACCTTGGCTGTCGCGCAGCCCTCGTCCTGCCGCCCTTCTATTACGGGGCGAGCGAGGATGGAGTCGCGGCATTCTTCGATGCGCTGATCGAGCGGACCAGGGCGCATACGGCAATCGATCTCGTGCTCTACAACATCCCGCAGCTCAGCCGGGTCCGCTTCACGCAGCCACTGATCGCGGCTCTGCTACGCAAGCACGGTCGCCGCATCGCCGGGATCAAGGATTCGACCGGGGATCTCGACAACGGGCTGATGCTGGTGAAGTCCTTTCCGGAGCTTGCCGTCTTCACGGGCGACGACCGCGTTCTGCCCGCTCTCGTCAAGGCCGGCGGTGTCGGCATGATCGGCGGCATGCCGAACCTCTTTGCCGGCGATCTGAAGGCGCTTTACGACAATCCCGGCGATGCCGGTCTTCTGGAGAAGCAGTCTAGGCGCATCGAGGCAGTGGATGCCTACGGATCGCTCGTTGCCCTCAAGGCGGCTCTTGCCCATTATCGCAACGACGAAAGTCTGGCATATGCGGTGCCGCCTCTGGTTGCTCTCAACCGGCGCGATCGTGATATGCTCATTGAATTGTTTGAGCGGACGGGTTATCGCGCCGCTGCTTGACCCGCCCGGTGCATGCCGGCGATAGGAGACAGATGAGCGCACGTACCGCACCGTCCGGCACCGAACAACCAGAACTCCGCTCGGTCAAACAGATCGCCTATGAGCGGTTTCGCGAGGCGCTGTTCGATGGCCGGCTGCGGCCGGGTCAGTTCGTGTCCCAGCGGGAGCTGGTCGCTCTGCTCGGTCTTTCGATCGGTGCCCTGCGCGAACTCCTGCCGCGCCTGCAATATGAAGGCCTCCTGGTCGTCATGCCGCAGCGGGGCATCCAGATCACCCAGATCGATCTCTCGATCATCCGCCAGGCTTTCCAGGTGCGCATGGCGCTCGAACGCGAAGCCGTGCTGACGGCCGTCAGGCGGATGCCCGACGCCATCCTCGACGAACAGGCCAGGCTTCACCAGTCGATCCTCGACGAGGTCCGCAATGCTCCCTCGCCGGATGTCTTCGAGCGCGGCCAGAAGGTCGACGACGGCTTTCACAACCTTCTCATCGAGGCGACCCAGAACGACCTGCTGATCCAGGCCTATGCGGTCAACGCGATCCGCATGCGGCTCATCAAGCTCGACAGGATCAGCCTTTCCGAGCAGGTCCTGCCGCCGGCCTTCGCCGATCATCTGGCGATCATCGACGCCATCAAATCCCGCGATCCGCATGCGGCAGGCGATGCCATCGACCGTCACATCATGCATGCCCGCGAGCGGGCGATCGAGCTCTAGGACGAAGACATTCATTGCAGCCAGATCATGATTGCGACGAGATAGACAAAGCCTTTAAAGTGAATGGTCCTGCGGTCGTAGCGCGTTGCGAAGCGGCGGAAGTGCTTCATTTGGTTGAAGCATCGTTCGATGCGAGTGCGATGTCCATAGGCGAGTTCATCGTGCGGAATGATGATCTTGCGCGAGAGGTTTGACGGGATCACCGCCTCTGCTCCCATGCCGGCAACCTTTTCCCGCAAGGCATTGCCGTCTTAGGCTTTATCGGCAAGCACGGCATGGCCGCTGTGCCCCCTCCAGAAGTGCCTTCGCCTGCTGGGTGATGTCGCCGACCTGACCTGCGGTCTGCTCGCTCGCGGCCACTTCGCAAGGAGTCGGTGAGGGCAGCATTTCGGATTGACACCTGTCGTAAGACATCATATCTCTTAGATCGCGATTATCTATCTGCCGGGAGGAGACCGGCGATCCAAGGGAGGACGGCCATGACGCCGCTATCGAGAATAATGGGACCGGTATTGCTCGGTTCCGCTCTGTTTTTCCAGCCTGCCTATGCCGAAACCCCACCCAACATGCTGGTTGTCGGCTTCTCGATGACCAATATCCTGACGCTCGATCCCGCTGCCATCACCGGCAAGGAGACCGTACAGGTTCTGACAAACATATATGATAACCTTGTGGCGCTCGACGCCGTCAATCGCGCCCAGGTCAATCCGCAGCTGGCGGAAAGCTGGACTGTCGCCGACGACAACGGCTCGATCACCTTCAAGCTGCGCAAGGGGGCGACGTTCGCTTCCGGAAACCCGGTCACTTCGGCGGACGTCGTCTGGTCCTTCAAGCGGTTGATGAAGCTCAACCTTGCGCAGGCGTCATTCCTGAAAACCCACGGCTTCTCTGCCGCCAATGCCGATGCAAGCTTCACCGCTCCGGACGACGGCACGGTCGTCATCAAGCTGCCGAAGAAGGTCGATCCGCAGGTCATCGTACAGACGCTCGGCATCGTCGGGCCGGGCTCCATCCTCGACATGAAGGCGGTGATGGAGCACGACAAGAACGGCGACATGGGCGCCGCCTGGCTCACCAACAATTCCGCCGGCTCCGGTCCGTTCACGCTCGGCCAGTGGCAGTCGAACGAGCGCGTGACGCTCGAGCAGAACCCGAAATACTGGGGCGAGAAGCCGGCAATGCGCCGGATCATGATGCGCCATCTGGCCGAATCGCAGAGCCAGCGGCTGATGCTCGAAAAGGGCGATATCGACATCGCCTTTTCCATGTCGGCGGCCGACCTGAAGGCGCTCGAGAGCAGCAAGGACGTCAAGATCCAGACGAATGGCGGCAGCGGCTTCTATTATCTCGCCGTCTCCATGAAGGATGAGAAGTTCCAGAAGCCGAAGGTTCGCGAGGCGCTGCGTTATCTCATCGACTACCAGGGCCTGAACGACAGCGTGCTGCCCTATTTCGGCAAGCTGCGCGATCGTCCCGTTCCGGCGGGCATTTTCGGCGCCTTGCCGAATGCGGGCTACAAGCTCGACGTCGCAAAGGCCAAGGCGCTGCTCGCCGAGGCCGGTTATCCGAACGGCTTCCAGACCACGCTGCGCGCCATTTCCGACGTGCCGTTCATGAGCCTTGCGACCGCCATCCAGGCGACGCTGGCACAGGCCGGCATCAAGGCCGAGATCATCACCGGCTCCGGCGACCAGATCTACGGCGCGATGCGCGAACGCAAGTATGAGCTGCTCGTCGGCCGCGGCGGCGGCGGCCAGCTGCCGCATCCGGACTCGAACTTCCGCGCCATCGTCTACAATCCCAACAATGCGGATGAGGCGAAGCTGACGAACTTCCAGGGCTGGCGCACGTCCTTCTATGATGAGAAGATCAACAAGATGATCGATGACGCTCTCGTCGAAGGCAACAAGGACAAGCAGATCAAGCAATATCAGGACATCCAGGCCTATTACGCGGATATGGTGCCGCCGATCCAGCCATTCTCCGAAGTGGTCGACAGTGTCGGCTTCCGGGCCGACATCAAGGGTCTCGAACTGAACCCGTCCTGGTCCACCCAGCTTCGCACCGTCAAGAAAGAACGATAATCTTCGGTTGCCGCGGCGCGGGCCTCGTGGTCCGGCAGCGCCGCGGCATCCGGTACGATCTTGAGGAAGTCCCATGAACAACGAGCGTCTCACCGCTTTCACGCGGCAGGCCGGCACCATATTGGCAACCCTTCTCGGGTTGCTGATCCTGACCTTCTGCATTGGCCGACTGATGCCCGTCGATCCGGTGCGCGCCATTGTCGGCGAAGAGGCCGACCAGGCCACATACGACACGGTCGCGGAACGGATCGGCGCCAACCTTCCTCTCTACCAGCAGTTCTTCCGGTATGTGAGCGACTTGGCTCATGGCGATTTCGGGATGTCGATCCGCACCGGGCAGCCGGTCATCAACGACATCCTGCATGTCATGCCGGCGACGATCGAGCTTGCGACCTTCGCGATCATCGTCGGGGCGGGCCTGGGCATTCCGCTCGGCATTCTCGCGGCCGTGCGCCGCAACCGCCCGATCGACCACGTCATCCGGTTCCTGACCCTCATCGGGCATTCCATGCCGATCTTCTGGACCGGCATGATCGGCCTGATCGTCTTCTATGCGGCGCTGGATCTGGTCGGCGGCGGCGGCCGCCTGTCGGATTATTATATCGGCCTCGTGCCGGAAACGACGGGCTTCCTGCTGATCGACGCGATCCTTGCCGGCGACTGGGAGGTTTTCGGGGACGCGGTCAACCATCTGCTGCTGCCGGCAAGCATCCTCGGTTATTCGTCGATGGCCTATATCACCCGCATGACGCGCAGCTTCATGCTGGACCAGCTGAACCAGGAATATGTCACCACGGCGCGGGTGAAGGGACTGTCGAAGAGCCGCACCATCTGGCACCACGCGTTCGCGAATATCCGGGTGCAGCTGGTGACGATCGTGGCGCTTGCCTATGGCAGCCTGCTGGAAGGTGCCGTTCTTATCGAGACCGTGTTCTCGTGGCCGGGCTTCGGCCAGTACATCACCAACAACATGCTGATCGGCGACATGAACGCGGTGATGACCTGCGTGCTGCTGGTCGGCATCATCTTCATTGCGCTCAACCTGCTTTCCGACGCGCTTTACAAGATCTTCGATCCGAGGACGCGGTGACATGGCAGCTCAATCTCTCGACATTCAGGACGTGGCCATGAACGGTACCCGCTCAAACCCAAATTCGGCCTTCCGTCGACTGCTCGCCGTCATCCGCGAGCTTCTCGGCAACCCGTCCTCGGGTTTCGGCCTCGTCGTCATCACCATCCTGGTCCTGACTGCGATCGTCGCGCCGCTGATCGCGCCCTATGATCCGAATGTCATCAATCTCGGCAACACGCTGAAGCCGCCGAGCGCCGAGCACTGGTTTGGAACCGACGAGCTCGGCCGTGACATCATGAGCCGCATCATCCACGGCACGCGCATCAGCCTGACGATCATCACCATCGTCTCGGTCATCGTCGGCCCGATCGGGCTGCTGGTCGGCACCACTGCCGGTTATTTCGGCGGCTGGTACGACACGATCATGATGCGTATCACCGATATCTTCCTGTCCTTCCCGAGCCTCATCCTGTCGCTCGCCTTCGTGGCGGCGCTCGGTGCCGGCCTTGAAAATGCGATTATCGCCATCGGGCTGACCACCTGGCCGCCGATCGCCCGCCTTGCGCGCGCCGAGACGCTGACCTTCCGCGGCGCCGACTATATCTCGGCCTCGCGCATGCAGGGGGCGTCATCCCTGCGCATCATCATCAAGTCGATCATGCCGATGTGCCTTCCCTCCGTCCTGGTGCGCATCACGCTTTCGATGGCGACCGTCATCCTGACAGCGGCCGGCCTCGGCTTCCTCGGCCTCGGCGCCCAGCCGCCGCTGCCCGAATGGGGCGCGATGATCGCCACCGGCCGGCGCTACATGCTGGACAACTGGTGGCTGGTCGCCTTCCCGGGCGGCGCCATCCTGCTTGTCAGCCTTGCCTTCAACCTTCTCGGCGACGGCCTGCGCGACGCGCTGGATCCGAAACAGCGTTAGGATTTTCCCCATGGATAACAGCCAGGCACTCCTGAAGGTCGAAAATCTCCGTGTCAGCTATCGCAGCGGCAAGACCTACAACACCGTCGTCAAGGGCGTCTCCTTCGATCTCGGCCGTGAGCGGCTCGGCATCGTCGGCGAATCCGGCTCCGGCAAGTCGACGATCGGCCGCGCGCTGCTGAAGCTCCTGCCGACCGCCAAGATCGAGGCCGACCGCATGGATTTCGGCGGCATCGACCTTATCTCGGCCAGTGAAAAACAGATGCTGACGATCCGCGGCCGGCGCATTTCGATGATCCTCCAGGATCCGAAATTCTCGCTCAACCCGGTGCACCGCGTCGGAGACCAAATCGCTGAGGCCTATCGTGTTCACTACAAGGCCTCGGCGCAGGTCGCCCGGCAGAAGACGCTGGAAATGCTGGAAGCGGTGAAGATCCGCGATCCGGAACGGGTGTTCGGCCTTTATCCGCATGAGGTCTCGGGCGGCATGGGCCAGCGCATCATGATCGCCATGATGCTGATCCCCGAGCCGCAGATCATCATCGCCGACGAGCCGACCTCCGCGCTCGACGTCACGGTGCGCATGCAGGTCCTCAACATCCTGAACGAACTGGTGACCAACAAGGGCATCGGCCTCATCATGATCAGCCACGACCTCAACCTGGTGCGCAATTTCTGCGACCGCGTTCTGGTGATGCGCCATGGCGAGGTCGTCGAGGAACGGGCGGCCCGGGACATGCGCAATTGCACGCATCCCTATACGCAAGGGTTGCTTGCCGCGCAGCCGCATATCGGCGGCAGCCGCAAGCCGCTTCCGGTCCTGAACCGCCAAACCATCTCCCCAGAGACCAAAGAGGTGCGCGCATGACCGCCATCGACGTCCGCAATCTCTCGATCGATCTCGGCTACAGTCTGGCAAAGAAGCGCATCCTCGGCGACGTCTGCTTTTCGGTCGAGGCCGGCGAATCCTTCGGGCTTGTCGGCGAGTCCGGTTCCGGCAAATCCACCATCCTGCGCTGTATCGCCCGTCTCCTGAATGTCTGGGAGGGCGATATCCAGCTCGAGGGCCGGTCGGTCAACGACATGCCCTTCGTCGAATATTGCCGGGCGGTGCAGATGGTGTTCCAGGATCCCTACGGTTCGCTCCATCCGCGCCAGTCGATCCGCACGGCGCTTCAGGAGCCGCTCCGCATCCATCGCATGGACCGCCAGGTCGAACGCATGGAGCGGGCTCTGATCGATGTCGGCCTCGATCCGGCCTTCCTGTCGCGTTATCCGCACGAGCTTTCCGGCGGCCAGCGCCAGCGCGTGGCGATCGCGCGGGCGCTCATTCTCGAACCGCGCATCCTGCTCCTCGACGAGCCGACCTCGGCGCTCGATGTCTCGGTGCAGGCGGAAGTGCTCAATCTGCTCGCCGATCTGCGCGCAAAACGCAATTTGACCTATCTCTTCGTTTCCCATGATCTTGCAGTGATCGATCATATGTGCGAGCGGCTGGCGGTAATGCAGCATGGTCGCGTGGTCGAGGTGATGAGCCGAGACGTGCTGGCGACAGGCCAGGCGAAGGATCCCTATGCCCGGGAACTGATCCAGGCGAGCCTCGAATACGACCACGCTGTCTGAGTTTCACATCTGCGCCATGGAGTGCCCGATGACAGCTGAAGCCCCATCCCCGACCTGGCGCCGCAGGGAGACCCTGAGTTCGCAGGTCGTTCGCACGATCGCCGAGCGCATCAAGCTCGGGGAGTATCCGCGTGGGTCGAAGCTTCCGACGGAAAAGGCGCTGATCGACGAACTGGGCGTCAGCCGGACGGTTGTCCGGGAGGCGATCGCCAATCTTCGGGCGAGCGGCCTGGTCTCGATCCATCATGGCATCGGTGTCTTCGTTCGCCAGGACGCGGGTGTCGCGCCTTTCCGCCTTGGCGAAGAAAACCTGATGCTGGTCGAAAACCTGGTAAAGGGGCTCGAACTGCGTATCGGCATCGAATCCGAAGCGGCAGCGCTTGCTGCCGACCGGCGGACCCAGGCGGATATCCAGGCTATGACGGCCGCCTGCAAGGCCATGGATGTCGCCGTCCGTCGCGCAAGCCGGGACACGCAGGCGGATTTCGATTTTCACCGCGCCGTTGCCACCGCCAGCCACAACGAGCACTTTTTTCGCATCTTCAACTATCTCGGCGAGACCCTCATGCCCCGCATGCGGCTTTCGACCCATGCGGTCGACGATGCGAGCCTATCCGTGCATCTCGCGCGCGTCGGTGAAGAACATCGTGCCATTCTCAAGGCTATCGAAGCCCGTGAGGTGGAAGGCGCGCGCGGTGCGATGCGCAGGCACCTGGGAGACAGCCGGGACCGGATGCTCGAAAGGCTGCGGCAACAGCAATGATCGACAGCGAGAACATGTCGAGCCTCGCAGCGAGGCTGCGCGACAACCTCTCGTTCGACTGGAATTTCCAACCGTCGGCGGAAGCCTTTCCGGACTGGAAAGAGCGCACGCGGGACAAGGTGCGGCAGGCCCTCGGGGTCGAGCGGGTCGTGTCCGCAAGCGGGTCGGTCGTCAGGGAGTGGGCTGAAGACGGATGCACGGGCCAAGAACTCGAACTTGCCTTCTCGAACGGCGAAACGACGAGAGCCTATCTCCTTCGCCCCGATACAGCCGGCGTTACGCCTGCCGTGCTGCTGCTGCACGACCATGGCTCGTTCTTCTCGATCGGCAAGGAGAAGATGATCCGCCGCACCGGCGAGGCTTCCGAGCTTGCGGCGGACACGGATCGATGGGCGGCGAAACTCTACGGCGGCCGGCATGTCGGCAATGAACTCGCCCGGCGCGGTTACACCGTGCTTTGCGCCGACGCGCTCGGGTGGGGCAGTCGGAAAGGCAACGGTTACGAAGCGCAGCAGGCGCTGGCGGCCAATCTCATGCAGTTCGGGATTTCTTACGCTTCCGTGATCCTGCTCGAAGATCTCGAGGCCGTGGCATGGCTTCGCGCGCTGCCCGGCGTCGATGGAAGCCGTGTGGCAAGCTTCGGGTATTCGATGGGCGGCTCGCGCGCCTGGCAGGCGGCCGCACTTTCGGACGATGCAAGGGCCTGTGTCGCCGGCGGCTGGATGGGAACGCTGCAGGGTCTCATGCAGCCGGGCAACAACCAGCTTCGCGGCCAGTCGGCCTTTTCCATGCTGCATCCGCCGATCGCGGGAAAGATCGACTATCCCCATTTTGCAGGGCTCACCGCGCCGAAACCGGCACTGATCTTCAGCGGCGCCGAAGACCGGCACTTTCCGGTGCCTGCCGCCTTGGCGGCGCAGCAGCAACTCCATGCCATCTGGGCGGCCGCGGATGCGGAACGCTGCCTCGAAACGCGGCTTTGGCCCGGCGCCGCGCATGCGTTCCCTGTCGATCAGCAGGACCATGCGATGGACTGGCTCGATCGGGTGATGTGAAGTGGGCTGGAAGGCAAGCCCTTGGCGAAATGCGGGCTTGGATCTGGTCGAGGCTTGGTCCCCTCTGAGCATTCCTGGATGGTCGCGAGTATGCGGTGAGGCACCCCCCTCTGTCCTGCCGGACATCTCCCCCTCAAGGGGGGAGATCGAAGGAGGCTTGCTCAGCGGTCCCTCTCTGATTTCCGAGGGCAGGAAGCTGGCAGGGAGCAGAGTTCGGCGATCTCAAGGCTCCTGGCTGGCTAAGACCTTGCTTCTGGCCGATCTCCCCCCTTGAGGGGGAGATGTCGGCAGGACAGAGGGGGGTATGGCGGGTACGCCTTCCAACGCTGTCTTTCCATGTCTGCCCGTGGATAATGGGTCGCCGCTTCCCCGCATCTCCAATGACTTAACCGCATCATTATCCCCACCCCCGGCCACCATGCCTACAATCCCCTCGCTTCCGTCGCCGGAGTGTTTCGCGAGACGTTCGCGGGCAGGCGGAGGCCGGCGCCCTCATTCGACCCGTAACGTGCGGGGAAGGTGAGGGAGGTGAAAGCCATGGGTCAGGGGCAACCCGAACCCTATCAAGCCTCCCCCTGGCCGCCAGGCCGGGTTCGGTTGAGCCGTGCAAGTGGCAAGGTTTCTCGAAAGGAAGCCGCGAATGAAGCCATGCAGCGAGGCGAGGTGATCACCTGTAGGGGCCGGAAGCCCCGAGAAAACGCCGAAGGCCACGCGAATGCGGAGCCACACATATTAAACAAAATGAGGTTCCGCATTCGTGTGGGCTCTCCGATCTTTGAAAACCACGGCAGGCGACTGCGCGGGGCGCCGGAGTGTTGGCCGAGAGCTTTTGATCCTCGGTGATTGGATCCTCGGGTCAAGCCCGAGGATGACGAGCGTGTGGGGAACTCACTTTCCCAAAAGTGCCGTTTTGGCCCATTGCGCTGCTTACTTTGGGCACACGGCACACCGTCTCCGTCGTCATCCTCGGGCTTGACCCGAGGATCCAATCACGGGCGACACGCTTGTGCCGACTGCAAAAGCAAGAAACCCGGCCCCAAAATGGGACCGGGCTTCTCTTTCCTGCTTGGGAGGCAGATTAAGTGTTCAACCAACCAGATTGGCGTTGATGAAGTCGAAGTTGATGTCTTCGCCCATGCCCGGCTTGTCGGAAATATGAACGAAACCATCCTCGTCCATCGGGTCGACGAGGGCGTTCAGGTATTCGAAGCCGTCGTCATATTCGAGGAACGGGTGCAGCAGGCCGCGCTCGTACCATTTCGCATTCTTGGTGCAGGCGGCGATGATCAGGTTCGGGGCGCCATTGCCGTGGATTTCGCAGTTCATGCCGAAGGATTCGGCCAGATGCATGGTCTTCATCGCCGGGCTGATGCCGCCGACGTCGTGGACGCCGGTGCGCAGGATGTCGCAGGCCTTCGAGGTGATCCATTCGGCACGGCTGAAATGCTTGCCGCCGGCGCTTTCCGGACCGAGGACCGGAATGTCGAGGTTTTCGGCAAGCCAGGCATAGGAAGCCGAACTCTGCTCGTCCATCGGCTCCTCGATCCAGTCGAAGCCGAGCTTTTCGAGACCCTTGCCGAGTTCCAGCGCTTCCGTGCGGGTGTACCAGTGGAAGGCGTCGATCATCAGGTGGATATCCGGGCCGACCGCCTCGCGAACCGCGGCGCAGGCCTTGAGATCCATCTTGACGTCCGGTGCCCAGGAAACCGGAGGCATCCAGGTGTGCAGCTTGATGCCCTTGTAGCCGCGCTTGACGAGCTTTTCGCCGAACCGGCCGTAATCTTCCGGCGTTGCGAGGCCGTTCTCCAGCTCGTCACCGCACATGATCGAGCCATAGGCCGGGATCTTTTCGCGGTAGCTGCCGATCAGCTTGTGGACCGGCATGTTGAGCTTGCGGCCGGCAAGGTCCCACAGGGCGCAATCGACGATCGCGAGCGTCCGGTCGGTCAACTGCATCGCGCTGCCGCGCTGCCAGTGAGCGAGGTCCTGCCACAGCCGTTCGCGGGCGAACGGATCTTCGCCGATCAGCACCTTCTTGACGAACTTGTCGATCACATGCGGGCGAACGACTTCCGGCGGGGCAAAGCAATAGCCTTCCGCACCGTCGTCATCGACAATGGTCAGCAGCGCCAGGTTGACCTTGTGCGGCGGGCCCGGATGAGCATGGCCGGCAGTATCCTGGTGGCGGCGCGTGGTATGAGAGAATACGCGCACATTGACGTCTACGATCTTCACGAAATTCCTCCTGTCAGAAGCAGAGGGACGACCCTCCGCCATTTCATTTCGGATCCGGCAAGGGCCGGATCGAAGCCGATGAATATGCGTCACTCCGCCGCGTCATCATACCTCATAGGTCATCTCATACTATAGGTCTATGGCCGGGCGTCAATAAATTTCTTGGCCGGCGCTTGACAATGCCATGGGGTTTTACCCCTCTAAGTGACTGAAATGTCAAAACGACGGAGCGGGCAGAGATTGAAGAGGGCAGATAACATCGCCGGGGAAGCGCCCTCGCGAAAGGGCCGCAATCTGGTCGAGACGGTTGGCCGGCGGATGCGGGATGCGATCGCGAGCGGCGCGTTGAAGCCCGGTGACAAGCTGCCCACGGAGAGCGGGCTGACGCTGCAATACGAGGTCAGCCGGACGGTCATCCGCGAGGCGATCGCTTCGTTGCGGGCCGATAATCTCGTCGAGGTCCGCCACGGCGTCGGCGTCTTCGTTCTGGCGCCGCAAGGCGGGCTGCAGGCGGGTTTCCGCACCGTGGATGCCAGCCGCGTTTCCTCCATCATCGAAATGCTGGAAGTTCGAGCTGCTATCGAGATAGAGGCTGCGGGTCTCGCTGCGATCCGTTCGTCACCGGCACAGCAGGAGCTGATCTTCGAGTGTCTCGAGACGATCAAGCGGCAGATCGCCGCCGGTGCGGCGACGGTCGAAAGCGATCGGGCATTCCATCTGGCCATCGCGGATGCGACCAATAATCCGCGTTTCCGGGAGCTTCTGGAAGCGATCGGCAAGCAGATGATCCCGCGATCGTTGCTGCAGGAGGGCGAGGCCGAGATTTCGCCGCCCGAATATCTGGCGCAGATCCAGGATGAACATGCCCGTATTGCCCGCGCAATCACCGATGGCGATGATTCGGCCGCTCGTGACGCCATGCGCATGCATCTCAGGGGGAGCCAGCAACGTTATCGCTCGCTGATACGGCGGCCTTGATGCGCCGTTGAAGATAATACAACTATTGACAGTCATAATATGACTTGGTAGCCTTCTGGAAATCAACCAGGAAGGGACTGCCATGTCTATGGATCCAAATGAACTGAAGCATGCGCTCGGCGCCGGCCTCCTGTCGTTCCCCGTCACGCCGTTCGGCAAGGATGGCCTCTTCAATCGCAAGGCTTACGAGCAGCATGTCGGCTGGCTCGCCGGGTTCGACGCTTCGGTGCTTTTTGCCGCCGGCGGCACGGGTGAGTTCTTTTCCCTGGAGCCCTCCGAAATTCCGGACATCATCGCCGCCGCCAAGGCTTCGGCCGGCAGCACGCCGATCGTCGCCGGCTGCGGTTACGGGACGCGCATCGCCGTCTCGATCGCCAAGTCCGCCGAAAAGGCCGGTGCCGACGGTATTCTCCTGCTGCCGCATTACCTGATGGATGCCAGCCAGGAAGGCCTTTACCAGCATATCAAGACCGTCTGCCAGTCTGTCGGCATCGGCGTGATGGTTTATAACCGCGACAATTCGATCCTGACGGCGGAAACGCTGGCGCGCCTTTGCGAGGCCTGCCCCAATCTGGTCGGGTTCAAGGACGGTTCCGGCGATATCGGCCTGGTGCGCAAGATCACCGCTGTCATGGGCGACCGCCTGACCTATCTCGGCGGCATGCCGACCGCCGAGCTTTTTGCGGATGCCTATCTCGGCGCGGGCGTCACCACCTATTCGTCGGCCGTCTTCAACTTCGTTCCGGGGCTGGCCCAGACGTTCTACAAGGCGCTCCGGGCCGGCGATACGGCCGCCACCAACCGGATCCTCATCGACTTTTTCTATCCGTTCATGGAGATCCGCAACCGCCAGAAGGGTTACGCGGTTTCCGCCATCAAGGCCGGCGTGCGGCTGATGGGCTTCGATGCAGGTCCGGTTCGCGCCCCGCTGACCGACCTGACCGCCGAAGAAGTCAGGATGATGGAGGCGCTCTGCGAGCCCTATCGCACCAACGCTCCCGGGGCGCAGGCGGCCGAATAGGCGTCCTCCTCTCCAAGCCTTTCCCGAGAGCATAAGCCGGCAGGTCCGTCCTGCCGGTTTTTTCATGTCCGCGGCCCATAAAAAAACGCCCGCAACCAAGGTTGCGAGCGCTCGTCCTGGGAGGGACTGATAGTTTGATTGATCAGCGCTGCTTGGACACGCTGCGCAGACGGACCGTCCAGCCGTAGTGGTTCACATAGCCCTTGATGTCGGCGCGATAGACGACGCTATCGATGACCGCCGAAATCGGCTGCAGCGCAGGAACGAGTTCCTCGTATCGCTTCTGGATGTCTTCATAGGCTGTCTTCTGCTTCGCCTGGTCGCGCTCCACCAGTGCCTTGGCGGACATGTCGTTCAGCTGCTGGTCGAAGAAGGACGTGCGCCAGCCGATGATGCCGCTGAGCTTGGCGTCGTCGGCATTGTTCGGGTTGATGACAAGGGCGCGCAGGTTGGAATGCGGATGCGGCTCCTGGCCGCCGCCGCCGCGACCGACGAGCATTTCGAACTTGCGCTCGCGCATCGGGCCATAGACCTGGTCGCCGGCGCCCTGGACGATTTCGGCCTTGATGCCGGCCTGGGCAAGGGTTGCCTGGATCGCGGTGGCGGTGTCCGTGAACGGCGGCTCGTTGAGCGTCAGGAGCCTGACCGGGAAACCGTCCGGATAGCCTGCCTTGGCGAGCAGTTCCTTCGCCTTGGCGACGTCGAGCTTGTAGTCCGGATCGGCCAAGCTGCCGACGACGCCTTCGGCGACCGGTCGAAGACGCTTGGTGCCGTAATTCGGCATGATCGATTTGTTGATGCCGTCATAGTCGATCAGGTGGCGGATCGCGAGGCGCACATCCGGGTTCTTGAAGCGCTCGTCCTTCATGCTCACGGCGAGGAAGTAGAAGCCCGAGCTCGGCGTGCTCTGCACCTCGACGTCCTTGTTCTTGCCAAGTGCTGCGATATCGGGAACCGAAAGGCCGATTGCGACGTCCACGTCGCCCTTTTCCAGCATCAGCCGCTTGGTCTGGGATTCCGGCATGTGCCGGAAGATCACGCGCTTCATCTTGGGCTTTTCGCCCCAGTAGTCGTCGAAACGCGTCAGGATGAGCATCTCGTTGGAGGACCAGCGCGTCAGGCTGAAGGCGCCGGAGCCTGCGACATTGATCTTCAACCAGGCGGCGGCCTTGTCGCCGTTCGCCTCGTGGCTCATCGCGGTCTTCATGTCGATAACCGCGCTGGCATCCGGCTTGCCGAAGATGTCGAGCGTGAGCTGCGGATCGGTCGGCTGGGCCGGCTTGAGGGTGATCTTGTTGCCGTCGGCCGTCAGCAGTTGATCGATATTGTTGGCCTTGTAACCGAAGGACGACCAGACGCCCGCGCCGACCAGGCCAAGGCTGATGTTGCGCTTGATCGACCAGACGACATCTTCAGCCCGGACCGGATTGCCGGACGTGAACTTCGCGCTATCCCTCAGCGTGAAGGTGATCGAGCCGTCATCCGCGACCGTCCAGGCGCTGGCGAGACCCGGATTGACGGTCTTCTTGTCCGGCGCAAGCTCCACCAGCGTATCATAGAGATTGGCGATGACACCCGTCGCCTCGCGGCCTGAAATCGCCGCCGGGTCGAGGGTCAGGATATTGTTCATGCTGAGGCCGACGATCAGCTGGTCGGCGGGGGTATCGGCGAACGCGCCGATCGGTGCAGACAGCGTCAGAGCCGTGGCCAGAGCCACATGCTTCATCCATTTCATTTGGGGTTCCTCCATTCCGGGCGCCCAGGTGAGTATGACATCACATGACTGCCGCCTTGCATGAAGACCGAAAAGATAATCCTCGTCAACTGAGGCAGGCCGAGAAAATAGTGGTTCTCGCGCTCTTTTGACCTCGGAGTCGCGCGGCCAATGCTCCAGGATCCTATTTGTGCCTTCAAGTCAAGTCATATTATGAGTTGACGTGCGCTCGAGGCGCCTTCTAGATTGCAGGCAGAATGTCGGGGAGGAATGGGATGAAGCGGCTTCTGATCACGGGGGCGGCCGGCAACATGGGCAAGGCCATGCGCCAGCGGCTGGGGCACCTGGCGGACGTCATCCGCGTTTCCGACATCTCTCCTCTGGACGACGTCGCGTCCAACGAGGAACCTTTTGTCTGTGACCTGGCGGATTCCGATGCCGTCATGCGCATGGTGGAAGGATGCGACGGCATCCTGCATTTCGGCGGCGTCCCTTCCGAAAACACCTTTGCCAGCATTCTCGACAGCAATATCCGGGGCCTGCACAATCTCTACGAAGCGGCCCGAAGGCACGGAAAACCGCGCATCCTGTTTGCCAGCAGCAACCATACGGTCGGCTTCTATCGGCAGGATCAGTTCATCGGGGTCGATTGGCCCGCCAAGCCGGACGGTCTTTATGGCGTCTCGAAATGTTTCGGCGAGGGTTTGGCGCAGATGTATTTTCACAAATTCGGCCAGGAGACGGCGATCGTCCGCATCGGTGCCTGCTGGCCGAAGCCGACGACGGTGCGGATGCTGTCGATCTGGCTGAGTTTCGACGACATGGCGTCCCTCTCCGAACGGGTCTTCAAGGCACCTTATCTCGGTTGCCCGACGATCTGGGGCGTTTCGGACAATCAGTCGAAATGGTGGGACAATTCCGCTTCCGCCTATCTGGGCTGGGTCCCGAAGGACAGTTCGGAGATCTATCGCTCGGAGCTGGAACGCAATCCCGGCATTCCGGACAAGGGATCATCGCAGGCCAAGTGGCAGGGTGGCGGTTTCGTCGACGATCCCATCTACACCGAACCTCCCCGCACCGCGAACCGGTAACGCCCCATGAAGATTACGGATCTCACCACCACCGCTGTCAGCCTGCCGCTTGCGGAACCGCTCGGCAATGCCACGGCGACCATTCATCAGTTCTCCTGTATCGTGGTCGATCTCGTCACCGACGAGGGGTTGCGCGGCGAGAACCTGATCTTCACCATCCGGCCCGAGCAGCTGAAGCTTCTCGACAGCATGGTGCATGTGCTGCGGGATGCGGTGATCGGGCGCGATCCGGACGATACCGGCGCCTTTTGGGCCGATGCCTGGCGGCGCATCAATTTCATCGGCTTCACAGGCGTCTCGATCATGGGCATTTCGGCGATCGACGGCGCCATGTGGGACCTGAGAGCCAAGCGCGCCGGGCTTTCGATCTCGCGGATGCTGGGGCGGTGCCGCGAGACGATCCCGGCTTATGCAAGCGGCGGCCTCTGGCTGACCCAGGACATCCCGTCTCTCGTTCGGCAGGCGGAAGGGTTTGTCGCAGCCGGCTTCAAGGCGATGAAGCTTCGGCTTGCGGGGCGGATCGACGTGGACCTGCCGCGCGTGAAGGCCGTTCGTGCGGCGATCGGCGGCGATATCGGTCTGATGATCGATGCCAACCAGGTGCTCGACGCCGATGCGGCTATCAAGCTCGGCGATGCGTTGGCGCCGTTCGATATCGCCTGGTTCGAGGAGCCGGTGCCGGCCCACGCATTGGAGGATTCGGCCAAGGTGGCAAGAGCCCTGCGCATGCCGATAGCATCAGGTGAAAACGAATATACGCGCTACGGTTTCCGGCGGATGATCGAGACGGGTGCCGCCTCCATACTCATGCCGGATCTCCAGCGGGTTGGCGGCGTTACCGAATTCGCTCGCGTTGGCGCACTGGCGGCAAGCTTCGATCTGCCGGTCTCGTCGCATCTTTTCCCCGAAATGAGCCTGCAGCTGCTGGCGCATGTCCCGACCGCCCATTCCCTGGAATACGTGGAATGGTTCGCGCCGCTCTACGAAGAGAAGATAAAGCTCATCGACGGGACGGCCCGGATTCCGGATGCGCCCGGTTGGGGGATGTCCTTGGACCGGGATGCGATACACCGCCACGCTCTTTAGACGGGTTCGTTTTCGCCAGTGCTGCCGCCCCGTTTCCAGCCGCACAAGAGAGCGGTCGTGAGGCGACCAGGATAAAACCACGTAACCGGCCCGGATTCTTCCGTTTTCTTGCGAAAGCGCAAGCAAATGCCCATGCCCTGTTTGTTGCACGTCAAACAGAAGAGGCTGGTCTGGACATAAATTCTATTTCCAGAGGACGGCGATTTACTCCGCCCCTTGTTCCGAAGGAAAGAAACCATGACCGACAAGATTCAGATGACCAGACGTTCGATCCTAGCGGGGGCAGCCTTCGTCGGCGCGATCGCACCGGTCTTGCAGGCTTCCTTTGCCCACGCGGACGAAGCGCCCCCCGCAAAAATGAAGCCGGGCGATCTCTCGCGCCTCCGCCGCGAGAAGGTCGAGCTCCTGAAGCCGCCTTTCGTCCATGCCCATACCCAGAAGGCCGATGGCCCACCGAAGGTCGTCGAATTTACGCTGACCATCGAGGAGAAGAAGCTCGTCCTCGACAAGGAAGGCACCGAAATCAATGCGATGACCTTCGACGGATCGGTTCCGGGTCCGCTCATGGTCGTCCACCAGGACGACTACGTCGAGCTCACCCTCATCAACCCCGACACGAACGAACTCCAGCACAATATCGACTTCCACTCGGCCACCGGCGCCCTGGGCGGCGGAGCGCTGACGGTGGTGAACCCTGGCGAGAAAACCATTCTCAGGTTCAAGGCGACCAAGGCCGGCGTTTTCGTCTACCACTGCGCACCTCCCGGAATGGTGCCTTGGCACGTTACCTCGGGCATGAACGGTGCCATCATGGTGCTCCCGCGCGACGGTCTCAAGGACGGCAACGGGAAACCGCTGACCTACGACAAGGTCTACTATGTGGGTGAGCAGGATTTCTACGTGCCGCGCGACGAGAACGGCAAGTTCAAGAAATACGATAGTGTCGGCGAGGCCTACGAGGACACGCTCAAGGTGATGCGGACGCTGACCCCGACGCATATCGTCTTCAACGGGGCCGTCGGTGCCTTGACGGGTCAGGACGCCATGACCGCCGCGGTTGGCGAGAAGGTGCTGATCGTCCATTCGCAGGCAAACCGCGACACGCGGCCCCACCTCATCGGCGGCCACGGCGACTATGTCTGGGCTACGGGCAAGTTCGCCAATCCTCCGGAGATCGACCAGGAAACATGGTTCATACCGGGCGGTGCGGCGGGCGCTGCGTTCTACACCTTCCAGCAGCCCGGCATATACGCCTACGTTAACCACAACCTGATCGAGGCCTTCGAACTGGGCGCGGCGGCACATTTCAAGGTTACCGGTGACTGGAACGACGACCTCATGACATCGGTCCTGGCGCCGACCGGCACCTGATCGGAAAAGGCCGGGGTGCATGAAATGTGCATGCCCCGGCCGGCCTTCATCCCCTGCAAGCTGGATTTCGCCTTGGGAGGCGAACATGCGATGGACATACGACAGGCCAAAGCTCTCGCTCCTCCATGCCGGGGTTCCGATCACGCTGATCGCCGTGCTGGCAGCGGGTATCTTCCACCAGGCGGGCTTCATGAAGCCCGCGCCCCCACAGGGCGCGGTCTATGAGCCGGCAACGGTCGTTGTTCCTCCGCGTACCTACCGCTACAGGAGCGACGGAGAGTTTCTGAAAGGCACGACACCCATCGATCCGCCTATGAAGACGGTGGTTGCAGCATCGAGCCTTACGATCATGAAAAATCATGTCACGGTCTCGGAATACCGGGCGTGCGTAGCCGCGCGCGCCTGCAAGTCCTCTGAGGCGACGGCATCGAGGCCGGACGTTCCCGCCACCGGGGTGAGCTTCGACGACGCCACGGCCTATGCCCGCTGGCTCTCCGAGATGACCGGCGAATACTGGACCCTGCCGACCGACGAACAACTGGCTCAGGCCGGGGGCAAGAGGTTCCCGGACGATGCTCTCGGCCTCGACCAGGACAGCAAGAACCCCGCGCTGCGATGGCTCGCCGACTACGAGCGCGAAGCGCGCGAGCGGGCGACAGGCGATCCGGTACCGCGGCCGACAGGAAGTTTCGGGGAAAACGAATATGGCCTGGCCGACTTTGGCGGCAACATCTGGGAATGGACGGCTACCTGCCATCGCAGGGTCCATCTCTACGTGACCGGTTCCATTCGCGCCTCCGAGGAGATTTGCGGCATCTACGTGACCGTGGGTCCGCATCGTTCGCCGATGAGTTCCTTCGTCCGCGATCCGAAAGGCGGTGGCTGCGCGGTCGGAACGCCGCCGGACAATCTGGGCTTCCGCCTGGTCAAGTCCGGCCGGTGGTATGCGCCACTTCTGAAGACGCTTCGGCAAGTGGGTTGGACAACGTGATCGTCATCGCCTCGTCCGGGCTCAAACCAACGCAAAAACGAGCGGCGGCAAACTCAAAACTGGTTGTCGTAGGTCAAAGAGCGCCGGCGTTTTTGCCCTAGTGTGAATTCCAACGAAGCCGAGGGCTTTTGAGAAAAGGAGTAAGAAAATGAAGAAGATTTTGGCATCACTGGTCGGAGCGGTAATCGCTACGGCTGTATGCGCGACGGTGGCGTCGGCTGCGGATTTCCAAGTGCAAATGCTCAACAAGGGCAAGGACGGCGCGATGGTATTCGAGCCGAGTTCCCTCAAGGTCGCCAAGGGCGATACCGTGACCTTCGTTCCGACCGACAAGTCTCACAACGCCGAAACCATCGATGGGCTGATCCCGGAAGGCGCAAAGCCTTTCAAGGGCCAGATGAACGAAAGCGTGAAAATCACGTTCGACGTCGAGGGAGCCTATGCCGTGAAATGCGCGCCGCATGTCGGCATGGGCATGATCGGCCTCATCGTTGTCGGCAACGCTCCTGCGAACCTGGAAGCCATCAAGACCGCGAAACTGCCCAAGAAGGCTCGCGAACGTCTCGACGCGGATATTGCTGCTTCCGGCGTTTAAGCCGAAGCGCCCGGCGGCGGCCATTCCCTCTCCCCCTGGCCGCCGCCGCGCCTATTTTCCCGGCCATATCAGCGCATCAGGCCGGCCATGCGAAGCGCATTCTCGATGATCTGCTGGATACCTTCGGGCTCTTTTGCCTTTTGAGAAGAAACGGATGCCCGCTGGGTGCCGTCGCTCTTCGCCTGCAGCGGCTCGACGCCTTCGCGAAGCAGGCCCCAGCTTTTTGCCGAATGAAGCGTCGAGGATATGCCGACATCCAGCAGGTAAGGCGCAGCGTTCTCGTAGCCGAGTGCGGGGTCGACAGGCGTTCCGTGGCCCATTCCGGCAATGCTGTAATATTCGATCGCCGGCCGGCCGCGGTCGTCCTTCCAGACGGTTTTCGACTGGCCGTCGACCTTTTCCTTCAGGTCCGGTCGTGAGCCGACGTTGTGAACGGCCCGCCACTGGTCGATGATCGCCTGAGCATTTGCTTCTGCAACCGTATTGTCCTGGGTGCCCTGCCATACCGAAATGGTCGGCCAAGGTCCCTGATGGGTGGAAGCGGCTCTCAGCCGCGACTGAAGCGCCGAGGGTGGCGGCAGGCCGTGCCCGCGCATCCGGTCGAAGGCTTCGGGAACCGTGGCGGCTACGCCGTAGGGCAGGCCCGCGATGATCGCGCCGCCTGCGAATATCTCAGGATATGTGGCGAGCATGACGTTGGCCATCCCGCCACCCGCGGACAACCCGCTCACATGGATGCGCGAAGTGTCGATCCCGTGGCGGGAGACCGCGGCGTCGATCATCTGGCGGATCGAGTGTGCTTCGCCCTGGCCGCGGCGCGTGTCGCCCGGCAGGAACCAGTTGAAGCACAGATTGCCGTTGTTGGCCCGCACCTGCTCGGGCAGGAGAACCACGAAGCCGTGGCGTTCGGCGAGCTTCGACCATCCGGCGCCGTGATCATAACCGGAGGCGGTCTGGGTGCATCCGTGAAGAACGACGACGAGGGCAGGATTTTTGGGAAGCAGGGAGGGGACGTATACCCTGCCGGCCAGCGCTCCGGGATTGGATCCGAAACTGCTCAGTTCCTCCAGGTGGCTGGGTGTGTCGGTGTGCTCGCGACCCAGTGATTTCAAGCGGGCAAGCCGCTCCAGCGTATCCGACAACGATCTCATATTGGCTCCTGGCAATCATTGCCGGGATGGCAGTGATCAGCGACAACGTTCCCTATATGGGTAACGTTGCTGCACTGCACAATTATTTTTTCGCCGGGTATGTTTCATTGTGAGCCGACAGAAGCGGAAAGGTTCGCCGCCCGCGAGGTTTTGCGTCCGCTTTCGATCAGCGCCCTGGTGTATTCGTGCTGCGGAGAGAGGAAGAGGCGCTCGGTTTCCCCCTGCTCGACGATCACGCCGCGTTTCATCACGATTGTCCGGTCGCAGATCTGGCGGATCACGGCGAGGTTGTGCGAGATGAAGACATAGGTGAGGTCGAGTTCGGCGCGCAGTTCCTGCAGGAAGTCGAGCACCTGGGCCTGTACCGAGATGTCGAGCGCCGACGTCGGCTCGTCGAGGATCAGCAGACGCGGATTGAGGGCGATGGCGCGGGCGATGCAGATGCGCTGCTTCTGGCCGCCGGAGAGTTCGTGCGGATAGCGGTATTTGAACATCTTCGGCAGCTGGACGATGTCGAGCAGCGCCTCGACGCGCACTTCGATGTCGCGGCGGCTCATGTTCGTCTGGATGCGCAGGGGTTCGCCGATCGCGTCGCCGATCGTGTGGCGGCCGTTGAGCGCCGAATGGGGATTCTGGAAGACGAACTGCATATGCCGACGCATCAACCGCAGGGGTTCGCCGGTCAGGCCGGAAATGTTCCGGCCGTCAAAGATGATGTCACCGGAGGTCGGCTCGATCAGCCGCAGCAGCATGCGCGCCAGCGTCGACTTGCCGGAACCGGATTCGCCGACCACACCGAAGATTTCGCCGGTCGCGACGGAGAGGTTGATACTGTCGACCGCCGTCACCTCGGTGCCGGACTGGCTGCGATAGACCTTTCTGAGGCCGATCGCTTCCAGAAGCACGCCGGGTTTCGGGGAGGCACCGACCGCCGGTTCGGCGGCAACCTTCGCCGCGGCGGTATCGATATCCGGCACGGCGGCGAGCAGGCGCCTGGTATATTCGTGCTTGGGGGCGCTGAGGATATCCGCCGTCAGGCCCTGCTCGACGATCTCGCCCTTGTACATGACCGCGCAGCGCTTCGCGATCGTGGCGATGGCGCCGATATCGTGGCTGATCATGATGACGGTGAGGTTGAGTTTTTCGACCAGCGAATTGATCAGGTCGAGCACCTGTGCCTGGACCGTCACGTCGAGAGCGGTCGTCGGCTCGTCGGCGATCAGCAGGTCCGGCTTTCCGGACAGCGCCATGGCGATCAGCACCCGCTGGCGCATGCCGCCGGAAAGCTGGTGCGGATACTGGTCGAACAACATGGCCGGGTTGGGAAGGCCGACCTGGTCGAGCAGGTCCTCGGTGCGGGCGCGGCGGGCGGCCTTGGAGGAAACGCCGTGGCCGGCAGCCTTTTCATGAGCGGCGATGACGTCGGAAATCTGCTGCCCGATGGTGAAAAGCGGGTTCAGATAGGTCATCGGATCCTGGAAGATCATCGAGATGCGGATGCCGCGGATCTTCGTCCAGTCCTTTTCGGGGAGCGCGGTGATGTCCTGCCCGTCGAAGGCGATGGTGCCTTCGACGACTTTCGAGGCCTTCGGTCCGATGCCGAGCACTGAGCGCACCAGCACGGTCTTGCCGGAGCCGCTTTCGCCGACGATGCCGAGTGTATCGCCGCGGTTGACGGTCAGGTTGATGTCCTTCAGCACATGCACCGGGCCGTCGAACGTGCCGATGTCGAGCCGGTAGTTCTGGATGTCGAGAAGAGGTCCGGTCATCGGTCGCGGCTCCGGGGATCGAGAATATCGCGCAGGCCATCGCCCAGAAGGTTGAAGCCGAGCACGGTCAGGAAGATCGCGGCACCCGGGAAGAGCGAGTACCACCACCAGTCCGGCATGTAGGTGCGGGCGACCGAGATCATCGCGCCCCATTCGGGTGCCGGCGGCTGGGCGCCCAGCCCGATGAAACCGAGGCTGGCGGCGGACAGGATCGCCATGCCCATGTCCATGCTCATCTTGACGATGATCGGCGACATGCAGTTCGGCAGGATATGATGCCAGAGGATCCAGGGCGTCCTGGCGCCGATCGAGCGGGCCGATTCCACGAACAGCTCTTCCTTGACGGAAAGTGTCTTCGCCTCCACCAGCCGCACATAACCCGGCCACCAGACGAGCGACAAGGCGAGCACGCAATTGGTGATGCCGGGGCCGAGGGCAGCAACGATGGCGAGCGCGAGAGCCAGGCCCGGCACGGCGAGGAAGAGTTCCGTGATGCGCATGATCACGGCACGCACCCAGCCGCCGCGATACCCGGCGATGATGCCGAGCGGCACGCCGATGATGGCGCCGACGCCGGTGATGATCAGGCCGATCCAGAGCGAGGTGCGGGCGCCGATGATGACGCGCGAAAGGATGTCGCTGCCCATTTCGTCGGTGCCGAACCAGTGGGCGGCGCTCGGGCCCATCAGCTTGTTGGCCATGTTGAAGGCGCCGACCGTATCTTCCGGATAGGGCGCCAGCCATGGCCCAAAGGCTGCGAGCAACAGGAAGATCACGACCAGGCCGAGGCCGAGCATGGAGGAGAAGCTCTTGCCGAACATGTGGGCATAGAGCCGCCACTGGCGGATCTTGCTTTCATGCCGTTCGCGGAAGGTGAGGGGCCGGGAGAGTTCCACGGGCGTCGTCATCAGGCGCTCCTGAGGCGGGGATCGATCCACGCATAGGCGAGATCGACGAGGGTGTTGGCGACGATGAAGAAGAAGCCGATCACCAGCGTGACGCCGATGACGGGCTTGAAATCCGATGAAAGCGCGGACGAGACGGCATAAAGGCCGATGCCCGGCCAGTCGAAGACGGTCTCGACGAGCACGGTGGAGCCGAGCATCCAGCCGAAACGCAGGCCGATCATCGCAAGCGTCGGCAGCAGCGCGTTCTTCAGCGCGTAGATGGCGACGATGCGGAAGGAGGCGATGCCGTGGGCGCGTGCCGCGACGATGTAGTCCGACTGCAGCACTTCGATCATCTCGGCGCGGTTGACGCGCAGGATCGAGGCGAGGCAGGGGAAGGACAGCACGATCGCCGGAAGGATGATGTGCCGCAGCGAGGTCCAGAACGTATCCAGCCGGCCGGCGAGCAGGCTGTCGACGAGGAGCAGGCCGGTGACCGTTTCCGGCGGGCGGGTGACCAGCGGCAGCCGGCCGGACACCGGCAGCCAGCCGAGGTCGACCGCAAATGTCAGTTGCAGGATGATGCCGAACCAGAAGGCCGGCAGTGCGACCCCCGAGATCGAGAAGATGCGGGTGGCATGGTCGATCGGGCCGTCCTTGTAGACGGCCGACAGCATGCCCATCGGTACGCCGACGATGATGCCGAGCGCCATGGCGACGAAGACCAGTTCCAGGGTTGCCGGCGCATAACGCAGCACTTCTTCCAGCACCGGCCTCGTGGTGACGATCGACTGGCCGAGATCGCCGGTCACGAGATCACCCATATAGACGACGAACTGCTCGGGCAGCGACTTGTCGAGACCGTATTCGGTGCGGATCGTCGTCACCATGTCCTCGGTCGCATTGGGGCCGGCGACCAAACGGGCCGGATCGCCCGGCGCGACATTGGTGATGACGAAGGTCAGTGCCGCAATGCCGATCATGGTTCCGACCAGCGTCAGCACTTTGCGGAAGGCGAATGCCAACATCGTCTTCTCCGGTGGCTATCTTCTAAAAAACTGCGCATGGCCCGGCCGGTTGGGATGGCCTGGCCATGCGCATCATGCTGGCTGCAAGAGGGGACGCAAGCCAGTTTCTATTCGGCCTTCACCCACATCGGGTAGAGGTCGACTTCGCCGGTGAAGCGGACCGGGCTGAACTTGAAGCCCTGCAGATAGTCGCGATGCGCCCAACGGCGGTTCTGCAGCATGCCGAAGACTTCCGGCTGGTCGGCGACGATCTGCTTCTGGATGTCCGCATAAAGCTTGGCGCGGTCATCCCAGTTGGTGGCGGCGCGGGCCTGGTCGATCATCTCCGAGACCTTCGGATTGTCGTAGAACATCATCGCGTAATACTGGCCCCAGCTCGCCTTGTGATACTGGTAGGCGACGGCGTCCGGGTCGGTCGAAACCGGCGTGGTGAAGACCGAGGTCATGGCCGGCGAGGTCTCGACCTTGGAACCGGCGGCGACCATGTTCGGCCACTGTTCCGGCTTGACCTCGACGGTGATGCCGAGTTCCTTGAGGTTGTCGAGCAGGACGAGGCCGATGCGGCGGGCTTCTTCGAGGCCCGCGACATGGACGTAAGGCAGGGTGATGCCGCCGTTCGGATAGGCCGATTTGGCGAGGTATTCCTTGGCCTTGGCAAGATCCTTGCGCGGCATGCCCGGAACGGCGACATGGCCCTTCATGGCGTCCGGCAGGGGGCTGGTCTCGAGCGAGGCGGCGCCGTTATAGATCTGGATCAGCGCATCGTAGTCAAGCGCATAGGCGATCGCCTTGCGCAGGTTGATGTCGGCGGTCGGGCCCTTCTGGGTGTTGAACTTGATCCCGAAAGTGGTCATGCCCTTGTGATCCTGGATGACCACGCCTGGCACACGCTTGATCTGGATATAGTCGTCCGGCGTCAGACCTTCGACAATGTCGGCTTCGCCGCGCTGCAGGGCGGCCTTCTGGGCGGCCGGTTCGCGGATAATCTTGTAGATGACGCCGGCCGGGCGGTTCTTCTCGCCCTGCGGCCAGCCCTTCCAGTAGCCAGCATTGGCTTCGATCTCATAAAGGACGTTCGGTTCCCAGCGGCCGAGCTTGAACGGACCGGAGCCGGCGGCATGGTCGGTCAGCCACTTCTGGCCGTAGTCGCCATCCACCTCGTGCGCCTTCACCTCAGCCGGGTTGACGACGAACCACCAGGGCAGGAAGGACAGGAAAGGTGCGTAGGGCGCCCTGAGGTCGAAGCGGACGGTGTTGGCATCGACGGCGACGATGTTTTCCGGCGCCAGGAAGTCCTTGAGCATCCAGGCGACGCCCTTGTTGAGCTTCAGGCCGCGCTCGAAGGAGTAGCGCACGGCTTCGGCGGTCACCGGATCGCCGTTGTGGAACTTGGCGTTCTTGGCGAGGTGGAAGGTCCAGCTCTTGCCGTCGGCGCTCGTTTCCCACTTCTCGGCGAGCCATGGCTTGATCTCGGCCGGGTTGCCCTCGTACTTGACCAGCGCATCGTAGACCGACTGCTGGATCATGCGTGTCGACCAGTCGTAGCGGATGTGCGGATCGAGGACAGGGATGGCCTGCCGGCCGCCAAAGACGATGACATTGCCCTTGTCGGTACGCTCGAAGGCGCCGGCGGGCGCGGTGAGGATCGAGGAGGCGAGCAGCCCCGCGATCGCGACGTTTTTCAGGATTTTTCCGAACATGTGGTTCCCTCTGTTTTTAATGTGGCTCGGTAGTCAGATCATCTGGCGGACGACGCCCGCGACGACGCGGCGCGACAAAAGAACCGGGGCATCGACGGCGCGGCGGACCTCGTCCAGCATTCCGGCGGAATAACCCATGCAATGCATGACTATAAGGTCGCAGCCTTCGAGCGTCTTCGCCCGTTCGCCGATATCGTCGCCGGCATAGGGCGAGGCGGCCACGAATTTGGGCTCGCCGCTGAAGACATGGCGATCGGCGAAATCCTTCACCTGCCGTTCGAGCGGCAGGATGACGCCGAGCTTGCGGGAGGAGGCGGCGAGCGCCTCGACGGTCGAATCGACGATCCGCTGGGCTTCGACGACCAGTGTGTTTTCGAGCGGATCGATCGTGGTGCCGGTGCAGAGGAGAACGACGAGGTCGAAGCCTTGCGCGTCTATCGTCTTCAAGAGGACGTTGAGCTTCTCTTCGGTACGGGCCTTGGAGGTGACGATCTCCTCGCCGCTCTTGAGACGTGTCGCGAAGGAATGTTCGCCATCCACGGCGCGCATCGCGTCCAGCTCGGCCGGGCCCATGCCGTCGAGTACGCCGAATTCACGGAACCCGACGCGACCCTCCGGCAGGCCGATGCCGATCTCCGCCATCATTTCCGGAACGACGTCGATACGCGGCGTCTGGCCGATGGTCACGAAGGCGATCTTGGATGTGGAAGGCATGCTCTCATCGTTCCCTGCATGGCATTATGGGAACGGAGCCTAACGCTCGGAAGCGCGGCTTCACTATAGGGTAATGCCCCTAGAACGACATGATTCTGACATGCTCATGGCGACCAATTTTTAGGCAAACAGGTCTTTTGGCGCAATTTTCTTGCGCGAAGCCACTTATTTTCGATCAGGGATGGCCGGCGGAGATAACCATGCGGATGAGCGCATTGGACGAGGTGACTTCCATCTTGCTCATGACGTTGGAGCGGTGGATCTCGACCGTCTTCGGGCTGATGCCGAGCTGGCGGGCGATCGCCTTGTTGGACAGGCCTTCGGCCACCAATGACAGCACCTGCCGCTCGCGTGGCGTCAGGCGCAGGAGCTTTTCGGCAAATTCCGGCGAAACGCCCGGCAGGGTCACGGGCTGCGAACGATGCAGGAGAAGCCGGATGGCGCTTGCGACGATGCGGCGGGCGAGAACGACGGGCTTGCCGCTGGCCTTCGCCACCATCTGCCGGTCGGCCTCGGTGAAACTCACCGAATTGAGGACGATGATTTCCGCATCGGCGAGATCGACGAGCGCGCCGGCCAGCAGCTTGCGGTCTCCGTCGGCGGCGTAGCTGGCGCAGATCTTGTAGGGCGCCAGCGCCGGGATATCGAGTTCGGCTATCTGCTGCTGCAGCGGCTGGATGAGGCCGACGGAAGAGCCGTGCGCGGCGAGCGAAATCACCGCGGATTCCATGGCCCGCTGGGCGTTGACTGTCGGGCAGGTGCTTTCGAAATCGCGAAACAGGCCGGTCGAGAGGATGACGACCAGATCGAATTCATTGGGCTGGAAAGCGGCGGCGATCTTTGCCATGCGCTCGGCAATCCGCGGCTTGGACACGACGATATCGGTATTGTCGGCAAGCCGGGTGACGATGCTCTGTTCGCCCGGTCGCACTTTCAGATCGTCGATTTCTGCCTTGGAAAGCCCGTCCAGCGCGCCGATTTCGAGCGCTTCGATCGGCACGTCGAGATTGGTCAGCATGTCCCCGATGAGATCGGCACGCGGCGTCTGGCCGACGCTCAGAAACATCACCCGGTGGTGCGGTTCCGCACCTTCCGGCGAGGTCGGGGCCAGCGCATATGGGCTCTTCGACATGTGCAGGGAATCGTTCCTTTCGATCGTCAAATCATGATGGCGCCGGGCATGCCTAAAATCAAGGCAAGCTCATTCTAGGGGCAGTCCCCTATAGGCATCCTTCGTCACTCATGGCTAGGTTCTAGCACATTCTTCGGAGGTAAACATGATCCGTGATTTCGAAGCGGGCGAGATCGACCCGCTTGCCGTAGGCGCCTGGATTCTCGGCACCGGCGGCGGTGGCAGCCCCTATCTGGCGCAGCTCAACCTGAAAAAGCTCTACAAGGACGGCAAGCGCGTCAAGCTGATCGATCCCCAGGCGCTCGACGACGGCGATGCCGTCGCGGTCGTCTCCAAGATGGGTGCGCCGCTGGTCGGCCAGGAGCGCCTCGTCGACCCCGCGCATCTCGCCCGGGCCATGCAGCTGATGGAAGAGTATACCGGCCGCAAGTTCCGCGCCGTGATGAGCGTCGAGATCGGCGGCGGCAATGCGCTGTCGCCGTTCCTCGCCGGCGCCATGCTGGACATTCCGGTCGTCGATGCGGACGCGATGGGCCGCGCCTATCCGGAAGCGCAGATGACGAGCTTTGCGATCGGCGACCTGCCGATGTATCCGCTGACGCTGGTCGATTGCCGCGACAACGAGGCGATCGTCGCCAAGGCTGCCTCCTGGAAGTGGATGGAGCGGATTTCCCGCAAGATCTGCACCGAAGTCGGCTCGACGGCGGCGACCTGCAAGGCGCCGCGTACCGGCCGGGAAGTCAAGGACTGGGGCGTGCTCTACACGGTCACCAAGGCGGTCAGCCTCGGCCGCGCCGTGCTCGAAGCCCGCGCCGCCCATACGGATCCGGTCGAAGCCGTGCTCGCCCATGAAGGTGGCAAGGTGCTGTTCAAGGGCAAGATCGCCGATGTCGACCGCACCACGACCGGCGGCTTCCTGCGCGGCTCGGCGATGATCGAAGGTCTCGACGGTGATCGCGGCTCGAAGGTCGAGCTCGCCTTCCAGAACGAATGGGCGGTCGCTTTCCGCGACGGCCAGCCGATCGCCATGACGCCGGACCTGATCTGCCTGCTCGATACCGTCTCGGGAGAGGCGATCGGCACCGAGACGGTGCGGTACGGCCAGCGCGTCACTGTCGTGGCCCTTCCGGCCCCGGAAGTGTTGACCAGCGCCAAGGGCCTCGAACATGTCGGCCCGCGCGCCTTCGGATATGACCTGGATTTCAAATCGGTGTTTGCAGCATGAAGCGGATCGGAATTGACGTCGGCGGCACCAATACGGATGCCGTGCTCATCGATGGCGAGAAGGTTCTCTCGGCCATCAAGTTTCCCACCACGTCGGACGTGATGCAGGGCGTGGTCAATGCGATCGGCCATGTGGTCGCCTCGCAGGCACCGGGTTCGGCACCGGTCGATGCGGTGATGATCGGCACGACGCATTTCACCAATGCGGTGGTCGAGCGTGCCCGTCTCGATCGCGTCGCGGCGATCCGCATCGCCATGCCGGCCGGCGCCTCGCTGCCGCCGATGGTCGACTGGCCGGACGAGCTGCGCGATGCCGTCGATCCGCTCTCCTTCATGGTGCATGGCGGCCATGAATACGACGGCCGACCGCTGGTGCCGCTTGCAAAGGATGAAATCCGCGACGCGGCGATGAAGATCCGCGATGCGGGTGTCGATTCGATCGGCATCACGGCGCTCTTTTCGCCGCTGACGGCGGAATGCGAGCTGGAAGCGGCGGAGATCGTTCGCTCGATCATCCCGAATGCGCGCATCACGCTGTCCCATACGCTCGGCCGCATCGGCCTTCTGGAACGTGAGAACGTCACGCTTCTGAACGCTGCGCTGCAGGGTCTCGGCCGCAAGACGATCGATGCTTTCAAGGATGCGCTGAAACAGGCCGGCATTGAAGCGCCGTTCTACCTGACCCAGAACGACGGCACGGTGGTGCTGGCGGATGTCGCCGCCGCCAACCCGGTCTACAGCTTTGCGTCCGGCCCGACCAATTCGATGCGCGGCGCTGCGTTCCTGACCGGTCTCAAGGAGGCCATGGTTATCGACGTCGGCGGCACGACCTCGGATGTCGGCTGCCTGGTCGGCGGCTTTCCGCGCGAGGCGAACAATGTCGTCGAAGTCGGCGGCGTGCGCACGCTCTTCCGCATGCCGGACCTGCTGCCGATGGCGCTTGGGGGCGGCACGATCATCGATCCGGAAACCCGCAAGATCGGTCCGCGTTCGGTCGGTTACCGGATCACCGAAAAGGCGCTGGTCTTCGGTGGCGATACGCTGACGACGACGGACGTGGCAGTCGCCGCCGGCCTCGTCGAGATCGGCGACCGCGACCGGGTCAAGCATCTCGACAAGGCGCTGGTTGCCGACCTCCTGAAACGCGTCGAGGCGATGGTGGAAGACGGCGTTGACCGGATGAAGACTTCGGCCGAGGGCGTGCAGCTGATCGCTGTCGGCGGTGGTGCCTTCCTGATCCCGGAAAAGCTCAAAGGGGCGAGCGAAGTGCTGCGCGTCGAACATGCCGGCGTCGCGAACGCGCTCGGTGCTGCGATGGCGCAGGTTTCCGGCGAAGTCGACCAGGTGTTTTCCGGCATGTCGCGCGAAAAGGCGATTGCCGAGGCCGAGCGCATTGCCCGCGCCCGCGCCGTCGAAGCGGGCGCCAGCGCCGATACGATCGTGACGCTCGACACCGAGGATATCCCGATCGCCTATCTGCCGGGTGACTCCCGGCGGGTGCGCGTCCGCGTCGTCGGCGACATCGCCTTCATGAAGGACGAACAGAAGCGCGTGGCCGGGGCCTTGCGCTGAACCCCAACTCTCCTCCCAGGGAGAATCGGCGGGCTGGCTTGTTGCCAGTCCGCCGATTTTATTTTGGGCTACCGGACATCTTGTAGATCTCGGCATCGATCGCGGTGACGTGTCCACGCTGCCCTCTTCCCAGATAAATTCTGTAGGTATATTTATTTTACCGAAAGTGGCAGTTAAGCTTACCTTTATCGATGACCTCCCGAGGTAACGTTTTCATGACGCATGAATTCATCCAGGCGCTCCAGCGCAAACTCGCTCCCGATGTCTTTTTCGGTGAGGATATTCCTGTCCGCTTCCACAACGATTGGGGTGGCCTTTCGCCGGTCGTACCGCTGGCTTTGGTGCGGCCGCGCACGACGGAACAGGTCTCTGCAACGCTGCGCCTTTGCAACGAGTTCAAGGTGCCGGTCGTGCCCCAGGGCGGATTAACCGGTCTTGCCGGTGGCGCGCGGCCGATCGAAAATGGCGTTGCGTTGTCGCTCGACCGCATGAACGGTATCGAGGAAGTCGATACGGTGATGGCGACAATGACGGTTCTGGCGGGCACGCCGCTCAGCGTCATCCAGGCGAAGGCGGAAGAGGCGGGGCTGTTCTTCGGCCTCGATCTCGGAGCCCGGGATTCCTGCGTCATCGGCGGCAATCTCGCCACCAATGCCGGCGGCAATCGCGTCATCCGGTTCGGCATGGCGCGCGAACACGTGCTCGGCCTCGAAGTGGTGCTGCCGGACGGCACGATCGTCAAATCGTTGAACAAGATGCTGAAGAACAATGCGGGTTATGACCTCAAGCAGCTGTTCATCGGCTCGGAAGGCACGCTCGGCGTCATTACCCGCGCCGTGCTGCGGCTGCAGGCGAAGCCCGCGGAACTTGCCAGCGCCTTCTGCGGCTGCCCGGATTTCCCGTCGCTTCTGGAGCTCCTGAAGAGCGCCCGCCAGGGCATGGGATCGGCGCTGACCTCGTTCGAGGTGATGTGGCCGAGCTTTTACGACTTCATGACGGGAAAGCTTCCCGACCTGCGCCGCGCCTTCAAGGAGCCGCACGGGATCTATGTGCTGATCGAAACCGGCGGGCGCAATGCCGAAGAAAACCGGGCGCTGCTGGAGCAGGTGCTGTCCGATGCGCTCGAAGCCGGCTGGGTTTCCGATGCGGTTCTGCCGTCCTCCGAGCGCGAGACCAGGGACCTCTGGGCGGTGCGCGAAAGCGTGTCGGAATACGGCAAGCTGATGGGGCCGCTGACCGCCTTCGACGTCGGCCTGCCGACCAGCGCCGCCGGCCGGGTGGTCGATGAGATCGAGGCCGCAATGAAGGTCCGCTGGCCGGATGCGATCGCGCTCAGCTACGGTCATATCGGCGACAGCAACCTGCATCTCGTCTGCAACATTCCGTCTGCCGGCAACGACCAGCCGCACAAGGAGATCACCGAACTCGTCTTCGGCTCGATTGCCCGCGAAGGCGGCACGATTTCGGCCGAACACGGGATCGGCCTCCTGAAGAAGCCCTATCTGAAGCTCTCCCGCACGCCGGAGGAACTGGCGCTGATGGCGCGTATCAAGCTCGCGCTCGATCCCAACAACATTCTGAATACCGGCAAAGTGCTTTCCGTTTGAGCGGATAGGAGGTGCCGGTGAATCGACATTTTCAGCCAGTCAAAGTGCTGCTTCCGAACGAAGAGGTGGCGCGCCGGCTTGCCGATGCCATCAGGACCGGGTTTTTCCGGCTCGGCTCCCGCCTTCCTTCCGAACGCAGCATTGCCGAACAGATGCAGGTGAGCCGCCCGACCGTCCGCGAAGCGGTGAAGCTGCTGGTCGAGGCGAACATCCTCACCGTCCGTCCGGGGGCGGGTGGCGGCACGTTCGTCAGCAGCGAAATCGTGCCGCTCGATCTGATCGTGCCGAGGCCGGACATGCGGCCGGGGGATATCGACGAGGCGATCGAGGTGCGCCGGCTGATCCTGCCCTGGGTGGCGCAGATCGCCTCGCAATATGCCGAGGATGCAGATTTCGACCGGATGCGGGAGGCGATCCGGTTCGGCCGGGATGCGTTGCCGCCGCCGGAGGTGACCAAGAGCAGCCCGGAACACATCAATTCGATCATCATCGCTTCGATGCGGTTCGACCTCGCGCTGGCGCAGGCGACCCGCAACAGCCTTGTTCTGGAACTAATGGAACTGCTGCTGCAATGGGTGGAGCCGATGCGGCGCGGGACGCTGCATACACGGGCCGATCTCGCGCTGTCGCTCGAACTGGTCGAGACCATGATGCAGGCGATCGAATCCGGCGATCCGGCGCAGATCGCCGAGATCACCGAACGGCGGCTCGGCATTCTGGAAAATGCACTTGAGGAGCAAACGGGACGACGCCTTCGCCGCAACCGGCGCCCGGCGAACGCGGGCTGATCAGCGCTCCAGCCTTTCGTGCCAGGCGGTGCGATAGGCAGCAACGTCCCAGGATGGCGCGGGCACGGAGCGGCCGGGTTTGGTGTTCGGCGAAATGCCGGCCAGAAGTGCTGCGCCCTGGCTGGTGCCGGTCGAGCCGGGGAGGGCGACCACCTGGCGGCCGAGCAGAGCCGTCAACGACTGAAGATAGGCCGGATTGGCGGAGAAGGGGCCTTCGACAAGAACCGGCCCCTTGGCGCCGATGAGGTCGAGGCAGGTCTCCGTCATCAGCGCGAGATAGAGGCAGGCTGCCGCCCAGCGCTGGTCGGTCCAGGCATTGGCGTCGTTGATCCATTGGCGCTCGTGGCCCGGGAAGGGGCCGGAGCCGGCGGCAATGTTCGGCAGGAGCATCACGCCTTTTCCGATGACATCCGGCATGGCTCCAAGGGCAGCTTCCGGCGAAAGTGCGCCGAGTTCCGCCGTCAACGTCTCGAACTCGCGGCCCCCCATGAAACGGCTCGAGGGCACGGCGCGGCCATAGGCGTCGACATTCGCAAGTGCGTCGCGCTGGGGATCGAGATGGTCGAGATCGCCACCGACCGCGAAATTGATGACCCAGGTGCCGGTGGAGACGACCGCGAATGGCGGTTCCCGTCCCACCAGATGCGGCAGCAGCGAGGCATTGGAATCGTGGATGCCGCAATGGACCGGGATCGGCGTCGTGAGGCCGATCCGGGTTGCGATGTCCGGCAATAGCGGACCGAGCGTGTCGAAGGCCGAACGGACCGGCGCCATCAGGTCGCGGATGCCGAGCGCAGCGACCAGCGGGGAATAGGTGCCTTCGCGCGGCCGCCAGAGATCGGTGTGGCAGCCGAGCGAGGTGACTTCGTTCGCGGCCACGCCGGTCAGCCGGAACGCCCAATATTGCGGGTAGGTAAGGATGGTGCGGGTACGGGCAAAGGCTTCGGGAAACGCGGTCTTCTGGTAATGAAGCTGCGCGCCGACATTCAATCCACCGGACAGGGGCGGCGAGAAGGTTTCCGAAAAGGCCGGGCGGATCGACTGATAGGCTCTGCGGATCTCTTCCGGATATTCGTGTTCGTAATCGAGCACCGGCAGGGCCAGTTTGCCCTCGGCATCGAGAAGTACCGCCGATGCGCCGTGGGTGGTGATGGAGATCGCATCGAAGCCGGGGTGTCTTGCAAAGGCCGACAAGGCTTCGAGCACGAAAGCCCAGAGCGTTTCGATATCGTAGTGCGGATAGGGCGGCTCCGGCCGAACCCGGTTCGGTGCGCGCCTTTCGGCGATCTCCTCGCCGGTCGTGCAGTCGAGCACGACGACCTTGGCATTGGTCTTGCCGATATCGAGGACGGCGATCTTTTCGGGCATGGTCATGGCAGGTGGAAGACCGTCACCAGATCGCTCTGGACCGGCGAATTGTCCGGATTGGTTTCCATGATGTCGGCCATGTAAGCCCACCATTTCTTCATCACCGGGTGCTCCGGCAGGCTCGCCATCGTGTGGTCCGCTGGGCGTGTCAGCACACCGAACAGCGTGTTGGTGTCGCGGTCGAGATGGATGGAATAGTCGCTGGCGCCCGCCTTGTGGAGGAGATCGACAAGCTCCGGCCAGATCTCGTCATGGCGCCTGCGGTATTCCGCTTCCATGCCCGGATTAAGCTTCATCTTGAAGGCGTGCTTTTCGAGCGTCATCAGCTCATTTCCTTGATGCGGCGGGCGATGATCGGGATGGCGATGGTGATGATCAGGAGCAGGCCGACGAAGATCGACATGACGATGCCGGGCACGTTGAGCAGCCCCAGCCCGAAGGTGACGAGGCCCATGACGAAAGCGGCGATGACCACGCCGGCGATGGTACCCGCGCCGCCGAGGATGGAGACGCCGCCGAGCACGACCATGGTGACGACTTCGAGTTCCCAGCCCTGCGCGATCGAAGGGCGGGTCGAGCCGAGGCGGGAGGTGAGGCAGACGGACGCGACGCCCGCCATCACGCCAGTCAGGAGGAAAAGAATGAACTTTACCCGCTCCACCGGAATACCGGAAAAGCGTGCCGCGAACTCGTTGTTGCCGATCACATAGACCTGCCGGCCGAAATTCGTGGCGTGCAGCAGGATGCCGAAAAGGATGGCGAGCACGATGAACAGCACGAATTCGAAGGAGAACACCCAGGCCACATAGCCCTGGCCGAAATAGGCAAAACTTGCCGGATATTTGCCATAGGCCTGATCGCCCAGCACGATATAGGAAATGCCGCGAAAGAGGCTCATCGTGCCGATGGTCACGACGATCGACGGCAGTCTGAGGCCGGCGACGAGCAGGCCGTTGAAGGCGCCGCAGAGAAGTCCGGTGCCGATGCCGATCGCTACCAGTCCCGGTGTGCCGATGCCGGCCTGGGCGGCCGCACCCATGGCGGTCGAGGCGAGCGCGATGATGGCGGCCACCGACAGATCGATCTCGCCGGCGATGACGAGCAGCGCCATGGCAAAGGCGATCATCGCTTTTTCGGTGAAATTGAAGGTGGCGTCGGAGAGATTCCAGGCGTTCAGAAAGTAAGGCGAGGCGAACGAATTGAAGACGAAGATCAGCACCGCCACGCCGAAGAGCAGCACTTCCCAGCTTGCCAGAAGGCGTGATGTTCCGCTGCCGAGCCTGTCGGGGATGACCCGTTTCGAGGAAACGACGTCGCTCATGCGGATACCTCCTTGGCACCCCGATCGCGCAGGATGATGCGGCCCGCCTTGCGTTCGGCGCGGGCGTTGAAGACGACGGCGAGGACGATGACGATGCCGGAAATTGCCATCTGTGCGAATGGCGAGATGCCGATGACGGGCAGCGCGTTCTTGATGACGCCGAGGAAAAGCGCGCCGAGCACGGCGCCGCCGACCGAGCCGATGCCGCCGGCAATCGAGATGCCGCCGATGACACAGGCGGCGACCGTATCCAGTTCGAAACCGGCGGCGATATCCACATAGGCGACCGCGTAGCGCGATACCCAGAGATAACCGGAAAGGCCGGCGAGCGCGCCCGATACGACGAAGGCAAGGAACTTGGTCCAACCGATATCGATGCCGGCATAGATCGCCGCGGTCGGGTTGCCGCCGGATGCATAGGCGGCGCGGCCGAAGGGCAGGCGGGTCAGCACGAACCAGGCGCCGAGCACGATGAGGATAGCGATCCAGGAGAGGATCGGCAGGCCGAGCACCGGCATTCGGGGGACGTTGAGGAAGGTGGCCCCCATCTGGTGGGCGTTCACCCAGCCGCCGCCCGACAGCACGAAGGCCATGCCGCGATAGATGGTCAGCGTTCCGAGCGTCACCACGATCGGCGGGATCCGCAGCGCCCAGACGAGGTAGCCGTTGATCGCACCCAGGAAGGCGCCGATGCCGATGGCCATGACGATGAGCAGGGCCAGCGGCAGGTCGGGATAGGCGGCATTGGTCATGGCGACCGCCATGCCGGTGAAGGCAAGGTTGGCGGCGACCGAGAGGTCGATCGATTTGGTCAGGATCACCGTCATCTGGCCAAGCGCCAGGATGATCAGGATCGAGGTGTCGTTGAAGATATTGGCGAGATTGCCGGGAGCAGCAAAACCCTGCGCGCGGGTGGAAAAGCCGGCGATCATCAAGGCAATGATGACGGTAAGCAGGATTTCGCGGTTCTTCAGGAGGCGGTTCATCGTTTTCTCCTCACTGATTGCCGGTCGCGGCGCGGACCAGCGCTTCGGCGCTCAGTGCCTCGCGCTCGAATATGCCGGCGGCCAGGCCTTCGCGCATCACCATCACCCGGTCGGACATGCCGAGGATTTCGGGAAGCTCCGACGAGACCATGATGATCGACAGGCCTTCGGCGGCGAGTTCGCCGATGAAGGCGTGCACTGCGGCCTTGGAGCCGATATCGATGCCCTTGGTCGGCTCGTCGAGAATGATCACCTTCGGCTGCGTCGCCAGCCACTTACCGATGACGACCTTCTGCTGGTTGCCGCCGGAGAGCGTGCCGACCGGGACCGAAAGGGCAGCGGCGCGCAGGTCCAGCCGCTCGGCATATTTTCGTGCCAGCGCCAGTTCGTTGGCAGCCTTCAGGAAGCCGGAGCGCGATGTTTTGCCGAGCGATGGCAGCGACATGTTCTGAAAAATAGGCATGGGCAGCGCTAGGCCGTGGCGGCCGCGTTCCTCCGGCACGTAGACGATGCCGGCGCGGATCGCATCGCCCGAGGAGCGGATTTCGAGTGATTTGCCTTCCAGCACCAGCCGGCCGGAGGAGGGCCGGGTCACACCGAACAGCGACTGGCAGAGTTCCGAGCGGCCGGCGCCGATCAGGCCATAAAGCCCGAGGATTTCACCGCGGCGAAGCTCGAAGGAAATGTCGCGGAATTCGGTCGGGTGGCAGTAGTTCTCGACGCGGAAGACCGGCGCGCCGATCCTGACTTCGACCTTGGGGAAAACGTCCTTGACGTCGCGGCCGACCATCAGCCGGACGATCTCGTCCTGCGGCGTCTGCTTCAACCGGCCCTGGCCGACGGCGCGGCCATCGCGAAAAACCACGAAATTCTCGGCGATCTCGTAGACCTCGTCGAACTTGTGGCTGATGAAGAGGATCGCCTTGCCCTGCCGCTTCAGGCCTTCGACGATGCGGAAGAGGTCGTCGATCTCCTTGCGGGAAAGGGCGGCCGTCGGCTCGTCCATGATGACGATGCGCGCCTCGACCGACAGCGCCCGGGCGATTGCCACGAGATGGCGCTGGGCGATCGAGAGGTCGCGCAGGCGGATCGTCGGATCGATCTCGCTTTCGAGCTGCAGCATGAGGGCCTTGGCGCCGGAATTGATCCTGCGCCAGTCGATCGTGCCGAACCGGGTGCGCGGCGCATGGCCGAGAAAGATGTTTTCCGCGACGCTCAACTCGTCGAAAAGCACGGTTTCCTGATGGATGGCGGTGACGCCCGCATCGATCGCTGCCTGCGCGCTCGTGAACGCGGTGGGTACGCCGTCGATCAGGATCTCGCCCTCGTTCGGGCGGTAGATGCCGGTCAGGATCTTGACGAGTGTCGACTTGCCGGCGCCGTTTTCGCCGATCAGTGCCGTCACCTGGCCGGGATAAAGCTTGATGCTGACCCCATCCAGGGCTTTGACGCCCGGAAAGATCTGGCTGATGCCGCGCATTTCCAGGATCGGCATTGCTTCCGTCGTCGGTGCCGGTTGGGGCGATCGGTCTTGAATTTTCGTTACGCCGTTCATCAGCACATTTCCGACAGATCATGAGATATACGCGGCCGTTTAGCTATGGCGCGGCAAACATCTTCTCCCCAGCGGGGAGAAGATGCCGGCAGGCGGTTGAGGGGGCGCTCGCGCCTGCCGGCAAGTGGAGTTCTCCAGATCAGAAGATCTTGGAGAACTCATCGATGTTCTTGGCATTATAGACGAACGGGTCGGCCATGGCGGCTTCGCCATTGTCGCCCACCTTGATCGAGCCCATGCGACCGGCCTTGATGGCCGAACCGGGCTTGGCGTCGGTATCGCCCTTGACGAGATGGTAGGCGATCTGGGTGGCCGAATAACCGAGGTCGATCGGGTTCCAGATGGCGAATTCCTTGGTCGCGCCGGACTTGATGGCACCGGCCATTTCGGACGGCAGACCAAGGCCGGTCACGTAGACCTTGCCGATCATGCCCGCATCCTTGACGGCCTGCGAGGCGGCGAGCACACCGACAGTGGTCGGGGCGACGATGACCTTGACGTCCGGCTGCGATTTCAGGAGGCCCTGCGCTTCGCGGTAGGACTTGTCGGCGAGGTCGTCACCATAGACTGTCGTGACGAGGTTCAGGCCGGGGAAATCCTTGAGCTGCTTCTTCATTTCGGCGATCCAGGTGTTCTGGTTCGTCGAAGTGGTGGTGGCCGAAAGGATGGCGAAACCGCCCTTGCCACCTTCCAGGTGGTTCTTGGCGAGCGTCAGGCACATCTTACCGATCAGGTCGTTGGAAGACGGGTTCAAGTGCATGATGCGGCCTTCCTTGGCCACCGCCGAATCCCAGGAAATGACCTTGATGCCGCGCTGGGCGGCCTTCTTGAGCGCCGGAATAACGGCATCCGGATCGTTGGCGGAGATGGCAATCGCATCCACGCCTTGAGCGATCAGCGAGTTGATCACTTCGATCTGGCCTTCGGCCGTCGTGGAGGTCGGGCCGGTATAGATGACCTGGACGCCGCCGAGTTCCTTGGCAGCTTCCTGCGCGCCCTTGTTGGCCGCCTCGAAGAAGCCGTTGCCGAGTGATTTCACGACGAGCGCGATCTTCATGTCGGCGGCACTTGCCGCCGTCGTCATTGCGGCGAAGGCAAGTGCCACGCCAAGGGCGAGTTTCTTTGCAAGTTTCATGGTTGGTCCTCCCAGTTGATAGTTCAAACTTTCTACCGCCGGTCGCTCCTCATGCGGCCGACGAAGAATCCTCCTTGGCGATGTCCGCAGCTGCGGCGGCACCGGCGATAATCAGTTTGACGCCGGCGTCCTCGATCATCCGTGCGGCGTCGTCGGTCACGCCGTCATCGGTGATGACGGTCGTCACCCGGTCGAGCGGGCAGAGAATGAGGCTCGATCGGCGCGAAAACTTCGACGAATCCACCATGACGATCAGTTCCTCGGCCTGGTGCATGAGCTTCTGCTCGCTCTGGATCACCAGCGCGTCGGCTTCCATCACGCCGAGCGGGCCAACGCCCTGCGCACCGATGAACATGCGCCGGGCATAGAAATTGCGGATCGCGTCATTGTCGAAGGGCGACAGGATCAGGCTCTGCTCGCGGTAGATCGCACCGCCCGGTATCGTCACCGTGTTCTTCGAATGCTTGACCAGATGTTCGGCGATGGCAAACGAATTGGTCATCACCTGCAGGCGCCGCGCCGACATGAAATGCACCATCTGGAACGTGGTCGTGCCGCCGTTGATGATGACGCTGTCGCCTTCATCGCAAAGTTCGACGGCGCGGCGGGCGATTGCGCGCTTCTTGTCGATATTGACCGATTCCGACACCCGGAACGAGCGGGCGGCAAGCTGGCCGATCTGCGGCGGATGCATGGCTTCCGCCCCGCCCCGGACACGCCGGAGCTTGCCCTGAACGTGCAGCGAAGCGATGTCGCGCCGGATCGTCGCTTCCGAAGCCTCGGTCAATTCGGCGATATCCTGCACCGTGATGACGGGCTTTTCCTGGATGGCGCTCAAGATGATGCGATGGCGTTCACGTTCGTGCATGGGCTCCTCCTGAGCGACAACTATTGCTGGAAAATTTATGATGTCAATCAGAAACGCTCAAATTCGCTTTTATTGCGCTGCACAATGAAAGTTTATGATCGTTTGTGATTGACAGAAGGCGCGGCAATGCGCGATACCCACAACAGGGAGATGGCGGCCGCCTCGTCGCTGTGAGCCGAAACACGTTGGGAGGACAAGCGATGTCGGGCCAAACCCGCCTTCTCGAAAACCGTTGGGATGATGTTCAAGCTGCCAAGCTCGATGAGCCCGGCAAGCTGCTCTATCGCTCCAATCTTCTCGGTGCCGACAAGCGCATCACCAATTACGGCGGCGGCAATACCTCGGCCAAGGTGATGGAAACCGATCCGCTGACCGGCGAAAAAGTGAAGGTCATGTGGGTGAAGGGGTCGGGCGGCGATGTCGGCACGATTAAGCTCGATGGTTTCGCCACCCTCTACATGGACAAGCTGGAAGCGCTGAAGGGGCTCTACAAGGGCGTCGAGGACGAAGACCGCATGGTCGGCTTCCTGCCGCACTGCACCTTCAACCTCAATCCGCGCGCCGCCTCGATCGATACGCCGCTGCACGGTTTCGTGCCGTTCACGCATGTCGACCACATGCACCCGGATGCGATCATCGCGATCGCGGCCTCCAGGAACTCGAAGGAGCTGACGCAGCTGATCTTCGGTGCCGAGATCGGCTGGCTGCCCTGGCGGCGGCCGGGTTTCCAGCTCGGGCTCGATCTCGAAGCGTTCGTCAAGGCTAACCCGAATGCCAAGGGCGTCGTGCTGGAAAGTCACGGCCTGTTCACCTGGGCAGACGACGCCAAGGCCTGCTACGAGCTGACGCTCGACATCATCAACAAGGCGATCGAATGGTTCGCTCGCGAGACCGAAGGCAAGATGATCTTCGGCGGTGCGGCAACGAAGAGCCTGCCTGGGCCGGAACGCCGGGCGATCGTCGCAAAGCTGATGCCGGAAATCCGCGGCCGGATCGGCAAGGTGGAGCGCAAGCTCGGCCATTTCGATGACCAGGACGCCGTGCTGGAATTCGTCAATTCCAAGCACCTGAAGCCGCTCGGCGCGCTCGGCACATCCTGCCCGGACCATTTTCTGCGCACAAAGATCCGCCCTTTGATCGTCGATTTCGATCCAGCCAAGCCGGATGTCGATGCGGTGATTGCTGGGCTTGACAAGGCGCTCGAAGATTATCGTGCCGATTACACGCGTTATTACGAGACCTGCAAACACGGCAATTCGCCTGCGATGCGCGACCCGAACCCGGTCATCTTTCTGATTCCCGGCGTCGGCCTGCTGTCGTTTGCGCGTGACAAGGCGACCGCCCGGATTGCCGGTGAATTCTACGTCAACGCCATCAACGTGATGCGCGGGGCGTCCACGGTCTCCGAATATCAGGGCCTGCCGGAGCAGGAGGCCTTCGACATCGAATACTGGCTGCTCGAAGAGGCCAAGCTGCAGCGCATGCCGAAGCCGAAGAGCCTTGCCGGGCAGGTGGCCTTCGTCACCGGCGGCGCCGGTGGCATCGGGCGGGCGACCGCGGCCAGGCTGATGGGCGAGGGTGCCTGCGTGGTGCTTGCCGATATCGACGGCGGCGCGCTCGACACGACCAAAGCCGATTTCGAAAAATCCTTCGGCAAGGATGCGGTGCGCGGGGTCCTGCTCGACGTGACGACCGAGCATGCGGTGATCACCGCGTTTGCCGAGGCCTGCGTGGAATTCGGCGGCGTCGATATACTGGTCTCGAATGCCGGGATCGCTTCTTCTGCGCCGATCGAGGAAACCACGCTTGCCATGTGGAGCAAGAATATCGACATTCTGGCGACCGGTTATTTTCTTGTTTCGCGTGAGGCATTCCGGTTGTTCCGCCGCCAGAAGCTCGGTGGCAATGTCGTCTTCGTGGCGTCCAAGAACGGGCTTGCCTCATCGCCGAACGCATCGGCCTATTGCACCGCCAAGGCAGCCGAAATCCATCTCGCCCGCTGCCTGGCGCTGGAAGGTGCCGAGGCCGGCATCCGCGTCAATACGGTCAATCCGGACGCTGTGCTGCGCGGCTCGAAGATCTGGAACGGCGAATGGCGCGAACAGCGGGCGGCCTCGTCCAAGATCGAGGTGGACGACCTGGAGGAGCATTACCGCAAGCGGTCGCTGCTCAAGCTCAATGTCTTCCCGGAGGATATTGCGGAGGCGATCTATTTCCTCGCCAGCGATGCGTCTGCCAAGTCGACAGGCAATATCATCAACGTGGATGCCGGCAACGCGCAGAGCTTTACGCGGTAAGGTACTCTCTTCTCCTCAGTGGGGAGAAGATGTCCGTCAGGACAGATGAGGGGGAGGAGCGTAGCGACGCCTTGAGCGACAAGCGAAAGGCATGACCTGCTGCGAAGGCCCCCTCATCCGACCCTTCGGGCCACCTTCTCCCCGCTGGGGAGAAGAGACAAAGATCAGATGGGAGGACCGAATGGTCGAGTTAAAAATCGCCGCGGATGTGATCGCCGCCGAAAACGGTAAGCGTTCAGCAGCGCTCAAATCCGATTATGACGCGCTCGGGGAAAACCTGTCGCGGCGCGGCATCGATATCGAAACGATCACCAGCGAGGTCGAAAAATTCTTTGTCGCCGTGCCGTCCTGGGGTGTCGGTACCGGCGGCACGCGTTTCGCCCGGTTTCCGGGGCAGGGCGAGCCGCGGGGTATTTTCGACAAGCTCGATGATTGCGCCGTCATTCACCAGCTGACGCGGGCTACGCCCACCGTTTCGCTGCATATCCCCTGGGACAAGGCGGATGCCAAGGAGTTGCGCGCCAAGGGCGATGCGCTGGGCCTCGGCTTCGATGCGATGAACTCCAATACCTTTTCCGATGCGCCGGGGCAGGCGCATTCCTACAAATACGGCTCGCTCAGCCATACGGACGCAGCGACGCGCGCCCAGGCGATCGAGCACAATCTCGAATGTATCGACATCGGCAAGGCAATCGGTTCCAAGGCGCTGACGGTGTGGATCGGCGACGGCTCGAACTTTCCGGGCCAGAGCCATTTCACGCGGGTGTTCGAGCGTTATCTCGCCTCCATGGCTGAGATCTACAATGCACTGCCGGACGATTGGCGGCTGTTTTCCGAGCACAAGATGTACGAGCCGGCCTTCTATTCGACGGTGGTGCAGGACTGGGGCACGAACTACCTGATCGCCAATACGCTGGGACCGAAAGCCTTCTGCCTCGTCGATCTCGGGCACCACGCGCCGAACACCAATATCGAAATGATCGTCGCCCGCCTGATCCAGTTCGGAAAGCTCGGCGGCTTCCACTTCAACGATTCCAAATATGGCGACGACGACCTCGATGCCGGTGCGATCGAGCCCTACCGCCTCTTCCTGGTCTTCAACGAACTGGTCGATACCGAGCATCGCGGGATCAAGGATTTCCGCCCGGCGCATATGATCGACCAGTCGCACAACGTCACCGATCCGATCGAAAGCCTGATTTCCAGCGCCAACGAGATCCGCCGCGCCTATGCCCAGGCATTGCTGGTCGATCGGACAGCGCTTGACGGGTTCCAGCAGGACAACGATGCGCTGATGGCGTCGGAAACCTTGAAGCGCGCCTATCGCACCGATGTGGAGCCTATCCTTGCCGAAGCCCGTCGCCGTGCAGGCGGAGCGATCGATCCGGTCGCGGCCTATCGCACCAGCGGCTACCGTGAAAAGGTCGCGCTCGAACGCCCGGTTTCGATCAGCGGCGGCGGTGGGATCATCTGATCTCTCCGACCTGCAATGACGCCGGCGGATGAGTCCCGCCGGCGGTCAATTCTCGTGATCCGGTCGAATGAACGGATCAGGTATTCCGACCGATCGCGCGCTCCATGCGGCTGAGGCCTTCCTCAAGCAGCGTGCGCGGGCATCCGAAATTGACGCGGACGAAGTTGCCATAGGCTTTGCCGAATTCCGATCCGGCATTGAAACCGACTTTGCCGTGCTCCAAGAAATAGCTCTGGGCGTCCGGCTTCAGGCCGAGTTCCGTGCAGTCGAGCCAGGCGAGGAAAGTGCCCTCTGACTTGATGAGCTTGATCTTGGGGAAGCGGCGCGCGATTTCGGCCGACAGGTAGTCGCGATTGGCCTCGATATAGGCAAGCATCCGGGTCTTCCAGTCGCCTGCCTTCGAGAAGGCGGCGAGCGTCGCCTCGAGGCCGATGATATTGGCGTTGTCGACCATTCCGAGCCGCGCCTGGTTGAATTTCTCGCGGATCGTCTTGTTGCCGACAATCGCGAAGGCGGTCTTGAGGCCGGCGATATTGTAGGTCTTGCTGGCGGCCATCAGGGTGATCGTGCGGTTCGCCGCATCTTCCGAAAGCGTGGCGATCGGCACGTGGCGGCGGCCGTCGAACAGGAGGTCGCAATGGATTTCGTCGGAGATGATCAGCGTATCGTTCTGACGGCAGAGGTCGGCGATCGTCTTCAGTTCGTCCGTCGTGAATACCTTGCCTGTCGGGTTCTGCGGGTTGCAGAAGAGTAGCGCCTTTGATTTCGCGAGTTCCGCCGCCAGAACGTCGGTGTCCATCACATGACCTTCGGCGGTCGGCAAAAGCGGCGCTTCGCGGCGGACAAGGTTCCAGTCCGCCGGAGCTTCGAGGATGGGCCGATAGACCGGCGGCTGAACCAGCACGCCGTCGCCGGGCTCGAGCATCGCGTGCAGCGCCATGTTGAAACCTGGAACGACGCCCGGCAGGAATACGATCTCGTCCGGCGAGACCGTCCAGCCGTATTTTTCCTGCATGTCGGCGACGATCCGGGCGCGCAATTCGTCGCGGGCGACGCCGTAGCCGAGCATCGGATGTTCGAGCCGGTTGCGGATGGCGTCGACGATCTCCGGTGCCGCGGGGAAGTCCATATCGGCGACCCACATGGGCAGCACGTCGTCCGGATACTTGCTCCACTTCGAGCTGCCGGTGCCCCGGCGTTCGTGCACCGCATCGAAATCGGTCATGCTCTCAAAATCCCCTTTTGTCATTCTGCCGGTCAATCGATCGGCCATCCTCATTTCGACGCCTGCCGCGAACCGGGCAAAGCGCAAAACCAGACCCGTTGTCCCCAACCGGCCGCGCGCCTGTCAACGCCTTTCTTTGCGTAACCGGCGCGCGCGGCGCCTGGGGCGCGTTCCGCCGAGGGGGCGGCGGCCTGTTTCGGGAATGGGGATGACGCGGATCGATCCGGCGGAAGCTCAGGCGCGGATCAGGATATGCGCTTCCATAGCCGCTTCGACGAAGGCCTTCCTGGCTTCTTCCGGCTTGCGTTTTCCGGCATCCACCGCGGCGCAGGCCTCAAGCGCCCGGTCGAGGGCCGTGCCATCCTCCACCGGCCAGTCTTCGATCATCGCCCATGCCGCGGCCTGCGTCGTTTCGATCGCGGTTTCGGCCAGCGGCTCGCCGATCGATATGACGACCGGCTTGTTCCAAGGCGTATTCATTCTGTTCGGCTTCCCGTCTCGTCCATGCCGGTCTCATAGACCGATTTGACTGCCGTGGCGAGGGTCGGCAGTCGGCGATGCGAGAAAGAAGGAGGCTGCTCTATCTAGAGCAAGCCGCGGGCAGCGAGGTTCTTCATCAGCGCCGAGATGCCGAAGCTCCAGGGAGGGCATTCGGTCGAGAGGCGTACCGTGTTGCGCAGCGTGCCGAGGCCCGGAGAGGAGATCTCGACGATGTCGCCGATCTTGTGGGTGAAGCCCTGGTTCGGCACGTCGCGATCCTCGGTCGGTGCAAACAGCGTGCCGAGAAACAGCATGAAGCCGTCGGGATACTGATGATGCTGGCCGCATGTATGCTTGACGAGATCGAGCGGGTCGCGGCTGATCTGCGACATCGAGCTCTTGCCGTTGAGCACATATCCCTCCGGCCCGGTCACACGCAGGTCGAGTTCGGCATTGCGGACATCGTCCAATCCGTAACCCTCATCGAAGAGGCGGATAAAAGGCCCGATGGAGCAGGAGGCATTGTTGTCCTTCGCCTTGCCGAGCAGAAGCGCCGAGCGGCCCTCGACGTCGCGCAGGTTGACGTCGTTGCCGAGCGTCGCCCCCTTGATCTCGCCCTGGCTGTCGACCGCCAGCACGATTTCCGGCTCCGGATTGTTCCAGGTCGATACGGGATGGAGGCCGACATCCGCACCCCAGCCCACCGAGGCCAGCACCGGCGCCTTGGTGAAGACTTCAGCATCCGGGCCGATCCCGACCTCCAGATACTGCGACCACATGCCCTCCCTGATCAGCGCTTCCTTGACCTTCGCGGATTGGGGCGAGCCAGCCTTCAGGTCCTTGAGGCTGCCGCCGATGATCGTGCTGACGGTCTGCCGGATGGCGGCCGCCCTGTCCGGATTGCCGGCGGCCTTCTCCTCGATGACGCGCTCGATCATCGATTGCGCGAACGTCACGCCGCAGGCCTTGATCGCCTGGAGATCGACGGGCGCCAGCAGATGGGGACGCGACGGATCGGGCCTGCCCGTGCTGTTCCCGGCAAGGTCTTCCAACGTGCCGATGACCGGGCCAGCGGCGTTTCGGACAAATTCCGCAACATCGGCGCGCTCCAGAAGCGCGCTGAGGGTCGGCGCTTGCCTGCTGGTGATATCGACCAGGGCACCGTCACGCAGCGTGACGACGCTCGGCCCCGAAACGGCAGGATTCCAGACGCGGCCGACAAAAAGCCCGTTGGCAAACGTATCGATGAGATTGTCGGTCATGCTGGTGTATCTCCTCCCGTTAGATGTGGCCGAATGGGCCACTCTATCTTGGCTTGTTCTTCCGCTTGGCGCGAAGCGCGGTTTCAGTTCGCAGCCAAGGCTGTGTGTTTTCGCTGTCGAAGACGCGTTCGTCCAGCCCTAGGCGACGAATTAGATCGAGATTCGTGGGGCGCTGGCGCGTCGCACTGCGGATCGAGGATCTTCCCAAACCACCTCGGCTGAAACCTCTCGGCGTTGGAGCTGCAAATCCCGTTCTCAGCGGTCGCCGCCGCTCGTCTCTACCTCCCCATTGACAGGGCGGGCGTGTTCTATATTCTGTTATAAAAGTCTATATAACATAATTGTGGAACATGAACGGGAGACTATCATGAAGCTGAAGCTTGCATTCCTTGTTGCAACGGCGCTCGTCGCCACGCCGTCATTTCTGATGGCGCAGGAGAAGGGCGGCGTCATCAACGTCGCGACCATCGGCGAGCCGCCGACGCTCGATCCGATGACCTCGACGGCCGACCTTGTTGGTATCGTCACGCAGCACATTTTCGAGACGCTCTATACATTCAACAAGAAGTGGGATGTCACACCGCTTCTGGCGGAAAGCCTGCCGGAGGTGAGTGCCGACGGCAAGACCTATACGATCAAGCTGCGCACCGGCATCAAATTCCATGACGGCAGCGACATGACCTCGGAAGACGTGGTCGCCTCGCTCACCCGCTGGACCAAGCTCGCCTCGCGCGGCAAGCAGGCCGTCGGCTTCATCGACACCATTTCCGCCGCAGATCCGGCAACCGTAACGATCAAACTTAAGCAGCCCTATGCGCCGCTCGTCTCGTTGCTCGCCTTCAACAACTCTGCCGCGATCATCATCCCGGCGGAAAAGCAGGCCGATACGATGACCGATTTCATCGGTACCGGCCCCTATATGCTGAAGGAGCGCAAGGCTGACCAGTATATCCAGCTCGCCCGCTTCAAGGACTACAAGCCGCGTTCGGGTGAGAGTGACGGTTATGGCGGCGCACGCCACCAGTATCTCGATGAGATCCGCTTCGTGCCGGTTCCGGACCCGAACACCCGCGTGGAAGCTGCCGTTTCCGGCCAGTACGACTATATCGACTCGCTGCCGGTCGAATCCTTCGACAAGCTGAAGGCCTCGAAGGCCAGCCAGCCGCTGCTCCTGAAGCCGTTCGGTTATCCGGTCTTCGTCTTCAACACCGCAGAAGGGGCTGCCAAGAGTCTCGCGGTCCGCAAGGCGATCCGCCAGGCGCTCAACATGGAAGACATGCTGGCCGCCGCCTTCGGCAGCAAGGATTTCTACGCGCTCGACGGTAATATCTACCCGGCTTCCTTCACCTGGAGCACGGATGCCGGCGTGAAGGGCAACTACAACGTCGCCGACCCTGAAGGCGCTGCCAAGGCGGCGAAGGCCGCGGGTTATGACGGCAAGCCGATCCGCATCCTGACCAGCCGCCAATACGAATTCCACTACAAGATGGCGCAGGTCGCCGCCGAGTATCTGAAGCTTGCCGGCTTTGCGGTCGACATGCAGGTGGTCGACTGGGCGACGCTCACCCAGCGCCGCACCGACAAGGCGCTCTGGGACATCTACATCACCCACAGCCCCTTCCTGCCGGAACCGGCACTGATCGGTTCGCTGGCGCCGAGCTCGCCGGGCTGGTGGGATACGCCTGCCAGAAAGGCGGCCGTGGATGCCTTCTCGGCAGAGTCGGATCCGAAGAAGCGCGTCGAACTCTGGGCCAATGTCCAGAAGGCCCTGTATGACGAAGCGCCTTTCATGAAGATCGGCGATTTCAACGCAGTCTCCGCCATCTCCACCAAGCTTCAGGGCGTCGATCCGGCTCCGTGGCCATATTTCTGGAACGCGTCGATCAAGAAGTAGCAGTGGGCCGGTAATAATGATCGCGGCGGCAAACTCACACTCCCTCATCCCTGTGCTTGCCACAGGGATCCAGCCATGGCGCGTCTGCGCCGTGAGTGACTTGAATTCCCTCAATGAGTCTTTTGCGCCCAAAGACTTGGGCGCGCTGGATTCCTGTGACGAGCACAGGAATGAGGGAGAGGTTTTTGCCGCCGCGTACCTTTTTCAACAGAACGCAGCAAACAGGGCCATGCCCGTATGATACGCTATATCCTTCAACGCCTTGCCGGCATGATCGTGGTGATGTTTCTCGTCGTCACGATCGTCTTCGTGATCGTTCGCGTGACGCCCGGCGATCCGGCCGCGGTCATGCTCGGTCCCGATGCCACGGCCCAGGACGTCGCCGAACTGCGCACGCGCCTCGGCCTCGATCAGTCGATCGGCGTCCAATATGTCTTCTATATCGGCCAGCTTCTGAGGGGCGACCTCGGCCAGTCGATCTTTCTCAACATGCCGGTGACGTCGGCGCTTCTCGACCGCGCCGAACCGACTTTCTTCCTGACGATCTTCTCGCTGGCGATCGCAAGCGTCATCGCGCTGCCGATCGGCATCTATGCCGCCTATCGGCGCGGGTCCTTCATCGACCAGGCGGCTACGATGGTGGCGATGCTGGCTGCCAGTATTCCAAGCTTCTGGCTCGGTCTCATCCTCATGCAGTTCTTCGCGGTGCGCCTTAATATCTTTCCGGTTTCCGGTTACGGCGGACCGGGCGCGAGTTTTGCCGAGCGCATGTATCACCTGACATTGCCAGCCTTCGCGCTCGGCCTCGTTTCCTCGGCGCTGATCCTGCGGTTCACCCGCGCCTCGATGCTCGACGTGCTCGGCGACGACTATATCCGAACCGCCCGTGCAAAAGGGCTGATCGAGCGTCGGGTCGTGTTGAAACATGCATTGAAGAACGCGCTGATCCCGATCCTTACCGTGCTGGGCTTGACCGCTGCCGTGCTGATTTCCGGCGCCGTGGTCACCGAAACCGTGTTCGGCCTGCCGGGCGTCGGCAATCTGGTGGTCTCGGCGGTGCTGCGGCGTGACTATCCCGTCATCCAGGGTGCGCTGCTGGTCATCGCCGCCCTCTACGTCCTGATCAATTTCGCGATCGACATGCTCTATCTGCTGGTCGATCCAAGGGTGCGCTACTGATGGCGGAAATTGTCACCACCAAGCCGGCAACGAGCGAGGGCGCCAAGTTCTTCCGCCGTTTCCTGAAACGCAAGACGGTCGCGCTCGGGCTGGTCGTCATCGTGATCTTCGTCCTGCTGGCGGTTCTCGCCCCGTGGATCGCGCCCTATTCGCCCTCGAAACTGTCGATCGTCAACCGGCTGAAGCCGCCGAGCGAGATCTACTGGTTCGGCACCGACGAGTTCGGCCGCGATATCTTCTCGCGCACCATCTATGCCGCGCGGCTGTCGCTGCTGGTCGGGGCGGCGGTCGTCACCCTTTCGGCGATCATCGGCGTGACCCTCGGGTTGCTTGCCGGCTTCTTCCAGAGGCTTGATACCCCGATTGCCAGGCTGATCGATGCGATGATGGCATTCCCGGACATCCTGCTTGCCATCGCGCTGGTTGCCGCACTCGGGCCATCGCTGGTGACTGTGATCATCGCCTTGTCGATCGTCTATTCGCCGCGGCTCGCCCGCATCGTCCGGGCCTCGACTCTGGTGATCCGCGAACTGCCTTACGTGGAGGCGGCGAAGGCGCTGGGTATCTCGACCTTCCACATCATGACGCGGCACGTGCTGCGCAACCTCATATCGCCGATCCTGGTGCAGGGCACGTTCCTGTTTGCCAGCGCCATGCTCGCCGAAGCCGGGCTTTCCTTCCTCGGCCTCGGCGTCAGCCCCGAAATTCCCACCTGGGGAACGATGATTGCCAGCGGGCGCCAATATATCGGCCAGGCCGACTGGATGACCTATTTTCCGGGCTTTGCCATCATTCTTTCCGTTCTGTCGCTGCAGATGGTCGGCGACGGATTGCGGGACATGCTCGATCCAAGACTTCGAAAGGACCTGTAAATGACCGGTGAAACAGCGGGCCAGCCGCTCCTCCTCACCAATGTGAAGCCGATGGCTTTCGGCGGGAATGCTTCCTCCGGCACGACTGACATCCTCGTCGGTGCCGACGGGAAAATAACAGCCATAGGCCCGTCACTTGCAGCACCTGCTGATGCGCTCCGGGTCGACGGCAAGGGCGCCTTCATCTCGCCCGGCTGGATCGACCTGCATGTGCATATCTGGCATGGCGGCACCGATATCTCGATCCGTCCGTCCGAATGCGGCGCCGAGCGCGGCGTGACGACGCTGGTCGACGCGGGTTCTGCCGGCGAAGCCAATTTCCACGGTTTTCGCGAATATATCATCGAGCCGTCCAGGGAGCGCATCAAGGCGTTCCTGAACCTCGGCTCGATCGGTCTCGTCGCCTGCAATCGCGTCGCCGAATTGCGCGATATTCGCGATATCGACCTCGACCGCATCCTCGAATGTTACGCGGAAAACAAGGAGCATATCGTCGGCATCAAGGTGCGGGCGAGCCATGTGATCACCGGTTCCTGGGGCGTCACGCCGGTGAAGCTCGGCAAGAAGATCGCCAAGATCCTCAAGGTTCCGATGATGGTGCATGTCGGCGAGCCGCCGGCGCTCTATGACGAGGTGCTTGAAATCCTCGGCCCCGGCGACGTCGTCACCCATTGCTTCAACGGCAAGGCCGGTTCGAGCATTATGGAAGACGAGGACCTCTACAATCTTGCCGAACGCTGCGCCGGCGAGGGCATCCGCCTCGACATCGGCCATGGCGGCGCGTCGTTCTCCTTCAAGGTGGCGGAAGCGGCGATCGCCCGCGGCCTGCTGCCCTATTCGATCTCGACCGACCTGCACGGCCATTCGATGAATTTTCCGGTCTGGGACTTGGCGACGACCATGTCCAAGCTGCTGTCGGTCGGCATGCCGTTCGACAAGGTGGTGGAAGCGGTCACCCATCACCCGGCTTCGGTCATCAAGCTCTCCATGGAAAACCGGCTGTCGGTCGGCGAACGCGCCGATTTCACCATCTTCGATCTCATCGACGCCGATCTCGAAGCGACCGATTCCAATGGCGACGTCTCGCGCCTGCAGAAGCTGTTCGAGCCGCGTTACGCGGTCATCGGTTCGGAGGCCATCACCGCCAGCCGCTATATCCCGCGGGCCCGCAAGCTCGTCCGCCACAGCCACGGTTACTCGTGGCGCTGAGGCGTTTCTTGAAATCGCATGACAGGAGTTGACGTGAATACGTCTTCAGCAAAGGCCGCTCCCGCGGCACAGACACCTTACGATCGGCTGATCGCGCTCGGCATCAAGCTGCCGCCGCCGCCGCCGCCGATCGCCAATTTCGTCACGCATGTCCGCGAAGGCAACATGCTCTACCTCTCCGGCCAGGGGCCACGCGAGGCGGATGGCCATCTCCATGCCGGCAAGGTGGGTGCCGATGTCAGCGTCGATCTCGCCTATCAACATGCGCGGCTGGTGGGCATCAACCTGCTGGCGGTCATGCACGAGGCGCTCGGCGACCTTTCAAGGGTGAAGCGGGTTGTGAAACTGCTTGGCATGGTCAATGCCGTGCCGGACTTCGAGGACCATCCGAGCGTCATCAACGGTTGCTCGGACCTCTTTATTGCGGTGTTCGGCGATGCGGGCCAGCATGCCCGTTCGGCGGTCGGTTTCGGCTCGCTGCCGGGCAATATCACCGTCGAGATCGAGGCGATCGTCTCGCTGAACGACTGAGGAGGTAGGTCAGTGGTTGCGCCAACCCATCAGCTTCTCGATCCGCTGGGCGGAAGCACGGACGTGCTCCGTATAGTGGTTCCCGTCGGACACGACTTTCTGTTCCGGCAGCACGATGGAAATGGTGGCGACGCATTCACCGCTCCGGTCGCAGACCGGCGAGGCGATGCAGGCAACCGCATAGTCGGACTCCGCCACCTGGATGGACAGCCGCTCCTCGAAGGCCTTGCCGGCCGAGTCGGACAGCGTGCGGGCGTCGATCTCGGCGCGGCCGGTCGGCGAGGTGCGGGCGCAGCGCTTGAAAAGCTCGATCCGCTCGGCCTCCGGCAGATGCCCGACGAGAAGCCGGCCGGATGCCGTCCAGTTGAGCGGCACGCGGGTGCCGACACGGGACGCGACCTGGTAATGGCTCGGGCCGTCCGCCATGGCGAGCACCAGCATGTAATCGCCATCGCGGCCGCAGACCTGCACGGTTTCGCCCGCCTGCCGGCAGAGATCGTGCATTTCGTGGGTGGCGACGCTCATGAAATCGAGCGATCGAGCATAAGCGAGGCCGTAGTGGTAGAGGCGGGCGCCGAGCCAGATCGAACCGTCGGCATTGCGGGCGAGCATGTTCTTTTCGACCAGATCGTCGATGATCACATAAACGGTCGACAGCGGCGCCTTGACCGCCTTGGCGATCGCATAGGCGCCGGACGGCGCACCCGTTTCGTAGAGATAATCGATCACCTGCAGCGCGCGGTCGATACCGCTCACGCGCGACCGGCGCGCGCCCTTGGCTTCCGTTTCCACCTGGGAACCGGCCTCACTGGAGAGGTCTGCAGATGATGTCTTTGCGTCCAACTCAACGCTCCTCGTGTCATTTCGAGAGGCTATTACATTATTATGGCATAGCTGTCGATGGCAATTCGCCACTGGCCGCCACTTTGGAGAACCACAATGTCCGATGATATCCGCACCCAGATCGGCCTCCGCCCGGTCATCAACGTTTCCGGCACGATGACCAGCCTCGGGGCGTCGATTGTCGTTCCCGAAGCGATCCAGGCGATGGCAGCTATCCTGCCGCAGTTCGTGGAGATCAACGATCTGCAGCGCAAGGCAAGCGCGATCATCGCCCGGTTGACCGGCGGTGAAGCGGGCTTCGTGACGGCCTCCTGCTCCTCAGGCATCAGCCTCGCAGTCGCGGGCGCCATTACCGGCAACAACCTGCTGGCAATCGAGAAACTGCCGGACACGGTGTCGGACAAGAACGAAGTACTCGTGCAGATGGGCCATGTGGTGAGCTATGGCGCACCGGTGGACCAGGCGATCCGGCTTGCCGGCGGCAAGGTCGTGCTGGTCGGCCAGGCGACCTCGACGCATCGCTACCACATGGAAAATGCGATCACCGAGAAGACGGCTGCCGCCGTCTATGTCGTCTCGCATCACGTGGTCGACTACGGTCTGCTCAACCTCGTCGAGTTCGTGGAGATCGCCCATGCGAAGGGCGTGCCGGTCATCGTGGACGCGGCTTCCGAATATGACCTCAAGCTCTTCCTGGCACAGGGTGCGGATATCGTCCTTTATTCCGGCCACAAGTTCCTCGGCGGCCCGACTTCGGGCATCGTCGCGGGCAAGAAAGAACTGGTGCGTAGCGCCTTCCTGCAGAACATGGGCATCGGCCGCGGCATGAAGGTCGGCAAGGAAAGCGTCTTCGGCGTCATGGCCGCGTTGGAAGCCTGGGAGAAGCGTGACCATGCGGGTATCCGCGAACGCGAGACGGGCTATCTGAACCTGTGGAAACGGACGCTCGACGGTCGCCCGGGGGTCACCGCCCTGATCGAGCCGGATCCGACCAACAATCCGCTCGACCGTATGCGGGTGATCATCTCCGCGCCGGAAGCGCATATCACAGCCTGGGATCTGGCCGCGGCACTCGGCCGCGGTAACCCGCCGATCATCGTCCGCGACCACGAGGTGGAGCATCACTACTTCTACCTCGACCCGTGCAACCTGCATCCGGGCCAGGAAACTATCGTTGCGGCCCGTCTGACCGAGGAGCTCGACAAGGCGCGCGCCTCCAACGAGATCATCGCCACCCCGATCGAAGAGCGCAGCCGCCACCGTTTCGACGGTGCTCTGCGCTGGCCGGACTGAGGTACAGCCCTCCCCACAAGGGGGAGGGGCTCCACGCACCGCCGACGACAATAAGAAGGGAACGATCATGGCTATTTCGCAAGCGCAAACCGTCCAGTCCGCTCAGCCGGTTCTCTCCGTCGAGAACCTGACCACCTCGTTCAACGTGGATGGCGAGTGGAAGTCGGTCGTGCGTGACGTTTCCTTCACCGTCGCTCCCGGCGAGACCGTGGCGATCGTCGGCGAAAGCGGGTCCGGCAAGAGCGTCACCTCGCTCTCCATCATGCGGCTGTTGCAGGAAGGCACGAGCCGTATCGAGGGCAAGATCATGCTCGGCGGGCGCAATCTTCTGGCGCTTCCGGAACACGAGATGCGCAAGGTGCGCGGCAACGACGTGGCGATGATCTTTCAGGAGCCGATGACGAGCCTCAATCCACTCTTCACCATCGGCGACCAGATTTCCGAGGCACTGGTCTGCCACAAGGCGATGTCGGCGGCGCAAGCGAAGGCCGAGACCATCCGGCTGCTGGAAAAGGTCCGCATTCCGTCGGCCGCCTCGCGCTTCGACGAATATCCGCACCGTTTCTCGGGCGGCATGCGCCAGCGCGTGATGATCGCCATGGCGCTCGCCTCCAAGCCGAAACTGCTGATCGCCGACGAGCCGACGACGGCGCTCGACGTGACGATCCAGGGCCAGATCCTCGATCTCATCAAGATGTTGCAGGACGAGGAGGGGACGTCCGTCCTGTTCATCACCCATGACATGGGCGTGGTGGCCGAAGTCGCCGACCGGACGATCGTCATGTATCGCGGCGAGCAGGTGGAGACGGGCGACACGCCCGACATCTTCCATCGCGGCAAACATCCCTATACGCGGGCGCTGCTCGCCGCCGTCCCGGTGCTCGGCTCAATGCAGAAATACCAGCGGCCGCTGCGTTTTCCGGTGGTCAACACGGCGACCGGGGAATCCGATGTGCAGGTGGAGGTGGCCGATACGGTTGCGGCCAACGACCGGCCCATTCTGGAGGTAAAGAACCTCACCAAGCGTTTCGACATCCATTCCGGCCTGTTCGGTCGTGTCAGCGGCCGTGTCCATGCGGTCGAGAACGTCTCATTCGATCTGCATGCCGGCGAAACGCTGTCGCTGGTCGGCGAAAGCGGCTGCGGCAAGTCGACGACGGGCCGCGCGATCATGCGGTTGATCGAGCCGGATGCCGGTTCGGTCGTCGTCGAGGGTCGCGACGTCCTGGCGCTCGACAAGCGGGAGATGCGCGAGATGCGCAAGTCCGTGCAGATGATCTTCCAGGATCCGTTCGCCTCGCTCAATCCGCGCATGACGATCGGCCAGGCGATCGCCGAGCCCTATCTGGAACACAAGATGGGGACTGCGAAACAGGCGAAGGACGTGGTCGCCGACATGCTGCGCAAGGTTGGCCTGACGCCCGACATGGTGAACCGCTACCCGCACGAATTCTCCGGCGGCCAGCGACAGCGTATCTGCATCGCCCGGGCGCTTGCGCTCGAACCGAAGGTGATCGTCGCCGACGAAAGCGTCTCGGCGCTGGACGTGTCGATCAAGGCGCAGGTCATCAACCTGATGCTCGACCTCCAGCAGAGCCTCAACCTCGCCTTCCTGTTCATCAGCCACGACATGGCGGTGGTGGAGCGGGTCAGCCATCGCGTGGCGGTCATGTATCTCGGCGAGATCGTCGAAATCGGCCCGCGCGCCTCCGTGTTCGGCAATCCGCAGCACGAGTACACGAAGAAACTGATGGCCGCCGTACCGGTGCCTGATCCCGATCGCCGGCGTGAAAAGCGGATCGCCGCCAGCGACGAACTCAAGAGCCCGATCCGCTCCGTGGACTACAAGGTGAATGCGCTCGACTATAAGACCGTTTCACCGGGCCATCTGGTTGCGGTGTAACGGCTGCGGACAATCTCCGCAGCGATCAGTCGATCACCGCCTCGATCAGGAATGGTCCCTTGCGGCTGAGCGCGCCGTCGAACAGCTTGACGAACTCCTCGATCGTCGTCGCGCGGCCGGACTCGACACCGAGACCCTTGGCGAGCGAACACCAATCGAGCTTTGGGGCGTCGAGATCGAGCATCCGCTGAGCATTGCGGCCGTAGGCGTTGACGCCGACATTGGTCATCTCGCCCTGAAGGATGCGGTAGGCGCTGTTGGCGAAGACGATGGTGACGACGTCGAGCTGTTCGCGCGCCTGGGTCCAGAGGCCCTGCACGGTGTACATGCCGCTGCCGTCGGCCTGCATCGCGACCACCTTGCGGTCCGGCGCACCGATCGCGGCACCTGCCGCCAGCGGAATGCCGATGCCGATGGCGCCGCCGGTGATCGGCAGGTGCTCATGCGGCGGTAGCCCCGGTGCCAGGACAGGATACTGGCCGACGGAGGTCAGCCCCTCATCGATGATGACTGCGTTTTCCGGCAGCCGGCGGCCGATCGCGAAGCTGATCGCATCGGGGGTCAGCGCTCCGGTCGGCACCTGAATATCGTTCTGCGCGAACCGGTTGCGGACGAAATCCGCATCCGGCTTGATCCCGAGTGCATCGGCGAGCGTCGCCAGCACGTGGCCAAGATCGTGTTCGTGCTCCGCCAGCTGTATGACCTCGCAGGAGGGGGGCAGGGTGGTGCTCGGTTTTCCGGGATAGGCAAAGAAGGTGACCGGCCGTGGGCCACCGACGCAGATGGCGACCTCGAAATCCTGGAGCGCTTCGAGGGCAAGATCGATTTTATAGGGCACCGGTCTGACGAGCGCGCGTCCGGCGCCGCGGGCGCTGCGGCCCGAGGATGTGGAGAAAAGCGCAGCGCCGGTGGCGGCTGCGATGCGCCCGGCAGTCTCGACCGGCTTTTCCCGGAGGGCCTGGCCGGCGAGTATGAGGACGACACGCTTGCCGCTGCGCAACGCGGCGACGGAGGCTTTCAGGGCTTCGGGATCGATCACCGCCGGGGCGGGGATTGCCGTGGGCGTCAGCGTTTCCGGCGAGACCTCGCCCCAGGCGGCGTCTGCCGGAAGGATCATGGTCGAGACGCCGCGATTGGCGAGTGCGGCGGCATAACCCTCTTCGGTGCAACGGCGGATATCCGTCGCACCGCTCGCGCGTCCGACCCAATGGGACATCGGCCGGGCAAGGCTTTCGATGTCGCTGGTCAGCGGCGCGTCATATTGAAGGTGATAGGAGGCATGGTCGCCGACGACGTTCAGCATCGGTGTGCGGGCGCGGCGGGCATTGTGGAGGTTGGCAAGGCCATTGGCGAGGCCGGGGCCGAGGTGAAGTAGGGTGGCGGCCGGCTTGTCCGCCATGCGGGCATAACCATCGGCAGCACCCGTGACGACGCCTTCCGACAGACCGAGCACGCAGCGCATGGCCGGCTTGCGGTCGAGCGCTGCGACGAAATGCATTTCCGACGTTCCGGGATTGGCAAAGCAGACATCGACACCGTTCACCAGAAGGACGTCACACAGCATATCGGCGCCGTTCATGCGCTTTTCCTTATCTTTGCAGCATGCCCAAGGGCTACCGCGACCAAGAGAAACCGCGGGCCGGATCGATCCCGCGGTCAGCGGCGACGAAGGCTCAAGCGGCTACCGAAGCGGTTGCGTCGGAGAACGCTGCTTCGATCGACGCTTCGAGAATGGCGAGCCCTTCCTCCAGAACGTCCCACTCGATGGTGAGCGGCGGCAGCAAACGGATCACATTGAGGCGTGTCCCGCAAGACAGGAGGATGAGGCCGCGGGCTTCCGCTTCTGCGACGATGCGGTTGGTAAGGGCAGGCGATGCTGTCTTCGACTGGCGATCCTCGACCAGTTCGAACGCGACCATGGCGCCGAGGCCGCGCACGTCACCGATATGCTCCATGCCCTGGCGGGAGGCGATTGCCGTCAGCCGCTCGGTGATCCGGCGGCCGACTTCGGCGGCGCGTTCGCACAACTTCTCATCTTCGATGACGTCGAGCACGGCATTGGCGGCAGCGACGCTCAGCGGATTGCCGGCATAGGTGCCGCCCAGCCCACCCGGATGGGCTGCATTCATGATCTCGGCCCTGCCGGTGACGGCCGAAAGCGGGAAGCCGCCGGCAAGGCCCTTTGCCATGGTGATCATATCCGGCTTCACGCCGGCATGCTCGAAACCGAACATCCTGCCGGTGCGCGCCATGCCCGCCTGGATTTCGTCGGCGATCAGCACGATGCCGTATTTGTCGGCGACTTCGCGAAGGTGGACGAGGAATTCCTTCGGTGCGACGTTGAAGCCGCCTTCGCCCTGGACCGGTTCGACGATGAAGGCCGCGATCCGTTCCGGATCGACGTCGGCTGCAAAGAGCCGATCGAGGCCGGCAATCGCTTCCTCGATCGAGAAACCGAGATAGGGGTTGGGGAAGGGCGCATGATAGATGTCGGCGGGGAAGGGACCGAAATTCTTCTTGTAGGGCATGACCTTGCCGGTCAGGGCCATGCCCAGCATGGTACGGCCGTGGAAGGCGCCTGAAAAGGCGATGACGCCGGCGCGGCCGGTATGGGCGCGAGCGATCTTCACCGCGTTCTCGACCGCCTCGGCGCCGGTCGTTACCAGCATGGTGCGGTTTTCGGCTCCGGTCGGCGCCATCGCGTTCAGCCGCTCGGCGAGCCTGACGTAACCTTCGTAGGGCGCGACATGGAAGCAGGTGTGGGTGAAGTGCTCGGCCTGTTCGGCGACGGCGGCGCATGACGGACGGATGCCGATGGCCGGTATTGTTGACCGCGATGCCGGCGGCGAAATCGATGAAGCGCTTGCCATCGACGTCCCAGAGCTGCGCATTCAAGGCCTTTTCGGCAAAGATGCCTCGGGTTCCGACACCGCCCGCGACGGCGGCTTTCTGGCGGGACTGCAGATCTGCTGAAATGGTCATGACGATATCCCCTGAGGTCGATGACTCAGCTATAGTCTTGCTCATTATTTTGAGCAAGAGAGATTTGAAAAATCAGAGATAGGGCGGCGAGCATGCCGAGATGACGATCGTCTGCCGGTCCGAGAGGTTGCGGAATCGGTGAGGCGTGCGGCTGTCGAAGAGGTAAGCCTCGCCGGCCTTGAGGACGCGGACGTCGCCGCCGACCGTCACTTCCAGCTCGCCCTCGACCACATAGCCGCCCTCCGAGGACGCGTGCTGCAACAGGGTCTCCCCCGTATCCGCATGGGGCCCGTAGATCTCGTGGAGGATCTGCAGGTTATGCGCCCGCGCATCGCCGATCTGGCGGAAGATCAGTGTGCCGTCACCACCTGCAATCGGCGATGCGGCAACCTTCGAAGTCAGGTCGACGAGTTCGTTTTCCGAGAAGAACGGGCCTTTCGGCGGGCTGCGTTCCGGCTCGAAGAAATCGCCCATCCCGACGCCGAGACCGTTCAGGATCTTGCGGAGCGTCGAAACGGACGGGCTGACCTTGTTGGTTTCTACATTCGATATCTGCGCATGCGGCACGCCGGCCCTTTCGGCGAGCTGGCGCTGCGAAAGGCCGGCGGCCGCACGCATGGCGTTGAGGCGTGCACCGATGTCGAACTTTTCATCCATCTTAAACGTCCCGGCTGTTCGGGTCGGTTATGCCGTGGATCTGGATCGTGATCAACTGGATGATATTTTGAGCGAGCTGGTCGCACAGCGTCATCACGGCAGGGCCGCTCACGGTAATGGCCGCCACCGAGCGCCATGAATCTCGATGGAGCGCCGTTCCGCCTGAAAGCGGCCCATATCTTCCATCAGCCACTAAGCCGATAGGCCTATGGATATAGCTCATTTGGCGCAACTGCCCGCGACTCACGCGCGTGTTATCCTCCGAGCCTGCGGATCAGAGAGGATTTCGCTCATGTTCAGGTGCGGAGACTGCAAGGACACGGGCTGGGTTTGCGAAGCTCATCCCGCCAAACCGTATACCGGTACCCGATGCTGCGGCTGCGGCGCCGTTGAGATGCCATGTCCCCGCTGTCTCGCGTTGCACGACCTGGACAAATATCCGGAAGTGGTGCGGGTCTTGCCGAAGCTGCCCGGCATCGAGATCACCTTCAAGGTTTCGCAGAGCGATCCGATGTAGCGCAAAGCCACACATCAAGGTGGGGTTTCCGTTATAAAGCCTGCGGCCTTGCCAAAGATCCTCCTGAATCAACTCAATGGAACTTTGCCCGCCGATATTTGTTTCCTCCGGCCTGGAGGTGCGATGCATGGCAGTGTTTCTAGTTATATTGGAATTCGAGAAGGTTGAATCATACAATCGGGCGCGCAAAAGGATTCAGCCGCTTGTAACCTGCAAGTTATCGGGAAGCGCATGGTTAGTGGAATTCGACGGAGATGCTTCAGAATTGCAGCAATATCTTCAGGAAGCTATCATCCAGAATGACAGCTTGTTCATTTCAGAGCTGAACCGTGATTGGGCGAGTATCAATATGCATGCGGCAAGGCGCTGGCTGGCGGAGAGGCATGCGATCGAGCCTAAGGGTCATCCGCAGAGCCGGTGAAGTGCGAAGATTTAAAGCCCTATTTCTATGGTAAGCCGCCAATTCCGGATTGACCGGGACCATGAGTAATTTATATATCTACTCATGTTCTGATTGAGCCTAAGCGCAGATCGGGAGATGTGGGAGTAGACGTTCAGATTGTCACCGCCACTTCTGCCGCGGGTTGGATTTCGCATTTCAAGTGGCCGCCACGCTATCCCCGGGAGGTTGGGTTCCATGGTGAGATATTTCCTGAATGTCGATCTGAAAGACGGTTTTATTCCCGATACCGAAGGCCTCGACTTCCTCGATATCGAGAGAGCCACGGCCGAAGTCATATCCGGAATGAGAGACATCGTCGTCGAGCATATTCAGCAAGGTGAAGCCCTGGCTTTGCGGGCGATTTCCATCACCGACGATTCCGGCCATCTCATATCGATCGTCACGCTGGCCGATGCGCTCAACGGCTTCCTGCCCGGCATGGCGGTGTCGGGCCTCGGGTAAGGCCTTGCTGAGGTTCAGGTGGGGAAGCCGTAACGTTCGGTAATGTCCCAGAACATCCTGTTGATCGCGACGAGCGAATTGATGCTTTCGCGGATCCGGCCGATCTCGCGCGCATCGAGCTCCTCGATCTTTCCGTATTTGATCTCGTCCCTGCTTTCGAAGATCCGCATCGACTGCGTGACGTTGCGGCCGCTGTCGGGATCAAATGAATAAATGCAGTGGTTGTATTTGTTGCGAAGCTTCGCTTCGTCAGAAAGACGACGAGTGGCCTCCAGGATTTCCTTGCGGCAGACCGGCGCTGTCTTGCGCATCTTGGTCAACCGTTCCACGAGATCGACCCGAGCGCGGGTCGTATTCAAGGTCAGGAAGATAACGATCGCCGTTTCCTTGTCCACCTGGGCAAGGCCTGCGATCATGTGGATCAGCAGGCTTTCCGTATTGGTCCAGGTATAGTTGAGCTGCCCGATCAGAAGCAGGATGTCCTGGAGCCTAGTACTTGTCGCCTGAGAGGGAGCGGTCGTCCTGACCGCGGTTCGTGTCGCCTGCATTGCCGGTCGTATCCTTGCGTCTATATTCGAAATAGAGAGCCACGACTTCCGTCCTGTTATGCACGCCGAGTTTGGTAATAATGTTGTGGATATGAATCTTCACGGTATGTTCGGATAGGCCCAGCGCTGCCGCAATGATCTTGTTCTGGTTGCCCATGGCCATCCTGACAAGAATTTCGTTCTCACGTTTTGTCAGCTTTTCGATCGCCGGTTTGCCGGCTTGATAGAAGGCCGGCTTGATATCCGCCGGCTCTTCCCCTTCGAGAGGGGCGCTTCTCGGGGCCCGGTAACCTGTAGAAGGGAAATATGTACCACCCTTCAATATGATCCGCAGGCCTGACAGGAAGACGTCGAGATTGACGTTGAACGGCAGGATACCCTGGACGATTTCAAGCTCTTTCGCCATTCGATGATCGGAGGCTATCTCGCCATCGTCGGTACCCATCAGCGCCAGGGTCGCAGCAGGATGATGCCTGGCGAGCTCCGGCCAGTACTCGGCGAGAGCAGAGGCAAGGCGGACGTCCGCCAGCACGAGCTGGACCGGATTGTCGAATTCCACCGAGGCCAGTTTCAGGTCGGGGACCGTCTTGACGCTGAGCCAGGGAAACTCACTTTCGATAGCCGCCGTCATTGCGGTGGATATTGTCCCAGGTGAGCAGATGAAGAGGAGTGTTCGGATCGCATTCATTCTCTTCAAGGCGTTTGTTGCCAAATCCAAGCCGACATGTTGCGAAAGACCATGCGGAATTTGCATGGAAATATCCCCCTCCCGTCGTTGATCGAAAGTACACGCAAAGTGCTGCTCCGAAGATCTTATTAGGGAACGGTAAACCAAGAGCCGAATGGTGGGAATAGACCGAAGGATTTATGGAATAGATCGAATCGGCCACAGAATGAGGCCTTCAAGGTCGTTTTCAGGAGAACGTACCATGATCATGCCGCACTTCCTCCCGTTGTGAATGCGTTGCTGCATACATAAGGGTAGTTTCGCCCAGATTTGGTATACGTCTTCTTGGTTAGATCATATAGCCCATCTAACTATGCTCACGTAGTATTCATCAGGTTGCGCTAGATCGAAATATCACCTTATTTCTTCTGCTCATTAGGGACAGAGTGCTCCCATCCCGAAGCACTGGAAGAACGAGCGCTGAAGAATGCTCGTCGGTGCAAAATGTAGTGAGTATGCGAACCACGCGCCGCTCATTCCAAGTCTCTCGGGAAACGTAGGGAGAGGAAAAAAATCAGACATCACGAGAGAAAGACCGGCGAACGGTCGCGTTGACGCGCGCCTTCTCGCCAGAGGTAAATGACTCATTTCAACCGCGACGAGCAAAGACCCCCAAAAAGATGAATGGCGGTCACGCTGTCGCAGTCAGTAAGAGGACTGTGTGATGGTAGATAAACGCAGCGTGTTCGACACCTTGGTCGACGATCCTGATAGCCAGGAGCAGCAACAGCAGCAACAGCAGCAGGAACAACAGCAGCAACAGCAGGCCAGCGACCAAACCCAGAGCCAGTCGAGCGACTCGACGAACCTCAACGGAAACGGGAATGGCAACGGCAACGGCAACCTGAACCTGAACGGTAACGGCAGCCTGAACCTCAATGGCAACGGCAATTTCAATGCAAACCTCAACGAGACAACTGTCACCGTCGATGTCGGTGTCAATCTTGACGAGTACCTGCCGTCGGACGACGATTTTGCCGATATCGATATGGCGGACAGTTCCATCGACGGGATGTTCAACATCCGCATCGACGATGTGCTCAATAAAGCGCTTACCGGCGAAGGCAACGATGTCGGTAATGTCATCAGCCAGGTCGCCAACCTGCAGGACAACGATAAGCTCGAAAGCGCCAGCGTCAGCAATGACGGCTCGTTCGAGATGAATCCTACCGCCGAAGGTGGTTTTGCGATCGCCTCGGAAGGGATCAATACCGGCGGTGGCGGCGGTGACGGCGGAAGCAATGCGGATGCCGACGGCGGTGACGGCGGTAACGGCGGTACGGCGCTCGGCGGGTTCGCACTTGGCGGCGACGGCCTCGGTGGCCTTGCCGCAAGCGCTGCAATTGGCGGTGAAGGCGACGGCGGCGATGCCGACGGCGGCGACGGCGACAGCGACGCCGACAGCGGCGATGCCGACGGCGGCAACGGCACTGGCGGCGATGGCGGGCGTGGCGGCGACGGCCTCGGTCTGGGTCTTGGCCTGGGTCTCGGTCTTGGCGCAGGGCTTGCATTTGCCGGTGACGGCGATAGCGGCGGCGACAACACCGCCGGCGACGGTGGCGACGCCGGCGACTCCGACGGCGGCGACGCCGACGAAGGCGGTGACGGCGGCGATTCCGAAGGCGGCGATGCCGGAGCTCTCGTCGGCGGAAGCCTCGGCTTCATCAACCCGATCTTCGTTGAAAACGACGGCGGCGACGGCGAAGACGCCGGTAACGGCGGGGATAGCGAAGGCGGCGACGCCGGCGACTCCGAAGGTGGTAACGGCGGCGAAGCCTCGGATGCCGGTAATGGCGGCGATGGCGGCGGTGCCCTTGGTGCCGGTCTCGGTGCCGGCTTCGGCGCCGGTCTTGGTGCCGGTTTGGGCGGTGACGGCGCAGCAGGCGGTGGCGGTACCGGTGGCGCAGCGGCAACCGGTGCGGCAACCAGCGGTGATGCTACCGGTGGTGACGCGACATCCGGGGCTGGCGAAGGCGGCGGGGCACTCAGTGGCGCATGGGCCGATGGTACCGGCGGCGGAGCCGTCGGCGGATGGGCATTCGGCGGAGCTGGCGCAGCCGGCGGCGCGGGTGGCTGGGCCTCCACCGGTTCTGGCGCAGCCGGCGGCGATGGCGGTACCTGGGGCTCGAGCAACGGTGACGATGGTTTCGTGACCGGGACGAGTTCAGCATCGTCCGACGCCATCATCGAAACTCACGCCTTCAACCAGGAAATCGTGATGGGTGCGAACCTGCAGCAGAACGCGATCGATATGACGATCGTTGGCGGGAACCTCTCCAGCACGGTGGCTGGCGACGACACCGAAGATGGCGCCTGAGCCACATAGTCCCCTGCTTTAGGCAGAGACGTCACATCGTGGGCTGCGCAGACCTCCTGCGCAGTCCCTCATTCCGAACGACCTGTGATGCAGGCATGCCAATGCAAAGGCAGCGGTCATGACGACGATGGACACAATCACCGAGGAAATCGCTCATTTCATCGGCCTCTTCCACACGAACGTCGAGGATGCGCGCCTGCGGGATAGTTACCAGGACTTCTCGCTCTACACACCCGAACAATTCATCCCGACATCAGCGGTGATCCACTCAAATTTCGAGGCGCCTTACGACCTGCTTGGGTTCGATCCGGGTGTGATCTACAAGGCGCCTGCCAGTTTCACCCCCATCTGGCATCCCCACTTCGTGGGCCGATACGATCATCCGCCGATTCCCATGGTAGAAATCAAGACTCACTACGGCCAGCATGAGATGCCGAAGTACGAGTACCCTTTCTACGCAAGCGGGAAGTCCTTCACATGGGAGATAACGCCTCCCGGCTCGGTTGCGAACTTCATCGTTCAGGCCGCCTCGCTTTCCGACAACGACAGCTTCGGCGTCGGAGGACACGGCCTGACGTTCAACCCCACGCCGGTTGACAACGGCGAGCTGCTGCAGACGGCCAGGGATGTCCTTGCGGACGCACCCATCGGCGATCTCGAAATGCCCAAGTCCTCGGCGGACCTTATAGAGATTATCAAGACCGTCGCCGCCCAGTTGGAGGCCCTTTCGGCTGATTCCGACGGGCCGATGGAGGCTTTCTTCCATCAATCCACCACGATCGAAGGCATTTACGTCAACGGCGTGCTCGTCGATGAGGCACCGAAGCTGGAGGATCATCATTCCTTCGGTGAAGACGAAGACGAAGCAGACGATGCCGCCGACGCAGGGGATGAAGACGAAGCGCAGGACGATGCTCCGCCATCCAACGTCCACGTCTATGCGGATGGCTCGGTCGAGGTGGAAGCCTCGGTCGAGTTGGTCGGCGGAAACAATACCGTCGTCAATGATGCTGTTCTCAAGAATATCTGGACCGGCGCGACGGTAACCGCGGTCGTTGGCAATCACTTCGAGATCAACGCAGTCATCCAGGTGAACGTCATCCAGAATACTGACGCGATCACCTCGGCCATCAACGGCTGGACGAACGACGGCGTCCCGGACGAAATATTCAATATCGCGACATTCCAGAGGGTCGATCCGCTGCAGGACGCCGATGCTCCGGCAAACGCCGGCGGTGGCTATCCCGCAAGCTGGGCGGTCACGGAGATCCATGGCGATCTGCTGATCGCCAACTGGCTGGAACAGTACATTTTCATGTCCGACAATGACATCGGCATCCTGTCGTCATCCGGCGCCACGACCCGGGTCATCGCTGGCGACAATACCAGCGTCAACCAGGTCTCGATCTACGAGCTCAGCCAGGCCTATGATCTGATCCTGATTGGCGGCAATCTGTACGATGCCAATATCATCCATCAGACCAACATATTGTTCGACAACGACGTCGTCGGTGCGGTTACGGGTTTCGGAACGACCGGCGAGGGTACGATCTCCAGTGGCGGAAATCTGCTCTGGAACCAGGCTCATATCTATAATATCGGCGGCGCCGACCGCTTCAGCTCGCTGCCTTCGGCCTATCTGGATGCGGCCAACGATTTTGCCGCCGGCGGAAGAGATATTTCCCAAGGCATTCTGACCGACCCGGCGTTTGCGGGAACGGCGGGACTGCGCGTTCTTTATATCAGCGGTGACCTGCTGAACATTCAGTATATCAGCCAGACCAACATCGTCGGCGACAGCGACCAGATCGCCTTGGCGCTGAATACCCTCAATCCCCACGCTGATGCGACATGGTCGATCTCGACCGGGGGAAATGCGCTCATCAACAATGCGGCGATCGCCGACCTGGATTCTCTCGGCGTTACCTATGTGGGCGGCGAGCAATACTCCCAGGAAACGCTTTTTCAATCGGGTTTGATCTCGAGCAGCCCGGAATGGGCCGCGCATGATCCCGACGCGCTGGTCAACGAAGCGGTGGCTTTTCTCGACGATTCCATGCTGGAAGCCGATCCCACCGAGCTCGGCTTCGGCGTGCCTGTAGATCCCGACGGCCAGTATCAGAACGACGGACTACAGCATGTGCTCGGATAATGGGGGGAAACATGTCGGATGTCCAAAAAAGGGCCGATCTGGAACAGGCCCAAGATCACGATGAAGGTCAGCAACTTGCCGGTGAGGACATCTATGGAAAATTGGAGCGCGCTGTGGACGAATGCCTGAAACTGTCATCCGGTGGCGCAGCCCCCTCAGCAAAGATATCCAGACTGGAACCCAGAAACGCATCGCAGAACCCAATCCGGCCGAATGAAAACTCCGCCGGAGCCGATATTCTGCCCATGCCTGCCAATGACCGGATCATTGAACCGGAGATCGAGCCGAAGCCCACGGTGCGCGAAGCGACTGAGGCAAAGGCGCCGGAAGGCATGATCACGATCGATGCCGACACCGGACCCCTGCGGACCGAAACAAAGACCTTCGGAAAATCGCCGTCGACCGGCGGCGGCCGCGGCGGCGACGGGACGTTTCACAAGCGTCTCGCCCCCGTCGATTTCTCGGCCAGCCTGCGCGCGGGCGTCAACGCCGTGCGGCGGAATCTGGCGGTCGTCATGCTGTTCACCGTCGCCAGCAATATCCTGGTGCTTGCGATCCCGATCTACCTTTTCCAGATATCGGACCGGGTGCTGACCAGCCGCTCTCTTGACACTCTGATGATGTTGACGATCGTGATCGTCGGCGCCGTCATCCTGCAGGCTGCCTTCGACGCGCTTCGGCGGTTCATCCTGATGCGGACCGCGGTGGAAGTCGCAGCCCAGCTCGGGGCCCCGATCCTGAGCGCGGCCGCCCGCGCCTCGCTTCAAAGCAATGGCCGGGAATACCAGGTGCTCGGCGATCTTCAGCAGGTTCGTTCGTTCCTCGTCTCCAGGACCTTGCTCTCGTTCCTCGATGCGCCGATCGCCCCTCTCTTCGTGGTGGCGGTCTTCCTTATCCATCCGCATCTCGGCCTGATCGTCGTCCTGACGGCCGTCCTGCTGCTTGTCTTCACCCAGATCAACCAGCGCTTGACGGCCGAGCCGTTTGCCGAAGCCAATACGGCGCAGATAAAGGCCAATCTTCATCTGGAATCGATGTCGCGCAATTCGCAGATCATCAATGCGCTCGCCATGATCCCCGAGACGGTACAGATGTGGGGCAAGGATACCGCCTCCTCGCTGAAGTCGCAGGTCATTGCCCAGGACCGGAATATCACCATTGCGGCCATATCGAAGGCCTGCCGTCTTCTGACGCAGATCGCGATGCTCGGCTGGGGCGCCTATCTGTCGATCGAGGGGCAGATCACCGGAGGCATGGTGATTGCGGCGTCCATCATTGCGGGTCGCGCGCTGGCGCCGATCGAAGGGGCCATCGAGGGATGGAGCCAGTACAGCCAATCCCGCGCGGCCTACGCCCGGATAACGGCGCTGCTGAAATCCTCGCCCTTGAATTTCGACCGTCTGAACCTGCCGAAGCCGGAGGGGCGCCTGGATGTCGAACGCCTCCTCTATGTGCCGCAGGGAACAAAGCGCGTCGTGCTCAACGGGGTCTCGTTTGCCCTGCAGCCCGGAGATTCCCTGGCGATCATCGGCAATTCCGGTGCCGGCAAGACCACTCTTGGAAAAATGCTCGTCGGATCGATCCTGCCGACATCGGGCAGTGTCCGCCTGGATCTGATGGACCTGAGAAACTGGGACCAGCGACAGTTCGGCGAAAACATAGGCTACCTGCCGCAGGACGTGCAGCTCTTCCCCGGCACGATCAAGGCCAATATCGCCCGCATGCGGCAGGATGCCGACGACGAGCAGATTTACCGCGCCGCGATGCTGGCCGATGTTCATGAGATGATCGCCAGCCTGCCTCACGGATACGAAACCGTTGTAGCGGCGGATGGCTCTCCCCTTTCGGGCGGCCAGAAGCAGCGCATCGCGCTGGCCCGGGCATTCTTCGGCGATCCGAGGATGGTGGTGTTGGACGAGCCGAATTCCAACCTCGACAATGCGGGTGATGCGGCACTGCTCCATGCACTTCAGCATGCCAAGGAACACAAGATAACCGTCGCGACGATCACGCAACGCCCGGCCCTCCTCAGCAACGTCGACAAGGTTCTTCTGCTGGTCAACGGCACCGTTGCGCTGTTCGGCATGCGGGCGGATGTGCTGAAGGCCATCGAAGCCCGCGGCATCGATATCAATACCGGTTCATTCGGCCATCTGTTGCAATAGGGGTTGGGCATGTCTGCTGTTGCCAAGGTACACGATCTCGAATGGTACTCGGAAGTTCCCCGGTCGGTCTGGAAGCAGACGGTGACCGGCCTGGCGCTGACGGCCATAGCCTTCGGCGGTTTCGGCACCTGGGCTGCGACGGCCCCGCTTGCGGCGGCGGTCATTGCGCAGGGCAGTTTCGTCGCAACCGGCCGCAACAAGATCGTGCAGCATTTCGAAGGCGGCATCATCAGGGAGCTGCTGGTCAGCGAGGGCGACCAGGTTGTCGAGAACCAGCCGGTAGTCAGGCTTGATGAGACCGCATCGCAAGCCAAGAAACGGGAATTTTTCCTCAGACGCGTCAGGCTGGACGCGACGGCCGCCCGGCTTACCGCTCAATCCGAGGGCGCCGACTCGATGGTGATTTCGTCATACCTGAACGATTTCAGGGATGACCCGGATGTTTCCGCGATCATCCTCACCCAACAGCTCAACTTCAAGGCCCAGCGCATGAAGCTGGCGACCGAGCTCTCCCTGCTGAAGCAGAACATGAAAGCACTGGAGTTCCGGAGCGAAGGTTACACCCGACACCGCGAGGCCATGTCGCGGCAGCTCGCTCTGCTCAGGGACGAGTACGACATCAAGCGGGTTCTGTTGACCAAGGGATTACTGCGAGCGACCGAGGTCAGAGCGCTTCAGCGGGCGATCGCCGATGCCGAAGGGCAGATCGGCCGGCTGGAGGCGGAGATATCGGAAACCGGAGCCCAGCTCCTGAAGGGACAGCAGGAGATCATGCGCGCCGAGGAGACATATCGGGAGGAAGCGCTCGATCGCCTGCAATCGATCCAGGGCGAGCGTGACGCGGCGCGCGAACAATCACGCGAAGCCGACGACGTTCTGCGCCGCGCGACGATCCTTGCTCCTGTGTCGGGTACTGTCGTGCGGACATATTACCATACGACGGGGGGCGTCATCGAAAGCGGCAAGGGCATCATGGAGATCCTGCCTGCCGGCGTGCCGTTGATCATCGAGGCAAAGGTGCCTCGCAACGAGATCGACAGCGTCAAGGTCGGCCAGAAAGCAACGGTCCGCCTCATCGCATTGAACCAGCGCACGACCCCGGTCCTGCAGGGCGAGGTGTTCTATGTCTCAGCGGACGCAATGGAGGATAGCAGGGCGGGGCTTTCAAACCACGACGTCTATGTCGCGCGCATCAACATTTCGTCCGACGAGATCGCCCGGATCAAGGGGTTTACTCCGCAACCCGGCATGCCGGCTGAAATCATGATCCAGACTGCGGTCAGAACGTTCTTCAGCTATCTGGTCAAGCCGATTGTGGACAGCATGTCGAGGGCGTTCACCGAGCGCTGATAAGCCTCGCCTGCTCGATCATATGCCAGGGGGCTACCTCTTAAGGCGTAGGCTCGCTGCCATTTGCAGCGCGTCCGGTGAAGCCATTCGCCTTTACAAGGCTTCCAGCGGCGCGCCGGACATGGTCGGCAGGCGGACTTTCCTCGCCGGTTTCCCAAAAGAAACCCTCGCCGATGAAACAGCGAGGGCGTCCTCAATACGGGAAATACTCGAGGCTGACAGGACGCCTCGGGCACATAACACCATGAGCGTTGGGAAATGTCAGGTTCGCCAAAAGGAGAAGGCTCGACCGTTTTTCCCGTTCGAGCCTTCAGCAGTCTGTTTGGCAAAAGTATTATTCCTTTATCTGCAAGAGACATCAACTCAATCAAAAGGATTAGGTTCTCTCATTCGTTGTGGATAGGATAAGATTTAATAATCACAGGTTGATTTCTGGTTTTACCCGACCGACTTCGGGAGAAGTACTAAAAACTGGACGGCAATTCCTCCGGTCCCCGGTTGGCTAAATTAGATCTCTGAAAATTACACTTGAGGTGTGGCCAGATTGCAATATCGCCGATCTATGATTGTGCTATTTTATAGTGCGGACTTGAGCAGGAACGCCTCGGGTTTCGGCGTAGTAGACTGGCCGGTTGCCCCCTTGGCGACCGGCCAGTTGTTTGATCAATACTTTCGTCGCGATGCCTTCTTTCCATGAAAGCGCGATCTTCCGAAGATGACATCTGCCTTCGGGCTGGTTTCTTCGCTCTCCATCTCGCCGGCCTCCCAATAGGGCGGAAAATCCTCCGGCGTTGTGAGCCACACCATCCTCAGCCGGACAGATGCCCTGGTCTTTCTACCAGCCCCGGAGGTTGCCGTAAGGCAAGCGAAGCTCTGCTACCACATTGACGTCGTGCGTGCGGTTTCGAGTGCTACCACTGTGATGGACGTGGTAAGAGTGCACCAGAAGCGGAGAGAGGTGAGCTGATTTTTGATCAGTGCCGAGCAACATCGGCATTTTAGATACCCGCTCTCAGAGGTAAATAGGCCGATACCATGAAGAGCAATGTTCAGACAAACCTTTGGCTAGCCACATGTTTTGTGGTGTTTTTGGGCGGTATCATCCCATCCTACGCTATGCAGCCCTGTCCGCCGCGAGCTGAAACGCGCGAGAAGGCGCAGATAGTTGTCGAAGCCCGGTTGAAGTCGTTGTTCATAGGCGAGTCTGGCTTACTTACGAGCATCGAGTTCGCGCCGAGGGTGGTGCGAGCCGAATTCGAAATCGAACGCGTGATCAAGGGCAAGTTTTCTAAAAAGGAAGTAGTTGCCATCGGCTTCATATACGCTCCGGGGCCTTTTCGAGAGCTGTCCTTGATGGCGATGCTATACGGCGCTGGCGATGGGCTTGATACCTTTGAATGGGAACTTTCGCCTCAAGAATTCGCTGATGATTTGAGTTTCTACTCGCTAAACGATTGTGTTTACTACAAGTTTCCGGAATCTATCGAGAAGCTGACAGGGTGGGAGGACAACCCCTCTAGCCCAGGGATGGCATTCCCGCTCCCGGCTCGCTAGCACAGCTCAATCGGATGCGGCTTGCCCATGAGGTTTCTCCTCTCATCAGCATAGTCAATCACAATTCAACCAGATCGGGAATCCTGAATCTGGTTAGGCGCGACACGCTTTAGCCTTTCTACCAGCCCAGGAGGTTGCCGTAAGGCTCCGCGATGAATGAACAGGTTCTCAATCAGGGATCAGTTCAGGCAAATCCGCGTTGCTGGGCGGATGCCGAAGATTGGCGAGAGACGTCGATAAAGCCGAGGCGCGATCGCTCATATACGCCATCCACGAGACTGTCGGCAGGAGATTGCTATCTCTGAATGCTCACGGACCCGGATTCCGAGTGGAGCTCCCTCCGCATGAGGATTTTCTCTACTGCCAGCCACTTGGGGTTGCTGTCGCTCTCATTTTCCAACAGCCCCCAGCTGCCCCATTTGCTCGGTTCCGTCATTGAAGAATAGAGGGCATAAGCATCTCCACCGGATCGCTGCCAGATATTCAGGTGGAGGAGATAGAGATCCCCCATCCGTCTATCGCGATTTGCCGCGATGAAGAGGTTCGTCATCCTCTCGTTGTTTTCTGCACCGGTATGTCCGACAAGATGTTGTCCGCCTTCATAGGCGTAAAGCTTGACGCCATATTTCCTGGCAACGGAAGCCTGAGCCTCGATGGCTTTCCGATTGTCGTTCAATACCTCGCGTTCAAGTTCGGCGAACAACTGGGTTAGAGGCCACCTGGAGACCTCTTCGGCTCGCTCAGGTGAACCGAGGCCGCCGCCGAAATAGGGGGCGATGGCAAGTACGTCCGCATGCGCCCGCACGCCCTTCCACGATAGTATCGTTTCACTGGTCCAATCATTTGCGGACTGAGCAGCGTAAATCCCGACGACCCTTTGCGCCTGTTCACCAAATACGTCTTCCCAGATGGCAAGAATTTCAGTTGTCCGCTGGGCGTAATAGCGAAGTTGGGCTTCGAACTCGTTGCTCGAAAGCCGCAGCGCAAGCCCCTTTTTCTTCGCATACTCCGCCTGGTCGAAGCTGGAATTCCATACTTCGTTGGAGTACTCCACATTCACCCTCAGGTTTCCGTCCAAGCGGTCTTTCACCTGCAGTGCGAACCGGCGGATGTAATCGTCATCGGCTTGGTGAGGCATATTGAACCAAGGGTCGATACGCAGCTCGTTACTCAGTTCGATCATGTACTCAAGCGGCGTTCCGGCATCGGATTTACCGAAGTAGCCCACGCGCGGCCGATCATCCCAGCTGCGGACGTTTGAGTTGTTGGTCGCCATCCAGTCCATGAAGCGTAGCGTAGACATGCGCTTCAACCGCTTGAGGAAGGGCTCGCGAAATCGCTGTGTCGGTCTTTTGCCGCGTTCGTAGACACGGATGTTGCGGATCGGATCGGAGGGATCGGTTTCCATCAGGATTGTCGTGAAAGCCGCGTTCTTGCGAAGATTACGCACATCGTCGCGTCCGGGCAAACGCACTTCCAGTTCGGCGCCGTCGCGATATCCGAGTTTACCCTTGCCATCATAATAAACCGAGAGATTCACGGGGAGATTTCTCCGTTCGGGAGAGAAAATCAGGAAACTCTCGATCGTAGAGTTCTCGGGGACGTTCAACGGGTAACCGTCCGGTGTCATCGGCGGTAACGGCGTGTCCCATGTGAAGTGCGCGCCTTTGATCTGCACGCGCCAGCGCGAAGCATTATAGCCAAGGTCGGAGAAAACCTGCTCGGTCGCCCAATAAGGCATTGCGCTCAGGTTGACGCCCAAACGGCTCGGATAATCCTCTTGGGCTAAGGCCTGCCCAAACGAAAAACCGTTGAAAGGTTCGCTGGCTGCAAGACCTGCCAGCATTTGAAGGAGCGTTCGGCGGTTCACGGCAGATGTTCTCCGTATTTTGCTCGGATATCTGGTGCAGTGCTTGTCGCGGAACTTAGGCGTCCACTACCGATGACGAGATAATACAAGGCGCCCGCAAGCAAGGTGCGCATTAGTCGTATGCCGCCTCCAAAGTTAGTAGAGGGAAATCCCTTTTACCGTGTGGCGACCTGCAAGCGAATGGGTAGCATTTCGCATGGCGGGATACCTGCTCAATAGAGGCGGGTGGCGGGGAAAGTAGACGATATGCAGGCGTTCCTCAGATCATTGCGGCGAGGCAAGAGACGTTAGATGCCAGAGTTCCTGCGTTCTCTTGCCTATGTATTGATAGTCACGGTCCCTGTCCTTTATGTCGGCGGGAAGATAGCGGTGCCGATCATCGGCTTGGCCGAGTTCCGCCTGTGGCGAAATTGCTGGCTGTTGGCGACAGTCGTCACCTTTCTATCCAGAGGTTTTTTTGACTTTGCTGTCGCGATGGCTTTCGTGAGCTTTTATGTTCACCGATACTCCAAGCAGCCGGCTTTTTTTTATATAGTCCTGATGTTTGTTGCACCCTGCGTGCCCATCCCCAGCGGCATACCCGGCATCTTCAACAAGATCCTTGATCTCGACCCACCTCGTTGGCTTGCGGTGACAATTCTGCTTCCGGTTGCGCTCAGGTTGTGGAGGGACCAAGGCACTCGGGAACTGCGGGGCTTGGATGTTATTGTGATCGCCTTCCTGGCGTATACCTCACTGCTCTCTGTAAGGTTGGGAGATTTCAACGCCATTCTTCGAGTCCTTGCCGTCAATTTTCTCGACATCTGCCTTCCTTACTTCGTCTTCAGCCGAGCGATACGCACCAGTCTTGATATGAACAAAGCGCTCCTCGCCTTCGTCGTCGGCGTGCTGCCGCTGAGCGCCATCGGGGTTCTGGAGATATCGAAAAGCTGGCGAGTCTATTATGTCGTCGTCCAGGAATGGGATGTGTTTCTAGTAACCGCCTATCTTTTTCGGGACGGGCTCCTGCGTGCTTCAACCACATCTATCGAAGCGATCGCATTCGGCTTCGCCTGCATGACCGGCGCCGGTTGCCTCCTGGCTCTCCGAAGCCCGGTCTCGCTGGGCAACTGGCGTTATGTGGCACTCGGCATACTGGTGCTCGGGCTGCTTTCGAGCGTGTCACGAGGCCCGTGGCTGGGTTTCGCATTCTGTATCTTGTTCTTGACCATCACCAGCCCGAAGAAGTCTTTCAGGCTTGCTCTCGCAGGTTTGCCCGGAGTGGCTGCGCTGCTGTTCCTGCATCCCCCATTTCTTGACCGTTTCATAAACCTGCTTCCGTTTGTCGGATCGGCAGACAAAAGCAGCGAAACTTACAGATCCAGCCTCTTCGAAAACTCTCTCGTGGTCATTCAACGTTATCCGCTGTTTGGTTCGGATTCATTCTTGAAGGAACCAGAGATGCAGACCATGATACAGGGGCAAGGCATTATCGACATCGTAAATACTTATCTGCAGATCGCTCTATATTATGGATTGATCGGATTATTCATATTCGTATTATATTTCTCCGTGATTTCAGCAAAGCTTTCTATCAAGTCCTTCGGAGAAGATCTGGGTTCGTTGAACTACAAAGCAGTGTTGGGTCTCCTGGTCGCGATGCTCCTGGTGATTGTTACAACCAGCAGCGTGTCCGTTATACCCTATATATATTGGACTTTCTCCGCCATGGGCGCCGCAATTCTCGCTCCGAACTTTGCCGGCAGCCGGGAAAGTCTTCCACTGCAGGTCACGAAGCGTCTGAAGGTCATTGGATTGCACAGCCTGGCCCGCCGGGATTCTCAGGACGATGGCAGAAAGAAGATGCGAGTGCTGAGCATGCGCTGAGTGAACGCAAGCGGCGAACCTTCGGCATATATCGATTTGAGCTATTTATACTCGATGATCCGCTGTCGGCGATTGATCAGCCGGTTCAGGTAGAACTGCGCGACGCCCTGCATTTCCGGGAATTTCCCCAGTACGTCGAAACTTGCGAAAAGCAGGGTATTCCCGAGCGCCGGCCGCGCACGCCGAGCCAGGCGCAGCAATTGAAGCGGATAGAGCAGCAAAAGCGCCAGGGCGGCGGGATGAATAACCGCGCCGGCTATGGCGACCAGCGGCAGCAAGCCGCCCCAGAAAACTGCGCGCCGGAGATTTCTCGTCCATATCCGGGATGGCGATGTCCGATGGAGATGGGACACCTGGGCATAGGCATGTCCGCAGCGCACGCTTCTCCGCCACCATTGGCTCAGGCGGCTTATATCCGCGTCGTGGCGTGTCATTTCGGAAGGGAGGCGCCAGATCTTCCAGCCGCTCTCGCGCAGGCGGACGCAAAGTTCCGGCTCTTCTCCTGCGATCAGCCCCCCGGAGTAACCTCCGAGATCCTTGAGGACGGAGGCCCTGATGAGGACATCGCCACCGCATGCCTGAGCTTCGCCCGGCACCCCGTCCCACTCGCGGTCGCACATGGCATTGAAGATGGTGCGTTCCGGATACCGTTCGCGCCGTCGCCCGAAGACAAGCGCGACATCCTTGCGCATGACCAGAAAGGTCGTGGCTGTCGCTATCCATCCGGTGTCGAGTTCGCAGTCCCCGTCCAGGAACTGCACGAAGATGGTATCGGGCCAGCGCCGCATGACGGCGTCGAAACCTGCATTGCGCGCGCGCGCCGCGGTGAAGGGAATTGTCATGTCCAGCCGTACGACCTCCGCGCAGAGGCCGGCCGCCGCCTCGGCGCTTCCGTCGGTCGAGGCCGAATCCACATAGACGGTACGAACACGATGGCTTTTGAGTGAATTGAGGCAGTCGATGAGACGCTGCCCTTCGTTGCGTCCGATCACCACGATACCGACATCGGCCCCGATCCCGCTATAGCCGCGATGCATTAGGATATCTGTGTCCATGTGCTTGTTCCCGGCCGTTGGTTGGCGATCGGCGCCAGTCTCGATCCCGGCCTGCCCATCTGGTAAGCCTCTATTCTATTTGTAGAATTTTGGATCGAGGCTGTAAATTTACCTCTTTGGTGGAAGCCGATGCCGCGGCCCTAAGCTCTTTGTCCCACTGAGCCTCCGAAGCCCTTTTTGATATACCGGTTCCAAGGGGAATTGCCGGCGATCGGCAAAGATGAAGGGATGTGTGTGGAATGCGGATTGCGTATTTCACCAACCAGTATCCGGCGCCGAGCCACACGTTCATACGGCGCGAAATCGTGGCGCTGGAGGCGAGGGGGCATCGGGTCGAACGATATGCGGTGCGTCCCTTTCGTGGCGCGCTGAAGGATTCCGACGATATTGGAGAAGCTCGCCGTACGAGCCACATCCTGCGCACCCCGATGATACGGGCCATGGCGAGCGTCGCCCGTCAGCTGCTTTCCCGTCCCGGGAGTTCGTTGAAAGCATTGGGAGGTGCGTTCCGGTTCGCGAGGACGTCCGGCGGACGTTACCTGCACCACCTCGTATATTTTCTTGAGGCGATGATCCTGGCCGATTGGTGCCGCAGGGACAAGATCGATCATCTGCATGTGCATTTCGGCACTAACCCCGCGACGGTTGCGGCACTGGCGCATCAGATCGGCGGCATCAAATTCAGTTTCACCGTCCATGGGCCGGAGGAGTTCGATCGTCCCGAAACGCTGGGGCTTGGGGACAAGATCAGGGCTTCGTCATTTGTCGTCGCTGTCAGCTCCTATGGGCGCAGCCAGTTATTGCGCTGGGCCGATCTTGCAGATTGGCGGAAGATCGAGGTCGTTCATTGCGGCATCGACCAGCGCTATCTGAGTGACGAGGTGGACGTGCATGGCACCAGCCAACGTCTTGTCTGCATCGCCCGGCTGTCCGAACAGAAAGGCCATCTCCTTCTGCTGCAGGCGGCGGCAAACCTGCGGGCCGAGGGAATGCGCTTCCAGCTCGTCCTTGTCGGTGACGGGCCGCTGCGGGCTGAAATCGGACACGAAATCGAACGGCTCGGCCTCGGCGACACGGTCGTGCTGACCGGCACGATCTCCCAGGACGATGTGCGCAGCGAAATCCTTCGGGCCAAGGCTCTGGTCCTGCCAAGTTTCGCGGAAGGCCTCCCCGTTGTGCTGATGGAGAGCATGGCCCTGAAGCGTCCGGTGATCTCGACCTATATTGCAGGCATCCCCGAGCTCGTTCAACCGGACAATGGCTGGCTCGTTCCCGCCGGTGATCTGGAGGCGCTGACCGGCGCAATGCGGCAGGCGCTGTTCGCAAGCGATGTCGAGTTGTTTCATAAAGGCGAGGCGGGACGGCGCCGGACGCTCGAACGGCATGACATCAACAGATCTGCGGCGGCGCTGGAAATACTGATGGCCCGACCGGCGGTTTAGACCGGTCGGTATTTTGCCAAGGCGGTCAGACCCTGCGAAATGGCCCTGAATGGCGAATGAAGTCCTGCAGCAGATGCGGCGGACCGCTCAAGGGCTTGCCTTCCGCGAGAAGGCGGATGCGCCAGGCGATGTGTCCGCAAAGCCAGGCAAGGTCCGAAAGGACCGAGAATACGGCTCCGTGATGCTTGAGATGGTAGCGCCGCCGGGACTCGAACCAATAGGTCGGCCGCCTGGACGGCTTGATGTGTCGCGTCACGCCCGTCGATTGGCCGACAAGGTGGATGACGCGGCTTTCCGGCACGTGCCAGCAGGACCATCCGGCGCGCGCTGCCCGGATACAGAAGTCGACCTCCTCGTAATAGAGGAAATACCCCTCGTCGAGCACGCCGACCTGGTCGAGGACCTCTGTCCTGATCATCAGGCTGGCCCCTGAAACCCAGTCTATCCGGCTTGGCCCTTTCGGCATGTCGGGGACGATACGCCAGCGCTCGAGCAGGCGGGTGAGCGGGCCAAGCCTGGCCTCGCCCTCGAACTCATTGACAATCGAAGGAAAGCGGAAAGCGCAGGCCTGGCCGCGCCCGTCCGGATGTTCCAAACGGCTGCCGGCAATGCCGGCATCCGGCTTGCCGTCCATGAATTCCACCAGACGGGTGATGCTGCCGGGGCGGGCGATGGTATCGGGATTGAGGAGCAGGACATAGTCCGGCCGGCCGAAGTTCGCCGTGGCATACTCGATGCCTCGGTTGTTGCCGTAGGCAAAGCCGCCATTCGTCTCGAGCGGGAGACATACGGCGTTCGTCCAGCCGTTTTCCTCAATGGCGGCCGCAATCAGTTCGGCGGAGCGGTCGCCGGACCCTCCCTCGACGGCGACGATCCGCGTTCCATCCGGAACCGTGCCGGGAACGCTCAAGGAGGCAAGGCAATCGATGGTCAGATCGGCTGTCCGGTAGTTGACGATGACGACGACCAGTTTCAGCCGGGGGGCGTCGTCTTGCCGGCTATGTTCGACATCCATCAAAGGCCGTGCCTCTTCGTCTTGTTCAGGACCACCTGCATCTTCTTTTCGGTACCGAGATAGCTCCGGCAGATCTCCATCTCCGGAAGTCGTGACTTACCAATGGCGAGTACGATCACGGCTGTGTCGGAGAGATCGACGAACGGGATCACTTCGTCCGAACTCAACATCGGCGGCAGATCGAAGATAACGATCGTCGGCTTCAGCATCTGTCGCGCAAATTCGATCTGTGCCGTCATGCGGGCCAGGTCCGCCGGCAGGGGAGTTCTGCCCGGCCCTCCGGCGGTGCGCAGCAGATGGCAGTGAAGGCCTCGTATATCCAGGGTCGTCAGCCAACCGCTGATGGGGTCCTCCGATGGCGGACGAGGCGGCAGTCCGAGTACATTGCCGACTGCGGGATTCCGGAAGTTTGCGTCAACCAGCAGGACATTTGATCCGGGTACGCGGGCAAAGCTGAGCGCCAGATTGATGGCGGTTACGGTGGTGCCGCAGCCGACCGTCGGGGCGGTCACCGAGATCACCCGTGTGTCCCGGTCCTTGTGTTCGTTCAGCAGCTGGTTTCGCAGGACGTCATAGGCGTGTGCCATCGAACTGTCGCTGTCGAAAGCGATGATGCGATTTGCATACAGAAAGGTGGGGGAGACCGGCGAGAGGTCCAACGGCGGACACTCCTCCTGGGAATGGATTCCACTGACCGCGCCGTTGAGGTAACCAGCATTCAGCTCGGCGAGACCGGCGCCGTCCAGTCTTTCCGCCATCCTTCCTCGAGCTGAGATGTTCTTGATGATTTCCATAAAATTCCCTGCCCTATCCCATCGGTGCGATTTTCAACTAAAGGCGGTGCTGCCGGATTCGAGTGATGTCACCCTCCCGCGATCGGACTTGGGTTGGTGAATGCGGAATTCCGGAACGCCTTGGCTATGCGTCGCTTTGGCTTCCAATGTGGAATGACCACCAGAGTTTCTCCCGCCAGAGCGTGGCTGAGGTCGAACGTGCCGCGAACGGTCCGATCAAACAGATGCCCGGCGTAAATTCCCGCGGCCGCTGCCATCGCCGCTGCGGCGCAAACCGCGGCGGCCAAATGAAGTCGACGCGGTCCTGAAGCAGCCTTGGCAACTTCTGGCTCCTCGATCACCTCGATCTGCTGGGCGGCATCGCCTTCCTCCAGGCGCTCGCCGAGACGTGCTGCATCGAGCTTGCTCTGCATCTCGTCCATGTTTCGCTGCAGCGAGACTTTCTCGGCTTCGTTCGCTTCGATCTGCGCTCCAACTTCGGGAGCGTGGGAGATGAGTTCCCGCAGCCGGGCGATACGGTCCACGAGAGAATTCCTTTGTTCGAGGTTCTGTTGCTGGCGTGGCTTTGCCATTGCGATACGTTCCGCAATCAGCATGAGCTCGGGCGGAAGCGTCTTGATCTGTTCCGGCGTCGGCATGGTCGCCGATCCACCGCGCGGTGCAGCGGGTGCAACCTGGGCCCGCATCTCCTCGAGACGCTGCTTCATGGCACGGATCTGTGGATGCGTGTCCGAATAAATGACGGACTTCACCGCGAAATCACGCTCGAGCTCGATGAGCTGCCCATGAAAACGCGTAATCTCTGTCGTCTGCCCGGGACCAATACGCAGTTGCGCCTCATAGATCCCGATCTCCTCATTCAACGCAATGGCCGCCCGATCGAGCGTCGCGAGTTCCAGTTCCTTGGTCTGAAGCTCGATCAGCAGGGTCGGGATCCGGGTGGGATGGGACTCCTTGTTTTCTTCGAGATACCTGGTCCAGGCGCTTTCCCTCTCGCGCAGACGTTGCGTGACGTTATTGGCTTCCTGCGTCAGGAACTTGGTCGCTTCCGAGGCCCGCGCCGTGCGGATGCGCCGGTTTTCTTCGATGACCTGCGACACGAGGTCCGAAACCACGTTCGCAGCAACGACGGGATCGTCATATTTAAAGCCGATCCTGACGGAGGCATTGCTTGCGGTGCGGTCGGCTCCGTCGGTCACCGATATCTGGAGAGTGATGTGGTTGCGTATCACGCCGGAGAAATTGTTCTTGGGCAGGGCCCCCCGCAGATTCGGAAAAAGATCATGCTTGTCGGCCAGCGCCAGCAGGCTGTTGCGTGAGAGTACCCGTTGCTCGATGAACAGCAGACGGTCGTTCGATACAGTCGGCGATACGAGCGTTGTCGGTATCTGCTGGAATTCCATCAGCAGCAGCGCGTCGGAATAATAGCTCCGAGGCATGGCGTAAATGAAGTAGGCTCCCACCAGAAGAGCAACCAGACCGGGCACGATGGCATAGAAGGGTTTGGCGAGTACGATCTCGATAAAATAGAGGATATTGCGTCCCAGTTCGTTGATCATGCTGTCGCCTCATTGCTTCGCGTACGAAATACGTTGGTCATCACGAAGTCTCCCCTATCGAGCCGCTCTCGTCGTTAACCCGGACGTAGGGCTTTCGACCCTGGCCAATGGCTGGATCGTCCCCGCATCCCGGTTGTTCGCGGGATCGCTGTAGACGACGCGCAGCAGGTCGCCGGGGAGGATCGGGGTCATCTCGGTTGCGGCGAACTCCTGTGTTTCACCGTTGGCGGTCCGGACGATCTGATAGCCGAGCACCCGCCGCTCTCTTTGCTGGTTCGAGGCAGCGCTCTCGCCATAGATCGTCATGATCCGCGTGCTGTCGGCAAGTCGCGCCGCGGCCTCTTCCTGTTCGCGGCGGGCTGCATTGAGTTCGACCAGCAATTGGGTCCGCTGCGCCTGGCGTGCGCTGTCGTAACGCGCGATCTCCGCCATTTTTGCCCGTTCGGTGACTGCGATTTCAGATGTGATCCGGCTGATCTGTCCCTCGAGTTCGGCAATCGTACCTTCCTGGACCATCTGCTGGGAGCTTTCGGTCACGCCCTTGGCGACGAGCCCGGTGATGCTCTGGAGGCGACGCCTTGCCAGGTCTATCCGTTTCGTCATGGTATCGGCTTGCTCCTGCATCGCGAGGCTGTTTCGCTCGGAGAGCTGGTTGCCTTGCTCATGGGCTTTTTCCTCCATGGCGAGCGCTTCCATCCGGGCGTTGAGGAGCGATTGTTCCTGGGCAAGGGCCGGGTCGGCGGCGAGCGCTTCGGCCGTGCCGAGGGATTTTTCTCCGCGCATTTCCGCCTCCAGGCGGGTGATGCGTGCCCGCAGTTCCTGCAGGCGTTTTCGGGAGTGCTCGACTTCGCGTTTTACCACCACTGACCGGTCCTGATCGGCGGCCAGCAAAGCCGTGCGATAAACGCCGCCGGCGACACTGATGCCATGAAGGACGGTCATATTGGCCCGATAAGGGTATTCGCCGGGGCTATCGACCTCGCCGAGGACATAGATCAGCTGCGGGTTCAGGGAATTGGGGCGCAGCATGATCGTGAGATTGGGGCTGTCTTTGAAATACGTCTTCAGCCGCCCGAGAAGTTGCGCTTCCAGTTCCGAAAGGGAAAGCCCGGCGCCCTGGATATGGCCTGCGAGCGGGAACGACAGCCATCCATCCGGAGCAAGGACGACTTCGCGGGTAAGCTCAGGTTCCTGGGCAATCCATACCTGCAGCGTATCTCCGGGCTGCAGGCGATAGGTCGTCTGAGCTGCGACGTTCCCAAATGTCAGGCAGAGCAGAAGCCCCGCGAGACTCGTTATCCCACGCATCTACAGACCCCCAATGATCGGTAACCCCTTCCCGCCCAAACGGGACAAGACGCTTTATACTAGGGCTGCCCTCGGCACCTGCAAACAGAGCACAAAGAGGTAAGCTTCCGGCCCCGAATCCTCCATCTAACGGATGAGCCTGAAAGTACTAATCGACTTTAAGATGAGCGCATCGCGCACGGAGCGGCTTGCGAAACGACCGGGCGGCTTTAACCAGTATCTCGTGAGGGCAAAAGTGGCGCGGACGAGCGGTGCGGTGCGGCCATGCCTACGCGGTCTAAGGCCGTGGTGCTGAGGGCCTCGGTTCGGATTTTCGTCGGAAAACCGAAGCCAATCAGGCCCAGATCGGGAACAAAAGCCGGAGGCCATTTCGAATGTGTTTTTCGAGGATTTTGACAGCGGCTTGCGCGACGTCCGCAGTCGGTGCGCTCGCGCTTGGCGCGGCCATGTTGAAGCCTGATCCAGTCGGCGCCGAGCGCGATCTTGACACCCCATCCCGGGCCTTTTCGGCCGGCAACCGGGACCATATCCTGCTGTCCGGACACAGCCTGACTGATCGACCCTATCCTGATCATTTGGAGGGGATCGCCCTGCAGGAAGGGATTTCCGTGTCCTGGAGGCTGGAGAACATGACCGGTTCTTCAATCCAGCAGCGAACCGTCGGCGGCTTCGTCCGATTGACCGACGAGCCTTACGACGTTCTCATCATAACCGAACAACATCGTGTTCTGGATGCGTTGATGTGGAGCGAAACCGTCCGTTATCTCCATGGCTATCACCAGGCGTTCACCGCGGCAAATCCAGCCGGGGTCACATACTTCTACACCCCTTGGATAAGCCTTTCGTCTTTGGCGGACCCACAGCCATGGATCGAATATGAGAGGGTGGCTCTGCCTGTCTGGCGATGCGTCGTAAACCGCGTAAACGATAAGATCGGGGCGGCTGGCCGCAAAAACGACATCCGCTTCATTCCAACATCGCTTGCCCTTGCCGAGCTCGTCGAACGCCTGGCGTCCGATCCAGCCTTTAGCGGATTCGAGGATCGGAATACGGCGGACCGCCTGAAGGCAATCTTCTCCGATGAGGTTCATCTGACGGAACTTGGCTCCTACTATGTGGCTGCGTTCAGCTTCGCGGCGATCTACGGAGCGGCTATCCATGAGCAACGGCCGCCAGCCGCGCTGGATGCCCGGCAGGCCGACGCGCTCAGGCTGTTTGCCGTCGATTTCATGCAGCGATATCGGGCTGCCAAGGCGAATGAACCGCGTGATTGCAAGGCACCGATCTCGCTCGCCTTCGCATCCCACTACGTGAACTATGTGGCGCGCGCCTACCCTGGTGAGAGCAGCTATCTCGTTACGCAGTTGCTACGCATCCGGAACATTGTCCGTTTTACCTGGCGCTTCAGGAACGGCCTGGAGTGAACGCAGAATGTGGGATGCCCTCAGTAAATAGCCGATAGCTCGCTTCAGGAGGCTAGAGGACCCTGCGTTGCCTGATACGCCGAAATGAGTAACCCGATAGCCCAAAGATTAGCGGCGAAACCATTGGCAGCCATGCGAATATCTTGGTCGGGATGCGGAGTTTCGCACAAGGAAAACTCCCGTTGTCCGATGCTGATTGCGCCTTGCGAGGATAGTTGGTTGATATCTTTTTTGCCGATCGTGCATTCTCTGAGAAAGATTGCCGGGATGCCCTTCCCGGATATCGAAGCGGTTGCCGTCGATCGCTGGACGATTGCCCCGCAGAGCCGGCGCTTCGTTCGGCCCGCAAAGTTTCTGCCACATCATCTCGATCGCATAAAGGGCACCCAGTTCGGCCCGATCATCGAGATCGTCAAGGGTTTCAGGGGAAATTACGAGACTACCCAGGAGGCCACGGTCGGCTACCGGCTCAAGAATATCGATTTAATCGATGGCGTTCTCTACGCGCCGGATTGCTCGAGGAGCCTCAGGCCCCGCAGCCGCCGGATGCCTGTCTATGGGCCTCCCAAGCACTCCACCAGCGGTGCACTGTTCGAGAGCTGGGTCGGCAATCGCTGGTTCGGCAACTGGCTTTCGGATGATTGCCTGACCTATCCGCTGGCGGAGAAATACCAAACGCCGATAACGACGCGGCCGATCACACGGGGGCACGAGCCGCAATATGCCACCAAACTCGATTTCAAGCCGATCTATGTCAGCGACGTCCATTTCGACGAGGTCATCCTCTTCAGAGACAAGGGGCAGAACGAGGCCAAGAAGAAACGGGCCGATCAGGTCCGCGACAAGCTTCTGGCATCGGCGCCACCTTTTCCCGTTCATCCCGGCGTCTTCATCCTGCGGGGAAACAAGGGCGAAAGCCGCCTGCTGTCGAACGAGGCCGATATCGCCGAACGGTTCGCGAAGCAATACGGATTCCGGATCATCGATCCGTTGGCCTCGTCGGTCGACGACATCATCCACGCCTGTGCCGGAGCCCGCATCGTCGCCGGTGTGGAAGGCAGCCATCTGGTCCACGGACTGACGGTCATGCCGCCGGATTCGGCCCTGTTCGTCATCCAGCCGGCAGATCGAGTGGTTTCAGTTCTCAAGGTCATGACCGATCGCCAGGGGCAAGGCTATGCCTTCGTCGTCGGCGAGGGGACCTGCGAGAACTTCCGGGTCGAATGGAGTGATATCGACCGCACATTGGAGATGGTGCTCGCATGACTTCACGGCTTCGGTTTCTCTATCCTCAATCCGCGGCGACGGGCGACCATAAGAGTGCGGCCCAGCACGCGCCTCCCGCCTCGTTTCGCGAACTGGTGCGGAAAGACTACGAGCGCCACGGCAGGAGGATCCTCGATGCCGGCTTTATCTCGCTGCTGGTCTATCGCTTTGGCCGTTGGGCGGGGAGCCGCCGGAGCCACGTGGCCAAACGGTTTTTCCAGAAGATCTACGGCGCGATCAACATGGTGGTTTCGACGCTGACGCGGGTGTGGATACCGGCGGAGGTGACGCTTGGCGAAGGTTTTCACATCATCCACGTGGAGGGATCGATTTCGATCCACCCTGACGCCGTGATCGGAAAACGATGCGGCATCATGCACAATGTCACGATCGGCACGAACATGAGCGCCGGTGCACCCAGGATCGGCGATGACGTCTTTATCGGGGTGAACTCCACCATTCTTGGCGATATCCGCATCGGCGACCGGGTGCGGATAGGAGCCAATACAGCCGTCTCTACGGACGTGCCATCGGATTCGATCGTCGTCGGCTCGCCGGGCAAGATCTATCCCCGTCTCGGTCCGTTTTTGAGCGAACAGACAAAGACCGATGTCCGTCCCTGATCCACTCATCCGCTGGAGGAGTTTGCCATGAACGCGTTGACCACCAACTTCTATCAGCTTCTGGCTGACAACCTCGGCTCCAGGCCGGGCAAGCCCGCGATCATCGACGGTCATCGGGCCGCGAGTTATGCTGCGCTTGCAGCCGACGTGGATCGCCTGGCGGGTTATCTGCAGAGCCGGAATATCCGGCCCGGCGACCGGGTGATCGTGCACCTGCGCAAAAGCATCGCCGAGGTCACCGCCATGTTCGCCATCGCCAAGGTGGGTGGGGTGGTCGTCAACGTCAACACGCAATGGACCGTCGAGCAGCTCGAATACGTGGCCAACGACTGCGGTGCGCGCCTGCTGATCGTCGAGGCAAGGGTCGCCGAGGCTCTTGGGGCGCGCAAGCTACCCGACACGGTCGACAATGTTCTGGTCAAAGGCAAATTGCCTGCCGACACCATATTCGACGTCTGGGATCATCTTCCGGAAGATCTTTCAGGCGACGAGATTGCACGCCTCGATACAGAACTTGCGATGATCATCTACACGTCCGGTTCGACGGGCATGCCGAAGGGCGTGATGCTGACCCATCGCAACATCGTTGCCGGCGCCCGCTCCGTATCGCGCTATCTCGGCCTGAGGGAGGATGACCGGTTACTCAGCGTCCTGCCCTACAGCTTCGATTATGGCCTCAACCAGCTGACGACCATGATGCTGATGGGCGGTACCGTCGTGCACCAGGCGGTTCCGATGGCCACCGAAATCGTCCTGGCCATGCAGCGGCATCGGGTGACCGGGGTGGCCGCCGTGCCGCCGCTCTGGAGCCAGATCGTGCGGCTGCTGAAGGACAATCCCGTGGAGTTTCCAGCGCTGCGGCGGATCACCAATTCCGGCGGCAAGATTTCGCTCAACATCCTGGAGCAGATACCGCGGGTCTTCCCGGATACGGATGTCTATCTGATGTACGGGCTGACCGAGGCTTTTCGCTCGACCTATCTCTCGCCGCAGAAGTTTGCCCGCAAGATGGGAGCTATCGGTCAGGCGATTCCCGGCGCCGAAGTCTATGTCATCAAGCATGGCGAAGGCATCGCCTATCCCGGCGAACAGGGTGAACTTGTCCATCGCGGCCCGCTCGTCAGCCTGGGATACTGGGGCAAGCCGGAGGTGACGGAGCAGAAGATCCGGCCGTGTCCGGAACTCTGGCACCTGATCGGCGACGAACCGGTCGTCTATAGCGGCGATATCGTCCGGATCGATGCCGATGGCGACCTCTGGTTCATCGGCCGCAACGACGCGATGATCAAGACCAGCGGCTTCCGCGTCAGTCCGGATGAGATCGAGGATCTCGTCTGCCGCAGTGGCGTGGTGGCGGAGGCGGTCGCCTTCGGCGTCGACGACGAGGAGCTGGGGCAAACGGTGCATGTGGCGATAACCCCGATCGGCAAGTTCGACGAGGAGGCCCTGCTGCGCTACTGCCGGCGCGCGATGCCGTCCTACATGGTGCCGCGTCAGTTCCATGTCTGGCCGGAAAGCATGCCGCGGACGTCGAGCGGCAAGCTGGCGCGGCCGGATGTCGTGCGCCTTTGTCGCGAATGGATGCAGGGCGGGGAAATTGCCTTAAGTGCGCCTCCGCCGGCAGCTCAAGTCAAAGTGACCGAAACACGGGAGAACCTGCAATGAGCCTTACCCATGGAAAGTTGATCGGTTATCTGCGGGGAATCCCTGAATATCGCCCATGCCGACAGCGAGAGCGAATTGTTCTCCTCAGGCCTTCTCGATTCCGTTTCGATGGTGAACCTGCTGGCATTTATCGAACAAACCACGGGCCTTTCCATTCGCGCCGAAGACGTGACGCTCGAAAATTTCGATACGCCGGCCCGGATCATCCGTTTTGCCGAAGCCAGCGCCTGATGAACCATTTTTCGGCGCTCGATGTCTGGCTGCAGAGTGCGGCGGCATCATTCGGAACCCCCTCCTATGTCTATCTCGCATCGGCGATCGAGGGCCGGGCAGCGCTCCTGAGGCAAGCTTTCGAGCAACGCTTCGCATTGAGCTTCGCCGCCAAGAGCAATCCAAATCCAGCCTTGCTTTCCCTGATGAAGGGCCAGGCAGAATATCTCGACGTCTCCTCGATCGGGGAATTCAGGACGGCGATAGCGGCTGGATGGGAGGCAGAGCGCATCAGCTTCACAGGTCCTGGAAAAAGGCAGTTCGAAATCCGGGAAGCGATCGAAGGGGGCATTGGCGAACTGATCCTGGAATCGGTGCGCGAGGCGGTGCTTGCAAACGCCGTCGCCGGCGAACTTGGATGTGTGCAGCATGTCCTGGTGCGCATCGCGCCGACCACGGTTCCCAAAGGGTTCGGCGACCAGATGGCCGGCCGGCCTTCAGCCTTCGGCATCGACTGGGAAGATATCGCAAGGGACATCCCGGACATTGCGGCCCTGCCCAATCTCAAGATCGTCGGGCTACACATCTATTCCGGCACGCAATGCCTGAAGCCGGAGGCGATCTGCGAGAACTATCGCAACTTCATCGGCATTTTCCGGGAGGTTTGCGAAGCTTACATTCCTCGGCCGGAGAAGCTGGTGTTCGGATCAGGACTTGGAGTTCCCTATCACGACGGCGACGTGCCGCTCGACCTTTCCGCGGTCGTTGCCGGCATCGCAGCGGATCTCGATGGTTTCAAGGCGCTGCCGCAATTTGCCGAGACCCGGCTGGTGCTGGAGCTCGGGCGGTATCTCGTGGGCGAGGCCGGATATTTTCTGACCCGCGTCGTGTCGGTCAAGGAATCGCGCGGCGTGCGGATCGGCATCTGCGATGGCGGCATGAACAACCACCTGCCGGCTTCCGGCCATTTCGGGATGGTGATGCACCGGAACTATACGATGCACAAGGTCGGCGGGCAGGGCGAACCGGAGAAAGTCAACCTCGTGGGGCCTCTTTGCACGTCGATCGACCGGCTCGCTGTCGGTGTGATGCTTCCGCGGATCGAAGAGGGTGATCTTGTTGCCGTCCATAACAGCGGCGCTTACGGGCTGACGGCAAGCCCCATCCATTTCATCAGCCACGCACCGCCTCGCGAGGTTCTCATCGAGGCCGCCGGCATGCGCGATGTGACACACATTCCGGCGCTCCCCTCTTCGTAAATATGCCTGCTGAAATATCGCGGTAAAGATCAGTAGGCCTTGCCGAAATCGCAGACCTCGATCGCGGTGCGCACTACGATCTTCATGTCCAGCCAGAACGACCAGTTGTTGATGTACCAGAGGTCGTGGAATATCCGCTCTTCCATCTTCTCGATGTTCGGTGTCTCGCCGCGGCAATTGTTGACCTGGGCCCAGCCGGTCAGGCCGGGTTTGACGTGCCGCCTGAAGGCGTATTTGGCGATCTGGGCGTCATAGAGTTCGTCATGGGCGAGCGCATGCGGGCGGGGGCCGACGATCGACATCTCGCCCCGAAGGACGTTCCAGAATTGCGGCAATTCATCGATGCTCGTAGCGCGGATGACAGCCCCGACTTTCGTGACGCGGGGGTCCTTCCTGGTCGCCTGGCGAATGTCGCCCGAATCTTCCATGACGGTCATGCTGCGGAATTTCAGGATACGGAACGAGCGTCCGCCGTAGCCCTTGCGAACCTGCCTGAACAGCACGGGACCTTTGGAATCACATTTGATGGCGATTGCCACGACGAGCAATAACGGAAACAGCGAGAGGATGGCGGCCAGGGAGAAGACGATGTCGAATGCGCGCTTGGTGCCGCGTTCGTAGAGGCTCAACGGTGGCCGCTGCGTCTGAAAGGCGGTCATGCTGCCGATCTTGCGGACAGGAGCGCTGGTCAATCGCCCGACGACGCCATCGAAGATGACATTGACCGGCAACGCCGAGCGCCTGAGTTCACCGAGGTAGAATTCGAGATTGGAGGCGTTCGGGTCCCGCCATACGATGAATACCTCATCTATGCTGTCGGTCTCGCTTTGCCTTAGTCTCTGAAGGCCGTTTGCGGGCAGTAGATTTTCATCCGACAGGCGTATGATCTGGGCGAGGGTCATGCCGCTTGCGGCGGCCTGATGCTGCCAATGTTCGGCCGAAAACTCCTCGTGGCAGATCAGCAGCACCCGCTTCATCTTGAAGGAGGCCGCAGCTGCCGCTGATGGCAGATACCAGTGCCAGAACAGGCGAGTGCAGATCAGCCCGGACAGAGAGATGAAAGCGGTCATCAAGATCGCCCCGCGCGAAAACGTCGTGCCGATCTTCAGAAAGAAGATGACCGTCAGAAGGAAGGCAAGGGCGCTTGGGATAAGAATGCAGATCAGCCGGATCTGTGGCCTCAGGAGCTGAATGCTCTCCGGGCTGTAGGCCTGGGCGCTGTGCATGGCGAGCACGAAGATCGTCGACAGAACGAGGCCGATGCCAATAAAAAGCGAAGGATCGGGCGCAGATCCGAAAACGGCATACTGATAACCCGTGAAGCCGACACCGGTTGCTCCCAGAAGGTAGACGAAGTCCACCGCGGCGGCCACATAGGCGATAGCATGATATTCCAACCCTCCCTGCGGAGGTTTGTGCTCATACGATATGTAGTCATTTCCGATGTTCGGCTCAAAAGGTGTGATCATCGTTAAAAAACCCCTACCAGCCGGACGAGTATAGCCAAGGTGAGGGTGGGCACAATGTATCCTGCCTACCTCCTAAGAGTGATCTCCCTATTACCTACTTTTGTTGCTGGAATGATTGAGTACAATCCCACGTGTATAACGTCAAAGTGGTGCTCAGATTTTTGGTAAATATTTTAATCTGACTTAAAATTGGGCATGTGGATTTATTTTATATTTCATCTGGTAAGGCGGAGTTACCGTTTCCGCTGAGAAAATGGACATTGGCGGCGATCGAGTGCTGGGCTCTGTGTTCGAAGGAGCCTCGCCGGCTGAAGGCTTGATGGCCACAGCCCTTGTGTTGGTTTGGGGGTGTGGATGGAGTTTGAATGGGACGTTGCCATTGTCGGCGCCGGAATGGGCGGGGCGGCAATGGGATATGCACTGGCAACCGCCGGGCACCGCGTACTTTTCATTGAAAAGGGTCTGGCTCACTTTTCGCAGGACGAACGTGATGACCCCGATAGTCCGGACGAAGCGCAGCGCCTGAGAAACGGCCGGTGGCCACAGCAGATTTCCGGCTCGGTGGATGCCCGTCCTGTCCGGTTCTTTCCGGCGCTCGGCTGCGGTGTCGGGGGTTCGACGCTAATATATGCGGCAGCGCTCGAACGGTTTTCCCCAAGCGATTTCAAAATCGCCGACAAGTCCGGCAGGCCGGTCTGGCCGATAGGCTATGAAAACCTTGAGCCTTTTTATCGCAAGGCGGAGCGTCTGCTGCATGTGCGCGGGAGCCAGGATCCGCTGCAGCCACAATCGGAGGTCATCGAACCTCCTGCCATGACGCGATGCGACCAGCATTTTTTCGACTCCGCGCAAGCGAATGGGATGCATCCCTATCGGGTTCACACGGCTTGCCGATATATCGACGGGTGCGGCCAATGCGGCGGCTCCATCTGCCACAAACCCTGCAAGCAGGATGCGCGGCGGGCATTCATCGAGCCGGCACTCGCGACCGGAAACGCCATGGTCATCGACCAGTGCAACGTGGAAAAGGTCTCGGCCGACGACGAGGCGGTGACGCAATTGTCGTGCCGGAGGCATGGAAACGAGCTGGCAATCGTTGCCAAGCTCTATGTGCTCGCGGCCGGCGCGCTTTCAACACCCTTGCTGCTCCTCAACTCCACCAACGAATTCTGGCCGAACGGCCTTGCAAACACGTCGGATCTCGTGGGGCGCAACCTGATGTTCCATGCGTCCGATTTCTTCGCCGTCTGGCCTCGTGGCAGAACCCGTGTTTCAGAGCCGGGAAAGTCGATAGGCCTTCGCGATTTCTATGAACATCAGGGCCTGAAGCTCGGCGTCATCCAGTCCACGGGCCTGACTGCGACCGCCAATAACGTGCTTCATTTCCTGAAATCCCTGATCGACCAGAACGGCGCCGCCTGGCTGAAGCCGCTCAAGCCCTTCATGCGCATTCCGGCGATGATCGGCGCTCTTATCTCCGGCAACGCAACGATATTCACCTCTATACTCGAGGATCTGCCCTATCCCGAAAATCGCGTGAAGCCTGATCCGGAAGATGCCGCGAGCATCTATTTCGAATACACAATTCATAACGAGCTGCGGCAAAGAATGCAGGTCTTCCGCAAGTTATATCGGAAGGCATTCAAGCGGCATCGGATGATGATGCTTTGGTCCGAAGTCAAGCTCAACTACGGCCACGCTTGTGGAACGTGCCGTTTTGGTCCGGATCCCGCCACTGCGGTACTGGACGTCAACAACCGTACGCACGACCTGAACAATCTCTATGTCGTTGATGCTTCGTTCTTCCCGACCAGTGGCGGGGCCAATCCAAGCCTGACGATTGCCGCTAACGCTCTGCGCGTCGGTGAGCATATTGCTCAGAAATTGTCCGCGACGAAGGCAAAACGGCGGGAGGCCTGCGTCGTTTCGGATTCCGCGTCGTGACCACGAGCGTCCGAAAGGGGGCAATGCCCCCGGTCTCTCCCATCAGTGGTTCCTGTTTCGATCGGTTCTGATCCAGGCCGCCCCGCCGGCCTGGAGGATATGGCGCGGATAAATCCTCAATTTCCTGAACATGTATCCCGGAATGTCCACCATGGCATGCATGGGAAGCGCGCGTCTGCCGTGACGCCACCAGGCAACCGATAGCGCGATGTCGAAAGCAAGGATTGCGATGGTCGAGATCGCAAGTGGTGCGATCGCAATTCCCGAAGTTGCAAGGAAGACTGCCGGAAACAGCGAGAGCAGGAGAAGCGCTGCCAGCAATGTCAGCGGCGGTATGAGCGCATCGACGACGAGCGCCAGATAGGCCCTGTTCCGCAATGTGTCGACGTCCAGCAAGGCGGAGAAAAGGTGTGCCGCCAGCGCGAAGCGGCCCGCGTTCCATCGGGAGGCTTGCGTTTCGAGGCCTTTCTTCGAATACGGAAATCTGCTGCTGACGGCTGCGGCATCGCAGAAAAGCGGAGCGCGGCCGATCCGCGCGAGGTCCAGCCCAAGCTTCATGTCTTCGACCAGATCGCCGTTCGCAAGGGCGGCGTCCCGCAGGATGGCCCAAGGGAATGCCATGCCCGATCCGGTCAATTGCGCAGGAAGCCCAAGTTTTGCCAGTCCAAGAAGCCGGATCCGGTTCTTCAGAAGAAATGCGAATTCGGAAACCGCGAGGTTGATGCTTGCGTCCGGCGGCGCGAACATCAGGTAGCGGGATTGCACGGGTCTGTTCGTTGCCGCGGCCATGATGGCGAGGTTATCGAGTGCGCCCGGCTCCAGCCAGCAGTCGGCGTCGACAATGATGACCACCTCCGGCGGCAGCAGGCCGAGATACCTGACGCCGGCGTCGAGGGCGTATCCCTTACCGCGGCGAAGCGGATCGAACCGTACGATGACATCCGCGCCCGCTTCACGTGCCAGCGATGCGGTGAGATCACTGCAATTGTCGGCCACGACGATCAGCCGATCGCCGTGGCGCATCTGGCTTTGGATGCTGCGCAGGGTATCGGTGATCTGGAGCTCTTCGTTATGCGCCGGAACAAGAATCGCGACTTGCGGCCGTCGCCCGTTCGGACGTGACGGTCCGCTCCGACCACCGAGACTTCCAGCGAGACATTCAATCGCGAAAAAGACAGTCGGAACCAGGACGACGACGGACAATAGCAAGGCCGCGGCGATCAATATGTCCTGTTGCATGGCTACCCTCCGACGACGCGTCACAAGGGGTCAATCATAGCCCGATGGCCGAGGGTTCTAAGCTCACCACGCTACACCGTTCGAGTGTGCCCGGGCTCATCCTATTTCGGGGCAGGTGGAGCCACCGCAAACATGTCTACGCCCATTTGATGGCTGGTGGATCAATTGAAGTCTGATCCTTGCTCCCAATACGGTCATCCGATGCAATTCGTTGAGCGAATGCAGTCGGTTACGCGAAATATAGCTGCGGATTGCTGACCGTCTGCCGCACGGTGAAACGGGCCGGAAGCGTCCTTCCTGGCGATAGTCGCCTGGATCCGGCCGACGGCTTCAGCGGATGGTCATGCCGGCGACGACATAGCCTTCGCGCAGCCTGATCTGACCCACCAGCCGGTCGCCCGTCTTGAAGGGTGGGACATCGATCTCAAAATAGGCGGCGAAATGCCCGTCCGCCAGGTTCAGCTCGATGCGGATGGCCTCGAAGCCGAACATCGTGCGGGTCAGGCCGTATTGGCACTTGTAGGTGCATTCCTTGGCGCTGAAGATCGCTTTCACCAATCGTCCGCGAGTGCCCCATTGCTGCCGGTTGAGCCACTGTCGCTCGCGCGGGGTGCAGATCTCCTGCGCATAGGTGTCGTCAAGCGGCGTCGCTTCCTCAAGATCGAGGCCAAGAGCCTTGATGCCGTCCGAATGGCGGCCGATGGCGGCGACGCAGCGGGTAGCGGAATGGCTGATGCTTCCGGCGATCCCGTCCGGCCAGATCGGCGCCCGGTCCGATCCCACCGGTATGGCCATTCCGGGCAGGCCCAGATGGTCCATGGCCTGCCTGGCGCAGAGGCGGCCGGCGGTGAACTCCTGCTGCCGGCTCTTCACCGCATTGGCGATCGCCGTTCTCTCTTCAGGATAAAGTTTCGAAACGTCGCCGAGCAGGTCGGCTTCGGCGACCGACACGGAAGGGTCGAACATGCCTTCCAGCAGCATCGCTAGACCTTGGTCTCGACGCGGACCAGCGTGGGGCGCCGTTCCATCGCATTGCGCCGCAATGCGGCTCGCTCGGCTGCCCGGCCGAGCTGCAGATCCGCCTTGCCCTTGCCGGAGATATGGTCGGCAAGGAGGGCAACCGTCGGGAAACGGAAGAGGTCGGTGATCGTCAGATCCGGCGCCAGCTTCGCCTTCATTTCCCGATGGACCTGAACCGCCAACAACGAATGCCCGCCGAGAGCGAAGAAGTTGTCGAATATGCCGACCTTCTCAAGTCCAAGTGCGCGACCGAACACCTCGCTGATATCCCGCTGCAGATTGTTGGACGGTTCGATGAACGTTGCTGCCGGGGCCTGGACCTTTTCCGTCGGGGCGGGCAGCTTGTTGCGGTCCACCTTGGCGTTCGGCGTCAGGGGGAAGGCTTCCATCGTCACGAAATGCGAAGGTATCATCGCATCGGGCAGGGCGTCGGCTATATGGGTACGAAGTTCCTGTTCTGAGACGGACGTTCCGTCGGTGCGGATATAGGCCACCAGGCGCACGTCGCCGGGACTGTCCTTGCGGGCCACCACGACAGCCTCGCGGATGCCGGCGAATGCGCCGATCCGCGCTTCGATCTCGCCGAGTTCGATGCGATGGCCGCGGATCTTCACCTGATGATCGGTGCGGCCGAGGAAATGCAGGACGCCGTTCCGGTCGAAACGGGCAAGGTCGCCCGTCCGATAGATCCGGCCCTCCATGAAAGGGTTGGGCAGGAAGCGTTCTTGCGTGAGCTGTTCGCGGTTGTGATATCCGCGGGCGACGCCGTCGCCGCCGATGTAAAGCTCGCCGATATCGCCGGGCGGCACCGGATTACAGGCGTTGTCGAGTACGTAGAGCTGCGTATTGGCGATCGGATGGCCGATCGGAACGACGCCCGTCGATGGGCCGGCCGTGAATGTCGAAGACCAGATCGTCGTCTCCGTCGGGCCGTACATGTTTTCGATCGTCGCGTCGGTGACGGTTCGCAAGGCTGCCAGAAGCGATCCCTGCAGCGCCTCGCCGCCGAGGAACAGATGGCGGACATCGCTTAAGGCGGCGCGGTCCTCGTCGATCATCATGAACATGCGGGCCATCGAGGGCGTGCATTGCAGATGCGTAACCCGATGTTTGCGGATTTCTTCCGCAAAACCGTCGCCGACCTCGTCGCTGACGGGATTCTTGCTCGTCTTGACGACTTCGGCCAACAAGGGAAGCCTTTCCAGGACGATATTGTCGGCCAGGCCGAAATCGATGAGGCATGCGATGTCGTCGACGCCGGCCGCCTTGACTTGGTCCAGCCTTTCCAGCGCATCCTCGACCGTGCCGAACAGGCCGCTGTCTTCGAAATAACGCAGGAAGGCAAATTCCAGGATAGCGTCCATCTCCTCGGGCGCCAGCGACTGGAGGTCGATATCCATCGGCTGGGCGACGCCCTGCGGCTTCTTGAAGGCCGGAAACGCCCAGGCATATTGCTTGATGAGGGCGGCTGCGCTGCGCAGGTATTCCTTCATCGGGCCGCGCGCCAGATCCCGCACCTCGTCGCGATCGTTGCCCATCAGGGTGTGGAGCATCAATGTGACTTTATAATCGGCCGGATTGCGGCCGGTCTCGGCAAGCGTCTGCCGGTAGATGCGGATCTTTTCCGCAAGCTCCTCGACCGACTGGCCAAGCAGGTGGGTCAGCACGTTGGCACCAAGCCGGGCCGCTTCCCGGTAGCTTTCCGGATTGCCGGCGGTGGTAAGCCAGACGGGCAGTTCCTTCTGGACCGGACGCGGCTGAGTCACGACCGCAACCGTGCCGGCGCCGAAATCGAAATCGACGCTCTCGCCGCGCCACAATTTGCGGACGACCTCGATATCGCGGGTCAGGCTCGCCTTGTTCTTGGGCGGCGCGTTTTCGGGACGCAGCACGAAATCCTCGGGCATCCAGCCGGAGGCGAAGGCAAGCGCGACGCGCCCGTTGCTGAGATTGTCGATCACCGCCCATTCCTCGGCGACGCGCGCCGGATGATGAAGCGGCAGAACGCAGCTGCCGGCCCGGATCGAAAGGTTCCGGGTCACAGCTGCGACTGCGGCTCCGGTGACCGCCGGGTTCGGATAGGGACCGCCGAACGCGTGAAAATGGCGCTCCGGCGTCCAGACGGAATCGAAACCGTTGGCATCGGCAAATTTCGCGCCCTCGATCAGCAGCCGGTATTTGTCCGGCCCCGATCCGCCGTCATTGCCCCAGTAGAAGAGGCCGAAATCGAGATTGGTACCTCTTCCGGCGGAAGACGCGCCCTTCGCCTTGGCTTCGATAATTTCGGAGGAGTGGATGACGACCTTGAAGCCGCGGGCGAGCGTCCAGAAGAGTTCGAGAACCGAAATATCGAAGGAGAGGCTGGTGACGGCCAGCCAGACATTGTGACGATCGGCTGTGCGCGGCACCCGTTCGTCCATGCCGGCGAAGAAATTCACGACGTTTCGATGTTCCAGCATCACGCCCTTCGGAAGGCCGGTGGAGCCGGACGTGTAGATGACATAGGCGAGATTGCTGGAAGTGACGCCGGTTGCCGGACGATCCGCTGCCGCCTGGTTTCTGAGGATATCCTCGACACACAGGAAATTGCTGCCTTCGAGCGTCTCGGATTTCGCGAGCCGTCGCTCGGTCAAAACCAGCTTGGCGCCGCTGTCCTTGATCATGAATGCGAGGCGATCCGCCGGGAAATGCGGGTCGAGCGGGATATAGGCGCCGCCGGCCTTCATGATCGCGAGCGCGCCGACGACCAGATCGAGCGAACGCGGCAGGTAAAGCCCGACGGTGACGTCCGGCCCGACGCCCTCAGCCACCAGCGCCTGGGCGATGCGGTTCGCCCGCTCGTCCATCTCGCGGTAGGAAAGGGAGCGGCCGTGGAATGCCAGAGCCTCGGCATCCGGTGTCTGGTCGACCTGCCGTTCGATAAGCTGATGGATACAGGCGACGGTATCGTATTCGCGTTCCGTCCGGTTCCAGTCGAAGAGGACCATGTTCCTGTCGGCATTCGACATCAAGGGCAGGTCCTGCAGCAAGGTCGCGCGGTCCTCGAACGCCGAGGCCAGGATCGCAAACGCCGTCGCCAGATCCTGCGCTTGCCGTTCGTCGATACGCGCCCGGTCGTAGAGCAGGTCGGCCCTGGTCTCGCCGAGCCGGAAGGTCAGCGCACAGCCCTCGATCTCATCGGCAAGCGCCAGGTTGGTGATGTCTGCTATACCGACCGTCAACTCCGGCGCTGCGAGGCCAGGATAACGGTCGACGAGATCGCGACAATAACCCTGGCGTTGGTCCAGTACCCTTAATGCCTGATCGACGTGCCCGAGCAGATCCTCGACCGAGACCTGTCCCGCGGCGTCGATCCGCAGCGGAATGGACTTCGCAAAATAGCCGGGGTGGCGGGCGTCGAGATCTGCCAACCGGTCGTTCGTAAAGGCGAGGTCGAACGTGGTCTGGCCGGAAAGACGCACGAGGAAGGCTGCCGTCAATGCGACCCGCTGCTGCCGCGAAAGTTGCCCGGCAAAAAGCAGGGGAACGATGCGGATATCCGGCACCTGGCCGGCTTCCGATGCTTTTATATAGGGAAGCGCGATATCGGTGGCGGCTTCGAGTGCACGACGGAAGAAGGTTTCATGCGGCGCAAGAGCGGAAACTGCTTCCGACAGAGCGGTGCTGTCCGTCTCACCCGGAAGCGGCAGCTGATCGCCCGGACGCAATACGGAAGAGAGCGCGATCTGCCTGGTACCATCCTTTCGGGCAGCGTCGAGCAGGACCGGCATGTCTGCGGTGCCGATCGTCACACCATGGGCGCCGACCGACAGGACGAGACCGGGTTCCCCGTTCAGTTCGCCGTCGAGGATGCGAAGGTTCCTGACGGTGAAGACGTCGTTGCCGAAACGGACCTTCGGCGTTGCCAGGGGATTGAGGTAGGTGGGGCCGAAATCCAGGCCGCGCGTCAGGCGCGAAAGTTCGCTTGCCGAGGCGGTGAAATCGAGCGTACCGGCGGCCGAAGGACGCTTGAACTGTCCGTAATAGGTGCGGGTTGCGAAATCCTGCCGGCGGGGGCTCAAGGTGCCGCGCTCGATATCGCCGAGCATGTCGGAGAAGGTCGCGATCCCGGCTTCGAAACATTTCGTATTCAGCGTCAGCGCCGTCTCGTTGGCGCTGATCTCGAAACGCTGCTGCACGTAGATATCGCCTTCGTCGATCCCTTCGGTGATCTCGTGCCAGGTGATGCCGTGCCGGTCATGGCCTTCGAGGATCGCCCAGGCGGGTGTGTTGAGGCCGGCCATGTCCGGCAGCAGGCCGTCATGGAAATTGGCGGCGCCGATGCGGGCATGTTGCCAAACCGGGCCAGGTACCATTTTCAGGTTGGCGACGCTGAAGAGCCAGTCGTATTCGTATTGGGTCAGCTGGGCGGCGTAATCGCCTTCTTGCGTCACGACGGGGATATCCAGGGCCTGGGCCCAGTTTCTGACCGATCCGTTCGACGTCGCTACGGCCTCGATCCTATGTCCGCGCCCCCGCAGAATTTCAGCGCATTGAACCAGTAATAAACCGCCACCGATCAAAACACACTTCAATTCGCCCATAAAGCTTGTCCCCACTTGTTGCTGTTCCAGGCACTCCGATAGAAACGGGGAGCGGTATAAAACTCAACATGCGCCGTACCACCCATGCGGATGATCGCGGCTAAGCCTGAATTGCAGGCCATACCCGGCTTTCCCCCATACGGATGATCATGGCTTCCAAAGGAGTAATTGCGATTGCGTCTTGGCTGGCAGCACATTGAGGCTGCGGGTTTGCGCTCGTGGATTTCACTGGGAAGCGGAACGAGGCTCGTGGCATCATTGGGGTGATGTCATCAGGTTGGCCTCCGCGGATTGGGGCGGTGTCGATGCTTGAGGGGTCAAACCAGGTCTGTGCCAGCGATATTGCAATCGTCGGCATGGCTTTGAGAGTGCCGGGTGCGCGTAATGTTTCGGAATTCTGGCAGAACCTGCGAGACGGCGTCGAGTCGGTCCGGACGTTTTCGCCGGAGGACCTGATCGCTGAAGGCGAGGACCCCGAGCGGCTCCATCACCCCAACTATGTTCCCCGCGGCGCCGACCTTCCCGATATGGAAATGTTCGACGCGGAGTTCTTCGGCCTGAACCCGAAGGAGGCGGCGATCATGGATCCCCAGCACCGCCATTTCCTGGAATGCGCCTGGGAAGCCATGGAGGACGCCGGCCGCACGCCCAACAATCAGCCCGGCCCGGTCGGTATTTTCGCCGGCTGCGGCATGGGCAGCTATTTCTATTTCAACGTCTGCAGCAATCGCAACCTGATCGACCAGGTGGGAATGTTCCTGTTGCGCCACACGGGCAACGACAAGGATTTTCTGGCGACGCGAGCCTCGTTCACGTTCGACCTGCGCGGCCCGAGCGTCAATGTCCAGACCGCCTGCTCGACATCGCTTGTCGCGGTCCATTATGCCTGCCAGAGCCTGATCTCCGGCGAGTGCGACATGGCGCTTGCCGGCGGGGTGACGATCGAATTCCCGCATCGGCGCGGCTACACGTTCCAGGAAGGCGAGATCCTTTCGCCCGACGGGCATTGCCGGCCTTTCGATCATCGCGCGGCGGGAACCGTTTTCGGAAGCGGCGTGGGGGTCGTCGTGCTTCGCCGGCTTTCGGATGCTCTTCGCGACGGCGATGTGATCCATGCCGTGATCAAGGGCACGGCCGTCAACAACGACGGCGGCAACAAGGCGGGCTATCTCGCGCCGAGCGTCGGCGGTCAGGCCGAGGCGGTTCTGGAGGCTCAGGGGCTCGCAGGCGTCGATGCCGACACCATTCAATATGTCGAGTGCCACGGCACCGGTACGTTCCTGGGCGATCCGATCGAGATCGAGGCGCTGACGGCGGCCTTCAGGCAGAGCACCGACCGGACCGGCTTCTGCCATGTGGGATCGGTCAAATCCAATATCGGCCATCTCGATACGGCAGCTGGCGTCGTCGGTCTGATCAAGGCGACGCTTGCCGTCAACGAGGGCGAGATTCCGCCGACACTCGGCTTCGAACGCCCCAATCCCTCGATCGAGTTCGAGAAAAGCCCGTTCCGGGTCAACAATAAGCTGGTGAAGTGGCCGCATGCGCCGGGTCCTCGCCGGGCGGCCGTCAATTCGCTCGGCGTCGGCGGTACCAATGCGCATGCTATCATCGAGCAGGCACCGACCCGTTACGTGGCCGACGTCGCCGGGGCCAACGCGGAGATCGGTGCCGATTCCGATCCGATGCTGCTGTTCCTTTCGGCCCGCCAGCGAAAGACGATCGACCAGGCGGCCGAGCGGCTCGGCTCGGCGATCTCCGCACAGCCCGGCCTTTCGCTCGATGACGTCAGCTATACGCTGAAGCATGGCCGCAAACATTTCGACCACCGCATGGTGGTCGCCGTGCGTGGTCGGGAGGATGCCATCGGGGTCCTTGCCAACCCCGGTAGCCGTGGTTTCGTCCATCAGCCCGTGCCGAACAATTCCGGCGCCATATTCCTGTTTCCGGGTGGCGGTGCTCAATATGTCGGCATGGCCAAGCGGCTCTACGAGGAGGATCAGACATTCCGGCGGATCGTCGAAGAGGGGCTTTCCCATTTGCCTATCGACGCTGCAAACGAGATCCGCACGGCGTGGCTCGGCGAAAACTCCGCAATGGCTGCGAAAACATTCCTTCGCCCCTCGCTGCAACTTCCGGCCATCCTGATCACCGAGATCGGGTTGGCTCGTCTATGGATGGACTGGGGGGTAAAGCCGAAGGCGCTGATCGGTCACTCGATGGGCGAGAATGCCGCGGCCTGTGTTGCCGGCGTGATGTCCTTCAAGGATGCCGTCAACCTGGTGCATCTGCGGGGCAGGCTGTTCGAGACTATTCGGCCCAGCGGCATGATGAGCGTGCCGCTCGATCACGACCGGCTCTGCGAGCTCCTGCCGTCATCGCTCGACATCGCCTCGGTCAATGCGCCATCGCTTTGCGTCGTGTCAGGCCTCAACGAGGATCTCGACCTCTTCCGGGAGTTTCTTGCGGGGCAGGGCATCGACGCGACGCGCGTTCCGATCGACATCGCCGCGCATTCGCGGCTGGTCACCCCCATTCTCAAGGCCTTCGAGGCCTTCCTGCGCGGTATTGCTCTTCGGGCGCCGGCCATTCCGATCCTGTCGAATCGTACGGGCCTGCCGCTGAGCGCCGAAGAGGCAACCGATCCGATGTATTGGGTCGGTCACCTTCGTTCGACCGTTTATTTCGCGAATGGCATGGCAGCGCTTTCGGCGGAACCGGGACGTATCTATATCGAGGTGGGCCCCGGGCGCGTTCTGTCGTCATTGACAAAGGCGCAGGGTTCCATCCCCGCAAACCAGGTGATCAACAGCCTGCCGCATCCCGACGAGGCCGGCGACGACCGGCTTTATTTCCTCTCTGCAGTCGGGCGTGCATGGGCCACTGGCCTCGATGTTGATATCGACCGTCTCTGGCAGGGCCGTTCGCCGCGCCGGGTCCGGCTGCCGGCCTATCCGTTCCAGCACAAGCGCTTCTTCATAGACCGCGCCGGAGCGAATGAGAGAGGCAAGAGCGCCGAACCCGTCCTTTCGAAGGAACCCGATATCGCGCGTTGGGGTTATCGCCCCTCCTGGAAGCAGACGCTCGCTGATTACGAACTCGGGGCTGAGAAGGAGGCGCAATCCTGGCTCTTTTTCCTCGACGAGGCCGGGGTCGGCCAGAGGCTGGTCGAGGGGCTGAGGACGGCCGGCCATCGCGTCGCTACGGTGTCCCTGGGCGACGCTTTCATTCGCCGCAGCGCCGAGGACTATATGCTCTGCCCGGAATTGGGCCGCGCCGGATATGACGCCCTCATTGCCGGGCTTGTCGGTGACGGTGGCCTGCCGTCGCGTATCGTTCATATGTGGCTTCTGACACAGGCCGAAACCTTCCGGCCCGGCTCGAATTTCTTCCATCGCAACCAGGAATGCGGTTTCGACAGCATGCTGCATCTTGCCCAGGCCCTGGGGGATGCATCGGGCGCTGCCGGCATGCATTTCACCGTCATCACCAATGGCATGCAGCAGGTCTCGGGTGAGCCCTTGCCCTATCCCGAAAAGGCCACCGTTCTAGGTCCCAGCCTAGTCCTGCCCAAGGAGATGGCTGGTGCCACCGTCAGGGTGATCGATATCGATCTGCCGCCCAAGGCCGAGCGGAACGACAAGCAGTTCTCCTTCCGGCGTATGACCGGATGGGTGGAGAAAAAAGAGGCCGCGGAACCGGAGGCGATGATCGAGCAGCTCTGGGAAGATCTGCATGCCAAGCCAGGATCCGAAATCGTCGCATTCCGCAAGGGGCGGCGCTGGTCGCAGGTTCATCAGCGGCTGCCTTTGAAAGACGTCTCGTCCGAGCAGGCGACACTGCGTGAAGGCGGTGTCTACTTCTTCTCCGGCGGCCTCAGCGACGTCGCTTTGGCGCTTGCCGACGAACTCGCCGGCCGTTTCCGGGCGCGGATAGTGCTTGTCGGCCGCACGGTTCTGCCGCCGCGGGAAAGCTGGGATTTCTATGATCGCACCCACGGCCATGGCGCCGTTCGGCGGGCGATATCGGCGATCCGGAGGCTTGAGGAGAAGGGGTCGGACGTTCTTTATCTACTCGGCGATGTCGGCAATTCGGAGCAGATGAGCCGGGCGGTCGAGGCGTCGCTTGCCCGCTTCGGGGAAATCAATGGTGTCTTCCATGCCGCGGGCACGGTCGATGACGGCCTGATCCAGACCAAGACACGCGACAGCATCGACAGGGTCCTGATGCCGAAAGTGCTCGGTACCACCGTGCTGGATGCGGCATTCGAAAACGTGGCACTCGATTTCTTCCTGATGTTTTCCTCCACCAGTACCGATGTGGTGCGGGCAGGGCAGGTCGATTACGTCGCCGCCAACGCCTATCTCAACGCCTTCGCGCAGAGCCGTTCCCATCGCCCCGACCGCGCCACCGTCGCGCTGCATTGGGGTGTTTGGAATGAAGTCGGTCTTGCGGCACGGGCGCTTGGCACGTCCGAAGGCGGCGGGTGGATCAAGCCGGTTGCCGGGCCGGCTGCCGGTCCGTTCTTCCAGCACTGGAAGGAGGACGAGACGGGATTGCCCTGGCTCGAGGCGCTGGTCAGCCCCGAGACCGAGTGGATGCTCGACGAACATCGGCTGCTTTCCGGCCAGGCGGTCATGCCGGGTACCGGTTATCTGGAGCTGATTGCACAGGCGTCTCGGGAATACGGACTTCCGTTCGAAGCGGAGGTGGCGGACCTCGTATTCCTGAGACCGCTTGTCTTCAACGACGGAGAAAAGAAGGCCGTACGCGTGCGGTTGGAGCCGGCGGCGGAGCATTTTCGAGTCATGGTTCTGGCAGGCCCCGCGGATGGCGAGGATGCGCTGTTCGTCAAGCACGCCGAAGCCGTCCTCAAGCCGCAGGCGCAACAGAGGCGCGCGGCGGTCGACATCGCCGCTGTCGCGTCTCGATGCGACGGGTCACAGGCCGCCGGAGACGGCAGCACGCTTCGCGCGGTTCAGGAGAAACATATCCGGTTTGGGCCTCGCTGGGCCGTCCTGCGATCCATGGCCATGGGGCGCGGCAAGGCTATTGCGGAATTGAGACTGGACCCAATCTTTGCCGATGATCTTGCGAAAGGGGTCCTGCTGCATCCCGGCCTGCTGGACATTGCGACCGGCTTTGCCATGGAACTTGCCGAGGACTACGACGCCGAGAGCTCGCTTTGGGCGCCGGCAACCTATGGCCGGGCGGTCCTTCACATGCCCCTGCCGGCCGAGGTCGTCAGTATCGTCGAGCTCGCCGACAGCAGCGATTTCGGCGAGGGTTATGCGGCCTTCGACGTGACGATCACCGATCCCGGTGGCAATATCGTCTTCGAAGCCGAAAAATTCGTCATGCGCAGGCTGGAGAACGATCTTGCGCTCGGTCTCGCATCCCAGGCGGACGCCCCGGCTGCCGTCAAAGCGAAGCCGGCCGCGCTTTCTCCGGCGATGTTGAAGCTCGGTACCCAGGTCCGCAACGGTATCCTGCCGGCAGAAGGTTTTTCGGCGCTGCAACGTGCGCTCGCCACATCCGAACCTCAGCCGATCATCAGTTCGATCGATCTCGAAACTCTGCGCGAATGGATTGCCGCCTCCGCCGAAACCGCGACGCCGTCCGGCGACAATTTCGAGAGGCCGGACCTCGAAAGCGAGTTCGTCGAGCCGCGCAATCTAATCGAGGAAACGCTGGCCGGTTATTGGCGGGAACTCCTCGGCATCGCCAAGGTCGGCATCCACGACAGTTTCTTCGACATGGGCGGGCATTCGCTGATCGCGGTTCGCCTATTCCGGATGATCAAGAAGCAATATGCGCTCGATCTGCCGATATCGACGCTGTTCGAGGCGCCGACGATAGCCCAGTGTGCGGAGCGCATCGCTGCGGAATTGCCGGATGGAGGTGAAGCCGCAGGATCCGGGCTTGCGGCGAGCCCGCCGACGACGACCGCAAAGCCGGTCCATCTGGTGCTGATGAACCCCGGCAAGAATGCAAAAGCAACCCCGCTGTTCATCTGCGCCGGCATGTTCGGCAATGTCCTGAACCTTCGCCATCTGGCGATGACCATGGGCGCGGACAGGCCGGTCTATGGATTGCAGGCCCGCGGACTTTACGGCGACCACGAGCCGCACGCGACGTTCGAAGAGATGGCGGCCGATTACATTGCCGAAATCCGCACGGTGCAGCCCAACGGCCCCTATCTCCTCGCCGGCTATTCGGGGGGTGGCATAACCGCCTTTGAAATGGCCCAGCAGCTTCAAGATGCCGGAGAAGAGGTTTCCCAGGTGATCATGCTGGACACCCCCATGCCGCGGCAGCCGGGGCTTGCTTTGCGCGACCGCATCAGCATGAAGTTGCAGGATATGCGCCGACACAAGATGAGGTTTGTCGGCGCGTATCTGAGAGATCGTCGTGCCTATCAAGAGGAACAGCGCGTCAAGTTCGAGTTGGAGCATCAAGGCGAATCGCCTGAGCATTTCAACAATGTCCGGATAGAGATGGCGTTCAGGAGAGCGTTGCTCAGGTACGATGTCAGGTCTTACTCCGGCAAGGTCACGTTGTTTCGTCCCAAGCCCGATATCTTTTATAGCCTTGGCGGCGGCCGTCACCTGAAGCAGAACCGCGATGTCCTGCTGCCGGACAACGGCTGGGGGGGGCATGTGCCGCAATTGCGGGTCTCGGAAGTGCCGGGAGACCACGACAGCATGGTGCTCGATCCGTATGTTCGCGTCCTCTCCGAGCACATGCGTGCTGTTCTTGAAGCCTCGGGGGTCTCGGCTGCGCTCCATGGGATAGCCGACACGGAGGCCAAAGTTCAAAGTCGAGCGCCGGCCCGGGTCGCCGAGATTGCGTAGTCGATGAACGTTGGCCGGATCCCGAAAAATACTGTTTCGCAATTGCCATGACGTGCCGGGGCACGCTGCCTGTGCGCCTTCGACATTGAACTGGTAAGTCGTCTTAAAGAACGAGGAGTATTCTGTGACTGACGCAATCGTTCCCTCGGATTGGAAGCAGGGTTCTTCCCCTCACGCCGGCGAGCGGTTGCTTCTCGACCCTCTACCGGTGACGGCTCCGCCGCCGAAACGGCGTTTTCGCACGACCATCATCCAGGCCGCAGGTTGGTCGATGATGGGGTATCTGTTCTCGCAGGTCATACGCATCGCAAGCAATCTGGTGCTGACAAGGCTGCTGATTCCGGAAATGTTCGGCATCATGGCCGTCGCCACCATGATTCAGGTGTCGGTCGCCATGTTGTCCGATCTCGGGCTTAGGCCTGCGGCCATACAGAGCCAATTCGGCGACGACCAATCCTATCTCGATACCGCCTGGGCGCTGCAAATCCTCCACGGCTGCTTGATCTGGTTTGCGTGCGTCCTGATCGCCATCGGGATCGGGCGTGCAGCCGAGTATGGCCTGTTCCCGGCCGGATCGGTCTACACGGTCCCGTCGTTGCCGGCCATCATCATGGGGATGTCTTTTTGTACCGTGATTACCGGGCTGCAATCCACAAAACTGATCGCCGCGTTCCGGCACCTCGATCTCGGGCGCGTGACCCTGATCGAGATAGTGTCTCAGGTCGTAAACCTGGCGATCGCGATCTCGCTTGCGTGGTACACCGGCTCGATTTGGTCATTCGTCGCCGCGACGCTTTTATCTGCGTTAACGACCACTATTCTTACTCACATATGGCTCCCGGGTCATCGCAACAGCCTTTACTGGGAAGCTGCAGCGATAAGGGATCTCATTCGGTTCGGTCGCTGGATCATGCTGTCGTCGATCCTTACGATGATCGCCGCCAATGGAGACCGTATCTTTCTCGCCGGGTGGACCAGCCCCCTCATGCTTGGCTTCTACAGCCTGGCCTTCAATCTTATCTCGATGCTTGAAGGTGCCGGTGGCCGGCTATTTTCAAACGTGGCAATGCCCGCCTTGGGCAAGATTGCAAGGGAGCGCCCGGAACAGCTCGGCTCCATGTTCTGGAAAATGCGATTGCCGCTGGATCTCGCTTTCGTCGGAAGTGCGGGCGCGATCTATTCGAGCGGCACGGCAATCATCGAAGCGCTCTACGATGATCGTTACCGGGATGCTGCTCCCATTATCCAGATATTATCGTTCAGTCTTCTCATCATGCGCTTCGGTCCCCTGTCCGCGATCTATCTCGCCGTCAATGAGCCGCGCAACCAGACCGTCTTGAATTTCATTCGCGCGGTCTCAAGTTTTACATGCCTGCCCCTCGGGTATTACTTGTTCGGGTTCGAGGGTGCAGTATGGGCGGCCGCACTTTACGGACTGCCCGTATTGCCGGCGATTTTTTACTTCAATCACCGTCACGGACTCAACAATTTCCTATATGAAGCGGGTGTGTTGTTGGCTTGGCCTGCCGGCTTTCTGGCCGGCATTCTTGCGACTGAACTTCTCCGCTACGCTGGCCCGCTATTTTAGGTAAAAGCTGCCAGAAACCTCCAGCTTTGCTATTTTGATATGTCGGCCTGCCGATTATCTGGCGCCGCAATGCCCGGATGTCGGTCTGCTTCCACGCCGAGGTGGTCGATGTCCCGAAACGCCGCTTTTGGCCCGGAACGGGTCAAGTGTCCGAAAGTTCATGGAGGGGGTCGGAATCGAGCTTTATGGGGAGCATTTTGACGTGCACGTTAACTATAAGCAGATATCCAATTCGTTATTGGAACTTAGCTTGTCGCCCTCGTAAATATTTTTATCTAGCTGCTTACTTGCGCATAGACTAAATTACGTATCTCCTGTATATTGACCTTAATAAAAGGTTGAAAGGTGTAAAGACAGTCTGTTGGCGTACTTATAGTTGCGGTTCCTGAAGGGGACAATCGTTCCGAGACTTCAGGTAAGGGGGTAAGATGAGTTCCACACCAAGCGGCTACAGCCGTTCTCCTGCTGTGGCAGAATCCTTTCGCATTATGAATGACATCCCGAAGCTCGCTGAAAGAGATGATCGAGGCGGTGAGGGAGTAAACCATGACGGATGCCTGGTGATCATCGACGCGAGAGCGCTTGATCGCGAATGCCTTGCCAAAGCCCTCATCGGGCGTGGCCTCGAGATGGATGTCTGCGCTGTCGGCTCCATCGAGGAATGGAAATTAGAAAAAGATCTCTATCCGCCTGTCCAGGCCGTTCTGTTCAATATAGGCGGTCGAAAGGCGGACGATTCCGCACTTGCGACTGACATCTCGAAATTGACGGCCGAGTTCAAGTCGCCGCCGATCATCGTGCTCTCCGACTCGGACGATCTCGCGCAGGTCGTGAAAATGTTGGAATACGGGGCTCGAGGTTTCATTCCCTCTTGCGTTGGCATCGGCGTCTGCGTGGAAGCGATTGGCCTGGCCGTTGCCGGGGGGATCTTCGTTCCGGCAAGCAGCGTCCTCTCGATGCGGCACCTGGTCAGTGCTGCGACGTCGGCGGCGGAACACAGGCCACTCTCGGGAATGTTCACGTTGCGCCAGGAAGCAGTGGTCGAAGCCCTTCGCAAGGGCAAGGCCAACAAGATCATCGCATACGAGCTCAATCTGCGGGAAAGCACCGTCAAGGTTCATATCCGCAATATCATGAAGAAGCTGAAAGCGACGAACCGTACCGAGGTCGCCTACAAACTCAATGACCTCTTCCCATACGGAGCGGCTAACTAGCAGTTTGCTGGTCGGCTGGCGGGCCGACCCGAGATATCACGGCTGCGAAGTCGAGCCTTCGCAGCTGGGTGAAGGGATACCATGGAAAACCACGTCGGCGCTGACAGGGGCGTTGTCGCGGCAATGTATCCCGGCCGTAAAGAACTCTTGAAATAGAGTTGTTGGGCCGGTGATCGTGCATACGCCATTGCACTTGGCGAAAGACATCAGAACGGCGCAGCGCGCACGTTCCGAACACCGATAGTTCATCTGCTGATCTTCCATCTGACAGTCGGGTGACACCGGAAGGGGTCCGGTGTGCCACGACTGTGAGATCGCCCCTTCATGTCCCGGCAAACCAGATTCGATCAACCAAGCTCGGACAGCCATCCCGTGGCAGGATGTACGGACGGACAAAGGAGCTAAGGCGTCGGCTTTGGCAGGGCCTTCCAATTCGGATCCGGCCAGATGAAGGGATTGCCCCCGAGGTTCGGGCGAGTTTCGGCAAAATAGCGCTGGCAGCCGCCGACCTCATTCGGTTCGCGGACATGCAGCCAAAAGCTTCGGCAGACTTTTTCAACGATGACTCGCCGGCATTCCGCCATGCTCGGCGGCTGCCCGCTTTCCCGCTGCAGAAAATCTCGGGTGACCGCCCATGCAATCTTCTGCAGCTCCTTCGCAAGATCCCGGGGCACGGTCGGCGGCGCTGCGGCGCCCTCGGGCGACTGGCGATAGATTGAGGCGTAGTGGACCGCCGCGACAAAATACACGCCTATGTCCGTCAGATGGACCTCGTCGCGGAATATCCGATCGAGTTTTTCCCTGGTGCTTCCGGTCAGGCCGACAACCTTCCCATCAATTGTCCTTTTCACCAGCTCCACGAGAGCCGTCCCGGCAGGCACGACGGAAAGATTGGCCGGGCGCTTTTCAGCCTGCAGCGTCAGCTTCACTTTCTCCGCTACGCATTGCCACACGACCGATGCGTTTGTCTCATGTTCCATCCAGGGCGCGGGGTTGTCCTTATCGACGCCAAGCCAGGTGTGGACATAAAGGGTTCGGCCATTCGGGTTGCCGTCAAGAAGGCGGTCGTGAAAATGGCGCAGATAGCCGACCGCGTTTTCCCATACGATCATGTTCAGCAGATTGTGGTTTTCTGCTGCGACAACGGTGTCGTAAGGTTGTCCCGCCGTGATGCGTCGCGGACGACGCAATTCCTCGACGACATCCATCTGATCGCCATTGCGGTTCTTTCCGTACCGATATCCGGCCCAGCTCAAATCCTGGTCGTTCTCACCTCGCGTCCGATATCTCATGGGAGATCCAATGACGATCTGCTGCTCCCATGCAATATTTTTGCCGCGGCTTTTCGCAATCATCTCGACCCAGTTGGCCAGGGGATTATCGATCAAGCTATGTCCGGTGAAAAAGATCTGCGCGGAGTTCCGTGGGGCCTCCCCCGGCGTGATTTCCTGTGACGACGCCACGTCGGAGAGCAGCCACGCCAAGGACAAGATGACGGTGCGTATCGCTGTCATAAGAGTTCCATCTTGATTGAGCGCGAAAACGACTTTGGCAGATAGAGAAATAAGAGAAATACGACCTCGGAGCATAAACACCGGAGATACTGTCCAGCATCATGCACAAAAGGCGTAGACCTTCCCGTATCGGCGCTGTGGCCGTCTCTTTGACCGTTCTGACGTGGAGGCCGGGGCAGGACTTGCCGGACCAGTTCGCCAAGGTCACCACGTTCTGTGGCAGGTCGAGAAAATTTTATTAAATTTTTATAGTATATATGGAGGCCGCCTCCCGCTTTCCGTAGTAATTTCTTGTTCCGCAAGGATATTTCAGATCCTTCGGCCGCCAGCCGGCTCTTTTGAAAAGCAAATCAAGCTTTCTGGCTCTATTGAACCTCCGGTTATAGCTTGGCTGGCCTATTCGGCGTCCACGTTATGCGTGCAGCCGTCACAGCCCGGGGCAAGCTCGAGAACCGAATCAGGCCCCTTTCGCGGACGGATCGATCGCCTGAGGCGTAAGGTCATTCGACGAAGGCGCGTCTCCGGTCGTAACAACCGCTCCAGATAACTCTTTGGAAACCATGTTTTGCAGCCGACCTGGGCAAGATGTGTGGCTTTAATACGCCTTCCGCCGCCGCAGTTAACCTTCTGTCAATAATTCCGTTCCCGACACATAACCGGCTATATCGCGAAGGTTAAGGAAGTCTTGCTTTATATTTGGGGGCGGAGTTGATTGCGGCACAGTTTTTATTGGGGGTTAGAGTCATGTCCGTTGAAGATCCGCGCCTGTCGAGCATCTCGGAAGAAAATCTGACTGAGAATTTCTCGTCGGAAATCCAGGAGGAGATCGCAGCCTCTTCTACGCCTTCTCCGATCGAACATGAGATCCAGGTGGCGCAGGCCGGTGATGGCCGCACCCCGACGACGAACCGCGTTCCGACCGATCCGAATGCGCCGGCCGCTGCTCCAGCAGCCCCGGCCGCCGAAGTGACCCCGGACGCCAACAACATCGTTCACCTGGCAACGAGTGTATCGATCGACGACATCCGGGTCGACGGCGCAAACCTGATCCTGGTGCAGGCGGACGGAACCGAGATCGTCATCGTCAATGGCGCGGCCAAGATCCCGACGATGCTGATCGGCGAGGTGGAGGTACCCCAGCAGGTGCTCTTCGCGGCCCTGGAAGACAGCGGCATCAACGTCGCAGCCGGCCCGGACGGATCCTTCAGCGCAACCGGACGTCCAGACAGCTCCGGCGCCGAGTTCGAAGACTCGATCCAGGGGAGCCAGAACGACCCCATTCAGCTCGCCTCGCTGCTCGGCGATACGGAATTTGGCGATGGCGGAGGTCTCGACGACCGGACGGCGGCGGACGATCAGCCGGACGCCTTCGACATGGGGTCGCCGTTCATCTTCTCCGAATCGGTTCTAGCCGATGACGTCGTCGGCAACGAGACGATCACGGGCACGCTCGCTTTCGACGGCGGTGACGATTTCGGCATTGTCTCCTCGGTGAATTACCAGAGCACGTCCGACATGGCGGAAGGGACCGGCAGCGGTGTTGCTGCGCCGCTCACGTCCGGCGGTCAGCCGGTCACGGTGTCGACCTCGCCTGACGGCCTGACGGTCACCGGCACGATCACCGTCGGCGAGACCACGGTCACCGTTTTCACGCTGACGGTCACCAATCCCACCACCGGCGCCTTCACCTACACGCAGTCGCAGCCTCTCGACCATCCGGATCTCGGCCAGATCGGTGCCGATGACGCCCTGCGACTGAACTTTACGTTCACGGTCACAGACAAGGACGGCGATTCCGACACCGGTTCGTTCTCGATCGAGATCGGTGATGACGGCCCGTCGATCGGCGGCGCGGTGACGCTCGTCTCGGTGGACGAGGATGACCTTTCAAACGGCAATGACGAAGGAGAAGCGCGCGAAAGCCTCGTCAGTTCGGCTGATCTCGGTATCTCCTGGGGTGCCGACAGCAATGTGAAGGGTGAATCGGAAGGCGATGCCTTCGGCCGTTCAATCGCTTTCGTTAACAGCGGCCTGCCGCAGGGTCTGACTTCGGATGGCGTTACGGTTGTCTATGGCGCGCCGACGGCTTCGGCCAATGGTACGGTCACCATCACGGCATATAAGGGCAATGTCGAAGGTCCGGCGGTGTTCACCGTCACCCTCGATCCGACCTCTGAGCATGGTACTGCGACGTTCGAGCTGAAGGGTCCGCTTGACCACGCTTCCGAGAGCGATGCTCTTCCGCTGACTTTCAACTACACGGCAACGGATGCCGATGGCGATTCGCAGGCCGGCAGCTTCTCCGTCACGGTCGATGACGATATTCCGACCGTTGGGAAGCCGGTCCAGCTCAACGGCGTAGATGAAGACGATCTCCCGCTCGGCAACGACCTCCCCAAGGAATCTCGGACGAGCTCCGCTGAACTGGGTATTTCCTGGGGTGCTGACGATGCGAAGGTTGGCGATGCCGACGCGACCACACACCGTGCGCTGAGCTTCAGCGGGTTGTCATCGGCCCTCGCAGGCCTGACATCGGATGGTTACGCGCTGCAGGTTGGGCCTGATGGGGTTACCTCGTTGCCCAATGGCGGTGAGACGGTCACCATCTACAACACGCATGGCGATGCGGTCTTCAAGCTGACGCTCGACCCGACGACCGAAGGCGGCAACGCCAAGTTCGAGCTGCTGGGCAATCTGGACCATCGTGCCGGCGGCGAAGCCGTCGATCAGCTCACCCTCAATTTCGGCTTTACCGCGACCGATTCCGACGGCGATGCCGTCGATGGCGGCTTCTCGATCATCGTGGCTGACGACGCGCCGGTTTGGCTCGGTGCCACCGACAGCACTGTCGAAGAAGAAGAACTGCCGGGCGGCAATGAAGATACGTCCGGTTCGGGCGATGCCGACTTCAAGCTCTTCGGTGGCTTCGTCGACTTGACCCAGAAGTCCTCCTTCGGTTCGCTCGGCATTCTCTGGGGTGCCGACAACAATAACCCGACGCCCGGCGCCGGTCTCAACGATCGCTCCGTTGCATTCGGCGGCATCGTCGAAGGTGCTTTGGCAACCTATGGCAACGACGTTGTGCTCAAGTCCAATGGCGAGGATGTCAAGTATCATCTCGCTGACGACGGTCGCACTCTGATCGGTTATACTGGCGAAAGCTTCGAAGGCGGCACGGTCGTCTTTACCGTGACCGTGAGCGATGATGGCATCCTCGGTGCCGGCCGCTACGACTTCACTCTCAATGCGACGCTCGATCATCCGGCCGGTGGCAGCGAGAACAAGATCAATCTCGATTTCGACTTCATCGCGAAGGATTCCGACGGCGATAGCGTTGGTGGTTCCTTCACCGTATCGGTGATCGACGATACGCCGGTCCAGGGGACTGTCGGCACCAATGCCGGTCTCAACGAAGACGATGTCTCTACCTATTCGGCGACCGATGCGACGTCTGCGGATATCCGCAAGACGGATGCTGCTTCGCTCGGCATCTCCTGGGGTGCTGACGATGACGTTCGCGGCGCTGGCGACACCTATGGCCGCTCGGTCGGCTTCGCGAATTCTGCCGGTACAATTGCTTCGGCAATCACCACGACCGATGCTTCGACCTTTGGCCTGAGCGTCACCGGTGGCACGCTGACCTCGGGCGGCAATGCGCTGAACTACGTGCTGACGAGCGATGTCAGCGGTGGCCAGACCCTGACCGCCTACATCCAGGGCACGGAAACCAAGGTCTTCCAGATCGTTCTCGATCCGACCGCCTCGAAGGGCTCCTATACGGTCGAGATCTTCAACGAGCTCGATCACGCCGAAGGTTCGAATTCCGCAAGCCTGTCGTTCAAGTTCGTCGGAACGGATGCGGACGGCGACCAGGCGGCAGTTGGGACGGCGACCGTCACGATCGCGGATGACCAGCTCGTGGTTGGCACTCCGCAGAGTGGCGACGTCGATGAAGACGGCTGGACCCAGCTCGCATCCGGCGCCGGCAATCCGGGCCCGCTCTTCGGCGGCGGGGATTCGCTGCTCGTGGATACGGTCACGACCCGCAGCCTCAACATCTCCTGGGGTGCGGATAATGCGAACGACAACGTCAACGGCGGTTACGTTGGCGCGCAGGTTGCCGGCGATCGCTCGGTTGTCTTCGGCACAAATTCGGTTCCTGCGGACCTGACCTCGAACGGCTTCAAGATCGTTTACGAAGTCGGCGCGAACGGCACCGAACTCATCGCCTACCGTCAGCAGAACGGCAGCTACTATGACGCCGACGGCAACGTCGTTGACGCTGCAGCCAAGGCGTCGGCGGCGGTCTTCAAAGTCTCGCTTTCGGATGCCGACTCCGGCTCGTACACGTTCACGCTGCTCGACAATATCGACCAGTCACGTGGCAACGAGGAAAACAACACCGACCTGAACTTCCAGTTCATCGCGCGGGATGCTGACGGCGACCAGGTTACCAAGAGCTTCTCCGTATCGATCGACGACGATACGCCGGTCGTGGTTTCCTCGATCTTCAGCGGCGGCGTCGACGAAGATGATATCGGTACTGCTGCCGGTGCGACGAGCAAGTCGCTCAACATCTTCTGGGGCGCCGACCAGGGCAACGCGGTCGCCAATGGTGGTCATTCCAATGCGGATGGCGACCGTTATGTCGTGTTCGACGGCAATTCCGCTCCGAACGGCCTGACCTCCAATGGTCATGCGATCCGTTACGAGACCAGCCAGAACGGCACCCTGCTGACCGCCTATCGTTATGAAAACGGCCATTATGTCGGCGCAAACGGGGAAAATCTCGGTGCCGACAAGGCCGGTGCTGCGGTCTTTACCGTCGGGCTTTCCGATCAGGGCTCCGGTTCCTACACGTTCACGCTGATCGACAACCTCGACCATGACGGTTTCCAGGGCGACAGGATCAGGCTCGAATTCGACTTTACTGCGGTCGATGGCGATGGCGACGATGCCGACGGCTCGTTCTCCGTTTTGATCGATGACGACACTCCGTCGCTCACCAGCGTTGCTGCTTCGTCCGTGGACGAAGACGGCCTGTTCGGCGGCAATGCCGGCGAGAGCTATCCGGGCGCCACGGGCACCAATGCGGACCTCGCCGGCGCATCGACGACGACGGGTGCAGTGAGCCTCGGTGTCAGCTGGGGTGCGGATGCGGACATCAAGTCGGAATATCTGGGTGACAACCGCGATTACGATGACGATCCGATCGGCCGCGAGATCAATTTCGTGCGCGCTGTCGGCGGTCAAGCGACCGAAATCAGCACCGGCAAGATCAGCGACAACAATGTCTCGAGCTATCTCGGCTCTGCTTTCGCCAACCTGAAGTCGGATGGTGTCTCGCTCGACTACCGCATCGATTACCTGCGCGATGGTTCGGGCAACTGGAACGGCGGCTACGTCCTGACGGCCTACAAGGACGGCACCGATCCGACTGTCGCTGCAAACCAGGTCTTCAAGGTTACCCTTGACCCGACCGCGGCAAACGGCAGCTACAAGTTCGATCTTCTCGGCAATCTCGACCACAGCGGTGCGAATGCCGAAGACAATCTCGACCTCACCTTCAACTTCCGCGCGACGGACTCCGATGGCGACCCGACCGGGCGCGGCAGCTTTACCGTGACGATCGATGACGATGCGCCAATTGCAAGCGTTGTGACCGTTGCCGGCAACGCCCTTCTGGGCGACGAGACCGCAGGCGCTGACGCCGGCACGGACGATATGGCGGGTGCACTTCCGAGCGCATTCTCCAGCCTCGGCACGGCTCTCGGCTGGTCGCAGCAGGCGAATATGGTTTCCACGGCCGGCAACAACTACGGCGCCGATGGAGCCGGTTCTCAGTCGCTGGCTTTGACCAAGGCTGACGGTGGTGTGTTCAACGGTGAAAGCTCCGGCATCCAGACGCTCAATGGTTCGGATGTGAAGCTTTACACCGAAGGTAACCTGGTCGTCGGCAAGGTCGGTGCGACCGTCGTGTTCGCCCTGTCGATCGACGGCAACGGTACTGTGTCGATGGCCCAGTACCAGCCGATCAAGCATGGCGATGCCGCCAATGCCAACGAAACCGCAAGTGTCAACGGCGTTTACGTCACCACGACGATCTCCGATCGCGAAGGCGATACTGCGCGTGCCACGACATCGACCGCTCTCGACATCAAGGTTCGGGACGATGCGCCGACCGTTTCGCCGACGCAGACGGGTGTAACGGTCGACGAGGACGGCCTCTCCAGCGGCAATAGTGCGGGTCCTGCATACACGGATGACGCCGCCTCCAACTCCAAGACAGCCAGCGCCAACCTCAGCTACAATTTCGGCACGGATGGTATTGCCGGTGAAGCGACGAACATCGTCTTCCAGACCAGCAATCTTGCAAGCCTCGGACTGAAGTCGTTCGGCACCAGCCTCAGCTACGCCTGGGACAACAGCACCAACACGCTGACGGCGACCGCCGGCAATGCCGGCCCGGTCGTCTTCACACTCAAGGTGACGGATGTTGCCACGGGCGCTTACACGTTCACGCTTGAGCGGCCGCTGGATCACAGCACCACTTCCGGAGGCAACAAGGAAGACGATATCAACATCGACTTCAACTTCACCATCCGGGATGGTGACGGCGACCCGGCAAGCGGCACCGTTCGGGTGACCATTGACGACGACGCGCCGTATATCGGTTCGCCGGAAGCGGAGACCGTCTCGGAAGTCAATCTTCCCTACACTCTGGGCGACGAAGCAAGCGCCGACAGCGATAGCTCCACCGTCCAGCGCGGCAACCTCGACATCCATTGGGGTGCCGACAATCGCGATGCCATTTCCGGCCCGGACATCTCTGTCCGTTTCGGTGCCAACAGTGCGCCCTCGGGTCTGACGTCGAACGGCGAGATTATCAAGTATGATGTCGGTGGAACCACGCTGACTGCCTATACCGGCAGCGGTTTCGGCGCCCGGATCATCTTTACCGTTTCTCTCGATGACAACGGTTCGGGTCAGTATACGTTCAAGCTCTACGACAATATCGACCACACCAATGCCGACGCGGCGAGCAAGACGCTCAGCTTCAACTTCATTGCGGAAGATTCCGACAATGACCAAGCATCGAGCAGCTTCACCGTAACCGTCGCCGATGGTGGGCCTTCGGTTGGCGTTGTCGAGAACGAGACCGTCAACGAAAATGCTCTCCCGAATAATATATTGGACGCTATTTTTGCTGATACCGACGGTTCGACTGTCCAGCACGGCGACCTCAACATCAACTGGGGTGCCGACGACAACAATTCCGGTTCGGCCAACCGCTCCGTAACCTTCAATGCCGCTCTCAACGGTGCAGACTCGGGTCTGACCCATGACGGCACGGCGATCATGTATACGCTGTCGCCTGATGGAACCGTGCTGACTGCCACGGCAGGTGCTACCACCGTTTTCACCGTCTCGCTCTCCGACTCGGATGACGGCTCTTACACTTTCATCCTCAATGACAATATCGATCACCTTGGTGCCAATGGTTCCAGCGCAACGCTGAACTTCGGCTTCACTGCCAAGGACAGTGATGGCGATACGGCGCCCGGTTCGTTCGCTGTCACCATCGTCGACGACACGCCGGAAGCCGACACGCCTTGGCGCCAGTTCCTCGAAGAGGACAGCGGCAGCCCGGCCGTCAGCAATGTTTCGCTCGGGATCGACTGGAAGAGCGACGACAGCAACAGCGGAAGCGCAAACCGCTCGGTGGCCTTCGCAAACGCAACTCCGGCCGCCAACATCACCAATGCAGCCGGTCAGCCCATCACGCTGACATCCAGCGGGCAGACCCTGTCTTATGCCTTATTGGCAGGTGTCCTGGTTGCCTATGTCAATGGCGATCCGGCAATCGCGGCCAATCGCGTGTTCGAAGTGTCACTCAATGACAACGGCAGCGGCAGCTATACCTTCACCCTGCATCAGCCGCTGGATCATGGCGCGCCGATCAGCAATGACGACGCCTACCTGGATCTGCGCTTCCTCTACACGGCAACCGACAGCGATGGCGACGGCGACAATGCCAGCTTCACCGTCCGTGTGGATGCCGCCGGCAATGTCACCAACAACGGCAACAACATCAGCTACGACGACCTGAACTCCGGCGTATTCGTCAACCTGGGCGACAACTCCGTCACCGTGAATGGCCAGACGGTAGCCGGCGATACGGCAACCGACCTTGCGGCCGTTGGCGACAAGGTTCTCGGTATCGACAGGATGAATGGTATCGTCAACGTCACCGGCGGTGACGGCAACGACATCCTCGTTGGCAGCAGCCAGGCCAACACGATCCGCGGTGGCGCCGGCAGCGACACCATCATCGGCAACGGTGGCGACGACACGCTGGAAGGCGAGGCAGGCAACGACCTGTTCATCTACAAGGTCGGCGATGGCAATGACCGCATCAACGGCGGCACGGAAACATCCAATACCTCTCCGAACTACGACGTTCTGCGTGTAGAGGGCGACACCCAGGCTCGCACCTTCAACATCGGCCTGGCTTCCGGTGGTCCGACAATCAATGCGGGATCCGGCAATGCCGCTGATATCGCCGTCAGCTACAACGGTTCGAACAGCGGGACGATCCGTGCCGACGAAATCGAAGGCATCGACATCGTTGCCGGCAGCGGCGCAATCACGGTCAATGTCGGCAACCTCGCCGGCACCGCGGTTCAGCCGAACACGATCCGTGTGACGGGCAGCAATTCGGCCACTGGTGATGTGGTCGACGCGAGCGGTATTACCGCCGCAAACGCGGTTTCCGTCGTCTTCGATGGCAACGAAGGCAACGACACCTTCATCGGCGGTGCGGGCAATGACGTCGCCCGCGGCGGCACCGGCAATGACACTTTTACCGGCGGCCTCGGTGCGGACGCGATCGAAGGCGGTGCCGGCAACGACATCATCAACCTCGGCGCAGACCAGATCGTCAACGGTCTGGCCAGAACCATGGATAGCATCGACGGCGGTGCCGACTACGACAAGATCGTCCTGACCACCGGCACGCAGGGCTTCCTGCTTGATGGCAACGTCACCACCATCACCCGTGTCGAAGAAATCACCGGCACCGATGGCAACGACACCATCACCCTGCGCGACGACTACCTCAGCGACCAGGCCAATGGCGGCGTCACCATCAACGGCGGCAAGGGCAACGACACCATTACGGGTGGCAAGGGCAATGACGTCATTACCGGTGGCGAAGGCACGGACACGCTCAAGGGTGGTGCCGGTGCCGATACGCTGATCGGCGGCGCCGACAACGACGTGTTCTGGGGCGGCAAGCATTCCGACAACCTGTTCGGCAACGGCACGACCAATGTCGGCGACGATCTCTATGCGAAGGCCGGCGAGCAGGACAAGGCGATGTTTGGAAGTGATCCTTCCAACTATGAAGTCACCTGGAACGCAGCTTTCCAAACCTGGGAAGTTCTGGCCAAATCAGGCGCTGTCGAATTTGGCGGCTCCACCGGACCTGGCCTGAACGTCGATCGCCTGTTCGGCATCGAACTGATCCAGTTCGCCAACGGTGTTGTGCTTGACCTGACCGATCCGATCCGTGTCTTCAACGGCACCAATCTCATCGGCACCTACGACACCATCCAGCAGGCCAATGACGCGTCGACCACGCTTGCGGGCTACCGCATCGAGCTGGTCGGTACGGTTACCAATGAACTGGCGACGATCACCAAGAACAACCTGACGGTCGTCGGTGGTGTTGAAGACACCGGCATCGTGCTGACCCTGAACGGCGCCCAGAACATCACCCTGCAGGGTGCTGCTCCGATCAACGTCATCGGCGACGGCCAGGCAAACGCGATCCTCGGCAATGATGGTGCCAACGTCATCAAGGGCGTGATGGGCGGCGATACGCTTGACGGCGGTGCCGGCAACGACACCTTCGTCCTCGGCGCGGATGTGACCGGTTCCGGTACCCGCGACATTCAGCTGGGTGACGGCAGCCTTCGGGCTGTCGACATCACGGGTCTTGCCGGAACTGGCGACAGGGTCATCGGCGGTACAGGAAGCGACACGATCATCCTTGAGCGGGACGGCAAATCGGGCTTCGTGGCCGATTACACCATGGCTCCAGGTTATCTCTCCGGCGTCGAGAAGATCGTCGGTACCGATGGCAATGACGTCATCCTCCTGGCTGCAGGCTCCACGGCGGACGGCGGGCCTATCACGATCGAAGGCGGCGAGGGCAATGACGTTCTCGGCGGCTCGAATTCGGCGGATATCATCAGCGGCGGCAATGGCAACGACCTGATCTCCGGTCTTGGCGGCAACGACATCCTCGAAGGTGGCGCCGGCAGCGACGAAATATGGGGCGGCGCCGGCAACGATCAGATCAACGGCGGCAGCGGCATTGACAACATCACTGGCGGTCTTGGCGACGACGCGATCGACGGCGGGATTGGTGGCGATACCTTCAACTATGCTATCGGCGATGGTGTCGACACCATCGATGGCGGCACCGAAAGTGACGTTCTTCTCACTTCCGGAAACGCCACCGCGGAATCCGCAGTTCTTACGGTGACCTCGACCGGTTTCACCCTTGATGTCGAGGGCGATAACATTGTCGATGTCAACGCCACCAACATCGAGTCGGTGGTGCTCTATCAGGCCGACGGCGCCGACAAGATCACGGTCCGCAGCCAGGACAGTGCCGAGACGATCACGATCGAAGGTAACTCCAATCTCCTGCAGGTCTATGGCAACGGCATTCCGTCCGTTTCGGGGATCAGCACTTCCGAGCTGACCATCGAAGCCAAGGGCGGCAATGACGTCATCAATGCCAGCAACCTCAATACTGTCGCGCTGCCTCCTGTAGCGCTCACCCTGGACGGCGGTGCCGGCAACGACACCATCACCGGCTCGGCTGGCGCCGATACCATCTATGGCGGAGACGACAACGATAAGCTGATTGGCGGCAAAGGCGACGACCTGCTCGATGGCGGCAGCAACAGTGCGGTTGGCTTCAACCGTCCGTCCAACCCGGCATCGGGCGATGCCGCGGCGATCATTGCTTCGGCTGTCGGCGGCGACACGGCAGATTACTCATCGCTGACAACCGGTGTGCTCGCCAACCTTGGCGACGCCGTAAGCTGGCCGGAGACCATTCCGGCCCCACGGTGCCGTCGATCGTGACGGCGCTAACAATGCGGTCGGAACGGATACGCTTGTCGATATTGAGAATCTGGTGGGTGGTGCCGGCGACGACATCCTGGCCGGTGACGGAAACGACAACGTGCTCCGCGGCGGCGCAGGCTCCGATGCGCTTCTTGGCGGCGCCGGTAACGACTTGCTGATCGGCGGAGATGACAATGTCAGCGACGGCCTCTTTGCAGGTGCTGGCAACGACGTTCTCATCCTCGGAAATGGTGGCGGTACTGCCAAGGGTGAGGGCGGAAACGACCTTATCTACGGCGGCTCCAGTGGTGACTGGCTCTTTGGCGAAGACGATGGCAACCCCGACCCGGCAGATGCCGGCGACGACATCATCTTTGCTGGCGCGGGCAGCGACCACGTCGAAGGCGGCGGCGGCGCCGATGAGCTCTACGGCGAAGACGGCGACGACACGCTGATCGGCGGCAAGGGTAACGACACCATCAATGGCGGCGATGGCAACGACACGATCCAGTGGTCCGTCGGTGACGGCCTGGATGTGATCGACGGTGGAACCGAACCCGCAGGCGGTCGTGACCTGCTGCGCGTCGTCGGTTCTTCGGCAAGCGAGCAGTATGCGATCTGGAGCGTCGCGGCCTATAACGCCGCTCACCCCGGGGCTCCATATGCCGGTTTGGCCGAAATTCTGCTGACCGTGAACGGCGTGTTGGCGGCCGAAGTCAATGAGATTGAAGATATCGTCGTCCAGGGCGGCGGCGGCGCTGACACCCTTGCCGTCAACGGCAGCTTTGCGGGTACTTCGCTGCTTACCTCGACCATCACTTACGAAGGCGGAGAGGGCGATGAGACCTTCGACGTCTCGGAGCTGACTTCCGGCCACAGCGTGGTCGTCAAGGGTGCCGGTGGAGCCGACGTGCTTGTCATCGGTGACGAGGCCGGCGAAAGCGTCTGGAAGGACGTAACGGTCACACAGGATCCCGTCAGCGGCGAGTTCACGATCTCGCTGCCGAATGGCGGCCCCGTCCTCAAGGCAACCGGCGTCGAGAACTTCCGTTTTGCCGACGGCACGGTCACTGCAGCCCAGTTGATCGAGCAGGCGCCGACGGATCTGACGACTTCGGGTCTTACCGTTGCGGAAAACTCGGCTGCGGGCACAATCCTCGGCAGTGTTCATGGCGTCGATGTGAACGGTTCCATCGACCCGCTGAGCTATGCCTTCATCCTCGCCGACAGCTCTACGTCGCTGACGTCGGCAGACGGCAGGTTCGTGATCAATGCCTCGACCGGCGAGATCACTGTCGCTGCGGGTGCGGTTCTCGACTATGAGACGACCCCGTCAATCGACCTCTCGGTGCTCGTGACGGACAGCAAGAACGGCAGCTATTCCGAAACCTTCAGCGTGCAGCTGACCAATGTCAACGAAGCGCCCGTTCTCGCCCACGCGATTGCCGACCAGAGCATTGCGGAGGAGGGCACAATTTCCTTCCAGGTTCCGGGAGACACGTTCTCGGACGTCGACTCGGCCCTGACCTACACGGCCACCCTCGGCGATGGTTCGGCACTGCCGGCCTGGCTGCACTTCGACGCGGCGACCCGGACGTTCAGCGGTGTTGCACCATTGAACTACAATGGCAGCTTCGACGTGAAGGTAACCGCAACCGACGGTTTGAACGATGTTTCGGACACGTTCAGCATCGCGGTCACGCCGGTCAACGACGCGCCGACTCCGTATGACGATATCTTTTTCGTCGATGAGGACCACACGACATCCGGCACCAATTTCCTCGCCAACGACACCGATGTCGATGGGGACACTCTGCAACCGACCGCCGCAACCATCACGTCAGGGCCGGGGGGCAGCGGCTGGCTCTATCAGAACGGGGACCTTGTCTACACGCCGCACGCCAACGCCAGCGGTGTCACCACGATCGACTACACGGTAAGCGACGGCACGGCCACGGCTTCGGCTACCATCACGCTCAACATCCGCCCTGTCGCGGATGCGGCGACGATCTCCGGTTCTGGTCTTGGTAACGAAGACGGCACGGCCGCTATCGGGCTCAACATTGCCCTTGGCGACACTGACGGGTCGGAAAAGGTGACGCGGGTCGAACTGACGGGCTTTCCGGCCGGCGCGACCTTCAACCAGGGTGCGCTGGTCGGGGGGGTCTGGGTTATCGAGAACGCCGCCGGGGTCAATACCTCCGGCCTGACGATGACACCGCCGGCTAACTATGCCGGAAACTTCGCTATCAGCGTCGCGGCTACTGTCCTCGACAGCGCTACGCTGTCCGACCATCTGGTCCACACGGATACAAAGGTGTCGACTGGCTCGATCGGGGTCAGCATCACTGCGGCGAGCGCTACGGTCACGATCGCAGGTTCTGGGCCGGATGTTGACATGTCAAATTACGACAAGATTGTGTATAATAACGCCTCTCTTGATCCCGAGGGTAATACGGCCGTTGTCGTGAATAATTTCGATATCGGACATGACAAGATCGCCATATCTTTGAGTGGAAGTTCAATTTCCGGTGGATTCACGACGGCGTCGAGTAATTCCAACATCGGTTCTGGTGTCCGGATCGTGTCCCTGACAGTGTCTGTTAGCCAGGATCAATTTGACGACGATGGGCATAACAAGAATATCGAGCAGAAAATTGTAAATGCCACTCAGGATTACGTTGACCAAGGCGACTACATATTCATCATTTACTCGAGTACGAATGCTAGCGCCAATGCGGCGATATATAACGTAAGTATATCGTCAAATAACAATGTTAGCGTAGGCAACATGGTCGTTGAACATGTGATGACGCTTGTCGGCGTTGGATATGGTTCGCTCACGTCTGAGAACTTTGTAGGCGCAGCCGACCCCATCATCCTCGACCTAGACCATAACGGCTTCGCCTTCACCTCCGTCGATGACGGCGTGAAGTTCGACATCAATGCCGATGGCAAGCTCGATCAGGTGGCCTGGACCAAGACCGACGGCATCCTTGCCTATGATGTCGATGGCAATGGCAAGATCGACAACGGTTCGGAGATCTTCACTCCGAGCTTTGCCGGCGGCGCGCATGCCGGCGGTGTGGCGGCGCTTTCGACGCTTGACGTCAATCACGACGGCAAGATCGATGCGTCCGACACCGGCTTCGACAAGCTGCTGGTCTGGCAGGATGCCAACGGCAACGGCGCCAGCGACGAGGGGGAACTGAAGGGCCTGAACGACTACGGCATCACCGGCATCTCGCTCGATGCCGACAGTGCGGAAGGTTATATCGACGGCCAGGCGCTGTTTGCCGAAGGCACGTTCACCTATGCCGACGGTTCGACCGGTTCCTTCGTCGAGGTCGGCTTCGACACCCTGTTCAGCGATGCGCCGGACCACGTGCTGGTCGGAACGGATGGTGACGACATCCTCGCCGCCATGCCGGGCCTGACGCAGATGACCGGCGGTGCCGGCGCGGATACGTTCGTGCTCGATCCTTCGGCCCTGCACGAACTGGACATGGCCGACATCATCACCGACTACAAGTCGAGCGAAGGCGATGCTGTCGATGTTTCGAAGCTTCTCGACACTCTGCTTGGCCATCAGGCAACCGGTGAAGAGGCGGCCGCGAATGTTCGCACCACGATTGCCGGTAACGACACGACCGTCAGCGTCCAGGTCGCCACCGACAGCTGGAAGGATGTCGCCGTGCTTCAGAATCACACGGAAGCCGTCAAGATCCTCTTCGACGACGACAAGCACTCGGCGAACATCTCGCACGTATAAAGCGAAGGGTGTTGCAAGTCAGAAACCGGAGAAAAGGCGCGCAAGCGCCTTTTCTTGTTTAAGTAATGTCTTGCAAAAGAATTTGACGAGGAAGGACTGTTCTAAATTTATACAATTAGGGGGCGTGTAGCGCGTGTAATCCCCGCACCGCAACAGCAGTTCTCCATGTGTCTCGGCGGCTACACAAGAGGTAAATGTATACGCCTGGGGAAACCGAGTGGATTATCTACTTTTGTGTCCAATCACTTGGCTCTGTAAATTTTTTATTAAAAAACAAATGGATGGATGGTTTCCATCTGGTAATTAACCCTAGAACGATGAATATCGGAAGCAGGCTTGGGCCGCTGAATTAGAAATGATAATACTTTCCAACGAAATCGCCGCAGTATATGAATGCCGACATGGGATTTTAATCGGCGAGGGGCATCCGATTGTTTAAGAGCACAAGAATTTTAGCAACGCTGCTGGCGACCGTAGCCTTGGGGGTTGTGTTTAACGCACCTGCGAACGCGATGACGCTCGATGAAGCGGTAGCAAAGACTCTCAAGACCAACCCGCAGATCATGCAGGCGGTAGAAAACCGTGAAGCGGTCGAGTTCGAGTTGCGGCAGGCACGGGGTCTTTACCTTCCTTCCATAGATTTGCAGGCAGGTGTAAGCCGTCGTAGACTGTCGAACAGCAGTACTGGTACGCTGTCTCGCGACTACGAAAACTTCAAGGGCTCCGATGCGAGCCTGACGATTACTCAAACGTTGTTTGATGGCGGCAGCCGCCGCTCTCAGGTGGAGCAGCAGGCATCGCGTGTTGACGGCGCCTCGTTCCGCGTCGTCGAGCGGTCCGAGTCGCTGGCTCTTCAGGTTACCCAAGATTATCTTGAGTATATCCTGCAGTCCAAGATCGTCGGTATTGCCCAGCAGAACGTCGCTGCCCACAACCAGATCCTCGGCGATATCGGCGCCAGCATCCAGGGCGGTGCCTTGACCGACGCCGACCGTCTGCAGGGCCGTGAGCGCCTCGAGGCGGCACGTGCCCGGTTGCGCGAAGCCCAGGAAGAGCTGGAGCTCACGAAGATCCGCTTCCTGAAGACGGTGGGCGAGCCGATCGGTCCGGTCAAGGTGCCGGTATCGCTCGCGAAGTTCATCCCGAAGACGCTCAACGACGCGATCTTCATCGCCAAGAAGAACAGCCCGCAGATTCACGCGGCCGATGCCGACGTCGATGCGGCCGATGCCGGTGTTCGCGGTTCGCGCGCCAACTATCTTCCGAAGGTCGATCTTCAGGGCAGCGCGCGCGTCGGCAACGACATCGATGGCAACCAGGGCAATACCAACGACGTCCAGGTCGGTGTGACCGCCCGCTGGAACCTCTATCGCGGTGGTATCGACCAGGCGCGCGAGCAGGAGCAGATCCGTCGCGCCAGCGAGCAGCGATACGGTCTGGCGCAGGCCCATCGCGAGGTTGAGGAATCCATCCGCTCCGCATGGAACGAGCGCAGCGGCCGCGGCGAGCTGTCGACGATCCTGGCGCGTCAGTCCTCGACGAACGGCAGCCTCGTTTCCTCGTATCGCGAGCAGTTCAAGGTCAATCAGCGTTCGCTTCTCGACGTGCTGGATGCCCAGAACACCCGTTTCAACACCAGCATTCTTGCGGAAACCGCACGATTTGCTTCGCTTTTCGCCGAATACAAGATTCTGGCCGCATCGGGCAGCCTGCTTCAGTCGATGAAGCTGAAGCCCGTCGGTCAGGCTGAGGCGTATGCCCGGAATGAGTTTGCTGTCCCGGGTGGCGTCACGAATCCTGGCTATGTCGAAGTTGACTCCCGTCAAAAGGCTGGCATGCCCATGGATCTCCTGGCGCCGATCCGACAGTAACGGATTGGCAAGGACCAAATGCTCAACGTAAAGCTCGACCACGCAGACACGACGCCGTTTCGGACATTTAAAACTGCATTCAGGTCTGTTGCGAGCTTTTACGGGCGCCCGACGTCAGACATCGTCCTGTTTTCCGGCTTGCCGGACGAGATTTCCGAATCTCTTGAACTGGACGATGTCGAACATCTGGCGCAGCGCATCGGGCTGGAAGTCATCCGCCACGGCGAACGCGAGTGTCGCGAGGGCAATTTCGATTGTCCCGCCATCATCGTCTTCGAGAACGGCGGCGTCCTGCCGCTGCTGGAGGCCGATGACGATGGAAACTACGTCACGGATCTGGTTCCGGCCTCGGGAAATCCCGTCAAGCTGACGCGTCAGGAGCTGGTGGCGTTAAAGCCGAGCTTCGGTTTCGCCTTCACGCTCTATTATCAGAACGCCTCCGACAATGCCTCGGTCGGCGCGGCTGGAGAAATCGAGCGACGGCACTGGTTGCTGCGGGCGCTGGTTCCCTACTGGCGCACCTATATGCGCGTCATCATGGCTGCGCTGTTCATCAACCTGATTGCGCTCGGCTCGCCGCTGTTTACGATGAACGTCTACGACCGCGTGCTTCCCAACAAGGCGTTTCCGACGCTCTGGGTGCTCGCCATCGGCATCACGCTTGCCTACGCGTTCGACTTCCTCTTGAAGACCGCCCGCGCCGCGCTCATCGATCATGCCGGACGAAACGCGGATTTGCGTCTTTCCCAGATGATCTTCGACAAGGTGCTGAATTCGACGCTCGCGTCGCGTCCGCTGTCGACGGGCGAATATGCCAACCGCGTCACGCAGTACGAATTCGTCCGTGAGTTCTTCACGTCCAACACGGTCGGCCTGCTGATCGACACGGCGTTCGTGTTCATCTTCCTGATCGTGATCTATATGCTTTCAGGCTGGCTTGTGGTGATCCCGGCCGTGGCGCTGGTGCTGTCCGTGCTGATCGGGCTGCATGCCCAGGCCAAGATCGGCCACCGCATGGCGGCCGCCACCAACGAGGCATCGCGGCGCCAGTCGCTGCTGATCGAGACGATCTCGACGATCGAGACCGTCAAGAGCCTTCGCGCCGAAGCGGGCATGCTGCGTCGCTGGCAGGAGCTGATGAAGCTCTCGAGCCGCACCAGCGAGGAAATCAAGCATGTCTCTTCGAACGCCGTAAACCTCACCAATCTTGTCCAGCAGATGGTCAGCGTTCTGATCGTGATTGCCGGCACCTACGAGTTTTCCGAGGGTCATCTGGCAATGGGCGCGATCATCGCGACCGTCATGCTGGCAGGCCGTGCGGGGGCGCCGCTCGGCCAGATCGCGATGGCGCTTGCCCGCTTCAGGCAGGCGATGACGTCGCTCAAGATCCTCGACAAGATCATGGAACAGCCGGAGGACCGCCCGTCCACCGTGGGTTTCGTGAACCGCGAGATCAAGCGGGGCGGCTTCAGCTTCCAGAACGTCTCCTTTCAGTATCCGGGATCTGACTACAAGGTCATCAATCAGCTTTCGCTGACCGTCGCTCCTGGCGAGCGGGTCGGGATCATCGGCCGCATCGGCTCGGGAAAGACGACGCTCGGCCGCCTTCTCGACGGTCTTTTCCTGCCGTCCGATGGTCGCCTGCTGATCGACGGCGTCGATATCCGCCAGTATCACATGTCGGAAGTCCGCTCGGCGGTCGCGGTGGCCGGGCAATCGTCCGACCTGTTCTCGGGGACGGTGAAGGAAAACCTGCTGATCGGCCGCGCCGATGCGACGGACGAGGAATTGCTCCATGTGTCGCGCATGACCGGCGTCGACGAGTTCGTTTCCAACCATCCGCGTGGTTTCGACATGCCGGTCGGCGAGCGCGGCAGCAACCTCTCCAGCGGCCAGAAACAGGCTCTTGCGATTGCCCGCCTGCTTCTGACCAAGCCCAAGATCGTTTTCCTCGACGAGCCGTCGGGCGCCATGGACCTTGCAAGCGAGCGTCATCTCCTCGCCAAGCTCTCGACCGCATTCAGCCGCGACACGACGCTGCTGATCGCCACGCACCGCTTCAGCATGCTGGAACTGTGCGACCGCCTGGTGGTGATCGACAAGGGCCGCATCGTTGCCGACGGGCCGAAGGCGGCCGTGCTCGAGGCGATGCAGCGCAAGGGCGCAAAGCCATGAGCAGAGGCGTTCAAGACAATCCCCCGTTCTTCGCCCGCATGCTGGTCGGTCTGGTGGCAGCCTGCATGGCGACGTTCCTCGCCTGGGCAGCGCTTGCGGAGATCGACGAGATCGCCCGCGGCGAAGGCAAGGTCATTCCCGTTTCCAAGACGCAGATCATCCAGTCGTCGGAAGCCGGCGTCGTCCAGGACATAGCTGTTCAGGTCGGCCAGGTTGTCCGCAAGGGCGATTTGATCGTTCAGCTGAACAATACCACAACCGAATCCACGCTCGGCGAATCCGTTGCCAAGGCGAGGGCGCTCGGCGCCAAGATCGCGCGCCTGCAGATGGAAGAAAAAGGCGAATACGACCAGCCATTCGTATGTCCGGCCGATGTCCTGGCGGTCGCCAAGAACGTCTGCGACAACGAAGATCGGCTGTTCCAGGCCAACAGGGCCAGTTACAAGAACAAATTCGATGTGCTTCAGGAGCGCATGAAGCAGCGGCAGAACGAACTCAGCGAAGCCAATGCCAATATCGATCGGCTTGAACAGAATATTGCATCCTCGACGCGGCAGCGCGATCTTTACGGCCCTCTGGCCAAAAAGGGATTGGTGTCGCAGACACAGCTTCTGACGATCGAAAGCCAGCTTACGGACCAGCAAGGCCAGCTCAAGGTCTACCAGGAAAGCCTGATACGCCTTCGCGGTGCCGTCGAAGAAGCAAAGCTCCAGGTTGGGGAAATTTCGTTGGCTATTCGCCAGCAATCCCTGACCGACAAGGCGCAGGCCCTGGCGGAACTCTCCGTCATCGACGAAACGATCCGCGGCGCTTCGGACCGCGTCAAGCGCACCGATATACGCTCGCCGGTGGATGGCATCGTCAATACCCTGGAAGTCAATACGATCGGCGCCTATGTGGATCCGGGCCGTGTGGTTGCCGGCATCGTTCCGACGGCCGACACGCTGCTGATCGAAGCGCGCATATCACCGCGCGATGTCGCGTTCGTCCGCCGCGGGCAGCCCGCCATCGTCAAGATCACGGCCTATGATTTCGCGATCTTCGGCGGGCTCGACGGCGAAGTGACCAATGTTTCGGCCGACAGTATCGTCGAGAAGGAAAAGGGCGAGACCTACTACCTCGTCCAGGTCAAGACCAACAAGTCCGAGCTGGAACGCAACGGCAAGCTCTATCCGATCATTCCTGGCATGATTGCGTCCGCGGAAATCATGACGGGCCGCAAGACAGTCCTCAGCTATCTCATGAAGCCTATCAATCGGGCGCGTTCCGATGCGCTTACCGAACGGTAGAGCCCTCCAATGAAATCAGGTGCGCTTTCAATGTCCGGCATCGAACCTGCGGGCGATCCGCTGCCGATCATCGACAAGGAAGAAGTCGAGCCGCGTTTTCGCGCGGTCGTGGCGCGCAATGGCGAGCGCCGTGGTATCCGGCTCGAGAAAATCTATTGGGAAGGCCTTAGCCGCATGTCGGCGGCAGGCAAGATAACGACCGGCGACCTGGTTCAGTACACCGCGGCCCAGATGCCGGAGGGAGGCAATCTCACCTCGCTGCTGCGCGTCCTCAGCCTCAAATGGGCGCTTGGGCGGCTGGCGACGGTCGAGGAAGTCTCCTCGCTCGAAAATCTCGGTGCGCTGGTTCAGGCATCGCCGTCCCCGACGGTCGTGCTGACCCGTGAAAAGCGGCTGCAGTTCTTCAACGAACCTTTTCTGGTCATGCTTCGGCAGCGGTTGGTGGGGGAGGATACGTCGCAGCTGATGAAGACCCTGAAGTTCTCGATCGACACGCAGATCGAGGACGCAATGGATACGCTGCAGATGAACCGCGGCAAGACCTTGAATACCGGTTTTACGATTTCCTGTGCCAGGCAGGTCATCAAGGGGCAGATCAATCTGGCCCTTGCCCCGGCACACGAGAAGCCGATGCTGATCGGCTATATTTCCCGTTATTGACGTCCAGGGCCGGAGCGCATCGCATCCCGGCCCAGAAAGCTCAGAAGTTTACACCTTCGCCCGGCGCAATCTTTTCCAGCGGCGTTGCCATCGCGACGTTCTGGTCCTTGCGGCGGGAGCCGTGCAGGTAACCCTTGCCGCCCTTGATCGAATAGAGCGGCATGTAGTCGGGAAGCTGCGTGTCCAGGAGAACCTGGTTGCGCATGTTGTCGAGGATGAAGAACTTGCCGCCGGCTTCGACCGAAAGGACGGCGTGGTAGAAGTGACGCTTCTGGTCGAACAGGACGACGATCGACATCTGGTCGGGGTCGATGCCTTCCGCGCGAAGTGCCGCCATCTTGAGGATCGCGAAATCTTCGCAATCGCCCTGCTGTTGGCTCAGCGTTTCGCGGGGCGTGCTCCAACGGTCGGTAACCTTGTAGGCGTCCTGGTCGGTGCGGTAGCGAATGGATTGGTTCACCGCGGCATTGACGGCGTTGAGCTTGTCGCGGATCGACGATTGCGATGTGTTCAGACCAACGAGCTGGATGGCGGCGAAGGCCGGGCTGCAACCCTTGCCGTTGCATTTTACCGCGGTGCCGTTGTCCATTTCTTCGAGAGCGGGCGCGAGCTTCTTCAAGGCGGCAAGGCGCTTGAAGGGGATGGCGACCGTATCGAACACGGCGCCGTTGGGCGCTCTCGGCTCTGCGCGCTTGGATGGAGACAGGTCGGCCGGCTTGAGCGCGGCCTCGATCACATTCGCAGGTCTTGCCGCGGGCAGGGCGATCGTCGAACCGAGCTGGCTGAATGTCTGAAATGCTGCGGCAACCTGTACATTCCGGAACGCAAGCGACGCCATGATGGAGAGTGGCGTCGGAAGATATTCCAGGACGTGAGTTCCGATAACGGCTGCGCCGGTTCCAGTATTTGTGGGAAACTGTTGGTTCGCGCTTGGAGCGGAGATTGCAGCGGAAGCAATCAATGGAAATGTGAGAGCTGTAGCGATTGCGACTTTCAGTATATTCTTCTTATTCGCCATTTTCTATCTCCCCTGATAGAGAGATACTAACAAGCGCTACTGAATTTCTGGTTTTTGAAGATAGATAATCTATAAGTAATTTATTTGAGATAAAACGTATAAAATTTTATATTTCTATGTGGACGCTTGTTAATGATTTTTGTCTGGGATAGCATGGTGTTGCCACAACCAAGAAGGCCGCAGAGTGGTCCAGGAAATGCCCCAGGGACGTTCGTTTTTTTATCCTTCAGATCTCGCCGACGTTACTCAGAATGCCTTCCGAATGACGACGCGCCTGCGTCGGATACGCATATCGCTGTTGGGTTTGTGGGCTGCCGCAGTCCTGTCCGGATGCGAGTCCTCGTCCGTTGCCGACAAGGTTCTCGACGACAAGGCGCTGAAGCCGCCGCCATCCGTGGTTGAGGAAACATTCGGGCGCGGCTCGACGGAAGTTACCGTGCTTCTGACCAAGGCGCCGAACGGCATCTATGAGGGAGCTGCGCGCGACATACGTGACGGTGCGGCACTTGCCATCGGCGAACTTGACGATGCCGGCGTCATGAAGATCAAGGTGATCGACGTGGCGGGGGGGGCGGCTGCCGTTGCCCCGGCGCTCGCCGCTGCCAGGGCACGCAATTCCGGTCTGCTGATCAGCTACGCGCCGCAGGCGACGACGGCGGCGATTGCCGCCATTCCGGCCGATCAGCGACCGCCGTTGATCAATCTCTCAAGCCCCGTGGCCGGCGCGAACGTCTTCAATTTCGGGTTCGACGAGGTGGCGAGTGTTGCGCGGGGTGTGCGCCCGGTGATCGCCTCCGGCCATAAGAGAGTTGTCGTCCTGACGCCCAACAGCATAGCCGGCGTCGATGAGGAGCGCCTGAGATCCGCGGTCGGCCAGGCCGGCGGTGCGCTGATCGGCGTGGTCCGTTATGATCCAGCCGCGCCGCTTGGCGATCTGCTTACCCGCAACAAGGCTCTGCTCGATGATGCCGGTGCCCTGGTATTGATGGGAGACTCTGCGGCGGTCGGAACCATCCTCAAGGGTGTCAGGGCCTCTTTCGCCAAGCTGGCCGTGGTCGGAACCAGCCACTGGCCAATAGAGCTTTATGCCGATCCGGCTGCCTCCAATGTCATCATCGCAGCGGCCGATCCGGACGCCTCCCTTTTGATCGGCGAGCGATATCGCCGCTTCAACAAGCGTTCGCTCTCGGTCTATGCCGCGGAGGGTTACGACAGTATCGCGGTCGCCGCCGGCATCGTCAGAGGCAAGGGTGCAACGGCGCTGACACCGGAGGCGCTGACGACGAAGACGGGGTTTCGAGGCGTTACGGGCCTTTTCCGTTTCACGCCGGGCGGAATGACGGAGCGCAAGATCGGGCTTTACAAGATCGACGGCGGCCGGCTGGTGGCCATCGAGCCGAAGGCTGTCAGCTTCTAAAGATGCGTGCCGTCGCCGACGGTGGAGATCGTCCTGTAGCCGACAGCTAAGCTTAAACGGCGTGGCGCATCGACGGGCGCACGGGCGTTGACCTGCTTTGACGCACGGGTATCGCCGCCGGATTTCTTCCATCCGGGAGCAAATCCTCAATCTGCCGGTCGGGACGAAAAAGGAGTTCGGCTTCTCCTGTCTTTTGGTGCGTGGCGCCCTTTCAGGCGTGCGCTATTTCCCAGACACTGCGAGCCGAATATTATCCAACGGAAAGACCGGGAGATTTTACATGGTTGAGTATCGCTATCTGGGCCGCAGCGCCCTCAAGGTTTCGCCGCTGACGCTGGGGGCCATGATGTTCGGCAACCAGGCGCCGGACGACGTGGCCTTGCGCATCATCGACAAGGCGCGAGACCAGGGGATCAACTTTATCGATACCGCCGACGTCTACCACGATGGCAAATCGGAGGAGGTGGTCGGGCGCGGCATCAAGGCTCATCGCGACGACTGGGTCGTGGCGACGAAGTTCGTCAATTTCCACAACAACAAACCCAACCAGGGCGGCCATTCGCGCAAATGGGTCTTCCAGACGGTCGAGAACTCGTTGCGCAATCTGGGCACCGATTACATCGACATCCTCTATTTCCACCGTTCCGTTTTCGATGCGCCTCTGGATGAGCCGATGCGGGCCATCGCCGATCTGATCAAGGCCGGCAAGCTGCGCTACTTCGGCGTTTCCAATTTCCGCGGCTGGCGTATCGCGGAGGTATCCCACCTCGCCGATCAGCTGGGAATCGACAGGCCGATCGCCAGCCAGCCGCTCTACAACATCGTCAACCGCACGGCCGAAGCCGAGCAGTTGCCGGCTGCTGCCGCTTATGGTCTCGGTGTGGTTTCCTACAGCCCGCTCGCGCGCGGTATCCTTACCGGCAAGTACAATGTCGGAGAGGCGCCAGCCGCCGACACGCGCGCCGGGCGCGGGGACAAGCGCATGCACGACGTGGAGTTTCGAGAGGAATCGATCGCGATCGCCAAGCAGATCGCGGAGCATGCACAAGCGAAGGGGATTGCGGCTGCGGATTTTGCGCTCGCCTGGGTGCTGAATAACCAGCTTGTCACATCGGCGATTGCCGGCCCGCGCACCGAGGAACATTGGGACGGTTATGTCCGCGCGCTGGAGGTCAAGTTGGAAACGGAGGACGAGGCGCTGGTCGATCGTCTGGTCGCAACCGGCCATCCGTCGACACCGGGCTTCACCGATCCGGCTCACCCGGTCGAGGGGCGCGTCGCCCGCTCGGCAGGTGGATCGGCGGCGGTCACTCCGCTCACGCGCTCGCAACGCGTCGCCTAGCCGATACGAGCGATCAGGAACCTGGGTTTGGGAGCTCTATAACTCAGCGACTAGCGCTCGATATCGAAAGCCAGAATTCCCTGGGGCCTCATCCGAATGGGCAGTTCCATTTCTCGAGGTCCGCTCTATCTGCGGGTAATCCGGGGTTTTCTCTCAAAGGCATACATGACTTCAGCAGATTCCGAGACGGAAACGACGGATGTCTGCATCGTCGGCGCAGGCCCCGTCGGGTTGGCACTTGCTCTGAAGCTGGAGGCACTCGGGCTCTCCGTAATCCTGTTCGAAATGGGCGCGGGCGGAGCGGTGGAGCGTGCCGGTGCAGGCGAGATCGAATTCACCAACGACCATCATGCTCCTTCCATGGCGATGTCCCGTCCGGGCATCGGTGGTGCGTCGGCGCTCTGGGGCGGTCGGTGCGTCACTTTCGACGAACTGGATTTCGAGGTGCGGGACCATGTGCCGTTTTCCGGTTGGCCAATTTCCCATGAGGAGCTTCGCCGCCACTATCCGGAAGCGCTGACATTCCTCAACTGCAATGCCGGCGAGCCTGCTTTTGAACCGCTCGGTGTCTCGGATAATGGGATCGACACGAACGCCCTGGAGCGGTGGAGCCGGTTTCCGGATCTCGGCCCGATTTACGGAGAGAGGCTCAAGGCCTCCAGGCGTATTCGCCTCGTGAACGCGACCGTCGCCGGCATCACGCTCGATGCGTCCGGCACGCGTGTCGAAAGTCTCACGGCCTACAGCGCCGGACAGGAAAGCCAGATCAGGGCAAGAACTTTCGTCCTCGCGGGAGGAGGGCTCGAGAACGCCCGCCTGCTGCTCGCGTTGCGGGAGCGGCGGCCGGAAGCATTGGGCGGTCCCGACGGTCCGCTCGGACGCTTCTACCAGGGGCATCTGACTGGCTACATTGCCGTGCTGCAATTCGACAAGCCCAGGCTCGCGAGCCACTTCGCCTTCAATATCGACGACGAAAACTATATCTTCCGTCGCAGGCTGCAGGTCACGCCGGCGATCCAGGCGGAGGAGAAGCTCCTCAACTGCGTCTTCTGGATCGACGCGATTTCGATTGCCGATCCCGTGCATGGTTCGGGTGCCCTGTCACTCATCTACCTGTTCCTCAAGATGTTCGGTCTCTATCGCCGCCTTTCGAAAGGTCTGGCGCCGACAGCCAGGGGCCTCGAGAACATCGATCGCCGACAGCATTGGCGGAATATCCGCACCGATCGCCGGTCGGCATTCGATCTGTTCGGATCGGCTCTCAACATGCTGGAGCGACGCATCGAACCCTGGCGCACGCTCATCAATCCAAAAGGTCGCTATCTGCTTCGCTACCATGCCGAACAGGTGCCCAATCCAGAAAGCCGGGTCTACCTGCAACCTCAGGGCCGAGCGGGCACGCAGGCCGGTCTTGTGGTCGACTATCGAGTGACCGAACAGGACGTAAGTTCAGTCCTGAGATCGCATGAGATTCTCGATACGTGGCTAAGACGAACAGGGCTCGGAAGACTGGAATATCTGCATGACGCGCTCCAGCGGCGGGGGGCGGTGCTGAACCAGGCATTCGACGGCTATCACCAGATCGGCCTCAGCCGCATGTCCGGCGACCCTGATGATGGCGTGACCGATGCCGATTGCCGCGTGCATGGCATCGGCAATCTTTATCTCGCCGGCAGCGGCCTGTTCCCGACAGGAGGCCATGCAAACCCGACATTGCCGGCCGTGGCGCTGGCGCTCCGGCTCGCCGAACACCTTTCCGAAAAGCTCAGGCGATGATGGTTCGCCGGGGTCTGGAGGGGTAGGTCAATGCGGGGGACTTCCGGCGAAGGGTCAGCCGGCCGGCGGCGTAGAACATCAGGAACGAGCCGATCTGGTAAGGGAAAAGCACGTCGACCTCCACGAAAGCCCGGATCAGCAACAGAATGCTCAGCGCGCATAACAGCGTCGAGCCGGGATCGCGGTCGCGGCTCAGCATCGCGCTCAGATGGCCGAAGACGTTTGTCAGCATGATCATGCAGAGCAGGGCGAGCCCGACGAGGCCGGTCTCGACGGCAACCTCGATGAACGTGTTGTGGAAATGGAACCCGCTGCGGGCGGTGATGAAAAAGTCGTCCCACAGTCTCTCGGCATCGGCGAAGCCAGGAACCCAATAGCCCTGATAACCGGTGCCCAGAATCGGGTTTTCGCGTATTGCCTCGATACCCTGCTGCCAGAGATAGGTCCGTCCCGTCAGCGTCGAGTCCTTGCCGAATATGCCGAGGACCGCATCGACCGCGCCGACCTGGAGTGCGCCGATCACCGCGACCACTGCAATCACCACCAGTCCGGCGACCAGCAGCTTGCGGTGATTGGGGGCAAGATGCGCGACCGGCATATAACCGAGGCAAAGCGCCAGAACGCCGGCTGTGGTGATGGCAGAAGTCGCCGACTGCGAGGCGAGAAGGCAATAGGCGCTCAGGAGGCCGACGCCGCCCGAAGCCATCAGCCAGAGACCTTTCTGCCGCCAGATGAGCAGATAGGAGGCTGCGAAGAGAAGGCCGAGGGAGGCATAGAAGCCGAGCTGGTTCTTCGAAGAGAACGCGCCAACGAAACTGTAGCTGCCGTCGATCGCGTCGTAGAGGTAGGTCCCGAACAGCATGGAAAACAGGAGCACGATCGCCGTGCCCACGATAGCGCCGCGGGTCAAAGTCAGCACGCTGATTGTGCGCATGGCGATCAGCGCGCAGACCAAATGCGTCAGGTATTGTATCGCGGTGCGCAGCGAGATGCCGAAGGCCGGCGACCAGAAGGCGGAAATGAAGCAGAACAGCGCAAAGCCGAATATCCAGAGATATCTGATGTAGTTGCCGAGAGCCCGCCGATAGTCGGCGAGCAGCAGCAGGAACCAGACGCCGTAATAAGCGAGGATCGAAATCTGCCCGAACCGGCTCGAATAGGCGAACACGAAGAAGGACAGCGCGACCGCAGCCACGCCGTAGACTTCGTTGCGAGCCGGATCGACCAGCGCAGATTTGGCAATCCTCATGCGATCCTCATTGCATCAGGAGTTCGGCGGTGACCTTGACGACGTCGCCGGGCAGAAGCTTGTCGTTTTCGCCGACGACAACTTCCTTGGGCCCCTGGCCGTCGTCCCGCACCACGGTGTATTTGATGGTGGCAGACTTGCCCGAGGGGTCGAATTTCAGCGCCTCGGCCGACTGAGCCACGGCTTCCGACATCAGTTCGCGGCTGGTGCCGAGCTGCAGGCCGAGCTTTTCGAGTTCGGCATCGGTGTTCTGCAGCTCCTGGGCGCGCTGGGCCTCCCAGTCGTTGCGCAGGTTGATCTCGTCCTGGTTCGCCTTGTTGATATCCTGCTTGGCGCGAAGGGTGGAGGTGTCGATATCGAGGAGGTTCGCTTCGATGGTCGCGGCTCTTTCCTCGGCGGTGATGCGGCGGCTGGATGTCGCCAGCCCCTGTTCGGTCAGCTTCGCCATCTTTTCGCGATCCTCGCTGACGAGCTGCAACTGCCGCTTCTGAGTCTCGTTCTTCTGGCTGAGCGACTGGACCTCGTTTTCGAGCAGCGTGCGCAGGTCGCTGAGTGCCTTCAGCTGAAGTTCGTAACGTTCGCGCCGCGATTTCATCAGCGAGGCTTCGCTGGCGATCAGCTTTTCCGCGTTGCCGACCTCCTTGAGTTCCGCCGGAACTTTCAGTTCGGTGGCGCCGGCGACTTCCGCAAGCAGCCGGGCACGGCGAGCGAGAAGCCGGCTGCGCTCGGAATCGTAGACGGAGGCGTCGCCGCGGGCATTGATGAAATCGCGGGCGAAGCGCTGGCCCGAATCGGACCGGAGAAGGCCGCCGGCAAGGCTGACGGCCTTCAGCACGGTGAGGCTGGGAGTAAAGGGATATTCGCCCGGCGTGTGTACGTCGCCGGCCAGGAAAACCGGCCGGAACTGGGCGATTTCCACGGAAGCCGACGGCAGGTTGCGCAACGCGAACTTGCCGCGCAACTCCTCGCCGATGGTTTTCGCCACCTCGCCCGCCGTCTTGCCGGCCGCCGGGAGGTCGCCGATGAAGGGAAGCGAGAGTGATCCGGTCGGCCCGATGGTATAGTCGCCGCTCACCGCATCCCAGTTGCGGATCGTGCCGTCGGCCGGCTGCCACTCCGCGACGCGGATTCGCAGCTTGTCCATCACGCCGAGGCGATAGCCGGTCTCGTCCGCAGTCGCGCTACTGGCCAGAGCGACTGTGATCGCACCGGCCAGGAAACATAAAGCACGCAGGCCCCTCGCGGAGGCGGTTTGTGTCTGCATGGATTTTTCCTTCAAAAGGCGCGGAACCAGGTCCGCGCTCGAAGCCCGCCAAAATCGCCGATCCCGTCAAGGGGCCGACGCTTCAGCAGAGCCAACGGATGATCAGTAACTGCCGCGCGCCATGCAGACGGCGGGGATCGTTTTTACGATGATGGCGACATCACCGATGAGCGACCAGTTCTGGACATAGTGGGTATCGAACGCGATACGGCTGTCATAGGAAACGTCATTGCGGCCGCTGATCTGCCAAAGCCCGGTGAGGCCCGGGCGCGTGCTCAGGTAGTAGGCCGCAAAGTTGTCGTAGAGGTTCAGTTCCTCGTCGACCACTGGGCGAGGGCCGACAACGCTCATTTCACCCCGCAGAATGTTGAGAAGCTGCGGAAGCTCGTCGAGGCTGAGCTTGCGCAGCACGGTGCCGACGACCGTCACGCGGGGGTCGACCTTGAGTTTGCGCGTCGCTCGCCATTCATCCGCGGCTTGCGGGTTGGCTTTCAGGTGGTTCCGCAGGACTTCGTCGCCATTTACGGCCATCGTGCGGAACTTGAGGCATTTGAAGGTGCGGCCGTTATGGCCGATCCGGGGATGGCCATAGAAGACAGGGCCATGGTCGGTAAACTTCACCAGGGCCGCGATCATCAGGAAGATGGGACTGAACAGGATGAGGGCTAGGACTGCGGCGGTGATGTCGAAACTGCGTTTTGCCAAGCCCCCAGTTGGGAGAGTCATGCGGGCTTGGTCTGACGTTGAGAACGGCGAACCTGCCGAACGTGTCGCTGACTTCATAGAGTGAACTCCACTTAGGTTTTGCGATAGTCGGTGCCATTACGGCGCGTCATTGAGCGTTAATGTGATAATAAGTCTGTGTTCGCAATTTGATGAAGATCAAACTTTTCCGCCAGCCGCCTCGGGCAGGGGGTGGGGGGCGATTCCCAACCCGTGATTGGGCGGGAACAACTTGGGAGATATACGCCGCAAGTACAGTCAATACTGTAGAAGGCGTGTAAAATTGGCCATGGAGCCAATATTAGCATCTTGGCGCAAGCTTACCCCGGCATCCTCTCCTGTCGCTCGCCTAGTCATAAGATGCGCAGCTTCTTGGCGATGGGGACCAAAGTAGCTTCCGTCTAGGACCAAAGGCCCATTCTTGTTGCGTCGCAATACAATGCTGCGGTGCAACAATGGTTGGCGGGCTCGCGTGAGCTTTGTAACAAAAGTTGATCGGGTTTTGTGGGGGTTGAGAGAACTGGCCGCGGATTTCGTTCCAACCCGAGCGAATCCGGGCGAAAATGTGGCAAAACCGAGGCGTGAGGCCTGCGGTACTGAGATAAAGATCGATCCATTGCCTGCAGTATTTATCGGGAACCTCGAGGACCTTACGAAAGTTTCACCAATAGCTGGCACTATCGGGATCGGAAAACTTGAATCCTCTCCGCCAGACTCATATGGTTGTTTTATCAGGAGAGGAGCCTGAAAAGCCTAAAACGGAACATTTATGTTCGGGAGGAAGGATCATGTACGCGCCGCGCGTCTTTATCAGCATGACAGGGACTCTGCTCGTGTGCGCGGTGGCTGCGTACTTTATCACCGGATCGTTCTATACGGCATTTATACAGACCCTGATCTGTGCCGTCCTGATCCAGGCGGGATATTTCGTCGCCATCCTCTATCTGGTCCGTCGTGAAAAGCAGTTGCGGGATACCGGCGTAACTTCGGATGCCGCTGCGACTGCCAAGAGCTCAAAGGACAGCAGCCGGCGTGACGGGCTGCGTGCCGATCCCGCTTCGCACCTCCCGGCCGGCGATACCTGAACGAAATCACGCTTTTTTCTGCCAGTTCCACACGAGGGCCATTTTCCTGAGCCCATAATTGCATCGCGATGCAACATGGAGTGGGCTATGGCGGAAAACGCTTCTCAGACGATCTGCGTCATCATCGCGGTCAAGAATGCCGCGGAAACGATTGGAATCGCGATCCAATCCGCCTTGAACGAGGGTCGTGTCAGCGAGGTCGTGGTGGTCGATGACGGTTCGACCGATGGCACCGCCGATGTCGCGCGCAGGGCCGATGACAAGTCGGGGCGGCTGACCGTTGTTTCGTTCGAAAAGAATCGCGGCCCCTCTGCCGCCCGCAATCATGCGATCGCCATATCGCGCGCGCCGCTGATCGGCATACTCGATGCGGACGACTTCTTCTTCCCCGGCCGGTTTGCGCCGATGCTGGAGGAAGACGGGTGGGACCTCATCGCCGACAATATCGCCTTCATCTACGAACCGAGCGGACCTGTCCGTCCGGAACGGTTCGAGACCCGAGCCCGGACCATGTCGCTCGTCGAATTCGTGGAAGGAAACATCTCCAAGCGCGGCGTCAAACGCGGTGAGACAGGTTTCCTGAAGCCGGTGATGAGCCGGGCTTTCCTCGACGCCCACGGCCTCCGCTACGACGAGAACATGCGTTTCGGTGAGGATTACGACTTCTACGCCCGGGCGCTTGCCAAGGGCGCGCGCTACAAGGTGATCGAGCATTGCGGCTACGGCGCCATCGTGCGCCAGGACTCGCTGAGCAGCCGGCATCACACTGACGACCTGCGCAAGTTCTACGAAGCGGACGACGCGCTGCTTGCAGATCCGGCGCTTGGCGAAGAGGAGAGGGCAGTGATCGTCCGACATCGCGACCATACGCGCGACCGCTACGAGCTGCGTGCCTTCCTCGACATCAAATCGCAGGCGGGGAACGGTGCAGCCATCCGGCACCTGCTCTCCCGCCCGCAGGTCCTGCCGGCCGTTGCGACGGGCATCTTCCTCGACAAGCTCGATCTCCTGCGGGCGAAGTCGTCCAAGCCGCAGGCGCAGCCGGCCGGCATGCGCTATCTTCTGCCCGGCATACCCGCCGTTCAGAAATAGTCGCGGCGTATCCCTTCCAGCATCGTCCGGAATTTCTCCTTGCGCTCGTCCAGAACCTCGACGGGGCTGAGCCGCGGTTCTGCCCGGCTTGCCTGCCAGAGCGCCAGCACGGACGGAGCTGCAAGCAATTGCTTCGCCATGCCGCGAAGGCCAGTCTGCGGTGGCGGCGTACGGGTAATGACCTCGCCGCCGTGCGGCTCCGGCGCCGCCTCATGTGCGGGTCGCTCACCGTCGAAGCTGAAGCCCCAGAAGCGCGAACGCTTCGCCACCGCTTCTGCGCGGGTGGAGACCGGCACGTAGCGAGGTTCGTAAACCGTCCCCACCGATGCGGCCCAGTCGTTCCACTTGAAATTGTTGATGGAACGGGAGCTGCTGACGGCCACCCACGGCACCCGGAAGGCATCCGCCAGGATCGCACCATGCATGGATTCGGCGATGATCAGCTCCGACTGGGCGATATGCCGGATGACCGATTTCGCCTCGCCGCGCGGATCGAGATAGGTGAGGCCGACGGGCTCGCAGACGGCGTTCCACATGCCGAATTCCGCGGATTCCCAATGGGGAATGAAGGTCTTCTTGTGGATTTTCGGCAGGTTCTGGAATTCCGGCATGTCGGCGATCATTGCCGCCGGGTCGGTGATCGCCTTGTCGGGTGAAATGCCGAGTTTGGCGGCCGTCATCGGGCCGCGGACTGCCCGCACGTCCCATTCGGCCGCGTCGGCGACATCAGGCGGCGTGCCATAACCGTAGCCGCTGCCGATAACCAGTTTCTTCTGGCCCGCAGGCAGCAGGACCGGATTGAGGACGGTGCCGACGCCGACCAGCAGGACCTCGGGATGGACGTCCCGAAAACCGGGAAGCAGGGCGTCCCAGAGCCAGAGATTGAGATCGTCGCCGAAATTGCCGTGATGCGATTCCCAGTAGTACGCTTTCATGCGGGCCTCCGTGGGATGATGAAATTAAAAGGAAACACAGGCATTTAGCGTGCGTTGCGGCCGAGCTTCCCGGCCCCGAGTTCGAATGCCGCCCGGATCAGCGCGGGATCGCGCATCACCCAACGGGCGAGCAGGCCGAGGTCCGGCGCCTGGCGGCGTTTCACCCGTCCGGCCTGGCTCCAGAGGGCCTGCCGCCGGGCCGTGTTCTTGTAGGATGCGATCGAGGCGACGTCGCTGGGGCGGGAACGGAAACGCTCCTCCAGCGTATCGAGCGCCACCCAGGTGTTGAACTGCTGTCGCAGGAACTGCGGCGACCGATTGTCGATGCTGTGAAAGATGTTGAGGCCCATGCCGCGGGCGGCGCCCTCTTCGTCGCAGAGCAGGGTTCGCTTCGATTTGAGGATGCAGTCGACGAAGAACAGCACGTCTTCGGCCGCCAGCCGTAGCGAGGGCTCGAAACGGACCGTTTCGAAGACCGGTCGGGCGATGACCATGCAGGAAAGATGGAGGAAGCTCCAGTTCTTCAGCATGACGCTTGCGAGATCCGGCATTTCGATCAGGAGCGGGTTTTCGGAAAGCCGCGTACCGCCTTCCGTCTGTTCGAGTTCGGCCATGCCGAAGTGGTAGTAGAACTCGTCGCTCGCCTGCATCGAGGCCCAGTAGCACTCGGCATCGAAGCGGCTCATGCTCTCAAACGCATTCTTCAGATGATCCGGCAGCCAGACGTCGTCCGAATCGAGAAGTGCTGCGTAACGGGTGGCAGCGGGAATGTTGTCGAGGCCGGTATTGCGTGCCGCACCCGGCCCGCCGTTCTGCTGGCGGATTACGCGGATGCGGGATCTCCATGCATCTTCAATGCCTTGAAGCTCCATCTCCGCGGATAGGGGCGACTCGTCGTCGACAATGACTATATCGAAGTCCTGATAGGTCTGATCGAAAATCGATTTCAGCGCGCGGCGAAGAATGCCGGCTTCCTTTTGGAAATATGGGATAACAACCGTGAACGTCGCCATGTTTTGCCCCTGCCTTTTCAAAGAATTACAAGCCTCTGACGTCTGTCGGGCTCCGGGTTGACGGCAGTGCGCTGCCGTATCGAATGACCTCCCGTAACAGGATTTGACCCTATGGCTCCCACCAAGACGATCACACTGGCGCTCGGCCGAGCGCGCTATCAAAGACCGTTACATTCGGGCTGAAATTTGTCACGGGCTCCAATCTGGCAAGACCGCGGGCCTTAGAAGACCTCGCGTCGGCCCCCCGAGGCACCACCCGGTGTTGTTTTCGGCGATGATCTTCCGGCCGTCCTGCGCATCTTCGCAGCGCAGTTAACGAAGCCTTATCTGGAGGCGGTCAGCGGTGGAGCAGCCGGGGGAGACCCATCAATTGCCGCTTTTTTAAAGATTGAGCGCCGGTTTGCAGAAAATTTTGGGCGTCGCCCGCCGCCGCGGATTCGGGTATCGCATCCGGAGGCCGGCTTTGCCTGATTGCGTCCCAGATTTGCCTAGATTCTGCCACATTCCGTGCGCGCTTCAGGGCGGGGAGGTACATGGATACGAAGGTTTAGCCGTTTCGGCCTATTGCAAAAAGATTTTTTTGTGCTGTTGCGATGCAGCATTAATAGCCCCGAAGTGGGCCCTGACCCCTTGAAAACCCTAAGTCCCCGAAGCCGTATCGGACGCCGAGACGGGAGCCTCTTCGAGCCTCAGTATTTCCGCGCGGGTTGCTTTTTTGCTGCGCCGCCACATTTTGCGCCAAACTGGGCCCGATCCTTTTTGCGTGACTGCGGGCTCAAGTCTGCTCTGATTGAAACGGTGGTGACGGGAGGCACTGCCCAAAAAGGGTGACTCGTTTGACTGTCGATCCAAACATATCCTCCCGTATCAATCTGATGCGTATCCTGCTGATCTCCGGCATACTCTTCGTCCACGTGCCGCACGATCCCGCGACCAACCCCTTCCTGGGGCTGAATGGTCTGTTCGATTGGTTCAGGGTTTTCCTCGGGGACAGCCTGTTCCGCATCGGCGTGCCGTGCCTCAGCGCGATTTCCGGCTACCTGCTGTTCCAGCGTGGCTGGGAGACGTTCGACTATGCCAAGACACTTCGCTCCAAGGCGAGGACCGTCCTGGTACCTTTCCTGTTGTGGAACCTCGGTCTGCTTGGGGCCGTGCTCGCCATCCAACCCATGGACATCGGTATTGGGTATTTCCCCGATCTCTGGAACCTCCCGACACGGGAATTCCTGGACAACGCATTGGCCACGGAAGGATTGCCGATCAATATTCCGCTCTACTTTCTGCGCGACCTGATCGTCTGCATCATTCTGTCGCCGATCCTTGCCATGGCGGTGGGGCGCTTTCCGGCGGCGACGCTTGGCGTGCTGTTTCTGCTGGCGATCACTCCCGCATTGACGCTCGGCATCGTCCTGAAGAAATCGATCCTGTTCAGCTTCACCCTCGGCATCTTCCTGGCGCTCAACCGGGTGGATCTCAAGGCCGCGGACCGGTTTGCGGGGCCGGGTATTGCAGCGGTGCTCGCCGCCGCTGTGCTGCTGTCCATCGGCCTCTACTGGACCGGCCCGGATTTCCCCTGGCCTCTCGACATGGCGCGCAGTGCGCTTTCGATTGTGGGCGCCGGCGGGTTCTGGCTGATGTCGGCGATCGTCATTCGTTCCTGGGCCGGCCAGCGACTTGCCGCCACCGGAAGCCTGAGCTTCTGGATGTTCTGCGCCCACTACCCGCTGCTCGTCCTGATGTGGATGGTGTGGAACCGGGTGGCAGGTGACGCGCTTTATCCCGTCTTCTACGTGACCGCTGCCGTCGGCAGCTTTCTCATTCTTTATGTCAGCAACCGTCTCTTCTCGCGCAGAATGCGCGGTGTGTACGAGGTGTTGACGGGCAGCCGCGGTCGCAAGGCCAAGCTTTCGGCCGCCGCCAAGTCCCACTCACCCGCCGGGGCCAACCATCCCGGCGAACCCGCAATGACGCAACAGCATAGGTGAAACATGACGGCCAAGGCCAGACAGATTCAACTAACCTGCACGGTTATCATCGCCGCCTCGGTGTCCGGACTTCTCTCCCCCGCAGCATACGCCCAACAGGGTGCTGCGGGTCAGTCCTTCGTGGAGAACTTCGACAGCCTCGATCGTTCCGTCTGGTACGTCTCGGACGGCTGGAACAACGGCAAGCACCAGAACTGCACCTGGTCGAAGAAGCAGGTGAAGGTCGAAGGCAGCGCCTTGCAGCTCACCTTCACCGGAGACAAGACCGGCGACCGCGACTTTGCCTGCGGGGAAATCCAGACCAAGGCGCGTTTCGGCTATGGCACCTACGAGGTGCGCATGAAATCCGCGACGGGCTCGGGGCTCAATTCGGCTTTCTTCACCTATATCGGCCCCACCGACAAGAAGCCGCATGACGAGATCGATTTCGAAGTGCTCGGCAAGAACACCGGCCAGGTTCAGCTCAATCAGTATGTTTCCGCCAAGGGCAACAACGAGAAGCTCGTGCCGGTCGCAGGCGGCGCGGACCAGGGCTTCAACGACTATGCCTTTATCTGGGAGGAGAGCCGCCTCCGCTACTTCGTGAACGGCAAGCTCGTCCACGAAGTGACGGACAAGACGAAGATCCCGCAAAACCCCCAGAAGATTTTCGTGAGCCTTTGGGGAACCGACACGCTCAAACAGTGGATGGGTGCATTCTCCTACACCCAGCCGACCTCGATGACCGTCGACCGGATCTCCTTTACCGCGATCGGCGAGAAATGCCGCTTTCCTGAATCCGTGCTCTGCACGCTCGGCTGAACCGCCCTGGCGGCTCGACAATGGAGTTGGACGATTTGACATTGAACGTTCTCTATCTCGCGCATGACATGGCCGACGCGGCCATACGGCGGCGGGTGCTGACCTTGAAGGCCGGCGGTGCGGCCGTCACCGTCGCGGGCTTCGAGCGCGGCTCGAACGTGCTTGCCGACGAGCGGGATGTGACCACCGTTTCACTCGGGCAGACGGCGGACGGTCGGTTTGCGCAGCGCATTGGAGCGGTTCTTGCCGCTCGCATGCGGCTGAAGCGGACGCTGGCTGATATCGCCGTGCCCGACGTCATCATCGCCCGCAACCTGGAGACGCTGGCGCTTGCCGGACGTGCCGCGTCCATGTTCAGCCGCCAGGTTCCTGTCGTCTACGAATGCCTCGATATTCACCGCCTCCTGCTCGATGAGGGAATTAAGGGCCGTCTGATGCGACAGGCGCAGCTGTCTTTCGGCCGCCGCGCCAGCCTGCTAATCACCAGCTCCCCTGCCTTCGTGGAAAATTTCTTCAAGCCGCGTTCCGGCCTCGACCTGCCGGTTCTGCTTCTGGAAAACAAGGTGCTCGCCCTCGAGCCGGAACTGGCTGCCGGGCCGCTCCAGCCCCGTCCACCGGAGCCGGGCAAGCCCTGGCGGATCGGGTGGTTCGGGGCGATCCGCTGCCGCAAGTCGCTCGACATGCTGATCGATTTCGCAGCCCGTATGGACGGGAGGGTCGAGATCGTGTTGCGCGGCCGCCCGGCTTACAGCGAGTTCGACGACTTCGATGCGAAGGTTGCCGCCGCCCCGCATGTCGAGTTCCACGGCGCCTACCGCAATCCCGAGGATCTCTCTGCGATCTACGCCGACGTGCAGTTCACCTGGGCGATCGATTTTTTCGAGGAAGGGCTGAATTCCAGCTGGCTGCTGCCAAACCGGCTCTATGAGGGCGGGTTGTACGGCGCGGTTCCGATCGCGCTTTCAGGCACCGAGACCGGCCGCTTCATCGGCAAGCGGGGCATCGGCCTGGTGCGTAATCAGGTGACGGCGGAGACCCTTGAGGTGCTGTTCAACGAGATGACGGAAGCACGCTACCTTGACCTTTTCTCCCGGCTTGCCGCCGTGGAGCGCAGCCAGTGGGTGACCGGGCCGGCGGATTGCCGCGCCCTTGTCTCGCGGCTCGCGGCTTTACATCCCAACGTTTCGTCGCCGGCAGACCTGCCGGCCGTTTCAACCGTGCAATCGTGAGGTGGAGTATGGTTTCGCGTTCTCACTCCAATGCCCAGATTTCCGATATCCGGACACTTCTGGTGATCCCGTGCCTGAACGAGGCGGCGACGATCGCGCCGCTGTTGCACAAGCTGAATGATCAGCGCGGCGACCTCGACATGCTGATCGTCGTTGCCGACGGCGGCAGCCAGGACGGCACGCCGGAGATCGTCCAGAGCCTCATCCCGGAGATCCGGGACGTCGTCCTGCTCGGCAATCCCAAGCGCATCCAGAGCGCCGGCATCAACCTCGCCGTCGATCGGTTCGGCGAGGGCCGGGACTTTCTCATCCGCATTGATGCGCATGGGGACTACCCGGACGACTATTGCCGCACGCTGCTGCAGGAGGCGATCGACATGGATGCCGATTCCGTGGTTGTCGGCATGGAGACGGTCGGTTTCGGCGCTTTCCAGAAGGCGACCGCGGTGGCGCAGAATTCCAAGCTCGGAAACGGCGGTTCGAAACATCGTGCCGGCGGTGGCGGCGAATGGGTCGATCACGGCCACCACGCGCTGATGCGGATCGAAGCCTTCCGGGCGGTCGGCGGATATGACGAAAGCTTCAGCCATAACGAGGACGCCGAGCTGGATTTCCGGCTGCGCGCCGACGCCTTCCGCATCTGGATGACTGCTAAGACCTACATGACCTATTATCCGCGTTCGAGCGCTCCGGCGCTGTTCCGGCAATATCTCGCCTATGGCCGCGGCCGGGCGAGGAACCTGATCAAACATCGCTCGATCCCGAAGCTCAGGCAGGCGATTCCGCTTGCGGTGGCACCCGTCGTTGTCGGGGCGTTGCTTGCGCTTCTCTATTGGTGGGCGGCCATACCGATGGTCATCTGGGCCGCCGCCTGCATCGGCTACGGCTTCTGGCTGGCGGTGGGTCAGAACAACCCCTACGGCCCGCTCGCCTCGCTCTCGGCGATGATCATGCATTTCGCCTGGTCGGCCGGCTTCTGGTTGGAACTGATCGGCATCCGACGACGGAGGATCGCTTGATGGCGGCAGAGGAAAGGCCGTTCCGCATCGATATCGGTATCTGCACCTACCGGCGCCCGGAACTCGCCGAGACGCTAATCTCGATCTTCGAGATTGCCGTCCCGGCGGGTGCTGAACTGCGCCTGATCGTTGCCGATAACGATGCGAGCCCGAGCGCAAGCGGGCTCGTGGATGGTCTGCGGGAGCGTTCGCCGTTCCCGATCCGCTATGTGCATTGCCCGAAGTCGAATATCTCCATCGCCCGCAATGCCTGCCTTGCGGAAAGCGATGCGGACTACCTCGCCTTCATCGACGACGACGAGACGGCGGAGCCGGAATGGCTGGTCGGGCTCGTATCGACGGCGAGGCTGACCGGAGCCGATGCGGTTCTCGGGCCGGTGAGGGCGGTCTATGGAACCCAAAGCGCCGACTGGATGCGCAAGGGCGATTTTCACTCGACCATGCCCGTCTGGGTCGGCGGGCAGATCAGGACGGGTTATACCTGTAATACCCTTCTCCATATGCGTTCGCCGGTCGTTGCGGGCCGCAGGTTCGCGCTTTCGCTCGGCCAGAGCGGCGGCGAGGATACGCATTTCTTCACCGCCTTGACGGATGCGGGCGGGCGGATCGAATTTGCGCCCGACGCGGTGATTGAAGAACTGGTTCCTGAAAAGCGGGCAAGCTTCTCCTGGCTCGCCAAGCGCAGGTTCCGTTCCGGGCAGACGCATGGGCGCATCCTTGCGACGAAGAATTCCGGCCTCGGCCGGATCAAGCAGACCGCGCTTGCCGCGCTGAAGCTCGGTTACTGCCTGGCGGTGACGGCGGCAGCCATTGCCTCTCCGGTCATCCGTATTCGCTATGCCCTCCGTGCGGCACTGCATGCCGGAGCTGTCACGGGCACGCTCGGCCTCCGCGAGATCCGCCAATACGGAGCCGCCGAAGCCACATGACGATGCATGATATGCAGGCCCCGGATTTCCAGCCCGACGTGAGCTTTGTGATTGCGGCTTACAATGCCGAGGAGACGCTTGCGCGTGCGATCGACAGTGCGCTCGCCCAGATCGGCGTGACGCTCGAAGTGATCGTCGTCGACGATTGCTCCACGGACGGGACGCGGACAATCGCGGAAGGTTATTCCGATCATCGTGTCAGGCTGATCGCCAAGGCGGTGAACGGCGGACCGGCTGCGGCTCGAAACGCCGGACTTGCCGCGGCAAGGGGCCGTTGGGTCGCCATTCTCGATTCCGACGACACGGTCTATCCCGTCAGGCTGTTGACCATGCTGGAGCGGGCCGAGGATGCGCAGGCGCAGATTGTCGTCGACAATCTCGACGTCATCCCGTTCGACCGTGGGGAGCCGCATGCGATGTTCTCCAAGGAGGCGCTGAGGCGGCAGTCGATGATGACGCTTGCCGATTTCATCGGCTCGAACGTGATTTTCCAGTCGACCTTCAACTTCGGTTACATGAAGCCGATCTTCGAACGGGCATTTCTCGTCGAGCACGGGCTGCGCTTCGACGAGGCGCTGCGAGTCGGCGAGGACTATCTGCTGCTTGCGTCGGCGCTTGCGAGCGGTGCGCGGTGCGCGATCGTGCCGGAGATCGGATATGTCTATCACCTGCGGCAGGACTCGATTTCGCGCGTCCTGGAGCAGAGCCATCTGGATGCGATGCTCGCCTCCGACAGTGTTTTTCTCGCCCGCTACAAGCTGGATGCGAAAGCCTCGACCGCCCAACGCAGGCGCACCCGCAGCATCCTCGAAGCGAGTTCATTTCTCACGCTCGTCGACGAAATCAAGAAGGGTTCCGTCGGCGGCTTCCTGAAAACGGCAATCGAAAACCCACGTGCGCTCCGACTTCTGCGCATGCCGATTGCCGTTCGCATGCGTCGACTGGTGAAACGGCCGACGTCACTTGAAAATCCGATCAATAGGGCGGGGGCGCCCTCAGAAAGGACGAAGGAATGGACATGAAAAGACCAGTTCGAAAGGCGGTGATACCCGTCGCAGGCAACGGCACTCGGTTCCTGCCGGCCACCAAGGCCATGCCGAAGGAAATGTTGACGATCGTCGATCGGCCCGTCGTGCAATATGCGGTCGACGAAGCCATGCAGGCGGGAATCGAGAACATCATTTTCGTGACCAGCCGCAACAAAACCGCGATCGAGGACTATTTCGACAGCGCGCCGGAGTTGGTCGCGACGCTGACCCGCTCGGGCAAGACGGTCCAGGTTACCCAGCTCGAAAAGATGCTGCCGGTCGCCGGCACCGTCAGCTATACGCGCCAGCAGGTGCCGCTCGGGCTTGGCCATGCGGTCTGGTGCGCCCGCGAACTGGTCGGCAACGAGCCCTTCGCGCTGCTTCTGCCCGACATGGTTTCCTATGGTCCGCAGGGCTGCATGGCCGGGCTGATGGATCTCTATGAAGAAGTCGGCGGCAATGTCTTTGCGGTCGAGGAATGTGCACCGGAAGAGACGTCGAGCTATGGTATCGTGGGTGTAGGCCATAGCGTATCGCATGGTTTCGAGGTGACGGAGATGGTCGAAAAACCGAAACCTGACGAAGCACCGTCCAATTATTACCTGAATGGGCGTTATATTCTGCAGCCGGAAATCTTCGAATTGCTGGCCCGGCAGGAGCGCGGTGCAGGCAACGAAATTCAGCTGACGGACAGCATGCACAAGCTTGCTCAGGTCCAGCCGTTCCACGCGCATCCCTATCGGGGGCGCACGTTCGATTGCGGCAGCAAGCGCGGCTTTATCGAAGCGAATGTCGCCTTCGCCATGCTTCGCCAGGATATGGGGGCCGAGATCTACGCCTCCATCAAGGAACTGATGATGTCGCACGAAACGCGGGTCAAAGCCGCCTGACGCGTATTCAAGTCATACGAGACGGATGGCGGCAATCCGCCATCCGTCCCCCAAAGCTCCAGAAAGCGGGTCCTATGGATCAGGTAAACTTCCGACCGAGAACGATATTCCCGAGCGAAACGCGGGATAACGACACGTTCATCGATCTCGACAAGCTCTGGGCGGCTGCGATCCGTCGTTCGGGCGTCATCGTCGTCTGCCTCATCGCCACCGTTGCCCTTGCCGGGCTCTATCTGGTTATGGCGCAGCCGGTCTACACCGCCCTGACGCAGATCCTCATCGACGAAAACCTTTCCCGTTACGCTGACGACCCGCAGGACAGCCAGTCGGCCCAGCAGATCGACAACCGCATGTCCAGCGCAGTCGAGATTTTGAAATCCAAGGCATTGGCCGTGAGGGTGGTAGACAAGGCCAAGCTCGACCAAAACGAAACGGTGGTCAATCCGCCGCAGTCGCCGGTCGATCTTGCCAAGGGCGCCATCCGCAGCGTCGTCGCGCTTCTGACCCCCGGCAGTCCGCCGGCTTCCGAGGAGAATATCCGGATGGGCCGGCGCGAAAAGGCGGCGGCCGTCCTGCAGCAATCGCTGACCGTGGAGCGTGTCGGCCGCAGTTCGGTGATCGCATTGTCCGTTCGTTCGCCGGATCCGCAGCTTGCCGCGATGATCACGCGGACCTATGCGGAATCCTATCTCACCGAACAGCTCAACGCCAATTTCGATGCGACGGAGCGGGCTTCGCTCTGGCTGCAGGAGCGCCTGAACGACCTCAACAGCCGCTCGCAACAGGCCTCTCTTGCAGTCGAGCAATACAAGACCCAGCACGGCCTGGTTTCGCCGCGCGGCGAGCTCCTGTCGACCCAGCAGCTTTCGGATCTCAACAGCCAGCTGATCGTGGCGCAGGCCGATGCGGCCACCGCTTCGGCGCGCTATAATCAATATCAGGCGATCATCGCCAAGGGGCCGGATGCGGCCGTGCAGAATGCCGTCGTTTCGGCCCGTGATACCGACAATTCGGTCATCCAGGATCTTCGCAAGCGTTACATCAACATTTCCGACCGCGAGCAGGGCATCATCCAGCAGTTCGGGGCAAACCATCCCCAGGCAATCGCGCTCAAGGCGGACAAGAGCGATCTTTCGCAGCAGATCTATCGTGAATTGCAGCAACTGACCGGCAGCTTCCGCAACGAGTTCGAAGTGGCAAGCTCGCGTGAAAAGTCTCTGCGTGACAGTATCGAGCGGGTCGCGGGCCGCAATTCGGAAGCGAATGTCTCGATGGTCCAGCTGCGCGAACTGGAGCAGAAGGCGGCGGCGCTGAAGACGCTCTATGAATCCTATCTCGGGCGCTTCGAAGAGGCAACGCAGCGGCAATCCTTCCCGATCGCCAAGGCTCGCGTGATCTCCGATGCCGGTCTGCCGACAGCTCCGTCCAGCCCGCGCAAGACGCTGACCATGGCGCTTTCCGTCGTGCTCGGCCTGCTGATCGGTGGGGCGACGGCGACGCTCCTGGAATTCCGCGAACGGTTCTTCCGGACCGGTGACGACGTGCAGGAAAAACTGGGCCTTCGCTTCCTCGGCTACCTGCCAATGGTGAGCGGCGCCAGTGCGGAGGAAACGCCGCCGCCGGCAACGACCGACGCCGAAGCGGCGGGAGCACCTCCGGGCAACCCGATCTCGTTCCGGCGGTTGATGCGGGTAGCGGTCGAGGCGCCGCGCTCCCAGTTCGCCGAAACGCTGCGCAATGCCAAGCTTGCATGCGATATCATGCTGCAGGATCGGAAGTGCCGGGTGATCGGCGTGGTCTCTTGCCTGCCGGGCGAAGGGAAATCCATGGTCGCCGCCAATTTCGCGGGGCTGATCGCCTCGACGGGCGTTCGCACGCTGGTGATCGACGCCGACCTGCGCAATCCGGGTCTCAGCCGCATGCTGGCCTCCGAGCCGGAAGTCGGACTGGTCGAAGTGGTGCTCCAGCAGACGCCATGGACCAATGCGGCGCGTGTCGACCGTCGGTCGCGCCTGACAATCCTGCCGATGACGACGCGCAGCAAGCAGCTCGCCCATACGAGCGAACTCCTCGCTTCTTCCGGCATGAGCCATTTCCTCGAAAGCATCAAGGATACGTTCGACGTCATCGTCGTCGATCTGGCGCCGCTCCTGCCGGTAATCGATGCCAAGGCCTTCGAGCCTTACGTCGACGGTTTTGTCTTCGTCACCGAATGGGGCGTGACCCCTGCGAAGGCGGTGCAGTCCATCATCCGGTCCGAACCGCAGATCGCCTCCAAGACGGTGGGCGTGATCCTCAACAAGACTGAGATGTCGGAGTTGCATCGCTATGCCGATCCGGGCTCGCCGGAGCGGCTGCACAGCAGCTACGTTTCATATTACAAGGAAGGCTCGGCCTCGGCGCCGCGGTAAATCTTGCGAGGGGCGGTTCGACCGCCCCTTTCGTCTCTCAGGCGCTTGCCGCGGCCTGATCGCTCCACGCCGTGCCGCCGGCGATATCGGCCTTGCGAAATACGTGGCCGATGCCGATCAGCACGGGTTCATCGATACCGATCTCTGCCATGGCAGCGGCCATATCGCTCAGCCGGCCCGCCCAGCGCCGCTCGTTCGGCCGTGTCACCGCGCTGACGATCACGACCGGCATGTCGTGCGTCATGCCCGCGTCCGTCAACTTGCTGACGATCTCGCCCGCGGTGCGTCCGGCCATGTAATAGATGGTCGTGGTTCGGGGGTCGGCGAGGCTTTTCCAGTCCAGATTGTCCGGCAACACGCCCTTGCGCGAATGGCCGGTGACGAAGCGAACACCCTGCGCATGGTCGCGATGGGTGAGCGACACGCCGAGCCGCGAGGCCATGGCGCTGGCCGAAGTGATGCCCGGCACGACATCGACCGGGATCCCTTCGCGCTCCAGGCAGTCAATCTCCTCGCCGGCGCGGCCAAAGACCATCGGATCGCCGGACTTCAGGCGGACGACGCGTTTGCCCGCCTTGGCGAACTTCACCAGCATGTCGTTGATGTCTTCCTGGCGGCAGCTTACCCGGCCACCGCGTTTTCCCACCAGCATCCGTTTCGCCTCCCGGCGGGCGAGTTCCAGCACCTCGTCGGAGACGAGATCGTCGAACAGGATGACGTCGGCTGCCTGCAGTGCGCGCACCGCCTTCAGCGTCAGAAGTTCGGCATCGCCGGGGCCGGCGCCGACAAGAGTGACACGGCCCTTCTGGGCCAAGGATGCCACGCGGCCGGCATCGGCAAGGATTGCGGCTTCGCTGCCCGATCCCGGCTCGCTGCCGAAGGCGCGGTCCACGAAGCGTTCCCAGAAGGCTCTTCGCTGCGGGCCGGGGGCCAGGCGGTCGTTGATCTTTTCCCTGAGCGATTGGGCGAGTTCCGCCCAGCTTTTCAACGATGCCGGCAGCAGGGTTTCAATACGGCGGCGGATCGCCTGCGCGAGGATCGGCGCTGCGCCATCCGTCGAGATCGATACCACCACCGGCGAGCGGTTGACGATCGAACCGAACTGGAACTGGCAGAAGGCGGGCTTGTCGATGACGTTGATCGGCACGCCGGCCGCGCGAGCGGCGTCGAAGAACGACTGCGCCTCGTCCTCATCCTCGCAATCAGCAATCGCGATCGCTGCCGCCTCGAAAATCGATGTGTCCCACACCTTGGGATGATGAATAAAGCGACCCTGCGGATGTTCCGCCCCGCGTTCAATCAGCTTTTCGAGTGTCTCGGACAGCCTATCCGCATAGACATGTACAGTAGCGCCGCAGGCGGCGAGCAGTTCGGCTTTCCAGGCCGCCGCATCCGACCCGCCGGCAACGATGACGGGCCTTCCTTCGAGCGCCCAGAAGACCGGGAGCTTGGCAAGCGGCGCCATGCGGGCGCCGCGATCAGGAGATGCTTCATTCCGCGGCTGCTGCAAGACATCCATCGATGATCCCCCTGATTTCGGCGCGGCAGGAGCCGCAATTGGTGCCGGCATTGGTTTCTTTCCCGACCGCCTCGACGCTGTGACAGCCGCCGCGCACGGCGCCGATGATCCGGTTGACGCCGACCGAAAAGCAGGAGCAGACGGTGGCGCCGGGATCCGGCTGGTCGGCTCCGGGGCGTCCGGCAACGATGGCGAAGCGCTTGCGTAGGTCGGTGTGTTCCACGGCAAGCTGGCCGATCGCCCAGTTGCGCGCGACGGCGACCGGTTCTTTCGCAAGGAAAAGCGCAGCAAGCAGCTTGCCACCGTCGAAGAAGGCAAGGCGCAGGTCGCCGGATTGCTGGTCGGCATAGCCGAGCGGCTCGATCCCGGCTGCGATGCCGAATGCTGCCCGGCACCACGCCACCCAGTCCTCGACCGGGTCGGTGAAAGCAAGCTCGATCCGCCAGCCGCCATCGGCCTTGGCGAGCGCCCAATAATCCGCCTGCGGGTTCAAGGGTTTCGCGGCGGAAACGGCAAAGCCGTAGAAGCAAGCGGCGAATGGCCGGGCAGCAATCGCGACATTCTTCGAGGCCGGTTGGCCGGAAAACGGGTCGGTGACGGGCGCGACCAGCGCATCGATGCGCGCCTTTGCGGCGAACTGGTCATTCCAGTGCATCGGCACGAAGACGTTTCCCCGCGCCTGGCGTTCGGTGACCAGCGCGCGGACAATCGCGCTGCCGTGGGGACTTTCGAGTTCGACCAGGCCGGCGCCGCGAATGCCGAGTTCCATTGCATCGCGCGGATGGAGTTCTGCAAAGGGCTCGGCGATATGGCCGGAAAGCCTCGCACTTTTGGCCGTCCGCGTCATCGTGTGCCAGTGGTCGCGGATGCGGCCGGTGTTCAGCGTCAGCGGATATTTTTCGTCGGTGCGGTCGGTGGCTGGAGCCTGGACGGGGATGAAACGCGCCTTGCGATCCGGGTGGTAGAAACCTCCATCGGCGAAGAAGCGCTTGTCGCCACCCCTCCAGAGGGGCGTAACTTCGGCAGGTGCCGGCCATTGGAAGGGAGACAGGCTATCATAGGCCGTGAGGCCGATATCCGCATGAGCACCGATATCGAAATCCCGGCTGCCGTCATTCTCGAAGGCCGAAAGCGCCGCATGCTCGGCGAAAATATCGGCGGGCGTCCGATAGTCGAAACCGGCAAAGCCCATCCGCCTGCCGACTTCCGCCATCTGCCACCAATCGGCCCTGGCTTCACCGGGCGCGGACAGAAACCAGCGCTGGCGGGAGATGCGCCGCTCGGAATTGGTGACCGTGCCGTCCTTCTCACCCCAGCCGACCGAGGGTAGCAGGACATGCGCGTGGCGGGCGGTGTCGGTGTCCCGAAGAATGTCGGAGACCACCACGAAAGGACAGGCCTTGATGGCGGCCTCGACCGCATCGGCATCCGGCATGGAAACCACCGGGTTGGTGGCCATGATCCACAGCGCCTTGATCCGCCCGCCGGCGACGGCGCGGAACATGTCGACGGCCTTCAGGCCTGGCTTTTCGGCGATCCTCGGCGAGACCCAGAAACGCTGCACGCGGTCGCGATCTTCCGCGCTTTCGATCGCCATATGGGCGGCAAGCATGTTGGCAAGGCCGCCGACCTCGCGGCCGCCCATGGCGTTTGGCTGGCCGGTCAGCGAGAAAGGACCCATGCCCGGCCGGCCGATGCGGCCGGTCGCGAGGTGACAGTTGATGATGGCGTTGACCTTGTCCGTGCCCGACGACGACTGGTTGACGCCCTGGCTGTAGCAGGTCACCACCTTCTCGGTCGTCTCGAACAGGCGAAAGAATTCGCGGAGCTGCATGGCGGGAAGGCCGGTGCGTTCCATCAGTTCGCTGAACGAGAGCGCGGCGGCGGCCGTGAAGGCTTCGCCAAACCCCTGCGTATGCGCAGCGATATAGTTCTGGTCGATCGCCGGGCCTTGCGCCAGATGGGCGAGCAGGCCCATGAACAGCGCCACGTCGCCGTCCGGCCGAATCCCCAAATGCAGGTCGGCGATGTCGCAGGTCATCGTCCGGCGCGGATCGATGACGACGATCTTCATGCCCGGCCGCGCGGTCTTGGCTGCCGCCAGTCGTTGATAGATCACCGGATGGCACCAGGCGAGGTTGGAACCGGTCAGGATCACCAGATCGGCGAGTTCGATGTCCTCGTAGGTGCCGGGAACGGTATCGGATCCGAAAGCGCGGCGATGGCCGGCGACGGACGACGACATGCAGAGTCTTGAATTCGTATCGATATTGCCCGTGCCGATGAAGCCCTTCATCAGCTTGTTGGCGACGTAGTAATCCTCGGTCAGCAATTGACCGGAGACGTAGAAGGCGACCGAATCCGGGCCGTGTTCGGCGATGGTTTGCGAGAATTTTTCGGCGACGAGATCGAGCGCCTCGTCCCAATCCGTCTGCCGGCCGTCGATTTCGGGCAGGAGCACGCGTCCGTCGAGATCGATGGTTTCGGCGAGCGCCGAGCCCTTCGAGCAGAGCCGGCCGAAATTGGCCGGATGCTCGGGGTCACCCTTGACCGTTACGGCGCCAGAGTCCGCCACTGTGGCGATGACGCCGCAGCCGACGCCGCAATAGGGGCAGGTGGTTTTGGTTTCAGTGGGCATGGGGGTGCCCCGTCAGATGTGGAGTGCTGAGGCTACCCCCCTCTGTCCTGCCGGACATCTCCCCCTCAAGGGGGGAGATCGACTCGCTGCGGGCTCCTCGCCTGACTTCATCGGCGCAGAAAGGCGCCTGCGACAGCAAAGGGAGAGCGACGCGCGCGCTCCAACCGATCTTCCCCCTTGAGGGGGAGATGGCCGGCAGGCCAGAGGGGGGTATCTTCGCCCACATGAGCACGTTACTCCGCTGCCGCCAGCATCAGGTTTTCCAGCGCGATGAACAGCTTTCCGTCCTCGTTCCGGATAGGGATGATGCGCACCTCGCCTTCATCCGCCCCGAGCGCCTTGCCTGTCTCCAGCGAGATCACCCAGTTGTGCAGCGGGCAGGTGACCGAGGTGCCGTGCACGATGCCTTCGGACAGAGGCCCGCCCTTGTGCGGGCAGCGGTTTTCAATGGCGTAAACCTCGTGCTCGTCGGTGCGGAACACGGCGATCTTCATCGACGGTGTCTTCACGCAGCGAGCGCCAAGCAGCGGGATATCGGAAATGTCGCCGATCGGGTGCCAGTTCATGTCCATCTCCTCACTCCGCCGCCTGGGGGAATCCGACCGTCGCCATCGGCCGGAACTCGTGTTTGTCCTTGCCGGAGACACGCTCCGACCACGGATCGACCTGGGCGAATTTCTGGGAGAAGACAAAACGCTCGTAATAGGCCTGGCGCTTCTCCGTATCGGTCATGATCTGGCGGCGGATCTCGTCGAGGCCGATGCGCTTAGCCCACTTGTAGATGCGCTCGAGATAACGGCCCTGTTCGCGGTACATCTGGGTGAGGGCGACGATGTGTTCGAGCGCCTCGTCCTCGGTCTTCACCAGCCCGAGCACTTCCGTGCCCTTGATGTCGAGGCCGGCGGCGCCGGCGAAGTGGATCTCGAAGCCGGAATCGACGCAGATGACGCCGATGTCCTTGCAGGTCGCTTCCGCACAGTTTCGCGGACAGCCGGAGACGGCCATCTTCAGCTTGGCCGGCGTCCAGGAACCCCACATGAATTTCTCGATGCGGATGCCGAGGCCGGTCGAATCCTGCGTGCCGAAGCGGCACCAATCGGAGCCGACGCAGGTCTTTACGGTGCGCAGGCCCTTGGCATAAGCCTGGCCGGAGATGAAACCGGCCTTGCCGAGATCGGCCCACACGGCGGGCAGGTCTTCCTTCTCGATGCCAAGAAGGTCGATGCGCTGGCCGCCGGTCACCTTCACCATCGGGATTTCGAACTTGTCGATCACGTCGGCGATGGCGCGCAGTTCATGCGAATTGGTGACGCCTCCCCACATGCGCGGCACGACTGAATAGGTACCGTCCTTCTGGATGTTGGCGTGGACGCGTTCGTTGATGAAACGCGACTGGTAGTCGTCGGCATATTCATCCGGCCAGTCGCAGACGAGGTAGTAGTTGAGCGCCGGGCGGCATTTGGCGCAGCCGCAGGAGGTCTTCCACTCGAGTTCCTGCATGAGGGCCGGGATGGTCTTCAGGCCCTTCGCCTTGATCAGGCGACGCACGTCGTCGTGGCCGAGCTCGGTGCAGGTGCACATCGGCTGCACGGCCTTCGGATTGTAGGCATCGCCAAGCGTCAGAGCCATCAGCTGTTCGACGAGGCCGGTGCAGGTGCCGCAGGACGCGGAGGCCTTGGTGTGGGCGCGCACGTCGTCGAGCGAAGTCAGGCCCTTGGCGGTAATGGTCGAGGTGATCTTGCCCTTGCAGACGCCGTTGCAGCCGCAGATTTCCGCATCATCCGGCAAGGCTGCAACGGCCGCCATAGGGTCCAGCGGGGACCCTCCCTGGTAGGCCTGGCCGAAGATCAGCGTGTCGCGCATCTCCGAGATATCGGTCGCCTTCTTCTTCAGGTCGTTGAACCAGGCGCCGTCGGAGGTCTCGCCGTAGAGAACCGTGCCGATGATGCGGTTGTCCTTCAGAACGAGGCGTTTGTAGATGCCGGCGGTGGCATCGCGCAGCACGATTTCCTGCCGGTCGTCGCCATCAGCGAAGTCGCCGAGGGAATAGAGGTCGATGCCGGTGACCTTGAGCTTGGTCGGCGTGTCGGAATGCACGAAGGCCGGCTTCGTATCGCCGGCCAGATGGGATGCCGCGACGCGGGCCATTTCGTAGAGCGGTGCGACGAGGCCATAGACCATGCCGCCCACTTCGGCGCATTCGCCGATGGAGTAAATGTCGCCGTCAGACGTCTGCATTCCCGCATCGACGACGATGCCGCGATTGACCGCGAGGCCTGCTTCCTTGGCAAGCCCGGCGCTCGGGCGGATGCCGACGGCCATGACCACCAGGGTCGCGGGAATGATCGTGCCGTTATCGAGCTCGACGCCCTCGACCTTGCCATTGCCGATGATCTGTTTGGTATTGGCCTTGCAGATCACCTTGATGCCGCGCTCCTCGACGGCCTTCTGCAGCAGGTAACCGGCGGCCGGATCGAGCTGGCGCTCCATCAGCGTCGGCATCACGTGCAGAACGGTCACGTCCATGCCGCGCTGGGCAAGGCCGGCGGCGGCTTCAAGACCGAGCAGGCCGCCGCCGATGACGATCGCCTTTTCGCGCGACTGGGCGGCGAGCAGCATGGCCTGCACGTCGTCGAGGTCGCGATAGGTGATGACGCCCGGCAGATCCTTGCCCGGTACCGGGATGATGAAGGGCACCGAGCCGGTGGCGATCACCAGCTTGTCGTAGCTTTCGGTGACGCCATGATCGGAGGTGACGGTCTTGGCGGCACGGTCGATCGCGACGATCTTGTGGCCCTTGTAGAGCGTGATGCCGTGGTCGATGTACCAGCCGTCGCCGTGGATGACGATCTGCTCGAAGCTCTTTTCGCCGGAAAGAACCGGCGAGAGCATGATGCGGTCGTAGTTGACGCGCGGTTCGGCGTTGAAGATCGTGACGTCGTAGCGGCCGGGCGCCTGTTCGAACAGGTGTTCGAGCATGCGCCCGGGTGCCATGCCATTGCCGATGATAACGAGTTTTTCTGTCATGGTTCTTACTCCGCGGCTTCGACGAAGCGGTGGCGCTCGTAGAGGAATTTCAGCACCGCCTCGCGGCACTTGAGATATGTCCGGTCGGAGGCGAGCTCGATGCGGTTGCGTGGCCGGGGTATGGTCACGTCGAGCACTTCGCCGATCTTGGCGGCCGGGCCGTTCGTCATCATCACGATGCGGTCGGACAGCAGCACGGCCTCGTCGACATCGTGGGTGATCATCACCATCGTGTTGCCGAGACGGCTGTGGATCTCCATGACCGCGTCCTGAAGATGGGCGCGCGTCAAGGCGTCGAGGGCGCCGAAGGGCTCGTCGAGCAGCAGGATCTTCGGCTCCATGGACAGAGCCCGGGCAATGCCCACGCGCTGCTTCATGCCGCCGGAGATTTCCGCCGGGCGCTTGTCCTTGGCATGGGCCATCTGCACGAGGTCCAGGTTTTCCATGACCCAGTCATGCCGCTGCGCCTTGGTCTTGGTGCGGCCGAAGACTTTGGAGACGGCCAGGTTGACGTTTTCGTAGACCGTCAGCCAGGGCAGCAGCGAATGGTTTTGGAAAACGACGGCGCGTTCCGGACCCGGTGCGTTGACCTCGCGGTTTTCGAGCAGCACAGCGCCCGCCGAGACGGGCGTCAGCCCGGCAATGAGGTTGAGCAGCGTGGACTTGCCGCAGCCGGAATGGCCGATGATCGAGACGAACTCCCCCTTGGAGATCGTCAGGTTGATGTCCTTCAGAACCTCGGCGCGATTGCCGCCGCGGTCGAAATGTTTGTCGATATGGTCGAGCTTGAGATAGGCGTTCATGATCCGCTCCTCAGTTTGCCGAAGCGCCGCGGGTGATGATCTTGCCGAGCGCGGAAACCAGCTTGTCGAGGGCGAAACCGACAATGCCGATATAGGCGAGCGCGACGATGATGTCGGGCAGGCGCGACGAGTTCCACGCATCCCAGATGAAGAAGCCGATACCGACGCCGCCGGTGAGCATCTCGGCGGCGACGATGGCCAGCCAGGAGAGGCCGACGCCGATCCTGAGGCCCGTGAAGATGTAAGGTGCGGCGGACGGCAGCATGATCTTGAAGAAGAACTCGATCTGGTTCAGCCGCAGCACCTGCGCGACGTTGCGGTAATCCTGCGGGATGTTGCGAACCCCGACGGCGGTGTTGATGATGACGGGCCAGATCGAGGTGATGAAGATCACGAAGATCGCAGAGGGGCTCGAATCCTGGAAGGCTGCGAGCGACAGCGGCAGCCAGGCGAGCGGCGGCACGGTGCGCAGCACCTGGAAGATCGGGTCGAGGCCGCGCATCGCCCAGATCGATTGTCCGATGATCGCACCGACGATGACGCCGGTCACGGCGGCGAGGCCAAACCCGTAGGCGACGCGCTGCAGCGAGACCAGTACCCGCCAGCCGAGCCCGATATCCTGCGAACCGTAGACGAAGAACGGATAGGCGATCAGGTCATAGGCTTCCGTCCAGACCACATACGGCGAAGGAAGCGAGGCATCCGGTGCCGAACAGAGGACCTGCCAGACAAGCAGGATCAGCGCCAGCACGACGACCGGCGGCACGACGTTGCGCAATGTCGTCATGCCGATCTGCCTGAAATCGATCCTCGATACGGGCTTGCCGGAAAAGGGGACGATCGTTGCTGCCGGCTTTGCGGCTGCGATTGCAGAAACATTTTCTTTTTTTGCCAGGGCGGACATCGGCGCGCTCCTTAGAGTGGGTAAAAGGCCGGCGCGTGCGTCCACGCGCCGGAGGTGGGGAAATCAGGACGCCGCCTTGATGGAAAGGCTGTCGAGATAGGCCGAGGGGTTTTCCGGATCGAAGACCTTGCCGTCGAAGAAGGTCTCCTTGCCGCGCGAGGAGGAGGCCGGAATGTCGGCTGCCGCAACCCCGAGATCCTTGGCGGCGGCGCGCCAGATGTCCTCGCGGTTCACCTGGTTGACCAGCGCCTTGATGTCGGTATTGGCGGGGAGGTTACCCCAGCGGACATTCTCGGCCATGAACCAGCTGTCGTGGCTCTTGAACGGATAGGACGCGCCGTCCTTCCAGAATTTCATGTAGAGGTCGGTGCCGTTGGCGACACGGCCGTTGCCGTAGTTGATATCGCCCTTCAGGCGGCCGAGGACGTCCTTCGGCGGCACGTTGAACCACTGGCGGCGCCCGAGGATTTCGGCCATCTCCGCCTTGTTGTCCATGCTTTCGCACCATTGCTGGGCTTCCATCACCGCCATCAGCAGGGCCTTGGCGGCGTTCGGGTTCTTCTCGATCCAGTCGGCGCGCACACCGAGCGCCTTTTCCGGATGGCCCTTCCAGAGTTCGCCGGTGGTGGCTGCCGTGAAGCCGATGCCCTGGTTGACGAGCTGTTCGTTCCAGGGCTCGCCGACACAGAAGACGTCCATGTTGCCGACCTTCATGTTCGCCACCATCTGCGGCGGCGGTACGACGATGGTCGAGACGTCCTTGTTGGGGTCGATGCCGCCGGCGGCGAGCCAGTAGCGGATCCAGAGGTCGTGGGTGCCGCCCGGGAAGGTCATCGCGACCTTCACTTCCTTGCCCTCGGCCTTCTTCTTCTCGAAGGCGGCCTTCAGCTTGGAAGCGTCGAGCTGCACGCCGGTCTCGGCATATTCCTTGGCGACCGAGATCGCCTGGCTGTCGAGATTGAGGCGGGCGACGAGCGCCATGGGCACCGGCTTGTTGTTCTGGGTCACCTTGCCGGTGTGCATCAGGTAGGGAAGCGGCGAGAGGATATGGGCGCCGTCGATGCCGTTCGCGGCACCGCCGAGCACGAGGTTGTCGCGGGTCGCACCCCAGGACGCCTGCTTGGCGACGTCTACCTCCGGCAGGCAGTGCTTGTCGAAGAAACCCTTTTCCTTGGCGATGACCAGCGGGGCGGCGTCGGTGAGCGCGATGTAGCCGAGCTTGATGCCCTTCACCTCCGGGCCGGCCCCGGCTGCGAAGGCGCCGGACGGGAATGCAGTCTTGACGGCGCCGACGAGGGCGGCGGTGGCGGTGGTCTTGATCAGGCTGCGGCGGGTGATGCCGCTCGTCAAAATCTTGGTCATGCGCAGGTTCCCTCTGCTGGTTCTTAGGAATTAGGCACAAAAAAACGCCGCTCGGAGATCGCGCCTGGGAACTGGGAGGAGTTCCGGGCAGCAAAAACCTTGCGACGTCGATGTCTTTGGAAGCGCTTATTGCGCGCCTATCTGCTCCAGTCGCCATTGACGGAGCAGTTTCTAATAAGCAAAGGCCGTGCCAGTTTTGGAGCGCCCTGCTAGATCGCTGAAAAACAACAAGATTTCGCTTCTGAAAGTTTTGGCTTAAATTGTCATCAGCCTATCGCGCTGCAATATTTTTGTGCGATTGCCAAACTGAGGGCGCCAAATGCTGTGCAGCGCTTGCCGGAATTTCAGACGTCCTGACGGTCTGAATGGGCAGGGAGAGAGCTTCGGACGGCGAAATCCCGGACGTAATCCATCATGTTCGAGGGGTCGAACACATGCCCGTCCATGAAGCGGTCACCGCTTCGGTCCCCTTCGATGCCGACGTCCGGTTCCGTCGGGCCGATGCCAAGCGCGGCCCGGTAGAGATCGGGGCGATAGGCCGCAGCCGCGGCCCGCAGGCCTTGTTCGCTGAATTCGATCTGACCCCAGCGGATCATCTGGCTGTAGAGCCATAGTGCATGGCTTGGCCGTGGATAGTTGGCAAATCCGCGGTGGAAGGTGAAATAGTCGGGAATGACGCGGCGGTTGCCCTTGGCATCCAGGTTGAACGCACCCGAGAGCACGTGGCGGATGATATCGACCGGCGCGGCGATGAAACGGGGGGCCGCAAGCACTTCGGCGAGCGCGTCGTGATTTTCGGACTTGTCGCACCAGCGGGCCGCGGCATCGAGCGCGACGATGAGACGGGATACGGTCTCGGGATGGCTTTCCGCCCATTCCGGCCGCATGGCGAGCACTTTTTCCGGTGCCGAGGGCCAGATATCCTGCTTGGCGGCGACAATCCGGCCGACGCCGCGTTCGGATGCGACCATGTTCCATGGCGCGCCGACACAGAAGCCGTCGATGGCGCCGGCCGCCAGCGCATCGGAAGTCATCGGCGGAGGCACGACGACGAGTTTCACATCCCTGTCCGGGTCTATTCCGCCGGCGGCAAGCCAGTAGCGGAATTCGTAATTATGGGAGGAGAAGGGATAGGTCACGCCGAACATCGGCAGTGCTTCGCCGCGTTCCCTCATGGCTTCGAGCACGCTGGCGAGCGCCTTCGCATTCTCCAGGGCGCCTGCGGTTTCCGATATTCCGCCGACCTCGCGCATGCGCTCGAAAAGCCGCGTCGAAAGCGTGATCGCATTGCCGCCGCGGCCGAGCGAGAACGGCGTGATGGTGGGCGAGGGGTTGGAACCGAGCCCGAGCATGGAGGCGACCGGCATCGGCGACAGCATGTGGGCTATGTCGAACTGGCGGAAGGCGAGGCGGTCGCGGACATTGGCCCAGGACACGTCCTTGACGAGATCGAGGGTCAGTCCCTCTTTGGCGGCAAAGCCGAATTCGGCGGCGGCGATCAGCACGGAAGCGTCGACCAGCGGAATGAACCCGGCGCGCAGGACCTTCGGCCCCTCGCCGTTCGAACGGGCGGGCGCGGAGAGGTTGCTTCCGGATCGGTCGGTCTTCATCATCATGTTCACTCCGGCTTTCTCCCGGACATTTCGGTGCTCGGAACCATCACATCAACAGGCCCGCTGCCGTGACCACGCTTTGAGCGATGTCCGACATCTTCTTCTTTTCGTTCATTGCCGTCTGGCGCAGCAGCGCAAACGCGTCTTCTTCCGAGAGGCCGCGCATCTTCATCAGAATGCCCTTGGCCCGCTCGATCACCTTGCGCTCCTCGAGCGCCGATTTCGCCTCGGCGAGTTCCCGCTGGAGCCGGCTGAAGGCGTTGAAGCGGCTGACCGCCATGTCGAGGATAGCCTTGACACGCTCCTTCTTCAGCCCGTCGACCACATAGGCCGAGACGCCCGCATCCATCGCCGCTTCGATCAGGGCCGTATCGGAACGGTCGACAAACATGGCGATCGGCCGGCTGACGGTGCGGGTCAATTGGAACAGATGCTCCATCATGTCGCGGTTGGGGTTCTCGATATCGATGACGATAACGTCCGGCTTCAACGTTTCGATGATGCGCGCGACGCCCTGGACCTCGTGGATGACGGTGACATTGCTATGCCCAGCCTCCCGCAGCCCTTCCTCGATGATGGAAGCGCGGATGGCATTTTCATCGATAACCAGAATGGTGAGATCGGGTGCCGGCATCCTTATAGTGATGACGCAGTGCAACAATCTTGGCAAGGGTCACCGGCACTCCGATCAATTCATGACATCATTCGCCGCTTGGAAAGGACCAGTTAACCTTTATTTTCTACTTCCTATGAGAATGTGCCCTTCCCGTATCTCGTCTGGTTGTCATGCAGTTCTCACGCAATAATCATCCTCAGAGTTCTGACCTTTCCAACGCCGAAGACGACGCTGTCGACCCGGCGCAGCCGGGTCTTCGCCGCCAGAATCTGGCTGATCTCAACCAGTCGGCGATCGAGCAGGCGCCATGGCAGGCGGCGTTCCGGCTGGCCCCGAACGTGCGGTTTACCCGCACGCCGGAAAGCGCTCTGGCCCGCAAGACGAATGCCGGACAGGCTCCTGCGGAGCAGGCGGAAGCGCCAGTTGCCGAGCAGATCGAAGTCATCCCGTCCGAAGCGTTCCTGATCCCGACCGCGGATGATTCGCAGGCCGCCGGCGAGGCGCTCTCAGCCCCGATCGAACAGATCGCGGGCCTGCAGCAGCTTGCGGCGACGATGCGTTACCATGTGCCGGAAATGCCTGCCGTCGCAGTCGCACAGCCGGAGCCGTTTCAGGAGGTCGCGTCCATCGTAGTGCCCCGCCGGGATATCGCGATCTCCGATTTCGCCTTCTGGGACGCCATGCCGTTCGAGCTCGAAGGGCCCGTGGTCATCGAGACCGAACCCTTGCCGATCGAACCGGAAATCCTGCCGGTCGTCGTTGCAAAGCCGGGCGCGCCCGTCACCGACCTCTATCGCGAAGTGCCGCGCCGCACCGCAGCCAGAACCGTCGTGGTCGCGCCGTCTCCGAGACCAGAGCCGGTCAAGGGACCTGAGCCTGTGGCCCCCGTCCGGGTCGCTCCCCAGCGGGTGGTGAAAGCCAAGGCACCGGTCGTCGTTGAACCCCTGCCGGCACCTATCGCCCAGGTCCCGTTGCCAGCACCTGCGCCGGTCGTGGCCGCCGAACCCGCTCCCGTACAACAACCTGCCCCCGTCCAACCCGAAATCCTTCGTCCGCGGACCGTCCGGCCGGCAGAAGCGGAATATGAGTTCCCGCCGATCTCGCTCCTGCAGGAGCCGCAGGGCGAGCGCGGCCAGGCGATGCAGCCGGACGCCCTGCAGCAGAGCGCCGGCCTGCTCGAAAGCATTCTCGAAGATTTCGGCATTCGCGGCGAGATCATCGACGTGCGTCCTGGTCCGGTCGTGACGCTCTACGAATTCGAGCCGGCGCCGGGTGTCAAATCCTCGCGCGTCATCGGCCTTGCGGACGATATCGCCCGTTCGATGTCGGCGCTGTCGGCCCGTGTCGCCGTGGTGCCCGGCCGCAACGTGATCGGCATCGAGCTTCCGAACGCGACCCGCGAAACCGTGTATTTCCGCGAACTGATCGAATGCGAGGACTATTGGGAGACCAAGCACCGGCTGGCGCTCTGCCTCGGCAAGACGATCGGCGGCGAACCGGTTATCGCCGAACTCGCAAAGATGCCGCATCTGCTCGTCGCCGGCACCACCGGTTCCGGCAAGTCGGTCGCTATCAACACGATGATCCTGTCGCTCCTCTACCGGCTGCGGCCGGAGGAATGCCGGCTGATCATGATCGATCCGAAGATGCTGGAGCTTTCCGTCTATGACGGCATTCCGCACCTGCTGACCCCCGTCGTCACCGATCCCAAGAAGGCCGTGCTGGCGCTGAAATGGGCGGTCCGCGAGATGGAGGATCGCTACAAGAAGATGTCGCGCCTCGCCGTCCGCAATATCGACGGCTACAATCAGCGCGCCGCGAGTGCCCGCGAAAAGGGCGAGGTGATCACCGTCAGCGTCCAGGCGGGCTTCGACCGGCAGAACGGAGAGATCATCTACGAAGAGCAGGAGATGGATCTTTCGCCCATGCCATACATCGTCGTCATCGTCGACGAGATGGCCGACCTGATGATGGTTGCCGGCAAGGATATCGAAGGTGCGATCCAGCGGCTGGCGCAGATGGCGCGCGCCGCCGGTATCCACCTGATCATGGCGACCCAGCGTCCTTCGGTGGACGTCATCACCGGCACGATCAAGGCGAACTTCCCGACCCGTATCTCCTTCCAGGTGACGTCGAAGATCGACAGCCGCACCATTCTCGGCGAGCAGGGCGCCGAACACTTGCTCGGCCAGGGCGACATGCTGCATATGGCCGGCGGCGGACGGATTTCCCGTGTCCACGGCCCGTTCGTTTCGGATGCGGAAGTCGAACTGGTGGTCCGCCACCTCAAGACCCAAGGCAGGCCGGATTATCTCGGCACGGTCACCGAGGACGAAGACGACGAGGAAGACGAGGACGTTTCGAGCCAGGAAGCCGTGTTTGACAAGAGCGCTATGGGCGGAGACGACAGCGACGAGCTTTACGACAAGGCCGTCAAAGTGGTCATGAAGGACCGCAAATGCTCGACCTCCTATATCCAGCGCCGCCTTTCGGTCGGTTACAACCGCGCGGCATCGCTGGTCGAGCGCATGGAGCAGGAAGGCCTGGTCGGCCCCGCCAACCATGTCGGCAAACGCGAGATCATTGCCGGCGGGCGTTCTAGTACCGCGTCGGAGGATTTTGGGGACTAAGGCGTGCCCTCCAGGCTCCTCATCCCTGTGTTTGTCACAGGGATCCAGCCAGCCCAAGTCTTTGGGCTGGGAGGAGTCTTCCACCGCGCCGACGCGCGGTTGCTGGATTCCTGTGACAAGCACAGGAATGAGGGTTGATGGGTGGAAAGTTCTGCCCGGATATTCACGTTCTTACCGCTGACGGCAGATGAAGGGCAGGAAACTGCTCGCCGTACCGAAATTCATGGCGGCCATGGTCAGGGCATTGGCGAGCTTGATCTCTTGGGGCGAGTGCGGGCAGACGTCCGCACCGCTCGAACAGCCATCGGCGATAAACTTCTCATTCCCCTTGATGAAGTCGTCGCTGACGCCCTCAAGCCCGATAAAATCCTTGGCACGTTTCCAGGCGCGCTCGTAGCGCACGCATTTCTCCTTGGCCCAGGCTTCAACTTCAGGCTCCTCGGCGCGGGCGCTACCAACACCGGTCAAAGCGACGGCAAGGATCAGTAGGATTCTGATCATGGGGCGTCCGGATCCAGGGCTCCGGCGATATCACCGGCCGCGGATATAATCGCTGAGCCGGTTGGCAGCATCCTCGACCTGCAGCGGATCGCGCAGGAAGCAGGCGCGCATGAAGCCCTGTCCGCCCGGACCGAAGGCGGTTCCCGGCGCCAATCCGACGCCGGTCTTGTCGACGATCCTGAACGCCTCCTCGCGGCTGTCGGTGACGCCGTCGATCTTCAGGAAGGCATAGAGGGCGCCCTCGGGCTTCAGCGTTTCCACGCGGTTGGTGGCGATCAGCGCGTCGCAGAGGATGTCGCGGGATTTCCGCGCTCGTTCGATATTGGTGCGGATGAAATCGTCGCCCTGTTCAAGGGCGGCGATCGCACCCTTCTGCATGAACTGGGCGACGCCGGAGGTCGAATACTGGATCAAGTTGGTCAGCGTCTGGCCGATTTCCGCCGGCGCCACCATCCAGCCGACCCGCCAGCCGGTCATGCACCAGTTCTTCGAGAAGGAATTGGCGAAGATGATCCGGTCTTCCTGCTCCATGACGTCCATGAAAGACGGCGCGCGAGCGCCTTCGAAATAATAGAGGCCGTAGATCTCGTCGGCGATGATCCACAGGCCATGTTTGCGGGCAAGATCGAGGATCGCCTTGAGATCGTCATGCGTCGCGGTCCAGCCGGTCGGGTTGGACGGCGAGTTGATAAAAATCGCGCTGGTCTTCGGCGTGATCGCCGCCTCGAGGCGTTCGATGTCGAGCACCCAGCGGCCGTCGGCAAAGCCGAGTTCGACCGTGACCGGCTTGGCTTCCGAAACGCCGATGGCGTTGACGACATTCGGCCAGGCGGGAGAGAGATAGACGATCTCGTTGCCGGCGGAGGCCACCGTCTGGATGGCGAGCACGATCGACTGCATGCCGGAACCGGTGACATAGATATTGTCGACCGACAGGTCCCGCCCATAGTGCCGCTGGTAATAACGCACTATCGACTCGCGCAGCGCCGGAATGCCTTGTGTCCAGGTGTAGAAGGTTTCGCCGGCGAGCAGGGCTTCGCTGGCGGCGCGGGTGATGAAATCGGGCGTCGGCAGGTCGCCTTCGCCGATCCAGAGCGGCATCAGGTTTTCGCGGCCTCGGGCATAGGTGACGATTTCGCCAATGCCGCTGCGGGGCGCTGCCGCGGCGCGGGCGCTGATGTCCGGTCTGATGATTGTCATGGATTGCCCTGTCGGTCCTGGCTGGTTTGTCGCAAAACTGACTTGGCCCAACCGCGCCCGCGGGTCAATATTTCCCGTGCCGGATTTTGTTGTTTACTGGCTGGTGGTGCTGGCAAAACGGCCGAAGGTGCCGCGCGAAAAACACAGCGGATCGCCTTCTCGGTGGGCGGCGCGGAGCACGCGGCCGAGGATCAGCGTATGGTCGCCGGCATCGTGCATCGAGGAGAGTTCGCATTCGAAGCGAGCGAGCGTGCCGGGAATGACCGGCACGCCTTCATGGTTCTGGTTCCAGAACAGCTCTTCGAATCCCAGGCCGCCGCGCGTGAACCGGGCGCTCAGCAGATCCTGGTCGGCGCTGAGCACATGGATGGCGAAATGTCCTGCCGCCGTGAAGGCGGCATGGCGCGACGAGCTTTTGGCCGGCGACCAGAGTACCAGCGGCGGATCGAGCGACACCGAGGTGAAGCTGTTGACCGTCATGCCGATCGGGCCATCCGGAGTCGTTGCCGTCACCACGGTCACACCGGTCGTGAAGGCCCCGAGCGCGTTGCGATAATGCCGCGCGGTCGATGCGTCCGGGGTGAAGATCTGTTCGCTGGATATGCTTGTGGTGTCGGCAGTGATCATCATGGCACCTGCTTTCCGATTGCTGCGGTGTAGAGTTCGAACCAGGTCTGGCGATCGATCGTCACCTTCGCGGCATCGGCGATCGTGGCTATACGGGCAAGATTGTTGGTGCCGAGCACCGGCAGGATTGCGGCGGGATGGGCCAGCAGCCAGGCGACCGCGACGGCCGTGGCTTCGACGTCCTGTTCCGCGGCGATCCGTTCCAGCACCGACATCAGGCTCTCGTTCCTGAACAGCGAACCGCCGCCGAGCGGCGACCAGGCCATCGGCGCGATAGCGCGTTCCTGCAGATAGGCGAGGTCGCCATTGGTAAAGGCGCTTGTCGCCACAAGGCTGACCTCGATCTGGTTGGTGACGAGTTCGGCCTCCATGGAGGATTGCAGCAGGGAGAAATCCCAGGGGCGGAAATTGGAAACGCCGACGGCGCGCACCTTGCCCGATACGACCAGCGCATCGAGCGCCGGGCCGGTCTCGTCCGGATCCATGAACGGGTCCGGCCGGTGGATCAGCAGCAGGTCGATATAGTCCGTCGCCATGTCGCGCAGCGAGGCTTCGACCGACGCGTTGATATGGGCGGCGCTGGTATCGTAATGCTTGCCGCGGACGGCGGAATGGCGGGCGGCCGGCGCGACTATGCCGCATTTGGTGACGATTTCGATTTTGTCACGCAGCGAAGGCGAGGCCTTCAGCGCTGCGCCGAAAATCGCTTCCGCCGTGTAGCCGCCATAGATGTCGGCCTGGTCCATGGTGGTGATGCCCTGCGCCAGGCAGGCTTCGATCTTCGCCTGGACATGTTTCGGCGAGGTGTCGGCATCATCGCCGATCCGCCACATGCCGTAAACGAGGCGGCTGAGCTGGAGATCGGGCGAAAGTTGAATGCGATCCAGGTGATGAGTGGTCATCAGTGTCGTCTCCCGTTGCCGAGCGGCGTTGCGGGTGTCTCGGCCGGCACGCGACCATAGGCATGCGGCAGCGAACAGGTCTTGAGCTCGGGCAAGACCTTCTGACCGAAATGTTCCGCCTCGTCGAGATGCGGATAGCCCGAAAAGATGAAGGCCCGGATGCCCATCTTCTGGTAGGCCTCGATTTCCGAAAGCACCTGGTCGGCGGAACCGACAAGTGCCGCGCCGCAGCCGGAGCGAGCCCGGCCGATGCCGGTCCAGAGGTGAGGTTCCACGTAGCCGAACTTGTCGGCGAGTTCGCGGGCCTTCGCCTGGTGCGAGACGCCGAGCGAGGTGCTGTCATGGGCGCGGCTACGGATCAGCTGGCCGTATTCGTCATCCAGCCTGGAGACGAGGTGTTCCGCATAGTCGCGGGCCTCCTTCTCGGTGTCGCGAACGATCATGTGGACACGCAGGCCGTAATCGAGCGTCCGGCCATGGGCTGCGGCGCGGGCGTGGACGGCCTTCATGCGCTCGGCCAACTGGTCCCTGGTTTCCGGCCACATCAGGTAGACGTCGCATTGGGCGCCGCAGAGCTCCAGCGCATCCGGCGAATAACCGCCAAAATAGAGAAGCGGGCCGCCGTTCTGCTGGTAGGGGCGGGCAGGCTCGGTGGTGACACCCTTGAAATTGTAGACCTCGCCCTCGTGGTCGATCGTGTCGCGGGTCCAGGCCTGGCGGAGGATCTGCACGACCTCGTGGCTGCGGCGATAACGGAAGGCGCTGTCGGCGACTTCGCCAGGGAAATCGGAGCTGATGACGTTGAGCGTCAGCCGGCCCTTCAGCATATGGTCGAGCGTGGCGACCGTGCGGGCGAGCATGATCGGCTGCATCTCGCCGCAGCGGATGGCGGCCAGCAGATTGATCCTGTTCGTGATTTGCGAGGCGGCTGCGGCGAAGCTCAGCGTGTCCTGCCCGACCTGGTAGGACGACGGGCACAGGATGTTGCGGAAGCCGAGCGTCTCGGCGCGCTTGACGATGTCGGAACAATGTTCCCAGCTCGATTTCAGTGAATCGTCGGGGACGCCGAGATAGGCGTAGTCGTCTGAGCACAGGGCGGCGAACCAGGATACCTCGGCGGCATCGAGATCCGGCGATGTTATGGGCACGACAGTCATCAGCTTCTCCTCAACTCCTGGCACTTGAATATCATCCGCGTTTGTGTAAATCAATAGTGTATCAATTTGAGTGCGTCATTCCCAGGGAGGGGGAACGGCTTATGGACAGTTATCCGGGCAGCCTGCCGATCTATCTGCAAATCGCCGAACTGCTGGTTCGCGACATCGCGGCCGGCCGGCTGGTTGACGGCGAGAAGCTGGCGCCCGAGCGCGACATGGCGGTGCAGCTCGGAATTGCCGTCGGCACGTTGCGCAAGGCGCTGGCGGAACTGCAGAACCGCGGCCTCCTGGAGCGGGTGCAGGGATCAGGCAATTACATCCGGGCGATCAGCGATCCGAAGAGCGTTTATGCGATGTTCCGGTTGGAACTGATCCAGGGCGGCGGCCTGCCGACCGCGGAATTGCTCGACGTGATGCGGCTCGACAAGCCCAAGGACTTGCCGAAGTTCGGCTTTTCGCCGGAAGGGCATCGCATCCGCCGCATCCGCCGGCTGTCGGGCAAGGTCGCGGCGCTCGAGGAGATCTGGCTCGACGGCTCCTATGTGGCAGCGATCACGCCGGAAGATCTGTCGGAATCGCTTTATCTCTACTACCGCACCCGGCTGGGTCTCTGGATCGTCCGGGCGGAAGACAAGATCGATCTCGACACCGTGCCCGACTGGGCGCCGCCGGCTTTCGGCCAGAAGCCGGGCGCCCCGATCCCCCATGTCCTGCGCATGAGCCAGGCACAGGACGGCGCCCTGGCCGAGGTTTCCCGCACATGGTTCGACCATTCCGTGGCCCGATACGTATCGCGGCTGCGATAGACAACAATCGAGTAGCGACAAGATGAAATTCGAGACGACACAAGACGGTTTTTCCATTTCGCTGAACGGCCGCATCATCCTGCGGCACAGCGCCGCCTCGCCATGCCTATTCGTCGGCCAGGGACAGGAGCGGATGGACATGTACCGCGGCAATTTCGAGGTCGAGGACTATATCGTCGAGCGCAGCGCGCTGCGCCATGCGAATGTCGACGGCAACACGATCAGCCTTTCGGAGGCGGAGGGCCGGGCGCCGCGGCTGGAGCTGACGATCTCCGAAACCGCCGTGCATTTCCGGTCGCTGGACGAGACGATCAACCGCTTCTGGATCCGCATCCATGCGGACAATGACGAGCATGTCTGGGGCGGCGGCGAGCAGATGTCCTATTTCGACATGCGGGGCCGCCGCTTTCCACTCTGGACCTCGGAGCCCGGCGTCGGCCGCGACAAGACGAGCGAGATCACCTTCAAGTCAGACCTGAAGGACAAGGCCGGCGGCGACTATTACAACACAAACTACCCGCAACCGACTTACGTCTCCTCGGCGCGTTATGCGTTGCATGTGGAGACGACCGCCTATTCCGTCTTCGATTTCCGCCGCAAGACGTTTCACGAGATCGAAGCCTGGGCGGTGCCGGAACGGATCGAGCTGTTTGCCGCACCAAGCTTCGTCGAGCTGGTCGAAGCGTTGTCATTGCGGTTCGGGCGGCAGCCGGAATTGCCGGACTGGGTCTACAAGGGCGCGATCATCGGCCTCAAGGATGGCGTCAATTCCTTCGGGCGGATGGAAAAGATGCGCAGTGCCGGCGTGCAGGTCTCCGGCCTGTGGTGCGAGGACTGGGTCGGCCTTCGCCAGACCTCGTTCGGATCGCGGTTGTTCTGGGATTGGCAGGCGAATGACGAGCGTTATCCGGATCTGCGCCAGCGCATCGCGGAGTTGAACGGCGAGGGCATCCGGTTCCTCGGTTACGTCAATCCCTATCTCTGCGTCGATGGCTCGCTGTTTCCCGAAGCGGAAGCGGCAGGTTATTTCGCCAAGGATCAACTCGGCCGCACGGCGATCGTCGATTTCGGCGAGTTCGATTGCGGCGTCGTCGATTTCACCAATCCGGATGCAGCGGACTGGTTCGCCGAGGAAGTCATCGGCCGCCGCATGCTCGATTTCGGGCTGACCGGCTGGATGGCCGATTTTGGCGAATACCTGCCGATCGATGTGGAGCTTGCCAACGGCATCGACGCCAAGCTGATGCACAATGCCTGGCCGACCCTCTGGGCCGAAGTCAACGCCAAGGCGATCGCCAGCCGCGGCAAGACTGGCGAGGCGCTGTTCTTCATGCGCGCCGGCTTTACCGGCGTGCAGAAACATTGCCCGCTGCTCTGGGGTGGCGACCAGTCGGTCGATTTTTCGCGCCATGACGGGCTCGTCACCGTGATGTGCGCTGCCCTCTCGTCAGGCCTGCTCGGCAATGCCTATCACCATTCCGATATTGGCGGCTACACGAGCCTGTTCGGCAATGTCCGCACACCGGAACTCTTGATGCGCTGGGCGGAGATGGCGGCCTTCACGCCGGTCATGCGCAGCCACGAGGGCAACCGTCCGCGCGACAATATCCAGATCGACCAGGATCCGGAGGTGCTGGAGCACTTCGCACGGATGACACGGATCTACGTGCATCTGGCGCCTTACCTGAAGACGCTATCCAGGGAAGCTGCCGCGCGAGGCCTGCCGGTGCAACGGCCGCTCTTCCTGCATCATGAGCATGACCGGAAGACTTACGCCATCCAGGATGCCTATCTCTACGGTTCGGAACTGCTGGTGGCGCCCGTGTGGCATGCGGCGCAGGAGGTGCGGAGCGTCTATCTGCCGGAGGGGGCGACCTGGGTGCATGTGTGGAGCGGCATCGAATATGCGGGCGGGGAAGAGGTGACGGTGGCGTCGCCGATTGGTTGCCCGCCGGTGTTTTATCGGACGGATGCGGCTTTTGCTGAGATGTTTGCAGCGCTGAAGGGGATGTGAGGCGCTGCGGCAGGCTCCCACTAATCTCCCCCCTTGAGGGGGAGATGTCACCGAAGGTGACAGAGGGGGGTAGCGACGGTGCGGCAAACGGATTGGCAGAAGAATATGCCGAGAGGTTACCCCCCTCTGCCCTGCCGGGCATCTCCCCCTCAAGGGGGGAGATCGGATGCGGCGCCGTCTCAGTGCAATCTCACCGCGCCGCCCAGTTCGCTCCGCGCCGAAAAATGGTCTTCATCTGCGGCACGTCGAATTCCTTCGCCTGGTGGCCGAGCGAGGAATAGAAGACGCGGCCCTCTCCGTATTTCCGCTTCCAGACCACCGGCATGACGACGCCGTCGATCCAGTAGGCGTGGGCGCCGGTAAATGTCGTCGTCGCCAGCACCTCGTTCGAGGGGTCGACATGCATGTAATATTGCTCGGACGTGTAGGGGAAATCGGTAATCCCCGCCATTAACGGGTCGTCCGGCCTGGTGATATTCACCGTGTAGTCGATGATGTTGCCGGGATGGGCGACCCACTGGCCGCCGATGATGAACTGGTAGTCGACCGACTCGCGAAAGGCGTCGCCCGCACCGCCGTGATAACCGGCAATGCCGACACCGCTCTGAACGGCTGCCGCGAGGTTCTTCACCTCTTCCTTCTCGATTTTCGACATGGTCATGATCGGCACGATGAGGCTCAGATCATGGATCGAAGGGTCGGCGAAGGCCTCGGTGGAATGTTCGAGATAGACCTTGAAACCGTCTTCCTCCAGCATGTCCTTGATGATCTCGGCGCATTCCTGCGGTTCGTGGCCGCTCCAGCCGCCCCATACGATGAGTGCTTCACGCATTTTATTCTTCCTCCAGAATTATTTCGCCAGCCGGCCGTCAACGAGCGATTCCGACAGCGGAGCGGGCCGCTCCGTGGCCGTGGTGATCTTGATCGTGCGCCCTTCGGCGGAGGCCGTATGAAAAGCTTCCATGACCTCCAGCACATGCAGCGCCAGATCGCCGTTCGCCCGGTGCGGGCGGTTGGAGCGGATCGCATAAGCGAGGTCGGCGACGCCGATCGAGCGGTAGTTGCCGTCCGCATAGGGCAGGGTGGTGGGCTGGTCCTCGAACTGGCCGCCCTTCTTCAGATAACCGACGGGTCCCTCGAACCGGTTCGGGTCCGGCACGATCAGAGTGCCCTCGGTGCCGTAGACTTCGAGCGGCACATGCTTGTGGCCGGCGACGTCGAAGCTCATGCCGATCTGCACGACCGCGCCGTTGGCAAACGCCATGACGCCGGCCACATGGGTCGGCACATGTACCGGAATGCGCTCGCCGTTGCGCGGCTCGCTGGTGATGATGCGCTCCTTGCGGGGCGTGATCGCAAAGCCCGCAACTTGCGAGACCGGGCCGAGCAGGTTGACGAGATCGGTGATGTAATAGGGACCCATGTCGAGCATCGGGCCGCCGCCGACCTCGTAATAGAAGGCGGGGTTCGGGTGCCAGCGCTCATGGCCCGGGCACATGAAGGTCGCGGTGCCGCCGACGGGCAGGCCGATGACGCCCTGGTCGATCAGTTCGCGGGCGGTCTGGTGGCCGCCGCCGAGGAAGGTGTCGGGAGCGGCGCCGATGCGCAGGCCCTTGGCCCTGGCGGCCTCCGCCAATTTTTTCCCTTCCGCGAAATTAATCCCGAGCGGCTTTTCCGAATAGGTGTGCTTGCCCGCGTCGAGCGCCTGCAGGGCAACAGTGACATGCGCCTTGGGGATCGTCAGGTTGACGATGATCTCGATCTTCGGATCGGCGAGCAGCTCATCGACCGTGCGGGCCTGGAGATTGAATTCGGAAGCTTTCGCCTCGGCCAGGTCGCGGTTGAGATCGCCCAGGCCGCGGATATCGAGGATCGGAAAAGCGGATGTCATCGCCTTCAGATAGGCACCCGAAATATTGCCGCATCCGATGATGCCGATACCGACTTTATCCATTGTTTCCTCCCGATGAATGCTGATGAATTCTGGCGCCTTGGCGCGCGTCAGAGCGCCGGCCCGGTGGTACTCCAGGGCGATTCGTAAAGTTCGTAAAGCGCGACGGCCGCCGCTCCCTGCGCCCAGAAATCATCCGTCGAATCGTCGAATACGAGTTCGCTGACGCCCTTTAGAGACGGCGGAATGGCGAGCGCATAGGCATCGCGCAGGCTGTTCAGGAACGGTTCGCCGAGCGCCAGCGACGAGCCGACGAGGATGACGCGCGGCGGCGCAAAAAGCGTGACGATGTTGGCGATCGTCAGCCCGACGGCCTCGCCGGCGCGAACGGCCGCGCTGATCAGCCGGTCGTCGTCTGCCTGGATGAGCGCCTGGACATGGGTCATGCCGCGGCCGAGCCGCACCGCTTCCGCAAAACGCCCGTCCGTCTGCTGCTCGCCGAGGATGGCGCTCTCGCCCGCCTGGCTCGACAGGCGGACGATGCCCTGAGGTCCCATGCCCAGCACGAGATCTCCCAGGTTGTGGCTAAGGCCCCCGGCACCGCGGAAGAGCCGGTTGCCGTGCAGCACGCCAAGACCGAGCGTCTGTTCGAGCGAAATCAGGACCATATCCTCAAGATCGCGCGCCTTTCCGAACCAGTGATGACCGAGCGTGATGGCATGAGCGTCACTCTCCACGATGGTCGGCGTCGACAGGCGCGTGGACATTTCGGCCGCAAAATCGATGTTGATCTCACGAAAAATCGGGCTTGAGCGGATGTGTCCGGTGCGGTGTTCGATGACGCCCGGAAGCCCGAGGCAGACGCTGTCTACATCCTCCAGCGACAGGCCGGCATCGACGACGCAGCGGCGCACGCCATCCTCAACGAGATCGGCGATCACCGCGATCGGCTGGCGGTCGATGCGGATCGGCAGGGTGAGCGTGGAGAGCACGTCGCCGCGGAAATTGGTGACGACGAAGACCATGCGGCTTGCGGCGATCTTGGCGCCGACGACGCGGGCGGCATCCGGATTGACCTCGAGCATGACGCGTGGCCGGCCGCGCACCGCCTCGTTGCGGATATCGCCCTCGTGGCGGGTCAGGATCAGCCCGTCGTCGAGCAGCGAGCCGGTAATGGCCGAAACGGTGGTCGTCGAAAGTTCGGTGCGCTCGGAGATTTCCACGCGGGAGATAGGGCCCCGCCGCCGGATCGTGTCCAGGACGCTGAGACGGTTCATCGCACGCATGAGTTCTGGATCGGCGGTTTTCATCTCTTCTGCGCACTCGTCGGCTTTTGCACCCAACCGCTATTTAATACGAGGTGCAAATTAAATTCGGCTTGTTCTAAATCTGATTTTAGGCAGTGCGCAATAGATAAAAGCAGCAAATGCCGCAATTTTTGCCAAAATCCGGCAATCTCACGCCGCCCTATTGACAGAAGCGTTGGCCTTGCCGATTATTTAATTCGGATACAGGAATAAAGCTTTGGGAGGAGCGCTTCAATGTCCAGCAGATATCACAGGATGCGTCTGATTTCCGCGACCGCCGTTGCGCTTGCGGGTGGCATGTTTACGGCCGGCTCTGCTGCAGCGGACAGCGTCATTCGCTGGATGCATGTCGAGCAGGTGCCGGGAAACATAGCGGTCTGGAACCAGATTGCCAGGGATTTCGAGGCCAAGCGCCCGGGCGTCAAGGTCGAGCTGCAATTTCTGGAAAACCAGGCTTTCAAGGCCAAGCTGCCGACACTTCTGCAATCGAACGACGCGCCGAGCATCTTCTATAGCTGGGGCGGCGGCGTCCTCAAGGCGCAGTCGGAGACCGGCACGTTGCGGCCGATCAATGCTGCGATCGATGCGAACGGAGGGGAATGGCGCAAGTCGATCAACGCCTCCGCCGTCGACGGCCTGACCTTCGACGGCAAGGTCTGGGCGTCGCCCGCCAGGACCGGCCTCGTTTCCTTCTATTACAACAAGGAACTGTTCAAGAAGGCTGGGGTCGATGCCTCGAAGATCGCGACCTGGGACGATTTCCTCGGTGCCGTCAAAACGCTGAAGCAGGCCGGCGTGACGCCCATTGCCGGCGGCGGGCGGGACAAGTGGCCCCTGCATTTCTACTGGAGCTATCTCTCGATGCGCGAAGCCGGGCAGAAGGGCTTTGCCGATGCCAAGGCAGGCAAGAACGACGGCTTCGCAGGCAAGCCTTTCGTCAAGGCCGGCGAGCGCCTGGCCGAGCTCGGCAAGCTCGAGCCGTTCCAGAATGGCTATCTGGGTGCGACCTGGAACGACGCACTTGCCACGTTCGGCGATGGCCGTGCCGCGCTCATCCTGAGCTTCGAGAATACGCCCTCGACCCAGGCGTCGAATTCGACAAGCCGCAAGGGGCTTGCCGACGACAATATCGGCCGCTTCCCGTTCCCCGTCGTCAGCGGAGGGGCCGGTGTGACCACCGACAGTTTCGGCGGTCTCAACGGATGGGCGGTCACCAAGAACGCACCGCCTGAAACCGAGGAATTCCTGCGCTACATGGCGAGCATCGACGTGCAGAAGGTGCTTGCCCGGGATACGCAGATCATGCCGGTCGCCAAGGGCGCCAGCGAAGCGATCTCCAAGCCGCTGCTGAAGGAAGTTGCCGAAGCTCTTGCCAAGGAAACCTGGCACCAGAACTTCCTCGACCAGGACCTCGGCCCCAATGTCGGTGCGATCGTCAACGACATCAGCGTCGAAGTGGTCTCCGGCAGCATGAAACCGGCTGACGCGGCGCAACAGATCGAGGACGCCTACTCTCTCGAGCGAAAGTAAGCGCAGTCGCGGCGCTCCCGAGGCCCTGACCCCGGGAGCGCCGGTTCCTGTTTTCGCCTGACGCCGTTTTGCAGCCCGAAAGGCTCGAAAAATCGATGAGCGATATGCTTATGTCTGCCAAGGCCGTGTCTTCCGGGAATACGCTTGCCGTCTCCCGGCGCAGCAAGCGGTCGCTCGCCAACAGCAAGTGGCCGGTGCTGATCCTGTTCCTGCCGCCGGCGCTTCTTCTGTTCACGGTGCTGGTCATTCTGCCCATGGGCGAGGCCGCCTGGTATTCCTTCTACAACTGGAACGGCTATGGCAGTCCGACGCAGTGGGTGGGCTGGCGCAACTACCAGCTCATTTTCCGCAACAGCGCCTTCACCCAGGCTTTGATCAACAACGGCCTGATCGTGCTTGCCTCGCTTTGCGTGCAGGTTCCGCTGGCGCTCTGGCTGGCGACAATGATCTCCAGCCGGATCAAGGGCGCGCTGTTCTTCCGGCTGATCTTCTTCCTGCCCTACGTGCTCGCGGATGTCGCGGCCGGCATGATCTGGCGTTTCGTCTATGACGGGGATTTCGGTCTCGTCGCCGGCATTTCGCAGTTCATCGGCGTCGAACCGCCTTTCTGGCTGGCCGACCGGGATCTGGCGATGTACGCGATATTGGGCGTCGTCGTGTGGAAGTATTTCGGCTTTCACATGATGCTCTTCATCGCCGGCCTGCAGGCGATCGACAAGAGCGTGCTGGAAGCGGCTGACATCGACGGTGCGACCGGTTTCCAGAAGTTCCGGCTCGTGACGTTGCCGCTGCTCGGTTCCACCGTGCGTCTCTCCGTCTTCTTTGCGGTCGTGGGGTCGCTGCAGCTTTTCGACATGATCATGCCGCTGACCGGCGGCGGTCCGTCGAACTCGACGCAGACGATGGTGACGTTCCTCTACAATTTCGGGGTGACCCGTATGCAGGTCGGGTTCGGCAGCGCCGTCGGCGTGGTGCTGTTCGTGATCTGCGTGACGCTCGCCTTCAGCTACAAGCGGGTGTTCATGCGCAATGACTGAGATCTCGACAGCACAGCCCATCGATGCCGCCAGCGCGCCGACCTCCGGCCAGCGCATCCGCGCCGGCACGCAGGTCTACATGTACGTGTCGCTGATCATCGTGGCGGCAATCGTGGTGGTGCCGCTCATCAGCACGGCACTCGGCGGCTTCAAGACGCTGGGCGAACTGCGCGGCAACCCTTTCGGCCTGCCGACGGAATGGCAGTGGTCCAACTACACGGATATCATCGTCAGCAAGCGCTACTGGCTGCAGATGAGCAATTCGCTGATCATCGCCCTGCTGACGGTGTTTCTGACGTTGACCTTCGGCGCCATGGCCGCCTTCTGCTTCGCGCATATCCGCTTCTTCGGCGCCGACTATCTGGTCAACTATTTCCTGATCGGGCTGATGTTTCCGGCAGCGACCGCCATCCTGCCCCTCTACATCCGCATCCGCGATCTGGGATTGATCGACACATACTGGGGTGTGGTGCTGCCGCAGGTCGCGTTCGGCATGGGCATGAGCATCATGCTGTTCCGCAACTACTTCCGCAATCTGCCGTCCGAACTCTTCGACGCGGCCTTCGTGGACGGTTGCGGCTACATGCGCTTCTTCTGGCATATCACGCTGCCGCTGTCGCGGCCGATCATCGCCACCGTCGGCATCATCTCCTTCGTCGGCAGCTGGAACAGCTATATCGTGCCGCTGATCATGTTGAACTCCGAGAGCCGCTATCCCTGGCCGCTCGGCATCATGATCTATCGGGGCGAATTCAGCACCGAATGGCAGCTGGTGCTGGCCTTCATCACGCTCACCATCCTGCCCACCATCATCGCCTTCTTCCTGGCCCAGAAGCACATCATCGCCGGTCTGACCGCCGGTGCGGTGAAGTCCTGAGCCCCGACCCGGAGTAACTCGCATGGCATCCGTCGAACTCAGACAAATCCGCAAGGCCTATGGGGCGCTCCCGGTCATCCACGGGGTGTCGCTGGCGATCGAAGACGGCGAGTTCGTCGCGCTGGTAGGGCCTTCCGGCTGCGGCAAGTCCACCCTGCTGCGGATGATTGCGGGGCTTGAGGAAATCACCGGCGGCGACGTCATCATCGACAATGCTGTCGTCAACGAGTTGACGCCGCGCGAGCGCAACATCGCCATGGTGTTCCAGTCCTATGCTCTTTATCCGCACATGACGGTCGCCGAGAACATGGGCTTCAACCTGCGCCTTTCCGGCACTCCGAAGCCGGTGATTGCCGAACGCGTCGCCGAAGCGGCGCGCATGCTCGACCTGATGCCGCTTCTCGACCGCAAGCCGGCGCAGCTTTCCGGCGGCCAGCGCCAGCGCGTCGCCATGGGCCGGGCGATCGTCCGCAACCCGGCCGTCTTCCTGTTCGACGAGCCACTTTCCAACCTCGACGCGAAACTCCGGGTGCAGATGCGCTCGGAGATCAAGCAGTTGCACCAGAAGGTCGGGACGACCTCGATCTACGTCACCCACGACCAGATCGAGGCGATGACGCTCGCCGACCGGATCGTCGTGCTCAACCAGGGCCGGGTGGAGCAGGAGGGCACGCCGATGGAGCTTTATCGCAAGCCGGCCAACCTCTTCGTCGCCGCCTTCATCGGTTCTCCGGCGATGAACCTTCTCGACGGTACCGTGGACGGAGATGGCGGCGAACCCTCCGCGCGCCTCGGCGACGGAACCGCGATCCGCATCGCGCCGGACCGCAAGGTGAAGCGCGGCCAGGCGATCAAGGTGGGGCTGCGTCCGGAACACCTCAGCCCCGGGGCGGGCGGGACGGCGCTTGCCGGCCAGACCCTGCTGGTCGAGCCGACCGGCGCGCAGACCCACATCGTCTTCGATCTCGCCGGCCACCCGGTGGTCGCCATCGTCGACGGCGAATATCCCGCCCGCTACGGCGCGCGGTTCGAAGCCAACATCCCGGCCGAACAGGTGCATGTCTTCGACCGCGAAACCGGCGTCGCCCTCTAGTCCTGCCTTGCCGGCAACAGACCTCAGAAGCTTTCGAGCCTGATGTCGGCCGGCCGCGAGTGTGCGAGGATGTAGCGGCCGTTCGGCAGGTCGTTGCCGTCGAGTTTCCAGGCGATCGCCGCCTCGTCGAGCCCGTAATGCACCCAGCGTGCCTTGAGCCGTTCGCGCAGCACCTCTTCCGAAGGGCCGACGAAGATCGTGAAGTCGAACATATCCGCAAGCCGCGACCAGGGCGCTTCGTCTATCAGGAGATAATTGCCTTCCGCCAGAACGATACGGGTGTCGGGGGAGATGGCGCGGGCCGAGGCGATGGCAATTTCGCGCGATCGGTCGAAGACCGGCACCAGCACTTCCTCGTCTCCTTGCCGGACCGCTTTCAGGACATCCGCAAAACCGCGCACGTCGAAAGTCTGCGGCGCGCCCTTGCGGGGCAACAGGCCGCGGGCTTCCAAGATGCCGTTGTCCATATGGAAGCCATCCATCGGCAGGACTTCTGCCAATTCGCCGCGCGCCAGCAGGGCTTCGTGGAGGGCGTCGGCGAGCGTGGATTTTCCGCCGCCCGGCGGGCCAGCGACCGCAACGATGAAGCGCCGGCTGTTTTTAGCCCGGTCGATGACGGTGTCGGTGATGTCGTCCAGTGTCATTGCATCGACGCCTTGCGTTTCATTTTGTCGAAATGAACTTCTAGCGTCCCGCAATGCGTTCAGGCAATCCACGAAGGGATGGATGCGGCGCGCGGTGAGGTCTTATCGAGCGCTCTCCCTGGCCTCCTTCAGGGCGTTCCAAACCCTATAAGGCGTCGCGGGCATGTCGAAATCCTTAACACCTGCAGACCGGAGCGCATCCAGGATGGCGTTCATCAGCGTCGGCAGCGCCCCGGTCGTGCCGGCCTCACCGCCGCCCTTGACGCCGAGCACATTGGTGGGCGAGGGCGTCGGCAGGTCGACGAAACGCGGCGTCGGCATGAAGTCGGCGCGGGGCATGAAATAATCCATGAAGCTGGCGGTCAGCATCTGGCCGCTGTCCTTGTCGTAGACGATGTGTTCGCCGAACACCTGGCCCGCGCCCTGGGCAAGACCGCCATGCATCTGGCCTTCGAGCAGCGTGTGGTTGACGACGTGGCCGGCATCGTCGACTCCTATATAGGAGGTGACCCTGGTCTCGCCGGTATTCGGGTCGATCTCCACTTCGGCCACATGCACGCCGCCGGGGAAGTTTCGCTCCGGCTGGATCGAGGCGAGCGTATCCAGTGCGTTGCCATCCGGCGTGACGTTGCGGGCGGCGAGTTCCAGAAGCGAGATCGACATGTTGGTGCCGGCCACCTTGTAGTGGCCGTCATCGAATTCGATGTCGGTTTCCGCGGCTTCCAGCGCCTCGGCGGCGAGCTTCAGGCCTTTCTTCACCACTTCGCGGGAAGTGATGGTCAGGGAGGCGCCGTGCGAGGCCATGGTTCGCGACCCCATCGTGCCGGCGCCCTTGAGCCTGTGGGGCGCATGGACACTGTTGGCGCGCAGGTTGATCAGGTTCTCGTCGATGCCGAGTTGCCTGGCGACCAGCCGCGGCAGCACCGTTTCGTGCCCCTGTCCCGCGGAACCGGAAAGCGTATAGAGCGTCAGCGTGCCGTCCGCCTCGAAGCGGATCTCGGTTTCCTCCGGCATATGGCCGCCACCGGACGGCTCGATGAAGACGCCCATGCCGATGCCGCGCAGATTGCCGCGTTTCTCGGACTCTTTCCGGCGGGCCTCGAAACCTTTCCAATCGGAAACCGATACGGCCTCTTCGAGCATCGCGACATAGCCGCCGCTGTCGTAGACCGCAGTCGGTGTCGTGTAGGGGTAGGCGTCGTCGGGGATGAGGTTCTTCCGGCGAATTTCGATCCGGTCCATGCCGAGATCGGTGGCGGCCTGATCCACGAGCCGCTCGACGAAATAGTTGATATCCGGGCGGCCGGCACCACGATAGGCGGCGATCGGCGAGGTATTGGTGAAGGCGAGGCGATTGAGCCCGAAGACGGAGGGAATGCGGTAGCAGCCCGTGCTGGTCAGCATCGGATTCAGCACGTTGATCAAGGCACCGGCCGGCGAATGGTAGGCGCCGAGATCGCAGACGACATTCATCCTTATGCCGAGGAATTCGCCGGCCTCGCCGAGGGCCATCTCGCCGGTGAACCGGATGGCGCGACCGTGATAATCGGCGAGGAAGCTTTCGGTGCGGCTGGCGGTCCAGCGGACCGGCCGGCAGAGCTTTTTGGCGGCAAGCATGATCGCCGCATATTCCGGGTAGGGTGCGCCACGGATGCCGAAACTGCCGCCGACATCGCCCATGTGATGCCGCACCTTTTCCGGCGGATGGCCTGTGAAGCGGGCGAGGCCGTCGGCAAGGCCGGTGCCTTGGCTGGCGGAATAGACGTCGAATATCTCCGTCCCGGCGTCGTATGCCGCCATGAAGGATTTGAGCTCGAGCGGATTGGCGGCGACGCGTTGCGACTCGACCGCCAGCGTCGAGATATGGGTGGCCTTGGCGAAGGCTTCATCGGTCGCCGCCTTGTCGCCGAAACCATGCAGGAAAACCAGGTTGCCGGGCACCTCGTCGAAAAGCTGCGGCGCGCCGTCTTCCAGCGCAGCCTCCGGATCGATGATCGCGGGTAAGTCTTCGTAATCCACTGCGATCAGCTCGACCGCATCGGCAGCCGCCTCGGCGCTATCGGCGACCACAACGGCGACCGGTTCACCGACGAAGCGGACGCGGTCGGTCGACAGAGCATAGCGTTGTGGTGCCTTGATCTTCATCCCGTCGACACCGGGGAAAGAAACAAGCGGGCCGGGGGCGATCAGGCTCGCTTCAAGCGCATCCTTGCCGGTCAGCACGATATGGACGCCCGGTGCTGCGAGGGCTGCCTCGACATCGATCGAAACAATGCGTGCGTGCGGTTGATCGGCTCTCAAGAATGCGGCGTGGAGCTGGTTATCCAGCACCTTGTCTGCTGTATATGCGCCCTGGCCGGTAAGAAGCCTCACATCCTCGCGACGACCGGTGAAGGCCGTATGATCATTGCTCAAGAACATTCTCCCACGTCAGGCGGTTTTCTGCCGGAGCTATCTCTAGCGCCTCAATGCCGTGAATGGAAAGCCGCCCTGATCGATCTGCGGGGACGTGGTGACCATGAGGCGATGCGGTACAAAGCTAGGGAAGTGCGTAGGGCGGAGGGGCAGTCTTGCCTGGCGTCCGATCGCTTCAGCCGCCAGGCAGAGTACCTTTTTCTACTTCGTCACGTCGATCACCACTCGGCCGCGGATCTTGCCGGCAACAATATCCTCGGCAAGCTGCGGCAGGTTGGACATTGGTTCGGTCGTTGTGATCTCCGCCAGCTTGGCCGGATCGAGATCGCGGGCAAGCCGCGCCCATGCCGACAGCCGCTGTTCGCGGGTGGCGATGACGCTGTCGACGCCGATCAAGGTCACGGCGCGCAGGATGTGGGGCAGCACCGTTCCCGGAAGGTCGGCGCCACCGGCGAGGCCGCAGGCGGCGATGGCGCAGCCGCGCATGGTCTGGGAGAGCGCGTTGACCAGTGTGGTCGAACCGACCGAGTCAATGCCGCCGGTCCAGCGTTCCTTCTGCAGCGGGCCGCCCTTTTCGGCAAGCACGGCGCGGTCGATGAAATTGCTGGCGCCGAGCGAGGCGAGGTAGTCGTGGGTTTCCGGCCGCCCGGTGGAGGCGGTGACATTGTAGCCGCGCGCCGCCAGCAGCGCGATTGCCACCGAGCCGACGCCGCCGGCCGCACCGGTGACCAGCACTTCGCCTTCACCCGGCTTGATCGAACCCCATTTTTCCAGCGCATCGACGCAGAGTGCGGCTGTATAACCCGCCGTGCCGATCGCCATCGCCTGTTCCATCGAAAAGGCGTCGGGCAGGCGGATCAGCCATTCCGGCTTTACCCGCTGGTAGCGGCCGAAGGCGCCCCATTCGGTTTCCGAAAGTCCCCAGCCGTTCAGCACGACCTTGTCGCCCGCCTTCCATTCCGGCGAGCGGGATTCGACCACGGTGCCGGAGAGGTCGATGCCGCCGATCATCGGCATGCGCCGGGCGATGCGGCCCTTGCCGGATATCGCCAGCCCGTCCTTGTAGTTCAACGTCGAATATGCGATCTCGACCAGCACGTCATTGTCGGGAAGATCGGCGATCGAGATCTCCCTGAAGGCGCCTTTCGGCTTGCCGTCGACGGCGTCGATCACCATGGCGGTGAAGGTCTCGGTCATGTCTCTCTCCCGATATTCTGGTGGGCCCGATAGTCTGGTGTGATTGAATTTAGGCGGAGGCCTGCGAGGGCACATCGCGTTTGGCGCGCGCGTCGAGCACGGCGGAATAGCTTTCGCGCACATAGGCGAGCAGGCGGGCGAGCGCATCGGCAGCCTTGGCATCCTCGCGGGCGCGCACCGCATCGACGATTTCCTGGTGCAGCGAGGCGACGTGGCGGCGCTCGCGCACCCGGAAGACGATCATGTTGGTGATCGGAATGAAGGCCTCGATGACGGTGTACATCATCAGCTTCAAGGGACCGTTGCCGGTCGAGTCCACCAGTGCGCGGTGAAAGCGGACGTCCGAAGCACAGAAATCCTCGTCGCTGATCGTCTCGTCAAGCTGCACGGCGATCTCCGCTTCCATCGCGGCGAGATCGGCTTCGCAACGGTTTGCGGCAGACAGCCGGCAGCAGACGGCTTCTGTTTCCAGCCTGGCGGTGATGATCTCTTCGATGTCGAAGGCGCCGATCCCGACAAGCAGGGTGGCTGCGCCGGTGATTGCCTTGGAAAGACCTTCCGGATCCGGCCGCTTGACGAAATTGCCGCCGGTCGGGCCGCGTTTGGAATGAATGAGGTTCTGGGCGGCGAGGCGCTTCAGGGCTTCGCGCACGGTCGGGCGGGAAATGCCGAAGCTTCGGGCGAGCTCCTCCTCGGTGGGGAGGCGCTCGTCGATCTTCAGCCGGCCATCCATGATCGCGGAACGGATATTGTCCGATACCTGTCTTGCGATGCCAGTGCGGACGACCTCGTCGTATTTGAGGATCATGTCACCCTTCCCATGGTTCCTGGCATAGTGATGCCACGGGCAAGGCAAAAAGGCTACTGCTTTTTAAATATAGGTTTGACAAATAGGGGAATGGGAATAACCTCGCCCCCAATAAACAAGGGGAACCAGAGAATGGGCGCAATCGCATTCGGCCGAGCCGGAGCGCAGGCGGTGACGCAGGTTTGTGCGGGGGAGGCAGCCTTTGTCCTCTGACCGCGTGAACCGCCTTGTTTCCAGTCTCGAAAACCGGCTGGACGCCGCTGCGATCCTCGTCGGCGATGCGATTTCGGATGGCTATGCCGCGGATGCGACCGCTCCGGGTACCCGACCTGCCGCCGTGCTGCGCCCGCGCAACACCGAAGACGTTTCCACCATTCTTTCCGCCGCCAATGAACTGCGCCAGCCGATTGTCGTGCAGGGCGGACGCACCGGGCTTTCCGGTTCCGCCCGGCCCATCGAGGGGGAGGTCTCCATCTCGCTCGAACGGATGAACGGCGTCGAGTCGATCGACATTGCGGCCCAGACGATGATCGTCAAGGCGGGCACGCCGCTGCAGGTGGTGCAGCAGGCAGCTGGCGATGCGGACCTGTTCTTCGGCGTCGATATCGGCGCGCGCGGCACGGCCACGGTCGGCGGCAATATCGCCACCAATGCCGGCGGCATCCGGGTTCTGCGCTACGGCATGTACCGGGCGCAGGTCATGGGTCTGGAAGCGGTGCTGGCGGACGGGACCATACTGTCCTCCCTCAAGGGGCTGCCGAAGGACAATTCCGGCTACGACCTCAATCCGCTGTTCATCGGCACCGAGGGCACGATCGGGATCGTGACCCGCGCCTGCCTGAAACTGCATCCGAAGCCGCGGGTCGAGCGCAATGCGTTCATAGCGCTGCCGTCGCTGAAGGCGGCGCAGGAGCTTCTGGCGCGGCTGCGGGTGGAACTCTCCGGCCTGCTCTCCGCCTTCGAGGCGATCTTCCCGAATGTCTATGAAGGCACGGTCGACTATACGGGCATCCGCCCTCCGGTCGAAAAAGGGGCTGGCATGTATGCCATGGTCGAGATCCAGGGCCAGGCGCCGGATCAGGACAACGAGCGGTTCGAGGCGGCCCTTGCCGCCGCATTGGAAGACGGGCTTGCGACCGACGTGGTGCTCTCCAATTCGCTGCGCGAGTTCAACGGGCTCTGGGGCATTCGCGACGGCATCAACGACTATCTGTTCGGTACCGGGGTGATGATCGGCTTCGATATTTCCGTGCCGCTTTCCCGCATGCAGGAATTCCTCGACAAGGCTGCGCTTGCCGTCGACGAGATCGATCCGGAGGCGCGCACCTATCTCTTCGGCCATCTGGGTGACGGCAACCTGCATTACTGCATGTTCAGCCATCACGAGAAAAAGGTCGCCGAGGCGATCTTTTTGGGCATCGAAGCGGTCGGCGGTGGCGTTTCCGCCGAACACGGCATCGGCACCGACAAGGTGAAGTATCTGAAATATGCCCGCAGCGAGGCCGAGATCGCCACCATGCGCCGGCTGAAAACGGCATTCGATCCGAACTACATTCTCAATCGTGGCCGGGTCTTCGAACCGCCGGCCTCGGTGCTGCAGGCGGAGCGCGCGTAGATGTCGATCCATACCGCACCGGAAACGAACCTTTCGGACAGCAAGGTCAGCCTTGACGATCGTTACACGCTGGAAAAGGGCCGTATCCTGGTGTCGGGCACACAGGCGCTGGTGCGCCTGCCGATGATCCAGCGCCAGCGGGATCTGGCGCGAGGCCTGAATACCGCTGGTTACGTTTCCGGCTACCGCGGTTCGCCGCTTGCCGGTTTCGACCGGGAGATGGGACGTGCGAAGAAGTTTCTCGATGCGGCGCATGTGAAATTCCATCCGGGTCTCAACGAGGACATGGCGGCGACGGCCGTGTGGGGCACGCAGCAGACCGGCATGTTCCAGGGCGTGCGTTACGACGGCGTGTTCGGCATGTGGTACGGCAAGGGGCCGGGCGTCGACCGCAGCATGGACGTGATCCGCCACGCCAATGCGATCGGCACCAACCCGAACGGCGGCGTGCTGCTGCTGGTCGGCGACGATCATGGCGCGGTTTCCTCCACCCTGCCGCACCAGAGCGAGTACAACCTGATCTCGGCCATGGTGCCGCTGCTGTCGCCGGCCGGCGTCGGCGAATATATCGAATACGGCCTGCTCGGTTATGCGATGAGCCGCTATTCCGGCGCGTGGATCGGCTTCAAGTGCCAGACCGAGATCGTCGAATGTTCGGCGACCGTCGATCTCGATCCGGACAAGCCGCAGATCGTCATCCCCGACGAGACCTTCGCGCCGGATGGCCTGTCGCTGCGCTGGCCGGACGGGCCGCACGCTATGGAACTGCGGCTGGAGCGCAAGATGCTCGCCGTGCAGGCTTTTGCCCGCGCCAACCGGCTGGACCGCCCCATCTGGGGAACCACCGGCCGCGCCCGGCTCGGTATCGTCTCGACCGGCAAATCCTGGCTCGATCTTCTCGGCGCCCTGGCGCTGCTCGGCATCGACGAAGCGCGTGCCGCAGAGCTCGGCATCGCGCTCTACAAGGTCGGGATGGTCTGGCCGCTGGAGCCGCAGGGGATCGCGGAGTTCGCTACCCGTGTCGACGAACTGCTCGTGGTCGAGGAAAAACGCTCGATCCTCGAAGACCAGATCAAGGCGCAGCTTTTCAACCTGCCCACTGAGCGGCGTCCGCGCGTGTTCGGCAAGACAGGCGAGAGTGGTTCAACACTGCTGCAGGCGATCGGCGAGATCAGCACACTCTCCGTCGCCAAGGCCATCCTCTTGCGGCTCGGCATGCTCGACGAGGCGCTGCAGGCGAGAGCGCGTTTCGTCGAGGAGATGTCGCTTGCTCTCGGAGTGGAAGCGACCGCGCTGAAACGCGAGGCCTATTTCTGCTCCGGCTGTCCGCACAGCGTCTCGACCCGCCTGCCGGAAGGAAGCCGTGCCTCGACCGGCATCGGCTGCCACATGATGATCATCGGCAACGAGGACCGCAACACCTCGACCTTCACCCAGATGGGCGGCGAGGGCGGTGCCTGGATCGGCCTGTCGCCCTTCACAGACGAGAAGCACATCTTCGTCAACATGGGCGACGGCACCTATTTCCATTCCGGCCTGCTCGCCATCCGCGCCGGGATCGCGGCCAAGGTCAACGCCACCTACAAGATCCTCTATAACGACGCCGTCGCGATGACCGGCGGCCAGAAGCATGATGGCGATGTCACCGTGCCTGGCATTGTCGGGCAGATGCTGGCGGAAGGTGCGGCGCGCGTCGTCGTGGTCGCGGAGCGGCCGGAGGTCTGGCAGGGCAATCTGCCGCGCGAAGTGTCCATCCATCACCGTGACGAGCTTGACGCCGTCCAGCGGGAATTGCGCGAAATTCTGGGTGTGACGGTGCTGGTCTACGATCAGGTCTGCGCCGCGGAAAAGCGCCGCCGGCGCAAGCGCGGCGCCTATCCGGTCTCGGACAAACGGGCCTTCATCAACGAACTGGTCTGCGAAGGCTGCGGCGACTGTTCCGCCGTCTCCAACTGCATCTCGATCGAGCCGCAGGAAACTGAATTCGGCCGCAAGCGCCGCATCAACCAGTCGAGCTGCAATACCGATCTATCCTGCATCAAGGGCTTCTGTCCGAGCTTCGTGACCGTCGAGGGCGGCAGCATCCGCAAGCCGGCGGTAAAGTCCAAGGTGGTGAAGATCGACGATCTGCCGCTGCCCGTGTTCACCGCGACCTTCGAGACGCCCTGCAGTATGCTGCTCGCCGGCATCGGCGGCACGGGCGTCATCACCGTCAGCGCCATTCTCGCCCAGGCGGCGCTTCTCGACGGGCTGGCTTTGGTCACCCTCGACCAGACCGGGCTTGCCCAGAAGAACGGCTCTGTCGTTTCGCATATACGGCTGGCGAAGGACCCTGCGCAGATTAATGCGGTACGCGTCGGTCCCGGCGAGAGCGACCTCGTGCTCGGCTTCGATATCGTCGTCGCCGCCCAGAAGAATTCGCTTGCCTCGTTTGCGAAGAACAAGACGCGGGCCGTCATCGACGACCATTTTGCGCCGACCGCTTCCTTCGTGAAGGATACGACGATCGATTTCCGGCAGGAGGCGACGCTGAAATCGCTGCGCCGCGCCGCCGGAGACGATGCGGTCGAGACCGTTGCCGCGACCGACCTGGCGACGGCGCTTCTGGGAGATGCGATCGCCGCCAACATGTTCCTGCTCGGCCATGCCTGGCAGCGCGGGCTGGTGCCGATCAGCCTCGCTGCCATCGACAAGGCGATCGAGCTCAACGGTACGGGCATCGCCATGAACCGCGCCGCCTTCGGTTGGGGCCGTCGTGCTGCCGTGGACTTGGTCTCCGTAACCCGTGAGGCAGGGCTTACCAAGAGCGAACCGAAGGCCGAGACGCTGGACGAGATCGTCGCCCGCCGTGTCGGCTTCCTGACCGCTTACCAGAACGCCGCCTATGCGGCGCGCTATACCGGTCTCGTGGATATCGCCAAATCGGCCGAGATGCGTTTGCGCGGCGTGACCGGATTTGCCGAAGCGGTGGCGAAAAACGCCTTCAAGCTGATGGCCTACAAGGACGAATACGAGGTCGCCCGCCTGCATCGCGACCGGGGTTTTGAAAAGAAGCTCGCCGAGCAGTTCGAAGGCGATTTCAAGATCAGGCATCACCTCGCGCCGCCGATGATTACCAAGATCGACCAGCGCACCGGCCATCCCGCCAAGATCGCGTTCGGCGCTTGGATCCGCCCCGCATTCGGGGTGCTGGAAAAGCTGAAATTCCTGCGCGGCACGCCCTTCGACCCGTTCGGCCGCACCGCGGAGCGGCGGATGGAGCGGAAGCTGATCGCCGATTATTTCGATCTGGTGACCGAGCTTTCGACCCGGCTCGATGCCTCCAACCATGCGCTTGCCATTGAGATCGCTGGCCTGCCGGACATGGTCCGCGGTTTCGGCCATGTAAAACATGCCTCCGTCGAGCGTTTCGAGAAGCGCAAGGCCGATCTTCTGGCGAAATGGCGGGCGAAGGAGCCGCTCACCCATGTCGCGTAACCGTTTCCGTATCCGAGAGTGAGCCCAATGGCAGAGAAGATCATCATCGATACCGACCCCGGCCAGGACGACGCGCTGGCCATTCTTCTGGCGCTCGCCAGTCCGGAAATCGAGGTGCTGGGGATCGTCGCCGCCGCCGGCAACGTGCCGTTGTCGCTGACGACCAAGAACATCCGCAAGATCTGCGAACTGGCCGGCCGCCCCGACATTAAGGTATTTGCCGGCTGCAGTCAGCCGATGACCGGACCGCTCGTCACCGCCGAACATGTGCATGGCGCGACCGGTCTCGACGGTGCCGCTCTTCCCGAGCCGACCATGCCGCTCCAGGAACAGCATGGCGTCGATTTCATCATCGAGACGCTCTCGAGCGAAGCGGCCGGCACCGTGACCGTCTGCACGCTCGGGCCGCTCACCGATCTCGGCAAGGCGCTGACGCGGGCTCCGGAGATCGCAAGCCGCATCAAGAAGATCGTGCTGATGGGCGGCGGGCTGTTCGAGGGCGGCAACATCACGCCGGCCGCGGAATTCAACATCTATGTCGATCCGCAGGCCGCAGCCGTCGTGTTCGGCTCGGGCGTGCCGATCGTGATGATGCCGCTCGACGTCACCCACAAGACGCTGACGACCCGTGCGCGCGTCGCCGCAGTCCAGGCGATCGGCACGCCGCTTTCGGATGCGGTGGTCGGCTGGCTTGATTATTTCGAGCGCTTCGACGTGGCCAAATACGGCAGCGACGGCGGGCCGCTGCACGATCCGAACGTGATCGCCTACCTCCTGAAGCCGGAGCTTTATTCCGGCCGGCTCTGCAACGTCGAGATCGAGACGGAGTCGGAGCTCACCAAGGGCATGACGGTCGCCGACTGGTGGGGTGTTTCCGGCCGGCCGAAGAACGCGATGTTCATGCGCGATGTCGATGCGGACGGCTTTTATGCGCTGCTGACCCAGCGGTTGTCATGGTTCGGCCGGGCGGAGGCGGCGGCGCCAAAGCTGCGGCTGGTTTGATTCTCCACCCTCATCCCTGTGCTTGTCACAGGGATCCAGCCAGCCCAAGTCCTTGGGCTGAAAAAAGTCTTTCACCGCGCCGATGCGCGGTTGCTGGATTCCTGTGACAAGCACAGGAATGAGGGTATGTGGGGCCGTCCTCCGGTTTCTAACAGAGACCGCAATACCATTTCACGGCATCTTCCGAGGAATGATCAGCGCGTCGAGGATGCGCACACCCTTGCCATCGGGCAAGACCGCTACCGGATTCAGATCGATGGCCTCGATATCGTCGCCGTAGTGCGCGGCGAATTCGGAGAGCCTGACCAGCAGTTCGGCAAGCGCCTGACGATCCGCCTTTGGCGCACCGCGATAGCCTTCCAGCAGCGATGCCAGTTTCGTTTCGCCGATCATCGCGTCGGCGCGGGCGAGGTCGATCGGCAGGAGATCGAAGGCGCTGTCCTTTACCAATTCCACCAGCACGCCGCCGATGCCGACGACGAGGCCGAAACCGAAGGGTTCGTGGCGGACAAGGCCGACCAGTGCCTCGATGCCACCCGTCACCATTTCCTGCACCGAGACGCCGCGCAGTGCGGCGTCGGGAGCATAGGCGCGGGCGTTTGCCATGATTACGTCGAAGGCGGCGCGGGCTTCCGTCTCCGAGGCAATACCGAGCTTCACGCCGCCCGCTTCGGTCTTGTGCAGGATATCCGGCGACTCGATCTTCATGACCACCGGGAAGCCGAGCTGCTTTGCAGCGTCGGCGGCCGCATCGGCGCTGGTGACGAGCTGTTCCCTGGGGACCGGCAGTCCTTCGGCGGCGAGCAGTTGCTTGGCCTCGCGTTCAGTCAAAGCGCCAGGGGGGAGGGTTTTCTTTGTCGCCGCTACCTTGTCTGGCCAGGAAACGACCCCGCTCTGGGTGATCAGGCTGCGAACCGCCGTCAGCGCGCTTTTCGTGCCGCGCAGCACAGGTACGTTTGAAAGCCTCGCCTCGACATCGGAGTGATGGCCCGAGGAGAGGTTGCTCATGAACACGACCGGCACCTTGCCCATTCCGGCATAGTCGGACACCGCTTCGGCAATGCCGAGATATTCGGAGGCGCAGAAATCGTCCAGGCCAGCGGGTGCATCCTGCGTTGCCACGATCAGGCCGATCGACGGATCGTCCGCGAGCGCGTGCAGGACATCGCGATAGATCCCCCCGTCGGCGAAGACGACGCCGGTCGTATCGAGAGGGTTCTGGGGCGTGGCGAAGGGTGGCAGCAGCGTTTTCACTCGGACTGCCGTTTCCGGCTGCAGATCGGGTAACGAGAGACCAACCTCGTCGGCGATATCGGAAACATGCGCCACGCCGCCGCCGGAGACGCCGACGATTGCGACGCCCGGTTTGGCAGGCCGTTGTTTCAGGCTCAGGCAGAGAGTCGCCGTTTCCATGAAATTGTCCATGTCCGGCACTTCGATGATGCCCACCCGGCGGAAGAAGGCGCGGTAGGCGTCGTTGCTGCCGGCGAGCGAGCCTGTATGGGCGGCGGTCGCCTGGGCACCACGCTCAGAGCGGCCGGCGCGGAGGGCGATCACCGGCTTGTTGGCCGCGTGCATCTTCTCCATCGCGGCCGCCAGTTTTTCCGGGTCGCGGATGGCCTCGATGACGATGCCGACGGCGCTGGTCTGATCATCGGTTGCGAGGAAATCGAGGTAGTCGGGAATGTCGGTCGCGGCGCTGTTGCCGGAGGAGACGACGTGGCTCAGCCCGAATCTCCCCGTATTGCCGAGCGCGATGGCGCTGGCGCCGGAATGGGAGAGGATCGCGAAGCGGCCCTTCTGGAGATTGGTCGAGAGGCTGGAGGAATAGAGTGCGGCGCCCGAGCCGAGATTGAAGAGGCCGAGGCAGTTCGGGCCACAGATCGCCATGCCGTAGCGCTCGGCGATCTCGACCAGTTGTCGCTGCCGCTCACGGCCGGCTTCGTCCAGTTCGGCAAAACCGGAGGCCAGCACGACCGCCGCCTTGACGCCGGTGCTTCCCGCTTCTTCGAGGGCCGCAATCACCTTGTCGGCGGCGATGCCGATCACCGCGACATCGGGTGCGCTCTCCAATGCGGAGAGGGAGTGCGAGGCGGGAAGCCCGAAGATTGTCCCGGCCTTTGGATGAACCGGAATGATCTGCCCCTGATAGCCGAAGCGCATCAGGTTTTTCATCACATAACTGGAGGAGGCGTCGGCGCGCTCGGTGGCGCCGACGACTGCAATGGAGCGCGGCGCCATGAGGGCCTGCATCGCCTCAGGCGTGTTGGCCGTCATGGCCGGGGCCTCAGTCGAGGCCCTTAAAAGGATCGTCGCGGAAGGCGAGGTATTCCTTCAGCGACATCTTGGCGAGGTTCGCCATCCACTCGCGGCCCTGTCTGGTAACGTGAAGAGCGGCAATCGCCTCGATATTGTACTGGAAGGACGGCAGGAGGCCGGCGACCATCTGCTGGTTGTTGATCGAGGCCTTGGTGTATCTGAGCGCCGGAACCGGCATGCGGGCAAGCTTGCGAGCCAGGTTCTCGGTCTTTTCCTTGAGCTGGTCGGCTGGCACCACCTTGTTGATCAGGTGCATGCGCAGCGCCTCCTCTGCATCCACCATGTCGCCGGTGAACATCAGCCAGCGCACGTCGCGGGTGGCGAGCAGCCAGGGCATCATCAGCGCCGGCGGGCCGGAATTGTGGCGCACTTCCGGTTCGCCGAACTTGGCGTTGTCGGCGGCAATCGCCAGATCGCAGCACATCATCAGTTCGAGCGCGCCGGCAAGCGCGTATCCGTTGACCGAGGCGATGACCGGGATCGGGGCGCGCCAGATGTTGAGCAGCGCCTCGGCGTTTTCCGACATGTCCTCGCGCCAGAAATCGATGTCGACATCGAAATCGCCGCCCTGCAGGTCGTAACCGGAGGAGAAGGCGCGCCCGGTGCCGGTGATGACCAGTGCGTTGACGTCCGGATCGGCGACGGCTGCGGCGACAGCCGCGTCGATCTCGCGGATCACGGTCTTGTTCATCGCATTCATTTTGTCGGGGCGATTGATGGTGATCGTCGCGAACTTGTCAGTCAAATCCTTCTCGTAAAGGATCGTCTCGTAGCCGTTCATTTGCTGGTTCATGGGCAGTTCCCCTTGTTCTTGAACTATTTGCCGGCCTTCTTCAGCGCCGCGTAGGCGACGGCCATTTTCGCGGCGAGCCGCGCATTGTTCTTCACCAGCTCGATATTGGCCTTGAGGCTCTCGCCCTTGGACAGTTCGTTGATGCGGGCGAGCAGGAAGGGCGTCAGCTCCTTGCGGCCGATGCCGCGCTCGTCCGCCTCGCGCACGGCGTCGTTGATGGTGCCGTCGATGAATTCCGGCGTCAGGGCTGCCGCTTCCGGGATCGGGTTGGCGATCATCAGGCCGGCGCCGGTGCCGAGCTGGTGGTGGAGATACATGGCCCTGGCGATCTCTTCCGGCGTATCGAGCCGGTGGTCGGCCTTGAAGCCGCTCTTTCGGGTGAAGAAGGCCGGGAAGTCGTCGGTGCCGTAGGCGATGACGGGCACGCGCTGGGTTTCGAGATATTCCAGCGTCTTGGCGATATCGAGGATCGACTTCACACCGGCGCAGACGACGGCGGTCTTGGTGCGGCCGAGCTCCGTCAGGTCGGCGGAGATGTCGAAGGTCTGTTCGGCGCCGCGATGCACGCCGCCGACGCCGCCGGTGGCGAAAATGTCGATGCCGGCGAGATCGGCCATCAGCATGGTGGCGGAAACCGTGGTGCCGGCCGACTGGCCGCGCACCATGGCGACGGCGAGGTCGCGGCCGGAGGCTTTTACGACGCCCTTCGCCTGGGCCAGCGCTTCCAGTTCGCTGTGTTCGAGGCCGACGCGCAGCTCGCCATTGACGACGGCGATGGTGGCCGGGATCGCGCCGTTTTCGCGGATCACCGCCTCGACGCCGAGCGCGGTTTCGAGGTTCGCCGGGTACGGCATGCCGTGGGTGATGATGGTCGATTCCAGCGCCACGACTGGGCCGCCGGATGCGAGCGCCTCGGCCACTTCACGGCTCAGCTTCGGTTTGATGAGGGCCATTTTTGTATTCCTTGGATCGTTTTCGGCGACTGAGGCTCAGCCGGCCAGTCGGTGCATATTGGCTTCCAGGAAGCGTTCGGACAATTCCGTATGGACGCTTGCGGTGCTTTCGGTGGTCAGCGTGCCGAGCAGCGCGCCGGTGCGGGCCGCAGTGTAGGTATCCTCGCCATGCAGGATGCGGTGCAGCGTGCCGGCGATCATCGCGTCGCCCGCGCCCGTGATGTCGATCGGCCGGGCATGCACCGCCGGGAAGGTGCGGGCGCCTTCGGTGCCGGCAACCGCGATGCCGCGCGGGCCCATAGTCACGACCGCCTCGCGCGCACCGGCCGCCTGCAGGGCAAGTGCCGCTTCCTTTGCATCGTCGATCGTCTCGTGCGCCTTGCGTCCGAGGACCGCGTTTGCCTCGTCGATATTCATGAACAGCAGGTCCACGCCGGTGAGATCCCTTGGCAGCCGAGCCGCCTTGGGCGTCGAGACCGCGTCGATAGCCAGCCGGAAACGGGCGCCCTGGCGCTTGGCGATGAGCGCGGCCAGCGTTTCGGCCGGCAGGTTGCAGTCGGAAAATACCCAGCTTGCGGCGGCGAGATGCGGCCAGATGCGCTCGATATGGTTCGGCAGCAGCAGGTCGAAAATGCTCATGTCGGCAATGCCGAGCACGAGGTCGCCCTTGGTGTCGAGGATGGCCGCATATTCCGCCGTCGGGCGCTCGGTGGTGGTGATGATCTGGCTGACATCGATGCCGCGGTCGCGCATGTGTTTCAGCACCGCCCGCCCGCCTTCGTCGTCGCCGACGATCGAGACGAAACTGGTCGTGGTGCCGAGAAGCGCCAGGTTTTCCGCGACGTTGCGGGCGACGCCGCCAAGGCTGCGCACACCGTCTACCGGGTTGGATGTCTCGAAGACGAACTCCTGCTTGGCGCGGTACTTGCGGTCGAGCACGGCGCCGCCGATGCAGACGGCGCGGGTCTCGGCGGGCATCACGTAACCGCGGCCGAGGATGTAGCCCTTCTGCATCAACTGCACGATATGGGCGGCGACCGTCGAGCGCGCCAGCCCGAGCATGGTGGCGATCTCCTGCTGACCCGCGAACGGGTTGTCCTTGATGATTGCCAGGACGGCCGCTTCCTGTGGCGCAAGGTCATCCATGTTCAGTCGATCGTCCTTGAGGCGAGAACCACGTTGCAACTTCGTTAATTTTGATATGGACAACAACAGATGTTTTTGTCAACATCTGTTTGTCAGATGTGAAATGGAGGAAGGCATGTCCTTAACGAACGCCAATCCTGCGTCATCCCATGGTGCCGTTTCCGGCATTCCGGTGATCGATGTCGGCCCCTTCATCCGCAACGAGTCAGGCGCTGCGGCCGTCGTCAAAACCATCGAGACGGCCTGCCGCGATACCGGTTTCTTTCTCGTCACCGGCCATGGCGTTTCGCCCGAGGTGACGTCCAGGCTCTACAATCTCGCCCGCGCCTTCTTCGATTACCCGCAGGACTGGAAGAAAACCCAGGGCCGCGGTGCCGGCGTCGTGGGCGGCGTCGCCTTTTCGCCGATTGCCGAAGAGGCGCTTGCTGCCACGCTCGGGATCAAGACCCCAGGCGATTACAAGGAAAGTCTCAACTTCGGCCAGAACCTTCCCGGCGATACCTGGCCGGACAGACCGGATGGTCTGGAACAGGCATTCCGCGATTATTTCAAGGAAATGGAAATCCTTGCCAAGCATATGCGCCGCATCTTCTGCCAGGCGATCGGGCTCGATCAGGACTATTTCGAGCCCTCTTTCGAAAACCATCTCTCGGCGCTGCGCGTCATCAATTATCCGGAGCAGGACGAATCGCCGCTGCCGGGCCAGATGCGCGCCGGCGTCCATACGGACTACGGCTTCATGACCATCCTGCGTTCGGAGGCTTCGGCCGGCGGGCTGCAGGTGCGCAATCGCAACGGCGAATGGCTGGACGCGCCGTCGATCGAAGGCGCCTACGTGATCAACATCGCCGACGCCTTCATGCGCTGGACGAACGATGAATGGGTCTCGACGCCGCACCGCGTCGCCAATCCGCCGACCGGGTTCAAGGGCACCGCTCGCCGCCAGTCGATCCCGTTCTTCCTCAATCCGGCCAAGGATACGGTGATCGAGTGCCTGGCCCCATTCGTAAAGGGCGGGGCGAAATATGAGCCTATCACCTATGGCGAATATATCGACCTGAAGACCAGGCAGGCTTTTTCGAAAGGCTGATGACCGACTAACTCGACTGAACCCGTGCGCAGAAGCGGAGAACCGCCGGCACATATCGATCAAAGATCGCAACAAGGGGAACTGGACATGATGGATTTGACAAGGCGGCAAACGCTTGCCGGAATGAGTGCACTCGCTGCGGCCGGCCTTTTCGGCCTTCCGGCGCGGGCTCAATCGAAAACGCTGGTCGTGCCGACGCTCGGCGGCGTGTGGGAACAGTACTGGCGCTCGACCGTCGGACCCGCCTTCACCAAAAAGACCGGTGCGGCCGTGACGCTCGACGTCGGCAACGGCCGAGTCTGGGGCGCCAACCTGCGGGCGGCAGGCACCGCCAAGCCGCCCTATTCGATCGTGATGACCAACGAGGTTTTCGCGTCCGGTCTGCGCAAGGAGGGCTTTTTCGAGAAGCTCGATCTCACCAAGCTCTCGAACTACAACGATCTCTATCCGCTCGCCAAGAAGACCGACGGCTGGGGCGCGATCGGCGCCGTTTCGCCGATCGGCATCGGCTACCGCACGGACCTTGTGAAGACCAAGCCGAAGTCCTGGAAGGATCTCTGGAACAACCCGGAATTCAAGGGCAAGATCGGCCTCTACAACTTCGCCAACAGCGCCGGCAAGATGGAGCTGCTGCTGTTTTCGAAGATCTTCGGCAAGGATCAGTATGACGTCGATGCCGGTTTCGCGGCACTCCAGAAGCTCGGCTCGGTGATCCAGGTGGACTTCAACATGTCGACCGGTCTTGCTTCGGGCGAAATCGTCGTCGCGCCCTTCGACTTCGGCGAAATCGCCCGCCTGCGCCGCCAGGGCCTGCCGGTCGACTGTATCATCCCGGAAGAAGGGATGTTCATGTTCGACCAGACCATCAACATCCTCGCCAACGCGCCGGAAAAGGAACTGGCCTACCAGTACGCCAACTTCCTGCTGTCGCCGGAAGTGCAGGGGATGATGATGAAGGAGTTCTTCATCTCGCCGACCAATTCCAAGGTCATCGTGCCGGCCGATCTCAAGGTCGACGTGCCGGTTTCCGGCGCGGACATGGACAAGATCCTCACCTGGGACTGGAACTTCGTCAACGAAAAGCAGGGCGAACTCGCCGAACGCTGGGCGAAGACAATCAAGTGATTTCCCCCCCCCTGCGATCATGGTCTGCCTTTGAAAGCAGACCATGATCGGCTTTTTCCGGGTCAGGTTCTTTAATTGGAAAGTGGAATTTCATGACAGAGGTTAGCATCGAAAAGCTGACCAAGGACTACGGGCAGGGTCCCGCGGTCGACAGCATTTCGATCCGGATCGCCGAGGGCGAGTTCATCTCGCTGCTCGGGCCGTCAGGGTGCGGCAAGACGACGACGCTGAAGATGATCGCGGGTTTCGAGGATGCGACGCAAGGGGCGATCCGCTTCGACGGCCGCGACGTCGTGCACGTGCCGGTCGAAAAGCGCGATATCGGCATGGTCTTCCAGAACTATGCGCTGTTTCCGCATATGACGGTCGAAAAGAACCTCGCCTTCGGGCTGGAGATGCGCAAAACGCCCAAGGACGAGATCCGCACCCGCATCGCCAAGGTGCTGGATATGGTGCAGCTCACGGGTTATTCCGAGCGTTATCCGCGCCAGCTCTCCGGCGGCCAGCAGCAGCGCGTGGCGCTTGCCCGCGCTCTGGTCATCGAACCGAAGATCCTGCTGCTCGACGAGCCGCTCGCCAATCTCGACGCCAAGCTGCGTGAGGAGATGCGGGTCTTCATCCGCGACCTGCAGCGCCGCGTCGGCATCACCACGGTCTACGTCACGCACGATCAGGCCGAGGCGATGACCATGTCCGACCGGGTGGTGGTGATGTTCGGCGGCCGCATCGCCCAGATCGGCACGCCCTCCGACATTTACGAGCGGCCGGCCAATCTGGAAGTGGCCGAGTTCGTCGGACAGGTGAACATCATCCGCGGCAAGGTCGGCAATCGCGTCGTTTCGACCGCCTTCGGCGACGTGCCGGTCAGTGGAGATTTTGCCGAAGGCGTCGAGCTGATGCTGGCTCTGCGGCCGGAAGCGGTCGAGCTGCTGCCGATCAACTCGGGCGCGACGGGTGCGTCCGCTAAGGTTCTCTCCAGCTACTATTCCGGCAGTCTCGTCGATTACCGCCTGGAGCTTGCGGGCGGCGCCGTCGTCAACGTCCAGACTTTTCCGCGCACGCGGTTTGCGGACGGCGAGCAGGTGCTCGTGCACGCGCCGGCCGATCGCTTCTGGCCGCTTGGAAGTGCGGCATGATTGTTCCGCCCAGAAAAAGGCTCGGACCGCTGCTGCTGATCGCACCCGCCGCGATCCTGCTCTGCGTCTTCCTCGTACTGCCCTATCTCAATATCGTCGTCATGAGTTTCCGGATGCCCGGACAGGGCACGCCCTATGGGCCGGGCTTCACGCTTGGCAATTACGGCAAGTTCTTTTCGGACTTCTTCTATGTCCAACAGGTGATCAACACGCTGTGGATCGGCTTTCTGACGACCTTCCTCTGCCTGATCCTTGGTTATCCCGTCGCCTGGCAGCTGGCGCGCGGGGCCTCGACCTTCCGCGCTCTGGGTTACGCGCTGGTGCTCTCGCCGCTGCTCGTCGGCATCGTCATCCGCAGCTATGGCTGGACGATCCTGCTCGGCAATAACGGCATCATCAACCGCACGCTGACCGGCTGGGGGCTTATCGATGGGCCGCTGCCGCTGATGTATAATGCGCTCGGTATCATCATCGCGCTGGTGCATGTCTTCCTGCCCTTCATGATCCTGCCGATCATGAGCGCCATCCAGGGTATCGATCCATCGCTCGAAGCGGCGGCTCGTTCGCTCGGGGCGTCGAAGGTCACGTCGTTCCGGCGCATCACCCTGCCGCTGTCGCTGCCGGGCATCCAGGCCGGCTGCATCCTCGTCTTTGTTCTGTCGCTCAGCGCCTATGTGACGCCGTCGCTGATCGGTGGGTTGAGGGTCAAGACCATGGCGGTGACGGTGGTGGATGCGCTGATCGATACGTTCCAGTGGCCGTTCGGTTCGGCGCTGGCGCTGATGCTGTCGGTGACCGGCGCGATCTTCGTCGTCATCTTCGGGCGGCTGACTGTCATGAAATGGAAGGCTTGAGACGCATGTCGAAACCGTTCTTCACCGTCTATTGCCTGATCATCTACGCTTTCCTGCTGGCACCGATCGCGGTGGTCGTCATCGCTTCCTTCAATGCCGGTGCCTTCCTCACCTTCCCGCCGCAGGGGCTTTCGTTCCGCTGGTATCTCGTTTTCTTCAACAACGAGGTGTTCATGCGCGCGATCCGCACCTCGCTGTGGATCGCGGCGCTGACCACGGTGATCTCCGGGATCATCGGCACGATGGCGGCGATGTTCTATGTGACGCATGCCGGCAAGCTGAAGGAAACGGTGCGGGTCGCCATGCTGGCGCCGCTGCTGTTGCCGGAAGTGCTGACGGCGATCTCGCTCCTCTTCTTCGTCTATTCGGTCGGCCTCGGCACGCAGAACCTGGTCGGCATGATCGTCGGCCATGTGCTGATCACGCTGCCCTTCGTGTTCATCAACGTCTCGGCCTCGATGGAGAGCTACGATCCTGCCTGGAGCCTTGCTGCGCAGAGCCTGGGGGCGGGACGCTTCACCCGCTTCCGGAGGATCATGCTGCCGCTGATCAAGCCCGGCGTCATCGGCGGCTGCCTGTTCGCCTTCATCATCTCGTTCGACGTCTTCACCATTTCCTTCATGCTGAAGGGTGTCGGCATGTCGACGCTGCCGATCCAGCTGTTCGACTACCTGCGCACCAATTTCACGCCGGAAGCGGCGGCCGTCTCGACCTGCTCGATCGTGCTGACGATGGCGGTGGTGGTCATTTCGGAAAAGGTGCTCGGCCTGCGTATTCACCGGTTCTAGTAGAGCTTGCCGCGGGCGGTGACGGGCCAGAGCGCCTCGACGCGGCCGTTGCGAACGCAGACATACCAGTCGTAGAGATTGCAGGTCGGGTCGCAGTGACCCGGCACGAGCGCCAGGCGGTCGTTGAGTTTCAGCGTATCCTGCAGGTCCTCGATCTTGCCGTGTTCGTCCGAAGCGCTGACGAATGTGAGGTCGGGGCGTTCGAATACTGTCGGCAGGCCACTGTCGATCGAGTGCGCCTTGAGGCCCGCATCGCAGATGGCGCGACCGGAGGCCGGCTTGCTCATGATCGAGGTCAGCACGAAGAGCGCACGCTCGAAGCTGCCGACCGTGCCGTTACCCTCCGTCGCGCGGACGCGGGCGTAATCCGCATCCATGAAGATGTAGGAGCCCGGCTGGACCTCGTTGTACAGACCGGATGCGCCTTCGAGATTGTGGGTGCCGGTGCCTGCGCCGGTGATGATCTTCGGCTCCAGTCCCGCGTCGCGCAGCAGCACGGCCGTTTCCCGCGCCATGCCGATCGCCTTGTCGATGGCGGTACGGCGCTCGGCCGGATCATAGATATGCTGGGCGCTGCCGTGATAGGCCTGGATACCGGCAAAGGCGAGGTTCGGCGCGGCGGCGACCATCTTTGCCAGCTCGACGGCCGGCGCGCCGGGCAGCACGCCGCAGCGGCGGGCGCCGCAATCGATCTCCACCAGCACGTCGAGCGTCACGCCATGCCGGCCGGCTGCTTCGGAAAGCGTGGCGACGACGGCCGGATCGTCGACGCAAACGGAGACATGTGCGTTTTTCGCGAGCCGCGCCAGCCGGTCGATCTTTTTCGGATCGGCAACCTCGTTGGCGACGAGCACGTCGGTAACGCCGCCGCGCACCAGCGCTTCCGCCTCGGACACTTTCTGGCAGCAGATGCCGACGGCGCCGCCGTTCTGCATCTGGTAAAGCGCGACATCGGCCGACTTGTGGGTCTTGGCATGCGGGCGAAGCCGCACTCCCGCCGCCTCGGCATAAGTTCTCATCCGTTCGACATTTCGCTCGAAGGCGTCGAGATCGATGATCAGCGCCGGCGTCTGGATGTCGTTAATCGTGTCGCCGACAGAGGCCGGGACGTCATAGCCGATGTCGAGGTCTTTCGGAGAAGAGGTCATGAGATGGGTCCGCACTGAGATGGCGTGACGATAGGTTCCCGGGTCCCTCCAGGCAATCGCCGGCCTGCAATTTCGTTCAAGATCGGCGTGGGGTTCTTCGGTAGCCATGGGAAAACCTCTCGAAAGGATCTCTCATGAGCGCGGAATTCCTGATCACTTCCCTCGTCGTCGTGGCGTCGCCGGGTACCGGTGTGCTGATCACGCTCGCCGCGGGCCTGTCGCGTGGCGTGCGGGCGAGCGTCATCGCCGCCTTCGGCTGTACGCTCGGCATCCTGCCGCACATGATTGCGGCAGTCTCGGGCCTTGCAGCTCTGCTGCATACCAGCGCCCTGGCCTTCGAAATCATCAAATATCTCGGTGTCGCCTATCTCCTGTTCATGGCCTGGCAGGTGCTTAAGGAAAAAGGCGCGCTGACGGCGGAGACGGACCGGACGCCGAAATCCGTTGGCCAAGTCATCGTTTCGGCAATCCTTGCCAATGCGCTCAACCCGAAATTGTCGATTTTCTTCTTCGCCTTCCTGCCGCAGTTCGTCAGCCAGGAGGAGACAGCACCCGTTCTGCGCATGACCGAGCTCAGCCTCGTCTTCATGCTGATGACCTTCGGCATCTTCGTCGTCTACGGCCTGTTTGCCGCCTCGGTGCGGAGCCACGTGATCTCGCGGCCGAACATCCTCGCCTGGATGCGCCGTATCTTCGCCGGCGCCTTCGTGGTGCTCGGCGCGCGGCTTGCGCTTTCGGCGCGATAGTTATTACCTGCCGCGTAATTGAGACGATGCAGCCGCTCCGGCATGTTCGCCCTGTCTGCAACAAGTCAGGCGATCCAAAGGAGAAAAGACATGACCGATGCGAACACCAAAGCCGAACGTTATCTCGCCATCTGGAACGAAACGGATGCCGCCCGCCGCAAGGCGCTGATCGCCGAGACCTGGGCGGAAGACGGGCTTTACGTCGATCCGCTGATGCGCGGCGAAGGCCATGAGGGCGTCGATCGCCTGGTCGAAGGCGTCCAGGCGCGGTTTCCGGGCTTCCGTTTCACGCTGATCGGCACGCCCGACGGTTATGACGACAATCTGCGCTTCTCCTGGAGCCTTGGCCCGGAAGATGGCGAGGCGCTGATCAAGGATACGGATTTCGCCGTCCTGGAAAACGGCCGCCTGAAGTCGGTCTGCGGTTTCCTCGACCAGGTTCCGGCTGCCGCATGACGACGATTGCGCCCGCCCGCCCTCTCGGTGATTTCCTGCGCGAATGGCGCCGTCGCCGGCGCATGAGCCAGCTCGATCTGGCGCTCGAGGCCGATATCTCGCAACGCCATCTGAGCTTCATCGAAAGCGGACGGTCGGCCCCGAGCCGCGACATGCTCCTGCATTTGGCGGAGCGGCTTGACGTGCCGCTCCGCGAGCGCAACCCGATGCTGCTCGCCGCCGGTTTCGCGCCGGTGTTTGCCGAGCGCAAACTCGACGATCCGGCGCTCCAGCCGGCGCGGCGGGCGATTGATATGGTATTGAAAGGCCATGAGCCGTTCCCGGCGCTTGCCGTCGACCGGCACTGGACATTGGTGGCCGCAAATGCCGCGGTGGCGCCGCTGCTTGCTGATGTCGCCGACCGGTCGTTGATCGAAGGGCCGGTCAACGTCCTGCGGCTCAGCCTGCATCCGCAGGGCCTTGCGCCTTACATCGCCAATCTGGCGGAATGGCGTAGTCACCTGCTCGAACGGCTGCGCCAGCAGATCTCGGCGACCGGTGATCGCGTTCTTCAGAGATTGCTGGAAGAACTGTCCGGTTACCCGGTGTGGGAAGACGCGTCGAAATCGGCGCCGAAACACGACTATGCGGGTATCGCCGTGCCGATGGAATTGCGCACGGAGGCGGGGCTTTTGTCGTTCATCTCGACGACGACCGTCTTCGGAACCCCGGTGGATGTGACGCTGTCGGAACTGGCGGTCGAATCCTTCTTTCCCGCCAATGACGAAACGGCCCGGCTTCTGCGCCAGATGGCAGAGGCCGGGCCGTCGAAGAGCGACAGTTAGAGAGTTAGTATCGCGTGCAGATCAGAAATCGGTCCACTGGGATTCGGCGGTTGCAACTGCCGCACCGCCGAAGGACTTGCTGACGCGCTGTGCAAGGCGGCGGGCCGGCGATTCCTGTGGAGCCGCATTGCGGCCAACCGGGGCCGGAGCAGAGCCGTAGGCGGGCCGCTGCTGCATGCCGGAACGCTGGCCGCCTTCGGAGAGCTTGAAGCGGGTCAGCAGATCACGCAGCTTGGTGCTTTCCGATGCAAGGTTGGCGCCGGCAGCATTGGTTTCCTCGACCATCGCGGCGTTCTGCTGCGTCACCTGGTCCATCTGGTTGACGGCCGAGTTGACCTCTGCGAGGCCGACCGACTGTTCGCGGGCGGCGGTGGCGATCGCATTGATATGCTCGTTGATGGTGACGACGTGGCTTTCGATCGTCTTCAGCGCGTCGCCGGTCTCGCGCACCAGCTTCACGCCGTTCTGGACTTCGGAGCCCGACTTGCGGATGAGATCCTTGATCTCCTTGGCCGCATTCGCCGAACGCTGGGCGAGTTCGCGGACTTCCTGGGCGACGACCGCGAAACCCTTGCCGGCTTCACCGGCGCGGGCCGCTTCGACGCCTGCATTCAGCGCCAGCAGGTTGGTCTGGAAGGCGATCTCGTCGATCACCCCGATGATGTTGGAAATCTGGCTGGACGACTGTTCGATGCGCTGCATTGCATCGACGGCGTTGGCGACGACGGCGCCCGACTGGGCGGCGCTGGAATTTGCCTGCAGGGCGATCGCCTTTGCCTCGTCCGCACGCTTGGAAGAGTTCGAGACATTGGCGGTGATCTCGTCAAGGGCGGCTGCGGTCTCTTCGAGCGAGGCTGCCTGCTGTTCGGTCCGCTTGGACAGGTCGTCGGCGCTCTGGCTGACTTCACGCGAACCGCTATCGATCGACTGGGCGGAGCCGGCGACTTCCGAAAGGGCTTCGCCGAGGCGGGACACGGCCGAGTTCAGGTCTTCGCGCAGCGCTTCGAAATCCGGAGCGAAGGGTTCGTTGAGCTGGAAAGCGAGATCTCCCGAGGCAAGGCGGCGCAGGCCGGCGGCGAGGCCTGAGGTCGCTTGCTGGAGACGGGCCTGGGCGGAGGCTTCCGCCTCTTCCTGCAGGTGGATACGGTCGGCTTCGGCTTGGGCGCGGGCCTCTTCCGCCTGTTCCTGAAGCTGCCTGTTGGAGATCGCCGCCTGACGGAAGACTTCCACGGCACCAGCCATTGCCCCGACTTCGTCCTTGCGTCCTGCAAAGGGGATTTCGGTCGCGGTGTCGCCTGCGGCAAGGCCGCTCATCGACGCCGTGATGCGCTGGATGGGTCGGGCGATACCGGACAGCACGTAGACGGCGGCACCGACGATCAGCAGGAAGACAACACCAAGGATGCTTTCCATCGTGGCGAGCGCGGTGGAATAGGTCGACTCCGCCTTGGCGGTTTCGAGGGCCGCCTCGTCCGTGTTCGACTTGACCAGCTTGGTAACGGCTTCCATGACCGGCTGGATCGTGACCCGCATCTTTTCCATCTCGACGCGGGCGCGGGCGTCGGAGGCCTTGCGGGAGAAGTCCAGCATCTTCTGGCCGTTGAGGACGTATTTGTCGATGCCCGCCTGGATCTGGTCGATGATCTGCTTTTCCTGGTCGCTGGAGATCAGCGGCCTGTAGGTTTGGAGTGCGGCCTTGAGCGCGTCGGACTGCTGGGCGATCAGCTTTTCCGCGGTGTCCATGCCGAAATCCGAGGTCGTCGTCAGATGCCCCATATAGGCGACCGTCATTCCGAGAATGGCCGTCTCTATATTCTTCGAGGCCTGGACGCTCGGCATCGAGTTTTGCGAGATCGTGGTGAGATTTCCGGCGACATTGGAGAGCGAGGAAATGGCCGCCCAGGCGAGAACGGCGACGAGCGTCGCGATCGCGCCGAAGACGGCGATGAGCGAGCTGCGAATGGAGAGACGGGACATGAGATTCGGCTCCGGAATGGTGAAGCCTCGAATGAGGCAACGCGTTTTCACGCGCAGATCTGATATCTGGCGGTGTGGGAAGAGAACCGGTCTCATACCGGCTCCTGCGCTACACCGGATGGCGGTCGCGCGGTAGCCGGGAGCTTAGGGTCAAACTCTTTAACGACAGATTGAATTTTGATAGTATATAATGACTTTTGACGAATTATCGGGGCGAAAATTCGAAATTTCGTCTGGGCTATCCGTTTATTTTATAACAATAATATTGAAGCCCGATCATCTGAGTAACAGGTTACCTGTCAATCGGAGATTGCTTGATATTCCGTTCAAGTGACATGCGAAATCTAGCCTATCCGACCGGCCGATACGGTACGGATACGACGGGTTATCTGCGGGTCCGCAGGCCGTCCATCAGCAGGCCGATCAGGCGATGCGCCCGCTCGCGCCATTCGGGCGATTCCGGAATGGAATAAATGCTCGACAGAGCGTGCATGAGATCGGTCGTTTCGATGTCGCGGCGGATATATCCTTCATCGCCCGCAGTCTTCAAAAGACTTTCCAGCGCGCCACGGATGAGGCCCGAGCCCTCGGAAAAAAGGGAGGAGTTGGAGGTCATGAGAATGCGCAGGCTGTTGGCCATGCCGCGCTTGGTGGCGATATAGCCGACGAAGCGACGCATCCATTCCTCGAGCGCCATGTCCGGCGAATGGAGCCTGGCAAGTTCGGTAGCGGCGCTCGCCAGGGCCTCAAGCTCACGGCGATAGACCACCTCGACGAGATGCTCGCGGCTGGGAAAATGGCGGTAAAGCGTGCCGATGCCGACGCCGGCCTGCCGTGCTATATCTTCCAGCGAAGTCTCGACGCCCTTTTCCGCAAAGGCTGCGGCCGCCACCTCGACCAGCTTTTCGCGGTTGCGGCGGGCATCAGCGCGAAGCTTGGTCGATGCGAGGGATGTCGTCTTCGGCTCGGCCGAGGCCAAAATACTGCTCCAGGCAAATGGGGGCTTGACGAAAATCCGTAAGCCACTAGTTTAAACGGAGGCGCCTCCGTTTATATGGAGTGCCTTCCACTTCTTATTCCAGAGGGGGACGGATGTCATGCCGAAATGTGCGGGTGCTTCTCTCGGTCTGGCATCATCTAGGGCATCGCAGCCAGTCGGCCAGCCCGTCTCCGGCTTTAAAGTTCTCATTCTCGTGACAATGGCAGGAGCTTGATCCATGACACGAACCATCCATCTTTCGCTCGATATCAACGGGAAGCGGTACGACCTCGATGTCGAACCGCGCGTCACCCTGCTCGACGCCCTGCGCGAACATCTGGCTCTGACCGGCACCAAGAAGGGTTGCGACCAGGGCCATTGCGGCGCCTGCACCTGTCATGTCGACGGCAACCGCGTGCTCTCCTGTCTGACGCTCGCAGCCCAGGTCGAAGGCCGGCAGATCACCACGATCGAGGGGATCGCCGCCGAAAACGGCGAGTTGCACCCGGTCCAGGCAGCCTTCGTCGAGCATGACGCCTTCCAGTGCGGCTATTGCACGCCCGGCCAGATCATGTCGGCGGTCGCCTGCATCCGCGAGGGCCATGCGGGATCCGACGAGGAAATCCGCGAATACATGTCCGGCAATCTCTGTCGGTGCGGAGCCTATAACAGCATCGTCGCGGCGGTGCGCGAAGCGGCGGAGATGGCGTGATGAGAGACTTTTCCTATATCCGGGCCTCGTCTTCCGATGAAGCCCGCCAGGCGTCGCTCCAAGCTGGTTCGGTGCTGCTTGCCGGCGGCACGACGCTGCTGGATCTCGCAAAATGCGGCGTGATGGAGCCGGAAACGGTTATCGACATCACCCACCTCTCAGGCCTCGGCGAAATCACCGTCGATGCCGGCGGCGCCCGGATCGGCACGCTTGCCAAGATGGGGGAGGTTGCCGATCACGCAGGCATCCGCTCTGCTTTCCCGGCGGTTTCGGAATCGCTGTCGCTGGCGGCGTCCGCCCAGATCCGCAACATGGCGACGATCGGCGGCAACCTCCTGCAGCGGACGCGCTGTTCGTATTTTCGGGCGCCGGACGTGTTTCCGGCATGCCACAAGCGCAATCCCGGCGCCGGTTGTTCGGCGATCGGCGGCGTTACCCGTAACCATGCCGTGCTCGGTACCAGCGACACCTGCATCGCCAGCTATCCCGGTGACCTCGCCATCGCGCTCGTTGCCTTCGACGCGGTGGTCGAACTCGGCGGGCGGACAGTATCGGTCGAGGACTTCTTCCTTCTGCCCGGCAATACGCCGGAGCGGGAAACCTCGTTGCAGCGCGGCGAGATGATCACCGCGATCACCGTGCCGGCTTCGGCGGCGGCGAAGAACTCGACCTATCTCAAAGTCCGCGACCGCCAGTCCTATGAATTCGCGGCGGCGAGTGCCGCCGTCGGCCTGGAATTCGAAACGGACGGCAGGACGGTGCGCGATATCCGCGTCGCTCTCGGCGGCGTCGCCACCAAGCCGTGGCGGGCTCGCAACGTCGAACAGGCGCTGGTCGGCAAGGTTCTCAGCCTCGAAACCGTCGAGGCGGCCAGCCGGCTTGCCATGGAGGGCGCCGTTTCGCATGGCGCCAACCGCTACAAGATCGAACTTGCGCCGGGCGTCGTCGCCCGCGCCATCCTGAAAGTTGGAGGTCTCGCATGACCATCATGGAACCCCGCAAACACGGCGATGCTTCCGACGGGACAGTCGGCGGCCGCCAGACGCGTTTCGAAGGCAATCTGAAGGTCACCGGCGGCGCGACCTATGCACTGGAATATCCGGTCGAAGGCCTTGCATATGCCATCCTCGTGCAGAGCACCGTTGCATCGGGGCGTGTCGTCAAGGTCGATACGGAAAAGGCGCTTGCTGCCCCGGGCGTGCTGATGGTGCTGACGCCGGATGACGACATGGGTCTCCTGGTTGCCTCCGACTGGGGTGGCAATCGCCCGGATAACCAGCCTTATTATCCGCTGCCGCGGCAGGTTCAGTACAATGGCCAGTCGATCGCCGCCGTCGTTGCGGAAAGCCGCGAACAGGCGGTCGAGGCGGCAAAGCTGATCTGCATCACCTATGAGAAGGCGCCGCATGTCGCGACCTTCAATGACGCGGCGGCCGGCGAAGGCAAGGTGATGGACAATCTCACTTCCGGATGGGGAGATGCCGAGGCCGCACTAGCGGCCGCACCGGTTCAGATCGAAGGTGAATATTCGACGCCGCGCGAATATCACGTCGCCATGGAACCGCATGGGCTGACCGTGAAGTGGGATGGCGACCAGATCACGGTCTGGGAACCGAGCCAGTGGTCGCATGGCATGGCGCGGAGCTATTCCGAATGGTTCGGCATCCCTTACGAAAACGTCCGCCTGGTCTCACCGTTCATCGGCGGCGGGTTCGGTTCGAAGGGGGCGGCGCTCGCCCATGGCGCGGTGGCGGCTTTCGCGGCAAGGAAACTCGGCCGGCCGGTAAAGCTTGCGCTCACGCGACCGCAGAATTTCACCAACTATGGGGGTCGCGCCGCGACGCGCCAGAGGATCAGGATCGGCGCGACAAAAGACGGCATCCTGCAGGCCATCGTCCACCGCGGCGCCAGCGAGACCTCCGTCTATGCGGACTGGCCGGAGCAGACGGGCTCCGCGACGCCGATCCTCTACAGGATAGAGAATTTCTCGTCGCAGCATCGGGTCGTGCCGGTCAACACGGTCACACCGGGTGCGTTGCGCGGCCCGGGCAAGAACCCAAGCGCCTTCGGCATCGAAAGTGCGATGGAGGAACTGGCCTACAAGCTCGGCATGGACCCGCTCGAACTGCGGCTGAAAAACTATGCCGACCACGACTACCAGTCGGGAAAACCCTGGTCGACGCGCCGGCTGCGCGAAGCGCTGACCGAAGGTGCCGAAGCCTTCGGCTGGTCGAAGCGCAGCCATGAACCACGTTCGATGCGCGATGGCAAAACCCTTATCGGCTGGGGCATTGGCTGCGGCACGTTCCCGGTCATCCAGGCGCCGAGCGAGGCGATGATCCGCATCCTCGGCAATGGCCGTGTCGAGGTCGTCAGCGGTGCGATCGACATGGGGCAGGGGACCTACACGATCCTTGCCCAGACGGCTGCCGAAGTGTTTGGCATTCCCGTCGACCAGGTCGAGGTTCATCTCGGCGATTCCCGGTTGCCGGGTTCGGCGATTGCCGGCGGCTCGATGCTGGCGGGCTCGATCCTCGGTGCCGTACACAAGGCGGCGACGGCGGCCCGCGACGAACTGATCGGACTGGCGCTCAACGACGAGAAGTCGCCGCTGCGCGATACCGGGGCCAATACGCTGACCTTCAGCGGCGGCCGCATTGCCGTTCCTCGCGACCAGGGGCCGTCGCTCACGCTTTCGGAGCTGATGGCGGCGCTCGGCCGCGACGAGATCGAGATTCTCAGGAATACGCTGCCGGATGGTGCGACCGCCCAGGAGCGACATCAGGCCTGGACGAGCATGGCAAAGGTCCAGGGGCCGACCATGGGCGAATATTCCATGCATAGCTGGTGCGCTCATTTCGCCGAAGTGCGGGTGGACGAGGATTTTGGAACGGTGCGGGTGTCCCGGATCGTCTCGGCCTTCGATTGCGGCCGGCTCTACAATCCGCGGCTGGTCGAAAGCCAGTGGCGGGGCGGCATCATCATGGGCATCGGCCAGGCGCTGCTTGAGGAAGGTCTCGTCGACCAGCGCAACGGCCGGACGGTCAACAACAACATGGGCGACTATCTCGTGCCGACCAATGCCGACGTGCCGCATATCGAGGTGATCTCCGTCGGTATTCCCGACTACGGCGCCTCGGCGCTGGGCGGCAAAGGCGTTGGCGAAGTCGGCATCGTCGGCGTCGCGCCGGCAATCGCCAACGCGGTCTTCCACGCGACCGGCAAACGGGTGCGTGATTTGCCGATCACACTCGAAAAACTGATCTGACGATTAGGCGCACCCGGTTTCGGCCGTGTGCGCCTATTTCCGCTTCGGCAGGTTCGATGCGCCGAGGCTGCCGGCAAAACGTTCGGCCAGGCGCTCCCGGCGAAAATGCTCGACAACGAAGTCGACGAAGACGCGGGTCTTTGCCGGCAGCAGCGTCTTGCTGGCGTAATAGATCGAGATCGGCCCGATATCGGCGTACCAGTCGGGTAGCAACCGGACGAGTTCGCCGCGCTCGAAAAAGGACAGGCTATCGGGCATGGCGATCATCGCGACGCCGAGGCCGAGGCTTGCGGCGCGGGCGATCGCCGCCGGGTCGTTGAGCACGATCTTTTCCGTCAGCGCCGCAGGCATCTCGTCGACGGCGGCATTGCGCATCACCCATTGGCGGATACGGCCGGTATTGGAAGAGCGCATCTGGATGCCGTCCAGGTTTGCAAGATCCGCCGGATTGGCGGGGATGGGTCTGTCCTTCATGTAACCGGGTGATGCGACCGAAACGATATGTGCCGGCGCGAGCACCCGGGCGACCGTGCCGGGCGCCAGTTCGAAGCCACCGCCGATCGCCGCGTCATAACCTTCCGCGATCAAGTCCACCTGGCGGTTCTCGAACGTCCATTCCGGTCGGATGAGCGGATAACGAGTGGTGAATTCCGGCAGTAGGGGCAGGATATAGTCTGTTCCGAAATGCGGGCTCATGCTGACCTTCAGCACGCCGGCCGGCTCCGCGGCTTCCGATGAAACCCCTTCTATTGCCGCCTGCAGCGCCTCGACGTGGTCCCGGATCTCCGACAGAAAGCGCTCGCCCGCTTCCGTCAACGTCAGCCTTCGCGTGCTGCGCTGGAAGAGGCGGGTGCCGAGGTTCCTCTCGAGCATCGCGACATTGCGGCTGACGGCCGCGGGTGTCAGCGCCAGCCGCCTGGCCGCAGCCGAGAAACTGCCGAGTTCCGCGCTGCGCATGAAGGATTCGAGATTGGCGAGACTTTCCATGCGATGGATATATTCTCAACGATTGCTTGAAGATGATTGGCATTATTACAGGCTAATCAAGCGCCAATCCAGAGGCGATATTCCTGTCATTGAAACCACAGGAGTATCGCACATGACCATCGGTATCATCGGCGCCGGCAATATCGGCGCAGCCTTCGCCCGCACTCTTGCAAGAAACGGCGTGCGTGCCACCATCGCCAACAGCCGCGGCCCGGCCTCGCTCGAAACACTGAGCGCTGAACTGTCGCCCTGGATTTCCGCCGGCACGATCGAGGAGGCAGCAAGCGCAGACATGGTGCTGATCGCGGTTCCATGGTCGAAATTGCCGGCTGCCCTTGCCGGCCTGCCGGCCTGGAACGGCCGGATCGTCATCGATGCGAACAATCCGATCGAGTCGCCGCTCTACAAACCGGCTGAACTCAACGGCCGCCTTTCCAGCGAGATCGTCGCCGACCTTGTGCCGGGCGCCCGGGTGGTGAAGGCGTTCAATCATCTGTTCGCGAAGCTGGTCGACGCAGATCCCGCATCCGAAGGCGGCAAGCGCGTGCTGTTCTATTCGGGTAACGACGCGGCGGCAAAGACGGAGGTCGCAGCCCTGATCGACAAGCTCGGCTTCTTCGGTATCGATCTCGGCCCGCTATCGGTCGGGGCCAAACTGGCGCAATTCCCGGGCGGCCCGCTGCCGGGATTGAACCTCGTCAATTTCGGCTGACGCTCAGTCGTCCGAATACCGCTCCTCGGCCCACGGGTCACCGCGCATATGGTAGCCGTTCTTCTCCCAGAAGCCGGCCTGGTCCTTGCCGAGGAATTCGATCCGGTTGAGCCATTTGGCGCTCTTCCAGAAATAGAGGTGCGGCACCACCAGCCGCACCGGCCCGCCGTGTTCCTCGCTCAGCGGCTTGCCTTCCCACTCCGTGACGATGATGGCGTCCGGCGAGGCGAAATCCGAGAGAAGCAGGTTGGTGGTATAGCCGTCATAGCTGGTCAGCATGACGGCGACCGCCTCCTCCTGCGGGTCGACGAGATCGAGGAAGTCGTGCGTCGAGACACCCTTCCAGTTGTTGTCGTAGCGAGACCAGGTGGTCACGCAATGGATGTCGGAGCGCATCTCCGTCTGCGGCAAAGCCTGGAAAGCCGCCCAGTCCAAGGTTTTCCGGTTGTTGACCAGGCCGCGCACGTCGAGTTTCCAGCGCTCGGTCGAGACCTGTGGCTGCTGGCCTAGATCGAGCACCGGCCAGTTCTTGACCAGGTGCTGGCCGGGCGGCAGGCGGTCGGTTTCCGGCCTGGTGATACGGCCGGTCAGGAACTTGCCTTGTTCCGCCCATTTCCGCTTGGTGATGGTGAGCTTCGAATCCTCGGGCTCAATCTCGTCGGCCATATCCGGTTCTCCTTGCGTCGCCGGATAATCTGATAAACAAGAAAGGCAATCAATCGCCTGTTCGGAAAATCCTGTTCTCGGAAGATCATGCCTGCCTTCAATCCCCTTATCGAAAAGCTCAGCCCTCCGCCCGTTCCCTCCGTCGCCGCCTGGGGGCGTGCCTATGACGGGTCCAAAGGTCCGCTGATCGACCTCTCTCAGGCGGTGCCCGGTTATCCGGCCCATCCGGACATGCTGAAGCTGCTCGGCGAGGCCGGCTCCTCCAAGGCCTTTACCGGCTACGGCCCGATCGAGGGCGAGGCGGAGCTTCGGACCGCCTATGCGGCGCATGTCTCCGAGGTTTATGGCGCAAACATTGGGCTGAAGAACATCCACATCACGTCCGGCTGCAACCAGGCTTTCGTCTGCGCGGCGATGACGGTTGCTGGTCCGGGCAACACGGTGCTGATGACCGAGCCCTTCTATTTCAACCACGAAACGACGCTGGCGATGATGGGCGTCAAGACCGCTTTCGTGGCTTGCGAAGCCGCCAACGGTTTCCTGCCGGATCTCTTAGGGCTCGAAGCCGCGATCACCGGCGAGGTGCGGGCGCTGGCGCTGGTCTCGCCGAACAATCCGACGGGAGCGATCTATCCGCCGTCGCTGCTCGAAGCGATCTTCAAGCTTTGCCGGACCAAGAGCATCTGGCTGATCCTCGACGAGACCTATCGCGACTTTCTGCCGACCGCGGACCAGGCGCCGCATGCGCTTTTCAGCCTCGACGGCTGGGAGGACACGCTGATCAGCCTCTACAGTTTTTCAAAATCCTTCTGCATCCCCGGCCACCGGCTCGGGGCGATCACCGCCGGGCCGGTCGCGGTCGAGCAGATCGCCAAGATCATGGACAATCTGCAGATCTGCGCGCCCCGCGCGGCCCAGGCCGCCGTCGCCAAGGCGCTGCCGCTGCTTGCCGACTGGCGCGAGGAGAACCGCCAGGAGATCGGCCGTCGTGCCGATGCCCTGAAGGCGGTGATGCGCTCCGTCAACGACTGGAAGCTCGATGCGATCGGCGCCTATTTCGCCTTCGTGCGGCATCCTTTTCCAGGCAAGAGTTCGGCGGAAGTGGCGGAAAAGCTTGCCAGGCAGGCCGGCATCATCTGCATTCCAGGCGCCTATTTCGGCGAGAGCCAGCAGGATTATCTGCGCTTCGCCTTTGCCAATGCCGACGTACCGACGATCGGCCTGTTGCGGGAACGTTTGCAGAACTTTACCCTATCGTGAGCCTGAGCGTCCGTATATAAGCGGAGCATGGTTCAAAGAGCAGGCAGCGCCGATCTCCCGCTTCACGGCGGCCGGGTTCCCCGGTGGCTCGGCGAGCGCATGACCAGGCTAGGCGCTGTGATTACCGAGGCGATCGTCATCGAATACGGCCGCGATGAGCTGCTGCGGCGGCTGGCGCATCCCTTCTGGTTCCAGTCCTTCGGCTGCGTCATGGGCATGGACTGGCATTCTTCCGGCATCACCACCAGCGTTCTCGGCGCGCTGAAACGCGGGCTGACGCCGATGGCCGGCGAACTCGGCATCCATGTCTGCGGTGGGCGCGGTCAGAGCTCCCGCAAGACCCCGGACGAATTGATCGCCGTCGGCAACCGCGTCGGCATCGACGGCAGCGGTCTCGCGACGACCAGCCGGCTGGTCGCCAAGGTGGATAGTGCGGCGGTGCAGGACGGTTTCGATCTCTACCTGCACGGTTTCATCGTCACCGATGACGGCAAATGGGTCGTGGTGCAGCAGGGCATGAACGGCGACAAGCGCCAGGCGCGGCGATACCACTGGATTTCCGAGGGCCTGAAAAGCTTCGTCGATTCCCCGCATGCGGCGATCGAAGGCCGCGGGCAGGGCGAGATCGTCAACCTCGCCGACCACCGCGCGGAGGCCTCGCGCAAAGGCCAGCTCGATCTGCTCGCGACACTCGGGCCGGACCGGATCGTCCGCGAGGTGATCGCCATCGAGCCTGCGCGTAAGGTGAAGGAACTGGCGCAGCCGATGCTGCCGCATCTGATCATGCCGGGGCATCACGATGTCCGCGAGGAAGACGTCAACATGAGGCGGCTGCACGGGACGCTCGCTGCTGCTGCCGATCGCGGCCCGGAGGATTTCGAGAACCTGCTGCTGATGCCGGGCGTCGGCGCGCGGACGGTCAAGGCGCTCGCCATGGTCGCCGAGGTGGTGCATGGCGCGCCCTGCCGGTTCTCCGATCCGGCGCGGTTCTCGCTCGCCCATGGCGGCAAGGACCGGCATCCGTTTCCGGTGCCGCTGAAAGTCTATGACGAGACGATCAAGGTGATGAAGTCCGCCGTCGGCAAGGCCCGGCTCGGCCGCGAGGAGGAGATGCAGGCGCTCAAGCGGCTCGACGACCAGGCCCGTCAGATGGAACGGTACGTGACAGGCCCGGACTTGAAGGAAATCGTCGCCGGCGAATTCCGCCAGTCGCACGAATGGGGCGGCCGCAGCGTCTTCGGTTGGGAGCCGCCGGCGGAGGCGACCGCCAATTTTCCGGGATCAGCCGATTACTTGAAGGGATCGTAACCGGGCTTTTTGTAGACGAGTTCCGGCTGCCCCTGGATATCCGGCACGTAGACCTTGTCGGTCCAGGCGTCCCTGGGAAAGTCCTGGATTGCGACCGACACGGAACTTTCGGCAGAGCCGAGGGCGGTCATGACCGCCTTGGTCACCTCAGCCGTCAACGCCTGCTTCTGCTCTTCGGAGCGGCCCTCGATCATTTTGACGATAACATGGGGCACGTTGCGCTCCTCCGATGGGCAGTTTTGAAATTCGCTGGAAGCGAGCATAGCCTGTCTCGTTCGTGGATTTCAATCGTGAACTCCGCTCACGCCATCGGGGTCGTCGCGCGGTCACGGACCGTGGATGCGATGCGGCCGGCGAGGTCGGCGATACGGTCCATGGCGGTTGCAACCACATCGTCCGGGACTGTCAGCGAGATGCGCAGGAAGCCCGCGGCCTGGTCGCCGAAGGAGGTGCCGGGCATCACGGCCACCTTTTCCTCGCGCAGCAGTTCCCAGGCGAATTCCTCGCCGTTGAGGCCGGTGGCGGTTACGTCGAGCAGGACAAACATGCCCCCTTCCGGCGGCATCGGCTTGACGAGATTGCTGCCGGCAAAGGCCTTTTCGACGATCGTGGCGCGGCGGCGATAGTTTTCCCGCATCACATCGGCCGTGTCGAAATGCTGCGACAGCGCCATGGCGGTCATGTCGGAGATGAAGGGCTGGACGCCGAACAGCATGGTCTCGGATACCGGCAGCAGTCGTTCGCAGAATTCTTCCGGCCCGGCGGCCCAGCCACTGCGGAAGCCTGGGGCAGCGTGAGATTTCGAGATCGACGAGACCGCGATGGTACGTTCGGCCAGCGCCGGAATATCGAAGGGGGAGGCGAAGGGCGTGCCTTCGAAGATCAACTGCTCATAGACCTCGTCCGAAACGATCCAGAGGTCATGCTTGCGGCAGATCTCACCGATCGCGGCGATCTCGGCGGCGGTCAGCACCGCGCCGGTCGGGTTGTGCGGCGTGTTGAGAAGGAGGACGCGGGCTTCCGGTGTGATCGCCCGTTCGAGATCCTCGGCCTGCAGGTGGAATTTCTTTTCCGGACGCAGCGGCACGGGGATCATATGCGCGCCGGTGGAGGCGATGACGCCTTCATAGGTGGCATAGAGGGGATCGCCGACGAGCACGCCGTCGCCGGCTTCGACGAGACCGGTCATGACGCCGTAGAGAGCGGTCTGGGTGCCGGGGAAGCAGAGGAAATTGCGTTCCGTGACGCCAGGCCGGCGTTTTGAGTACTTTTCCACCAGCGCCTTCAGCACCGGCGGCTCGCCGCGGCCGTTGGAGTAACGGGTGCGGCCGGCATACATGGCGCGCGCCGCCTCGTCGAGCAGAGCCTTGTCCGGCTTGACGTCCGGCTCGCCGATGGTGAGTTCGATGACGTCCTCGCCCGATGCCTGCATGCGGCGGGCTGTCAGATGGAGTGCCCAGCGGCCGGAGCCGAGATGGGCGAGACGGTCGGTGATCGAGGCATAACGCATCGGTGGTTCCTTTTCTTATCGTTGTTCGGCCGAAAGCTCGCCGGGCTGCAGGCGCAGCAGTGCTTCCACGGAGATCAGGGCATTTTCTGCAAGTTCGTGTTCCGCAAACGTATCGGCCGCAAGCGTACCCTCCAGCCAGAGGCCGTCGACGAGCGCGTTGACCCCGATCGCATAGGTGCGGCATTGGGCCGGGCTCAGGGCTCGCTTCTCCTCGACGAAGAAGGCGGACAGCAGCGTTTCCAACGCCTCCAGGAAGGACAGATAGTTTTCGCGGTGAATGGCTGCGAAGCTCTGGTCGATCTGGATATGGCTGATGAATGCGGCCCAGAGCGACAGCATGCGCGGGTCGGTCACAGGAGGCGTCACATTGGCGACGATGAAGCGGCGCAGGCGCGAGCGGGCCGTCTCGCCCTCGATCGCGGCAGCAACCGCCGCCTCGGTCATGCCGGCCATCACCTTGCGATAGGCTGCCTGCAGCATCTGGTCCTTGCTGCTGAAATAATGCCGGATCAGCCCGCCGGTGACGCCGGCGCGCATGGCGATCTGGCGGACCGTCGCGCCCTGGATGCCGAATTCGGCAATGCAATCGAGCGTCGCGGCAATCAGGTCCTCGCGCCGCTCGGCCTCGCTTGCCCTGTAGTAGGTGCGGCGGTTCACGGGTCATCTCCTGAGGAACGGGCAGGCCGTTCTTCTCACGGCGTCAAGGCTTATTATACGCTCGAATAATTCGCGCAAGTAAATTCCTTCGACCGGGTGTCGTCGCCCGATCAGCGCCTTCCGCCGGCCAGCCGGACGGCTTCCGGCCTGCGGCGCAGGATCAGCATCGAGGCGGCACCGAAAATCGGTCCCACCGCCAGAACCGAGAACGTCCAGCGCCATCCGCCGAGCAATGCGGCCAGATGCGGCATCAGCCAGATCATGACAATGGTCAGCGCGAAACCCATGCCCATCTGCAGCGACAGGGCCGTGCCGATGTAATTGCGGTCGGCAAGTTCGGTCACCGCGGCGGAGAATTGCGCAGAATCCCCAATGATCGAAATCCCCCAGACGATCACCACCAGCGCCAGCAGCCAGAAGGGGCCGTCGAAGACGAAGCCGATGGTCAGCGCGCAAGTTCCGGAGACGATCATCAGGCCCGCGGTCGTGGCGGTGCGGCCGAAACGGTCCGAGAGCACGCCGCCGGCGAAGCAGCCGAACACGCCCGAGGCAACCGCGATGAAGGTAAGCAGCGAGGCCTCGCTGCTGATGCCGGTGCCGCCCTTGTCGAGTGCGGCGGTCAGGTAGGCCAGCAGCCAGGCCCACATGGCGTAGAGTTCCCACATATGGCCGAGATAACCGCCATTGACGAGCAGCAGGTTGCGGTCCTTCAGCACCCTGCCGATCTGGCGCGGATCGAACAGCGCCTTACCGAACGGGTAGGGGCCTTCGCGGGTGAAAAGGAGGAGAACGACGGCGCCGACCAGCGTGGCACCGCTCGAAAACAGCACGACACTGCGCCAGTCGACCGCCGACGACATGCCGCGGAAGAGGTGGGGCAGCGACGAGCCGGCGGTAATCGCGCCGATGACGCCGGCAAGTGCCAGGCCGCGACCGGAAATGAACCAAGTGGAGACGAGTTTCAGCGCTGGCGGATAGACGCCGGCGAGCGCGAAGCCCGTGACCATGCGGCAGAGGATGGCGCCGGCCGGGCCGGGTTCCAGAGCCAAAGCGGCATTGGAGAGCGCAGCAAGCAGGGCGGAGGCCGCCATCAGCCGGTTCATGCGGATGAGGTCCGGCAGGTTGAACAGGCTTGCTGCCAGCGCGCCGATCACGAAGCCGATCTGCACGCCGTTGGTGAGCCAGGCGGCCGCACTTTCGGACAGCGACCAGGCGCGTTTCAGCTCCGGCGCGATGGCGTTTGCCGAAAACCAGCAGGAGAAGGAGAGCACGACGGCGAGGCAGAGGATGCCGAGCATCGGCCAGCGGCCTTCGGTGGGAGTATCCATTGTCGTCGTCACCCCGGTGCACCCCCTCTGCCCTGCCGGGCAGAGGGGGTATTCCTCGTTGCGGCGTCTATAATAATCATCTTACGATCCGATACCTCGCGCCGATATGCCGTTCCGGCAGGCGCGGCGTCCCGAACAGCTTTTCACGGTAGGGACCCTGACTATACCCGGTCTTGTACAGCCCACGTTCCTGCAGGATCGGGATCACCAGATCGATGATATCGTCAAAACATTCCGGCACGACGGTGCGTGACAGGTTGAAGCCGTCGACGCCTGCCTGATCCATCCAGGCGACGAGATTGTCGGCGATCTGTTCGGCGGAACCGACCATCGGCGCCTGGCGGCTGCCGAGCACCATCTGTTCGAGCAGCTTGCGCTTGGTCCATTGCGGCCCGGCGGTGCGGGTCATCGCCTCGACATTGGAGACGATCGCCGAGCTCTTGCCGGTCTCGATCGGCTCGTCGAGATCGTATTTTGCGAAGTCAATGCCGAGCGAACCGGCGGCATGCACGAGCGCACCCTCGGAGCTCGTATAGGCGCGATAATCCTCGAACTTTTCGCGCGCTTCCTTTTCGTTGCGGCCGGTGACGATCGTGGCGCCGACGAAAACTTTGACGTCTTCGGCGTTGCGGCCGTATTCGACGGCACGGGCTCTGATGTCGTCGACGATGCCCTTGACGCCTTCGATCTTCTGGCCGTTGACGAAGACGCATTCGGCATGGGTGGCGGCGAACTGTCGGCCGCGGGTCGAGGAGCCGGCCTGGTAGAGAACCGGGGTGCGCTGCGGCGAGGGTTCGCAGAGATGGATCGCCTCGATGCCATATTGCTTGCCGCGGTGGTGGACCTTGTGGACCTTGGCCGGGTCGGCATAGACGTGGTTCGCCCGGTCGAAGACCACCGCGTCGTCCTCCCAGCTTCCTTCCCAAAGCCGGTACATGATCTCCATGTATTCGTCGGCGAGGTCGTAGCGGTCGTCATGGGCGGCGACACCTTCCAGTCCGATCGCCTTGGCCGCGCTGTCGAGGTAACCGGTGACGATGTTCCAGCCGATCCGGCCGCCCGTCAGGTGATCGAGGGTGGACATGCGGCGGGCGAAGACGAAAGGTGGTTCGTAGGTGAGGTTAGCGGTGATGCCGAAAGACAGGTGTTCGGTGACGGCGGCCATGGCCGGCACCAGCAGCATGGGGTCGTTCACCGGCACCTGAACGGCACCTCGCAGCGCAGCCGCGTTGCTGCCGCCGAAGACGTCGTTGACGCCGAGTACGTCGGCGAGGAATATGCCGTCGAACAGGCCGGCCTCCAGCCTCTTCGCATAGTCCGTCCAGTAACGGAGCTGCGCATAGCGGTGCGACTGGTCGCGCGGATGCGCCCAGAGCCCCTGCTGGATGTGGCCGACGCAGTTCATATCAAAGGCGTTGAAACGGATTTCGCGCGTCACGATCTTCCCCTCGAATTCCTTGTTGCCGACAAGGGTTGTCTCTTATAGGATGAGTTTGTCCACTATAGAAGACGATCGGTGAAAGGCAAGCCGCTTGCAGCAGATGGAGAATGACCCGGTCCAGGCGATCGCCATGCGGCTGAAGATCGAGCGGGAAGCGCGCGGCTGGTCGCTTGCCGAGCTTGCCGAGCGCTCGGGCGTCTCCAAGGCGATGATCAGCAAGATCGAGCGCAGCGAGGCGAGCCCGACGGCAACAGTGCTCGGCCGTCTCTCGGGCGCCTTCGGCCTGCCGCTTTCCGTTCTGCTGGCGCTTGCCGAGCGGGCGCAGGAGCGTGTGGCAATACAGGGGGAACAGCCGGTCTGGACCGATCCGGAGACGGGTTATACCCGCCGCGCCGTCTCTCCGGCGAATTCCCCATTGGAGCTTCTGGACGTGTCGCTGCCGTCAGGCGTTCGCGTGCCCTATCCGGCTTCGGCCTTTGCCTTCCAGCATCAGCAGATCTGGGTCCTGTCCGGCCGGCTCGATTTCCAGGAGGGGACGGTGATGCACCATCTTACCGAAGGCGATTGCCTTCTGCTTGGCCCGCCAGCCGATTGCGTCTTCTTCAACCCTGGCAAGGAACCGACGCGTTATGTGGTGGCACTGACCCGGCGCTAGGCGCCGAGCCAGAATTTGATGATCATGCCAACTGTGCCGACAGTGGCGACGCCGGCCACCCAGAGACCCACGAACCAGGCGAGACGCCTGAAGGTTTCGCCACTGGCCATCAGTGATAACCTTCTTCCGGATCGACCTTGCCGCGGAACACCCAGTAAGCATAGCTCGTATACGCAAGGATCAGCGGCACCAGGATCAGCGCGCCGACCAGCAAAAAGCTCAGGCTCTCGTCGGGTGCTCCGGCGTCCCAGATCGTTACGGATGTGGGCACGATATAGGGATAGAAGCTGATGCCGATGCCGGCGTAACCGAGCACGAAAAGCCCGAGGGCTGCGAGGAACGGCCGGCTGTCGCGGTTGTTCTTGAGGCCCGTGAGCAGAAGCCAGAAGCAGCCGAGGACCAGCAGGGGCACGATGACGCTGAAGATCGCGGTCGGCCAGGAGAACCAGCGCTGCAGATAGAGCGGTTCGAGGAACGGCGTCCAGAGGCTGAAGACGCCCATCGCGGCGAGCGTCGCGAGGGCGGCGATATAGGAGAGGCTGCGGGCCTTGTCGCGGAGGTCGCCCGTCGTCTTCATCACCAGCCAGGTCGAGCCGAGCAGCGCATAGCCGATCACCACGGCGATGCCGGTGGCGATCGAAAAGGGCGTCAGCCAGTCCCACCAGCCGCCGGCATAGGCGCGGTTTTCGACCGGAATGCCCTGCACCAGCGCGCCGAGCGCGATTCCCTGCGCCAGCGCCGCCACGACGGAACCGCCGCAAAAGGCCCAGTTCCAGAGATATTGCGCCCGGCCTGTGCGCCAGCGGTATTCGAAGGCGACGCCCCGAAAGATCAGCCCGATCAGCATGGCGATGATAGGTGCGTAGAGTGCCGGCAGGATCGTCGCGTAGGCAAGCGGAAAGACCGCCATCAACCCGCCGCCGCCGAGCACCAGCCAGGTCTCGTTGCCGTCCCAGACCGGTGCGACGCTGTTCATCATCACGTCGCGATGGCGCTTTTCCGGAAACAGCGGAAAGAGAATGCCGACGCCGAGGTCGAAGCCGTCGAGGATGACATAGGCAAGCACCGCAAAGGCGATGATGGCCGCCCAGATGAAGGGAAGGTCAATGACCATGACGGGCTCCTGCCTGAAGTGCCGGGGTTTGCGGGCCGGGTGTGATGCCGGCGGTGCGGATCGGGCCGCCGTGGAGATCGTCGCTCGGGTCGCGCGGCAAGCGGGACATCAGCCGCAGGATGTAGAAGGTGCCGGCGCCGAAGACGAGGAAATAGACGATGATGAAGGCGATCAGCGAGGAGCCCACGGCTGCCGCCGCGATCGGCGACACGGAATCGGCGGTCAGCAGGTGGCCGTAGACCGTGTAGGGCTGGCGGCCGACCTCGGTGGTCACCCAGCCGGCGAGCACGGCGACGAAACCGGCAGGTCCCATGACCATGGCCGCGCGGTGGAGCCACTCGGTCGTGTAGAGGCTGCCCTTCCATCGACAGTACAGGCTCCAGAGGCCGAGGCCGAGCATGGCAAAGCCGAGGCCGACCATGATGCGGAAGGACCAGAACACGATCGGGACCGGCGGCTGCAATTCGCGCGGCACGGTATCGAGACCGTTGAGCGGCGCATCGAGGCTGTGCTTGAGGATGAGGCTCGAAAGCTTGGGGATCTCGATCGGGTAGTCGATCCGTTGCTCCGCCTCGTTCGGCAGCCCGAAGAGGATCAGCGGCGCGCCGTCCGGATGGCTCTGGTAGTGACCTTCCATCGCCATGACCTTGACCGGCTGGTGCTCCAGCGTGTTGAGACCGTGCAGGTCGCCGGCGAAGATCTGGATCGGCGCGACCAGTGTCAGCATCCACATCGCCATCGAGAACATCGTGCCGGCCCGCAGCGGTGCGGTGCGGCGCAGAAGATGCAGCCCGCCGACGGCGCCGACCACCAGCGCGGTCGTCAGATAGGCGGCGAGCACCATGTGGACGAGGCGATAGGGGAAGGAGGGGTTGAAGATGACAGCCCACCAGTCGGCAGGGATGAACTGGCCCTTGTCGTTCATCGCAAAACCCTGCGGCGTCTGCATCCAGGAGTTTGCGGAGAGGATCCAGGTGGCCGAGATCAGGGTGCCGACCGCGACCATCAGGGTCGCAAAGAAATGCAGACCGGGACCGACACGGTTGCGGCCGAACAGCATGATGCCGAGGAAGCCCGCCTCCAGGAAGAATGCAGACAGCACTTCGTAACCCATCAGCGGGCCGATGATCGGGCCGACCTTGTCGGAGAACACACTCCAGTTGGTGCCGAACTGGTAGGACATGACGATGCCGGAGACGACGCCCATGCCGAAGGCTAGCGCAAAAATCGTCTTCCAGAAGTCGAACAGTTCCAGGTAGACGGGTTTTTTCGTCCACAGCCAAAGACCTTCCAGCACGGCGAGATAACTCGCCAGCCCGATCGAAAAGGCGGGGAAAATGATGTGGAACGAAACCGTGAAGGCGAACTGGATGCGCGCCAGCAGCGTCGCGTCGAAGGCCTCGAACATGGCGTTATCCCTTTTCCGGCGGCGGCCAAAAGTCCGTCCGTTGCTGATGGGATGACAATCGGTGGAGGTCGTCAAGAGATCAATATGCACGAACGCCGCGTGCCCGAATGCCGCAGCCCTGCGTTGAACCGCCGCAGATGGTAAAAAGGCGCTTCCCGCGAGGGAAGCGCCTAGTTGGGGAGGGTACTTGTGACAATGTCGGCCGCGTGGAGGTCATGCGTCCGACCCGCGGTGAACCCATGATCATGAGTTTTGTTCCCCCTCTCGTTTTCATTCTCGTTCTTCGAAACGAGACAGCCGGGCGGGGGAATGGAACCTAAACCATGCCCCAAGGTTGTCCGGTGGCCCGGCGGTGATATGATCCGCTTCGGGCTGGCATAACGAACCAAGGGCAACGGCAGATGCCGTAGCACCGTCTCGGGAGGATGATATGTCCGGTCTAAGCCCAACCTTTATCGATCGCGAAGATGCCGGAAGGCAATTGGCGGAAGCCATGCGGGCGGCGCCGCTTCCTGATGCCGTGATTCTGGCCTTGCCGCGTGGCGGCGTTCCCGTCGCCTTCGAGGTGGCGCAACGTCTGGGGCTGCCGCTCGATCTTCTCATCGTCCGCAAGATCGGCGCGCCCGGTCATCCGGAATATGGGATCGGCGCTGTCGTCGATGGCCGGGAACCGCACATCGTCGTCAACGAGGAGGCTGCGCGCCATTTCCATGTACCGCCCGGCTATCTTGCGGCTGAGCGCGAACATCAGCTCGCCGAAATCGAACGGCGCCACCGAATGTATTTCGGCGAGGACGAGCCGAGCGAACACGACCATACGGGCCGCGACGTCATTCTCGTCGACGACGGCATCGCCAACGGCGTCTCGATCCGCGCCGGTATCCATGCGCTGAAAGACATGGGCGTCGCGTCGATCCGGATCGCGGTGCCGGTCGCGCCGCGGCAATTGCTGGAATCCCTGAAGGAAGAGGTGGACGATATCGTCTGCCTGTCGGCTCCGGACCGCCTGGAGGCGGTCAGCCTGCACTACGGCGACTTCAGGGAGACGACCGACCAGGACGTGGTGCGCCTTCTGAAGGAGGCTCACCGGCTCAGCCGCACCCTCAGCCATTGATGATCAGAGCTCGACAGTGACCAAAAGCGGCAGATGATCGGAGGCCCGCCGGGAAAGCGGCGTCGATACGACCTGCGAGGCGATCGGCGTGACTTCGCTGGAGACGAAGACGTGGTCGATCCTCAGAAGCGGAAACCGTGAAGGGAAGGTCGCCCTGGGCTTCGTCCCGCTCAGGAGCGGCGCGTCGGCCATCTGACCGGCGACGGTCTTGTAGGTTTTGGTGATGGGAATGGCGTTGAAATCGCCGATCAGGATCTTCGGCTTGCCCTGGCATTCCGGGCTCCCCATCCAGGAGGTCCCGAGAATCTCGCCGATCTGGCGCATCCGGTCGCCGCCCAGCAGGCCGAGATGGGTGTTGAAGACCTGCAACTTGTGCTCGCCGACGTCGATCTCCACCCAGACCGCGCCGCGCTGCTCGCCATGCGAGGGCAGGCCCGCGCCCTTGATCATCCGTGCCGGCAGGGCCGTCAGGATCGCATCGCCGTAGCGCTCTTCGGCGACGTTGAGCGCCGCGTGGAAGTGGAATTCCATCTGAAGCAGCGAGGCGATCGTATGGGCCTGGTCGATGCCGCCGGTGCGGCTGCGGCCGACATCCAATTCCTGCAAGCCGATGATATCCGGTTCCAGGGCCGCGATGACCTCGGCTACCCGGGCTGGGTCGAGCCGGCGGTCGGTACCGATGCAGCTATGCACATTGTAGCTGAGGATTTTCAGGCGATGCCTTGTCTTCAGAGACTGGGCCGGAGAGGGGCCGGCCTCGGCTGGCGATGTTTGATCAGTCATGGAGCTGGGAACACCTTGGTCCCGGTTTCGTTCCCATTCTTATACAGCCGTTTGCGAGAGGGACCATGACTGCCAGACGCCATTTGTTCAAACTCCTGATCGGCGTTGCGATCTGCCTGGCGGCCTTCCTCGTCTATCGCAGTCTCGGCCGCTACACGATCGACGAGATCGAGGAATCGGTCCGGTCGATCGCCGCCTTCCGGCTCGCGACCGCATTTTTCTTCGTCATCCTTTCCTATCTCTGCCTGGGCGGCTTCGACGCGCTTGCCGTGCGCTATGCCGGCAAGCCGCTTCCCTTGCGCCAGACCTCGCTCGCGTCCTTCACGGCTCTGTCGATCGGTCACAATGTCGGGCTTTCCGCGCTCAGCAGCGGTGCCGTGCGCTACCGGTTCTACACGCGCTGGGGTCTGACCGGCGAGGACGTCGCCAAGGTCATCATCTTCTGCGGAGTGACTGTAGGCCTCGGTCTCGGAACGCTGGCCGGGCTGGCGCTGCTGCTCCAGACCGGTGACGCGGCGGATCTGCTCGGCCTCGACCGAAGGGCACGGCTGGCAGCCGGTCTTCTCTGCCTGGCCGGCCCTGCCGCCTATCTGCTGATCTGCGCCTTCGTGCGCCGTCCGCTTGTCGTGCGCAACTGGCGTTTCGAACCGCCGGCGGTACAGCTCGCGCTCGGCCAGATCGTCGTCGGGACGCTGAACTTCGCCTGCGTCACGGCTTCCATCCAGCAGCTGCTGGCGAGCTTTACCGATGCCGGCTACCTGACGGTGGCCAGCGCCTACGTCACCGCCAACATAGCCGCGCTGATCAGCCATGTGCCGGGCGGGCTTGGGGTGCTGGAGGCGACCATGCTCGGGATCCTGCCGACATCCGCGTCGATCGGCGCGCTGATCGCCTTTCGCGTGCTTTATTTTTTCGTGCCGCTCACGATCGGTGTGCCGACCTTTCTCGTCACAGAGGCTTATTATCGTCATCGGGGCGGAAAGTTCCTAGAGCAGACGGTGATGTGACAGGCGGGCGAAAAGCCGCCTGATACCCGCCTTGATTTCCGGAATCGGCCAGAAGGGCTGTTTCGGATCGATGATCCCCGTGCCGACCAGAGATTCCGTTTCGCCTTTGTCCGTATCGACGTCGTAGCTCCGCAGGCCGCGCGGCTTGACGTTCAACCGATCGATGGCCGCGAGCATTGAGCCGGTTTCCGCGATGATCCGCGCAACTTCCGCCGGTTGGGCGTCGAGATGTTCGGCGATCAGCTCGTTGCGGAGCGCGGCGATCGCCTGCCTGCCAGCCGGATCCGAAGTCTCGATCGCAAGGTCCGCCTCCGTGTCCAGCCCCTCGGAGCGGTTGTTGAGATTGGAAGAGCCGACCCTTACGAACCGGTCGTCGACGATGATCAGCTTGGAATGAACGATGATCTCCTGCTCCCCACCATTGCCGTCCGAAGCCGTGGCGTAGAAAACCCGCAGCCGGCCATAACGATCGGCACGCTTCAGGCGACGGATCAGCCGGTTGCGGTTGTTGCCCATCATCAGCTTTTCCAGGAAACCGTGGGACTCGCGGGTGACGATCACGACGATCTCCGGTCCGTCGGCCTTTCTGAGGCGCTTGGCGAGCGTGCGCGCCACGCCGAAGGAGGCGAGATACTGCGTTTCGATATAAAGATGACGCTTGGCGGCCTTCAGCGCGTCGTGGGTCAACCGGATCGCCTCGCGATGGCCGCGATGGCCCTTCCATTTCCACGCCTCGGTCAGCGCCAGGCCGGTGTTGCAATCGGTCAACGCCGGTTCCAAGTCGCCGGGCCAGGGGTTTTCGCCGGGTGTTTCAAGCGGCGCAAGAGCCTCGCGTGTCGCCTTTTTCCAGCGGCGGCGGGCGACATCGCCGATCAGCTTTGCGGTATCGCCGGTCACGATTGTCTGCATGTCGTGGACCGGGCCGTAGGCGGTTCCGTCCGGAGACCGGCGCAGCGGATTGACGATCGAGTGGCTGCGGTCGTCCCAGCGGCGGGCGGTCAGGTCGATGCCGCCGAGGAAGGCCGTCTTGTCGTCGATCGCAACGATCTTCTGGTGATGGCTAGCGCGCAGCGGATGATCGAAATCGAAATGCAGGAAGATGCGCGGATGGTCGTTCCAGTCCATCTTGCCGAACATCTTGAAGCTCTTGCCGGAATAAACCGGCCCCATGCCCCAGACCAGGATGCGGACTTCCAGCGAAGGTTTTTCCTCCACCATCCGGCGCAGCAGGGCGCCGAGTGTCTCGCCATCGGGATCGCGGGGGCGGAGCAGGATCTCGGGGTTGAAGTCCCAGCCGATGATGAAGACCGAACGTTCCGCTTGCCTCAGGACCTGATCGAGCCGGGAATAATAGTCCTCGCCGTCGATCAGGAACGCAAGCTTTTCCGCCTTCGCGCTGCGCCAGGCATTGCGGCCGGGCCGGATGATCGGTTCGAATGGAAATGCTGTTTCCCCGGTCGGGATCGATTGCGTTCTTACGTCCACCTGCGCCACCTCGTCATGGAATGGCGGATGAACGCGCGGGTTTTGCCCTTTGTTCCAAGGCGGTATTCCCGAACGTAGCCCATTGGAGCGGAAGGTGACGGGGTTATTCGATAACCGTTTGCCGGGGCGGGGTGGGCGCAATGAAATTGTTGTTGCCGTCTCTAAAGGCTTCCATCGCGACGATGAGCCCGAAAAGGATCAGAGCCGCGGCACCCAGCAGCTTCCAAAGCTCACCGGTCACGGGTTTCTGCGGGCTCTCGTCCTGCGCTTGCCTGTGCTCCGCACGTGTATGGCCATGGATGTTCATGATCGATCTACCGGCGCTTTCGCGTCGGCACCTCTTCAACTGGATGCCAGATTGCCGGGCGGCATATAGACCGGCGGATTGGGATTCTCGTCGGGATTGGGCAACGGCGTCTCATCCGGCAACCGATCGGGTTCCGGTTCGTTGATCGGTGGGTCCGGCTTCCAGATGGGCGCCGGCATGGGCGGGCGTTCACTGGGTTCGCGAGGATCGGGTATCATGGAAAACTCCCTGTTACTCGTCTCACAACCGCCCGGCATGGCGATTGTTCCTCGCAAATCGGCCCTAAGGGTTCGTGGCGCCGGTGCTGGTGGGGTCTGTTCCCGAAGCCGGCGTCTGCGCCCTGTCCGTTGTGGCAGCAGGTGCCGGAGCCTGTGCGGTATCGTCCGACCTGCCGGTGAAATAATAACCCACGGCCATCAGGAGGAGCACTATGGTAATCCCTCCAACGATGGAATTTGCCCTCATCTCGCGTGACATGATCTTAGCCTCTGTGGCTTGTGAATTTCCTACTGGACAATTCGCAAATGGCGGCAATGTTCCAGGCATCGAGGCGAAGAGGAACTTCGCAGGCTTTCAGGGGTTGAATCCGGTTATCTTGCGTTCCCAAAGCAATCGATCTGGGGAACCAGGTTGCGAGGAGAAACGAATGACCCATGCCCGAGACAATTTCCTCGCGTGGTTGCGTGCTGCCCATGCCATGGAGGAACAGGCGATCACCACGCTTTCCGCCCAATCCCGGCGGATCGAGAGTTATCCCGACCTCAAGACCCGCATCATGCAGCACCTGGACGAGACGGAGGAACAGGCCCGGGCGCTGGAGACGCTCCTTGATCATTTTTCGGCAACCGGCGGCGTGTCGGCGATCAAGGACATGGCAGCCAAACTGACGGCCAAGGCCCAGGGCGTCGGAGGCATGTTGACCAGTGACGAGGTCGTCAAGGGAGCGATAGCAAGCTATGCCTTCGAGCACATGGAAATCGCCAGCTACCGCGTCCTGATTGCAGCGGCCGACGAACTGGATGAAATGGAGGCGAAGACGGTTTTCGAACGCATTCTTGGCGAGGAGATCGCTATGGCCAACTGGCTGGAAGCAAATCTCGACGCCATCACCCGCGTATTCCTGATGCGCGACGAACGTGACCTGATGGCCAAGAGATAAGTGGAGGGTGGCCAGCCGCTGCGATGGCGGCTGGCGCGGGACGTCAGCTTCTTAAAGGCGCATCCGGATCCAGATGGATCTGCATATCCCGTGGATCGCGTACGCCCTGTTGATAAAGCTGGATGATCTGTGCTGCGAGATTGTTTGCGGCGAGGCTGCCGCCGGCAAGTCCACGCTCTGCGCAGATCTCGTCGAACAAGCGTTGGAGAAATGCCAGTTCCGTCGGTTCGAAAGTGTTGGTCAGGACTGCTGCATTCATCTTTTCAGCCTCCCAAGTGGCGGCGAAAGCGCTTCCTGTCTTCCAGTCGCCGGCGCCCTGTTTTCTCTTAAGCCGGCGATGGCCAAAGACTACAACTTCTCCTCCCCTTTGCAAGGGAAGAAAGCTGGTTGGCGCCCGCAGAGGTGGCTTTGGGTCCTTTCTCAACCAGTCGTGAATGTACGTGCTTTTTCAGTCGTTAAGACGGTTCGCCCCGTGATCGTGAAGCTGCGTCCATGTGTTTCGAACTGGCTTTGGCCATGAGGTCTGTCTCCGGGTTTTCTTCTCCTCGAAGGAAGAACCGCCCAGAAGAGTTTTGGATTCGCGAAAAAGCGGATATGAGAAATCTGAATGATCTCTCTGCGCAGATTTTAAGATTTCAGCACTAGGGTTTCCGATCATGAGGCACGAATTCAGCTCAGCTTTTCCAAAGGCTGCCGATACGATCAATCCCTCGGGGATGCGGGTTCTCCAGCTCGTCACCCATGACAAGATGGGTGGGGTGCGCACGCTCGTGCAGATGGTCGAAACCGGTCTGCACGCCCGCGGTTTCGACGTGCAGACCCTGCCTCTCGACACCGGCCATGGAATGGTACCCACGCTTCGCAATCTTGCGCGTCTCGGATGGGCCATCGTTTCCCGAAAATACGACGCCATCTTCACCTACCAGGCCGCAGCCTCCGTCTTCGGTGGCTTTTTCGGTTTTCTAGGCCGCGTGCCGGTGCGCGCCGCCCATCACACCGCAGCGCCGGAGGGTATTCGCCGGCATTGGAAGGCACTCGACTGGCTTTTCGGTTCGATCGGGATATTCACCCATTTCGTATCGAATTCCGTTTCCACCAGTGCGTCGTTCGGCAAGTGGCCTGCTGCCTACCGGCGGCGGTTCATTCTGATCCCGCATGGCGTCGATCCCATTCCGCCGGCTCGCGTGGCGGTCGACTGGCGGCAGCGCCTTTCCATTCCGTCAGATGCATTCGTGCTGGTCGCGACAGGGAGGCTGGTCGATCAGAAGGATCACGCGGTGCTGGTGGATGCGCTCGGGATGCTGCCGGGCATGCACCTGATCATTGCCGGCGACGGCCCGAACCGGGAGGCGCTGGAGGACAAGGCGCGCGCTCTTGGCGTGGCAGAGCGCTTCCATCTGGTCGGCCCGATCGAGCGGGATGCGCTCGGCGACATCCTGACGGCGGGCAATATCTATGTGTTCCCGTCGATCTGGGAGACTTTCGGCCTTGCCGGGGTAGAGGCTTCGATGGCCGGGCTGCCGGTCGTTGCGTCCGATCTCCCGGTTCTGCGGGAGGTGCTGTGCATCGGCGACGGCCATGAGAACACAGCCATGACACGCTTCCATCCGCCCTGCGATCCGGCCAGCCTTGCCGATGCGGTCAAAAACCTCGCCGCGAATTATCCGGACGCGCAGCTTCGGAATGATTTTGCGCGATTGCATCAAGAGCATCACAGCCGGGAGCTCATGCTGGAGCGCTACACGAATTTCCTGCGCTCCGAGAGCGGCGCCTAACCGCGTCGCGGATAAAAACGCTGAAGCAGCGAACGGGCATCGAACAGGTTCCAGCGCAGTGCGACACAAGCGCTGGCGATGCCGATCAGGACGAAGTTGATGGCGCTTGCAGCCGGCTCTTCCGTCAGGAGCTGGACACCTTTGCCGACGGCGACCAGAGCTATGCCGAGAGCCAGCAGCAAGCCGCCCCTCGGCAGGTCGAGAGGCATGCGCAGGTTCCCCGACGCATAGATCAGGCAGATCAACAGCGCCGCCGCCTGCCCGAGCGTGAAGGCGATGGCGGCACCCATTGCGGCGTATGACGGGATCAGCAGGTAGCTCAGCGTTCCGGTGACCGCCAGCATGGCGACAGACGCGACCAGTTCCAGATTTGTTGTCCCGCTGAAATAGATGATCTGACCGAAATAGTGGGCGCGCATGACGAGAATGGCATTCGCGACGAGCAGGATCGGCATGATCTGCGTGACGACCGGCAGGTAGCTCGGGGCGAGGAGGATCCCAAAGATGACGTCGCCGAGCAGGATGAAGGACGCGGTGCCAAAAATCACGATAAAGCAATGCGTGATGAAGGCGCGCTTGAGAGTATGCCGGGCTTCAGCCCCTTTCCCCTCCGTATGGAGGTTCTTGGCGCTCGAAATATATCCTGCGCTGATCGCCTCGGCCAAGACCAGGAACGTCTGCTTCATGAGGTCGAGTACGGTCCCGTAAGGGGCGACGGTACTGGTGTTGTAGAGGCCCGCCAGCAGCAGCCGATCGACATTCATGGCAGCGGCGGAGGCGCCGAAGGCGATGGCAAGCGGCCAGCCGTAACGCCACATCCGCCGCACGTCGCTGCTGCGGGGCCAGACGAAGCCGGACGCCCATATGGTGCGGCTGAAATGCCGGAAAACCGGCACGGAGCCGAGCGCATAGCCGAGCCCTACGCCTGCCAGCAATGCGCCGGGCGTATCGAATTCGAGGACGGCGATGTAACCGAACAACAGCGAGAAGACGGCGCGGGCGATGGTCGCGATGGCAACAAGCCGGACAAGAAGGTGGGCGCGGCTGATTTCGATGGCGACGAAATACAAGGTGAAGCACACGACCAGCAGGCTGCTGCTGACCGCAACATCGGCATGCAATGTTCCAAACAGGTAGAACAGGTATATGAAGCCGATTGCCGGCAACATCACCGCCCCTGAAACCAGCAGCAGGGCGCCCGCGAGCCGATCGGCTTCCTTAGGGTCGTATCGTCCGAAATGGGCGAATACGATCCACTGGACGCCCAGGCTGTAGACCATCATGCATATCGAAAACCCGACAATATATTGGCCGTACACTTCGGCGCTGGTCATGCGCGTGAAGATGGAAACCGACACGAGATTGATGATGGCCGAGGTCGCCCGCGAGGCTAAATACACCGAGGCATGTCTATCGCTCAATTTCGTCGCCCAATAATATGCATTTGGTCAGAATTAACCGCTAACTCTCTAGGGTAGGCCCGATCGCCGGGAGTGACGCAGATCTTTCCTTAGCAGGAACAAACGCAATAATCATAGGGCATGTGATGATTATGAATAGCTCTCGGATTGTTGATCCGGTCGCAGCCCGAATCTGTTTTCTCGTGCGTGGTTTCGATGGCGGCGGTGCCCAACGCGACGCCATCCTGCTGGCAAACGAACTGCAGGGTCAGGGCTTTCCGAGCGCAATCGTCACGCTTGAGAGTTCGGGTCCGTTGCGGGGCCTGATCCGCGCCGACGTGCCCGTTATCGATCTCGGCAACGGCCGCAAGCTGCGCCTCGCCCTCGCGCCCGCCGCATTGAGACGGTTGCTGGTCACGGGGCGTCCGAGGGCGCTGGTGTCTTCCGAGGCGGCGGCGAATGTCCTAGTGGTCCTAGCCTCCCGGGGGATTTCGAGGGAAACGCGGCCGTCGATCGTCCTGCGGGAGGTAGCAAGCCCGCTGCAAGCGCAAACCGGCGACCCCTACTGGCAGAACCGGCTGGCCTACAGGCTGATCCGGTTCGCCTATCCGCGCGCCGATCTCGTCCTGACGCTGACGGCGGGTGCGCGAAACGACCTCATCGACCATTTTGGCGTACCGGCCGCGAAAGTCGCCAATCTGGGTACCAATGCCGTGCTGACACCGCAGATGCGGCAGCGGATCGAACAACTGGGCCGCGCGCCGGAACCGGGCCACATCGTTTCGGTCGGGAGGCTATCCCCGGAGAAAGGATATGCGACGCTGATCGAGGCTTTCGCGCAGCTCAGGCGGATGCGCGAAGCGCGGCTGACGATCGTCGGAGAAGGCGATGAGCGCGGCAATCTGGAGGCTTTGGTCGAGGCCCTGAATCTATCGCAGGACGTCAGCCTGCCGGGACATAATCCGGATCCGCTGTCGGTCGTCTCGCAGGCGTCGCTTTTCGTATCGTCCTCCTCGCACGAGGGGTTGGGGAATGCGCTGATCGAGGCCATGGCCTGCGGCGTGCCCGTCGTCGCGACGGATGCGCCTTACGGTCCGCGCGAGATCCTGCAAGGCGGCAGGCTTGGACGGCTGGTGCCGGTCGGCAACGCGACCGCGTTGGCTCAGGCCATGGCCGCAACGCTTGACCAGCCAGTGGAGAGCGCCATCCTTCAGGCGCGCGCGGCGGAGTTCAGCGTCGAGAAATCTGCGGAGCGGTTCATCCAGCTCCTTCAGGCAGCAGGAATAGCGGGAAGCGCGGATCAGTCGGAGCCAAGGGTTGAGACAACTGTAAGTATTTGACATTATGTTCTCAAGCTCTGGGAGATCCAACTACAATGGATAGGGGTAGATGAAAAAGCCGAAGCTCTGGGAAATGTCAGGTTCTGAGATACTGGCGGGAGTATCCCGCAAGATCGGGCGGCACGTATATTTTCGCCCACATCTGTTGAAGCTGGACGCGCCCGTCGTTGCTTTCACCTTCGACGATTTTCCTGTTTCGGTTTTCGAAAATGCGGCGCCCGCTCTTGAGGACGCCGGTATGCTCGGCACTTTCTATCTCGCGAGCGGTCTGATGCAGCGCGTCGAAAACGGCCAGTTGATCGTCGATGAGGAGATGGTTGCCGCCCTTTCGGAAAAGGGGCACGAGATCGGCGGCCACACGCATGGCCATATCAACGTCCAGAAAACGCCCCGTCGCGACCTCATGGCGGATGTCAGGCGAAACGACGAGGAAATCGCCCGGATCGTCGGCTCCGCAAAGCCGGTTTCCTTCGCCTATCCTTTCGGGATGATCTCGGTTCCGTCCAAGCTCGCGCTGATGCACCACTATCCGGGCCTGCGCGGCATCAAGGTCGGCACCAATTCCGGCCTCATCGACCTTGCCCATCTGAAGGCGCAGGAACTCTATGATTGCAGCAACGATTCAGCATCGATCGACAGGATGCTGGACGATGTCGAGCGGCGCTGCGGCTGGCTGATCTTCTATACCCACGACGTGCGCGAGGACCCGACGAATATCGGCTGTTCGCCGGCCTTCTTCTCGCAAGTGGTCGACAAGGTGCGCCGGCGCGGCATCAAGGTGGAGACGGTGATCGATACGCTGAAGCGGATCGGCGTCGCCTAACGGGTCTTGTCCGTGTCCGGGCGGTCGGACTTCAGATCCTTGTAGACGGCCCAGCAGAATGCCCAGGACGTGACGAAATATCGCCGTGCCAGGCGGCGTGGTTCGGTCGCCACGCGCCAGAGGAACTCCAGCCCGGCTTTCCGCAGGAAGACCGGAGCGCGCGATTTGACGCCGGCATAGAAGTCCAGCCCGGCCCCGAAACCGAAGCCGTAACAATCGGGGAGGTCGGCGCGGTGCTTGTCCATCCAGATCTCGGACTTCGGGGCGCCGATGCCGAAGAAGACATGGGTCACACGGTTTTCCCGAAGCCTCGACACCAGTTCCCGGCCAAATTCCTCGTTGCGCTCGAAAGCCGGCGGCGCCGTGACGATGATGTGCTCGGAAAAGCCGAGTGCGCGCAGTTTTTCATCGAGGATCGCCGCTGTGGTTTCGCTCGAGCATAGGAGCAAAGGCCGGTGTGTGCCCGGCTTGAGGCGCTCGACGATCTCCGGAAACAGGTCGGCGCCGGTGATGCGGCCGGGAACGGCAAGCCCGCGCAGCCGCGCATAGAGGAGGACGGGGGCTCCGTCGACCGTGGTTAGCCACGCCTTGTCATAGGCGGCCTTGAAGGCGGGATTCCTGTTCAGTTGCACGATGTGATCGAGATTGGCGGTCACCAGCAGCCGCAGGCCTTCTCCCGGAGGAACCGGTTCGGTGACGATGGCATCGACGATCCTGCCGGCGTCCCAGGTGGAGAACTCGATGCCGAAGACGGAGGTTCGTCGTTGTTTTACGGGTGCTTGCTCGGACATTTCAGGCGTACGCTGGTCCATAGGCAGGCTCCGCCTTCCTCGAGGCTATGATGCGGTAGCGGGCCTGGTAACCAAGGCCGAACATGGCGACCATCATCGTGAACCAGATCGGCCCCGAGCGCGCGAGGAAGATGCTTTCGAGGCAGGCGAGGAAGATCGAGAAAAGCCAGATCCTCAAGAATAGCCGCGTGAGCGGCGTGAAGTTTTTCGCGGCGTCGATTGCCGCCAGATTTCTAAGGGGAGTAGCCAAGACCCATATCACCATCAATATCAATCCCGGTATGCCGGCGTTCATGGCTGCATCGACATAGGCATTGTGGGCATCCACCGCGCGCACGGCCCAGTTCAAGGTGCGCATGTCGCTGTTGACGAGGCTCTCCGCACCCCAGAAAGAGCCGAAGCCATAACCGGTGATCGGACTGCGTGCAATAGCATCGAGTGCCAGACGCCAGATGTCGGCGCGGGCCGTATAGGTGGTATCGATCCCGGTTGCCGCGACAATCTCCCTCAGCGGCTCAATCGTCGACACGCCGACGGTCGCCAGGTTGAGCAGGCCGACCCCGCCGAAGACGACGGGAACGCGGATCCAGCGCCAGCGCTCGAAGAAAATGCTGAGGAGGAAGATGCCGGGCAGCATGGCGGTCGATGTCTTGGCGCCGGTTTTCAGCAGGAACAGGCAGCTCGCGGCAATGACCAGCAGTCCGATGATCCGGGACCATGCCGACATCAGGTAGATGCCGACAAAGCAGGAGAGCGCCATGACGACGCCCGTCTCGTTCTTCTGGACGTAAATTCCCTTCCAGAGCCCCGCATGCTGCGGTTCGAGAAAATCGGTCAGCTGATGGACGGCAAGTCTCGGGACAAAGAGCACACCGAAATAGCAAAGGCCGACGATCAGCATCACGCCGCCGCCGGCAAGCCTTGCAAACTGGCTCTCGCCCTTCGGCAGCATCAGAAATGCGCTGGCGCTGATGCAGACGGTCAGGGCAATCAGGACGCGCCTGACGGCACCGAGGGGATCGACGGAAAGCGCCGCCGTCAGAAACAGCCACCCGAATACGATCGCAAGCAGCAGGCGGGGCTGGAAAATAACGCTCCGCACCCGCGGCGTCATCGCATAGACAAGCACGATCAGGAACAGCATATAGGCAAGCAGCTGGCTCCAGAGAGCAGGCTTCGCCAGGGCAGGATTGAGGCTGGTGTCGACGAAAGGCGTCAGGGTGATCCAGTAGAAGCACCCGACACAGCAGAACAGCAGCTTTGCGCCGAAATTTCCAGAAGACGCAACTTCGCCCGTGTCTCTCGCCATCCACCTGCCGCCGCGTTCTCTTCGCGCGCGAATCGTAACAGAAACCGCCAAATCTCGCCAGCATCCATATCCGGCGGCCACCGCCGCGAACTTCGTCGAGGGCCCAAAGCTTGGCTGCGAGGGCCGTTATCGCGATAGCGCGGCCGCGAGAGATTTCCGGCCGTTCATCATAACTGCATAAATTTAGCCGGTTTGCTTGACCTTGACGGTGTCGAACCAGAACTTGCGCTCATCCTGCACTCCTTGGGAGGCTTGCAGGCGCCCGTGGAGATTTCGAATGCTGGGACTATTTTGTCGGCTTGCCGGATCTCTGGTGCTGATGGCACTCGGGATTGCCGGTGCGCAGGCGCAGAACTTCGTGCTGAAGCCGTTTTCGGAGGCCCGCGCGCCTGAACTTGCCGGATTGACTGCGGCTGCGCAGAGCAAGGCGCTGGGGCGAGGGGTGAATTTCGGGGGAACGCTGGAGGCGCCGAGCGAAGGTGCCTGGGGAGGGCGGCTTTCCACGGAGCTGTTTACGGCAGTCAGGCAAGGCGGGTTCCAGACCATCCGGCTGCCGGTCCGTTTCAGCAGCCATGCGGCCATCTCGGAGCCCTACAAGCTCGACGAGGCTTTCATGAGGCGCGTCGATTTTGCGATCAACAACGCGCTGTCGCGAGGTCTCAACATCATCATCGACTTCCATCACTATCACGAGATGGATGGCGACGCGCTGGAGGCGGAGGAGGTCGCGATCGGCGTGGAGAAGAGCCGCGAGCGTTTCCTGGCAATCTGGGAGCAGCTTGCACGGCGATATCAGAGCCTGCCCAACGACAAGGTGCTATTCGAGATCTACAACGAACCGCACGGCAAGACGGAGGAGGTCTGGAACGAGCTGCTGGGCAAGGCGCTTGCGGTGATCCGCAAGACGAATCCTCACCGCTTCCTGATTGTCGATCCGGCGGAATGGAGCACGGCCTGGGGGCTCAAGAAGCTGGCAATCCCCGCCGACGACCGCCGCCTGATCGTCACCATACACAATTATGCGCCGTTCAAATTCACGATGCAGGGCGCCTCCTGGATCGAAGGATCCCGGCCCTGGCTCGGAACATCCTGCTGCGAGAACGTGCAGATCGAGGAGATCAGGACGCCGCTCGACATGGCGGTCGAATGGGGGAAAAAGAACGACCGGCCGATCTTCGTCGGGGAATTCGGCTCCAATTCTCTCGCCTATTATCCCGACCGGGTGACCTACACGCGGATCATGCGGGAGGAGATCGAGAGACGCGGCATGAGCTGGGCCTATTGGGATTTCGCGTCGCACGAATTCGGCCCCTGGGACCCAACCACCAAGTCATGGCTGCCGGAACTGCACGAGGCGCTGGTTCCGAAGAAGTAGACGAGTTCAGGCGAACTCGCGGCCGGCTTCGCGCATATGGCCGAACAGGCCGAGCGTGAGTGCCATCAGCACGCCGAAAATGGCGCCGGCGAAAGCTCCGCCGATCATCAGCAACACCGAGCTTGGCGGCCAGCTCTTCGACTGCGGCGGCATCGGCGGCGAGATGACCCGGACATTGCTGGTGTCGATCTGCTGGCGCTCGCTGATCTGGTGCGTCCGCGACAGGTAGGTTTCGTAAACCGCTGCCTTGGAGCGGGCATCCCGCTCCAGTTCGCGAAGACGCACCTGCGCATCGTTTTCGGTAAACACGGTCGAGCGGGAGGCGTCCGACTTGCGGCGCAGTTCCTGAAGGGCGCTGTTTGCCTGATCGACGTCGGTCTTGGCGGACTGGAGAAGGCGGGCGGCTTCCTCGGAGATCGCGCGGTCGACGGAAGCGAGCTCCGACTGCAGAGCGACGAGGCGCGGGTGCCGGTTGCCGTAGACCAGCGTCATCGAACTGATTTGCTGCTGCAGCGCGCTGTAGCTGGCGCGCAGGGTCACCATGCTGGCAGAATCGAACACCGCCGAATTCGCAACCCGCCTGTCGGCATAGGCCGACTGCAGCTGCTTGTAGCGGGTGTCTGCCTGGATCAGTCGCTGCTGGGCGTCGAGGACCTGGGTGTCGAGCGCGCCGGAAATGCGGGTACTGGTGAGCTCGCCGGCGGTCGATTGCAGACCGTTCTGACGCTTGAACTGTTCGACCTTTTCCTCTGCTTCCGTCACCGAACGGCGCAGTTCGTCGAGCCGGCTGTTGAGGCCGATCGCGAGCTGGCCGGCGCTATCCGACGAGGATTTGAACAATTCGCCTTCGAAGGCGGAGACGACGGCGTTCGACAGCTTGATCGACTTCTCGGCGTCTCCCGTCCAGACGGACAGGACGACGACGAACGAGCCGTCGTCGCGGGTCGCGGTAATCTGTTTTTCGAGCTGCCGCAGCACGCTCAACTGCCTGTTCTCGGGTGCGGACGGCGTCGAGATCAGGCTACGCAGGGCGTCAAGCCGTCCCGGACGGTTGAATTCCGGGTCCTGGGTCAGGTTGAGATCGTTGATGACCTTGGTCAGCACGTTGCGCGACGTCAGCACCCGCAACTTGCTCTCGACTTCCAGAAGCTGGGAGTCCCGCTGCGGGTTGGCGGAGAAGACGTCGTCTGAAACGACGTTCAGATTGGAGGGATCGATGATGATCTCGGTATTGACGGTATAGCGCGGCGAGGCAATGGCGGCGTAAAGCAGCGCGAGCACGGCGCCGAGGATCGCGGCGGCGATGATCCGCAGAAAGCCCTTGCGCAGCCAGCGGATGATATCCGTGAAATGGATATCCGTCAGGCTGTGAAGCTGTGCCTCGATCCGTTTTTCAAACGGAATGTCCTCGTATCGCATCCGGTCGTCATCTTCCCGTTCGTTGGCGGGCGCGTCACGATGATAGTCCGAACGGGTTCGATAGTCAGGTACGGAAGAAGGACGAGGCCGGTTGCGTGACGAGGGGCGTTCTTCCGGTTCTTCTTCGACGATTGGATGGTCCAGGAGGGAGTTCTGGTATTCGCTGCGATGACGCAACGCCCGGGCCGATGCCGACCGCCGAGTATGTGGCTCCTTCGGCTCGTACATGGACTACCTCCGCCCTTCCGCCACAGCGAAAGAACCTACAATTGGACACACTCTGGCGATCATGACGAATTGTCGTGAATTTTAGGTTAATTGAAGATTTTCAATGGCTAATAAGAGGCTTTGCGAATGGCATGCGTCTCATCTACGGCAGATCGGGCAAAACCCTTCAGCCAGAGCTGGGTGGACAATATGCCAACGAAAGCGGCGTTGTCGCGGAACCCGGAGACCGGGGCCAAACGGCATTTCTGATGGAGTTTGGCGACGGCCTTCGGATTGAAGAGACCGGAGGAGGCGATGGCCTGTTCGCCCAGCATGTCGCCGACATAGGCCTGTTCGTTATTGCCGGCGAAGGAACGGCTGTCCGGCGCCCGATAGGGCTGCTTCGGGCGCTTGCTGATGACATCCGGCAGCAGGTCCTTGGCGACACGTCGCAGGATGTGTTTTTCGTCCAGGCCCTTGAGTTTCATGCCGGGAGCCAGGCGGCTGGCGAATTCGACCAGCCGGTGGTCGAGGAAGGGGAAACGGCCTTCGATACCATGCGCCATCGCCATGCGGTCGCCTTGGCTCGACAGGATGTAACCGGGCAGCAGGAACCGGCTTTCGAGATATTGCGCCTGGTGCAGCGGGTGCCAGCGGCCGAAGTTTGCCGGCAGGCGGGAGGCGAGTTCTTCGGCGGCATCGTAACTGCCGAGCGTGGCGCGGAGATCGTCGGAATAGAAGATCTTGGCGGCCGCCGTCGAGCGGAAGCGCGGGCGGTGGGAGAAGAGCGGGTCGTTCGCCACATCGTTGCCGGCGCTGAAGAAAGCGGCAAGATACTCCGCCGACTGCTGTTTCAGACCCGGCAGATAGGGATAGAGCTTGCGGAAAAGATGCGGCCGCATCTTTGATCCGGGCTGGCGGGCGCAGAAGCGGCGCACGCGGGCCTCGCGAAAAATGTCGTAGCCGGCGAATACCTCGTCGGCACCTTCGCCGGTCAGCACGACCTTCATTCCGGCGTCGCGGACAAGGCCCGAGAGGCGGTAGAGCGGCGCAGGAGCGGTGCGCAAAACCGGCCGTTCGGTGAAGCGGATCACATCCGGGAAACTTGCGGCGATATCGGCCGAACCGCTGGCGACGGCGCGGTGGCGGGTGCCGAGCGCTTCTGCGACCTGTCGCTGGAAGGCGCTTTCATCGTGTTCGGCATCGTCGAAGGTGACCGAGAAGGTGTTGAGGCCGTTCGGAGCCATCGGTGCGGCGAGTGCGGTGATCAGCGAGGAGTCGAGCCCGCCGGAGAGATAGGCGCCGACCGGCACGTCGGCGCGCATGCGCAGCCGCGTCGCGTCGGTCAGCAGCGCCAGCAATTCCTCTTCCCTGGCGGACTGGTCGACCTCGGCATGATCGCCCGCATCCGGAAAATCGAGCACCCAATAGGGCCGGGTTTCGGTTCGGCCGTTCCTGGCGATCATCAGGTGGCCGGGTTCGAGCTCGAAAATGCCCTTGAACGCGGTGCGCGGCGGGATCGGCGCCCAGAGGGTGAAAATCTGGTCGAGCGCCAGCGGATCGAGTTCGGCCTCGATGCCCGGCACTTCCAGCAGCGCCTTGATCTCCGAGGCGAAATAGAGCGAGCCCTTGTGCTCGGTATAAAACAGCGGCCGCACACCCATCCGGTCGCGGGCAAGCATCAGCCGGCGCTCGCGGTGATCCCAGATCGCGAAGGCATAGTCGCCGTTGAGGCGCGACAGGCACGCCTCGCCATAGGTCGCGTAGAGCTGCAGCAGGACTTCCGTGTCGCTGCCGGTTCGGAATGCGAGGCCGCGTGCCTTCAGTTCGTCGCGCAGTTCGACATAGTTGAAGATCTCACCGTTGAAGACGATGGTGAAGCGGCTCTCGGCATCCGTCATCGGCTGCTGGCCGTCGGAAAGCCCGACGATCGACAGCCGCACATGCGCCAGGCCCAGGCCGGGAGCGGCGAAAATGCCTTGTCCGTCCGGTCCGCGATGGGCGATCGCCTGTGCCATGGAAGACAGCAGGGCCTCCGGATTTCCGGAGCCGTATGCCTCACCGACGAAGCCCGCAAAACCGCACATCTGTTTCCATCATGAACAGGGACACTGATGCCCCCGGTCATAGACGGAAATGCTTGCCGGCCGCTTCAGGCGATCGATAAAATTTTAGTCGTGTCTCAAATAGGGTTTCAGATCGGCTTCATGCCAAGCACCACCGTCGGCCAGAATTCCGAGACCGTCGGATGGATCGGCACCGCCCAGCGTAGCGTATCGTAGGTGGCGCGGGCATTCATCAGGTCGAGCACGCCGTGGATCGACTCGTCCCCGCCGGTGCCGAGGATAGCGGCACCCAGGATCTCGTGGGTGTTCGCATCGGCTATGAACTTCATCAGGCCCTGCGTTTCACCCTTTTCGACTGCGCGGCCAACCCTTGCCATCGACTGACGGCCGACCAGGACCTTGCGGCCGGACTTGCGGGCCTCCGCCTCGCTCATGCCGACGCGGCCGAGCGGCGGGTCGATATAAAGCGCGTAACCGACCAGCCTATCGGAGACCTTGCGGTTCTCGCCGTCGAAGAGGTTCGCAGCGATGATCTCGAAGTCGTTATAAGCGGTGTGAGTAAAGGCACCGCGACCGTTGCAGTCGCCCATCGCCCAGATGCCGGCGACATTGGTCGAGAGGTCGTCGCCGACCTTGATATAGCCACGGGTATCCAACTCGACGCCGGCCTTGTCGAGGCCGAGATCGTCGGTGTTCGGACGGCGGCCGACGGCGAGCAGCACGTCGGAGCCGATCACTTCCGGCGCGCCGTCGGTGCAGTCGACGCCGACGGCGACGCCGTCTTCATGCTTGCGGAACCGGATGCACTCGGCGCCGGTGCGGATATGGATGCCTTCGGCTTCTAGGATTTCGCGGATCGCCTGCGAGATCTCTTCGTCCTCGCGGCCGACAAGGCGCGGGCCTTTTTCGACGACGGTGACTTCTGCGCCGAAGCGGCGATAGATCTGCGCGAATTCCAGCCCGATATAGCTGCCGCCGACGATGACCAGATGTTTGGGCACCCGGTCGAGCATCACGATATCGCTGTTGGTCATGTAGGGCACGTCGCCAACACCCGGGAAGTCCGGGATCGCCGCACGGCCGCCGACGTTCAGGAAGATCTGCGGCGCGGTCAGAAGCTCGTCGCCGACGCGGATCGTATTTTTATCCTCGAACCGGGCATGGCCGCGGATCAGCGTGCAGTTCGGCATGCCCTCGAGCCAGCTTTCGTTGCCCTGGCGCGAGTCGAGCGTCACCTTGTGCGAACGCCGCATGACGGCCGGCATGTCGATCTTCACCGGGCTGTCGAGAACCACGCCGTAATCGCTGCCGCGGCGGGCGACATGGGCGGCATAGGCGCTGGCGACGAGCGTCTTGGTTGGCTTGCAGCCGGTATTGACGCATGTGCCGCCGACATGTTTGCGCTCGACGATCGCAACGGTCTTGCCGGCGTCGTTGAATCGCCCGGCGAGCGAGGGGCCGGCCTGGCCGGCCCCTATGATGATGGCGTCGAAGGTTTTCATACCGCAGCCGCTGCAGGCAGGGACGCGATGATGAGATAGGCCGCGACGATGGCGACTGCATCCTCGATGAAGGCGGCCGGCGGGTCCTTGCCGAAGCTGGCGGCCAGCTTGCCGCGGACGGCGGCGCCACCATAGGTGCCGATTGCGGCGCCGATGATGCCGGCGATCAGACCGACGATCCAGCCGCCATAAGGCGTACCGATTGCGGCACCCGTGAGCGCGCCCATGATCAGGCGGGCGCCGAACTGCTGCGGCACCTTGCGGCTCGGCGTCGAGGGGAGCTGGTCGGTGACCAGTTCGACGACGGCAAGGATGGTGAATATGCCGACGGCCCAGATCGTGCCCATGAAGGAGAGCCAGGAACCGGAGAGATTGAGCCAGCCGAGATAGGCAGCCCAGGCAATAGCTGCAGGTGCGGTCATGGCGCGCAGGCCGGCGACGACACCGATCAAAAGTGCGAGTATATAGACCATTAAAAAACCCCTTGCGCCGCCCTTGCGGCTTTCCCCATTTGCGCCTGTGATCGAAGCACGATCAGTCGCGAAGTCAAGCGGTAGGTGGAAATTATTACGAGAACACGACGAATGCTTGCACCATCCGATCACGCCCGCCGGCCCCTCCAAACACCCGCAGCGACCATCGTCGCAGATGCCTGCCCAAGGCCGGAAGGATTCTATGGAAATCAGCAGTGCAGCGGTTAGAATACCGTTTTCCCGTCAGCCGGGCGGGAAACGAGCGGAGGAACCCGGACCTGTTGAGATATCGCATTCTTCTGCCTTTGGTCCTGCTTGCGGCGGTCGGTTTTGCGCTGGTCTTCAAGGGCAGCGATATCCTCGCGCGCGGCTATATCGATGAGGCCGAGGTCCAGGCAGGCACGACGCTGCGCCTGGCGGTATCGGCGCTCGACGGCCATCTGAAGCGTTACGAGGCGCTGCCCGCCCTGATCGCCGATCAGCAGAATATCGAGGCAGTGATCCTCGATCCGAAGAACGAGACGCTGCGGGCGACAACGAACGCCTATCTCAAGGAAATCAACGGGCTTCTGAAATCCTCCGACATTTATGTGATGACCATGGATGGCGAGACCATCGCTGCCAGCAATTATGACAGCCCGGTCAGCTTTGTCGGCGAGAACTTCACCTATCGGCCCTATTTCCAGGATGCGGCCGAGGGCCGGCAGTCGCGCTTCTACGCGCTGGGCACGACGTCTTTGAAGCGCGGCTACTATTTCGGCTCCCCGATCGAGATCGGCGGCGTCATCCGCGGCGTGATCGTCTTCAAGGTGGATATCGACATCCTCGAAGCCTCCTGGGGCGGCGGCGACGACCGGATTTTCGTGTCGGATCCCGAAGGCATCATCTTCATGACCGGCAGCCCGGAGTGGCTCTACGCGAGCATCCTGCCGCTGACGCCCGACCGGATCGCCCGTACCGAAGCGTCGCGGCGGTATGCGGATGCCAGGCTCCGCGAATTGCCGGTCAGGCGCGGCAGCCTCGCAGGGCGCGATGTCATGACCATCCGGGATGGCGGGGTCGAGAAGGAATATCTCGTCGTCTCGCAACCGATGCCGGACGCGGGTTGGACCGTCAACGTGCTGATGGATACCGGTTCGGTGCATACCCAGGCGAAGACGGCGACGGTTGCAGCACTTTTGACGCTCTGCCTTGCCGGCCTCGGGCTCGCCATCGTCCTGCAGCGCCGTGCGCGGCTCAACGAACGCCTGATGCTGCAGGCCGAGGCGCGCAACGAACTCGAGCACCGCGTCGCCGAGCGCACCGCCGATCTCGCCCGCGTCAACAGCCGCATCGAGGAGGAGATCGCCGAGCGGCGGCTCACCGAACAGCGGCTGCGCCAGACCCAGGCGGACCTCATCCAGGCGGGCAAGCTCGCGGGCCTTGGCCAGATGTCGGCGGCCCTGTCGCACGAACTCAACCAGCCTCTCGCTGCCGCCAAGACCTATGCGGAAACGGCCGGCGTGCTGATCGATCTCGGACGCACCGACGATGCGCGGGACAATGTCCGGCGCATTTCGGCGCTCATCGACCGCATGGCCTCGATCAGCAGGCATCTGCGCAATTTCGCCCGCAAGCCGAACGAAAAGCTCGGGTCGGTCGTGCTCGACGATGTGATGCGCGACACGCTGGAGATCGTCGCAGCACGCCTGAAGGCGGCGGATGCGGAGCTGGACATCGAGATCGATCCCGCTATTCCCGCGGTGAAGGCAGGCGCTGTGCGGCTTCAACAGGTGCTGGTCAACATTATCACCAATGCCGCCGATGCCGTCGAAGGCCTTGACGACCGGCGGATCACGGTTTCCGCCGAGCAGGCGGGCAACAAGGTCATGGTTTCGGTGCGCGATCGCGGGCCGGGCGTCGCCGCTGCTATCCACGAACGCATATTCGATCCGTTTTTCACGACCAAGGGCGTCGGCAGGGGCCTGGGGCTGGGGCTGTCGATCTCCTACAATATCATCAAGGATTTCGGCGGCAGCCTGAGCGTTGCCGATCATCCGGAAGGCGGCGCGGTCTTCCTGATCGAACTCGAAGTTGCCGACGGCAACCTTCTGGAGGCAGCCGAGTGAGCGAGCAACGGGTTCTGCTGGTCGACGACGAGGAGGAACTGCGCCGCTCGACGGCCCAGGCGCTGGAGCTGTTCGGCCTGGCGGTCCTGACATTTTCCAATGCCGATCATGTGCTGGAACTGACCGGTTTCGGTTTCGACGGCGTCGTCGTCAGCGATATCCGCATGCCGGGGACCGACGGCATGACGCTGCTCCAGAAGATCCGCGAGCTCGACGCGGAAATCCCGGTCATCCTGGTCACCGGTCATGGCGACGTGCAGCTTGCGGTCAAGGCCATGCGGGAAGGCGCCTACGATTTTCTGGAAAAGCCGTTCACGCCGCAGCATCTCGCCGGCATCATCCGGCGTGCGCTCGACCGGCGCAGCCTGGTGCTGGAAAATCGCCGCCTAAGGGCCGTTGCCGGCAAGCGCGACGATGTCGAAGCCCGGCTTCCCGGCCGTACCCAGGTCATGGTCGATCTGCGCTACCGGATCCGGGCCATCGGTGCCACGGATGCCGATACGCTGATCATCGGCGAAACCGGCGCCGGCAAGGAAGTGGTGGCGCGGGGCCTCCATGATATCAGTTCACGCGCCAACCGGCCCTTCATCGCCATCAATTGCGCAGCCCTTCCCGACAACCTGATCGAGAGCGAGCTTTTCGGCCACGAGGCCGGTGCCTTTCCAGGCGCGCTCAGGCCCCGCTACGGCAAGTTCGAACACGGCCGCGGCGGCACGATCCTGCTTGACGAGATCGGCTCCATGCCGGTCGATCTGCAGGCGAAGTTCCTGCGCGTGCTACAGGAGCGGGTCATCACCCGGCTCGGCTCCAACGAGACAGTGCCGCTCGACGTGCGCTTCATCGCCACCAGCAAGGTGGATCTCGAAGCGGAAGTGGCGGCGGGCCGGTTCCGCGCCGACCTCCTTTACCGGCTCAACGTTGCCACCATCCATGTGCCGTCGTTGGCGCAGAGGCGATCGGATATTCCGCTTCTCTTTCTCCAGCTGGTGCGCGAAGCGGCGGCGCGTTATGGCCGCGATGACATGGAAGTGCCGGCCGACGTGATTTCGGCGATTGCCCAGCGAGACTGGCCGGGCAATGTCCGGGAACTGCGCAACGCCGCCGATCGGCTGGTGCTCGGTCTCGATCCGAAGCCGGGCGAAACCGGCGGCGCCAAGGATGGGGCAGGGCGGCTTGCAGACAAGGTTGCAGCCTTCGAACGCAACCTGATCGCCGGCGAGATCGCAGCGCATGGCGGCGCGCTGAGACCGGTCTACGAATCCCTCGGCATCTCCCGTAAGACACTGTACGAAAAGATGCAGAAATACGGCCTCGACAAGAAGCTGCTCGGTCCGGAACACCTGCTGCAGGACGACAGGGACGGTTGACAAGGGCGGCATGTGTGGATTTCCACCCATGCTTTTTGCCGATTGTTCCCGAATCCACCCATGTTGCGCCGCGGTATTTACGGAAATGCTGTTTTAAGGCCTCCGCAACAATTGCGGGTGCGGCGCGTCTTGCCGCTAATGGCTCCCAGGTTGGCGCCGGAGGAAATTTGCGCGCCAGCTGTGCCACATTTCATCCTGGAGGAGCCCCGATGAAAATTCTGAACGCCGTTATCGGCGCGACCGCTCTTGCGGCGCTTTCCCTTTTTTCCGCGTCGGCGAATGCGCAGGGGTATCCTGAGCGCCAGATCACCATGATCGTGCCGTTCGCGGCCGGCGGCCCGACCGACACCGTCGCCCGCCTCGTCGCCGAATCCATGTCAAAAGATCTCGGCAAGCAGATCGTCGTTGAAAACGTCGGCGGCGCCGGCGGTACGCTCGGCGCTGCCCGCGTCGCGAATGCCGAAGCGGACGGCTACACCGTCCTCCTGCACCACATCGGCATGGCGACCAGCGCTTCGCTCTATCGCAAGCTGCCCTATGACACCCTGAACGCTTTCGAATATGTCGGTCTTGTCACCGACGTTCCGATGACGCTTCTCGCCCGCAAAGACATGCCGGCGACCGACCTCAAGGGACTCATCGAATACGCCAAGGCCAACAGCGACAAGGTGACGGTTGCAAACGCCGGCATCGGCGCCGCGTCGCACCTGTGCGGCATGCTGTTCATGAGCTCGATCAAGACGTCGCTCGTCACCGTTCCCTACAAGGGCACCGGCCCCGCGATGACCGATCTTCTCGGCGGCCAGGTCGACATCATGTGCGACCAGACCACCAACACCACCAAGCAGATCCAGGGCGGCACGGTAAAGGCCTACGCGGTCACGTCACCGGCCCGGCTTAACGTCCTGAAGGACGTCCCGACCGTCAAGGAAGCCGGTCTGCCGGACATGCAGGTCGGCATCTGGCATGGTCTCTATGCGCCGAAAGGCACGCCGAAGGACGCTCTCGACAAGCTCAACAAGGCCCTCAAGTCTGCCTTGAAGAACCCGAACGTTGCCGCCCGCTTCGCTGAACTCGGCACTGAGCCGTCGCCGGACAACGACGCCACTCCGGCAGCCCTGAAGGCCAAGCTCGAAGGCGAAATCGCCCGCTGGAAGCCGGTCATCCAGGCCGCCGGGCAGTACGCGGACTAAGGTCGTGCGCCTTGCGGGTCTCCCCCCTTGCGGGGGAGATGCCCGGCAGGGCAGAGGGGGTGTTTCACCACCCTCCCCGTTGAATTTAGTCGCGCCACCCCCTCTGTCACCTCCGGTGACATCTCCCCCGCAAGGGGGAGAGGGAGTTGCCGCCCAAGCATCTCCACCCTTCACGGAGACACCATGAATTCGCTGAAATTCGACACTGCCAATCTGATCTGCGGGCTGCTGCTGATCGCGACAGGCCTGTTCTTCGCCTACCAGTCGTTCGAACTGGAACTCGGTACGGCATTGCGCATGGGGCCTGGCTATTTTCCGTTCATCCTCGCCTGCGCGCTCATCCTGTTCGGCGCGATCATCCTCATCCAGTCGATGCGGGTGGACGGCGGGCCGATCGGAGCGCTCGCATTGCGCGGGATGATCTTCATCCTGCCGGCGCCGATCTTTTTCGGCCTTACCGTTCGCGGGCTGGGCTTCGTGCCATCGATCTTCGTCACCGCACTGATCGCCTCCTTCGCCTCGGGCCGCATGAAACCGCTTACCGCGCTCGTCCTGTCGGCGGCTCTGACGGTCTTCTCCGTTGCCGTCTTCAGCTATGGCCTCGGCCTTCCGTTCCGCCGTTTCGGGCCCTGGCTCGGTTATTGAGGTTTGAGTGATGGATCTTTTCAATAATCTCGCGCTTGGTTTTGCGACGGCGACGTCGCTCGAGAACCTGTTCTTCTGCCTGATCGGGGTGCTGCTCGGCACGCTGATCGGGGTGCTGCCCGGCATCGGGGCCACGGCGACGATCGCCATGCTTCTGCCGATCACCTTCCAGCTCGAACCGGTCTCGTCGCTGATCATGCTCGCCGGCATCTATTACGGTGCGCAATACGGCGGTTCGACCACGGCGATCCTGATCAACATGCCGGGCGAGTCCTCGTCTGCCGTCACCGCCATCGACGGCTACCAGATGGCGCGCAAGGGCCGGGCGGGAGCGGCTCTGGCGATCGCCGCAATCGGCTCGTTCTTTGCCGGCACCGTATCGACCTTCCTCGTCGCGATCTTTGCGCCGCCGCTCACCCAGATCGCGCTGCAGTTCGGCGCGGCCGAATATTTCTCGCTGATGGTGGTGGGCCTCGTCTCCTCGATCGCGCTCGCTCACGGCTCGATCGTCAAGGCGCTCGCGATGGTGGCGCTCGGCCTGCTGCTCGGTCTTGTCGGAACCGACATCTACACCGGCACGCCGCGCTTCACGCTCGGGATCCGCGAATATGCGGACGGGCTGAACTTCGTGGCAGTCGCGGTCGGCGTCTTCGGCATCGCGGAAATCCTGCGCAATCTTGAGAACGAAAAAACCCGCTCCGTGCTGATGGCGAAGGTCAGTGAGCTGATGCCGTCGCGGGAGGATTTCAAGGCAATGGTCGGGCCGGTCCTGCGCGGCACGGCCATCGGCTCGATCCTCGGCATCCTGCCGGGCGGCGGCGCCATCCTTGCGGCGTTTGCGTCCTACACGGTCGAAAAGAAGGTTTCGAAACATCCGGAAGAATTCGGCCACGGGGCGGTCGCCGGCGTTGCCGGTCCGGAATCGGCCAACAATGCCGGTGCGCAGACCTCGTTCATCCCGCTGCTCACACTCGGCATCCCGGCCAACCCGGTCATGGCGCTGATGATCGGCGCGATGATCATCCAGGGCATCGTTCCAGGCCCGAACGTGGCAACCGAGCAGCCGGCACTGTTCTGGGGCATCATCGCCTCGATGTGGATCGGCAACCTGATGCTCGTCATCCTCAACCTGCCGCTCATCGGGCTGTGGGTGAAGCTGCTCACCATCCCCTACTACGTGCTGTTCCCGATCATCATGGCCTTCTGCTCGATCGGGGTCTACAGCGTCAACTCGAACGTCTACGACCTCTATGCCGTCGCCTTCTTCGGCCTCATCGGCTACGCGCTGTTGAAGCTGCGCTGCGAACCCGCGCCACTGCTGCTCGGCTTCGTGCTCGGCCCGCTGCTGGAAGAGAATCTCAGGCGGGCGATGATCCTATCGCGCGGCGATCCGATGACATTCGTCCAACGTCCCATCAGCGCGGCCCTTCTCTTCCTCGCGGCCCTCGTGCTCGTCGTCGTCTTCTTGCCTAGTGTCAAGAAGAAGCGCGAACAGGTCTTCGTCGAAGAGGACTGAGAAGCCGCGAACGGCGCTCCGGGCGGTCAAACCGTCTGGAGCGCCTGCAATTCCTGGATAGGGGCAGGGCCGGCGATCCGCTTCAGGAGCAGTTTTCCCATCAGCAAACCGGCTTCAGCCAGGTCTTCGTAGATCGTCTCGACGCGGGGGCGAATCTGGTCGAACAGGCCCGACGTCTGCTTGGCCACCAGCCTGATATCCTTCCCCAGTTCCAGCCTGTGGTCGTAGGCGGATGCCATGACGGCGAGCGCCGACACCTCGCCGCCGCAGATATAGCCGTCGGGACGATCCGGTTCGCCCATGCGGCGGAACAGATAGTCGCGGATGTCGTCCGACTTGCTGTCGAGGGTAACACCCTTGGCGATCTCGAAGCCGACACCTTCCTCGCGCACCGCCGTCATGAAGCCGTGTTTGAGGTGATGGGCGAAGGTGAAGCGCTCCGGCGGTAGGATGATCGAGAGCTTTCTCGCACCCGTGGCGATCAGCTTTTTCGCGGCCTGATAGGCGAAGCTGTAATTGTCGTAGTCGACGTATGGGTGAGCGGTGGCAAGCTCGGTCCGGCCGTGACAGATGAACGGAAAATTGTTCTCCATCAACAGCTTGACGCGCTCGTCCGCCGGCTCGGTGCGGGTGAAGACAATGCCGTCGGCCATGCGGTTGCGCATGATATGGCGCACCGGTTCGATCTGCGGCGTATCGGAAAAATGCGGCGTTATGACCAGATGATAGGCCGTGCCCCGCAAGGCTTCGGTGAGGCCGTTGATCATCGAGGTGGCATAACCGAGGATTTCCTCGTGCGGATCGAGGACCAGGCTGATGACATTGGTGCGGCCAGTACGCAGGCGCTGCGCTGCCCGGTCCGGCAGGTAGCCGATATCGGCTGCGACCTTGCGGACGCGCTGACGTGTTTCGAGCGCGATCTGCGGCGCATCGGCAAGCGCGTGCGATACGGTCGTGACCGCTAGTCCTGTCAGTTCGGCGATCGTCTTAAGGGTGGGCTTCGCGCCGACGCCGGATTTTGCGGCTGCCCGCTCCGACTTCGCCCGCCGACCCTTCTCCCCCAGGTCTTCCAGCGACATATCCTCTTCTCCTCCGCTCCCGCCCCGAAACCGGAGCGAGCCTCATCTATATCGTTGCAAATTTTTCGAAAGTCGCCAGGAATTTTTCTCGATTCCTGAGTAAAAATTCGTCGCGTACCAATTTTGCCAGTTTTTTCCTCATGTTAAGCCGGTCGCTTCCTGACGTAAAAAATCCTCCGGGCGGGTTGACACCGACTGTAATTATATCGTTATAAATCGCCATATCCGGAGAGGAGCCCGGATACAAAGGGAGATTCTCAATGAATATTCGAATGATTGCCAAACTCGCCGCCGGTGCGGCCCTTATCGCCATGACCGCCGGTGCCGCCAAGGCCGCAGAACAGGTCGAAGTCCTGCATTGGTGGACTTCGGGTGGTGAAGCCGCAGCGCTCAACGTGCTCAAGGAAAACCTCCAGAAGCAGGGCGTCGCCTGGAAGGACATGCCGGTTGCCGGTGGTGCAGGCTCTGCCGCCATGACCGCGCTGCGCGCCCGCGTCACGGCCGGCGACCCGCCGACTGCCGTCCAGCTTCTCGGCTTCGACCTGAAGGACTGGGCCGAAATGGGCGTCGCCGCAAACCTTGACGACCTCGCCAAGAAGGAAGGCTGGGACAAGGTTATCCCGGTCGCTCTCCAGAACTTCTCGAAATATGACGGCCACTGGATCGCTGCTCCGGTGAACATCCACTCCACCAACTGGCTGTGGATCAACAAGGCGGCACTCGACAAGGCCGGCGGCAAGGTTCCGACCAATATTGCCGAGTTCATCACGCTGCTCGACGCCTTCAAGGCCCAGGGCCTCACCGCTCTCGCTCACGGCGGCGTTCCGTGGCAGGACGGCACGCTCTGGGAAGCCGTCGTGCTTTCGACCGGTGGTCCGGACTTCTACAAGAAGGCCGTCCTCGACCTCGACCCGGCCGCTTTGTCCGGCGACACGATGAAGAAGGTCTTCGACACGATGTCGAAGCTGCGCACCTATTTCGACCCGAACTTCTCGGGCCGCGAATGGAACCTCTCGACCGCCCTCGTCATCGAAGGCAAGGCGGGCGCTCAGGAAATGGGCGACTGGTCCAAGGGCGAATGGCTGCGCGCCAACAAGAAGCCGGGCACGGACTTCGTCTGCATCCGCTTCCCCGGCACGCAGGGCTCGGTCCTCTTCAACGCCGACCAGTTCATGATGTTCAACGTTGGCGGCGACGCCGAAAAGGCTCAGCTCAAGATGGCGTCCGCTGTCGAAGATCCGGCCTTCCAGATCGCCTTCAACACGGTCAAGGGTTCCGTTCCTGCCCGTACAGACGTCTCGAACGAAAAGTTCGACGATTGCGGCAAGAAGGGCATGGCGGATCTCACGGAAGCCTCTTCCAAGGGCACGCTGATGGGCTCGCTCGCCCACGGTTACGCTCAGCCGGCTGCCATCAAGGAAGCCATGCTGGACGTCATCACCCAGCACCTGAACGGCCAGCTCACCACCGAAGCAGCGCTGAAGCGCCTGCCGGAAGCGGTGAAGGCTGCCAAGTGATCGCGTTTGCGCGAAAGTTCTGACATCCGAGTGGCCGGGATAATCTCCCGGCCACTTTTCAAATTCCGGCTTGCCGGTATCTCTTAGTTCTGGTGTCTGCCGGAGGTCATGATGACGACAATCGAACCGGTTCCCGTGCTTGAGCCGCAGAGACAGCGCCGCTCGTTTGCGGACGGATTGCGCAACGCGCTGCCGAAGATCGTGCTGGCGCCGTCGTTCGCGGTGATCCTCGTCTTCGTCTACGGTTTCATCCTCTGGACGGTCTATCTTTCCTTCACGACCTCACGCATCCTGCCGGTCTACAAATGGGGCGGTTTCGACGCCTATTTCCGCCTCTGGTCACAGCCGAACTGGTATGTGGCGATGCAGAATCTCGCGATCTTCGGGGTTCTCTATATCGGCATCTGCATCATCCTCGGCCTGGGGATCGCGATCCTCATGGACCAGCGGATCCGCGCCGAAGGCCTGCTCAGGCCGATCTTCCTCTATCCGATGGCGCTATCCTTCGTCGTCACTGGTACGGCGTGGAAATGGTTCCTCAACCCTGGCCTCGGGCTCGAGAACACCATGCACAATCTCGGCTGGACGAGCTTCAAGTTCGACTGGCTGGTCAACCCCAAGATGGCGATCTATACCGTCGTCATCGCCGGGGTCTGGCAGGCATCAGGCTTTGTCATGGCGATGTTCCTGGCCGGGCTGCGCGGCATAGACGGCGAGATCATCAAGGCGGCCCAGATCGATGGCGCCTCGACGGTATCCATCTATCGACGCATCATCATTCCGCTGCTGCGACCGGTCTTTCTCTCCGCCTTCATCGTGCTCGCGCATATGGCGATCAAGTCCTACGACCTGGTCATCGCGCTGACCGGCGGCGGACCGGGCAATGCGACCGAGCTGCCATCCACCTTCATGTATTCCTACACGTTCACCCGTAACCAGATGAATGTCGGATCGGCGAGCGCCGTGATGATGCTGATGGGCATTACCGCGATCATCGTGCCCTATCTCTATTCGGAACTGCGGGAGAGAAAGCAATGAGCGCCGCTAACGAAACCGTCAGCGCCGGCGGAGCCCGTACCGCCCGTTATTTCATCTATGGGGCGCTGGTCATCCTGGCACTCGTCTATCTTCTGCCGCTCTATGTCATGCTGTCGACGTCCCTGAAGTCGCTCGACGAAATCCGCGGCGGCGACATGCTGGCGCTGCCGCGCGATCCCTCGGTCGCCGCCTGGGTTCGCGCCTGGGGCGAGGCCTGCATCGGGGTCAGCTGCGTCGGCATCAAGGGCTATTTCTGGAATTCCATCAAGATGGTGGTTCCTGCCGTTCTGATCTCGACCCTGCTCGGCGCGCTCAACGGCTACGTGCTGACCAAGTGGCGCTTCCCGGGCCACAAGCTGGTTTTCGGCATGATGCTGTTTGCCTGCTTCATTCCGTTCCAGGCGGTCCTGATCCCGATGGCGCGGGTGCTTGGCACGTTCGGGCTGTCGAACTCCACCACCGGCCTCGTCATCGTCCACGTGATCTACGGCCTCGGCTTCACCACGCTGTTCTTCCGCAACTATTACGAAGCCTTTCCGGACGAGTTGGTAAAGGCCGCGATGATCGACGGCGCCGGGTTCTTCCGGATCTTCTGGCGCATCCTGCTGCCGAGTTCCGGGCCGATCATCGTCGTGACGATCATCTACCAGTTCACCAACATCTGGAACGACTTCCTGTTCGGCGTTTCCTTCTCGTCCGGCACGTCCTCGCCGATGACGGTCGCGCTCAACAACCTCGTTGCCTCCTCCACCGGCGTCAAGGAATACAATGTCGATATGGCGGCTGCGGTGTTCGCAGCACTTCCGACGCTGTTCGTCTATGTCGTCGCCGGACGCTATTTCGTGCGCGGCCTGATGGCCGGCGCAGTCAAGGGATAACCGCACATGAGCTTTCTTGAAATCAAGGATATTCGCAAGAAGATCGGCAATAACGAGATTCTGAAGGGCATCAATATCGAGCTCGAAAAGGGCGGCTTCCTGGTTCTCGTCGGCCCGTCGGGCTGCGGCAAGTCTACCCTGCTGAACGCGATCGCCGGCCTCCTGCCGCCGTCGTCGGGCGACATCGTCATCGACGGCCAGGTGATCAACGACCTGCATCCGTCGCAGCGCGATATCGCCATGGTCTTCCAGTCCTACGCGCTCTATCCGAACATGACGGTCGAACAGAACATCGCGTTCGCGCTTGAAATGCGCGGCGTCGAGAAGGCGCAGCGCGAGGCGGCGGTCAAGCAGGTCGCCAAGACCCTGCAGATCGAGCATCTCCTGAAGCGCCGTCCAAGCCAGCTCTCCGGTGGCCAGCGGCAGCGCGTCGCCATGGGTCGGGCACTGGTGCGCCAGCCGCGCGTCTTCCTGTTCGACGAGCCGCTCTCCAACCTCGACGCCAAGCTGCGCGTCGAAGTGCGCGCCGAGATCAAGGCGCTGCACCAGAATACCCACGCCACGATCGTCTATGTCACCCACGACCAGATCGAGGCGATGACGCTTGCCACCAAGATCGTCGTCCTCAAGGAGGGCATGGTTCAGCAGGTCGGCACGCCGGCGGAAATCTATGGCCGTCCGGCCAATCTCTTCGTCGCCGATTTCATGGGCTCGCCGGCGATGAACATGCTGAAGGGCAAGGTATCCGGCGCCAATGGCCAGCAGAGCATCGCGCTGTTCGGAAATGACGGCGTCAGGGTCGCCATGCCGCCTTCCGTGACCACCAGCCTTCCGGATGGCAAGGACGTCATTCTCGGCCTGCGCCCGGAGACGATTACCGATGCCGGTCTTGTGGATCCGCAGGCCCGCGCCACCGCCCAGATCGAGGCGGAAGTGACGATGATCGAACCGACCGGCTCCGACACCTTCGTCACCGGCAAGCTGGACGGTGCGACCTTCACCGCCCGCACCCGGTCCGACGTGCATGTCGAGCTCGGCCAGAAGTTCCCGTTCGCCTTCAATCTCGACAAGGCCGTGGTCTTCGATCCGCAGACAACCAGCCGTATCGAATAAGCGGGGCAAACGCATCGACCTCAGGCGCCTTGCCTTATTTTAACATGTGTAAAACAATAGGTTATCAGGAAGAAGGGAACTTTTCCCCGCAGACTCGTATTTCCTTGGAACAATTGCAGCCAAGGAGATGTCATGTCGCTGACGCGAGATTTTACACCGTTCGATTCGCGAAACGAAGGTTTTGCCCAGCCGTCCCGGCGCACTTTTCCCAAGTCCTGGGGAGCCGAATATCTGGGTGATGGCGAAGTGCTATTCCGGATCTGGGCGCCGGACCTGGAGCGCCTTCGGGTGCAGATCGCCGGCCGCAATCGCGAGATGCTGCCGGCAGGCGAGGGCTGGTTCACGCTGACGACGGACGGCATCGCGCAGGGCACACCGTATCGGTTCGTGATGCCCGACGGCGCCGTGATGGCCGACCCTGCGTCGCGTGCCCAGGCTGGCGGCATCGATGGCCCTTCGATGCTCGTCGATCCGACCACCTACCACTGGCATATGCCCGACTGGAGCGGGCATGCCTGGGAGGAGGCGGTCCTCTACGAGGTCCATATCGGCACGTTCACCCCGGAGGGGACATTTCGCGCCGCGATCGAGCGGCTGCGTGAGATCGCCTCGCTCGGCGTGACGATGCTGCAGGTCATGCCGGTCAACCAGTTTCCCGGGAACCGCGGCTGGGGGTACGACGGCGTGCTGCCCTATGCGCCGCATCACGCCTATGGTGAACCGGACGATATGAAGGCCTTCGTCGACGCGGCGCATCGGCACGGCCTCTCTGTCGTCCTCGATGTCGTCCACAATCGTTTCGGCCCGCGTGGCAGCCTGTTCCAGGCCTATGTGCCGTCCTTTTTCGATCCGGATCGCGCGACACCATCCGGCCCGGCGATCAATTTCGGCCAGCGCCCGGTGCGGCAGTTCTTCATCGAGAATGCGCTTTATTGGCTGGAGGAATACAACCTCGACGGTTTGCGGCTGGATGCGGTCGATCAGATCAATGACGATGCGTCGCAGATGCACGTCCTGTGGGAACTGGCAAAGCGGGTTCAGCGCGAGGTGACGGGCAGGCGCCGGCATCTGGTGATGGATGATCATCGCAATATCACTCACTACCTGGAGCGCGGCCAAGCCGGCAGGGCTTTGCTCTATGACGCCGTCTGGAACCACGATGTTTGCCACGCCGCCCATGTTGTCGCTACCGGCGAGACGGGCGGCCAGGCCGGCATATCCATGGAGGAGCCGGTGCGCAGGCTCGCCCGGGGCCTCGCGGAGGGGTTCATCTGTCAGGGCGAAACCGGACCGGATGGCGAGGCGCGCGGCGAGCCCAGCGGTCACCTGTCGCCGGTCGCCTTCATCAACTTCCTCCAGGACCATGGCCAGATCGGCTATCGCGCTTCCGGCGAGCGGTTGGCGTCGCGTGCCGATCCGCGGATGTTGCGTGTGCTGACAGCGATCCTGATCCTGTCGCCGCAGATACCGCTGCTGTTCATGGGCGACGACTACTGCGAAACCCAGGGGTTCCGCTTCTTCAGCGATTACGAAGGCGAACTTGCCGACACCTTCCCGGACAGCCGCATCGACGAAGGGGCGAATTTCGACCCGAACGCGGTGGAGGCGTTCGATCGCTCGAAGCTGCATTGGAACCGCGCTCGCACGCCGGAAGGGCAGGTGCATCGCGACCGCATGCGCACCCTGATCGCCAAGCGGCGCGAGCACATCGTTCCCGGACTTCTCGCCGTCCCTCCTCACTCGGGCCGTGTACTCGACACCGAAGATGGCGTGATTGCCGTCGATTGGCGGCTGGCGGACCGCCTGCTGCAGCTTCGTGCCAATCTGACGGCCCAGCAGACGGCCGCACCGCCCGTTTCCGGCACGGTCATCCATGCCGAATCGGCGGAAATTGCTGCCGGCGAAATTCTTCCGGGTCTCTCCATGGTCGCGGCCGTTTCTCCCGGTTGACCACCGGGATTCCTCCCAAAAAGGGGAACAATCTCGAGGAGGCCGGGTTGAGTCTGCGTCCCATGCGAAACGGGACCAAACCAGACGGAGGAGACAGACAATGGCTAGTGGAAATCATTCCCAATCGGGCGGGTATCGAAACGACCGGATGCGCGACGAGCGTGATTTTGCGCGCGAGACCTCCAGCGATTACCGCCCGGGCGACACGGGTTATGTGCGCGGCTCCCGCGAAAGTGATGCAAATCGGGAGGACGGCGATCGTTCACGGTTTCCCCGTTACGGCCGCAGCGAACAATGGGCGTCCGACGACGGCGGGTTCGAGGCCGGTTATGGTGATTCGGAGCAGTCGCAGGCGTGGGCCCGAGAGTCCTATCGCGGCCGACCCTCCTCATTCAGCTACGAGCCGGGCCGCAACCGCGTCAACCAGGCCTATGGCGACCGTTACGGCTCCGACTACCGTTTCGGCGGTGAAGGCCGTTCGGGTTCGGACAGCCGCTTCCGCGGTTCGGAGGATTATGGCCATAGGCGCGGCTTCATGGAGCGCGCCGGTGATGAAGTCGCCTCCTGGTTCGGTGACGAAGATGCCGAGCGTCGCCGCAAGATGGATGAGCATCGCGGCAAGGGTCCAAAGGGCTATCAGCGCTCCGACGCCCGCATCGAAGAAGACGTCAATGATCGCCTCAGCGACGATCCGGTGCTCGACGCATCGAACATCACCGTGACGGTTCAGGGAGCCGAAGTGACGCTCGACGGTTTCGTGTCGAGCCGCTGGGACAAGCGCCGCGCCGAGGACTTGGTGGACGACGTGTCCGGTGTCCGGCACGTCCAGAACAACCTGCGGGTCAACAATAGTTCGACCGATACGCTGGCGGGTTCGACCACGGTCTGAACCGCCCGTGTCCCACGCGTCGGGCCGCAGCCCGCGGCCTGACTTCATCCGGAAGGAGATATCATGACCGAAAACACCGATAGCGCCAAAATCCACAAGGACGCCGAGGGGCAGTACGCCAAATCCCAGGCGGACGGTAAGGCAAACGGTGTCGCAAGCGCCAAACCGACCGTGATCACCGGCTCAGACGACGCGACGGAACACCGCAATCCGCCGGGCAAAAAGGGGCCGGAAAAGGACTGGGATGTGAACTTCGACGTGGCGGAGCGGCCGCGGCATGCCTGAGCCGCCGCTTTCCAGAAAAGCATATCGCCGGCAATCAATCCTTGGCCCGGCCTCTAAAAGCGGTTAGATAAGTCCCGCTAGAATATTAGCGGATGGCGGGACACGGAAATGAATAATGCCGGCAGGTGGCACAGGCACCTGCAGCTTTTTATCCTTGGGATAAAGACGCGGAATGTTTAGAGTTTCGCGGTTTTTTCCAACGGCGCCGATTGGTGCGTACCTGGTCGCTCTGGCGGCTGGCGTGGCGTTGCCATTGCTGATTTTCGTCGGTTATCTGATGACGGAGCTGGAGGCGAACGAGAGGGAGATCCTCGCGGCCGAGACCGCCGAAGACGCTCAGCTTATCGCTCGCTCGATCGACCGCGAGCTGCAGGACATGGCGACGACGCTGCGGCTGCTTGTCACGTCTCCGGAGCTTGAGGCAGGCGACCTGCGCGCCTTCCATAACCGAACCCAGAGCAGCCTCCGGTCCAATTCGCTTTACATTCTCGTCGTCAATGCCGATGGGCAACAGCGGCTTAATACCCGCGTGCCGTTTGACGCGCCGCTTGGCAAGGTGTCGAACATGCTCGCGCTTCAATCGGCGCTGAACAACGGCGTGACCGAAGTCTCCAACGTGTTTTTCGGCGCCACTAGCGGCAAGCATGTCTTCAACGTCACGATGCCGCTGCCGAAGGAGATTTCCCATTCCGGCGCCGCGATGATCATGACGCAGAATGCCGAGGACCTGCAGAAGCTGATCTCGACGGAGGGGCTTCCCGCCGGCTGGTCGGTCGCGGTCGTGGACGGGGCCGGAAACGTGGTGACCTCCCTCGGTGCCCATGCGCTCGGTTCAGGCACGGCTTTCCCCGCCGACATGCTCAAGCTGATGACCGGCTTCAAGGGTACGATCGAGGACGTCGACGGCAACCGCCGGCAGATGTACGGCTATGCGCAGATCACCGGCTGGACGTGGAAGACCGTCGTCTGGGGGCCGATCGATGCGGCGCAGGCGAGCATCCTTACCACGTGGCGGCAGCTGATCGCCGGCGGCGCGATCTTCCTCGCTCTCGGCATGCTGATCGCCTGGTTCGTCGGTCGCCAGCTTCGCATCCCGATCCGGCAGATCGCCGAAATGGCCGAGCGGATCGGCAAGGGCGAGATCGTCTCTCCCGTGGAGACGAAGATACGCGAGGCCAATCAGGTGGCGGTCGCCCTTTCGAATGCCTCCTTCGACCGCAGCGAGGCGGAAGATCGCATTCACCTCATCCTGCATGAACTGGTTCACCGGACCAAGAACATCCTGACGCTGATCCAGGCGATGATGCGCCAGCTGGCACGCCAGGACACCACGATGGAGGAGTTCCAGAAGGCGATCTCCACCCGCCTGCAGGGCCTTGGCAAATCGATCGAGGCGCTGGCGAAGGAGCAATGGGCCGGGGTCTCGATCCGCCGAGTCATCGAAATCCACATGAGCACGTTCGCGGACGCGGCCGACCGGGTCGAGTTGCAGGGCACAGATTTCATCCTCAAGGCCGAAGCCGTCCAGAACCTTGGCCTCATCCTCCATGAGCTCGCGACCAACTCGGTGAAATACGGAGCACTCTCCGTCCCGCAGGGCAGAGTGCGCATAACCTGGAAGGATACGGTCGACGAAGAAAGCGGCGAAAGCCGGCTTGAACTCGTCTGGGAAGAGAGGGACGGACCGGCGGTCCACGAGCCTTCCCGCACGGGATTCGGCACGACGATCATCAGGCGTCATGCGGCGGCGGCATTCGCCGGCCAGGTGGAGGTCGATTTCCGCACCGAAGGGCTTCGCTGGTCCTTGAATGCGCCGCGTCTGGCCTTCGAACGAGGCGAGGGCGCCGAAACGCTCAAGGACATAGCAATCTAGCGGTTATCTCCGTGGGCGCCGGAACGAAGGTGCGGTCCTCACCGTTTGGTCGGCCATGGACGCCATGCTCACCACGATCGACATCGATCAGGACTCCCTCAAGACCATCGGCCTTACCTATGTCAGCGATATGGAGCCTGGTATCCGTCGGCTCAGGCGCGGCAAAGGCTTCACCTACCGGCTGCCGGACGGCACTTTGCTCTCCGACCCGGAGCATCGCTTGCGGATCGCGTCGCTCGGTCTGCCGCCCGCCTATGATAATGTGTGGATCTGTCTCGATCCCCGCGGCCATCTTCAGGCCACCGGCTACGATTCGCGTGGCCGCAAGCAGTATCGTTATCATTCCGACTGGCAGAACTTTCGCAGCGAACGCAAGTTCGATCAACTCGCCCGGTTCGGCGAGGCTCTGCCGCGCATCCGCCGCAAGGCGAAACGCGACCTCGAGCTTGGCCTCGACAAATCCGATGCGGTGATCGCCGCATTGGTGGCCCTGATGGACGCGACCCATCTGCGGGTCGGCAACCGTCTTTATGCCAAGGAGAACAAGACCTACGGCGCCACCACGCTCCTGAAGCGCCACATGAGGCTGTCCGGCGAGGCGATCATGCTGCGTTTCGTCGCCAAGGGCGGCCGGCGCGTGCAGCACACGCTGAAACATCCGCGCCTGCAGCGCATCCTGGAAGAAATCGCCGACCTGCCGGGCCGGCAGCTATTTTCCTGGCCGGATGAGCAAGGTGTGCTGCGTTCGGTCGACTCGGGCCGGCTCAACGCCTATCTTGCCAATGCCGCAGGGTTCGCCGTTTCGGCCAAGACGTTTCGCACCTGGGGCGGCAGTCTCGCAGCACTGATGGCGGCGTGGGAAGTGGTGGAGGCGGAGGGCCGGCGCCCGAAGATCAAGGCGATGTGCAAGGCGGCGGCGGAAGCCTTGCACAACACGCCGGCGGTCTGCCGCTCAAGCTACATCCACCCGAGCATTCTGGCACTCTCGGAGGATATCTCGCCGCTGGAAAAGGTGATGCAGGACAAGGTGGCGCTGACGCGGCCGAAGGAATTGCGCGCCAACGAACGGCGGCTTCTCGCCTTTCTGAAGCAGGCCTAGACTTCCGTGTCGGCCGCCCGCGAGGAGGGTGCGGACGGCCGGAGCCGGGCTACGTCAAGTTACGCGGCCCGGCGATTGAGGCGCCCTTCCTGGACTTCCTCGACGATCTTCGCCACGAATTGCGGCAGATCTTCAGGCGAGCGCGAGGTGATGATGCCGTTGTCGACCACCACGGCCTCATCCTTCCAGGATGCGCCGGCATTGCGGATGTCTGTTCGGATCGAATGGTAGGAGGTCGCCTTGCGGCCGCGAAGGGCATCGGCCTCCACCAGCAGCCATGGTCCATGGCAGATCGCCGCGACCGGCTTGCCGCTTTTCACGAAGTCCCGCACGACCTTCATCGCATCTTCGTTGTCACGCAGGATGTCGGGGTTGATCTGGCCGCCCGGCAAGACGAGGGCATCGAAGTCCTCCGCCTTGACGTTCCTGGCCTCCAGATCGACCGGGACGCTATCGCCCCAGTTCTTCTTGTCCCAGCTTTTGATCTCGCCCGCCTTGATGGACGCGATCTTGACGCCGGCTCCGCGTTTTTTCAGTTCCTCCAGCGGGACGCGCAGTTCCGATCGCTCATAGCCGTCGGCCGCGAGGATCAGGATGTTGGCGGACTCGATGGTGGTCATGCTGGTCTCCTTGTGTTGTAAGTTCCGTTGTTCGCAGGGTCTCGACCGGCCTCAGAGCCGGCCGGTGGAGAGGTCCCGGCCGTTGATGGAGGCGGGGACGCTGATTTCCTCACGGGGCGATTTGGGTAACGGAAGGACCACGGCATCAGGCACGACGACCTGCAGTTCCTCCGGATGGGCCACGGCGAAAGTTTTCTTCTGGTGAGTGCCGGTGAGCCTGTCTCTGAGCATTTTTAGAAAGTGTCTCATAATCTTCTCCCGTCGCGAATGCTGGGCGATTGCCCGTTCACAGGGGAGCAAACCCACCGTCGGAGGATTGGTTCCAACTTTTTCACAGTCGGTTACATAAAGTTATGCGCCGACTGGAACAAAATTTCCGATAGTACGTTCGGTCTCGAATTTTTCCGGCTCTCTTGCCGAAGCCCGACTTTCAGGCCTTCGGTGTGCCGCTTTCCCTTTTTCTCCATCCGCTTTACGGTGAAAGGCCGAGACAGCTGCCTTGCCGAACAGCGCCGGGCCGCGGCTTTGGGAGGAGGAGTGGATGACGATCCGCTGGAAATATCTCGCGATCCTGGTGATCGTGGCGCCGCTTCTGGGGCTTGGGTTCGCCTGGTCCGGGCTGATGAGTGTCAAGGCGAGCACCGGCCATTGGGCGGTGACCGACTGGTTCCTGCACTGGGTGATGCGTAATTCCATCCGTACCGCGGCGTTTTCCATCGAAGTACCGCCGCTCGACAACCCGGCGCTGCTGCCGGGGGCGGCCGGGCATTTCGAGACCGGCTGCGCCATCTGTCATGGCTCGCCGGCACAGGGGCGCTCCGGCGCTGTGCTCGCCATGCTGCCGCCGCCGCCGGATCTGAAGACGGTGGTTCCCGGCTGGAGCGACGCGCAGCTCTTCGAGATCGTCAAGCACGGCGTGCGCTTCACCGGCATGCCGGCCTGGCCGTCGCAGGTGCGCGACGACGAGGTCTGGGACATGGTGGCGTTTCTGCGCAAGCTGCCGGGCATGGACGGCAATGCCTATCTGCAGGCATCCGGCCTGCATGGTATCGGCACCGCGGGCGAAGTGTCGCCGCTGCCGATCACCTGTGAAAGCTGCCATGCGGAAAAGCGGCTCAACGGCAACAGCGTCATACCGCGGCTCGCCGGGCAGTCGGAAGCCTACCTGCTCAACAGCTTGCGCGCCTATGCGCATGGTGAGCGGGCGAGCGGTATCATGAAGGTCGCGGTCGGTACCTTGGCGGAGGAAGGCCTGCCGGAGCTTGCGGCTTATTATGCCAAACAGGCGAGACCGCAAAGGCCTTCGGTGCCGGTTGACTTGCAGCTCGTGGAAAGGGGCCGCGAGATCGCGGAAAGGGGAAGAGCGGCAGACAAAATTCCCGCCTGCCTCAGTTGCCACGAAAAGCCCGGCGGCAATCCTGCCTATCCGCGCATCTCGGGTCAAAACGCCCCTTATCTTGAGCGCCAACTCCGCCTGTTCCATGCAGGTGTGCGAGGCGGGTCTTCCTTCAGCCACCTCATGACCGAGGTGGCAAAAAACTTGAATGAAGAAGATTTTGCCGCTCTCGCGGCCTTCTTTGCCGGCCGCGAGAGCAATGGGCCCTAGATCAGGGCCTCTCTCCTCCCCAGGAGCTTAAAAATCAGACGGGGATGACCATCATGTAACAGGCGGCGATCACCAGAACAAAGCCTGCTGCTTCTACCCATTCTCTGACCATCGTCGCCTCCATCGCTTCGGTCTTGAATGAACGAGAAAGTCGCATTGTAGTTCCACGAAATGGCCATAAACGTGGCGGGATTGCCTTAAATGTGACCTGGCACGGTTAACGGGGTATCAATTCTCGTCGGCCGCAGCCCTGGCGCGCGCGGCGTCCAGGATCGACCGAACCTCGCGCGCAGCGGAATTCTCGATCGCAAATGCGCCCTCAGGCAGAAGGCCGGGGTCCTCCTCGTTGTCCTTGAACGTAGCGTCGTCGCGCAGCCGCTTGAGGAGTGACGTAATGGTCACTTCGCCCCCGATCATTGCGGACAAGAGTTCGATCAGCAGTTCTCGGTGCGCGTTCAAGCGCCCCTCCAGGTCAAGCGGGGTCAGTGTCGACATCGTTTCCTCCTTCTCCCGTGCTTCGCTTCTTCAAGGAGATAGCGGAGGTTCGGGCGGAGGGAACAATCGACCCAGCCGAAAGTTCAACTTCAGCAGTACATGGAGGAAGACCATGGCAGAATTCGTCAGACCGAAAGGCAGTCAGGGCCAGCGCGATGCGCGCGACCGGCTGATCCTCGCCCTTTACGCCCAGTTGAAGGCCGAACGACAAACCCGTGAGGCGCTGGAATACGTCATTCGCAACGGCGCGCTGGCGCCCGAAGTGCTGGAAGCCATTGCAGGGGACCCCATCCCGGCTGCAACCGCGGAGGATGTCGCTGCGGTCGAGAAGGTGATCGCGCTCGACGCGCGTCGCCGGCAGGCCGCGTTTCGCAAGTCAGATGGAGAAGGCCAGAGATGAAGAGTTTCGTTGTTGCGCTGTCGACCGTCGTGCTTTTGAGCGCCTGTAGCGACAGCGGCGATAAACAGAGCGATCCGATCAACAACACGCCGCCGCAACAATCCAACAATACGGCACCTGCGGACCGGAGCCCGTCGCCGCAGACGGGAACGGGCGGCCAGAGCCCCGCGACATCGCCATCCGGAACCACCAATACGACACCGGGTAATCCGCCGCCGGCGTCCGGATCGGGCAATCCATAGTTTTCCTCAAGGAGCAGGGAACGAAATGCTGTGCCGCACCATTATGACGCCAGTGTTTTAATTGGGTGCGGCATGGATACGAAATCAAACCACTTTGTCATCGAGCGAGGCTCCTGGCTTCAGCTCGGAGCCAATTTTGACGGCGAGGGTGTCAACTTCGCGATTTTCTCGGCCCATGCGGAACGGGTGGAGCTTTGCCTCTACGACCCGAGCGGCAAGATAGAGATCGCAAGGTTTGATCTCCCGGAATACACCCATGAAATCTGGCATGGCTACGTGCCCGGATTGAAGCCGGGCTGCCTCTACGGCTTTCGAGTCCACGGCCCTTACGACCCGGAAAACGGCCACCGGTTCAACCCGAACAAGCTGCTGATCGACCCCTATGCGCGCGAATTCGTCGGCGACGTCAACTGGAACGAGGCGCATTTCGCCTATGACCTTCTGCACGAGGACAAGGATCTGACTTTCGACGAGCGCGACAGCGCGCCGTTCATGCCGAAATGCCGGGTCATCGATCCGAACGAATTCGACTGGCAGGACCAGAACAGGCCAAACATCCCCTGGCCGGCAACGATCGTCTACGAAACCCATGTGAAGGGCTTCACCCGGCTCAATCCGGGCATTCCGAACGACCTGCGCGGCACATTCGAGGGCATGGGCCACAAGGCGTCGGTAGAGTACATCAAGAGCCTCGGCATCACCTCGGTCGAGCTTATGCCGGTCCATTATTTCCCAGACGATCAGCACCTGCTCGACAAGGGACTGCACAATTTCTGGGGCTACAACACGCTCGGCTTTTTCGCGCCTGCTTCCCGCTATTACGGCCCGAAGGGCATCCAGGGCTTTCGCGACATGGTGCGGTCGTTCCACGATGCCGGCATCGAGGTCATCCTCGACGTGGTCTACAACCACACCGCCGAGGGCAACGAGCTCGGGCCGACGCTGTCCTTCAAGGGTATCGATAACTACTCCTATTACCGGACCATGCCCGACCAGCATCGCTACTACATCAACGACACAGGCACCGGGAACACCGTCAATACCTCGCATCCGCGCGTGCTGCAGCTGATCATGGATTCGCTGCGCTATTGGACCGAGAGTATGCATGTCGACGGATTCCGTTTCGACCTTGGCACGATCCTCGGCCGCGAGCCGCAGGGTTTCGACGAGCGCGGCGGTTTCTTCGACGCGATCACCCAGGATCCGGTGCTTTCCAAGGTGAAGCTGATCGGCGAGCCGTGGGACATTGGCCCCGGCGGTTATCAGGTCGGCGGTTTCCCGCCCGGCTGGGCAGAATGGAACGACAAATATCGCGACACGGTGCGCGAATACTGGAAGGGCACCAATGTCTCGACGGATTTTGCCGCCCGCCTGCTCGGCTCCGGCGATCTCTACGACCAGCGCGGCCGCCGCCCCTGGGCGAGCGTCAACTTCATCGCCGCACATGACGGCTTCACGCTGAACGATCTCGTCTCCTACAACGAGAAGCACAACGAGGCGAACGGCGAGGACAATAACGACGGCCACAACGACAACCGCAGCTACAATTACGGTGCGGAGGGGCCGACCGAGGACGAGGGCATCAACGCGGTGCGCGACCGCCAGAAGCGCAATTTCCTCGCCACCCTGTTCTTCTCGCACGGCACGCCAATGCTGCTTGCCGGCGACGAGTTCGGCCGAAGCCAGATGGGCAACAACAACGGCTATTGCCAGGACAGCGACATTTCCTGGGTTCATTGGGAGAACCTGCCCGATACCTGCGAGGAGCTGCGCGAGTTCACCCGCCAGATCATCAAGCTGCGACGCGAACAGCCCTTGCTGCGTCGCGAGAACTGGCGCGACGGCCTGGAGATCAAATGGTTCAACGCCGGCGGCGGTTTTCAGACGCCGGAGCAGTGGGACGAGGGTTCCACGCTCGGCCTCCATATCGGCCGAACCGATCTTCGGGAAGAGGAGGGCGTCTGGCACGACGTGCTGCTGCTTTTCAACCCGTTCGAAGGCAATGTACCGTTCCGCATCCCGCAGTTTGGCGAGGGCGGCTGGGTGCTGGAACTCACCACCTCCGACCTTTCCAAACGCGGTCTGGTGATCACAAAGGAAAAGGATTTCGAACTCGAAGGTCGTAGCCTCGCGCTCTTCCGCAGGCCGTAGAACGGCTGATTTTTCCTTCGGCAAGATTATCTTCGAGCCGCGGCCTCCCATGCTGCGGCTTTCGTCCAAGTCCAGATGCGTATTGACAATTACGGAGCGATCCCACTGAACTGGCGCGACTTTTGTGGGGCGGAAATATTCGTTGGTGTCAGTAGATTTTCCCGAACAACTCTATGAGGCGGCGTTCATACCGGAGCTCTGGCCTTCCGTATGCGAAACCATGGCTCGCCTGGCCGGGGCCCATTCCGCGGCCATCGCGACGCTCGACAATGATCATCAGTATCGATGGGTCTGCAGTCCTCGCATTCATAAGGCCCTGGTCGATTTCAGCACGAGCGAGATCCGCTACGAGAATATCCGGCCGGAAAGACATATCCAGTCGAGGAAGTTCGCCTTCCTGCGCGATATCGATCTGATGACGGAAAAGGAAATCGAGGAAGACCCGATCTACAGGGAACGGCTTAGGCCGCTCGGGTTCGGTTGGACAGCCGGTGACGTGCTGCGGGAGCCTTCAGGACACCTCCTGATCGTGGACCTTCTTCGCGAGACTTCTGCCGGCCCGTTCCAGCCGGACGATATGGCCACCATGAATCGGCTGAAGCCGGATATAACGCGGGCCGCCTGGCTCGCATCCCGCCTGGCTTTCAAACAGGCCCGCAATACCGTCGAAACCCTCGAACTGATCGGGATGCCGGCCGCCGTCATCGGCGACAATGGCGGCGTCATGGAGGCAAATCCGCAATTCCAAGGCCTTGGCCCGCAAGTCCTCATCGGCGCCGGCAACCGGATCAGGCTTTCCAGTGCGTCCGCCGAATTGCTTCTCGGGACATGCATCACGGCCGTGCGCAACGCAGAAGTGCCGACCGTCCAAAGCATCCCCCTCCCGGCCAGAACCGAAGAGGAGACGCCGTTGATCATCAACGTCGTTCCGATCAAGAAACGGTCGCGCGACATTTTCAACAGATCGCTGGCGGTCCTGCTCGTTACGAAGGTCGGTTTGAGTGAGACGCTCGATCCCCATGTCCTACAGGGTCTTTTTGACCTCACACCCGGTGAAGCACGCATCGCATGGGAGATCGGCTCAGGCGGCACCGTGGACCGAGCGGCCGAAAACCAGGCGATTTCCCGGGAAACCGTGAGGACCTACCTTAAGCGCATCATGATGAAGACCGGTGTGCGGACGCAGGCCCAGCTGGTCCTGCTTCTCAGAGGGCTTCCGTTTCTTCGGTAGCGGGTCCCGCTTCACTCTGGGGTTTACTCAGAGTGTTGCCCGACGGATATCCGAGCTTGTCGAGGCAACATGGCCGGACTTCAGCACAAGATTGGCATAGACGGCGGCATATTGCTGGGCACTGCGCTCCCAGGAAAATTTCGCCTTCATGCCCTGGTTCTGCAGGCGTGCCCACATTTTGGGGTCGGCATAGGCATGTAGTGCGCGGCGAAGAGCCAGCCGCAATCCGTCCGTGGTCACCGGATGGAACTGGAAGCCGGTTGCGACGCGCGCCGACATGGCTGCATCATTGGCATCGATGATCGTTTCTGAAAGTCCGCCGGTGCGGGAGACGACGGGGACACAGCCGTAACGCAGCGCGTAAAGCTGGGTCAGCCCGCAGGGTTCGAAACGGGAGGGCTGCACGATGGCGTCAGACCCGCCATGGACCAGATGGGCCGTCGGTTCGTCGTACCCGAAATGCACCGCCATCCGGCCCGGAAAACGCGCGGCGGTATCGGCGAGCGCGCGTTCGATCTCCCGGTCGCCCTGCCCGAAGACAATGACCTGGCCGCCGTTGCGGATGATCTCGTCCGCCGTATCGGCGAACATGTCGAAACCCTTCTGCCAGGTCAGCCGGCTGACGGCCGAAAACAGCGGGCCTTCATTTGCCGGGTTCAATCCGAATTTTTGAAGCAGCACGGTGCGGTTCTCGCGCTTGCGGCGCAGCGTGCCGACATCGTAGTTGCGTGGCAGGTGCGGATCCGTCGCCGGGTCCCAGATATCGAGATCGATGCCGTTTACGATGCCGCGCAGGACGGACACTCGGGCATTCAGAACCCCGTCCATGCCCATGCCGAAGCGCGGGGTGAGGATTTCGCGGGCATAGGTCGGGCTGACAGTGGTGATCGCATCGGCTGTCTGCAGCCCGCCCTTCAGAAAACTGATATCGCCGAAATATTCCATGCGGTTCATGGAGTAGGCCTCCGGCGGCAGACCGACGCTCATCAGTACGCCGGCCGGATATTGACCTTGGAAGGCAAGGTTGTGGATGGTCAGCACGACGGGCGTCATGCATCCGCGTTCGCGCATGTAGACCGAGGTCAGCGCCGACTGCCAATCGTGGGTGTGAACCAGGTCCGGAACCCAGCCCGGCAGTACGCCATCGGCGATTTCTGCCGCCGCGAGGGAAAGTGCGGCGAACCGTTTCCAGTTGTCGGGATGATCTATGCCCTCTTCATCGACATAAGGGCCGCCGGGCCGGTCGTAGAGAGCCGGCGCGTCCAGGATGAAAAGGCTGAGGCCTTCGACGCGGGTATGGAGGAGCGCTGCTTTTTCGCCCAGCAGGTTGTCGAAGGTGACCAGCGGCATGGCGCTCTTCAGCTGCTGCATGACCTGGGGATAACCGGGGATCAGAGAGGTGGTCTCGATGCCGAGAGGGCTGAGCGCCTTGGGCAGAGACCCGGTCACGTCCGCAAGGCCACCCGTCTTCACAAGGGGGAAGATTTCGGATGTGACCGAAAGAATTCTCATGCCGGGAAGCCCCCGCTTTCCATAACCAGTATCGATCCCCTGTCCCGCTGCATTGCGCTCATCTCGACGGTGTTCTTCGATCGGGAGGTAAGCGTTCATCATGAGTGCCTCTGCCATCTGCCAGTCTCACCTCCAGAACGTTTTTGTCCCGGCCAGCGTTCCTCCGTCAGAGCGGAACCGGGAGTACGTTCAGACGCAAAAGCCATTTCGATTTTCCAGGATAAACGAACCCGAAGCCGCGACGATGACAGTCGCCGCGACCAATAATGATCTTGATGAAGCTGGGTGGCAGGCGGCGTCAGGCGCCAGCCGGAACCTTCTTGGAACGCTTCTTGGCCGGCTGGACGGCTTCCGGCATGGCAGCGGCCGGTGCCTTGGAAGTTGTCTTCGCCGGAGAAGCCTTGGCTGCAGCGGTTTTTGCTGCCGGTTTGGAAGTTGCAGCCTTCGACGCCGCTTTCGGCGACTTCACGGCGGTGGCGGACTTGCCGCGCGATCCTGCCGCAGGCTTTTTTGAAGCGGTCGGCCCGAGCGTCGCATATTCCAGCTTGGCTCGCTCCCAATGCTCCCTATCCTTGCCCGAGGGATAGCCTTCTTCTTCCCACAACGTGTAGGCCCGCTTTCTGATCCAGACTTCTTCGGATTCCGCCATTCTTGTCTCCATTCGCCCAAGCGCCCCAACGTGCGCGGCTCAGAAAAGTTCCCTGGTAAAAACGAAAAATCGCAACCTGGCCGAGACATGGCCAACACTCGAAAAAAACTTCCCCGGAGGCGGAACTTTTGACTGTCGAATGTACTTATGGCCGCCGGGAAGGAGACACATCCAATGGGAAAGTACTGCGATATCGTTCCACACGCAACCGGCTGGGTCTATGTCATAGACGGCGTGCAGTCTGCGTCTTATTACCACACCTATGAACTTGCCATGGAGGCCGCCAAAGCCCATGTGGCGCGCGACCGAAGCGGTCGGGTGGAGATTTTCCGCCGACAGGCGCCGAACGGCGAGATGTTGCCGATTCCGACCATGCACGGACAATCCGATGCTTCGATCTTGAGGCGATCTTTCCCGGCTTGAGGAGGCCGGAAAGGAGGGAAAAACCCGGCGGCTGCCGGGTTTTTTTGTATGTTCGGGTCACGAAAAAGACGCGGCCGAGGCCGCGCCCTTCTTCCGATCACTCGAATGTCACGCAGCCTTCTGGGCTGCCGTGTTGACGGCGGTCTTGGCAAGGGTGGTCAGAGACTCGTCGGTCTTGGTTTCCTCGGCGAGCGTCTGTTCGAGAAGCGTTACGGCATCCCGGTGACCGAGTTGCTGGTGCCCAGGCGCGCAGCGTGCCATAGCGGCTGATCTCGTAGTGTTCGACCGCCTGCGCCGCGGCGAGCAGGCCGGCGTCGAGAGCCGGGGTGCCCTTGAACTCGTCAAGGATTTCCTCGCCTTCTTCGATGATGCCATCGATGGCCGGGCAGGTCTTGCCCTGGGCCCGTTTGCCGATGATCTCGAAGACCTGCTTCAGGCGATCGATCTGGCCTTCGGTTTCTTCCTTGTGCTTTTCGAATGCCGCCTTCAGCTTCGGATCCTGGGCGCCCCGCGCCATCTTCGGCAACGCCTTCACGATCTGGCGCTCGGCGTAATAGATGTCTTTCAGGGTTTCGTGGAAAAGGTCGTCGAGGGTCTTGTTGGCCATGGGTCTCTCTCCTTGATGTTGAGTATTCTTGCGGCAGGGATTGCGAGGCATCTAACGAGTGGACTGCCTACAGGTTCCACGCGGTTCAGTGCCTTTCTGGGGCAATTCGAAGATTGTTGCGGCATGCAGTGACACCCTGAATGTCGAGGACGACGTCCTCGGCGCGTGCCTTGTCCGCAAGGTGTGCAACGTAACCCTCCAGCCTCACTTCGCCGTTCTCTACCGATACCGTCAGGTTGGTCGGGTCGAGAAAGGCGTCCTGCGTCAATTGCTCATTCACGTCCTGCGCGATCAGATCGTCGGGGCGTGCGTAACCGTCCGGCCCCTTGCCGATCTGTTTTTCCTGTTCCGGTCCCTCGGCAAAGATGTTGGCTTCGCCCTGAAGATAACCGCTTGGGCGGCTTTCCGCGGGGCCCTCCCATCGAGGCCATTGCGAGGTCTCGCCGGGACGGCCAGCTTTCGGCTGCTCATTCTTCATCGGCTTTCTCCTTCTCAGGGGCATGATCGCCCGCAGCGGAAAACCCATGGTTGCCGGAAAAGTTCCACAAGACTTGATGGAACCGGAACCAGCGAACCGCGTTTTTATCGTCAACCACAAAAACGCTTAAGACGGGAGAGAGACATGCAGGACAGGCTGAAGATCTATCGGCTGGTGCCGACAGCTGCGCCAAAGGACCCGAACTGGCAGAACTTGCCGCCGCATGGCGAAGTGGTGGTACGGGCAAGGACAGCCGGCGATGCGCGGCTCGTGGCAAGTCAGGCGGAACTGGATTTCATGGAAATCGATGCTTCGCCTTGCGAGGGCAATTCGACCGAGATGGCGAGCGCTTTCCGGAGCGACAAGCTTTATACGGTGATCGAGGACAGCAGCGGACGGTTCGCGCCGAACGGGCCGCGGGGCGTGATCGGCGGGCGTGTACGCGTCGACAACCTGATTTCGACCCAGCTTTGATGGCGTGACGCGGTCCTATCCAGGACGGGCGGCATCAGTCGGTGCGGCCGTCGATCTTTTCGGCGAGCGCCCTCTGCAGCTCACGCGCCAGGTCGAGCAGTCGATCAGGAACGTCTTCCTTCTCGATTTCGGTCAGAAGGACCGAGACCTTGCGGTTAACCCGCCGTCCCATCCTGGCGTCGTGTTCCGCAACCGGAGTGTCTTGTTTCGTCATCCCGACCTCTGACGCAATCACCGCCGGCACATCCGTTGCCGGACAGTGTCCGCCCGCCATAACCTACATTAGCTTTCCATACATCATTACGGCCAACTTCGGATATCCCGAAAAAGTCACAGAGGACAAATGAAATAAAGCGACTCCCTATCCGGGAGCCGCTCGATTTGTTCCAGAGGTTTTTGGGAAACTCAGTGCCTTGGCGGTTTCGGCGTGCCCGACGGAATGGATGTCACCGTGCTCGATACGGGATCGCTTGCCGGAAAGGTATCTTCCAGCCCCTCGTTGAGCTGCTCGTCCAGCTCCTGCTTTTCGCCACGCTGGCGAGCCGACTGCTCGGCTTTTTTGTGCGAGTCCTTCTGCACGGAGTTGGGGGTGCTATTGGTGCTCATCTGATTTCTCCTGGCCTGTTTCAACCCAAAAACGGTTTGGATCGCCCCTTTGTTCCGGAACCAAGCCGAGGCGGCGCGGGTTATCGGGCTAAAGAAGGAGTTTTCCGTGGCGCCGCGCGTATTCTGGAAAGGTTATCTGAAGCTCTCGCTGGTCACCTGCCGGGTGACGATGACACCGGCCGTCTCCGAAGGAGACAAGGTGCGGTTCCACAATATCAACCGCAAGACCAACAACCGCGTCCTCAGCCAGTATGTCGATGCCGAGACCGGGGAGGCGGTCGAGGACGAAGATCAGGTCAAAGGTTATCCGAAGGGCGAGGACGATTACGTTCTCCTCGAAGACGAAGAGATCGAGGACGTGGGGCTCGAAAGTACCCGCACGATCGATATCGAGACTTTCGTGCCGGCGGACTCGATCGGCTGGATCTGGTACGACCGGCCGCACTACCTGGCGCCGGACGACGAGGTGAGCGCCGAGGCGTTTGCAGTGATCCGGGAGGCCATGGCAAGGACCGGTACCGGCGGCATTGCGCGGCTCGTCATGTATCGTCGAGAGCGTGCGGTTCTGCTCCTGCCCAAGGACAAGGGGATCTTGGTCTGGACCTTACGTTACGGCGACGAAGTACGCGACGCCGACGAATACGCCGTCGAAAAACCGAAGGAAAAGATCGATGCCGAGCATCTGTCGATGATGAAGAAGATCATCGACGAGCGCACCGAAGCCTGGAAGCCGTCCATGGCGGACGACCCGGTCCAGGACCGGCTGCTCGAAATCATTGCCGAGCGCAAGAAGAGCCGGAAGACAAGGAAGAAGGCCGAGGAAAAGGCGCCCGCGCGCAGCAGCAATGTCATCGATATCACTGCCGCGCTGAAGAAGAGCCTGGAGGCGGAGCGAAAGGCGCCCAGGAAGTAAGTTTCCGGGTGCCTACCGTTTCTTCTTTCCCTTGAACTCGATCGGCGCTTCCGCCTTGCGGAAATCTCCCCACGGATCGTTCGTCTGCTGGGCGATACGGGCCGGGGCGTTGTTGACGGTGAAGTAGTTGGGGCCGATCGCTCCCCCGAGCTCGTCCCAGATGATCGGCATGGAAACCGGCGCGCCGGCGCGGGCACGGGTCGAGTAGGGCGCCACGGCGGTATTGCCCCGCCCGTTGCGCAGGTAGTCGATGAGGATCTTGCCGCTTCGCTTCGACTTGGTGATCGTCGAGACATATTTGTCGGGATCGTCGCCGGCCATGCCGTCGGCCAGCGCCTTCATTGCCGCCTTCACCTCGGGCCATTCCGCCTTCTGCTTGACGGGGGCGACGACATGGAGGCCCTTGCCGCCCGAGGTTTTTACGAAAGCCACCAGTCCCATGTCCTCGAACCGCCGCTTAACCTCGTGTGCCGCGGCGATGATGTCGGTCCAGGACACGCCGTCGCCGGGGTCGAGGTCGATATTGACCATGTCCGGCTTTTCCCAGTCGTCGAGGTTGGAACCCCAGGGGTGAATCTCGAGGGTCGCGCCCTGAACCAGACCGAGAAGTCCGTCGAGGTCGCGGATGGTAATGTCCTCTTCCGCCGGATCGGCCGGATCCTTCACCAGTACGGCATTCTTGGTCATGCCCTTCCAGCCATGTTTCTGGAAGAAGAGCTGGCTGCCGATGCCGTCGGGGCCGCGCAGAAGCGCCAGCGGGCGGTTGACGACAAAGGGCGCCATCAGTCGCCAGACTTCGGTGTAATAGTCGGCAAGGCCGGCCTTGGTCACCCCGGCATCCGGCCAGTAGACCCGGTCGGGATGGGTGAGGTTGACCGTCCGTTTGGGCAGCTTTGGTTGTTGCGCTGCGTTCACAGGCCCGCCCTCCCGGACGATATCCTTCGGGTCCTTGTCTTCACGCAAGCCCCGGAAGGCGGCGTGGCGGATATGCGCATCAGCCGTCCAGCCGCGAAATTCCACTTCCGCCACCAGCTCGGGCCGCACGAAAACGACATCCTTCTTTTCCACCCCGGCAAGCTTTTCGTCAAACGGGCTTTCGTCCGCGTTGATCTCCTGGAGACGCTTGAAGAGCGATTGCGCCACGGCATTCGAATAACCCGTGCCGACGCGGCCGGCGTGCCGCAGCTTCCCCTTGTCGTAATATCCCATGACCAGCGATCCGATCGCCGTCTTCGAAACGGAGGAGGGGACAAACCCGGCGACCACGAATTCCTGCCGTGCCGAACATTTCGACTTCACCCAGTCGCGCCCACGGCCCGGACGGTAGGGCGCATCCGATATCTTCGAGATGATGCCTTCGAGGCTCAGCCGGCACGCATGTTTCAACACCAGACCACCGTCGTCGCCGAAATGCTCGCTGTAGCGCAGGGCAGGGCCGCTGCCGGCCAACAGGGTTTCCAGCGCCTCCTTGCGCTTTAGGAGCGTCGCGCCGCTCAGGTCGTAACCGTCCAGGTGAAGAATGTCGAAAGCGTAGAACGTGAAGCGATCGTCCCGGCCTTCGCTGAGGTCCTGCTGAAGCAGGGAAAAATCGGTGGCGCCGGAACCCGCTTCGACCGCCACTTCGCCATCGATGATCGCATCGGTCGCGGCAAGCTTCGCGAATTCCGCGATGATCTCCTTTCCGAACTTGTGTGTCCAATCCAGCCCGGTGCGCGTCAACAGCTTTACCTTGCCATTTTCCAAACGGGCCTGCAGGCGATAGCCGTCGAGCTTGATCTCGTGGACCCAGCGTTTGCCCGAGGGCGCGCTCTTTACCAGCGTCGCAAGCTGCGGCTCGACGAAATCCGGGAGTTCGGCTTTCCGGGCACCCCTGATCTTCGAAGCTGCGATGTCGGATTTTTCCGGTTCTGGATCGGATTTCGCCGTCGTCTTCGCTTTCGGTTTGGCCGTACTCTTTGCCGGCGGTGCCTTGCGGCCCCAGATTTCATCCAGCGTCTTGCCTGATTTCACTGAAAGCGGCATTTCGTCGAGAATGTCCTTGTCGCCCTCGGCGCGGGCGAATTCGTCCTCGCCCTTGACCAGGAGCCAGTTCTCTCGCTTTTCTCCCGGCCTCGGGGCCATGCGGATCAGGTGCCAGCGGCCTTCCAGCTTCTCGCCCTTCAGCTCGAATTCCATATGACCTTTCTTGTAGGCCTTGTGAGGATCGCCGATCGGTTCCCAGGTGCCGCGATCCCAGAGCAGGACGGCGCCGGCGCCGTAATTGCCTTTCGGGATCATGCCTTCGAAACCGCCATAGTCGAGCGGGTGGTCTTCCACATGCACCGCAAGCCGCTTTTCGCCGGGCACGAAGCTCGGGCCGCGGGTGACGGCCCAGCTTTTCAGCACGCCATCCATTTCCAGCCGGAAATCGTAGTGCAGGCGGGTGGCGTCGTGTTTCTGGATAACGAAACTGTTGCCGGTCGCCTTGGCCTTGCGGCCGCGGGGCTCCGGAGATGCCTTGAAGTCCCGCTTCTGGTTATAGGTTTCGAGCGCCATGGTCAGCTCGCCTTTCTCTGCGGGGCGGCAGTCTTACGGGATACGGTTTTCTTGGCGGATTTCTTCGGCGCGGTCTTCTTGCTGCCGCCGGCGCTCTGACGCAACGCGTCGAGCAGGCTGGAGACCTTCTTCGGTTCCGGCTTCGGCTGCTTCCTGAGCTTGCGGCCTTCGATCTTCGCCTTGATCAGTTCGGCAAGTGCGGCCTCGTAGCGGTCGTCGAACTCGGCCGGGTCGAATTCGCCGCGTTTGGTGTCGATGATGTGTTCGGCGAGATCGAGCATCTCGCCTTCGATCTTGAAGTTTTTGATGTCGGAAAAGACGTCCGTCGCCGAGCGGACCTCGTAGTCGTAGTTCAGCGTGCTGGCGATCAGCCCTTTCTCGCTTGGTCGGATCAGCAGCGTGCGCAGCCGCCGGAACAGCACGGTGCGGGCGAGTGCTGCGACATTCTTCTCCTTGAGGCCCTTTCGGATCAGCTCGAAGACCTCGGCGGAGGGTTTGTCGGCGGGCGCGAGATAATAGGGACGGTCGATAAAGATGGTATCGACGCCGTCGCACGGGATGAAGGTTTCGAGCTCCAGCGTCTTGTCGCTCTCCGGTACCGCGGCCTTCACCTCATCGGGCTCCAGGAACACGTATTGGCCGCTTGAGACTTCGTAGCCTTTGACGATGTCCTCGCTTTCGACTGGCTTGCCGGTATCGGCGTCGACCATCTGGCGGTGGACGCGGTTGCCCGTCTCGCGATTGATGATGTGAAAGCTGACGCGGTCGGATGTCGATGCAGCGGTATAAAGCGCCACCGGGCAGCTCAGCTCTCCGACCTTCAGGTACCCTTTCCAGTTTGCACGCGGTGCCACGATCAGAACTCCGTGAAAGTCCTATCAACAGGCCTGCCGACCTGTTTGTTCCCTCAAGCGACGCGCGGTTCCCGTCACGAAGATGAACGGGGCATTCATCTTAGGGGAACCAAATACGCAAGGCATGCGTTTGCCCCCGTCATTCCAGCAGCCATGAAGACTTCGGAGAGGTAGGCAACGGTGTCTGAATCACAGTTGAATGGTGATCCTGCACGTGCAGACATAGTAAGGCTTATTCCGGCTCTCCGCGCATTTGCCCGTACTTTCTGCCGCAATCCCAGCGATGCTGACGACCTGGTGCAGGAGACGCTGATGAAAGCGCTCGCCAATCTCGACAAGTTCGAGCCGGGCACCAAGCTGAAAAGCTGGCTTTTCACCATCATGCGCAACACCTTTTATACGCGTGCCAAGGTGCTTGGCCGCGAGGCGCCGGGGATCGAGGAGAACATCTCAGGGGACACGCCCGTTGCGGCGAGCCAGGAGATGGCGGCGAGAGCCCGGGAGGTCCAGCGCGCGCTTGAGAAACTGCCGCCGCATTATCGTGAAGTGCTGACGCTGGTCGCGATTCTCGGGGAAAGTTACGAGGCGGCGGCGGAGATCTGCGATTGCGCGGTGGGCACGGTGAAAAGCCGCCTAAACCGAGCGCGGCATCAAATTCTGCAGGAACTGGGAGAAGAAACCAACTGAGCTGCTGCATCGCGACAGCTTTTCTTTGGAGGTCGTCATGAAGTTCACATTGATCGCGGTGGCGGTCGTCCTGGTGACGATCGCCCCGGTTTTCGCGTTTATCTAGCCGATCAGGCCGGATCCTGGTCGAGGTCCGGGTAATGCCGGAATATGCCCGACTCGTTGAAGGCGAGCCGGCGCTTCGACTGGAGATAGGCTTCGATATTCGGGCGTCCGGCGACCGCGTCGCGCAGCCTGGCGACCTTTGGATAATCGCTGTCGAAGTTTTTCATGGCGCGCGGGAAGGCATAGCGGAGGCCTTCCGCGAGCTGGAAGAGCGACAGGTCTACATAGCTCAGGGCGTCGCCCACGGAATGGCCTCTCTTTGTCGGGTTTGCGGTGATGATGCGATCGAAATAGCCGATGAATTTCGGCACGCGGTGCTTCAGGAAGGCTTTGGAACGAGCCTTGGCCTCCTGCCGCTGATCCTCGTAATAATCGGCGGTGCTGATCGGGTGGTGCGTATCGTGCACCTCCATGATGAAATCGGTGATCGTCAGCTGCAGGCCATGGGCGAAGATGCGGGATCTCTCATCCTCCGGCACCAGATCCAGCTTCGGCCCGAGATAATGCAAGATATTGGCGACATGCGAGACGATCAGGTCGCCATCCTTGAGAAAGGGTGGTGCGAAGGGCATGTCATAGCCATGCTTGCCGTGGATATAGTCCATCATCTTTCCCGTGCCGCGATCGGTACGGGCGACATCCACATAGTCGGCTCCGGCCTCTTCCAGTGCCAGCCGTACAAACTCGCCGCGGCCCTGAAGGCCGTCCCAATAATAAAGTTCGTAGGTCATCGTTACTCCAGAAGTTCTGCGATCTTTTCAAATCTTCGACGATGCGGGCCCGATTGAGTTCCGCTTCCGGGGATCTCAAGACCGTACCGCGGTCGCCCGTCACTTTCGCCTGCTTTCCTGGCAAGGAATAGAGCGCCTCGCGCCGAGCCCGGCGTCTCGAAGGCTGGTCCTTTGGGCGATGTCAGCATCCTTCCGACTCCCTGTGGCGATGCCAGAACCCGTTCGGTCGCGGGACAGTTCCCTTAAATTTGCATCGCGGGAACACGAGCTGGAACTTTTGCACAGAGCTTGTGTTGAGGGTTCGGGATGCCGCGAGGTTTTCGCGCCCGGGGATTTTTCAGTTCGGATAGGGTTTTGATTATGGCTATCAGGATTACCGCGGTCGTTTTTATTCTGATTGGTTTGGCCCTGGCCGTCGGCGGCGGGCAGTTGTTGCTGCTCGGCGGCAGCGCCTATTACATCATCTGCAGTCTCGGTTTCGTGCTGACCGGGATACTGCTTTTCCTGAGGAGCGCCGTGGCACTCAGGGTCTATGCCGTTATCGTGCTGGCCTCGCTCGCCTGGGCGATATGGGAAGTCGGGCTTGACTGGTGGCAGCTCGGTCCGCGCGGCGGATTGATCATCTTGCTGGGCCTCTGGCTTCTGACGCCCTGGGTTCGCACCCCGCTCGGCTTTTCAAGCCCGACCGGCATGCGCTACGGCGCCAGCGCCCTGCCGCTCGGAATTTCGCTGATGATCGCGATCGTCGTCGCCGTCGTCTCGATGTTCCTCGATCCGCAGGACCAGAGCGGCGAGCTTCCCGAACAGTCCGTCGCAGCGGCTCCGCCAATGGGCGGCAACGTGCCGCCGGGCGATTGGCATCAATATGGACGGACGCCTTTTGGGCAGCGTTACTCGCCGCTCGACCAGATCAAGGTCGACAACGTCGCCAACCTCACGGAAGTATGGCGTTACCAGACCGGCGACGTGAAACGGCCTGACGATGTGGGCGAGACGACCTATCAGGTGACGCCGCTCAAAGTGGGCAATTCGCTCTATCTCTGCACACCGCACAATCTTGCGATCGCGCTCGATGCGACGACCGGCAAGGAGAAATGGAAATACGACCCGAATTCCGGCATGAACCCGGATCGCCAGCACCAGACCTGCCGCGGCGTCAGCTATTACAAGGACGCGGCCGCCGCAGCCGGCAGTCCGTGCGCGGAACGGGTCTATCTGCCGACTTCGGACGCGCGGCTGATCGCGCTCGATGCCGCAAACGGCCAAGTCTGCACCTCCTTCGCCGATAACGGAACGCTGCAGCTCACCAGCGGCATGCAATACAATCCGGCCGGTTATTACTACTCGACCTCGCCACCGGCGATTGCCGGCAACAAGATTATCATCGGCGGGGCGGTCAACGACAACTACTCCACCCAGTCGCAGTCGGGCGTCATCCGGGCCTTCGACGTCAATACGGGCCAGCTGATCTGGAACTGGGATTCGGGAAATCCGTCTCAGACCCAACCGCTGCAGCCCGGCCAGACCTACACGACCAATTCTCCCAATAGCTGGTCGGTGTTCAGCGTCGACGAGGAGCTGGGCCTTGTCTATATCCCGCTCGGCAACCAGGTGCCGGACCAGCTCGGCATGGGCCGCAGCGAGAATGTCGAGAAATATTCCTCCTCGATTGTCGCGCTCGATCTCAATACCGGTGCGGACCGCTGGGTGCGCCAGACGGTGCATCACGATCTCTGGGACATGGACGTCCCCGCCCAGCCGGTCCTCCTCAACATCACGAAGCCCGACAATACTATAGTGCCGGCGCTGGTCGGTCCGACCAAGCAGGGTGACATCTACGTGCTCGACCGGCGCACCGGAGAACCGATCATCCCTGTGACGGAGGAACCGGCGCCAGGAGGTGCCATTCCGGAAGATCGTACCGCCCCGACGCAGCCGACCTCGGCCCTGACCTTCAAGCCGAGGCCGCTCGAAGAACGGGACATGTGGGGCATTACCATGTTCGACCAGATGGTTTGCCGCATCTGGTACCACCAGTATAGCTATCTCGGCCGTTACACCCCGCCGTCGCTCAAAGGCTCGATCGTTTATCCGGGGAATTTCGGCACGTTCAACTGGGGCAGCGTGGCGGTCGACCCGGAACGTCAGGTGATGTTCGGCATGCCGACCTATCTCGCCTTCACCTCGAGGCTGGTGCCGCGCGCGGACATTCCGCCGAAGGGCGAGGACGAAAAAGCCAGCGAACAGGGCCTCAACCGCAACGAGGGCGCGCCCTACGGCGTCTTTATGGGGCCGTTCCTCGGACCGCTGCAGATCCCCTGCCAGGCGCCGCCGTGGGGTTATGTCTCGGGCGTCGACCTCAGGACCGGTCAGATCGCCTACAAGCACCGCAACGGCACGGTTTATGACATGACGCCGCTGCCGCTGCCTTTCAAAGTCGGGGTGCCGGGGATCGGCGGTCCGATGATCACCAAGGGCGGCGTGGCTTTCCTCGGCGCTGCTGTCGACAACTACCTGCGCGCCTACAACCTGACCAACGGCCGGGAACTGTGGAAGGCGCGGCTGCCGGCCGGCGGCCAGGCGACGCCGATGACCTATGCGGTCGACGACGGCCGCCAGTTCGTGGTGATGGTGGCCGGCGGACACGGCTCGGTCGGCACCAAGCCCGGCGATTACGTGATCGCCTACGCGCTGCCGCGATAGCCAATGCCCCGAACAAAAGGCCCGGGCGTCTGACGCCCGAGCCTATCCCTTACGATGTGTATGTCCAGATTACCGCGGGCGGGTGAAACGGATTTCGTTGCGCACGGTTGCCACTCCGGCGACGCCCAGCGCCACCTCTTCGGCCCGTGCTACTTCACTCTCCAACTGGACGGTCCCGCTCAGGGTGACCTCGGATCCGCTGGCAGTCACGGTGACGTCGCTTGCATCGACGCCGCCGGCGGAGGCCAGTGCATCAGAGACCGCCCCTTCGAGCGTCGCGCTCGGGGGAAACTCCGCCTCGACCTCAGGGGGCGTCTCGTGAAAATGCTGATGCTTGAAGACCATTGTCGTTCTCCGTTGTGACACGGCGCGACAACGCGCGGCGAGGGCGATTGGTTCAGCGCCCGCCGCTCAGAACCGTGGCGATGATCTCCTCAAGCTGGTTCTGCGAGAAGGGCTTCGGCAATCGCGGCAGGCGGTTGTCGCCGCCGGTGGGCAATTCCGCATAACCGGTCGCCAGCACCACCGGGAGGCCCGGCCTCTCTTCGCGTATGACGGCCGCCAGTTCCGAGCCGGTCATGCGCGGCATGGAATGATCGGTGATGACGATATCGATGTGATGGCTGCCACTCCTCAGCTCCTTCAGGGCATCGGCACCGCTATAGGCCTCGATCACGGTGTGGCCGAGATCCTCCAGCATCAGGGTCGTGTTCATCAGGACCAGCGCGTCGTCGTCGACGGCGAGTATGGTGAGGCGTCCTCGGGGAGTTGCGACTGGCGAAGGCATGATCTTCTCCGAAGACTGCGGACAATCGTTTGCATCTGCCGCAGGGAGATAGAGCGAAACAGTCGTGCCCTTCCCCTTTTGGCTTTCAATCTCGAGCTTGCCGCCCGATTGTTCGGTAAGGCCCTGAACCATGGATAGACCGAGCCCTGTCCCCTTGCCGACCCCCTTGGTCGTAAAAAAAGGTGTCGTCGCGCGGATCAGCGTCTCCTCGTCCATGCCTTCGCCGCTGTCGGCGACCGAAAGCCGAACATATCGGCCAGGCTTCAGCCTTTCGGTATTCTCGTCGGCCGAATATTGCTCGGCGCTGATGACGATCGTGCCGCCGCCGGCCATCGCGTCTCTGGCGTTGACGACAAGGTTCAGTAGTGCTGTCTCGAGCTGAACCGGGTCGCTCGCGACGTGCGGCAGGTTTTTGGCAAACCGGGTTTCCACGGAGGCGGAGGCGCTGAGCGAACGCTGAACGAAATCCATCATGCCGCCCACGAGTGCCGGCACGTCGATCGCCTGCATGTTCAGTTCCTGCCGGCGGGAGAACGCCAGCATGCGCTGGGTGAGCGCTGCACCCCGTTCGGCACCCTGAATGGCATTGTCCAGCAGCGGCATCAGCGCCGGATCGTCGGGCAGGCGTTTCTTCAGAATTTCCAGGCTGCCCAGCACGGCCATCAGCAGATTGTTGAAGTCGTGGGCGACACCACCGGTCAGCTGGCCGATCGCCTCCATCTTCTGGGATTGGAAAAGTTCCTCGCGCGCCTGGGTGAGAGCCTTCTGCGCCTCGACTTTTTCAGTGATATCACGCGTGATCTTGGCGAAACCGAGGAGCGTGCCTTCCTCGTTGCGGATCGCGTCGATGATCACATGTGCCCAGAAGCGCGAGCCATCCTTGCGCTGCCGCCAGCCTTCCTTCTCGAAGCGCCCATCGCGCCGGGCGGTCTCCAGGCTGCGGCTGGGTTCGCCGCGTTCGCGATCTTCCGGCGTATAGAACTGGGAAAAATGCCGGCCGACGATTTCGTCCGCCGTATAGCCCTTGATGCGCGCGGCACCGGAGTTCCAGTTGCTGACGTAACCGTCCGGGTCAAGCATGTAGAGAGCATAGTCGGTGACCCCCTGGACGAGGAGCTGGAATTTCTCCTCGCTCAACCGGAGTTCCGTCTCGGCTTTTTTCCGTTCGGTCAGATCGCGGGTTACTTTGGCGAAGCCGATAAGCTCGCCGGAGCGGCGCCAGATCGGGTCGATGATGACATGAGCCCAGAAGCGGCTGCCATCCTTGCGGACCCGCCAGCCTTCCTTTTCGAAGCGGCCTTCGGTCGCAGCGGTCCGCAAAGCGTGCTCGGGCGCCCGCGCCAAACGGTCTTCGGGCGTATAGAAGCGGGAAAAGTGCTCGCCGAGGATCTCCCATGCCTCGTATCCCTTGAAGCGCTGGGCGCCGGGATTCCAGCTGACGATCTTGCCCTCCGGGTCAATCATGTAGATTGCATAGTCGGTGATGGCGTCTACGAGAAGACGATAACGTTCCTCGTCAAGCAACGAAACGACGTAACTTTGCGGCGCACTCATCAATCGTCCCCAGCCCACGAAGTTTGTTGTCTAATGCTCTGTAACAACGAAAAGTTGTGGCCATGCAACAGGATCATTACTCTTCCCCGACCCACGAAGCTCGTGGTCTAACGCGAGATAATGTCCAAGTATCATTTTAGTTCCCCGTTTCCGAAACTTTTTAACTTGGACTCCAAGCGAGTGCGAGCCGACCGGGTTGACGGATGACAAGTTTTCCTTTACGACTGACGAAATATGAAAATCGTCACACGTAAAATGAAAGACTTCAGCGGTATGGATACCAACGAAAATACCCTGGATACCTCGCGGCAGGAAAATGTCGGCCGCATACTCGATGCGGCGGAGCGGCTGTTCAAGCACTACGGCTACACCAAGACCAACGTGGCGGATATCGCGCGCGATCTCGGCATGTCGCCCGCCAATATCTACCGTTTCTTCTCGTCCAAGGCCGACATCCAGCAGGCCCTGGCTCAGCGCATGCTCGACGGCAGCTACCACGCCGCACTCGCCAATGCGAAGCGGCCGGTGAGCGCCACCGAACGGCTGCGTCATCACATATTGCAGCAGCACCGGATCACGCTCGAAACCATGCTCGACGAGAAGAAGGTGCATGAGATGGTGGTGATCGCCATCGAGCAGCAGTGGCCGGTTATCGAGCTGCACCTCGAACGCATCCGCCTCGTGATTGCAGACCTTATCAAGGAAGGCATCGAAGCCGGGGAATTCCGTGAGCAGGATCCTCATCTCGCAGCCGAATGCTTCATGTCGTCCATGGTCATCCTCTGCCATCCGCAACTGGTTGCGGATTGTCTCCTGGAAACCAGGATCGGCAAGCCCGAGGACCTAGTGGAATTCGGCCTCAGGGCCCTCAGATAATTCGCTTGAAATAGTTCCAGGGCGCCAAAGGGCGTCTTGATCGAAAACCCGCCATCAGGAGTGCGGACCCATGTCTTTCTTAAAGACCAGACGCAATGTTTCATTTCTTTTCAAAGGCCTTGTCGTGGCAGCCGCGTTCGGCGCGCTGACGGCCTGCTCGGAAGAGAAAAAAGCCGAAGCCCCGGAAGTTGTCCGCCCCGTCAAGGTGACCGAGGTTGCCGCCGCCGATAATGGCCGCAGGCTTCAATATTCCGGCTCCGTCAAGGCGCGCACCGAGATGAACCTCGGGTTCCGCGTCGCCGGCAAGATCACCGAACGGCTCGTCGACGTCGGCGAGCGCGTTCGGCCCGGCGATGTTCTCGCAAAGCTCGACGCCGTCGATTACCGGTTGGCGGTACGCCGCGCCGAGGCAGATCTCGCCTCCGCACAGAAGCAGGTGGAAATCTCCGGCCTCGCCCGTCGCCGGGCCGAGACGCTTGTCGAGAAGAGCATTTCCTCGCAATCGCAGCTCGAACAGGCGCAGCTCGCCAACGACCAGGCCGTTTCGCAAAGGGAATCGGCCCAGTCGGCGCTCGACCAGGCCCGCAACCAGGTCGCATATACGGAATTGAAGTCGGACCAGAACGGCATCGTCACCACGGTCAGCGCCGATATCGGCCAGGTGGTTGCGTCCGGCACGCCGGTCCTCTCCGTCGCCGTCGAGGGCAGCAAGGAAGTGCAGATCGCCGTTCCGGAAATGGACGTCGCTCACTTCAAGCCGGGCAAGACGGTGAAGGCCCGGTTCTGGTCGGCCGCCGATCTGGTACTTGACGGCAAGGTCCGCGAAGTGGCCGGCAGCGCCGATGCGCAATCGCGCACTTTTGCGGTTCGCGTCAGCCTGCCAAACGACCCGCGGGTCCTGCTCGGCATGACCGCGACGATCGAGGCGGACGAAGACAATGCCGTCGCCACCTATGCCATTCCGCTTGCGGCGCTTTCCAAGAAGGACGGCCAGTCCGTCGTCTGGATCGTCGACCGCGGCAAGGGCACCGTCAACTCGCGCGCCGTCAAGGTCGCGGACTTCTCGGATGACGGCGTTCGCGTTGCCGAGGGCCTCGCCAAAGGCGACCTCGTCGTCTCGGCTGGCACCCAGTTCATGAAAGAAGACATGAAGGTCAAGCTGCCGGAAACCGTCGCCTCGCGCTTCGGCAGCGTCAGCGGCCTTACCACCGCATCGCTCGCGCCCTGATCGCCCCGGCTTAAAGGACCTAAGACCATGAGTTCCTCTCATCAGGCCAATCCCCCGGAAAAGGCCCGGTTCAACCTTTCCCGCTGGGCGATCGCCCATCCGAGCATCGCTCGCTTCCTCTTCGGTCTCATCATCGTCATGGGCGCGCTTGGCGTCATGAACATGGGCCAGAAGGAAGACCCGGACTTCACCTTCCGCGTCATGGTGGTGCAGACCGTCTGGCCCGGCGCCTCCATCCAGGAGATGCAGGACCAGGTGGTCAACAAGATCGAGCGCAAGCTGCAGGAAACCCCGCATCTCGACTGGGTCAAGTCCTATACCCGTGCCGGCGTGGCGATCACCACGGTACAGATCAAGGGCGACACCAATACCGCCGAGGTCAACGACGCGTTCTACCAGGTCCGCAAGAAGATCGGGGACATCACCCAGGATCTGCCGGCCGGTCTGCTCGGTCCTTATTTCAACGACGAGTTCGGCGATACATACATCACCCTCAATTCGATCAGCGGCGAAGGCTACAGCTATCCTGAACTGAAAGAGTTCGCGATCCAGGCCCGCGACATGCTGCTCGCTACGCCCGGCGTCGAAAAGGCTGTCATTCTCGGCGACCAGCCGCAGAAGATCTTCATCGACGTGTCGTCCAAGGCGCTTGCCGAGCGCGGCCTCACCGTCCTCAACATCCGCGATGCGCTTTCCGGCCAGAACAATATCGATCCCGCCGGCAGCGTTCAGACCGCCGAGCGCTCGGTACGGATCGCGGTCGAAGGCGGCGTCACGACGCCCGAGGATATCCGCGAGCTGCGCCTTCGCGCCGGCGACCAGGTGATCCGGCTCGGCGATGTCGCCACCGTCACCGACGGCCTCGAAACCCCCTATCAGCGCAAGTTCCGCTTCAATGGTCACGACAGCGTTCAGGTCGGCGTCGTCATGGCGCCCGGGTTCAAGGTCACCGATGTCGGCCATGAGGTCGAAGCGACCTATGAGCGCTTCGAACAGACGCTGCCGGTCGGCGTGTCCGTCGAGCAGGTCTCCAACCAGCCGGAAGTCGTCACCGAAGCGGTCGGCGAGTTCACCCAGGCCCTGCTGGAAGCTCTCGTCATCGTTCTCATCGTCTCGCTGATCTCGATCGGCTGGCGTTCGGGCATCGTCATCGCCATCACCATTCCGCTGGTTCTGTCAGCCACGTTCGCGATCATGTTCTACCTGGGCATCGAGCTGCAGCGCATCTCTCTCGGTGCTCTGATCATCGCGCTCGGCCTGCTCGTCGACGATGCGATGATCGTCGTCGAGATGATGGAACGGAAGCTGGAGGAGGGGCTTGCTCGCCTCGATGCCGCCACCTTCGCCTATTCATCCACCGCCTTCCCGATGCTGACCGGCACATTGATCACCACTGCCGGCTTCATCCCGGTCGGGTTCGCCGATTCCACCGCCGGCGAATACGTGCGCTCGCTGTTTTACGTGGTGGGCATCGCGCTCGTCGCGTCGTGGTTCGTAGCCGTCTATTTTACCCCGTGGCTCGGCTACATGATCCTCAAGCAGCGAGCGCACGTTGGCAATCATCACGATGCCTATGACACGCGCATGTACCGGGGCGTCCGGCATGCGGTCGGCTGGTCCGTGCGTCACAAGGCGATCGTGCTGCTTCTCACTCTCGGCGCCTTCGCCGGCAGCCTGTGGTCGTTCCAGTTCATCCCGCAGAGCTTCTTCCCGCAGTCATCGAGGCCGGAAATCCTGGTCGATCTGTGGCTGCCGGAAGGTACGGCGATCGAGGAGGTCGAACGCCAGGCGAAGTCTCTCGAAGACAAGATCCTGCCGGACACCGACAAGACCTTCGTCGCCACCTATATCGGCGAGGGCGCGCCGCGCTTCTTCCTGCCGCTCGACCAGCAGCTCCGCAACCCGAACTACGCGCAGCTCCTGATCATGTCGAAGGACGTCGACGCCCGCGAGCGTCTGATCGTCAAGCTCAGGGATATCCTCGCCAAGGACTTTCCGACTGTGCGCGGCAAGGTTGACCGCCTGTTCCTCGGCCCGCCGGTCGGCTGGCCGGTCCAGATGCGCATCACCGGTCCGGACCCGTCGGAAGTCCGTCGCATCGCCGACCAGGTCAAGGAACGTTACCAGCAGCAGCCGCTGTTCGGCGCGATCCATGACGACTGGATGGAACCGGTGACGGCCATGAAACTGGTCATCGACCAGGACCGTGCCCGGGCGCTGGGCGTCACCTCGCAGCGTGTCCGCCAGATGCTGCAGGCCGCTACCGCCGGTGCGCCGATCAGCGACTTCCGCGATGGCGAAGAAACCGTCTCGATCGTCGTTCGCGAGCCGGATGCCACCCGCAACCTGCTCTCGGCCGTCCAGTCGGTCTATGTGCCGACGGATTTCGGCGGCTTCGTCCCGGTCTCGCAGATTGCCAAGGTCGTGCCGGTTCTCGAACAGGGCATCGAATGGCGCCGTGATCGCCTGCCGACGATCACCGTCAAGGCAACGCTCCCGGATGGTGTCGAACCGACCCAGGTATCGATGAACCTCTACAGCAGCATGGCCGACCTGCGCGCCAACCTGCCGGCCGGTTACAAGGTCGAGATCCAGGGCGGTGCGGAAGATGCAGCCGAAAGCCAGAACTCGATCGCCGCCAAGGCGCCGATCATGCTGCTGGTCATCCTCGTGCTGCTGATGATCCAGCTGCAGCATTTCGGCAAGGCGATGCTGGTGCTGGCGACCGGCCCGCTCGGTATCATCGGCGCTGCCATGGCGCTGCTCATGACCGGCGCGCCGTTCGGCTTCGTGGCGATCCTCGGCGTCATCGCGCTGCTCGGCATCATCATCCGCAACTCGATCATCCTGGTCGACCAGATCGACCAGGACATCGCGGCGGGCATGGAGCGGATGGAGGCGATCGTCGGCGCGGCCGTACGCCGTTTCCGGCCGATCATGCTGACGGCGCTGACAGCCGTGCTGGCGCTGTACCCGATCTCGCGCGGCGTGTTCTGGGGGCCGCTCGCCTACGCAATGATGGGCGGCATCCTGGTCGCAACGGTGCTGACGATCCTCGTCCTGCCGGCCGCCTACGCCCTCTTCTTCGGCCGCGAGCCCAAGAAGAACAAGGCCGACCGGTCGCCCGCCAATCAGGGCGACCTTTTCGACAGCCGTGACGACCTGCCTATGGCAGCGGAGTAACGGCGAGCGCCTTCCTCGGGAGCCTGGTAATTCCTGAGGAAGGCGTCCTGGTTGGCCTTGACGGACTGGAAGATATAGTCCCTGACCATCCGCACCCGGGGGATCTGGCTCAGGTCACGATGGCACATCAGCCAGTAGCCGCGTCTCAGTTCCACCTCGTCCGGCAGCACGATTTCGAGATCCTGCCGCGTGCGGGTGATGAAATTCGGCAGCACGCAAAGTCCGAGACCGTTCAGCGTCGCGGTCAGCTGCGCAAAGATGCTCGAGCTCTGGAAACGCGCCTTGATGCCCGGGTGGACGTCGCCAAGATAGTCGAGTCCGGGCGCGAAGATCATGTCCTCGATATAACCGATGAAGGGGTGTGACAGCAGATCCTCCCGGCTGCGGATCGGACCGGCCTTGGCCAGGTAGGATTTCGATCCGTAGACGTTGAGACTGTAGTCGGTGAGCTTTTCCGTCAGATAAGGCCCTTCCTTCGGCGGATCGAGCGAGACGGCGATATCCGCCTCCTTGCGCGACAGCGACATGATCTGCTGGATCGTCACCAGTTCCAGCGAGATGTTCGGATGGCTGTCGCAGAAGCTGCGGATCTTGTCGGCGAAGAAGAAATTCGCAAACCCTTCCGGCGTACTTAAGCGAACCACGCCGCGCTGGGCCGTGGTGCCGGCGGCGACATCCGCCTGCAGCCGGTCGGCCTCGGTCTCGATCCGCTCCGCCGTCTCGACGAAGCGCTGGCCCATGCCGGTCAGGACATACCCACGCGGGTTGCGTTCGAACAGTTTGACCTTGAGGGCGAATTCCAGCCGGTCGATGCGCCGGGACACGGTCGCGTGGCTCGTGCGCAATTGACGTGCCGCGGTGGACAGCTGTCCACTGCGGGCCACGGCCAGGAAATATTGCAGATCGTCCCAGGTGAAGTTCTGATTGTTGGTCAATGCGGTCCTGTCTGTTCAAAAATGCACAGATGCTGTTTGCAATTAATTACAGCGGCCTGCTTGCGTCAACGGCCGTTTTCCTGAACCATGCAATCTGGAGCAGCCGATTTGAGGAGAACGGCTCACCAATTTTGAACAGACCCTTCAAATTTTCTGGGCCTATTCTCTGGGAGGAGAAATTATGCGCAAGACAATTATGACGTCACTAGTGACGTCCCTGGCCGTCGTTCTCGCAAGCAGCGCGGCATTCGCGCAGAGTGCGTCCGACAACAAGGTCAAGATCGGCATCCTGAACGACCAGTCGGGCGTCTATTCCGAGTTCGGCGGCAAGTCGTCGGTCGAGGCGGCCAAGATGGCGGTCGAGGATTTCGGCGGCAAGGTTCTTGGGGCCTCCATCGAGATCGTCGATGCCGACCACCAGAACAAGGCGGACATCGCCTCCAACATCGCCCGCCAGTGGTACGATACCCAGCAGGTCGACGCGATCATGGAGCTGACGACCTCGTCCGTGGCGCTCGCCGTGCAGGCGATCGGCAAGGAAAAGAAGAAGATCGACATCGTCACGGGCGCGGCGACCACCGATCTGACCGGCAAGGCCTGCAGCCCCTACGGCTTCCACTGGGCCTATGACACCCATGCGCTCGCGGTCGGCACCGGCGGCGCGCTCGTCAAACAGGGCGGCGACAGCTGGTTCTTCCTCACCGCCGACTACGCCTTCGGTTATTCGCTCGAGCAGCAGACCGGCGATTTCGTGAAGTCTTCCGGCGGCAAGATCGTCGGCGCGGTCCGCCATCCGCTCGCCACCACCGATTTCTCGTCCTTCCTGCTGCAGGCCCAGTCCTCCGGCGCCAAGGTCATCGGCCTTGCCAATGCCGGCCTCGACACGTCCAACGCCATCAAGCAGGCGGCGGAATTCGGCATCACCGCCGGCGGCCAGCGGCTCGCGGCACTGCTCTTCACGCTCGCCGAAGTGCACGGCCTTGGCCTGCAGGCGGCCCAGGGCCTGACCCTGACCGAGGGTTACTACTGGAACCTCGACGACAAGAGCCGCGAATTTGCGAAAAAGTTCTTCGCCCGCACCAAGAAGATGCCGAACATGGTCCATAGCGGTACCTATTCGGCGGTCACCCAGTATCTGAAGGCGATCCAGAAGGCCGGCACCGACGATGCGGATGCCGTCTCCAAGGCGCTGCACGAAATGCCGGTCGACGATTTCTTCGCCCGCGGCGGCACGGTCGCCAAGAACGGCCGGATGATCCACGACATGTATCTGCTGCAGGTCAAGAAGCCGGGCGAAAGCAAGGAGCCCTGGGATTATTTCACCGTACTCGCCACCATTCCGGGCAAGGACGCCTATATGGATCCCGCCAAGAGCGGCTGCGATCTGGTGAAGTAATGGCGGTCACTGCCACAGCAAAACAAGAAGAGCCGCGGGTGGTTTTGTCCGCCCGCGGCCTCTCGAAAAGCTTCGGTGCCTTCATGGCGGTGAAGCAGGTCGATCTCGACGTCCACCACGCGCGCGTCCATGCGCTGATCGGCCCGAACGGCGCGGGCAAGACGACCGTCTTCAACCTGCTCACCAAGTTCCTGCAGCCGACGGCGGGTTCGATCACGCTTCTGGGTACGGATATCACCAAAACTCCGCCGGACAGGATCGCCCGCATGGGGCTGGTCCGCTCCTTCCAGATTTCGGCGGTCTTTCCGCATCTGACGGTGCTCGACAACGTGCGCGTCGCACTGCAGCGGACGAACGGGCTTTCGACGCAGTTCTGGCTGCCGGTCTCTTCGCTCGATCGGCTGAATGCGCGGGCCGACGAACTGATCGAGTCGGTCGGCCTGAAGCGCGAGCGCAATGCGCTCGCCGCCGACCTTTCCTATGGCCGCAAGCGCGTGCTGGAGATCGCCACGACACTGGCGCTCGATCCCAAGGTACTGCTGCTCGACGAGCCGATGGCCGGCATGGGCCAGGAGGATATCGGCACCGTTTCCAACATCATTCGCGAGGTCGCAAAGACCCGCGCAGTGCTGATGGTCGAGCACAATCTCTCCGTCGTCGCCGACATCTGCCACCATGTGACGGTGCTCCAGCGCGGCGAAATCCTCGCCGAGGGCGATTATGCCACCGTCAGCCAGGACCCGCGCGTCCGCACCGCCTATATGGGCACGGAGGAGGCTTGATGGCACCGCTCTTGCAAGTTTCCAATCTCAATGCCTGGTACGGCGAAAGCCATGTCCTGCACGGCGTCGACATGACGGTCGGCGAGGGCGAGACGATCACCATTCTCGGTCGCAACGGCGTCGGCAAGACAACGACGCTTAGAACCATCGTTGGCATCATCCGCGAACGGAAAGGTGAAATCCGTTTCGCGGGCAAGGACATGCTCGGCGTGCCGCTGCATCGCACGGCGCATAACGGGATCGGCTTCGTGCCGGAAGAGCGCGGCATCTTCTCGACGCTAACGGTCGAGGAAAACCTGATGCTGCCGCCGGTCGTGGCCGAGGGCGGCATGTCGCTCGAGGAGATCTACGAACTCTTCCCCAACCTTCAGGAGCGCCGCTCCAGCCCCGGCACCAAGCTTTCCGGGGGCGAGCAGCAGATGCTGGCGATCGCCCGCATCCTGCGCACCGGTGTCAAGCTTTTGATATTGGACGAGCCGACCGAAGGCCTGGCGCCGGTCATCGTGCAGCGGATCGGCGAGGTGCTGAAGACGCTGAAGGAACGAGGGATGACGGTGCTTCTGGTGGAGCAGAATTTCCGCTTCGCGAGCCGCGTCGCCGACCGGTTCTACCTGATGGATCACGGGAGGATGGTCGCGGATTTCCCGGTGGCCGAGCTGCCGGGCAAGATGGACATGCTGCACAAAGTGTTGGGGGTGTAAGTCCGATGAAGGTTGGAAATTGCGCTTCTGTCGGGAAATTAACGCTGCTGGATGTGGATGAAGCCGGGGCGGCATACCGTTCTCCCCCCTTGAGGGGGAGATGCCCGGCAGGGCAGAGGGGGGTGCTGCGGCATACTCTTCGACAATTGAATTCGCGGCGCCACCCCCCTCTGTCACCTCTGGTGACATCTCCCCCTCAAGGGGGGAGATCAGGCGGCGCTTGCCGTGCCCTCAGGAGCCCAGCACGATGACGATGATCTTCGGCATACCGCTTCAGGCTTTTCTCGGGCAGCTCCTGATCGGCCTGATCAACGGGTCCTTCTACGCACTCCTGAGCCTCGGCCTTGCGGTCATCTTCGGCCTTCTGCGTGTCATCAACTTTGCCCATGGCGCGCAGTACATGCTCGGCGCCTTTGCGGCGATGCTGATGCTGGAGTATTTCGGCATCAACTACTGGGTCGCGCTCGTCCTCGGGCCGATCGTCGTCGGCCTGTTCGGAGCCGTCATCGAACGGACCATGCTGTCGCGGCTCTACGATCTCGATCCGCTCTACGGCCTGCTCTTCACGTTCGGCCTGGCGCTGACCATCGAGGGCACGTTCCGCTATCTCTACGGCGCGGCTGGCCAACCCTATTCGGTGCCGGCGCAGCTTGCCGGGGGCACCAATCTCGGTTTCATGTTCCTGCCGATCTATCGCGGCTGGGTGGTTGTAGTGTCGCTGGTCGCCTGCATCGGCACATGGCTGCTGATCGAGAAGACCAAACTCGGCGCCTATCTTCGTGCCGCGACCGAAAATCCGGTGCTCGTGCAGGCTTTCGGCGTCAACGTGCCGGTGCTCCTGACGCTCACCTACGGGCTCGGTGCGGCGCTCGCCGCCTTTGCCGGCGTGCTGGCGGCGCCGATCTACCAGGTCTCGCCGCTGATGGGCTCGAACATCATCATCGTCGTTTTCGCGGTGGTCGTGGTCGGCGGCATGGGCTCGATCATGGGTGCCATCGTCACCGGCTACATGCTCGGTATTGCAGAGGGCCTCACCAAGGTGTTCTATCCGGAAGCGTCCAACATCGTGATCTTCGTAATCATGGCAATCGTGCTTCTACTCCGGCCAGCCGGCCTTTTCGGACGGGATGCGTGAGATGAGCGAGATGACCCAAACCGCTGCCAAGCCACATATCGAGCGCTCGGCCACCGCGTCCAGGACCTACACGATCTTCGTGATCATAGGCCTCGCGGTTCTGATCCTGGCGCCGATGTTCTTCTACCCGATCTTCCTGATGAAGCTCTTGTGCTTCGCGCTGTTTGCATGCGCCTTCAACCTGCTGCTCGGTTATACGGGCCTCCTGTCCTTCGGTCACGCGACCTTCTTCGGCGGTGCGGCCTATTTCACCGCCCATGTGGTGAAGGAATGGGGCTTTCCGCCGGAACTCGGCATCCTGACCGGCGTCGTCGGCGCAGCATTGCTCGGCCTGGTCATGGGGTTCTTCGCGATCCGCCGGCAGGGCATCTATTTCGCGATGATCACGCTCGCCTTGTCGCAGATGTTCTTCTTCTTCTGCCTGCAGGCGGAGTTCACCCAGGGCGAGGACGGCATCCAGTCGGTGCCGCGCGGCCATCTGTTCGGTTTCATCGACCTCAACATCTCGACCAACATGTACTATTTCGTGCTGGCCGTGTTCCTGATCGGCATGGTGATCATCTGGCGGTTCATCAACTCGCCCTTCGGCATGATCCTCCGGTCGATCCGGGAGAACGAGCCACGGGCCATCTCGCTCGGTTACTCCGTCGCCCGCTACAAGCTCGGCGCCTTCGTGATGTCGGCGGCCTTAGCAGGCCTTGCGGGCGGGCTGAAGGCGCTGGTCTTCCAGTTCGCGACGCTAACAGATGTCGCCTGGCAGATGTCCGGCGAAGTGATCCTGATGACGCTGCTCGGCGGCATCGGCACGCTGATCGGGCCGATCTTCGGGGCGGGCCTGGTGGTCACGCTGCAGAACTATCTGGCGACCTCTCAATTCCCGGTGACGATCGTCACCGGCGTGATCTTCATGGTCTGCGTCCTCATTTTCCGACGGGGCATTATAGGGGAATTCTACGCCTCGCGGCTCGGCCGGAAGCTCGGTTTCGAGCATAGACGATAAGATAGAGGGAGGGCGCAGGGATGCGGCTTGCGGGCTTGGTTCGCGGGGCGCTTGTCCCTGGGGCATGAGCATGGAAAATTACGACTACATCGTCATCGGGGCGGGCAGCGCCGGCTGCGTATTGGCCAATCGGCTGTCGAAGGACCCGGGCAACCGGGTGCTGATCCTCGAAGCGGGCGGCAATGACAATTATCATTGGGTGCATATTCCCGTCGGTTACCTCTACTGCATCAACAATCCGCGCACCGACTGGTGTTTTACCACCGAGAAGGAAGACGGGCTGAACGGCCGTTCGCTCTCCTATCCGCGTGGAAAGATCCTCGGCGGCTGCTCGTCGATCAACGGCATGATCTACATGCGCGGCCAGGCTTACGATTATGACATGTGGCGGCAGATGGGTTGCATCGGCTGGGGCTGGGATGACGTGCTGCCGATCTTCAAGAAAAGCCAGGATTTCTACAAGGGCGCCGACGAGATGCACGGCGCCGGCGGCGAATGGCGCATCGAAAAGCAGCGTCTTCGCTGGGCGGTGCTCGACAGTTTCCAGAAGGCGGCGGAAGAGGCCGGCATACCGATCGTCGACGACTTCAATCGCGGCAGCAACGAGGGTTCGAGTTATTTCGACGTCAACCAGCGCTCCGGCATCCGCTGGAACACGTCCAAGGCCTTCCTGCGCCCGGCGATGAAGCGGCCGAACCTGACCGTGCTGACCAAGGCCCATGTTCGAAAGCTGATCGTCGAGAACGGCGAGGTGAAGGGCGTAGAGTTCCAGCATGATGGGGTGGCGAAGAAGGCCTATGCGAAACGCGAAACCGTGCTCAGCGCCGGCGCGATCGGCACGCCGCATATCCTCGAACTCTCCGGCATCGGTCGCGGCGACGTGCTCGCCAATGCCGGTGTCGAGGTGGTCAAGGAGGTCAAGGCTGTCGGCGAGAACCTGCAAGACCATCTGCAGCTCCGCCTCGTCTACAAGGTGACCGGCGTTCCGACCCTCAATGAAAAGGCGTCGAGCCTGATCGGCAAGGCCTCGATCGGGCTGGAATACGCCTTCCGGCGCTCGGGGCCGATGTCGATGGCGCCGAGCCAGCTCGGTATATTTACCAGATCCGGTCCCGACAAGGAGACGCCGGACCTCGAATATCACGTCCAGCCGGTGTCGCTCGACAAGTTTGGCGAACCGGTCCACTCGTTCCCGGCAATGACTGCGAGCGTGTGCAATCTTCGTCCCGAGAGCCGCGGGTCCGTGCATCTGAAAAGCCCGGATTTCGCCGCGGCGCCGGGCATCCATCCGAATTACCTGTCGACCGCCGGCGACCGTGACGTTGCCGTCAAGTCGATCCGCATTACCCGCGAGATCGTCAAAAAACCGGCATTTGCGCGCTATCATCCTGAAGAATACAGGCCCGGCCCCTCGTACGAGACCGACGCCGATCTCGAAAGGGCGGCCGGCGATATCGGTACGACGATCTTCCATCCGGTCGGCACCGCGAGGATGGGGTCCGATCCGGACAGCGTCGTCGATCCCCGCCTGAAAATGCGCGCAGTCGGAAGGCTGCGTATCGCCGATGCCTCGATCATGCCCAATATAGTCTCCGGCAACACCAACTCGCCGACGATCATGATCGCCGAAAAGGCGGCCGAGATGATCCTGGCGGACAATCGCTAGACCGGAGAAACGCATGTCCGACACACTTGCCCAGAGCGACGAAGTCCTCATCGACCGCATCGGTTCGGCCGCCGTCATCCGGCTTAACCGGCCGAGGGCGCTGAACAGCCTGAACTTCGCCATGGTGCGGGCGATGAAGCAGGCGCTGGAGCAGTTTGCACACGATCCGGAAATCTCCTGTGTCATCCTGAAAGGCGAGGGAGAGCGCGGGCTTTGCGCCGGAGGAGATATCCGGGTCATCTACGAGAGCGGCAAGTCGGACGATCCCGACGTTACCCGATTCTGGCGCGAGGAGTTTCCCGTCAACTACATGATCTCCCGCTACGAAAAGCCTTATGTGGCGCTGATGGACGGTATCGTCATGGGTGGCGGCGTCGGCGTCGCCTCGCACGGAAAACACCGGATCGTCACGGAACGCACCCGTCTTGCCATGCCCGAGACCGGCATCGGCTATGTCCCGGATGTCGGCGCCACCTGGCTGCTTCCCCGCGCGCCCGGCGAAACCGGCACCTGGATCGGGTTGACGGGCGAGGTCATCGGCGCGGCGGATGCCATCTACGCCGATCTTGCCGATGTGAACGTGCCTTCGGAGCGGCTCGGCCCGCTTGTCGAGGCGCTGGGGGAACTCAAAGGCGGCGCGTCAGACGAGCAGGTGAGGGCGGTGGTCGATCGTTTCGCCGTTGCGCCGGGAGAAAGCCAGCTCGAAGCCCATCGTGACCTGGTCGACCGGGTTTTCCGCGTCGATACCGTCGAGGAGATTGTGGAAGCCCTGAATAGAGAGGATGATGAATTCTCCATCAGGACGCGTGACATCATCGCCAGGCGCTCGCCGACCAGCCTCAAGCTCGCGCTTCGGCTTATCAGGCGCGGCCGCGAAAGTTCGAGCCTTGTCGAATGCCTGGAGCGGGAATTCACCGCGGGGGCCGAAATCCTGCGCAACCACGATTTCTACGAGGGCGTGCGCGCGGCGATCATCGACAAGGACCGCAGTCCGAAATGGTCTCCGGCAACGCTGGAGGAGGTCAGTGACACGGATCTCGACCGCTATTTCGCTGTGCGGCATCCGGTGCTGTTTCCGGATCACAGGCTTTAAAACAACAACGACGACGGGAGGAAGACATGAGCAAGATCGCTTTCGTTGGCCTTGGCAATATGGGCGGGCCGATGGCCGCCAATCTTGTGAAAGCTGGTCATGAGGTGCGCGGTTTCGACCTGTCGGAAGCGTCGGTGAAGGCCGCCGCCGAGACGGGCGTGAAGGCTGCCGGCACCCTGGCGGAGGCGGTGAGCGATGCGGAATGCGTCATCACCATGCTGCCGAAGGGGCCGCACGTCACGGCGGTGTGGGCGGATCTCACAACCCTCATCCCCGAGGGTACCCTGGTCATCGACTGCTCGACCATCGACGTGGAAAGTGCCCGCAAGGCACATGAACTGGCTGATGTCATGAACTGCATTTCGCTCGATGCACCCGTCTCAGGGGGGACCGGCGGAGCGGCGGCCGGCACGCTCACCTTCATGGTCGGCGGCTCGGAAAAGGCGTTCGCCTTGGGCAAGCCGATCCTCGAGGCGATGGGAAGGAAGATCGTCTATTGCGGCAATGCCGGCGCCGGCCAGGCGGCGAAGATTTGCAACAACATGATATTGGGCATCTCGATGATCGGCGTCTGCGAGGCGTTCGGCCTGGCGGAGAAGCTCGGCCTTTCGCATCAGGCGCTGTTCGACGTCGCCTCCACCTCGTCAGGCCAGTGCTGGTCGCTCACTACCTATTGCCCTGTACCGGGTCCGGTGCCGACCTCGCCGGCGAATAACGACTACAGGCCGGGCTTTGCCGCGGCGCTAATGCTGAAGGACCTGACGCTGTCGCAGGAGGCCGCAAGACAGTCTGGCGCGGCCACGCCGCTTGGTGCCCACGCGGCAGAGCTCTATGCCGAGTTTGAAAGGGCGGGGCACGGCGCGGACGATTTCTCCGCCATCATCCAGATGCTGCGCGAAAAGGCGGGCGGGACGAGCTAGGCCGATTGATCAGGCCGGCGACGTTTGTTTCCTTTGCGCAAAGGGAGTAAATTCCCTTCCTCTGGCCAGTCGGTTCAGGGCTTGTGATGGAGGCAGACATGGGACGCCAATACATCGATTGCCGCGAATTTCCGAGCGAGATGAAATGCACCGTTGCGATCGCGGCGGACAATGTGGATGAACTCGTCAACGCAGCCGTGCAGCATGCCATTTCAGTGCATGGTCACCAGGACACTCCTGAATTCCGCACGGAGATCAGGAAGGCCATCCACGAGATGGATGTCCCGCGCGCCGTCGCCTGACGATGCCGCGACAGGGCTTTACCGACGCTCCCCGGTGCTGCCTCTTTCCATGAAGCGGCACCGGTCTGGATGACGCGCGAAAAGCTCCGCCGTTTATGGCGGATAATGGACAAAAATTCTAACGTCGTAACGAAGGAAAGTCCGCGGTTCCTCGCCGTTTGCTGGGCGTACCGGTAGTTTCACCGGCACAATCCAACACCGGAGACTTGCATGAACCGCCTCCTGATCCTCGGCACCGCACTTGTTGCTCCCCTGGCCGCGCTTTTTGTTAGCCCCGCGCTGGCCCAGTCTCCGACGAAGCTGCTCAACGCCTCCTACGACGTTTCGCGCGAACTGTTCGTCGCCGAGAACGAGGCCTTCATCAAGAGCCATCCGGGCGTTACCATCGACCAGTCACATGCCGGTACCTCGAAGCAGGCCCGTTCGATCGCCGAAGGCCTCGAAGCCGATGTCGTGACCTTCAACCAGTCGACGGACATCGATTTCCTTGCCAAACAAGGCTTCGTGGCCAAGGACTGGACCAAGGCATTCCCGAACAATGCCTCGCCCTTCTATTCCTTCCCGTCCTTCCTGGTGCGCGCCGGCAATCCGAAGAACATCAAGGACTGGGGCGATCTTGCCCGCGCCGACGTGCATGCCGTCTTCCCGAACCCGAAGACTTCGGGCAATGCGCGTTACACCTATCTCGCGGCATACGCCTGGGCCAAGGAAGCCTATAAGGGCGACGCGGAGAAGATCGAAGCCTATATCACCAAAATCTTCGACAACGTCCCGGTCTTCGATACGGGCGGCCGCGCCTCCACCACCACTTTCGTCGAGCGCGAGACCGGTGACGTGCTGATCACCTTCGAGGCCGAAACCCGCGGCATCGCCAAGCAGTATGGCGCTTCCAAGGTCGAGAGCGTCATCCCGTCGGTCAGCCTGCTCGCGGAATTCCCGGTCGCTGTGGTCGACAAGGTTGCCAAGAAGCATGGCACCGAAGCCCTCGCAAAGTCCTATCTCGACTTCCTCTACACGGAAGAGGGCCAGCGGATCGCTGCCCAGTTCGGCCATCGCGTCCAGAACGAAAAGGTCGCCGGCGAGTTCAAGGACCAGTTCCCGGCGATCCGCCTCGTCAAGGTCGATGACGTCTTCGGCGGCTGGGACAAGATCCAGAAGGACCACTTCGCCTCCGGCGGCACTCTCGACAAGCTCTACGGCAGCCGCTAAGCGCAGATCGGACTTCAACCAAGCCTCGCCCGGCGAACGAAAGTTCGCCGGGCTTTGCCGTGCAAAGAGGAAACGATCGCTTGAGACGCAATGTCCTGCCCGGGTTACGCCTGTCGCTGGGGGTGACGCTGTTTTATGTCGGGCTGATCGTGGTCCTGCCTCTGGCAGCTCTGGTCTTCAAGGCCGCGAGCCTTGGCCCGGAGGACTATTGGCGGATCATCTCCTCTTCCCGGGCGCTCGCGAGCTACCGCGTCACCGTGCTTTCGGCGCTCGGCGCCACTGTCTTCAACCTGTTCTTCGGCCTGGCGCTTGCCTGGGTGCTGACACGCTATCGGTTCCCGGGCTGGCGGATCGTCGATGCCATGGTCGATCTGCCCTTCGCGTTGCCGACGGCGGTGGCGGGCATTGCCCTGACGGCGCTTTTCACCACCAACGGCTGGTTCGGTTCCATCCTCGCCGACCTCGGCATCAAGGTCGCCTACACGCCGCTCGGCATCATGATCGCGATGTGCTTTACCTCGTTGCCGTTCATCGTGCGCACCGTGCAGCCGGTGCTGGAGGATCTGGATCCGGCGCTGGAAGAGGCGGCGCAGTCGCTTGGCGGCTCGGACTGGCAGATTTTCCGCAAGGTCATCCTGCCGCTTCTGACCCCGGCGCTGCTCGCCGGCGTGTCCCTGTCCTTCGCCCGTTCGCTGGGTGAGTTCGGTGCGATCATCTTCATCGCCGGCAACCAGCCGATGTCGACGGAGATCACCGCACTTCTCGTCTTCATCCGGCTGGAGGAATACGACTATCAGGCCGCCGCCGCCATCGCCTCGGTGCTGCTGATCGCGGCCTTCGTCATGCTTGCGCTCACCAACTGGATGCAGTCGCGGGCGCTTCGTTACACGGTGAAAGGGTGACCATGAGCGCGACCCGTACAGGCAGAAAGCCGCCCCGCGTCGGCGACCAGCCGCTCTTCCGTCGGATGCTGATCGGCGTCGTCCTGGTGATCGTCGCCTTGCTGATCGTAGCGCCGCTGGTCGTCATCGGCGTCCAGGCCTTTTCGAAGGGGTGGGCTGTCTACCGCGACACGATCACCCATCCCGACACCCTGCATGCGATCGGGCTCACGGTGTTTGCGGCGATCATCGCCGTGCCGGTCAACACCGCTTTCGGTATCGCTGCCGCGTGGTCGATCACCAAGTTCGATTTCTGGGGCAGGCGTTTTCTGCTGGTCGTCATCGAGATCCCGTTCTCGGTCTCGCCGATCGTCGCGGGTGTCGCCTATCTCTTCGTCTACGGCCTGCAGGGCGTCTTCGGTCCGACGCTGGACGAGTACGGCATCAAGATCCTGTTTGCGATCCCCGGCATCATCCTCGCCTCTATGTTCGTGACCGCGCCGTTCGTGGCGCGCGAACTGATCCCGCTGATGCAGGCGCAGGGCCGGGATCTTGAGGAAGCTGCCACCTCGCTCGGCGCGTCCGGCTGGCGGACCTTCTTCTCGGTGACGCTGCCGAACATCAAATGGGCGCTGCTTTACGGCGTCGTTCTCTGCAACGCCCGCGTCATGGGCGAGTTCGGCGCGGTCTCGGTCGTCTCGGGCAATATCCGCGGCCAGACCAATACGCTGCCGCTGCATATCGAGCTGCTCTATCACGACTACCAGGCGGCCGGCGCCTTTGCCGCCGCCTCGATCCTCGCGCTCATCGCCGTCTTCACCATCATCGCCAAGGTGGCGCTGGAGCGCCAGGGAGCCGGCCGCGTCCGTCGCCCGGCTCTCGTCGCCAATCCCGCGGAGAAAACCCAATGAAAATCCGCCTCGAAAACGTCGTCAAGACCTTCGAAACCTTTCGCGCCGTGCGGGATGTCTCGCTCACGATCGAAAGCGGCGAACTCGTCGCGCTGCTTGGCCCTTCGGGTTCGGGCAAGACGACCATCCTGCGGATGGTCGCCGGCCTCGAATATGCCGATGGCGGCCATATCTATTTTGGCGACCAGGATGCCACCGACATTCCGGTACGCGACCGCGGCGTCGGTTTCGTCTTCCAGCATTACGCCCTGTTTCCGCATATGACGGTGGCGGAAAACATCGCCTTCGGCATGAAGGTCTCGAAAGTGAAGCGCGAGAAGGTGGCGATCGAGGCGCGCGTCGTAGAACTCTTGAGATTGGTGCGCCTCGAAGGCCTGGGCGACCGGTTCCCGGCACAGATTTCGGGCGGCCAGCGGCAGCGCGTGGCGCTGGCCCGGGCGCTGTCGGTCGATCCCAAGGTGCTGCTGCTCGACGAACCCTTCGGCGCGCTCGATGCCAATGTACGCCACGACCTGCGCCGCTGGCTGCGCGAGATCCACCGAGAGCTCGGTATCACCACCATCTTCGTCACCCACGATCAGGAAGAGGCGCTGGATCTCGCCGACCGCGTCGTCATCCTCAAGGACGGCCACATCATCCAGCAAGGCACGGCGGAAGAAGTCTGCCGCAATCCGCAATCCGCCTTCGTGATGAAGTTCCTCGGCGACGCCAACGTGCTCGCCGCGGAAGTGCGCGACGGCAAGGCCTATGCAAGCGGTGCGGCGATCGACGTTTCCGGCATGGCGGACGGCAAGGCGGAACTCTATGCCCGCCCCGCCGATCTCGACTGGTCCGCGCAGGGGCCGGGCATCCCGGCCAGCATCACCCGCGTCCTCGATCGCCCGGACGGCCGACGGGTGCTGGCGACTGCCGAGACCGGCGAACAGCTGGAATTCGACGTCGAGCCGGAACGCGCACTGAAGGCCGGCGAAGGTGGTTTCGTGACCCTGCGCAGGGCGAAGGTGTTTGCGCTGGGGTGATGGGGGTTTTTGACAAGCAGTAGATTTTGGCGGCATACGTCTGCGCCGGCACGCCCCCTCATCCGACCCTTCGGGCCACCTTCTCCCCGCTGGGGAGAAGAGGGTTATGAGGCACTGTCTCCGCTCCTTCTCTACCGAAGAGGGAAAAGGCGCCGGCGCCCCGTTTATCCTCTCCCCTCGGGGAGAGGTCCGCCGAGCGAAGCGGAGGCGGGGTGAGGGGGCGCCGCCCGTAAACTTGGCCGAAAAAGCTCAAGCCAGAAGCTCGAACGCACCCTCCGCCAACACCTCGCCGTTGACGATTAGTTCGACCGGATGCCGGCCGGCATAATGCACGCGGGTGGTGAAGTCGCGGATGGCGCGGCTGATCGAGAGTTCGCAGCTTTCGCCCGCACCGAGCGTGACCTCCTTCCACTTGAAGACCTTCTTGGACGTGCCGCCGGCCTTCTTCACGTAGTGGACCGCGTAGTCGATGACCAGCTTCTGCGGCGCCGACGCGATCGACGCGAGCTTGGCCGATATTTTCACCGCGCCCCCGAGTTTCAGGGATGACGGCGTCACCGTAAAACTCTCGATCTTCACCTCCGCCTTGTGGCCCGCGCCGAAGAAATGGAGGGCCCGGGTATCACCCTTCTTGATCAGCGTGCGCAGCGCCTGTTTCACGATCCAGGCGGTACGAGGGTCGTCCTTCGGCCATTCGGCGATCCTGTCGAAAACCCAGGCCGGGTGGTCCTTGGTAATGTCGTTCAGATGGTTGGCGACGGATTTGCGCACATAAAGGCTCGTGTCGCTCTTGAGGTTTTCGAGGATCGGCGCAACGGGCGAGGGGTCGGCAATCAGGTCTTTGAGCTGGAACGACCAAGGCAGGCGCGGCCGGCAGCCTTCGCTCGAAAGCCGGCGCACATGATCGTTGTCGTCCCGCGACCAGCGCTCCATCACCTTCAGCGTCCGGGCGAGGTCCTTCAGGAGGAAATGACGCACGGCAAATTCCGATGACCCGAAGCGGGTAAAGAAGGCGAGCGCATCCATCGACAGGTCGAAATGGTCATGGCCGTGGAGCGCCACATATTCCGGGAGAACAATGGAGGCGAAGCCGTGGTTGATGCGCGGCGCGAGTGCCCGCAGGATGTCGATATTCTTTTCGAACCCGCCGGGCAGGACCGCGTGGTAGGCGACTGCGATCTGACGCAGGCGCTGCATGATGCTCAGATCGTCGAGACCTGCAGACGTGAGCGTTAGAAAGCGCTCCCCGTCGAAGCCGGGATAGATGGCCTTGGTCTCGACGGCGAAATTCCGAAGGCGATCACGGTTGAAGATTTCTTTCAGGAGCGGGGTTGCTTCAGTCTCGGCCATGGCGCTTCATCCGATGTTCACTGTTTGTTTTGGTATTTGACTCGAACGATGCGGGCAAGGGCAAAAGAAAACGCCGGCCGGTGCAGAGGCACCGACCGGCGTCGAAACACATCAGAAAGCCCTTGTATCAGCTCATCTGGCTGACGAAGCGGGTTTCGAGATAGGCTTCGGTGGCTTCCGAGCCGCCTTCCGTGCCGTAGCCAGAGTCCTTGATGCCGCCGAACGGCACTTCCGGCAGGGCCAGACCGTTGTGGTTGATGGTCAGCATGCCGGCTTCCACCTGGCGGCTGAGCGCATGGGCGGTCTTGACCGAGCCGGTGAAGGCGTAGGAGGCGAGGCCGAAGGGCAGGCGGTTGGCTTCGGCAATCGCGTCGTCATAGTGCGAGAAGCGGTTGATGATAGCGACCGGGCCGAAGGGCTCGTCGTTCATGATCTTGGCCGATGTCGGGACCTCGGCAAGAACGGTCGGCTCGAAGAAGTGGCCCTTGTTACCGATGCGGTGGCCGCCGGTCTTCAGCTCGCCGCCATGGGTGATGGCGTCCTGGATAAGCGCTTCCATGGCCGGGATGCGGCGCTCGTTGGCGAGCGGTCCCATGCCGACACCCTCTTCCAGGCCGTTGCCGACCTTGATCGCCTGTGCCGCCTTGACGAAGCCGGCGGTGAACCTGTCGGCGATGCCGTCCTGCACGAGGAAGCGGGTGGGCGCGACGCAGACCTGGCCTGCATTGCGGAACTTCGACATGGCGGTCACTTCGATCGCCTTTTCGAGATCGGCGTCGTCGAAGATCATCACCGGCGCATGGCCGCCGAGTTCCATCGTGGCGCGCTTCATGTGCTTGCCGGCGAGGGCCGCCAGATGCTTGCCGACCGGGGTGGAGCCGGTGAACGAGATCTTGCGGATGACCGGATGCGGGATCAGGTATTCGGAAATCTCGGCCGGAATGCCGTAGACGAGGTTGATAACGCCTGCCGGCACGCCGGCATCGATGAAGGCGCGGATCAGTTCGGCCGGCGAAGCGGGCGTTTCTTCAGGCGCCTTGACGATGATCGAGCAACCGGTCGCAACGGCTGCGGAGAGCTTGCGGACCACCTGGTTGAGCGGGAAATTCCAGGGCGTGAAGGCGGCGACCGGGCCGACCGGCAGCTTGATCGCCATCTGCGAGACGCCGCTCATGCGGGCCGGAATGATCTGGCCATAGGTGCGGCGGGCTTCTTCGGCGAACCAGTCGATCGTGTCGGCGGCGCCCATGACTTCCATCTTCGACTGGGCGAGCGGCTTGCCCTGTTCGCGGGTCATGTAATAGGCGATCTGATCTACGCGCTGGCGCAGCAGGTCGGCGGCCTTGCGCATCAGCTTCGAGCGGTCGAAGGGCGAGGTGTCGCGCCAGATCCTGAAACCCTTTTCGGCGGCTTCCAGCGCCAGATCCAGGTCCGCCTTGCGGGCATGGGCGATCTTCCCGATCACTTCTTCCGTCGCGGGATCGGAAACATCGATGGTTTCGCCGCCGATGGCATCGCGCCATTCGCCGTTGATGAAAAGCTTGACGTCGGGATAGCTGTGCATGGTGTCCACTTTCATTTCAAGGCTGGATACGCCGTTTTTGGGGGGCGTTGGGAGAGGGTGCGGGAATATTGGGTTCTGACCTAAAATAATTGACAGCAACAATCAACGTTCATTGGCAATGTCCAAAAGGTGCTGAGTGAAATCCGGGCTTCGGTCTTCCTAAAGATAGGGTGGCGTGCAGGCACTTACCACCTCGCAGCGCTCGGTTCCGACGTTACGATATCGGTGCGGCTGACGGCTGTCGAAGAGGAAGGCATCGCCCTTTTTAAGGATGCGGGTCTGGCTGCCGACGGTCAGTTCCAGTTCTCCGGCGATGACCACTCCGCCTTCTTCCGCTTCGTGCTGCAGCATGGTCTCGCCGGTATCGGCGCCTGGCTCGTAGAATTCGTGGAAAATCTGGACGCTGTGGGATTTGGCGTCGCCGACCTGCAGCAGCGTCAATGCGCCGGTCGAAAGCGGCGTCAGTTCATCGGCGCGGTAGAACACCTGGTCGACCGGGGGCAGCGTCAGCGCGAAGAAGTCGGTCAGCGGATAGTTGATTGCTTCGAGGATCTTCTTCAGCGAGGCGACCGAAGGGCTCACCTTGTTCTTCTCGATCAATGAGACGAGGGAATGGGTGACGCCCGCCTTGACCGCCAGCGCCCGCTGCGACAGGCCGTGCTGCTTGCGCACCAGACAAAGACGTTCGCCGACATTGAAACCGCCATCGGCCCCTTCCGCCGCATTTTCCATGGCGTGCATTCTTCAAAACGACCTTTGCTCATTTTCTCGCCGCCCGATCGCGGCGGCGCATCACTGATACACCGAAGGCGGGAATTTCTCCAATGACGAAAAACGGCGCGGTTGGTGAAGGGACCTGAGTTTTTTCGGCTGGATGTCGGATTACCGAAAGTACGTGCGTCTTTAAGATATGGTCGTCGCCGACGACCGGGCAACCAGGATAAAAAGGGAGAAATGCAATGGCGAAGAACACGATCTGCCTATGGTTCGACAAGGATGCCGAGGAGGCTGCCCGCTTCTATGCCGAGACTTTTCCGGACAGCAAGGTCGGCGCCGCAATGCGCGCGCCCGCGGATTACCCGGACGGCAAGCAGGGAGATGTGCTCGTGGTGGAATTTACCGTTGCCGGCGTGGCATGCATCGGCCTGAACGGCGGCCCGATCTTCAAGCACAACGAAGCCTTTTCCTTCCAGATCTCGACTGAAGACCAGGAAGAGACCGATCGGTATTGGAACGCCATCGTCGGCAACGGCGGGCAGGAAAGCGAATGCGGTTGGTGCAAGGATAGATGGGGTATTTCCTGGCAGATCACGCCGCGCGTGCTCACGGAGGCCCTTGCTGTCGGCGGCGCCGAGGCGAAGCGCGCCTTTGATGCGATGATGAAGATGCAGAAGATCGACGTCGCGGCGATCGAGGCTGCCCGGCGGGGTTAGGGAGAAAATCGATGGACAAGAAAGCGAGTGACGGCCGCACGGCGGTCGAACGGAGATCCGAGCGCGAACTCGTCGTGACGCGCACCTTCAACGCCCCGGTTCGCCTCGTGTTCGATGCGTGGACCAAGCCGGAATTGTTCAAGCAGTGGTGGGCACCGAAATCCAGCGGCGTTCCGCTTCTTGCCTGCGAGATGGATGCGCGCACCGGAGGCGGCTATAGCGTCACGTTCGGACATGACGCCTCCAGCTCGATGACCTTCTTCGGCAAATATCTCGAAGTGTCGCCGCCTTCGCGCCTCGTCTGGACGAATGACGAAAGCGAAGACGGTTCCGTCACGACGGTCACCTTCGAGGAGGAGGAAGGCGGTAAGACGCTGCTGGTCCTGCATGAACTTTATCCTTCCAAGGAAGCGGCCGACGAATCTTGTGCCGGCATGGAAGGCGCGATGCCCGAACAGTTAGGGCAGCTGGATGAATTTCTCATCACCCTGGGTGCAAGCGCCTAACCCCACGATCGCTGTTTGGCCGAAACGGGGAATAAGAAGGCCCGGCGCGCTGGAAGGCGGCCGGGCCGGTTTGCCGAAAAGGCGAAACGCTCTCTTAGAAAAACGCCTGAATACCCGTCTGCGCGCGGCCCAGGATCAGCGCGTGGACGTCGTGCGTGCCCTCGTAGGTGTTGACCGTTTCGAGGTTCTGCGAATGGCGCATGACGTGATACTCGATCTGGATGCCGTTGCCGCCGTGCATGTCGCGGGCCTGGCGGGCGATATCGAGCGCCTTGCCGCAATTGTTGCGCTTGACGATCGAGATCATTTCCGGCGCCATCTTGTGCTGGTCCATCAACTGGCCGACGCGCAGCGAAGCCTGCAGGCCGAGGGTGATTTCCGTCTGCATGTCGGCGAGCTTCTTCTGGTAGAGCTGCATGCCGGCGAGCGGCTTGCCGAACTGCTTGCGGTCGAGGCCGTACTGGCGGGCGCGGAACCAGCAGTCTTCCGCCGCCCCCATGACGCCCCAGGAAATACCGTAGCGGGCGCGGTTGAGGCAGCCGAAGGGACCCTTGAGGCCCGAAACGTTCGGCAGGATCGCATCCTCGCCGACTTCGACGCTGTCCATGACGATCTCGCCGGTGATCGAGGCGCGGAGCGACAGTTTTCCGCCGATCTTCGGGGCGGAAAGGCCCTTCATGCCCTTTTCGAGCACGAAGCCGCGGATCTCGTTGTTATGGGCTTCCGACTTCGCCCAGACGACGAAAACGTCGGCGATCGGCGCGTTGGAAATCCACATCTTCGAGCCGCGCAGGCGGTAACCGCCCTCGATCTTTTCGGCGCGGGTCTTCATGCCGCCCGGATCGGAGCCGGCATCCGGCTCGGTCAGGCCGAAACAGCCGATCAGCTCGCCGGAGACGAGGCCCGGCAGGTACTTCTTCTTCTGCTCGTCGGAGCCGTAGGCGAAGATCGGGTAGATGACCAGCGAGGACTGCACGCTCATCATCGAGCGGTAACCGCTGTCGATACGTTCGATCTCGCGGGCGACGAGGCCGTAGGCGACGTAGGAAGCGTTTGCGGCGCCGTATTCCTCCGGCAGCGTCACGCCGAGCAGGCCGGTCTGGCCCATCAGCTTGAACAGGCCCTTGTCCGTCGTCTCGTCGAGATAGGCCTCATTGACGCGCGGCATCAGTTCGGACTTGGCGAAGGCGGCCGCCGCATCGCGGATCATCCGCTCCTCTTCGGTCAGCTGGTCTTCGAGAAGAAAGGGATCGTTCCAGGAAAAAGCCACGGGTCTCGCCTCCGGTTTGAAATCGGGCAATTTGAAGTTTGAAGAATTATCGCCAGCTGGCGCTCGAGAGCAAGCACCGTTTACTCATCCGGTCATGATCTATAGTAATAGGCCATGGTCAGCCTCTCGCGAAAACTGCTTCCCTCCACCTCGGCGCTCGCCGCCTTCGATTCCGTCGCGCGGCTCGGCAGCTTTTCGGCTGCGGCGGAAGAGCTGTCATTGACGCAAGGGGCGATCAGTCGGCAGGTTTCCGGCCTCGAGGAACAGCTGGGGATCCAGCTTTTCGACCGCAGCAGCCGCGGCGTCAGCCTCACCTCGGCGGGCGCGGAATACGCCAAGGTCGTGGCGAACGCACTGTCGCAGATCCGATCCGCTTCATTGCAGGTCATGACCAAACGGCATAGCGATCAGCTGAACCTCGCGATCCTGCCGACTTTCGGTACCCGCTGGCTGATGCCGCGCATCCCGCAATTCGTCGCGAGGCACCCGGAGATCACGCTCAATTTCGCCACCCGCATCGGCGTCTTCGATTTCGATCGCGACGGCATCGACATGGCGATCCATATCGGCCAGCCGGACTGGCCGGGGGCGGAATGCACCTTCCTGATGGAGGAAATGGTGGCGCCGGTCTCATCGCCGGCATTCCTCGCCTCGCATCCGATCCGCAAGGGCGAGGACCTGTTGCGCCTGCCGCTGCTGCACATGGCCTCTCGGCCAGGCGCATGGAACCACTGGTTCGAGAGCCTCGGGATTGCCGGCACATCATCGCAGGGCATGCGCTTCGAACAGTTCGGCAGCGTGGCCCAGGCCTGTATCGCGGGGCTCGGCGTGGCGTTGATGCCGCTCTTCCTGATCGACTCGGAGCTTGCAGCCGGGCAGCTCGTCGAGGTTTTTCCGCATCAGGTGCGCAGCACCAGCGCCTATTATGCGGTGGCGCCGCTCAGCAAGGCGGATTTCCGGCCGGTCGTCGCGTTTCGGGCGTGGCTGATCGAGGAGGTCGGGCGATATCGGGAAGAGGTGGTTGGGTGGTAGGCTGTGCGTGGAGCCCCGCCCCCTTGTGGGGAGGGGTTGGGGAGGGGCCTTCGCTCCGCATTTAGACCCCTCCCGCCTGCCGGCCACCCTCCCCACAAGGGGGAGGGTTAAGTTTGTCGCGCGGCCTCTGTTAAAGCCTTGGCCGCTTCTCCAGCCATTCGGTCGCAGCTTCGTAAGCCAACGCAATCTCCAGCACCGCCTTGTCGGCGCGCGGCCGGCCGATGATCTGGATGCCGGCGGGCAGGCCGTTTGCACCAAAGCCGGCGGGCATGGCGGCGACCGGCAGACCGGCCATCGAGGCGGGGACCACCACCTCCATCCAGCGGTGATAGGTGTCCATCACCCGGCCGCCGATCTCCTTTGGCCAATGGGTTTCCGCATCGAAAGGGAGGACCTGGGCGGACGGCAGGATCAGGTAGTCGTAGCGGTCGAACACGGTCAGCAGGTATTGATACCAGGCACTGCGGCGTTTCGAGGCGAAATGCACCTCGCGCGCCGTCATGTCGAGCCCGCGCTCGATTTCCCAAATGATCTCGGGCTTCATCTTGGCGCGCTTTTCCGGATCGTCGTAATTGTCGCGCATGCTGCTGGCGGTCAGCCAGCTGCGCAGCGTCGTCCAGGAGCGCCAGAGGTCGTCCATGTCGAAGTCCGGAGCGAACTCGTCCACCGCGCAGCCGATCCGCTCGAAGACCGGAAGCGTCGACCGGCAGAGTTCCAGCACGCCGGGTTCGAAAGGCAGGTAACCGCCGAGATCGCCGAGCCAGGCGATGCGGGCGCCTGAGAAATCGCGGCCCTCCTGCGGCGTCAGGTCCTCGGTCGGCAGGGATAGCGGATCGCGCGGATCGTAACCGGCCTGGGTCGAAAGCAGGGCGGCGACATCGCGCACCGTGCGGCCCATGGGACCCAGAACGGAGAGCTGGCCCATGAAGTTCTCCAGCTTCAGCGAGGTGGGGACGCGACCGAAACTCGGGCGGAAGCCGACGACGTTGTTGAAGGCTGCGGGGTTGCGCAGCGAGCCCATCATGTCGCCGCCATCCGCGACCGGCAGGAGATGTGCCGAAAGGGCGGCCGCCGCGCCGCCGCTCGAGCCACCGACCGTCTTGGCCAGGTCATAGGGGTTTCTCGTGACGCCGTGCACCGGATTGTAGCTCTGCGAGCCGAGCCCCTGTTCCGGGGTGTTGGTCTTGCCGATGATGATCGCGCCGGCCGCGCGAATGCGCTCGACCATCACCTCGTCCTTCTCGGGCACGAAATCGGCAAAGATCGGCGAGCCATAGGTGCAGCGGATGCCCTTCACTTCGCAGAGATCCTTGATGGCGATCGGCATGCCATGCATCCAGCCGCGCGATTTGCCTGAAGCAAGTTCTGCGTCGCGTTCCGTCGCCTCGGCCAGAAGCTCGTCCCGGCCGCGCAGGCTGACGATCGCGTTGATCGCCGGATTGAGCCTGTCGATCCGTTCGAGATAGGCCGTCATCACGTCGGCGCAGGAGGCGCGACCGTCGTGGATGGCTTCCGAAAGTGCCGTCGCGGAAAGGCCGGTTATCTCGTCGTCCTGCATCACTCTTCCCTCATGAATCTCCGAGGATTTCCACTGGTGGAGGTCGAGGAGTCAAGACAGGATGTGGGATAGCGTCGGCCCACAATTACAAACGACTCGACAAAGCCTTTCGAGCAAAGTATTCTTGCTTAAACGTTTAATCAGAGCATCCTATGGCTTTACCTCGTCCCGGACCGAACATGAGCGCCATCGCTGCCGCCCTCGGCGTGTCGGCGGCGACCGTGTCGAATGCGCTTTCCGGCAAGGGACGCGTGTCGCCGGAGCTTATCGAGAAGGTGAGGGCCAAGGCAAGCGAGCTCGGTTACGTGCCGAGCCTGACCGCCCGGGCGCTGCGCACCGGCCGCACCGGCGTGCTCGGGCTCGTCCTGCCGGATATCGCCAACCCGCTCTTCCCGCAGATTGCCCAGGCGATCGAGAACGCCGCCTCGAATGCCGGCTATGGCGTGCTCATCGCCGACTCCCGCGGCGATATCGCGGCACAGACCGAGGCGATCGGCCGACTTCTGGAACGCGGCGTCGACGGCATGGTCATCGTTCCCCGGCGCGGCACGCGGATCGCCGATGTCGGCTGTCCCGTTGCCGTCATCGATACGCCTTCCACGCCCGGCAATACCGTTTCGGCCGACCATTGGGACGGCGGCAGCCAGATGGGCCGCCATCTTGCCGAGCTTGGCCACCGCAAGGTGCTGCTGATCGGCACCAGTGCCTCCTCGAACGTGCAGAACGACCGTATCGGAGGGCTGAAGGCCGGCCTTGGTGCGCAGGTCGAATGCGATACGATGTGGATCGAGAAAGTCGAGGCGGTGTCGGGCGAAGGTTGCCCGCTCGGTCTGGCGGACAAGGCCCGGGCGGGTTTTACGGCCTTTGCGGCCGTCTCCGATCTTTCGGCCCTTAGGGCGTTGACCGAGCTGCAGCGCGCCGGGATCGGCGTGCCGGAAACGGTCAGCGTCACCGGTTTCGACGACCTCATCTGGTCGGCGGTCGTCACGCCGGCGCTCACCACGGTACGCATGGACATGGCCACGATCGCCGATCTGGCGATTGCCGCGCTGATCCGTGCGATCGAGCCGGAGGGAGAGGCCGAGAACGGAGCCGAGGAGGTTTCGACCGGCAACGTTATCTCCGAGACGGACCGCGTCCCGATGCAGCTCATCGTGCGCCAGTCGACGGCCGCCCCGCACGCCGGTCGCATTCCGAATTTGCATGCCCCAACCCCCAACAAGCCGACAGCAGGAGAAATCACATCATGAACAAGGTCATTCTTGCGTCGGGCACCGCCCTGATGCTCGCCATGGGTGCCGCGCAAACCCCGGCCCAGGCCCAGGAAAAGACGCTGACGATTTCCGTCTATGCGCTCGCCCAGGACGAATACAAGCAGATCGTCTACGATCCCTTCCAGAAGATCTGCGGCTGCAAGCTGGTCGTCGAGACCGGCAACAGCGTCGAGCGCCTCGCCAAGATGGAAGCCAACAAGGCCAACCCGGTCGTCGACATGGCCGTCATCTCGATGGCGGATGCGCTCGCTGCCTCGCGCGCCGGCCTGATCGACAAGGTCGACACCTCGAAGCTTTCGAATTTCGGCAAGCTCTATGACATTGCCAAGGATCCGAACGGCGACGGCATGAGCGTCGGCTACACGTTCTATGCCACCTCGATCGCCTATCGCTCCGACAAGATGAAGATCGACAGCTGGGCCGATCTTCTGAAGCCGGAATATGCAAGCCATGTCGCATGGCCGAACGTCACCACCAACCAGGGCCCGCCGGCGCTCTACATGCTGGGCCTGGCGCTTGCCAAGGACACCCCGGACCTGAAGGCTCCGATCGAAGCGGTTGGAGCCAAGAAGGGCGAGATCGTCACCTTCTACGAAAAGTCGTCGCAGCTGGTGCAGCTGATGCAGCAGGAAGAAATCTGGGCAGCGCCGATCGGCCGCTTCACCTGGGCTCCCTTCACCAAGCTCGGCTTCCCGATCGCCTGGGCCATGCCGAAGGAAGGCCAGACGGGCGGCATGAACGTCATGACCGTCACCAAGGGCTCCAAGAACCGCGACCTCGCGCTGCAGTTCATGGATTTCTGGCTCTCGACCGAAGTCCAGACCAAGCTCGCCGAAAAGCTGATCGACAGCCCGTCCAACAAGGATGTCAAGCTTTCGGAGGCGATCGCCAACAACCTCACCTATGGCGAGGAAACGGCAAAGAGCCTGAAGCTGATCCCGTCCGCCGTCGCACTCGACAACCGTGCCGGCTGGATCAAGACCTGGAACGAGAAGGTCGGCCAGTAAGGGTCAACGCAATCACGGAATAGCCTCCCAAGGCTGAGGGATGCGGGCAGCGCGCGAATGCCTGACCGCATCCCGACTTATTGAACAGGATCGAACACCATGTTCCAGAACAGGGCTGAAGCGCTGGCACTTGCGCTGCCGGCCGCGATCTTCGCGGCGGCGGTGTTTCTCGTGCCTGTCGTGATCCTGCTATCGGATGGCTTTCGCAGTCCCGCCGGGGGCTGGACGATTTCCGCCTATACGGATTTCTTCTCAAACTCGCTGAACCAGACGGTCTTCCTGCGCACGCTCAGGCTCGGGGCCCTCGTTACCGTCGCCTCTGCGGTGATCGGTTATGCAGCGGCGTTCGCGATCGTCAGCCTGGAGCCCGGCGCCAAGGGCAAGGTCACGGGTCTCGTGGTGCTGCCGCTGATGATCTCGCCGGTCGCCCGCACCTATGCCTGGATCGTCATCCTCGGTCGCACCGGCATCGTCAATCAGGCTTTCCTAGCGCTCGGCATCACCGAGGCGCCGCTACGCATCCTCTTCTCCGAGACGGCTATTTTCATCGGCCTGCTGCAGCTCTTCCTGCCGCTGATGATCATCTCGCTGATCTCGGCGCTTGAGAACATGCCGAAGGACGCCATTCCGGCGGCCCGCGTGCTCGGCGCCAACTGGTTCCAGGTGTTCTGGAAGGTGGTGCTGCCGCTCACCAAGGAAGGCCTCGTGATCGGCGGCACGCTGGTCTTCACCGGCTCGCTGACCGCATACATCACCCCCGCCATCCTCGGCGGTTCCAAGGTGCTGATGCTCGAAACGCTGCTCTACCAGCAGGTTGCGGTCTCCAACAATTTCGTCGCGGCGAGCGTCATTGCCTTCATCCTGATCGTCATGAGCTTTGCTGCGAACATCCTCCTCAAGCGCGTCGCGACTGCACGCAACAAGCAGAGGAGCCAGGCATGACCGCGCGCAGCCTCTTCATTCCGATCACGCTCCTGCTGGTGATCGCCTTCCTGATCGGGCCGTTCCTGATCATCGTCGCGGCCTCCTTCTCGGCCGGCGAGACGCTTGCCTTCCCGCCGCAGGGCTTTTCGCTGCGCTGGATCGCAAAGGTCTTCACGGTCGAAAGTTTCCGCGCCTCGTTCGGCATGTCGCTGTTTTTGGCGATCGGCGGCACGGCGGCGGCGCTTGTCCTCGGCATTCCGGCCTCCTACGCCCTGTCGCGCTACAAGCTGCCGGGTGCCGAGATCGTGCGCACCATCGTTTCGGCGCCGATCATCGTGCCGGGCATCATCGTCGGCCTGGCGCTCTTGCGCTACATCGTCGTGCCCTTCCAGGTCGGCATCACGCTGGCATTGTTCCTCGCCCATACGGCGCTGGTGCTGCCCTACGCGGTGCGCGTCGTCTCGGCGAGCCTCGACAACCTGCGCTCCGATATCGAGGAAGCAGCCGTGCTGCTCGGCTCCTCGCGGCTCGGGGCCTTCTTCCGGGTGGTGATGCCGAATATCCGCGGCGGCATCATGTCGGCGTTCATTCTCGGCTTCGTCACCAGCTTCAACCAGGTGCCGGTCTCGCTGTTCCTCTCGGGACCCGGCGTGCGCACCCTGCCGGTCGATATGATCGCCTATATGGAAATCGTCTTCGATCCCTCCGTCGCAGCGCTCTCCTCGCTGCTCGCCTTCCTCTCCATCGGCATCGTCTTCATTGCCGAACGTTTCCTGGGGTTCTCCCGCTATGTCTGACGCGTCCTATCTCTCGCTCGAAAAGCTGACGCTCGCCTATGGCGATTCCGTCGCCGTCGCCAACCTCGATCTCAACATCCGCAAGGGCGAGCTGATCGCACTGCTCGGCCCGTCGGGCTGCGGCAAGACGACGACGATGCGGGCGATCGCCGGCCTGCTGGCGGTGAAAAGCGGCCATGTGCGCCTCGACGGCGCCGACATCACCCGCGTGCCCGCCAACAAACGCGCCGTCGGCCTGATGTTCCAGTCCTATGCGCTCTTTCCGCATCTCTCGGTCTACGAAAACGTCGCATTCGGGCTGAAGCTGAAGGGAATGCGTGGGCCGGAGCTCGAGACCAAGGTCGAGTCCGGCCTGAAATCCGTCGGCCTTTCGACGTTCGCCAACCGCAAGCCGGCCGAGCTTTCCGGCGGCCAGCAGCAGCGCGTCGCGCTCGCCCGTTCGATGGTGATGGAGCCGAAGGTTCTGCTGCTCGACGAGCCGCTGTCCAATCTCGACGCCCGCCTTCGCCTGGAAATGCGCACCGAGCTGCAGCGGGTGCAGAAGGAAACCGGCGTGACGATGATCTTCGTCACCCACGACCAGGCCGAAGCTTTGGCGCTCGCCGACCGTATTGTGGTCATGAAGAGCGGTAAGATAGAGCAGATCGGTTCGCCGGAAGACATCTACAACCGTCCGACATCGTCCTTCGTGGCGGACTTCGTCGGGTTCGAAAACATTTTCCCGCTCGAAAACGGAAAGATGAAGACCAGCGCAGGTCTCATCGATCTCTCGGGCAAGCCCCCTTCAGCGGCGGGTCTTGCCTGGCGGCCGCGTATGGTGACCCTGGGAACAGGTCCTTTCCAGGGCACCGTGCGCGGTACATCCTTTGCCGGCGACAGCCGCGAATACCTGCTCGACAGCTCCTTCGGTCCGATCAAGGCCGAGGTGGAGGCAAGCCAGCCGGCGCATGCGCTGGGCGATGCTCTTGCCTTCGACCTTCCGGCCGAAAAGGCCGCGCCGCTCTCGCGATTCGTGTAGGATCCGCCGACATGGGTATCTGGATCGACACGGACATGGGTTTCGACGACATCGCTGCGATCATGGTCGCAGCGCATGCGGGGCTTGGCGTCGACGGCGTCTCACTTGTCTTCGGTAACGCGCCTATCGAACATGTCCGCCGCAATGCAGCCGGCGCGGCCTCCGCTTTCGTCTGGCCCTTCGCGGTCCATGCCGGACGCGCTGCACCCGTGCTGGCTAAAATGGAGACTGCGACAGGCATACTAGGCCAGACCGGTATCCCGACCACGGGCCGGGCCTTGCCCGAAGCGCCGGATGCGTTTCATACCGATGCCTTCGAGGCGCTCTGTTCCTGGCTCGAAAAGGGCAAAGGTGATGGTGAAGAGGGGGGCGAACGCCGCATCATGGCGCTTGGACCGCTCACCAATATCGCGGCAGTGGCGCTCGCCCGGCCGGATCTCGCGGCCAGAATCACAGATCTCACCTGGATGGGCGGCGGCGTTACCGCCGGCAATCATACCGCGTCCGCGGAGTTCAATGCCTTTGCCGATCCGGAAGCACTGGCGATCGTGATTGCCCACAAGATCCCGTTGCGGATGGTCGATCTCGATCTTTGCCGCAAGGTGCTCTGTGCGCCGGACGATGTTGCGCCGATCCGGGCTGCCGGCGGGCGTAATGCCGAACTGGTTGCCGACCTGCTGGCCGGGTTCGTGGAGATCGCCACCAGCCGCGGCCGACCGGCCATGGCGCTCTACGATGCGGTCGCGGCCGTCGCCTTCGCCTTCCCGGAACACGTCACCTGGCGCGAGGCGCGCATCGATGTCGAGCTTTCCGGCACGCTGACACGCGGCCGCACCGTCATCGAGACGCGCACCGGCCGGGGCGAATTCAATGCGGCCTATGGTGTCGATATCGACGTCGGGAAGGCGAAAGCCGTCATTCTTGAAACACTGCGGGCAGAGGCAAGCTGGTGAAGAGTATCATCTCGAGCGTACAGGAATTTACCGAACCGGCCTTACGGGACCGCGCCGTCACCGCCGCGCGCGGCGATGCACCGTTCGACATCCTGATATCGGGTGGCACGCTGGTCGACATGGTGACGGGCGAGCTGCGCCCGGCCGATATCGGCCTCGTCGGACCGGTGATCGCCAGCGTCCACGAGACCGGCTCCCGCTCCGATGCCGCGGAGATCGTCGACGCGACGGGCGCGTTCATCTCGCCCGGTCTCATCGACACGCATATGCATATCGAAAGCTCGATGGTGACGCCGGCGACCTATGCCGGCGCCGTGCTGCCGCGCGGCGTGACGACCGTCGTCTGGGACCCGCATGAATTCGGCAATGTGCACGGGACCGAAGGCGTGGCCTGGGCACTGGAGGCGGTGAAGCCGCTGCCGCTGCGTGCCGTCGTTCTGGCGCCCTCCTGCGTACCGTCGGCGCCCGGCCTCGAAATGGCCGGCGCCGATTTCGACGCCGCGACGATCGAGGAAATGCTGTTCTGGCCGAAGATCGGCGGGCTTGCCGAGGTCATGAACATGCGCGGCGTCATAGACCGCGATCCGCGCATGAGCGCCATCGTCCAGGCGGCGCTAGTGTCGGAAAAGCTGGTCTGCGGCCATGCCCGCAGTCTCGTCGGGCCGGACCTTGCCGCCTTCATGGCGTCCGGCATTACTTCGGACCACGAACTCGTCTCCGGCGCCGACCTGATGGCCAAGCTGCGTGCGGGCCTGACGATCGAGATGCGTGGATCCCATGATCACCTGCTGCCGGAATTCGTCGAGGCGCTCAACGCGCTCGGGCGTCTGCCGCAGACGGTGACGCTCTGCACTGACGACGTCTTTCCGGACGATCTCGTTGAGGGCGGAGGCCTCGATGACGTGGTGCGCCGGCTGGTGCGTTATGGAATGAAACCGGAATGGGCGCTGCAGGCGGCCACACTCAACGCTTCGGCGCGCCTCGGTCGTCCCGACCTCGGCCTGATTGCTGCAGGTCGCCGGGCCGATATCGTTCTCTTCGAGGATCTCGCGGATTTCCGCGCCCGCCATGTCTTTGCCAGCGGCACGCTGATCGCGCGCGACGGCGTCATGACGGTCGATCTCCATGGGACCGACCCCTGCCTTCTGCAAGATTCGGTCAAGCTCAAGCCGCTTCAGGCGGACGATTTCAAACTGCCCGCAAAGGGCCGCAAAGTCAGGCTGGCGACGATCGATCGTCCGCGCTTCACGAACTGGGGGCAGACGGATGCGGATGTCGTCGATGGTTACGTGGTACCCCCGGAAGGCACGACACTGATCGCCGTGACCCACCGCCACGGCCGGGCCGACAGCCGCACCCGTCTTGGGTTCCTGACCGGCTGGGGCACGTGGAGAGGCGCCTTCGCCACCACGCTTGCCCATGACAGCCACAACCTCACCGTCTTCGGGTCCGACCCGGCCGACATGGCGGCTGCCGCGAATGCGGTGATCGAGGCCGGCGGCGGTATGGCGGTGGCAACCGGCGGCAAGGTCGAAGTGCTGTTGCCGCTGCCGCTTTCGGGCCTCGTCTCGGAGGCGCCGATGGCAGAGGTGGCCGAAGGTTTCAGACAAATCCGCGCTGCCATGGATGGTCTCGTCGATTGGCAGCCGCCCTATCTCGTGTTCAAGGCCTGTTTCGGCGCGACGCTTGCCTGCAATCCCGGCCCACACCAGACGGATCGCGGCATTGCCGACGTCGCCACCGGCACGCTATTGGAATCGCCGATCCTCGAAATTCTCGAATAGGAAAAGCGAATGCAGCCGCATGATTTCTGGCAGGACGTCCATCCGGCAGGGTCGTTCGATCGGGCGGGGCCGTTTTCCGGCTACTTCCCGGCAACGCTCGATGACGGCAGCCAGATCAGGCTGCCGATCCGGCCGCTCGCCGACGGAGAGCATGCGCTCGCCTCCCTGATCATCAACCAGGCGAGTTTCGACGTACAGGACGCGCTTGCCGCCGACCTGGCGCCGAAGATCGCGGCCTTTCGCCCGGAAGTCATCGTCGGCCTGCCGACGCTGGGCCTGACGCTTGCCGCCGCCGTCGCCCGCGCGTTGGGCTACACGCGCTATGTACCGCTCGGGACCTCGCGAAAATTCTGGTACGACGAGAGCCTTTCCGTACCACTTTCCTCGATCACCACGCCCGAACAGCAGAAGCGCCTCTATGTCGATCCGCGCATGCTGCCGCTGATAAAGGGCAAGCGTGTCGCGCTCGTCGACGACGTGATTTCCAGCGGCACCTCGATCGTCTCCGGGCTGACGCTGATGGCCTCGCTCGGCATCGAGCCGGTGGTCATCGGTGCGGCCATGCTGCAATCGGAGCGCTGGCACGACAAGCTCGATGCGTTCGGCCCCGAATGGCGGCCGCGCGTGACAAGCGTTTTCAGGACCCCGATGCTGAAGAAGGCGGGCGAGGGGAGCTGGATGGCCTGACGCGTTTTCCGGCTTGCGAAAGAGGAGCGGCTGGCTAGGATCGCCGCATTGCTCACCTTGGAACTTTCACAAGAAAATCGGGAATAAACTTCATGGAACTGGTGTTCGACGGCCATAACGACGTGCTCCTGCGGCTCTGGCGGAACATGAAGGCAGGCGGCGACCCGATTGCCGAATTTGTAAACGGCACGCCGAACGGCCATATCGACGGGCCGCGTGCCAAGGCCGGCGGGCTCGCAGGCGGTCTCTGCGCCATCTACATCCCATCCGGCGAACTGGTGCTCAAGGAACCCGATCAGAACGGCCATTACGTCACGCCGCTGTCCGTCCCGCTCGATCATCTTCCGTCGCTGACGACCGCGCTCGAAATGGCGTCGATTGCGCTCCGCCTCGACCGCGCCGGCGCCTGGCGGCTTTGCCGTTCGACCGCCGACATCCGCAAGGCGATGGAAGACGGTATCTTTGCCGCCGTCATGCACATGGAGGGCTGCGAGGCGATCGATCCGGATCTCGACAATCTCGAAGTCTTCCACGCCGCCGGCCTGCGTTCGCTCGGGCCCGTCTGGAGCCGACACAACATCTTCGGTCACGGCGTGCCCTTCGCCTATCCGATGTCGCCCGACACCGGCCCCGGCCTCACCGGCCACGGGTTCGAACTGGTCAGGGCCTGCAACACGCTCGGCATCCTGATCGATCTCGCCCACATCACCGAAAAAGGTTTCTGGGATGTCGCCAAGACTTCCGACCAGCCGCTGATCGCCAGCCATTCGAACGCGCATGCGCTGACGCCGGTCGCCCGCAACCTCACCGACAAACAGCTCGATGCGATCAAGGAAAGCGGCGGCCTCGTCGGTCTCAACTATGCCGTAACCATGCTGCGCCCCGACGGGCGCGACAATGTCGCCACGCCGCTTTCGGATATGGTGCGCCATGTCGACCACCTGGTGCAACGCATGGGCATCGATCACGTGGCGCTCGGTTCGGACTTCGACGGCGCCTCGATTCCCGAAGAAATACATGATGCTGCGGGAAATCAAAATCTGGTTGCGGCGCTCAAGGGAGCGGGCTACGCTGACGCAGAGCTGAAAAAGCTATGCCGGGAAAACTGGCTCAGAGTTTTGGGGAAGGCCTGGCACGAATAGGGCTGGTTTTCCCCAGAGGTCCAATAACCAAAAGGGGAAAAACGACCATGATCCATGCACTTCAGGGACGAGTCCGTCTACTGTCCGCGAGCGCGGCGCTGTCGCTCATGCTGCTTGCCGCACCGCAGGCTTTCGCGGTGACGCCGAAGGACACTCTTGTCATCGGGCTTGCCTTCGACGACATCATCACGCTCGATCCTGGCCAGGCATTCGAATTCTCCGCCGGCGAAGTCAATGGCAACAGCTATGACCGCCTGGTGCGCCTGGACATCGCCGACACGTCCAAGGTCAAGCCGGACCTTGCAGAAAGCTGGACTGTCTCCGATGACGGCCTGACCTACACGTTCAAGATCAAGCAGGGCCTGAAGTTCGCCTCCGGCAATCCGATTACGGCGGAAGACGTCGCCTATTCGTTCGAGCGCTCGGTCAAGATCGACGGCCCGCCGGCCTTCATCCTCAACCAGTTCGGCCTGAAGAAGGACAATATCACGAGCAAGGCCGTCGCCAAGGACGCCAATACCTTCGTGCTGACCGTCGACCAGTCCTACGCCCCGTCCTTCGTGTTGAACTGCCTGACCGCCACGGTCGCTGCCGTCGTCGATAAGAAGGTCGTTTCGCAGCACGTCACCAATGGCGACTACGGCAATGCCTGGCTGAAGACCAATTTCGCCGGCTCCGGCCCGTACAAGATCCGCGAATGGCGCGCCAACGAAGTGGTCGTGCTGGAGCGCAACGACAATTACTGGGGCGAGAAGCCGCCGCTCAACCGCGTCATTTACCGCCATATGAAGGAAAGCGCGGCACAGCGCCTGGCGCTGGAGAACAACGACATCGACGTTGCCCGCAACCTCGAGCCGAACGATATCGACGCGGTTTCCAAGAAGGGCACGGCGGTCACCAGCACGCCGAAGGGTTCGGTCTTCTATTTCAGCCTGAACCAGAAGAACCCCAACCTGAAGAAGCCGGAAGTCGTCGAGGCGATGAAATACCTCGTCGATTATGACGCGATCGGCTCGACCCTGATCAAGGGCGTCGGCCAGATCCACCAGACCTTCCTGCCGAAGGGCATTCTCGGTTCGCTCGATGACAAGCCCTACAAGCTCGACGTCGCCAAGGCCAAGGAACTGCTTGCCAAGGCCGGCCTCAAGGACGGCTTCTCGGTGACCATGGACGTGCGCAACAACGAGCCGACCACCGGCATCGCGCAGTCGATCCAGCAGACCTTCGCGCAGGCCGGCATCAAGATGGAAATCATCCCCGGCGACGGCAAGCAGACGCTGACCAAATACCGCGCCCGCACCCACGACATCTATATCGGCTACTGGGGCGTCGACTACTGGGATCCGAACTCCAACGCGGAAACCTTCACGTCGAACCCGAACAATGCCGACGACGGCACCACGAAGACGCTCGCCTGGCGCAATGCCTGGGATGTTCCGGAGCTGACAAAGGAAACCAAGACCGGTTTCCTGGAACGGGATTCGGCCAAACGCGCAGCAATCTACGAAAGTTTGCAGAAAAAGGTGCTGCAGAGCGGACCGTTCGTGCTGGTCTTCCAGCAGACGGAAGTCGCAGGCGTAGGCAAGGGCGTGAAGAGCTACAAGCTCGGCCCGACCTTCGATACGAACTACGTGTTCAACGTCTCCAAGGAATAGGGGTCCGGTTGCAGGCCCTGAGCCCGAAAGGCGAATTTCTTGACCTTACCTGAAACCTCCGTGGCGACACGGCGCAATCGGCGCCGTGCATCGTCCTTCGCGACCTCCGTCCTGCGTTTTGCGGTGACGGTGGTCACGACCATCTTCGGCCTGCTGGTCGTCACCTTCTTCATCGGCCGGGTCATCCCCATCGACCCGGTGCTGGCGATCGTCGGCGACCGAGCGCCGGCGCACCTCTATGAGCGAACCCGGATCGAGCTCGGCCTGAACCTGCCGCTCTACCAGCAGTTCTTTATCTATGCCAAGCAGGCGCTTTCCGGGGATTTCGGCACGTCGGTGCTGACCAGCAATCCCGTTCTGGAGGATATCCGCCGCGTCTTTCCGGCAACCATGGAGCTTGCCACGATCGGTACATTGATCGGCTCGATCGTCGGTGTCCCGCTCGGCGTTCTCGCGGCCGTCCGGCGCGGCAGCATTGCGGACCAGGTCGTCCGCGTCATCGGCCTGATCGGTTATTCGGTGCCGATCTTCTGGCTCGGGCTGCTGTCGCTGGTGCTGTTTTACGCGCAGCTCCGGTGGGTCGCCTTCCCGGGCCGCGTCGACATCGTCTACGAATACAGTTTCACGCCGCAGACCGGCTTCTATCTTCTGGATGCCGCCATGCAGGGCCAGTGGGAGGTGATGTGGGATCTGTTCCGCCACATCGCGCTGCCGGGCGGGCTGCTCGGTTATTTCTCGCTTGCCTATATCAGCCGCATGACCCGCTCCTTCATGCTGAACGAGCTCTCCCAGGAATATGTGGTGGCGGCGCGGGCCAAGGGGCTTTCCGAGACCCGGATCATCTGGTTCCACGCGCTGCGCAACGCCGCCGTGCCGCTGGTGACGGTGATCGCGCTTTCCTATGCGAACCTGCTCGAAGGCTCGGTGCTGACCGAGACCATCTTCTCCTGGCCGGGGCTCGGTCTCTACATCACCAATTCGCTGCAGAATGCCGACATGAATGCGGTGCTCGGCGGCACGCTGGTGATCGGGGCCGTCTTCGTCGCCATCAACATCTTTTCCGATCTTCTCTACCGGACACTCGATCCGAGGACGCGCAGCCGATGAGTATCGCGGAAACCACGCTCAAGCCCTATAGCCGCGAATGGCTGCTCTCCGACCGCCCGACCTCGCGCCGCCAAGCACGTTTCGGACGGGCCTATATCGTCTGGCGCCGGTTCGCCGAAAACCGGCTGGCGCTGATCGGTCTTGCCATCCTCGTCCTGCTGCTCTTCGTTGCGGCCTTCGCGGATGTTCTGGCTCCCCATAATCCAGTGCAGGGGGACCTGCGCAATTCCCGCCTGCTGCCACTCGGCTCGCCGGGATACCTGCTCGGCACCGACGACCAGGGCCGCGACATTCTCTCGCGCCTCATCTACGGCTCGCGGCTGACGCTGCTCGTCGTCGTACTGGTGGCGATCATCGCAGCCCCGATCGGCCTCCTGGTCGGCACCGTTTCCGGTTATGCCGGCGGCTGGCTCGATGCGGTGCTGATGCGGATCACCGACATTTTCCTCGCCTTCCCGAAGCTTGTCCTGGCGCTGGCGCTGGTCGCAGCCCTCGGGCCCGGCATCGAGAATGCCATTCTTGCGATCGCCGTCACCTCCTGGCCGCCCTATGCACGTATCGCCCGTGCCGAAACGATGACCTTCCGCAATTCGGAATTCATTTCGGCGGTCAAGCTGATGGGCGCTTCGCCCTTCCGTATCGTGCTGCGCCACGTCATGCCGCTCTGCATCTCGTCGCTGATCGTGCGCGTCACGCTCGACATGGCCGGCATCATCCTGACCGCCGCGGGCCTCGGTTTCCTCGGCCTCGGCGCCCAGCCGCCGCTTCCCGAATGGGGCGCGATGATTGCCTCCGGCCGCCGCTTCATCCTCGACCAGTGGTGGGTCGCCGCCATGCCGGGTTTTGCGATCCTGATCGTCAGCCTCGGCTTCAACCTGCTCGGCGACGGCCTGCGCGATGCGCTTGATCCGAAGGAGGCCGGCCAATGAAACCGCTTCTGACGGTCGAGGATCTGCGCGTCACCTTCCCGACCCGTACCGGCGACGTGCAGGCGGTGCGCGGCGTCTCCTTCGCGCTCGGTCGCGAACGGCTCGGCATCGTCGGCGAATCCGGCTCCGGAAAGTCGCAGACCGGCCGGGCGATCATGGGCCTGACGCCCTCCCATGCGAAGATCAGCGCGCGAAAGCTCGCTTTCGGTGATCGGAACCTGCTCACCATGCCGGCCCGCGAGCGGCGGGATCTGCGCGGCAAGCAGGTGGCGATGATCCTGCAGGATCCGAAATATTCGTTGAACCCGGTGATGACCATCGGCCGGCAGATCGTCGAGACGCTGAAGACGCACGAGAAGATCTCGACTTCGGCGGCCAGGGCGCGGGCGCTCGCCATGCTGGAGGCGGTGCAGATCAGCGATCCGAAGCGGGTCTTCTCGCTTTATCCGCATGAGGTTTCCGGCGGCATGGGGCAGCGGGCGATGATTGCCATGATGCTGGTCTGCGGTCCGGAACTGCTGATCGCCGACGAGCCGACATCGGCGCTCGACGTAACCGTGCAGCTCGAAGTGCTGGACATCCTCGACAAGTTGGTGGCCGACCGCGGCATGGGGCTGATCTTCATCTCCCACGATCTCCGGCTCGTCTCTTCCTTCTGCGACCGGGTCATCGTCATGTATGCGGGCCAGATCGTCGAGGAACTGCCGGCTGCCAATCTCGCCGATGCGCAGCACCCTTATACGCGCGGGCTCTTGAACTGCCTGCCGACCATCGGTTCCGACCGGCATCCGCTGCCCGTCCTCGACCGCAAGCCGGAGTGGGCACTATGACATCGGCTCTCTCCATCCGCGACATGGTCGTCACATACGATGAGTTTGCGGCACTCGATCATGTGAACTTCGATATCGGCACCGGCGAATCCTTCGGCATCGTCGGGGAATCCGGCTCCGGCAAATCGACCCTTTTGCGTGCCGTCTCGGGTCTCGCGTCGTTCGACCAGGGCACGCTCAGCGTCAACGGGCGCTCCTATTCCGGGCGCAAGCGCGACAAGGAATTCTACCGCACGGTCCAGATGGTGTTCCAGGATCCGTATGGCTCGCTGCATCCGCGCCAGACGGTCGATCGGCTGCTGCTGGAACCGCTCGTCATCCACGGCTTCACCGATATCGAGACCCGCATCAACCGTGCGCTGGACGAGGTCGGTCTCGGGTCGGGCTTCCGCTTCCGTTACTCGCACCAGCTTTCCGGCGGCCAGCGGCAGCGTATCGCGATCGCGCGGGCGCTGATCCTGGAGCCGAAGATCCTGCTGCTCGACGAGCCGACCTCGGCGCTCGACGCCTCGATCCAGGCGGAAATCCTCAACCTGCTCGAACAGGCGCGCCGCGACCGCAACCTCACATTCGTGATGGTCAGCCACGATCTCGGCGTCATCAGCCACATGTGCGAACGGCTTGCGGTGATGAAAACCGGCAAGGTGGTCGAGACGGTGCCGCGGAAAGCGCTGGAAAACCGCGAGTTTTCAGCCGAGTATACCCGCCAGCTGCTCGTCGCCAGCGAAGGTTTCCGCCGCGGCTGACGAGCGTCTCGATTTTATCAATGTCACCTCCCGAAACCGGTCCCCGCTTTCGGGCGACATGTTTCAGCCGGCAGGATCGCATGCAGCTTCGGGCGCTTATGTATTTCGACGAACTGGTCCGCACCAATTCGATGCGGGCGGCGGCGGAGAATCTCAATGTTGCAGCCACCGCCGTCTCGCGACAGATCGAGAACCTCGAACATTATTTCGGCACGCCGCTCGTCGAGCGCAGCAATCGCGGCATCAAGCTGACCGCCGCCGGCGAACTGCTGGCGGCGCGGGCAGGGCGGACGCTGCGCGAACTCGAACATGTCCACCAGCTGATCGACGACCTGCAGGGCCTGCAGCGCGGCAAGGTGGTGATCTATGCCAACGGCGCGACGGTCGCCAACCTGATCGCCCCGGTGCTTGCGGAATTCAGCCTGCGTTATCCGAAGCTGCGGTTCGAGGTGGCGATCACCAGTGCCCGCGAGGCGGTCGAGGCGCTCGCCGCCGCCGAGGCGGACCTGGTCGTGACGTTGTTTGCGCCAAAGATATCCGGCGTGAAGGTGCGGCTGCGCTCCGAAATCACCTATGACGTCATCATGGCCGCCGACCATCCGTCCGCCGGTGCCAGGGAACTGACATTGCGCGATCTCGTCCGGATGCCGCTTGCTCTTCCGGACAAGAGTTTCGGCGCACGGCAGGCCTTCGAGGACCTGTTCGCCAAGGACGGGCTGGAGCTCGATCCGGTCTTTGTCACCGGTTCCCTGGAAATGCTGAAGGAACTGGTGTTGCGCCGTGCGGCGGTGACGCTACTGCCGGCGCTCGCCGTGCAGCGCGAAATCGATGCCGGCCAGCTTGCCGCGGTACCGATCGCCGCCGGCAAGGCGGTGCGCACGCCGATCGATCTCTGTGTCGCGCCGGATCGCCAGTTATCATTCGCGGCGGGCAAGCTCGTCGATTTTATCGAGCGCTTCATGCGCGGAGCCGATGCGCGCAAATCGGCGCCTAAAAGGGCAAGCGCCTAATTCCATTCCGTGTAGCGTTTTCGGCTACACAGAGAACACAAAATTCTGCATTGTGTGTGCACCTGCGAAATGACACACTTTTGGCAATCGACGATCCCGCAGGTGCCGATCAGGCGGGTCTCGTTCCAAAAAAGGGGATAACGGATGGGCAGGATGACGCTTTTGAGCTCTGCGACCATATTGAAGAGTGCAGCTTTTGGCCTTGCGATGAGCGCAGGCCTTCTTTCGGGCCAGACGGGCGCCGAGGCGGCGGCGAAGACCGCGATCACGGTCGGCATGGCAATCGAGCCGGCCGGGCTCGATCCGACCGTCGCCGCACCGGTCGCGATCGGCCAGGTGACCTGGCAGAACATTTTTGAAGGCCTGACCACCATCGACAAGGACGGCAAGATCAAGCCGCAGCTTGCCGAAAGTTGGCAGATCTCGCCGGACGGCCTGACCTACACGTTCAAGCTCCGCCAGGGCGTCAAGTTCCACAACGGCGTCGCCTTCGACAGTGCGGTTGCCAAGTTCTCGATCGACCGCGCCCGCGGCGCGGATTCGGTCAATCCGCAGAAGCGTTATTTCGCCTCGATCGACACGGTCGAAACACCGGATGCGGCGACGCTGGTGCTGAAACTCAAGCAGCCGGCCGGCAGCCTGCTTTACTGGCTGGGCTGGCCGTCCTCGACCATCGTCGAACCGAAATCGGCCGCCGACAACAAGACGACCCCGATCGGCACCGGCCCGTTCAAGTTCGTCAGCTGGTCGAAGGGCTCCAAGGTGGATCTCGCGAAGAATGCCGACTACTGGAACAAGGCCGTCTCCCTGAAGCTCGATACCGCGGCATTCCGTTTCATCAGCGATCCTCAGGCCCAGGCCGCAGCGCTGAAGGCCGGCGACGTCGACGCGTTCCCCGAATTCGGGGCGCCTGAACTGATCAAGTCCTTCGAGGGCGACAAGCGGCTGACGACCGTTATCGGCAATGCCGAGCTCAAGGTCGTCGCCGGCATGAACAACACCCGCAAGCCGTTCAGCGACAAAAAGGTTCGTCAGGCCCTGATGATGGCCGTCGACCGTGCCACCGTCGTCGAAGGCGCCTGGTCCGGTTTCGGCACACCGATCGGCAGCCACTACACGCCGAACGACCGCGGCTACAAGGACCTCACTGGCGTCTATCCCTATGATGCCGCCAAGGCGAAGGCGCTGCTTACCGAGGCCGGCTTCCCGAACGGCTTCACCTTCACCATCAAGGCTCCGCAGATGGCCTATGCGCAGCGCACCTCGCAGGTGCTGCAGGCGATGTTTGCGGAAATCGGCGTGACGATGAACATCGAGACGACCGAATTCCCGGCGAAATGGGTGGCCGACGTGCTGAAGGCCGCGGATTACGACATGACCATCGTCGCCCATGCCGAGCCGATGGACATCGATATCTATTCCCGCGATCCCTACTACTTCAACTACAAGAACCCGGCCTTCAACGACGTGCTGAAAAAGGTCGAGATGACCTCCGATGCCGCCGGACAGGAAAAGCTCTACGGCGAGGCGCAGACCATTCTCGCCAACGACGTGCCGGCGCTCTTCCTGTTCGTCATGCCGAAGCTCGGCGTATGGGACGGCAAGGTGAAGGGCCTGTGGGAAAACGAACCTATCCCTTCGAACGTGCTCACGGATGTACAGTGGGTAGAGTGAAGTTCACGCGATGAGTTGGAGTGAAGTGGGTGCGGTATGCCAATCTCCCCCCTTGAGGGGGAGATGCCCGGCAGGGCAGAGGGGGGTAACCTCTCAGCATGTTCCTGAGCCATTGCGTTTGCCGTGCCGTTGCTGCCGCCTTTTTCCTTTGGACCCTTTGGTGACGCCTCTCTCTCAAAGCGGGGCAATCGCACATGGGACGCGAGGCGTTGCGGTACCCCTAACCCTCCCCCTTGTGGGGAGGGTAGCCGGCAGGCGGGAGGGGTTTTATTCGGAGCGAAGACCCCTCCCCAACCCCTCCCCACAAGGGGGAGGGGCTCCACGCACCGCCTCGCATGCTCATATGCGATTGTCCTGCCTACAAGGGAGGAGATTAGAGGGAGCCTGCGGTACAGGTATGGTGACTCGCCCATGATCGCCCTTCTCATCCGCCGTATGCTCAGCCTCGCCGTCACGCTGCTCGTCGTCTCGTTGCTGATCTTCACCGTCATGGACCTTTTGCCCGGCGATCCGGCCGCGATCATGCTCGGCACCTCGGCGAGCCCGGAAACGCTCGCGGCACTGCAGAAACAGTTGGGTCTCGACCAGCCGCTCCCCGTGCGTTACCTCGCCTGGCTCGCCGGGGTCTTGCGGGGCGATCTCGGGCAGTCCTATACCTATGGCGTGCCGGTCGCGGGGTTGATTGGCGAGCGGCTTGCCGTCACCCTGCCGCTGGCGCTGATCGCCATCCTGCTCTCGGTGGCGATCGCCATTCCACTTGGCGTTCAGGCCGCTCGCAAGCACAACGGGCCTTTTGATTTCGTCGCCGGCCTGTTCTCCTATATCAGCATCGCGGTGCCGGCTTTCTGGGTCGGGCTTCTGCTGATCATCCTGTTCTCCACCATGCTCGGCTGGATGCCGGCCGGCGGGTTTCCAGGATGGGATGCCGGGTTGGTCGCGGGCTTCAAGGCGCTCCTCCTGCCCGCCGTGGCGCTCGCCTTGCCGCAGGCCGGCGTGTTGACCCGCGTGGCCCGCGCCGCAGTGCTGGAGGTGATGAACGAGGATTTCGTCCGCACCGCCCGTGCCAAGGGCCTGAGCGAGAGCGTCGCTCTGTGGCGGCACGCGGTGCCGAATGCGTTGGTGCCAGTGTTCACCATGCTCGGCCTGCAATTCACCTTCCTGATCGCCGGCGCGGTGCTGGTCGAGAACGTCTTCAATCTGCCGGGCCTCGGCCGGCTCGCCTACCAGGCGCTCTCCCAGCGCGATATCATCGTCATGCAGGATGTCGTGCTGTTCTTCTCGGCCCTGGTGATCCTGATGAACTTTCTGGTCGATCTCGCCTATCTGGTGGTCGATCCGCGCCTCAGGGCTGGTGCGCAATGAGGAAACTCCTTCGCCGCCCTGTCTTCCTCATCGGGCTCGTCATCACGCTGGCGCTGTTTGCCGTGGCGCTGCTGTCGCTCGTCTGGACCCCGTTCCCGCCGACGAAAATGAACATCGTCCACAAACTCAAGGCTCCACTCGATTTCGGCCTCCTCGGCACCGACCAGTTCGGCCGCGACGTAGCCTCGATGCTGATGGTCGGCGCCTGGAATTCGCTGTCCACCTCCATTCTCGCGGTGCTTCTCGGCGCAAGCGTCGGCACGGCCATCGGCGTCGTCGTCGCCATGCGGCGGGGCTGGCTGGAACTCGTCGTCATGCGTGGCTGCGACATCGTCTTCGCCGTTCCGCCAATTCTCTCGGCGATGATGCTCGGCGCCTTCATCGGGTCGGGCCGGTTCACGGCGATCATTGCCATCGGCGTGTTCATGGTGCCGGTCTTCGCGCGGCTCGCGCTCGGCGCGGCCCTGCAGATCTGGACGCGGGACTATGTCACCGCTGCCGTCAGCATGGGCCGGCCAAGGTTGAAGATCACCCTCGTGCATGTGTTGCCGAACATTTCCAACCAGATCATCGTGCAGGTGACGATCCAGCTCGGCCTCGCGATCCTGACGGAAGCCGGCCTCTCCTTCCTCGGTCTCGGCATGCCGCCGCCCACGCCCACCTGGGGGCGGATGCTGGCCGACGCGCAGACTTTCCTCGGCCAGGCGCCGTGGCTGGCGCTGATGCCGGGGCTTGCCATCGCTCTCGCCGTGCTCGGCCTCAACATGCTCGGCGACGGCCTGCGCGACCTCCTCGATCCCCGCGACAATTCCTGATTTTCGAAACGAAGATATTGCCATGAATGACCTCCTGAAATTGACGATCCGAGAATTGCTCGATCTCTATTCGACCAAGAAGCTGTCGCCCTCGGAATACTGGCTGGCGGTCGAGGATCGTGTCGCCGCCTTCGAACCGCATGTGCAGGCGCTCTACCTCTACGATCCGGAGAGCGCGCGGGCGCAGGCCGCAGCCTCGACCGATCGCTGGATGAAGGGCGCGACGCTCGGCGTGCTGGACGGCATTCCGGTAACGCTGAAGGAACTGATCGCCACTAGGGGCCAGCCGGTGCCGCTCGGGACCGCCGCAGTCGAACTGGTGCCGGCCGCGGAAGACGCGCCCATCGCCGCGCGCATGAGAGAGGACGGCGCGGTGATCTTTGCCAAGACCACCTGCCCGGATTACGGAATGCTGTCCTCCGGCCTGTCGAGCTTCCATCACCTCAGCCGCAACCCTTGGGACCTCACCCAGAACCCGGGCGGATCGAGCGCCGGCGCGTCGGCCGCCGGTGCGGCCGGTTTCGGGCCGTTGCATATCGGCACGGATATCGGCGGCTCGGTGCGCCTGCCGGCCGGCTGGACAGGGCTGTTCGGCTTCAAGCCGAGCCAGGGCCGTATTCCGCTGGATCCCTATTATGTCGGCCGCTGCGCGGGGCCAATGACCCGCACGGTCGAAGATGCCGCCTTCTCCATGGCGACGCTGTCGCGTCCCGACTGGCGCGACGGTACCTCGCTGCCGCCCAACGATTTCGACTGGCTGGATTTCGACGTCGACGTCAGGGGTTTGAAGATCGGCCTGATGCTCGACGCCGGCATCGGCCTTGCCGTCGAGGACGAGGTTCGCGATGCGGTCGTGGCCGCCGCCAGACGCTTCGAGGAGGCGGGGGCGATCATCATTCCGGTCGAACCGGTCATGAGCCGTATCATGCTCGACGGGCTCGACAGTTTCTGGCGCTCGCGCTTCTGGGGCGATATCGAGAAAATGCCGGAAGAGCGCCGGGCGCTGATCCTCCCCTATATCTACGAGTGGGCGGAAGGCGGCACCTACATTTCCGGCGTCGAGGCGGTGCGGGGCTTCAACCAGACGATCGAGATGCGCAAGGCCTGCGGAAAGCTGTTTACGACCGTCGATGCGGTGATCTCGCCGACCAATCCGATCGTCTCTTATCCGGCGGAATGGGCCTCGCCGACCAATGATCCCTCGAAACCTTTCGAGCATATCGGCTTCACGGTGCCGTGGAACATGTCGGAACAGCCGGCCTCGTCGATCAACTGCGGTTTTTCGAAATCCGGCATGCCGATCGGCCTGCAGATCGTCGGCCCGCGCTACGACGACCTGCTCGTGCTGAAGCTCTCCAGAGCCTTCGAACAATGGGCTGGCGGCGTTCCCACCTGGCCCGAGCCGCCGGCCGCCTGAGTTTTCCAACCTTTCGGGCGATTTCCGCTTCTGCGCAACAGTGCCGGGGAACAATCGCGCCTTTGCAGCGTTCAACGGCGGCGACAGGAAGTGTGAAGCGAGTGGCGTGCGCCGCTCGCGCGGGGGACCGATCCCGTTACACGTTTTCGACGCCGTTTGATTCCGCGCAAAGCCTTCCGCGGCGCGCATCCTTTAAGGTCCGCAAAACAGGAGATCCGATATGCCCGCAGCCAACCCCACGACCGACTTCGCCCGCAACGGCACAGGCCAGAATTCGCCAGCCAGCAAGGATCTCGAAGCCCAGATCCAGCAGCTCCGCGACGATATCGCAGCGCTTACCCGCAGCGTTGCTGCCGTAGGCAATGAGAAGGCCAGCGAATACAAGGGCAAGGCTCGTCGCGTCGCCAGCGACGCCGCCGATGCCTCGATGCAGATGGTGGAAGCTGCGCGCGATCAGGCACTGTCGATGGAAAGGGATCTGGAGCGTCAGATCCGCACCAACCCGATCCAGGCCGTCGCCATCGCCGCCGGCGTCGGCTTCCTGTTCGCGCTGCTGACGCGCCGCTGATGATGGCAGGACTTGGTCCCCTGTTGGCTTCGCTCGCCGCGATGGATGTCGCGGCGTTCACGCGCAGGCTCAAGAGAAACGCTGTTCTCTACGCACTGGTGCTGCTTTTCCTGCTGACCGCCTATGGGCTGCTGGTGGCGGCGCTTGCAGTCTATCTCGCCAGCATATGGGGCCCCCCAATGGCGTTGCTGGCAGTCGCCGGCGGCGCGCTTGTGCTGGCCTTCATAGTGTATCTGTGCGCCGTGATCGCCAACGCGTCCGAACAGCGCCGCAAACGGGAGGCTGCCGCTTCCAACAGTTCCAAGGCGCTGATGATGACGGCGGCTCTGACCGCATTGCCGCTGCTCGTCAAATCCCGCCCGCTGCTGCTTGTTGCGGTGGTCGGCGGTCTCGGTTTCCTCGCGACCAGAACCATGGGCGCTTCGAACCGCCGATATTCCGAGCCGGGCGAATAGCGGATTTTTCTGCCCCCGCAACGATCAACGGCCGCCTGCCTTGCGCAAGCGGCCGTGTTTTGCGTTGCGCTGGAGCCTGCTCTCGACGAATGAAGGACTTGGCCAGCAAAATAGCAGGCAGTCCGCGACCTCCCTGTGTCATTTGTAAATGACCGGGCGTTCTTTCGGTGATCTAGCCGAATTTCGTTGTCGAATCTCAGGCGGAATTAATTGTTGCGAATCCTCGTTGTCGATCGGGAGTTCCTGGTGGCCATGGAAGTGGAGACCCTTCTCACCGAGGCGCTTGCCTGCGAGGTTAAGATCGCGACGCCGCGCACCTATGCAATGGATCTGGAACAGGGCCTGTTCGACGTCGTCGTCATAGATTTCGCCCTCATCCGTGCGGAGAGCGAGGATGCCGCGCTTCGGTTGAGAGCCTGCGGGGCGGGACTGGTTTTTACCACGCTCAGTGTCGAGGATATGGATGGTCTGGAGGGTTGGGACGGAATAACAGTCGTCGAAAAACCGTTCGACGACCGCCAGCTGGTCGAAGCCGTCAAAAACGCCGCCGGGGTGTGAGCGGCGTTTTCTCGAGTTTTGGAAGATCAGCTGCCGAATGCGCGGGAGGTGATCGCCGCGTCGCCTGCGTCCGGGCCGTAATCGCCCTCGCCGGATACGCCAAGCAGTTCCTGGAGGCGCGTACGGGCGCGGCTGACGCGGCTCTTGATCGTGCCGACGGCGCATCCGCAGATCGCAGCCGCTTCCTCATAGGCGAAACCGGCAGCACCCACGAGGATGATCGCTTCGCGCTGATCGTCGGGCAGCTTGTCGAGTGCCTTTCGGAAATCCTGAAGATCAAGCCGGCCGTACTGTTCCGGATGGACCGAAAACCGTTCACTGAACAGGCCGTCGCTATCCTGCACCTCGCGTCCGCGCTTGCGCATCTGGCTATAGAATTCGTTGCGCAGGATGGTGAACAGCCAGGCCCGCATGTTGGTGCCGGCGGTGAAGCTTGTCTGGTTGGCCCAGGCTTTCATGATCGTATCCTGCACAAGGTCGTCCGCCTTGTCGTGACGGCCCGTCAGGGATACGGCGAATGCGCGCAGGTTGGGCAGCGACGCGAGTAGGTCGCGCTTGAAGCCGCGATCGTCGATCTCGTCTTCCTTGCTCATTTTGCATTCACCGGCTTGGCATTCTTTTCCGCCTGCTCGAGACGCTCAAGAAGATCGAGAAAACGATCCGGAATCCCTTCCTCCTGTACGGCGTCGTAGAAGTCCCGTAACTTGCGGGATATTGATGCATTCGGCGGCACCGCTCCGGGTCGGACTTCACTGGATTGGATTGCTGTCATCTCTTCTTTTTTTCTCTTGTCGTCACTCATCACGCGGGCAGCCTGTTGCGATATCGTCGGGCAAAGGAATTCCTGGCGGCAAAAAAAGTTCCACTCTTGCGGAACTTTTTTTCCAGGCCCACGTTCATAACAGGTCAATTGCCCGCTGGGCACCGAGGGAGATTTTGTATGTCACTCACCACACGCGTTGCGTCTCACCTTCCATATCTGCGTCGGTATGCTCGCGCCGTCACCGGATCACAGACCTCGGGAGACGCTTATGTCGCCGCGGTCCTGGAAGCGTTGATTGCAGACGTTTCGATATTCCCCGAAACGTCCAAGGACCGTGTCTCGCTTTATAAACTCTTTGTTACAATCTTTGGTTCCACGAACATTGAGATTCGCCCCATCGAATCGCCGTTTGCCTGGGAGCAACGTGCGGCCGCCAATCTGTCGATGCTTCCGTCCCAGTCGCGGCATGCATTTCTGCTGGTTTCGGTCGAAGGTTTCAGCATCGAGGAAGCCGCCGAAGTCTTGGAAGTCAGCACCGCCGAGGTGAACCGCCTGCTCGACGACGCGACCCGCGAGATCTCGCGGCAGGTGGCGACCGACATCATGATCATCGAGGACGAGCCGCTGATCGCGCTCGACATCGAGCAGATGGTGCAGGATCTCGGCCACCGCGTCACCGGCATCGCCCGCACCCACAAGGAAGCGGTATCGCTGTTTCAGTCCTCGCACCCGAAAATGGTGCTGGCCGACATCCAGCTTGCCGACGGCAGCTCCGGCATCGACGCGGTCAACGAGATCCTGAAGTCTTCGAGCGTGCCGGTGATCTTCATCACCGCCTTTCCGGAACGGCTTCTGACCGGCGAACGCCCGGAACCGGCCTTCCTGGTTACCAAGCCGTTCAATCCGGACATGGTGAAGGCCTTGATCAGCCAGGCGCTGTTCTTCAACGAAGCCGTCAAGGCGGCCGCTTGATCCCATCGGCGGCAGTCGGGCTGGCAGGCCGGAACAATATACGACAGGTGGGCGTTCTGGCGCATCCGAAGAGGGAAACCCATGTTGTATTATGCTCTTGTCTGCCTGCTCGTGGCGATTCTCACCGGGGCGCTCGGCTTCAGCGGCATTGCGGGAACGGCGACCGGTCTGGCCCAGCTCCTGTTTTTCCTGTTTCTCGCATTGCTGCTGATATCGCTGGTCGTCGGGTTGTTCCGGCGCGTTTGACGTCCTATAAAAGGCGGATAATCATGCTCATAAATGCGGGTATCTATGCGTTCAGCAGGCGCCCGGTTTTTCCAGCCAGCCCGCGGACGGAGTGAGGAATTTGATGCATCCCCTGACATGGCAGCAGGCTGGTCAGAGTGATGACAAGTTACGTGAATTTTTCATGCCCGCGCTGGTGGATCTCGGCGCCAGTATCATGATCCAGGACGCCGGCCGGAATTACCTCTTCGTCACGCATCTTCCGGAGATCTGGGCTGTCGAGCATGTCAGGACACCCACGGATGTCATCCTGTTCGGCGAGGAGGTCGGAGCAAAGCTCGCGATCCTCAAGGACGGCATGACGGAAGCCGGCCGCAAGGGCCACATCGAGATCACCATCGGGACCGAGCAGATCTACGAGTTCCGGGTCCAGACGGTGGAATTCTCCAATGGCGGCCTGCATTTCGTCACCACGATCATCGACCGTTCCGAGGAGCGTCACCGCGAGCGGCTGCTGCGCGCGCTGCTGCGGGAAGTCAGCCACCGTTCCAAGAACCTGCTCGCCATCATCCAGAGCATCGCGCTGCAGACGGCCCGCTATTCGGGCTCGCTGGAACTGTTTCTGCACAAGTTCCGGGGGCGGCTCTATTCCCTTTCGCAGAGCCAGGACCTGATCACCGATTCCAGCTGGCGCGGCGCCTATTTCTTCGAACTGGTGCAGCAGCAGACGGAAAAATACCTGCCGGAGAACAAGCACCTGGTGCGCGTCCACGGCGACAATATTCTTCTGACGCCGAACGCTTCGCTGCATATCGGGCTGGCGCTGCATGAGCTGATCGTCAATGCGGTCAGCCACGGCTCGCTCCTGCGCAGCGGCAGGGTGATCAACGTCACCTGCACCCGCATGCATCTCAACGGCCATGACTCGCTCGAGATGATCTGGGACGAGGTGCTGGACGCCAGCCGGAGCCCCGAAGATAACGAGGAGTCGCTGAAGGCGCATTTCGGCAGCACGGTGCTCGAACGCGTCGTGCCGGCCTCCGTCAACGGCAAGGCGCAATACGTCATCTCCAACGACCGCATCAGCTATCGGCTGGTGTTTCCGCTTGAGAGCGGCGGAGACTGAAAGACGGTCGGTAGTGTAGTCGTCAGCGATTTGTTCGAGCCAGTCACGACGCCTCGTGGCGAAAACATCTGCCAAAAGCGGAAACGCTCGTCGCAGCACTACTCACTATCCCACAAAACTGAGCTGGCTCGGTTCCGGTTGACGGAGCCGAGCCAGTTCGTCTCTTCGAGGGGGATTGAAGAGTAGGTCCGAAGGCTTTGTAGGGCGGGGGACGGGGGGTCGCCTTCGAACACTGATATAACGAGCGCCCTGGAAATAGGTTCCGGCGGTTCGAAACTTTTTTTAAAGTTTCTTTAGGGGCGTTTTTTGAGCTGGGCCGAATGAAAAATGGCGGCTTTGCAGCCGCCATTCGGTTCCGATTCGTGTTGCAAGATCAATGCTTGAGTGCCCTCGGATCGAGCGCGTCGCGGATAGCGTCCCCCATGTAGTTGACGCTGAGCACCGTGGCGGAGATTGCCAGTCCCGGCCACAAAACGCGCGAAGGCGTGAGCTGCAGGAAGTTGGCCCCGTCGAACAAAAGCCTTCCCCAGGTCGGGAAATCCGAGGGAAAGCCGAGGCCGAGGAAGCTCAGCGCCGATTCAGTGATGATCGCCGAGGCGATGCCCAATGTCGCGGAAACCATGATCGAGCTCAGCACGTTCGGGAGGATGTGCTTGAGGATGATGCGATATTCCCGCATGCCGCTCGATTTGGCCGCCAGGATGAATTCCTGACTTTTGACCGCCAGCACGTCGCCGCGCACGATGCGGGCGGTGTGCATCCAGCTGGTGATCCCGATCACGAAGACGATCAGGATGAAGATGCCGGTTTCGGGTCCGAATGCAGCCCGCAGGGTATCGCGGAACAGCATCAGGATGACGAGCAGCAACGGCAGCAGCGGCAAGGCCAGGAACAGGTCGGTGATGCGCATCAGCGGCCCGTCTAGCCTGCGGATATAGCCGGACACCACTCCCACCAGCGTTCCGAGGAAGAGCGCCAGCAACATGGCCGTGATGCCGACCGCAAGCGAGATGCGGCCGCCGGCGAGCACCTGGGCAAGCATGTCCTTGCCCAGGTTGTCGGTGCCGAACGGATGAGCCAGGGAAGGCCATTGGTTCTTGTCGCGGATGTTGATGGCGTTCGGGGCCACCCGGTGGATATAGGGGCCGACGAAGACGGCCAGGACTATGAAGGTAAAGACGATAAGCCCGACAACGCCGCCCCTGTGGGCACGGAACTGGCGCCAGATGTCAGCGAGGGCCGATCGGGTGGGAGTTGCTGCCTTGGCGGGCGGCGCGGTTGCGACGGTCGCATCAGTCATAACGGATCCTCGGGTCAAGAATGCCGTAAAGCACATCGGCGATGAGGTTGAAGAGCACGATCAGCACCGCGAAGATGAAGGTCAGGGTCTGGACGAGTGGGATATCGGCCCCCTGGACGGCGATGATCAGAAGCTGGCCGAGGCCATTCACGCGAAAGATCTGCTCGGTGATGATGGCGCCCGAGAAGATCGTCGGCACGCCGAGCGCGATCACGGTGACGACCGGGATCAGGCTGTTGCGCAAAACGTGGATGAGCAGGACCGACTTTTCCTTGACGCCCTTGGCGCGCGCCGTGCGTACGTAGTCCTGATGCAGGTTGTCCAGCATCGAGGCCCGCACGAAGCGGGTGATCTGAGAGGCGTTGAAGAGCGACAGCACCGCCACCGGCAAGGCCATCTGCTTGATCTGCTGGACGAAGCTCGAGAAGTCGGTGACAACAAGGTTGGTGTCATAGACCGACGGGAACCATTGCAGATACGAGGAGAAGATCACCACCAGCAGCACGCCGGTGAAGAAGGTCGGTACCGAATAACCGACCATCGACACGAAGGTGCCGATCTGGTCGAAGATCGAATACTGCTTGTAGGCGGAGATAACGCCGATCGGAACGGCGATCAGCACCCCGAACACGTAGGCGAGGCCGACGACCCACAGCGTCTGGGGCAGGCGCTGGACAATCAGGTCGACCACCGGGCTTCTGGTCGCCCAGGACAGCACCCGCATGCGGTTGCCGTCGCCGAACTGCCAACCGGTCATCCGTTCGAGGATGTTGAGCGGTTCGTTGATGAAGAATTGCTGCAGCCAATAGAGGTAGCGGAAGAAGAACGGCTGATCGAGGCCGAGTGATGCGCGGATCTGTTCGCGGACCTCCGGCGGGATCGTCAACGGCAGGTCGCCGGTCGGATCGTTGGGGGCAAGATCAAGCAGCGCGAAAATGACGAAGCTGATGATCAGCAGCGTCGGGATTGCGAAGAGCAATCGCCGCAAAGTGTATGTGAACATCCATAAGTCTCCAGACTAAGCACGGAGAAGAAAATGCGGGCGCCGGGCCTGCCCTTGGGGCAGGCCCGGCGATCAGCATCACTTCGCGCGCGACCAGTCGGCGACGTTCCACAGTTCGCTATCCCACGCATTCATCTTCACGCCGGCGAGCTTGAGAGAATGCGAGGAGACGCTGCCGCGGTGGACGAGCGGGATATGCGCGCCTTCTTCGGTCAGCATGTCGTTGAGTTGCTTGGCAAGCGTTGCGCGCTTGTCGAGTTCGGCGGTCTTGGAGAGTTCGCCGACCAGCTTGTCATAGGCCGGGTTGCAGTAACGCGGGATGTTCTGACCCTGCCAGCCGTTCGCCGGGCCGGGAACCTTGTCGCACAGCCATTCTGCGAGGTACTTTTCCGGATCGGTGCCGTCGAAGTTGTTGGTGTACATTTCGACGTCGGCATAGAACTTCTGGAAGGTGTCCGGGCTTGCCGGATCGCCGCCGAAGAAGACCGAGGCGCTGGCATTGCGCAGTTCGGCGCCGACACCGATCTGCGACCACATGTCCTTCACCAGTTCCTGGGTCGCCTGGCGAACCGAGTTGGTGGAGGTTGCGTAAAGGTAGGAGAGCTTCACGCCGTTCTTGGCGCGGATGCCATCCGGGCCTTTCTTCCAGCCGGCATCGTCAAGCAGCTTGTTGGCTGCCGCGAGATCCTGCTTCAGGCACCAGCTGTCGTTCTTGGTGGAAGCGACGGCGGCCGGTGCGGGCACGATGTTGCAGGTCGCCTTGCCGGCTGCGCCGTAACCGGCCTCGACGATGATGTCGCGGTCGATGGCGAGCGAAAGCGCGCGGCGGACTGCCGGGTCGGAAAGCGACGGATGCGGGCCGGCTTCCTTGGTGGAGCGCTTGGCGCCAAGCGACGGATCGGCATTGTAGTGGTTGAGGTTGATACGTTCGACCTGGGTGCCGAACGCCGTTTCCAGCTTGCCCTTGCCGGCGGCGACCATCTTGGCGAGGATTTCCGGCTCTACCTGCATGTTCCAGGCATAGTCGTATTCGCCGGTTTCGAGAACGGCGCGCGCAGCGGACGCGGCGTCACCACCGCCCTTGAGGGTGACCGTCGCGAAGGCCGGCTTGGCCGCATCGCGGTAGTTGGTGTTGGCGGTCAGCGTGATGACGTCGTTCGGCTTGAATTCCTTGACGACGAAAGGACCGGTGCCGATCGGGCCGAAATTGGCCGAAGTGCAGCCCGGGGCCTTGGCGCCGACGCAGTTCTCGAACTGCTTCTTCTGGATGACCGGCGACTGGGCGCCGACAAACGCGCTGTAGGGATAGGGCTTCGGTTCGGTGAAGGTGATCTTGACCGTCTGAGGATCCGGAGCCTCGACGCTCTTGACGCCTTCATACTGGGCAGCCTGAGCGCAGCCGCCGTCCGGCGCGATGCAGTATTTCCAGGTGAAGATGACATCGTCGGCCGTAAAAGGCGTGCCGTCCGACCATTTGACGCCTGGCTTGATCTTCCAGGTCATGCTCATCAGGTCCTTGGCGACGCCACCGTTCTCGACCGTCGGAATCTCGGTGACCAGCGTCGGCACCAGTTCGCCCTTCTCGTCGTAGCGGGCGAGCGGCTCGATGACCATAGAGGAAGCGTAGACTTCCTTGGTGCCGCCGGAGAGGTACGGGTTCATGGTGGAGACTGCCTGCCAGAACAGGATCTTCAGATCCCCGTCGGTGCCGCGGGCCGCGTAGGCGGCCGAGCCTGCGAAGGCCAGGGCGGCTACTGTGCCGGCCAGAAGAAGTTTGAGGTTTTTCATGCTGCTATTCCCCTTATCGTTCTCTTATGAGTTGTGGTTGGGCATGCCGGTCAAGCCGGCTTTTTTATGCCTCGGGACTGCGAAGTCGCCTTCCTCAACTTATTGACTTCGCAGCGTATTTTTAGACCGTCCCTCCTCCGAAACTACCTTAAGAACAAGTTACATCCTGCCGCTTTTGGCGAGCATGATCAAATTTTGAGCCATCTAAGCATAGGCCTATTTTCCGTTCAAGCCGGAAAATTGAAGCTTGCAAAATCGTGTCTTCGCGTCGCAATATCCGCTCCGACCAGAGTGGGAAACAGCAAAAAAACAATGAGGTCTGCGTAATGCCAGTCATCAATCGCGTCGCGGAAATGCAGGATCAGGTTGCCGAATGGCGGCGCCATCTTCACGAGAATCCGGAGCTGCTCTACGACGTTCACGAGACCTCGAAATTCGTCGCCGAGAAGCTGAAGGCATTCGGTTGCGACGTCGTCGAGACCGGCATCGGCAGGACCGGTGTTGTCGGCATCATTAAGGGCAGCCAGGGCGATGGGCCGGTGATCGGTTTCCGCGCCGACATGGACGCGCTGCCGATCCTCGAAACCTCCGGCAAGCCCTGGGCTTCCAAGACGCCCGGCAAGGCGCATTCCTGCGGCCATGACGGCCACACCGCCATGCTGCTTGGCGCGGCTCAATACCTTTCCGAGACCCGCAATTTCAAAGGCTCGGTCGCGGTGATCTTCCAGCCGGCGGAAGAGGGGGGCGCGGGCGCGCTGGCGATGATCAACGACGGCATGATGGAGAAGTTCGGCATCAAGGAAGTCTACGGCATGCATAACGAGCCGCGCCTTCCGGTCGGCAGTTTCGCTACCCGCAAGGGCGGCATCATGGCGGCCGCCGACACGTTCGAGATCACCGTCCACGGCCGCGGCAGCCATGCCGCGCAGCCGCACAATTCGATCGACCCGATCCTGGTTTCGTCACATATCGTACTGGCGCTCCAGTCGATCGTGTCGCGCGAGACCGACCCCCTGAAGTCGCTCGTCGTCACCGTCGCCTCCATCCATGGCGGCGAGGCGAGCAACGTCATTCCCGCCTACGTGAAGATGGCCGGAACGGTGCGCACGCTTTTGCCGGAAACCCGCGATTTTGCCGAAAAGCGCCTGAGCGAAGTGGCGCAATCGACCGCGATCGCCCATGGGGCGACGGCCGACATCATGTATCGCCGCGGTTACCCCGTCACCTTCAACCATGACAACGAGACCGACTTTGCCGTCGAGGTCGCCGCCAAGGTTGCCGGTCCCAAGGCGGTGCAGACCGGCATGGCGCCGCATATGGGTGCGGAAGATTTTTCGTACATGCTGGAGAAGCGCCCCGGCGCCTTCATCTTCATCGGCAATGGCGATACCGCCAGCCTCCACAACGCAGCCTATGATTTCAACGACGAGGCTATCCCCTTTGGCGTCAGCTATTGGGTCACGCTCGCCGAAACCGCGCTCGCCGCCTGATCCAAAGGAGATCTCCATGCTGCTTTCCGGCACTTCCATGGAACAGGGCGGTGGTTCGGTGACCCCGATCCTGTCGGTCCGCAATCTGTCCACCTCGTTCCGGGTGAACGACGAATGGCGCACCGTGGTGCGCAACATCTCGTTTGACGTGGCACCGCGCGAGACGGTGGCGATCGTTGGCGAATCGGGCTCGGGCAAGAGCGTCACCTCGCTGTCGATCATGCGGCTGCTGCCGAAGAATTCGAGCAGGATCGAAGGCCAGGTCTTCCTCAACGGCCGCGAACTGCTGTCGCTTGAGGAAGAGCAGATGCGCCGCGTGCGCGGCAAAGACATCTCGATGATCTTCCAGGAGCCGATGACCTCGCTCAACCCGATCTTCCCGATCGGCAAACAGATCGCAGAGGCGCTCACTGTCCATACCGACATCAGCAATGCCGATGCGAAGGCCGAAGTCATTCGCCTGCTCGAAAAGGTGCGCATCCCGAACGCCTCCTCGCGTTTCGACGAATATCCGCACCAGTTTTCCGGCGGCATGCGCCAGCGCGTGATGATCGCCATGGCGCTCGCCGCCAGGCCGAAGCTGCTGATCGCCGACGAGCCGACCACGGCGCTCGACGTGACGATCCAGGGCCAGATCCTCGATCTCATCAAAGTGCTGCAGGAAGAGGAGGGCATGTCGGTCCTGTTCATCACCCACGACATGGGCGTGGTGGCCGAGGTTGCCGACCGCACGATCGTCATGTATCGCGGCGATGCGGTCGAGACGGGCGAGACCAGCGACATTTTCCACCGCGGCCAGCATCCCTATACCCGCGCGCTTCTCTCCGCCGTGCCGCGGCTCGGTTCGATGGGCGAGCGCAAGCTTCCGCTGCGCTTCCCGATCGTCGATATCAAGACCGGCGAACAGCAGCCGCTTGCCGACGTCACCGATACGGTCGGCAAGGGCAAGACGCCGATCCTGGACGTCAGGGACCTGACGACCCGGTTCGATATCCATTCCGGCCTGTTCGGCCGCAAGTCCGGCGCCGTGCACGCGGTCGAAAAGGTCTCTTTCAACCTGTTCCCGGGCGAGACGCTGTCGCTGGTCGGAGAATCGGGCTGCGGCAAGTCGACCACCGGCCGCTCCGTCACCCGCCTGATCACGCCGACCAGCGGTGAGGTCACCCTCGACGGCTATGAGGTGATGAAACTCGACCAGCCGACGCTGCGCCAGATGCGCCGGTCGATCCAGATGGTCTTCCAGGATCCGTTTGCTTCGCTCAACCCGCGCATGAGCATCGGCTCGGCGGTCATGGAGCCTTATATCGAGCACGGCCTCGGCACCAAACAGCAGGCCCGCGACAAGGCCGCCGGCCTGTTGGAGAAGGTCGGCCTTTCCCCGGACATGATGAAGCGTTTCCCGCACGAGTTTTCCGGCGGCCAGCGCCAGCGCATCGCGATTGCCCGCGCCCTGATGCTCGACCCGAAGATCATCGTTGCCGACGAAGCGGTCTCGGCACTCGACGTGTCGATCAAGGCGCAGGTCTGCAACCTGCTTCTCGACCTGCAGCAGAGCCTCAATCTCGCGTTCCTGTTCATCAGCCATGACATGGCCGTCGTCGAGCGAGTCAGCCATCGGGTGGCGGTCATGTATCTGGGCGAAATCGTCGAGATCGGCCCGCGCGCGGCGGTGTTCGAAAACCCGCAGCATCCCTATACGCGCAAGCTGATGTCGGCGGTGCCGGTGCCCGATCCATCCCGCCGCCGCATCAAGCGCAACATGTCGACCGACGAGATCAAGAGCCCGATCCGCCCGGTCAACTACGTGCCGCCGAAGCGCGAATACCGCGAGGTGAGTGCGGGGCACGTGGTGCAGGTGGCGTAGGTTTTTCCACGCTGCCAGTGATTGCTGAATTTGCCGATCGCCCGGATTTCTGGTATCTTTGTGGTGCCAGAAATCCGGGCGATTGGCTGTCTTGATATGAGGATACTTTCTCGCATGAGCGATAAGGACACGATCCGGCAGCGCACTCTTGAAGCCGCGCATCTCCAGATGATCGAGGGCAATCCCCTCGATGCGGACGATATCGCTATGTTCGAAATGTTCGACCGAGAAGGATTTTCGACCGAAGAGCAGTTGGCTTATGTTCGCAAAGACCTGAAAAAGCGAATGCAGCAAAAGAAAGAGTCGATTGTTTCCGCTGTCGCCAGACGATAGCCAATGCCTCGATGAGCGCCGATCCGTACGTATATCCCGGCACGAAAATCCTACGAAACAAGCTGGATATCAGAGACGCCGCCGACTTGGATTTCGCCGAGCGTCGTTTCTCGACCGTTCGGGCCCGCCAGGGCATCCCGCAAGGCGATTTCGATCTCAAGCATCTGAAGGCAATCCACCACCATCTCTTCCAGGATCTCTATGAATGGGCGGGACAGATCCGCACTGTCGAGATTTCCAAAGGCGAGAGCCAATTCCAGTTCCGGCAATATATCGAAACCGGCATGGCCGATGTTCACCGCCGCATCGTGAAATCCGATTTTCTGCGAGATCTGGAGCGATCGGTATTTGCGACAGAGGCTGCCCGGATTATCGGCGACGTGAACTATGTCCATCCTTTTCGCGATGGGAACGGCCGCACCCAGCTGCAATATTTGAAACAGCTCTCGGAGCGGGCAGGCCATTCGTTCGACTTGACGAAGATCGATGCGGCCGGATGGCTGGAGGCATCGAAAGAGACTCACCGCGCTCGATACGATCTCATGGGACGGGTGATAAACGATGCGCTACGCCTGACGTGAGGGAGTGGTCGTCACGAGGTTCCAGCAAGGCTGCATCATAAAGGTTGCATCACTCTTCCCACGCCGTTTCGCCGTTTGACAGACCATCCGAAACCATGGCAGCAACAGGTGGAGGAGAATTTCTGCCATGGCAAAACGGTCTGATACGCAGGGGCGGCTGGACGATGCGGCGCGGGCCGGTTGGCTCTACTATGTCGCCGGGCGCACCCAGGACGAGATCGCCGCAGCCATGAGCATCTCCCGGCAGTCGGCGCAGCGGCTGGTGTCGCTCGCGGTTGCCGAACGGCTGATCAAGGTGCGCCTCGACCATCCGATCGCCGCCTGCCTGGAACTCGCCGAGGGCCTGCGCAAGAAATACGATCTCAAGCATGTGGAAGTGGTGCCGAGCGACCCGGCAGGGGTTTCGAGCACCGTCGGCATCGCCGAAGCCGGAGCCGCCGAGATCGAGCGCTGGCTGAAACGGCCGGACCCTATCGTCATCGCGGTCGGCACCGGCCGCACGCTGAAGGCCGCCGTCGATCAGCTGCCGCCGATGGAATGTCCGCAGCATCGGATCGTATCGCTCACCGGCAATATCGGGCCGGACGGATCGGCCGCCTTCTACAACGTCATCTTCTCGATGGCCGACGCGATCAAGGCGCGGCATTTTCCGATGCCGCTGCCGGTTCTCTGTTCCTCGGCCGAGGAGCGCGAGACCCTGCACGACCAGGCGCTGGTGCGCTCGACGCTCAAGCTCGGGGCGCAGGCCGATGTCACCTTCGTCGGTATCGGCGAACTTGGGCCCGACGGGCCGCTCTGCGTCGACGGCTTTCTCGGCGAGGAGGAAATGCAAAAGCTCGTCCGGGAAGGCGCGGCCGGCGAGATCTGCGGCTGGGTCTATGACAGCGAGGGCCGGCTTCTCGCCAATTCCATCAATGACCGGGTCGCCAGCGTGCCGATCCCTTCGCGGGAGACCTCCTCCGTCATCGGGATCGCTCAGGGGCGCAAGAAATTCCAGGCGATTTCCGCGGCGCTCAGAGGCAATATCATCAACGGTGTGATCACCGACGAGGCGACTGCAGAGCAATTGCTCGCGCGCTGAGCAAAAATTATAATCAGCTAAATCAACGACATGACCTTTGTCTGCTGCATTGCAGCGACGAATGGCAATTGACTTTCTCTGCCATAATGTGGGTAATTGCCCATGAGCAAAGCGAATGCTCGTTACTCATCTTCTGGGAGGAAGATATGACATTGAAGACGATTTTGCTGGGCGCCTGCTCGGCGCTGGCGCTTGCCGGCCTTTTCTCCACCGCAGCCTCGGCTGAAACCCTCACCATCGCGACGGTCAACAACGGCGACATGGTCCGCATGCAGGGCCTCACGGGTGAGTTCACCAAGGCCAATCCGGACATCCAGATCAACTGGGTCACGCTCGAAGAAAACGTTCTTCGCGAGCGCGTCACCACCGACATCGCCACCAAGGGCGGTCAGTACGACATCCTGACGATCGGCAATTACGAAGTGCCGATCTGGGCCAAGCAGGGCTGGCTGCTCGAGCTGAACAAGCTCGGCGACAAATACGACGCCAACGACATCCTGCCGGCGATCAAGGGCGGTCTGACGGTCAACGGCAAGCTCTATGCCGCGCCGTTCTACGGCGAGTCGGCGATGATCATGTATCGCAAGGACCTGTTCGAGAAAGCCGGCCTGAAGATGCCGGAAAACCCGACCTGGGAATTCATCGGCGATGCGGCTCGCAAGATCACCGACCGCAAGGCAGACGTGAACGGCATCTGCCTGCGCGGCAAGGCCGGCTGGGGCGAAAACATGGCCTTCATCACGGCGCTTACCAACTCGTTTGGCGGCCGCTGGTTCGATGAGAAGTGGAACCCGCAGTTCGACCAGCCGGAATGGAAGGCTGCCCTGCAGTTCTACGTCGACCTGATGAAGGATGCTGGCCCGGCCGGCGCCTCCTCGAACGGCTTCAACGAAAATTTGACGCTGTTCCAGCAGGGCAAATGCGGCATGTGGATGGACGCCACCGTGGCGGCCTCCTTCGTCTCCAATCCGAAAGACTCCAAGGTTGCCGACAAGGTGGGTTACGCGCTCTTCCCGGTGAAAGGCGAGCTGAAGAACCATGGCAACTGGCTGTGGTCCTGGAACCTCGCCGTTCCGAACTCTTCGAAGAAGGCGGACTCGGCGCAGAAGTTCATCTCCTGGGCAACCAGCAAGGAATATACCCAGCTCGTAGCCGCCAAGGAAGGCTGGGCCAACGTTCCTCCGGGCACCCGCACCTCGCTCTACAATAATGCGGACTATCAGAAGGCCGCCGCCTTCGCAGCACCGACCCTTGCCGCGATGGGCGCTGCCGATATCACCAAGCCGACCGTCAAGCCGGTGCCCTATACCGGTGGCCAGTTCGTGGCGATCCCTGAATTCCAGGCGATCGGCACCAATGTCGGCCAGTTGTTCTCGGCGGTCGTCGCCGGCCAGTCCACGGTCGCCGATGCGCTTGCCCAGGCCCAGACGGCTACGACGCGCGAAATGAAGCGCGCCGGCTATCCGAAGTAAGCTCCAGAGCCACGGCTGTCCGGCAACCCTGCGCCGGACAGCCGGATCTTGGCAGAGACCATCCCGCCTTGACGATTTGAGGCAGACGATGTTCGGGCAAAGCAATTCGACAACAACCACATAACAACAAAAAGCTGCATCCTGCGTCCGTCTCCTTCCCCAAAGAAAAAGGCGCGGGATAACTGGAACGACCACGTTCCACGGGAGGGCGTCTGATATGGCAACGCAAAACACCAAGACGTTGGCGCGCCTGATGATGGCGCCCTCCGTTCTGCTTCTTCTGGTCTGGATGATCGTGCCGCTGGCGATGACGCTGTGGTTCTCGTTCCAGAACTACAATCTGCTCGATCCGTCCAATGTCAGTTTCACGGGTCTCTTCAACTACCAGTTCTTCTATACCGACCCGGCCTTCTTCCAGTCGATCTGGAACACGCTGGTCATCGTCGGCGGGGTGTTGTTGATCACCGTCATCGGTGGCATCGCGATCGCGCTGCTTCTCGACCAGCCCATCTTCGGGCAGGGCATCGTCCGCATCCTGATCATCTCGCCTTTCTTCGTCATGCCGCCGGTTGCGGCACTGGTGTGGAAGAACATGATCATGAACCCGAGCTACGGGGTTTTTGCCGACATCTCGAAATTCTTCGGGCTCCGGCCGATCGACTGGTTCGCGCAATATCCGCTTTTCTCGATCGTCATCATCGTTGCCTGGCAGTGGCTGCCGTTTGCGACGCTCATCCTGCTCACCGCCCTGCAGTCGCTCGACGGTGAACAGAAGGAAGCGGCGGAGATGGACGGCGCCAACTTCCTCAACCGCTTCATCTACCTGGTGGTGCCCCATCTCGCTCGGTCGATCACGGTCGTCATCCTCATCCAGACGATCTTCCTGCTGGGCGTCTATGCGGAAATCCTGGTTACCACCAATGGCGGCCCCGGTTACGCCTCCACCAACCTCGCCTTCCTGATCTACCGCACGGCGCTTCTTGGCTACGATGTCGGCGGCGCCTCGGCAGGCGGCATTATCGCAGTCGTGCTCGCCAATATCGTCGCCTTCTTCCTGATGCGCGCCGTCGGCAAGAACCTGGACCGGTAGGAGAAGATCATGGCACGCAACGTTACGACAAGACACAAGATCACCGCCACGGTCGCCGCCTGGATCGTCGCGCTGATCATCTTCTTCCCGATCCTCTACACGATCATCACCAGCATCAAGACCGAGCCGGAAGCAATCGCAGGCTTCAGCCTGTGGCCGTCCGGCACGTTCGAGAACTACATCACGGTCCAGACCCAGCGCGATTACCTGAAGCCGTTCATGAATTCGGTGATCCTGTCGGTCGGCTCCACCATTCTGGCGCTGATCATCGCGATCCCGTCCGCCTGGGCGATGGCTTTCTCGCCGACCAAGCGGACCAAGGACATCCTGATGTGGATGCTCTCCACCAAGATGATGCCGGCGGTCGCGGTCCTGGTGCCGATCTATCTGCTGTTCCGCGATTTCGGCCTGCTCGACAGCCGCATCGGCCTGACCGTCATGCTGACGCTGATCAACCTGCCGATCGTGGTGTGGATGCTCTATACCTATTTCCGCGAAATTCCGGGCGAGATCCTGGAAGCGGCGCGGATGGACGGGGCCGGGCTCTGGCAGGAGATCGTCTACGTGCTGACGCCGATGGCGGTGCCGGGCATCGCCTCGACGCTGCTTCTCAACATCATCCTTGCCTGGAACGAGTCGTTCTGGACGATCCGGCTGTCGACCACCAATGCGGCGCCGCTGACGGCCTTCATCGCCTCCTTCTCCAGTCCCCAGGGGCTGTTCTGGGCAAAGCTCTCGGCCGCCTCGACCATGGCGATCGCACCGATCCTAATCCTCGGCTGGTTCTCACAGAAACAACTCGTTCGCGGCCTCACGTTTGGCGCGGTTAAGTAAGGAAAACGGACATGGGCAGCATCACGCTCCAAAAAGTGTCGAAAGTGTTCGGCGAGGCGAAGGTCATTCCGTACATCGACCTCGAAATCAACAACGGCGAATTCGTCGTTTTCGTCGGCCCTTCCGGCTGCGGCAAGTCCACGCTTCTGCGCCTGATCGCCGGGCTGGAAGACGTGTCCAGCGGCCATATCCTGATCGACGGCAAGGATGTCACCGACGCGGCACCCGCCGAGCGCGGCCTTGCCATGGTGTTCCAGTCCTACGCGCTCTATCCGCATATGAGCGTGCGCAACAACATCGCCTTTCCCCTGAAGATGGCGAAGCTCGACAAGGCTATCATTGACAAGAAGGTCACGGATGCGGCGCGCGTGCTGAACCTTACCGACTATCTGGAGCGCCGCCCCTCGCAGCTTTCCGGCGGTCAGCGCCAGCGCGTCGCGATCGGCCGCGCGATCGTGCGCGAGCCCTCGGCCTTCCTGTTCGACGAGCCGCTTTCCAACCTCGACGCCGCATTGCGCGGCACGATGCGGCTGGAGATCAGCGACCTGCACCACCAGCTCAAGACGACGATGGTCTACGTCACCCACGACCAGGTCGAGGCGATGACCATGGCCGACAAGATCGTCGTGCTCAATCGCGGCAATATCGAGCAGGTCGGTTCGCCGCTGGAACTCTACAAGAGCCCGCGCAACCTGTTCGTCGCCGGTTTCATCGGTTCGCCGCACATGAATTTCGTCAACGGTGCCTACGCCCAGTCGAAGAGCGCCAAGACTGCCGGCATCCGGCCGGAACACCTGAACCTTTCCAAGGACAGCGGGCTGTGGACCGGCACGGTGAAGGTCGCCGAACATCTCGGCGCCGACACGTTCCTGCATCTCGATGTCGACGGCATCGGCCCGATCACGGCGCGGGTCGGCGGCGAGTTCGGCGCCCAGTACGGCGACCGGGTCTACCTCACGCCGGACGAGGCCAAGCTGCATCGATTCGACGACAAGGGCATCGCCCTGAAGGCCTGACGCGGCCATATCGGAGTAAAGACAATGACTGTGAAGCTTTCGCTGGCGAGCTTGAATGACGCTGCGGCCACCGCCGCCGTGCCGGCCTATGATCCCAAAAGCCTGACCGCCGGCATCCTGCATTTCGGTGTCGGCAATTTCCATCGCGCCCACCAGGCGATCTATCTCGACGACCTGTTCAACACCGGCAAGGCGCATGACTGGGCGATCATCGGCGCCGGCGTGATGCCGTCCGACGCGGCGATGCGCGACAAGCTGAAGGCGCAGGACTTCCTCACCACCGTCGTGGAGCAGGACAACAACCGGACCGCCGCCCGCATCACCGCGCCGATGATCGACATCATCGCCCCCGGCGACGTTGCGACCCTGATCGAGACGCTGGCCGACCCGAACATCCGCATCGTTTCGATGACGATCACCGAAGGCGGCTATTTCATCGATGCGTCTGGCGCGTTCAACCCGGCCCATCCGGCGATCGCCGAGGATGGGAAGAACCCCGCGAACCCGAAGACCGTGTTCGGCCTGATCCTCGCCGGCCTCAAGGAGCGCAAGGCGCGGGGAATCGCCCCGTTCACCATCATGTCCTGCGACAACATTCCCGGAAACGGCGAGGTAACGGAGAACGCCGTCATCGGGCTTGCCAAGCTTTCCGACCCGGATTTCGCCCACTGGATCCACAAGAACGTCGCCTTTCCGAACTCGATGGTCGACCGCATCACGCCGGCCACAGGCCAACGCGAGATCGATATCCTCAAGAACGATTTCGGCATCGACGACAACTGGCCTGTCTTCTGCGAGGAATTCAAGCAGTGGGTGATGGAGGACAAGTTCCCCTCCGGCCGTCCGCGGCTGGAAGAGGTTGGCGTCCAGTTCGTGCCGGATGTGGCGCCCTACGAGCTGATGAAGATCCGCATTTTGAACGGCGGCCACGCGGCTATCGCCTATCCGGCAGCCCTTCTCGACATCCATTTCGTGCATGAGGCGATGGAGCACAAGCTGATCCGCGCCTTCCTCGAAAAGCTGGAGAAGGACGAGATCATCCCGGTCATCCCGCCGGTGCCGAACACCAATCTCATTGATTACTACAAGCTGATCGAGCGGCGCTTCTCCAACCCCAAGATCGGCGACACTATTCCGCGTCTGGCGCAGGACGGCTCCAATCGCCAGCCGAAATTCATCCTCCCCTCGACTGCCGACCGGCTCGCTAAAGGCCAGGACATTGTCGGCCTCTCGCTGGTTTCGGCGCTGTGGTGCCGTTACTTCGCCGGCACGTCGGACAGCGGCAAGGAGATCGTCTTCAACGACGCCAGCGCCGACCGCCTGAACGCCGCGGCGCTGAAAGCCAAGGATAACCCGGACGCCTTCCTTGCGCTTGGCGACATTTTTGGTGACGTTGCGAAATCCGAGCTGTTCCGCACCCGCTTTACGCATGCGCTGAAGACGCTCTGGGTTGAGGGGACGGCAAAGACGCTTGAGCTTTATCTCGGCGGCAAGCTGGTCAAATAGCGGGTGACGGACGTGCAACAGTCGGCGGGACCACTGGTGATCTTCGATTGCGACGGGGTCCTCGTCGACAGCGAGCCCGTCTCCGTGCGCGTGCTGGTCGATGCGCTGCGCCGCAAGGGGGTCGAGATGGATGCGGCGGAGGCCTATCGCCGCTTCCTCGGCCGCAGCCTCGGCACCGTGACGAAAACAATGCGCGAGGAATTCGGCGTCGAGGCTGACGACACGTTCCTTGAGGGCATGCGCCACGATCTCTACGCTCGTTTCCGCGCCGAATTGCAGCCGATGCCGGGCATAGCCGAGACCCTGGACACGTTGGGTTTCCGCCGTTGCGTGGCGTCCTCCAGCCAGCCGGAGCGCATCCGCCTGTCCCTGTCGCTGACCGGTCTCATCGACAAGCTGGAGCCGAACATCTTTTCCGCCACGATGGTGGAAAAGGGCAAGCCGGCGCCGGATCTCTTCCTGCATGCGGCGAGTGAAATGGGCGTTGATCCCAGAAGCTGCATCGTCATCGAGGACAGCCCCGCCGGCATCCAGGCGGGCCACAGCGCCGGCATGGCGGTGTTTGCCTTCGTCGGCGGTTCACATGCCAGCGTTCCCGGTTACCGGGAGCGGATCGATGCGCTTTCACCGGAAGTCGTGTTTGACGCGATGCCGGATTTGATCCACCTTGTCCGGAAACATATAGAGGGTCGCAACGGCCCCGTTTCGCAGTTGGCAGTCTAGCTGTTGCCCGCGAAATACCTGAGCGACCACAAGGGACAGGAAACAAATCCGGATGCGTGATCATCTCGTTGCGGTGGATATCGGCACGGGCAGCGCCCGCGCCGGCGTCTTTGATCGCAACGGACGCCTGCTTGCCAAGGCCAAGCATCCGATCCTGATGTTCCGCCCGAAACAAAACCATGCCGAGCACGATTCCGAGGATATCTGGGCGGCCACCTGCCGCGCGGTGAAAGAGGCGATGGCCGAGGCCGGCATCGGCGCCGACCGCATCGCCGCGATCGGTTTCGATGCCACCTGTTCGCTCGTCGCCCGCGACCGGGAGGGCAGGCCGCTCACGGTTTCGACGACCGGCAAGGCCAACCAGGACACCATCGTCTGGCTCGACCACCGGGCGATCAGACAAGCCGAGCAGCTTTCCGCCACCGGCCACAAGGTGCTCGAATTCTCCGGCGGCTCGCTGTCGCCCGAGATGGAAATGCCGAAGCTGATGTGGCTGAAACAGCATCTGCCGCAGAGCTGGGCGAGGGCCGGCTATTTCTTCGATCTCGCCGATTTCCTCACCTGGAAGGCGACCGGCTCGCCCGCCCGTTCGCGCTGCACGCTGACCGCCAAATGGAACTATCTCGCCCACGAAAATCCCGGCTGGAGCGCCGATTACCTGGCGCTCGCCGGCCTCGAGGACCTTCTCGAAAAGGGCGGCCTGCCGGATGATACGATCGGCGTCGGGACAAGCGTCGGCGGCCTCAGTCGTCGGGCAGCCGAAGAACTCGGCCTCGACACGAAAGTGCAGGTGGCGCCCGGCATGATCGATGCCTATGCCGGCGCCTTTGGCGTCCTTGGCGGGGTTTCCGGCGGCGCCTCCGAAGGCTCCAAACTCGAAACCAGCGTGGCGCTGATCGGCGGCACGTCGAGTTGCATCGTCGCCTTCACCAGGGATTCCAAGCCCGGCCGCAGCCTCTGGGGTCCCTATTACGAGGCGATCCTGCCCGGCCACTGGCTGGTCGAAGGCGGGCAATCGGCGGCGGGGGCGCTGCTCGACCATATCGTGCTGATGCACGCGGCCGGCGGCGAGCCGACAACAGAACTCCACGGCCGCATCATTGCCCGTGTCGGCGAGTTGCGCGCTGAAGCCGAGGGCGATATCGCGCCGAATCTCCACATTCTGCCGGATTTCCACGGCAACCGCTCGCCGCTTGCTGACCCGCACGCGACCGGCGTCATCAGCGGGTTGACGCTCGACACGTCCTTTGACGGACTCTGCCGGCTCTACTGGCGGACCTGCGTCTCGATCGCGCTCGGCATAAGGCACATTCTCGATGCGCTCTCGGACTACGGCTACCGCTTCGAAACTCTCCACGTCACCGGCGGCCACGTGAACAACCCGCTGCTGATCGAACTCTATGCCGATGTTACCGGCCGCAAGGTGGTGATCCCGGAAAACCGGGACGCGGTGCTGCTCGGCACGGCGATGGCGGCCGCGGTTGCCGGCGGGGTGCATGGCTCGCTGTTCGAAGCGGGGCAGGCGATGGACGGCGGAGGGACCGAGTTGCTGCCGGACCCAGCGCGGGCCGAGCAATACGGGCGGGATTACCGACGGTTCCTGGCCATGGTCAGGCATCGGGAGGAATTGCGGGGGATGGAGTAGGCGGCTGCGCGGCGAGCTATCCTGCGGTCTAATAGTTCTCCAGCAGATGTGGCGCGCCCGGAGACCCGAAACGGGGCTGCACACCGAGCAAAGGCGCTGATCGACTGATGATTTCCTTGATCATCGGTGCGGCGGTGAATGCGGCCGTCCTTCCGCCGTGTTCGCCTGTCTGCGGAGCGTCGATGATCGACAGTACGATGTATTTCGGCCTGTCCATGGGGAAGGCTGCGACGAAGGCATTGAAATTGATGTCCTTGGCATAACGTCCGTTGATCACCTTGTCGGCCGTGCCCGTCTTGCCGCCGACCTGGAAACCTTCGACCTGCGCGGCGCGTCCGGAGCCCTTCACGCCGTTCCAGGTGAACAGGTAGCGCATGTCGGCGCTGGTGCCCTGCTTTATCACCGGGCGGGAGACCCGCTGGGCCTCTTCCCGGGAGCGGGGCAGAAAGGTGGGAGGAACAAGAGTTCCTCCATTGATCAGAGCGGCGGCGGCAACCGCGGTCTGCAGCGGGGTGGTTGCGACCCCGTGGCCGAACGAGATGGTGGCCGAATTGATCTTCTTCCATGTCTTCGGCTGGGTTGGCGTCGCCACGCCCGGCATCTCGGTTTCCATCCTGGAGAGGAGCCCGAGTTTCGTCAGGAACTGCTGATGGCCCTCGATCCCGACCCTGTCGGCGACCGCCGCGGTGCCGATATTCGACGAATACTGGAAGACTTCGGAGATCGTCAGTGGCCGGTTCTTTCCGTGGAAGTCCTTGATGGTGAAACCGCCCATGCGTATGGGCCGGGACGCATCGATGACGGAGTTCAGGGTGATCTTGCCTTCGTCCACACCCATTGCCAGCGTGAAGCTCTTGAATGTCGAGCCCATCTCGAATGTGGCGTTGCTCATCCGGTTGAACCAGCCCTTCTCGTAGTCCTTGTCGATACTGCCGTCCGGCAACATTCGGGATGGTTCGTTCGGGTCGTAATCTGGCACCGATGCCATCGCCAGGACCTCGCCGGTATCGACATCGAGAACCACGGCACCCGCTGCCTCGGCCTTATAGGCGGTCATCGCGTTCGCGACCACCTGGCGGACGATATTCTGGACGCGGAGATCGATGGACAGTCTCACGGGCTCGAGCGGGGCTCCACCGGTCAGCCCGGCCAGGCGAAGATCGCCAAGACCCTGCTGGTCCATATAGCGCTCCATTCCCGCAAGGCCCTGATTGTCGACATTCACATGGCCGACTATATGGGAGGCGGTCGCGCCGCCCGGGTAGAACCGGCGTTTTTCCGGCCTGAAGCCGATGCCGGGAATGCCGAGGGCCATGATATCAGACTGCTGTTTGGGTGTGAGCTGTCGCTTCAGCCATTGGAATGCGGTCTGTGATCTCAGCTTCTTGTGAGTTTCGCTCCAGTCGAGGTTGGGGATGACGAAGGCAAGCTTTTCGACGACTTCGTCCGCATCGACGATCCTGCGCGGATCGGCGTAGAGCGAGATCATGTTGACGTCGGTGGCCAGCAGCGCTCCGTTGCGGTCGACGATGTCCGGTCTGGAGGGAACCGCGCTGCTGCCGATCATTCCCGTCACGGCCGGCTCGGCAAGGCCGTATTGGACAAGGCGCGCGCCGATGACGAAATAGACCGCAAGAAACCCGGCGATCAGGATCCCGAGCCGTTGTCTGGCTTCCTTTCTGCGACTTGCGCGTGTGCCCAGGAAGGTCGCATTTTTGGTAGTGACATTGCTCTTTACGATGAAATGTGCACGGCTTCTGAGCCGGACGACAAAAGAGATCATTCCGAACAAATCCAAAAAATATATCAGCCGAAGGCGAAGCTTGAGCGGTCGTCGGCCGCGCGCTACAGCCTGCACGCGGTTGACCCGGAAGCCAACAGCAGAGCCCATGGGCGGGCCGACATGTTTAAAGTTGCATTAATATACAATTAAAGTTGTATTCGATTGCTTGGCGGAAAGTTAACCGACGTTTTGTCGGGCTGTAGACGTGCGGTGCCATATCCCGCGTCTGCGCCTTTCGGTGTATCGCGCGGCGACGGCAATTTCGTCGCAGCCAACCCTGCAACAAGGATTGCAGGGATACCGCCCGGCCTTGCCACCCGCCTCCTTGCTCCTCCGCCTCCCAAAACCTACATGTCTCCCGCCAACCTGGAGACGCCGATGATCCTCGACGCCGCACGCCTTTCGCTCGCCAACCTTTTCGCACCCGAGACCCGTTCCGTTTTCTGGAAGACACTGGGCCTCACCGCCCTCGTGCTGATCGGCATCTGGTTCGGCTTGCGGGAGATCTTCATCCTCTATGCCTGGCCATGGTTCGCGGCCTTCTTTCCCGACCTGCCGGATTGGGCGGGGTGGCTGACCCTGTTTGCGGCGATCTTCGCCGGCATCGGGCTGGCGTTGGCGCTCGCGTTGCTGATCGCGCCGATTACCGCCCTCATCGCCGGCCTGTTCCTCGACGATGTCGCGGAAGTCGTCGAAAAGCGCGATTATCCCAACGACCCGCCCGGCAAGGCAATGCCGCTCGCCCAGGCGATTATCGGTTCCATCCAGTTTCTGGGCGTCGTCATCCTCGGCAACATCATCGCGCTCTTCCTGCTGTTTATCCCCGGCATCAACCTGATCGCCTTCTTCATGGTGAACGGCTATCTGCTCGGCCGGGAGTTCTTCGAGTTCGCGGCGACGCGGTTCAGGACGCAGGCGGAAGCGCGGGCCTTCCGCGCCAAACATTCCTCCACCGTGTTCATGGCCGGCCTGCTGATCGCCTGTTTCCTGGCGATCCCGATCGTCAACCTTCTGACCCCGCTGTTCGCCGCCGGCCTGATGGTGCATCTCCACAAGGCAGTCTCGAAGCGCGATCCCGGCTTCAAGCTCTAGCCGGGCAGGGCGGAAGCGTCGTACGTCGCGGCCCTATTCGACGGCCGCGCCGATGAGCTGCTGCGGCAGTTCCACCAATGCCGCCGGTACGTCGACGGTCTTTTCCGGCGAGCGGCAGAGATCGGCAATCACGCAGCGTTCGCATTCCGGTTTTCGCGCCTTGCAGCAATAACGCCCGTGCAGGATCAGCCAGTGGTGGGCGTGGAAGAGATACTGGTCGGGGATCACCTTCAACAGGTTTTCCTCGACCTCGTCGGGCGTCTTGCCCGGCGCCATCAAGAGCCGGTTGGCAATGCGGAAGACATGCGTGTCGACCGCCAGCGTCGGCACGCCGAAGGCCATCGACATCACCACATTCGCCGTCTTGCGGCCGACGCCCGGCAGGCGGATCAGCTCTTCGCGCGTCTTCGGCACCTGGGAACCGAACTCGTCGATCAGCATGCGACAGAGCGCGATCACGTTCTTCGCCTTGTTGCGGTAGAGCCCGATCGTCTTGATATATTGGGTGACGCCCTCTTCGCCGAGCGCAAGCATCTTTTCGGGCGTGTCGGCGATCTTGAACAGGGCCCGCGTCGCCTTGTTGACGCCGGCATCGGTCGCCTGGGCAGACAGTGCCACCGCCACGACCAGCGTGAACGGGTTTACATGCTCCAATTCGCCCTTCGGCTCCGGCCGCTGCACCGAAAAGCGGCGAAAGATCTCCTCCATTTCCGCCTTGGTGTAGGCGGATTTGAAGCGCTTCGGCTTGGTCGCCGGCTTGGGTGCGGCCCTGCCGTCGGGCGTGTGATTTGACTTTTGCGGGGTGCTGGTTTTGGATCTGATCTTTGGAGTCGCCATATGCCTGTATAGGCATCCCGCAGGAGGGAAATCAACGTGGACGTTTCCGAGGATCAGCCCGTTTTCGCAGCCGAACTGACGCCCTACCGTTCGCTCGGCAAGACGGGATTTCGTGTCGTGCTGGTGCTGACGGGCGGGATCTGCCTTCTCTATGGCGGCTTTTTCCTGATCACCGGCGCCTATCCGATCGGCTTCTTCTTCGGGTTGGATTTCCTCGGCCTCTATATCGCGCTGAAAATGAGCTACCGCTCCGGCCGCGCGCGAGAGGAAGTGACTGTCTCGCGCAGCAACCTTTCGATCCGGAAATTCTCGCCGGCGGGTCGAGTGGTGGAGCATCGCTTCAATCCGTTCTGGGCGCGCTTCAACGTCCGCCGCCACGAAGAGTTCGGCATCACCTCGATGTCTGTAACGGGCGAGGGGCGCGGCACTGATATCGGCTCTTTCCTCAATCCGGACGATCGGGAGAGTTTCGCCAAGGCCTTCCGAGGAGCCCTGGCGACCGTCAAGCAGCGGGTTTGAACGGTTGGCAAACCTGCAATAGGGCAAGAAACGGGTGGTTTCGGTCAAGCCGAAGGCGCATCTAGGCAGCATACCAGTTGCACAGCGGTTTTTGCGCGCCCAAGGTCCGGGTTGGCCGGTGCGCGGCGCTGCAGAGGAGACAGATGATGAACGCTCTCGCCCAGATCGACTCGCCGCCCATCGACGTGACGCCCGAGGGTTCCGACTACGAAACCGTCCGCCGCGTCATCGAGATGATCACGCTCGACTATCGCGAGCAGCCGTCGCTTGAGGCGATTGCTTCCGAACTCGGCCAGTCGCCGACCCAACTCCAGAAAGTGTTCACCCGCTGGGCCGGGCTGTCGCCAAAAGCTTTTCTGCAGGCCGTCACCCTCGACCATGCCAAGCGCCTCCTCGGCAAGGAGGAACTGCCGCTGCTCGAAGCCTCCTATGAGCTCGGGCTTTCGGGTCCGGGAAGATTGCACGACCTGTTCGTCACCCATGAGGCGATGTCGCCCGGCGAATGGAAGGCGCGCGGCGGTGGGCTTACGATCCGCTACGGCTTCCACCCGTCGCCCTTCGGCGAGGCACTGGTCATGGCAACGGATCGCGGTCTTTCTGGCCTTGCCTTTGCCGATCTCGGCCATGAGCAGGCGGCGCTCGACGACATGATGCGCCGCTGGCCGAATGCCGAATACGTTCCCGACCAGGAGATGACGGCGCCTTATGTCGGCCGCGTCTTCGACCGTGCGAACTGGTCGTGCGACCGGCCGCTGAAGGTCGTGCTTATCGGCACCGATTTCCAGGTGCGCGTCTGGCAGAGCCTGCTCAAAATCCCGTTCGGTAAGGCCGTCACCTATTCGGACGTCGCCAACGACATCGGCCAGCCGACGGCCAGCCGCGCGGTGGGTGCGGCGGTCGGGGCAAACCCGATCTCGTTCGTGGTGCCGTGTCATCGGGCGCTCGGCAAGAGCGGCGCGCTGACGGGTTATCACTGGGGGCTGACGCGCAAGCGGGCGATCCTGGGCTGGGAAGCGGGAAACGCGTAAGGGGCCGAACGCCGCGAGCCGGCACATACCAGGTCGCCTGCAAACCATAGGCTGCCACTGAGGATTGCGGGATTGCCCATTGGGGCATATAAGCTATGGCTGAAATGATCATCGAAGGGACGCGGTCAGGTGCATGAGCGCAGATACCAGAGATCGAAAAGCTTCCTGGGCGCCAAAATCATCTTCAATGGCGATCATTCGACCTTCGACTGCATCGTGAAGGAAATCTCGGACGGCGGCGCGTTGATCAAGATCGAGAACGCCTTGTCCGTTCCGGAAAGCTTCGGCCTTGCCTTGTCAGATGGTCGACGTTTCGAATGCGAAGTCCGCTGGCGGCGGATCAATTCCCTCGGCGTAGAGTTCCTGACCGCTGCCTGATTGCCGTCCGTTCACGCGCGGCCAGGGGTCAGGCTGCCCCTTGCGCGATCTCGGAGGGCTCGTTCAGCCGCAGCAATTCCTTGGCCGCAGTCTCGTCGGTGATCAGCGTATGGCACCCGATCCTGCGGATCGTGGCGCGGATCGCGACCGCCCGGTGCGCACCGCCCGACGACAGCACGATGTGCCGGGCCTTTTTCAGCGTATCGAGATCCACCGACATCACCCGCTCGTTCAGCTTGTGATCCACGGAGCGGCCTTCCTCGTCGAGAAAGTTGAACATCGTGTCGCAGACGCAGCCGGCCGCGATCAGCCGGTCGAGTTCCGCCTTGGAGATGAAGCCTTCCGACAGCGAGGTCGAATGCGGGCCGATGTCGCCGCAGCTCACCACCGCGAGATCGAGGTTTTCGGCAAGGTCGTAGATCGTGTTGAGCCCGCACTGCTCGATCAGCGCCCGCTTGGTCTTGACCGAGTCCACAAGCAGTGGTGCCAGAAACATGTAACACTCGGCACCGAGCTGGCCCGCGAAACGCCAGGTGTAATCGATCGGATTGGTCTGGTGCACGGCGACGATGCCGCCGAGCAGCGACACGACCTTGCAGTTCTTCCGCCGCGGCGGCCGAAAGCTGCCGAGCGAGGCGGTCATCGTGCGGCCCCAGCCGACGCCGATGGTCATGTCGTCCTGCACCACTTCGGAGAGGAATTGTCCGAGCGCCAGCCCGACGGAACTGGCGAGCGCCGCAGCGCTGTTGTCGCGAGGAGCCGGCACGACCACGGCCTCGTCGAGGCCGTAAGCCTTTTCCAGCCGGATCGCCAGCTCGACGCAGGTGTCGATGCCCTCGCTGATCCAGATCTGCACCTCGGAGCGCTTCATCGCCTCGTCGAGCAGGCGGATCACCGTCGAGCGGCTCAATCCCAGTCGCTCGGCGACATCTTTCTGCGTCAATCCCTGGTTATAATAAAGCCACGCCGCCCTCAGCCTCATGGAGGCTGCCTCGGAATAGGCGGTATGGGTCTCGCGTCTGAGCCTAGCCAACGGGCCTCCGGGACGATCTTGGACAAGTGAGATCATACTTGTTCCAGCTGACACATATGTCAATTCCGAAGGACAAATGTCTTGACTTTTTAACCGTGGGCGGGGGATAGTTCTTATCAACGCGCCGGAGGAGCCAAATCGCGCAACAGGCGTTTAGTTCTCCATATCGAGGAATATTCGGATGACGTCTAAACTAGAGCAGCTTCGTTCCATGACCACGGTCGTTGCCGATACCGGCGACATCGAGGCGGTCGCCCGCCTGAAGCCCGTGGATTGCACCACCAACCCGACCATCGTTCTCAAGGCGCTCGGCACGCCCGTCTTCGCCGACAAGGTCCAGGAAGCGATCGCCTGGGGCCGCAAGCAGTCGGGCAACCCGGATGCCGTCGTGTCCGCCGTGGCCGACCGCCTGGCGATCACCGTCGGTGCCTCGCTTTCCGAACTGGTGCCGGGCCGCGTCTCGACCGAAGTCGATGCCGACCTTTCCTTCGATACCGAAGCGTCGATCGCCAAGGCGCACCAGATCATCGCCGCCTACAAGGAGCGCGGCATCGAGCGTGACCGCATCCTGATCAAGCTCGCCTCCACCTGGGAAGGCATCCGCGCCGCGGAAGTGCTGCAGAAGGAAGGCATCGATTGCAACCTGACGCTTCTCTTTTCCCAGGCCCAGGCAATCGCCTGCGCTGAAGCCAAAGTCTTCCTGATCTCGCCCTTCGTCGGCCGCATTCTCGACTGGTACAAGAAGTCGACCGGCCAGGACTACACGGCCGAGACCGATCCGGGCGTCGTGTCCGTGCGCGCCATCTACAATTACTACAAGGCGAACGGCATCAAGACGATCGTCATGGGCGCCTCCTTCCGCAATGCCGGTGAAATCGAAGCGCTGGCCGGCTGCGACCGTCTGACGATCAGCCCGGCTCTGCTCGACGAGCTCGACAAGGATACCGGCAAGCTGGAGCGCAAGCTCGTGCCGGAGACCTTCAACGCGGAGCCGTTGCAGTCGCTCGACGAAAAGTCCTTCCGCTGGATGCTGAACGAGGACGCCATGGCGACCGAAAAGCTCTCGGAAGGCATCCGCGCCTTCGCCAAGGACCTCGCTTCGCTGCGCCAGATGGTAAAGAAGGAACTGACCCTCGCGGCCGCCTGATACCAGCTTCCACCGCCGGCATGAAGAAAGGCCCGTCTCGCGACGGGCCTTTTTGATGTTCGTTCGCGGCTTGCCCCTCATCCGCCCTGCCGGGCACCTTCTCCCCGCACGCGGGGAGAAGGAGATTCGCGGCATCGCTCTTTGCCTTCAAAAAAGGATGGTGACGGTGCGGCATATCCCTTCTCCCCGCGTGCGGGGAGAAGGTGGCGGCAGCCGGATGAGGGGCAAACTCACCGGCAGGCCGAGAGGAGGTCAGGCCGGCTGCGGTACCAGCTTGGCAGCACCCGGCTTGCGCAGCAGCAGGACGGAAACCGCGGCGATCATGCACATCACGCCGGCGATCTGCAGGGCCGGCATATAGGTGTTGAAGTCGCTCTTCAGGAACCCGGCACCGAAGGCAGCGGTGGCCGCGCCGATCTGATGGCCGGCAAACACCCAGCCGAAGATCAGTCCGGCGCGTTCGCGGCCGAATTCGGCGGCGGCGAGCTTCACCGTCGGCGGCACGGTCGCCACCCAGTCGAGGCCGTAGAAGATCGCGAAGAGCGACAGTTCGACGAAGCTGAAACCCGAGAGGGAGAGGTAGACCAGCGACAGGCCGCGCAGGCCGTAGAACCAGAACAGCAGCCAGCGATTGTCATAGCGGTCCGACAGCCAGCCGGCGAAGATGGTGCCGAAGAAGTCGAAGATGCCGATCACCGCAAGCGTGCTGGCGGCGGTGACGGCGGCCATGCCGAAGTCGCCGCAGATCGAGATCCAATGGGTCTGGATCAGCCCGTTTGTCGAGAGGCCACAGACGAAGAACGTGCCGAACAGGACCCAGAATGTTCCGCTCTTCGAGGCGTGGCTGAGCGCGCCGATCGGCGAATAGAGCGTCGCCAGGAACTTGTGGTCCTGCTTCGGCGCCGGTGTCACCGCGGTCTCGCCATAGGCAGGGAGGCCGACATCGGATGGATAGTCACGCATCAGAAGCAGGACCAGCAGCATCGCGGCGGATATGACGACGACCGTAAAGGTGAGCGCGGTGCGCCAGCCGTAGGCTTCCGTCATGGCGGCGAGCAGCGGCAGAAAGACGAGCTGGCCCGTGGCGTTGCTGGCGGTCATCAGCCCGACGACGAGGCCGCGGCTCTTGGAAAACCAGCGGGTCGCGACCGTTGCGCCGAGAACCAGCGCCGTCATGCCGGTGCCGACCCCGATCACCACGCCCCAGAGCGCCACGAGCTGCCAGACCTGCGTCATGAACAACGACAGGACAATGCCGCCCATGATCAGCGCCAGGGCAAAGGCGACCACCTGGCGGACACCGAAATGGTTCATGAAGGCGGCGGCAAACGGTCCGAGCAGGCCGAAAAGCACGAGGCGGACGGCCATGGCCGAGGAGATGTCGGCGATATCCCAGCCGAACTCCTGATGCAGCGGCTGGATCATCACGCCGGCCGAGCCCATGGCGCCGGCGGTCGCCAGCATGGTCAGGAATGTGGTGACGGCGACCACCCATCCATAATGCAGATTTCTGGCCGCCATCCATTGGGCGGCGCGATTGGAGATCATGGTCTGTCCCTTTCCTGGTCGTAGCCGCACCGGCAGCGTGATGAAATCGGGTATATACCCGCTTCTGGTTAAAAATCAGAGGGCTGCAAGCAGTTCCTGCAGTTGCCTGGTTTTCTCGGCCCCGAGCCGGGCCTCGATGTCGTCCTGGACGCCGTCCCACAGCGGCGCGCCCTGTTTCAAGATCGCATGGCCCTGCGGCGCGATGGTCAGCATCGCTTCCCGCTGATCCTCGCCATGACCGATCGCCACCAGACCCATGCGCTCCAGCACCTTGGCATTGCGGCCGACCGTCGAGCGGTCCAGTTCCACCTGGACGGCGAGATCGGTCAGCGAGATCGGCGCCAGCCGGTTGATGTTGCGCAGCAGGCTGAACTGCCCGATGTTGACGCCGAGCGGCGCCAGGGCCTCGTCGTAATAGGACGAGACCTTTCGGGAGGCTTTGCGCAGCAGGATGCAGTGGCAGGTATCGTTCGGCATGGAGCGGGTATATACCCGCGGTTCGATCTGCGCAAGAGGGGTGCATCAGAAGCAGGTGCGTTCCGGAATGAAGCACGCCGGCTGCGAGAAACTCCTCCGGACGGCGAAAAGAACCTCCCGGCTTAAAGCTTCCTCAACAAGAATAGGCGACTATCCCGGCACTATTCCATCCTGTTGTTCTGCGTAAAATGGAGTTGACCATGCCGGAGTTCGGCAAGTGAAGGGTCTGAAGTTCCGGTTTTCCAAGAAGCTTGTCTTCATCCTCATGGGCAGCATCGTCGTGCTCGGCGGTGGCAGCGGTGCGGCGGCGGTGCTCATCGGCACGGACAAGATCCTCGGCCCCTCCTATCTGGAGATCAACGGGCTCGAATGCACCGCGCTTGAAACGGTCAAGATCAAGCGGGACCAGCGTTACTGGGTACGCAAATATGTGGTGAGCGACGAGGCCGGTGACGGACTGGCGCGCATCCGCACGGCCTTGCGTGTCGCCAAGGCGGTCCAGGAGAAGGAAAAGGCCGATCTCGTCCAGGTGGCGATGATCGACAAGGCAGGTCCCCGCGATCGGGCCCAGATGCGCGGCCGCGCGATCGGCGCCCAGGTCGTCTATATTCCCGATCCCAAGAAGGCGCCCGAGGGCACCGACGCACAGCCCTATTCGGCATATTACCTCGACGGCACCGCCAATTCGAACGGCGAATATTACGGCATGCGCGTCGATCTGCCGCTCGAGGATGTCGAGGCGCTCACCGCCCGGCTGACCGACCATGCCGATTGCGTCGGCCCTGTCGTCGCCACGCCGGAAGCCGAACACGGCCAGAAGCCGAAGGCGGACGGTCACGGCGCGCCGAGCGCACCCGCCGGCCATGGCGAACCAGTCGCCAGCGGTCATGGCGCCCCTGCAGACGGTCACGGCGCTCCAGCCGAGGGACAGGGCGGCGAGGTCGCGGCCAAGGAGAGCGGCGGCTTCCTCAGTTCCGTCACCGGCATGATCTTCGGCTCCGGGCAGGAAGCACCCGCGCAAGGCCAAGCACCCGCTGGCAATCCTGCCGCCGCTGAAACCCATGCCGCTGCCCCGGCTGCTGCTGCCCCCGCAGCCCCGGCCGCCGACGCGCACGCGGCGCCCGCGGCACCGAACAAGTCCGTTGCCAATCAGGCCCCCGATCAGAGCCAGGGCAACCAGAAACCGGCCGCACCTGCCCAGGTCGCATCCGCAGAACCGAAAAAGGAAGAGGGCGGGTTTCTCGCTTCGGTAATGGGCATGTTCTCCGGTGGCGGGGAACAGGAGAAACCCGGCGCAGCCCCGGCCGCCGCCAAGGCATCGGAACCCGCGCCCGCGCCCCGCACGTCTGCGGAAGGCGGCAAGCGCTGGTCGAAGCAGACCGATGGCGATGCCGTTCGTTCAGACGCCAAGCCGTCGGAAACGGCGCATTCCGAAGCGGCTCCGGCCAAGACCGCCGGCGCCACGGACGCGGACGCCGCCGGCGCCGAATGGCTTGCAAAGCTCAGGGGCCAACCGGCTCCGGCCGCACCCGCGAAACCCGCCCAGGCGGCTTCAGCTTCGGATGCCAAGGGCCCGGCCGCGCAGGTCGTGCATTGAGAGTGGGGGAGGACCCCTCACTTGCGATTTCCAACTTGGCTTCGCAAAATATTGAAACTCCTATCTCTCCCGCTGGAGAGATAGGGATGCCGCCGCCGTGATCGCCACCACCCTCTCCGTCGTCATCCCTGGACGGTATTCACCGAGCCCCCCGCCCCTTGCTAGGGTGGCGATCTGAGCGTCGGATCTTGGTAGCTCTCCTAGTCGTAACTTCCCGGAGAGCCTTCTCTATTCAGCTTGTCGGAGCGAAGCATCGAGCTGACGGACCAGTTCGCCGACCCGTCCGCCGCCAGTTGGAGCGGCTGGATAACGCTTGAGGACGTCCACCACTACTGGATGCGGGCGGATCGGTGTTTGCGCCATATGGCTGGCTTCGCCAGCGGGGTTCTCTTGGGCGGCGAGTTCAAACGCGCGCGCGGCGTGAGCGGCCGATCCGAGGATGTGCTTGACCTGAGCCGCCTTCGCCAGCGGGTGGAGGAAGGCCGCCCCGGCTGCCGCCAGCGCCGCGAGGGCGGCCTCGCTCGCGGCGGCCTTTCCGGCGTCGCGGGCTTCATGAGCGGCCCGTTGCGCGCCCCAGGCGCGGTCCCGGAGCGTTTTGGTCCGGCGGCCTCCGTCGGCGAAATCCTGCGCAGCATTGATCGCGTCCCATGGGCGCGGGTCCTCGGGGCGTTCACGTTCGAAGATCGCCAATGCGGATCGACCGCACGCTGCCGCATAACCAGTGACCTCGCGGATCTCCGCCAGGCTGAGTTCGATGATCAAAGTGTCTTCCGCCATGGTCCCAAACGTTACGGGTCGAACTTACCGGCATACGGGGCTGCCTCGCACCCGGACAGGCGGTCATGAGGGCCGTTCCGGTGCCCACGACCGGCCCTTGTCGCTGGCGGCGTGTCCCCGTCATCCTCAGGCTTGACCCGAGGATGACGGCATTTGCGGTGCGGTGAACCGCTATCAATCCGCCTTGGCCCGGCGCGCCGGGAACAGGATCACGTCTCGGATCGACGGTGAGTCCGTCAGCAGCATGACCAGACGGTCGACGCCGATGCCGAGGCCGCCGGCGGGCGGCATGCCCTGGTCGATGGCGTCCAGGAATTCGTCGTCGAGCTGCTTGTCCTTCTCGCCGCGGGCATGGGCCTGCTCCAGCTGTTCGACCATGCGCTTGCGCTGTTCTTCGGGATCGTTGAGTTCGGAAAACGCGTTGCCCAGTTCCCAGGCGTTGCAATAGGTCTCGAAGCGTTCGACGAGGCGCGGTTCGCCCGGGACTTCCTTGGCGAAGGGCGAGATGTCCTTCGGGAAATGCGTCACGTGGCTCGGCTGGATCAGCGTGGCCTCGACCTTTTCCTCGAAGATGAAGGCGAGGCATTCGCCCCAGGTCCAATCCTTCTCGACCGCGAAGCCGGCGGCCTTGGCGGCGGTGCGGGCTTCCTCATCGGTCTTCATCGCGAGGAAGTCGATGCCGGTCGCTTCCTTGACGGCGTCGGGCATCGGCACGCGCTTGAACGGGCCCTTGAAGGACAATTCCTTGTCGCCGAACTTCACTTCGGTGGTGCCGTGGATGGTCATGGCTAATGTCGAGAACATGCGTTCGACGAGGTCCATGATGTCCTCGTAATCGGCATAGGCCCAGTAGCACTCCATCATCGTGAATTCGGGGTTGTGCCGGGTCGAAACGCCTTCGTTGCGGAAATTGCGGTTGATCTCGAAGACCTTGTCGGTGAGGCCGGAGACCAGCGTGCGCTTCAAGAACAGTTCTGGCGCGATGCGCAGGTACATGTCGAGCTTCAGCGTGTTGTGATGCGTCTTGAAGGGTTCTGCCGTTGCGCCGCCATAAACCGAATGCAGCATCGGCGTCTCGACTTCCATGAAGCCGTCGTTTTCCATGAAGCGGCGGATGCCGGAGACGATGCGGCTGCGCTGCTGGAAACGGAGCTTCGACTCCTCGTTGGTCATGATGTCGAGATGGCGCTTGCGGTAGCGCAGCTCGACGTCCGACAGGCCATGCCATTTTTCCGGCATCGGCAGAAGCGACTTGGTGAGCATGGTGATGTTCTGGGCGTTGATCGTCAGTTCGCCGCGCTTGGTGCGGCGCACGACGCCGGTGACGCCGATGATATCGCCGATATCGACCAGCGGCAGCAGGTCGCGCGCTTCCTGCGGCGTGGTGTCCTTGTGGGAGAAGATCTGAACCTTGCCCGACGCGTCATGGATATCCATGAACATGCCGGAATTGCGCGAGGAATAGACCCGGCCGGCGACGGTGACGATGTCCTGCGTCTCGACGTCCGCCTCCAGGTTCTTGTATTTCTCGGCCAGTTCCGCATTGGTCATCGTCCGGTGGAAATGCGCCGGATAGACGTCGCCGATCTTTTCGCGAAGGATGGCGAGTTTTTGCGCGCGCACCTGCGTGGCGTCGGAGGAGAGGGCGGTTTCGTTGGTCGTGTTCTCGGTCATGGTATTTCGCCTTCTTCGGGCAGGTTTGTCTTGTTTTTGTCGGTGCGGCTGGCTCGGCGTAACCCTCCCCCTTGTGGGGAGGGTCGGAGCGAAGCGACGGGGAGGGGTTTTCCTGGATGTTAGGAAGAAAGGCCCCTCCCTAACCCTCCCCACAAGGGGGAGGGGACCCGTCGCGTATGTCTTTACTTTCCGTCGCCCACCATGGACGCCACCACCGTCGCGGCAATCTTCAACCGCTGCCTGACGACTGAGCGACCGAGCAGCGCCATGCTATCGAACAGCGGCAGCGAGCGGGACGAACCCGACATGGCGACGAATAGCGGCGGGGTGACGACGCGCAGCTTCTTGCCAAGCTTGTCGGCGACGGCGCGCAGTTCCGCGTCGATCGTCTCGACATTCCATTCGAGGATCTTTTCGAGATCCGTCTGAACGGTGGTGAGGATTTCCAGCGTCTCGGCCGGGCTGGTCTTCAGGCCCGCAAACGAGGCCGGCGTCAGGCCGACATCGCTGGACAGCAGGAAGCCGGCGAGGTTCGGCAGTTCGCCGAGCTTGGAAATGCGGCTCTGCGAATGTTTCAGGCCTTCCGTCAGGCGGCTGTTCTCCATGGCCCATTCCAGCACGCGGGCGACGAATTCGTCCGGAGACAGCTTTTCGCGCAGCCAGCGGCCGTTCAGCCAGTCGAGTTTCTGGATGTCGAAGATCGCGCCGGCCTTGGAGAGGTTGTCCGGATCGAACTTTTCGATCAGCTCGTCCATGGTCAGCATCTCTTCGCCTTCGGCGATCTGGATGAAGAACAGGCCGAGGAAGTTCATCAGCGCTTCCGGCAGGTAGCCGAGCGCGGAATAATAGGAGATCGAGGTCGGGTTCTTGCGCTTCGACAGTTTCGACTTGTCGGCGTTGCGCATCAGCGACAGGTGCATGAACACCGGCTGTTCCCACTCGAAATAACGATAGAGCAGGATGTGCTTCGGCACCGATGCCAGCCATTCCTCGCCGCGCGCCACATGGGTGATCTTCATCAGATGGTCGTCGATGACGTTGGCCATGTGATAAGTCGGCATGCCGTCGCCCTTGATCAGCACCTGCATGTCGACCGAATCCCACGGGATCGACACGTCGCCATAAACGCCGTCGTGGAAGTCGCAGGAGCCTTCAGTCGGGATCTTCATGCGGATGACCGAGCCTTCGCCGGCCGCCATCCTGGACGTGACTTCCTCGGCCGTATAGCTCAGGCAGAGACCGTCGTATTTCGGCGGCTTGCCGGCGGCGCGCTGGCCTTCGCGCATTTGCTCCAGCCGCTCGGGCGTGCAGAAACAGCGGAAGGCGTGGCCCTTGTCGAGCAGTTGCTGGGCATAGGGCTGGTACATGTCCTTGCGGTCGGACTGGCGATAGGGACCGTAGGGGCCTCCGACATCCGGGCCTTCCGCCCAGGTCAGGCCCGTCCAGCGCAACGCGTCCAGCACCTTCTGTTCGAATTCCAGCGTCGAACGCGTCGCATCGGTATCCTCGATGCGCAGGATGAATTCGCCGCCATGTTTCTTGGCGAAGAGGTAGTTGAAGAGCGCGATATAGGCGGTGCCGACATGCGGCTCGCCGGTCGGCGAGGGGGCGATGCGGACGCGGGGCTTCGTGGCGATCATGAAGAATGCTCTATCTGTGGCGGCCTAAAAGGCGCCAAGCCTGTTTTTGAAATGCGGATTGGCGCAGGCTTAGGCCATATTCAGCCTCAAGCGTCAAGGTTTTTGGCCTTGAACCCTACGTTACCGGCCAGACATAGAGCAGTGCCGGCACGCTGACGAGGATGATCAGGAAGGAAAGCGGCAGACCGAGCCTCGGATAGTCGGAAAACTTGTAACCGCCGGGGCCGAAGACCAGCGTGTTGCACTGGTGGCCGACCGGGGTGAGGAAATCGCAGCCGGCGCCGATCGCCACCGCCATCAGGAACGCTTCCGGCCGAAAACCGAGACTGGTGGCGAAGCTCGCGGCGATCGGGCCCATGACGAGCACCGTCGCGGCATTGTTGAGGAACGGCGTCACCGCCATGGCAGTGACGAGGATCAGCCCCAGGGCACCCCAGGCGGGAAGCGTCGCGGCCACCTGGCCGAGCCAACCTGCGATCAGCTCGCTGCCACCGGTCGTCTTCAGCGAATCCGAAACGGGGATCAAGGCCGCCAGCATGACGAGGATCGGCCCGTCGACCGATTTGTAGAAATCGTTGAGCGGGATCGCCCGGAAGACGACCATGCCGAGGGCGGCGGTGAAGAAGGCAACCGGAACCGGCGCGATGCCGACGGCGGTCGCGGCCATGGCCAGCACCAGGATGACCAGCGGAATGAAGGCACGGCGGCGGGTTCCGAGCAGGATTTCCCGCTGCGCCAGCGGCAGCAGGGAAAAGTCCTGCAGCACCGCGGGCAGGTTCTTGCGGCTGCCCTGCAGCACCAGCACGTCGCCGGCCATCAGTGTCAGCTCGCCCAGCCGCTGCTTCAGCCGCTCGCCGCGCCGGCTGATCGCCAGAAGATTGATGCCGCGCGTGTAGGAAAGCGCCAGTTCCTTGGCGGAGAGGCCCTTGAGCGGCGATTCCTGGGTGATGATCGCCTCGACCGAGATCACGTCCGCCTGTGCTTGGCCGTTTTCCCTCAGCGGCTTGCCGGACAGTTTCAGCTTGCCGCCGGAGACGATCCTGTCCAGCGCGACCGACGGGCCTTCGAGGAGAACGGCATCGCCTTCGCGCAGGACGAGATCCGGAAAGGGCGACATGCGGGCCGTTCCGCGCAGCACGGCAGTGGCCAGTACCTCGCCGTCGCCGAGTTTCAGGAGATCGCCGATCGATTTTTCGAGGAGCGTGGAATCGGACGTCACGGAGACTTCCGACGTGTAGTTCCTGATCTCCACCGCCTCTTCGATCGAGCTGTTTTCCCTGGTGCGGCTCGGGACCAGCCAATGGAAGAAGAGCAGGAAGGTGATGCCGACGACGGTGAGGATCGCCCCGATCGGTGTGAAGTCGAACATCGTGAACGAGGTGCCGGTCAGCTCTTCGCGCAGCCGCGAGACGACGATGTTGGGCGAGGTGCCGATCTGGGTCATCAGCCCGCCGAGCAGGGCCGCAAACGCCATCGGCATCAGGTATTTGGATGGCGATGCGCCGGATTTCCTGGCGAACTGGAAGGCGACCGGCATCATGATCGCCAGCGCACCGATGTTCTTGATGAAGGCGGAAAGCAGCGCCACCACGATCATCAAGAGCGCAAGCTGGGTATGCAGCGTGTTGAGGTTCGGGAAGAGCTTCTTGATGGCGATATCGACGATGCCCGACCGCGCCACGCCGGCGCTGACCACCAGCGCGCTGCCGACGATGATGACGATATCGTCCGAGAAGCCTGAGAACGCCTTGTCGACGGGCACGACGCCGAGTGCGACGGCCAGCACCAGCGCGCAGCAGGCGACCACGTCGTAGCGAAACCGGTCCCAGATGAAGACCACCATCATGATGGCGATGACGGAAAACGCGAGGATCTGCTGAGTGGTCATGCCGCCCTTGATATCGAGAGGACCGGCGGAAGGATCACCGCCGGCAGGAGGATAACGTGGCGTAGCCGCGCCGCCCGTCAATGCGGGGATGGGTCCAAAGTTCCGGCGCGCCGAAGGCCGGGGGGCCTGTCCACTGGACAACGGGAGCCGCTTCGATAGGGTGTCGCGGCAAAGAGACCAGTTTGTTTTGAATGGAGATTTGTCGATGACTGATGTTTTGAACGTACCGGTGAAGCTGGCCGACGGCCGCGAGACCACGCTTTCCGAATACAAGGGCAAGGTGATGCTGGTCGTCAACGTCGCGTCGAAATGCGGCCTGACCAAGCAGTATGAAGGCCTCGAAAAGCTGTACGAGGACAAGCGCGCCGACGGTTTTGTCATTGCGGCCTTCCCGGCCAACAACTTCAAGGGCCAGGAGCCCGGCACGGACGCCGAGATCGTCGAATTCTGCCAGCTCACCTATGACGTGAAATTCCCGATCTTCTCGAAGATCTCCGTCAAGGGCGAGGACAAGCACCCGCTCTACCAAGGCCTCACTGGTTCCGGCGTTCCGACCACCGGCGACGGCCCGATGAAGGAAAAGCTGCGCGGCTTCGGCATGGAGGTCGAAGACGGCGAAATCGTCTGGAATTTCGAAAAATTCCTGATCGGCCGCGATGGTCAGATCAAGGCACGTTTCGCGCCTGACGTCGATGCGCAGGACAACCGGCTGGTCGAGGCGGTCGAGCGGGAACTGGCGAAGAGCTAAGGCCTGCGAAAGTATGGACTGGGAAAAGGGATCGATCCGTGAAGACGGCTGATGGTTTCTCGATCTCCGACCTGCGTGCGCGGCCCGGCTTTGCCGGGGACGTGGCCGATCGCGTCTGGAATGCCTGGTGGCGGAGCAAGGGTGTTCCGCTGGAATACATAACCGGTCGGGTGCAGGAAAACCTGGTCTCGACCGGGATACCCTTGGCCATCGTGGCGCATCAAGGGGATCGGTTTCTGGGAACTGCGTCGCTGATCACGAGCGACATGGACGAACGTCCCCAATACAGCCCGTGGGTTGCTGCGGTTTGGGTGGAACCGGAATGTCGCGGCGAAGGTGTGGGATCAGCTCTGGTCACCGCCGCAGCTCAGGCGGCTATCGGACAGGGTATCGAAATCGTCTATCTATGCGCCTCGCCTGCCAATTCGCCGTTCTACGAGAGGATAGGCTGGCAGCGCGTGGAAACGGGTGTCGGTAATCTCAACATCTTCTCGCTTCCCAGCACGAACGGATCCATCGGGAGATAACCGTGCCGCTCAACCGTGTGACGCTCTATGCGAAGGATGTTGAAGCGATGGTGCGTTTTTACGAGACGCATTTCGAGTTCGAAGTCTTGCGATTGCCCGGTGATCGCATCGTCGAGCTGGTCAGCAAGGATGGCGGCGCCAACCTGATGTTTCACCCGGCCGCCAAATCGCAGAAGATCGGCCAGGTGATCGTCAAACTGGTGTTCGACGTGGAGGATGTCGAAGCGTTCTGCAGCCGGGCGGCGGAGCGAGGGCTGCAATTTGGCCCGATCCACAAGGCGGATGGCTACGAGTTCGCGAACGCCAAAGACCCGTGCCAGAACTCAATAGCCGTCTCCAGTCGAGCTTTCCGCAGAACGACGTAAGCTCTCGTCAACTCAATGCAGCGTCGTGCCGCCAGCCTTCTTCCGCTTGCGGGCGTTGCGCGCCACCATGTTGAGCACTTCGACGCCGGCGGAAAAGGCCATGGCGGCGTAGATATAGCCCTTCGGCACATGCACGCCAAAACCTTCGACGATCAGGGTGCCGCCGATCATCAGCAGGAAGGCGAGTGCCAGCATGACGATGGTCGGGTTCTTCTCGATGAAATTGGCAAGCGGCGTGGCGGCGATCAGCATCACGGTGACGGCGGCGACGACGGCGACTACCATGATCGGCAGATGTGGCGTCATGCCGACGGCGGTGATGATGCTGTCGACCGAGAAGACGAGGTCGAGCAGAAGGATCTGGCCGATCGCCGAGGCGAAGCTCATCCTGACCACGTCCTTGCCGGCGCCGACCAGGTCTTCCTTGTGATCGTCGACGTCGACGGAATGGTGGATTTCCTTGGTCGCCTTCCAGACGAGGAAGAGACCACCGGCGATCAGGATCAGGTCCTTCCAGGAGAAACCGTGGCCGAAGGCCTCGAAGATCGGGTTGGTGAGCTGAACGATCCAGGCGACGGTGCCGAGCAGGGCGAGACGCATGACAAGCGCCAGGCCGATGCCGATCTTGCGGGCGCGCTCGCGGCTTTCGGGTGGCAGCTTGTTGGTGAGGATGGAGATGAAGATGAGGTTGTCGATGCCGAGCACGACTTCCATGACGACGAGTGTGACAAGCGCCACCCAGGCGGCCGGATCCTGAACCAGCACGACGATATCCTGCATCAACATTCCCTTCTTTCAATCGCAAGGCGTAATTGCCTGCACGATTTAAGGAGTGATGAGCGGAAGACAAGAGGAGGTTGCGCTACAACCTCCTGAAATCAGGCATGTTCTTTCGTTTTTTCGGTCACGGAATTGTCATGGACGCCGTAGGCTGCCATGAACACCCGGATTGCTCCCGTGACGACATGGTCGATTTCGCTGAACGGCGGTACGTCGTCGAGATCGCCAAAAAGGCGGAGTTTGAAGAAGGTGCCGCTCGCCATGTCGATGAATTGACGGGCTGCGAGATCCGTATCCTCCACCTTGAGATTGCCAAGCGCGACGTGGCGCCTGATGAAATCCTCAAGCACGGTACGGACGTTCTGGGACGGCGAATTTAAGAAATGCCGACATAGGCTTGGCAGGCGATCGACGACGCCGATCACGGTCCGCATCGCCTCTATCACCTGCGTTGCGGTCATATGCGTGGCAAAACCCATGCCGAAGCGGTAGAGGCCGTCCTCGACTTCCTCGCTGCCGGCAAGGATGTCGCGCATGCGCAGCGTGATCCGTTCGCGCTCACGCGCAACCATCGCGCCGAACAGGTCTTCCTTGTTCTGGAAGTAAACGTAGATCGTCCCTTTCGAGACGCCTGCCTCGCGCGTGATGTCGTTCATGCTCGCGGCGTCGAAGCCGAGCTTCATGAAGACCCTTTTCGCCCCGTCGATAATCTGCTCCCGTTTCGCCGGGTCCTCGCCCGCTGCGAAACGTCCGGCGGGAACCGGATCGGATCTTTCCAGTTTCCTTGTCTGCCTGGCCATTTCGATGCCCTTTTTTAACCTTTTCGAACCGAGCGGTTCGATTGCTCTTGATATGTGTTATCGATGGGTCTATGTCAAGCTCGCTGAACCGATCGGTTCGATGGAATAAGACGCTCCCAAGACGGTAGATAGAAGATGACGTCCTCTCAGAATTCCGGCGCACTGCGCGCTGTGACGACGGAAAATGCTGGCCTTCCCACGGCTGAGGCCCGCAAGGGCTCGCCGCCTGCGGAACAGCCCGCTGCGGCCGAAGCGATTGCGGCCCCCGCGGCCGCCAAGGCGCCTGAAAAGAAGAAACGCCGCGGTCTGCTGTTGCCTGTCATTGCGCTTGCCCTCCTCGCTGGCGCTGGCTGGTATGGTTACAACTGGTGGATCGACGGTCGGTTCCTGGTTTCCACCGACGACGCGTATGTCGAAGGCGATATCGCGGTCATCTCGCCAAAAGTGTCCGGTTACGTCGCGAAGGTCAACGTTGTCGAGAACCAGGCCGTCAAGGCCGGCGAACCGCTCGTCACGCTCGACGACGGCGACTATCAACTTGCGCTTCGCAAGGCACAGGCTGCCATCGAATCCGCCAATCTCGCCGTCTCCCGCATCGATGCGCAGATCGTCGGCGGCGACGCGGCGCTGAAGCAGGCCCAGGCCCAGCAGGGCGCTCTTGAAGCCGCGGTTCGCGGCGCCGAGATCACCCAGAAGCGCGCGACGAGCCTGCAGGCCAGTGCGGTCGGCACCACCGCCGCGCTCGACAATGCCGAGATTGCGCTTGAACAGGCCCGCGCCAATCTCGTCGCCGGCCAGGCGGCGGTCGCGTCGGCACAGGCCAATATCGGCCTCCTGCGTGCCCAGCGCGACGAGGCGGTCAATACCATCCATACCCAGGAGCTCGCCCGGGACCAGGCCCAGCGCGATCTGAACTTCACCGTCCTGAAGGCGCCCTATGACGGCGTTATCGGCAACCTGTCCGTCCAGACGGGCGATCTCGTCTCGACCGGCAAGCGCCTCGCGTCGCTGGTGCCGCTGACCGAGCTCTATATCGAGGCGAATTTCAAGGAAACCCAGCTCGGCAACCTGCAGCCGGGTTCCAAGGTCCGCGTGCATGTGGATGCTTATGAGGATCACAACATCACTGGCACGGTAGTGTCGATAGCGCCGGCTTCCGGTGCCGTCTTCTCGATGCTGCCGCCGGAAAATGCAACCGGCAACTTCACCAAGATCGTACAGCGCGTTCCGGTTCGCATCTCGATCCCGAAGGAAGACCTCGAACGCCAGCATCTTCGTGCCGGCTTGAGCGTCGTCGTCGACGTCGATACCCGGACCGCACCCGGCATCAGCGCCGTCGCTGCCAAGTAAAGAGAACCAAGGAGAGCGGCCATGGCAGGAGCAACGGCCACGGCGGGTCCGCCCCCTATGGCGATGCCGGCCGACCAGCCGATGGACAGACGCAAGCTCATCGCCTTCTTCGCGATGGTCTTCGGAATGTTCATGTCGATCCTCGACATCCAGATCGTCTCGGCCTCGCTCGCGGAAATCCAGGCTGGCCTTTCCGCCGGCTCGGATGAAATCGCCTGGGTGCAAACCTCCTACCTGATCGCCGAGGTGATCATGATCCCGCTGTCGGGCACCCTTGCCCGCATCATGTCGACGCGCATCCTGTTCTCCACGTGCGCGGCGGGCTTCACCCTGGCCAGCATCCTTTGCGCCACCGCCACGAATATCGACGAGATGATCGTCTATCGTGCCATCCAGGGCTTCATCGGCGGCGGCATGATCCCTTCGGTCTTCGCGGCGGCCTTTACGATCTTCCCGCCATCGAAGCGCAGCATCGTCTCGCCGATCATCGGCCTTGTCGCGACGCTCGCCCCGACGATCGGCCCGACTGTCGGCGGTTACCTTTCCAATTCCTTCTCCTGGCACTGGCTGTTTCTGGTCAACGTCATCCCCGGCATCATCGTCACCGTCGTCACCTTCACGCTGATCGACTTCGACAAGCCGCAGCTGCAGCTGATGAAGAAGTTCGACTGGTGGGGGCTCGCCTCCATGGCTGTCTTCCTCGGAGCGCTGGAATACGTGCTGGAAGAAGGCAACAACAAGGACTGGTTCAGCGACGACAAGATCGTCGTCGGCACCGTCTTCATCGTCATCGGCGCGGTGGTGTTCTTCTGGCGTGCCTTCAAGGTCGAGTTCCCGATCGTCGATCTCAGGGCGTTCGGCAACGCCAATTTCGCCTTTGGCTCCCTGTTCTCCTTTATCATGGGCGTCGGGCTCTACGGGCTCACCTATCTCTATCCGCTCTATCTCGGCCGCATCCGCCACTACGATTCGCTGATGATCGGGGAGACGATGTTCGTTTCCGGCATCGCCATGTTCGTCTCCGCGCCGCTCGTCGGACGGCTATCGAACAGTGTCGACCTGCGCATCCTGATGGCCGTCGGCTTCGGCTCGTTTGCGGCGGGTACCTGGCTGATGACCGGCATCACCGCCGATTGGGATTTCTACGAACTGCTGCTGCCGCAGATCCTGCGCGGGTTCGGGATGATGATGTGCATGGTGCCGATCAGCAATATCGCGCTGGGGACGCTCGCGCCGCAACGTATCCAGGGCGCGTCAGGCCTTTTCAACCTGACCCGCAACCTCGGCGGCGCGGTCGGGCTCGCCGTTATCAACACCGCGCTGACCCAACGTTCCGACGAGCACTACGCCCGGCTTTCCGAGCACGTCAACTACGGCAACCCGGCAGCGCTCAACTGGCTGGACAGCGTCGGCGCCAACTACAATTCCTTCGGCCTCGACGGCAGCGCCGTCGCGCTGCAGAAGCTCTCCGGCATCATTACCCAGCAGGCCTTGCTGCTTTCCTTCATGGATGTGTTCTTCATCCTGACGGGGCTGTTCGGCAGCCTGATCTTCTTCGTCTTCCTGATCGCCAAGCCGGCCCGCCTCGCGGGCGCCGGTGGCGGCGGGCATTGATTGCAGCATTCCACCGCCGGGAAGGGGGCCGCCACGCAAGTGACGGCCTTTTTCTTGGGGTGTTCGGGCTTCGGTGAAACACGTACCTCAAATTTTGATTTACGTACCTCAGATTTTCCGCTAACACGGTCGGCGGAGGAGTTCATGAAGCCCACTGTCCACGACATCGCGAAGATCGCCGGCGTCAGCCTTGCGACTGTCGACCGGGTTCTCAACGGCCGGCCGGGTGTGCGCTCCGTCACCCGCGGCAAGGTGGAGGAGGCGATCGCCTCGCTGGGTTACGTGCGCGATCTCGCCGCCGCCAACCTCGCCAAGAGCCGCACCTATTCCTTCGTCTTCATCCTGCCTGCCAACGACAACTCGTTCATGATCGGCCTGCACGAGGAAGTCCGCGGCGTCGTTGCCCGCTCCAGTTTCGAGCGCACCGGCATCCGCATCGTCGATGTGCCGCCCTTCGATCCGGGCGCGCTGGTCGCCTCACTCGAGGCGGTGCTTGCGGACAAGCCGGCCGGGGTCGCCTTCGTCGCCATCGACGCGCCGGAAGTCCGCGTCGCTGCCGAGCGCCTGCGGCAGGCCGGCATCCCGATGGTGACTTTGGTCTCCGACCTGCCGGATTCCTCCCGCGACCACTATGCGGGCATCGACAATATCGCCGCCGGCCGCACCGCCGGCAGCCTGATGGGACGGTTCCTTAGCGGGCCTTTCCTCGCCGAACGGGGGGCGACCGTCGCGGTGCTGGCCGGCTCCATGCTGGTGCGCGACCATCGCGAGCGGCTGGAAGGTTTTTCGACCGTCATCGGTGAGGCCTATCCGAACGTTCACATCCTGCCCGTGCTCGAAGGCCGCGACGACCCGGCGCTCACTGAGACGATGGTTGCGGATGCGCTGCGCCGCAATGCCGACATTGCCGGCATCTACAGTCTCGGTGCCGGCAACCGAGGCCTCATCCGCGCGCTTCAGAAGGCGCACGGCCCCCGCCGGCCGCTGGTCATCGCCCATGAACTCACCGCCTCGACCCGCGCAGCACTTTCGGACGGTATCATCGACGCGGTTCTGAACCAGGATGCGGGCCACGAAGTCAGAAGTGCGATCCGGGTGCTGAAAGCCAAGGCCGACGGCCTGCCGGTGCTCGCCGCCCAGGAACGCATCCGCATCGACATATTCTTGAAAGACAATCTGCCCTGAAGGGCGGAGCACTAGGAGAAACACCATGTATCTCGGTCTCGATCTCGGCACTTCGGGCGTCAAGGCGATGCTGATCGACGGCGATCAGAAGATCATCGGTTCGGCGAGCGGCTCGCTCGACGTCTCGCGTCCGCATTCCGGCTGGTCGGAGCAGGATCCCGCCCACTGGATCCGCGCCACGGAAGAGGCCGTCGCCGGCCTCAAGGCGAAGTTCCCGAAGGAACTGGCGGCGGTGAAGGGCATCGGGCTTTCCGGCCAGATGCACGGCGCGACGCTGCTGGATGCCGAAGACAAGGTGCTGCGGCCCTGCATCCTCTGGAACGACACCCGTTCCCATCAGGAAGCCGCTGCGCTCGACGCCAATCCGATCTTCCGCAAGCTCACCGGCAATATCGTCTTCCCGGGGTTTACCGCCCCGAAGCTCGCCTGGGTCGCCAAGAACGAGCCGGAGATCTTTGCGAAGGTCGCCAAGGTGCTGCTGCCGAAGGATTATCTGCGGCTGTGGCTGACTGGCGAGCATATGTCCGAAATGTCCGATTCCGCCGGCACGTCCTGGCTCGATACCGGCGCCCGCAAATGGTCGTCCGAACTGCTTGCCGCAACTGGCCTTGACGAAAGCCAGATGCCGTCGCTGGTCGAGGGCACCGAACAGGCCGGCAAGCTGCGCGGCGAACTTTCCTACAAATGGGGCATGGCCGAGGGGGTCGTGATCGCCGGTGGGGCAGGGGACAATGCGGCGTCGGCCTGCGGCATGGGCACGGTCGCGGAGGGCCAAGCCTTCGTCTCGCTCGGCACGTCCGGCGTGCTGTTTGCCGCCAACGCCTCCTATCTGCCGAAGCCGGAAAGCGCCGTGCATGCCTTCTGCCATGCGCTGCCAAAAACCTGGCACCAGATGGGCGTCATCCTGTCGGCGACCGACGCGCTCAACTGGTATTCAAACATTACGGCCAAGACCGCCGCCGAACTCACCCAGGAACTCGGCGATGTGCTGAAGGCCCCGTCGGGCGTCACTTTCCTGCCCTATCTTTCCGGCGAGCGCACGCCGCACAATGATGCGGCCATCCGCGGCGTCTTCGTCGGCCTCGGACACGAGAGCGACCGCACGGTGCTGACCCAGGCGGTGCTCGAAGGCGTCACCTTTGCGATCCGCGACAATCTCGAAGCGCTGAAATCCGCCGGCACCTCGATTTCCCGCGTCACCGCGATCGGCGGCGGCTCGCGCTCGCGCTACTGGCTGCAGTCGATCGCCACGTCGCTTGGGGTTCCGGTCGATATTCCGGCGGACGGCGATTTCGGAGCCGCCTTCGGGGCTGCCCGCCTCGGCCTGATCGCCGCGACAGGTGCCGACCCGCTTTCCGTCTGCTCGGCACCGAAGACCGATGAGACCGTCGAGCCGGTCTCGGGGCTGTCGGAGGCTTATGAGGCTGCCTATGGCCGCTACCGGGCGCTTTATCCGGCGATCAAGTCGCTGGCGCATTGAACAGCTTCCACTGGAGGTGCGTTGAAAAGACCCCTCCCCAACCCCTCCCCACAAGGGGGAGGGGCTTTATTGCCCCGAGTTCCGCTTTTCCGATTGGGCAAGGCGGTGCCACCAGCGTTCTCCCCCCTTGTGGGGGAGATGCCGGCAGGCAGAAGGGGATCTTTGGCGCTCTCAATTACTCGATAGGAGAAACACCCCATGAACACAGGCTTTTTCGGAGACATCCAGAAGATCAAATACGAAGGCCCGGACAGCACCAATCCGCTGGCCTTCCGGCACTACAACCCCGATGAGATCGTCGCCGGCAAGCGCATGGAGGATCACCTCCGGTTCGCCGTCGCCTATTGGCATACCTTCACCTGGCCGGGCGGCGATCCCTTCGGTGGCCAGACCTTCCAGCGCCCGTGGTTCTCCGATACGATGGAAGCGGCGAAGATGAAGGCGGACGTCGCCTTCGAATTCTTCCAGCTGCTCGGCGCGCCCTTCTACTGCTTCCACGATGCCGACGTGCGTCCGGAAGGCAACAATTTCGCCGAGAATACGAAGAACCTCAACGAGATCGTCGACTATTTCCAAAAGAAGCAGGCCGAGACCGGTGTGAAGCTTCTCTGGGGCACGGCGAACCTTTTCTCCAACCGCCGCTACATGTCGGGTGCCGCCACCAATCCGGATCCGGAGGTCTTCGCCTTCGCCGCGGCGACGGTGAAGACCTGCCTCGACGCCACCAAGAAGCTCGGCGGGTCCAACTACGTGCTGTGGGGCGGCCGCGAAGGTTACGAGACGCTGCTCAACACCGACCTGTCACGCGAACTCGACCAGATGGGCCGTTTCCTCAATCTGGTGGTCGAATACAAGTACAAGATCGGCTTTGAGGGCACGATCCTGATCGAGCCGAAGCCGCAGGAGCCGACCAAGCACCAGTACGACTACGACGTTTCGACCGTCTATGCCTTCCTGCAGAAGAACGGGCTCGAGAAGGAAGTGAAGGTCAATATCGAGCAGGGCCACGCGATCCTCGCCGGCCATTCCTTCGAACACGAGATCGCCATGGCCAACGCCTTCGGCATTTTCGGCTCGATCGACATGAACCGCAACGATATGCAGTCCGGCTGGGATACCGACCAGTTCCCCAACAACGTGCCGGAAATGGCGCTCGCCTATTACCACGTGCTCGCCGGCGGCGGCTTCCAGAACGGCGGCACCAATTTCGACGCGAAACTGCGCCGCCAGTCGCTCGATCCGGAAGACCTGCTGATCGGCCATATCGGCGGCATGGACTGCTGCGCCCGCGGCATCAAGGCGGCGGCGAAGATGCTCGACGACGGTGCGCTGAAAGCTCCGCTCGATGCCCGCTACGAGAAGTGGGACAGCCCCGAATACCAGAAAATGCTGCGTGGCGAATACAAGCTCGACGACATCGCCTCCTGGGTCGAGAAGCAGAACATCAACCCGGAACCGAAGTCCGGCCGCCAGGAATACCTGGAAAACGTCGTCAATCGCTACGTTTGAGCGGATTGCCCCTCACCCTAGCCCTCTCCCCGTAAAACGGGGAAGAGGGACTTGCCACACGCAACGCTACGTTTGAGGGAGACGGGCGCGGCATAACCCTTCTCCCCGCAGGTGGGGAGAAGGGTCCGCGGGACGCAGCCGGATGAGGGGCGGACGCTGCCGTTGGAGAAGGGCAACAGCGCGACAAACGACAACCAGCAGGAGGTTTGCGCAAAGTGTCCCCACGTTCGCGTGTGAGCTTGGCAAATCTGCTTTACGTACCTCAGAATCTGGGCTAGCGTTCTGATCGGGAGGAGCTTGGGTGCAGATTATCATATACAGGCGTGCTGTCGGTAACGCAGCGGTCCGCTGTCCGGCCGCGCATTGCCCAATGGTCATGGGTGCTGCGCGATGAGCTCCGCGGAGACGAGCCCCGTCGCGCCGCTGTTCGAAGCGACCGGCCTTTCCAAGACATTTGGCATCGTCGAGGTGCTGAAGGACATCAATATCAACCTCCGCGCTGGCGAGGTGCATGCGATCATCGGCGAAAACGGCGCCGGCAAGTCGACGTTGATGAAGATCATCGCCGGAAATCAGCCGCCGACCCGTGGCGAGATGAAGATCGACGGCGAGACCGTCACCTTTTCCGGCCCGGTCGATGCGGAACATCGCGGCATCGTTCTGGTGCATCAGGAAATCCTGCTGGCGCCGGACCTGACCGTCGCCCAGAACATCTATCTCGGCCGCGAGCTGCACAAGGGCGTCTTTATCGACGACCGCGCCATGAACGAAGGCGCCGCCAAGGCTGTCCGCGATCTCGGCAGCGATATCGATCCGAATACGATCGTCAGCCGCCTGTCGATCGCCCAGCGCCAGCTGGTGCAGATCGCCCGCGTCCTCTTGGTGCCGCATCGCATCGTCATCTTCGACGAGCCGACCGCGTCGCTGACGCCGCACGAGACCGATGCACTGCTCAAGGTCATCCGGCAGATCCGCGCCAAGGGCGTCGGCGTGCTCTACATTTCCCACCGCCTGCCGGAGGTGAAGGAGATCGCCGACCGGGTGACGGTGCTGCGCGACGGAAGGCTTGTTGCCTCTCATAATACGAGCGAACTCCAGCCCGCAGACATGGCGCGGCTGATGGTCGGTCGCGACGTCGCAAAGCTCTATCCGGACCGGCATGCGGCGCAGGCGCGCGAGACGGTGCTTGAAGTCGAGCACCTCAATGTCCCCGGTTATGCGCAGGATGCCTCGTTTCAGCTGAAAAAAGGCGAGATTCTCGGTTTTGCCGGCCTCGTCGGCGCCGGCCGCACCGAGCTGATGGAGGGCATGGTCGGCCTTCGCCCCAGCCGCGGGACGGTCCGTCACCTCGGCAAGCCGGTCAATTTCCGGGACGTGCATGCAAGCCTCAAGGCCGGCATCGTCTATCTCTCCGAAGACCGCAAGGGCAAGGGCCTGCTGCTCACCAAGGACCTGATCGTCAACCTGACGCTCGCCTCGCTCGGCAAGTTCGCGGGTGTCCTGCAGATCGACCGCAAGCGCGAAAGTGCAGCACTCGACAAGGCCATCCGCGATTTCGACATTCGCACCGGCGCCAAGGACATCCTGGCCGGCCAGCTTTCGGGCGGCAACCAGCAGAAGCTGCTGCTCGCCAAGATGATGCTGCTCGATCCGTCAATCGTCATCATCGACGAGCCGACGCGCGGCATCGATATCGGCAACAAGGAACAGATCTACAAATTCATCGCCAACCTGGCCGAGGAGGGGCGTTCGATCATCGTCGTTTCCTCCGAAATGCCGGAACTGATCGGCATCTGCGACCGCATCCTCGTCATGCGCTCCGGCCGGATCGTCGGCGAAGTGACGGGGGACCATATGAACGAAAACGAGATCGTCGTGCTCGCCACGGGCGTCAACAAAGAAGAGGCCGCGTGATGGCGAATGTCGCTACCGAACCGGCCAAGGCACCGAAGACCTCCAAGGACTGGGACATGGCGGCGATCGCGCCGTTCATTGCGCTCGCCCTTCTCTTGGTGCTCGGCTATTTCGCCAACCCGAATTTCATGACGACCGCCAATCTTTTGAACGTCGTGACGCGCAGCTCCTTCATTGCCGTCATCGCGCTCGGCGCGACCTATGTGATCACTTCGGGCGGGCTCGACCTTTCGGTCGGCGCGATGCTCGCCTTCGTCGCCAGCCTGATGATCCTCTTCCTGAACTCGGGGACGATCGCCGACCCCGCGCTGGCACTCACCGCCGGTATGGCGCTGGCGATTGCGATCGGCGCCGCCTGCGGGCTCGCCAATGGCCTGATCACTACGATCGGCCGGATCGAACCGTTCATCGCCACGCTCGGCACGATGGGCATCTATCGCGGCCTCACCACATGGCTCAGCCAGGGCGGCGCCATCACCGTGCGCGACCGCGATATTCTGGCGCTCTACCGGCCGGTCTATTCCGGTTCGTTCGCCGGCGTACCGATTCCGATCATCGTCATCTTCGTCACCGCGGCGATTGCCGCCTTCGTGCTTTACCGCACCCGTTACGGCCGGCATGTCACTGCGGTCGGCTCGAACGAGGACGTGGCGCGCTATTCCGGCATTTCGATCAACCGGGTGCGCACCGTCACCTATGTCATCCAGGGGCTCTGCGTAGCCGTCGCCGTGCTGCTCTACGTGCCGCGCCTCGGCTCGACGTCCGCCACGACCGGCAGCTTCTGGGAACTGCAGGCGATTACCGCGGTCGTGGTCGGCGGTACCGCACTCCGGGGAGGGGTCGGGCGCATCTGGGGCACGATCTGCGGCGCCTTCATTCTGGAAATCGTCGGCAACATCATGCTGCTGTCCAACTTCGTCAGCGAATACCTGATCGGCGCCATCCAGGGAGCGATCATCATCATCGCCATGCTGGTTCAAAGGTCGCTGATGCGGAGGTAGGCCGCTGAAGCTGATTAGCCCGCCGAGGCAGGCAAACGAGAACTGACCGGGCTGATGGGTCGCGCCCGGTCCTGAAATACTAAAGACCCTGATATCGTGGGAGAGAGAAACAATGCGCAGACAAATTTTGGGACTGGCCGTGGCGTCGCTGACGCTTCTCGCCGGCACCGCCTTCGCCCAGGACAAGAAGGTGACGATCGGCGTTTCCATTCCGGCCGCAGACCATGGCTGGACCGCCGGCGTCGTGTTCCATGCCGAACGCGTCGCCAAGCTCTTGATGAAGGAGCATCCGGGCCTCAACGTCATCGTCAAGACCTCGCCGGACGCGGCAAGCCAGGCGAACGCCGTGCAGGACCTTGCGGTCCAGGGGCTCGACGCGCTGGTCATCCTGCCGTCCGATCCGGATCCGCTTGTCAATGCCATCCAGCAGGTCAAGGACAAGGGTACGTTCGTGGCGCTGGTCGACCGCGCGCCCTCCGTCAACGACAGCACCATCCGTGACCTCTATGTCGCCGGCAACAATCCGGCACTCGGCCAGGTCGCCGGCGAATATATCAAGAAGACCACGCCGGACGCCCAGGTCGTCGTCATCCGCGGCCTGCCGATTCCGATCGACCAGCAGCGCCAGGACGGTTTCGACAAGGGCATTGCCGGCTCCAAGGTGAAGGTCCTCGATCGCCAGTTCGGCAACTGGAGCCGCGACGACGCGTTCAAGGTCATGCAGGACTACCTGACCAAGTACCCGAAGATCGACGTGGTGTGGTGCCAGGACGACGACATGGCCGTCGGCGTTCTCGAAGCCATCGCTCAGTCCAAGCGCACGGACATCAAGTATGTGGTCGGCGGCGCCGGCTCCAAGGACATGGTGAAGAAGGTCATGGACGGCGACAAGATGATCCCGGTCGACGTTCTCTATCCGCCGGCAATGGTGGCGACCGCCATGGAACTCACCGCCGGCAACTTCTACGACAAGGTTCCGGTGAGCGGCACTTACATCCTCGACGCCACCCTGGTGACGAAGGAAAATGCCAAGAATTTCTACTTCCCGGATTCTCCGTTCTGATAACCGACACGGCGCCCGTCTGGCGGGCGCCGCCAACCCCGATCACCCTTATCCCTGTGCTTGTCACAGGGATGAGGGAGTTGAGGTTGTTACCGACTAACTGCACGTAGCCGAAGAGGAAACATCATGAAGACGATCAAGGGCCCCGCCATCTTTCTCGGCCAGTTCGCGGGCGATGCGGCTCCGTTCAATACCTGGGACGGGATCACCAAATGGGCGGCCGACAAGGGGTATCTCGGAGTGCAGGTGCCGACCTGGGCCGGTCAGCTCATCGATTTGAATAAGGCCGCCACCTCCAAGGATTATTGCGACGAATTTGCCGGTGTGGCGCGGGCGAACGGCGTCGAGGTGACCGAGCTTTCCACCCATCTGCAGGGCCAGCTCGTCGCGGTGCACCCGGCCTATGACGAAGCCTTCGATGGTTTCGCGGCACCCGAAGTGCGGGGCAATCCGAAGGCGCGCCAGGCCTGGGCCGTCGAGCAGGTGAAGATGGCGATCACCGCCTCGAAGCACCTCGGCATCAAGGCGCATGCGACCTTTTCCGGCGCGCTTGCCTGGCCCTACATGTATCCGTGGCCGCAGCGCCCGGCCGGTCTCGTCGAGACCGCCTTCGACGAACTTGCCAAGCGCTGGACGCCGATCCTCGACCATGCCGATTCCTGCGGCGTCGACGTATGTTACGAGATCCATCCAGGCGAAGACCTGCATGACGGCGTCACCTTCGAGATGTTTCTTGAGCGGGTGAAGAACCACCCGCGCGCCAACATGCTCTACGATCCGTCGCATTACGTGCTGCAATGCCTCGACTATCTCGACAACATCGATATCTACAAGGACCGGATCAAGATGTTCCACGTCAAGGACGCGGAATTCAACCCGACCGGCCGGCAGGGTGTTTACGGCGGTTACCAGGGCTGGGTCGGCCGCGCCGGCCGCTTCCGCTCGCCCGGCGACGGCCAGGTCGATTTCGGTTCGATCTTCTCGAAAATGGCCGCCAACGATTTCGACGGCTGGGCCGTGGTCGAATGGGAATGCGCGCTGAAGCATCCCGAGGATGGAGCCCGCGAAGGGGCTGAATTCGTCAAGGCGCATATCATCCGCGTCACCGAAAAGGCGTTTGACGACTTTGCCAGCGGCGGTACCGACGAGGCGGCGAACCGGCGGATGCTGGGATTGTGATCTCCTCTTCTCCCCGGCGGGGAGAAGATGCCCGATAGGGCAGATGAGGGGGAGGAGCGAAGCGACGCCTTGAGCGCTACCGCGAAAGGCAGAATCTGCCGCGAAGCCCCCTCATCCGGCTGCCGCCACATTCTCCCCGCTGGGGAGAATGGATTCGTGGAAACGACGACTGTTCAAGTTCGTCGAGGGGACAAATCATGGCAATCGAGTGCTGGCAAGAAGGGGCGCGTGAGCTCCACATGGCGGTGATACTGTGAAACTTTCAAGCCCTCTTGAGAGCTGCAAGATCGCCGCTTTCGAGGGCGGGCAGATTTGCCTCTATCTTGTCGATCGGCCAATCCCACCAAGCAAGCTCGAGAAGTTCGGCGATGATCTCCGCGGGGTAACGCATGCGGATGAGACCTGCCGGATTTCCGCCGACAACCGCATAGGGCGGCACGTCGCGCGCGACCACCGAGGCTGCGGCAACGATCGCGCCGTGGCCGATCGTGACGCCGGGCATGATCGCGGCGTTGTGGCCGATCCAGACGTCGTGTCCGACGATCGTGTCCCGGACTGGCAGATCCTTGTAGCCGAATGTCTCGGGCTTGAAGATGCGGAACGGATAGGCGGTAAAACCCGTCATCGGATGGTTGGCGGAACTGGTGATGAAATAGCTGCCCCTGGCGATCTGCACAAATTTGCCGATCACCAGCCGCTCCAGGCTGCCGCGAAAGAGGTAGGGCGCCAGGATGCCGGCGGTGTCCTCGGGTTCTCCGGAATGGGTGTAGTAGCTGAAATCGCCGATCTCCATGCGCGGGTGATCGATGACATTCTTCAGGTAAACCGTATCGCGGTAAAGCCTGCCATCGGGAAGGGTGATGGGATGCGTGGCTGTCGCGTCGAGAAGGGGCATGACCGGACCTTTTCCATGGATTTGCAAGAGGCGCCCTATCGTTCGACGGGCGGCTGTTTGAAATACGTGGAGCCTCAGCGGAGGCGGAGCTTGGTGTTCACGGTCAGAGCGTCCTTTTGTCTCGCAGCAGAAAAAACTAGCCTGATCGCGGGACAAAATCCACCACAGGGTTTTCAAGAAATCGAATAAGGAGAATCATCATGGCAATTGAAGGCAAGGACGAACAGGCGCGGGAGCCGCGCATCCGGCTCGGCATGGTCGGCGGCGGGGCCGGCGCGTTCATCGGGGCGGTGCATCGCATGGCGGCAAGGCTGGACGATCAGTTCGACCTCGTCGCCGGCGCGCTGTCGTCGGCGCCGGAAAAGGCGATCGCATCGGGCCGCGATCTCGGTCTCGATCCGTCGCGCACCTATGGCTCCTACAAGGAGATGGCGATCCGCGAGGCGCGGCTGAAGGACGGCATCGAGGCGGTGTCGATCGTCACGCCGAACCACGTGCATTACGATGCCGCCAAGGAGTTCCTGAAACGCGGCATCCACGTGATCTGCGACAAGCCGCTGACCTCCAATCTCGCAGACGCCAGGAAAATGAAGAAGGCGGCCGACGAGAGCGGCGCGCTTTTTATCCTCACCCACAATTACACCGGTTATCCGATGGTGCGGCAGGCGCGCGAAATGGTCGCCAATGGCGATCTCGGGAAAATCCGCGTCGTGCAGGTCGAATATCCGCAGGACTGGCTGACCGAGGCCGTAGAGCAGACCGGCGCCAAGCAAGCCGTCTGGCGCACCGATCCGGCCCAGTCGGGCGCCGGCGGTTCGACCGGCGATATCGGCACGCATGCCTATAACCTCGCGGCCTTCGTCACCGGCCTGACACTGGAGAGCCTCGCCGCCGATCTCGACAGTTTCGTCGAGGGCCGCAGGCTCGACGACAACGCGCATGTGATGCTGCGCTATGAAGGCGGCGCCAAGGGCATGCTCTGGTGCAGCCAGGTGGCGCCCGGCCATGAGAACGGCCTGAAGATCCGCGTCTACGGCACCAAGGGCGGCATCGAATGGGTACAGGCCGATCCGAACTATCTGTGGTTCACGCCGTTCGGCGAGCCGAAGCGCCTGATCACCCGCAACGGCGCCGGGTCCGGCCCGTCCGCCGCCCGCGTCAGCCGCATCCCGTCCGGCCACCCGGAAGGTTATCTCGAAGCCTTTGCGACGATCTACACGGAAGCCGCCCGCGCCATCAACGCGGTCAAGAAGGGCGTCGCGGTCGACAAGGCCGTGATCTACCCGACGGTCGACGACGGCGTGAAGGGCGTGGAGTTCGTCGAGGCGTGCGTGGCGTCCTCGAAGAAGAACGGGGCGTGGGTGAAGCTTTAGGTGGCTGGCCTCAGGCTGACATATCGCCGACAAGCGCACCGGCCGGGATGTGCCATGCCCGGCTGATCTTCCTGATCTGGTCGAGATTGATCTCGCGCCGGCCGTTCAAGAGGTCGGCGGCGCGCGATTTCGAACCGACGATCTCGATCAGGTCGGCGCGGGTGTAGTTGTTTGCCTCCATGACCGATTTCAGCACCTCGACCGGCGAGGCTTGCGCAATAGAATAATGCTTGGCCTCGTATTCCTCGATCAGCAGCACGAGCGCATCGAAATGCGCGGCTTCGATTGTCCCTGCTTCCGGTTCGTTCTCGAAATAGGGGCGCACGGATTTCAACGCCGCTTCGTATTCCGTCTCGTCGATGAGGGTACGCACAGAATCGATATCCATTTCATCAGCCTCCTAAAGTTCTACCACGTCGATGCGATCATATTCGGCGAGGGAGTAGCTGCGCCCCTGCAACGTTTCAGATTTCGCATCTGTACAACTGCGCCCAGCTTGGTTAAACCGCCGCGAAAGATGGTCCCGCAGACCTCGCGCAACAGATATGGCGGCATCCTCATGACCGATTCCAAAATGAGCAATCCCCAGTCTCGCAATCCCAAAGCGCCCGATCCTCAAAAATTCGCGGCCGGGTTTCCGGGTGATTTCCTCTGGGGCGTCGCGACGGCATCCTACCAGATCGAAGGGGCCACCAAGGCGGATGGCCGCAAGGCCTCGATCTGGGATGCGTTCTCGAAGATGCCGGGCCGGGTCTATCAGGGGCATAACGGCGATGTCGCCTGCGATCATTACAATCGCTGGGAGCAGGACCTTGATCTCATCCAGGAGATGGGCGTCGAAGCCTACCGGTTCTCGATCGCCTGGCCGCGGATCATTCCGGACGGTACCGGCCGCATCAACGAGCAGGGGCTGGATTTCTACGATCGCCTCATCGACGGCTGCAAGGCGCGCGGCATCAAGACCTATGCGACGCTCTACCATTGGGACCTGCCGCTTTCGTTGATGGGCGAGGGTGGATGGGCGTCACGGTCGACGGCCTATGCCTTCCAGCGCTACGCCAAGGTGGTGATGGCGCGGCTCGGTGACCGGCTGGATGCGGTCGCCACCTTCAACGAGCCCTGGTGCATCGTCTGGCTCAGCCACCTCTACGGCATCCATGCGCCGGGCGAGAAGAACATGCAGGCGGCGCTTGCCGCCATGCACCACGTCAATCTCGCGCACGGCCTCGGTGTCGAGGCTATCCGGCATGTGACGCCGGACGTGCCGGTCGGCACCGTCATCAACGCCGCGTCGATCATCGCCGGCTCCGACAGCCCGGCCGATCTCGCAGCCGCCGAGCGCGCCCACCAGTTTCACAACGGCGCCTTCTTCGACCCGGTCTTCAAGGGCGAGTATCCGCAGCAATTCCTGGAAGCGCTTGGGGACCGCATGCCAGTCGTCGAAGAAGGGGACCTGAAGATCATCAACCAGAAACTCGACTGGTGGGGTCTCAACTACTACAAGCCGGACCGGGTCCATGATGATGCGACGCGCACCGGCGATTTCCCCTGGACGGTCGAAGCCAAGCCCGCCAGCGACGTCAAGACGGATATCGGCTGGGAAGTCTATGCGCCGGGGCTGAAGTTGCTCGTCGAAGACCTCTACCGCCGCTACGACCTGCCGGACTGCTACATCACCGAGAACGGCGCCTGCTACAATATGGAGCCGGAAAACGGCGAGGTGGATGACCAGCCGCGTCTCGACTATTATGTCCAGCACCTTTCGGTCGTCGCCGACCTTATCAAGGACGGTTATCCGATGAAGGGTTATTTCGCCTGGAGCCTGATGGACAATTTCGAGTGGGCGGAGGGCTACCGCATGCGGTTCGGCCTCGTGCATGTGAATTACGAAACCCAGGAACGGACGATCAAGAACAGCGGCAAATGGTATCGCGAGCTGGCGTCGTTGTTCCCGAAGGGCAACCATAAGCCCGGATAAATTCGAAGATCCTTTTTTAAGGGATGCTGTGATACCCATCGCCTCCTGATTGCTGGAGATGGTGCGATGACGGGTTGTGCGGGATGCCGCGAGGGCGAAGGTTTCGAAGTCCCATTTTCGATGGCTTTCCAGCCGATCGTCGATCTGCGAACCGGTACGGTCTTCGCGCAGGAGGCCCTGGTTCGCGGGCTCGGCGGCGAGGGGGCCATGTCGGTCCTGTCGCAGGTGACGGAGCATAACCGTTATGCGTTCGACCAGCAGTGCCGCGTCAAAGCCATTCAGCTTGCGGCGCGCCTGGGCGCCGATTCTCCGGATACCAAGCTTTCCATCAATTTCATGCCGAACGCCGTCTACGAGCCGCGGGCCTGTATCCGGCTGACGCTTGCGACGGCCATGCAGGTCGGTTTTCCGCTGGATCGCATCATCTTCGAATTCACCGAGGGCGAGCAGGTCGATGTAAAACATCTCCTGAATATCTTGCGCACCTACAAAGACATGGGCTTCAAGACGGCGATCGACGATTTCGGCGCTGGTTATTCGGGGCTCAACCTGCTTTCGCAATTCCAGCCGGATATCGTCAAATTCGACATGGAGCTGATCCGCGGTATCGATACCGACCCGGCCAAGCGCATCGTCGTCAAACACAGCCTGGCGATGCTCGACGAATTGGGCGTCGTTGCCCTATGCGAAGGCGTGGAAACGCTGGACGAACTCAAGGTCCTGCAGGATCTCGGCGTATCGCTGGTGCAGGGCTACATTTTCAGCCGGCCTACCTTCGAGAGCTTTGCAAGTCCGGAGCTGAAACTGGCGTCCTGAAGCGGGAGTACCGCCAACTCCGCCCGAATATTTTCCATCCTGTGCTATATCTGGAAATTCGTTTCTCGGCGCTGCGACGCTGCGGTGCAATAACAGCGCTGTATTGCCGGCCCGGATGGCGGCTGCGTGTGGACGAGACATGGGTAGACTATTATATCGGCGCCTGAACCGTCGAATGTGCGACTGACCAGCGGCATGTTGCCTTGTGTCATCGTTGCGCCGTCCGGCGCCCAATAAAGAGTTCCTGATGTCCACAAACGTTCAAATCCTGTCGGAGGCGCAGAATGGCGCCGTGTCGATACCGCCCAATCAGTCACTGACTTCGCCAGCCTCCATGGTGGTGTTCGAAGCGGTGACCAAACGTTTCGGCGGCGCCGACGACAAGAACCAGTTCACCGCCCTTGATGGAATCGACCTTTCGGTCGTTCGCGGCGCCATAACCGGCATCATCGGCCGGTCGGGCGCAGGCAAGTCGACGCTGATCCGCCTTGTCAACGGGCTGGAGAAGGCTACGTCGGGCCGCGTCGTCGTCGATGGTGTCGAGGTGGGAGGACTGTCGGAGAGCGGTCTTCGGGATCTGCGCCGCCAGGTCGGCATGATCTTCCAGCATTTCAACCTGCTATCCTCGCGTACGGCCTTCGAGAACGTGGCGCTGCCGCTCGAGATCGCTGGTCTCGATAAAAAGGCGATCCGCGACAAGGTGGCGCCGCTGATCGATCTGGTCGGCCTCGGCGACAAGTCGGACCGCTACCCGGCCGAGCTCTCCGGCGGCCAGAAGCAGCGCATCGGCATCGCCCGGGCGCTTGCCACCTCGCCGAAACTGCTGCTTTCGGACGAGGCGACCTCGGCGCTCGACCCGGAAACCACCCAGTCGATCCTGGCGCTCCTGAAGCGCATCAATGCCGAGCTTGGCCTTACCGTGCTTCTGATCACCCATGAGATGGAGGTGGTGAAGACCATTGCCTCCGACGTCGCGGTGATCGACCGCGGCAAGATCGTCGAGGCGGGCCGTACCTTCGACGTCTTTACCGGCGCAAAGCACGAGACGACCCGCTCGCTCCTGTCGGCCGCACTCGGCACCACCCTGCCGGAATGGATCCGCTCGAACCTGAAGCAGCAGCCGTCGGCAGGCGATCGCGTGCTGGTGCGGCTGATCTTCTTCGGCGCGACGGCCTTCCAGCCGCTGACCGCCCGGCTGGTCACCGAACTCGGCGCCGACGTCAACATCCTCGCCGGCACGATCGAGGAAATCGCCGGCGAGCCCTACGGCTCGCTGGTCGTTGCCTATCCGGCAGATCCTGCCGTCACGGAACGCGCAGAGCGCTTTTATGCCGCGACAGGTCTTTCCACGGAGGTGCTCGGTTATGTCGCCTGACATGCTCTTCAACCTGCTCCTGAAAGCGCTCGGCCAGACGCTGCAGATGGTTGCCGTCGCCGGCCTGATCGGCGCGCTGATCGGCCTGCCGATCGGCGTTTTCCTGGCGACCAGCGGCAAGGGCGAGCTCTTTCCCGCGCCGGTCACCAACCGCATCATCGGCGCGATCGTCAATGCGGCGCGCTCGACGCCGTTCATCATCCTGGTGGTGGCGATCATCCCGTTCACGCGTCTCGTCACCGGCACGTCGATCGGCACCTATGCGGCGATCGTGCCGCTGACGGTGGCGACCATTCCCTTCGTCGCGCGGCTTGCCGAAGCGGCGATCCGCGAGGTCGACAAGGGCCTGATCGAGGCTGCGCGTGCCATGGGCGCGACGCCGCTGCAGATCGTCTTCAAGGTTCTCCTTGCCGAAGCCAAGCCCGGCCTGACGCTGGCGCTGACGCTCACTCTCGTCAGCCTGGTCGGCTATTCGGCCATGGTCGGCGCGGTCGGCGGCGGCGGCTTGGGGGATCTCGGCATCCGCTACGGCTACCAGCGCTTCATGCCGGATGTGATGCTTGCCGTCGTCGTGGTGCTGATCGTGCTTGTCCAGGCGATCCAGAGCCTCGGCGACGCGCTCGCCCGCCGCTTCGACAAGCGCAACCGCAAGACCTGACACCTCAATCCCGGAAAACCAGCCTCCCAAGACTGGCGTGTATAATCGAACCCAAGGAGACACTTATGAAGAAGCTCATCATCGCGGCGGCGCTCGCCGCCTTCGCTGCAGCCCCGGCGCTTGCCGAAGACATCAAGATCGGCGTGACACCCGGCCCGCATGCCCAGATCATGGAAAAGGTGAAGGAAGTCGCGGCCGCCAAGGGCCTCAACATCCAGATCCTCGAATTCTCCGATTACGTCGTGCCGAACCAGGCGCTGGCCGACGGCGAACTCAACGCCAATTCCTTCCAGCACCAGCCCTATCTCGACAACCAGGTCAAGGATCGCAAGTTCGACATCGTCAGCGTCGCGCAGACCGTCAACTTCCCGATGGGCGTCTATTCGAAGAAGGTAAAGAGCCTTGCCGACCTGAAGCAGGGCGCCACCGTCGCCATCCCGAACGACCCGACCAATGGCGGCCGCGCGCTGCTCATCCTCGCCGACCAGGGCCTTATCAAGGTCAATGCCGCCAAGGGCCTGAAGATCGGTCCCGCCGACGTCACCGAAAACGCCAAGAAGATCGAGTTCGCCGAACTCGACGCCGCCCAGCTGCCGCGTTCGCTCGACGACGTCGACGCCTCGGTCATCAACACCAATTACGCGTTGGAAGCCGGCCTCAACCCGAAGACCGATCCGATCGCCAAGGAAGGCGAAAAGGCCCCTTACATCAACATCATCGCCGTCAAGTCCAAGGACAAGGATGCGGCCTGGGTCAAGACGCTGGTGGAAGCCTATCACAGCGCTCCGGTGAAGGACTTCGTCAACACCCAGTTCAAGGGCGCCGTCATCGCCGCCTGGTAGTACAGAATTTTCAAAAATACTTGGTGGGGCCGGCTCTCAATTGTGGGGGCCGGCCTTTTCCTTTAACGCTATCTGAAGGAATACCCGCGAAAGATGTAGGGCTTCACGAGGTCTTAGATGCGGCTTCTTCCGTCCCGCTTTCGCCGCTCCGCAACACTTGGCCGTCGCTCTGCCGTGACGTCGATGCTGCTTGCCTTCGCGGTGGTCGTCGTGCTGGTGACGATCTTCATCCTGACCGCGCTCGACCGCATCGCAGACTATGCCAATCGCCTCGACGACGAACGCTCGCGCGAGACGACTTCCGGTGCGATCCAGACGTTCCAGGAGCAGTTGCATGCGACGCTGAACGACTACGCGGCGTGGGATGATGCCGCCCAGTTCGTCTATGCCGGGGACGATGCCTGGGTTGTCAGCAATTACGGCGACATGACCGCCAACAGCGATCTTTTCGACGTGGCGCTGATCATGGATGCTGATCGCAATGTTCTGATGGCCTATCAGGACGGCGCTCCTGTCACCTGGTCGCCTAACAAGTATTTCGACACCTCGCTCTGGACGCTTTTCGACAAGGCAAGCAGCGCCGGCGCCGAAACGGTGCCGGAGGCGGCGGGGTTCGTGGAAACCAAGGATGGCGTCGCGGCCGTCGGCGTGGCGCTCATCCGCCAGAAGTCCGGCGAACTCGCTCAGCCCGTCGAGGGACGCCGGTTCCTGATCTTTGGCCGGCATCTCGACGAGGAGAAAGTCCTGAAGCTCTCGGAGACCTATGTCATCGGCGGGCTTCGTTTTGCCGGTGCCGGCGATACGGTCCCCAACATGGTGGAGATCCGCAATATTCACGGCAAGGCGCTGCGGCGGCTCGTCTGGGACTCGCGCATGCCTGGCAATGCCGCATATCTGCAGGTCCGGCCGCTCGTCTATTGCGCGCTGGCGATGGTCGGCCTGTTTTTCCTGCTCCTCTTTGTCAGCGGCAGCAATACGCTCAAGCGCCTCAAGGCGGATGAAGCGGCGGCGCGGCATCTGGCCATGAGCGACCGCCTGAGCGGGCTTCTCAATCGCGCCGGTTTTTTTGCGGCACTCGACGCGCTGGTCCTGCAAAGCCGCCGCAGCAACGAGGACGTGGCGCTGCTCTATCTCGATCTCGACGGTTTCAAGGAAGTCAACGACGCCTATGGCCATGGTACCGGCGACAAGCTGATCCGCGGCGTCGCGGCGGGCCTCAAGACGCTGGTCGGAGAGAGGGCGATCCTTGCCCGCGTCGGCGGCGATGAGTTCGCCATCGCGCTCGCGGCCACGGATATCGGCCGTGCGGTGGAGACGCTGAGCGATCATATCCTCGGCTTCTTCGGCGAGCCCTTCGTGATCGGCGAAAGGGTCGCGACCATCGGCACCTGCATCGGCGTCGCCATCTCGCCGCGCGGCAAGGTCTCCGGCGAGGAACTGGTGCGGCGTTCCGACATGGCCATGTATCACGCCAAGGAAACCGGCCGCGGCCGGACCGAATATTATCGGCCGGAAATGGATGCCGAGCGCGAAGAGCGCAACATGCTGGAGATCGACCTCAGGATCGCCATCGAGCGTCGCGAGCTCACCATCGTCTACCAGCCGGTTGTCGACGCCAGGACATGGCGCATCATCGGCGTCGAGGCGCTGGCGCGCTGGCACCGCGCCGGTTATGGCCCCGTATCTCCCGAGGTCTTCATCCCGATCGCCGAATCGACCGGGCTCATCGACCAGCTTGGCCTGTTCGTGCTGCACCGTGCCTGCGAGACGCTGACGCTGTGGCCGGAACTCAAGCTCGCGGTCAACATCTCCCCCGGCCAGTTCCGCGATCCGGCGTTTGCCGTGCATGTCGCTTCGGTGTTCCGCAAGACCGGTGCCGATCCGTCCCGTATCACGCTCGAAATGACCGAAGGCTATTTCATCCAGAACCCGGAACGCGCCCGCGCTGCGCTCGCCAAGCTGAAGCAGCTCGGGGTGAAGATCGCCCTCGACGATTTCGGCGCGGGCTTTTCGAGCGTCGGGTATCTGCGCCAGTTCGGCTTCGACCGGATGAAGATCGACAAGTCGCTGGTGCACGCGCTGGAAGAGGGCGGCCGTGCCGTTGATCTTCTGCAGGCGACCGTGGCGCTCGCCCGCTCGCTGGAAATCCCGGTCACCGCCGAGGGCGTCGAAACCGAGGCCGAGGCCGTACAGCTGCGCCTGACCGGCTGCGACGAACTGCAGGGCTACATGTTCGGCAAGCCGATGTCGTCGCAGGAGATCGACATCATCTACCGCGGCAACCGCCTGCCGGGCGGGATGAGCGGGGCGGCGTGAGCGGCATCTTATCCCTGGGCTACTGCAGAGAGGTCGGAGGCGCTGCGGCAAGGGGGGAGATCGGATGGGCGCACCGTCGCTCCTCTACATCTCACGTCTCATCCCGTATACCGCCTAACTCCTTAATTGACATACGTCGCGTATGTGAATTGACAGGCGTGGCGTATGTTGGCATATGGGCGCATACGAGGCGTATGTCAACGCGCTCGTATGTTGAAATCAAGGTCGGCCTGGAAAAGCCAAAGCCGTGTGCCCATCACGACGCTACGGACACCGGCCTCCAAAAAAGGAATAAAACAATGAGCCAACGCGAGGCAATCTTTCCTGCCGGTCGGCACGCACTCTATGAGCAGCACCGCTATTCGGCGGCCATCCGCTCGGGAGACCTTCTGTTCGTTTCCGGCCAGGTCGGCAGCCGGCCGGACGGATCGCCGGAGCCTGACTTCGAACGTCAGGTGCAACTGGCGTTCGACAACCTGGCGGCCGTTCTGACGGCAGCCGGCTGCACGTTTCGGGACGTCATCGACGTCACGAGCTTCCACACCGATCCACAGGCTCAATTCGAAACCTTGATGGCCGTGCGGGAAAAGGTGATCGGCGAGCCGCCCTATCCGACCTGGACGGCCGTCGGCGTCAACTGGCTTGCCGGTTTCGATTTAGAAATCAAGGTGATCGCCCGGATACCGCAGGCGGCTTGAGGCAGCCACGATCTGCTCGCGCCAGCCCGTCTGGCGCGGGTGAACCTCAGCCCCCGATATGTCTTACGCCGCGCTTTTTGGCGAGCGCGATCTGGAGCTGGCGCTGGCGGTAGCGATCGCGGTCTTCCTCGGTGCGGGTCGGGTAGCAGGTGGAGCAGGAGACGCCTTCCTCGTAATGGGGCGAGGTCACCTCTTCCGCCGTGATCGGGCTGCGGCAGGCGTGGCAGAGCTTGTGGTTGCCCTCCTTCAGCCCGTGCTCCACGGAGACCCGCTCGTCGAAGACGAAGCAGGCGCCTTCCCAGAGGCTTTCCTCTACCGGCACCTCTTCGAGGTATTTCAGGATGCCGCCCTTCAGGTGGAAGACCTCATCGAAGCCCTGTTCCTTCATGAAGGCGGTGGCCTTCTCGCAGCGGATGCCGCCGGTGCAGTACATGGCGATCTTCGGCTTGTTGTGGAGGCCGGGATTGTTCTTTACCCAGCCGGGGAACTCGCGAAACGTCTTGGTCTGTGGATCGACGGCGCCCTTGAAGATGCCGATCGCCGTTTCGTAATCGTTGCGGGTATCGATGACGATCGTTTCCGGATCGGAAATCAGCGCGTTCCAGTCCTTCGGGTCGACATAGGTGCCGACGATGCGCTTGGGGTCGATATCCTCGACGCCCATCGTGACGATTTCCTTCTTCGGCCGCACCTTCATGCGCAGGAATGGCATCTTCGACGCGCGGCTTTCCTTGTGCTCGAGGCCTGCGAATTCCGGCTGGGCGCGCAGATAGGCGAGAAGACCCGATATCGCCGCGTCGGAGCCGGCAACCGTGCCGTTGATGCCCTCGCGGGCGATCAGCAGCGTGCCCTTGATGCCGTTTTCGTCGCAGAAGGCCTGCAGCGGCTCGCGGAAGCTCTCATAACGGTCGAAACGCGCGAAATGATAGAGCGCGGCGACGAGCCAGGCGCCCGTCGCTTCCGGGCGGGTTTGAATGATGTTTTCGGTCATGGCGCTGAAATACAGCGTCAGGACACGCCGCGCAACGCGGTTTCTTTCTCGGGCGCTTCATGCGCCCTGTGCAGCTTTGCCGCACGGCGCTCCTTGCGGGGCGCGGTGGCCGCCTTTTCCCAAAGCAGCGCGATCAGGGCGCTTTCCGTCTCGGCGCTGTCGGCAAACACCTCATGGGCCGCCTCCAGCGCCTCGTGCCGCAGCGCCTGCTGGCGGGTGATGATGGCGCCGAGCACCCGGGCCAGCGTGTCGCTGTCGCCGAACAGTTCCGGGTTTTCGTTCACGAGGCCGGTCAGCACCGAAAGATCGTGTTCGTGGCCGAGCAGATCGACCAGGGCCTTGGCCTGCTGCTGCTTGGCGAGCATGGCGGAGGGCCAGATCCCGCCGAGCAGCGACAGGTGCATCCAGTAGGTCTGGCCGCATTTGCGCAGCTCGTGATAGGTCTCCGCATCGCCGTGTTCCTCGCAGCCGGCGAATGCGCCGAGCGCCTTCTCGCGCTGGTCCTTCCAGGCCTTGGCGAGTCGTTTGGCCGTCTTGTGCGGATCGTCGTCGAGGTCGAGGTCGTCGAGGGCCGCGATTGCCGTACGGCAGGTGTCGGCGGCGGCCGCCATCTTGGCCGGCAGGTCATGTTCCTCCGAAGCGATCCGGTCACGACGTTCGGTCAGCGCCTTGGAGGCCGCGGTGAGGGCGGCAAGCTCTTCGGGAGAACCTGCATGGCCGGCGAGATAGTCGACCGTCTCGACCAGCGCGGTGGCGTCGCGCACGGCCGATAGCGTCTGCGCCATGTCGCGGATACGGGCGTTTTCCTGCCGGCGGAACGTTTTTGCGTCCGGCTGGATCAGCCTGTAGAGGGCGCGCACCCGCTTGAAGCGTTTTCGCGCGTCGTGCACCGCTTCATGCGGCCCGTCCGGCTGGTCTTCCAGCAGCCGGATCGCGTGGGAAAGCTGGCTTTCCGCAACCGAGCGGAATTCGTCGGTAAAGGATTTAGCGGGCCGCAGACGGTACGCCATGACACAATTCTCCGCTCAAATCTTCGGTCGCCATCACCATGTTGGAATACCGCCGGTCGCCGGTGATCTCCTCGCCGATCCAGTCCGGAATGTCGGGCAGGGCACCCTCGTCCTCCACCTCGACCTCTGCGACCACCAGTCCCTTGTAGGCTCCGTCATAGACATCCACCTCCCAGGTATAGCCCTCGTGACGGACCTCGTGGCGGGTCTTCTGGAGCACCACGCCCACGGCGGCGTTCGCCATCTCCTCGGCGTCGCCAAGCGGAATCTCGTATTCGAATTCGTCGCGGGCAAGCAGTTCCCGGCCGATCTTGATGGTCAGCTTGGCGCGCTTGCCGTCCATGATCCGCACCCGCACCGAACGGTCGTCGCCGGATGCGACATAGGCCTGCAGGAAATCGGAGGACGACGAGACCTCCGAGCGCCAGCCGTCGCTCTTCACCAGAAATTTCCGTTCGATTTCCTTGGCCATGCCTTGCCCGCCGCCTCGGGAACTTCAACAATTGTTGCAACCCTAGTGCAAACTCCGCTTTCCGCAAACCCGTTCGACGGCGAAGGCCTGTTTTTTCTCGACAATGACGGGCTTGAGAGGTATCTCGACCTCAAAGTTTCAATCGTTTTAGCGGAGACCTGACCCATGACCGGCAAGACGGAAAAGCTGCTTTCCATCCTGAAACTGCAGCCGGTGGTGCCGGTGCTGATCGTCGACGATGCCAAGTCGGCGGTGGGTCTGGCGCGGGCGTTGGTCGCCGGCGGCCTGAGGGCGATCGAAATCACCATGCGCACGCCCGCCGCCCTCGATGCGGTGAAGGCGGTGGCCGCCGAAGTCGAAGGCGCCAATGTCGGCGCCGGCACCATCCTCAACGCCCGCGACTACGAAGCGGCCGTCAAGGCGGGCTCGACCTTCATCGTCTCTCCCGGCGTGACGCCCGGCGTGCTTTCCGCTGCCAAGGACTCGCCCGTGCCGCTTCTGCCGGGTGCTGCGACCGCCAGCGAAGTGATGACGCTGCGCGAGGCCGGCTACGAGGTGCTGAAGTTCTTCCCCGCCGAACAGGCCGGCGGTGCCGCCTACCTGAAGGCACTGTCGTCGCCGCTCGCCGGCACGCTGTTCTGCCCGACCGGCGGCATTTCGCTGAAGAACGCCAACGACTACCTGTCGCTGCCGAACGTCATCTGCGTCGGCGGTTCCTGGGTTGCGCCGAAAGAGCTGGTCTCGGCAGGCGACTGGGCCGGCATTACCAAGCTCGCGTCGGAAGCGGCGGCGCTGAAGGCGTAAAACCCCGCAACCCGTCTTTGTAATTTCACAATCGCATCCCTATCTTTCCCCGGAAACACAACAGGGAGATGTGCGATGTTCGACGCAAAGAAGCTTCTCGACCAATTTCTGGGATCACAGATTCCGGGCATGTCGGGAGGAAGTGTGAGAGACCGGGCAGGGCAGGCGACGCAGCTTGCCAAGAACAACCCGCTCGCCACCGGCGCCATCCTTGCGGCCGTCCTCGGCACCAAGACCGGCCGCAACATTGCCGGCAATGTAGCGGCGGTCGGCGGCATCGCGGCGATCGCCGGCCTCGGTTACCTCGCCTACAAGAACTATCAGTCCGGCAAGTCTCCCGAAGCCGTGCCGCAGCCCGCGCCCCAGGCCGACAAGCCGCTCCTGTCGCCGCCGGCCGATTCGCCGTTCCACCCGCAGTCTCCCGCCCTTACCAACGATTTCGCGCTGACGCTGGTGCGTGCAATGATCGCCGCCGCCAAGGCCGACGGGCATATCGATGCCGGTGAGCGCGCCAATATCATGGACAAGGTGCACGCGGTCGATCTCGGCGCCGAGGCGGAAGCCTTCATCGAGAACGAACTCGCCAACCCGGTCGATATCGACGATCTCGTCACCGCTGCCCGCACCGAGGAGCAGAAGGTCGAGATCTACGCCGCCTCGCGCCTGACCATCGATCCGGACACCCGCGCCGAACGCGGTTACCTCGATCTGCTCGCCGGTCGCCTCGGCTTGGACGACGCGCTGATCGCGCATATCGACGCGACGGTATCGGCCGCGAAGGTCAAGGCATAAGGCGACCTCTTATGGCCATCCCTTTTTCTCCTGTCGGCATCGATCACGTTGTGCTTCTGATCGACGACATGGAGCGTGCGCTCGATTTTTATTCCGGCGTACTAGGTTGCCGGCCGGGTTATTCGTACCCGGCCCTGGGGATGGAACAGGTCTGGTGCGGGTCGTCGCTGATCGTCCTGTGGGACATCACGAATCCGGGCGGGAAAAAAGCCGCTCCCCCGGTCGCCGGCGGCCGCAACGTGGATCACATCTGCATCGCCACCAGCCCTTTCGATCACGATGAACTGCGCTCGCATCTGCAGAGCCACGGTATCGAGATTGCTCAGGAGGCTTTCCACGGCGGGGCTCGAGGCATGGGGCACTCGTTTTACATTCATGACCCATTCGGCAATAAGATCGAGATCAAGGGGCCGGCAGAATATCCGGACGGGCGGCCTTGACGACGAAGACACGTTTTAATCTGCGACCGTGCGCCTCCGCGAAATCTGCCGCCTGGCAGGTGGGTAGGAGCCCCGCCGGTTGCCTTTCCCCCCTCGCTGGCCTAAGCCTCAGCCACGATGGAAGAGGCTGATATGCGCGATCTGAAGAACTACAAAGTTGCCGCCCCGGCTCCGGTCACCCTCAAAGGCCGGTTCGTGACGCTCGAACCTTATGACAGGGACACCCACCTCCAGGCGCTGTGGGACGGGCTCGGCGGCGCTAAGGGCATCAATCCGCTTCTCAAATATTTCCCCAACGACGATTTTGCCGATGTCGGCGCCTTCGGCGACTGGCTGGAAAACGCCCGCGTCCATTCGAATTTCGTGACGCTCGTGTCGCGTGACAACGCCACCGGCAAGGTGGTCGGCATGGCGAGCTACATGCGGCCGGACCCGAAGAACGGCGTCATCGAGGTCGGCTCCGTCGCGCACGGCGCTGACATGAAGCGCTCGCCGTTGTCGACCGAAGTCCATTACCTGATGGCCAGGCACGTGTTCGAAGGGCTCGATTACCGCCGCTACGAATGGAAATGCCACAACGAGAACGAGCCGAGCAAGGCATCCGCCCGCCGCTACGGCTTCACCTTCGAAGGCGTGTTCCGCCAGCATGTCATCTCCAAGGGCGCCAATCGCGACACCGCCTGGTTTTCGATGATCGATGCGGAATGGCCGCTCCTGAAGGCAGCTTTCGAAGCCTGGCTGTCGCCCGACAATTTCGAGGCGGACGGCACGCAGAAGCGGCGGCTCGAAGATATCCGCGCCGAGCTTGCCAAGGGAGCGGCAGCATGACGCCCGAGGCAAAATCGCAGGCGATCGCCGCGGCGGCGATCCTCGCCGGCATCGGCCTGGTGATCTATTTCCTGCCGACGATCGTCATGTGGATCGCCCAGTTTTCGCCGGTGCTGGCCGTGGTCGTCGGCTCGATGCTGCTGCTCGGTTTCTTCGCGATCTTCTGGCTGCGGGCGCGATACCAGCGCAATCGCGGCCGCTGACGGGTCCGCACCGCGATCCGGGCCGGAGAGGTGGCGGCGTCAGGTCTGCAGCGCGGCGCCGAGCAGCGACAGCCCGACCAGCAGCACGAACAAGGCGCCGCCGATCTCGATCGCATGGGTGATCCGCCGTCCCGCGCGCGAGCCTGGGCCGGCAAAGCGGACGGCGAGGTCCTTGGCGGTAACGGCAAGCGTGGCGAGGATGGTGACGGTGATCGCCGTGCCGATCGACATGGCGATCACCGAGAGCACGCCGCCGAGATAGAGGCTGTTCAAAAGCGCGAAACTCATCACTAGGATGGCGCCGGAGCAGGGGCGCAGGCCGACCGCAATGATCGCCGACCAGGCCTCGTGCAGGCTGAAATCCCTGGATTTCAGCAGGGCGGGGTCGGGCATGTGGCTGACGCCGCAGGTTTCGCAATAGTCGCCGGTGCCCCGGTAGTCGTGGTCATCGATCTCGACGGCCTGGAAATTGAGCCCGGTGGAGCCGCGCCCGTCACCGGCGGGGGCTGCCATGGGCATGCTGACGACGCGCATCCGAAGCGCCCGGATCTTCTTCACCAGCAGCCAGGCGCCGAACAGGGCGACCATGGCGAAGCTGGCGATCTCCATCGCCTGGGTCACCGCCGTCATGGTGATGCCCGAGCCGCGCAGCACCAGATAGGCCGCACCGACCAGCAGCACTGCCACCACCCCCTGCAGCAGCGCGGAGATGAACGAGATGACGACGCCGCGCCGGAGTTCGACCTCGTTGGCGATCATGTAGGAGGAGATCACCGCCTTGCCGTGGCCGGGTCCGGCGGCATGGAAGACGCCATAGGCGAACGAGAGCCCGATCAGGCCGGAGAGCGCCCAGGGATCCTCGCGCATCGCCTTCAGCGAGCCGGTCAGCGCCCGGTAGAAGGATTGCTGGTAAAAATTGATCCAGGCGAAAAACGGGCCGAGCGGCCCGCCGATGGAAAAGGACGGTTCGGCCGAACCGACGCCGAGCGGTGATTGCGCATGCACTGGACCCGTCATCAGGATGCTTGCCGCCGCAACAACGAGGAGGGCAGGGATCATGGCCGAAGGGGAAAGGGCACGGCGGATCGTCAGCATGTCAGTTCCAGTCGGGTGGCGAAGAGTTTCGACATGTCGGTGCCCGTCGGATCGTTGAAGAAGGCGTCCGTCAGCGACTTGCTGTTCTGCGAGATCACCTCGTCGGGATCGGGCCGCACCACCTTGTGCTGGCAATGCGAAAATCCGCTGCCCTTGACGCTCAGGTCGCCATCGGTCGGGAAGTCGATCGAGGTGTACATGGAGGGGTCGTAGACTCCGAAGGTCAGCTGGCCCTTCAGCGGCACCGGCTTTTCGGGCTTGACCGCAAACAGGACAAGGAGCTGGCTGCCATCGAGCGAGACATGGATCACGTCCGGCTTCTGCACCCCGACGACTGCGCCGTTGACCGTGATCGTCGTGAAATAGTGGTAGTCGCCCAGCGACTTGCGCATCACCTCGCCGAGCGCCGCGAGTTCCTTGGCGTCGAGCTTCAGGTCGGTATTCTTGTCGAAATCGAGCAGCACGCTCGAGGAGAAGACCTCGTCGAATCGCCAGACGTTGTGCAGCTCCGCGACATTGCCGTCGGTGCCCGCCACGACCTCAAGCCGCGCTTCGGCGAAGATGTGTGGATGGGCGAGTGCGGGGAGGGGGATGCAGGCTGCCACCAGCGCCGCAATGGTCAAGACTCGGTATCGCATTCGGCCTGTGGCTCCCCGGTTCGTCCGCCTCTGCAGTGCAGCGCAAATGAGACGGAATTTCGACTCGAACCGGGCCCATGTCCAGTCCCGGTCTAGTGCCGGGTGAGATTTTCCAGATGCTCCATGCGTTTGCGGAACTGGCTCTCGAAATCACAGCCCCGGGCGAACTGAAGCGCATTCTCGGCGCAATCCAGGATGGACGAGCGGTCCTTGTCGAGGGCGGCCAACCGATCGGCCACCGCCCTGATATCGCCGAGCGGGGCGATCCAGCCGGCTTTCGATTCGGCCATCAGCGCCGACCACATCATGTTGTCGTAACCGACGATCGGAACGCCGCAGCCCATCGTCTCGATATAGGTGCAGGAGGGGTCGGACTGCCTGTGGCAGCTGAGGAAGATATCCGCACCCGTTCGCGTCAGCGGCACGAGCTCCCGCTCGAAATCGACCGGATCCTTGAGGAAGACGCAGTCCTGAAGCCAGTGTTTTTGGATGTCAGCGGCGATCTCACCGGAAAGGCTTCCTTCGCCGTAGATCGTCAGCGTGAAATCGACGCCCTGCTCGTTGAGCAGCCTGGCGATCGGAATAAGATCCTGCGACCCTTTCATCGGTTCGAGTCGTCCGGAATGGATGAGCCGCAACGGCTCGCCACTGAGAAGATACCGTTTTCGCGCGTTCATTTCTTCCGGTGTCGCGAACATCGCCGGTTTCATGCGGTTGTCGAGATAGAGAAGTTGGCTGCCGCCCATGTTGCGATAGGCCGCATGGGCCGGATAACCGTTCGCCTGGATGCCGCGGGCGGCGCGGAACGCGCGCTTGCGCTTGTATTCCTGCATCACCGTCCAGGCCATGCCGTAGATTTTCCGCGGCAGGCTGCGCGTGTCGTCGAGCGAGATGATCTGCAGCCGGGTCTGGTGGGTGTATTCTATCGAATAGACCACGGCACTCCGGGCTTTCCGGATCACCTCGGGGGCTAAGAGGTCGAGGTGGGAATCTCCCGACAGCAGCGCGAGGTCGAAATCGGCGAGATGATCCACCGATACCCGTTCCTCCGGCTCCAGGATGCGCACCCGGAAATCGAGTTCGCTGATGTCGTAACGACCGCCGAAGGGTATGTCGGTCGCACCGCGCCGGATGAAGCAGGTGACCGGTCCCGACCAGTGCTGCACATGCAGGGCCATGCCGGAAACGAATTTCTTGTCGAGCACCAGCTTGCCGCCCGCGGCCTCGATCACCGGCGCCGACACGAACATCGCCAGGCTTTTCTGCATGGATATCGATCCTCCGCGACGCCGAAACTTTAACCGCCCAGCGCACTATGCTGATCGAAGCCAAGCTCAAGCAAGCCGGCCAATAGGTCGACCTGCCGCGGAGGCGTTACCTCATTCGCCGTAGGAGCGCCGTGCGCCCGCATCGGTCAATGCTGACGGCGGAACCAGGTGGAGAGGAAGTCGACGAAGCTTCTGACCTTGGCCGGCAGGTAGCGGCGATGCGGATAGACCGCGTAGATGCCGCGGTCCTTGGCGATATAGTCGTCGAACAGCGTTACCAGTTCGCCCGACTGGATCGAGGCGTTGGCGATGAAATCCGGGATGATCGCGACGCCGAGGCCCGCGCGGGCGGCGCGCAACGTCGCCTGCGGGCTGTTGATCTCGACCGGGCCGCTGACGGCGACCGAGATGGTCGAGCCGTCCTTGTCGGTGAAGCGCACATTGTTGTGCCAGCGGGAATTGGTGTCGATGATGAAGGGGACGCGGTTGAGGTCCTGGGGGTGTTCGAGCGGGCCGTATTTGGCGACGAAATCGGCGGTCGCAACGGTGTAGACCCGGAAGTCGGAGAGCTTTCGGGCGATCAGCCCGGAATCCTCGAGCTTGGTGATTCGGATCGCGAGGTCGAAATTTTCCTCGATCAGGTCGACGAACCGGTCCTCGGCGACGATTTCCAGCGATACTTCCGTATGGCTCTTGGCGAAATCGATCAGCGACTGGCCGACCTCGGCATCGACGAAGGTTCGGGGCACGGAAACGCGCAGGCGCCCCTTCAGATCGGCATTGTTCTCGCGCACCAGGTCGGCGAGATTGTCGATCTCCTTCAGGATGTCGGCGGCGGTCCTGTAATAGGTATGGCCGGCTTCGGTCATCGAGAACTGGCGGGTGGTGCGGTTGAGCAGCAAAGCGCCCAGATCGTCCTCCAGTTCGCGGACGTATTTGGAAAGCAGCGCCTTGGACCGGCCGGTCCGTCTGGCGGCGGCAGAAAAGCCTTCTGCTTCAACCACATCGATGAAGGCCCGCATGCGGGTGAGAGTATCCATATTTGCTCCAGATAATTACTCGTTCACCCCGGAAGGCCGAGCGCGAAGGCAATCGCTGTATTCAACCGTTGAAGATCGTCGTCGTTCAAGCGGCCAATCACCGGGCCGATGCGGTGTCGCGCAACGGTCAGCGGCTTATCGGCCATAACCTGGGAAAACGCTCGCAAACCGTTTGTCGGACTAGGCTCCACCGTTACCCGATAGTCCGCCACTTCATTTATCGTTGTCGTGAATTGGCAAAAGCATATGGAAGCATGCTCGTCGACAAGTTGATCTGCTAAAATAACAACCGCCGGCCTAGGTTTGCCGTAGTCTCCCGGAACGGCCACGGTAACAATATCGCCGCGCTTCATTCCTGCTTCAACAAGCCTTCGGCGTCATAGTCGGAAACCCCTTCGATGAATGCGATCACGTCGGCCTCATCTTCCGCGTTCATCGCCCGATGCGCAGCCTTTATCCGCGCTTGAACTTCCGGATGCCGGGCGTCGGGTACGAGCAAGCGCACTTCCCGCAACGGCACGCCGGTGAGCGGATCTCTTAAAATCTTTTGCTTTCTTGCCGTCGGCATTGTCCCGCTCCAGGTTATTTCCTGAATGTAGTACGTCGGGTTTCGTTCTGCAAATTCGGCTCACATCGCGAGCATTGACCAATCCCACCATTGTGCAATGCGAATTTTCGATGATGGGCAAAAAAACTCTTGATTATGACCACGAATATTCTTATCTCCCGGTCAGCCCAAAGTCGCACGTGCCCGTGGGTGTCCGCCGACCCTCTATTTGGTGAGGTCATCGGTAAGGTACCTGGAACTAACCCCTCCAGTCGCTATTCCGGCCATCCGGGAAATGCGAGGACATCTGAAGCAACGACGGTGCGGGCCTTTTTGTTCTCTCCCTGCTTTCCATCAGCGGGGGTTACTGAAGAGGCACACCATCATTGCCGGAAGTGCGGTAGGGACCTCCCTCCAATCCATGGCAGACAAAGCCGGATCATTGTTCGTGGCAGAACGTTGATCCACTTATCGCGCGTTTGAGCGTGTCAAGGAACCGGTGTCTCCACCGATCGGGTCCTGGCGCATTCTCATTCGTCCTTTGTCCTCCGGTTCACAGCCGGAGCTTTGAGATTTGAAGGGACTGACCGATGACCACTGCTCGTATCCTTGACTTCATCAAGACGCAGCGTCCCGAAGGACCGTATCTTGTTGTCGATCTCGACGTCGTGCGCGACAATTTCACCGCCTTCCGTCATGCCCTGCCGGACAGCGCGATCTATTACGCGGTCAAGGCCAACCCGGAACCGGCAATCCTGAAGCTGCTCGCTTCGATGGGTTCCAACTTCGACTGCGCCTCGGTCGCCGAAATCCAGATGGCCCTCGATGCCGGCGCGTCCGCCGACCGCATCTCGTTCGGCAACACGATCAAGAAGGAACGCGACATCGCTCGCGCCTTCGCGCTCGGCGTCGGCCTCTATGCCGTCGACAGCCATGAGGAAGTCGAGAAGATTTCCCGCGCTGCCCCCGGCTCCAAGGTATTCTGCCGCGTGCTGACCGATGGCGAAGGCGCCGAATGGCCGCTGTCGCGCAAGTTCGGCTGCGTGCCGCAGATGGCCGTCGACGTGCTCGTCTACGCACACCAGATGGGCCTGGAGTCCTACGGCGTGTCCTTCCATGTCGGCTCGCAGATGACCAAGGTCGATGCCTGGGATGCGGCTCTTGCCGATGCCAAGCGCGTCTTCGGTTCGCTCGCAAAGCAGGGCATCGTTCTGCAGATGGTCAACATGGGCGGCGGTTTCCCGACCAAGTACCTGCGCGACGTGCCGAAGGCCGAAGAATACGGCAAGGCGATCTTCGCTTCGCTGCGCAAGCATTTCGGCAACAACCTGCCGAAGACGATCATCGAGCCGGGTCGCGGCATGGTCGGCAATGCGGGCGTCATCAAGGCTGAAGTCGTCCTCGTGTCGAAGAAGTCGGACAACGACAATCACCGATGGGTCTTCCTCGACATCGGCAAGTTCGGCGGTCTCGCCGAAACCATGGACGAGGCCATCCGTTACCCGATCCGCACCGAGCGGGATGGCGACGAGATGGAACCCTGCGTTCTCGCCGGCCCGACCTGCGACAGCGCCGACGTGATGTACGAGAAGAACATGTATCCGCTGCCCGTGACGCTCACGATCGGCGACGAGGTTCTGATCGAAGGCACCGGCGCCTATACGACGACCTATTCGGCCGTCGCCTTCAACGGTTTCGACCCCCTGAAGGCCTACGTCATCTAAGGGGTGGCTTGCCGCTCCCTAAGGCGTATTACTTCCGCCGGCCCCGTAACCAGCCGGGGCGGCAAATTCACAATTCCTCTTCATCGCCGCTGATAACGGTATTGGGTACGGGAGGCCACGATGGCCGCTGTTCTTGATTCTGTGCGCGCATTCTTTGCGCCCAACTCCACTTTCACCATCGACGCCGAAACTCCGGCCGACGTGGTCGCCCGCGAGACCCTGCTCGACCGCGCCATGGGCCCGGATCGCCGCCGGAAGTCGTCGGAAAAGATCCGCCGCAACCGCGTGCCGGCCGAAGGGCTCGCCATCGTTGCACGCGACGGCGCCGGCCATGTGATCGGCACCGTGCGTCTTTGGAACGTAGAGGCCGGTATCTCGTCCGAAGGCCAGGCCATCGATGCGCTGCTGCTCGGCCCGCTGGCGGTCGACTCCGCTCACGAAGGCAAGGGCATCGGGGGGGCGCTGATGCGCGCCGCGATCACCGAGGCTCACAAGCGCGGCCACGGTGCGATCCTGCTGGTCGGCGATGCAGCCTATTATGAACGGTTCGGCTTCTTTGCCGACAAGACCCGGCATCTCGTCATGCCCGGCCCCTTCGAGCGTTCGCGTTTCCTGGCGCTCGAACTCAAGGCTGGCTGGCTGGAAGGTGCCGCTGGCATGATCGTCGCCAACGGGCGCAAGCTGGCCTGACAAGGTCGGGTTTCCGACCCAAGGCATTCAGCACTCAAGGCCTCGCGCCCCGACGATCTGCCCAAACCCCGTCTCCCCGATGGCGCGTCCCCGTTGGAGCGCCCTGAAGGGGAGGCGGGGTTTTTCCTGCGACAAATTCTCCCTTTCGGGCCGCAACCGCGCCTCCACCGGAAGCGGTTGATCCTGATCAATCCGACTCTCGGAGCCCGCTCCTAAGCCTCTCCCTGCAAGATCAAAACGCAAGCAGGAGAGCTTACATGAACACGAACGGGGTACGGCATCTGAGATGGATCGCGGGCGCGGGTACGGCTTTTTTCGCATTCGGGGCGGCAGCGGCGGATCTGACGTCGGCACCCGTCGCCCCGGTGGCACAGGAGATCGCAACCACCCGAAGCCCCTGGCAGATCCGCGTGCGCGGCTTGGGCGTCATCACTGAGGACCGCGGTTCGGTCGATGGCGTTGCGGGTTCGGACCTGTCCTATTCCGACTCGGTCATCCCCGAACTCGATATCAGCTACTTCTTCACCGACAATATCGCCGCCGAACTGGTCCTCGGCACGACCTATGCGAATATCAAGGAAGACGGTGCGGTCGGCGTGCCGGTCGGTCGCGCCTGGCTTCTGCCGCCGACGCTGACGCTGCAATACCACTTCACCGATTTCGGCGCCTTCAAGCCCTATGTCGGTGCGGGCGTCAATTATTCGCTGTTCTACAACCAGTCGGAAAAGCCGGGCTTCCACAATCTCGACGTGGAGAACAATGTCGGCGCGGCCCTGCAGGTCGGTTTCGATTACATGATCGACCAGCACTGGGGCGTGAACTTCGACGTGAAGAAGATTTTTCTCGAAACCAAATGGAAGGCCGACCACGACGTGCTCGGGCCGCTGAGCGGCAAGGCGAAAATCAATCCCTGGCTGATCGGGGCAGGCGTCACCTACCGCTTCTAAAAAAAATAAAAGGTCGGTGGGGGACGGGGCCGGCGCCAGACAGGTGGCGCCGGCCTTGTTTTTTCAGTCGCTGTCCTTGGCGCGATAGGCATCCGGCATAACGAAAATCTCGTCGGCGCGGCCGTATCCGCCGTCCTTGACCTCCTCGATCAGGACCATGGTGTGAGGCCGTGCGGCCTCGCTCATGTATCCGACCAGCATCTCGGTGATGCGATGGACGATCTCTTGTTTCTGGGCCTTGCTGAGTGCGGCTTCGGGCGTCTTGATGTTCACGAATGGCATTGGTTTGTCCTCAGGTTGATGTTTTGATGTTTTGGTGTTTCAGATCATGCCGCCATTGGCGCGCAGAACCTGGCCGTTGACCCAGCCGCCGTCCGGGCCGGCGAGGAAGGAGACGACGGTGGCGATGTCCTGCGGCTGGCCGAGGCGGCCAAGCGGGATGGCTCTCACGATATTCTGGACCAGTTCCTCAGACTTGCCGGTCATGAACAACTCGGTTTCGACAGGACCGGGAGCGACCGCGTTGACGGTGATCTTCCGCCGGCCGAGTTCTTTCGAGGCGACATGGGTCATCGCTTCGACGGCCGCCTTGGTGGCGGCATAACCGCCATAGGCCGGTCCGTAGGCGCCGACGACGCTCGACGAGAAGTTGATGATGCGGCCGCCGTCGCGCAGCCGCTTGCCTGCTTCGCGGATGCCGCGGAACGTGCCGGTCAGGTTGATGGCGATCTGGTTTTCGAAGGTCTCGTCATCCATCTCGGCGAGCGGCGCAAGCCGTATCACGCCGGCGTTGTTGACGAGGATGTCGACACCGCCGTAGCTCTGTTCGGCGGCATCGAACAGGGTTGCGACACCGGTCGGGCTGCCGACATCCGCCTGCACCGCGACCGCCTTGCCGCCGCCGGCTTCGATCTCTGCAACGACCTCGTCGGCGGCCTGCCGGCTGGTCGCATAGTTGACGACGACAGCGATGCCGTCCTCGGCGAGGCGGAGCGCAATCGCCCTGCCGATGCCCTTCGAAGCGCCGGTGACGATCGCGACGCGTTGTCCGTTGGTAGTCATTGGATCTCTCCTTGGTTGGTAGGCAGGAGATATTGCTGACACGGCTCAAGAACAATTGGCGGCGAATTGACATCAGAATTCGCCTGTGGTGAACAAGGTCATGGATCGCCTCGACCGCATGCAGCTCTTTGTCCGGATCGTCGAACGGCGCAGCTTTTCCGCTGCTGCCGCCGATCTCGGCCTTGCCCGTTCGACCGTCACCGAAGCGGTCAAGCAGCTCGAGGAGGGGATCGGCACGCGACTTCTCGAGCGGACGACGCGCTACGTCACCCCGACGCTCGACGGCCGGGCCTTTTACGAGCGTTGCCTCGCGATCCTCGCAGACGTGGACGAGGCGGAGAACATCTTTCGAGACGCGCAGCCGCGGGGCCTGCTGCGGGTCGATGCGCACGGGTTTCTGACCCGCACCTTCCTCTTGCCGCGCCTTCACGAATTCCTCGACCGCTATCCGCTCCTGGAACTGCAGATCGGCCAGGGCGACCGGCTGGTGGATCTCGTTCGCGAAGGCGTGGACTGCGTCATCCGGGCCGGCGAGATCGACGACAGCGGGCTGATCATGCGCAGGCTCGGGACCATCACCGAAATCACCAGCGCCAGCCGCACCTATGTCGAGAAATATGGGCTGCCGAAATCACCCGATGCGCTGGAAGGGCATCTCGCCATCGGCTTTCTCTCGTCGCGCACCGGCCAGATCATGCCGCTCGAATTCGCGGTCGGCAACGAGGTGCGCTACGTCACTCTTCCAAGCCGGCTGACGGTCAACAATTCCGATACGATGGTCGATCTGGCCCGCCGCGGTTTCGGGCTCATACAGGCTCCCCGTTATCGCCTGCAGCGAGATATCGACGAGGGCGTGCTCGTCGAAGTGCTTGCCGATTTCCCGCCGCCGCCGACACTGCTTTCGGCGCTCTATCCGCAAAACCGCCAGCTTTCGCCGCGGGTGCGCGTCTTCCTCGACTGGATCGTCAAGGTGTTCGCCGAAGCCGGGCTTTGAGATCCGGACATGCCCGGATTTTCTGTGGGGAGATCTTACGGCCGATAGATCGCCTGCAGCTTGGCAAGGTCGGCGATCTTCAGCTCCACGGGATCCATGTCGTCGCGCGAAGACTTGAACCACGCGGCCGCTTCCTGGATGTGCCGGCCATAGGGCTCCGGATACATGCTCAGCCCCGACACCCATTGGCGAACGATTTCGCGGTCCATGCGGCCCGACGCGTAGCGGTCGTGCATGGTCTTGGCGGATGTCGTGAGGTCTTCGACATTCTTCATCAATGCACCGCGGGATTGGGTTCGGGTTCTCCGAAGAAGGAACGGATTCCGTCGCGCTCGACGGTCGCCAGGAACTCGTCGAAGGCTTCGCGGTCGGTCGGAAACGGCTCTTCCCAGGTGGTGACGTCATCCTCTTCGGTAATGACTTCGAGCGTCCAGTCGCCCTGGGTGCCGGCCGGGCGGTAGATGTCGACCAGCACGGTGATGCCGTCTTCGGTGAATTCGCCGGCGAGTTCGGAGTGTTCAGTCTTGGGTGCCTTGGCCATGTCGTATCCGATCGTGTAAACGGCTGTCCCGGCGCTGCGGGTCCGGTCCAGGGAGGGAATCGGGTACGCAACGATTAAGACGGTCGGGATGGTCCAATACACTGCTTTCCGTTTCTGCTCCACCGTGGATGAACTTGGAGGCGGTTCTCATTCTCTTCAAAAATCAGAGGGCTTGTCGGGGCGAGGGGCTGCCGCACGACGGGAACGTCAAATACAGCTTTCACGCCCCATCATCTCTGCGTGAGTCCACCCTTTCCGCCATAGTCTCGACCGCCTGGCCGTCCTAGCTTGGCTGGATGATCACACGCCGCGCAACTCTTCTATCCCTGCCGTTCGCCCTGACCGCCGCCCGCAGCCTTGCCCAGGGCACGCCCCAGGCACCTGTGCCGCAGCCGCCGGTGACGCTCGATACCGTGCTTGGCGGTGCGGCGGAGCTGGAGCCCTTGAAGGTCGTGCTCGTCGCCCGCAATGGCGAAATGCTCGCCGAGCGGGCGTTCAACGGCTATTCGCTGGACGCCTCCACCAACATCAAGTCGGCCTCGAAATCGATCATCTCGGCTTTGACAGGCATCGCCATCGACCGCCGGCTGCTCGAAGGTCCCGACCAGAAGATCGCGCCGATCCTCAAGGCCGACCTGCCGGCCAATCCGGATCCGCGCATCCACACCATCACCATCGGCAACCTGCTCTCGATGCAGGCGGGGCTCGGGCGGCTGTCGGGGCCTAACTATGGCCGCTGGGTTGCGAGCCGCAACTGGGTCCAGTTCGCGCTCGCGCAGCCGTTCGACGACGACCCCGGCGGTTCGATGCTCTATTCTACCGCCTCGACGCATCTGCTTTCGGCGATCCTCACCAAGGTCGGCGGCAAATCGACCCTGGCCCTGGCGCGGGAATGGCTGGAGCCGGTTAACGGTTTCCGGATCGGCTCCTGGGAACGCGACCGCCAGGGCATCTATCTCGGCGGCAACCAGATGGCGATGACCGCCCGCTCGCTTCTGGCCTTCGGCGAACTCTACTGCAACGGCGGCAAGACGAAGGAGGGCCGCCAGCTCGTCTCGAAGGATTGGATCGACCAGTCCTGGACGCCGCGCACCAATTCGCGTTTTTCCGGCGACGGTTACGGATACGGCTGGTTCCTGCGCAATATCGGCGGCGAGGAGGTCAAGTTCGGCTGGGGTTATGGTGGGCAGATGCTCTATATCGTGCCGTCGCTCAACCTCACCGTGGTGATGACGTCTGACGAAAGCGGCCCCTCGGCCCGCAGCGGTTATCGCGATGACCTGCACAACCTGCTTGCCGAAATCATCGGAGCCATTCGCGTTGTTTGAAGCCAATTTGTATAAACTTGAATGACCGGGCACACCGAATGGTAACCGCCTGACGCTAGCATGCCCCGCGTCGCCATTGGGGGTGTTTCATGCTGGATCTGCGGACGATCTATATCGTCTCGGCTATGACCTGCTCGGTCCTGGGCATCGTCCAGATGATCGCCTACTCCAGCGGTCGCTTCGAGCGCTGGCTGTTCTGGTGGAGCGCCAGCGGCATCGTCATCGGAGCCGGCCTGTTCAGCGTCGGCCTGCGAAACGTGTTGCCGGATGTCGTCTCGATCCTGATCGGCAACAACCTGATCCTGGTCGGCTATCTGCTGCTGATCGTCTCCGTCCGGCTTTTCGGCGGCCGTCCGCCCCGCTGGGGATTGAGTTGGCTGATCCTCGCCGTTCTTTCGGCGCCGCTGATCCTCTTGTGGCGGGACGATGTGAATACCGCGTCGCGCATCGCCATCTTCTCGCTCGTCTGCGCCCTCGGCGATCTCCTGGTGATGCTGGAGGGTATTCGCCTCGCACGGCAGGAGAGGCTGCGGTCGGCATGGCTGGTCGCGGCGATCTACATGCCGACTGCCGCCATCTTTGCAGCGCGCGCCCTTCTGGCGGCGACGGGCTGGATCGGCGAAGGCGGCCTGTTTGCTCCCGGCAATGGCACCGATGCCTGGCTTGGGCTCTGGGCGGCGCCCTTCCTGGCGTTGCGAAGCATCGTCATCAATCTGATGGCGGCCGAACGGGCGGGAAACAAGCTCAGTTACCTGGCGGACCGCGACGCCCTGACCGGCGTACTCAACCGCGGCGGGCTGATGCGTTCCTATGCCCGTCTCGAGCCGGGACCGGTGGCCCTGATGCTCATCGATGTCGATCGTTTCAAGCAACTCAACGACACGCATGGTCATGCGGTCGGCGACGAAGTCTTGCGGCGGTTCGCCTCCTCGGCGTCCCCGCACCTGCTCAGCCACGACCTCTTCGCTCGGCAGGGCGGCGACGAGTTCGTGATCGTCCTCAAAGGATGCCCGGTCGAAAAGGCCGTCGAGACGGCCCAGAAGATCCGCGCGGCCTTTGCCGCTTCCCTCGCCGAAATGGCGGGCCTTGTCGTGCAGCCGACACTCAGCATCGGCGTGGCAACCGAGATATGCGGTCCTGGCGACCTCGAAACCCTGCTGCAGCGGGCCGACCTGGCGCTTTATGCCCGCAAGCGCAACGGCCGCGACGGCATCGATACGTTCGAGGAAGACCTCCAAGCGGCGTGAAGGCGGGGACGATTTCGCTGTGGCGAACAGAAATTCCCTTTTCGTTTGAAGCAATTTTCCGTCGAAAGAGGTCCGCGGCATCCCCGCCTGCGCTGGCGCGATTACATTGGTTGCGTCACAGGGCAGGGGCCGGGTCGCGAACCGGGTCGCATCCCACGGAGAGCATCCGGCGCCAGGTGATGGTCGCAAAGGCAGGGAGGCACCGTCAGGGCGCCGACCGCCGAAAGGTTCAAGGTTTCGGATCCAGACCCTCCGTTACCCGCCTTTCGGAAACACCGGAGCGACCGGGCAGGCAGCACTGCCTGACACCCATACCACTTCATACACGCTGCCTGCCCATCCCGCATGGACCAGGCCGCGGCGGAGATTTCCGCCGCGGTTATCCGTGCTGCGAGATGTCAGGCTGCAATGTCGATGACGCCGCAATCGCCGGCATCGGAAGCGAAGGCGACGAGCTTGCCGTTGGCGCTCCAGCTCAATCCGGTAATGCCGCCCTTGCCGGGCCGGCGCAGCAAGGCTTCCTTCGCGTCGGCAAGCCTGACGCCAAGGATCATGCCGTCGATGAAACCGATGGCGAGCACTTCCTCGGCCGGATGGAAGGCGACCGACGTGACCATGATATTGGCGCGGGTGCCGAGTTCCTGCGGCGCCTTGCCCATCGGGCCGTCTTTCGCCGAAAACGGCCAGACGATCGCAGCCGGCGCACCGGACGAAGCGAGCCATTTGCCCTTCGCCGACCAGGAGAGCGATTTTACCTTGGCCGGGTAGCCGGTCATCCGCATATGGCGGTTTTCGCCCGGCTTGCCGTCGAGCTTCCAGCCATGCAGGGCGTTTTCCTGCATGGTCGTCACGAGAAAGCGGCCATCCGGCGAGAAGGTGACGGCGTTGTGGGCGCCCTTCCATTCGAGATCGACCGGCGGGGCATTGGTGCCGACCCAGTGCAGCGACACGCCGTTGTAACGGGCGGCGGCGATCCTGAGACCCTTGCCGGCGAAGGCGAGGCCTTCGACGCTGCGCTCTTCGGGAAATTCCTTCAGCGTGCCGTCGTTCAGCTTCACGAAGCTCGACTTGCCATGCGCATAGGCGACCGCATTCTGCGGACCGCCGGCGACGACGCTGATCCATTTGCGCGGGGCTTCGGCGATCAGGGTCGCTTCGCCATTGCTGCCGATGCGCATCACCTTGCCATCCTCGCCGCCGGTCAGCAGCGTGGCGCTGAAGGGATCGCGGATGCAGGTCAGCAGGCCCTGATGGGCTTCGGTCACCTTCTCGCCGCCATCGAGGCGGTGGATGGTACCGGCTGCGGTGGCGAAGAACGGGACGTCGCCGAGGAAATGCGCGGCGACGACATGGCCTTCGAGATCAAGCGGTGCAACAGTCGGCATTAGGCTGCAACGGCCTCGCACGCCCGGAAGCTCTTTTCGATCTTGTCGACGTCGAGATCGCGGCCGATGAAGACGAGGCGCGACTCGCGCTTTTCGCCGTCCTTCCACGGACGCTGGTGGTCGCCCTCGACGATCATGTGGACGCCCTGCACGACATAACGTTCCTCATCGCCCTTGAAGGCGATGATGCCCTTCAGGCGCAGGATGCTCGGGCCGTCCGTCTGGGTGATCTTCTGGATCCAGGGGAAGAACCGTTCCGGGTTCATCTCGCCGCCGCGCAGCGAGATCGACTTCACCGTCACATCATGGATCGGCGACATTTCGCCGTGGTGATGATGGTGGTGATGATCATGGTCGTGATGATCGTGGTCGTGGTCATGCGCATGATGGTCATGATCGTGGTCATGATGATGGTGGTCATGCCCATGGTCATGGTCGCAATCGGGGCCGCAGACATGGTCGTCATGGCCGTGGTCCAGGAAGTGCGGATCGTTTTCGAGCGCGCGTTCCAGGTTGAAGGCGCCCTGGTCGAGCACGCGGGCGAGATCGACGCCGGAACGGGTGGTCTTGTAGACGCGGGCAGTCGGGTTGATGGCGCGCACCACGTCTTCGATGATCGCCAGTTCTTCCGGCGAAACGAGGTCGGTCTTGTTGATGACGACGACATCGGCAAAGGCGATCTGGTCTTCGGCTTCGCGGCTGTCCTTCAGGCGCAGCGGCAGGTGCTTGGCATCGACCAGTGCCACGACCGCGTCGAGCTCGGTCTTGGCGCGCACGTCGTCATCCATGAAGAAGGTCTGGGCGACCGGCACCGGATCGGCAAGGCCGGTGGTCTCGACGATGATGCCGTCGAAGCGACCCGGGCGGCGCATCAGGCCCTCGACGACGCGGATCAGGTCGCCGCGCACGGTGCAGCAGACGCAGCCATTGTTCATTTCGTAGATCTCTTCGTCCGACTCGACGATCAGGTCGTTGTCGATGCCGATCTCGCCGAACTCGTTGACGATGACCGCGTATTTCTTGCCGTGGCTTTCGGAGAGGATGCGGTTGAGGAGCGTCGTCTTGCCCGCGCCGAGATAACCGGTGAGCACGGTGACGGGAACGGGCTTCAGGGCGGCTGTGTCGGTCATTTTTTCGGCCATGGGGAAACCTCGAGAGACTTTGAAAGCGCCCGGCGGGCGCGGAAGCTTGGTTCGCCTCATATAAGGGCAAGCCGGGACGAGTTCAAAGGGTTTGTATGTTATAAGATCACATCGACCCACATGCCCGCGTGATCTTGCTGTTCAGGCTGACGGCGGCGCGATTGCGGACACTAGGTCCGTTCTGGCGAAGTCCTCTCCGATGTAGAGAAGCGGACAGTTGAATTCCTTGGCCGTCGCATAAGCGAAGCAATCGCCGAAGTTGAGTGAAGCCTTGTGAAAGCCCTTGCCGAACAGCGCGTAAGCGGCCGCGGCCCGTTCTGCTCTTACAGCATCCAGCTCGACGATGGTGATGGGAAGCCGGTCAATCAGGTTGGTAAGACCAGCCAGACATTTCTTTCCACGAGCTACAATCAGTGCTTCGGTGAGAGTGGCGGCGTTGAGGAGGACCTTGAACTCCCGCGTGAGCACCTCCTGGCATTCAAAGGCACCAATTTCGTTCCTGACGATGGCGACCAACGCTGACGTGTCGACCACAATCATGCCGGCAGGCCATCGTCACCATAGAGAAAGTCCTGGCTTCGCTCCGCGGGTACGTCGTTGTCATCAGAGGCAGGCGCCATTGCCCTGATCTCTTCGATCAGCGCTCTGCGTTGATCGCGCGTCAGTTCCGGCTCGATCGGCACAAGCCGCGCAATTTTATGGCCCCTGCGGGTGAAGATAACGTCCTCTCCCGCTTCTGCCCGATGCAGGAGCTCAGTCAAACTTGCCTTCGCCTCGCTTACGGAAATTTCCATGATGCTCTCCGATGGTCCAATTGGATGGTCCAACATAGTCGTATCATGTTGTGGCTTCAACTACGCCCCGGAGGCGGTTTGATCCTTACGGTCGCGTATCGGCGTCCGTCTGGCGTAGAAGCTGGTCGAGCGTGAGGAGAGGCTGCTCGGTCACCTTGGCATAGGCGTAATGAAAACAGTCAAAATTGCTGAGATATCGGCGTCCAATCCCGTGCTCCTCGGCGACGGCTACCGCATAACTCAGAAGCTGCCGAGGTGATCCCGCCTCGCGAATCTCGATGCCCCGTGCATCCAGCCATTCAACGACCGCGCCTTCCGCCTGGTGATAACGGCAATCCAGCTGATCTGGACGGGACAGGACGATGATCGCCTCCCAAGCGGCCAGCGGTGAAGTGAAAGGCGAATTTGCCTGTAGAAGCGCCGTTTCGTAGGCTTCCGCGGTCTCCTCGCCGGCCATCATCGCAACGATCGCGCAGGCATCGACGAACATCAGCCGTCATCCCCAATCTGGTGATCGAGATCGTGATAGGCGTCGGACGGCACGGGCTGCCTGTTCGCCTTGAAGGCAAGGCCGCGCTGCGCGAGGATTCTCTTCGCAGTCTCGCGGGGCGTTTCCTGGCGGATACGTTTGTCGATGGTTTCCTTCAATGCGGAAATCACGGCGTCGGTGATGGTCGTTCCGTCGATCCGGGCCAGTTCCCGGGCCAATGCATCGGCTTCTTCGTTCCGGATATTCAGCGTCATCCGCGCCTGCTCCATGTGTGTAGCTCAATATCGCACATTGTGTAGCTTGTTCCTACTTCAATGTTCCGACATCAAACCGCGCCACATCCTCCAGCAGTTCGATAATCCCATTCACGGCATGCGCGACCAGTATCTCGCCCCGTTCGGCGGTTGCCGTAGCCGCGTTGCCGGCGACGCCCTTGGGGTTGAGGTCGGACATCTTCCAGCCGAAGGCGTGCGGGCCGTAGGCGCGCAGATGTTTGAAATCGCGGGAAAAGTCCGATTGGCGGGACGGGAAGTTTTCGGTCTTCGCCATGTCGACACGGTCCGGATGGAGCGCCAGCATGACCGAGGTCTCGATGTCTCCGCCGTGAATGTCGACTGCCTTGTCCTCCGGTGCGATCCAGCCGGCGGGCTGGCCGAAGCGGGTCCAGCTTGTGGCGACGACCAGCATGCCGAACCGCACCCGCGCCTCGGTCGCGACGATGGTCATGAGCGGCGAATTGCCGCCATGCGCGTTGAGCAGCACCAGCTTGCGGACGCCCTTGGCGTGAAGATCGCCGGCAATGCCGAGCCAGCGGTAAACGGCTTCGTCGAAGGCAAGTGTCTTCGTACCGGCGACATCCATATGCTCTATCGAATAACCGACGGGCTCCGCGGGCAGGAACGTCACCGGCAGGCCGGTGGGCAGGGCGGGGATCAGGCGCGAAACGAGACCCTCGGCGATCAGCGTGTCGGTCTCGAAGGGCAGGTGCGGTCCGTGCTGCTCGTGGGCTCCGAGCGGCAGGACGGCGATCCAGTCTCGCCTTTCTGTGGACGCAAGTGTCGTATCATTGTCATGATAGCGTGGCGAAGGGTGCGACATCTGGCGGTGGTTTCCCGGTTTCGATATGGGTAGCGCGCCACAGATATAACGGCTACTTCTTTAGGGCAAAACGGGCGGAGCGAATGAGCAAGAAGAAGGGCGACAAAAAAGCCAAGTCCGGCAAGAAGAAGGAACTGGAAGGCCTTTCGGCCACCGACCTTGCGCCGGCAATCACCCAGGCCGCCCGCTCCATGCGCACAGCACTCAGCCGCAGCCTCGGCGAAAGCGGGCTTTACGCCGGCCAGGACGGCGTCATCCTGATCCTCGCGGAAGAGGACGGCATGACCCCCGGCCAGCTCGCCATACGGCTCGGCGTCAAGGCCCCGACCATGACCCGCACGATCGGCCGGATGGAGGCTCAGGGGTTTCTGGAACGCCGTGCCGACGGCACCGACGGGCGCCTCACCAAGGTGCATCTGACGGAAGCCGGATTGCGGACCGTCGAACAGATCGGCCGATCGGTCTCCGAGTGCGGTTCGATCGCCGCAAAAGGCCTTTCCGACAAGGAGATACGCACTCTCCTCAAGCTTCTCAAAACCATCGAACAAAATCTTCAGTCCGAGCCCTCGGACGACAGAGGCTGACTTGCCTCCAAATTTTCGCCGCCACAGGATTGTCGCACCGAATTAAATTGTTTATTTAAAGTTTAATTCGAGCATCGGATAGCGATGCCGGCCATTGCGGGTGGGGGAAATGGCACAAAAGATCAAGTTGTCGACGATTGGCGAGAGCCTTGGTCTTTCAACTGCGACGATATCGCTCGCGCTGCGTGACAGCCCGCTCGTGGCGGCCGATACCCGGGAAAAGATCAAGGAACAGGCGAGAGCGCTCGGCTATATCTACAATCGCCGCGCTGCCAGCCTCAGAACCTCCCGCTCCGGCATCATTGGCGTCGTGGTGCACGACATCATGAACCCGTTCTACGGGGAAATCCTCAAGGCGATCGAAAGCGAGCTCGACCGTAGCCGCCATACATTCATCCTGTCCAACCATTACGACTCGGTCGAAAAACAGCGCACCTTCATCGAAACGCTGCTGCAGCTCGGCGGGGACGGGGTGATCATGTCGCCGGCGATCGGCACGCCGATCGAGGATATGAGGCTTGCGGAGGAGAACGGCATGCCGGCCATCCTCGTTGCCCGCTCGATGGAAGGCGTCGAACTGCCGACCTATCGCGGCGACGACAGCTACGGCATTTCGCTTGCGACCAACCATCTGATCGGCCTCGGACATCGGGTCATCGCCATGATCGGCGGCACGGACCAGACCTCGACCGGCCGCGACCGCTACCAGGGTTATGTCAATGCGCTGCGCAAGGCGGGCATCGAGGTGGATCCGAACCTGCGTATCCCCGGTCCCCGTTCGAAACAGGGCGGGTTCGAGGCGGCGGTGCATTTCCTCTCCCTGTCGCAGAAGCCGACCGCTGCGGTCTGCTGGAACGATCTGGTGGCGATCGGCCTGATGAACGGCATCGCCCGCGCCGGGCTGATGCCCGGCCACGACATCTCCGTCACCGGTTACGACGATCTGGAAGAGGCCTCGATCGCGACGCCTGCGCTGACGACGGTGTGGAACGGCCAGACGGAAGTCGGCCGGCTTGCGGCGCGCGCCCTGCTCGACCGCCTCGCCGGCAGCCACGAGCCGGACGGCATCCACCTGATCAAGCCGGAAATGCGCATCCGCCAATCGACCGGCGTGCACCGGCCGCGGGCCTGAGCTTCAAGCCGCTGGGGCGAAAAGGCACTCTAAGCAGTAGTGATGCCTAACCAGAAGAGAGCTAGATTATGGTCTTGGCTTTTCCAATTGCCAACTCAAGTTGGCTTTGACGGCGGACCATTCAGACGCGATTATCGAATAAACTGCCGTATCGCGAATGGTGCCATTCGCCATCACCATATTGGAGCGAAGCACCCCATCAAGCTTGGCCCCAAGCCGCTCGATTGCTCGGCGACTTTGCATATTCATAAAATGCGTCCTGAATTCCACGCATATGCATTCCAGCTTCTCAAAGGCATGCTGCAACAAAAGCAATTTGCATTCTGTGTTGAGTGGTGACCTTTGCACAGACTGACGATACCACGTAGACCCGATTTCAAGCCTTCTGTTTGCGGCATCGATGTTCATATAGGTGGTCATTCCAACGGCTTTACCGTTCGCCCTTTCGATGATGGCAAATGGGAGCATCGAGCCGATAGCGCGGAGCCCAAGCCGTCGTTCAATTTCAGCCCCGATATTTTCTGGCTCCGGTATTTTTGTGTACCAGAGGCGATGCAACTCTCCGTCGCCGGCGGCTTCAACCAGGTCATCATGATGCTCCATCGTAAGCGGCACGACGGATGCGAAATTGCCTTCTGCCGTAAACAAATCTGGCCAAACTGACATTCAAAACACTCCAAATTCGCTTCAATGGTTATGAAAATGAAATAGACGCGCGGCAATCACCATCGACTGGAACGCTGTCCACCTCGGCCACGCGGTCGCCGAGCGGCGAGTTGGGCGGACATAATGCTCACCGGCGAATATCTCTGCCCAACGGCGCGAGCGGTGATGCTTATAGTGTCGGTTTACCCCCTACTCGAGCCGGGCCTATTGTAAGCGTCAAGCAGCGACATTCGTCAGCGCCTTGCGGGCCGCGTAGGCACGCACCGCTTCGCCGAATGCGTGGAACAGCGCCCGGGACGGCGCATCGGTTTCCGCCCAGTATTCCGGGTGCCATTGCACGCCGACGGCGAAGTTCTTGGCGTCGATGACCGATACAGCCTCGATCGTGCCGTCTTCGGCCGTCGCTTCGACCTTCAGGCGCGGGGCGGTTTCGGCGATCGCCTGGCGATGCAGCGAGTTCACCTGGACCTCGCCTGTCAGGCCCAGATAATTTGCGATGCAGGAGCCTTCCTGAACGAAGACCGGTTGCCGGATCGCATACATGCCGTCGCGCTCCTTCACATCGGGTTTGCGGTGGTCCCATATGCCCGGCTGTTCCTGGATTTCGCTCGCAAGCGTGCCGCCCAAGGCCACGTTCAGTTCCTGGATGCCGCGGCAGATGGCGAGCAGCGGAATGCCGCGATCGATTGCCCGGCGGATGAGGGGTAGGGAAGTCGCATCGCGGGCCGGGTCGAAAGGGCCGTCGCCGTCGCTCGCTTGCTTGCCATAGAGCGAGGGGTGGACATTGGTCGCCGAACCGGAAACCAGCACGCCATCGACCCGGTCGAGGATTGTGTCGGTCTCGTTGCCTTCTTCGAAAGCCGGAATGATGAAGGTCATCACATCCGCCACTTTCAATGCCGCCTGGACATACTGGTTCGGCGAGGCATGCCAGATCGCTCCATCCAGTTGGCGGATATCGGCAGGCAGGGCGACGATCGGTTTCGGCATCAGGCTCTCCAACGAGGCTCGCTTTCGCGTCTCTCTTCGTTGTGCCGCGCCACCGCGCTTCAAGTCAAGATCGAGCTCCGCTTCGGGGGAGGCGCTGCCCAAAGAATAAGCATTTCTGCTTTGAAATGTCTTATGAATCCGGTTTGGGCGGGACGCTACGAAAGTCTAAGGACAAAAGACGTTCCCGCATTAAGGAATATTAGCTCCGGCGCTTGCAACCCATAGGCCAAAATGTTTACCTCGCCCCAGGATCGGGGGAGTGGGAACAGATAATCCCTCCGGTTTGTCTTACTGGGAGGTATTTCATGGATCGTCGTTCATTCTTTAAAAAGGCCGCCGTCACCGGCGCCGGCGCAGCTGCCGCTACGGTGCTCGCCGCACCGGCCATCGCGCAGTCGAACCCGAAAGTCACCTGGCGTCTGACGTCTTCATTCCCGAAGTCGCTGGACACCATCTATGGCGGCGCGGAAGACATCGCCAAGCATGTCGCCGCATCGACCGACGGCAATTTCACCATTCAGCCGTTTGCCGCCGGTGAAATCGTTCCGGCCGGTCAGGCCCTGGATGCCGTCAGCAATGCGACGGTCGAAATGTGCCATACCTGCTCCTATTATTTCGTGGGCAAGGATCCGACATTTGCCATCGGCACGGCGATTCCCTTCGGCCTCAACGCCCGGCTGAGCAATGCGTGGTTCTACGAGGGCAATGGCAACAAATTCCTCAACGAGTTTTATGCCAAGCACAATGTCTATGGACTTCCGGCAGGTAATACGGGTGCCCAGATGGGCGGCTGGTTCCGCAAGGAAATCAATACGGTAGACGATTTCAAGGGCGTCAAGATGCGCATCGCCGGGCTTGCTGGCAAGGTGGTCGAGAAGCTCGGTGTCGTGCCGCAGCAGATACCCGGCGGCGACATCTACCCGGCGCTCGAAAAGGGTACGATCGACGCTGCGGAATGGGTTGGACCCTATGACGACTACAAGCTCGGCTTCTACAAGGTGACCAAATACTATTACTATCCGGCCTTCTGGGAAGGTGGCCCGGTTATCCATGCTTTCATGAATTTGGACAAGTGGAACGCGCTGCCGAAGGCTTACCAGGCCGCGCTCAGCGATGCCTGCGCCTTCGCCAATACCAACATGATGGCAAAGTACGATTCCAAGAACCCGACGGCGATCAAGCAGATCGTCTCGCAGGGCACCACCCTTCGCCCGTTCAGCCAGGAAATCCTCGAAGCCTGCTACAAGGCATCTCTTGAGGTCTACAAGGAAATTTCGGCTTCGAACGAGACCTTCAAGAAGATCTACGAAGATCAGGTCGCCTTCAAGAAGGAAGCCTATCTCTGGATGCAGCTGTCGGAATATACCTACGACACCTTCATGATGATCCAGCAGCGCAGCGGCAAGCTCTGATCCCAGATCAGGCAAGTGTCATTTCAGGAACCCCGGATCGAAAGGTCCGGGGTTTTTGTCTGGGTTGACGCCGCGGGGGCGGTTCAAGCCGGGGAGGCGGAGGCTGAAGCGCGGTTCATGAAGCGGCTGAGTACTTCCCGGGAAGGGAATGCCAGCATGTTTGCGTAGGTCCGCGGCTCGGGGCGGTCGAACCGTTTGAGAACCGGTCCACCGCCATGGCGGAAATTCCATATCAGCTTTTCCAGCTTGGAAGCCGATGCAGGCGCATATTCCAAGCCGTAGAATTGATAGTCCGGCAGGCAGGCGGTGAGCTCGCCGAAGTCCTCTGGTCCTGCGAGATGGCCATGAAATTCGAGGGACACGATAGGCCGGTTGACGGCGATGGTGGCGCGAAGTCCTTTCAGAACGCGCAGTGCGAACCCCTCCACATCGATCTTGATGAAATCGACCCTGGTTATTCCGAGCTGTCTGACGAGTTTGTCGGCTTCGAAAACCGGCAGGCGCAGGATGCGGCTATGCCCCGATGGCCGATCGTCCTCCGCGAAGCCACGGGCGCCCGGGTTCCCCTCGATATTTTCGCGGTACATCAGCGTGTCGTCGCGGTCGCCGAGAGCGGCCTGATGCAGTCGGATGTTGTCGAGCCGGTTCGAGCGAATGTTATCGATCAGCCGCCTGAAGACTTCCGGTTTCGGTTCGAAGCAATGGATCTCGGCGAAGTCTCGATTGAGGTGAATGGCGTGGTTGCCGATATTGGCGCCGACATCGAGCGCGATGGCGCCAGGCTCGAAACGGCCCCGCAGGAATTCCAGGAATCGTCCTTCAAACCAGCCTTCAACGAAAATAGCCTCGTCGATGCTTTGCGCGGGATCCAGCTTGAAGATGTATCCCCGGTTGGTGCAGTGAATGAAGACTTCGCTCTCTTTTGCGAACCGCCTGCGCCGCAACGGCTCGACTATGGTCCGGCCGATCGACCTTCGCACAACGTACATCGCATTCGGCAGGACGTGGCTTATCTGCATGTCGAGATCCGAGCGCTTCAGCCAAACTGGTTTGGGACGGCCGACGTCAGCGTCCCGTCTGCCAAACTTTATACGCTCGAAGGGCCGGTTAGGATGGCTACCTAAGTGTTAGCTGCGCCGGGATCCGGCGCCGGGCCTCGATCCGAATACGACTATTGCGGTAGAGGAAAGGCCAAAAGGCGGGTTTGACGTGCGGCTCCGGATTGCGCGGACTTCGCCGGCCTCCGTTGCCGGGTAGGAACGGCGCGGGAGGACAGAGCGTCAACTCTGTCCTCCCGCGGAATCCCTCTCAAGGCTGGACGGAAGGCCGCCCTTAGGGGTTGATCTTCGGTGGCTCGCCGAAATTCGGCATGCCGGGCAGGCCCTGCTGTCCCGGCTGGGCCGGGGCGCCGTCCATCGGCGGCAGGCCGAAATTCGGCATCTGGTTGCCGCCGCCGTTGCCGAAGCCGGGGATCTCGATCTTGATCGTGTTGAGGTCGACGTCCGGTGCCTTGTCCAGCCAGTAGGTGACGGATTCGGGCCAGAAGATCACGATGGCGACGAGGACCAGCTGCATGCAGAGCCACGGAATGGCGCCGAGATAGATATCCTTCGTCTTCACCGATTTCGGCGCGATCGAGCGCAGGTAAAAGAGCGCAAAGCCGAAGGGCGGGTGCATGAAGCTGGTCTGCATGTTGATGCAGAGCAGAACGCCGAACCAGATCAGGTCGATGCCGAGAGCGCTTGCGACCGGCGCCAGCATCGGGATGACGATGAAGGCGATCTCGAAGAAATCGAGGAAGAAGGCGAGGAAGAAGATGAAGATGTTGACGAAGATCAGGAAGCCGAGGGCGCCGCCGGGAACGTGCGACAGAAGATGCTCGATCCACAGGCCTCCGTCCATGCCCTGGAAGACCAGGCTGAAGCAGGTCGCGCCGACCAGGATGAAGACGACCATGGAGGTGATCGTCATCGTCGAATGCATGCCCTGACGCAGCAGATCCCAGGTGAGGCGGCGATGCATGGCGGCGATCACCATGGCACCGACGACACCGAGGGCGCCTGCTTCCGTCGGGGTCGCGAGGCCCATGAAAATGGTGCCGAGCACGAGGAAGATCAGCACGATCGAGGGGACCATGCCCCAGAGGACCTTCATGACCAGGGCCATGTTCATCTCGCCCCGCGCTTCCAGCGGCAGCGGCGGAACGTCCTTCGGCCGGAAGATCGACAGGCCGAGGATGAACAGCATGAAGATCGTCACCTGCAGGATCGAAGGCCCGATCGCGCCGAGATACATGTCGCCGACGGAACGGCCGAGCTGGTCGGCCAGCACGATCAGCACGAGCGAGGGCGGGATGACCTGGGTGATCGTGCCCGAGGCGGCGATGACGCCGGTCGCAAGCCGCGGGTTGTAGCCGTATTTCAGCATGATCGGCAGCGAGATCACGCCCATGGTGATGACTGACGCCGCCACCGTGCCGGTGATCGCGCCGAGGATGGCGCCAACGACGATAACCGCATAGGCGAGGCCGCCGGGGACGGCGCCGAACAGCTTGCCGGTTCCTTCGAGCAGGTCCTCGGCCAGGCCGCAGCGCTCGAGGATCGCTCCCATGAAGGTGAAGAAGGGAATGGCGAGCAGCAGGTCGTTGGAGACGATGCCGAAGATGCGGAACGGCAGCGCCTGCATGAAGGCGAATTCGAAATGGCCGGTGGCAATGCCGAGAAGACCGAAGAAGAGGCCGACGGCCGAGAGCGAGAAGGCGACCGGGAAGCCGTAAAGCATGAAGATGATCATGCCGAGGAACATTGCCGGTGGCATTATACCGTATTGGAACATGAGCGGTTATCCCCCGAAAATGGTGTTATTGCAGCGGCTTTTCGTAGGTCGTATCGACCTGGAGGACGCCCAAAAGACCGGCTATGCGCTTCACCAGTTCGGAAAACCCCTGCAGCGCAAGGAGGCCGAAACCCGCAACGATGATGAGTTTCACCGGCCAGCGGATAAGGCCGCCGGCGTTCGAGGACACTTCGCCCTGCGCGTAGGAGAGCGCGAAGAAAGGCCAGGCAAGCCATGCGAGATAGATGCAGGCCGGAATGAGGAAGACGATCAGGCCGATCGTATCGATCCACAGGCGGGCGCGATCGGAAACTGCGCCGTAGATGAGGTCGACGCGCACATGCTCATTCAGCTTCAGAGTGTGGGACGCGCCCAGAAGCACGATGAAGCCGAAAAGATACCACTGGATTTCAAGCCAGCCGTTGGAGCTGTAGTTGAAGAGGTAGCGGATGAGCGCATTGCCGGCGCTGATGAGCGTGCAGGCGAGAACGAGATAGCCGGAAAATTTGCCAATAATTTCGCTGAGGCGGTCGATGAGACCGCTGATCTTCAACAATGCAGCCATGGTTTCCCCAATTCAACGGGTCTCTCTTATCCCGCCCGCCCTGGCATGGCGATGTAAACCAAGGTCTAATAAAATGAAAGTCCTAAAAGCCTGGGTTTTCGTCTACAAAAAGCAGGTGTCGAAGGGAGTTGCGCAAGCCGTGAAGGGGTTGCGTCGCTGCCGCAGGTTGCGTGATCGAAATTTTAGCTATCCTGTTGTCAATTTATTGAGCAAACTCTCAAGAACCCCCCAATGAAAGGGGGGGCTGAGGTCCGCGGACAAGCAATTTTTAAAGGGTTTCCCGCAGAGTCGGCCGGAAGACAAGGGATGAACCCGATGAAAGAGACAGAAGCGAAGACGCTGTCGACGGATGTGTATCTGTCGTTCGTCACGTCGCTATTTGGAAATCGCGGCACATTGTGGACCGGCGTGGTTGTTCACGTCCTGTGGTGCCTGCTCGTTTTCCATTACAGCGGTGCGCAATTCTATCTCCTGTTTGCCTGCGGCTTCGCGGCGGTCTTCGCCTATCGCATGTACTGGTTCCAGCGGTTCGACAAGGTGGACAAGGGCTCGCTCACCTATGACGGGATTGCCGCCTGGGAGCAGCAATATGTGATCGGCGCGTTCCTCGCGGCGTTTCTGCTCGGCATCGCCAGCGGCTATGCCCTGCTGGTGCTGGAAAACCCGTTCGTCGGCTTCACCTGCATCGCCATGACGCTCGGCTCGATGATGTCGATCGTCGGCCGAAACTATGGCTCGCGCATCGCCGTCGATCTGCAGACGCTCGGCTGCTGCGGTCCGATCCTGATTGCCTGCCTGTTCACCGAGGATCTGCATCTGGCGCTGATGTCGCTGCTGCCCATCCCCTTCGGCCTGACCACCAGGTCGATGGCCAACGGCGTGCGCGAATTCCTTTATGAGAACGTCATTGCGTCGCGGAAGATGGCGATCATCGCCGGCCGCTTCGATATCGCATTGAAGACGATCTCCCATGGCCTGGTGATGCTCGACGGCGAAGGCAAGATCCAGGTGATCAACCGCCGCGCCCGCGATCTGCTCGGCCTCGACAAGAAAATCGATCTCAAGGACCGCGATTTCGCCGCCGTGCTCTGCGAGGACGCGGAGAATGCGCCCGAGAGCATCCTGCGGCAGCTTTCCAAACTGGCCGACGGTTCGCTCGAACGCGCGCTTTTCAAGTTCAAGGACGACCGCCATCTCGAATTCTCGGTCAGCCCGCGCACCGACGGCGGTGTCGTGCTCATCTTCGAAGACGTCACCGCACGTCTCGCTGCCGAGGAAAAGGTGCTGCACATGGTGCGGTTCGACGCCTTGACCGGCCTGCCGAACCGCGGCCACTTCGCGGATCTCGCGACCAAGAAGCTGAAGCGGCGGGGCGAAGCGCTCGCGGCGCTCGCCATGTTCGACGTGGACGGTTTCAAGCATGTCAACGACCTGCGCGGCCATGTGGTCGGCGACCGATTGCTTGCGGCTATCGCAACGAGGCTGTCGGCTCTGAGGAGCGACGGCCTGCTGGCGGGTCGCCTGGTCGGCGACGAGTTCGTCGTGTTGCTGACGGGCGGCGACGACAGTTGCGAACTGGAGCGTCAGATCCGCCGCATTCACGCCGAGATCCAGGGCGACTATTACGTCGACGGACTTCGCCTTCCCGTTTCGATGAACAGCGGCTGCGTCATCCTGCCGTCGCAGGACTTCGAAATGGAAAACTGGCAGATCAAGGCTGACCTTGCGCTCAACCATGCGAAATCCACCGGCAACGGCACGCTGACGGTGTTCCTTTCGGAAATGGACGCCCAGTATATCGACGAGCAGAAGCTCCGCGTCGATCTTCGCCAGGCGATCGAGAACCATGGCCTGCATGTCGTCTATCAGCCGATGTATCGCCCCGACGGCTCCGGCATCGAATGCAGCGAGGCGCTGGTGCGCTGGCGCCATCCGGAGCGCGGCATGGTCGGACCCAACGTCTTCATTCCCATGGCCGAGGACATGGGGCTCGTCTCGCATATCACCCATCTGGTGCTCGATCAGGCCTGCCGCGACTGCGCGACCTGGCCGGAGCCCATGGCCGTTTCCGTCAACCTGTCGATCCAAGACCTGCGCAACGACGATATCGTCACTTACGTGGCGGACGTGCTGAAGCGTTATTCGCTCGATCCGTCGCGGCTGCATCTCGAAGTCACCGAAAGCTGCTTCATGGACGAGCCGGTGGCGGTCAGCGCCATTCTCAACCAGTTCCGCGTGACGGGCGTGACGATCGCCATCGACGATTTCGGCACCGGCTTCTCGAGCCTCAGCTATCTCGACTCCCTGCCGCTCGACGTCGTCAAGATCGACCGGGCGTTCATCCGCAATATCGCCGAGGACCAGCGCAAGCTGAAGCTCCTGCGCGGCATCGTGCACCTGTCGCGCGAACTCGGCCTGAAGATCGTCGTCGAGGGCGTGGAGACCAAGGAACAGCTTGCGCTGATCAACCGCCACCGGTTCTCCGATCTGGTCCAGGGTTACGTCTTCTCGGTGCCGGTCGCTTCGGAAAAGATCATCGAACTGGCGGCGGAGGCCGCTCCCGCCTCCAAGCTTCCGTCCATCCGCCGTGGTGCCAAAAATGCACAGGCCTCGCCTCTGCGGGCCGCGGCGCGCTGAATTCCGCCTGAAATTGCAATAGTGTTAACGGACCTGGCACCTCACGGGATGCCGGTTAACCATTTGTTAACCATAATATTTGGTATTTTATTCAATTCGTGTTCCGTTCATTGCAGGTTGTGGAACTTTTAGGGTTAATCCATGGTTAAAGCTCATGGAACAAACCCGATGCCCTTAGGTCACACCTCTTCCGACGGAAACTTCTCAGCCAAACTTCTTTCCACTCTCGACCACGTTGAATATCGGCGGATCGAGAGTAATGAGGATTTCGAGGATATCGCCAGGCTGCGATACAAGGCCTACAAGACCCACAACGTGCTGCCGGTCGCGGCGACCAAGCTTATCGACGAGATCGACTTCGACAAAAATGCGCATGTCTTCGGCGTCTATTACGACGAGGAACTGGTCAGCACGATCCGCCTCCACCACGTCACGCCGGAACACCGGGTCTGCCAGTCGATCAGCATTTTCCCCGAGGCAGTGAACGGCCTTCTGGATGCCGGAATGACGTTGATCGATTCAGCGCGTTTTGCGATCGCCCCGGAATATGCCAGCGAACTTTCGGCCATGCCTTATCTGACCGTGCGCCTGACACCGGTCGCGGCGATTTATTTCGATGCGGACCGGGTGCTGCAGCCGATCCGTCCGGCGCATGCGGCATTTTACCGCCGCTTCTTCTATGCCCAGCCGCTCGTGCCGCCCAGACGGATCCCGCTCTACGATTTCGATCTGATGCTGCTCGCCTCGCAGACCCGCGAATTGCGCTCGAAGATGATGAAGCGCTTCCCGGCCTTCCAGTCGGAAGCCTATGAACGCCGCCTGCTGTTTGCGCGCTCCTCGAATTTCGACACTGCGCCGCTCACCATCCTGCCGACGGCCCGCATCGCCGGCCGGCCGAACTCCCCCGAAATGTCCTATCTGAGCTGAAGCGCCGAAGCTTGGGCGTACCGGAAGCCATTGTGGCGGCATTGCGCTTTCCCATGGCTTTGTGTAAGGCCTGAAGTGACCTCCATCGTGCCGAACGAGGCATGATTCCGGATGTCGACAAGGGTTTTCCCCGCGCGCGCCCACGCTTCGATCAAGCGGACCGCATGCGGCTGATGAAGGAGACGGGACTGATGGACAATCACCATAGCGGGCCGGTGGAAACGGGTGCTCCCATGGATTACGCGGAACATGACCGGACCTACAACGCCTTCCTCGCGGGTGCGAAATGGGGCACGATGGTCATCGTCATCCTGATGATCGCCATGGCTGCCGGTTTCTTCGGCGGTGCAGGCTTCATCGGCAGCCTTCTCGTGTTCATCATTCTCAATATCGCCGGCGTTTTCCTGCTGCGTTGATCCGGCTCGGCCAGCCCGGCCACCGGCTTTGAGGCAGGGCGAAATATTTCGCCCGCCTTGCGATATCGACTGGGAGGAGACAGTCTTTGCCGAAGATCGTATTTGTATGCCGCGAAGGTTCCGACGAACCGCGCGTGTCCGCTTCGCCCGAGAGCGTCAAGCGGCTTTCCGGACTTGGCTTGTCGATTCTGGTTGAGAGCGGAGCGGGCCTTTCCTCCGGTGTTCCCGATGCGGATTTCGAAGCCACGGGCGCCCGCATTGCCGGTCCCGGCGAGGTCGGTTCGGCGGATATCATCCTGAAGGTCAACCGCCCGACTGCGGCGGAGATGGCGTCCTATAAGCCGGGCGCGGTCGTGTTTGCGGTCATGGACCCGTATGGCAACGAGGCGGCGCTTGCTGACATGGCGAAAGCCGGGCTCACCACCTTTGCCATGGAACTGATGCCGCGCATCACCCGCGCCCAGTCGATGGACGTGCTGTCGTCCCAGGCGAACCTTGCCGGGTATCGCGCCGTCATCGACGCATCCCATGAATATGGCCGCGCCATGCCGATGATGATGACCGCCGCCGGCACCGTGCCCGCCGCAAAGGTGTTCGTCATGGGTGCCGGCGTTGCCGGCCTGCAGGCGATCGCCACGGCCCGGCGTCTCGGCGCCGTCGTATCCGCCACCGACGTTCGCCCCGCCGCCAAGGAACAGGTCGCCTCGCTCGGCGCCAAGTTCATCGCGGTCGAGGACGAGGAATTCAAGGCGGCCGAAACCGCCGCCGGCTATGCCAAGCCGATGTCCGAAGCCTATCAGGCCAAGCAGGCGGCACTGGTCGCCGAGCATATCGCCAAGCAGGACATCGTCATCACCACGGCTCTCATTCCCGGCCGTCCGGCCCCGAAGCTGGTAACGCGCGCCATGCTGGCGTCGATGAAGCCGGGTTCCGTGGCAGTCGATCTCGCGGTCGAGCGCGGCGGCAATATCGAAGGTTCGGAAAAGGGCAAGGTCGCCGATGTCGAGGGTGTCACCGTGATCGGTTACGCCAATGTTGCAGGCCGCATCGCCGCCTCCGCCTCGGCGCTTTATGCGCGCAACCTGTTCGCCTTCATCGAGACCATGGTCGACAAGGGCACCAAGGAATTTGCCGTCAATGCCGAAGACGAGCTGGTCAAGGCGACCATGCTGACCAATGGCGGCCAGGTCGTGCATCCGAATTTCGCCGCGGCTGCGGCTGCGCATGCCGGCGAGGCACCGGTTGTCGTGACGGCTGGCCCGACGGCGACCCCGGCGGGGGAGCCGGCGGCCGCAAAACCAACCCGCGCCCGCAAAAAACCTGACGCCGAGACGACCGGGGATGCCGCAGCCGAGGAGACGCTTTGATGGCCAGTGAAGCAATGGAAAAGGCGCTGGAGCAGCTCGACCAGGCCGTAAATGCCGTGGTGAGCGCAGCCGCCCAGGCGCCGGAAGCCGCAAGTGCGGCAACCGGCGGGGCTATCGATCCTTTCGTGTTCCGGCTGGCGATCTTCGTGCTGTCTATCTTCGTCGGCTATTACGTCGTCTGGTCGGTGACGCCGGCGCTGCATACGCCGCTGATGGCTGTCACCAACGCGATCTCCTCGGTCATCGTCGTCGGCGCGCTGCTTGCGGTCGGCGTATCGGCGAGCGGGTTTGCGACCGGCTTCGGTTTCGTCGCGCTGGTGCTCGTCTCGGTGAACATTTTTGGCGGCTTCCTGGTAACCAGCCGGATGCTTGCCATGTACAAGAAAAAAGATCGCTGAGGGTTCGGATACCATGTCGCAGAGCCTCGCAGCTTTCCTTTACCTCGTCTCCGGCGTGCTGTTCATCATGGCGCTCCGGGGTCTTTCCCACCCGACGACCAGCCGCAAGGGCAATGTCTACGGCATGGTCGGCATGGGCATCGCCATCGTCACCACCCTGCTGCTCGCCACGCCCACGTTCGGCGGCTTCATCCTGATCGTGCTGGCGCTCAGCATCGGCGGCGGGGCAGGGGCCTATATCGCCCGTACCATTCCGATGACGGCGATGCCGCAGCTCGTTGCCGGCTTCCATTCGCTGGTCGGCTTTGCCGCCGTGATGGTGGCGGCGGCAGCACTTTATGCCCCCGATTCCTTCGGCATCGGTGCGGTCGGCCATATCCACGGCCAGGCGCTGATCGAACTGGCGCTTGGCGCTGCGATCGGCGCGATCACCTTTACCGGCTCGGTCATCGCCTTCCTGAAGCTCGACGGGCGGATGTCCGGCAAGCCGATCATGCTGCCTTACCGCCACTTCATCAATATCGGCCTGCTGGTGCTGGTCGTCGTCTTCATCTTCGGCCTTGTGCAGACCGAAAGCCATTTCGACTTCTGGCTGGTCGTGGTGCTGGCGCTGGCGCTCGGCGTGCTCCTGATCGTGCCGATCGGCGGCGCCGACATGCCGGTCGTCGTGTCGATGCTGAACTCCTATTCCGGCTGGGCGGCCGCCGGCATCGGGTTTACGCTCGGCAACCTTGCGCTGATCATCACCGGCGCGCTGGTCGGTTCCTCCGGCGCGATCCTCTCCTACATCATGTGCAAGGGCATGAACCGCTCCTTCATCTCGGTCATCCTGGGCGGCTTCGGCGGCGAGACGGCGTCTGCTGCCGGCGACGACGGCGTGCAGCGGACGGTGAAGCAGGGCTCGGCCGACGACGCGGCCTTCCTGATGCAGAACGCCGAGAAGGTGATCATCGTGCCGGGTTACGGCATGGCCGTCGCCCAGGCGCAGCATGCTCTGAGAGAGCTTGCCGATACGCTGAAGAGCCACGGCGTCGAGGTGAAATACGCGATCCATCCGGTCGCCGGCCGCATGCCGGGCCATATGAACGTGCTGCTCGCCGAAGCCAACGTCCCCTATGACGAGGTCTTCGAACTCGAAGACATCAACGCGGAGTTCGCGCAAGCCGACGTCGCCTATGTCATCGGCGCCAACGACGTCACCAACCCGGCAGCCCGCGACGACAAGACCTCGCCGATCTACGGCATGCCGATCCTCGACGTCGACAAGGCCAAGACCTGCCTGTTCGTCAAGCGCTCGCTCGGTTCTGGCTATGCCGGCATCGACAACACGCTGTTCTACAAGGACGGCACGATGATGCTGCTCGGCGACGCCAAGAAGATGACCGAGGACATCGTCAAGGCGATGAAGCACTGAGTGCTTAGCGGATAGTGAGCAGTGAATTGAAGCCCGGCAGTGCCGGGCTTTTTTGTGAAGACGCTTCGTGCGAGATTGGAAGGGAGCAGGAGGCCAGAATGGTGAAGATTGCCGATCAGACACGCGCAGCCGAAGAGCCTTCTCAGTGGGAATCGCAGCAGCCTCTCTCCCAGGTTTCCCGTGAAGAGGTTTTGAGGCGATTGGAAAAATTCCGTGGCCGGCTTCCTGACGATTTTGTCTTCGACCGGGATGATGCGAATTGCCGGTAATTTTTCGAGCATGACCATCCCCACCAGTCACCCTTACGATTTCGATCCCACCTATGGCATGGGGCTGAGGCAGCTTCAGGCCGTGGTGCCGCCTCAGGCGCCGGAGGGTTTCGATACGTTCTGGAAGGACCGGTACCGGCGGGCGATGACCGTCGATCCGGAGCCGGGCCTGCGCAAGAACGGGCTCGACCATCCGAAATGGCATGTCTTCGACATCGCCTATATGTCGACCGGCCGGTTTCCGATCGGCGGCTGGCTGCTGTTGCCGAGAAAAGGTGAAATCCGACGCGGCCTCGTCGTCGGCCATGGATATGGCGGGCGCGATGCGCCGGATCTCGAAATCCCGGTCGAGGAAACCGCCATCCTCTTTCCCTGCTTTCGCGGCATGTCGCGCAGCACACGTCCGCCGATCTCGCCGGACTCCTATTGGCACGTGCTGCACGATATCGACAAGCCGGACCGTTACATCATCGGCGGCTGCGTCGACGACCTGTGGGTCGCGGTGAGCATGCTGATCGCCCTCTATCCCTGGCTGTCCGGCCATATCGGCTATAGCGGCATCAGCTTCGGCGGCGGCATCGGCGGCCTTGCCATCCCCTTCGACAACAGGATCGACCGCGGGCATCTGTCACTGCCGACCTTCGGGCACCAGGAATTGCGGCTGAAGCTGAAAAGCATCGGCAGCGCCGCCTCCGTCCAGGCCTATCAGGCGAAATACGGCAATGCGTTGAAGACGCTGCGCCTGCATGATTCGGCGGTGGCGGCGAGCCGCATATCCGTGCCGATGCTGACGAGTGTCGCGCTGTTCGATCCCGCCGTTGCGCCGCCCTGCCAGTTCGCCGTCGCCAATGCCATTCCGGGATCAAAATTTAATGAAATCTTCATCCTGGACGCCGGACATTTCGATTATCCTGGTGGCGTATTGCAAGAGGCGGCCCTTCGCGAGAGGGTCGGACAGTTTTTCAAGGTGTCATGAACCGCGAATATCTGCGCTGGTACAGCCAGCGGCTCCATCGAGACATGGAACTCCTGGTGTTCGGCCACGCCGGCGCCAAGGTGCTGATGTTCCCGACCCGCGAGGGGCGTTTCTGGGAATATGAAGAGCTCGGCATCGTCGGAAGCCTCGCCGACAAGGTCCGCGCCGGTCAGCTGCAGCTCTATTGCGTCGACGGACTGGCCGCGGAGACGTTTTACGACGGCCGCCAGCATCCCTCGATGCGGATCCGCAGGCATGCGGCATTCGAGGATTACATCCTCAACGAGGTTCTGCCCCTCATGGCCAGCCGGAACGGACATGACTGCACGATCGTGCAGGGCTGCAGTCTCGGAGCCTTCCAGGCGGCCAGCCTCGTCTTTCGCCATCCGCATCTGTTCCGCAAGCTTGTCGCGTTTTCGGGACGGTACGACCTGACGCTGAAGGTCGAGGCGTTCGGCGATCTGCTGGACGGCTATTACGACGATACCGTCTATTTCCACACCCCATCGCATTTCCTGCCAGGCATCAGTAGCGGATGGCAGCTCGAAAGGCTGCGGCAGGTGGAGATCGTGCTGACGATCGGCAATGCCGACCCGTTCCTCGACAACAACCAGCATCTCAGCCAGGTTCTGTCCGAAAAGGGTGTCGGGCATCGCATGCATGTCTGGGACGGCCGCGCGCACCGGGCCGGCGCCTGGCGCAAGATGGCGGCCCTTTATATCTGAGGGCAGGGCGGAACTTCGCTCGGCCGGCAGGCGGGGATATCAGGTGCTGGCGCGGGTGCGGGCCGCGCCGTCCTGGGCCGGCTTATAATTGGGGTCGAGACGCATTGCGTGCGAATAGGACTTGTAGGCACGCGCCTTGTCGCCGCGGCGTTCATAGACCAGAGCCTGGTTCGCCCAGGATTCGGCGAGCTTGTCGTTGAGTTCGATCGCGCGGTTGAAGTCCGCAAACGCGTTGTCGTCGTCGTTCAAGGCGACATAGGAAATGCCGCGGCCGTTATAGGGCTCGGGCGAATTCGCCGACAGGGAGATGGCTTTCGAGAAATCGTCGATCGCCTGGGCGTGCTGGCCGCGCTGCTGGTAGATCAGGCCGCGGTTGTGCCAGGCCCGGCCGTCGGTGGTTTCCAGCTGGATCGCCTTGTTGAAGTCGTTGAAGGCTTCGTTGTTACGGCCGGCCTGGCGATAGATATTGCCGCGGCCGATATAGGCGACGTCGTAGTTCGGGTTGATCTGCAGTGAACGGTTGTAGTCGTTCGCCGCTTCGACGGGCTTGCCCATGTTGCGATAGACCAGCGCCCGGTTGGCATAGGCCTGGTAGAACTGCGGGTTGAGCTGGATGGCGCGGTTAAAGTCCTCCAGCGCCTTCGAAAACTCGCCGGCGCGTCCATAGGCTGTACCACGGACATTGTAGGCTTCCGGATCCTGCGGGCTGGAACTGATGACGGAAGAGAGCGAGGCGATGTTCTCTTGGGACCCCTGGGCGCGATCGACGGTGATCATGTCGGTCGAGGTCGTGGTCGAGCAGCCGGCGAGCGCCAGAAGGGCGATCAGCGCGGCAGGCAATGCTGTTTTGCGACGGACGGGAGAAACCTGGTTCAAGAGGCCGGAAATTTCGGTTCCACGATAGAGAACGGGGTTTTTGGCGGCCATCAGGCGCATTTCCTCATGTCGGGGCAAAGGCATTGGAAGTCTCGGACCAAATCAAAAGAGCGGCGGCGCCCATGTCGCCACCGCCCTGAAAGCACATGAAAACGTCCAAAAAACGGCCGATCAACGAGCCGGGCGTGCTGGAACCGTACGAGCCGGAGCTGCAATCAGGCCTTCGCGCTGCATGCGCTTGCGAGCCAGCTTGCGAACGCGACGAACAGCCTCTGCCTTTTCACGGGCCCGCTTCTGCGACGGCTTCTCGTAATAATCGCGCATCTTCATTTCGCGGAAAATGCCTTCGCGCTGCATCTTCTTCTTGAGAGCGCGGAGCGCCTGGTCGACGTTGTTGTCGCGGACTAGTACCTGCACGTGAATCCCGTTCCTTTGGTTTGTTGCTCGCCTGGATCGGTACGATTCGAGGCGAAAGAATAACGTCCGCTCGGCCTGGAGCCGTGCGATTGATGACGGCAGATAGCAGAAGAGATGTGCGAAGTCCAGACGCATTAAGCTTGATTGCGCCAAATCGGCGGCCTTTTGCGGGGGTGGCATGAATGGGAGGGGCCTGTCGTGGTCCATGATCCGAATGCGGCCCCAGCCGGAAGCAGTCGATCCGACGGTTATCCGGGCAGGTTTCGCGATATCTCGGCCAGGCGCCGCAGCGTCCGGCACGTCGGTCGGATGTCGTCCAATCGACAGCCGATCCTGCCGGTGTCGATAGAGAAGGCGAATGCGTCGCAATAGAGCCATTGCGACGCATATTGATTTGCGATGGGTATGGCACTACCCAAATGCCGGCCCTGCGATTAGGGCTGACGATCCGAGGAGTTCGAGGCGAGATGCGCAAATATTCGGTTTTCGCCGTGGCCCGCGAGGCGATGCGTGCCCACAAGGGCTGGGAAGCGCAATGGGCCTCTCCGGAGCCGCGCAGCGCATACGACGTGATTATCGTCGGCGCCGGCGGGCATGGCCTGGGCGCTGCCTATTACCTGGCCAAGGAGCACGGCATCACCAATGTCGCGGTGATCGAAAAGGGCTGGCTCGGCGGCGGCAATACCGGCCGCAACACGACGATCATCCGTTCCAACTATCTCTATGAAGAGAGCATGGACATCTACGAGCATTCGCTGAAGCTCTGGGAGGGCTTGAGCCAGGATCTCAACTACAATGTCATGTATTCGCCCCGCGGCGTGATGATGCTGTCGCACAACACCCATGACATGCAGAGCTTCAAGCGGCATATCAACGCCAACCGGCTCTACGGCATCGACAACGAATGGCTGACGCCGGAGCAGGCCAAGGCCTATGTGCCGCCGCTCGATATTGCCAAGACGGCGCGTTACCCGATCAACGGCGCCGCCCTGCAGCGGCGCGGCGGCACTGCCCGCCACGATGCGGTCGCCTGGGGTTATGCGCGGGCCGCGTCGGATCGCGGCGTTCACATCATCCAGAATTGCGAAGTGACCGGCATCCGTCGCGGCCCGAACGGCGAGGTTCTGGGCGTCGAGACGAGCAAGGGCTTCATCGGGGCGAAGAAAATCGGCGTTTCGGCCGCCGGGCATTCGTCCGTGGTGATGGAGATGGCCGGCGTGCGTGTGCCGCTCCATTCAACTCCGCTGCAGGCGCTGGTCTCGGAACCACTCAAGCCGATCTTCCCCTGCGTCGTCATGTCGAACACGGTGCATGCCTATATCTCGCAGTCGGACAAGGGCGAACTCGTCATCGGCGCCGGCACCGACCAGTACAATTCCTATTCCCAGACCGGCGGTCTGCAGATCATCACCCATACGCTCGACGCCATCTGCGAGCTTTTCCCGATCTTCCGTCGGGTGAAGATGATGCGCCAGTGGGGCGGTATCACCGACAACACGCCGGACCGCTCGCCGATCCAGGGCATCACGCCGGTGCCGGGACTGTTCGTCAATTGCGGCTGGGGAACCGGCGGCTTCAAGGCTACGCCTGGTTCGGCCAATCTCTTCGCGCATCTGATCGCCAAGGGCGAACCGCACCGGCTGGCGGCGGGGCTGACGCTCGACCGGTTCCGGACAGGACGGCTGATCGACGAGGCGGCTGCCGCCGCGGTGGCGCATTGATGTTGGCGGCTTTCGACATTTTTGCGGGCGCAGGATGGGGTCCTTCTTCTCCCCAGCGGGGAGAAGGTGGCGGCAGCCGGATGAGGGGGGCGTCAAGGCAAGCTCGTCCTTCGCTTGTCGCTCGGACGCTCGCTCCTTTCGTCGCTCGCCCCCTCATCCGCCCTTCGGGCACCTTCTCCCCGCTGGGGAGAAGAGGGAACGCGAGGCTGGCTTTTACACCGACCCTATGTGCCGGGAGACTTTCATGCTGCTGATCCATTGCCCCTATTGCGACGAAGACCGCTCGGAACTGGAATTCCGCTGGGCCGGCGAGGCGCATATTGCGCGGCCGGAAAATATCTCGGCGATTTCCGACGAGGAATTCGCGGAATATTTCTTCCTGCGCAACAACGAAAAAGGCCTCACCTATGAACGCTGGCGGCATATCCATGGCTGCGGCCGGTTCTTCAACGCGGCGCGCGACACGGTGAGCGACCGGTTCCTGACGACCTACAAGGCGGGAATGCCGAAGCAGCCGCTCCCCGAAACCGGGGCCTCGGAAAAGACCGTCGAGACCTATGAAGCGACCGAAGGAGACGCACGATGAGCGCTTCCTCCAATTCAGGCACCTTCCGCATCAAGGGTGCGGGCCGGTTGACGCCCGCCCGCACGGCGCGGTTCACCTTCGACGGCAAGAGTTATACTGCGCTGGAAGGCGATACCGTCGCCTCGGCGCTGCTGGCGCATGGCGTGCACCTGCTCGGCCGCTCGTTCAAATACCATCGGCCGCGCGGCATTCTGTCCGCCGGTCCGGAAGAGCCGAATGCGCTGATCGACGTGTCGCGCGATGCGGCGCGGCGCCAGCCGAACGTGCGGGCCACCGTGCAGGAAGTCTTCGACGGGGCGAAGATCGCCTCGCAGAACCGCTGGCCGTCGCTCAAGTTCGATGTCGGGGCGGTCAACAATCTGTTCTCGCCGTTCTTTGCGGCCGGTTTCTACTACAAGACCTTCATGTGGCCGCGCGAGGCCTGGGTGAAGATCTACGAACCCTTCATCCGCCGGGCGGCCGGCCTCGGCGTCGCGCCGACGGAAGAGGATCCGGATCACTATGCCAACCGCTACGCCCATTGCGACGTGCTGATCGCCGGCGCCGGCGTGGCTGGCCTGACGGCGGCGCTTTCGGCGGCTGCGACAGGGGCAAGCGTTTTCCTGGTCGACGAACAGCCGGAAGTCGGCGGCGCCCTGCATTACGACACGGCGACCACGATCGACGGACAGAACGGTTACGACTGGGCGCAGGCGACGGCGGCAAAGCTTAAGGCCATGCCGAACGTGACGGTGCTGACCCGCACGACGGTGTTCGGTTATTACAACCACGGTTTCCTCGGCCTCGTGGAGCGGGTGACCGACCATGTCGCCAAGCCCGGCAAGGATCTGCCGCGCGAGCGGTTGTGGCAGGTGCGGGCGAAAAAAAGTGGTGCTGGCGACCGGTTCGATCGAGCGGCACATGGTATTCGCCAACAACGACCGGCCGGGCATCATGCTGGCCTCTGCGGCACGCACGTTCCTCAACCATCACGGCGTCGCGGTTGGTAGACAGATCGGCGTCTACACGGCGCATGATTCGGCCTATGAAGCCGCCTTCGACCTGAAGCGGGCGGGCGTCTCGATCGCGGCGATCGTCGATTGTCGTGCCGATCCCGGCGAGGCGCTGCTGGCGGAAGCCCGTGCGCTTGGCATCTCCGTGCTGAGCGGCCATTCGGTGACCGATACCGGCGGCCGGCTGCGGATTTCCTCGATGACCGTGGCGCGCAACGGCGGCGGCGATGCCCGCAAGATCCCGGTCGACGCGCTGATCGTTTCGGCCGGCTGGACGCCTTCGGTGCACCTGTTTTCGCAGTCGCGCGGAAAACTGCGGTTCGACGACGTCAACCAGCGTTTCCTGCCGAATATCTATGCACAGGACTGCGTTTCCGTCGGCTCCTGCAACGGCACGGACGATCTGGCCGAACTGATCGACGAGGCGATTGCGGCAGGCGGCGGTTCGGTGGCGCTTGCGGGCGAAAACCGGTTCGAATGGACCGGCGGCATGATCGGTGCGGCGGAAGGCGCGGGGCCGGACACGACGGTGAAGGCTTTCGTCGATTTCCAGCACGACGTGACCGCCAAGGACATCCGTCTTGCAGTGCGCGAGGGCATGCATTCGATCGAGCATATCAAGCGCTTCACCACCAACGGCATGGCGTCCGACCAGGGCAAGCTTTCCAACATGCACGGCCTCGCCATCGCCGCCGAAATGCTCGACCGGCCGATCCCGCAGGTGGGGCTCACCACGTTCCGGGCGCCCTATACGCCGGTCACCTACGGCACGCTGGTCGGCCATTCGCGTGGAGAGCTTTTCGATCCGGCGCGCAAGACGCCGATGCACGCACTCGAAACGGCTGAAGGCGCCGAATTCGAGGATGTCGGCAACTGGAAACGCGCCTGGTATTACCCGAGGCGCGGCGAGGACATGCTGGCGGCCGTCAACCGCGAATGCCGGACGGTGCGCGAAGTGGCGGGCGTGTTCAACGGTTCGACGCTCGGCAAGATCGAGGTGGTCGGCCCGGATGCGGCGCAGTTCCTCAACCTCCTCTATACGAATGCCTGGGATACGCTGAAGCCCGGCAAGAGCCGCTACGGGATCATGACCCGCGAGGACGGTTTCGTTTATGACGACGGCGTCGTCGGCCGGCTTGCCGAGGACCGTTTTCATGTGACGACCACGACCGGCGGCGCGCCACGCGTGCTGCATCACATGGAAGACTATCTGCAGACGGAATTCCCGCATCTCAAGGTCTGGCTCACCTCGACCACCGAGCAATGGGCAGTCATCGCCGTGCAGGGGCCGAAGGCGCGGGAGATCATCCAGCCCTTCGTCGAGGGCGTCGATATTTCCAACGAGGCGTTTCCGCATATGAGCGTGGCGGAATGCAGCGTGATGGGCGTGCCGGCGCGGCTCTTCCGGGTGTCGTTCACGGGCGAGCTCGGTTACGAAATCAACGTGCCGGCCGACTACGGCCCGGCGGTGTGGAAGGCGATCTGGGAACGGGCGGAGCCGATGGGCGCCTGCCTCTACGGCACCGAAACCATGCACGTGCTGCGTGCCGAAAAGGGCTATATCATCGTCGGCCAGGATACGGACGGTACGGTAACGCCACACGATGCGGGCCTCGGCTGGGCGGTGTCCTCCAAGAAACCGGATTTTGTCGGCATTCGCGGGCTGAAGCGCCCGGACCTGGTGCGCGAAAACCGCAAGCAGCTCGTCGGGTTGCTGACCAAGGACCCGGCCGTGGTGTTGGAAGAGGGCGGCCAGATCGTCGCCGATCCGAACCAGGCCAAGCCGATGACCATGCTCGGCCATGTGACCTCCGCATACTGGTCGGAGAATTGCGGCCGGTCGATCGCGCTGGCGCTGGTTGCCGGCGGAAGGGCGCGGATCGGCGAGACGCTGCATGTGCCGCTGAAAGACAGGACGATCGAAGTGGAAGTGACCGACATGGTATTCTTCGACAAGGATGGAGGCCGCATCCATGGCTGATTCTGGGGCTGATCTGGCAAACCGCACTTCGCCTCTTTCCGGTTTCCACGGCGGTTCGTCGACCGTCCGTCTCGAAGCCGCACCGCCCGCCGAGCGCATTTCGCTGCGCGCCAGGGCCGAGGATGTCGCGGCGCTCTCTTCGGCGCTCGGCGTCGATCTGCCGGTCAGGCCGAAAACCTCGGCTTCCGGCAATGGTCGCTCGGCACTGTGGCTCGGGCCGGACGAATGGCTGGTGATCGCGGAAGGGGACGGCGGGCTGATGCAGGCCGCGAAGAATTCCGGCGCGCTGCATTCCGCGACCGATGTTTCGCACCGCAATACGGCGCTCCTGGTGTCGGGGCCGGGGGCTGCAGCGGCGATCAACGCCGGCTGCCCGCAGGACCTGTCGCTGAAGGCCTTTCCGGTCGGCGCCTGCTCGCGGACCGTTTTCGGCAAGGTGGAAATCGTGCTTCTGCGAACCGGTGGCGATGCCTTCCGGATGGAGGTCTGGCGGTCGTTTTCGGACTATGCCTTCGGCCTTCTGGCGGAAGGCGCACAGGACGCGGCCGTCTAAGACAATAGCCTCACTTGACTTGCTCTGACAGAACCTCACTCTCCTCATGAGAATGGGGAGGATGTCATGGGACAATTCACACTGATGGCAATTGCCGTCGTTGCGGCGGTGATCGGCGGGGCGATTGCCGCAAAACTTGCCGGAATCGAGATCTGGAAAGGTGCGCTGATCGGCGCCTGCGCGTCGGTTGCGGGGGCGATCGCCTTCTTCGTACCGGGGATCGACCGGAGCCTCTCTATCCCGATAGCGGGATTGATCGGGGCCGGCATTTCCGGCGCGGCCGTCGGCCTGACGCCGACCGGCACCGCCCACCTCGCGATCGGCGCGGCACTGCTGCCGCTCATCGGTTTCGTGCTGATGGAAATGGGGGCTTAGGCGGCGCGCGGATCACTCGCCGGGCTGGCGGGATTTGCTTGTGGTAAAAGGCGATGCGAGGATACGGCCCCCGACGACCTGTTCCCGGAACGCTTGTCTGATTTCGTCTTCGGATGCCATCGCGCTCACACTCCTTCGGGACGGTCCTTCGGATCGAACTGGATGATGGTGATCCAGATGGCCGTGAGCGCCGGTTTCCTCTCGTTCTCGATCTCGATCGAGATGTCATAGGTGGTCATCAGCATGCCTGCGCCGCGGAAGCGGGTTTCGGCCAGCGTGAAATGGCCGCGGATGCGGCTGCCGCTCTTGACCGGCGACATGAAGCGGATGCGGTCGAAACCGTAATTGATGCCCATCGTCTGTTCGCGGATTCTCGGCACGCAGTCGAAGTTCATGGCGGACAGCAGCGACAGCGTCAGGAAACCGTGGGCGATGGTGCCGCCGAAGGGGCTTTCGGCAAGCGCCCGTTCCGGATCGACATGGATGAACTGATGGTCGTGGGTGGCCTTGGCGAAGAGGTCGATCATCGGCTGATCCACCGTGAGCCAGTCCGATACGCCGACTTCCGTGCCAACCAGACCCCCGACCTCGGTTAGCGAAATTTCACGCATGCGACCTCACTGATGTCTTCGAGAATTAAACGCCGTTTCGGGCGAAGAACCGCCTCGTGCGCTTCCCGGAATTGCTCTGATGGCTGGCGGACTTTACAGGGTTTGCCTTGGTTGGCGAGTGATTTTTGCGGCGCATCATTCTTCGATGCAGAAACGTACCGAACGGGCGGGAAGCACCTGATTCCACAGCTCCCGGGAGCTGAAATGTCTCCAGCCCCAGCCGGGAAGCGCAAAGCTTACCTGCTCGTGGCCGCGGTTGAAGAGGATGGCGATGCGGGTGTCCTTGTCGGTCTGCCGGTCGAGCGTCTTCAGCACCATGCCGAGCACCGGGTTGCCGGGATTTTCCCAGTCGCCGACCTCCATGGGCTTGCCGGAGGCGGACAGCCATTCGATATCGCCGTTGCCGGTGAAGAAGGAGGTTTCCGAAAAGACCGCGAAGCGCTTTCGAAGCGCGGCGAGCATGGCGGTGTGTTCGATCAGCGCCTTGTCGATCTTGCTCCAATCGAACCAGGTGATGGCATTGTCCTGGCAATAGGCATTGTTGTTGCCGCGCTGGCTGCGTCCGGCTTCGTCGCCCATGGTCAGCATCACCGTGCCGCGGCTGGCAAACAGGGTGGAGATGAGGGCGGCGACATCGCGCCGGCGGTTTTCGACGATGGTGACATCGTCGGTCTGGCCTTCGACGCCGTTGTTCCAGGAAAAGTTCTCGCCGTGGCCGTCGCGGTTGGCTTCGCCGTTCGCCTCGTTGTGCTTATGCTCGTTGGAGACGAGATCCATCAGGGTGAAACCGTCATGGGCGGCGAGGAAGTTGACCGTGCGCGTGCGGCCGGACTTCTCGAAGATGTCGGAGGAGCCTGCAAGCCTCGTTGCGAGCGCGCCGGTCGTCCAAAGGTCGCCACGCCAGTAACGGCGCATGTCGTCGCGGGAGCGGTCGTTCCATTCGAGGAAGGGTTCCGGGAAATTGCCGAGCTGATAACCGCCGGGGCCGATATCCCAAGGCTCGGCGATCAGGATACGGTCCTTCAGCGCCTCGTCCGATATCATCGCCTTCAGCGTCTCGCCCTTGGCATCGAAACCGCTTTCCGTGCGGCCGATGATCGGGGCAAGGTCGAAACGGAAGCCGTCTATGCCGGCATGCACGACGAAATGCCGGAGCGTGTCGATGATCAGCCGGCGGACGTAAGGGTGGTCGCAGGCGACGGTGTTGCCGGTGCCGGTATCGTTGACGAGGTGGCCCGGCTCGCCGGGCACGTGGCGATAATAGGCGCGGTTGTCGAGGCCGCGCATGGAAAGGGTCGCGCCAAACCGGTCGCTTTCGCCGGTATGGTTGAAGACGAGGTCGAGAATGGTGCCGATGCCGGCCTGGTGCAGTGTCGCGACCGTCTCGCGCAGTTCCCTGATGCCGCCGGGGCAGAGGCGCGGGTCGAGCGCCATGAAGGCGATCGGATTGTATCCCCAGCCGTTGGTGAGGCCGAGCGGGGGCAGGTGGCGTTCGTCGATCCAGGCGGTGATCGGCATCAGCTCGATCGCATCCACCCCGATCTTCTTCAGGTGCGCGACGATCGAGGGATGGGCAAGCGCCGCGACCGTGCCGCGCTGTTTTTCCGGGATCGCCGGGTGGAGCATGGTGAAGGGTTTTACCGCGACCTCGTAGACGAAGCCGCCGGGCGGCAGGATCGGGCGGCCGATCTTGGCGAGCGGATCGCGGGTAATGATCGTCTTCGGCACGAGATCGGCGGTATCGACGCCGAACATCGAGAGCCGGGCATCGTGCCGGAAGGGACGGTCGAGCTCGCGGGCATAGGGATCGACGAGCAGTTTCGACGAATCGAACCAGGAGCCGTTGTCGGGATCGTAGGCGCCCCAGGCGCGGTAGCCGTAACGGGCGCCGGCACCGAGCGCCGGCACCGAGATGCGATGAATGTCGTCACGGCCGCGCACCAGCCGGTGGCGGGCGGTTTCCTTCTTTCCCTCGGCGTCGAAGAGGCAGAGTTCGATCCGCTCGGCATGGTGCGACCAGACGGCGAAATCCGCGCCGTCTGCTGTCAGGGATACGCCGAGTTTCGGGTCAGACGGTCTGGCCAATGGTGTTACCCCCCTCTGCCCTGCCGGGCATCTCCCCCTCAAGGGGAGAGATCTGCAAGACGCACTGCTTTATTACCCCGGCGACGCTAACGGGAGGCGAGGCGTTGCTCCATCCGATCTCCCCCCTTGAGGGGGAGATGCCCGGCAGGGCAGAGGGGGGTGAAACCATCCGTGGTGTCCCGAGTCTGGCGTTTAGGCCATCAGGTAATCACGGTCGGCTTGTCGCGGCCTGTCCTCTTGCGGAGATCGGAGATCTGGTCGGCCACCGCGATAAGGTCGGCGAGCGCTTCCTGGGTGTCGATTGTGTGGCGCGACGGATCGGGCTCGTAGCGTTCGACATAGACGCGGATCGTGGCGCCCGAGGTGCCGGTGCCGGAGAGGCGGAAGACGACGCGGGAGCCTCCTTCGAAGAGGATGCGGATGCCCTGGTTCTTCGAAACCGAACCGTCGATCGGGTCGTGATAGGCGAAGTCGTCGGCAGTGGCGACTTTCAGCGCGCCGAAAGTCTGGCCGGGGAGGGTCGCCAGCTTGTCGCGGAGCGCAGTGATCAGGAGGTTGGCAGCCTCCGAATCGACTTCTTCATAGTCGTGGCGCGAATAGTAGTTGCGGCCGTATTCAGCCCAGTGCGACTTGACGATCTCGGCGACGCTTTCGTTGCGGGCGGCCATGATGTTCAGCCAGAAGAGCACCGCCCAGAGGCCGTCCTTTTCGCGCACGTGGTCGGAGCCGGTGCCGAAGCTCTCTTCACCGCAGACCGTCGCCTTGCCGGCGTCGAGTAGGTTGCCGAAGAATTTCCAGCCGGTCGGGGTCTCGTACATGCCGATGCCGAGCTTTTCGGCGACGCGGTCGGCGGCGGCACTGGTCGGCATGGAGCGGGCGATGCCGGCGATGCCGCGGGCGTAACCCGGGGCGACGGTGGCGTTGGCGGCGATGATCGCGAGACTGTCGGAGGGAGTGACGAACATGCCCTTGCCGACGATCATGTTACGGTCGCCGTCGCCGTCGGAGGCGGCGCCGAAATGCGGGCCGCCGGGGCTCATCACATCGTCATAGAGTTCCTTGGCGTGGACGAGGTTGGGGTCCGGGTGGTGGCCGCCGAAATCCGGCAGGGGAACGGCGTTACGCACCGAGCCTTCCGGGGCGCCGAGGCGGTTTTCGAGAATCTGCCGCGCATAGGGGCCGGTGACGGCGCCCATCGAATCGATGACGACATTAACGCCGCTGGCGATGAGCGCCCGGATCGACGGGAAATCGAAGAGCTGTTCCATCAATTCGGCATAGTCGGCGACCGGATCGATCACCTCGACGGTCATGCCGGCGACGTCGAAGGTCCCGATCGCATCGAGATCGAGATCGGCGACGTCGGCGATCTTATAGGTATCGATGACCTTGGAGCGGGCGAAGATCGCGTCGGTGATCTTTTCCGGGGCCGGGCCGCCATTGCCGATATTGTACTTGATGCCGAAATCCTCGGTCGGGCCGCCGGGATTGTGGCTGGCCGAGAGGATGATGCCGCCATAGGCCTGATATTTGCGGATGATGTTTGAGGCGGCAGGGGTGGAGAGGATGCCGCCCTGGCCGACCATGACCTTGCCGAAGCCGCTGGCTGCGGCCATCTTGATCGCCTTCTGGATGACTTCGCGGTTGTAGTAGCGGCCGTCGCCGCCGATCACCAGCGTCTGGCCCTCGAAGCCTTCGAGGCTGTCAAAGATCGACTGGATGAAGTTCTCCGCGTAGTTCGCCTGCGCGAAAACCGGGACCTTCTTGCGCAGGCCGGACGTGCCCGGCTTCTGATCCTGAAAGGGTGTCGTCGAAACGGTCTTGATCATGGTCATGATCCTTTTTTGGCAATGAGGCTGGCATAGAGGCCGGCATAAAGTCCGGCGCTCCTTTCCCAGGATACATCGGATTTCATGCCCTGCTTCTGCATCCCCGTCCAGACCTTCGGCTGATGGTAGAGGCTAACGGCGCGGCGAAGCGCCCGACGCAGGTTATCGGTGGTGACCGGCCCGAAGGACACGCCAGTGGCCGCCCTGGCGGCGATTGCGGCGTGGCTGGCATCGATGACGGTGTCGTTCAGGCCGCCGGTGCGGGCGACGACGGGAATGCAGCCGTAGCGCAGGCCGTAGAGTTGGGTCAGGCCGCAGGGCTCGAAGCGCGAGGGAATGACGATCGCATCGCAGCCAGCCTGCATCAGGTGGGAGAGCGGTTCGTCATAGATGGAAAGGACGGCGACCTTGCCGGGATGGCGTCTGGCGGCGGCATGGAAGGCGTTTTCGAGCGCCCGGTCGCCGGAGCCGAGGACGGCAAGCCGGCCGCCCATGGCGACGAGATCGTCGAGCGTTTCGGAGAGCAGGTCCATGCCCTTCTGCCAGGTGAGCCGCGAGATGACGCAGAAGAGCGGCCCGGCCTCCTGGTCGAGACCGAAGCGTTCTGCGACCGCCCGCTTGTTCTCGGCGCGGGTCTTCAGCGTCGTCGCATTGTAGTGGGCCTGCACGGCGGGGTCGGTCGCCGGGTCCCAGATGTCGGCATCGATGCCGTTGACGATGCCGTGGAGATCGCGCTGGCGGATCGTCAACAGGCCTTCCAGCCCCATGCCGAATTCGGGGGTGAGGATTTCCTCGGCATAGGAGGGGCTGACGGTCGAGATCGCCCAGCTCGTCTGAAGGCCGGCCTTCAGGAAACCGACGCCGCCGAAATATTCGACGCCTTCGATGCCGAAGGCATGCGCCGGCAGTTCGAGATAGGGGAAGATATCGGCGCCGTACTGCCCCTGGAAGGCAATGTTGTGGATGGTGATGAGGGTCGGCACTTCGGGCTCGGCCGAATAGCGCATGTAGGCCGGCACCATCGCCGCCTGCCAGTCGTGGACGTGGACGATATCCGGCCGCCAGCCTTCAATGCCACCCGCCATGGCACCCTGCGCGATCATCGCGCCGGCCTTGGAAAGGGCCGCGAAGCGCCGCCAGTTGTCGAAATGGTCCCTGGAGGCGGCATCGACGTAAGGGCCGCCGGGCCGATCGAAAAAAGTCGGGGAATCGAGGATCAGGAGGTCGAGGCCCTGATACTCGACCTCGAGCACGTCGGCCCTGGCGCCGAGCAGGTTTTCGAAACTCAGGCGGAGCTTGGCGTCCTTGACGACGCGCATCACCGCCGGATAACCGGGCATCAGCGTCTTCACCGAAACGCCATGGCCTTTGAGGGCGAGCGGCAGCGCGCCGGCCACATCGGCCAGCCCGCCGGTCTTCACGAGCGGATAGACTTCGGACGCGACCGAAAGCACTTGCATAAGACGTTACAGATCCAGTTTGTCGATCATTGCCTGGGTGATCAGGCAGATACCGGTTTCGGTGCGGCGGAAACGCTTCGCATCGAGTTCGGGATCTTCGCCGACCACCAGGCCTTCGGGAATGGTTACACCGTGATCGATGACGACATTACGAAGCTGCGCGCGTCGTCCGATCCTGACATTCGGCAGCACGACCGCGCCCTCCAGGCGTGAATAGGAATTGGCGCGCACCCCGGTGAAGAGCAGGCTGCGATTGAGCGACGAGCCGGAGATGATGCAGTCGCCGGATACGACCGAGGAGGTCGCCGAACCACGGCGGTTTTCGTCGTCATGGACGAATTTTGCAGGCGGGGTGATTTCCGCATAGGTCCAGATCGGCCAGGACTTGTCGTAGATATCGAGGCCGGGGACAATCTCGGTCAGGTCGATATTGGCCTGCCAGTAGGCGTCCACCGTGCCGGCGTCGCGCCAGTAGGGCTCGCGTTCGAAATCGGAGCGGACGCAGCTGTCGGCGAAACGGTGGGCGACGGCTTTCCCGTGTTCGACGATATAGGGGATGATGTCCTTGCCGAAATCGCGGCTGGAGCCGGGCGTTTCCGCGTCGCGCTTCAGCACGTCCATCAGGAACTTGGTGTGGAAAACGTAGATGCCCATCGAGGCGAGCGCGAAATCCGGATTGCCGGGAATGCCGGGCGGATCGGCGGGCTTCTCGACGAAGGCGATGATCTCGTCCTTCTCGTTGACATGCATGACGCCGAAGCCGGTCGCTTCCATGCGCGGCACTTCGAGGCAGCCGACGGTAACCTGCGCGCCGCTGTCCACATGCTGCTGCAGCATGTATTCGTAGTCCATCTTGTAGACGTGGTCGCCGGCCAGGATGACCATGTATTCGGGCGCGTAGGCCTCGATGATGTCGATGTTCTGGAAGACGGCGTCGGCTGTGCCTTCATACCATTGCGTCTCGGAGACACGCTGGGAGGCGGGCAGGATGTCGAAGCTCTCGTTGCGCTCGGGCCGGAAGAAGTTCCAGCCGCGCTGCATGTGGCGGATCAGCGAATGGGCCTTGTACTGGGTCGCCACCCCGATGCGGCGGATGCCGGAATTCAGCGCGTTCGACAGCGCGAAATCGATGATGCGCGCCTTGCCGCCGAAATAGACGGCAGGCTTGGCGCGACGGTCGGTGAGTTCCTTCAGGCGACTGCCGCGGCCGCCGGCAAGCACATAGGCCATTGCATCGCGCGACAGGGGCTGAATTCTCTTTTCGTTCATCGTTTCCCTCCCAAGGTCCCTTATGCTTGTTCCAGTTCGAGCATGATCGTCGCCAGCGGCGGCAGCGTGACTTCGGCCTGAACGGTTCCTCCCGCGTTCACAGCCTGAACGCGACCGCCATTGCCTTTGCCGCTGCCGCCGTAGATCTCGGCGTCGGTATTCAGGATTTCCCGCCATCTGCCTTCGATTGGCAAGGGGATGCGGAAATTTTCACGGTAGACGGGCGTAAAATTGCTGATAACCGCCACCGGCTTTTCTCCCGGCGACATGCGCAGCCACGCATAGACGGAGTTTTCCGCGTCGTCGGCGATCAGCCACTGGAAACCTTCGCCCTCGCAGTCGCGGGCATGCAGCGCGGGTTTGGAGCGGTAACAGAAATTGAGATCGCGGACCAAGCGGCGCATGCCCTCGTGCGGATGATACTGGAGCAGGTTCCAGTCGAGCGAGCGGGCTTCGCTCCATTCGCTCCACTGGGCGAATTCCTGGCCCATGAACAGCAGTTTCTTGCCGGGATAACCCCACATGAAACCGTAATAGGCCCGCAGGTTCGCGAATTTCTGCCAGTCGTCGCCGGCCATCTTGGCGATCAGCGAGCCTTTGCCGTGCACCACTTCGTCGTGGGACAGTGGCAGGACGAAGTTTTCGGAATAGGCGTAGATCAGACCGAAAGTGAGTTCGTTGTGGTGATGTTTGCGGTGGATCGGTTCGCGCTGAAGGTAGCTCAGCGTGTCGTGCATCCAGCCCATGTTCCACTTGAAGCCGAAGCCGAGGCCTCCCTCGTGGACGGGATGCGAGACCTTTGGCCAGGAGGTCGATTCCTCGGCGATCGTCATCACGCCCGGATGGGCGTTATAGGAAAGCGAGTTCATCTTCTGCAGGAAGCGCACTGCTTCCAGGTTCTCGCGCCCGCCATATTCGTTGGGCACCCATTCGCCCTCTTTGCGCGAATAGTCGAGATAGAGCATGGAGGCGACGGCATCGACCCGCAGCCCGTCGAGATGGAATTTCTCCGACCAGTAGAGCGCGTTGTTGACGAGGTAGGAAAGCACTTCGAGCCGGCCGAAATTGTAGATCGCGGTGTTCCAGTCCGGGTGAAAACCCTGGCGCGGATCGGCATGTTCATAAAGTGCCGTACCGTCGAAGAAACGCAGGCCGTGGGCATCGGTCGGGAAATGCGCCGGTACCCAATCGAGGATGACGCCGATGCCGACCTTGTGGCAGCCGTTGACGAAGCGGGCGAACCCTTCCGGCTCGCCGAAGCGCGCCGACGGGGCGAAAAGCCCGGTCGTCTGGTAACCCCAGGACGGATCGAAGGGATGTTCGGTGATCGGCAGAAACTCGATATGGGTGAAGCCCATGTCGGTGCAATAGGGGATCAGTTCCGAGGCAAGCTCGTCCCAGGAGAGGAAGGAGCCGTCCGGCTTCTTGCGCCAGGAGCCGGCATGCACTTCGTAGATCGAGATCGGCTGGCGGCGGTGGTCGGCCTTTTCCCAGAATTCCCGGTGGGCCGCGTCGTCCCATGTCTGGGAGAGTTCCGGCGCGGTAACCGAGGCGGTATTGGGGCGCAGTTCCGCGCGCCGGGCGTAAGGGTCGGCCTTCAGCGGCAGGACGGTGCCGTCCTTGCCGACGATCTCGAACTTGTAGGCGGCGCCCGCCCGGATATCGGGTGCGAAGATCTCCCAGATGCCGGTATCGAGGCGCAGCCGCATGACGTGACGTCGGCCGTCCCAGCCGTTGAAGTCACCGACGACGGAAACGCGCTTGGCGTTCGGCGCCCAGACGGCGAAGTGGAAACCCTCGACGCCCTCGTGTTTCAGCGCATGGGCGCCCATCTTGTCGAACAGGCGCAGATGCGAGCCTTCGCGGACGAAATAATCGTCCATGGGCCCGAGCACCGGGCCGAACGTATAGGGGTCAGTGACCGCCCATTCGTCATCGCCGCGGCGGGCGCGGTAACGGATGGGCTGGAGGTGGGTGGCGTTGACGAGGCCTTCGAAATATCCGGCATCGTGGCGGCGCGTCAGCTCGCCGAGTTCGGTGCCACTAAGCGAAAGGGCGGTGACGGCCTCGGCACCCGGAACGAAGCAACGAACCCTGAAACCGTCCCCGAGCTTGTGGAGCCCGAGGACGGCGAAGGGATTGGTATGCCTGCCTTCCAAAATCGCCTCGATCTCGGATAACGGAATCTCTCCAGGAGCTCTCCCGTCATCGACGCGCGGCGATTTTTTCATCAGGCTCTCCAGATTTCCGACGCATACTGACGAATAGTTCTGTCCGAGGAGAACCATCCCATCCGGGCGGTATTGCGAATTGTCTTCGAATACCAGGATTTAGGGTCGGACCAGATTTGGTCAACGTGGCGCTGGGCGTCCGCATAGGCGTCGAAATCGGCGGCGACCATGAACCAGTCGTGATTGTAGATGCCGTCGGTGAGGGTGGTGAAGCGCGAGCGGTCGTCGGGCGAAAAGACGCCGGTCGCGATCGCGTTGAGCGCCTGGGCCAGTTCACGCGACTTCTCGATGATCGCGCGAGGCTGGTAGGTCTCGGAACGGACCTTGGCGACCTCGTCGGCGGTCATGCCGAAGATGACGATATTCTCCTCGCCGACATGATCGCGCATCTCGACGTTCGCACCGTCGAGCGTGCCGATGGTCATCGCGCCGTTCAGCGCGAACTTCATGTTGCCGGTGCCGGATGCTTCCATGCCGGCCGGTCGAGATCTGCTCGGAAAGATCGGCGGCCGGAACGATGATCTCGGCGAGCGAGACGTTGTAGTTCGGTACGAAGACGACCTTGAGCAGGCCGCGGACGGCCGGATCGTTGTTGATGACGCGCGCCACGTCATTGGCGAGCTTGATGATCAGCTTGGCGTTGTGATAGCTCGGCGCCGCCTTGCCGGCGAACAGTTTTACGCGCGGCACCCAGTCCATTTCGGGATGCGAGCGGATCTGGTCGTAAAGGGCGACCGCCTCGATGATGTTGAGAAGCTGGCGCTTGTATTCGTGGATGCGCTTGATCTGGATGTCGAACATTGCCGACGGGTCGATGCGGATGCCCATGCGGCTGCCCACGAGGTTGGCAAGCTGCACCTTGTTGGCCCGCTTCACGGCGGCGAACTTCTCCTGGAAGGCCGGGTCGTCCGCATGCGCGTCGAGTGCCTTGAGCGCTTCGGTATTGTCGAGGAACTCGTCGCCGATCGCGTCCTGGATCAGCGAGGTGAGGCCCTGGTTGCACTGCATCAGCCAGCGGCGCGGGGTGATGCCGTTGGTCTTGTTGTTGATGCGGGCCGGATACATGGTGTGCAGGTCGGCGAAGACCGTGACCTTCATCAGGTCCGTATGCAGGGCCGAGACGCCGTTGACCGAATGGGAGCCGACAAAGGCAAGGTTGCCCATGCGGACGCGACGGTCGCCGCTTTCGTCGATCAGCGAGATCGCGCGGATCTGGGTGTCGGAGAAGCTCTTCTGCTTGCGCGCCTCGATCAGGATCAGGGCATTGATCGCATAGACGATCTGCATGTGACGCGGCAGGAGGCGCTCGAACAGCGGTACCGGCCAGGTTTCCAGCGCCTCCGGCAGCAGCGTGTGGTTGGTGTAGGAGAAGGTCTGGCGGGTGACCGACCAGGCCTGCTCGAAATCCATGCCGTGGATGTCGGTCAGCAGGCGCATCAGCTCGGCGATCGACACGGCCGGGTGGGTGTCATTGAGCTGGATCGCGACCTTCTCGTGAAGGTTGGTGAAATCCGGATACTGCTGCAGGTGGCGGCGCAGGATGTCCTGGAGCGAGGCCGAGGAGAAGAAGAATTCCTGGCGCAGGCGCAGTTCCTGGCCGGCCGGGTTGGCATCGGCCGGATAGAGGACGCGGGTCAGGCTTTCCGCCTTGTTGCTTTCGCGCAGCGCGCCGATGTGGTCGCCGGCGTTGAAGGCGTCAAGCAGGATCGGGTCGATCGGCTGTGCCGACCAGAGGCGCAGAGTGTTGACGCGTTTTCCGCGCCAGCCGACGGCCGGCGTGTCGTAGGCCATGGCGATGACGCGTTCGGCCGGCTTCCAGACGTAGCGCGGCGTCTCGTCGTAGCCGCCGACGGTTTCGACCGTGCCGCCGTAACCGATTTCGTAGGAGCTCTCGCGGCGTTCGAATTCCCAGGGGTTGCCGTGGGCAAGCCAGCTTTCCGGAAGCTCGACCTGCCAGCCGTCGGCCATCTGCTGGCGGAACAGGCCGTGGACGTAGCGGATGCCGTAGCCATAGGCCGGGATGTCGACGGTCGCCATGCTCTCCATGAAACAGGCGGCGAGACGGCCGAGACCGCCGTTGCCGAGCGCGGCGTCCGGTTCGAGAACGGCAATCACGTCGATATCCACACCGAGCGAGGAAAGCGCGTCGCGGATTTCCTGCATCAGGCCCATGTTGCTGACGGCGTCGCGCATCAGGCGGCCGATCAGGAATTCGAGCGACAGGTAATAAACGCGCTTGCCGCCGGTCCGATAGACCTTGCGGGTCGATTCCATCCAGGTGTCGATGATGCGGTCGCGCACCACCAGGATCGTGGCGGTCAGCCAGTCATGCGGCTTGGCCACCTTGGCGTCCTTACCGATACGGTAGGTCAGGCGCTCGATGATCTCTTCCGCCATGATTTCGGGACGGGAGCTGCGGGGAGCCGGCTGAGGAATTTCGACCGGAGAAGACGTGTTGTTCATATGTCGCCAACTTTCTGGGGAGCGGGAGGAGGGGCGTCCGATTCAGTCCATCTGGCAAGATGTATCGCGACAGTTTATGCACCGTTATGACACTGTTGCAATGCTCGATTTATCTTTGCGTGTATCGCTCGGACAAGGCCAACGAAAAACGCCCCGCCGGTGAGGGCGAGGCGTCCTTGCGACCGTTCTGGAAGCAGGTTCAGTTGGTCAGGCGGGTGCCGGTCTGGGCAGCCTTGCGGGCGATCTCGCCGAAGGTTTTCACAAGGCTCGTCATGTCAGTCGGCTCGTAATAATATCCGGGGCCGCTGGCGCAGTAGTTCAGCAGCTTCTTGCCCTTGTCCGGCGCCATGAAGGCGATCGTGTAGATCTTGATGCCCTTTGACATTTCCTCTTCCGTGAGCTGCTCCCCGTTCTTCAGCTTCAGCTTTGCGGCATCCGTCAGGCCGTCGCTTTTCGCGTTCAGGCAGATGTCGCGGACTTTGGTGTCGATCGTCGAATTCCAGGTCCCGCTGTTGCCGGTCATCTCGCCATCCGTCATGAAAACGATGTAACGATCGAAATTGGTGTTGCCCTTGCCGTTATGGGCGGTCTTTTCGGTGGCGTTGGCATTCTTCAGCGCATTGAGTGCATTGGTCAGCGCGCCGCTGGCGTCGGTGCCGCCCGACGGTGGTTCCGGCAGCTTCTTGACATAGCTGTCCACGAGCGAAGTACCCCACTGGATACTCTGCTGGGCCTTCGTCTGGTCGTCGTAGGAATCGGCGCCGACACGGATCAGTTCGTGGTTCGGATCGGCCTTTTCAAGCTCGGCGAACATGACACCAGCGGCGGCCTTAAGCGACGCCATCTTCGTTATGTAGTTGGGCACATCTCCCATATGCCAGCCGTAGCAAGTCTTCGAATTATTCTTGTTACCGCATTCGTATGGTCCATTGACCCAACCGGGCTTCGTCGGGGCGGTTGCGTTTACGGTGGTTGTGTCCTCTGCCATCGAGCCCGATTCATCGAGCGCCAGGTACATCGAGAGGGCATTGCCTTCGCGGCCGCTCGCGGCGACGCTTTCGACGCTGACGCGCACGGTCTGGAAGCCGAGAAGCGAGGTCAGGCCGCTGAGCGGCACGTCGTAGCTCGACTTCATGCGGACCTCGTAGCTGGCAGCCGTGGTGGAACTGCCCGAGGAGGTTACCAATGTCTGGGTGTTCGCTCGAAGCTTGGCCTCTTCCGCGGCCTGCTGCTCAGCGGAAATGCCGGATTTCTTGAGCTCCTCTATCTTCTGGGCGACATACATATCGGTGCCGAGCTTCTGGGCTTCCGCCGTCGTCATGGTGCCCTTGGCGGCCATGGCGGACGCCGCAGCGAGAGTGGCGCTGTCGGCCAGCGCCTGGAGCTGGCTCTTTTCATCCATCGCCTGCGTCAGATCGACCGCGACGCCGCCGACCGCAAACAGGACGGGAAGCAGTGCAGCCGTCATGATACCGAAATTACCGCCGCGGTCCTTCGCCAGCCGCGCAAAAAGCGTGTGCTTCATCATTAGCCCCCAGAGTTCAATTCATTTGAACATCCGTGGTGTATTCCTGGCGAGTATAGGAAGACCTAAACCATTTGGTGCAATTTTACGGAATGCCGGGAATCAGCGCCAAAACGGAGCGGGATTTCAGGATTTTACCGGAATGACGTCCACCGCCTGCACGGCGTTCTGGTTTCCGTAACCCTTGAGCATGCCGATGACCGGGGCGACGTCGGAATAGTCGCGGCCGTAACCGACGACGATATGGTCGCTGCCGGCCGGAATGTTGTTGGTCGGATCGAGTTCGACATACCCCATCGTCTCGCCGCACCAGACCCGCACCCATGCGTGCATGGCGTCGGCACCTTCGAGGCGCTCCTTGCCCGGCGGCGGAATGGTGCGCAGAAAGCCGCTGACATAACCCGCCGGAATGCCGAGGCTGCGCAGCGCCACGATCATGATATGGGTGAAATCCTGGCACACGCCGCGCTTCAGCCGGAAGGCCTCCTTGGGCGTCGTATCGACCTCGGTCGCCTTGGCGTCGTAGGTGAAGTCCTTGTGGATGCGGGCGCAGATGCCAAGCGCGATCTCAAGCACCGTCTGGCCCGGCTTGACGATCTCGCGGGCATAGGCGGCGATCAGCGGCTCCTCGGCAAGACGCGGGCTTGCGCCCGTCAGGTGATGCGGGGAGGCGGCATCGACCGACCAGAAATCCGCCAGTTCGTCGGCGAGGGTCGGCAGTTCCGGCGACAGGTCCGCGGTCATCGAGGTGGTTTCCACCATGACGCGGGCCTGCATGCGGATGTCGAGCGTTTCGTGCGGCGCACGCAGCAGCACGGACGTCGCCTGCTGGCCGAAAAAATCGATGAATGTGGTCCGCTCGTCGGCCTGCGGGCCGACGGTGATCGAGCCGGCGATCAGCCGCTGCCGGTCGGGCAGGGACAGCGGCAGGAGGCGGATCACGTGGCGGGCGCCCGAGGCCGGCACGTCGTAGGTATAACCCATGTGGAGGAGAGAGATCGTAAAGCATCAGCTGAAATAAGTCTGGCCGAGGATATCGGACAGCTTCTCCATCTCCAGTTCGATCTTCTGGTAGGTATCGTCGTTCATCGCCTCCGGGGTCATCACCGCAAGGCCGGAATGCAGCCGCATCGCCTCGCGGTAGAAGGGCGACATCTGGCCGTTGACGAAGGCGTTCGGCAATTGCTCCACCTCGGTGCGGATTTCGTTCAGCTGGAACAGGATCGAGCGCGGGTTCAAGGGGTCGAGCGCCAGGAGGTCGGCGACCGTCAGCCTTGCCGTGTTGACGTTGTAGCGGCGGCGGTGGGTCATGACGCTGTCGCCGATCTCGAGCAGCATGTCGAGCGAGCCATCCGGCGCGTCGGGGCCTGACATGTGGCCGAGCAGCCGGGTCATGTGCATGCCGCGCTCCAGGTGGCGGCCGATCGACAGGAAACGCCAGCCGGTGAAACGGTACATGTTTTCATGCACCAGACCGGCAAAACCAGCGAGCTTGCGCAGGAGCACGGTCATCGCATGCGAGGCGTCGTCGCCCGCATGCACGGTTTCGTGGAAGCGGCGGGCGGTCTTGGCAAGGTCGGTCAGCGCCAGCCAGCCGTCCGGCGAGAAACGGTCACGAATGTTGCTCGCCGAATAGATGGCGCTGTCGATGTTGCGCAGAAGCGATGCCGGCACCGCCTTGGTCATCTCGACATCGATGCCCTTCAGGTAGCGGGTGACATCGGCAAGAAGCGGTGCGTTCGGGTCGGCAGACTCGGCGTAGCGCAGGTGCCAGGCGCGCAGAATGCGCAGGGCGCCTTCGGCCCGCTCGATATACCGGCCGAGCCAGTAGAGATTGTCCGCCGCGCGGCTCGGCAGGCTGCCGGGCATGTTGCGGGTGAAACTTTCCTCGGGCGGCAGGAGCGTCGCCCTTGTCACCGGCTTGTCGCTGACGATCCAGACGTCGGCGGCGGCCCCGCCAGACTGCATGGCGATCGCCGCCACGTCGTCGCCGGCGCCGATGCGGGCAAAGCCGCCCGGCATGATCTGCCAGCCGTGTTCGGTGCGGGCGGCAAAGACGCGCAGCGACATCGGCCGCGGGGTGAGCTTGCCGTTGACATAGGCGGGCGTGGTCGAAAGCGTCACCACCTCCTGGCCGACCAGCTTGGCGCCTTCGGTTGCAAGCCAGTCGCCGACCGTGTCCCGCGCGGTCTTGCGCAGCGACGAGCCGAGAACCGATTGGCCGTTGTCGTCGAAGAAGGGCAGCCGCGAATAGGCCGGTCCGATGACCATGCGCTCGATGTTCTTGGCGACGTGCTCGCGTTCCTTTTTCTGCCCGCACCACCAGGTGGCGATCGAGGGCATGATCAGGTCCTCGCCGATCAGCCGCCGACAGACGGTCGGCGCAAAGGCCAGCAGCGCGCGGGTCTCGAGAATGCCGGAGCCGAGCGCATTGACGAATGTAAGCGCGCCGGCACGCAGCGCCTGGACCATGCCGGGCGTGCCGATATGGGAGTGCTGGTTGAGTTCGAGCGGATCCGCGTAGGCCGCGTCGAGGCGGCGCCAGAGCACGCCCACGGGCTTAAGGCCGGCCACGGTGCGGACCATGACGCGGTCGCCCACGACCGTGAGGTCCTCGCCCTCGAGGAGCATGAAGCCGAGATAGCGGGCGATATAGGCGTGTTCGAAATAGGTCTCGTTGGCCGGGCCCGGCGACAGGACCGCGATGCGGTCCTCCGGGTTCTGTTTGTGGGATTGCAGCGCATCGCGGAAGGCGCCGAAGAAGGAGGCGAGGCGGTGGACATGCGATTCGGCGTAGATGTCCGAAAAGGCGCGAGTGGTGGCGACGCGGTTTTCGAGCGCGAAACCGGCGCCGGACGGTGCCTGGGTGCGGTCGGCAAGCACCCACCAGTTACCGTCCGGTCCGCGGCCGATCTCGAACGAGCAGAAATGCAGGTAATGGCCGCCGACCGGTTTGACGCCCACCAGCGGGCGGAGGAATTCGGCATTCCCGGCAATCAGCGCCGGCGGCAGGAAACCCTCCTGCACCAGCTTGTTGTCGCCGTAGATATCGGCGATCAGCGCTTCCAGAAGATCGGCGCGCTGGGTCAGGCCCTTGCAGACGGTCTCCCATTCTCGGCCGTCGATGAGAACCGGCACGTGGCTGATCGGCCAGTTGCGCTCGCCGCTGCCCTGGGCGCCGTAGGTGCGGTAGAAGACGCCCGCGTCGCGCAGGTAACGGTCGGCGCGGGCGAAACGCTCGCGGCGCTCGTGCTCGGTCATGCGGCCGAGATGGGAGATCAGGTTGCGCCAGACCGGCCGGATCTGGCCGTTCGCATCGAGCATCTCGTCGGCAACGCCGGGCAATGCGGCATAACCGAGAAGGGGATCGCCAGCGATCCCCTCTTTTGCCTTGCGTTCGGTTGCCGGTGCCTTGGACATCGACTTTTTCAGACTCCTTGCGGCCGGCGCAGATCGAGCGTCAGCGGAAATTCGGGCGATGGCGTTTCGGCCAGAAGCGTATAGCCGCCTGCCGTATGCCCCCACGGCTCGAACCGGGCGAGGCGGCGTGCTTCCGCCTCGTTGCCGTTGACCGGGAAGGTGTCATAACTACGCCCGCCCGGATGGGCAACGTGATAGATGCAGCCGCCGATCGAACGTCCGGACCATGTATCATATATGTCGAACGTGAGCGGCGTATTAACCGGCAGGACCGGGTGTAGGCCGGCGGAGGGCTGCCAGGCCTTGAAGCGGACGCCGGCAACCGAGACGCCGGATGTGCCGGTGGCCTTGAGCGGCACGGCGCGGCCGTTGCAGGCGACGGTATAGCGGGACGGATTGGTGGTTTCGAGCCGGACCTGGAGGCGCTCCACCGACGAATCGACGTACCGCACGGTACCGCCGATGGCACCCTGCTCGCCCATCACGTGCCAGGGTTCGAGCGCCTGGCGCAGTTCGAGCTTGGAGCCCTCGTATTCGACCTCGCCAAAGAAGGGGAAACGGAATTCGAGTTGTGCCTCGAACCATTCGGGGCGCAGGTCGAAGCCGTTTTCGCGAAGGTCCTGAAGGACGTCCATGAAATCGGCCCAGACATAATGCGGCAGCATGAAGCGGTCCGCGAGCGCCGTTCCCCAGCGCACGAACCGGCCCTGAAGCGGGTTCTTCCAGAAGCGGGCGATCAGCGCCCGGACCAGCAGCTGCTGGGCAAGCGACATGCGTGCGTTCGGCGGCATCTCGAAGCCGCGGAACTCGACGAGCCCGAGCCGCCCGGTCGGGCCGTCCGGCGAGAACAGCTTGTCGATGCAGATTTCGGAGCGGTGGGTATTGCCGGTGACGTCGGTCAGAAGGTTGCGGAACAGGCGGTCGACCAGCCACGGGAGCGGGGCTGCACCCTGGCCGGGGGGCGGCACCTGGGCAAGCGCGATTTCCAGCTCGTACATCGAATCGTGGCGAGCCTCGTCGATGCGCGGCGCCTGGGAGGTCGGGCCGATGAACAGGCCGGAGAACAGGTAGGAGAGCGACGGATGGCGCTGCCAGTGCAGGACCAGGCTCTTCAAAAGGTCGGGCCGGCGCAGGAACGGGCTGTCGTTCGGATTGGCGCCGCCGACCACGACATGGTTGCCGCCGCCGGTGCCGGTGTGGCGGCCGTCGATCATGAACTTGTCGGCGCCGAGGCGGCTCTGGCGGGCCTCCTCGTAGATGGCGGTGGTGGTCGCCACCGTCTCCTTCCAGCTGGCGGCGGGATGGATGTTGACCTCGATGACGCCGGGATCGGGCGCGACGCGGATGACGTTGATGCGCTCGTCGTGGGGTGGCGCGTAGCCCTCGATATGCACGGCGAGGCCGAGTGCGGTCGCGGCGTTTTCGGCAGCTGCGATCAGTTCGAGATAGTCCTCGATCTTTTCAACCGGCGGCATGAAGACGCAGAGCCGGCCGTCCCGGGCTTCGACCGAAATTGCGGTCCGCACCGCGCCGCCGATTTCGCCGAGGGTTTGTTCGACGCGGCCGGGATTGGCCGCGTCTCCGGCCTTGAAGGAGGATTCGGGCATGGCGCGGCCGGCCGGGACGATCACGTCGGGCAGCGGATTGCGAGGGATGGAGGGGTCTGCCTCATGGATATAGGGAAATTGCGAGGGCGGGACGTAAGGCAGGGTGCCGAGCGGCAGGCGGTAACCGACCGGGCTGTCGCCGGGCACCAGGAAGATGCGGCCGCGGCGGGTGCGCCATTTCTCGCTGATCCAGCGCTTGCCGCTCGCCTTCGCGTTCCAGGCCTGGACCGGCAGGACATAACCGCTCGGGCTGGTCAGGCCGCGTTCGAAGACGCGGGCGATGCGGTTGCGCTCTTCCGGGTCCTTGAGCTTGGAATTGGACGGATCGACATTGTCCGGCAGCGAGCCTTCCTTGATGATCCATTCGGCCGGGTCCTCATAGGCCGGCACGACCATGTCGGGGGTGATGCCGAGTTCGGCGGCGATGCCGGTGAGCAGCCTTTCCGAATCCTGCTCGCCGACGCCGTAATTTTGGCCTTCCTCGGCGACGAGGTCCGGATTGCTCCAGATCGGCCGGCCGTCCTTGCGCCAGTAGAGCGAGAAGGTCCAGCGCGGCAGGCTTTCGCCCGGATACCACTTGCCCTGGCCGTAATGCAGGAACCCGCCCGGCGCGAAACGCTCGCGAAGCTTGCGGATCAGGACGTCGGCCTTTTCCCGCTTGGTGGGGCCGACGGCATCGGTGTTCCATTCGCCGGATTCGAAATCGTCGATCGACACGAAGGTCGGTTCGCCGCCCATGGTCAGGCGAACGTCCTGTGCCTGCAGTATGCGGTCGACCTGGTCGCCGAGCTTGTCGAGCGCCTCCCAGGATTCGTCCGAAAACGGCTTGGTGATGCGCGGGTGTTCGGCGACGCGATTGACCTTCATGTCGAAGGCGAAGGAGGTCTGCGCCTCGCCGAAATAACCGCCCGATATCGGGGCGGCGTTGCGGAAATGGGGCGTGGCGGCCAGCGGGATATGGCTTTCGCCGGTCAGAAGCCCGGAGGTCGGGTCGAGGCCGACCCAGCCGGCGCCGGGAAGATAGACCTCGCACCATGCGTGCAGGTCGGTGAAATCGACCTCGGTGCCGGAGGGGCCGTCAAGCGCCTTTAAGTCCGGCGTGAGCTGGATCAGGTAACCGGAGACGAAGCGGGCGGCGAGGCCGAGATGGCGGAGAATCTGGACCAGCAGCCAGCTCGTGTCGCGGCAGGAGCCCAAGGCCGAAGTCAGCGTCTGTTCCGGCGTCTGCACGCCGGGTTCCATGCGGATGACATAACCGATCGCCTGCTGCAGGCGGGCATTGATGCCGACCACCATGTCGACCGTCGGCTGGCCGGGGGACATGTCGAAGGTCTTCAGGTAATCGACCAGCGCCGGTTCGGGCGGTTCCGGCGTCATGTAGATCGACAGGTCCTCGACCAGTTCCGGCGGATAGCTGAACGGCCATTTCATCGCATCCTCTTCGACGAAGAAGTCGAAGGGATTGTAGACGGTCATGTCGGCGACGAGATCGACCTCGATCTTGAACTCGGTGACCGGGTCTGGAAACACGAATCGGGCGAGGTAGTTGCCGTAAGGATCCTGCTGCAGGTTCACGAAGTGGTTGGACGGCGTCACCTTCAGCGAATGGCTGAGCACCTTGGTGCGCGAATGGGCGGCCGGTTTGAGGCGGATGATCTGCGGTCCGAGACGGACGGGCTTGTCGTACATGTAATGGGTAAGGTGGTAGATACTCGCCTTGATCGACATACTGCCCCTTTGGCTGCCCCGTGCCGGCCTTTACGCTGGCCGATCGATGATCGTTGCCAGGATTTTGTGCGTTGCACGTAAATAATGCAAGGCGTATTCCGAGCTTATCGCGATGCGGCAACACCGGCGAATTGCGTAGGTTTTATGGTCCTCAATCCAGCGTGCGGCGGAAACGGCGCACCGCGATCAGCATGGCGACGGCCATCAGGCCGGCGAGCGCCAGCGTGTCATAGGCCAAGGTCTCGATGCTGGCGCCCTTCAGCATCACCGCCCGGACGATGCGGATATAGTGGGTCAGCGGCAGGGCTTCGCCGATCCACTGCGCCCAATTCGGCATGCCGGCGAAGGGGAACATGAAGCCGGAGAGGAGGATGTTCGGCAGGAAGAACATCATCGCCATCTGCATGGCTTGCAGCTGGTTGGCGGCGATCGTCGAGAACGTGTAGCCGATCGACAGGTTGGTGACGACGAAGAGAGAGGTCGCGGCCGCAAGCGACAGGGGATCGCCGAGGACCGGTACGCGGAAGACGAGGATACCGACGCCGATGATGACGAGCGCCTGGATGAGGCCGATCAGCACGTAGGGTGCGATCTTGCCGAGCATGATCTCCAGGGGCTTGATCGGCATGGAGAGCAGGTTCTCCATCGTGCCGCGCTCCACCTCGCGGGTGACCGAGAGGGCGGTGAAGATCAGCAGCGTCATCGTCAGGATCGTGCCGAGAAGGCCGGGGACGATGTTGAGCGTCGAGGAGCCGGCGGGGTTGTAGCGGCGGTGCTGGACGATCTGGAAGGCGGGTTTCACGGGCTCGGCGAATGTGATTTGGCGATCGTTTTCGAGCGCGGTCGAGATGATGCCGGAGAGCGCGCCGAGCGCCGAGCTGGCGGCGACCGGATCGGTGGCGTCGGCCGCGATCAGCAGCGAGGGCGAATCGCCGCGGCGCAGCGACCGTTCGAAACCTTCGGGAATTTCGACGACGAACAGGGCCTCGCCGGATTGCAGGAGCGCATCCATGTCCTCGGCGCGGGTGACAACGGTCTTCACCTCGAAGAAATCGGTGTTCTTCAAGGCAGCGAGGATGGAGCGGCCGACATCGCTGTTTTCGCGCATCAGCACGGCGGTCGGCAGGTTGTGCGGGGTGGTGTTGATCGCAAAGCCGAACAGGAAGAGCTGCATGATCGGCAGCATGACCATAGTCGCGAGCGTGATGCGGTCGCGGGTCATCTGGATGAATTCCTTGACCGTCATCGCCCAGAAGCGGCCGAAGGAACCGCCGTTGCCGTTTGCGCTGCCTGGTGCCGGGGTCATTTGAAATTGTCCTCCGAGCGGCGCATCAGGTCGATGAAGGCGTCTTCGAGCGTCGGTTCGCCCTTTTCCCATTTGAGGCCCGGCCGATCGCGATAGGGGGCGATGGCCTGTTCCAGGGCCGCGGCATCGCGGCCGGCGACGTGCAGGCTGGTGCCGAAGGGGGCGATCATGTCGATGCCGGGCCGGTTTTCGAGTTCGCCCTGGAGATGATGCACATCCGGGCCGGAGACCGTGAAGGTGACGAGGCCTGTACCGGCGATCACCTCGTCCACCGTGCCTTCGGCGAGCAGCTTTCCATAGGCGATATAGGCGATCTCGTGGCAGCGCTCGGCCTCGTCCATGTAATGGGTGGAGACGAGAACCGAGAGGCCGTCGGCGGCAAGCGCGTGGATCTCGTTCCAGAAATCGCGACGGGCCTTCGGGTCGACGCCGGCGGTCGGTTCGTCGAGAAGGAGAAGCGCCGGTTCGGGCAGGATGCAGGCGCCGAGCGCGAGGCGCTGCTTCCAGCCGCCGGAAAGTTCGCCGGCCAGTTGTTTCTCGCGGCCCTTGAGGCCGAGCCGTTCGATTGCCGCGCTCGCCTTACCGCGCGGATCGGGCAGGCCGTAGACGCGGGCGACGAATTCGAGGTTCTCGCGGATCGACAGGTCCTGGTAGAGCGAGAATTTCTGGGTCATGTAGCCGACCCGGCGGCGGATGCGGTCGCTTTCGGTCAGGATGTCGAAGCCGAGGCAGGTGCCGTCGCCGCTGTCGGGCGTCAAGAGGCCGCAGAGCATGCGGATCGTGGTCGTTTTGCCGGAGCCGTTGGGGCCGAGAAAGCCGTGGATGCGGCCCTTCTTCACCGACATGGAGACATCGTCGACTACCTTACGGCCGCCAAAACTCTTGGTGAGGTGGTGGACGTCGATCACCGTTTCGGGGGCGTCGACTTCGTAGGTTTCTGTGGCGGCGGTCATGGGCGTGGTCCGGGCAGGACGTCGACCGGCTGGCCGGGGCGCAGCGCCTTCGGATCCGACGGGATCGCCTCGATGCGATAGACGAGTTTTGCGCGCTCCTCGAGGCTGTAGATTTCCGGCGGGGTGTATTCGGCGGTCTTGGATATGAAACTGACCTTCGCGTCGGTCGGCCGGCAGGCGTCGCAGGTGACGCGGATCGGCTGGCCGAGCGACAGGCGGGCGATTTCGGTTTCCGGGACGAAGAAGCGGATTCGGACGTTTTCCGGCGGCAGGAGTGCGACGATCGGCCGGCCGGCGGGCACGACTTCGCCGCTGCGGTAATAGAGCGTCTCGATGCTGCCTGTGGCCGGTGCCGAAACCGAGCGGCGGGCAAGCGCTGCCTCGGCCGATGCGAGTTCGGCCCTGGCGGCGGCGACGGTTTCGCGCGCCTGGCGCAGGGTCTCGTCGCGGGCGGGGAGGGCGGCGAGGATGATCTGGCTGCGGACGTTGTCGAGGGCGGCGCGGTTGGCGGCCTCTGTCGCGGTCGCGGTGTCGAGATTGGCGCGGGTGGACGTGCCGCGCTCGACCAGCACGCGGGTGCGGTCGAGATCCTGTTCGGCAAGGTCCAGCCGGGCGGTGGCTTCCCGTTCGGAGGCGCGCAGCACGTCGATCTCCTCCGGGCGCTTCTGGGCGGCTTGCGCAAGGTCCAGCGCGGCCTGGGATTGGGCAAGCGCGGCGCGGGCTGCTGCGACGGCGGCTTCTTCGCTGGAGGAGTCGAGCTTGAAGAGTGGCGTTCCCGCCTCGATGGCCTGGCCTTCGGCGACGTCGAGTTTCGTCAGGCGGCCGGTGGTCTCAGTGCCGATGAACAGCGTATCGGCCTCGACCCAGCCCTGATAAGGGCGCGGCGGCCTGTCGGCGAGCAGAAACGGCAAGGCGGCGAGGGCCGCACCTGCGAGGATAAGGATTGCGAGGACACGCTTCATCTCGCGGCTCCCTCCGGCACGAACAGGGTATCGAGGAAGGTGTCGAACAGCTTTTGCGCGTCGAGATGTTCGTAGGCTTCGAAAAGCGTCGTCCAGATGATCGACAGCAGCGCCGGCGACATGACGATCTGCGGCATCTCGGCGAGCGCCGGATTGCGCAGTTCGCCGCGGGCGGCCGCCCGCGTCAGTAGGATGCGCAGCACGCCAAGACCCTTGGAAATGATCTCCCGGTGATAGAATTCGGTGACCGCCGGAAACATCGGGCCTTCCGCGAGAATGAGGCGCAGCAGGTGGCGGCGCTCGGTCTCCAGCACCTCGCGCTTGAAGAGCGTGTAGAACATCGACACGGCGAAACGCGGCGGGATCGCCTCGTTGGCCGCCAGCCCGTCGATCTGACCGAGGATCGGCGAGGCGATGCCGGAGACGAGTTCGATGAACAGCGCCTCCTTGTCGGGGAAATGCAGGTAGACCGTGCCCTTGGCGATGCCGGCGCGGGCCGCGACATCCTCCATGCGGGTGGCGGCAAAACCGCGCTCGGAAAAGCAGGCGAAGGCGGCGGCCAGGATTTCGGCCCGGCGTTGCTGCGGATCGCGCTTTTCTCTTTTCCTCCCGGCCACCGGCATCTCCATTTATGACTGACTGGTCGGTCATTAACATTCTGTTGCAAAAATTGCAAGCGGTTTTGGGACGCGTTGGGGCTGGCGGGGGGCGATCCGTGGAGCCCCTCCCTCTTGTGGAGGAGGGTTGGGGATGCCACCACCACTTTACATCCCGGATGCGATTGTCCCGCCGTATCAACGGGGTAGGGAATGCCGCGCACTCCCCGGATCATCCCTGCTGCGGGCTCCGCGGCGACGAGCTGCTCAATTTTGGTGGGGTAGGGTGAGGAATTGCGATTGCGTCATCATATAGGGGGAGCCGATCCCCTCGAAGCTGCGCAAGCCGCAAACGCATGCTAAGTTAGGGGTGACGAGGGTGTTTGCAGGAGTCGCAGTAGATGTCGCAGAATTCCGAAGGTGTAGTGCCGGCCTTCGAACTTTCCCTGGGTGGTCAGCTCCGCATGATGGGCAGAGCATTCTGGAATGCGCCGGTGCGCAATCGCGTTCTGGTGCTGATCGTGGCGCTGCTCCTGGTCATCTTCGCAACCACCTATGCGACATACCGATTGAACGAGTGGAACGGGCCGTTCTATGATGCGCTGGAACGGCGCGACATGCCGGAATTCCTAAACCAGCTCGTCGTCTTTGGCGTCATCGCCTTTTCGCTGACCCTGCTCAACGTTGTCCAGCAATGGCTCAATCAGATCACCGCGATGCGGATGCGCGAGGGGTTGGCGCGCGATCTCGCCGACGTCTGGCTGAAGCCCGGCCGGGCGCTGAAGCTCGCCGGGGCCGGCGCGATCGCCAACAATCCCGACCAGCGGCTTCACGAGGATACCCGCATCCTGGCGGAAAACACCACGGCGCTGGCGATCGGGCTCGTCAACTCCACCATACTGCTCGCGAGCTTCATCGGTGTCCTCTGGGCGATATCGTCGGATTTCGTCTTCCATTTCGGCGGCCGCACCATTTCGATCCCCGGCTACATGGTTTGGACGACGATCCTCTATGCGCTGCTGGGTTCGGTGCTGAGCAACGTGGTCGGCAACCTGCTGCCGCGGCTCAATGCCGAGCGTTATGCGCGCGAAGCGGACCTGCGCTCAGCCCTGGTGCGCGCCAACGAGAACCTGAAGCCGATCGCGCTGGCGCGCGGCGAGGCGAACGAACTCACCCGTGTGCATTTCGCGATCGACGGGGTGCTGGGCATGCTGCGCAAGCTTGCCTGGGCGCTCGCCAATCTCACCTGGGTGTCGGCCGGGTTCGGCTGGCTGGCGCTGGTGGCGCCGATCATCATCGCCTCGCCGATGTATTTTTCGGGCGAGCTTTCCTTCGGCGGGCTGATGATGGCTGTCGGCGCCTTCAACCAGGTCAACCAGGCGCTCCGCTGGTATGTCGTCAACTTCAGCGTCATCGCCGACTGGCGCGCGACGCTGAACCGCGTCTCCTCTTTCCGCAACGCGCTGCTGCTCATGGATACGCCGGCCAAGAAGGGCGGGGTGATCGCCTATCGCGAGGCCCAGCAAGGCGAGGGCATCAGCCTTTGCGGAATTACCGTTTATGGCGAGCCCGATCTGGCCGAGGCGGGACACGGGGTGCGCGTGGTGGAAGGCGATTGTGCCATCAAGCCGGGCGAACGGGTGATGGTCAACGGCGATCCGGGCGCCGACCGGCATCTGTTCTTTCAGGCGCTGGCAGGCATCTGGCCTTGGGGGCGCGGCGAGATCGGCCTGCCGCCCGTGGACAGCATGATCATGATGCCGCAAGACGGATACCTGCCGACGGCGACGCTGCGCGAGGTGATGATCTCTCCCGCCGGACTGACCGGCGCCGATGACAAGGCGCTGAAGCAAGCCCTCGAAAAGGTCGGGCTCGGCCGTCTCGTGGGCAGGCTGGACGACGTGGAGCGCTGGGACCGGCTGCTCGACAAGGACGAGGAGGCATCGCTCGCGATCGCCAACGCGTTGCTGCGCAAGCCGGCCTGGCTGATCATGGACGACGTGCTGGAAGGCCTGGAGCCGGAAACCCAGGAACGGCTGCTGAACGTGCTCAGCCGTCTCGACGGCGTGACGCTCATCTATATCGGCCGTTCGGAAGAGTTCCGGGCCAAATTCTCGCCGCGCCTCTTCCACCTGTCGCCGCTTCACGCGCATGCGAAGAAGAAGAAGGAAGAGGCATGACATGGGCAGGCATATGACGTCCGCCAAGACCGGACAATGCATCGTCTGCGGCCGCACCTTTCCACTCTCGAAAATGCACAGGACCGGATATCTGCGCCCACATCTGGCCGAGATGATCGTCGAGGAGGTGAAGGACTGCGATGAGAACAGCCTGATCTGCGACGAGGACCTTGCCCGTTTCCGCCGCCGCTACGTGGAAAAGCTCCTCGATGAGGAGCGGGGCGAGCTCTCCGAACTCGACCGGCGCGTGCTCGACAGTTTCGAGAGGGGCGCCTCGACGGTTCAGAAGAGCGCTGCCAGCCTGCTCGAGCGCAACCCCACCTTCGGCGAGCAGGTGGCCGACAAGGTCGCCTCCTTCGGCGGCTCCTGGACCTTCATCCTGAGCTTTCTCGGCGTGCTGGTCGTGTGGATGGCGGTCAACGTCGTTGGCCTGTTCACGGTCCCGTTCGACCCCTATCCGTTCATCCTGCTCAACCTGGTGCTCTCGTGCCTGGCGGCGCTGCAGGCGCCGGTCATCATGATGAGCCAGCGGCGGCAGGAGGAAAAGGACCGGATGCGCTCGGAGAACGACTACATGATCAACCTGCGCGCCGAACTGGAAATCCGCCAGCTCCACGAAAAGATCGACCACCAGATGGCGCATCAATGGGAGCGGCTGGCAGAAATGCAGCAGATCCAGATCGAGCTTCTGGAGAGGCACGGCGGCGGGCGCAGCCCGAGCTAGGCTCGCCCGCGGGAGTTCGAAGAGGACGGCTGCAACCCCCAAGAATAACCTTGCGGAATTGCCGGCTTTTTGAACGTTTGCTCCACCTATTCTTAAAGAGCTGTGTGCTAAACGGTTTTCGCCGCTGGTTGAAGCATCTGCGGTTCCCAACCTTTCAGGATTCCCAGATGAAAAAAACTCTTCTTATTGCCATGCTCGTCCTCGCCGCTCCCATGCTGGCTGAGGCGAAAACACTCAAGTTCCCGAGCGATGCTCCGATCGCCAGCATCAAGATCCCCGACAGCTGGAACCCGAAGGAAACCGACACCGGCGTCGATGCCACGTCCAGTGACGATGCCGTCTATCTTTCCGCCGATGTCGCGGAGCTGAAGTCGATGGACAAGACCGTTTCGGAGGCTATCGATTTCCTGAAGGAGGTTGGCGTCACCGTCGATCCGAAGACGCTGAAGGAAACTCCGGTCGAGGAGTTCAACGGCATGCAGATGACCACGCTCGATTGGGACGGCAAGGACGAAAACGGTCCGGTGAGCGTCGGGCTTGCACTGATCCAGACGTCGCCGACCAAGGGTCTCGTCGTCACCTATTGGGGAACCAAGGGCGACGAGGAAAAGCACCAGAAGGAACTGGTCGACATCCTGTTGTCGATCAAGCCGATCGTAAACTGATACGGAAAGCGGCGGCGGTTGTTTCCGCCGCCGCTTTCGGTTTCGCCGGACTGACCGGGCGAAAAGTCAGCCGATGAAATCGTGGATGATCCGGGCGACCTGTTCCGGCATTTCGAGCTGCAGCATGTGGCCGCTCGGCACTTCCATGGATGCCCAGGACGGATCTGCGCTGACCCTGGCGTAGATGCCGGAGAAGATTTTCGACTGGTCGATACTGGCCGAGACGTAAAGCCTTTTCGTGATCTTCCGATAGTCACCCGAGAGCTTGATCTTCTGGATCATCGTCGCGAACGGCTGCGGCGAGCGGCTGGTCATGTAATGGCGCAGATGTTCCGGCACGCGGGTCGTGTGACGGGCAGGGGGCGGCACCGCGATGCCGCCGAGTTCGCCGGCCATGGCGAGGTTGGCAAGCGCCACTTCCGGACCGAGCAGATCGAGCGCCGACTGGCCGTTTTCCGGCAGGAAAGCGTCGAGATAGGTCAGGGTACGGATGCGGGCCGCGAAACGGTCGGCGACGCCCGTGATCACCATGCCGCCATAGGAATGGCCGACGAGGTCGAATTCTTCCAGGCCTTCCGCTTCGATAAGGCCGCAGACGTCGCCGATATGGGTGTCGAGATTGATGGCGCCCGAAAACAGGTGGGTTCGTTCACCGAGCCCGGTGAGGCTCGGCACGAAGACCTGGTGACCCATGCCCCGCAGCAGATCGGCGACCGGCGTCCAGCTCGCGCTCGACCCCCAGGCACCCTGAACCAGAACGATTTTGCGACTGGTCATTCATCCCCTCCCGATATCGTCTGACTGCCACATCGAGGTCGGGTTGTTCCATCCAGTGCAGTCAGAGTCAACGCGACAGCGGGGGGACACGCGAGTTCAGTGCCATACCCGTCGTTCCGGTGGAACTGATCCTCTCTGGGGCAGCCTAACGCCACATGCCGCGCATGCGGGCGGTGACGTCGATGCGGACCTGGTGGCGGGCCTGGCGTTCGGCGTCGGACATCGGCGCCACGACCGGCCAGGCGGCGGTTTCGAAGAATTGCAGCAAGGTGGCTGGGATGAAGCGGGTGCGGGCGGCGTAGACGTGCCGGTCGCCCTGCGACGCCTGGCCGTGGACGAAAAAGCGCTGCGGCGTCATCAGGTGCAGATGGTCTTTCGCGCGCGTCATCGCGACGTAGAGGAGGCGGCGTTCCTCCTCGATCTCGGCGGTCGAGCCGACGCCGAGGTCGGACGGGATGCAGCCGTCGACGCAGTTCAAGAGGAAGACCGAGCGCCATTCCTGGCCCTTGGAGGAATGGATGGTCGAGAGGATGAGATAGTCCTCGTCGAGCAAAGGCGTGCCGGATTCGGCGCTGGTCGCATCCGGCGGGTCGAGGGTCAGTTCGGTGAGGAAGCGTTCGCGCGACGTATAGCCCGAAGCGATCTGTTCGAGCTGCAGCAGGTCGGCCTTGCGGGTTTCGGCATCCTCGTGGATGCGGATGAGATGCGGCTCGTACCATTGCCGGGCAAGGCCGATTTCGGAGGGCCAGCCTGCGCCCCTTCGGACGGCGGCGAGCATGTCGACGAAGGCGGGCCAGTCGGCGCCGGAACGCGGCGGCGCGGGGATTTCCTGCAACGCCGCGAGCGGTTCCGGGTCGGCTGCGATGGCGTCGAGGATTTTTCCAGCCGTCTGCGGGCCGATGCCGGGGATCAACTGCATCAGCCGGAAGCCGGCGACACGGTCGCGCGGGTTCTGGGCGAAACGCAGCGCGGCCAGCATGTCCTTGACATGGGCACTGTCCAAGAACTTCAGGCCGCCGAATTTCACGAAGGGAATGTTGCGGCGGGTGAGCTCGACTTCGAGCGGGCCGGAATGGTGCGAGGAGCGGAACAGCACGGCCTGCTGTTTCAGCGTCATGCCGGTTTCGCGGTTTTCGAGGATTTTTTCGACGATGTAGTTGGCCTGTTCGGTCTCGTCCTTGACGGCGACGAGGCGGGGGCGCTCCTCGGATTGGCGGTCGGTCCAGAGGTTCTTGGTGAAGCGCTCGCGGGCAAGATCGATGACGCCGTTGGCGGCGGCGAGGATCGTCTTGGTCGAGCGGTAGTTGCGGTCGAGGGTGACGATATTGGCCGGCGGATCGAACGTGTTCGGGAAATCGAGGATGTTGCGGATCGTCGCGGCGCGGAAGGAATAGATCGACTGGGCGTCGTCGCCGACGACGGTGAGCCCGATGCCGCCGGGTTTCATCGCCATCAGGATCGACGATTGCAGGCGGTTGGTGTCCTGGTATTCGTCGACGAGGACATGGTCAAAACGGTCGCCGACATCCTCAGCAATCGCCGGTTCGCTCATCATCTGCGCCCAGTAGAGCAGGAGGTCGTCGTAATCCAGCACGTTCTGGGCTTGCTTCGCCTCGACATAGGAGGCGAACAGTTCGCGCAACTGCTGTTCCCAGGTGGCGCACCAGGGGAAATGCAGTTTCAGCACCTCGTCGAGCGGCGTTTCGGAATTTACGGCGCGGGAATAGATCTGAAGACAGGTGCCCTTGGTCGGAAACCGGTTCTCGGTCTTCGAGAAGCCGAGTTCGTGGCGCACCAGGTTCATCAGGTCGGCGGAGTCCTCCCGGTCGTGGATGGTGAAGTCGTGGTCGAGGCCGATCTGGTCGGCGTGGAGGCGCAGCAGCCGGGCGCCGATGCCGTGGAAGGTGCCGGCCCAGGCGAGCGCGTCGGTCATGATACTTGCATTGGCACCCAGAACCTGGGCGCAGATGCGCTCGACGCGGCGGCCCATCTCTGAAGCGGCGCGGCGGGAAAAGGTCATCAGCAGGATACGGCGCGGATCGGCGCCCGAGACGATCAGGTGCGCGACGCGATGGGCGAGCGTGTTGGTCTTGCCGGAGCCGGCGCCGGCGATGACCAGCAACGGGCCGGCCGCGCCGCCGTTCGGTACGTCGGAGCCGTGCTCCACCGCGCGCCGCTGCGCGTCGTTCAGCTTTTCCAGATAAGCAACAGCCATGCCCGTTCCCGATGTGTTCGAATTAGCCATAGCTGATTCGTGCGCCTGCGCGGAAATCCGCGTTGGCACGTCTGCGGCAAGTCGCCAACTTGCCCGCGGGCCGGAACATTGCGACGATGCCGCCAGCGTCATTCTCGCCCAAGTACAATTTGCATGCCAAGAGCCGGTGCCGCGATCAATTCGCGTCCGCGTCTGTATCCGTTTGTATTTTAAACGTAAATCACGCTTTCGTTACGCCTGCCATGCAAATAAACTTGACCATAAATCTCTGCTTTGGTTATGAGGGGGCTCGTCAAATTCCTGACTCTCTTGCGGAGGCGACCTTGAGAACTTCATTCACCTTGGCTGCGGGCGTTGCCCTGGCCTTTTCCGTTCTGTCCCTGTCATCGCCGGCTTCGGCGCAGGTGGCCGACAGTCTCACCATCTATAACGCCCAGCATGAAGGGCTGACCAAGGAATGGGTGAAGGCCTTCACGGAAGAGACCGGCATCGCGGTCACCATCCGCCAGGGCAGCGACCTCGAAATCGCCAACCAGATCGTCCAGGAGGGCGCCAATTCCCCGGCCGACGTGTTCCTGACCGAAAATTCGCCGGCCATGGTGCTGGTCGACGGCAAGGGTCTTTTCGCGGCGGTCGACAAGGCGACCCTCGACCAGGTTCTGCCGGGTTTCCATCCGGCCAACGGCAACTGGGTCGGCATCGCTGCCCGCTCGACCGTTTTTGTCTATGACAAGACCAAGCTGGCGCAGGACAAGCTGCCGAAGTCGATGCTCGACCTTGCCAAGCCGGAATGGAAGGGCCGCTGGACGGCATCTCCGTCGGGCGCCGATTTCCAGGCGATCGTCGGGGCGCTGCTGCAGCTGAAGGGTGAAGAAGCGACCGCCGCCTGGCTGAAGGGCATGAAGGAAAACGCGACGCCGATCCGCGGCAATTCGACGGCGATGAAAGCGGTCAACGCCGGCCAGTTCGAAGGCGCGCTGATCTACCACTACTACTATTTCGGCGACGTCGCGAAGACCGGCGAGAACACCAAGAACATCGGCATGCATTATTTCAAGAACCAGGATCCGGGCGCCTTCGTGTCGATCTCGGGCGGCGGCGTCCTCGCCTCCTCCAAGCACAAGGAACAGGCGCAGGCCTTCCTGAAGTGGGTCACCGGCAAGGGCGGCCAGAAGATCCTGCGCGACGGCACCTCCTTTGAATACGCCGTCGGCAAGGGCGAAGCTTCCAACAAGATGCTGACCCCGATCGCAGACCTGGCAGCCCCGAAGGTCGAGCCCTCGACCCTCAACAACGCCAAGGTCACCGACATGATGACCGCCGCCGGCCTGCTCTAAAAGCGGTCGATAACAGTTGCATGGAGACATCGCAGGGCGTACCTGCGATGTCTCGTATTTTCGGACCGGCAATGACTTCCACCACAGATACCAGGGTCTCCATCGCGCCGCGACACCGCCTGACGGCGGCGTCGTCCTGGACGCTGACGATCGCGGTCGTGGTGGCCTTGCTGGCGCTCCTGCCGCTCGGCTTCGTGCTGTGGGCAGCGGTGGTGACCGGTTGGGACATGGCCTCGCAGCTGATCTTCCGCTCTCGGGTCGGCGAGCTGTTGGCCAATACCGTCCTGCTCGTCATTTTCACTATTCCGATCTGCGCCGTGCTCGGCGTTTCGCTCGCCTGGCTGACGGAACGCACCGACCTGCCGGGCGCGCGGTTCTGGTCCTGGCTCTGCGTCACGCCGCTTGCCGTGCCCGCCTTCGTGCATTCCTATGCCTGGATCGGGATGTGGCCCGGTTTCAACGGCCTTCCCGCCGGCGTGGCGATCTCGGTCGTCGCCTACTTTCCGTTTCTCTATCTTCCGCTTTCGGCCGCCTTCCGGCTGCTCGACCCGGCTCTGGAAGACCAGGCGGCCTCGCTGGGGCTGGCGCCCTTCGCCGTCTTCCGGCGCGTCGTGCTGCCGCAGCTCCGGCTTGCCCTTTGCGGCGGCGCGCTGCTGATCGGCCTGCATCTGCTGGCCGAATACGGTCTGTTCGCGATGATCCGCTTCGACACGTTCACGACCGCCATTCTCGACCAGTTCCAGTCGACCTATAACGGTGTCGCGGCCTACATGCTGGCACTGGTGCTGGTGCTCTGCTGTTTCGTGCTGCTTGGTCTCGAGGCTTCGCTGCGCGGGCGCAGCCGCTATGCGCGGCTCGGATCCGGAGTCGCCCGCCGGCCGAAGATCGCACGGCTCGGCCGGTGGAAATATGTCGCTCTCCTGCTGCCGGCTGCGACCGCCGCCTTTGCGCTCGGCATTCCGGTGCTGACGCTCGGGCGCTGGTTGATCGCCGGCGGCGCCGGCGTGTGGCAGGTCGACGAGGTTGGGCTGGCGCTGTGGCAGACGCTTGTCATCTGCCTGATCGGCGGGATCGTCACAACCGCCGCCGCCGTGCCGATCGCATGGCTCTCGGTGCGCCGGCCGACCCGCGCCAGCCGCTTCCTCGAAGGCTGCTATTATCTCGCAAGCTCGATGCCGGGCGTCGTCGTGGCGCTGGCGCTCGTCACCATCACCGTGCGGGTCATGCTGCCGCTCTACCAGAGCGTCGTGACCATCGTGCTTGCCTATGTGGTGATGTTCCTGCCGCGCGCGCTGGTGAGCCTGCGCGCCAGCATCGCGCAGGTGCCGGTCGAGATCGAACAGGCGGCGGCGAGCCTAGGGCGTTCGCCGGGCAATGCGCTGCTTGCGACGACGATCCGGCTTGCGGCACCGGGGGCTGCGGCGGGCGTGGCGCTCTCCTCGCTCGGCATCATGAACGAACTGACCGCCACCCAGATGCTGGCGCCGAACGGCACACGCACGCTCGCCATGGCCTTCTGGGCGCTGACCGGCGAGATCGACTATGCGGGTGCTGCGCCTTATGCGGTGCTGATGGTCGCTTTCTCGCTGCCGCTCACCTTCCTTCTCCATCACCAATCGAAAAAGATCGCCGGGCGATGACGTTTCTTACCCTGACCTCCCTGCGCAAACAGTATGGCTCCGTCGCAGCCCTCGACGGCATCGACCTGTCGGTGACGGCCGGCAGCCGCACGGCGATCGTCGGGCCTTCCGGCTGCGGCAAGACCACGCTTCTGCGCCTGGTTGCCGGCTTCGATGCGCCGGATGAGGGCCGCATCGTGTTCGCCGGCCAGCAGCTTGCCGACGCTCGCTCCCAGGTGCCGGCGCACAAGCGCGGCATCGGCATCGTGGCGCAGGACGGCTGCCTGTTTCCGCATCTGACGATCCGGCAGAATATCGGTTTCGGGCTGGAGGCGGAGGCCTCGGTGAAGGATGCCCGCATCGCCCAGTTGATGGACATGGTCGGGCTCGATCCGGCCATGCTCGCCCGCAAGCCGGACCAGCTCTCAGGCGGCCAGCAGCAGCGCGTAGCGCTCGCCAGGGCTCTTGCGCGCAAGCCGAGGCTGATGCTGCTCGACGAGCCCTTCTCGGCGCTGGATACGGGTCTGAGGGCCGCCACCCGCAAGGCGGTGACCGATGTGCTGAACGCCGCCGGCATCACCACGCTGCTGGTGACCCACGATCAAAGCGAGGCGCTCGCCTTCGCCGACCAGGTGGCCGTGATGCGGGCGGGGAAATTCGCGCAGGTGGGTTCTCCGCGCGAGGTCTATTCCAGGCCCGTCGACGCGGCGACGGCGGCCTTCCTCGGCGAGGCGATCGTGCTGCCGGCCGATGTTGCCGACGGGCGGGCTGAGAGCCCGCTCGGGGTCCTGCCGGTCGATGACGTCGCCTATCGCGGCAAGGCGGAGATCATGCTGCGGCCGGAACAGATCACCGTCACGCAGGCCAGGGCTCAGAATGGTGGCGACGGGGCTGTCGGGACGATTGCCGAGATCAATTTCTGCGGCCCTACCTCGGATGTCAGGATCGCGCTCGGTGGGGATCCGCAGGGCTTCTCCTTCCGGCTCGACATCCCGAGCCGCGAGACGCTGGTCCCCGGCGATCGGGTGATGATCGTCGTGGCGGGGACGGCGCATCTCTTCCGGTAGCCCGGTCTTCTCACCGCAAGGTCTTGGGGTCGTCGGGAACCCTGGAACATTTCTTCGCGTTATCGGACCATCAACGTGAAGGAAAAAATTCCATGCTGAAATGGGCTCTCATCTTCCTGGTCATCTCGCTGATTTCCGGTTTCCTCGGCTTTTCCGGCGTTTCCGCCGCGACGGCTTCGATCGCGAAAATCCTCTTCTTCATCTTCCTCGTGATCTTCCTGGTTTTCGTCGTGCTCGCGTTTGTGGCCGGCAACGCGATTCTCTGATCACCGGGCGTGAACCGCGAGAAACCGGGCGAATCAGTCCCCCAAAAACAAAAAAGCCCCGCCGAAGGTCGGGCGGGGCAAATTGGGGAAAATCCGCATCAATGACGCGGTGGGTCGCATTTGGCACATTCCATGTCGTGTTACGAGGCTGGTTCCGGCCGATTCGGTACGCTCGGCGAAAAAAGATGAACAGCAGGAACTGCCGCGCGGAAACCGCGGCCCTCAGGGGCGCGACGGATGTTTCTGGGCGAAGACCAGCAGCTTCCAGATCACGGGCCCGAGGACGGAATGTTCGTGGTGGATCTGCGGGATGGCCGCGTCCTTGTGCACGACGATTTCGTCGCCGCAGGTCTTGCAGCGGTAGATGCCGGCATTCGGCACCTTCTGTCCCGGCATCCAATCCTTCTCGAAGGCCGGTGCCTTCGTCTGGACGAGATGCTCCGAATTCTTGAACTGCGCCATCTTCGCCTCCTTGATGTCGTAACACCATAACAAGCGCAGATGACCAAATCGCCAGCAAGGCTGGTGAAGATTTTCGGGCGAAAGTGCGCCGTTTTGGAACGATCAGGTTAAGGGAGGGATCAGAAACGAAGAAATCCGCCGAAGCGGATTTCTCAACGTTTTGAACTGGATGGTGGGCGTGACAGGGATTGAACCTGTGACCCCTACGATGTCAACGTAGTGCTCTCCCGCTGAGCTACACGCCCATCCGTGGCGGCGCATAGACCATAGACTGGTCGGGCCGTCAACAGGTTTTTGCCATGAAATGCGAAGGTTTTTTGAAGGCCTTGCAGATCAGGGCTTTCGGGGCCTCAGGCCGCCAGAAGCTTGTTCACTTCGTCCACCAGATCGCGCAGGTGGAAGGGCTTCGACAGAACCTTGGCGTCCTTCGGGGCCTTGGAATCGGAGTTCAGCGCGACGGCTGCGAAACCGGTGATGAACATCACCTTCAGGTCCGGGTCGAGTTCGGTCGCCCGGCGGGCGAGTTCGATCCCGTCCATTTCCGGCATGACGATGTCGGTCAGGAGCAGCGAGAAGGGCTCTTCGCGCAGGCGATCATAGGCGCTCGCGCCGTTGTCGAAGGACGCAACCTTGTAGCCCGCCTTTTCAAGCGCCTTCACCAGGAAACGACGCATGTCGTTATCGTCTTCGGCGAGAAGGATTTTCTGAATCATCTCCAGGACCGTTATCCAATGCAAATTTTTAGAGTTGTCGGTATCTCTTACACTGCCTACACGCGGTAAACATCCGTTTAATGAGGGTGCAAGAGGATTTGGTAGGGTATAGATAGTATGGACTTCGCCTCGGGCAACTGGCAACATGAGTTCCAGAACAAGTTCGTGACATGGTAAAGGCAGGATGGATTGCAACGCGGGTGATTTTGAACACTTCGAAGTGAGGGAGCCCGCCACGCAGACTATCCCCTTCGTCTTCAATTCGCCTCACAGCGGCAGCTTCTATCCGCCCGAATTTCTCGCCGAGAGCGACCTCGATTCGCTCTCCATCCGCCGCTCCGCAGACCACTATGTCGACGAGCTTTTCGCCGATGCGCCGGAACTCGGCGCGCCGCTGCTTCTCGCCCATTTCCCCCGCGCCTATCTCGACGTCAACCGCGAGCCCTACGAGCTCGATCCGCGCATGTTCGACGGACCTTTGCCGCCTTTCGTCAATATCGGCTCGATGCGGGTCGCGGGCGGGCTCGGCACGATCCCCCGGATCGTCGCCGAAAACATGGAAATCTATCGCCGCCGGCTGCCGGTCAACGAGGCGCTGTCGCGTATTGAAACGATCTACAAGCCTTATCACGCCTGCCTTCGCAAGCTGATCGCCCGCACCCATGCACGCTTCGGGCTCGCCATCCTGATCGACTGCCATTCGATGCCCGGCAATATCAGGCTGTCCGGTTCGGACGTGCGGCCCGACTTCATCATCGGCGACCGCTACGGCACCAGCGCGTCTGCCGAGCTTTCACGGGCGGCGATGCAGTTCCTCGACGGCATGGGATTTTCGGCGGTCCGCAACAAGCCCTATGCGGGCGGCTTCATCACCGAACATTACGGACGGCCGGTGCGCGGCCTGCATGCGCTGCAGATCGAGATCAACCGCGCGCTTTACGTTGACGAGATGACGCTTGCCAGGCGACCGGAATTCCCGATGGTCGCGGCCGCCCTTTCCACCTTCATGCGTCAGATGGCGGACTTCGTCGTCGATTTCGCCGGCGACAGCGCGCTGGCGGCAGAATAGTCCGTTTGGTTTTCCACAGGTTTGATCGTTTGCCGGCGGGTTGGCAGGCTCGCGCGCTCGATCGCGGGCAAAAAAAACCGCGCTTGTGGGCGCGGCTAAGTCTAGGGAGGAAACACCCAAGGAGGGTATTTACAGTCAAAGACTGTGCATTGAAGCTACGAGTGCGCTGCACAAATGTCAAGCAACTTTTTTAGTTGCTTAAATATGCGCCATTTTTAGGCGGATTGCTGAGATTTTTGGCAGCGAAAGATCATTTTTTGATTTTCTGCGCATTCGGCTCGAATCCGGTTCCATGCTTCGGGCGGGTGTTTTAGAACAGGTCTTCATTCGAACAGCGGATTTCCCCATGCTTCCCGATCGCGACTTCTTCGATGCGCTTGCCGCCGCCGCCAAGGCCGAGACCCTGCCGCGCTTCCGCACCGGCCTTTCCGTGGTCAACAAGGAGCAGGGCGGGTTCGACCCGGTGACCGAGGGCGACCGCGCTGCTGAGACGGCGATCCGGGCGCTGATCACCGCACGCTTTCCCGAACACGGCATTCTCGGCGAGGAGCATGGGAATGTCGGCCTCGACCGCGAGCATGTCTGGGTGATCGATCCGATCGACGGTACGCGCGCCTTCATTTCCGGCCTGCCGGTCTGGGGCACGCTGATCGGCTTCCAGTCGAACGGCCGTGCCGCGATGGGGCTGATGGACCAGCCGTTCATCGGCGAGCGTTATTTCGCCGACGGCACGAATGCCTGGTATTCCGGTCCGGATGGCGAGCTGCAGCAGATTTCGGTGCGCGACTGCGGCAGCCTTGCCGACGCCACCCTGTTCACCACCTCGCCGCATATCTTCGGCGGCGACGATCTGGCGAAATACCGTTCGGTCGAGGAGAAGGTGCGACTGTTTCGCTATGGCTGCGATTGCTACGCCTATGTCCTGCTCGCCTCCGGCCATATCGACCTCGTGGTCGAGAACAACCTGAAGCCCTACGACGTTGGAGCACTGATCCCGATCATCGAGCAGGCGGGCGGCATCATCACCACCTGGGACGGTGGCCGCCCGGAAAACGGCGGCAATATTCTTGCAGCGGGCAGCAAGGCCGTGCATGCGGAAGCCATGAAGCTGCTTTCCGGCAAGTAGGGTTACAGAGCAGGTCGAAGGATCACGCGGCTGTCTCGGAAAGCCCGAAACCGCCATCCTGGCCCGGCATAAATGCTTCGATCGCCGCAAGCCCCTGGGCGCGGTAGATGTCCCTGTCGTGAAACAGCTCGTGGCGCGCGCCGTTGATGGTGATCAGCTGGCCGGCACGGAAATTGCGCGACAGTTCCTCCTGCGCCGCATAGGGCACGATGGAGTCGAGGACGGGAGCAAGGATCAGGGTCGGTATGGTGATCCTGGTCAGATGCGACTGCGACGACACGCGCCGCGCCGCCTTGAATGTCTCATGCAGCCAGCGGGCCGTCGGCGGGCCGATCGTCAGCTCCGGATGGGCTGCGGCGATCTCGGTGTTACGGGCGAAACGCTTGGGGTCCGAGCTCAGCGGATTGCCTTCGAAGGCGCGATTGCTCCGGTCGGCGCCCATCGAGAGGCCGCCGAAGCCGGTCCAGCTTGCCAGGCCGGAGAGCGAACGGATCAGCCCTTCCGGCACGCCTTGGCCGGAAAGCGCGATATAGGGGGCGGCGAGCGCCATCCGGTTGATACGGTTCGAAAGGCGCGGGGCGGCCGAGAGCGCGATCAGGGCGCCGGTCGAGTGAGCCACCAGGAAGAAGGGCAGGCGGGCATCCGGCAACACGATGTGTTCGAGGAATATTTCGAGATCCCGCTCGTAATCGGAAAAGCGCCGGACATGGCCCTTGCGCGTGTTTTTCGTCAGCCGCTGCGAGCCGCCCTGGCCGCGAAGGTCGAAGGTCGCGACCCACAGACCCATGGCGTTCAGGTCCCGGATCGTCTCGAAATATTTCTCGATGCACTCATTGCGGCCCTGCATGAGCACGACGGTGCCGATCGCCGGCGACATCCCGGAGCGAAACAGGCCGTAGCGCAGCCTGGTGCCGCGATGGCCGGTGAAATAGCCGGCCGTGTAATTGGCCGGAGCCGGATTGCCCGGTGTCGGGTGGAGAATGTCGTCGATGGAATCTGCCGCTTCGTTCATGCCGGCCAGCGTCAGCCAGCGGCGGCGGGACGTCAAGGAAAAAGCGCGGCCGAGGAAATCGGAGGGCTTGCACGCCGCCGGTCAAACATGTGTATTCGGACGCATTTACAGATTTCCGGATATCCGTCGGTCCGCCCGAGCATGGGAGTGTGCGAGGAGGTGGATTGCGCCAGTCGAGGTATTTGAAGGGAGAGAAGCCATGTATTACGCGATCCTTGCCTATCACCAGGAGGGAGTGGTCCAATCCTGGACCGAGGAGGAGGATCGGGCGCTGATGACCGATCTGCTCGCGATCAATGACCGCCTGGTTGCGCAGAAATCCCTCGGACCTGCCGCGCGGCTCGGGCCGACGGAGCAGGCCGTGACCTTGCGGGGCAAGGGCGAGGGCATGGTCATCGACGGTCCGTTTGCCGAAACCAAGGAGCAGCTACTCGGGCTCTACGTGGTGGATTTCCCGACGATCGATGGAGCCATTGCAGCGGCGCGAGACCTGCGCCGGGCCAACCCGACGGCGGTCTACGAAATCAGGCCGATCCTGCTCTATCTGCCGGGGGCAGCCCTGGAGACGCAGAGCGAGGACTAACGGGTTCTTCAGTAGGAAAAAGAAGCCGGAATCGCGGGTCTAGGGATACCCAAAGCGATTCCGGCAATTGATGACCGAAGCGAAGGGACGAATGAAGCTTCGGTCGAGAGAGACAGTCTGCCTTCCACTGTCTGTTCTATCAAAACGATCCTGAACCGGCCCGAAACGCGCTGTTCATGTCGGGTTCACGCGCAAAACCGCGCCGGCAAGTGGGCTCTTGAAGCCACGGAAATCAATCCCCATCTGAACTCTGCGGGCGCCACAAAGGGTCCGCTGAACGGGACCGCATCGCCAATGAAGGGATGCGCAAACCCAGATGAAAACCGCAACGTCGCTTCCCAAGGAGGACTCCATGCGTCACGTCGATTTCTCGCCCCTTTATCGTTCCACTGTCGGTTTCGACCGTCTTTTCAACCTGCTCGACAATCGCGGGCCGGCCGATCAGACCCCCAGCTATCCGCCCTACAATATCGAGCGGACTGGTGAAAACACCTATCGCATCACCATGGCCGTTGCCGGTTTCGACGAAAAGGAACTGAGCCTCGAAGCTCATGCGAACGTGCTGACCGTGAAGGGTGAAAAGAGCGAGGACGAAACCGCTGCCGACCAGAGCGAATATCTCTATCGCGGCATCGCCAAGCGCGCCTTCGAGCGCCGCTTCCAGCTCGCCGATCATGTCGAAGTGCAGTCCGCTTCGCTGAAGAACGGCCTGCTCCATATCGACCTTCTCCGGAACATTCCGGAAGCCATGAAGCCCCGTCGCATCGCGATTGCCGCAGACGCAGTCGCTCCGAAGACGATCGAGGCTCAGGTCACCCCGCAGCAGGTCAACTAACCCGCTGCCGGGTTACCGGCCGATATATGTGAGTATGCCCAATGCGGCCCTTCCTCTTGGGGGAAGGGCCGTTTTTCCTTTTTGTGGCGGAGTAATTGACCGGCGCGGCTTACGTCTCTATTGTATCGACAATGTTTCTACATGGAGCGACCCTTGCGCGTCACCGTCAAGAAATGGGGCAACAGCGCCTCCGTGCGCATTCCCGCTGCCGTCATGGAGGCGGCACAGCTGCAGATCGATACGGTCGTGGATGTGTCGGAGGAAAACGGCCGGATCATCATCGAGGTGGTGCGGGAGGCAGAGCTCGATCTCGACCAGCTCATTGCCGGGATGACGCCCGACAACCTCCATGAGGAAGTTGATTTTGGAGCGCCTGTCGGCAAGGAAGCCCTATGACGCCTGCGTCCTATGTTCCGGAGGCGGGCGATATCGTCTGGCTGGAGTTTTCTCCGCAGGCGGGACATGAGCAGGCCGGGCGCCGGCCTGCTGTCGTATTGAGTCCTCAAAGTTACAATCGCTTCGGCTTGATGCTGTGCTGCCCGATGACCACGAAGCGGAAGGGGTATCCTTTCGAAGTGGCGATCGGCGACGATGGAGACAGCACGGTCCTTGCGGACCAGGTGAAGAGCCTCGACTGGAAAGCGCGCAATGCGCAGCGCAAGGGCCGGGTTTCCGCCCGGGAGCTTTCCCAGATCAGGGCCAAAGCAGGTGCGTTGATCGGCAAGCCTTGATCAAGGCCGCCGACCCTCAGGCCGCAACCGGCGCCGTTACGGCTTCCTTCTTCGCCTTCAGGCGGTTGGCATATTTCTGGGCGATAACGGCGCAGGCCATGAGCTGGATCTGGTGGAAGAGCATCAGCGGCAGGACGATGGCGCCGATCGAGGAGGACTGGCCGGCGAAGATGGCGTTTGCCATCGGCACGCCGCTTGCGAGCGATTTTTTCGAGCCGCAGAAGGTGATGGTGATCTCGTCTTCCTTGTTGAAGCCGAGTGCGCGGCTGCCGAACATGGTGATGCAGAGCACAACTGCCAGAAGCGCCATGTCGACCAGGATGACAACGCCGATATCGAGGGCCGAGAAGGTGTGCCACAGGCCTTCCATGACAGCTTCCGAGAACGCCAGGTAGACGACCATCAGGATCGAGCCGCGGTCGACGGGGGCGAGCATCTTCTTCTTGGAGCGGATCCAGTTGCCGATCCAGGGCTGCAGGATCTGGCCGACGACGAAGGGGGCGAGAAGCTGCAGCAGGATGCTTTCCAGCGCATCCCAGGAAAAGCCGGCGTCGCCGGTGGTCGAGAGCAGGATGCCGGCAAGCAGCGGCGTCAGGAACATGCCGAAGATGTTGGAGCCGGATGCGGCGCAGATCGCTGCCGGTACGTTGCCGCCGGCAATCGATGTGAAGGCGATCGAGGACTGCACGGTCGAGGGCAGTACGCAGAGGAAGAGGATGCCTGCATAAAGCGGCGGCGCCAGGATGTCGTCCGGAATGAAGCCGATCATCAGCCCGAGGATCGGGAAGATCGCAAACGTCGTCAGCAGGATCGTCAGGTGCAGGCGCCAATGCAGGATGCCCGCCACCACGACATCGCGCGACAGGCGCGCGCCATGCAGGAAGAACAACAGGCCGATGGCGATATCGGTCGCGACGTTGAACCAGTCGGCATAGACGCCGTGGATCGGCAGGACCGAGGCGAGGATGACGGTGCAGACGAGAAGGACCGTGAAGCGGTCCGGCAGAAAACGGCTCATGGGCGGATTCCTCGGATTTGAGGATTTACCCCTCCCTTATCATGAAGCAGAATGCAAACACTAACAGTTATCATGATATTGGATAGCCATGCTGAACCTTCACCACCTGAACAGTTTCGTCATGCTGCAGCAGACCGGCAGTTTCACGGAAGCGGCAGCCCGGCTCGGCATCGGTCAGTCGACCGTCACCCAGCATATCCAGCGGCTGGAAAAGTCGCTCGGACGGCAGCTGGTGTTTCGCGATACGCATCAGGTGAAGCTGACCGCGGAGGGCGAGGCATTGCTCGGTTATGCGCGGGGCATGCTGGACATGAACGGCAAGGTCGCCTCGCTGTTCGGCGAAAGCCGGTTGCGCGGGCGGCTGCGGCTCGGGGTTTCGGAAGACGTGGTGGCGAGCCGGCTGACCTCGATCCTCGAAGATTTCATCCGGCTTTATCCGCTGGTCGATCTGGAACTGACCGTGGCGCTCTCCGCGGTGCTTTATCAGATGCAGGATATCGGTGATCTCGACCTGGTGCTCGCCAAGCGGCATATCGGCGAGACGAACGGCCGGCTGCTTTATCGCGAACCGCTGGTCTGGCTAGCGCGCGACCCGGATCTGGCGCTGCGCGGCGATGTGCTGCCGCTGATCGCCTTTCCGCCGCCGAGCATTACCAGGCGCGTGGCGCAGGAGGCGCTCGACCGGGAAAAGATGGCCTGGCGGATCGTCTGCACCTGCGGCAGTTTGAGCGGGCTGACGGCGGCGGCGCGGGCCGGCATGGGGGTGCTCGTGCAGCCGCGCAGCATGGCGCCGACGGGGCTGAAGGAGATCCCGGGGGATCGGCTGCCGGTGCTCGAAGACGTGGAATTCGTGCTGGTTCCGCGGCGCGGCGCCGATGCCGCGCTCACGGAAGCGCTGTCCAGCCTGATCGTGGCGCAGATCGCGCCACAGCATCAGGCGTGACGGTCGCGAGAGAGGTGCCTGGCTCGCTGGGCAGGGCAAGCGCCTATGGAGATGCGAGGCGGCGTGGAGCCCCTCCCCCTTGTGGGGAGGGGTTGGGGAGGGGACTTTGCTCCGCATCAAAACCCCTCCCGCCTGCCGGCCACCCTCCCCACAAGGGGGAGGGTTAGGGATGCCGCACCGCCTTACGTCCCCTACGCGATAGCGCTGCCCCAATTGGGAGGTCGAAACGCGGCGTCGTTCAGCCCGCCGAGCAGATCGACAGGAACTGGTCGATATCCTCTTCGGTGGTGGCAAACGAGGTGACGAGGCGGATCAGGGTTTCGTCGTCCCTGACCGGCTCCGGCATATTGGTGGGCACCGGCCAGCCATAGAATTTGGCGCCCTTGGCTTCGGCGGCCTCTGCCGATGCCTTGTTCAACACGGCGAAAACCTCGTTGGAGGTCGTGTTCCAGGCAAGCCGGGTGCTGTTCAGCGAGCCGATGCCGGCGCGCAGGCGGTCGGCCATGCTGTTGGCGTGATTTGCCATGTTGAGCCAGAGACCGTCCTGCAAGTACGCATCGAACTGGGCCGAGATGAAGCGGGTCTTCGAGAAGAGCTGGGCGGCGCGCTTGCGGATAAAGGCGAAGTCCCTGGCGAGTTCCGGATTGAAGAAGACGATCGCTTCCGCACACCAGCAGCCGTTCTTGGTGCCGCCGAAGGAGAGGATGTCGATGCCGCGCTTCCAGGTCATTTCGGCGGGCGAGACGTCGAGCGAGACCAGCGCGTTGGCGAAACGGGCGCCGTCCATATGCACCGGCAGGCCGTTCGCCTTGGCGATCCTGGTGATCGCGTCGATCTCGTCGAGCGTATAGATGGTGCCGGTTTCGGTCGCCTGGGTGAGGGTGACGGCGGCGGCGCGGCCGTGATGCAGCGAATCCTGCGGGAAGCCGGCGATGCGGGCCGTCAGTTTAGCCGGGTCCATCTTGCCGTCTTCGCCTTCGACCGGAACCATGCGCATGCCGGAAAAGAAGTCCGGCGCGCCGCATTCGTCCTCGATCACATGCGCTTCCGAATGGGAAAAGGTGACGCCGCCGACCCGCGCAATGCTGGCGAGCGACAGCGAATTGGCAGCCGTGCCTGTGGAGACGAAATAGACGGAGACATCCCGCTCGAAGATTTCGTTGAAACGGGCTTCGACCGCCTTGTCGAGATCGCTGTTGCCATAGGCGGCGGCGAACCGGGTCGACTCCTTTGAGAGGCGTTCATTGATGGAGGGATGGGCGCCGGCCCAATTGTCGGAAGCGAAAAACATTCTGAAAAATACCCTGGAAGTTTTGTCTCGGAAGCGTGCGGAGATTAATCTTTTTGAACCGGTAATCAATCGGTGAGGGTGGGACCGTGAGGCCAAAACGGTTAGGTCAGCACCCGCCACGCTTTAAACGACCGCCGATTGTAATTAAATTTCGACATCTACGTCATTCGGCGTAATCTTCTGTCGCCAGATGGCGCGGATTTTTAACAACCGCTCTTGTCGCGGGTTAACTTCTATGTCATAAATTTTGAGAATTAGGACAGAAGTGCTGTCCTAATTTCGGGAAAAGAAACGCCGATGGGCATGTCTTTCCCACTGACGCTCGCGCTGATCCGCGTTATGCTGCGCTGCGAAGCTGTAGCTGACGCCGGAGCGGCGCCATCGCATGAGGCACGGGATGGAGCTTAGGCCTGTCATCCCCAAGAGATATTTGAGAGCCACTTTGCCCGCTGCCGAAGGCGGCCAACAGGAGGAATGACGATGACGAAGACCATCTCCGAGATATCAGGCACGGCTCACCAGCCCGCAGCCCCGATGTCGGCCGAGACGACAGCTCGCGTTCCATTTGTCGCCGGCGGCTTGCCGATGGCCCAGGGCCTCTACGACCCGCGCAACGAACACGATGCCTGCGGCGTCGGCTTCATCGCCCACATGAAGGGCAAGAAGTCGCACCAGATCGTGAAGGACGGCCTGTTCATCCTCGAAAACCTGACGCATCGCGGTGCCGTCGGCGCCGACCCGCTGATGGGCGACGGTGCGGGCATTCTGGTGCAGATCCCCGACCGCTTCTTCCGCGAGGAAATGGCGGCGCAGGGCGTCACCCTGCCGAAGGCCGGCGAATATGCCGTCGGTCACATCTTCATGCCGCGCAAGACCGAGGAGATCGAGCATTACAAGAAGGTGATCGAGGACGTCATTGCGGAAGAGGGGCAGCAGTTCCTCGGTTTCCGCGACGTGCCGGTCGACAACTCGTCGCTTTCCAAGGCGCCTGACATCGCTGCCACCGAGCCGCATCACGTCCAGGTCTTCATCGGCGCCGGTCGCGACGCTGCGACCAACCACGATTTCGAGCGCAAGCTGTTCCTGATCCGCAAGGTGATCTCCAACCGCATCTATGATGCGTTCGGCGGCGTCGACATGGGCTTCTACCCCGTCTCGCTGTCGTCCTCGACGATCGTCTACAAGGGCATGTTCCTCGCCTATCAGGTCGGTGCCTATTACAAGGACCTGGCCGACCCGCGGTTCGAGACGGCGGTGGCGCTGGTGCACCAGCGCTTCTCGACCAACACCTTCCCGTCCTGGAAGCTCGCGCATCCCTATCGCATGGTCGCCCATAACGGCGAAATCAACACGCTGCGCGGCAACGTCAACTGGATGGCGGCGCGCCAGGCGTCGGTCTCTTCGCCTCTCTTCGGCGAAGACATTTCCAAGCTTTGGCCGATCTCCTACGAAGGCCAGTCGGATACGGCCTGTTTCGACAACGCGCTCGAGTTCCTCGTGCGCGGTGGGTATTCGCTCGCCCATGCGGTGATGATGCTGATCCCGGAAGCCTGGGCCGGCAACCAGTCGATGTCGCCCGAGCGCAAGGCTTTCTATGAATACCACGCCGCCCTGATGGAGCCGTGGGACGGCCCGGCTGCCGTTGCCTTTACCGACGGCCGCCAGATCGGTGCGACGCTCGACCGTAACGGCCTGCGTCCGGCCCGCTACATGGTCACCGACGACGACCGCATCATCATGGCGTCCGAAGCGGGCGTCCTGCCGGTGCCGGAAGAGCGCATCGTCAAGAAGTGGCGTCTGCAGCCCGGCAAGATGCTGCTGATCGACATGGAAAAGGGCCAGATCATCTCCGACGAGGAGCTGAAGTCCGAACTCGCGACCAAGCATCCCTACGGCAAGTGGTTGGACAAGACCCAGCTCATTCTCGAAGACCTGAAGCCGGTGGAGCCGCGGGCGCTGCGCCGCGACGTGTCGCTGCTCGACCGCCAGCAGGCCTTCGGCTACACGTCGGAAGACACCAAGATCCTGATGTCTCCGATGGCGACGACGGGCCAGGAAGCCGTCGGTTCGATGGGCACCGACACGCCGATCTCGGCCATGTCGGAAAAGTCGAAGCTGCTCTACACCTATTTCAAGCAGAACTTCGCGCAGGTCACCAACCCGCCGATCGATCCGATCCGCGAGGAGCTGGTGATGAGCCTGGTGTCGTTCATCGGTCCGCGCCCGAACATTCTCGACCACGAGGGTGCGGCGAACGCCAAGCGCCTGGAAGTGCGCCAGCCGATCCTGACCAACGGCGATCTCGAGAAGATCCGCTCGATCGGGCATACGGAAGACCGGTTCGACACCAAGACGCTCGATTTCACCTATGACATCGAGCGCGGCGCCGAAGGCATGCCGGAAATGCTCGACCGTCTCTGCGAACGGGCCGAAGCGGCGGTCAAGGGCGGTTATAACATCATCGTGCTTTCCGACCGCCAGATCGGCCCGGACCGCATCGCCATCCCGGCTCTGCTGGCGACCGCCGCCGTGCACCACCACCTGATCCGCAAGGGCCTGCGCACCTCGGTCGGCCTCGTCGTCGAAAGCGGCGAGCCGCGCGAGATCCATCACTTCTGCTGTCTTGCCGGTTATGGTGCAGAAGCCATCAACCCCTATCTCGCCTTCGACACGCTGACCGACATGCATGCGCGTGGCGAATTCCCGAAGGAAGTGGATGCCTCGGAGATCGTCTACCGCTATATCAAGGCGGTCGGTAAGGGTATCCTCAAGGTCATGTCCAAGATGGGCATCTCGACCTACCAGTCCTATTGCGGCGCGCAGATTTTTGACGCGATCGGCCTGTCTTCGGCTCTGGTCGAGAAGTATTTCTTCGGCACGGCTTCGAACATCGAGGGCGTCGGCCTGGAAGAGATCGCCCAGGAGACGGTTTCCCGGCACCATGCCGCCTTCGGCAAGGACCCGGTCCTCGCCTCGACGCTCGATATCGGCGGCGAATATGCCTACCGCATGCGGGGCGAAAGCCATGCCTGGACGCCGGATGTGGTGGCGACCCTGCAGCACGCCGTGCGCGGCAACAGCCAGGACCGCTACCGCGAATTCGCCGAGATGGTGAACGAAAGCGCGGTTCGCATGAACACGATCCGCGGCCTGTTCAAGATCAAGACGGCGGGCGAGATCGGCCGCACGCCGGTTTCGATCGACGACGTGGAGCCGGCGGTTGATATCGTCAAGCGTTTCTCGACCGGCGCCATGTCCTTCGGCTCGATTTCCCGCGAGGCGCATACGACGCTCGCCATCGCCATGAACCGGATCGGCGGCAAGTCGAACACCGGCGAGGGCGGCGAGGAGAGCGACCGTTACATGCCGCTGCCGGACGGCAGCCAGAACCCGGAACGTTCGGCGATCAAGCAGGTCGCGTCCGGCCGCTTCGGCGTGACGACCGAATACTTGGTCAATGCCGACATGCTGCAGATCAAGGTGGCGCAGGGTGCCAAGCCCGGCGAAGGCGGCCAGCTGCCCGGCCACAAGGTGGACGCGACGGTCGCCAAGACCCGGCATTCGACGCCGGGCGTCGGCCTCATCTCGCCGCCGCCGCACCATGACATCTATTCGATCGAAGACCTGGCGCAGCTGATCTACGACCTGAAGAACGTCAACCCGACCTCGGACATTTCCGTCAAGCTGGTCTCGGAAGTGGGCGTCGGCACGGTTGCCGCGGGTGTTGCCAAGGCGCGCGCCGACCATATCACGGTCGCCGGCTTCGACGGGGGCACGGGCGCATCGCCGCTGACCTCGCTGAAGCATGCGGGCAGCCCTTGGGAAATCGGCCTTGCCGAAACCCAGCAGACGCTGGTGCTGAACGGGCTTCGTTCGCGTATCGCCCTGCAGGTCGATGGTGGCCTGAAGACCGGCCGCGACGTCATCATCGGCGCGCTGCTGGGTGCCGACGAGTTCGGCTTCGCGACGGCTCCGGTCATCGCCGCCGGCTGCATCATGATGCGCAAGTGCCACCTCAACACCTGTCCGGTCGGTGTCGCCACCCAGGACCCGGTCCTGCGCAAGCGCTTCAAGGGCACGCCGGAGCATGTCATCAACTACTTCTTCTTCGTCGCCGAAGAAGTGCGCGAGATCCTGGCTTCGCTCGGCTTCACCCGCTTCGACGAGATCATCGGCATGGTCGAGCTTCTGGAAAAGGACGAGATGATCGCCCACTGGAAGTCCAAGGGTCTCGATTTCTCGAAGATCTTCCACAAGGTGGAGGCTCCGAAGGAGGCGACCTACTGGACGCAGCGCCAGAAGCACCCGATCGACGACATTCTCGACCGCAAGCTGATCGAGAAGTCGCAGGCAGCCCTCGAGAACAAGGAGCCGGTGGTCTTCGAAGTGCCGATCAAGAACGTCGACCGTTCCGTCGGCGCGATGCTCTCGGGCGCGCTTGCCAAGCGCTGGCGTCACAAGGGGCTCAAGGACGACACGATCCATGTGACGCTGCGCGGCACGGCCGGACAGTCGTTCGGCGCGTTCCTGGCGCATGGCATCACCTTCGATCTGGTCGGCGACGGCAACGACTATGTCGGCAAGGGCCTGTCGGGCGGCCGGATCATCGTGCGCCCGCCGGAAAACTCCAGGATCGTCGCGGAGAACTCGATCATCGTCGGCAATACCGTGCTTTACGGCGCGATCACCGGCGAATGCTATTTCCGCGGCGTTGCCGGCGAGCGTTTTGCCGTCCGTAACTCCGGTGCCATCGCGGTCGTCGAGGGCGTCGGCGACCACGGCTGCGAATACATGACCGGCGGCATCGTCGTCGTGCTCGGCGAGACGGGCCGCAACTTCGCGGCCGGCATGTCCGGCGGCGTCGCTTACGTGCTCGACGAGAGCGGCGATTTCGCCAAGCGCTGCAACATGGCGATGGTCGAACTCGAGCCGGTTCCGGAAGAGGACGACATGCTGGAAAAGCTGCACCATCACGGCGGCGACCTCATGCACAAGGGACGCGTCGACGTTTCCGAGGACATGACGCGCCACGACGAGGAGCGCCTCTACCAGCTGATCTCCAACCACCTGCACTACACGGGCTCCAACCGCGCCAAGGAAATCCTCGACCGCTGGAGCGAATACCGGCCGAAGTTCCGCAAGGTCATGCCGGTCGAATACCGCCGTGCGCTGGTGGAAATGGAGCGGATGCGGATGGGGGTCGCTGCGGAGTGATTGGAGATTGAGTTGTTTTGTGATATGACATTGTCATATCACAAAATGGGGGATAGCGATGTTACCGATGCCGAAGGAGCGCAAGGCGAAGATATTCATGAACGGACGAAGCCGGGCTGTGCGGATACCCAGCGATTTCGATCTTTCCGGAGACGAGGTTGTCATTCGCCAGGAAACGGATGGAATTATCACCATCCATCCCGCGCGGCAGAAACGTTCGCCGGGTGAACTGATCGAGTGGCTTCGGCAAGCCGCGCCACTGGGGCAGGAATTCCCGGAAATCGAAGATCTTCCTCTTCGTTCCGTCGATCTGGATCTGCCTGAATGAGCTACCTGCTGGATACCAATGTGATTTCGGATCTGATCCGCAATCCGGATGGCAAGGCAGGGAGACGGGTAGCCGTTCTTGCGCAAGGGGAGCTTAGAACAAGCCTTATCGTGGCTGCCGAGCTCAGATACGGCATCGCCAAGAAGGGGTCGGAGCGCTTGGCGAGACTGGTGGAGGGAGTGTTGGCCGACTTCGAGGTTCTGCCTTGGGAGGCTCCGGCTGATGTTCACTACGCTGCGGTCAGAGATAGTCTCAGTCGCAGCGGACAACCGATCGGCGACATGGACATGCTGATCGCCGCCCATGCACTGGCCTTGGATACGGTGCTTGTGACGGACAACGAGAGAGAGTTTTCCCGGGTGCCGGGACTGAAAGTTGAAAACTGGCTGCGGTAGCGGCGGACTAGGGGTAGAATATGGGCAAGGTAACGGGTTTCCTGGAAATCGACCGGCAGGTGGGCAAGTATCAGCCGGCCTCCGACCGCATCCGCCATTTCCGCGAATTCACCATCCCGATGTCGGATGCGGAAATCACCAAGCAGGCGGCGCGCTGCATGGACTGTGGCATTCCCTATTGCCACGGCCCGACCGGCTGTCCGGTTCACAACCAGATCCCGGACTGGAACGACCTCGTCTACAACAACAAGTGGGAGGAGGCGATCCGCAACCTCCATTCCACTAACAACTTCCCGGAATTCACCGGCCGCGTCTGCCCCGCTCCTTGCGAGGAAGCCTGCACGCTGAACCTCGAGGATGCCCCGGTCGCGATCAAGACGGTCGAACAGGCGATCGCCGACAAGGCCTATGAGCTCGGCTTCATCGCGCCGCAGCCCGCAACCGTTCATACCGGCAAGAAGGTTGCGATCATCGGTTCAGGCCCCGCCGGCATGGCGGCTGCCCAGCAGCTCGGCCGCGCCGGCCATGAAGTGCATGTCTACGAGCGCGAATCCAAGGCCGGCGGCCTGCTGCGCTACGGCATCCCGGACTTCAAGATGGAGAAGAACTTCATCGACCGCCGCGTCGAGCAGATCACCGGCGAGGGCGTGACCTTCCATTACGGCGCCAATATCGGCGTCGATATCCCGGTCGAGAAGCTGATCGCCGAGCATGACGCCGTGCTTTATTGCGGCGGTTCGGAAACCCCGCGCCCGGCTGGCATTCCAGGCGTCGAGCTGCATGGCGTCTATGACGCGATGCCTTACCTCGTGCAGCAGAACCGCCGCCTCGGCCGCGAAAACATCGAGAGCGTCGCCTGGGCGGCCGATCCGATCCTGGCCGGCGCCAAGCATGTCGTCGTCGTCGGCGGCGGTGACACGGCATCCGACTGCGTCGGCACGGCCTTCCGCCAGGGCGCCGTCAAGGTGACCCAGCTCGACATCCGTCCGCAACCGCCTGAGAAGGAAGACAAGCTCGCCGTCTGGCCGTTCTGGGCCACCAAGATGCGGACCTCGTCCAGCCAGGCCGAAGGTGCGGTGCGCGAATTCCAGGTGGCAACGCTCGAATTCGTCGGTGAAGACGGCCAGCTCATCGGCGTACGCTGCTGCGAAGTCGACGAGCGCCGCAAGCCGATCGCCGGCACGGATTTCATCATCAAGGCCGACCTCGCCTTCATCGCCATCGGTTTCTCCGGCCCGCTGACCGACGGGGTTCTGAACGAACTCGACGGCAAGCTGACGCTGAATGTCGATCGTCGCGGCTCGACCAACGTGGTCGCCAACGACAAGGACTACAGGACCTCGGTCGACAAGCTCTGGACCGCCGGCGACGTGCGCCGCGGCCAGTCGCTGGTCGTCTGGGCGATCCGCGAAGGCCGTCAGGCGGCACGCGCGATCGACGAGGCCCTGATGGGAAGCTCGGTGCTGCCGCGATAAGCGGCGGGACTATCCGTTCTCAGAGGTTATCGTTCTGAAGGATGCGAGGCGGCGCGGCATTCTTAACCCTCCCCCTTGTGGGGAGGGTGGCCGGCAGGCGGGCGGGGTTTTATGCGAAGCGAAGACCCCTCCCCAACCCCTCCCCACAAGGGGGAGGGGCTCCACGCGTCGCCCCACACCCCTCATTGCAAATTGTCCCTCTCTCAGAGCAGACGTGGCTCAAACCTGAACGGTCAATAGCACAGGAGCCAATGCTTATCGCTAACGCGTGGCCGCGGTTACCGCAGGAACCCGATAGTCATCAACCCGCCCGGCCGGCGCCGGGGCGAGTTCGCCGCGCCTGACCAGTTTGTCGCGCGGTGTTTCGACGAGGACGGAGGGGAGTGGGGCGGCGCCGAGGAGGTCCTTGCCGCCGTCGAGTTCGGGGTCGGAGAGGCTGATCGGATGGGTGGGCACGGCCTGGCCGGGCGAGGCGGGAAGGGCGGATAGCGCCGGCAGGTTGGAGCCGTCGAGCTTGACGACGTCGGGGCTTGCCATTTCGCCGAGATGGCGGCGGACCAGTTTTTCCACGTAGAAGGCGAGTTTCTGCTTGCCGGCGTTGGTGAAGGTGATGCCGTCGGCGCCGCGCAGGCGCACCTGCTGGCCGTTGACGTCCGAACCGGTGATGATGAACTTGCCGTCCTCGTCGACGAAACCTTCCCAGATATCGACGAATTCGCCGCCGGCCTTTTCCACCTGGTTGCGATAGATGGCATTGAGCGTCACAGCATCGGCCGTTGCCACCGGCGACTGGAAGGAGGGCAGGCCGACCCAGAGGAGTGGCAGCTTGCGGGTGGCGACGATGCCGACGAGTTCGGTGACCCGGCGCTCGTATTCCTTGAACCAGACGTCGCTGCGGAATTTTTCCTTGGTGCTGCCGATCGTCATCTGCTGGCGGTCGTTGGCCCCGAGCATGATCACGACGACTGCCGGTTTCATCTCGTCCAGCATGGCGGGAAGCTCGCCCGGCCAGTCGAAATGATCCTCGCGGACGAGGCCGGAGGAACCATCGCTTCGCTCGGTGATCGCCACCCCCGGAGCAGTTGCAAACGCCGTTTCCAGCTCGCTGCCGATGCCGCCGGCCATGAAGTCGCCCACCACCAGAACCTGCTTGGCATTTTCGAGTTTGGCGACCGGTTCCGGCGCCGGCGGCGCGATCGGCTGTACCGGGCGGGGGGCGGCGGTCCGTCCTGTGCTGCGGCGTGGTCGCGGCTTCATCTCGATGATCGAGCCGTCGCGGTCGTAACGGCGGCGGGTGTAGGGGGCGGGCCGCTCATAGCGGTCGTCGCGCTCGTAACGCGGGCCGCCGAACAGGTAATCGAAGAGGTTGCGGCGCGGGATGGGCTCCTGGGCGGCGGCCGGCGACACGCCGATCGGCAGAGCGATCAGCACCGCGAGGATGAGAAGGGCCAGGCGCAGCCATCCCCGGTTTCGCACGCCCTTCTTTGGTCGGGGTCTGTTCCGCCAGGCACCGTTCTGAACGGTCTCTTTTTGCCCGGATTTATGCAAAGCCTTCATGCCTCCGCCGTCCCGCACAGCTTGCGGGAGATTCCCTCAAACGATGTGGCGCGAAGCACCTTGTTGTCAACGCAAAGCTTCGAGAAGCGACTTCGACGGCTCGCCGTTCTGCTGCATGCCGAGGCGTTTCTGGATGGCCGAGATCGCAGCCTTCGAGCCGGAACCGAAATTGCCGTCGACTTCGCCCTCGTAATAACCGAGCTGCTTCATGCGGTTCTGCAGCTCGAACTTCTGCTTGATGTCGAGCGTGCCTTCGGGGCGCGGCCAGCTCTGCTGGACGCCGCCGAAACCGGCAATCTCGTCGGCGAGCAGGCCGACCGCCAGCGCGTAGCTGTCGGCGGCGTTGTATTTCTTGATGGTGAAGAAATTGCCGAGCATCAGGAAGGCCGGGCCGGTCTCGCCGGCCATCAGCTTCAGCGTCGCCCGGTCGGTGCCGCGGGGGAAATTCTTGCCGTTCGCGCGCGCGAAACCGAGCTTCGCCCATTCGCCGAGCGTCTTGGTCTGGCCTTCGTGCCGGGCGCCATTGGCCGGAAGCACCGTTTCATAACCCCAGGTCTTGCCGCTCTGCCAGCCGTTCTTGGCAAGCAGGTTGGCGGATGTGGCGAGCGCATCCGGTATCGAATGCCAGATATCACGCTTGCCGTTGCCGTCCGCATCGATCGCATAGAGCAGGTAGCTGGTCGGGATGAACTGGGTATGGCCCATGGCGCCGGCCCAGGAGCCGGTGAGCTGTTTGGGCGTGATATCGCCCGATTGGAGGATCTTCAGTGCGGCGATGAGCTGGTTGCGGGCAAACTTGGCGCGCTTGGGGTCGCCCCAGGCAAGCGTCGCCAAAGCCTGCGGCACATGGTGCAGGCGGTCGGGATTCTCCAGTGCTGCACCATAATTGGACTCCATCGACCAGATTGCGAGCAGTATGTTCTTGTCGACACCGAAATGGCGTTCCAGGGAGGCGAGCGTCGAGCCGTGCTTGGCGGCCATCTCGCGGCCGATCTTGACGGTATAGGGGTTTACGCGGCTGTCGAGATAGTCCCAGATCCTGGACTTGAATTCCGGCTGAAAATTCGCCTTTTCAAGCACGTCCCGGTCGGGTTCACTGACGCCGGCGAAGGCTCGGTCATAGGTGGAACGGGTGATACCGCTTTTGGCGGCGGTATCGTAGAATTTTGCGATCCACGTCTTGAAACCGGCGTCGGCCTGGGCATCTATCGGCATGGCCGCGGCGGCGAGCCCGGCGATCACGGAGAAAGCAAACCCACGAAAGAGGTTAGTGCAAAGCGTCTTCATCGGCAGTCGGGTCCATTCTTCTTTTACCAAGCCTGACGGCAAGAGTGGCATGCGGCTTAACGATGTAATAACAGAATTCGGTCAACAAATTCTTTACCATAGAAACCCGACCCGCGGCAGTCTTTGCGAAACGGTAGCAATTCGTCATTAGATGCCGAGATTTGAATATTCGCACAATGACGTGCTTTCAGGAGGCATGAGTGGCACAACAACAAAAGATCCGTAAGGCAGTGTTTCCGGTAGCAGGTCTGGGCACGCGCTTCCTGCCCGCGACCAAGGCGGTGCCGAAGGAAATGCTGACCGTGGTCGACAAGCCGGTTATCCAGTATGTCGTGGACGAGGCCGCGGAAGCCGGGATCGAACATTTCGTCTTCGTGACCGGACGCGGCAAGGGCGTCATCGAAGACTATTTCGACATCCAGTACGAGCTGGAGCAGATGCTGCGCGAGCGCAACAAGAATGCCGAGCTGACGCTGCTCGCAGGCCTTCTGCCGGTTGCCGGCACCGCCAGCTTCACGCGCCAGCAGGTGCCGCTCGGCCTCGGCCACGCGGTCTGGTGCGCCCGTGACATCGTCGGCAACGAACCTTTCGCGGTCCTGCTTCCCGACATGATCATGGCCGGCGGCAAGGGCTGCCTCAAGGGCATGGTCGATCTCTATGCAGAGAGTGGCGGCAACGTTATCGCGGTTCAGGAATGCGATCCGGAACAGGCGCATAAATACGGCATCGTCGGCATCGGCGCGCCGGTCGGCGAAGGCTTCAAGATCACCCAGATGATCGAAAAGCCCGCCAAGGGAACGGCTCCGTCCAACCTCTACATCAACGGCCGCTACATCCTGCAGCCGGAAATCTTCAAGATCCTGGAAACCCAGGAACGCGGCGCCGGCAACGAGATCCAGCTCACCGACGGCATGCTGGCGCTCCTGAAATCCCAGGAATTCGCGGCCTATCCGTTCAAGGGCGATACGTTCGACTGCGGCGCCAAGGACGGCTTCATCCTGGCCAACCTCGCCTTCGCGCTGCAGCGTCCCGATATCCGTCCGGCAATCGAGGGACCGATGAAGGCGCTGCTCGCCTCGCTGAAGTAAGCACTCAAAGCATTCGGCCGACGCCAGTCTTCACGGCGCGATCGACATAAAGAAGCCGCTCGAAACTCCACGTCTCGGGCGGCTTTTTAGTCTGCGTCGAGAGTTCACAGAAGGAAGATTGACATGGCGGATATTCCGGTTCGCTGTTTCGCAGTTTCGGTGGTGATCCTGCGGATTGTCGATGACAAGGCAGAGGTCCTGCTGTTGCGGCGCAATCACACGCTGGTCGGGGAGTGGTGCCAGATAGCGGGCGGAATTGAAGACGGGGAAAAGGCCTGGGAGGCGGCGTTGCGTGAGGTGAGGGAGGAGACGGGACTGGCGCCCGATCGCTTTTACTCCGCCGATATCTGCGAGCAGTTTTATGAGCCGGATCGCGATTCGATCAGTTTGTTACCGGTCTTCGTGGGTTTTGTGGGGGTGGACGCCACCGTCGTCATCAATCACGAACACAGCGATTTCCGTTGGGTCTCGTTCGACGAAGCGCTTGGCATGGTACCATTTGCAGGCCAGCGCCATGTGCTAAGGCATGTAAGGGCGGAATTCGCGGAGCGCGAGCCGGTTCGCTATCTACTGATCAAACAGGCGGATTGAGCAACGTCCCGCCGGTCACCGCTTTAGCGTCAATCCGACCCCGGCGCGGACGATCTTGTCGTCGGCGCCGCCGCCGTCCGCCTGCTCGTATTCCACGTCGCCGGTCAGATCGAGATAGCGGTTGATCGCCCAGGTGAAGCCGGCGCCGCCGATCCAGACCGTCTCGTCGCTCGGGCCGCCGCTCGGGAAATCGCGCAATGTCGAGCTGCCGGTCAGGCGGGCGATGAGGTTGTCGCGCATTTCATGCGTCAGCGCCGCCGTCGCCTGGTATTCCACCCAGCCGCTCTGGCCGGGCGTGGTCGAGTCCTGCACCGTGGTGCGCAGACCGAGATCGACATTGGTGCCGCGCTGCGGCGACCAGGTGGCGCTGCCGTTGAAGGTGACCGCACCGACCGACTTCAGGCGGTCATCCTCGTAGTCGACGATCTCGTAACCGGTGCCGATCTCGCCGCGCAGTTTTTCGCCCAGATCGAATTCGACGCCGGTGCGCGCCGCATAGCTCTGCGATGAGCGGGCATAACCGGAATTGTCGCGCCTGAGGTCGTAGAAGGTGTGGCCGGTCGCCACTTCCACATAGGGGACGAGCGCCGGCGACAGTTCGTAGCCAAGCCGCAGGCGACCGTCGATGCCGGTCCGGTTGCGGTCCTTGGTGCTGACGATCGTGCCGTCGGAGAGTTTTGCATCCGTATAGGCCGCACGGGACAGATCGAGTGCGGCGGTGCCGCGGACCTTGCCGAAGTCGCGCTGGACGGAGGCGCCGCCGGTGAATTCATGGACGCCCGGCTGGGTCGATGCGCCGCCGAGCGCATTGGGATCGTAGTCGTCCTCGCGGGAGAACCGGTAGCCGCCGGTGATGTGGGCGACCGTATCGTTGGAGAGGTCGAGCCTGAGGTCCGCATTGACGTTCGCTTCCGGCTGCTCGCCTTGGCTGCTGCTGCCGAGATTGCGCTCCAGCGTGCCTTCGCCCGTGACCGTCAACGAATGGCGCGACCAATCGGAGTTCAACGTTCCGCGGATCGAGGTCGACAGGTAATCGCGGCGGATCTTGGTGCCGTTCGAGCGGCGGGTCTCGGTGTCGATGCTCTGGTTGATCGAGGGACGGAGCAGGAAGCTGCCCATCCGGATGCCGGTCGGATCGCCCGGCTCGCGCGGCTGCTCCTGGGTTTCGACGGGCTCCGCGCCACGGTCGAGCGGCTCTTCGCGCGGCTGGTTCAGGTCCTCCTCGTAGGGAGGCTCCTGATTGGCCGCCTGATTGCGGGCCGGCGTGGTGCCGGTCGCGACATTCGGATCGTCCTGGTTCTGGTCGGCGGCGGTATTGGCGGCATTGGTTGTCGTCTGCGCCGAGGTGCTGCCTCTCAATGCCGTGTTGGAGGCCGTGTTCGAAGTCGGCGACGTGGCGTTCGCGACCGAGGGAAGAGAGCCGTTCTGCGGCGGAAACACATTGCGGGTCTGGGCCGTTGCCGGGGGAGCGGGCGACGAGACAAGCGCCGAACAGGCGAGCAGAAGGCCGAGTGCCGTCCGGCGCCTCCGACGCGTCCCGCCTGTCATTGTGGTGATCTTCATGAGGCCTGTCCGGGCAATCGCAAATGCTTACCCAAACGTAAAGCCATGTGGTTAACGTTTGGTTGCGACGCCATGGGCGGTGGCCAACTTAGTTGCCTCGCACCAAGCCGATAGACTTGATGGGTGAAAAGAGTTAAGGCTTGCCCATGATCAAGAGAGCTTTGCAACTGGTCGAGAACGACCTTGTCGATTCCGCCTTGAGGACGATTGCCTTCGGCAAACAAGGGCTTAACGCGCTGGAGTTGGCGCTTCAGAACGGCCTTGGCGATGCCTTCCGCAAGGCAGCGGAACTGATCGGCGATATAGACGGCAGGGTCGTCGTGACCGGCGTCGGCAAGAGCGGACATATCGGCCGCAAGATCGCCGCCAGCCTCGCATCGACCGGCACGCCTTCCTTCTTCGTGCATCCCGTCGAAGCCAATCACGGTGATCTCGGCATGATCGGCTCGGGAGACGTGGTGCTGGCTCTGTCCTGGGGCGGCGAGACCGCCGAGTTGCGGGGCATCGTTTCCTTCACGCGCCGCTTCTCCATTCCGCTGATCGCCATGACATCGGGCGAGGTTTCGACGCTCGCCCGCGAGGCCGATGTTGTGCTGCTGCTGCCCAAGGAACAGGAAGCCTGCCCGCACGGCCTAGCGCCGACCACCTCGACGCTGATGCAGCTTGCGATGGGCGACGCGCTTGCCGTGGCGCTGCTCGAAGCACGCGGTTTCTCGGCAACCGATTTCCGCGTCTACCATCCGGGCGGCAAGCTCGGGGCGATGCTCAGCCATGTCGGCGACCTGATGCATACGGGCGATCGCATGCCTCTGGTCAAAAAGGGCGTCCTCATGCTGGAGGCGATCGAGGAACTGTCGCGCAAGCGCTTCGGCTGCGTCGGCGTAGTCGACGAGGATGGCAGTCTCTGCGGCTTCATCAGCGATGGTGACATTTCCCGCCACCTTCATCTCGACCTGCGCGAAACGCGGGTCGATGACGTGATGACACGCAATCCGAAGACCGTCAGCAAGGAAACCCTTGCCACAAAGGCCATGGCGCTGCTCAACAAGCACAGCATCGGCGCGCTGCTCGTCGTCGACGAGGAGCGCAAGCCGGTCGGCATCGTCCACTTCCACGATCTGCTGCGGGTCGGCGTCGCCTGATACCCAGCCAGGCACCGACGCTTTCGAACCTTAAAAGCTAGGCCGCTTCGACCGTCAGGTCCCGTCCGCTTGCCGCCACCACCTTCACCTGCGTGCCGGCCGGCAGGTCCGGTCCCATCACCGACCACCATGTATCGTCGAGCCGGATGCGGCCGCGCCCCTCGGCGATCGGTTCGTGGAGAGTTGCGGTGCGGCCGACCAGGCTTTCGCCGCGCCTGTTGAGATTGGGCTCGTCCGTCTCCTGGTTGCGGCTGGAATAGAAACGGCGGCCGGCCAGCGCAAAGGCGCCGGAAAGCACCGCGAAGAGCAGGAGCTGGACGTGCCATGTCCAGAAGGCCGCGTCCCAGAGCGCCAGAGACAGGACGCCGATGACGATCGCGGCGGCGCCGATCCAGATCAGGAAGACACCGGGTGCCGCAAGCTCGGTGGCGAGGAGGACGACGCCCAATATCCACCAGCTCCAGGGACCGAGATTGACCACAGCATCATGCAGCATGGCTCAGGTCTCTGAGGAATTCGGGTTGAACGGATTGAGGATCGGCGTGGTGCGCGGGCCGGGCTGGGGACGCGGGCCGGCCGGCGGGCGCGGCGGTGCGGCAGGACCCGAGCTGTCGCCAAAAACCTCCTTGGCGATGGCGCCGATGCCGCCGAGCGAACCGATGATCGACGAGGCCTCCAGCGGCATCAGCACGATCTTCGAGTTCGGCGCCTTGCCGATCGCGACCAGAGCCTCGGTGTATTTCTGCGCCACGAAGTAATTGATCGCCTGCACGTCGCCGGCGGCAATGGCCTGAGAAACGGACTGGGTCGCCTTGGCCTCGGCTTCCGCCAGACGCTCGCGGGCTTCCGCTTCCCGGAAGGCGGCCTCGCGCTTGCCCTCGGCTTCGAGGACCGCCGCCTGCTTGGCACCTTCGGCGCGCAGGATCTGGGCGCTGCGGGAACCTTCGGCCTCGAGGATCTGGGCACGCTTCTCGCGCTCGGCCTTCATCTGCCGTCCCATCGATTCGACCAGGTCGGCTGGTGGCTGGATGTCCTTGATCTCGACGCGGGTGACCTTGATACCCCAGGGGCCGACAGCCTCGTCGACGACGCGCAGCAGGCGCTCGTTGATGACTTCGCGATTGGAGAGCAGCTCGTCGAGATCCATCGAGCCCATGACCGAGCGGATGTTGGTCATGGTGAGGTTCTGGATGGCGTTCTGCAGGTTGGAAATCTGGTAGGCCGCCTGGGCGGGGTTGAGCACCTGATAGAAGGCGACTGCATCGGCGGAGACACTGGCATTGTCCTTGGTGATGACTTCCTGGGTCGGGATGTCGAGCACCTGCTCCATGACGTTCATGCGCACACCGATGCGCTCGATGAAGGGCGTCAGGATGTTGAGGCCGGGCTCCAGGGTGCGCGTATAGCGGCCGAAGCGCTCCACGGTATAGCGATAACCCTGCGGCACGGTCTTGATCCCGGCGAACAGGACCAGGATGACCAGTACCACCAAACCGATCACGACGTAATCGAAGCCGCCCAGGTTCATGAATTCCTCCATTGCAGGCGGTAAGTCCGCCAGATCACACGTGATGAGTTAGCACGTTCTTTACAGGGAAGAAATGACAGCGCGACGGCTGTCGATGTCGCCCGGGTTATTCACAAGGACGCGTTGCCGGTCTAGGAAGCGGGTTCGAATTACCGGTCGCAGCCTACCCGGTCAAAACAAGGATGAAAGCCCATGAAAACCATCGTCGTCTGCTCCGGCGGACTGGACTCCGTTTCCCTCGCTCACAGGATTGCCGCCGCTCAGGAACTGCTGGGCCTGATCTCCTTCGACTATGGCCAGCGGCACCGCAAGGAACTCGATTTCGCCGCCGCCTGCGCCGTGCGGCTCGGTGTCTTCCACGAGATCATCGACATGCGCGGGATCGGCAGCCGGTTGACCGGCTCGGCCTTGACTGATGATCTCGATGTGCCGGACGGGCATTATGCCGAGGAAACGATGCGGGTGACCGTGGTGCCGAACCGCAATGCGATCATGCTGTCGATCGCCTTCGGGGTGGCGGCGGCGCGAAACGCCGATGCGGTGGCGATCGCCGTACATGGCGGCGACCATTTCATCTATCCCGACTGCCGGCCGGGTTTCATCGACGCCTTCCAGGCGATGCAGGATCATGCACTGGACGGCTACGCGTCGGTCCGGCTGATTGCGCCTTATGTGAATGGCTCGAAGGCCGATATCGTCGTGGACGGGGCACGGCACGGGACGCCGTTCGCCGAAACATGGTCCTGCTACAAGGGCGGTGCCCGCCATTGCGGCCGCTGCGGCACCTGCGTCGAGCGGCGCGAGGCTTTCCATCTCGCAGGGATCGAAGATCCGACCGAGTACGAGGATCCGGATTTCTGGAAGGCGGCGACGGAAGGATTCAGGGCCGAGGAGACGCGTTGATAGAGTGGCGGTCTCATCTAGAACAGTCATTGGATCATCACGGCCAACCGGTCTAGGCTTCGCATTCTTCCCGTACGAGGTGTCTCGATGAAGCTTCAATTGATCCGCAATGCGACGCTCAAGCTTTCCTATGCGGGCCGCAGCATCCTGATCGATCCTTACTTCGCACCTCGTCACAGCCTGCCGTCCTATACCGGGAAATCCGCCAATCCGTTGACGGACCTGCCGCTTTCGGTGGAGGAGGTCTTGCAGGGTGTCGAACTGGTGATCGTCTCCCATCTCCATACGGACCATTTCGATTCGGTGGCCAAACAAGGTGTCCCGAAACATCTGCCTCTGATCTGTCAGCCGGGCGATGAGGCGGCAATCGCGGCAGAAGGTTTTACCGATGTGGAGCCGCTCGAGGGGGAGATCGTCTGGCAGGGCATCACGATCACGCGCTGCGAGGGCAGCCACGGGCTTGGTCCGGTCCGGGAAAAGATGGGCTCGGTGATGGGGCTGACGCTTGCCGCGCCCGGTGAGCCGCTGGTTTATTGGGCGGGCGATACGGTTCTTTATCCGCCGGTACTGGAGACGGTGGAGCGCGTCGTGCCCGATGTCATCGTCAGCCATTCCTGCGGCGCCCTCTGGGATGGCGACCTCATCGTCATGGATGCGGCGGAAACGATCGAACTCTGCCGGTCCGCGCCTGAGGCCACGGTTGTCGCAACGCATATGGAGGCGCTCGATCATGCCACCGTTTCGCGTGCACATCTGCGCGAGGCGGCTCACGCGGCCGGAATCGGCCCATCGCGTCTGCTGATTCCGGCAGACGGCGATGTGATCGACCTGACTGCCCGCTGAAAGCGCTGAACCCGGAGAGGCCATAAATCAGGGGCGGCTGGAATGAGCCGGCTTACGCCCAGCCCTGAAGTTCGCGGCGGACGACCTTTTCCAGCACGGTCATGCCGCCGGGGCTGTCGTTCAGACAGGGAATATGCGCGAACTTTTCGCCGCCGTGATGCAGGAAGATCTCGCCCGCCTCGCCGGCGATCTCTTCCAGAGTTTCCAGACAGTCGGAAACGAAGCCGGGGTTCATCACCGCGATCCGCTTGACGCCGTCATGGGCGAGCTTTTCGACCGTCTTGTCGGTATAGGGCTGCAGCCATTCCTCCGGCCCGAAACGGGACTGGAAGGTGATCATGAAATTTTTGTCCGTGAAGCCGAGCGCCTCCTTTAGGAGCCGCGCCGTCTTCTGGCAATGGCAGTAATAGGGATCTCCCGCCTTGAAATAGGATTGCGGGATGCCGTGGAAGGAAGCGATCAGCATTTCCGGCTCCCAGTCGAGCGCCGCATATTTCGCCCTGACGGAATCCGCCAGCGCCTCGATATAGGCCGGCTCGTCGTGATAGGGCGGCACGGTGCGCAGGGCCGGCTGCCAGCGCAGCTTCATCAGGTGTTCGAAGGCCTTGTCGTTGACGGTGGCGGTGGTGGAGGCCGCATATTGCGGATAGAGCGGGAAGAGGAGGATCTTCTCGCAGCCCTTCTCCTTCAGCGCGTCGATGCGCTCGGCGATCGACGGCTTGCCGTAGCGCATCGCCCAGTCGACGGCGACGTTCGGCAGGTCCTTCAGCCGCTCGGCCATCAGTTCGCCCTGGCTGCGGGTATAGGTGCGCAGATAGCTTTCGTTGCGATCCTTGTTCCAGATCGCCTCATAGGCCTTGCCCACCTTCTGCGGCCGCTTGTTGAGGACGATGCCGTAGAGGATCGGATACCAGTACAGCCGCGACCATTCGATCACCCGCTTGTCGGACAGAAACTCCGCCAGGTAGCGCCGCATCGGCCAGTAGTCCGTGCCATCAGGCGTCCCGAGATTGACGAGCAGGACCCCGACCTTGCCGAAACTCACCTTCGGATGATCGGAGGGCATATGGGCGGAATGGGAGGTCATGCGGATACTTTCGGTTGAACGATAGGCGTGCGCTTTATCTGCGGGATTACTTAGGAAGAAAAACCGGCCCGGGAAAGCCCGGGCCGGCCAAAGAAAACGGGACAAATTGTCCTTGTCAGCGATGCCGCGGCTTATTTCGCCGGCAGTTCCAGCTCGGCGCCGACCTGGATGACATTCGGATGGCGCAGCGAATTCAGCTTGGCAATCTCGGTCCACTTCTCGCCGTCGCCATAGGTGGCTTCAGCGATCTTCCAGAGCGAGTCACCCTTGACGACCGTGTATTTGGTCGGGCCGGCCGGCTTTGCAGCGGTTGCCGCCGGAGTAGCCGGCGCTGCCGCCATGGTGTTCGGAGCCGGCGCCGCCGGTGCGGGAGCCGCCGGCTTGGGGGCGGCCGGAGCGGCTGCCATCGTGTTCGGCGCAGGTGCTGCGGATGCTGCCGGAGCCGCTACGGTCGGGGCCGGGGCAGCTGGTGCCGGAGCAGCAGGAGCCGCCATTGTCGGTGCCGGTGCGGCTGGTGCAGGCGTTGCGGGAGCCGGGGTAGCTGGAGCGGCAGCCGTCGGAGCCGGAGCAGCCGCCGGAGGAGCGGCGGGCGCGGGCTTGGGCGGCGGCGTGTAGCTTGCCGGGGTCAGGTCGGTGATGCGGCCGTCCGTATAGGGCTTGTAGGGGTTGCGGGCAGCCACGAATTCCGCCGTCACGTCCGCGAGATCCGGACCGTAGTCATAGGCGTTCTTGCCGCCGGTCTTGAAGATGGCGTAGCCATCGCCGCCTGCGCGCATGAAATTGTTGGTGACGACGCCGTAGGTCTTGGCCGGGTCGATCGGTACGAACTTGTCGCCTTCCTTGACCTGGACGTCGCTGACCTTGGCCCCGGCCGGCTTCGACTTGTCGAAGGAATATTTGAGGCCCGCGACCTGCGGGAAGCGGCCCGCGCCGTCGTCGATCTGGCTGACGCCGTTTTCCAGCGCCTTGACGACATCGGCGCCGGTGAGCTGGAAGGTGGCGAGCGTGTTCTGGAAGGGCAGGACGCTGACAACCTCGCCCTGGGTGACTTCGCCGGCGTCGATCGAGGCGCGCAGGCCGCCGCCGTTCTGGATGGCGATGGCGATGCCCTGGCCCTTGGTGCGGTCGAGCATGGCGTCGGCGACGAGGTTGCCCATCGAGCATTCCTTGGCGCGGCAGACGCGGCGGTCACCGTCGATCACGGCTTCGGAGGCGCCGACGACCTTCTTCTTCATGTCCTCGATCGGCTTCTTCAGCTCCGCGACGCGGGCCAGGAAGACCGGGTCCGGCGTGATCGACTTGTCCATGAGGATCGGCTCGCCTTCGGCCGACTTCACGACGCCGCTGTCATCGAAGACGATTTTGATGTCGCCGAGATATTTCGAATACTGATAGGCTTGGACGACCGGCACCTTGTAGCCGCCCGGATTGTCCGACCAGGTCGGGTAGGGGCCTTCGGCGCCCTTGGCCACGTTCGAGAGCAGCGTGTGGGTATGGCCGCCGACGACGACGTCGACATCGGGGATCTTGGCGATCAAGGCGAGATCGCGGGGGTAACCCACGTGGGTCAGCGCGATGATCTTGTCGACGCCCTGAGCCTTCAGGCCCTGCACGGCTTCGGTGATCTTCGCGACATCGTCGGCAATGGTGATGTTCGGGCCGGGATTGGCGATTTCGGCGGTGTCGTTGGTGACGGCGCCGACGATGCCGACCTTCTGGCCACCGACGGTCAGCACCAGCGACGGCTTGATGCGGTTGCCGATCTTGGCGGCGGCGCTCGGCACGACGTTGGCGGTGACGACCGGGAACTGGATCTTGTCGAGGAAGGTGGCGAGCACGTCGTCGCTGTCGTCGAATTCATGGTTGCCGACGGTCATAGCGTCGAACTTCATGGCGTTCAGCGCCTCGGCTTCGGCGGCACCCTTGTAGGTCGTGTAGAAGAGCGAACCCTGGAAGTTGTCGCCGCCGTTGAGGAGAATGACGTTCTTGTTCTCAGCCTTCAGCGCGGCGCGGGTCTGGTTGATGGCGGTCAGCAGGCGGGCCGCGCCGCCGAAGCAGACGCCCTTGCCTTCATCCTCTGCCGAGCAGGTGGAATCGGTCGCGTTGATGGATTCCAGACGCGAATGGAAGTCGTTGATGTGCAGGATATTGAGCTCGAAATCGGCAAGTGCCACCCCGCTTGAAAGAGCCATGACCGACGCGGTCAAAAGCCCGAACCTCAATGTCTTCTTCATCTTGTCTCTCTCCTGTTTTTATTGGCCGGCTTTCTGCCGCCTGACTTCGACTGTTCTAGCGTCCCACCGTGACAATCGTTGTGCAACGCATGTTTTCATCAAGGCAAAGTCGTTTCAAGGGAAATATGACAAAGGTGCGCGTGTAAGTTTTCTCGCGCGGAATACGAAAAACCCCGCCGAAGCAGGGTTCCGGAATTTCCAATCGTCGTTCGACGGTCGATTGTTCAGCTGCGGCGGGAGAGCGAGAACTGGGCGCCGCTATCCTGCGTGCAATTGAGCTGGTTGATGTTGACCAGCGAGCAGTTGACACGCGACTGGGTCTTGCGGACCAGCGAGGTCATGTTGATCTCGACCAGCGTCGGCGACAGGCTGGTATAGGTGCCCGAGGCGAGCAGCGTGTTGCTGTCGCTGGAGCGGGTATTGAACGTGCCGGCTTGGAAAGAGGAAACGATGCCGTTCGGATCGACCCAGCTTCCTTCGACGCCCTGCGGCTGCACGGCCGCCATCTGTTGCGGCGGAGGGGAAGAAACGCAGGCGGTCAAGCTGGCTGCGGCGATGAGCGCGAAGCTCACTTTAAATTTCATGATCTGTCTCCCGCGATTCGGTCCGGCTCAGGTTGGCAAACCTTGCCGCCATGGCCCTATGTAACGCAAGATGTGGCCTTGAAAAGGCAAGAGCTTTCAACATGCAAAAAAACCGCCTGCGGTGAGACAGGCGGCTGGATGCTGATAAAGCCCAAGGAAATAGGCGAGGCGCAAGGACTTGCGCGCACCGGATCCCTGTCACGAGGACAGGGATGATGAGGGTGGAATTAGCGAACCAGGATGTTCTTGAACTGCCACGGATCCTTGGTGTCGATGTCTTCCGGGAAGAGACCCGGACGGCCGTCGAGCGGGGTCCAGTCGGTGTAATGACCTTCGACCGGACCGAGATAGGGCAGCTGTACTTCGAGGCAGCGCTTGTAGTCGATCTCGTCGGCCTCGACGATGCCGGCGGTCGGGTTTTCGAGCGCCCAGACCATGCCGGAGAGAACCGCCGAGGTCACCTGCAGGCCGGTGGCGTTCTGGTAAGGCGCGATACGGCGGGTTTCTTCGAGCGACAGGCGCGAACCGAACCAGTAGGCGTTCTTCTCGTGGCCGTAGAGCAGGACGCCGAGTTCGTCGATGCCGTCCTCCAGTTCGTCCTCGTTCAGGACGTGATGGACCGGCTGCGGGGTGCCGCCGTTGCCGAACATTTCGTGAAGCGACAGAACCGCGTCGTTGGCCGGATGGTAGGCGTAGTGGCAGGTCGGGCGGAAGGTCACTTCGCCGTCCTTGTCGCGCACCGTGAAATAGTCGGCGATCGAGATCGATTCGTTGTGGGTGACGAGGAAGCCATACTGCGGGCCGGGCGTCGGGCACCAGCTGCGAACGCGGGTGTTGGCACCCGGCTGTTCGAGATAGATGGCGGCCTTGCTGCCCTTCTTGTGCTTCTTGCCGTTCTTCGGCATCCATTCCTCATGGGTGCCCCAGCCGAGTTCGGCCGGCTGCATGCCTTCAGAGATGAAGCCTTCGACCGACCAGGTGTTCCAGAAGACGTTGAGCGGCTTCGGGTGCTTGGTGCGCTGAGTGTCGCGTTCGGCGATATGGACGCCCTTGACGCCGAGCTTCTTCATCAGCTTCGCCCAGCCTTCGCGGTCGTGCTGATCCGGCTCGTCGAACTTCAGGCCGGTGTCATTGGCGAGGTTGACCAGCGCCTGCTTGACGAACCAGGAGACCATGCCCGGGTTGGCGCCGCAGGTGGAAACCGCGGTCGCGCCGCCGGGATTCTTGGCCTTTTCCTTGCGCACGGTTTCGCGCAGCGCATAGTTGGTGCGCTCGGAATTCTTCATGTTCTTGTCGAAATAGAAGCCGAGCCAGGGTTCGACGACCGTATCGATGTAGAGAACGTCGAGCTTGCGGCAGAACTTCATCAGGTCGAGCGAACCGGTGTCGACCGAGAGGTTGACGCAGAAGCCCTGGCCCTTGCCTTCGGTCAGGAGCGGCTTCAGGAGATCCTTGTAGTTCTCCTTGGTCACGTATTCCTTGATGTGACGGACGCCGTGCTTCTTGAGAATCTCCATGTCGGAGGGTTCTTCGCGCGGGTCGATGACGACCATCCGGCTCTTGTCGAACTTGAAATGGCGTTCAATCAGCGGCAGCGTGCCGCGGCCGATCGAGCCGAAGCCGATCATCACGATCGGACCGGTGATTTCGCCATAAACCGGATAGGTAGTCTCTGACATGTCTTTCTCCTTGATCGCGGCCTTCTCGGGCCGCTGCCCCGCTTATTCGGCAGTGGAATGGAAATTAAAGGCTGCACTCGGGCAATTCGGGGCGCTCTAGATCATAAAACTTCGTCACAATAAAGAGCCTGTCGGCTTTCGGCGGATGAATCGACAGCGGTATTCGAATTGCGGCGGGCGCGACTGCGGTGTTGCTGCGAGTTGCAGAAGCTCCATCCAGCAATGCCCAAACAGCCGCCGTGGCGTGCGTGGGCGAGTTTCGTGACGTCGGGTTTTATGCTACATACGGGAAAAATCGGAGGCATATAGGCCATGACGTCGCATGTGGTTTCACTTCGCATCTCGGACGAGATGAAGGAACGGCTCGACCGATTGTCTTCGGCTACCAATCGGTCCTCGACCGCGCTCGCCGAGGAAGCGCTCGAAGACTATCTCTCGCAACGCGAGCTGGAGTTACAAGGCCTTGATGCCGCGGCCGAGCGCGCCGATAGGGGCGGTTTTGTTTCGCACGAAGCATTGGCCGGCTGGCTGAATAGCTGGGGTACGGATGACGAACGCGCAGCTCCGAAGCCGGACATCATCAAGACTCGTCGATGAGGCTCATTTGGGCTGAGGCAGCGGTTGCCGATCTTGTACATCTTCGCGCTTACATAGCCGAGCATAATCCCCAAGCCGCCAGCGCGATGGCGGCGAGATTGCTTGAAATCGCTGAACTGTTGATAGCGCATCCCGAAGCGGGTCTGCAGACGGCGAAGCCTGGCGTGCGTCGTCTCATTCTACCGCACTCGGCCTATTCGCTGATCTATCGAATAATGGATCAGGATATCGAAATCATTGAAGTGTTTGATGGCCGTCGGCGAAAGCCCCGCACGGATCTGGCCGACTAGTCACTCGGTCGCCGTGCCCTGGTGAAAGACCATGCGCCATTTGCCGTCCGGATCGAGACGCCAGATGGAGCTGCGGTTGGTCAGGAGCCTGCTGCCGTCGTCGCTGACGCGGGTGCCGCGGTAGGTGGCGAGCGCGATCGTGTCGCTCAGCATCGTAGCGCTGAAATCGGAGATCGACGTGTTGTCCGGCCCGGTCTCGGCGACGAGGCGGGTGACAATGTCGTCGAACGTATAGGCGAGGCCGGAGCGGCCGAATTCGCGGAATTCCGGGGCCAGCAGTTCGCGCAGCTTTTCCTCGGAATTGCGGACCTCGCGGGTCTGCAGCGCCGTTTCAAGCGCAAGCAGATGATCGGCGAGGTGGCTGGGTGCGGCCATTTATCGGCCTGCCCGGGCCATTTTTGCGGGGCGGGCGGCAGGGCGCGAGGCTACCGCCGGCATTTCCGATCGGGCCGCCTGGGCGACGAGTTCGGCGGCAATCAGGCCGCGCAACGAATTGCCGACGAAGAAGCGGCGGTTTTCGAGGTCGGCAAGGCGGAGAACCTGGCTTTTCGCCTTTCCTTCGCGGATCAGGTCGGCGCGCAGGATGCCCGGCAGGAGACCGCTCGACAGCGCCGGCGTCAACAGCGAACCGTCGTTGCTTTCCACGAACACGTTGGTGATCGTGCCTTCGCAGACTTCGCCGCGCTCGTTGAGGAGGAGAACCTCATCGGCCTCGTCGGGCGTAAATTCGGCGCGGGCTGCCTCGTAGAGCTCCCGGCGGGAGGTCTTGTGGCGATAGGTCGGGTCGTCGGAGGGAAGTGTCGTCCTGGCGACCTGGATCCGCCAGAGCGTATCGGCGGGCAGGGGCGTGAACGGCGTCGTGGTGATCTCGATCTTGCCGCGGTAGGTCATCACCAGGCGGACGCGGAGCGGCGTTTCGCCGCCGGCCGCAGCCGCTTGAAGTTGTTTCAGCGTATCCGCCGGCGGCTGGCGGAAGCCCAACGCGTCCGCCGATCGGCTGAGCCGGCGCAAATGCTGGTCCACCCGCAGCAAGCCATTGCCCGGTTCCCAGCGCATTGTTTCGATCAGCGAGAAATCCATTGGTCGCCCACCGCAAAGCGTGCCTTCAACAGGCACTCGTCATACTCGGCCTCGGCCTTCGAGTCGAAGACGATGCCGCCGCCGACATTGAAGACGGCTTTTTCGTCGTTGAAAAGTGTGATCGTGCGGATGGCCACCGAAAAACGCATCGGGCCGGCCGGATCGCACCAGCCGATGGCGCCGCAATAGACGTCGCGCGGTTCCGTCTCGAGGTCGGCGAGTATGCGCATGGCCCACATTTTCGGCGCTCCGGTGATTGAGCCGCAGGGAAAGAGCGCGGCGAAGATCTCAGGAAAGCCGATCTCGGGGTTCAGCTTTGCCCGCACATGGCTCACCATCTGGTGGACGGTCGGATAGGTCTCGATCTCGAAGAGTTTCGGCACCGAGAGCGTGCCGACCTCGCTGATGACAGAAATGTCGTTGCGCAGCAGGTCGACGATCATCCGGTTTTCGGCGAGCGTCTTTTCGTCGGCGAGCATTTCCGCGATGATCGCCTCGTCTTCTTCCGCCGTCGCGCCGCGCGGGGCGGTGCCCTTCATCGGGTGGGTCTCGATGAAGCGGTCCGCATCGACCGAGAAGAACAGTTCCGGCGAGCGCGACAAGACGAGTGGGCCGCCAAAGTCGATATAGGCGCCGTAGCGCACCGGCTGGCGGGCGACGAGCGACCAGAATGCCCGCAGCGGATCGCCGTGCCAGCGCGCGGTGATCGGCATGGTCAGGTTAGCCTGGTAACAATCGCCGTTGCGCAGGTGCTGGTGAAGCCGGTCGAACCGTTCTTGGTAGGTCGCGAGATCCCACATGGCGCGGGGTTCGCTGAGGAACGAGCCCTCTGAGGAACCATCATCGACCACCTTTCCGGACGGTCCGGCGAGCGGGTTCTCGTTGCCCGAGGGGTGATCGAAGATGCCCATGGCGATCAGCGGCGTCTGCCGGTTGTCGACGATCAGCGACCGGAGCTTGTCCTCGAAGATGTAGCCGGTCTCGTAGGAGATATAGCCTGCCAGCCATTGACCGGCGAGGCGCGCCTCTTCCAGGCGCCGAAGTGCGGGCAGCACCTCGGCGGCAGTCCGGGCCATGACGATTTCCTTCGGCCGGTCGAAGACGAGGCTCCGGCCGGCGGGGTCGTCACGAAAGAGCGCGAAGGGCGCTTTCTCATTCATGGGTGTGCATTAAGGGAATGCCTCAAGCCTTGTCCAGAGCCTCCAGTTCGTCGATCAGGCCCTCGATCATCGACAGGCCCTTGGACCAGAAGGACGGGTCGGTGGCGTCGAGGCCGAAGGGCTTCAGCAGCTCCGAGTGATGTTTGGTGCCGCCGGCCTTCAATAGCTCGAAATACTTCTGCTGGAAGCCGGGAGCGGCGTTCTGGTAGACCGCGTAAAGCGAGTTCACCAGGCAGTCGCCGAAGGCATAGGCATAGACATAGAAGGGCGAGTGGATGAAGTGGGGGATGTAGGTCCACCAGCTTTCATAACCCTCCGAGATCCTGATCGCGGGCCCGAGGCTTTCGCCCTGGACGGAAAGCCACAGCTCGCCGATCTGCTCGGCGGTCAGTTCGCCCTCTTTCCGGGCCGTGTGGACCTTGCGCTCGAACTGGTAGAAGGCAATCTGGCGCACGACCGTGTTGATCATGTCCTCGACCTTCTGGGCGAGCATGGCCTTGCGCTCGCGTTTGTCGGTGGTCTTTTCCAGCAGCGCGCGGAAGGTCAGCATTTCGCCGAAGACGGAAGCGGTTTCGGCCAGCGTCAGCGGCGTCTGGCACATCAGTGCGCCCTGATCGCCGGCCAGCACCTGATGCACGCCGTGGCCAAGTTCGTGGGCCAAGGTCATCACGTCGCGCGGTTTGCCCATGTAGTTGACGAGAACATAGGGATGGGCGGAGGGCACGGTCGGATGCGCGAAGGCGCCGGGCGCCTTGCCGGGACGGACCGGCGCGTCGATCCATTCCTCATCGAAGAAGCGGCCGGCGATATCGGCCATCTCGGGCGCGAAGCCGCGATAGGCGTCGAGCACGGTATCCTTGGCTTCCGTCCAGGAAATCAGTGCGTTCGGGGTTTCCGGAAGCGGCGCGTTGCGGTCCCAGAAATTCAGCTGGTCCATGCCGAGCCATTTTGCCTTCATCGCGTAATAACGATGCGAGAGGCGCGGGTAGGCCTGTTTCACGGCTTCGGCCAGCGCATCGACCACTTCTCGCTCGACGCGGTTGGCGAGATGGCGTGAATCGGCGATGTCCTCGAAGCCCCGCCAGCGGTCGGAGATTTCCTTGTCCTTGGCGAGCGTGTTGGTGATCAGCGTGAAGACGCGCAGGTTGTCGCCGAAGGTCTTCGACAGGGCTGCTGCGGCCTTGGCGCGGGTTTCCGGCTGCGGCTCCTGCAGCATGTTGAGTGTGACTTCGAGCGGCAGTTTTTCGCCGTCGATCTCGAAGCGGAGCTCGGCCATGGTCTCGTCGAAGAGACGGTTGAAGGCGGCGGCCGAGGTCATCGATTTTTCGAGGAAGAGCTGTTCCAGCTTGTCATCGAGTTGGTAGGGCTTGTCCTTGCGTAGGTCGACCAGCCAGGGGCGGTAATGGCCGGCGGCCGGATCACGGTCCATGCAGGCGTCCATCACCGCGTCGTCGATGCGATTGAGTTCCAGCCCAAAGAACAGCAGGTGCGAGGAGAGGTCGGTCAGCTTTGCCTGCACGTCGCCGTAGAACTTGCCGTTGGCCGGACTCGACGTATCGGAGAAATAGGTGAGGCCGGCGAAGGAGCCGATCTTGCCGAGCAGGTCGTCGAGCGCCTCGTATTCCTTCAGCGCTTCGCCGATACCGCCGGCACCGGTTTTCGCGGCAGCCTCCGTAAGCTTGCCCTTCCACTTTTCCTCGAAGGCAATCGAGAGCTGGCTTGCCTTTTCCATGTCGACGGTGAAGGCCGGGGCGTCCTTGGCTTCATAGAGGTCCGAGAGCTTCCAGACCGGCAGGAGGCCGAGCGCCGGGTCGGAGGCAGCAGCGCCTGCGGTGGGCGCGGCCGGAATTTCGGGGAGGGCGGGTGCGGACATTCTCATCGCTTTTTCCTTCTCAACCTGTTGCGCCTGTTTTCCTTGCCGGCCGTTAAAATGCAAGCTTTTCTCAAAAGGGGATGTTCAAGGCTTTCTGACACAACCAGCGGCATAACAGCCTAAAAGGGCCATGATGACCATTGCTGGGAGCCGAGCATGATTGCGCAAATCCTCGTTGTCGACGACGATCCTATCCAGCGTCGCCTGTTGAAGAATGCGGTTGAACGTTACGGCCACGCCGCCCATCTTGCCGAAAACGGACTGGCGGCGCTGGAGTTCCTGAAGCGCACGGCGACCGACATCAATGTCATCGTGCTCGACCTGATGATGCCGGAAATGGACGGCCTCACCTTCCTCGCGGCCATCCGCGAACTCGGCATCGAAACGCCGGTCATCGTCCAGACGGGGCAGGGCAGTATCGAATACGTGGTGCAGGCGATGCGCGCCGGCGCATTCGATTTCGTCGTCAAGCCGGTGTCGCCGGAACGGATCGGCGCCTCGATCACCAATGCGCTGAAGCTCGACCAGAAGGAATCGAAGGCCCGCGTCGGCCGCCGCCATCGCGCCGGCGCCGTCGGCTTCGGCGATATCATCTCGGCGAGCCCGGACATGCTGCGCGTCATCGATCTTGCGCAACGTGCCGCCCATTCCAACATCCCGGTGGTGCTGGAAGGCGAATCCGGCGTCGGCAAGGAAATGATCGCCCGCGCCATCCAGTCGAACAGCGACCGTGCGGGCAAGCCGTTCATCACCGTCAACTGCGGTGCGATTCCGCACAATCTGGTGGAAAGCATCCTGTTCGGCCACGAGAAGGGTGCCTTCACGGGCGCTTCGGAAAAACATACCGGCAAGTTCGTGGAAGCCGATGGCGGCACGCTTTTTCTCGACGAGATCGGCGAATTGCCGCTCGACGTGCAGGTGAAGCTGTTGCGCGCCGTGCAGCAGGGTGAGGTCGAGACCGTCGGTGCCTCCAAGGTCCAGAAGGTCAATGTCCGGCTGATCTCGGCCACCAACAAGGATCTGATCGAGGAAGTCCGGGCCGGCCGCTTCCGTGAAGACCTCTATTATCGCCTCAATGTCTTCCCGATCACCATCCCGGCGCTTCGCCGCCGCAAGGAAGACATTCCGCATCTTGCGCGGGTGTTTGCCGAGCGGTTTTCCACGGAACAGAAGCTCAACAGGACGCTGTCGGTCGGCGCCGGGGCGCTCGCGCTTCTGACGGCCTACGACTGGCCGGGCAACATCCGCCAGCTCGAGAACGCCGTGTTCCGCGCCGTTGTGCTTGCCGAGGGCAGCGAACTCACCGAGGACGATTTTCCGCAGATCGCCGCGCAGATACCGGAATTCAGGCAGGCGGAACTGGCGGCGACCGCCGTCATGCCCGCACCGGGTGTCCTGTCCGACCACGCCATGCGCGAGGCGCTCGCCGATTCGCCGGTATTTGCCAACAGCGACAAGGCTCGGGCCGGCAGGCCGGATGCGAAGGCGATGCTGGCCGCGGCTTATCCCCAGGAAAACGTCATCGTCAGCACCGACGAGACCGGCGAAGTGAGGAAGCTTGCCGATGTCGAGGAGGAGCTGATCCGCTTTGCCCTGAAGTTCTATCGCGGCCAGATGAGCCAGGTTGCCCGTAAACTCGGCATCGGACGCTCGACACTTTACCGCAAACTCAAGGATTACGGCATCGATCCAGACGACCCGCTGAAGGAAGCCGCATAATTACTAATGTATTAGCTAATATTAACCTTCGCGCAAGGATGTCCTGTCAACGTCTGTCAATCTCCGATTAGTCAATTGTTGACTATATGGGAGAAGGTTGTACATGTGTGGCACATTTGCCATCGTGTCACCGCAATTGACAGTCATTTGAGGCAACGTGGGACGTTGTCGACAGGACGGGGATCGTTTTGCCGGATCAGTATGCAAAAGAAACGCCTTCGGGTGAGAAAAGGCGCGGCGGCAAAGCTGGGCTTTTTGTCAGTCTGACAAGGCGCGTTATGGCCATCACCCTGCTGGTGCTGATGGCGCTGCCCGTGCTTTCGATCTCAGCAAGCGAAGCGGCCGCCCAGGAAAAGAGCCTCAAGCTCTATTTCGTCCATACCGGCGAGAAAGCGGTCATCACCTTCAAGCGGAACGGCAAGTTCGATCCCAAGGGCCTCGCCCAGATCAACCAGTTGCTGCGCGACTGGCGCCGCAACGAGCCGGCCCGGATGGATCCGCGGCTCTTCGATCTTGTCTGGGAAGTCTATCGCCGTTCCGGCGCCAGCGACTATATCCATGTGGTTTCCGCCTATCGTTCTCCTACCACCAACAACATGCTGCGCACCCGTTCGCGCAACACCGGTGTGGCCAAGAATAGCCAGCACATGCTCGGCAAGGCCATGGACTTCTACATTCCCGGCGTGAAGCTTTCGACACTGCGCGGGCTTGCCATGCAGATGCAGGTCGGCGGCGTCGGCTATTACCCGACCTCCGGTTCGCCCTTCGTGCATCTCGATGTCGGCGGCGTTCGTGCCTGGCCGCGCATGACGCGCCAGGAACTGGTGCAGATCTTCCCGAAAGGCAACACGATCCATCTTCCCGCCGACGGCAAGCCGCTTCCCGGCTACGAAACGGCGATGGCGGATTACAAGCGGCGTGTCGGCTCCGATTCGATCCAGATCGCCAGCACCGCCGGTGCCGGCATCCGCGGCGACTCGGAACGCAAGCGGCAGCCTAACCTTCTGGCATTCCTGTTCGGCGGCGGCGGTGCCGACGAGGAGGAGGATAACGAGGAAAGCGCGGCTCCGGTCGTGGCGCGGCGTGCGGCCCCGGCTGCAAAGCCTGCTGCGGACGACGAGGGCGAAGCGCCTGTCGCGGTTGCTTCGGCTTCGCCTCTGACAGGCCAAATGCAGAACCAGAACCAGGCCCAGGCTCCGGCACAGGCGCAGATGGTTGCGGCGCCCGTACCGCTTTCGCGTCCGGCCTTCCGCTCGGATGCCGGCGGCCTTGCGACGGCGCTCTATTCTCCGGCGCGCAACCCGGCCCAGGAAGCACTCGCCCTGCAGGCGTCCGCTCCCGTCCAGCCCAGCAGCGAAACCTTTGCCGATCTTTCCACCTACAACATCCCGGTTCCGACACTGCTTGGACCGCGTGGCTTCAAGGGTGACGCAGAAAGCGGCGTGATGACCGCGTCCGTCGGCCCGATGCAGCCGCCGGAGGACGTCGCGTCCGTTCCGCTTCCCAGTCAGCGGCCGAACATCGCCTCTGCCGCTCCCGCAGCCAAGGCTGAGGAACAGCAGGAGCTGACGCCGGCCCTCGTTGCGGCGCTTGCCCAGAGCGTCGAGACGCCGCGTCCGGCGCCGATGCCGGTCATCGCCTCGGCCCAGCCCGCTCCTGCCCAGTCCGCTCCGGCCCAGCCTGCTCCGGCAATGTCGGCGGCTCCCACGCCGGTCCAGAAGCCGGTTGAAACGGCATCGGCTTCCCCGAAGGTCATTCATTCCAACAAGGGTGTGCAGTTCGGCGACGGTTTCGACACGCCGCGCAGCCCGGTCTCGGCTTCCACAAGCGCGCTTCCGATCCCCGCCAAGGGCGGCCGTCCGAACCAGAATGCGCCGCAGTCGGCAAATGGCGGCACGCTGACGGGCGATGCGCTGGCGAGATGGGCTCTCAATAACAATCGTGCCAGTGCGGCCGCCTCGATGAAGGCCCCGCGCGTCGTCAGCCGGACCCTCAACAACGAATATTCGGCAGGCTATTCCGGCGGCGGCTTCAGGCCGGTTGCCGCCACCGTGGCGATCGACCCCAACCGGTTCAGCGGGCCGAACAACTGATCGTATGGCTGATTGAAGACCATAAAAAACCCGCCGGAATGGCGGGTTTTTTCATGCTTTCTGCCTGGCCTGCGTGCCTGAAAAGAATCAGGCGGCGTCCTGGTCGGCAGGGGCCTCGATCATGCCGAGCGCCTGGAGATAGGTGTCGAGGATCAGATCCTCTTCCATGCGCTCCTGGTCGTCCTTCTTGCGCAGGGCGATGACCTTTTTCATGATCTTCGTGTCGTAGCCCATGCCCTTGGCTTCGCCGTAGACATCCTTGATGTCGTCGTTTTCAAATATCGATGCTGGAGCTTACCGATAGGGAACTTTATGCCCGAAGTTTCCGTCGGCGAGACGGAACCCGTTTTACATTAGAGTGTAAGCCATTTGGACTATGCCCCACATCTACACGGCCAAATGGCTTGCAGTCTAAACAGAGAACCTCGGGCGTTAGCCCGTCCATATGCTGCTTGCAGCCTATAGTCCGAAGCGTAAGCGGAGGCTTTGAGACTATGTGAAAGACAACTCCAACCCAGCCATTAAGGCCTCTTGATCGACTGACGGCCACGGTTCCTCGGAGCTTCAGTGGATAGCGGAAGCCCTCCAAATAAGGAAATGTTAAAAAAGTGCGGGCAGGGAAATATCAGGAAAATAATTCGAATAAACTGCTTTTTCCTTGCATATGGCGATACAGAACATCTTGTAAAAAGTCATATTGACAAATAGGATTCTAACATTCACCTTCGCACGACTGAAAGGAGGTGGATATGAAAACGGCTTTGAGTTGGCCATGTGCGCTCGAAAGACTTCCGACCACAAGTGTCTATATCTATGACGGACCCATGGTGAAACTGGTCGGAGCTACAGAGGAGCCGTTCGCTCCGTACCAGCCGGTAATCGTGGATCGGTTCGGGGAAATGATTATCGAGCCCACCGACTTTCTGCGAAAAAAACGCCAGCAGTCGCATCGAAAATCGTGGAAGACGGCACATCAGTATGCCAGAATTCTCGTCGATATCCTCTACGTTTTGGCTTTAGCCAACGGCGGAGCAGGAATTCCGTACTGGCTGGTAACCGACGATACCCTCTTGCGGCTGCGCACGGTCTATACCGGACCGAAGTTTCTCAAGGGAAAGGCCACAGGCAACCGAGGCATCCAGAATACAACTTGGAATACTCGCTTGTCACTGTTTCTCCAGTTTCTCCTTTACTGTGAACGGAAAGGCTGGACGAAAGGTCTGATAGGAGTGCCAAACGACACTCGCGCCTTCCAAGTGAACTTGAAGCGGGAGGACCCGTATCCGGTCCATGAACTGGAACTTCAAGAGTTTGAGCCCGATGAAGTCATTATTCCAGACGACGAATCAGTAGAGGCGGTTCGGCTTGCATTGGACGAGATGGTAAGTAGTCGTCTTGTTGGACGGCGCAACATATTGATAACTGGCACGATGGATGAGAACCTGAGGTGCTCGGAAGCCGCGAACCTCCCAGTCACAGCAATTCCATCAGCCGCTCTTCTCAGGTCCCTCCGAGCCAAAGCTCAAGCGACCGGCACCCTCAAGGCGGTACCTATTAAGGTGCACGGTGCGAAGACGGACCAAGAGAGAATGGTTCCGTTCCCGCTAGCGTTGGTAGAGAAGCTTCGTGATTTCATTGATCACGACCGCAAAAAGTTCAAGCTCGTGAAGAGCGAAGCAGCAATCTTCGTATCATTTACGACTGGGAAGCGCCTAAACTCACAAAGCATTACGAACATTTTCACCAAAGCACGTCGGCGGGCGTTAGCGAATGCTCTCGCAGAGGGCGCTGGTGAAGAGCGTCTCGCTGACATTCGACGTTTTCACGGTCATGTTCTTCGACACCGGCGTGTGACAGATGGACTGGCTGATGCCTTGGAAGCGGGAATTGATCCTGTCCACGCTATGCAGGACACGATGAAATCGGCCGGTATGAGCTTCCAAACAATGCTCGGCTATCTACACCTGAGTCAAGAACGGCGTAGATCGGTTTTGGCTAAGCGGGGGAAAATTAATCAGGTTCGAGATGACGAAGTCATAAAAAGGCTTGCTGCATTGGACTTGGTGCGCATGGATGCTTTGTCTCCACGGAAATCCAGAAGAAAAAGGAGGAGACGTTGATGTCGCGTCGCCGCCGCGCTCCGCCGGTAGATTTGATGTCGAAGTCGACACCGACGACAATTCGACAAAATAGTAATCGGCACCCTCTAAGGATACCTTCTCCGACACACAGCATTCCGGGGAAAACACCCAAGACGTTTGATTTTACTATCTTAAGTGCGTTCGGCGACCTTGGGCACCGGATCGCGCTTGCCTTTGTTCAGTATAATTCTGCGGCACCATACGTAAGTGCCAGCAGTCGAGCAGTCTCTGTACGGAACTTTTTTCGCTCCGTGGTCATCGCTCTGGAAGCCAGTTCCACGGATTTTGCGTGCCTCGGAGCGAACAAATGGCGAGCATTAGCAAAAGGCTGGTTTCTTCAGCTTCAGGCGCAAGAGGGTCTCTCAGACATCACAAAAAATGTTTATCTCACCAATTGCACGCTTTTCTTCGAGTACCTCAGCGAGAACGCGATTGTGCCCGCGTTCCCTTGGCCATCTTCGATACCGAACGCCAAGAATCATCACCGTCCTAGCATAGCTGAAGCCGGGCTTGGCAGCGCATCTCTCGATGAAGTCAAATCTTGGCCGATACAAGACCAGGCAGACTGGGCAGAGCTACAGTCCGTTGCAGCCGATCCCAGCCCTCAGGCCCGCAAGAAGCGCGGCGATATAACGAAGGATGTTGTGCGAAGGCATGCCGAGCGGGAAATCAGAGAGACTTGGCACCTGTACTGCGAAACGCGAACAATCATAGAGAGCAACGTAACCTTCGACCTTGAAACATATTGCCAACAATTCGAGACCGAGGGCGAGAACGGACTGGTTCGAAAGTATGGCTGGCAACGCGAACTAAGCTCGTTGCCAAACGTGCTCGTCTACATTGACCGTAAATTCGGCGGCGTTCTTCCAGGCATAAAAGACGACCCCCATTTTTTGAAATTCATCTACAAAGACTTCGGCAAGGCCTCGATGACCGGCCGCTTTCACCTCGAATATGAGTCTTTAATCTCCTTACTGACGATTATCCTCTTGAAGAGGAAAAAGACGAACTTCTCATCGCCCTTATCGATGCTCTTCACCGACCTTGAGAAAACCACGAGAGGTGAATACCGAGCCAAGTGGACCAAGCGGCGAGCGCAAAATCGTCGTCTGAAAGATGACATGCCTGCAGGCACGGAAGATGCTCTGTCTAAAGGAAGCACGCGTGAAATAACCGCTGCACAGGCGTTCCTAGTTATCGATGAACTATCGCAACCGCTTAGGCGGTGTGCTGTTCGTGGTTCAGAAAACGCCCTTTGTCTGGTACGAACTTTTGTCCAGCAGAAGGTCGCATCGTTTCGACCGCTTCCTTATGTCCTGAATCGAAAGTGGCACACGTTTCGGCGGCGATCCGGCGTGTTGTCGAAACTCGATTTTACACTCTCCCAGTTTCGGCCAACAGCCGCTATCGAGGTGTTCCGCGAGACCGGTGATATAATGAAAGTGGCGGAAGAGCTTGGACAAAAAGATGTTCGCGTTACGGCACGATATGTTCAAGGCCTTGAAGCAGAGGCCGGTCATGCCGCCAATACGAGACCAGTCCAGGACGCCTTAGTTCTCGCCGCAGCCAAAGTGTCTGGACGCTCCGCAGCGGATTTTGGAATATCCGAAGAGCACAAAAAGGAAGTCCTCAAGACGGCGCATGCTGCCGGATTTTTCGGGTACAATATTTCCGGAACTGAAGACGAAGCTGAGGTGAAAGTCTCCTTATTCGAAAAAATGCTGTCTGGGGTAAAGCTGTTTTTCTTCGAGACCCCTGAAGTCGCCGCCGAGATAATCGCGTTTCGGCAGCACATCATCGACAATGGCAAGGCCATACAAGGAACAGACCGGTTCGAAGAGCTTTGGCTTCCTATTCTCGTGACGTGTTCTCACGTCATTGACTCGATGTCTCCGAAGATACTGAAGCAAGCCACAAGCCTCCTTCTCGACCGTCCTATTCGCTACGGTCCGGTCATATAATGCTGAAATTCGCTCCAGAAGCTGCAAGTCTCCGACCGAAGCGAACACTCGCAACATTTGAACTGCCATCCGACATGAACGGGAAGTGGAACGATACGACCTATTTCCACACTATCTTTCATCACGACCAACCCTCGAAGCTTATCTGGAAGCGAAAGCTCGGCGATGGATACCTGACTGATTCCAAATGGTCTTCGCTGTGGGAAATGTGTCGCCGGTATTATTGTTATCTTCGCTCCTACCGCGATATTTCCCGTACGACAGCGTTCGCCCACGCTAAAATTCTGCTTCGCCTGGTCGAATGGCTCGTAAAGTGTGGATATTCGTCGTTTGCTGAGGTTCCTTATGCCGCTTTACAGAACCTTGTCTCCACTATTGAGGACGGTTTCGACGCAGCAAGTGGGGTAAAGAGAAAACTCCGAAAGCGGCCCGGCCGACGGAAGATGGACGTCATCGACCTCGCTGTGCATCCGAAGGCAGAAAAATATGTTGCCTCGTATCTTGCAGAAGTCTTGCGCGTTCTGTGGGACCTCTATGATTTATACGTGCATCCATTTGATGGCGAAGAATATGCGTTGAACGACGGTCTTCGCTACGCGATGTTCGATAGCGCTCGCCAGGCATACAGCGAGGGGCAAGATCGAGGCCGTGATCAAGAACAGACGGAGGACGTTCCCGAAGAGCTTGTTTTTCAGTATGCCGATGCGGCTTTACAGTACGTGTTTGATTATGCGGATGACATCATCGAACTTAAACAACGTTACGACAATCTTCCGCCGACGAAACTATCGGAGCGTGCTCGACCAGGTGATCGTGTCAGGCAACTGGCGAGACTATTGATCGCAGAAATCCCAAAGGACAAAAGCCGCCACTTTCCTCCGGAGGGCCCCAATCTTCGCAGCATCTCGGCTGCTATAGGCGTCAAAGAACCAACTGTTTATAGGGACCGCTTCAAACTTCTGATCAATAGAGCTTATCTGGTGCGTCGGTCGAAATCGAGCGCTTCGAAAGCGGCCTTCAAGGTCGAACTTGAACGGATCGCAGCTCCGCCTATTCGAAAAAAACCCGTCAAACTTGTCGACAACCGGTACGCAGGTGTGCAGATCGGCCTCCCTTTCTCTGGAAGGAATACTGGTAGCGCCTCTCCGTGGCCAATTGAAAACATTGGTGCCTCAAACCGTTCTTCACCCCGCAATCTAGAAGCGACAGTTACTGACCTTTGGACTTCAATCGCCATTATAGTTCTCGCCTGGCAAGCGGAGAGAACCGGTCAGCTCCTGAACCTCGATGTTGATTGCTTGGAAAAGAGGGCCGATGGGTGGTATCTGAAATCTCGCGTCTTCAAGGATAAAAATGATGCTATCGGGACACCGACAATTCATGCATGTCCAGAAGTGGTTGTCCGCGCAGTCCAAGTTGCCATTCGTCTCGGTGCGCAGGCCCGAATAAGGACGAATTCAAAAAAACTCTTTTTGCGAGACAACAGATTCAGAGATTCAGTGCCCGATGCTTCTTCACTGCGTGACCTGATGGGAAAGTTCGGCAGAAAGTTTGTGCATGGCGAGGATGCCGACGAAATCAAATTTCTCCCGCGCCACCTTCGGCGGTTTTTTGCGACGCTGTGGGTCCACTACTACACGTATGGGGGCAAGTTCGCGTCGCTGCAGGCTCATCTCGACCACGCCAGTTTGACTGTTACCGTCTTATATGGACGTCGCCTCTCGAAACTTAATCCAGTGAGGGAACTGCAAACAAGCCTAGCGTTCCATCTCATTAGCGAGAAATTCATGAATGGCATCACTATCGTGGGCGGGGCGGCCAAAAAAATACAGTCAATCATCGCGCGATTGGATATCACGCTTTCAGACCCGGCAGACACAGCCGATAGACTGAGTGCCTACCTGAAGGACACCGGTACCAGAGTTTTTCCAATGCCTTTCGGCTACTGCCTCTGGGATTATCAGGCAATCAAGAAAGCCCTTTGTCGGCTGCCGGATCAGACCGATGGCTTCACCTGGCCTCCGACGGGAAAGACTGAGACCATCTGTGGCGAATGCGCAAATTTCTTTAGCCTGTCGATCTTTCAGACCTTTTGGGAAATCGCGTTTCGCAGACATAAGGCGATGGAGGAGGATGAGCGTGCGCCCATGCTACTTCGCAATCTTGGAAGGAAGGGAAAACGTATTGCTCAACGATTCTTGAGGGCGTTCAGTGGCTCAAAAGCAGCGTAAAAACCTTACGGGTTCCCTGGATGAAAAGCCCGTCAACAAAAAGACGCTCAAAGCTCGATCCAAGGTCGAAGCCCTTCGAGACTTTTTGCGTAGCATCCAAACGGCGCAAGCTCTGCATGCTGAAATCCGAAAAGGATTAGTCTTAGATTGGGAGGGGCTTCGTGCAAAAGCCGCTTGCGGCTCTGACGCGTTGCATAAAAATAACCCAACGCTTCGGTCGGAAATTGAAGCAGAAAAGCTTCGGCTCGAAGATTTGGCCTCGCGCACGAACGGCGTGCAGTCAGATTTGAGTTCTATCAAGCCACTAATCGGCGACGAGAACTTGAAAGAGAAAAATAAGCAGCTGACGCTGGTCAACAAAACGCTCGATCAAGCCAACAAGAACCTTAAACAGGAACTCAACGGTGCCCGGCTTTCGCAACTAGGACTCTTAAGCACCATCGAAAAACTTGAGCAGGAGCTACGGCAGCTTAAGCATTCTAGCGGTCTGACATGAACTGGACAGAGGACAGGGCCAATAACTGGCTGCATCGGCATTATCAAGCTGAGATCGACGCTTTGCGAGTTGAGCTTGCCCAGAGCTTCGTTTTTCCCTGAGTGTCTCGTGTGCGAATGGCGTGCGGCCGAAATGTGGGTCGATAGGATCAGGTCGCCTTTGCAGAGCAATGCGAGAGCTGGTTCCACTCGGTCGGGCATTTCGTCGAAAGGCAGGGCAGGCTGGGCCGGTATTCGCTTCCGTCTCGGCCGCGAGCGAAGAGGTGCCTCAGTGTCGTGAGTAGCGGTTTGGACTTTGGCGACTTGGCGTTCTGCTATATCAGCAGTATTTGATTAAACTAATCCTATGGGCTCCATCGCTGCGATGGAGTATTCGCTGAGACGAGCTGGCTGATGACTTACGCGAGGGCAGATTTTCGACGCCTGCTAGCGACATTGAGGGGAACCTTAATCACCAGGGAAGGGGAGCCTCTTTCTTGTGCGCTTCACGACGCTGAGCATTCTCACGGTCTGCTTACTCTCGTCCTGCCGGATGGCAAACTTTTGCCGCTGCATGTTGCAGAGGCCTGCAATATCGCGGATGTCATCAAGTCGGTGGAACGAATTTTGAATATGCCGAGGTCGAATGTTGCCTGCAGCGAGTTGTCTGAGGTTCTCCTCCTCCGCCTAGACGTGCTGAGAGAGTACATCGCTGCTGCCGTCAAACGGCATGATGGTTTGTCTTACACCGAAACTGAAGCGGATCGGGTGATCCGTAGGTGGGCAGGGTTTCTCAAGCACCCGAGCGATTATGTTTTCGCACACCGTTGCCTTGCGTCGTGGGAGCTATCCTTCGATCCGCCAGCGATCCAGATTGATTGCGCATTTCTCGCGGCTTGGGACGCCTTCAGACCGGCGGAGCGAGATCAGAAGAAATCCGACTTGGCCCACCAGGTTGTTGAAGTCGAACTCCCGGAAGTCGCGAAGATTGAAGCGTTTTTTCAATCATCGGCGAAACACGTCGGAGACCTCATTCGAGTAAGTTTGCTAGCAGGCGCGACGACCAACTCTCATTTTATCCACCTTCGACCGATTGAATGAGTGGCAATGGTGACGGCAATGCTTGGACACGAGCTTCACGCCGACCCGCTGAATGTTGCTAGTTCTCCGACATGACGGAAACCTTGAGCATCCCCAGAACGGTCTTTCGTAACCGATGTTCCGACCCCACGTTGATGTCGCCTTCCTGATCTGTGATCGCTTTTCCATGGACGAGCAACGGGAGTTTCTCCATGGAGACTACATTGGAGGTTCTCACGACCAGGAGGCCTGGACGTGAGGTTCACCGGCGCTGGCCGGATGACGTCAAGGCGCAGATCGTTTCGGAGAGCCTTCGGCCCGGCGCAATGGTGAGTGAGGTCGCAGATCGACATGGCTTGAAGCCGAACCACCTGTCCACCTGGCGGACGATGGCACGGCGGGGGAAGCTGGTTTTGCCCGCGCCCGAGGACGCGGTCGAGTTCGCAGCGGTAATCGTCGAACCACCTGTTCCGGAACCGCCGATCAAGAAGGCGAGCCGTCCCGAGATCATCGTCGAGTCCGTCGATGAACGAGCAAATTGCTCCGGTTCAGCAAAATTTACTCCAGGGCAATGACCATGGCTTTGCTCAAACCCTCTGAAGCGAACGCATGGCAGAATGTAATTCAAGGTGATTTCGCCACTTCGGGTCGCTCCCCCCGACTGAGCATATGGCTCCATGATGCTCGGCCACCAGGAGCGTTTGATCTGGGACTTTAACCAGCGGCGAAAGTTCTCCGGTGTTTTGTTCGAAAGCCACATGCTCAGAATGCTTTCGTCCCGCTGGTAATCGGAAACGCACAGTTCCTCAATGGGTCGCCGTATGACGCTGACAGCTTGTTCGGCGTCCTCGGAATTGGCAGCTCGTATCATGGTCTCAATCTTTAGACCTTCACTGACTGTAGCCGAGCAATATATCGTATGAACTCCATTTCGGCTCAATGCGATCATCTCCTAGCTGTCATCATGTGGAAGCCGAGATAGCAGTTAGCGGCATACTTTGCGCCGGACGCATTTCACCTTTCTCTACCCATATCGGCCGTCCAATACACTCGATGTGGTCATTTGTAACGATCAGGCCATCCCCATCATCGCATGCGATGATCGGGCGTGAGGTATGCTTGCTGTAGCGGACTAGATTGGGAAGGTAAGCCGAGTTTGAACCCAGATGGGGGAAGAACTCGAATGGAACCAGATCGAGCGCCGTCTCACTCATAAGGTCTTCCGGCGCTTGCCGCCCGAACAGGGCATCGGTGGCAATTGTTGGGGTCAGGAGAACTGCTCCCGCACTGGTTCCGATCAGGAATCCGCCTTCCAAAGCCCATGTCCTCAGGCTTGAAATCATTCCACTCCGCTTGAGTCGGGCGAGAAATCCGCCAGTATGACCTCCTGAAAGATGGATCGCATCGCACTGAAACAGCTTATTTTCATCGTCTAAAGCGTGAGTTTCATCAAGATCGTGGAAGAGGCACAGCTCCAGTCCTAGACGCGCATAGTAGGCTGCCCGTTCTTGAAAAAATCGGCGATCAGGTTCTGGCCCAGATGGGATGTATCCGATCCGTCGTCCCAAGCCATTTGCGTCCAGCGCTACCAAGAGTTTCTGGTCAATCGCGTCATTCTCCGGAATGATCTGGTCGCTGTAGAAAGCAAGGTTGATCAAGACACTTCTCCAACCATCGGCGCGGCACGAGACTCGCATCGGAAGCAATATTCGGCAATGTCCGGTGTTGGCGCAATCTCGCCGAGGCGGGTGTCGCCCAAAGGGGACTTCCTCAAGAGCCCTTTAAGATGCGCCAGATGACCCTGCAGAGAGGAATGGTCAAAGTGAGGCTACTGATCGCGAAGCCGCCCGCGACAATCATCGCAAACATGGCGTCCTGACAATCACTTCCGTCCGGACATTGCGATTCCGATGCGGAGTAAGCTGCGGCCGCAACAAACGCGAAAAGCGAAAACAGAGCTAAACCTGACAATGCTGCGATGATCTAGATCAAGTCCGCCTCGCCTGATGCCGATAGTTTCCACTTGCTGCCCAGGACGCAAAGCTAAAGTTCAGGTGGGGGCCGATAGAACAGGCCGCTGAACCGCCCATCTTCGTCGAGCACGAAGCTCCACCAGAGGTGGCCGTTTTCGAAGCCGACATCATACAGGTCCCATCCCTCTTTTGTTACCTTCTTGAACGTTACGTTCTTCAGCGCTCCCATCCGCGCCAGGTTTGCTTTGATCGTCGAGGATTGCTCACGCGCCAGATTGGACAGGGGGGCTGTTAATAGCTTGAAGCTTGGTTCGAACCGTAAATCTTCGATAACCTCTCGCAGGAGAACCGCGCCGTTTTCTACCGGCCGATTCTCGCCAATTCGCTGCGCGAGCGCCTCTTCCAGGGCAAGCGCAACGCTTTTATCAACGCGGGTCGCGACCTGCTCTAAGCCATCCTGATGGAGAATGAGGCCGGACACGATGCCGTCGCCGTTGCGGGTAAAGGTGAGTTGAGCTTGAACGGCTTTATAGAAGAAGCGGTCGACATCCTCGGGGAATATCTCAAGCTCCGGCTGACCCGGCAGGCGTGAAAAAAGCCGTCCATCAACCAAGGTGAAGACATAAACAAGCCTGCCGAGAAGGTAAAAACCTTCATACTCAGTATAGAGAGCCGGATCGATCTGCTGTTCGGTGCGAGGTCTTGCCTGCTCGTAGCGACGCCAGGCGATGGCTTCTGACGAGGTATCAGTCATATTCGTGTCCTTTGCGAGTTTCAGGAGGTCATCGACAGATAGAAGAACGCCTGCTGCATTCTTTGCTCTCAGGGCATCTACAATGGCGAGACTGTGCTGGGTGCGGGCAAGTTGGTCCTGCAAGGCGAGGTTCTGCGTGGAGAGCATACGGTCGAGATCAGCCGCTTGCCCGGCCAATAGTCGGGCGATGTGCTGCAGACTAAGACCTAGCCGCTTCAACGTGAGGATTTCATTCAGTCGAGCAATTTCGTTGACTCCGTAGAGCCGCCAGTTCTTTCCCGTTCTGCGAGGGCGGATGAGGCCGGTCTGCTCATAAAGCCGCAATGCTCGGACCGTGAGGCCAATACGCTTCGCGCATTGTGCCGCAGTCAACCAGGTCTCTTCCTTGATGTCATTCCGCATGGAGGCTCCCGCGACGTCTTAAACCTCATTTAAGGTATGACGTTGGGTACGGCTCAAGTGGAAATTTCAAGAATTTGATGGCTGCTATTCCGCTTCAGGTGCGAAGCAGCCGAGGTGCTTTCGGCCGGTATTCTGGTGGGTCTGCGGGCAGCCCATCGCTTTCGTGTCGCGCAACGTACAGAAAGCATCCAGTCCACCACGTCCGCTGCTGGCGCTTCCGTGCCATGACGGCGCTCGGCCCCGGGTGGTCAAAGGTTCTTTTGCATGACTGAGTAGGGGCGTCCTTTGCGCTGGACGGTTTCCGTCATCGCCCACCCAGCCCTATGGTATAGGCCTGTCGCGTCGCCCGTGTAGAGCGATAGTCGCTTGATTCCCTGATTACGAGCCAGCCCTTCGAGTTCTTCGATAAGACGCAAGGCATATCCGTTCCCACGATACCTCGGATCAACGTAAACCCCAGCCAACCACGGGTTCAGGTCTGGCCGCCCTTCCAAGTCATCGAGGCAGAGCGCGATCATGCCCACGGGATACTCGCATTCGAGCATGACGAGTACGGTGGGCATGAGTTCGCTGCTGCTGGCACATTCCTGCTCAAGCCGAAGCATCTCCTCCAGTGACATTTCATCTTTGAAGAATGCTTCCCAACGCCACTTTCCGGTAACAGGAACGAGATCGGGTCGGTCGGCAATGGAAACAATGGATATCATTTTGGTTATCTCGAAGTGTCGTGGCGGGCAGCATATCTTTAACGCCTGAGACGAAATATGACAGCGCCCCCATTGTCCGCTGTCTCGCTTCCGCCCGACAACGCCCTCGGCCTAAAGCGGCCTTCTAGATGCTTCACATCGGAAGCTCAGTCGCTCCCGGCTCGAAGTTCCTCAATGGCCATTTCGCTCAGATCGCGGATGAGACTATCAGGACCGTTCTTGGTCCCAATGCCAATCTTGGTAAGCCAGCACCACATGCTGAGCCGATGGAATAGAGTGTAAAGCCGAAGTACCCTTTTGATCTCCGGGTGATTGACCGAGCCGTAGCCTTCCAGGATGGGTTGATAACTGCGCGGGTCTTCATGTGCAGAACAGAAAAGAGCCTTTGCCAAATCGAAGAGGCTGTCTGCGGCGCGTGCGTTTCCGAGATCGATAAGCCCGCTCAATTCAGGTTCGCCGCTGTTACCACGCAGTGCTAGGATATTGCCCTGGTGAAGATCATCGTGAGCAAGCACCGCACCTTCGCTCGTATCAAGAAGATCGAAGTTGGATTCGGCCAGTCTTTCCAAACGATTTGCCAGATCGGGGTCACCGCCCAGGCCCCGAAACCGGCGAAGCACGTTGTCAAACGCCATCGTCATGTATTCTGCATTTGTGGATATTGGATTGTCGATTCCTTCGGCAAGCACATAGCCATAAGCGGGCATCCGCACCGTGTGAATGCGTCTCAGAAGCTCCCCCATTTGTCGATAAGCCTGAGTGATGTCGGTTTGGGCCATCCAGTGACGCAGCGAGCGGCCCGGCAGGTACGTCATCAAGGAATAACGTAACGGCATCAGAGAGCGTGATTCATCGGTGCGTAGCCATGTTGGAACCGGCGGCATCAAATCTTTGAGCCAGCCCGCAACGAGCGCCTCCTTTGAAGGCCCCCATTCGGGCAGGTCCGGATAAATCTTGAGCACCAGCGAGCCGTTCCTGGAACCTGCCACGTCGATTTTGTAAACGTCAGTGCCGCCGCCCGCCAACCGAGAAAACCCCCTGATCGTAAGAGCAGGCTCAAAGTCGCGGATCAGCCCGAGAACCGTTTCAGCTTCCAGTTTCATCGTCAGTCCTCGCCGCTCCTCGACACTACCGCGATTGGTAAGCGGAGATGAGGAAAGAATTGTCGCCTAGTGATATCGATATGATCGCTCGGGCGCATCCAAGACATCGTCAACCACCCTCCTGGTATGCCATGTCCCGATTGAACGGCTCATGGCTTAGATAAAGATTGGCGTCGGGCTTCGGCTTCTCTTTGTGCATGTTTTTTCGCGTCGTCACCTCCTGTCGCCATCAAAATAAGCGACATCAACGCGATGACAACGACCCCGGCGAGGGCTTTCAAAGCGGCTGCTCGACCTTCTTTACTGGACCTCATCTCCAATTCATCCCTCACCATACCTGTTGCGGAGACATCATGCCTTCTGCGGGGCCGCTTCGCCAGATGCCGATACCTCTTGAGGTTGATTAACGTGACGCCAGATGCTCCTATGTGGTTCATCGCAGCAACTCCTCTTCCGTCGTGTGATATAAACGAGTGGACATGTCGATTTCAGATGTCATTTATCGCCCGTTCGAAACTTTGATCCGGCCGCTTGATATTCCACACCGACCGATGCCTTCAACGGGGCCGGTTGCCGTCCTTCTCCACTTCATTTCGATGTTTCGCGGAGTGCTCATCGCTCTCGCAGTCGTCTCTATGACCGTCGAAGCCATCAATTTGAGCATTGTCTGGGGACTGTCGGTAGTTGTTGACGGCGTCGGCCAGCAGGGTGCAACCGCTTTCCTGCAAAGCGAATGGCCACTCCTGACCTTCCTCGGACTGCTGTTGTTTCCCGGGCTGCCAATCGCGTCCTTCCTGCTGAATACTCTCAGGTCTCATACGCTCGGCGTCGCGATGCCGGTCGCTATTCAGTGGCAAGGCCACAAAGCGGTTGAGCGACAAGATATCGCCTTCTTTCACGACCTTTTCGCGGGGCAGGTGGCTTCACGGCTGTCTCAGGTCGCATCGGCCGTCCAGCAGCAGATTATCGCTGCGTTCCAAACGATTCCCCGTTTCATCCTCTCGATGGCCGGGTCCGTCCTGCTTCTCGCTGCCTTGTCCTGGCAACTGGCTCTGCCAGTCGTCGTATGGATCGTGCTCAACGTCGCGCTGGCGGTGAAGATGGCACCGATCTTCACGGAACGCTCCCGGCGTACCGCAAAGCGTCGCAGCCTCATCGCGGGTACAATCAACGATCTCTACAGCAATATGCCGATGATCAAGCAGTTTGCTGCAGAGGATAGCGAGGCGGGGGCCATTCGCCGTGTGCTTCAGAATGCGGTGACCACGCAACACAGCGAACAGCGGATATATCGGACTTCGGAACTGATCGTCGTCGTCCTGAATACCGGGCTTTGGGTTGCTATTCTTTCCATTGGCTTGTCCGGCATGGTCAAAGGTTTTGTCACGGTGGGGGAGTTCGTCGCGTCGGTCGCCATCTTGCAGCGCCTGTCAGGCCACACCTTCACTTTCCTCCAGATGGGGCAGCAGATTTTCCAGGCGATAGGCACGATCAAGGATGCGATGCCGGTCATGACAACCCCGCCGACTATCACGGACCCTCCTGATGCCAAAGAAATTGCAGTCCCCCAAGGAGAGGTTCGGTTCCAGGACGTCTGCTTCTCTTACCGGGCTGGAAAGCAGGTGATCGAAAATCTATCGCTCACCGTTAAATCGGGTGAGAAAGTTGGACTGGTCGGATTGTCAGGTGCCGGGAAGACGACATTGGTGAGCCTGCTTCTGCGGTTCTACGACATTAAGGAGGGCGCGATCCTGATCGATGGGCAGGACATCCGATCCGTCACCCAGGCAAGCCTTCGCCGGAACATAGGCGTCATCGCCCAGGATGTCGCACTCCTTCATCGTTCCGTCGGTGACAACATCCGGTACGGGCGGCCCGACGCGTCGCAAGAGGAAGTCGAAGAGGCGGCGAGAACAGCTCGGGCCGATGCCTTCATCGCCGACCTGGCAGATGGCGAAGGCCGAAAAGGTTACATGGCGTATGTTGGTGATCGCGGCATCAAGTTGTCAGGAGGTCAGCGTCAGCGGGTGGCCATCGCGCGGGTCCTTTTAAAAGACGCGCCGATTTTAGTGCTCGATGAGGCGACGTCCGCCCTCGATAGCGAATCTGAAGCGGCGATCCAGGACAGACTCAGCCTCGTGATGGAAGGCAAGACAGTTATCGCTATTGCCCACCGGCTTTCGACCATCGCGAAGATGGACCGAATTGTCGTCCTTGATGGCGGCCGCATCGTCGAAGAAGGCACTCCCAATGAACTCGTGGATCGGGATGGCCTGTTCTCACGCCTCTGGAAGCGTCAGACCGGCGGGTTCATGCCCGAGGAACTCGAATGACAGCGCTATTCGATTTCGACACATCGCACGGTTGGCCGTTATACGTTTCATTGCCGAAGCCGTTGGTGCTGACGCGCCAGAGGGGGGTGTCGCGTCAGCGTTCTGGTCGAACAAGCGTTCCCCGACTGTTCCCGTACACCGCCATAAGGCGACAGCGGTAAGAGGCCTAGACAGCGGGAACAAGATCAAGAGATGCGGGGGGTCTTGCCAGTTTGAAGATGCAAACAAAGGCCCCGATCACGATCAACGAGCTGAATTTTGGCCTTATGAAGCCGCCGCGTCCAGATGGCCTCTGACTCAAGCTACTCTATTTCCCTGTCAACCAACAGGGCGAGGCAGAACTGTCCTTTGGGAAATACGTGCACCGATATTTCCGGTTGTTTGTGTTTCGTTCCGACGATGATTAGGATCGGCTCGGCGCAGCAATATTTAGCGTCCGTTGATATTGCGATCATTGTGCCTTTGTCACGCTCGCTCGGAGCCGCTGATCCTCCGGGATGACAATGCCACTCGCCCAAATAGTGTTGGCCGCCTTTCCATCGCGCCCTCAGAAGAGCGGACAGGCCGTGAGATTTCCTCGTGAAGCTCCACCAAGTAAAAAGAGAGCCTCGGGGTTTTCCCGTCGCCTCCTTGATAATGGCCCTCCCAGCCTCATCGACGTAGCCAATCAAAATGCCGCCGGTCTCCATGCCTTTCGCTGCACAGGAGTCCGCGATCATCGATTCCAGGGCTCCCGGTTCCACGACGATCTGGAAACGACTATCGGCTGAGGACGCATGGAGACTGATGTTACCCATCGACAACCGCAACTGTCCCGTCATCCGCAATTCGATATATCTTGCAAGACCGGGCACCTTCTAAGATCGCCCGCCTCGCAAACTTCACGCCAATAGCACTCCACAACTGAATGTCGTCGGCAGTGGCGGGAAAGACGGGATGCCAGCAGCCAACGCCCTCCCGGTTCGCAGTAGACAGGTCAGGACGATACGAAATGTTCTTTCCGAACCGATCTAAAGCGTCCAGAGCCGGAAACCTCGCCTCTGATGCCGAATAACAAAAGAACTCCTTAGCTCCCCACCCTATGGACAGACTGACGAACCTCTTTTCACCAGACCAGTCGAATTCCGAAAGGGCAACCAGAACCGCATCGGAGCCGGTGCAATCAATAACGACGTCGTATTTTCGGACAAGAGCCACTGTTCGTGGCTCAGATGGGGGGAAGTTATCTTTGAAAGGAGTCGAGACGACATCCGGCGCAACATCGTCCAGTCTCGCGGCCAATCGTTCGGCCTTGCCGTGACCACAGTCGGAAAGTCCGAGCGTATGACGGCTGAGGTTTCCGACCTCAAGGATGTCATTGTCAATGACCCCGATATCTCTTACTCCGGAACGGGCAAGGTTTTCCGCGACCGCGCTGCCGATTGCTCCCGCACCGATGATCAAGACGCGTTTGGAAGCCACTTCTTCCTCAGCACCTCCGCGAGTTCGCAATTGATCGCTGGACCAGTTGCTTGTCTTGATCCATCCGATCCGCTCAAGAGAGGTTGCCTTCCCGACGTCCCACTGGACACGATTTCTCTCACTCGGACGAAAGCCGTTCCGGATGGTATCGTTCTTCGAAAGGCCTAAGTTGTCCGCTGCGATCCAATGGACCCTATTTGGCGCAAGGCCGACTTTTTCGCTGAGTGGGAATCCAATCAACAACCTGGTCGTCGGCTTGACGCGTGTCTTTCGCTTATCCTGACCGGCTTGTCGAAAAATGTCGGCCAAATCGAGACCACATGAAATGAAAAATCCACTCAATTCTTTCCATGTCTCGGGTGATTGCCAGGGCTCGATAACCGGCATGTGTGGCAGCATGACCCATATTGCGTCGGCTGGACGATCAGCCTCGACGCGAACGCTGGAACCTTCTTTTACGAGTTGCCCATCATTGGACATGAAACGCAAAACTTGACGGTGGTCGCGAGCCCCTTTCAACGCGGCCGTCGCTGCGAACCCCCACCTGCCGATCCATGGCGACCAGTCGGCGAAGTCCTCCAAAGTCTCCGAAAATCCAAGAACCGGCGTCGTCGTTACATTGAATGACGGCAATTCGAGTGGGTCACCATCCAGCAAGAGGGCGTCGCAAGCGGCTGCGTCTAGCCAGTCGAGAAGCCGCTCTACGCGCCATAGGAGGCGGTCACCAAGCTCTCGCGGCTCGCCAGAGGAGTCATCACGCTTGAAGGATGCCTCCGGACGCTCGACGCACGGATTCCCCAAACGCCAAGACGATCCGGGTGGACCCGGCAGATTTGCCGCCTGATGGGGGAACGTGCAGGAAATCCCCCCTTGTACGGAGGGGTAAAGCGTAATTTTAGGGCGAGGAGCTTCAGCCTCGACGACGAGATACCATTCGCTCTCTTGAGGCATAAACGCTGTCGGTTCTACCGAAAGCGTTGCCCTAAAGCACAAACACCACCGCCCCTTGCTGTCACGGTACCAGCTTTCCACCAACGCCGTGCGAGGGCAAGTGACAACGGCCTCTAGTACTGGCCCGAGCGGTTCGGGAATGAAGCCGTTCACGCGAACCTGGCGTCCTTAGGCTCGGCCGGGCGGGTCGGGTTGCTAAAGCCAACCCGATCACCGCCGCTCGGGCCAGGGAGGGGGAACCGTGTGCCGAATAGACGCTGCCAAAGCATGCCACTTTCCGTCGCGTCTTCGCAATCGAACGCGTCCCGGGCAATCTGCGCCGCGTTGGCAGCCGCCTTGTGAAATGCCTTAAAATCCTCAATCGTAAGGCGCTTCAATACGTCGTGCTCCGGAACGCCGTGGTCAGAAAGCCGAGGAACCGGCCCGAATTGCGCTGCAGTTTGCCATTGCTCTGCCATGCCCTCGAAAACCTGCACGATCCCGTAGGCCACGGATGAGGTGCCGTTCTGCAACGTGTGACCGATCATGTGCTCCAAAGGGTATCCCTTCGGGTATTTTGGCAAGTCATCAGCATTGGTCTGCCGCCACCATTTCAAAGCGCGGACGATGTTGATGTAATGCTTGTTGCAGGCGCGGTTCTTTTCAGCCGTCCATTGGATTTGAGCGATGGGATGTGTTCGTCCCCAACGGCCGACATCACGATCAGGCAGAAATAGCGGGTTCGGCTTCCACTCCCCCTCCGGCTCATCGTTGAACTGAACTGGAGCAGATTTTGTGATCAGGCTGTTGAAGTCCTGGGGCGTCCATTGCCGGTTCAGCCTCCAGTTCGGCTGTTCTTCAAGGTCATAAAGCGTGTTGATCGATTGAGACCGGTAAAGGTTCTCCATTATGCCCCGGGACTTCTGGTCGGTCGGCAAGGACGTAATGACCAAGTCCATATCGACATGGGAAAGCTCGATACCAAAGGATCGCCCTTGGGGTCTCCACTTGTCTTTGTAGAATTTGTTTAAAAATGGCTTGAAGCGGCCCATCGCCTGTTCTGGCGCTGTTTTTGTCCAGTCGATATTGGTTACGACGACGATGTCGACATCTGGGCGCTTATCGCCATGAGGCCGTATCGCTGTCGAACGTCGAACGCTTCCCTGGAGGAAGGTCGCAACGACTTCAGGACCGAGCTTATCATCATCTGCGAGCCGATTGCGGAGCGTATTTGAGCCTGTCTTCCAGTCCTCCTTCTGTTTGTCGGTAGGCCGAATAGAGGACAGGAAATCTCGAAACTGCGGGTCCAATCTCATGCTATTTCATCCAGAAAGAAGGGTGATAACTACCATCGACACGTTTGCCGAAATCGAATTCGTAAAGGACGCACTCACCAATGGCCTGTTGGTGCTGGCCTAGAAAAAATGTGAAGGCATTGGGGCCGGAAACGAAGACATGTGTCTTCGCGTCGACGACGAGCCTAGCCTTCCTGATTGCGTTCTCTGCAGCGTCAGAGAGACTGGCTGCATGCTCGCCGCCAATCACGGCACGAGGCCCCGGGCCTTCATTCGGCTGAATATGAATAATTCTGCCCACGTCCGGCAATCCTCTGGCGACGTAGTGTTTCACATCGTCCAGGGCATCGCGTGACAGACTGACAACCAAAGCGACGTCCTTCCCGGCACCGACCTCATAAGTATCGATTACAGGCGCAGGTCCCGACTTGTCGTCGTTTGCGACCCATACTGAGTGATTGCTGCGGCCTTTTTGCACTAATTCAACGTCGATCCCGGATTTCAAACCCAGTCGTGCGCCCGCCAAAAAGGCGATTGAAGCATGGGCGTCAAGATTGAGACGGACAGAGGAATACTTGCCAGCGATGCGCTGAAGGAATTCATCCAGTGCCGGTTGCACGCTTGACTGCCAATCCCCACCGGGCTGCAGATGTCGTTGGTCGAATAGATGCAGCAGGGAGAGGGTGTCCTCTGGAGCGGACTCCAGCTCATGGACGGGGGACACAGGGAAGGACCGGATGGAGATTGAGCGATAGTTCTTTGAAGGGGCTTCGTCGAACCATTGTTGCTCACGGCAAAGGGCTGCGAATGTTTCCCTATCGAACCGGCTGCGCTTCTGCGTCTTCAACGCTCGAATTTCGCCGTCATATTTAAAGGCCGCGCTTTCGTGGCACGGGAGAAGTCCAACGACTCGGAATTGGGCGTTGACCTCATCCCGAAGCTTTTCGAGGGTTATGAACCCTGCGGAAATCCTCAGGCCTTCAAGAATTGATATGAGCGCGTCGTCATCAACGTCCAGATGATCTCGCCAGCATTTCCTGATCCGGCCCATCTTGCTCTTATCACCGGAGCCGTCGAACAGCCGATCCAACCGGAGAGAGCCGTCGATTGAACTCACGATTTCATCGAGCGGATCGCCGTCAGCGATCTTGTCGATAGTCATCAGGGTGAAGGCGGAGTTCGGCTGTGCGTCCTTCTTGGCGGCAACAAGCCTTTGGAGAAGAGATACAGTTTTTGCGCCTAGAAACTTTGGTTCGATGAGGTCGCCGTAACCAAATCGTCCCGAGCCGTCCATATGGAACTTGATTTGGTGAAAGTCCGCCGAGATAGGTGGGCCGCTGGCCGATTGGCGAGCGGGGTCGTACCGAACAACTACGTCGTCGAACGACTTCGGTGCGTCGGCCTCATAGGTTACCTCGACAACGAAGTGCTGGTGAGGGTCCAGGAGCGCGGCGGCTTTGATCCAAAACAGCCGCGCCTGAAAGTCGTGTCCGCTCCAACCTGCTATAACAGCCTCAGCCAATTCCGTCCTCTCCCTACTTGATTGTATAACGGTAGGGATACATCGACAGGTATTCAAGAACGCACGGTGAACATGCACTGAAATATTTCTCGAAGCAGCGCCGAGCTACGAATAGGTGTGCGATCAGATAGGAGTCCCAATCACTGTCCGCTAGCTCAACCGCTTACCTTGTTCGGTAAGGACGAGGACAGGCTTTCCAAGTTCTTCATAGCCAGGTCGGCTCGTGCAAACAGGTCAGACCTGTTGTAGAACGTGCGGGCACGCAGCTCCTCGGCACCTTCCTGATGCAGATTGCTTTCGACAGCCATCATGACCGCCTTAAACGCGGCGTTGATTAGCTCGATGCCGCCATAGAAGTCACTCGCAACGTTGTACTCAACCTTGCCCGATGCGTCCCATAGAACCTCCAGAAGTTCGATCAGCAGATGGGCTGCGGCAAGTGGTTCGCGCGTGGCATCGGTGAGCGCTGCGCTTCTTGCCGATAGCTCACCGTTCTGACGGTATGTCTCGATCAGCGCAATCGAGGCCGACCTGTCTTTCTCGGCCGCGTCTTTGATTTGAGATACGATGGAATCGAGCCGCTCGATCAGCAGGTCGGTATCGCTGCCATGCTGATGCGAGACCGCCAACGCCATTCTTACCATCGCAGTGCCGAGCTGGGCTGTAACGAGTGCAGCCGTGCTGCCGCTAATTGAAGGTGAGGCTCGACCGATCCCGGCAAGCATCGTTTCCAGATCGAGTTCCTGGAGCGTCATGAATGGTCCTTTTGCCTCCTATCAAGTTTCCGTGACGTTGTCGCTCTTCCGCGATTTCATCGGCGTACTGGATTTGGCTGAATAAGTCGAAATCCAGGAGACCCTCGATTGTTTCCAGACGGCGAAGCCGCGTGATCGCCTGCTCGGTGGATTCGGTCGTGTTTGATAGTTTCGGCATTCGCTTCTCCCTGCGCAACCAACGCTCAAGCGACGAATGGGTTCGAGCGAATTGGCCAGCAGCGAGCAAGCTGCCCAGGTTGGATGTGAAATTTTCTAATCTGCAGACTGGGTTCGTCTTGCAGCTCGCAGCGCCTCCACCATCTTTATTCGCACGCAAGTATGGAGGGCCAGATGAACGAGTTTACCACCGAGGTGGATGACGCGGCTGTCGAGATATTGCCGCCGGAACGCGGGGAGTCACGCGATGAACATGTCGTCTGTCTCTGCTGTCGGCAAGCTCGTTCGAAGAGCTGGATGGACGATGATGGCTGTGGCATCTGCAAGGAATGCCTCGCGACCTAACAAGCCCGATGGGTGAAGGCGAGGGATGGCGGGTTCTGCGAGCAGACGAACTGAGGCGAGGGCAATGTCTGACTTTCTGCGATTTGCGATAAACAAGCGCCCTGAACGCCTTACCCATGAAGATGTCGTGCGATGGGCGGGTGCGCTGGAAAATTGGGATTTCTATAATGCCGCCGCTCTGGAAATCGCATCGGGGTATCATCGGCGAGAGCTGGACTACACCTTCTGTGACGGCCTTATGAACGATCTGTGGTCGGCTGTGCTGGAGGGCTTCGGACCAGGTACTACCCAAGTTCCTGAGCCTTTCTACGAAATCTACATCGCGTTCGACTCTGGAGAATACCATCGCAGGCCAGACAAGAGCGATGATCCTGTTTCTGAATTCACTGATCCCGCCATTGCCGAACTGGTGACGCGTCTCAGGCTCAATCTCTTCGACCGGTAGGTGGGATAGCGGCGGCATGGTGTGCTTCGAATTGCCCCGTTTTCATCCCAAGACGACCTCAACGTGCTTTGGACAGAAGCTTGGGGCGGCGGTGAGCCAGAGGACTTCTCTGGAATCCTCTCGCGCATCCTCACGCATATGGGGGCTTATGAAGATGGTCGACTCGTCGGCTTCGTGAACGTGGCATGGGACGGAGGTATCCACGCCTTTATCCTCGACACCTGTGTTGCCCCTCGGATGCGCAGAAGTGGTATCGCTCCTCGCATGGTGACAGAGGCCACAAATGTGGCCCGACAGCGCGGAGCGAAGTGGTTGCATGTCGACTTCGAACCGCATCCGACTTCGTTCTACCGGAGATGCGGATTCCGGCCAACCGAGGCAGGGCTTGATCCCCCCGTCGAGTAGCGATGACTCTGCTGTTTTAACGGTTTCGCAGGAACAGGTCCCGCTTCTGGCGCTTTGTTGCCGTCAATGTTGGAGCGGTAGCTTTAGGAACGGCCTACCGCGCTTCGCCAACGTGCGAGGAAACACGGCTTACGGGACTGCGCACTCACCCGGTACATGCCTCCAGACGGATAGTGCAAAAAGGGCGATGCCGTCGCGGCAACTGACCGGTATATTCGGGTTCCGAACCTAATCGAGCCTGCTCTCTACCCACACGTCTACGCCAAGGGACTTGCTTAAGGATTTCGCTGCTGCTTCGCAGGCAGCCTCTTGATAGTCTAAGGACTGACTGAACGGGTAAGGGAAGTTGATCCACACCCGACCGTCGATTGGCCTTGAAGCCATCCCCTTTTGGATCATGTATTGAACAATCGGATTGGTAACACTCTTTGTTGTTGCATGAGCAAATCCGCACGAGCCGCTTCCTTCACCATGAAGCTTGGCAAACGTCTTGAGTGCACGCTCTGCGGCTTTGGCGGCATCTTCTATCGCATCGTTAGCGATCTTAGCCGCGTTTGACGGTGTCGCGTGCAGCTTGATTGGCTCCAAGAGGTCTGCCGCTTCTAGTCCTTCAATGGTCTGAGACTCAAGATTCTTGCCGCTTTCGACTGCGGTAATGACATCGCTGAGGATGATGATGTTGGATTTCTTGATGAGATCGGTGTCGAACGGAGTGTCGTAATTGTTGCTTCCTGCAAGGTACATTGCAGTGAGCAATTCTTGAACCCTCTCGGCCTCGGCCTTTGTCCAGACGATGATGCAAAGCTTCGAGAATGGCCGACCGTCGAGTCTCCCTTTGAAGATCGGCAACGCCGGTGTGGGGCCAATAGCAAGGTTATGGTTCTGAACCCAAATTTCGTCGCGATCCTTATCCTTGGGAATCCACCTCCACTCGCGCTCATGGCTCCAGTCAATCCAGTTGGTCGATCCGGAGGGGTTATATGAGACGTATCGATACTGCTCAGCGAGCGGGAGGACTTCTTCCGGTAGAATTCGCCGCATGGGGTCATTTTGGACCATCTTGAATTCCGAGTTTGACAGGCCGTAAATCGCGGGTCGGCCACCAGCTTCGTAGAACTCGGTCTTTAGGAAAGCGATGCCGTATGCCGACACCTTGGTATTGTCCTTTTGGCTTCGAGCATAGTCTGCGAACGAGTACAAAGGCATTTCTGTAACACAGACAGCAGGTGACCCTCCGTAAATTGTCGTTCGGTCTTTGCGAAATGAATACCCTGGAGTGATCCCGCCAAGACGGATGATAGCAAGCAGCACCTCAAACGCGGTTGCATCATGGTCGAGTTCACCCCCGGCCAGTGACAAATATTCTTCTTCAGTCTTACCGGGAAAGTCCTGAAAGGGAACACGATCTCGCACGAAGTGCATAAGCCAGTTTGTATGATCATGCCGCATTCGATGGTTCCTCCTCGCAAAGAAGCCGCTTAGCACGGCAGAAGAAGGACTAGCAAACCGAGGCTCGCTCACCGCTCAAGGAAGACGTTGTGATGCCCCTTCGGTTGCCGCTCGCGCGATCTCTGTGACCCCTGCAGTATTGGGTCCTTCTCTCTGTCACAATGTATGGTTGATGTTTGAGAGCGACTCAGCCTAGTATCGTGGTCTGAAAATTCGGTCTTGGTGATGAGGCTTTCCGACCGAGCAAATAAAGAGCTTCCGTCAGAGCTTCAAGCAGCCCGCAGAATCACTCATCTTCTGGAAACTGGCGAGCAGGATTGATTCGATGAGCGAGAAGTTTCGGCTTTCCCGCCCGCTGACAAACGACTTGGCAGCCCTTGATGTAGTCGCCTGAGGACGACAGACCGAGGACAAATGGCTTCTTGGTCGCCGCAGAAAATCTCCTGGAATGCTAGTCTGGGCCTTGGTGTGAGGTATTTCCGGAACTGATCTGGCGAAGGTTGCCTTGATGGTTCTTTTCGAACCAGTGCCAAGGTCGATGGCCTCTGCCTATTCCTCAGCAACGGCCGCATCGAGGTCGATAACGTCGTCGAGCGAACAATCCGGCCGATAGCGCTCAATCGGAGAATGCTCTTTTCGCTGGGCATGACGCCGAAGCGGCGAACTGGGCGACCATTTCCTCGCTCATCGAAACTTGCAAGCTGCATGCTGTCGATCCGCTCGCCTATCTGACCGCCACACTCACCTCCATCGTGAATGGCCACAAGCAGAGCCGCATCGACGAGCTGACGCCGTGGAATTACAAACAGCTGAAGTCTGCTGTCGGCCCAAAGCCGACTTCTTTCGTTGCGCTCGACCAACCGCTATGGTCACCTCCTCGATGAGGATGCCGAACGCCATGAAACTTGCTCACATAAACTTAGTAGCTCGTAATGCAGAATCGCTCGCAGCGTTCTACATGAATGTTTTAAAATGCGAATTGCTGCGAGCACCCAAGATGTTATCCGGGGAAAAAGTTTCGCGAGGAAATGGCCTTTTAAATTCTGAGATATACGCGATCTGGCTCAAGTTCCCCGAGGTTGAACGCCCATTTCTGGAAATACATGAGCATACGGTCACCCATCACCGTGATCAGCCAAAGGTAAACGAACCGGGTTTCGGGCACCTATCGTTTCAGATGGAAGATATTAGCGGCACCCTTTCGAAGATTATCCAAGCTGGTGGGGCGCAAATCGGGCAAATTACGGATTTTGGGACGCCGGATAAACCGTATTTGATCGCTTACGCACGCGATCCAGAGGGAAACGTGCTTGAGCTTGAGCAAAGCAGCAATGGCCGCTAATGGCGCGTTCCTGCCGTCTCGGTCACAGCAGTAGCTGTCCGAAACGGCACCACGCGCGTGGTCAAGGTGCGAAGCAAACAGCGCATACCCCTCACGCTAGATGGAACCGGCTTATCTCCACTGTATCAAGCGACGTCTCAATTGCTGACCCATCATCCTTATAAACTTCCAGCTCATGCAGCTTACCCTCTACGACATGCAGAAGGACATTCACGGCAGGACGATAGTCCACACCTTCCGTATCGAAGTAATATCCCTCCGTGGGAACCCGCTGTTGTACATTGGCGAGTGGACCGGACACCCTAAACTGGAGGCTACCTTCTGCGTCGATAGCTGACACCCTCGCTGTTTCCAACTGGCTGCGTAGAGCTTCCGCTCCAGGAAACTCTTTTGCCAGTAACAGCTCAATGAGCTGACGTTCGCTATCGGTCAGATCACGCCATGCCTGAGACAATGCTCGTCCTCCTGCAGATTCGACCATATTCCACTCAGGAGACGCATTACCATATAGTCTGGGCCCCCCAGTTCCCGCTGGTGGCGCATGATTGGCTTGAACCTCCCGTTAATGGGACCGGGCTGCGAGTGACGGCCTGCCCCATAACGAGCAATAAAATGGGGCGAAGTCCGCTTGTGGTGCATTGCTGCGATCTCTGTCACAGCGATACTATTCGAAACGGCAATACGCTCGCGGTCAAGGTGCCAGACAATCGACGCTTACCTAGCAGCTCTTCAGAGTGGCTTCACGACTTGCCCGACTGCGATCGCGATCGCGGCCCGACCGTTGCTAGCCTTCCAGCATATCAGCCTATTGACGTATCCAACCGCAATTTCACCCCGTATTAGGAAGTCGCGGCGCAAAAGCTCTCCCCAAACGGCGCTGCGCGTTTGAAGCTCCTCTCTGAAAATCCAAGCGTTATTGTGTTTTAACTCGACGATGGCATTCTGGCAGTCATCGAGAAAATCTCGATCCAGTGTTGTCTTCTGCTCGTCCGGAGCGGGTTCAACAGGCGGTATGCCGTCAAAAGTCTCGCTAGTTGTTACCATGAACGTCATCGTTCTCTTGGAGAAGCTCCCTTCGCATCATCGATGCAAAGCCGATCACAGGTCAAGACAGGCAGGACAATGTGGGAACAGCACATCGGCTACAAGGCAAGACCAGAGCCCCCTTACAAATCCGCCAGCCGTTCCAGACCCGTGACCGGGGATGCTAAATTCAACGGCATTTTGCGACAGATGAACAGCGTCGCCACGAGCAAGGCTGGAAAAATCAGCTCTGTCCAGAAATCAGGTTCGCCAGCACCGAGCGAAACTCCGATGGCAGCTGGCCGGGAACATGCTCAATAACAAGTTGGACCAGGCTGGCCGCCGATGACATCGGTGCGGTTTCATCCACCACGAAGGCATGTAATTTCCGAGCAAGCTCTCCGGGCATTCTTAGTAGAAAGCCCTGGTTGCTTACGGCCCCCAACCAACTTTCACGAATCCAGGCGGGCAGCTTAGAGCGAATAGAGTTTGGTACCGTGCCGGGGGAAGCTTGCAATATCAGAAGGTGCAAATGTAACAGCTGCATAGGCTGGAGGCGAGCTGGTTCGACAAGCTCCGATGCTTCCAACAAGCGGGCAGAGAGGATCGTTTCGAAGCTTCTGGTTTGATCTCGCGTTTGATCCAGCGTCAGAGCAAACGCAGGCTCGACGGTATCGGAGTAAGTTTGGCGTACACAGCGGAATACCTCGGCTACGAGCGGTCGGCGACCTTCGACGAGGCCACGGATGGCTGTCCCCAGGATCAGTGTTTGAAATAGGTTGGCTGCCGACCTCTTTTCATCCTCCGTGAGGTCCTTGACAATATACTCTCCAGGGTTTTCGAGGTCTGGCCTATTGTCGATAGCCTGTGACATGTGACTGATGACAGCCGTCTGTGCTATTTTGAATGATGTGGCTACCAACCCGGGGGCGTCCCCAATGCCCCGATAGTATTCGAGCGCGTGGTCGTCGAACCACACTTCGCCAACGGCGAGGCGCTTTCCGTTCATCTTCTGAGCAAGCTCGGCTCGGACGCCTGCTGGTAGTCCACATTGAAGCTCGATGGCTGCCAACATGTAATAAGCGAGGCCCAAGGCTGCGATCTTGTTGTCAGCAAGTGTTGGGCTTGGGTCAGGATTGCTTATCACGCCGGGAAGGATCGCTGGTTTTTCTCCAGTTCCTATCGTTACATTCCCGGTCAGTTGATCTTGCGCCCATAGCAGAGCATGTCGGTAGGCCGCGTGGCAATGTCTCGCATTTAAGCTTTCAGCAACTTCGAACGTGGCCATCTCCGATAGGCCAATGTCAAACGCGTCAATGAAACCTTTTCGGTCTGCGAGATGCCAACGAGCAACGCCGATGTCCCCCATTAATCCAACTGCCATGATATCCATTGACCGAAGGCCTGCACCTTGCGCGGCAATCCTGGCCGTTTTGAAGAATTCCTCCGCAAGCTCCCAGTCTTCCGTGTTAGCCGCCGCGATGCCAGCCTCACGAAAGGCAAAGGCCTTTTCGACAGAGGATGTATCGCTGTCCTGGGTTTTCGCTAGGCGCTTGAAAAGGGACAGCGCTTCTGGATACTTCTTCGCGCGAAATTCGATCTTGGCCTGTGCTCGGAGAAGAACCCAGTTATCAGGACCCGCCCACGTTAGAGCCTGATCAAGGACTTGCATCCCTTTGTCGGGAAGGTTTCCATACTCGTCGAGGATTACAGCCTGATACTTTGTGGAAGTTACCGCGAGGTCTTCCAGACCCCAGCTCCGGGCCATGTCTGCCATCTGCAGATACATCGGAGCATGGAGAGCCGCATCGATGGTGTCTGCTGAATGTTCCTTCAACCACGGTCCGTTGATGTACATCTCGCTGTCCATCTCGCGAAGCGATAGGGCCGCGAACAGCTCTTGCCGGAAGGCTTGAGGATACCGATTAATCGCTGTGAAGGCTTCGAGTGTGTCTGAGATTTTCTTGAAGGCTTGGGTATGCGTGAGGAACATAATGCCAAAGCTCGACGTCTGCTGACCGTCGTGTCTGACGTTATAAGCACCTCTCAACTCGTCGTATTCCGTCGTTCGAGCGATCTCGTACATTCTATAAATATAGCTGATAAGCTCGGAGGCCGTCCAACGTCCGGTCATTGTGGTGACCGATTTGGAGAGAACCATTAGTTCGAGCACTTCCGCTCCATCGCGACCTTCTACAAGTTTAAGTTCGCGATGCAGTGCGTCCCAAATTTCGCGCGTACGGCCTTCTTCACTATCAGGTTCATTTGCAACCAGGAGAAGTTGTGCCAGCCGCAATAAGACACTGAGGTAAAGGTCCGCCTGGTAGAGTGGAAGGTCTGTACGCATCGTTTGGAGTACAAAGAATGCGACGCCAAGCTTTGCCAACTCCCTGTTGTCGAGTTGGATGGTGGCTATTGAAATTCTCATTAGCACCGATTTTTCATCGGAAACCAACGCCATCATGAAGGCCGCGTTCATTTTACCAGCGTCGAGCGAGCGACCGGATGTCATTTTGTTGGCGATGAGCCGCTGCCAACTGAGCCTGCGCGTTTCGGAAATGGTCTTGGCGGCGAGGTCTGAAACCAACGGGGAAGCCTGGTAAACACCATCGTAAGGTTCGTTAATCCAGGGGCCGATCAACGCATCGAACGCGTATCCAGCGTTCGGTACGGGTGGATCACCGTTAGCTATCTCAAGGACGGTTTCTCTATCGAACTTTCCGGGAATGAGGGTAATTCTAGCAAGCAGATCGAGCTGGTCCGATTTAAGCGAGCCGACCAGGCGCTTCCTTGTTTCGTCTCGAACCTTGGAAATCTCTGAATTGCCACCTAAGAGCGCGTTCAGGTTTTGAAGTTCGTCGAACGGCCACTGCCGGGCGGCAAGGTTCCTTCCCAGCGCCTGTACGAGCTGAGGATGGCCGGACCCAGACGCGTAGAAAACGTAACTGGACCAGATATCAGGCTTCCCACCCAGATCATTGATAACCCCCTGAATGTCTTTTTCATTGAGTTCGGGGACTACCAACGTGGAAGCCGCATTGAAACCAAGCGAGGCAAGGGAGGATTCAGATGGCCTAGAGTAGGCGGTGACAATCAGGAGGCCGGAGGACTTTTCAATCGAACCCCAAAATACTGCGAAGGCATCCTGAACTTTTGTGTCTTCGAAATGCGCAAAATCGTCGAGCAAGACACCAGTGAATTGAGTGCCGTCCAAAGCATCGGCGGCCGCATACAGGAGGTCCGCCAGTTCACGAGGTTCTAGCCCTCTTACGTTAAGCGCTTTCCATGTTCCGCCGACGTCAGCCGCGACCAGCCGAGAAAGGGTCGTTTTCCCGAAACCAGCGCCTGCATAAAGCCATGCAATTCTGTCGTTTGCGAGTCGGGTTTGAATGGCCTTTCGTAGTCCAGTTCGCGGAGCGATGGAAAGAACCGCCGCCCTATGTGATACAGGTTTGAAAATGTCGATCATGGAACGAGGTCGAATGACCACGTCCGTCCCAAGCCCCTGAGCTTCGATCAACTTCTGCAGCAATTGTTGCTGTTGTAGATATTGGTCAACCGGAACACTTATCGAAGTATGCTCGCTTATCAAGGAAACCAGGTCGGCCTTCGAGAGGGTCCGGTTCGTCGGCTGCGTACAAGCTTCGAGCACTCGGGCAATAATGGGGCCAAGACATTTGGCCATTGCGCCCGGTGAAATACCGCGTTCTGAGCCCACCTGAAGCAATCGAGCCCTCAGTCGGTCAAGTAACGGTTCGAGCGGTGGAGCTTCCGTGTCCCAGATGATCCTTTTTAAGAAGCTCTCCCGATAATCTTGATCAGACAGCAGGGTCATTGCAGCATGGGTGGCGGCATTGAGGGGCAACCGTCCCAAGACCATTCTGATAGGAGATATTTCTGCCAGCGCAGCAGCTTTTCGCCAATAGAGAAGCGCAGCCCCGCCGTCGATCTGATCTTCTTTGTTGCGCTCCTCGCCAATACCGGATGTTGTCAAGAAACGAACCGTCACCGTCTTGCTGGGGTTTGCGCCTCGCAGAAAGAAAAATGAGTCAATTGCAGCGATTACGCCCTTATCGCGAATCGTTATGCTTTTAGTCGTAGCTTTTGATTGGGTCGCAAGCAGTTCGCCATCCGAGGAGATTGCGAAATCTTCGGCTACTTCCAAGTGCAGCAGCTCGTCGTCAGTTATGTGCAGCCATGCTAATGCCGACGCATAGATTTGATAAGTGTACCCCCGGATGGCATCAATCGCCTGGCGAGTTTCGTCCCCAGCGATGTTATGCCCTGCCGCGCCCAATCGACTGCCTCAATTCACGGATACAATTCTGAGTAGACGCGTACAAAGTTACAGCAATGCTTGTCGCCATCATAGGGCAACTTTTTCTCCATTCCCAAACGAGTTGTGGTGCGGTTCTCGCTCGACTTCCGTCATGACCGTTGTTCCGGGTAGCCCAGCCGAAGGAAAACAGGACGTTGACTGGTGGTTGAGGCTGGCCTTGCCCCTTAAGTCCAACCGAGCGCTGACACCACGCGCGTCACTGAAGTCGCGCAGGCGACGAATAACGCGGCAGAGGCGAGGCCATATATGATGACGGGCCAAAAAGAGTGCCGAGCGGGGATTGGCTCGGGTTCGAAGGCGTAGTTATTAGTCGGGGGTGTGTTACCTAGTCCGTGATACCGTTCAAGAGCGTTCATCGCTTTGATAACGGCCCAAATGGACCCGCAAAGAGTAATGAGCCCCAAGGTAATCCATATAAAAATCATATGTTCTCCATTTTCTTGCCACCGGTCACAGCAAGGAAATCTCGATTATTTGGTATCGACGGCCGTCGCCTATTTATGACGATATCCTTTAATCCAAACGAGTTACGAAATGCTCTCCATTTGCGTCAGCCGAGAATACAGTCGATAGCCTAAGCGCTTGCTCTGGCGTCCTTTTCTTTACAGATCAACAAGAAAATTTGGACGGAAACCGTTCAATTCCCGCTCGTGAGCATAACCCTGTGGATTGCAGATGATCCGTGTGTTGGCAAAAACGTAATCTCGGGCGCGATGAATATGCCCATGGACCCAGATCGATGGCCGTCTGAGCGTAATCATGCTGGATAAGTCGCTCGCAAAGGCAGCATTTGTAATGGACCTGTGAAACCGCGCGTCGAAACTTTCTTTCAAGGGAGAATGATGCGTTACGACGATTGTGCGGCCGTCAAATGGTTTGGACAGTTCTTGATCGATGTACCGTCGGCTTTCCAGATGACGCTTCAAGAGTTCTTGGACGGTGATCATGCCGTTTTCGCCCGGCCTACGCTCATCTGACCGAAAGATACATTGGAAATCCAGCATTTGATGGGGAATTAGACCCATCGCTCGCGTACGTCGCTCTTCCGCTGGAACATGTTCGTCATCGCCGACTTCGACCGAAAAATCTGTCCAAAGTGTCGCGCCGACGATGCGGCACCCTGCGATTTCAACTCTATTGTTCTCTAACAGGTGGATGTTAGTTCCTGCGATTTGGCGGCGAGCTTGATCAAGCGCGAAATCAATGCTGGCGCTGTAATAGTCGTGATTTCCCAGCACGAGGACCACCGGCAGTTTTGGAGAAACGTTCCTTCGCAGATAATCGATACTGGTCGAAACATTATCGGAAATGTCACCAGCACAGATGCACATGTCGGCGTTCGGTACTTTCAGGTGGCCGCCAAACGCCGTTTGCAGAATAGAAATGTGTAAATCGCTGACGATCCATGCTCGCAAAGCCATATTCTTTCGTTATGGCAGAGCGCGTGACGGCTCGACCGAGTGTGGATTTCACGGGTGCTTGAGAGATGCGGTAATTTTTGAAGCGGCAGCCTAGTGGCGCAATGATGATTTGACTTTTTTGGCACCTGGCCAGCACGATTCCAGCTGGATTGTATCCAGTCGCTTGTGCTTAACGAGCGCGTCAGCAATTTTAAGCAAGGTTGGCTTGAGGCCGTCGAGCATGTCTTTTGCCCGATTGTACTGCTCTTGGAGAATGTCGCTCACCTCTTCTTTCAGTGGCAGATCATCCCAGAGCTTCGTTGCGGTCGATCTGTCGACCGAATCGGGAAGGAAATAGAGCGAATTTCCAAAGCCGTATTCGGTGATCATTTGAATTGCCAATGAGGTAGCGGAAGCGAAATCGCTTTCCTTGCTGCCGGTTGACCAATTCGCGCGATGCCCAAAAACAAGGTCTTCAGCCGCAGCGCCAGCCAGTTTCATCGTTATCATTTTCATGATGTCCCAACGGGTAACAAACGGGCTGGCAGGCACGTCAACCATAGTGATGCCGTGCGACTCCAGGTGGGTGGCAAAGCTGGTGACGTTGTCATAAATCTCGACGTATTCGATCTCGCCGAGAAGCAGCGCACGGGCGCTCAAAGCGTGCCCGGCTTCATGAACAGCTATCCGATATAGTGTTTTCGCGTCGAGTGGCGGCGGCACCTGAACTCTTTCCCTCAGGTCGTCAACAGTGACATCTCGGTTCGCGTCCCTGGCTATACGACGTGCTTCGCGTGCCAATCGTTCTAGATCGGCACCGCTTTTCCCCGGAAGACGAGCCGCTATTTGTTGAAGTGCAGCGTCCTTTGCCAGCGTCGGAAGGTGGAACCCGAGAATTTGTCCCCGCGCTGTCGCATCCGGTAACGGAAACAGAACATGCTTTTCCAGGCGGCCACTACGTAGAAGCGCTGGGTCGATACGTTCTGGAAAGTTACAGGCACCGACCACGACAATGCCCTCGCGGCCGTTGATCCCGTCGACACACTCAAGCAGCGCATTTACAACGGTTGTCGAATAGGTCTCATGCCGGGAAGGAAATTTCGCTCGGTCCCCGATGGCATCGATTTCGTCAATGAACAGCAAAGACGGGGCGTTTTCCTTTGCTGATGCGAAGGACTGGAACATTGCTTTGAGCAAGTCGCCGAGGTCACCGTCTTTGGCACTCTGCCATTGCGGGATCGATGTGGCCTCCAGGTGCATTCCGCAGTTGTCAGCTAGCGCGGCCGTAAAACGGGTTTTGCCCGTGCCGCTGGGTCCGTAAAACAGGCAGCCTCGGTCGATTTCTGACCAAGGGAGGTTACCACGTCGCCAATCTTCCAAATCTCGCTTCAAAGCGTTGGCCCATACACTGGCTTCGCCGAACCCTTTTTCGATGTCGACATGGCGAGCTTTACCGGAACTATCCAACTGGATCGCGGCATTAAGTTTTGAAGCGGCTCGGGCAACTGGTCGCCCGCGCCGAAAGATTGCCTCCATCCGCTCCGATGGCTGCTGCGCAACTATTGCGGCGTGCTTGTCTGATAGGTCGCCGCATGCCCGAAACCTACTAAGTGCGCGAAGGTGTCTGGGATCGCAAAGTACAAGCCGGTCGAAGAGCGTTGCAGCCAATTCGAAATCTTCATGAAGAACAGTGCCCTCTTGGGTGAAAATGATCAATTTCTCGCCGGACTCAAGCAACTCTGCTGCATCGATCTCCCATCCACGGCGGTGTTTTGATATCGGGTGAAGGCAGATTTTGACCCCCTTTTGTGCCTTGAGAATGATCTTTGCTGCGTCGTCGATATCAGCCAACCGCCAATGGGACGGGACCGAGAATACGGCAACACATGATGGCTCTGACAAATGACCGATGTTTTTACGAAAGAGAGCGACCAACGCGCAGTAGGCCAAAAAGTCTGGTGCCGATTTAAGCGCAATAACCTCGTTGTTGCGTTTTGCCTTGCGGAACTCGTCTGTTCGCGAGATTTTTAGCTGGTCGGATACCCGTTGTAACTTGGAAATATAGCTGTCGAGGCTGTCGACGAGAGCTTTGTCCATTTGATCGTACCTCACCTGATCAGCCAAGGAGCCCTTGGGGGAAATGGTACCAGCGGCTGAGTGTCCTCGCCAATTTCCGCTTTCCGTCAAAGTAGAAAAGCTCGCTGGTGATGCCAGGGCCATCCTTGATTTGTGGGTGGCCGGACATCTCGCCCAAGAGACAGGGCACAGACCGCTGAGCGAATATGCAGTTACGGATGGTCACGGTGTTGTCGGGTTCAGTAAAGTCGCCAGGGGAGGACAAACTTTGCAGATCGGCAAGCAGTGATTGCAGTCGCGGAATGATTATGCTGGGCGGGGTTCCTAGCCATTTGTCGTGCATCGAAGTCGTCCTTTGATTCGACCAATCAGTTGTCGCTAAAGGAAATAGACTGATTCGTGAGACAAGCGCAAAGAAAAATCGCCAAAATCATTAGATACGAGACAAACGCGCTAAATGTTGACATTTTTAGACTGACTCGTGCTTGTCCGCATGAATGAAAACCTTTGCCAGCCAGTTACGTGCAGCCCGGGCGCTTCTTGACGTGGATCAAGAGGTTGTCGCGGTGTGGGTGGGGCTAGATCGCCGCGAGGTAAGCGGATGGGAGCGGGCGAAATACAAGCTCTTGTCCTCGGATGGAGAGAATCTGCGAAAGCAATTCGAAACACGCGACATTGAATTCGTAGCCGCAACTCATGTGCATGGCGCGGGCGTGCGTTGGAGCAAGCCGGGACGTCAAGATCGCCATCGGGCAGGACAATTTCGTGCCGCGAGGGCATTGGCTAATTTATCTATGCGCGAAATCGAGAATGCGTCTGGCATAAGTCGCAGCTTTCTTACTCGCCTGGAAAGCACGAAACTTCGGGCCTTGAATTTAGATTATATCCGGACGCTCGAAGCCTTCTTCGAGAGTAGGAATGTCGAATTGATACCCGAAAGCGCGACCGCAGGAGCCGGTGCTCGTTGGATCACGCCGCAAACCGTATAGTTATCGGGGCGTGTGGTGCTGGACGTCCTAAATTCTAATTGAACTAAACTCCACATTGTTTTAGCTCTCTTTGCACGGTTGGAGGGCTTTCAGTGAAATTCGACATCAATGGGCGGATTGACAATCTGCGCGTACCGTCAAATCGGACCGGTTTGTCTTACTCAATCTACGAGGCCGTGAGCAACGCGGTCCACGCAATTGAAGAACGTTTCGGTGTATCGGAGTTTGCAAAGCGTGGTGTGATCACGGTGAGCATAGATTTTGATAAAGATAAGAACCTGAAGCACGTTGCGGTTTCCGACAACGGGGTTGGCTTAAATGGAAAGCACCTAAAGTCGTTCGAAACATGCGACACCCGCGAGAAGGAGAATATTGGGGGGCGGGGTGTTGGGCGTCTCATCTGGGCGAAAGTGTTTCGTGAAATTCTTGTACGGAGCACGTACGAGATCGGTCTAGATAGTTGCGAACAAGTGCGTTTTTCATTCGATCCACGGCGCGAGGACTCCTTAGTCAGTATCGAACGTCTCCCCGGGAACGTGGAAGACGTTGGGACGCAGATCGTTCTGGGTTCAATACGACCTGACCAAAACGCGGCGATTGGCAAAGGCCCACTTACTCGCCAGCTTTGCCATCACTTCTTTCCAATGTTTATTGCTGGCGGGATGCCGAAGCTGATTGCGGCTATTGGTCCGTCACCGCGTGACATCGGAGCATACCTCGCCGACCGAGTTGAGAAGCAATTCGAGCAAAACGAAAATCTCGATTTCAATGGAATTGGTGAATTGCAAATCACCCACGTTTACGTTGAGAAGAACATTTCTCAGGGTTTCTCAAACGCCATTCTTCTAGCTGCCCAAGGTCGAGTTGTTGAAACAATCGAAATTGGCCAAAAGTTTGCCCTTAGCGGCCTAGAAAATGGCAAGGCTTACGTCTGCGTGGTGCGAGGCAAATTTCTCGACGCAAACGTTGATCAGGAAAGAACTTCCTTTAAGGCTTCTCAAGCAGAGCTTTCGGCAATCCACGAAAAGGCTTTAGAAGCGGCTGAGGCGTTCTTGGAACCTCACATTAAGACGCTTCGGAAAGGTCAAAAACGCATAGTTGTCGATCTTCTCCAAGAACATCCGCAGCTTGCAGTTTCCGTTGACGACATCGATGGCTATGTTCAGAAGCTGACGCCTGGGATGTCCGATGAGGACATTGGGAAAAGCCTTTTCACAGTCCTGTATCGCCACGAGAAGAAGGTCAAAGCAGATATCACGTCCATCTCTGCGGATTTAAACGCGAGCGAAGATCGGCAGGACCAAATCGATAAGCTCGTCCAGAAAGTCAGTGAGGATGCGAAAAGGCGATTGGCTGAATATACCATCAAGCGGCATCAAATAATCCAGCTCGCCAGATCACTCCTAAGATACTCCGACGAGGAGAAAAAATCCTATCACTGGGAAAAGACACTGCATGAGATCATTTGCCCAATGGGCAAGATGCTTAGCACCAAGGACTACGACGATCATAATTTGTGGCTCGTCGATGACCTGCTCTCCTATTACAGCTTCTTTGCATCGGACAAGGCGATGTCGGCATTCGGTGTCGATGGTGAGAGGAAGGAACCTGATCTAATTTTTCTCAACCCGTATGGATTCCGCCGCGAGGGCACGAATGATCCGGTGGTGGTGGTCGAGTTCAAGCGGCCTGGGGATGAGCAGCTATCTAGTGACCCGGTGGACCAAGTTCTCGAATATGTCGAGAAGCTTCGAAGCAAGACGGTAAGGGACCAAAACGGCGAAGTGGTATCTGAGATCACTGAGGATACGCCGTTTGAATGCATTATTCTTTGCGATCTCACAGAAGGCGCAAGAAAGCGATTCAAGAGGAGCCTTGCCCAAAACCCGACCCCCGATGGGCTTGGCTACTATGGGTTCTCTCCAAACCACAGAGCTTCTCTCAGAGTGCTCAGCTATAAGAAAGTATTCAGAGATGCCGAATTGCGAAATCAGAGCTTTTTCCAAAAACTTGGTCTTTTGCCTGAAGAAGTTCGGGCCGCACTAGCAGCTGCGACCGAGGTCGTAACGGAGGCGGCGGAATGAAAGCGCAGAGCACTTTTTCCTCAATAGTCATTCCATTCCCATTAGTGAAGGCCTCATCATGATAGACGCAACCGAAAATATGCGCGGAGGCGTAAGATGGGATTAACCAAATGGAACGGTGTGAGGGACTGTTTGCGGTACGCAGGCGTGATGCTGGGCTATAAGCTCGATGACGTCTCAGAAAAGTCCGGCGTTGGCAGATACGTCATCGCTCGCCAAGATAGTTCTGAGAGCAAGCGGATCAATGAGCGGTCCGCACGCCGCTTACAGAAAATGCTATTTGTCTAGGGCGTGGTAATCCTTGACGAGGAAGTCGGCTTGGGCCGGGAGAACAACTTCGGTCGGGGTGAGACTGTCAACATGGGCCTATTCGCCGTTCGTTTTCAGAACTGGCGTGGCAGAGTAGCAATGCTTGCGCCTTTCAAGGCTCCGAGCGTTCCAGAACCTAAGGACATAGTGATTGACAACGCAGGTTCTTCCACGTCCCGTCTCGGGCAGAGTTCATATACTGACTGGCGTCAACGGTTCCGGCAAAACGCGCTATATATCCGCGCTCGCCGATCAGACAATTGACGACTTGAAAGCGGGCGACAGCGAATTCTCTCACGTTGTCTGTCTCTCGGGCCCTGTGGTTGATAAATATTCACAGCGGGTCTATCGGCAAACCCTTGATTACGAGCATTTCACGTATCTTGGATATCGCCGGAACAACAATCTGTTTTCTGAAACTGCTCCGTTCCGTGAGCTATTTAGGGTCGTACTGGAACGAGAGCCAACGCAACGTTCTTTGAACCTGGCGGGTTCGTGCCTCCAGCAACTCAATCTCAAACCTGTTGTGGTATTGGTCTTGCCGAGCGAGAAAGGTCGACGCGATAGCGAATATACTCTCGACTTCGATAACTGGGTAAAACCGGCAATTCCACCTTCTAGATCAACGGCCAGAGCGCAGTTCGCTTTCTACAGGAATGATCGTCGGCTTTTTCTGCAAGAGTTGAGTGCTGGCGAGAGGTCTTTTCTCCTTCTCATGCTTGCATTCTGCTTTTGTCTCCCCACAAACTCTCTCGTTGTTGTCGATGAGCCCGAGACATCTCTCCATCCTGAGTGGCAGTTGACAGTGATGGCAACGCTACTCGATATCGTGGCGCAACTCATGATCAACGCGACGATAGTGGTTACTACTCATTCCCCGCTGGTGGTGGCGAGCATATCAAACGAGACTTCACTCACCTGCGAGTTTCCGCACGGAAGCGAGTGGAAGAAAGAGACCCTTTTTGGACAGACATCGGATACGGTACTGCTGGAACACTTCGGGGTCGTTTCTCCCCGATCACCGAGGGTCATTGACGCGATCCAGCGCTGCCTAACGCTAATTTCCGAAGGAAAATCAAAAGGCCCCGAATTTAGGGGCGCTGTGGCTGACCTAGAGACATTTCACTTGGTTCTCGCCGAGTCTGATCCATTATTTAAGCCGCTTCAAACTATTCGTAAGTTCGCACGGGGAACAACGTGAATCTTGGTCCAGGTCGGATGATTCCAACTCATCGAAGCGCATTGAATAGAAGACAGTACCAAAAGGCTATCCGGTCATACCGTCACGGAAAAATCCAGTGGGCCGACAAGCAATTGGCTGGCGTTCGCATGGACCTGAGAAAGTCGCTGCGGGCACAACAGGTTGAGCGATGTTACTTTTGCCGCCAACTGGTTTATCAGGAACGACGCAACGCTTGCGAAGATATCGAACACTACCTGGACAAGTCCAAGCTACGCTACAGGAAGTGGGCGTTCTCGCCCGTAAATCTCACCATGGCATGCCACCCCTGCAACATGCAGAAAGGTAATCGCGATCTCGGCGATGCAGCGATGCGTGCATCTAAGTCGCTACGAACTGGAAGCGGGTCGTTTAAATGGCTGCATCCGTACTTCGACGATTATCACCTCAACATCGAGGTTCATCCTGGCTGGGTTTACGCAGTGAAGCCGAACGCGCCGAGGGCGGCCGAAGCGACAACAATGCTGCGTGATTTGGAGCTTGACCAAATCAAGCGTATCCAAAAAACCGCCCAGCGATATCACGATCTGATCGCGCGTGCTGTCGTCGTGATGAACAAGCTTATTGAAAGAAACGAGATCGACAGACCCAGGATGAAATGGGTGATGGCCTTCATTGCCAGCATCAACGAAGAACTACGCTGGATGTGAACGCCCCGCTGTGCAGCGGGGAACTCTAGTTGCCATAGCGCGGACGGTTTTTCCGCCCGCATCTCGAACTTATTCCATTCCAAGCGCCGCCATGTAGGTTTGGAGGATCGATTCCTCTTCAAGGCGTTCGTTCGCATCCTTCTTGCGAAGGCGAAGAATAGTCTTGATGGCCTTAGTGTCGTAGCCACGTCCCTTTGCTTCTCCAAGTACATCCTTGATGTCACCTGCGATGGCGGCCTTCTCTTCCTCCAGACGCTCAACTCGCTCAATAATCGAGCGAAGTTCCGCTGCGGCGACCGTTGCGCCAGATGCTTCGATTTCGTCCATTCTCTTCTCCAAATTTGGTTGCTGATTGCGTCACCTGCCCTGTGGGGGCTGCAAATGCCGAGCGGTCCGACTGCTGTTTCGTTGTCGACTACCGGTAGCCGAGCTGCTCTTTAAGAGAGGGCTAAGTATCTGATTCTATTACACTGAGGCCACTTGCGGTAAGATCATCGATGTTTGAAAATCGTCGGCGATCGTCTTCTTTTCTTCTTCCAGTCGTTCGATACGCTCGATAAATGCGCGAAGCTGGTCGCGGGCGACGCCATGAGCATCAGACATCGGGGCCTCCTGATCGTGTAGATTTCAATGAATGGTCGTCAACTGCCGAAAAGCCGCCGCGAGGTCAAGCCCAATCGGCAAATCGATCAACCATGGGCCGGCTTGTTGACGTCGAATGCGGCTTTTTGTGCATCCGAGGCTTGCTGCTGGTGCAGATTTTTCCAATCCTCGTAGGGCATGCCGTAGACGATCTCGCGGGATGCGTCCTTGGAGAGATCGACGCCGGCATCGCTGGCGGCATCGCGATACCAGTTCGACAGGCAGTTGCGGCAGAAGCCGGCGAGGTTCATCAGGTCGATATTCTGCACGTCGGCGCGTTCACGCAGATGCCGGACGAGGCGGCGGAAGGCGGCGGCCTCGAATTCGGTCTGCTGCTCTCTGGTCAGTTCCGTAGGCGTGAGTTCGCTCATGGGCGCATCTCCTGGTGTCGCGTCAGACTGAATAGGGGCCGGTCCGCGAGGGAAAGATCCTGTATTCATGCAATGTGGGGTCGGCGTTGAGCGTCTTGAAGACCGGCGCCAGCCTTTCCGCCCAGGCGGCGATACCGGCCTCGTCGCCGATCAGGTCCTGGCGGACCTCGAGAAGCGCGTGCGGGATCCCCGACACCATGCAGTGCCGGTACATCGTGTCGCCCTTGAGCGCCCCGTCATAGGGTTCGTTGTCGCCGACGACGATGTCGCCCGGTTCGCCGAGCAGGCGGAGGAGCGGCGTCACGGCGCGATCGTCGCTGTCCCAGAGCACGGCCGCGTGCCAGGGGCGGGCGACGCCCTTCCAGAACGGCGTGAAGGAATGCAGCGACAGGACGAGCGGCGCGCGGCCCGACGCACCTGCCTTGGCAATCGTGCGCTCGACGGCGCGGTGATAGGGCCGGTGATAGGTGTCCAGGCGGAAGTCCCACTCCTCCTGGGTGATCGGATGATTGCCGGGGATGATCGCCCCGTCGGAAATCTTCATGATCAGGGTCGGATCGTCCTCGCCGCGGTTCGGGTCGATCAGCAGGCGCGAGAAGCAGCCGAGCACCGCCGGCACGTTCAGCATCGCCGCCAGACGGCGGGTGAGGCCCTCGATGCCGATGTCGAAGGCGATATGGCGGTGAAAGGCGCTCTCCGGCAGGCCGAGGCTGCCATAGGACGCGGGCAGGCGGTTCATGGCATGGTCGGCGAGCAGCACCATGCCGCTGTCATAATCGCCTTCTATGATCTCGAAAGGAATGAAGTCCTGCATCGCCATCGGAAATGAAACGGTTTCGAAAGGTCGGTCGGAAGACGGGTGTTGATGGCATGGGGAAAGCCGCGACGCAAGCCGTGTTGGGGCGACGATCAGCTTGGATTGAAGGCATGATGCGGACTAATCGATTAGAGTTACGTTGACTTTCCGACTCCGCCGCGCGAAGAAAGTGCTTCACGAATAACCATGGAGTCCTGACGGAAACCGTGTCGAAAAAATCCCCCAAAGCTACTCTTCGCTCCATCGTTTCCGCTTCGGCGCTTGCCGCCATGGTCGCCTTCGGTGTTCCGCTTTTGGCGGCGACCGCCGCGCACGCGGATTTCCGTGTCTGCAACGCCACGCAGAACCTCGTTGGCGTCGCGATCGGCTATCGCGCCACGGAGGGCTGGACCACCGAAGGCTGGTGGCAGGTTCCGGCCTCCACCTGCGCGACGCTGATCGAGGGCGAGTTGCAGTCGCGTTATTATTATCTTTATGCCGAGGACGCGGCCCGGGGCGGCCGCTGGACCGGCAATGTCAACATGTGCGTCGCGGAGAACGAATTCAAAGTCGTCGGCGTCAATGACTGTTTTGCCCGTGGCTTCCAGCGCATGGGCTTCAAGGAATATGATACGGGCCGTCAGGGAAGCTGGATGGTCCAGCTTTCCGATACGCCTGGCACACAAGAAGGCCACAACTGATGAGGCGCAACCGCAAAGTAAAGATCCTTGCCACCCTCGGACCGGCTTCGTCCGATGAGGCGATGATCCAGAAGCTGCATGAAGCGGGGGCTGATCTCTTCCGCATCAATATGAGCCATGCGAGCCACGACGTGATGCGCACGCTGATCAAGCGCATCCGTTCCGTCGAGGAGCGCTGCGGCCGGCCGATCGGCATTCTCGCCGACCTTCAGGGCCCGAAGCTGCGCGTCGGCAAGTTTGCAGCCGGCAAGGTGACGCTCGCTCCGGGCCAGACCTTCACTCTGGACAACCGCGACGAGCCGGGCGACGAGACCCGCGTATTCCTGCCGCATCCGGAAATCCTGGAAGCGGTGAAAGTGGGCCATCGCCTGCTGATCGACGACGGCAAGCTGGCGCTGAAGGCCGAGAAGGCCGATGGCAAGAGCATCGTCTGCAAGGTCATTGCCGGCACCAGCATTTCCGACCGCAAGGGCGTCAGCCTGCCCGATACGCTGCTCGGCGTCGGGGCGCTGACCGAAAAGGACCGCATCGACCTCGACGCGGTTCTCGCGACCGACGATGTCGACTGGGTGGCGCTTTCGTTCGTCCAGCGCCCCGACGACCTTGCCGAAGTGCGCAAGATCGCCCGCGGCCGCGTCGGCATCATGTCGAAGATCGAGAAGCCCCAGGCGCTCGAACGCATCGACGAGATCGTCGAGCTTTCCGATGCCGTCATGGTGGCACGCGGCGATCTTGGCGTCGAAATGCCGATCGAAGCCGTTCCGGGCATCCAGAAGCAGCTGACGCGCTTGTGTCGGCGCGCCGGCAAGCCGGTCGTCGTCGCCACCCAGATGCTGGAATCGATGATCACCGCGCCGGTTCCGACCCGCGCCGAAGTGTCGGACGTGTCGATCGCCGTCTTCGAAGGCGCCGATGCGATCATGCTCTCGGCCGAATCGGCCTCCGGCCAGTATCCGGTCGAGGCGGTGTCGATGATGGCGTCGATCGCCAGCACGGTCGAACAGGATCCGCTTTATCCGAGCATCATCTACGCCCAGCGCGCGACGCCGGAGGCGACCGGTGCGGACGCCATCTCGCTTGCCGCCCGCCAGATCGCCGAAACTTTGAAGCTGGCGGCGATCGTCACCTACACCTCGTCGGGCACGACGGGCCTGCGCGCATCCCGCGAACGTCCGGAGGTGCCGATCATCGCGCTGTCGCCGATCGTCCAGACGGCGCGCCGGCTTTCGGTCGGTTGGGGCATGCATTGCGTCGTCACCAGTGACGCGACCGACCTCGACGACATGGTCAACCGCGCCTGCCGCATCGTCGTGTCGGAAGGCTTCGGCAAGCCCGGCGACCGGATCATCATCTCGGCCGGCGTTCCGCTCGGCACGCCCGGCGCCACCAACATGCTGCGCATCGCCTATATCGGCTCGGACGGCCAGAGCGGCATCTGAGGCGCAACGCCCCTACAAGCGAAAACCGCCGGAGCGATCCGGCGGTTGATTGAAATCCAGGTCTGATCTCGAACCGCTTGCAACGCAGACGTTGCAAGCGGTGTTTCTTGCCTGGAATGTCTCTGTAAGGCATCCTGGACTTTGCCTGTCGCGGACTGTCTTTTAGGAGATGTCGTGGAAGCGGTCGCGAACCTGTCGCCTTGATTACCGCCCTCAATACCCGAATTCAGCTAAACCATCATCAGAGCCATCAAGAAATGACCTCCTCGCCCCCATTTCTCGGCTTTTCCGATCACCTCTCTGGGAGCCGGACACCCCGCGCGGTGATCTACGGAGCCGGCCACGGCAGCACCTATCCCGGGAAGGACAGCAGCGGCCATGCTTTGGCCGCCGACGCCATCCGCGCCGCGAGCCAAGATGATGTCACGCTCGTCGAGCACTGGGATTTCGATCTTGGCGGCCCGCTGTTCAACGGCAAGCGGGTCTCATGCATCGACGGCGGCGACATCCCGACCATCCTGCATGACAATATCGGCAACCGGGCGCAGATCGAGGAGAAGACACGCCAGGTCCTGGCTCTTTCGGCTATACCGATCCTGCTCGGTGGCGACTGCTCCGTGACTATTCCCTTCCTCGCCGGTTTTGCCAATCACGGGCCGGTCTGGATTCTGCAGATCGACGCCCATATCGACTGGCGCGACGAGGTGAATGGCGAGCGTCACGGCTATTCGAGCCCGATGCGTCGGGCGAGCGAGATGCCGCATGTCGCCGGCATGGTACAGGTCGGGCTCCGCAGCGTTGGCAGTGCGCGCATCACGGACATCGAGGCCGCGCGGCGTTATGGCAGCCATTTCGTGACGGCCCGTGAGATTCACGCACAGGGCGTCGAAGCCGCTCTCCGACACATTCCCGAAGGCGCGCAGGTCGTCGTCACCCTTGACTGTGACGGCCTTGATCCCAGCGTCATGCCCGGTGTGGCAGCGCGTACCCCCGGAGGCCTCACCTATACGCAGGTGATCGATTTGATCGGCGGTCTCGGCAGACGGGCCAGGATCGCCGGGTTCGACCTCGTCGAACTCTATCCTCCCGCCGACATCGATGGCCTGTCGGCCCTGACGGCATCGCGCCTAGTCGTCAATGTGATCGGTACCATCGTGCGGCAGGGCTGAATCGCTCCCCACGCCAGCTTTCAGCATGGTCGCGGCCGGATAAAACCGTCAGACGGTGATGCTCACCGTCGGCATGGCGGAGACCGCGCCGGTCAGTGTGTTGACGGAGGCGTCGAGGCTCTGGGTGCCGGGCACGGTGGCGGTGCTGTTCTGCTCGCGCAGCCTGCGGGCCGCCTCTTCCAGAAGCGCCTTGATCTGGCGGGCGACGGTGCTGAATTCCATCGCGGTCTTGATGTCGTCGAGGGACAGTTTTGGCGTCTCACGCGGCGATTCGTCCATCGCGTCGAGATAGGCCTGCTCGGCGTAAGAGACGGGCTTGTCGTCCTCCGCCGGCTCGTCACCGGTGGTATCTGGGGCCGTGCCCTGATCGCTCGCATCCAGGATAGGGTCGGTCGTCTCGGCAGCGGGCGGAGCATTGGCGGGGACCGTCGGCGCAGTCGGGCCGCTGCCGGTCAGGGCCTCGGCGAATTCGCGGGCGGCGCCGGCAACGACGACGCCGAGCTGGGCCGCCTGCTTGGCGATCACTTGCGGATCCAACCCCCAGCGGCGCATGAACTCGAGCTGCTGCTTGGCATCGTCGAGCTTCTGCCTGGCACGGGCCTTTGCCTGCTCTTCCGCCTCGTCGCTCGCCTTCTTCAGCGACGTCAGGCCATGGACGAGGCGATCGTAGGGCTCGTCCTTGGGGCTGGATGGACCAGACGACGCGGCTGTTGAGGCATCCGTCGCGGCCGACGCGCCCTCCTGCTTCGCAGGCCGCGCCGAATAGTCACTGCCAATGCTGCCGATCTGCATCTCGTCTCTCCGATTCCATGTGACCGGAGGTTGGGGCGGTCAGCTTGCTTCGGGCTGTCGTCGTCCGAGCAAGGCTCAGGTTTTCTCGATCGAGAGATCCATTTCGGGCGCCGAGTCTTCCGCTGTCGGCGCGATGCGCGCTTCCGCGATATGGGCGGCGGCTTTCAGGTCGCGGGGGAGGCCCGCGAGTTTTTCGATTGCCGCGATCACAACGTCGGTCGTGATATAGTCCGGCTTGTGGCCGAGATTGCGGATGGAGACGAGTTCGGATCCGGCGATATCGCGGGCAAGGCCACGCGAGTGGATCTCCTCCGCGACAATCGCGTCGCTGTCGCCGGTGATGATCACCGTCGGCGCGGTTATCTGCTTGTAGCGCGGTGCAACGCGGGTCACGTAGCCGTTGAGGTTGGCGACGTCGATGGCGTTGCTGCGAAATACTTTCGGGCGCAGGACCAGATATGGTGCGCCATCGCGAAGATAGGTCTCGGGGCAGGGGTTGGGGTGAAAGACCGAGCGCGTGGCGGCCTTCATCACCATGAGGCCGGCCGGCAGGGCGAGGAGATGGCTGAACAGCCGGCCGATCAGCGGGCGGGCGGTGAGATTGTAGTACCAGTCGATCCGGCCGGGCCAGGGATGGGTGGCTGGCGCCAAAAACAGCAGGCCGGCGGTCTTTTCCGGATGGTAGAGGCCGAAGCTTGCGGCAATCGCACCGCCGAAGGAATGGCCGGCGATGATCGCCCTGTCGATGCCGCGCTTTTCCATCAGCCTTGCGATCGCCGCCGCCTGGCCGTCGGGGAAGTCGTTTTCGGGGCCGCCGCGCTCGGAGTAACCGTGGCCCGGCCGGTCGACGAAGAGCATTTCGGCGCGGCCTTCGAGGGCCCGGCGGAAGGCTGCTTCCTGGTCGCGGAAATTGCCGCTGGCGCCGTGGATGAAGACGACCGCGGGCAGGTCAGCGCCTTCGGGCTTCGGCACGTGCAGCGAATTCATGGAAAAGCCGCCGACATCGATCAGTTCGCCGGTATTCGGGAATTCGGCCTCGATCGACCTGGTCTTCCAGGCGGTGAAGCAAAACGCGGTGGCAACGATGCCGGCGATGGCAAGGGGCAAGATCATCATGGATGGACTGCCGAAAGGCTCAGGTCCGATTGCCGGCGAGCTTTTCGGAAAGCTTGGTAACGGCTTCCTGGGCGTCGCGGTCGGCGGGATAGACGGCAAGATAGTCCTGCCATGCCTTCAGCGCCAGCTCGTCCTTACCGGCTTCCGTCAGGATGCCAGCCATGCCGGACAGCGCGCCGAAATGGCGCGGCTCGCGCTTCAGCACTTCGGCGATATCGGCCATGGATTTGCGAGGGTTGCCCATCGTGTAATGCAGCGTCGCGCGGCGGTTCCAGCCCTCGGCAAAGGCCGGATCGAGCACGGTCACCTGATCGAGGAAATCGAGCGCCGCGGCATTGCGCTTTTCCTTGATGGCGGTCGCGGACCACTGCATCAGCAGGTTGACGGTGGCGCTGCCCGAATCGTTGAGGTCGGCGATGATCTGGCTGGCGATGCCGCGTGCCTTTTCCGGATTGCGCTCGCGCTTCAACGCATCGAACAGCGGATCCACGGGCTTGCCCGGTTTCTGGGCGACAGCCGGAATGACGGGGGCGGCGGCAGGTGGTGCAGCAGGTGGCTTGGGGGCCGGAGTCTGGGCGAGAGCGGACGAAGCGGCAAGGCTCGCGGCGAGAATCAGGGTGCTGAAACGAAAATAGCGCATGCGGATAAGGTAATCCGCCTGCGCCGAAGGTCAAACCCGATTTGTCGTGTTATCGACAATTTGATCGGCTGCGGTCGAGACCGAAGCCGAATGCCTGATCAGCCCTGACGAGCCTTGAAGCGCGGGTTCTGCTTGTTGATGATGTAAACGCGGCCCTTGCGGCGAACCAGACGGTTATCGCGGTGACGAGCCTTCAGCGCCTTAAGCGAGTTCTTGATCTTCATTTTCCTGGTCCAGCAGTCTGTGGGCGCGAAGCCGCATGTCTATCAATCAAAAGCGCGCCGCCTGTTTCTTTGAGGGGCACGCTCTCAGTTGGGCGTGCAGATAACCCGAGCCAATCTGCGTGTCAACCTTGTGACGGTGTTTTCAGGCCCTTCAATTCGGTCAAATGGCCCATTTTCCGGCCCGGTCGGGATTCCGTCTTGCCATAGAGGTGGACGAGGACGTCTTTCTTCTGAAGCCAGGCCGGCACGTCCAGAATGTCGTCCCCGATCAGGTTGGTCATCACGCAGTCGGAATGGCGGGCAGGGTCGCCGAGGGTAAGGCCCGCGACGGCGCGGATATGCTGTTCGAACTGCGAGACGACGCAGGCGGCTTCCGTCCAGTGCCCGGAATTGTGGACGCGCGGGGCGATTTCGTTGGCGATCAGCGTGCCATCCGCCATCACGAAGAATTCCATGCCGATGACGCCGACATAATCGAGCGCGGCAAGCAGCTTCTCCGCCGATTCGCGGGCGGTCTTCGCCGTCGCTTCGGAGATCCTGGCGGGCAGGGTGGAGGTGTGGAGAATGCCGTTGCGATGGACGTTTTCGGCCGGATCGTAGCAGGCGACCGTGCCGTCCGCGGCGCGCGCGCCGATGATCGACACCTCGCGTTCGAATGGCACGAAGCTTTCGAGAATCAGCGCCACACCGCCGAGCGCATCATAGGCGCCGGAGGGTTTGTCCTCGGCGGAGCGGAAGACCCGCTGGCCCTTGCCGTCATAGCCCATCCGGCGGGTCTTCAGGACGCCCTGGCCGCCGAAATCGGCGAGCGCCTTCTCAAGGTCGGACTGGCTGTCGACGGCGTGGAATCGGGCGGTCTCGATGCCGCAGGAATTCAGGAAGCGCTTTTCGGTCAGCCGGTCCTGCGACATGTCGAGGGCCTTGGCCGGCGGATGGACCGGAACCGAGCGCTGCAGCGCCTCGGCGGCTGTGACGGGCACGTTCTCGAATTCGTAGGTGACGACGTCGCAGCGGCTGGCGAGTTCGGCAAGCGCTGCCGGATCGTCATAGGCCGCCGTGATCTGGGCGTTGGCGACCTGGGCTGCGGGACAATCGGCCTGCGGTTCGAGCACGATCGTGCGGAAATTCAGCCGGGCTGCGGCCATGGCCAGCATGCGGCCGAGCTGACCGCCGCCGATGATGCCGATCGTGTGGACAGTCATGGAGCCTCGTCGATGGGATAGTCGGCAACGGCGGCGCTCTGGCGGGCGCGCCATTCGTCGAGCCGGTCGGCGATCTCGTCGTCGTTGAGGGCGAGAACCGCGGCTGCCAGCAGGGCGGCGTTGATGGCGCCGGCCCGGCCGATCGCGAGCGTGCCGACCGGAATGCCGGCCGGCATCTGGACGATCGACAGCAGGCTGTCCTGGCCAGACAGCGCCTTCGACTGAACCGGCACGCCGAAAACCGGAAGCGGGGTCATGGCGGCGGTCATGCCGGGCAGGTGGGCCGCACCGCCGGCGCCGGCGATGATGACCTGGAAACCTTCAGCACGGGCGCCCTTGGCAAACTGCATCATCCGCTCCGGTGTGCGATGCGCCGATATGATACGGGCCTCGTAGCCGATATCGAGCGCCTCCAGGGTGTCGGCGGCGTTCTTCATGGTCTCCCAGTCGGACTGGCTGCCCATGATGATGGCGACGGCAGGTCTTTCAGACATGGCGGGACCCTTACGCGATGATGTCCGGAACAATCTGGTCTTCGAGTTGAGTCATCTTGTCTTTCAGAGACAGTTTCTTCTTCTTCATGCGCTGCACGCGAAGAGCGTCGCAGCCGACCTGGATCATGGCATTGATGGCGGCGTCGTAATCCTCGTGTTCCTGTCGAAGTTTCGCAAGCACCAGCCGGACATCCGCCTGTTCCTGATCTGCCATATTCCAGTCCCCATTCTCACGCCCGGCATTTCAGCGGTCGCCGGCATTCTCCGCAAGCCTCTACCACCAAACCGCGTTAACGGGAAGTTAGACAAGGTCACGAATTTGCCCACTTCAAACCATGATTTCACCTTCGACAAAGCCGGCCGATCGTGTCACACTTCCTTCGTAAACCTGAAGCCTCGGCATTAGGGAATGCCGTGGTAGGTGACTAAGGAAGGAACATGCCACATGACCGTCCAGGCTCATATCGCATCGCTTGAAAAGAAGCACGGTGCTTTGGAGGAGGAGCTCCAGACCGTTCTAGCGTCCCCCTCCGCCGACGACCGTGAAATAGCCGAACTCAAGCGGCGCAAGCTGCGCATCAAGGACCAAATGCAGCGCCTAAAGGCATCTACGCGTCATTAGTTCCTCAGTAGGAGACCCCCGCCGCTCGCCCGGTTTTTTCATCAGTCGGAGGCGAATAATAAAAGCGGCAAACCCATAATCCATAAATAACAATGACAAGGTTCTGGTCGTGGAAGGGAGCCACAATTCCCACGGTTTAAAAGCCGGTGGTCACGACCAGAACTGATCCAGCCACAGGTTCAGCCTGTCGAAACCCTTGCTGTTGACGGAATAGATGCGCCGCGTGCCATCCGCCGTCACATTCACCAGATTGCTATCCAGAAGTGCCTTCAAATGCTGCGACACCGCGGGCCGGCTGATCGGCAGGCCTTGCGCAAGTTCATTGACGGTTTTCGGGGCGCGCCGCAATTCCTCCAGCAGATACCGCCGGTTAGGATCAGCTATGGCTGCAAAGGGGTCAACGGTTGTCATGCGTTGAACTTACGGTAAACGCTCGGTAACGGCAAGATTTATTGTGCATCGCAACAATGTTACTCGCCTTATTTTGCGTTGCTTTTTTAGCTGCTCGCGTTTGCTTTGCCGAGTTAGAACGACAGGCCGTCCCACAGCAGTTTCAATCCCGCACAGAAGGCCAGACCGTAAGTCATCGGATAGAAGGTTTCCGACTTCAGGTGTTTGACGACTGCCGCGCCGATCATGGTCGCGATCAGGGCCACCGGCAGGAGGGTTGCGGAGATGGTGAGGTTTTCCGCGTCGAGTGCGCCGAGGAAGAAGTAGGGGATGACCTTGACCGCATTGACGATCGCGAAGAAGCGGATGCTGGCGCCGGTATAGGCTTTCGGGTCGAGCCGCATCGGCAGGACGTAGATCTGGAACGGCGGTCCGCCTGCATGGGCGACGAAGCTCGCGTAACCGGACAAGGCGCCCCAGAAGGTGGCGGGGCCCGGGCGGTGCGGCAGGGGAGCCCTCGGCCGGTTGGATCGAGGGCCGTAGACCTGCCAGAAGTAGCGCACGGTAAACAGGATCGTCGCGGCCGCGATGACGAGGCGCAGCGCATTGTCCGAGACATAGGCCGACGTTGCCCAGCCGAGCGCGATGCCGATGATGCCGCCGGGCAGGATCATCAGCAGCGTCTTGCGGTCGTTGAAGTTCCGCCAGGACCATAAGGCGACGATATCCATGACGATCAGGATCGGCAGGAAGATCGCCGCCGCCTTGACCGGATCGACGGCGAGCGACATCAGCGGCACGCCGAGCAGCCCGATAGCGCCGCCGATGCCTCCCTTCGAGAGGCCGACAAGCAGAACGGCGGGGATGGCGAAGGTGAAGAAGGCGAGGCTGAGCGTATCGGGCATGAAGACTCGGAGGGCGATGAGGGAATGGTTGATCCGGCAGGCGGTCCGGTCTATCGAATTTGCGGACAGAAAACGAGTGCGGATTTTTGCAAGACGATATCCGCCGAACGGGAAGAAACATGACCGGACAGGAAGACCGCTGCCGCCTCGTGCTGATCGTGCCGCAATATGACGACGCCGACCAGCAAGCCAAGGATCTCGAAGCAGCGCTTGCCGGCGGCGACGTCGCGTCGGTGATCGTGCCGCAATATGGCCTTGACGACCAGGCGTTCCAGAAGCGTGCGGAAGCGCTGGTCGAGCTGATCCAGGCGGCGGGTGCCGCAGCACTGATTTCCGGTGACAGCCGGGTGGCCGGGCGCATCAAGGCGGATGGCCTGCATCTCGGCGGAGACCTGACCGAACTGGGGGAGGCGATCGAGAAATTCGTGCCGAAGATGATCGTCGGCACCGGCGGGGCGGCCGACCGGCATCAGGCGCTGGCGATCGGCGAACATCGCCCCGACTATATCTTCTTCGGCAAGCTCGACGGCGACATCAAGCCCGAAGCGCATCCGAAAAACCTCGCGCTCGGCGAATGGTGGGCATCGATGATCGAGATTCCCTGCATCGTCATGGGCGGCACCGATACTTCCTCGGCACTTGCCGTCGCGGAGACCGGCGCGGAATTCGTGGCGCTCAGGGAAGCGGTATTCTCCAACCCCCAAGGTCCCGGCGCCGCGGTTGCTGAGGTCAACGCAATTCTGGACGAAAAAGCGCCACGGTTTGAGGCTTGATGGAGCCCATGCCGTCGAACCGCCTTTCCCGCGTGATTCTGAAAGGGCTGCTGGCGACACTCATCGCTTCGGCGGCGATGCCTTGTCTTGCGCTGGCGCAGGCGAATTCCAGGGCGGTGACCCGGCCGGTGGAGCCCGATTTCCAGCCGATGAAAAAGGGGCGGGTCGAGATCCAGCCGGTTCCGGGCTCCGCAAAGGGAACCAGGGAGCCTGAGGGCCAGCCGGACGGCATCATTCCCTCGGGCGGCGTCGAACTTTACCAGCGCATGGGGGCCGCATTGCCGCCGGCACCGGCGGAAAAGGCCTATACCGGCACCGTGGACGATGCCTATGGGGCATACCAGCGCGGAATGTATGTGACGGCCCTCGACAAGGCTCTGACCCGGGCCGGGGCAGGCGATCCGGCGGCGCAGACGCTGGTCGCCGAAATGATGACCAAGGGGCTCGGCATCAAGCGCGACGCCAAGACCGCGGCATTCTGGTATCAGAAGGCGGCGGAGGGCGGCGATCCTGCCGCCATGTTCCAATATGCGCTGCTGTTGATGACCGGACGGGATGTGCCCCGCGACAAGCCGAAGGCCGACGATCTGATGCGCAGGGCCGCCGAAGCGGGAAATGCTTCGGCGCAATTCAACTGGGCACAGGTCCTGGTTTCCCAAAATCCGGGCGACAAGGGCCTGCATCTGGCTTTGCCATTCTACGAAAAATCCGCAAGGCAGGGCGTCGCCGATAGCCAATATGCGGTGGCGCAGGTCTATGTCACGCTGAAGGACGTTCCGGCTGAAAAGAAGGCGCGGGCTCGCGAATGGCTGGAGCGTGCCGCGACGGCCGGTTTCGATACCGCGCAGCTCGACATGGGCCTCTGGCTGGTCAACGGCGTCGCGGGTGACCGCGACTACGAAAAGGGTTTCGAATGGCTGCGGATCGCCGCCCATCGCGGCAATGTTGTGGCCCAGAACAAGCTTGCGCATCTCTATGTCAACGCGCTCGGCACCCGGCCTGATCCGGTCGAAGCGGCGAAGTGGTACGTGCTCTCGCGCCGCGCCGGCCTTCAGGACCCGGAGCTCGAGGATTTCTATCTCGGGATCAATGAAGACCAGCAGCGCCGGGCGATCGATGCGGCAAACAAGTTCCGGCGTGGGTGAGGCCCGGTTCGGCGAAGCCGGAGCAATCGATCCAGTGAAGCGATTGCAGGGCCGAACGCGCTGAGCCAAAGCGTAGCGCCGGGAGACGGTGCGGCAAATGACCTTTGCTCTTCATCGACAGGCCGGCTCGATCAATTTCCCGACAATGCGTGACCGATGATCAACGCATGGCTCGCAGCCAGCACGACAATCACGACGAGCCAGAGAGCCGTATAAAAAACCGGCGAAGCGGCGGCCTTGCGGTCGAAGCGCGGGGCGAATGCAAATATCACGGTCGAGAGGAGCGCTGCGGCCGGGATGATCGACAGCGCGAAAAGTGCCGGCGCATAGCGGTTCGGCGTGCCGTCGAGGCCGAAATGCACAGCGAGTTCGGCGCCCGGCGCTATCGTCAGCCACGCTGCGAGCGATGCCGCGACCATGGTGGCGAGCAGCCCGAGGCTTAAAGTCAGCGGCAGCGTCGCCTTCATCCTGTATTCCTTCGAGGCTCCGAACATCAGTTTTGCAGACGCGACCGGAAGCCGCAATGCCGGCATTCAGGCGGACGGCTTGAATTTCGCGCTGTTTTATGGTCTTGAAGCCGCCAATCAAAAAATCGCTCATAAAACGCCGTCCCGTCCAGACGACAAGTCGGGACAACCCCAAGGATTTCCCGCATGGCCCGCTCCGCCCTTCTCAACGTCATGGTTCAGGCTGCCCTCAAGGCAGGCAAGTCGCTTTCCAGAGATTTCGGCGAGGTGCAGAACCTGCAGGTTTCGGTGAAGGGCCCCAGCGATTTCGTGTCCCAGGCGGATCTGAAGGCGGAGAAGATCGTCCGCGACGAGCTGCTGAAGGCGCGTCCGACCTACGGTTTTCTCGGCGAGGAAAGCGAAGAGCTGAAGGGCACCGACGGCGCGCATCGCTGGATCGTCGATCCGCTCGACGGCACCACCAACTTCCTGCACGGCATTCCGCAGTTCGCAGTCTCCATCGCGCTTGAGCGCAACGGGGAAGTGGTTGCCGGCGTCGTGTTCAATCCTGCGACCGACGAGCTGTTCACCGCCGAAAAGGGCGGCGGCGCCTTCATGAACGACCGCCGCATCCGGGTCGCCGCGCGTCGGGTACTCTCGGACTGTGTGATCGGCTGCGGCATGCCGCATCTCGGCCGCGGCAATCACGGCAAGTTCCTCGTCGAACTGCGCCATGTGATGGGCGAAGTCGCCGGCATGCGCCGCTTCGGTGCGGCCGCCCTCGACCTTGCCTATGTGGCTGCCGGCCGTCTCGACGGCTTCTGGGAAACCGAGCTTTCGCCCTGGGATATGGCCGCCGGGCTGATCCTCATCCGCGAGGCGGGCGGTTTCGTGTCCGACATGAAGGGCGCGACGGACATCTTCGGCAGCGGCAATGTCGTTGCGGGCAACGAGCTTATCCAGAAGGCACTGGTCGAGGTCGTCAACCGGCCCATTCCGACCCGCTGAGGCATTTTTGCGCCACCGCTCGGCTTAGATCTTCCATACTCGATAGCTGACTGTTTTCCGAGGCTTCCGCACTTCAATTCGTCGCAATTTTCAACTAGCCTCCGGCGCGTAAGACTACCGGAGGCGAGGCATATTATGGCGAATGCGACAGTGGACGATTTGGACGCGTCTGAAACGAATCGCGGCGGCTATGCCTACAAACTTTCCAATCCTGCCTCGTTTTTGTGGACGATGCTGATCTTCCTGATCATCGTCGGTTTCGTCGCTTCCATCCTTTACCGCCAGGCCGCACACGCCTTCCAGACCAATCCAGGCCTGAACGGCCTCATTCTCGGCGTTCTCCTGATCGGCGTGATTCTGGTTTTCAACCAGGTGATCGCCCTGATGCCGGAAGTGCGCTGGTTCAATTCCTTCCGCGCCGCCGGCAACGCTGACAAGGTCGGCCGTGAACCGCGCCTTCTGGCTCCGATGCGCACCCTGATCGGCAGCCGCCGCCGAATGGCGCTGTCTACCAATGCCTTCCGCTCGATCCTCGATACGATCGGCACGCGCCTGGACGAATCACGCGACACGTCGCGTTATCTGATCGGCCTCCTCGTCTTCCTCGGCCTGCTCGGCACGTTCTGGGGACTTATCGAAACTATCGGCTCGATCAGCAACGTCATCGGCGCGCTCGACCCGAACTCGGGCAGTTCCAACGACGTGCTCGCCGCCATCAAGAGCGGTCTTGCCCAGCCGCTCGCCGGCATGGGCACGGCGTTCTCGTCCTCGCTGCTCGGCCTTTCCGGTTCGCTGATCCTGGGCTTCCTCGACCTACAGGCGGGCCGCGCTCAGAACCGCTTCTATACGGAACTTGAAAACTGGTTGTCGTCGGTAACCGACCTCGGATCGGACATGCCGCCGGCCGTCGCCGAAACGCTTGCGAGCGGTTCCTCGGAGGATCTGAGGGCGCTGACGGAACAGCTGCGCGCGCTCGCCTCCGCCCAGAGCAAGGGACCGATCGACGGCCACCAGAACGAGCGGTCGCTGTCGGCCATGGCCAATCTGGCCGAAGGCATCCAGGGTCTGGTCAAGAACATGCGCAACGAACAGCAGATGCTGCGCGACTGGATCGAGGCGCAGCAGGAAGAATCAAAGGCCCTGCGCCGCACGCTCGACCGGCTTTCCGACAAGATCGGGGGGAAGTAAGCGATGGCGCTTGGCAAAAGCCGCCGTCGCGAGCGGGGCGTCGACTATTGGCCGGGTTTCGTGGATGCGCTTTCCACGCTGCTGCTTGCCATCATGTTCCTGCTTACCGTCTTCGTGCTGGCGCAGTTCCTGCTCAGCCGCGAAATCACCGGACGTGACGAGGTGCTCAACCGGCTGAACAGCCAGATCGCCGAACTCACGGAACTCCTGGCGCTCGAAAAGGGCAATACCCAGGACGTCGAGGATCAGCTTGCCAACCTGCAGTCGTCACTTGCCACGGCCGAGGCGGATCGCTCGCGCCTGCAACAGCTTCTGAGCCAGGGCACCGGCAGCAGCAGCGCCGCCAATGCCCGCATCGGCGACCTCACCAACCAGCTCAATCAGGAACAGCAGCTGAGCGCCCGCGCTACAAGCCAGGTGGAACTGCTCAACCAGCAGATCTCCGCGCTGCGGGCGCAGATCGCGGCCATCGAACAGGCGCTGCAGGCCTCGGAAGCCAAGGATGCTTCCTCGCAGGCGCAGATCTCCGATCTCGGCCGGCGCCTCAACGTTGCGCTGGCGCAGCGCGTCCAGGAGCTGAACCGCTACCGCTCGGATTTCTTTGGCCGGCTGCGCGAGATCCTTTCAGACCGCGAGAACATCCGCATTGTCGGCGACCGCTTCGTCTTCCAGTCGGAAGTGCTCTTCCCCGTCGGCGGCAACGAACTGGACCCGGCCGGCCGGGTGGAGATGGACAAGCTTGCGGCGGCTCTTCTCGATCTCGCCAAGGAGATCCCGGCCGAGATCAACTGGGTGCTGCGCGTCGACGGTCATACGGACAACTCGCCGCTTTCCGGCTCCGGCCGCTACCGCGACAACTGGGAGCTTTCCTCGGCCCGCGCCACTTCGGTGGTCAAGTACCTGATTTCCAAGGGTGTGCCCTCCAACCGTCTCGTCGCCGCCGGCTTCGGCGAATTCCAGCCGCTCGCACAAGGGGATACGCCGGATGCCCGCTCCCAGAACCGCCGCATCGAGCTGAAGCTCACCGAGCGGTAAATCCGGGCACGGGGAAGACTTAAGTGATGGCCGAAGACAAGCCGGATATGACCGCCGTGATGAAGGCGGTCGCCGAAAGCCCCAAACGCGACAACAGCGTCTATCACAAGGCGATTGCCGAGGCGCGCCAGGCTTTCGAAGACGCCGAGGCCGCTCTTGGCGGACCGGTCGAGGTGCGCACCAAGACCAAGACGAAGCGTAACGGCGACTATGTGGTGAAGTGGACGTTCAGGCGCCTGGATTAGGTGTTTCTGTCGAGATGGAATAGGTGGCCGACGTGAAGCCCAGCCGTTCCAGGCCGCGGCGAACCTCGGGTGCGTTCATGAACAGGCGCCACAGCAGGCCGGATCGATAATTTTCGATCATGGCGATGATCGGCCCCTGGTCGATCGCAAGATAGGTGCCGGCCACCCAGTCTGTCTTCGGCACAAAGGCATCGACGAAGCCGAATGCGCCGAGCAGTTTGCCGTCGCCGTACTGAAGCAATGCGCGCATGGCGCTTTCGGCCTCGGCGGGCAGGAAGGGGAAGCTCGACAGGGCGGCGGTCGGGGCGATGACGCCGCGATCGTAGGTCGGCGAGTGGGCGCCGTAACCCTGTGGTCCATCGGATGCGCTGAGCCCCCAGACCCCGGCATTCGCATAGTCGGGCACGGTCATGCAGTAGTCGTGGTTGATGCGCGTATGGGCGACGGCCTGTTCCTGGTAGTTGCCGCAATAGCGGTCGCCGAGACCTCTCGGATCCAGCGCGCAGAACGAATAATGCGAGATGAAAAGCGGGCCGCCATAGGGCTCGCCGAGCGGCAGCTTCGTTCCGAGATAGGCCTCGCCGTTCAGCATGGCGCCCGACCGGGCCCAGCCTGCATGGTAGCTTTCCGGCTTGATCGGATGGGTGTCGGAGCCTGCCGCCAGGACATAACAGGACAATGCCTCGTTCCAGCCGCGGATCGGCAGGTTCATGGCCCAGTCGTAGTTCGGGCTCCAGTGCCAGTAGAGAGCTTCATCCTTGCCGCGGGTGAACCAGTTCCATTCCACCTCGTGGTACAGTCGCGTGATGTCCGCCCGCAATTTCTCTTCCCGGGCGGTGTCGCCGGCGAAGTATTCCCGCGCGCAGATCAGTCCCTGCATCAGCAGCGCCGTTTCGACGAGGTCGCCGCCGTCGTCACGTCCGGAGAAGCGGATGACGTCGCTCGTCGAGCCGTCGATGAAATGCGCGAATGCCCCGTGGAAAGTTGGTGAGTGCCTCAGACGGTCGATGATGGTGGATATGCGCGCCATTGCCTGCGAACGGGTGATCCACTGGCGTTCGCAGGCGACGATGATGGCAAGGACCCCAAAACCGACGCCGCTGACCGATACGATATTGGGGGAAGGGGCGCCCGAGACGAAGCACTTGTCGAACGGCAGCCCCGATTCGGGATGGGCACCATCCCAGAAGAACCGGAAGGTCCGGGACTGTATCTTGTCCAGGCAATCATCGAGTGACAGGCTGGGCGGCAGTTGACTGAAATTCATGAGCTCGAGCTTCTGGCGGCAATCGTATCTGCGATACTAGCGTTTCTGCAATAGGTAGGCACTTCGCGCGCCCGGTTCACGTCCAGCCTGGACCGGTGGCAACACATTGGCGTGAAGGATCAGAGCGCGGTCGCGCTCTGCCGTTCGATGTCGTGGAACTGCAGGCGGGCGAGCTTGGCATAGAGGCCGCCCGCGGCGATCAGGCTCTGATGCGTGCCTTCCTCGACGACCCGTCCGTCTTCCAGAACGAGGATGCGGTCGGCTTTCAGAACCGTCGCCAGCCGGTGGGCGATGACCAGCGTGGTGCGGTTCTTCATCAGCCCGTCGAGCGCCTTCTGGACCAGCGTTTCGCTTTCCGCATCGAGCGCCGAGGTCGCTTCGTCGAGCAGCAGGACCGGAGCATCCTTGAGAATCGCGCGGGCGATCGCGATGCGCTGGCGCTGGCCGCCGGAAAGGGTGATGCCCCGCTCGCCCGCCATGGTGTCGTAGCCGTGGTCGAGCTTCGAGATGAACTCGTCGGCCTGGGCGGCGATGGCCGCGGCGCGAACCGCCTCACGGCTGGCATCCGGAGCGCTGAAGGCGATGTTGTCGTGGATCGAGGCGGCGAAGATCGTCACGTCCTGGGGCACGATCGCCATGCGGGAGCGCATTTCGGCGAGCCTTGCGTGGCGCAGGTCGATGCCGTCGAGCTTCACCGAGCCGGCCGAGGGGTCGTAGAAGCGCAGCAGCAGCGAGAAGATCGTGCTCTTGCCGGCGCCGGACGGCCCGACGATCGCCACCGTCTCGCCGGACCTCACCTTGAAGGAGAGCGAATTCAGCGTGATGGCGCTGATGCGGGCCGGATAGGCGAAGGAGACCGCATCGAACTCGACTTCGCCACGCGGCGGGGAGGGGAGCGCGACCGGATTTTCGGCGTCGCGAATGGCCGGCACTTCGTGCAGCAGCTCGGTCAGCCGCTCGGCGGCGCCGCCGGCAGACGATAGCTCGCCCCAGACTTCCGAGAGCTGGCCGAGCGAACTTGCGGCGATCACCGAATAGAGCACGAACTGGCCAAGCGTGCCCGCGGTCATGGTGCCGGCCAGTACGCTCTGGGCGCCGTACCAGAGCACGCCGACGATGCTGCCGAAAACGAGGAGGATGCCGAAGCCGGTCAGCAGCGCGCGGGCCTTGATGGCGGTGCGGGCTGCGTCATAGGCGCTTTCCACTGTGCTGCCGTACCGGCCGTTTGCTGTCGTCTCGCCGCCGAAGGCCTGGACGGTGCGGGTGGCGCCGATCACCTCGGAGGCGAAGGCCGAGGTCTGGGCAAGCGTATCCTGGGCGGCGCGGGAGCGTTTTCTGACCGAGCGGCCGAATCCGACCAGCGGAAAGACGATCAGCGGGATGGCGCCGAGCACCAGCGCGGACAGCCGCGGGCTCGTGTAGATCATCATGCCCATCGCACCGAGACAGAGGATGGTGTTGCGCAGCGCCTGGGAGGCGGAGGAGCCGAAAGCCGACTTGATCTGGACCGTGTCGGCGGTCAGCCGCGAGACGATCTCACCGGACTGGTTGACGTCGAAAAAGGAGGGCGACAGCGACGTCACATGCGAAAATACCTCGCGGCGAAGATCCGCGACGACCCGTTCGCCGATCGTGATGACGTAGTAGTAGCGCATGGCGCTGGCGACGGCCAGCAGGGCGGCAAGCGCCAGCAGCATTCCAAAGTAGTTGTTGATAAAATGGCCGTCGGAAGAGGCAAAACCGTGGTCGACCATGCGGCGGACTGCGAGCGGCAGGGCAAGCGTGGTTGCGGCGGCAAGCACGAGGAAAACGATCGCCGCGGCGACCATCGAACGATAACGGGCAAGATAGGGAATGAGCCTTGCGAGCGGTCTTAGGGCTTTGCCTCTCGGCTGGTTTTCTCGGGCGTCTGCCACGTCATCTCCATAGGCTCGAAAGGCTCATTTCTCGGCCTTGCGGGTACTTGTACTTCCGGTGACCTTCCTGTATAGGCTCCGCATCCAATTGGGAAGCCGTGACCAGACCGGTCTGCGGCTTCATTTATTAAAGAGGCCTCTCGCTCGCAATTGCGACAAATGGACCTCGCAGAGCAGGAATATCGACATGAAGGCTGGCATCCATCCGCAGTATCACGTGATCAAAGTGGTCATGACCGACGGCACCGAATACGAAACCCGCTCTACCTGGGGTTCGGAAGGCGCTACCATGAACCTGGAAATCGACCCGAACTCCCATCCGGCCTGGACGGGCGGCAACCAGCAGATGCTGGACCGCGGCGGCCGCGTTTCCAAGTTCAACAAGCGTTTCGGCGGCCTCGGCCTCTAATACGCTTCTTGGCGCACGAGTTACGAAGAGCCTGGCGGAAGCCGGGCTTTTTTCGTTTTGCGGTGTTTTGGCGGGAGGAGCCGTTGAAAGAGCAATCCGATATTCCGGCCGCATCGAGGCGGATCGTGATCATGGGGAACGGCGGGTCCGGCAAGACCTGGTTGGCGTCAAGGCTGGCAGAGCCGCTTGGCCTGCCGCTCGTTCACCTCGACGACGTGCATTGGGAGCCGGGTCGCTACGGGATTGCACGCGACCGGGCGGTCGTGCACGAGGATGTACGCGCGATGGCAGCGGGTGAGGCCTGGCTGATCGAAGGCGTCTATGGCCTCTACGTCAATATCGCCCTGCCGAGGACAACGGCTCTGGTCTGGCTTGATCTGAGCGAGGACGAATGCGTGGCGAATATCATGCGCCGCGGCATCCAGGGCGGCGAGAGCCAGAGCGCGTTCGATGGGTTGGTTAAATGGGTGTCGGAATACAGAACCCGAAAGAACAACTGGAATTCGTTCGACGCTCACCTGAAGCTTTTTGAAAGCTTCTCAGGCCAGAAGGCGCGGCTGACGAGCCGAAACGAAATCAATGCCTTTATGGAGAGCTTCCTGCCGATGTCGGCCGATCAACATGATTGGCTGAAAGCAGCGGCACAGCGGAGCCACCGCACGGCCGATGCGCTCGATGTCGTCATTGAGGCAGTGGAGCGTGCAGAGATGGACCCGAACATTCGAAGGCGCTGACCAGAAGAAAGGGCCGATGCTTGCGCACGGCCCTCGGGTTCGATCGAATGTATCTGCCTTACGCTATGGCAATCAGTTGCCGAAGGCGGTGCGCAGCAGGTTGAGCTGGGCGCGGACGCTGTTTTCGTTGTCCGGCAGAACGGTCGGGTCGGCCGGGCGATAGATCTCGCGGTCGAGAATGGCGACACGGTTCTGGAGGCGCAGCGAACGTTCGACGAGGTCGCGGAAACCTTCCGGCAGATCGAGCCAGCCCGGAGCATTGCGGTCGACGTTGAAGCCGTCGAGGCGGACCTTGCTCTTTTCCGACAGGACCTGTTCGCGGCTCATCTCGCCATTGTTGACGGCGCGCTGCAGAAGCAGCCAGGAGGCCATCTGCATGAGGCGGGTGGTCAGCCGCATGGATTCGGCAGCGTAAAGAACCGATGCCATGCGCGGCAGAACCTTCGAAGCGGCGCGGCCCGTCCCGTCGAGATAGCTCGCGGTCTCCTCGACCAGCGACATACCTTCGGAGTAGAGCGCCTTGAACTGCGAAGACGCAGCGGCACGGCCTGCAAAACTTACGGTATTCAATCCCTGTTCGGACATCGAAATCATCCTGCTCAACGCAATCACACTCAGGCAATGACAACGGCGGATAAAAGTTCCCATGCCGTTCTGACTGACCTGAACATGATACTTATAATGGAAATCCGCAAGGCGTTTCTTAAGGAAAGGTTAATACCCACAAGAAGTGGTAAACAGCGGCCATGTTCCTGAAATGAGACGTATTTTGGCGTCCAATACAACAGATTGTTTCTGTAGGAAAGCCTGTTGAAACCGATGCTATCACGGCGCCGAGGCAAAGAGCCTGACCCGCGCCGGCGCCGCCCTAAAAAAGAAGAGCCGCGGAAACGCGGCTCTCAAGGTAAAACAGGGAGAAATCAGACCATTCGCCGAATGGTGAAACTGTCTGAGTCCAGGAAGCCTGAACGTCTCCATATTCTCAGATGATGATTAATATACTGTTAAAGCTAAGGGGAAATACTTAAATTCCCCAAGGGAGCCCGACGTTCAGGAACGGAACAGACTGTCGGCTGCGCGCCGGCCTGCGGCCTTCGTCTCCTTCTCGGCCTCCAACCGGGCGATCTCCTGCCTCAGCAAACCGATTCGCGATTCGAGCTCGTCCACGGACAGCATGGAGAGGTCGCTGCCGAGTTCGTGGGTGGCGGGTTTCTTCGGTCGTTCATCGTCGATGAAGCTCATGATGCCTCCTTTCCGGCACTGGTTTCCGGCCTGGCGTTATCCGACGTCGAGCCGCCGGTCTTGGCGCGCGGGTCGAGCGACAGGCTCTCGGGCGTGGCAAGCGGCGAGGTCGAAGCCGTCGCGGTCGTGTAGGCTTCGCGGTCGGCGATCGGGACCGGCGCCCGCTGGCGGCTGCGGATGATAGCATAGACGGCCACCAGAAGATGCGCCCCGGTCGTTACCGCAAACAACGCATGCGGGCCGGCCCAGGTCATCACCGGGCCGCCGAGCGTCGGGCCGATGATCGTGCCGATGCCGTAAAGCAGGAGCAGGCCGCCGGAGACCTTCACGAAGTCCTCGGGGGCAGCAAAGTCGTTGGCGTGGGCGACGGCGATCGGATAGAGCGCGTTGGCGGCGGCCCCATAGATCGCCACCAGCACGACGATCTCGTAGGTGCCGGAGGGTCGGATTGCGAAGATCGCCAGGCCCGCGAGGGCTGCCGCGGCCGAAAGGCCGGCAAGCACGTGGCGGCGGTCCATTCTGTCGGACAGCCGGCCCGCCGGAAACTGCATGATCGCGCCGGCAAAGAGCGTGATGCTGACCATCGCCGCCACCGCGCCCTGGTCGAGCCCGGCGCGCGTGCCGAAGACCGCGCCGAGCGTGCCGTAGGCGCCGTTGGCGACGCCGATCAGCAGGATGCCGATGCAGGAAATGGGCGAGTTGCGGAAGAGGCCGCGCAGGTCGAGGCGGGCGCGTTTCAGCGGTTGCGGCGAGGCCGCCTTGGACAGCGTCGTCGGCAGCGCCGCGAGGCTGTAGAGGATGCCGCAGATCATAAACAGCGTCGGCGTCGCGATATCCGCGAACGGCACCATCAACTGGCCGCCCACGACACCGAAAAGGGTGATCGAGATATAGAACGAAAAGATCGTGCCGCGGCTTTCGCTGGTGGCGCGCTCGTTCAGCCAGCTTTCGATGATCATCGAGGTGCCGGCGGTGCAGAAGCCGGTGATGGCGCGCAGAATGAGCCAGGTATTCTGGTCGACCATCAGTCCGGTCAGAAGCACGTTGAGGCAGATCAGCGACAGGAACCCGGAAAAGGCGCGGACATGGCCGATGCGGCGCACCACGTTCGGCGCCACGAAGCAGCCGATGACGAAGCCGGAGGCCCATGTGGTGCCGAGCAGGCCGAGCACTTCGTTCGAATAACCTTCCTGAGCGCCCCGCACCGGCAGAAGCAGGCTCTGAAGGCCATTGCCGAGAAAGAGGAGAAGCGTACCGCAAAGGAGGGCGAGGATTGGAAGGAGGTTTCGTCTCATCTTTGCTACTGTCAGCTCTTTGCGAGAATGCAATCAATCACGGCTTCGCAGGCAAGCATTGTTGCATGCTGATGAACCGGGCGTTAACGAAAGCGAAGCGGATTACCTATTCCCCGAATCCCCTCCACATCTATCTGTGGTGGAGCGCAAAAATGTCCAGCCTATGGCGGATAAGATCGGCAAGACCAAATGACAAAGACAATCGCCGTTCTTCTGATCTTTGCCATGCTGGTGCAGATCATCAAGCCGCTCAACCTTCCGGGCTTGAGACGGCGGGGCGACTTCTGGAAGCTGGCGATCGTCGCCTTTGCGGCCTGGAGCGCAGCGCTGATCCTGCGCGAATTCACCACGCTCTAGACGTATGAGCTAGACGTCGATCGAGCCGCGCATGACGGGCACGCAGCGGCCGGTGATGGTGACGTCGGTGACGGTTCCGGCCACCTTCACCACATCAAGCTCGATGATGCTGCGACGGCCCATCTCGACGCCCTGTTCTATCGTCAGATGCACCTTGGCGTCCGTCTCCGGCGCACGCGTTACCAGGAAGGCGGAGAGGGCGGCAGAGGCGCTGCCGGTCGCCGGATCCTCCGGGATATTGTCGAGCGGCGCGAACATACGGGCGCGGAGGTTCCAGGGTTTTTCCCGGCTGCGGACATAGAGGAAGATCGGAAAGTCGCCATCGGCGCCCTGATGTTTTGCTGCTGCCTTGCGGAAGGCCGTGACGTTCGGTCGGGCTGCGGCAAGCGCTTCGAGGCCGTCGAGTTCGGCGATCACAAAGGCGAGGCCGACCGAGGCGAAGACCGGCCCATGGGTGGTGGTGCTCACGTGTTTTGCGTCGATCGAGACGCAGTCGGCGATCAGGTCCGGCTCGATCTCGGCACCGATTTCCAGCGGTCGCGGCGCGCGGATCGTCGCGCCGGTCACTCCGGCCGTCTCCCGCAGCAGCCGGATTTCCACCAGGCCGGCGATCTCCTCGAAACGGAACGTGTCTGCGACCGGCTTGCCGAACAGTTCGCCCCTCTGACCGAGCACGTAGGCGGTGCCGACATTGGGGTGGCCGGCAAAGGGAATTTCCATTGTCGGCGTAAAGATGCGCACCCGGGCGCTGTTGTCCGGATTTTCCGGCGGCAGGACGAAGGTGCTTTCGGCATAACCGAATTCGACGGCGATCTGCTGCATCTGCCGGTCGGTCAGCCCCCGCGCATCCGGCACCACGGCGAGCGGATTGCCGGCGAAACGTTCGCTCGTGAAAACATCGACGGTGACGAAATCGGCGGTCGGCATGGCGAAACTCTCCGGAGGTGATGCCGGATTTAAAGCCTCACCGACCTTCCTGACCAGCCAATGTTTTTGATCGCGGTCATCAACGGAATGAAAGCGACCGGCGTCATCGGCTCAGGCGAGACCGTGGTCACGCATCGCCTTCTCCTCGTCGCCGGTGATATAGGCGAAAATCCGGGGGGAGCCATCGGCGATCGTCACCAGATAGAAGTTGGTGAACCGGACGTTGCCGGCTTCGCCCGCCTTGTTGACGTAGGAAAAATCCCAACCGACTTCCGCAAGCGCATGAAGGTCGTTGAGGCAGGTGATCGTGACGCCGGTAATGTCCATCCGCTTGCCGCCGGCGTCGCGATATCGGGCAAAGCCTTGCGGGATCACGTCCCGGATGCCGCGTCATTGGCTCCGCCGAACACCGCCTGCGGTGTCGAACCGACGAAATAGGCGGCGAAGAACGCTGCGACGCCAGAAACGTTCACCGAAGCCGCATCCTTCAGGGCGTCGTTGCTGGTTCGGCCGTATTCGTCGAAAAGCCTGCGGACCTTTTCTTCCATTTCCGTCATGGGCAACCTCCATGACGCAATGAACGCTGTTTTGCCCGTTCGGTTCACGTCCGCTTCAAGGCCGCGGCAAACAGAAAGGCCGCTCCGTTTCCGAAGCGGCCTTCTTCCTCCTCCTTGAAAAGGCGCTCCTCAAGCGGCCTTTTCGAGATCCTTCTTGCCTCAGGACTTGTTGACGCTTGCGGCGTAGATCTGATCGATCGTTTCGGCGAGGCTCGCATTGAAGTCCGCGTCACTCATCGAGACACGGAGGTTTTCCGCCAGAGCGCGCGAGAAACTTGCGATCATGCCGTGGTTATGGCTGAGCTTTTCGCAGGCGTCCGCAGTGCTGTAGCCGCCGGAAAGGGCGACGACGCGGACGACCGATTTGTGGGCGACCAGCGGAGCGTAGAAATCGGCGACCGTCGGGATCGTCAATTTGAGCATGACCGTCTCGCCTGCGGGGAGCTTGTCGAGCTGCTGCGCGATCTCGTCGCGCAAGATCGCTTCAGCCTGTTCCTTTGTCGGGCTCTTGATGGAAACCTCAGGCTCGACGATCGGCATGAGGCCCTGGCCGATGATCTGACGGGCAACCTGGAACTGCTGTTCCACCACGGCAGCGATGCCGGCCCTGTCGGCATGCGCGATCACCGACCGCATCTTGGTCCCGAACATTCCCTTTCCACGTCCGCGGCTCAGGAGAGTATCCAGATCGGGCATCGCCTTCATCGTCTGAACGCCGTTTTCTTCGGCATTCAGGCCCTTGTCGACTTTGAGGAAGGGGACGACGCCGCGCTTTTCCCAGAGATAGGACGGAACAGCCTGACCATCGACGTCGCCGTCCATGGTTCGCTCGAACAGGATGGCGCCGATAACCTTGTCGCCTGTAAAGGCGGGCGCGCTCATGATGCGGACGCGCATGGCGTGGATCAGGCGGAACATCTCCTCGTCACCCTGATAGTCGGTCTCGGACACGCCATAAAGACGCAATGCTCCGGGTGTTGAACCACCGCTCTGATCCAGCGCCGCAATGAATCCGGGCGCGGAACTCATCTTGTTCAACATTTTCGCGTCCACCATTCTACACTCCTGTCCCTAAAGTTGGCGCAAAACGCGCTCGTCTCTCCCAAGCTGTCAGTCGCGGATAACAGAAGTTATTTTAAAGGGAAATCCTCCGGTAACCTATTGAAACGATTGAAATGCTTTCAATCGTTTAAAACATCTAAAATTTTTTAAACCAGTTAACTCGGGAGCGCGCCGCTCTATATGGAACGCGCTCCCTTTCGGGAAACCGACGGATCAGGCGGCCTTGATCAGCACCGAGACGCCTGGCAGATCCTTGCCCTCCATCCATTCCAGGAACGCGCCGCCGGCGGTCGAGACATAGGAGAAGTCCTCGGCGGCGCCTGCGTGGTTGAGGGCCGCGACCGTATCGCCGCCGCCTGCCACGGAGGTGAGCTTGCCGGCCCTGGTCTGCTCTGCCGCATGCTTGGCGGCAGCGACCGTCGCCTTGTCGAACGGCTCGATCTCGAAGGCGCCGAGCGGGCCGTTCCAGACGAGCGTCGAGGCCTTGGAGATCCACTCGTTGACGGCTGCCACCGACTTCGGCCCGACGTCGAGCATCATGGCGTCAGCGGGGATCTTGTCGATATCGACCACTTCGTTGGCGGCGCCGGCCTTGAACTCGCGGGCGACGACACCGTCGACCGGCAGCACGATGGCGCAATTGGAGGCTTCGGCTTCTGCCATGATCTTGCGGGCCGTATCGGCAAGGTCGTGCTCGCAGAGCGACTTGCCGACATCGATGCCTTGCGCCGCGATGAAGGTGTTGGCCATGCCGCCGCCGATCACCAGCGCGTCTACCCGTTTCACGAGGTTCTGCAGCAGGTCGATCTTGGTGGAAACCTTGGCGCCGCCGACGATTGCGACGACCGGGCGGGCGGGATTGCCGAGGCCCTTTTCGAGCGCTTCGAGTTCCTCCTGCATGGTGCGGCCGGCATAGGCGGGCAGGTGATGGGCGAGGCCCTCGGTCGAGGCATGGGCGCGGTGGGCGGCGGAGAAGGCGTCGTTGACGAAGATATCGCCGTTTTTAGCGAGCGCCTCGGTGAAGCCCGGGTCGTTCTTTTCCTCGCCCTTGTGGAAGCGGGTGTTTTCGAGAAGCAGGATGTCGCCGTTCTTCATGTGGGCGATCGCCTGTTCGGCTTCCGGGCCGATGCAATCGGAGGCGAAGAGAATTTTCTGGCCGAGCACCTGGTTGACGGCCGAGACGATCAGCGACAGCGACATGTCGGCGACCGGCTCACCCTTCGGGCGGCCGAAATGGGCGAGCAGGATGACCTTGGCGCCCTTCCTGGCAAGTTCCAGGATGGTCGGCGCGACGCGCTCGATGCGGGTCGCGTCGGTGACCTTGCCGTCGGCGACGGGAACGTTGAGATCGACGCGCACGAGCACGCGCTTGGCTGCGATATCGGTGAGGTCGTCAAGGGTTTTGAAGGCCGGCATGATGCTAATCCATTTACTCGGAAAGTTCGTAGCGGACCTTACTATGCCTGACCGGCGACGCAAGACGATTGGTTGCAACCATTTCCATTCCGTCCGTCGCCGAGACGCCGGATGCCGATTCTACCGCGACAATGCAGCGGGTGGAGGATTTCATTTGAGCTGCCGCCGCTCTATGCCGGGCCCTCGGGCGGAACGGCGCCCGGCTTCACCGGCACGTGCTTGCCACGGTATTTGCGCACCAGATCGCGGACGCGGTGAGCGATCTCGCGCATGTTGATGAAGATCGGCAGGTTGGTCGCCGGCTCCACCGGTTCCAGCGAGATGCCGATGCTGCGGACATGTTCGTGCTCGTCGAGTTCGCGCACGATCAGGATGATCGAGCCGAAGCGGATGCGGTCGGCATAATCCACCCGGCCGCCGAGCCGCGACGTCATGAGGTCGCCGACGGTCATGTTCTGCTCGTTGGCGGAGAGCAGGCCCGGACCGTAGGCCGCGTCGAGTTCCTTGGCGGGCCGCGTCGGCGAGATCGCAAACGCGCCGAAAAATTCCGCATCGTCCTCGTCGACCGGCACCTGGCTTGCGAAGATGCGGTCGAGCAGCTTCGAATAGGCGGGGGAGATGAACAGGTAGACCTGGTCGTTTTCCTTCAGCCGGCCGGCATATTGGTAACGCATGCTGCGGCCGTCGCGGATGACCAGCGAGGGCATCGCCCAGCGGGGGATGCGCTCGCCCTGCAGGATCGGGCTGTCCTTCATGACGCGGTAGGAGATCAGCTCGTGATGGGCGGTGCCCGGCAGGTCGAGCTCGATCTTGTCGACGGCGCCGATGCGCGGCGGAATGATGAGGCCGAGCTTCTGGGCGACCGGCTTGATCGTCCAGCCCTGGACGAGGAGGGAGACCAGCACGATGATGAAAGTGACGTTGAAGAAGAGCTGTCCGTTCTCGACGCCGCTCAAGACCGGCATAATTGCGAGCAGAATGGAGACGGCGCCGCGCAGGCCGACCCAGGCGAGGAAGCTGGTCTCCTGCTGGGTGAAATCATAGGGCAGCAGGCTCAGCCACACCGCGATCGGCCGGGCGACGAAGATCAGGAAGAGCGCGAGCCCGATCGCGGGCAGAAGGATGGCCGGGAATTGCGAGGGCGTGGCGAGCAGGCCGAGCACCAGGAACATGATGATCTGCGCAAGCCAGGTCAGCCCCTCGTTGAAGCGGATGATCTGGGGTTTTGCGAACATCTTTCGATTGCCGGAATAGATGCCGGCCACATAGACCGCCAGGAAGCCGCTGCCGCCCATGGCGCCGGTGAAGGAAAAGACGAGCAACGCCAGCGTCAGCACGAAGATCGGCGCCAGACCGCGGTCGGAGGTGAAGCGGTTCAGCACCCAGACGATCATCATGCCGCCCAACAGGCCGCAGATGACGCCAAGCCCCATTTCCTCGACGAACAGCAAAAGGAAGTGCAGGTCGAGGCCGGAAAGGCCCTGGCCGGTCGCCAGAAGTTCGGCGAGCGCGATCGTCAGGAAGATCGCCATCGGGTCGTTGGTGCCGGACTCGACCTCGAGCGTCGAGCGCACCTTGTCGCGGATGTTGATGCCGCTGACGCGCAGCAGGAAGAAGACCGCCGCCGCATCCGTCGAGGCGACGATCGATCCCAGCAGCAGGCCTTCGAGCCAGTTGAAGTTGAGGAGGATCATCGCGCCGACGGCGAAGATGCCGGTCGTCAGCAGCACCCCGACCGACGCAAGCGTGATCGCCGGAGCCGCGGCAAGGCGGAACGAGTGGATAGGGGTCATGAAGCCGGAATCGAACAGCACGATCGCCAGCGCCAGCGAGCCCAGCATGAAGGTGAAGGAATAGTTCTCGAACTGGATGCCGAGGCCGTCGACGCCGGCGAGCAGGCCGATCGAAAGGAAGATCAGAAGGAGGGGAGCGCCGAAGCGGAAGGCGAGGAGGCTCGAAAGAGCAGCCGCCAGCACCAGGACCGTGCCGACCAGCAGGACGATATAAAAAGCCTCCACCTAAAAGTCCCTTCCTTCGCACCTCTTGCCGACACCATCCCCGCCCGCAGCCCCGGAAACCGGAACTGTGCCACGCCGCAACACGGCCATGCAAGAATGGGGCAGATCCCGGCCGAGGGCCAGGCGAATCGACTGATCGATTAGGCGGGAACAATTCCGGCAAGAGAAGGGCAGGGCCGGAAAAAAGACGGACGCGTGCCTTGGTGCCGAAGGCTTTTCAAATACCGGAGAGCCCACACGAATGCGGAACCTCATTTGATTTTGTAATGGTGGCTCCGCATTCGCGTGGCCTTCGGCGTCTTTTCGGGGTGTCCTGCCCCTACAGGTGATCACCTCGCCTCGCTGCGTGGCTTCGTTCGCGGTCTCCTTTCGGGAAACCTTGCCACTTGCACGGCTCAACCGAACCCGGCCCGGCGGCCAGGGGGAGGCTTGATAGGGTTGGGGTTGCCCCTGACCCATGGTTTTCACCTCTTCCATCATCCCCGCACGTTACGGTTCCGATGAAAGCGCCGGCCCCCGCCTGCCCGCGAACGTCTCGCGAAACACTCCGGTGGTGGGAGCGAGGGGATTTTAGGCATGAGTTGGAGGGGTGGGGAAAGGCGAGGGTGGAAAAATTGGTGGTGCGTCGCATGGCGGGGCTTTTTGAGGAATTCGAGCCTTGCGGGTGCGAAACTCCTGCGACAAACAACGTTCGCAAAGGTATACCCCTGCGGACGTATCCCCGCCACCCCCCTCATATGCCTTCATGTTGTGGCCAGACCGGCTAAAAAGGATGGTACGCATTGCGGGAGGACGATTTTTGGCACGCCAGACCCGCAGCACCCCAAGGGGGAAACGGCTGCACGACGGGGCTTATATATCCCCTCGCAAAAATTATAAGTTTTCCGGGGCGTGACCACGATCATCTCGTGAAGACGCTTTCTGCTCGTACCGAAGTATGTTTGCTTCGTAGGCTTCCCTGGTAGCAGATAGAACCATATTCGTTGGCACGACGGTTTCCGTCTCTGGCTTATCGACCAAGTGGCGCTTCTCGTTGCTGCGCTGTCACCTGAGCTTCCGTTTATCTCTGTGGACAACTAACCTGCACAACGACCCCCAAAGCATACATACCGTAGCTGTTGATCTAGCGATGAGTTAGTTTCGTACTCGAAGGAGTATTGACAGCTTGTTCTACGCCCTGAGAAGTTCATTGATCACCTGGGTGGGTATAACAGGGGGTGCGCTAACTCTTCTTTCCAACCTGCAAGGCCTTCTGGATCTGGCGAGGTGGGCGGAATGGCTTGTCGGCATGTGGCGTGCAGCTATCACACTTGTGATTACGACGCTGGTTGAACTCACAGGTGTCAAAGTGACTGGTGTCGCAGCTTCTATGATCGCGATGGCAATCTTCGTCAGCCTTATCGCGATTGGTGCTCGGCTGGAGGACCAGGTAAAGGGCGCGAAGGGCGAGAGCTCGCCAGTTCGTAGAGCCAATGTCTTCAACATGAGGGTGCTGATAGCAGTCGGCTTGTACGTGCTGCAGGTCGGATTAGTATCACTCGCTGGCTATCTGCCTTGGCTAATCGACAATGATCCTTTCGTTACCTACACATTCATAGGGTTGTGCTACCTGCTTTATTGCGGAGCTATCGTGGTCGGACTCAAGGGTTGGCCGTTATGGTCAGCTCTCATCGTCGCTGGAAGTATGATTGGCTTTAGCTTCGTATTCGGACAGGCAAACTATGCTGGCCAGCCAAATCTTTCTGAGCCTGTGTCTACAGCTATAGCCGGTGCATTCGCTATCGTGTGCGGATTGATCGTAGTTGCCATCGCTCCTCCGGTAACGTTCACTCGCCGAGTGATTTTTCTCTCTCTCGGAGTTGCTTTTGTTGTTGCGCTAAGCGAGCTGAGCCAGATGGGGCTAAGTCTAGTTCCTAGAGTAGCTGCGTCATAGACACTGCTGTAGATCTGGTTGTCACGGCTGAACCAGGCGCTTTACAAAATTGAGGAGGTTGATGGTACCCGACTTTTCCAAAGCAACGGTCGAAACGCTCAGCAAGCGCGCTGCGTTTATGTGCTCAAATCCTGACTGCCGCGTCTCCACCGTTGGCCCGCATAGTGAGGCTTCCAAGGCCACCGTGATTGGCGAGGCAGCACATATTTTTGGCGCACGTGCCGCCTCTGCCCGCTATCGGCAGGAAATGAGCGACCAAGTCCGTGGCGAAATCACCAACGGGATCTGGCTTTGTGTGAACTGTCATCGATTAGTTGACCGCGACGGCGATAGATTTCCGCCAGCGTTGCTTTTTGCGTGGCGGGAAGAGCACGAACGATATGTAACAACTGCTCTAGGCACCGCTACTGATAGGATAAGGTTTGATGTAGCAAAAGCGGAGTTAGCGCCCTTTGCTGCCTACTCTCCGATAGTTCGACGGATAGTGGCGGACAAACCAAAAGGTTGGGAGTGGCGGCTAACAGCAGAGCTGATGCGATTTCTCAACGAGCCGGTCTTTCGTCGGCTGGATGACCTTGAGAACGGCTTCTACACTAGAAGTCTTCAACCCGTCTCCGCAGGTGAGGCACCTACTTGGCTGAAGAGCTGTCTTGCGGAAATGTCGCGGCTTGTCACCCCGCTTCCGAAACTCATCGACCGCCTGAACGCAAGCTGGGGCCCCCCCGGAGTGCCGGGAGATGCACTGGAGATAGATCATTGCTGCAGGCTGATCCAAGACGCTCTAGAGGAGATCGTGAAGCACGAAGAGAGGCTGTTCTTTGTACAACTACCTGAGGAGTACGAGAAGGTACGCTCACTGCTGAAGGACCGCCTTGGCTCGCAGGCACGGCATTTCAGAGAATACCCAGAGATCCTGGACGCGGCGCTTGCACTGATGGAAACAGATCACGGCGGCACTAAAGATGCGCCGCTGGTAATCGAGAAGGTAATCACCTTCGAGCTTCCAGAAAAGTGGAGCAAAGAAATGAAGCGGGAGCTCAGGCGGCTAGGTATCGGGTCACCACTAGGCCAGCAGCTCAGTAGTGGTTTGTTATCCTTCCTCATGGCTTCAGTTGTCGTATGGTTTCTCGTTGCAGCGTTATTCTAGAAATACCTATAACCCCACATTTTCTCATAAAATGACACGTTCTAATTGATGAGCTTTTCCCCGTTCCTGACGCTTGTGCTCGATGGGGTCATGGTGGCTTTTAGGGAGGCCGTTGACGCAGGGGGCACCTCAATGCAGTCGCGCGTTCTAATGCTTTAATCCGGATGCGTCACGTCCACGTCTGGCTGTTGCGCGCTGGTCGTTCCTATGAAATGCAACGACCCAAAAGGGGGACATCGTGCACCCCTCGCGATCCAAGCAAGCCCGGCTCTAAGGCTTTTGGGCGATGTTGGGCGCTCCCTCCGGACCTACCAATCAATTTCATAGCGCGCCTTAAAAGGGGTATGGAGAACGTCCGCTACTGCCAACTTCTAAGCCACAAGCCGCCATCCGTTCTCGACCCCAATGACGCCGTGATTGCTTCCCGGCCGGCGGCGTTTGCCGTCGATGCGCTTTATCGAAGCCCGCGTCGCCACCACCATCCCCACAAACAAAAACCCCCTCCCTTGCGGGGAGGAGGTCCATATCCTGCCGGTGCCGCCCGAAGGCAGCCTCTGTGATCCTCAGATCAGCTTCGAGAACGCGACGGCCGTGTCGGCCATGCGGTTCGAGAAGCCCCATTCGTTGTCGTACCAGGTGAGGATGCGGACGAAATTGCCTTCGAGCACCTTGGTCTGGTCGATCGCGAAGATCGAGGAATGGCTGTCGTGGTTGAAGTCGCGGGAAACGAGCGGCTCTTCGGTGTAACCGAGGATGCCCTTCAGCGCGCCGTTGGAAGCGGCCTTGATCGCGTCGTTGACTTCCGCAACCGTGGTCGTCTTCTTGGCGACGAACTTGAAGTCGACGACCGAGACGTTCGGGGTCGGCACGCGGATCGAGGTGCCGTCGAGCTTGCCCTTGAGGTGCGGCAGGACCAGGCCGACGGCCTTGGCGGCGCCCGTCGAGGTCGGGATCATCGACAGCGCGGCTGCACGGGCGCGATAAAGGTCCTTGTGCATCGTGTCGAGGGTCGGCTGGTCGCCCGTGTAGGAGTGGATCGTGGTCATGAAGCCATGATCGATGCCGATCGCGTCGTCGAGGACCTTGACCACCGGAACCAGGCAGTTGGTGGTGCAGGACGCATTGGAGATGACCAGGTGTTCCCGGGTCAGCTGGTCGTGGTTGACGCCGAAGACGACGGTGAGGTCGGCACCGTCGGCCGGAGCCGAGACGATGACGCGCTTGGCGCCGGCGGTCAGGTGCAGGGCGGCCTTGTCGCGGGCGGTGAAGATGCCGGTGCATTCGAGCGCGATATCGACGCCGAGTTCGCCATGCGGCAGGGTCGCCGGATCCTTGATCGCGGTCACCTTGATCGGCTTGCCGCCGCCGACGGCGATCGTGTCGCCCTCGACCTTCACTTCGGCCGGGAACTTGCCGTGGATGGAATCGTAGCGGAGCAGGTGGGCGTTGGTCTCGACCGGGCCGAGGTCGTTGATGGCGACGACTTCGATGTCGGTGCGGCCGGATTCCACGATAGCGCGCAGAACGTTGCGGCCGATGCGGCCAAAGCCGTTGATGGCAACTTTCACAGTCATGTCATTCTCCCGAAAATGTGCGGTCTGTCTTGGGCGGGGCGCGCTAGACGCGCCCCTTTCACGGTCTGTCTTTGCTCAGGCGAGCTGTTTTTCGGCGGCGGCAACAACCGCTTCCGCGGTGATGCCGAAGTGCTTGAAGAGGTCCTTGGCGGGGCCCGAAGCGCCGAAGGACTTCATGCCGATGAAGGTGCCGTTCGGGCCGATGAAGTGGTCCCAGCCTTCGCGGACGCCTGCCTCGACGGCGATCTTGACCGGCGAGTTGCCGACGACCGCGGTCTGGTAGGATTCCGGCTGGTCGAAGAAGAGCTCGACGCAGGGGACGGAAACGACGCGGGTCGCGATGCCCTTGCCGTCCAGCGTCGCCTGGGCCTTGAGTGCCAGTTCGACTTCGGAGCCCGAGGCGAAGATCGTCACTTTGGCGTCGGCCGCGGAGACGAGTTCGTAGGCGCCCTGGGCGCAGAGGTTCTTCTCTTCATAGGTCTTGCGGGCCGGCGCCAGGTTCTGGCGGGTGAGCGCCAGGCCGGACGGGCGGTGCTTTTCCTTGAGCGCCAGCTGCCAGCATTCGGCCGTCTCGGTCTCGTCGGCCGGGCGGAAGATCAAGAGGTTCGGAATGGCACGAAGGGCTGCGACCTGTTCGACCGGCTGGTGGGTCGGACCGTCTTCGCCGACGCCGATCGAATCATGGGTCCAGACATGCACGACGCGGATGCCCATCAGGGCTGCGAGGCGGACGGACGGACGGCAGTAATCCGAGAAGATCAGGAAGCCGCCGGAATAGGGGATCAGGCCGCCATGCAGCGAGATGCCGTTCATGGCAGCGGCCATCGCGTGTTCGCGTATGCCCCAGTGCATGTAGCGGCCGGAGAAGTCGGTCGGGGTGATCGACTTCATCTGGCTGGTCTTGGTGTTGTTCGACGGCGTCAGGTCGGCCGAACCGCCGAGCGTTTCGATGACGATGCCGTTGATGACCTCGAGCGCGTCCTCGGAGGCCTTGCGGGTCGCGACGGTCGGGTTGTTCTCGGCGATCTTCTTCTTGAAGGCGTCGATGGCGCTGTCGAAATTGCCCGGCAGGTCGCCGGCGAAACGGCGCACGAACTCGGCCTTCTTGCCGGTTTCGGTCGACGCCAGGCGATCCTCCCAATCCTTGCGGGTCTTGGTCGAGCGCAGGCCGGCGAGGCGCCATGCATCGAGAACGTCGGCCGGAACGGTGAAGGCTTCCGCCTCCCAGTTCAGCGCCTTTCGAGCGGCCGCGATTTCCTCGGCGCCGAGAGGCGAACCGTGGACCTTGTGGGTGCCCTGCTTGTTGGGAGCGCCGAAGCCGATGATGGTTTTGCAGGCGATGAAGGTCGGGCGGTCGGACTTCTGGGCGGCTTCGATGGCGGCCGAGATCTGGTCGACGTCATGGCCGTCGATTTCGATCGTGTTCCAGTGGGCGGACTTGAAGCGCATCACCTGGTCGGTCGAGTCCGACAGCGACACGGCGCCGTCGATGGTGATCGAGTTGTTGTCCCAGAAGAGCACGAGCTTGTTGAGCTTGAGGTGGCCGGCAAGCGCGATGGCTTCCTGGCTGATGCCTTCCATCAGGCAGCCGTCGCCGCACAGCGCATAGGTGAAATGGCTCTGCAGGTCGGAGCCGAATTCCTCTTCCAGCTTGCGCTCGGCGATCGCCATGCCGACGGCATTGGCAATGCCCTGGCCGAGCGGGCCGGTGGTGGTCTCGATGCCCGAGGCATGGCCGTATTCCGGATGGCCGGCGGTCTTGGAGCCGAGCTGGCGGAACTGCTTGAGGTCCTCCATCGTCATGTCCTCGTAACCGGTGAGGAACAGCAGCGAATAAAGGAGCATGGAACCGTGGCCGGCGGACAGCACGAAACGGTCGCGGTCCGGCCAGAGCGGGTTCTTCGGATCGAACTTCAGATAACGGGTGAAGAGGACGGTCGCGATATCGGCAGCGCCCATCGGCAGGCCGGGATGGCCGGAATTGGCCTTCTCTACAGCATCCATGGCAAGGAATCGGATCGCGTTCGCCATCCGGTTATGTTTGTCGAGAGAGGTCATGGCTAATCCGCTTTTTACGGGTGTCGGTCACGGTCCTCGTGGGACCACTTGAAGGGCGGCCCGGGGACCACCTAAGAGCGGCTGATCCTTATCAGGTGCAACGCGCAAGTCAACAAAAGCGCCGCCCTTACGAGCGGGTGATGACGAACTTTCCTGCAGCCTGCCTGAATTCCATGCAGCATGTGGCGCGCAGCAGAAACATAGGCGACGATCCACAGTTAGGACACTTTTGAAGGCCCTGGATTGATTGACCGGCCTGCGGGCGGTGAATAGTCTTCCGCCCTTGTTGGAGAGGCCGATCGTATCGATTCGGCGCATTTCGCGTATCGACAGGAAGCTTCGCATGCCGTCGGAAAAGACGATCGACATGGTGATTTCGGAACTCAGGGCTGCGATCGGCGGCCTGGAGAGCGCCGTCGATGCGCGTATCGAGCGCCAGCGTGAAACCCAGGACGTGGAAGGCGAGGTTCGCCGCGTGCATGCTGACCGGGCGCGGCTCGCGCAGGAACTCGACCAGTCGCAATTCCGCGCCAATCGGCTGGAAGAAGTCAACCGTGAAGTCTCCCGGCGGCTGGTGACGGCGATGGAAACCATCCGCGCCGTGCTCGATCGCTGACGCGCCAAGATCAAAAGGGAATGCCATGGCCCAGGTAACGGTAATGATCGACGGCAAGGCCTATCGCATGGCCTGCGAGGAAGGGCAGGAAGACCACCTGACCGAACTCGCCGACCGGTTCGACCGTTATGTCGGGCACCTCAAAGGCCAGTTCGGCGAGATCGGCGATCTGCGCATCACCGTCATGGCCGGCATCATGATCATGGACGAGTTGTCTGAGATGACCCGCAAGCTCGGCCTCATCGAGGCGGAGGTCGCGTCGCTCAAGTCCCACCGCGACGGAGCGCTCGAGACCCAGCAGCGCAACGAGCAGCAGGTGGTCTCGGCGCTCGGCGAGCTCGCCTCGCGGCTCGACGGACTGACCGCCAAGCTCAACGGCCGGATGCCGGCGCAGGTGAACTGATCCAAGGTCGATAATAAAGGCTTTCCGCCACTGGTGCGGACCGGCAATCACACATATATTGAAGACGCGGTCTGCGCCTCTCGACAGGAACCACAATCCCTGGGGCCATACTCGATCCAAAGGGAGCTGTCCCTGGCCAGGCCCGTGGGCTTGGACACACGGCGCCCACCTACGTTTGTAGGCACCCAGGATCGTAAACATCCATCGGTTGCCGTGGATCGCACTTCATCTCCCCTCGATTTCAGCGCTATTCTTTTCAGCATCCGAGGACTTCGCCCGGGCGGATCATGAAATCGAGCAGGCTGCGCGTCGGACTGACGGTCAGCCTTCAGCAGGCTAGGCCGAGGCAGCCGTGCCGTTTCTGCCACGGTCGAAGCCCATCATTTTGTTCCCGCCATTGCATTGCCCGCAGGGCGACCCTATGATTTCCGTATGCGCGTGAAGGTGCATAGCTCCGAGAACCGGTTCCGGTTTTCTGAACTGTGCGCGAAACATCGTGGCAAAGCGCCGTTGGCGCGGCCGCATGGATGCGGGCCGTTTCTCGGAGCGGCGCATTCGTTTCGCGTGCAGGCATATTGTTCCAATCAAAGAGATTCTCTTGTTAACCGAAATACTCATCGTCATTGCCCTCACCGTTTTGAACGGTGTCCTCGCGATGTCGGAACTGGCCGTCGTCTCCTCCCGCCCGGTGAGGCTCCGGATCATGGCGGAGCAGGGCAACCGCGGCGCGGCGACAGCCATACGGCTCGCGGAAGATCCCGGCCGCTTCCTTTCCTCGGTCCAGATCGGCATCACACTGGTCGGCGTCCTGTCCGGCGCATTCTCGGGCGCAACGCTCGGCGCCCGGCTGACCACCTGGCTCGAAGCGCAGGGCATGGCCGACAATCTGGCCGACTGGCTGGGCGTCGGCACCGTCGTCGTTTTCATCACCTATCTGTCGCTGATCGTCGGCGAACTGGTGCCGAAGCAGATCGCACTGCGGGCGCCGGAAGCGGTTGCCGCCCGTGTCGCGCCCGCCATGAAGATGCTTGCGACCGTCGGCGCCCCGATCGTCTGGTTCCTTGATGTTTCCGGCCGGCTGTTGCTGACTGTGCTCGGCCAGCGGGGCGAGCAGGGCGAGCGCGTCACCGACGAGGAAATCCGCACCGTGCTTGCCGAAGCCCAGAGCGCCGGCGTGATCGAGACGGAAGAATCCGCGATGATCTCCGGCGTCATGCGGCTTGCCGACCGCACCGCCCGCGGCCTGATGACGCCGCGGCGCGATGTCGAGGTGATCGATATCGAAGACAATTCGGATGAAATCCGCGAGCAGCTTCGCGCCACCCAGCGCTCTCGCCTGCCGATCCGCAACGGCAGTTCGGACGAGATCATGGGCACGCTGTTCGTCAAGGACGCCTATGATTTCATCGCCGGCGGCAAGACGCTGGATATCCGCGGCGTCATGCGCGAGGCGCCCGTCGTCTCCGACCTGACCGGAGCCCTCGACGTCATCCAGGCGCTTCGCCGCGCGCCGGCCCATATGGTGCTCGTCTATGACGAATACGGCCATTTCGAAGGCATCATCACCTCGGGCGACATTCTCGAGGCGATCACCGGCGTCTTCCAGGAGGAAGAGGACGAAGAACCTGCGATCGTTGCCCGCGACGACGGTTCTTTCCTGATCGCCGGCTGGATGCCGGTCGACGAATTCGCCGACCAGATGGGTTTTTCGCTCGGGGACGATCCGGGCTACGAGACGGTCGCGGGCTTCGTGCTCGACGAGATGAAACGCCTGCCGGAACTCGGCGAGAATTTCACCAAGAACGGCTGGACCTTCGAGGTGATCGATCTCGACGGCCGCCGCATCGACAAGCTGCTGGTCAGGCGGTCGGACAGGGTATGACGGACGGCTTGAAGACCAAGGCGGAGCTTCGGGCCGCGCGGCTTATCGCGCGGGACGCCATTCCGCCGGTCGAGCGCATCGAGAAGAGCCTCGTCATCGCATCGCACGGGGCCGAGGCAATCAGCCTCGACGCCGGCGCGATCGTTTCCGGCTTCCTGCCGATCCGCTCGGAAGTCGACGTGCGGCCGCTGATGGCGCATCTCAGGGACCGCAGCGCGCGGCTCTGCGTGCCGGTCATTCTCGACAAGAAGACGATCATCTTCCGAGAGCTGGTACGCGGCGCTGAACTGGTGCCGGGCGTGTTCGGCACATTCGGCCCGGGGCCGGATGCGGCGGAACTCGAGCCGCAGGTGATGCTGGTGCCGCTGTCGGCCTTCGATGCCGAGGGGCACCGGATCGGCTACGGCGGCGGTTATTACGACCGGGCGATCCACCGCCTGCAGCAAAAAGGCCTGAACCCGAAGCTGATCGGGATTGCCTTCGACTGCCAGGAAGTGGCATCAGTTCCCGTTGAACCTCATGATATCAGACTAGACGCTGTCCTGACGGAGAGCGGTTACCGGCCTTTCGAAGACATCGGCCGCGCACAGATTGGATAAGAATGCGCCTTTTGTTCCTGGGTGACATGGTGGGCAAGACCGGCCGCGTGGCGGTGTGGGAAAAGCTGCCCGGCCTCGTCGCCGACCTGAAGCTCGATTTCGTCATCGTCAACGGCGAGAATGCCGCCGGCGGCTTCGGCATTACCGAGGATATCTTCCTCGAGACGATCAATGCCGGCGCCGACGTGGTGACGACCGGCAACCATGTCTGGGACCAGAAGGAGGCGGTGAGCTTTGCCGGCCGCCACGAGCAGTTCCTGCGCCCCGCCAACTATCCCGCCGGGACGCCGGGCAAAGGATCCGGCATCTTTTACGCCCGCAACGGCGCGCGTATTCTGGTCGCCAACATCATGGGCCGGGTGTTCATGCATCCCGAACTCGACGATCCCTTCAAGAGCGCCGAGGTGATCCTCGCGGCTGCGCCCTTGAAGGAACAGGCGGATGCGATCATCTTCGACTTCCATGCGGAAGCGACCAGCGAAAAGCAGTGCTTCGGGCATTTCGTCGACGGCCGCGCCAGCCTGGTGGTCGGCACCCATACGCATGTGCCGACGGCCGATTGCCAGATCCTCAACGGCGGCACCGGCTACATGTCGGATGCCGGCATGTGCGGCGACTACGATTCATCGCTCGGCATGGACAAGGAAGAACCGCTCAACCGCTTCATCTCGAAAATGCCGAAGGGCCGTTTCGAGGCGGCGACCGGACCTGCGACGATCTGCGGCCTCGGCATCGAGATTTCCGATGTGACCGGGCTTGCGGAGAAGATCGAGCCGCTCCGGATCGGGCCGCGACTTGCGGAGACGATCCCGTCGTTCTGGCGATGATAGAAGGACGGCTATCTTGGGCCATCGGATAAGGGTGAACATCTCAGCATACGATCACTTCGAGATATTCGGGTGAGGCGAGATCCAGCATGACGGTATCGCGCGTTATGATGGGGACTTTCTTGATCCGTGCGGTGGCGATCAGGTAGCAATCGCCCGGGTCCTTATGCCCGGTATCCATCACCACGGCCGCTGCCTCGCAGGCGATGCGCTGCTTGATTGGAACAATTTTCGTCCCGGTCGCTGCGACGGCCTTCGAAAACCATTGGGCTGGCGACTTTGCATCGAGGTTTGGCGGGTCCCTGTGTGCCGGCTTGCGGGAAGCGATTGTCAGCTCCCAGGCAGTAATTGGTGACACGTAGAGCGTCCCCGCAGTCTGGTTGTCGGCGATCGCGATAAGCGCTTCTTCCGACAGCGTCTCGACGGCCGTTACCAGCCAATAAAACGTATGGGTATCGAGCAGCGCGCCCGGCAAGATCAGTTCTTCACGGAGAACTTACGCGACCTGGATGGATCGCCTTCAAGGGCCTGTTCGGCAATCGGCTTCGTGAGATCGACGCTCTTCTTGAGAGGGAGCTGCGACGACTTCATCGAATCGGCACCGCGCACTTCGACAAAGCGGCCGCTCTTTGAATCGCGCACCACCCACTTGCCAGTCGGTTCTCGTTTGAGTTCTGCCTTTGCCATAGCCCTTTATATAGCGCGTAATCGTCGTTCGTGCGAGTCCAGTGGAGGTGTTGATCGAAGGTCCTGATTGCACTGAGTGGAGACTGTATCATGCTTCCGGCCTTCAGCTAAAGTTTCTGCTGACGCAGAAGCCATTCTTCGAACTCCGCAGTTGTTGTTACCTCTCCATCGAGCGCCGCCTCATAGATCAGTGCGCTCGGGGAAGGCTTGCCGCTCCCCGGCGTGTTGGCGGTAGCCGAGCGCAAGGCATCATCGAGGCTGAGGGCGCCGACGATCGCATCCGCCTGCGCTTGCAGTTCGGCCCGCTTTTCCAAAATGCCCGACATGGCCTTCTCCGCTTGGATCTTCCCCGCCAATGGAAGATTTCCGTCAGATATTAAGCTTATGGCGTCAACAGCGGCCCTGACCGATGCCTTCCGCAGACATGCTCTTTGACATTTGCGCTGCAAATAAGTAGGAACGGCGCAAGTTCGGCTGCGAGTGTTGCAGCCACAGCGCTTTGCGCGCGACAATCCGAAAGACAGATTTAGATGACCGACTACAACGGCGCCGTTCCGGCGATCGCCAAGGCATTGGCGAAACGGGGCTATGTTACGCTGACCCCCGTCCAGAAATCCATGCTCGACCCGGCTCTCATCCATTCCGATGCGCTGGTTTCGGCGCAGACCGGTTCGGGCAAGACCGTTGCCTTCGGCCTGGCGATTGCCCCGACCCTGCTCGGCGACGCGGAGAAGTTCGGCCCGGCGCGGCAGCCTCTGGCCTTGGTCATCGCCCCGACCCGCGAACTGGCGATGCAGGTTACCCGCGAGCTGGAATGGCTTTACGAGATGACAGGCGCTGTCATCACCAGCTGCGTCGGCGGCATGGACATCCGCAGCGAACGGCGCGCGCTGGAGCGCGGCGCCCATATCGTCGTCGGTACCCCCGGCCGTCTCTGCGACCATATCCGCCGCAACGCGCTCGACATGTCGGCCCTCAAGGTGGCCGTGCTCGACGAGGCGGACGAGATGCTCGATCTCGGTTTCCGCGAAGACCTGGAATTCATCCTGGAATCGGCGCCCGACGATCGCCGGACGCTGATGTTCTCGGCAACCGTGCCGGCCGCCATCGCCAAGCTCGCCAAGAGCTACCAGCGCGACGCGGTCCGCATCGCGACCTCTGCCGAGGAAAAGCAGCATGTCGATATCGAATACCGCGCGCTCGCCGTCGCATCGGCCGACCGCGAAAATGCGATCATCAACGTGCTTCGTTATTACGAGTCGACCAACGCCATCGTGTTCTGCTCGACCCGCGCCGCCGTCAATCATCTGACGGCGCGGTTCAACAACCGCAATTTCGCGGTCGTGGCACTCTCCGGCGAACTGACGCAGAACGAGCGGACCCATGCGCTGCAGGCGATGCGCGACGGACGCGCCCGCGTCTGCATCGCGACCGACGTCGCCGCCCGTGGCATCGACCTGCCGGGTCTCGACCTCGTCATCCATGCCGACCTGCCGACCAATCCGGAAACGCTGCTCCACCGCAGCGGCCGCACCGGCCGCGCCGGTCGCAAGGGCATCAGCGCCCTGATCGTGCCGGTCAATGCACGCCGCAAGGCCGAGCGCCTGCTCGGCGGCGCCGGCATCTCTGCCACCTGGGCACGCCCGCCGTCTGCCGAAGAGGTGATGCGGCGCGACGACGAGCGTCTGCTGGCCGATCCGATCTTCAGCGAAAAGACACGCGAGGAAGAGCAGGATCTCGTCGCCAAGCTGGTCGAGAGCCATGGCGCGGAAAAGCTGGCGGCGGCCTTCGTCAGCCTTTACCGCACCAAATATTCGGCGCCCGAGGACCTGATCGAGATCTCCGTGCAGCAGGACACCCGCAAGCCGCGCGAGCGCGTCGGCGGCGAGGGCGATTTCCCGATGATCCCGCGCCCGTCGCGCGACGAGTTCGGCCCGGCCGTGTGGTTCTCCCTGTCGGTCGGCCGCAAGCAGAATGCCGAGCCGCGCTGGCTGATCCCGATGCTCTGCCGCAACGGCAACGTCACCAAGCGCGAGATCGGCGCGATCAAGATGCAGCAGGACGAAACCTTCGTCGAAATCGCCGCCGATCACGCCGATGCCTTCATGCAGGCGGTCGGCAAGGACAAGGCGCTGGAACGCGGCATCCGCGTGACCCGGCTGACCAGCGCGCCGGACCTCAGCCGTCCCGCGCCGGCCAAGCCTTATGCCAAGAAATCCTATGACGACCGTCCGACGGAGCCTCGTGGCGACGACTGGGCGAAGGGCAAGCCGCGGAAGAACACGTCCAACGCGGCTGGCCCTGGCGGCCCCAAGGCAGCCGAGGCACGCGACGGAAAGCCCTTCAGCAAGGAAGCCAAGCCGTTCCGCAAGGACGCCCAGCCCTTCAAGAAGGACGACAAGCCTTTCAAGAAGAAGGACAAGCCGAAACTGGCCAACAGCAGCAATTTCGAGCGCCGGAAGTAGGCCAGGCACAGTGTGCCAACCGGAATTGCAAGATTTCAGTGAGATCAGGGGCGGCCCGAAGCCGCCCCTTTGTCGTTTCAGAGGGTCTCTTCGAACAGCGTCAGCAGGCGCTTGAAGTGGCGCTCGGAACCGTCCTTGTCGTAGACGCTGTGGTCCGGCACCGCCCAGCCGTGCGCCATGCCGACAAAGTTCTCGACTGCATGATCGACGCCGCCGACGCGAAAGGCTTCGGCGAAGCGGGCTGACTGTTCCGGCGGAAAGCTGTTGTCGATGCCGGCGACGCCCACATAGACGCGTGCCTTGATCCTGTCAGCCAGCCTGTGCGGGCTGTCTTCGGCGTCGCTTGCGAGATTGCCGCCATGGAAGCTCGCCGCCGCCTTGATGCGTTCCGGATAGTGGGCCGCGGCGGTGATCGCGCGGGCACCGCCCATGCAGTAACCGACCGTTCCGATCGCCCCGGTAACGCCTTCGGCCTCCAGCGCTTCTATGAAGGCGGCGCCGTCCTGCGCCGTCAGTGCCTGGGTGGCTGTCTGCATCATCGCCCTGATCCGGGTCTTGGAGGCTTCCTCGCTGAAGGCGGTCCGGGCGTTGAAGGGACCATATTCGCCGGACCGGTAATAGAGGTCGGGAACGAGCACGATATAACCGGCATCGGCGATGCGCTGGCCCATCCAGTAGAGGGCCTCGCGCGGTCCGAAGGCATCCATGTAGATGATGACGCCCCTGGTCGTCGCCGCGCCGTCTTCCGGCCTGATGACTGCGGCCTTGGCGGTGCCATCCTGGGTCCCGATCGCAATGTCATGCTTCATAAAAATATCCTCTCGCGCTTCAATCCGATGCCGGCAAACTCATGTCGGGCGCTGCCAGCGCTTTTCAATAATCAACTCCATGACCTCAACCAATGACAGAATTGTGAGACCGGCCGCGGCGATTGCGGCTGGACCGGCCTTTCGCATTGCCGCATGTTTTCGCCGGGAATGAGCATGAACGCAGTTCTTTGGGATCAGCATGATGCTACGGGCTCTCGCACTCGGTCTTTCCGGCCTCCTCCTGTCGGCTTTAGCAGCGCTCGCCCAGGACGGCCTGCCCATCAGCCAATGCCAGGCGATCGCCCAGAAGCTGCCCGGCGTCACCTTTGCAAGTTTCAGGCCCTCCGACCTACAGTTCGCCCAGGCGAAGAAGAATCTTGCGCTGGCCGAGAGGGAAGAGGTGAAGATCACCTTTGTCGGCCATTCCACCTATTTCATCGAAACGCCCGAAGGGATCGGCATCGCCACCGACTATAGCGGCGCCTACCGACCCTCGCGGCTGCCTGATGTGGCGACCATGAACAAGGCCCATTCTACCCACTACACGCTCAGCCCCGATTCCGGGATCAAGCACGTCCTGCACGGTTGGAGCGATGTCCCGGGCGAAAAGGCGCAGCATCGCGTCATGGTGGGAGATGTGTATGTTCGCAACGTCGTGTCGGATATCCGCAACTGGGGCGGCGGCATCGAGGAAAACGGCAATTCGATCTTCATCTTCGAGGTCGCGGGCCTCTGCATCGGCCATCTCGGCCACCTGCATTTCGAGCTGAACGAGGCCCAGTACACGGAGATCGGCCGCCTCGACATCCTGATGGTGCCGGTCGACGGCGGCCTGACAATGGGGGCGGACAGCATGAGCCGCGTCGTGCAGCGGTTGCGCTCGTCGCTCATCCTGCCGATGCATCGCTGGGGACCGCCTCTCGACAATTTCATCGCCATGTTCGACGCCAAGTTCGATATCGCCTATGCCAAGGAACCGACGATCCGGGTGTCGATGCGCAGCCTACCGAAAAAACCGACGATACTGGTGCCGCAGGGGCTCTGATCGCCCTTGCGGGCTTGTTCTGGTTTAATGGAACTGCGGGAAGGCGAGGTGCTGCTTGACGCCGACATCCGGCATCTTCTCGTCATGCAGGTTGGCCTTGGCGATCTCCCAGCCGAATTTCAGCGTGCTGTCGGTGGAGGCCCAGATCTCCGCGTCGTCGACGCGGAAGGCGAGCAGGGTCAGAAGCGGGTCTTCCTTGCCGTGCTCGTACCAGGCCGAGGTCACGGCACTCCAGTATTCGTCGATCTTGGCGCGGTCGTTGCGGATTTCCAGCGTGCCGGAAAGGCAGGCGTGGTAATCGTGGTTCTTGCCGACGACGCAGAAATGGGCGCGGCTGCCGGCGCGGATGGCGCGTACCAGGTCCGTATCGGCCTTGGTGAAGAACCAGATGGTGTTCGATTTCGGGTCGGCGTTCGGCGCCATCGGCTGGAAATGCATGTGCGAGCCCTCGATCCCGAGCATGCCGGCATGGATGTTGTTGATCTCGTCCCAGAGCTGGCGTTCGGGTGCTTCGCGGGCTTCGGTAAGGCTTGCCATCGATTGTCTCCTTGTTGTTTGTCTCGGTGAACAAACGGCAAGGCTTTGGCTTTGTTCCTGGTCCTGTTTGCGGTGGAGCTTCAGGAAAAGCCCTGCCTTACCCTGGAATGCCCTTGAACGGGTCAGGCTTCGAAATTATAAGGCGCCATTCCAGAACGAGTTCCAGAACAAGCTAAAGTGTCAGGGGTGCCATGGCTGGCCATTCACAGTTCAAAAACATCATGCACCGCAAGGGCAAGCAGGATTCGATCCGGTCGAAGATGTTTTCCAAGCTTGCGCGCGAAATCACCGTCGCGGCCAAGACGGGTCTGCCTGATCCGACCATGAACGCGGCATTGCGCCTGGCGATCCAGAACGCCAAGGCGCAGTCCATGCCCAAGGACAATATCGACCGGGCGATCAAGAAGGCCTCCGGCTCGGACGCGGAAAACTACGATTCCGTCCGTTACGAGGGTTACGGTCCGGGCGGCACCGCCGTCATCGTCGAGGCGCTGACCGACAACCGCAACCGCACGGCCTCCAACGTCCGCTCGATCTTCACCAAGGCGGGCGGCGTGCTCGGTGAAACCGGCTCGGTTTCCTTCTCCTTCGACCATGTGGGCGAAATCACCTATAAGGCGAGCGTCGGCGATGCGGACAAGGTGATGGAAGCGGCGATCGAGGCCGGTGCCGACGACGTGACCACCGACGAGGACGGCCACACGATCATCTGCGCTTTCGAAAGCCTTGGCGAAGTCTCGAAGGCGCTCGAAGCGACGCTCGGCCAGGCCGAGACGGTCAAGGTGATCTGGCGGCCGCAAAACACGATCGAGGTGGACGAGGAGAAGGCGCAGTCGCTGCTGAAGCTCATCGACAACCTCGAAGATGACGACGACGTGCAGAGCGTCTATTCGAACTTCGAGGTTTCCGAAGAGGTCATGGCCAAGCTTTCGGCCTGATCCGTTCTCGACCACATGATTTTACCGGGCGGGCTGGCATGACCAGCCCGCCTTTGTTTCAGGCTCGAACCTTTTCCATCATCGGCAACGACGCGAACAATTCGACCGAGCGCAGCCGTGCATCGACATCGTGGATCGGCATCGAGATGATCAACTCGTCAGCGCCGGTTTCTCCCAGGAAATCCCTGAGTTTCGCCTCGACCGTCGCAACCGAGCCGACCGCTGCGTAACGCAGCGTGTGCTCGACGTTCATCTTTTCCATCGGCGTCCAGAGACCTTCCATGCTGTCGACGGGCTTCGGGAAGCGGGTGCGGACGTTCTTGCGAAGATTGACGAACTGCTGCTGCGACGAGGTGAAGGCGCGCTCCGCTTCGGCATCGGTTTCCGCAGCAACCCCCATGACGCCGACCATCATGTAGGGCTTGTCGAGGTGGAGAGACGGCTGGAAACGGTCGCGATAGATCGAGATCGCTTCCATCAGCATGTCGGGCGCGAAATGCGAGGCAAACGCATAGGGCAGGCCAAGCGCGGCTGCGAGATGGGCGCTGTAGACGCTCGATCCGAGCAGCCAGATCGGCACATGCGCATCCATGCCCGGCACGGCGAGCAGGCCCTGGTCTTTTTCGGGCGTACCCAGCAGGCGCTGCAGTTCGAGAATGTCGTGCGGAAAACTTTCGGCGCCGGCATCGAGATTCCGGCGCAGCGCGCTTGCGGTGCGCATGTCGGTTCCGGGCGCCCGGCCAAGACCGAGATCGACGCGGCCCGGCAACAGCGCTTCCAGCGTGCCGAACTGTTCGGCGATGACGAGCGGCGAATGGTTGGGCAGCATGATGCCGCCGGAGCCGACGCGGATGGTCTTGGTCGCAGCGCCGACATGGGCGATCACCAGCGCGGTCGCGGCGCTCGCAATGCCCGGCATGCCGTGGTGCTCGGCGAGCCAGACACGTTTGTAGCCCTGCTCCTCGGCCTTGATCGCCAGGCGGCGGGACTGGTCGAGCGCGTCGCTCACGGAATATCCTTCACCGACGGGTGAAAGATCGAGAATGGAAAAAGGGATCATCGGCACGTCCTGGAGGCGGAATAACTGACAGAGTGTTCCACTTATCTAGGCAGCCACGTCCAGAAATACGACCCTGCGACCGACAGAAAAACATGCGCCCAAAAACGGGCCCATGCAGGGCCTTCCGATGTTACGACTTGACCAGCCGGAGATGCGAACCGGGTTTTGCGGGTTTGAGGCTCCCCGGTACCGCCACTCCTCCCGCGTGGAGGATCGTGACGGGCGTGAAGCGCCCTGCATGATGGCCGATCGTCCCGATATCACGGTTCATGCGGCCGAGCGTCGCCGTCAGCGCATCCAGCGCGCCGATCTGGTCGCGGCTCGCCTTGGCAAGCGTGGTCATCGTGGTCCTGACGGCTGCGACCGCCTCGATCTCCTTCCTGGAGTTCGCCGCGATCGCATCCACACGGCCCTGCAAGGCATCGGCGTAGATCGTCATCGCAACCAACTCTCCGCCCGCCTTGGCGACCGACCTGCCGCCGACTTCGGCTGCTTCCGCCGACCTGCGGGACAGGCCGGAAATCTCCTTCGCCGCTTCGGCGGCCCGCTCGGCAAGCGCACGGATTTCCTCGGCCACGGTCTTGAAATGGTTCTCGGCCTCACCCGAATGGGCCGCTTCCATGCCGGCGTTGAGGGCGAGCATATTGGCCTGGAAGGCGAGGTCCCGGATTGTCGCCGTGGCGGGCTCGATCTTCAGCGATGCCTTGCGGATGGCCTCCATCGCCGCCGTTGCGGCCTGCATCATCTCCTTCGATGGACGCATGTCGAGCCGGGCATTGTGGGCGATGTCGGCAGTATGCTGCGCCTCCATCTTTCGTGCCTTCAGCATTTCGGCGAGCGCCCCGACATCGGCGGCGGTCTTGGCGAGGGCTGCCGTCAGGCGGCCGCCGGCCTCGGCCGTTTCCGCCATGCCGTCGCGGATCGTGGCGCAGGTCGAGTGAAGGCCATGGACGCCGCTGCCGATCACGCCGAGCACCTCTTCGAGGGTCGTAAGGGCATGGTTGAAATCGGCGCGCAGTCCCTCGTATTCTTCCGGGAACGGCATGTCGAGCCGGACGGTGAGATCGCCGACCGCAAGGCGTCGCAGGCCGCCGTCGAGCGCTTCGACCACGGTCTTCAGATCGCGCGCCTCATCTCGGGCTGCCTCGATGTCACGCGCGTGGGCTTGTTCGGCAACCGCCTCCCGCTGTTCGCGGTCCTCTTCGTCCTCGATGAGGCGGGTGAGATGATCGTGGCAAAGCCGCTCCAGCGACCGGGAGATCGAGCCGATTTCATCTGTGCGCGTCAGGTGTTCGGCTGGCACGGCCGCATGGCCGGCGGCGATCTGTGAAGCGGTTCCGGCAACCGTTCGCAACGGATTTATGAGCGCGCCGGCCAGAGTGACGGTGACGAGGGTCAGGACGATCAACGACACCGCGATGCCCAGCATCTCGAAAGGCGTCTGTTCATCGGCGACATAAAAGAGGAGCCCCGCGAGAATCCCATTCTGCGCCAGCACGAGCCCGATCACCTTGACCGAAAGGGAATGATGTCTGCCTATCATGGCTGCCTCCTCACATCGCGTTCAAGCCGCGGAATTGCAACGCGCGGGGCGTGCAGCCGTTGCCGCCGGCAGGCTCAAAACGGGAAAACCTTCCCGACATGGTTACTCAAAGGTAAATGGCAGCCCCAAGCCTCGTTTTCGGTTTGTTCACATTCTCGTGGCACTGGATAGGGCTTCAGGATAGGGTATGGGCATGACAGGCACGATTCGCATCATCGGCATCGACCCGGGGCTTCGCCGCACCGGCTGGGGCATTATCGAGACGCTTGGCAACAGCCTGAAATTCGTCGCGTCGGGCACCGTGACTTCCGACGGTGACATGGATCTTGCGTCCCGCCTCTGCCAATTGCACGACGGGCTGGCCGAAGTGGTGCATGCCTACCAGCCGGATGAGGCGGCCGTCGAACAGACCTTCGTCAACAAGGACGCAGTCGCAACGCTGAAGCTCGGCCAGGCAAGGGGCGTCGTCATGCTGGTGCCGGCACGGGCCGGGCTCCCGGTTGCCGAATATGCGCCGAATGCGGTGAAGAAATCGGTGATCGGCGTCGGCCACGGCGAAAAGCAGCAGATCCACATGATGCTGAAGATCCTGATGCCGAAGGCGGAGTTCAAGGGCAACGACGCGGCGGACGCGCTGGCGATCGCCATCTGCCACGCCCATAACCGCGGCGGCCAGCGCATGCGCGCGGCACTCGCCGGGTAGTTTGTTCTTGACTTGTTCCGGGTGGGCCGGTAAGTAATACCTCAGAGGTATTACCATGCGCGTCACGGAAAAAGGCCAGGTTACGATCCCGAAAAATGTCCGCTCCAATCTGGGGATTGAACCGGGCAGCGAGGTGGAATTTGTTCTTCGCGAGGGTGAAGCCGTGCTTCGCCGTGTCGAGCCGTCTCGCGAGGAAGCCGAACGCAATGTTCGCGTGCTCATGGATCATCTCAGGCGGCATCAGGGGTCCATGTCTCTCGGCGATATGAGTGGCGAGGAATTTTATCGTCTTCTGAGAGACTGATCGCATGGCGACCCTTGTCGATACCAATGTCCTGATCGACGTGTTCCACACGCGGAGCGCCTTCACCGAATGGTCGACCGAACAATTGGCGGCTGCCCAGACAAACGGGCCGCTGCTGATCAATCCGTTGATTTATGCGGAAATGGCTGCCGGTTACGCGACGAGCGAGGAGCTGGAATCGGCACTTGCGCCCAGTCTTTTCCGGCGGGAGGATCTCCCTTGGCAGGCGGCCTACGCGGCAGGCCACGCCTTTTTGCAATACCGCCGACTGGGCGGGGACAAACGTTCGCCGCTTCCTGATTTCTACATTGGTGCCCATGCGATGGTCAAAGGCTACAGGCTGCTCAGCCGGGATGTCGCTAGGTACCGGACCTATTTTCCCTTGATTTCCCTCATCTCTCCCGAAACCCATCCCTGACGGACATCTTTCATGATCGGCAAGCTCAAAGGCACTATCGACGAGATCGGCGACGACTACGTGCTCGTCGACGTTCATGGCGTCTGTTACGAAGTCTTCTGCTCGTCGCGGGTGCTGTCGAAGATGGGGTCGGCCGGCGAAGCGGTGGTGCTGTTCATCGAGACCTATGTGCGCGAGGACCAGTTCAAGCTGTTCGGCTTCCTGACGGCGCTGGAGCGGGAATGGTTCAAGCTGCTGCAGAGCGTGCAGGGCGTCGGCGCCAAGGTGGCGCTTGCCGTGCTCTCGACCCTGACGCCCTCCGAGCTTGCCAACGCCATCGCGCTGCAGGACAAGACGACGGTCTCGCGCGCGCCGGGTGTCGGGCCGAAGGTCGCGGTGCGTATCGTCACCGAACTCAAGAACAAGGCGCCCGCTTTTGCCGGCGAGGCTTCGGGCAATATCGGTCTCAAGCAGGAACTCGGCGAGGGGGTTGCCGCGGCGCCGGTCGCCGATGCGGTTTCGGCCCTCACCAATCTCGGTTATTCGCGCGACCAGGCCGCGAATGCGGTTGCCGCGGCGCTCAAGAACGGCGGTGAGGGTGGCGATAGCGCCAGGCTCATAAGGCTGGGGTTGAAGGAACTGGCGCGGTGATTGGATAATTTGTGATTTTGTCGGAATAATCGTATTATTTCCGCCAATTGTAGTTTTGTTGGAGAAATGCGCCATGGGTTGGACGCTTACGCTTTCTGCCAAGGGGCAGCTGACGATACCCAAAGACGTGCGGGAGATGATCAATTTGCATCCGGGGGATGAGGTTGTTTATTCGGTTGTGAACGGAGATCTCGTGATCACGCCAAAAAACATCGATTTCGGCGATCTTGTCGGTCTTCTTGGCAATCCACCGAACGGGCCTGCAACATTGGAGGAAATCGATGCCGCCGTGATGACCGCTGGCGGAGCCAACGTCCTCGATACCGGCGACGATGAACAGGCGGATGCAGCAGAATGACCTTGCTGGGACTTGATACCAACGTCATTTTGCGAACGCTGATCCCGGATAACGCACTACAAGTGGCGGCCGTGGCGGAGTTTGCAAAAGGACTGGGCCGAGAATATTCTGCTTTCGTGACACTGATCAGCCTGCTCGAACTCGATTGGGCCCTTCGTTCCCAATACGGTTTCAAGAAGAAGGAAGTCGTACTTGCCATTGGAAAGCTGCTGCGGACGCGCGGGCTTGTCATAGAAAACCAGGCCCTTGTCGTCGCTGCGCTCTGGCAGGTTGAAAACACGAACGTGGATTTCGCAGACGCCCTCATCGCCGGGCGCTCACTGGAAGAGGGATGCAAATCCATTAAAACCTTCGATAAAAAGGCGGCTTCGCACGTCCCCGGAATGGAATTTCTCGCATGAGTGAACCCGCCCGCCTGATAACGCCGGAAAAGCGGGGCGAAGATCTGGATACAACGCTGCGTCCGCAGTCGCTGGACGAGTTCACCGGCCAGGCGGAGGCGCGCGCCAACCTCAAGGTGTTCATAGAGGCGGCGAAGAACCGCGGCGAGGCGCTGGACCACGTGCTGTTCGTCGGCCCGCCCGGCCTCGGCAAGACGACGCTGGCGCAAATCATGGCCAAGGAACTCGGGGTCAATTTCCGCTCCACTTCCGGCCCTGTCATCGCCAAGGCGGGCGACCTAGCGGCGCTGCTCACCAATCTCGAAGAGCGCGATGTGCTCTTCATCGACGAAATCCACCGGCTCAATCCGGCGGTCGAGGAAATCCTCTATCCGGCGATGGAGGATTTCCAGCTCGACCTGATCATCGGCGAAGGCCCGGCGGCGCGGTCTGTGAAGATCGATCTGTCGAAATTCACGCTGGTCGCGGCCACCACGCGTCTCGGGTTGCTCACCACGCCGCTGCGCGACCGCTTCGGCATTCCCGTGCGGCTGGCATTCTATACGGTCGACGAGCTGGAACTGATCGTCAGGCGCGGCGCGCGGCTGATGGGCCTGGCGATCACCGATGACGGCGCCCGCGAGATCGCCCGCCGCGCCCGCGGCACACCGCGCATCGCCGGACGTCTGTTGCGCCGGGTGCGCGATTTTGCCGAAGTGGCAAGGGCCGAAGCGGTGACGAAGGAGATCGCCGACGAGGCGCTGACCCGCCTTCTGGTCGACAATATGGGCCTCGACCAGCTCGACAAACGCTACCTCAACATGATCGCCGTCAATTTCGGCGGCGGCCCGGTCGGTATCGAGACCATTGCCGCCGGCCTGTCCGAGCCGCGCGATGCGATCGAGGACATCATCGAGCCCTACATGATCCAGCAGGGTTTCATCCAGCGCACGCCCCGGGGCCGCGTTTTGACCGCAAACGCGTGGAAACATCTGGGACTGCAGCCGCCGAAGGATCTCGAGGCAGCACAGTTCCGGATGAATCTCGAGGATGAATGAGTGCTCACAAGGCGGACGTTGCTCAAGGCCTTTGCCGGAGGAGTTGCGACCCTGTTGGCTCTGGCCGCCTATCCCTTCGTGGAGGTGATGGCACGGCCGCGGCTGACGCAATATGCCGTCACGCCCAGGCGATGGACGCCGGGATTGAAGCTTCGCGTCGTCGTCCTGGCGGATTTTCACGCTTGCGAACCCTGGATGAGCGTCGACCGGATCGGGTCGATCTGCTCGGCGGCCAATGCGCTGAACGGGGATGTCATCCTGCTGCTCGGCGATTACGTGTCGGGAATGAACCTGCTGACGGAGCATATCCCGTCGGCGGATTGGTCGCGGGTATTCTCGGTGCTGAAGGCGCCGCTCGGCGTTCACGCAGTGCTCGGCAATCATGACCATTGGGAGGATCTTCGTTTCCAGAGGGACCCCCTCGCCGAGAATATCGCGGCTGCTGCACTGAGGGCCGTTGGAATACCCACCTACATCAACGAGGCCGTCAGGCTGGAGAAAGACGGGCACTCGTTCTGGCTGGCCGGCCTCGGCGATCAGATGGCTCTGCGTCCCGGTAAAGACTTCAAGCGGATGAGGATGAATGGCATCGACGATCTTCCGGGAACGCTCGCACAGATTGACGATGACGCGCCGGTGCTGCTCATGGCACATGAGCCGGACATATTTCCGCAGGTCAGCGAGAGGGTCAGTCTGACGCTTTCGGGGCACACCCATGGCGGCCAGATCAATATTCTGGGCTGGCGGCCCGTCGCTGGATCGCAGGGCTCGCGGCGTTATCCGGCGGGACATTATCGTGAGGGGGAGCGTGATCTCATCGTGTCCCGGGGGCTGGGCTGTTCCATCCTGCCGGTGAGAGTGGGCTCGAGGCCGGAAATCGTTGTGATCGAACTGGGGTAAACCGCATGGCGAGGACTCGCATCCGTATCAAGACCAAGAACAAGCGCATTTTCCAGATGCGGATTGCCGGGCTTGGATTCCGGAACGGGTACGTGCTGGTCCATCGCGCCGTGGACGAGGCGTTCTGGACGTTTCCGGGCGGCAGGGCGGAGATCGGCGAGACATCGGAAGAGACGCTCAAGCGTGAGATGGTCGAGGAAATCGGCGCCGAGGTGAGCGTTCTCCGGCTGCTCTGGTCGGTCGAGAATTTCTTCCACTATGAAGACCGCGACTGGCATGAACTCGGTTATTATTACCTGATGGACATCCCGGAGACGTTTCCCTTTCATCCGACGGATATCGTCCACCGCGTCAAGGACGAGCACGACCTGGAATTCAAATGGGTTCCGGCAACGACCGAGGCGCTGAGGGCGCTCGACATCCCGCCCTATTTCATCGCCGAGGAGATCGAGAACCTGCCGGCCAGTCCGCGCCATCTCGTCTGGCGCGACGGCGACCTCGACCTGAAACCTTAAGTTCGATCTTTTTCGGCGCTTCGGCCGGACTTGAGAGCTTGCCATCGGCATCGCCGGCCTAGGCGAGTCAAAGCCCTTTCCGCCGACGCGCTTTCCACCCGCGCGCATTCCGGCTGGAACATCTGTGCATCGCTTGCCGTTTCTCCCCCGAAAGGAGAACGCCATGCAGAAGATCGAGATCGGAAACGAGGTCGTGTGGACCTGGGGGCGATCCGAGGCCAAGGGCAAGGTCGCCGAAAAATTCACCAGCGACGTGGAGCGCAGGATCAAGGGCAAGACGATCAGGCGCAAGGCGGATGCCGACGAGCCTGCGTTCCTCATCCGACAGAATGATGGCGACCGCGTTCTCAAGAGTGAGTCCGAGCTGAGGAAGTCCCATGGATAGCGAAATCCCCGATCACATCCCGCCTGCCGAAGTGGCACAGGCCGCTGAAAAAGGCTTGAAACTCCGCTCCCAGCATCGCCGCGGCGGCACGATGGTGGGCGTGGCCAGAGCCCGGGACCTCAAGAACCGCAAGTCGATCTCGGAAAAGACGGTGCGGCGGATGGTGAGCTATTTTTCCCGCCACAAGGCGGACAAGCGGGCCGAGAATTTCGGCGACGACGAAAATCCGTCCACCGGTTACATAGCCTGGCTGCTCTGGGGCGGCGATGCGGGCCAGAAATGGGCCGAGGAGCACAAGAAGGCGATCGAAAACGCGAAGAACGAGGCGAAGATGCGGCGCTTCAAGCAGTCGCACTGAAGGAGCGGGCAAGATCCTCGACCGTCTGGCGCAGTAGGTCGGCCCCGCCGGGCTGCCAGCCGATCGCTCTCAACTTGTCCGTCGACATGAGACTGACCGAACCGCGTTCTGCGGGCGGCGGCAAATGGCGAGCCGGCAGGTGGCTGAGGATTTCGCGGGTATCGGTCAGGATGTCCGACGCGTTGAAAACCTGGCCGGCGATCTTGCCGGTTTCCGTTTCCAGCATGAGACGAACGGCGGCTGCAACATCGCGGCCGTGGATTTCCGTGGCCGCACGCGACGGAACCGGCCGGCCGGCCAGGTAATCCGAAAAGAGAGCGTCCCATTTGTTGGGGCGAAGATTGCCGTAGACGCCGGTAAGCCTGAGAGAGGATGTCGCAAAGCCCGGGGCCGACAGGTGTGCCAATGCCCGCTCGGCGGAGAGCTTGATCTCGCCGTAGAGGCTGCCGGGCTCCAAGACCATATCTTCGTCAAGCACCGCTCCGGCCGGTTGTCCGTCATAAACGGCCCTGCTCGAGAGGAAGACCGCCCGGCGGGTGCCGGCCTTCCTGGCGGTCTCGAACAGCTTGACGGTGCCATCGAGGTTCAGCCAGCGGAAGCGACCTGGATCGTCGCCTTCGCCGCCGCGGTATTTTCCGGGCAGATGGTCGAAGGCGGCATGCACGAAGAAATACGCCTCGTCGAAAGCCTCGATCTGGTCGAGGGCGGGATCGAGCGAGAGGGGCGCGAATTCGACGGGTTTGGAAAAGAAGTCAGGCGCCGGCGGCGTGCGGCCTCCGACAATCACCTGATATCCGGCATCGAGCAGGCCTTCGACGATGTAGCGCCCGACCAGACCGGTTCCGCCGGAGACCAGCACCTTCATGGCGTCTCTCCCGGTTTCGGCAGCGTGGAGAGTGCGGGGATCTCGCGGCCCTCGTAAAACGCCTGCCAGAGGTCGATCAGCGGCCGCAGCCGGTCCGCCTTCGGGTGATCCCTCTCCCATGGCTTCTCATACTGGTAGTGCAGCACCCCGATGCTTTCCCAGTTCCAGAGATCCGGCATGTTGAACCAGACATATTGCAGCATGTTCATGAAGACCGGCAGTCCATGCCAGTCGGGGAAGAAGGTCTCCAGAAACGTCTGGTCGGTGCGCCGCCAGAAGGCGTTCGGCTGGTCGAGCGCCGCGAGCATTCTGTCGAATGTCCCGGCGGAAGGTTTGGCGACGAAGACGCCGGAATTCAGTCGGTGAAAGTCGGAGAGGGTTTCGTAGACGTTGGGGGCGGCGGAGAATTCCGGATAGGAAAACAGCTTGTCGATCGGCTTCAGCACCAGGGCATCTGCATCGATGAACACGCAGGTCTCGTAGTCGGTGAGCTGCCAGAGCCTGAGCTTGCAGAAATTGTCGAGCGGCGTGTGGAAGTCCGGCTTTCGGCCCTTGGTGAAGGGTGCGGCGCCATGCAGGTTTTTTCGCGCATGCCGTTCGTTGAAGGCGTCGGAAAGGGGCAGATGGCCGACCTCGACCATGCGGCAGCCGAGGGTATCGAGCGCGGCGAGGGCAGGGCGCTCGACGCCGCCGGTATGGAGGACGACGATATCGGCCTCGGTGCCGGTGCGGCGGATGGAACGGGCCAGCGCGGTGGCGCCCATGGCGTAGTCGGCATTGGTAACGAGGGTGACGAAGGCGTTGGTCATGAGGGTGGCATCCAAAGGATCAAGGTCATTGTTCGGTTGGCCCCCTCATCCGCCTGCCGGCACCTTCTCCCCGAGGGGAGAAGAGATTTGTGGTTGCGTCGCGATCCTATGTGAAGTCGCATTTGGTTGGAGGGAATGCGTGCGGCAGATTTCTTCTCCCCAGCGGGGAGAAGGTGCCGGCAGGCGGATGAGGGGCCGCGCAGCATAACCTTGCGATCATCTGTTGCGGCGCAGACCTCATTTCTTCACGAGACCGACTTCAACCTCACACCCTCCGGATCATGTTCCACCTTCGCGGCAATGTCCCTGGTCCAGGCGGAGACGGCCGGAACGCGGGATCTGTCAACGCGATAGGCGTATTTCTTCGCGACGTCGACGATCTCGCCGAGCAGCCCTTCGCCGAGCGTCGTCGGCTCAAGGCCGAGGCCGAGGAATTTTTCGTTCTTCACCACCAGCTCGTTTTCCGGCGCTTCCTTGCGCGGGTTGGGGAGCCAGGCGATCTTGGAGCCGGTCATCCTGGCGATCATCTCGGCAAGATCGCGCACCCGGTGGGTCTCGGTCATCTGGTTGAAGATCTCGACACGGCCACCGCGCGCCGGTGGATTGTCGAGTGCGATCTCGATGCAGCGGACCGAATCCTGGATGTGGATGAAGGCGCGGGTCTGGCCGCCGGTACCGTGGACGGTGAGCGGATAACCGATGGCCGCCTGGATGAGAAAACGATTCAAGACCGTCCCGTAATCCCCGTCATAGTCGAATCTATTGATCAATTGCGGGTGGCGGCGGGTCTGTTCGGTATGGGTGCCCCAGACGATGCCCTGGTGCAGGTCGGTGATCCGCAATCCGTCGTTCTTCGCGTAGAACTGGAAGAGCTGCTGATCGAGGCACTTGGTCATGTGGTAGATCGAGCCGGGATTGCTCGGATAGAGGATTTCCTGGGAGACGGTGCGGCCGTCGGCGGTCTCGATGCCGACCGGCAGGTACCCCTCCGGGATCGCCGCGCCGACCGTCGAATAACCGTAGACGCCCATCGTGCCGAGATGCACGAGATGCGCGTCGAGATCGAGTTCGACCAGCGCGTTCAAGAGGTTATGGGTGGCGTTTACATTGTTGCTGACGGTGTAGTTCTTGTGCCGGTCGCTTTTCATCGAATAGGGCGCGGCGCGCTGTTCGGCGAAGTGGATGATGGCGTCGGGGCGGTGTTTCGCCAGCCAGCCCTTCAGGAGCTCGTAGTCCTTCGCAAGATCGATCAGATGGAAATGAATGCGGCGGCCGGTTTCGGCGTGCCAGATGCGGGTGCGTTCCTGGATGCTGTCCATCGGCGTCAGCGACTGGACGCCAAGCTCCGTATCGATCCAGCGGCGGGAGAGGTTGTCGAGGATATGGATCTCGTGACCGGCGTCGGACAGGTGAAGCGATGTCGGCCAGCCGACGAAGCCGTCGCCGCCCAGGACTGCAATCTTCATGAGTTACTCTCCGCTGGTTTTCGACTTGTTTCCTGATAGGGAGGATATGTGACAGGACGTCAAAACTGGGGCGGCATTGCGCGCTTATCCAGTGGAGTAGGGGAAATTTCCAAGGCAAGGCCATGAAGGAACACAATTTTTTGTTATCGGGCGAGTTGATGGAAGGCGGCCATCGCCTGGCCCAGCGCGTCTATTATGAAGACACGGATTTTTCCGGCCTCGTCTATCATGCCCGCTACCTGCATTTCCTGGAGCGCGGCCGCACCGACTATCTGCGCTGCCTCGGCTGCGAACAGAGCGCGCTGCTTTCCGCCGACGAGGAGGGCCTGGTCTTCGTCGTCCACCGGATGGAGATCGACTTCAAGCAGCCGGCCCGCATGGACGACATCCTGATCATCCAGACGGTCACGGAAAAGGCGGGCGGCGCCAAGATGGTGCTCAACCAGGAGATCCGCCGCGGCGACACGCTGCTGATCGCCGCGAAGGTGGTGATCGCCGTGATCAACAGGCACGGTCGTCCGCGCCGGCTTCCGGAAAGCGTGGCGGAAAAGTTTCTGGCGCGCCGGGCCGAGCAGGTGGATCCGGTTTAGAAAGGGCCTACGGGCCGCCGCAGGCATGTTGCGAATCGGCCATCGCCCAGCTCTGCCCGGTGCGGGCGTTGGTGACGAAATATTCGCGGCCCCGTTCGTCGCCCTCCGGGCAGCGTTTGGGAATGGAAATCAGGCACATGGTCACCTTGTCGCCGGGCTTGGAGGCGATCAGCGCCTCCTCGCGTGCGTAGGAGACCTGATAGCCCTCATTGGCATATTCGATGCCGGTTCCGGCGTTGAAATCCTCGTCCTTGATGGGATCCTGGCCGACGCGCGGATGGACGCCGGTGACGTTGGTCACGGAGCATTGGCCGATCTTCGCGGGCAATGTGGGGGAGGGCTTGGCCCGGCCGCCGGCGATCGTGCTGGCGGTGATGTCAGCGGGAATGCTCTTAGGCCCGCCGAGCTCTCCAAGGACGGCAATATACGTGCTCAGAACGCAGGATCGGTCGGAGCCGCAGGCTGACCGGTCGCTGGTGAAGTCGCGCATAACCTGGCGGGTCTCCGCGCTTTTCTCCTGTTTAGCCTTTTCCTCGACCCGCGGAAGCATCGTGTCGAGCGCCGAAAGGAGGGGATCGTTGCAGACTACCAGTTCATCAGGCGAGGGGACGCCCTTGCAGTCGAACGAGGCGGCATGGGCCGGCACCGCGATCAACATCGTCAAGGCTATCATCACTGCGCGCCACATGGTGTGTCCCCGAGAATCCGATTCTCACAGTGTCATAACCCGTGAATGAGAAAAAACTAAGTTGGAAGTTGCCGGCTTTCCTTGTTCCAACTTCAAGTGATCTGGGAACTCGCGATTGCAAGGCCCGCCTAAACCTTTCGTTAACGATAATGGTGTCTTACTGACACATGAGGAATTTGTGCAACGCACGCCTTCCTTTGACCAAAATTGAAAGCGAGAAGCCAAGCTTGAAGCTCAGGGTATCTTGGGGTTAGGGCTAAGCGCTTCCGGCGATCAAAGACATACTCGCGAGAGCGCGCTTTTGAACCGCCCGGTCCTTAAAGCCGGGCGTTTGGATTCGGGGATAGTAGATGGAACAGGTAGGTTTGGCGGCAGCGGCAAGCGAAGTGAGCCTCTGGTCGCTGTTCATGCAGGCCGGTCTGGTCGTCAAGCTGGTGATGATAGGTCTCATCGGCGCATCGATCTGGACCTGGGCGATCGTGATCGACAAATATATCAGCTTCGGCAAGGCCAAGCGCCAGTTCGACCAGTTCGAGCAGGTCTTCTGGTCCGGCCAGTCGCTGGAAGAGCTTTACCGGACCCTCTCGGAACGGACCAACACCGGTCTTGCCGCGATTTTCGTCGCCGCCATGCGCGAGTGGAAGAAGAGTTTCGAGCGCGGCGCGCGCTCGCCGATCGGCCTGCAGATGCGTATCGACCGGGCGATGGACGTCACCATGTCGCGTGAAGCGGAAACCTACGAGGCGCGCCTCGGGTCTCTGGCGACGATCGGCTCGGCCGGTCCGTTCATCGGTCTGTTCGGCACGGTCGTCGGCATCATGACCTCGTTCCAGGCGATCGCCGGGTCGAAGTCCACCAATCTCGCCGTCGTCGCACCGGGTATCGCCGAAGCGCTGCTCGCCACCGCGATCGGCCTCGTTGCCGCTATTCCCGCGGTCATCGCCTACAACAAGTTCACAGCCGATGCCGGCAAGCTCTCCGGCCGCATGGAAGGGTTCGCGGACGAATTCTCCGCCATCCTGTCGCGCCAGATCGACGAGAAGCTGCAGCCGCGCCAGGCGGCGCAGTAAAAGCCTCTCGGGCTCAAGGAGTAACGTCTCATGGGTATGTCGGCCGGAGGAGCAAAGTCATCGGGTGGCGGTCGTCGCAGGCGCGGCGGACGTCGCGGCGGTGCGATCAGCGAAATCAACGTGACGCCGCTCGTCGACGTCATGCTCGTGCTGCTCATCATCTTCATGGTGGCGGCACCGATGATGACCGTCGGCGTGCCGATCGACCTGCCGGAAACGCAGGCGAAGGCGATGAACGCCGATACCCAGCCGATCACCGTCTCGGTCAATCCGAAGGGCGAGATCTACCTGCAGGAAACGCCGATCGGCCTCGACGAGATCGTGCCGAAGCTTCAGGCGATCGCCACCACAGGCTATAACGAACGTATCTATGTGCGCGGCGATACGACCGCGGCCTACGGCGTTGTCATGAAGGTCATGGCCCGCATTTCTTCTGCCGGGTACAAGAATATCGGCCTCGTGACCCTGCAGGAACAGGAGAAGTGATCGCGGCGCCATGAAGGTCAGTCTCGGCACATCGCTGGTCCTACACACGCTGGTACTCGGCTTGGCGCTCGTTTCGCTGAGCGCGCCCGCGACTTTCGACGTGGCCGAAGTCGATGCGCTTCCGGTCGACATCGTCTCCGTGGAATCGATCACCCAGACCCAGCAGGGTGACAAGAAGGCGCCTGCCAGCCAGAAGCCTTCGCCCAAGGAAACCAAGAACCAGAAGATCGTCGAGAACGCCCAGAACGCCGGCGAGAACGACGTCGACCTGAAGACGCCTCCGACGCCGACCACCAAGCCGCAGCCGACCGAAACCACGGCGGCTCCGAAGCCGGTGGAACGGCCGACGCCGACCCCGACGCCGGAACAGAACCAGGTCAAGGACATCGTCAAGGAGGAGACGGCTCCGAAGCCGACCGAGATGGCTGCCCTGCCGCAGCCCAAGCCGGAGATCACGCCTCCGAAGCCGGAACCTACTCCGCCGAAGCCCGAGCCTACGCCGCCAAAGCCGGAGGCCGCCAAGCCGACCCCCGCGCCGGTGCAGACCGAAAACGTGTCCGAAACGGGTGAACTGCCGCAAGCGGTTCCGACGCCTGTTTCGAAGCCGCAGCCGCCGAAGCCCGAACCGCCGAAGGAGCAGGCCAAGCCCGTTGAAAAGCCGGCCGAGACGAAGCCGGATACGGCCAAGGCAGCCGAGACGGCCAAGACCGACAACAAGGCGACCGCATCCGTCAAGCCGTCCGACAAGAAGGAAGGCAAGCAGCAGGAAACCGCCAAGTCTTCGTCTTCCATGGCGAGCGATTTCAACGCCGACCAGATCGCCGCTATGCTCAATAAGCAAGAGGCCGCCGGCGGTGGCGCCAAGCGTTCGACGCAGGTCGCCAGCCGCGGCGATACCAAGACGATCGGCACCGGCCTCAGCTCCAGCGAGATCGACAACGTCAAGGGGCAGATCCAGGGCAACTGGTCGCTCGTCGGCGGGCTGACCGGCGTTTCCGAAGTGCGTGTGAAGATCCGCGTCCAGCTCGATCAGTCCGGCAATATCGTCGGCGAGCCGGAGGTGACGGCGACCGGTGGACCGGAAGGAACCCGGCGTGCGGTCGAGGGCAGCACGCGCCGCGCCCTTCTGAAATCCGCGCCGCTCAAGAATTTGCCCGCCGCAAAATATGAAGGCGAAAAAGGTTGGAACGTTTTGGTGCTGAACTTCGATCCGTCGGAGTTCGCATTGTGAGCCGGCAGGTATGGAACCGATGCAGAAACAGATGACGCGGAACCTGCCCCGAAACTCTCGTGTTAAGCTGAAAGGCTTGTGTAAATGATCAAGAGCTCTTTTTTCCGCGCCGTGATGGTGGCCGCGGGGATGTTGACGGCCTTCATGGCCGCCACCCCGGCCAACGCTGTTGTCGAGATCAACATCAACAAGGGTAATGTTCAGCCGCTGCCGATCGCGGTGACGGATTTCCTGTCGAACAACGATCTCGGTGCGCAGATTTCCCAGGTGATCGCCGCGGACCTGCAACGCTCCGGGCTTTTCGCGCCGATCAACAAAAGCGCGTTCATCGAAAAGATCTCCGATCCCAACAAGGCACCGCGCTTCGAAGACTGGAAGGTCATCAATGCGCAGGCGCTGGTGACGGGCCGTATCACCCGCGAAGGCGATGGGCGCCTGCGTGCCGAGTTCCGCCTTTGGGATACGTTTGCCGGCAGCCAGATGACCGGCCAGCAGTTCTTTACCCAGCCGGAAAACTGGCGCCGCGTCGCGCATATCATCGCCGATGCGATCTATAAGCAGATCACCGGCGAGAACGGTTATTTCGATACCCGCGTCGTGTTCGTTTCCGAAAGCGGGCCGAAGACCGCCCGCCAGCGCCAGCTGGCGATCATGGACCAGGACGGCTTCAACGTCCGCATGCTGACCAACACCAAGGATATCGTGCTGACGCCGCGCTTCTCGCCGAGCCGGCAGGAAGTCACCTACATGTCGTTTGAGGGCAACCAGCCGCGGGTCTACCTGCTGCAGCTGGAGACCGGACAGCGCGAGGTAGTCGGCAATTTCCCGGGCATGACGTTCTCGCCGCGGTTCTCTCCGGATGGCCAGAAAGTCATCATGAGCCTGCAGCAGGAAGGCAATTCCAACATCTATACGATGGACCTGCGGTCGCGCACCACGACGCGGCTCACCTCCACGGCTGCGATCGACACATCGCCCTCCTATGCCCCGGATGGTGGCCGCATCGCGTTCGAAAGCGACCGCGGCGGACGGCCGCAGATCTACGTGATGAATGCCGATGGTTCGGGCCAGACCCGCATCTCCTTCGGCGACGGCTCCTATTCGACGCCGGTCTGGTCGCCGCGCGGCGATCTGATCGCCTTCACCAAGCAGTCGGGCGGCAAGTTCTCGATCGGCGTCATGAAGCCGGACGGTTCGGGCGAGCGCATCCTGACGAGCGGCTTCCACAACGAAGGCCCGACCTGGGCGCCGAACGGCCGCGTGCTGATGTTCTTCCGCCAGAACGCCGGCGCCGGCGGTCCGCAGCTCTATTCCATCGACCTGACCGGCTATAACGAACTCCAGGTCAAGACGCCGTCCTACGGCTCGGACCCGGCCTGGTCGCCGCTGCTCGAATAGGTGATTGAGGCAAAAGAGGCGGATTCCCGCCTCTTTCCCGCCCCAATCTGCTGAAAATGAACGAAAATGGTCATCGGGAATACTTTGTTAACCATAAGAATTTGATCATGGTTAACCGAACCCGGTTAGAATCTGGAAACTCTGAAATACTGATCAAGGAGAGACCGGCCATGAGCCGCATCGATACTTCGGCGATGAGCCGCATGCAGATCCTCGCCCGCAATCCTGCCGTCATCGCGCTGACGCTGGCACTTGCGCTCGCCGGCTGCGCCAACAAGAAGAACCTGCCGAACAATGCCGGTGAGCTCGGCCTCAATGGTGCCGGCGCCGCAACGCCCGGTTCGACCCAGGACTTCACCGTCAATGTCGGCGACCGCATCTTCTTCGATACCGACAGCACCTCGATCCGCGCCGACGCTCAGCAGACGCTCGACCGTCAGGCTCAGTGGCTGGCCCGCTATCCGAACTATGCGATCACCGTCGAAGGCCATGCCGACGAACGCGGCACGCGCGAATACAACCTGGCGCTCGGCGCCCGCCGCGCTGCCGCCGCCAAGGAATATCTCGCCTCGCGCGGCGTTCCGGCGAATCGCATGAAGACCATCTCCTACGGCAAGGAACGCCCGGTTGCCGTCTGCGACGACATCTCCTGCTGGTCGCAGAACCGTCGCGCGGTCACCGTCCTCGGCGGCGCCGGCATGTGATCCGAGCAACAGCTCGATAATAAAAGGCGGTCTTCGGGCCGCCTTTTTGTTTTTTCCATAGTTTAGCCCTGTTTTCCGGGATTTTTGACCGGGAGCTCGGTTGCTTTTTGCCGGTAGTTGGAAAAATCTCCTCTCGCGCCAATCCGGCGCAGACTAAAGAGCAGGACGGACAAAGATGAAGAAACTTGTCTTGGCAGCGATGCTGGGGCTGATGGCGACGAGCGCCCCGGCCGGGGCTTTGTCGCTGCCGAAACTCTTCCAGGGCAGCAATCAGCCTGCTGCAGAACAGCCGCGGGAAACCACTCCGCCCCCGGTCATTCTGGCGCAGAGCAATGATGCCGTCCGTATCCAGCAGCTCCAGGAAGAAGTCCGGCAGTTGAACGGCCGGATCGAGGAAATGAGTTTTCAGCTTCTGCAGATGCAGGAGCAGCTGCGCAAGACGCAGGAAGACAACGAATTCCGCTTCCAGGACCTGGAAAAGAAGAAGCGCACCGAAGTGGACGACGCGGCCGGGAAACCGGCCGTGGCGTCCAACCGCGCTCCCGCCGGCCAGCCCCCGTTGCCGACAACGACTGCTCCCGCCCAGTCCTCCGACGATGTCGCACGGATCATCGAATCGCCGTCCGGTCAGGCCGTCGGCGGAGCAACCGCACCCGGCCGCGCGCCGCCTCCGACGACGCTCGGTTCGATGGATCTCGACCAGAACGGCAATCCGCGTGGCGCAAGCCGCAACGACCGGGCCAACAATGCCGCCGGGCTTCCGGGCGTCGAGACCGGCCCGCAGACGACCGGCAGGACGCCGGCACCGACGGGTAGAACCGATCCGCAGCAGACCGCGTCGCTCGGCAGCGAAAACGATGCCTATCAGACCGCCTACAATCATGTACTCGCCGGCGACTACCCGCTCGCCGAGAAGGAATTCAACGGTTATCTGGCCGCCTATCCGAAGGGCGCCAAGGTGGCGGATGCGAGCTTCTGGCTCGGCGAGTCGCAGTATTCCCAGGGAAAATATAACGACGCCGCCAAGACCTTCCTCAACGCGCACCAGACCTATGGCAAGTCGCCCAAGGCACCTGAAATGCTGCTGAAGCTCGGCATGTCGCTTGCGGCACTCGACAATACCGACACGGCCTGCGCAACCCTCAAGGAAGTCACCCGGCGTTATCCGAGCGCGCCCAAGGCCGTGCTCGAAAAGGTGGGCAGCGAACAGAAGCGCCTAGCCTGCTGATCCTCCCGTGACCACGGGCCCGAATTTCCCGTCGCCCGAACAGGCGGCCGAACGGCTAATCGCCAATCTCGTCAGACCCGCACGCCTTCTCGTCGCAGTTTCCGGGGGCAGCGATTCCTGCGGGCTTCTGATCGCCCTTTCGAAATTCAATCTCCCAGGCTCCGGCCTGTCGCTTTTCGCGGCGACGATCGATCATGCGCTGAGACCCGAATCCGCGGACGAGGCGCACGCCGTTGCAGCCCTTTGCGATCGTCTCGGTATTCCTCATTTCATTCGCCGGTGGGAGGGCGAGAAGCCTCGGACCGGCATTTCCGCGGCGGCCCGCGAGGCGCGCTACCGGCTGCTGCTCGAGGTCGCCGACGAGGTCGATGCGACGGCAATCGCTACCGGCCACACGCTCGACGACCAGGCCGAAACGATCGCCATGCGTGCGGCCCGCGGCGAGGGCGATGAAAATTCCGGACTTGCCGGCATGGCCCGCGCGGTGCTCCTCGATCGCCGCCGGTGGCTGCTGCGGCCGTTCCTTGAGACGCGTCGGTCCGATATCCGTGACTTCCTGATCAGGGAAGGGCATGGCTGGATCGACGATCCCAGCAATATCGACCCGCATTACGAGCGGGTGCGGGTCCGCGGGCGACTGGCGCAGGAAAGCCCGTTCGATGCCGCCGCCCAGGCCATGGCCGCCGCGCGGCGCACGGCGCTTTCCGACGAGGCGGCGCGGCTTGTCCGTGAGCATGTGACGATCCGCCAGGGCGTTCTGGCGCATCTTGCCCCAGCGGGCCTGCAGGAGGACGAGGCGTCACGCCGTCATGCACTGTCGCTGCTTGCCGCGGTGCTCGGGGGCAGGGCACATGCGCTCGGGAGCGAGAGCATGGACCGGGTCATGGCCTTTCTCGACGGTGGCCAGCCGGGCCGCATCACCGCCGGCCGGGTGATCTTCGACCGGCGCCGCGACGGGCTGTATCTCATGCGCGAAAACCGCGGCATTCTGCCGCTGCACCTTCCTCCGGGCGATACGGCGATCTGGGACGGTCGCTACCGCATCACGAACACCGGCGCGCATGAGATCATCGTCGGCCCGACCGCTCCGGATCGTGACGAAGCGCTGACGCTGTTTCCCGGCGTCCCGCCCGCGATCGCCATGCGCGCCGTGGCAGCGATGCCTTTCATCGAAGCCAACGCCGTCATTTCGGTGGAGGATCGCGAAAACAGGGACGTGACCGAACGAAGTATCGTCCGCCCCGTGCTTGCGCCTTTCGACCGTTTTTTGCCGCAGTTCGAGCTTAGATTTGGCATCGAGTTAGCGGTTTTGCTCGGATGCGACGGTTTTCCCCGGCTGCCAGTTAAGGATTCCTGGCGGAAAAGGTAGGCGGGGGCTCCGGTTCGCCTTGGCAAGGTCTTGCCGCAACCCTATGTTATGCGGCAAGCAAGGCGGCCGCCAAGAAGCTGGCCGTCGCAGTCCGGGGAGTTCAATGAACCCAAACTTTCGTAATATCGCCCTCTGGGTCATCATAGCCCTCCTGCTGGTCGCATTGTTCAGCATGTTCCAGACGGCACCGTCGCAGACCAGTTCGCGTGAGGTCCCATATTCGCAGTTCCTGCGGGATGTGGATTCGGGGCGAGTGCGGGATGTCGTCGTCACAGGCAACCGGGTGCTCGGCACCTACACCGAAAACGGATCGGGATTTCAGACCTATTCGCCCGTCATCGACGATTCTCTGATGGATCGGCTGCAGGCAAAGAACGTCACCATCGTCGCACGTCCGGAAACGGACGGTTCCTCGGGTTTCCTCAGCTATCTCGGCACGCTGCTGCCCATGCTGCTCATCCTCGGCGTCTGGCTGTTCTTCATGCGGCAGATGCAGGGCGGTTCGCGCGGCGCGATGGGCTTCGGCAAGTCCAAGGCCAAGCTTCTCACCGAAGCGCATGGACGCGTGACGTTTGAAGACGTTGCCGGTGTCGACGAAGCCAAGCAGGATCTCGAAGAAATCGTCGAATTCCTCCGCGATCCGCAGAAATTCCAGCGTCTCGGCGGCCGTATCCCGCGCGGCGTGCTGCTTGTCGGCCCTCCGGGTACCGGTAAGACGCTGCTCGCCCGTGCGATTGCCGGCGAAGCCAACGTGCCCTTCTTCACCATTTCCGGTTCCGACTTCGTCGAAATGTTCGTCGGCGTCGGTGCAAGCCGCGTGCGCGACATGTTCGAGCAGGCGAAGAAGAATGCACCCTGCATCATCTTCATCGACGAAATCGACGCGGTCGGCCGTCATCGTGGCGCCGGTCTTGGCGGCGGTAACGACGAACGCGAACAGACCCTCAACCAGCTCCTCGTCGAGATGGACGGTTTCGAAGCCAATGAAGGCATCATCCTGATCGCCGCGACCAACCGTCCGGACGTTCTCGACCCGGCGCTGCTGCGTCCAGGCCGTTTCGACCGTCAGGTCGTCGTGCCGAACCCGGATATCGTCGGCCGCGAGCGCATCCTCAAGGTCCATGCCCGTAACGTGCCGCTGGCTCCGAATGTCGACCTCAAGGTTCTGGCCCGCGGTACGCCCGGCTTCTCCGGTGCCGACCTCATGAACCTCGTCAACGAAGCAGCCCTGATGGCCGCGCGCCGCAACAAGCGCATGGTCACCATGAGCGAGTTCGAAGACGCCAAGGACAAGATCATGATGGGCGCCGAGCGCCGCTCGTCCGCCATGACGGAAGCGGAAAAGAAGCTCACCGCCTATCACGAAGCCGGCCACGCGACGACTGCGATCAACGTGCCTGTCGCCGATCCGCTGCATAAGGCGACCATCATTCCGCGCGGCCGCGCGCTTGGCATGGTCATGCAGTTGCCGGAAGGCGACCGCTACTCGATGAGCTATAAGTGGATGGTCTCGCGTCTGGTCATCATGATGGGCGGCCGCGTCGCTGAGGAACTGACCTTCGGCAAGGAAAACATCACCTCCGGCGCGTCCTCGGACATCGAGCAGGCGACGAAGCTTGCCCGCGCGATGGTCACCCAGTGGGGCTTTTCCGACATGCTCGGCCAGGTCGCCTATGGTGAGAACCAGCAGGAAGTCTTCCTCGGCCATTCCGTCTCGCAGTCGAAGAACGTCTCGGAATCGACGGCCCAGAAGATCGACACCGAGGTTCGCCGTCTGATCGACGAAGCCTATACCGAGGCGCGCCGCATTCTTACCGAGAAGCACGACGACTTCGTCGCGATTGCCGAAGGCCTGCTCGAATACGAGACGCTTTCGGGCGAGGAGATCAAGGCGCTGATCAAGGGCCAGAAGCCGTCGCGCGATCTCGGCGACGATGCGCCTCCGACCCGCGGTTCGGCTGTTCCCTCGGCTGGCTCCAAGAAGGACGAACCAAAGGGCGGAGAGCCGGAAAGCGGTCTGGAACCGCAGCCGCACTGATCCTTCGACGACTGGAATCCAAAAGCCGCCGTGGAGCAATTCACGGCGGCTTTTGCTTGGAAGGTTTTGTTATGAGTAACGGGATATAATCGATTTTGATGCTAATTTATGTGCTTGTGCCGTCAAACTATGGCATGAGCCAAGCTTCAGGCCGGTTTTACCGTCTAACATGCTGCAGGTTCGATCCCTGCAAGGACCGCGACGTTCAGGCGCGATGACGAAGGAGCTTATATGACACGCCGCTATTTTGGCACCGATGGCATTCGCGGACAGTCCAATATCCATCCGATGACCCCGGATCTCGCGATGCGCGTCGGCATCGCCGTCGGCACGATCTTCCGTAACGGCAATCACCGCCACCGGGTGGTGATCGGCAAGGATACGCGTCTCTCGGGCTATATGCTGGAAAACGCCATGGTGGCGGGTTTCACCGCTGCCGGCCTCGACGTCTTCCTGCTCGGGCCGATTCCGACGCCGGCTGTCGCCATGCTCACCCGCTCGCTGCGCGCCGATGTCGGCGTGATGATCTCCGCCTCGCACAATCCTTACGAGGACAACGGCATCAAGCTGTTCGGACCCGACGGCTACAAGCTTTCCGACGAGCTTGAAATGCGCATCGAGGACCTGCTCGACAGCGACCTGCATTCCCAGCTCGCCAAGTCCGGCGATATCGGCCGGGCGAAGCGCGTCGAGGGCGACATCTACCGCTATATCGAACACGTGAAGCGTACGCTGCCGCGCGACGTTACCCTGCATGGCCTGCGCGTCGCGATCGATTGCGCCAATGGCGCGGCCTACAAGGTGGCTCCGCTGGCGCTCTGGGAGCTCGGCGCCGAGGTGGTGATGATCGGCAACGAGCCGAACGGCACGAACATCAACCTCGACTGCGGCTCGACCAGCCCGGAAGCGCTGCAGAAGAAGGTGCATGAAGTGCGCGCCGATATCGGCATCGCGCTCGACGGTGACGCCGACCGGGTGATTATCGTCGACGAGCGCGGCGAGATCGTCGACGGCGACCAGCTGATGGCAGTCATCGCCGAGAGCTGGGCCGAGGACCAGAAGCTGAAAGGCGGCGGCATCGTCGCGACCGTGATGTCCAATCTCGGCCTGGAGCGGTTTCTCAACGGCAAGGGCCTGGACCTCGCGCGCACCAAGGTCGGCGACCGCTATGTGGTCGAGCATATGCGCACGCATGATTTCAACGTCGGCGGCGAACAGTCCGGCCATATCGTACTCTCCGATTTCGGCACGACCGGCGACGGCCTCGTCGCCGGTCTGCAGGTCCTGGCGCGCGCGAAACGCCTCGGCCGCCCCGTCAGCGAGATCTGCCGCCGTTTCGATCCCGTGCCGCAGCTTCTGAAGAACGTTCGTTTCCAGGGCGGCAAGCCGCTGGAGGACGTGATCGTCCGTCAGGCCATCGCCGATGCGGAAGCCGAGCTCGCTGCCAGGGGCCGCCTGGTTATCCGGCCGTCCGGTACCGAACCGCTGATCCGGGTGATGGCGGAAGGCGACGACCGCGGACAGATCGAGCGCATCGTCGATGGACTGGTCGGCGTGATCGCCAACGTCCGCAACGCGGCCTGAAGACGCAATCCCAATGAAAAGGCCACCCGCGGTTTTCGCGGGTGGCTTTATTTTTATGCGGAATTCCGAATGGCGGAAACCCTCGGGTTTGCCGCCTCTAGAACTCTTCCCAATCCTGCTTTGCGGCAGCGGCATTGCCCTGGAATGACTGCGTGACTTTCGCCACCATTCTGCGGGCCGGCGACTCCGCCGGGCGGCTGCTGAAGGATGCCGGCGCGGGCGAGACCCGGCGCGACGGGGTTCCGGCCACGGCTGCGCCGCCGATATGGAATTGCGACAGAAGCTGGAAAAGGTCTTCGGCTTCGCGGGCGAGGTTGTGGGCCGCCGCGGTTGACTCCTCGACCATGGCCGCGTTCTGCTGCGTTCCCTGATCCATCGTGTTGACCGAGGTGTTGATCTCCTTCAGGCCGGTGGCCTGTTCCTTCGAGGCCTCGACGATGGCCTCGACATTGCCGTTGACCTGCTGGACCTGGACGACGATCTCCTGCAGGGCCTTGCCGGTTTCCCCGACCAGCGCCACGCCGCTCTTCACGTGGTCGTTGGAGGTGTGGATCAGTTCCTTGATCTCTTTTGCCGCCTTGGCGGAACGCTGGGCGAGTTCGCGCACTTCCTGCGCTACCACCGCGAAGCCCTTGCCGGCCTCGCCGGCACGGGCGGCCTCGACGCCGGCGTTGAGAGCGAGCAGGTTGGTCTGGAAAGCGATTTCGTCGATGACGCCGATGATGTTGCCGATCTCGACGGCAGACGAATCGATCTTGCCCATCGCCTCGACGGCGTCACGGACGACCCGGCCGGAGCGCTCGGCATTGTCCTTGGTCATGCGCACCAGGTTACCGGCCTCCTGAGCGCGGTGGCTCGAGTCGGAAACCGTCGTGGTGATCTCTTCCAGTGCCGCCGCGGTCTCCTCGACCGAGGCCGCCTGCTGTTCGGTGCGCTTGGCGAGGTCGTCGGAGGCGGAACGGATTTCCTGGGCTCCGGCGGCGATTGCACTCGCGTTTGCGGCAACCTTCTGCATCGCTTCGCGGAGTTTCGCCACGGCCGCGTTGTAGTCGGCCCGCAACTGGTCGAGCGAGGGCGTGAACGGGGTGTTGATCTCCCGGGTCAGATCGCCGTTTGCCAGGGCCTGCAGAGCGTCGGCGAGCTGGCGAACCGCCTGGCTCGTCTGTTCTGCGAGCGCGCTGCGCTCGGCCGCTTCCTGTTCCAGCCTGTGGCGTTCTCCAACGGTCCGCTTCGCCTCGGCATCCGCTTCACGCTCCGCCTTGACGGAGATGGCCTCCCGGAGAGCGGCCACGGCGCGGGCGAGCATGCCGATCTCGTCGCCGCGCGCCTCGATCGTCCGGTCGCCTTCGAGGTTGCCCGCGGCCATGGCTTTCAGCGATTGCTGCAGCTTGGAGAGCGGTCCGATGATCGAGCGGGCCGTCACGAAGGCCGCTATGATCGAAAGCACCGCGGCTATGCCGAGGGCGGCCAGCGCAAGGTTTCTAAAGCCACTCGCCGCATTGCGGACATCGCCGCCGATCGATTTGTTGAGCGCCTCCTGATAGTCGATGAATTTGTTGATCGCGCCAAGCCAGGAGACGAAGAGCGGGCGGGCCTGTTCCAGCAGTATCTTGCGGGCCGCCTCGCCATCGCCTTTTTGCTGTAGCGAGATGATCTGGGCGACCAGGGGATTGGTCTTCGACTGGATGTCGGCGATCTCGGTCAATATCGTCTTTTCACGATCCGTTGCACCGGAAGGGGCGCCGACCATTTCCGCCATGCGTTTTTCGTTTTCCGCATAGGATGCCGCGAGCTTGGCGATAAGCGCTTCCGCTTCCTTGCGCTCGGCCTCGGACGTCACGAGCGTCACGTCGCGGATCGCGATCGCCCGGTCGTGCACGCTGCCGCGATAGTTGATGGCATACCGTTGCTTGACGCTGTTGACGTCGTTGACGGTTGCGAGATTGTCGTCGATCATCTTGACTTCACCGGTAGAGTAAAAAGTCAGGCCGATCATCAGGAGAAGCAGAAAGCCGAACCCGATGGCCAGTCGGAATGCTATGCCGAATGTTCTGAACTTGTTCACAGACAGTCCCTTCCTCCGCGGCGCCTCGCGCCGCGGTTCCACATGGTCAAATTTTTCCGGAAGGGCATGATGGCAATCTCACCGCCGTGATTTGACGACGGGATTGCTTCGTTGGTGGACGAGATATTGCCGGATTGACCTGTGTCAGCCCAAACCTCGAGCTTAAGAACCCACTCCGCTCGAGTCGTACTTCCCCATTATTCGGCTCTACCGATTCCCCGATATTTCCCCAGCTCGGATAGGCTAAATATAGCCCTCTATAGTTTACAAAGCATTAATTGTTTATTTAAGCTTAAATTACATTTTTCTACTGAAGTAACCCGGTCAGTATTTTGCGGAGGCCGCGGCTGCCGCTACCCGGTGCAGCAGGCGGATGACGGGGCGGCCCACTTTGAGACGGGGTGGCTTCCGCAAGTCTTGGATCATGCCTTTACTTGTAGAAATCCCTGCTGTTTTAGGAAAACGTGCGGTAAACAAGCATGGTTAAGCGAGACTTAACCTTTGTCGATCATCATCCACAGCGGATCAACCCGTTGGCTGCCCGCTTTGCATGCCATACGCGATACGAGCTTTGGAGATGAACCCATGAGAAAGTTGCTGGCCAGCGCTTTTGCGCTGACACTGACTGTGAGTGCCGCCAATTCCGCCGATCTTTACCAGCCGCAGCCGGAGCCTTATCAGGATGCGCCCGAAGTAACCGTTCAGGAGGCGACCGGCTGGTACCTTCGCGGTGACGTCGGCTATTCCTTCAAGAAGTCGCGCGGTACCGAATTCTACCAGGGTACCGGTACGCCCGGCGTGGCGATCGCCGAATTCGGTCGTTCCGATCTGCGTGATGCCTTCACGCTCGGGGGCGGTGTCGGTTACCAGATCAACAGCTACCTGCGCACCGACGTCACCCTCGACTACATGTTCAACAGCAAGTTCCGCGGCTCGACCTCCGGCAGTTGCGGTGTAGCCGCCGCGTGTACCTCGACCGACCTGGCCTCGATGCACGCCTATTCGCTCATGGCCAACGCTTATGTCGATCTCGGCACCTATGGCTACTTCACCCCTTATGTCGGTGGCGGTATCGGCGGCACCTACGTCAAGTGGTCGAACCTGCGCAACACCTCCTGCGCCGACAGCGGTGCGGGTTGTGACCCGGAAGTCACGCATGGCGGCGAAAAGAGCTGGCGCTTCACCTATGCGCTCATGGCCGGCGCGTCGATCGACGTCACCTGCAACGTCAAGGCCGATGTCGGCTACCGCTTCCGCCATGTCACGGGCGGCGACATGTTCGGCTTCGCCTCGGGCGGCGGCCCGGGCAAGGACAAGGGTTTCTATTCGCATGAAGCCCGCGTCGGCGCCCGCTACATCTTCGGCGGCTGCGACACGCCGCCGGCCTACGAGCCCCCGCCGCAGCAGATCGTCTACAAGTAAGATCACCTCGTCTCCAAGCGAAAGCCGCCTCCGGGCGGCTTTTTGCGTTTGCGGCGACAAAGCTGCGGCAAAAATTTGTCCGGGGGCGACATGACCCTCTTGACTGTGAAGGCGCTCGGGCATAACCACAGCGGCGGGACACCCTTCCCCAACGAAGGGCCATCTATCTGGAAGGATAGCCATATGGCAAACGCCGCAAAGCCGGACCTGCGTCCGAACAACACCCATTTTTCTTCTGGCCCTTGCTCGAAGCGCCCCGGTTGGTCGCTCGAAGCGCTCTCCGATGCCCCGCTCGGTCGTTCGCACCGCGCCAAGGTCGGCAAGGCGAAGCTCAAGCAGGCCATCGACCTCACCCGTGAAATTCTGAACGTGCCGGCGGATTACCGCATCGGCATCGTGCCGGCTTCCGATACCGGCGCCGTCGAAATGGCGCTGTGGTCGCTGCTCGGCGAGCGCGGCGTCGACATGCTGTCCTGGGAAAGCTTTGGCGCCGGCTGGGTCACCGACGTCGTCAAGCAGCTGAAGCTCAAGGACGTCCGCAAGATCGAAGCCGGCTACGGCCTGCTTCCGGACCTTTCCACGGTCGATTTCGACCGCGACGTGGTCTTCACCTGGAACGGCACCACCTCGGGCGTCCGCGTTCCGAACGCCGACTTCATTCCGGCAGACCGCAAGGGCCTGACCATCTGCGACGCCACCTCGGCGGCTTTCGCGCAGGACATGGACTTTGCCAAGCTCGACGTCGTCACCTTCTCCTGGCAGAAGGTTCTGGGCGGCGAGGGCGGTCACGGCATGCTGATCCTCAGCCCGCGTGCTGTCGAGCGTCTGCAGACCTACGTTCCGGCCTGGCCGCTGCCAAAGATCTTCCGCCTCACCTCGGGCGGCAAGCTGATCGAAGGCATCTTCGTCGGCGAGACGATCAACACGCCGTCGATGCTCTGCGTCGAGGACTATATCGATGCGCTCGTCTGGGCGAAGTCGGTCGGCAGCCTTGAAGGCCTGATCGCCCGCGCCGATGCCAATGCCAAAGTCATCCACGATTTCGTGGCCGCCAACGCCTGGATCGACAACCTCGCCGTCGACCCGGCAACGCGCTCCAACACTTCGGTCTGCCTCAAGATCGCCGACGCGGATGTCGCCGCTCTCGACGCGGACGCGCAGGAAGCCTTTGCCAAGGGCATGGTGTCGATCCTCGAAAAGGAAGGCGTCGCGCTCGACATCGGTGCTTATCGCGATGCGCCGTCCGGCCTTCGCATCTGGGCTGGTGCCACGATCGACGCGGCCGACATGAAGGCTCTGATGCCCTGGCTGACCTATGCTTTCGAAACGCAGAAGGCTGCGCTTTCCAAGGCCGCCGCTTAGCCAAGTCGCGTATCGGCTCCGCTGACGAAGCGGAGCCCATTTCCTCATTCACGACAGAAACTTTTTCAGGAGGCCCACTGATGGCACCTCGCGTTCTCGTATCCGACGAATTGTCGGAAACCGCCGTCCAGATCTTTCGCGACCGCGGCGTCGAAGTCGATTTCCAGCCGAAGCTCGGCAAGGACAAGGAAAAGCTTGCCGAAATCATCGGCAACTATGACGGCCTTGCGATCCGTTCCGCCACCAAGGCGACCGAAAAGTTGATCGCGGCCGCGACCAACCTCAAGGTCATCGGCCGCGCCGGCATCGGCGTCGACAATGTCGACATCCCGGCCGCTTCGCGCCGCGGCATCATCGTCATGAACACGCCGTTCGGCAACTCGATCACCACGGCCGAACACGCCATCGCCCTGATGTTCGCCGTCGCCCGCCAGCTTCCGGCAGCCGACGCCTCGACCCAGGCCGGCAAGTGGGAAAAGTCGCGCTTCATGGGCGTCGAGATCACCGGCAAGATCCTCGGGGTCATCGGCGCCGGCAATATCGGCGGCATCGTCTGCAAGAAGGCGATCGGCATCGGCATGCATGTTCTCGCCTATGACCCCTTCCTCTCGGCCGAACGCGCCGAGGAAATGGGCGTCACCAAGGTCGAGCTCGACGAATTGCTGGCCCAGGCCGACTTCATCACCCTGCACGTGCCGATGACCGACAAGACCCGCGGCATCCTCGGCAAGGAAGCGCTCGCCAAGACCAAGCCCGGCGTTCGCATCATCAACTGCGCCCGCGGCGGCCTCGTCGATGAGGCAGCACTCGCCGAAGCCATCAAGTCCGGCCATGTCGCCGGCGCCGGCTTCGACGTGTTCGAAGTCGAGCCCGCCACGGCAAGCCCGCTCTTCGGCCTCGAAAACGTCGTCTGCACGCCGCATCTCGGCGCCTCGACCACGGAAGCGCAGGAAAACGTCGCACTTCAGGTCGCCGAGCAGATGTCGGACTACCTGATCAAGGGTGCGGTCTCGAACGCCATCAACATGCCGTCGATCACGGCGGAAGAAGCGCCGCGCCTGAAGCCGTTCATCCGGCTCGCCGACGTGCTCGGCGCCTTCGTCGGCCAGGTCACCGAAGATGCGATCAAGGAAATCGAGATTCTCTATGACGGCTCGACCGCCGGCATGAACACCAAGGCGCTGACGAGCGCGCTGCTCGCCGGCCTCATCCGCAGCCAGGTCTCCGACGTCAACATGGTTTCGGCGCCGATCATGATCAAGGAAAAGGGCATCATCCTGTCTGAAGCCAAGCGCGACAAGTCGGGCGTCTTCGACGGCTATATCAAGCTGACGGTCACCACCGACACGAGGACCCGCTCGGTTGCCGGCACGGTCTTCTCGGACGGCAAGCCGCGCTTCATCCAGATCAAGGGCATCAACCTCGATGCGGATGTCGGCACCAACATGGTCTATATCGCCAATACAGACGTTCCCGGCATGATCGGCTTCATCGGCACGACGCTCGGCAATGCCGGCGTCAACATCGCCAACTTCCATCTCGGCCGCGACCAGGAAGGCGGCGACGCGATCGCTCTCCTTTATGTCGACGGTCCGGTTCCGGCCGAGGTTCTGGCAAAACTGACCGCCAACCCGGCGATCCGCCAGGCCAAGCCGCTGGCGTTCAACGTCGAGTAACAATCACCGAAGCTGCTCATGCCTGTCGTGGTCGTGAGGGTTTCCTGGACAAGACGAAGGCCTCCGGCGAGTATGCCGGAGGCCTTCTTCATTTTATCCGTCCGGCATGTCGGAGAGCTCGATGCCATGCGTATCGAACCACCATTCAGGGCTCATGCCGGGATGCCTTTCCCGCAGGCGCAGATATCTGGCCCGAAGCCGTTCCTGACGTGCGACCTCCTCGATGAAGAAAGGATGGTCGAGCGCGCCGCCCATCCGATGCAGGCGGCGGAGCAGTTTGCGCAGGACGTAACCCTGCTCCTTGTTGCCCGGAGGGTAGCCGCTTTCGATGATCTTCATGATCGCGCTGCTTAGCGTTTCGAGCACATCCTCCGGCGGCGTGCCGTTGATGAGCATGTCGAGACGATCGGCGCCGAAGCCGACATCGATGCAGGTTCCCAACGGATTGACGATGTTTCCGATCTCCACCCCGTCCTTGTAGAACTCGGTACTGTATCCGGTGATGCTGCCGTCGCTCCAGGTGCATTCCGGATCCGGGACGATCGGAAAACGTCCGCGGTAAAGCGGCGTCCATTCGGTGAGGCGGTCCGGATGAATGGTGACATGATCCGGCGTGAGGCCGAGCGTTCGCAGGAACTCGAGCCAGAAATCGATGGCATCGCCAACGCTCATCTCCCGGAAAGAGAAGAGGCCGAGCATGGTGAAGTGAAGGAAGTGGGTTCCGTCTCCGATTTCGTCCAGGTCGCCCAGACGCAGGCATGCCTAGCTGTTTGCGACGGTTCCTCTGTGGGAGGGATCGGAGAAGAGGGGTTTGTACTGCTGCATGCCAGCGCTGCAGAAGAGCGTGGTGGCGTCATGCGGCCTTACGGATTGAATGCGTGTGAAGTCGATGCCCTTTGAAAGGCAGAAGTCTTGATAGTTCTGGATCAGGCGTCCCGCGGTGACATAGGCAACCTCCTTTGCGTTTGTGTGCCTCGTAAGAAGGTAGTGGCATTCTGCACGCGGCGCAATCCGATCTGCGGGATCGTCTTTTGGCACAGAGATGCCGCGCCCGATGTCGCAGGCTGATATCGGGATAATCTACTTTTGATTGTATTTTTGGCGCTTGGCTCCCGTTTCAAACTCCGTTATCTACTTCGACGGGAAAAATGGAGGATGGGCCTAAAATTCGGATGGCCGCCTCTCTATATAGTCAGGGAATACCGCGCTTGAGCGGTTTATGAGGAGAAAACGATGTTATCCAACCTTCGGCGTTTCAAGAACCTGTTCGCGATCCTGGCGATCGGAATGGCGGTTTCCTTGACCGCCGTGGATATGGCTGAGGCGCGTCGCGCCAGCGGCGGCTTCGGCAGCCGCGGCACGCGCACGTATTCAGCCCCGGCGACCACCAATACCGCGCCCACGGCGCCGACCGGCATCAACCGGTCGATGACGCCCAATACGCAGCAGAACGCCACGACGCCGCAGAACGGCCTTGGCCAGCAGGCGGCGCAGCAGCCTCGCCGGGGTCTCTTCGGTGGCATGTTCGGCGGCCTGCTCGGCGGTCTCGCCCTTGGTGGCCTGATCGGCATGTTGATGGGTACCGGGTTCGGCGGCATGGCCGGCATGCTGGGCATGCTGCTGCAGATCGCGCTGATCGGCGGTCTCGCGATGCTGGCTTTCCGTTGGTTCGCGCGCCGTCAGCAGACGGCTGGCGGCCCGGCAGGCGGGATGAATACCGGCTTTGGCCAGTCGCGCAACGCCTATGATGCGCCGAGCCAGAATACGTCGTCCTTCCAGATCCCGAAGATCGGCTCGCTGGGAGGCGGCAGTGCGCCAACCGGTTTCGGTGGCGGTTCCAATGCCGCTCCGCGCCAGGCCGGCCCCGAGACCGACGAGATCGGCATAACCAACCGCGACCTCGACCAGTTCGAGAAGCTGCTGACCAATGTCCAGTCTGCCTATGGCGACGAAGACTATGCCAAGCTCCGCAGCCTCACGACGCCGGAAGCGATGTCCTACCTGGCCGAAGAACTCGGCGAGAACGCCACCAACGGCGTCAAGAACGAGGTGAAGGACGTCAAGCTGCTGCAGGGCGACCTGGCGGAAGCCTGGCGTGAAAACGGCCAGGACTACGCGACCGTCGCGATGCGTTACTCCAGCGTCGATTACATGAAGGACCGCAATACCGGCGCAGTTGCCGAAGGCGATCCGAACGCGGTGACGGAAACCGTCGAAGTCTGGACCTTCGTGCGCAAGCCCGCCACGGACTGGAAGCTTTCGGCGATCCAGGCAGCCGCTTAAACCCGAAGCAGCGCGATGGTCTTTTCATCGCGCTCGCCATCAAAGAACTGTTCAAGGGCTCGCTCGAAAGGCGAGCCCTTTTTGCTGACTGCCTCGAACAGCGTCATCGAACTTTTGAACTTGATGTCGTCGGGTGAACCGAGGATGGCGTGCGCCGAAAGGTCCGAATGGGAGAGCATCGCTTCGGTGCATTCGATGAGCCTGGGGCCAAGCTGGGGATGTTCCAGATAGGCTGTCGCCTCCGCCCTCGAGCCGATTGCGAAACGCTGGGACATGATCGAAAAACCGAGCCCCGCGACCTGGGGGAAGACGTACCACATCCAGTGGGAGCGCTTTTTGCCATCGCGAAGCTCGCCGATGACGCGCCCATAGACCGGCGCTTGCGCGTCGACAAAGCGCATGAGGTCGAATTGCATCGTCTCTCCGTCCCTGATCGCCCTGTTGCCACAAATCACCCCGCGCCCAGATGACTCCCAAAACATGAAATTTTTGCGGCCGCTCTTTTCGATGTTGCATCGCACCCTAGCTGAGGGGGCATGGAACGCTTCATTCAGGAATTCCGGAATGATACGGCCTGGCTGCCGGACTGGCTCGTCAGTTGTGGTGTGATGGCCGTCGCATTTCTGATCGGCCTTGCGATCCAGCGCTTCGGATTTCGCTTTCTGACGCGGCTGGTCGAGAACAGGGACCTGTTCTGGCGGTCGCTGGTGTCGCGTACGCGGCGGCCGATGCGGCTGGCCATCCTCACCTGGACGCTGTCGCTCGGCGCGACGATCGCGCCGCTCAGTGCCGGGCAGGGGCAGGTGATACGTCACCTGCTGCTGCTCGGCTTCATCGTCGTCGTCGGCTGGATGGCGAAGATCGCCCTGCATGTGTGGATGATCGTTTATCTGCGCCGCTTCAAGCTCGATGCGGAAGACAATCTGCTCGCCCGCACCCATGTCACCCAGTCGCGGATCGCCGAGCGGATCGCAAGCGTCATGATCGTGGCGATCACCATCGCCGCCATGCTGATGACCTTTCCGGCGGTGCAGCAATACGGCGTCAGCCTGCTTGCCTCCGCCGGCGTGGCGGGCGTCGTGCTGGGCCTTGCGCTGCAGCCGGTGCTGAAGAACATTTTCGCGGGCATCCAGCTTGCGATCACCCAGCCGATCCGCATCGACGACGCGCTGATCGTCGAGGGTGAGTGGGGCAATGTCGAGGAGATTACCTCGACCTATGTGGTGGTGAAACTGTGGGACTGGCGGCGGATGATCCTGCCGCTCAGCTATTTCATCGAGACGCCGTTCCAGAACTGGACGCGCGACAGTTCGGAGCTGATCGGCACGGTGATGATCTATCTCGACTATTCGGTTCCGGTGAACGCGGTCCGTCGCAAGGGCGAGGAGATTGCCGCAACGTCAAAGCTCTGGGACAAGCGGGTGGTGGCCGTGCAGGTGACGGATTTCAGGGAAAACGTCATGGAGATCCGCATCCTCGTCTCCGCCTCCAATGCCCCGCGGACCTTCGACCTCCGGTGCGAGGTGCGCGAAAAGATCATCGACTTCATCCAGCGCGAATATCCGGCAAGCCTGCCGCGGGTGCGGGCGGAAGGTGCGGCCAGCGGCGCCAGGACGGCAGCCGGCAAGGTCGTACGGCATGGAGCGCTGCAGTCTTGAATTCCGGCCTCCCGGCTTCGGGCAGGCTGCTTTTCGGAGTGCTGAGTCCCGCCGGGACAGCCCCAAGTGTTTTACAAAACCATTCCATGGGCATAGACAGTCGGCCATGCAAACCTCCGTCGGACGATCGCATTGAACACCGAAGCAAAGCCGATATGCGCCATCCTTGTCCATGTCGCGGATGTTGCACGGGCATTGGATTGGTATCAGGCGGCGTTCCCGCAATCGGTGCGGCGTCACCTCGAGGCTTTCGAATTTCAGTTTCTCGATATCGGCGGGATCTGCCTCGAGATCGTGGCGGCTGACGAGAAGGTGGGAAGCGGCGCCAGCGGATCCGTCGTCTATTGGCAGGTCGATGATCTTGACGCGGCGGTCGAGCATTTCACCGCGATTGGCGCGACGCTTTATCGGGGACCGATCGACATCCAGAACGGCCTGCGCATGTGTCAGGTCCGCGATCCATGGGGAAACTGCATCGGTCTTCGCGGTTGAGGCCTTGTCCGTTCCTGCATGCGCCGCGCCTGCGATTCGCGCTCCTCCTTGCGCAGGCCGCAAATCCTTTCTATATCCGGCAAGAATTGCCTCCGACGGCCGATCCCGCCGCAGGCCCTGAACATGTCGCCCTCCCATCATGGACCGGCGCTTGAGAGACCGAGAGAGTTACTCGTGAATACGCTGGATTTTGACAAGAGGCCGGAAGACACACGTGTTGTCGTTGCCATGTCGGGGGGAGTGGATTCCTCCGTCGTTGCAGGTCTGCTCAAACGCCAGGGCTATGACGTGCTCGGGATCACGCTGCAGCTTTACGATCATGGCGCGGCCGTGCACCGCGCCGGTTCGTGCTGCGCCGGCCAGGACATCGACGATGCGCGGCGCGTCTCCGAAACGCTCGGCATTCCCCATTATGTGCTCGACTACGAAAAGCGGTTCCGCGAGACGGTGATCAATCCGTTCGCGGAGGCCTATGCGATGGGCGAAACGCCGGTCCCCTGCGTTGCCTGCAACCAGACGGTCAAGTTCGCCGATCTTCTGGCGACCGCCAAGGATCTCGGCGCCGATGCGCTGGCGACCGGCCACTATATCCGCTCCTCCGCCAACCCTTCTCCGGGCAATCCGAACCGCCGCGCCCTGTTCCGGCCGATCGACAGTGATCGCGACCAGAGCTGGTTCCTGTTCGCAACGACCCAGGAGCAGATCGACTATCTGCGCTTCCCGCTTGGCGGCATGTCGAAGGCGCAGGTGCGCGATCTCGCCGAGGAGATGGGCCTGGTGGTCGCCAAGAAGGCCGACAGCCAGGACATCTGTTTCGTACCGCAGGGCAAATATGCCGATATCATCAACAAGGTGAAGCCGAACGCGGCACTCGCCGGCGATATCGTGCATATGGACGGGCGCGTGCTCGGCCGCCACGAGGGCATCGTGCATTACACGATCGGCCAGCGCCGCGGCATCGGCATTGCCACCGGCGAGCCGCTCTACGTCGTTTATCTCGATGCCCGCTCGCGCCGGGTGATCGTCGGGCCGAAGGAAGCGCTCGATACCCACCGCGTCTACCTGCGCGACGTCAACTGGATCGGCGACGGTGTACTCGACGAGGATGCGAAGGGCGGGTTCGCCTGTTTCGCCAAGGTGCGCTCGACGCGTCCGCCGACACCGGCCATCCTCCACTGCGACGATCACGGCGTCTATGTCGATCTGGCAATCGGAGAGGCGGGCGTAGCGCCGGGTCAGGCCTGCGTGCTCTATTCCGCCGAAGGGGCGGATGCGCGGGTTTATGGCGGCGGTTTCATCGAACGTTCGGAACGGGCGGCCGAGGCGGAAACCGCTCTGAAGGCCCTGCTTTCGACGCCGGTCGCGGCCTGAGACCGGCGCTAACCGTAAGGCACAAAATTGCCACCGGTTTTTGCCCAAACCCTGCTTGACACTTTGGTGACGGGGGACTTATAAGCCGCACGACCAAAGCGGAACCGGCCACGCCGGAACTTCCGCAGTCCCTGTGGCGGGGTAGCTCAGTTGGTGAGAGCGCAGGATTCATAACCCTGAGGTCGGCAGTTCAATTCTGCCTCCCGCTACCATCGGACCAGCCGAGAATTCCAATCCGGCGATCGCTGAAAGCTTCCTTCTATCTCCTCCTCCAAGCGGACCTGAGCCCCTTGGCCTTAACCGGCTGCGGGGCTTTTCTCGTCTTCGGCGAGGGGAAGGGTGGGGTCAGGTTTCCCGACCACACCTACCACTTCATACTAAGCCCGACCTTGGCGCCGATGGCGTTGCTGTTGCCGAAATCCTTGAGGCTGGTGCGAGCGAAGGCCTCCCCGTAGACCGCATATCGGTCGTCGGACCAGCTGAGCGAGCCGCCCAGGGTGAGGCCACCCCAGAGCGGCTGGTTCTCGCTGGCGACCCTGACCCCGGAGACATCCACGTTCGAGCCGTCGAGAAAGTCGTAATAGAGATTGGCGATGCCGTAGAACTTCGCGCGGCTGGTCCTTCCGGCGGCGTCCTTCCAGTCGCTGTCGTAATCGGCCGAGATCCCGAGGCGACCGGTCAGGCTGTCGGCATCGTCAAGCGAGACGGCGGCGCCATAGGCGTCGGTAAAGTCGTCGAAGCGCACGGACGAATAGGCCAGTTGCGCCTGCGGGGTCAGCGACCACTGGCGCGTCAGGGCGATCTTCTGCCCGGTCTCGACGCTCAGGCCGTAGCCGAAGCCATCATTGCCGTCGGCGAGCGTGTCGTTAAGGGTCGAGGAGTTGAGATTGCTGTCATACCAGGTCAAGGCAGCCTGAGCGTCGACATAGAAGCCGCTATTGCCGTACCAGGTCAAGGTGCCGTCGAGGCCGTAGCCGGTCGTATCGATGTTGCCCTTGCCGAAGCGCGAGGAGACGTCCGCCGAGGCTGTGTCGAAATGGAAGCTGACGCCGCCGATCAGCGCGCCGGCCCCGCTTTCATGCAGCATTCCGTCGATGCCCGCCTGCAGCGTCCATGTGTCCACATCGTATTCCGTGCCGGTCGTCGAGGTTTTCGGATTGAAATGCGCATGCGTGCCGTCGATGCGGATCCAGATCGCCTTGGCAGGATCATTCTCGGCATGGGGCTCTTCGATCGCCCGGCCGCTGGTGCGCTGGCGCAGTGTACCGAACTCGTTGAGCGTCTGCAGCACGCCGGCGTAGCTCTCGTAGAGCGGAACACTCGGCGCATAGACCATCCCGATCCCCACGCCTGCAGGATTAAGCAGGGTCGAACGCAGATACCAGTCGCCGTCTGCGGGCGCGCTGACGCTGCCCTGATAGAGTCGGTAGGCATAGGCCCCGCCGACCACGGCCTGATCGCCCTCGAACACATAGTCGCCAAGCAGCGAAAAGGAGCCGGCTGACACGCCTCCGACATCGACGATCTTGATGCCCTCGGCGGTTTGTGCGCCGCCGCCCCCAAGGTTGATGACCTTGACGTTCGTGGTGCCGGCCGTATTGCCGGTCACCACGAGGAGGTCGGTCGGCGAAGCGTCGCCGCCGAGCACGGCCTCGACTTCGAGCGTGCCGCCCGTGCCGGTATAGTTGCCGGCGATCGTCAGCGTGCCGATCGAATTGCCGGGCGCAATCGTTCCGGCATTGGTCACATCGCCGAAGATCGTGCCGTTGCCGCCGAGAATGCCGGCCCCCGATGTCGTGACCGGGCTGGTGATCGAGCCGTTGACGGCAAGCCGGCCACCGCTCACCGTCGTCGCGCCGGTATAGGTGTTGACGCCCGAAAGCGTCTGGCTGCCGCCGGTGACGGTCAGTCCGCCCGTGCCGCCGATGACGCCCGCGAACGTGTCGTTGGCATTGGTGATCGTCAGGTTCTTGGTGCCCAGCGCCACGGTGCCGCCGCCGGCCAGGCTTTGGATGTCGGTGCCGGCCGGAGTGACGCCTGAAATGTCGAAAATGCCTGTGGTGACGACACGGGCGGAGTTGGCGATCGAACCCGCACCCGCCAGCGCGAGCGTGCCGGCCTGGATGATCGTCTCACCCGAATAGATGTTACTGCCCGATAGAGTGAAGACGCCGGCGCCAATCTTGCTCAATCCGCCGACGCCGGTAAAGCCCGACGTTGCGTCGGTTCCCACGGCAAAGCCGGCGGTATCGATCGTCAGCCCGCCGGCAAGCAGATTGAGTTCGGTGCCGGAAAATCCGTCGATGAAGGTCGCGTTGGCGGCCGTCGCGCGCAGAATGCCATTGTCGAAATTGGCCTGGCTCGCGCCGGAGCCGCTACGCAAGGTTTGAGCCTGCAACGTGCCGCCGCTGCTGATGTTGAGCGTGCCCGAAGTTAAGGGACCAGGGCCTCCTAGGAGCGCCGTGTTCGTGTTGACCTGCCCGCCATTCTCAATGTTCAGCGTACCGGTGCCGAGATGTCCGAGCGTGATATTTGCACCGCCGGTGACATTCCACAGTGACCCGGCTCCCGTAACGGTGACAACTCCGGCCCCTGTGCCGACGGTCCCAAGCCGGCCGTTGCCGGTGCTGGTTAGGCTGCTGCCATTCTGGATCCTCAAAATCCCAGGCACAGTCGCGTCTTGGCCAACATTTGTGGCACCCACCGACACGCTGACGGGGCCGGTGACGCCGATGACGGCTGTTATGTTGCTCGGTGCACCCGGCGTGCTGATGTTGGCGGTTACACCGGCACCGGGGGCGACGCCGCCGGTCCAATTGCTCCCGTCTGTCCAGTCACTGCTTGTCAGTCCGTGCCAGTCAGCGGTTTGAGCCGCCCCTGCAGACAGCACCACAAGTGCCCCCGCCGGAACAGTCGAGAAGTACCAGTGCCGCCTGGCCAGCCTCCGGCGCTCTCCCGGGTTACGTGCTGCAATTTTCCTGCTCAAGAGAACATGCGCCTGCAATATATCCACCTTAAAAAATATCTTTAGGTATGCTCCCGGCCACATTCGCCGGAGTTCACTAATCGTCTTAATTAGAAACTGACGAATGTTAAGAAAGCATGAAAGACCCCTGAAAATCGGGGGGGGGATTTCGACAGCTTGCCAAGTGGATGTGGTTTGCTGCCGATTGGATCGCGGGGCGTTGAATGTTGGACCAGGCCGCAACGTATCCAGCTGCCGATTCATGTGCCCTTGAGCGGCTATTGGCACACCGATATCTACGAATGGCGAGACGGTCGCTGGCTTGCCGTTTGGTTGCAGGCGACTGCCATCAGTGACGGCAGCCCGGAATAACGCGCACCGTCAACGGCAATGAAATTCGCGGTTGGCGCGCAGCTTCGTCCTGTTTGTCAGTTGCGCCGAGCAACGGCAGTCTCGCGGACGCCATGTCCGGATCTTTCGAGCAGCATCCGCTTTCGCCATGCATTGGGAGCAATTCCGTAAAGGCGGCGGAAGCTGTTGGTAAGGTGCGCCTGGTCGGTCATGCCACATTCCAGGGCGATCCGGCAGAGGGGTTCGTCCGTGCCGGTCATCATCCGGCAGGCCATTTCCATGCGCCTGCGGGTGACGTATTTGTGCGGCGTCTCGCCAAGGCTTGCCTTGAAGGCCCGCTGGAAATGGCCGCTGCTCAGGTTGCAGAGACCGGCCAAGGCCTCGACGCGGATTGTCGAGCGGAGGTACATGTCGACATAGGTCTGCACATTGCGCATTTGCCACGGGGCCAGGCCGCCGACAGCGATTTGACGGAGGTTGGGTTGCGGATCGGATTGATCGGGATCTCGCGGGACGTGTCTGGCGACAAGCCGTTCGAGGTCTATCTCCGACGTCCGATATCTTGAAACGTCGGTGCGTTTTGCCGAAGGGTCGGCAGGCGATGCCTTCACTGGCTGTGCGATCAGCATCCTATGTCTCCTCCATTCTTCGTGTGCTTCGTCGAAGATCGGAGTTTAACGCCGAGGCAGGCGGTGAGACTATTGGACAAGGGGATTGTTCCCCTATCCAAAGGTATGATCGAGACCCACTGAAATTGTGTGGCCACCCGAAGTCACCCGGCGAGGCGCGATCAATCGGGATCGATATCGATGTCCCGCATGTCCATATTTTCGATCCCGAGACCGGAAGCGTCTGGGGGCCTGAGGAGAGGCGGCCGCTTCCCGCAGTAAACCGCTGTTGCGCTTCAACCGCGCAAAAGGGGAAGCAGTCGATCGCCCTGCCGCTTGATCTCCTGGAGATAAGGCGTGTCGGAGAGCACGAAATGGGTGATGCCGAGATCCTCGTATTTGCGCAGCGAACGGGCGACGTCCTCGGCCGAGCCGACGAGCCAGGTGGTGCCGGCGCCGCCACCGCCGAATTTTCCGGGCGCCGTGTAAAGGTTGTCGTCGAGGACATCGCCGCGCTCGTGCAGTTCGAGCAGCCGGCGCTGGCCGACGGCGACCGGCTTTCCGTGGTCGTTCCAGTTGCCGGCCTTGCCCTTGGCCATTTCGGCGACCTTCGCCTCGGCATCGGCCCAGGCCTGTTCCGTCGTGTCGCGAACGAGGGTGGTGATCCGAAGCCCGAATTGAAGCGGAGGAAGGTCGCGGTCGAGCTGCCTGCTCAGTGTCTTCAGCCGTTCGATCCTCTCCCGCACGCCGTCGAGAGGTTCGCCCCAGAAGAGCTGGATATCGGCTTCCGTCGCGGCCACCTGCTCGGCGGCTTCGGAAGCACCGCCGAAATAGAGTTTCGGGTGCTTGCGCTCGCCGCGGGTCTGGAGACGAGGCTCGACCGTGGAACCGGCAACCTGGAAATGCTCGCCCTTGAACGTGACGTTCTCCTCGGTCCACAGACGGCGGACCAGCCGCATGAATTCCCTGGTGCGCGCATAACGATGCGCTTGGTCACCCTCGCTGTCGCCATAGGCGGCGAGATTATCCTGGCCCGAGACGATGTTGACCCGCACGCGGCCGCCGCTCAGGTGGTCGAGCGTTGCCGCGGCGGAGGCGAAGTTCGCTGGCCGCCAATAGCCGGGGCGGATCGCGATCAGCGGTTCGAACGTGGTGGTGCGGGCGGCAAGAGCCGTTGCGATGGTGAACGTATCCGGCCGACCCCAGCCGGTGCCGACGAGCGCGCCCTTCCAGCCATGATCCTCCAGCGCCTTGGCGTGGCTGGTCAGCGTTTCCAGGCTGTTGTGGTTCTCGGCGGCGGCATCGCCGCGATGGCCGGCCTTGACGTCGTTCGGGATATACCAGAGGAACTCGGAACTGCTCATGTTATCGACCTGCATCTCTATGGCTGACTAGGGAATGAGTGGAAGACGTTCTGATCGTGGTTCCTCGATGTGACCGACGGCGCACGCGGCACCGCCGCACGCCGGCCTGGTCCGAGAGGTTCCGTCAGACGACGATCGGGTTGAGGGCGCCGTCCATGCCGATTACGACGCCGGTGACATAGCTCGCCTTCGACGAACTCAGGAAGGTGACGACATTGGCGATCTCGTCAGGCGTCGCCATGCGGCCGAGCGGGATGCGCTGGATCAGTTTTTCGAGCGCCGCCTGTTCGCTGATGCCGTGGAGAGCCGCCTCCGCCCGGAGGCCCTCGGTGACCCGTTCGGTTTCGGTATTGCCGGGATTGATGCCGAGGATGCGCAATCCGCTGGCGGCATAGGCATTTGCGAGGCCGACCGTCGCAAGCATCAGCGCCGCATTGGCGGCCCCGCCCGGAAGGTGGATCGGCGATGCGACCTTGCCGCCGCCGCCGATGACGTTGACGATCACGCCCGCCCTGCGGGCAGCCATCCGCTTGACCACAGGGTCGATGACATTGATGTAGGAGAAATATTTGGCGTCCATCGCGGCCCGCCAGTGAGCCGGGCTCAGGTCCTGTGGCGGCGTGCGCCGCGCGGCACCGGCGCAATTGACGAGAATATCCAGCGCGCCGACTTCAGCTTCGATCTTGTCGACGAGAGCCAGCGCTTCGCTTTCCGATATCAGATCGGCCGTAAAGCCGATGGCGCCCGGCAGTTTTGACAGAGCCACATCGATATTCGCCTGGGAGCGCGAACAGATGACGACGCGGGCGCCTTCGGACAGAAGGGATTGGGCGCAGGCAAGGCCGATGCCTTTGGAGCCGCCGGTGATCAGTGCCGTCTTGCCGTTCAAATCGAGTTGCATGGTATGCCGCTTTCCTCAAATCCGCAGAAGAGGCTAGGCTCTCGGGGATATCGGAACAAGCAAAAGGCAACTGCCGCGGTCCCGGTTACGGGGAAACGGTTCCTTAGTTAGCTGCCGTGGGAGGCAACTCTTCTATCAGCACGCCAGGCACACTTTTCCGCCTGTGCCGACAACCGACTGTCCTCCGCAAGGCGATCTTCTGCACCGCTTCTAGCCGCGGATGATCTCCTCATACGCCATCGCGGCCTGCAGCAGTGTTTCATCGCAATTGGCGTTGGCGGACAGGAGGAAGCCGACCGGCATGTCGGCGTCGCCGGTGCCGCACGGGATGGAGACGCCGCACCAGTCGAGGAAATTGCCGAAGCCGGTATTGCGCAACGTCTTGCCGTTGGTGGCGAAGAACATCTCGTCGTCCTTTTCGAGCGGCGCGATCGGCGGGGCCACATGGGCGACCGATGGCATGGCGACGAAGCGGTCGCCGACCAGTGCCTCGGTTTCGGCGATCATCCGGGCGCGGTTTTCGACGATGGCGATATAGTCGGACAGGCTGGTCTTTTCGCCGAGGCGGGTGCGGGCGACCACCCGGTGGTCCATCTCCTCGGCATCCGGCCCTGCCAGTTTTTCCCGATGCAGGGCGAAGGCTTCGGCGGTGACCATCGGACCGTATTTGACCATCAGCTTCGGAAGTTCGTCGAAGGTCGGGAAGGCGAGGCGGGTGATCTTGGCTCCGGCCTTGGCAAGCCGCTCGATCGCAGCTTCGAAGGCAGCCACGACGCCCGGCTCGGCGCCGTCGAGGACGATGTTGGTCGGGATGACGATATCGAGCGGTTGCGCCGGCCGGCGGGTCGTCTGCGGTACTGCAAGCCCGCGCATGGCCGCATCCACCCACACCGCGTCCTGCACCGTGCGGCAGAGGGGGCCGAGCGAATCGAGGCTGGTTGCCAGCGGATAGACGCCGTCCATGAGGTAGCGGCCGCGGGTCGCCTTGTAACCGACGATGCCGTTGAAACCCGCCGGAATGCGGATCGAGCCACCCGTATCGGTGCCCATCGCGACGGGCACGAGGCCGGCTGCGACGGCGACGCCGGAACCGGAGGAGGAGCCGCCCGGAATGCGCGGCGCATCCTTGCCATGCGGATTGTGCGGCGTTCCGTAATGCGGATTGATGCCGATGCCGGAAAAGGCGAATTCGCTCATATTGGTGCGGCCGATCGCGACCATGCCGGCCTGTTTCAGGAGATCGACGATCGCCGCGTCCTTCGCGGCGGGGGCTGCCTTCTTCAGCACTTTCGAGCCGGCGGTGGTCGGCAGGCCCTCGATGTCGAAGAGGTCTTTCCAGGCGATCGGAATGCCGTCGAGGAGGCCGAGCGAGCGGCCTTCCTTGAGGCGCTTGGAGGCGGCATGGGCTTCCGCAGTGGCGCGGTCTTCGAGCAGCGATATGAACACGGCCTTGTCTGGATAGGCGTTGATGCCTGACAGCACCGATTCCGTGATTTCGACGGGATCGACCTTGCCCATCTGGATGAGCGCGGAAAGCTCGGCGATCGACATCGCTCCAAAGGATTTCGTCACGGCAGTCATTCTCCATTCCGTTACTGGCGGGGAACAGATGTATCGGATATTTTGGCGATGGGTAGAGGATTTATCGGCTCGGCTGATGGCATGGAACTTCTCGCATATTCGCGAAGTTCAGTGAGTCCACCGCGTCAGCGGGATATCGGGAAGGATCAGCCCATGAGAAACATCATCGCCACCGTCGGTCTCGTGATCGCACTTGCCGGCTGCAGCACGGACGGCGGCGGAACCACCGGGGCAATCGACATCGGACCGGGCATCCGGCCGATCCCCGGCAGCATCACCTATCGTGGCCAGCCGCGCACCAAGCTCACCAAGGCGCCGATCGGCAGCGTCGTGCCGCACGAGTTCCGCAACGAACTCGGCCAGCGGGTCGAGGAAAATTATATCATCCAGCCGGACCGCAGTCTCAAGCTGGTCAGCCGGCGGGTGTTTCGCGATCCGTTCGGGTTCGACGATTGATGAACTTCAAGCGGAGATGGCCGCCCAGGCCCGTTCGGTGGCGATCGGTTCGTCGGTGGTGATCTGATCCGGCTTCAGCGCCATCAGGGCTGAGAAGTTGCGGGCTTCGGCCTCGTCGAAACCGGCGTCCGGGGTCTTGAGATTGAAGGTCCAGGCATCCACCAGCCTGCCGACATCGTGGCAGAGGCCGACCAGGTCGAGCCCGTCCCTCGCGGCCTGCAGCACCAGCGGCCAGGCGAGATAGATGGTGTCCGGCTCGGTCGGGCCGGCAATATCGGCACGGAGATCCGTTTCAACGGCGTTCAGGCCATGGTTGCGGTAGATATCCATGAGCTTGCCCGTCGGGTCGATGCCGCGCTTGACGCCCGGCAGTCTATGCTTGACGGCGACGATCAGGTCGAGATCGGCGCCGCTGACGATGATCGAGGAACTGGAGCCGGCGAAATGGTCGGCGAGATGGTCCATGCCACGCGGGCCGATCGCCTCAAGCTCGTCCTTCACGTCGAACTGCAGCAGGGCGTCCGGATGGGCGGTCTGAAGCATTGTCGCAAGATCCTCGCTGAGAATGGGCGGATGGCCGCCCTCCAGCAGCGTCAGGCCGCGGATCGTTTCGGGTAAGGCCTCGCGGATGAGGCCATGGCCGGTGGTTTCACCTTCGAGTTCCTCGTCATGCAGGACGACGAAGCCGCCATCGGCGCGGACGCGCAGATCGAGTTCGGTCGATGCTCCAAGACGAAAACCCTCTGCCATGACGCCGGCGGAAAACAGCGGATCCTTGAAGCTGCGGCGCAGGCGATGCCACTTCAGCCGGGTGAAACGGCCCTGGTGGGCGATGCCGAGGCCTGAAAATTCTGAAGCCATGAAATACCGTCCAAGGTGAAGGCAGCGATTCGATCGACGCCAGACTATTGTTTTGGAGCTGCCTGCCATAGATCGATGACAGAAGTTTCGTGCCGAACCTCAAAAGCCGGGATTGCGCCCGGCAGGGAACGGCTTGTTATAGAGGTCTGCCGGATAAGTATCCGAAAAACAAACTTTGTCTCCTGTCACGAAAGGCAGTTTTCCATGTCCCACGACGCGAACTGGGCGCCTCTTTCTCCCTATGATACCGGTCTGCGCGGCCGTTGCCCGCGTTGCGGCCAGGGGCATCTGTTCAACGGGTTCCTGTCGATGCGGCCGGCCTGCGAGGTCTGCGGCCTCGATTATTCCTTCGCCGACCCGGGAGACGGTCCAGCCTTTTTCGTCATGTGCTTCGGCTGCATTCCGAGTATCGCGCTTGCGGTCTGGATCGAGACCAGCTTCCAGCCGCCATTCTGGGTGCATCTGCTGGTCTCGCTTCCCTTTCTGCTCCTGACGTGTCTCGCGCCCATGCGGCCGCTGAAGGGCTGGCTCGTCGCGAGCCAGTACTTTTACAAGGCAGGTCCCGGCAAGGTCGACACGAGCCCGTCACCGCCCGATGACGCCCAGAACGGCGGCTGACTGCCGACGGGACCTCGAGGCTTGCGAAAAGACCGGGCAGGATGGTGAGGAACAATCTTCTCCCCAAACCATTCGGCAGGTGACAATTCAAGGAGCCTGCAATGTCCGATGCCAATGAAATCGAAATGGAAACGCGCCGTCGCTCGCTCGCGATCGAAGGGGCGATGCTCATGCTGATCGACGGTCTGGCCGCCCGCGGCACCATTTCCGCAGACGAGGCGGAGGACATGTTGCGGATCCTGTCGAAGAGCTCAGATTCCTCGGCGGCACGGGCTGGGAGCTCGCTCCGGATCGTCAATCAGCTGAAACGCCTGCGGCGCGGCGACGGAGCAATCACGCCCGGAGCTTGAGCCGGAAGTGGGGGGCGCGTCGCGTTTTCTCCTTTTTGATTGTGCATTTTGGTCGGGAACATCTCCGGACGAGGCCAGTTGGGGCGATCAGTTCGCTACCTCGATAACAAGGAAGATCTTGATGGCCCAGTATCCCACTCCGCCGTTTCCCGAACAGCAGCAGCCGATGCCGGGCTATACACGGCGCATGGATCCGGTGCCGGATCACGGGGAGCTCTCCTACCGGGGTTCCGGCCGGCTGGCTGGCAAGAAGGCGGTGATCACGGGCGGCGACAGCGGCATCGGCCGGGCTGTGGTGATCGCCTATGCGCGCGAAGGCGCCGATCTCTTGATTTCCTATCTGGATGAAGACGAGGATGCCGAGGACACCAAACGCCTGGTCGAGGAAGCTGGCCGCAAGGCGGTGCTGGTGCCGGGCGACATCAAGACGGCGGCACATTGCCGGGCGATCATCGACAAGGCGGTTCAGGAGTTCGGCGGGATCGATATTCTCGTCAACAACGCCGCACACCAGGCCACTTTTTCCGACATTGGCGACATCAGCGACCAGGAATGGGAACTGACCTTCCAGGTCAACATCCATGCGATGTTCTATCTCACCAAGGCGGCCGTGCCCCATATGAAGCCCGGTAGTGCCATCATCAACACCGCTTCGATCAATTCCGACAATCCGAACCCGACGCTGCTCGCCTATGCGACGACAAAGGGCGCGATCCAGAATTTCACGGCGGGCCTCGCACAGCTGCTGGCCGAAAAAGGCATCCGCGCCAATGCGGTCGCACCCGGGCCGATCTGGACGCCGCTCATTCCCTCGACCATGACGGAGGACCGTGTAAAGGATTTCGGCAAGCAAGTGCCAATGAAGCGCCCGGGCCAGCCGGCGGAACTGGCGACAGCCTATGTCATGCTTGCCGATCCCCTCTCCAGCTACGTTTCCGGCACGACGATCGCCGTTACCGGCGGCAAGCCCATCCTGTAGTCAAGCTCTCCTCCCACAAAAACAACGGCGGCGTGGCTCATGCCGCCGTTCATGTTTGGGGAGTAGATTTTCTCAGGTGCGGCGGCCGACTTCCCGCGCCAGATCCTCGAAACAGAATTTGGTGCCCTGTTCACTCGCCTCGTTGGCCAGAAGCAGCAGCCGGATCGGGAAGGCGATCGCCTTCTGGTGGGACGTCGAGACGGCGAGGGGCTTGTCGTCGGCAAGCACCGTGCGTTCGGCCGCCTGCAGGGCGCCCTGGATCTCTTCATGGGAGAGGACGCCTTTTTCGACGAGGAGCCGGTTGATCGCGGCAACGGCGAGATAGAGGCCTTCGAGCTGCGGATTGGCGGTGTTCATGTCTCGGTCCTTTGCGTGGAAGACGGAACGGAAGTGGCGGCATTTTCGTCGATCAGGCGGGCGCCGCGCTGCCGGGTCAGGTAACGCCAGATCCATTGGACGCTGACGAGCAGGCGCTTTTCGAAATTGACGAGCAGATAGACGTGGACGAGCGCCCAGAGGAACCACGCAAGCCGGCCCTTCAGCGTCCACTTGCCGAAGTCGAAGATCGCCGCATCGCGGCCGATGACGGCGGTATTGCCGCGATTCTGGAAACGGAACGGCGCGGCCGGCGTGCCGTCAAGGAGTTTTGCCCGCAGCGCCTTGCCGAGATACTGGCCCTGCTGCTTGGCGACCTGGGCAAGGGCAGGCAGCGGCTTGCCGTCCTCGGCAAGGCCCAGCGCCGTATCGCCAACCGCGAAGATATCCGGAAAGCCGGTGATGGAGAGGTCCGGTTCGACCGGGATACGGCCGCCCGCCTTGCCCTCGATTCCGAGCCATTTGGCCGAGGGCGACGCCTTGACGCCTGCACCCCAGATGACGCAGCTGGTGCGGAAACGCTGCGAGCCGGCGACGACCTCATCCTTGGTGACGGATTCGACCGCAAGATTGGTCATCACCTCGACACCTGCCTTTTCAAGGGCCTTCATGGCGTATTGGGTGAGGTTGTCGGGAAAGGTGGCGAGGATTTTCGGGCCGGCTTCGATGAGGATGACCCGCATGTGATCAGGCTCGAGCCTGCGGAAATCGCGGGTGATCATGAAGTGGCCGAGCTCGGCGATCGCGCCGGCCATTTCGACACCCGTCGGACCGCCGCCGATGATGACGCTGGTAAGCAGCGCCTTCTTCTCTTCCGGATCATGGGAAAGCTCGGCTTTCTCGAAGGCGAGCAGCAGGCGCTGGCGGATCAGCCGCGCCTCGTGGATGGTCTTCAGGCCCGGCGCCCAGGCGCGCCAGTCGTCATGGCCGAAATAATTGTAATCCGAGCCGGTGGCGATGACGAGGCGGTCGTAAGGGACGGTGGAGCCATTGTCGAGCATTACGGTCTTGGTTGCCGCATGGACGCCGGTGACTTCCGCCAGCATCACGTTGATGTTCTTGAAGCGCCCGAGCGTGCGGCGGATCGGTTCCGATATGTCGGCGGGAGACAGTGCGGCGGTCGCGACCTGATAAAGGAGCGGCTGGAAAAGATTGTGGTTGCGCCGGTCGATGACGGTCACGTCGATGGGGCTGTTGCCGAGCGCTCCGGCAGTCGCAAGCCCGCCGAAGCCGGCACCGACTATGACGACGTGTGGTGGTTTGGTGTCGCCCTCCGTCGTGCCGTTCTGAAAATTCTCACCCGCCATTTTGTCCCACCCTGTTGGCGGAGCAGAACTCCGCTGGACGCTCGTTCAACCCATGCCGGGCGTGTTTGTTCCAGGCATGTTTCACCGGAACCTTTTACGCCTGTCGCCGTTCAATTTCACGACATCAAAAGGAGAAAGTCATGAACAGCATCGTTTGGTTGGTCGGCGCGGTCGTCATCGTCATCGCCGTTCTGAATCTCGTTGGGTTTGCTTGATTTATTAAATGGAATCAAACGGAAGCCTTGCTTCCACCTGTCGCGAACTGAGAAAGGAGACAGTCATGAACAGTATCGTATGGCTCGTTGGAGCCGTCGTCATCGTTCTCGCCGTTCTGTCCTTCATCGGCCTTGGCTGATCGGTGAGAAGCAAAGCTGAAGCATACTGATAAGGCGCCGTCCCGTAAGGACCGGCGCCTTATCTTTGTGAGGCTGTTTGGGCGTAGCGGCATTATTCCGCCAGCAGGAGCGCGAAAGGGTGGTCGCCAAACGCCCAGTTGACGGCGATGCGATCCTTGGGATCGACGGCCTTGCCGGTGCAGACATCGCGATAGCGGCGGTCTCCCAGCCTTTCGGGCAGAATTATCTCCGTTTCCGCCCAACGTTCGGATCGAGACGGAGCAAGGCCCGCATGCAGCGCGCTGAACACGAGCCGCGGGGCGATGACGATAAAGGCGTCATCCATGTCGGCGCGGGCGAAGGCTATGATATTGTCGGCGCGCTTGCCCGACGCTCGAAGCGGCAGATATTCCCCGCGGCGAAACAAGGTCGGTGCCTCCTGGCGAACGCGCAACAGGGTGGCGATGACGTGCTGCTTCAGCCGGCCGCTCTGCCATTCCTCCTCCCCGGTCGAGACAAGCTTTTCCCTCTCCGTCAGCCGTTGCTGCAGCCTGCCGAAATCCGGCTCGCGGCGGTTGTCCGGATCGACGAGGCTGAGGTCGAGGCCTTCGCTGCCCTGATAGATGTCGGGTACGCCTGGCGCCGTCAGCTTGATGATCGTCTGGGTGATGCCGTTCACCAGGCCCGCACGGATGAAGGGGCGGAGCGTGTCGGCGAAGTCCGTCAGGAAGGTCTGGTTGCCCGGAGAGAGCAGCGCGCTGACATAGTCGAGGACCGCCTTTTCGTAGGTCTCATTTGGGTCGCCCCAATTGGTGCGCAGCTTCGCCTCGCGCAGCGCCTTTTCGACAAAGCCAAGGAAACGGGTCTCCAGCGCCTTGAGGCCGGCTGCGTCTTCCGTGTGGAGTTCGTTCGGCCATGTACCGGCAAGCGCCTGGTAGAGCATCCATTCGACCGCGGGTTCCGGCGCGGGCCCGTCATCCAGCGCGCGGACGGCTTGGCTGTTCATCCTGCGCCAGCGATCCACGGCATCGGCCCAGAGGTCCGGGACCTCGGTGATCGCATAAAGTCGGGTGCGGGCATCCTCGCCGCGCTTGGTGTCATGGGTCGAGGTGCCCGACAGCGCATCGGGCTGCCTTTCCAGCCGCACCTGCATTTCCGCATGGAAACGATCGAGCGAGAAGCTGCGGGGCAGGGGTTCGGCTCCGACCTCGTTCAACGCCAGCGCCATATGCTGCCGGAAGAACAGCGTATCTTCCACGGATTTCGCCATCAACGGGCCGGTAAGCTGCTGGAAGCGGGTGCGGAAGATCGACGCGCTGCTGGCTGCCGCCTGCTCGACGTCGCCGACCAGGATACGTTCGAGAAAGGCGAGGGCCGCGTCCTCCGGCCGGTTGGGGCCGTTGCGCACCTTGACCAGAACTTTCGCCAACATCTCCCGGCCTTCGGGCGGAATGCCCTCCCGCGTGCCATAGGTGCGGTAGACCGGGAAGGCGACAAGCAGTTCCCGCAGCGCCGATTTTACCGACGCCTCCGATAGCGCGGACTCGCGGTCCTCCGTCGGCTGGATCTGCATGGCGATATTCAGCAGGGTCGAGACCTCGCCCGCAAAATTGTTGTCGGCCATCAGCAGCTTTGCGGCGCGCAGTTCAGCCTCCATGTCGACCGGTCGGCCGACGATCCTTTCGTAGGCGCCGCGCAGCTCGTCCAACCTGCCGCCATCGACCAGGACGTCGCTAACGGCTGCGATAAACTCGTAACCGGTCGTGCCGGAGATCGGCCATTCCGCCGGGATCTGTTCGCCTTCTCCGAGGATCTTTTCGACGGTGATGTAACAATCCGGCCCGGCCTCGTGCCGCAGGCGTTCGAGATAGCTTTTGGGATCGGCAAGGCCATCGACATGATCGACGCGAAGGCCGTCTACCTTGCCTTCGCGGACGAGTTCGAGGATCAGCCGGTGCGTATCGTCGAATACGGCGCCATCCTCCACACGCACGCCGGCAAGTCCGGTGATCTCGAAGAAACGGCGATAGGAGAGTTCACGCGGCGCATCCCGCCAGGACATCAGCCGGTAGTGTTGCTGGTCGTGCAGTTTGGCAATCGCGGCGCGATCGGTGATTTTCAGCGCTTCCGTCTCTCGGCCGGCATAGCTCGCCGGTGTCAGCGGATAGAAGGTGTCGAAATAGGTCAAGGCCGGTTTGCCGCTTTTCGGATCAGCTGTGACGGAGATCTCGCCGGCTTCCAGCACCTTCTCGAACGTGTCGCCGAGGAAGGGCAATGTCAGTCGCCTGGTCCAGTCGATATCGAAATGCCGTCCATATCGGCTATTCTCGCCATTCTCGACGACATCGCGCCACCAGGGATTTTCGAGCGATGCCGCCATGTGGTTCGGGACGATGTCGATGATCAGGCCAAGGCCCTCGGCCTGCAATGCCTTCACCATCCGCTCGAAACCGTCGCGGCCCCCGATCGCAGGGTCGATCTCGTTGGCGTCGGTCACGTCGTAGCCGTGGGTGGAGCCAGTCGTGGCGGTAAAGATCGGCGAGGCGTAGAGGTGGCTGATGCCGAGCCCCTTCAGATAGGGCACCAGGCTGCTCGCCCGATCGAAGGTCATGCCGTTGCGGAACTGGATGCGGTAGGTGGCGGTCGGGATCATCATGCGGCGTCTCCGACAGCTTCGAAACGGACGAGGATGGAGTTGGGTGGCAGGTCCTTCGCCTGTTCAGGCCATGCAAAGATCACCCTGCCGGGCATGTCCGGCAGCGCCTGCGCCTTCTCGCCGATATTCATCGCCATCGAGAGCGTGCCCTTCGGAAAATTCCACGATACGGCAAGGAAACCCTTGTCGGTCCTCAGCACCTTGCCGGAGCGACCGCCCGCGGAGCCGAGCAGGGGAACGACGATGTCCTGCCGCAGCTTCAGAAGCGTCCGCGTCAATTCCAGCCAGTCCTTGCCACTAGCCGAAGCCAGCTTCTTCCAGTCGAGCCTCGATACCTCGAAGGTCTTTCTGGCGTTCGGGTCGGGAACGGTCTCGCCCTCGTGGCCCGCATGGCCTTCAAACTCCCGGCGGCGGCCGTCGCGCACGGCTTTCGCGAGATCCCCATGGAAATCGGTGAAGAACAGGAAGGGGTTGGTCTCGCCATATTCCTCGCCCATGAAGAGCAGCGGAATATGCGGTGAGAGGAGAAGCATGGCGAGCAGCGGCTTCACCTTGTCGGGGCCGGCGAGTTCGATCAGCCTTTCGCCCTCGGCGCGGTTGCCGACCTGGTCGTGGTTCTGGATGAAATCCACGAAGGCGACCGGGGGCTGATCGAGGCTCGAAACGCCTCGCTTTTTGCGGCTCTGGTGCGAGACTTCGCCCTGATAGGCAAAACCTTCGGCGAGCGCCCGCGCCACCAGCTTTTCGGGCTCCTTGGCGAAATCCTTGTAGTAGGCATGCGTCTCGCCGGTCGCGAAGACATGCACGGCGTTGTGGAGGTCGTCGTTCCACTCGGCGGTGAAGAGCGGCGCCTTGCCGTCCTCGTCGCGGGGATGCAGGAAAGTGACGTTGCGGGCGTCCTCGGTCGTCAGATGGATGGCGCGTTCGGGGATCTCGGCGCGGATGCGTTCGGCGATCTCGATCAGCACATGTTTTTCGGATGAATCCTCGATCTGGTCGATGGCGTCGAAGCGCAGCCCGTCGAGGTGGAATTCCTCCAGCCAGTAGAGCGCGCATTCGACGATATATTGCCGGACCGGTTCGACATCATAGGCGATCGCCGCACCCCAGGGGGTCATCTTCTCCCTGTGGAAGAAACCGGGCGCCAGCATCGGCAGGTAGTTTCCTTCCGGGCCGAAATGGTTGAGCACGAGGTCGAGCACCACCGTCAGCCCATGACCATGGGCCGCGTCAATAAACGCCTTGAAATCCTCCGGCGGGCCGTAGGCGGCATGCGGCGCGTAAAGGAGAACGCCGTCATAACCCCAGCCGCGGTTTCCGCCGAAATGGGCGACCGGCATGACCTCGATCATGGTGACGCCGAGCTTAGTGAGATAGGGCAGCTTGTCGATCGCGGCGCGGAACGTGCCTTCCTCGGTAAAGGTGCCGATATGGATTTCGTAGACGACCGTTTCTTCCCACGGCCGGCCCTGCCATTCGGGATGCTGCCATGTGTAGCTGGTCGGATCGATCACCAGCGAGGGACCGTTGACGCTGTCCTTCTGGCCGCGCGACGCGGGATCGGGAACGACCATGCCCTCGGCCAGGACGTAGTTATATTCGGCGCCGGGGGCGATGCCGGTGGCGAGCAGCTCGAACCAGCCGTCTTCGCTGCGGCTCATCTCGGTATCTTCGCCGTTCAGCCTCAGCGTCACGGTCTCCTGGCCCGGTGCCCAGAGCCGGAACCGCACCTCGCCGGCCGCGACGTATTCGGCGCCCCAAGTCTTTGGAAACGCACGAAACTCGGTAACGGCATTCAATTCCGACATGCTGGCCAGCCCCTGGTTGAGAGAGAGCGGCAAACGGTCGAACTGGCTTCCGGTTCCATTGTGGGGCGCAGGCGCAATAAAATTGCGCGGGGGAGCAACAAATAACAAGTTCCAGGGAGTGGTCGGCGGACCGGTTCAGTCCTAATTTAGTACTCATGCAGGCGGTTTCGGGGAGGAGATCAGTGCATGCTGACTGAGGAAGAAGAGCTTATCCGCTCGACTGCCGCGGAGTTTTCCCGGGAGGTCCTGAAACCAGGCGCCGCAGCGCGCGACAAGTCGCACGCGATCGAGCCGGATGTGCTGAAACAGCTCGGTGAGCTCGGTTTCCTCGGCATGCGAACCGCGGAGCAATGGGGCGGCGTCGGCTGCTCCTATGTGGCCTATGCCAGCGCGCTGATGGAGATCGCGGCGGGCGACGGCGCAGTCTCGACACTCGTCAGCGTTCATAATTCGCCGGTCTGCTCCCTCCTCGACATGCATGCTTCCGACGATCAGAAGGAACGGTTTCTCCGGCCGCTCGCCGAAGGCCGCCATATCGGCGCCTTTGCGCTGACCGAGGCCGATACCGGCTCGGATGCCGCGGCGATCCGCACCCGCGCCACCCGAGATGGCAGCGACTACATCATCAATGGCTCGAAGATGTTCATCACGTCCGGCAAGATCGCCGGCACGGTGATCATCTTTGCGGTCACCGATCCGAGCGCCGGCAAGCGCGGCATCTCTGCTTTCGTGACCTCGACGGATGTGCCTGGATTTTCGATCTCCAAGGTCGAGGACAAGCTCGGCCAGAAGGCTTCGGACACTGCGGCACTGATGTTCGACAATATGCGCGTTCCCGAAAGCCAGCGGATCGGGGCCGAAGGCGCCGGTTTGAAGATCGCGCTGTCGGGGCTGGAGGCGGGCCGGATCGGTATCGCCGCCCAATGCGTCGGCATGGCGCAGGCCGCCTTCGACGTGGCGCTCACCTATGCCAAGGAGCGCAAGACCTTTGGAAAGCTGCTTCTCGACCACCAGGCGGTCGCCTTCCGGCTGGCGGATGCGAAGACACAGATCGAGGCGGCGCGGCAGCTCGTGCTGCATGCGGCACGGCTGAAGGATCGCGGCGAGCCGTGCTTGGACGAGGCCTGCATGGCGAAATTGTTTGCCTCCGAAATGGCGGAGAAGGTTTGTTCGGCGGCCATCCAGACGCTCGGCGGCTACGGTTATATCTCCGATTTCCCGGTCGAGCGCATCTATCGCGATGTCCGCGTCTGCCAGATCTACGAGGGCACGTCCGACATCCAGAAGATCATCATCGCCCGCGGCCTGGCGAACTGAGGAGGATCGGGATGCGCATAGACGGCGGAAACTTTCTGGTCACCGGTGCCGCTTCCGGCCTTGGGCTTGCGACAGCTAAAATGCTTGTCGAAGCCGGCGGTTGCGTGGCTTTGCTCGACCTTGATGAGGCCGGCGGGCAGGCGAGAGCCGAGGAACTCGGCAAGGGCACGATCTTCGTGAAGACGGATGTACGCAGCGGAGAAGCGGTCGAAAATGCGGTCGCCAAGGCGGAGGCCGCCAATGGGCCGATCCGCGGGGCCGTCTGCTGCGCCGGCATCGCGCCGTCGGAAAAGGTGCTTGGAAAGCAAGGCGTCCATGCGCTGGAAAGCTTTGCCCGCGCGCTGGAGATCAACACGATCGGCACGTTCAACGTGATCCGGCTGGCGGCGCAGGCGATTGCGAGAACCGAGCCGAACCAGGAGGGCGAGCGCGGCGTGCTGGTCGCCACGGCTTCCGTTGCCGCCTATGACGGGCAGATCGGCCAGGCCGCCTATTCGGCCTCCAAGGCGGCGGTGGCCGGCATGACCCTGCCGATCGCCCGCGAGCTTGCCCGCGACGGCATCCGCATGATGACGATCGCGCCCGGCATATTCGAGACGCCGATGATGGCCGGATTTTCCGACGAGGTGCGTGCCTCGCTGGGCAAATCGGTGCCGTTCCCGCCGCGGCTCGGGCGGCCGGCTGAATTCGCACGGCTTGTGCGCGACATTATCGAAAACCCGATGCTGAACGGCGAAGTGATCCGCCTCGACGGAGCGCTCAGGATGGCGCCGCGTTGAACGACGGATTTTGATCGGTTCTTTGGGAGGAGAAACGAATGACGGATGGACAGAGACTGAGCCTGCATGTGCCCGAGCCGGAAGTGCGGCCGGGCGGCAAGCCGGATTTCTCCAATGTGCCGATCCCCAAGGCCGGCTCGGTGCGGCGGCCGGAGGTGGATGTCGATCCGAAGGAGATCCGCGACCTCGCCTATTCGATCATCCGCGTGCTCGACCGCGAGGGCGAGGCGGTTGGTCCCTGGGCCGGGTCGCTGACCGCGGAGGAACTCATGGAAGGCCTCAAGCACATGATGCTGCTGCGGGTCTTCGACAGCCGCATGTTGATGGCGCAGCGGCAGGGCAAGACGTCCTTCTACATGCAGCATCTCGGCGAGGAGGCGGTCTCCTGCGCCTTCCGCAAGGCGCTTCTGCCCGGTGACATGAACTTTCCGACCTACCGCCAGGCCGGCCTGCTGATCGCCGCCGGTTATCCGATGGTCGAGATGATGAACCAGATCTATTCCAACGATGCCGACCCCCTGAAGGGCCGCCAGTTGCCGATCATGTATTCGGCGAAGGACTACGGCTTCTTCACCATCTCCGGCAATCTCGCCACGCAATATGTGCAGGCCGTCGGCTGGGCCATGGCGTCGGCGATCAAGAACGACACGAAGATCGCGGCTGCCTGGATCGGCGACGGATCGACCGCCGAGTCGGATTTTCATTCGGCGCTGGTCTTTGCCTCCACCTATAGGGCGCCTGTTGTCCTCAATGTCGTCAACAACCAGTGGGCCATCTCGACCTTCCAGGGCGTCGCCCGCGGCGGGTCGGGCACCTTTGCCGCCCGCGGCCTCGGTTACGGCCTGCCGTCGCTTCGCGTCGACGGCAACGACTATCTCGCCGTGCATGCGGTCGCCAAATGGGCGGCGGAGCGGGCGCGGCGCAATATCGGCCCGACGCTGGTCGAATACGTCACCTACCGCGTCGGCGCCCATTCCACCTCCGACGATCCGTCCGCCTATCGCCCGAAGGAAGAATCGGAGGCCTGGCCGCTCGGCGATCCGGTCATCCGGCTGAAGAACCACCTGATCCGCATCGGCACCTGGAGCGAGGAACGCCACAAGCAGATGGAGGCGGAAATCCGCGACACGGTCGTCGCCGCCCAGAAGGAGGCGGAGCGCCACGGCACGCTGCATTCCGGCGGCCGGCCCTCGATGCGGGACATGTTCGAAGGCGTTTATGCGGAAATGCCGCCGCATCTGAAGCGGCAGCGGCAGCAGGCGGGGGTGTGAGGATGATTGGCGTTTTCCATCATTTCTTTTCCCGGGCGTGGCTCCCCCTCATCCGCCTGCCGGCACCTTCTCCCCGCCGGGGAGAAGAGGATATGCCGCGAGGTCTCCGATCCTCCTCTCCCCGGCGGGGAGAGGGTGGCCGAGCGAAGCGGAGGCCGGGTGAGGGGGTGGCTTGCTCCAGCATTGCTATATCGGAGGCCCGCCCATGCCGCGCATGACGATGATCGAGGCGATCCGCAGTGCCATGGATGTCTCCATGGAGCGCGACGACGATGTGGTCGTGTTCGGCGAGGATGTGGGTTATTTCGGCGGCGTCTTCCGCGGCACCCAGGGGCTGCAGCAGAAATACGGCAAGACGCGCTGCTTCGATGCGCCGATCAACGAATCCGGCATCGTCGGGGCCGCGATCGGCATGGCGGCCTATGGTCTGAAACCCTGCGTCGAGATCCAGTTCGCCGATTACATGTATCCGGCCTATGACCAGCTCACCCAGGAAGCGGCGCGGTTGCGCTATCGCTCCAACGGCGATTTCACCTGCGGCATCACCGTGCGGATGCCGACCGGCGGCGGCATCTTTGGCGGCCAGACGCACAGCCAGAGCCCCGAGGCGCTGTTCACGCATGTCTGCGGCCTGCAGGTGGTGGTGCCCTCCAATCCCTATGACGCCAAGGGCCTGCTGATCGCCTCGATCGAAAACCCCGACCCGGTGATCTTCCTCGAACCGAAGCGGCTCTATAACGGCCCGTTCGACGGCCATCACGATCGGCCGGTGACGTCCTGGGCCGGCCATCCGCTCGGCGAAGTGCCGGCAGAGCACTATGTCGTGCCGCTCGGCAAGGCGGTGGTGCGGCGGCCGGGTTCGGCGGTCACCGTGCTCGCCTACGGCACGATGGTGCATGTGGCCGAAGCGACGGCTGAGGAGACCGGCATCGACGCGGAGGTGATCGACCTGCGTACCCTGATGCCGCTCGACCTCGATACCATTGTCACCTCGGTGAAGAAGACCGGCCGCTGCCTCGTGGTGCACGAGGCGACGCTCACCTCCGGCTTCGGCGCGGAACTGGCGGCGCTGGTGCAGGAGCACTGCTTCTACCATCTCGAAGCGCCGGTCATCCGGGTGGCGGGCTGGGACACGCCTTATCCGCATGCGCAGGAATGGGATTATTTTCCCGGGCCGGCCCGCGTCGGCCGGGCGCTGCGCGACATGATGGAGGCCTGAGACATGGCGGAAAAACTCATCAAGCTGCCGGATGTCGGCGAAGGTGTCGCGGAAGCCGAACTGGTGGAATGGCATGTCAATGTCGGCGACCTGGTGCGCGAGGACATGGTGCTCGCCGCCGTGATGACCGGCAAGGCGACGGTGGAGATCCCGTCGCCCGTGGATGGGGAGGTAATCTTCCGGCACGGCGAGATCGGCGATATCATCGCCACCGGCACCGTCATCCTCAAGATCAGGATCGCGGGCGAGGGTGGCGACGAAGAAGAGATCGAGGGCGGCAATAGTGGCGAGGAGCCACGGGTCAAACCGGCTGTTCCGCCCGTTGCAGCTCTCGAACAGGTGCCTGAGAAAAAGGTTGAGCCTCTTAAACCAAAAGCTGAGATTGCCGCATCACCGCCCGTCGCCAGACCGCTGTCCCATGCCACCGGCGCACCCCGCGCGGAAGGTGAAAAACCGCTGGCCCCGCCGGCCGTCCGCCTTCGGGCGAAGGAGGCGGGGATCGACCTTCGGCAGGTCCCAGGCACCGGCCCGGCCGGCCGGATCACCCATGAGGATCTGGATGCTTTCCTGAACAGCCAAGGTAGCGGTGCGACCATCACTACCGGGCTGCAGCCGAACAAGGCGGTGCAGGAGGTCAAAGTTGTCGGGCTGCGCCGCCGTATCGCCGAGAAGATGGCGCTGTCGAAATCCCGCATCCCCCACATCACCTATGTGGAGGAGATCGACATGACCGCGCTGGAAGAGCTCAGGACCCGTATGAACGGCACCCAGAAGCCCGGCCGGCCGAAACTCACCATCCTGCCCTTCCTGATGCGGGCGATGGTGAAGGCGATCTCCGAGCAGCCGGGCATCAACGCGCTTTATGACGACGAGGCCGGCATCATCCGCCAATATGGCGGCGTGCATATCGGCATCGCGGCGCAGACGCCCTCGGGGCTCGTGGTGCCGGTGGTCAGGCATGCCGAGGCACGCGATATCTTTGATTGCGCCCGTGAGGTGGCGCGGCTTAGCGATGCCGCCAAGAACGGCACGGCACTGCGCGAGGAACTGTCGGGCTCGACGATCACCATCAGCTCCCTCGGCGCGATGGGCGGCATCGTGTCGACGCCGGTCATCAACCATCCGGAAGTGGCGATCATCGGCGTCAACAAGCTCGCCGTCCGGCCGCATTGGGACGGGACGCAGTTCGTGCCGCGCAAGATGATGAACCTGTCCTCCAGCTTCGATCACCGGGTGATCGACGGCTGGGATGCCGCGACATTCGTGCAGCGCCTGAAGGCGCTGATGGAAACGCCGGCGCTAATCTTCGTCGAGGAGTGAGGTGAGAAAAGAACAATGAAAGAGATCACCTGCAAGCTTCTCGTCATCGGGGCCGGTCCGGGGGGCTATGTCTGCGCCATCCGGGCCGGCCAGCTGGGGGTCGATACCGCCATCGTCGAAATGGCGAAGCCGGGCGGCACCTGCCTCAATATCGGCTGCATTCCGTCGAAGGCGATCATCCATGCGGCCGACGATTTTGCGAAGACCGTCGCGATGGCGGCTGGCAAAAATGCCATGGGCATCAAGGCCGACAATCCGACCATCGACCTTGCCAAAACCATGGCCTGGAAGGACGGCATTACCGGCCGGCTGACGCTCGGTGTTGCCGGTCTGTTGAAGAAGGCAGGCGTCAAGATCGTGGTCGGCCGGGCAAAATTCCGGGACGGCAAGACGGTCGCGGTGGAAACCGAAACGGGCGAACAGGTCATCCGCGCCGAAAACATCGTCATCGCCACGGGGTCGGCGCCAGTCGAGCTGCCGATGCTGCCGTTCGGGGGCAAGGTCGTCTCCTCGACCGGCGCATTGTCCCTGACCGAGGTGCCGCAGCGGCTGGCAGTGGTCGGCGCCGGTTATATCGGCCTCGAACTTGGGCTCGCGTTTGCCAAGCTCGGATCGAAGGTGACGATCGTCGAGGCGCTCGACCGCATCCTGCCGCTCTACGATACGCAACTTACCCAGCCTGTCGCCAAGCGGCTGGCGGCTTTGGGCGTCGAGGTCCTGCTCGGCACCAAGGTCAAGGGCATTTCCTCGAACGGCGAGGCTCTGCTGGCCGAGACCGGTTCCGGCGAGGAAAGGCGCATCGCCGCCGACAAGATCCTCGTCACCGTCGGCCGCAAGCCGGTTACCGAGGGCTGGGGCCGGGAGGAGCTGGAACTGGACATGGACGGCCGGTTCCTGAAGGTCGACGAACAGTGCCGCACCTCGATGCGCGGCATCTATGCGGTCGGCGACGTGACCGGCGAGCCGATGCTGGCGCACCGGGCGATGGTCCAGGGCGAGATGGTGGCGGAAATCGTTTCCGGCAAGCGGCGCTCCTGGGACAAACGGGCCATCCCGGCCGTCTGCTTCACCGACCCGGAAATCGTCTCGGTGGGCATGTCCCCGGACGAGGCGAAGGCGGCGGGCCGTGAGATCAAGATCGGCCAGTTCCCGTTTTCCGCCAATGGCCGGGCGATGACGCTGTCGGCGGAAGAGGGGTTCGTGCGCGTCGTGGCGCGGGCCGACAATCACCTCGTCCTCGGCATCCAGGGCGTGGGGGCGGGGATTTCCGAACTCTCGGCGGCGTTCTCGCTGGCGATCGAGATGGGGGCGCGGCTGGAGGATATTGCGGGGACGATCCATGCCCACCCGACGCAGTCGGAGGCCTTTGCCGAGGCGGCGCTGAAGGCGCTGGGACATGCGCTGCATGTGTGAGGCTGACGAGGATCAGCCGCCGTTCGAGCCTTGGGAGGAGCAGGCTCTCAACGAGGACTGGCCGTTAACACTATTTCGCTAGGTGTGTCGGCGACATTTCTCGGAGAGTGTTCCCATGATTGATGGCCAAAAGGTAGTGCTGGCGATTTTCGTTGCCCTCCTGATTATCGGCCACATGGCTCTCCGCCGGCTTCTGTATGGAAACCTGGATTTTGGTAGTCGTCACGCGAATGTTGGTTTCGCGGTCCTATGCTTTCTATTCCTATTCGGTTCGCTGATGTGGGACGTACTCTTCGAGTAGTGGCAGGGATTTCCTCGTTTTGCGCCGTTTCGGTTCTACTACGGAGACGGTGGCACGACTGGGGATGTCGCCGGGACGATCCATGCGCATCCGACACAGTCGGAAGCGTTTGCCGAGGCGGCGCTGAAGGCGTTGGGGCATGCGCTGCATATCTGAGCGTATCGGCCCCCAAATCGCCGTGGACAGCCGGATCACCGCAGGCTACTCGTGGGTTAAACGGGAGGCGATGATGAAGAAACTGCTTGCGATATGCCTCTCGTGCATGCTTGTGCCGGCAGCGGCGCTTGCCGAAACGCGTTGCGGCTGGCTGATCAATCCGACGCCCCGCAACTGGACGCTGGTTGATGCCCAGAATGAATGGCTGATCATGCTTCAGGGCGGCTATGAAGCCAAAGGCATGGAGAAGATCAAGGACATGGCCGAGGGCGAGCATGTGACGATAAACTACAGTCACGGCTACGCCTGCTTCTGCATGAACGTTTCGAGCGACAAGGACGGAAGCATCAAGCAGATTTTCTCCACCCGTCAGCTGCCCCTTTCAAAATGCCGACGCGATCCTGCACTCAGCGAGCCTAGATGAACAATTAGGCTTCCCGCCCGGTGTCCTGTCCAGAGGCGTTTGGTCGCGATAACGGCCTAAAGCTCGAGCAGCGCATACGGCTTCCCGGTCGGCTTCTCGATATGCGAGGCTACGTTGTAGACAGGGGCGCCGCCCGGCGTCCTGCCTTCGTAGGTACCCCGATGCGCGTGGCCATGAACCACGGCTTTCACCGGAAACCGGTCGATGGTTTCGGCCAGCCGTGAAGAACCGAGGAACGGATAGATCTCCTCCGGTTCGCCGACCACGGTCTCGCGGATTGGCGCGTAATGCAGCACCACCATGGCCCGCTCCGAGCGCACCTGGCGCAGTGCGTTTTCGAGGCGCATCGTTTCCTCGACGCTTTCGGTCACCATCGCCTTGATCGCCGGCTCGCCGAAGGAGCCGAGCATGTGGCGGCCGAAGCCGCCGGCGAAGCCCTTGGCGCCGGCGAAGCCGACGCCGTTGATCTCGACCGCCTGGCCTTCCAGCAGGTGGATGCCGGCCTCCTTCAGGATATGGGTGACTTCCTCGACGCAGCCGCATTCGTAATCGTGGTTGCCGAGCACGCCGACGATCGGGATGGAGCAGGCGCGCAGGTCGGAAGCCAGGATTTCCGCTTCCTTGACCTTGCCGAGGTCGGTGAGATCGCCGGTCAGGACGAGGATGTCGGCAGCCTGGGAAATCTCGGTGAACAGCTCCTTGTAGGACGCCGTGCCGTGTTCCTTGACATGCAGGTCGCCCATGGCGGCGATCCTGAGCTTGCCGTTTGCTTTCCTGGCGGTGTCGTTCTTCGCGTCGGTCGCTTTGCTCACGCCAGGCCTCCCTGGGCCATTTCCTCTTCGACGCCGTCGCGAAGGTCGCCTTCGCCGCCCACGTCGGCAAAACCCCATTCTTTGACGTCGATCTCGAAATCCACCCGGCTGAACATGCGGCCGCGGCAGATCTTCATCTGCGGCAGCGGCAGTTCGCGCTGCGCCTTCAGGCGGTCGAGCAGTTCGTCCAGCAGCCAGTCCGGCACCTTGTCGCGCTCGGTCGGGTAGATCCAGCGGAAGTTCAGGAGGTGGATCAGCAGCACTTCCCAATGCACTTCCATATGGCTGAGCAGCCGCTCCCAATCGATCTGGTCATGGGCGCGCAGGATCATGTGGACGATATCGCCCCCGTCGTAGCGATGGCGGAGCTGGACGAAACATTTCGACCAGATGAGTTCGGTCGGCGCGATGATGCGCACCTTGTGGCCGTTCATCTCGATCTGGCGGGCGTTTTCGAACCAGGCGTCGCTGATTGGCATGGTGCCGTTCGAGGCGGCGAAGATGACGTCGAAGAAATGCCGGCCCTTCTTCACCTTGCCGAGCCAGCGGTCGTCCTCCACCTCGATATGATAACCCTTGTCCTTAAAGTGCGCGAGGATCCGGGCGTAGTCGCCGGCCTTGCAGAAGATGTCGAGGTCCTTCGTCTGGCGGGTGATGCCCGTATAGGCGCTGATCGCGAACGTGCCGGCCAGCAGGAACGGGATATGGCAGTTGGCGAGATCCTCGACCGCTTCGGCGACAAAGGCCTCCGCATCCGCATCGGCAAGCGTCGGCGCGGCCTTCACTTCCATCCCCGGCATGGTGTCGACCGGATGGGTGGCCTTCTCCCTCGGCAGGTTCTGCGCGGCATTCGCTTCAGCATTCATCGAGGATCTCCGAATCTTGAACTCGCGCAGAGGAACACCCGGACATGCCGGGAGGTTCCGCTTTGCGTCGTTTTCGACATATGGGCTGTGTCAGCGCTCGGGATTGTCGGGGAACCAAAGCCGCGATTGGCTGTTGGATTTGGCGTGCAAACTCGAGGAGGCAGATATGCCAGCGAAATCCAAGGCACAGCAGAAGGCGGCCGGCGCAGCACTTGCCGCCAAGCGCGGCGACATCAAGAAGGGTGAACTCAAGGGTGCTTCGAAGGGCATGGAAAAGTCCATGAGCGAAAAGCAGCTCGAAGACTTCGCCTCGACCAAGCGCAAGGGCAAGCCGGATCACGTCTCCCATCATTGACGAGATGCCCGATTTGCCGAGACGCCCCCGATCGGGCTTCCGGTCCGAGACCGGAACTTCGCGGAGAGACGGACGTTCTGCGGAACGCTCGTCTTTTCGTGTAGGAGGAAAAGCCATGCCGCCTGAAGAACTCGATACGACCCTGACCGCCCTGCCGTTGAGGATCGGCGTCTATATTCCCGATGATCTGATGGAAGACTGGTTTGCGCCGGGCACGGGCATGAAGCCGGTGAGTGAGGCCGCCCTGAAGGCCGCCGAGGCCTATGGACGCCGCTTCGAATGCGAGTTCAAATATTATCCTGAGCGGATGGAAGGCGTTTTCTGGAAATGGGTGCCGGCCCTTTAGCACCCTGTCGGGCCTCGACGAGACCTGAAAGTCGATGAGGCGCGCCGCGCCGCTAAGATCGCTCTCCTAGCCTCGGGCAAGCGACCGGTCCGCCTATTTGGCGCGGCGGCGCCTCATTCAATGACAATCACCTCAAGCAGTGGCACGTGGCTGAAACGATCGGGACGCAGCCGCCAGACCGCTTTGCAAGGCCTGCCATGACAGCGAAATGCATGAGAAAATGAAAGGTTCCGGAAAATGATTCGGACGGTTGTTTTTCGCCCGAATCACCAAAACTCACGGAACCGCCATTGCTCAAGCGTAACTGTCGCGCAGTGCTTCGAACTTCTGAAGCTGCTCGGCGATCAGTTCGCGGGCGGCATCGCGCTTGACGAAGACCTTGAACATCGCCGAACCCTTGGCGTTCATGAACCAGACCGAACAAGAACGGCGGCCGTGGAAGGCACGGTCGACGAAGGTCACGGAGGCGCAGTTCTCCTTTTTGATATGACCGCCGATCGGGCTGTCGCCGTGGATGTTGAACCAGCCATGGCCTTCCGAGCCCATCGGCAGGCTCCCTTCGGCTTCCAGCACGATGTCTTCGGTATGGACGATGAACAGCACCTCGCCCCAGGTGGTCATCTCGGCCCAGATGTCTGCGAATTTCTCCTTGTCGGCGATAACCGCCGCGCCCTTCGGCAGGATTTCGAGGATCTCGGCGGGCGTCACGTCGGCATTGGCGGCGATCGCCTCGACGACGCCGTCGGGCTTCTCCGCAAGAGCGGCGAGAGCCCGTTCGCGACGGTCCGGCTTGATTTCGGAAACGGCGTTCATCAGGACCTCAAGCGGCAGCGTCGGCGCGCACGCCGTTCTTGTCTTCGTGGATGATCACTTCGAAACCTTCAAAATGCGGACCGGAGAGGTATTCAACCTTGGCGCGGTTGTTGCCGGCATTCGCGTGCGCCGCGCGGAACTGTTCCGACTTCGTCCAGGCCTGGAAATCCTCGAAGGTTTCCCACACGGTATGGGATGCGTAGAGGGTGTGATCCTCCGCCTTCGGGCCCTTGAGCATGTGGAATTCCACATAGCCGGGCAGCTCAGCGAGGCGGCCCTGTCGGCCGCGCCAGATGGCTTCGAACGCTTCTTCATAGCCCGGCACGACGCGGAATCGGTTCATCGCGATATACATGAATTGTCCCTCACTTAAAGTTTCACTTTCGGCTCAAGATATATGCGGCCGGTCCCCTTGAAAAGCCTAAAAAACTTGCGTAGTCAACTCAAGTTATCGCCGCCGCGAGGCGGACCTAAGGCATTTTACGCGCCTGCTCGGACAGGCAAGGGGTTGAGTATCATGGGGTCTTTCTTCACCTTCAGACGGCTTTTCGCGACCGTTCTCCTCGGCACCGGTCTCGTCGCGGGCGTTGCCTCTGCATCCGACAAGGGCAATCCGGAGGCCAAGCGGATCGTCTCCATCGGCGGCACGATCACCGAGATCCTGTATGCGCTCGGCGCCGAGGACCGGATCGTAGCACGGGACTCGACGAGCTTCTATCCGGATGCGGCCACTTCCAAGCCCGATGTCGGTTACATGCGCGCCCTGTCTGCGGAGGGTATTCTCGGCCAGAAGCCTGATCTGATCCTGATGGAGGAGGGGTCCGGCCCGCCGCCGGTCCTCGAAATCCTGAAAGCCAGCGAAGTGCCGATGGTGGTCATCCCGACGCCACCGAAGGTGGGCGCGATCGGCAGGAAGATCCGTGACGTGGGGGCGGCCGTCGGACTTTCCGACCAGGCCGAGGCGCTTGCCGTCAAGACGGAAGAGGGGCTGAAGAAGCTTGCCACCGACGTTGCCAAGATCCCCGGCCCGAAAAAGAAGGTTCTGTTCGTGCTGTCGCTGGCGAATGGCCGCGTCATGGCCGGCGGCGCCGATACCGAAGCCGGTGCGGTGATCGAAATGGCCGGCGGTATCAATGCCGCGCCGACGATCAACGGCTACAAGCCGCTCGCCGACGAAGCCGTCATCGCCACGAAGCCGGATGTCGTGCTTTCCATGTCACGCGGCGACCACACGATCACGCCGGAACAGGTTTTCGCAATACCGTCGATGCAGACGACGCCGGCTGCCGCCAGCAAGGCGCTGGTCACCATGGATGGCCTGCTGCTGCTCGGTTTCGGGCCGCGCACCCCGGAGGCGGCCCGCGCGCTTGCCGCCCGGATCTATCCCGGAGCGATCAACTGATGATGAAGGCGCTGGCGATGCCCTTCCGCGTTGCTGCCGATGGAGACCGGACGCGCCAGGGCGTCGTCGTGCTTCTTCTGCTGGCGGTGATGCTGTTTGCCGCCTGCCTGCTTTCGCTCGGCATCGGCCCGACGGGCGTCGGCCTGCGGGATCTCTGGACCTATGCGACCGGCGACAGCGCCAGCCTTTCGACCCAGGACAGGGTGATCCTCGAGGCGGTGCGCCTGCCCCGCACCGCGCTTGGCCTTCTGGTCGGTGCCGGGCTTGCCGTCTCCGGTGCGATGATGCAGGGCCTGTTCCGCAATCCGCTCGCCGACCCCGGCATCGTCGGGGTCACGTCCGGCGCTGGACTTGCCGCCGTTGCGGCGATCGTGCTCGGCAACGGCATTCTGGCGCCGGTCGCCATGCTGCTCGGCAACCAGTTCCTGCCGCTGATGGCCTTCTTCGGCAGTCTCTTCAACACCTGGGCGCTGTACATCATCGCCACTCGCGACGGGCGGACCTCGACGACGACGCTGATCCTGTCGGGCATCGCGATCGGCGCACTTTCGGCGGCACTCATGGGCCTGCTGATCGTCATGGCGGACGACCGCCAGCTGCGCGACATCACGTTCTGGAACCTCGGCTCGCTCGGCGGCGCCACGTTCGGGCGGGTATTGTCCATTCTGCCTTTCGTCGGCGCGGTGATGGTGGTTATGCCCTTCGTGGCGCGCGGGCTTGACGCACTGGTGCTTGGCGACGCGGCCGCCTTCCACATGGGCATACCTGTGCAGCGGCTGAAGAAGATCGTCATCGTCGCGGTCGCCGCCGCCTGCGGCTCGACGGTTGCGGTCGCCGGCTCGATCGGTTTCGTCGGCATCGTCGTGCCGCATCTGCTCCGCCTCGTCATGGGGCCGTCGCACCGCTTCCTGCTGCCGGGCTCGGCGCTCGGGGGAGGAGCACTGCTTCTGATTGCCGACAGCGTCGCGCGCACCGTGGCCGCTCCGGCGGAACTGCCGATCGGCGTTATCACCGCTCTGTTCGGCGCGCCGGTCTTCCTCTTCCTGCTGCTCGGCAAGAACGGCATCACCACCCGGGACATGCCATGATTTCCGCCGAACACGTCACCGTCACCCGCTCGGGCCGCAAACTGCTGGACAATATCGGCCTCGATCTCGAACCGGGTCGGTTCACCGTCGTCATCGGTCCGAACGGCGCCGGCAAATCGACGCTGATGAAGGTGATCTCCGGCGAGATGAAACCCGATATCGGCTTCGTCAGCTATCACGGCACCAGCGTCGACCTCTGCCAGCCGGTCGAACTTGCCAAACGCCGGGCGGTTCTGCCGCAGGCGACGCAGCTTGCCTTCCCGTTCACCGCGCTCGAAATCGTCCGCATGGGGGCGGTGGCGCAAGGGACGCTCAATCCGACGGAGCAGGCGCGACAGGCGCTTTCCCGCGTCGGGCTTCGAGGTTTCGAAAGCCGGCCCTATCCGTCGCTGTCGGGCGGCGAGCAGCAGCGGGTGCAGTTCGCCCGGGCCCTTGCCCAGGTGCCGCAGCCGGTCGCGGACGGCGTGCCGCGGGCGCTGTTCCTCGACGAGCCGACGGCCAGCCTCGACCTCGGCCACCAGATCTCGGTGCTGGAAATCGCCCGCGACTTCGCCAATGCCGGCGGCATCGTGCTCGCCATCCTGCACGACCTCAACCTGGCAGCTGAGTTCGCCGACCATCTGGTGGTGCTGAACCACGGCCGGGTGGTCGCGGAAGGCGCCTGCACGGATACCGTGAACGACGAGATCATCGCCAGCGTCTACGGTATCGCCGGCGCCGTCGGCCGCCTGCCGGCCGCCCATATCCCCTACGTATTGCCGCAATCGCGGCATCGCTGAACGGTCATGTATCCGGGCGGGTGACGATGAAGGTCGCCGAGCCGAGCATGACCGCGGCCACGAGTGCCGCCCGCCACAACGGCGGCGAGGTGCCGAACCAGAAGACCGCGTAGCTTGCCGCCATCAACGAAATGGCGGCGATCTTCGCCTTGCGGGCGATCGCACCCTTTTCCCGCCAGTTGCGGAGCGACGGTCCGAATTTCGGGTGCTCGAGCAACCATGCCTCCAGCCGTGGCGAGGAGCGGGCGAAACAGGCGACGGCCAGAAGCAGGAATGGCGTGGTGGGCAGGACAGGCAGGAAAGCCCCGACAACGCCGATTGCGACGAACAGCCATCCGAGGGCGAGAAAGAGGAGACGCATGAAATGACCTATGGATATCCTGAGTAAGATAGACAAGTTCGGGAACGGCGTCTCCACCCAAATTTCTCATGGTCGTCCGCCCTTCCCATTTAAGCGCCGCCGGTTATAGTGCCGCCGGCTTCAATAACCGCAGGGAAAATGATGTCGAAACAGAAAGTGCTCGTGGTCGGCGGGGCCGGCTATATCGGTTCCCATACGTGCCTGGTGCTCGCCGAGCGGGGATATCAGCCGATCGTCTTCGACAATCTCTCCAACGGGCATGCGGAATTCGTGCGCTGGGGTGAGCTGGAACAGGGCGATATCCGTGACCGCGCCCGGCTCGACGAGGTTTTTGCCAAGCACAAGCCGGATGCCGTGCTGCATTTCGCGGCGCTGATCGAGGTCGGGGAATCGGTCAAGAACCCGGTCGCCTTCTACGACAACAATGTCATCGGGGCGCTGACGCTCTTATCGGCGGCGATCGATGCGGGTGTGAAAGCCTTCGTGTTCTCCTCGACCTGCGCGACCTACGGCCTGCCGGACCGCGTGCCGATGGACGAGACGCACAAACAGGCGCCGATCAATCCCTATGGTCGCACCAAGTTCATCATCGAGCAGGCGCTGAAGGATTACGGCACCTACAAGAACCTGAAGTCGGTGATGCTGCGCTATTTCAATGCCGCTGGTGCTGATTTCGAGGGCCGGATCGGCGAATGGCACACGCCGGAAACCCACGCCATTCCGCTCGCGATCGAAGCGGCGCTCGGCCGCCGCCAGGGGTTCAAGGTGTTCGGCGACGATTACGATACCCGCGACGGCACCTGCGTGCGCGACTATATCCATGTGCTCGATTTGGCGGACGCGCACGTGCGGGCGGTGGATTATCTGCTCGCCGGGGGCGAAACGGTCGAACTCAATCTCGGCACGGGCACCGGCACCACGGTGAAGGAACTGCTGGCAGCGATTTCGGAGGTGTCCGGAAAGCCTTTCCCCGTGGACTATGTCGGCCGGCGCGAAGGTGATTCCACCTCGCTGGTCGCCAATAACGACAAGGCGCGGGCGGTGCTCGGCTGGGGGCCGAAATACAGCCTGAACGATATCATCCGTTCGGCCTGGGACTGGCATTCCCGCTCGAACCATCATGTGATCTGAAGGGCCAAGACATGGCGGAAGGCGAGGTCAAGCTCGAGGAAAGCTGGAAGCACGCGCTCGGGCCTGAGTTTTCCAATCCCTATATGAGCGAATTGCGCCGCTTCCTGGTTGCCGAAAAGGAAGCGGGCAAACGCATCTTTCCGAAAGGCTCGGAATATTTCCGCGCGCTCGATCTGACGCCGCTCGACGAGGTCAAGGTCGTGATCCTCGGCCAGGATCCGTATCACGGCTTGGGCCAGGCGCATGGGCTTTGCTTTTCCGTGAAGCCCGGCGTCCGCACCCCGCCGTCGCTCGTCAACATCTACAAGGAGATGGAGACGGATCTCGGCATTCCGCCAGCCAAGCATGGCTTCCTCGAACATTGGGCGGAGCAGGGCGTGCTGCTGCTGAACAGCGTGCTGACGGTCGAGGAGGGCAGGGCGGCGGCCCATCAGGGCAAGGGCTGGGAGCGGTTTACCGATGCGGTCATCCGCGCGGTCAACGACGAGTGCGACGGCGTCGTCTTCATCCTCTGGGGCTCCTATGCCCAGAAGAAAGCGGCCTTCGTCGATCATCAGCGGCATCTGGTGCTGAAATCGGCACATCCGTCGCCGCTTTCGGCCCATAACGGCTTTCTGGGCTCGCGGCCATTTTCCAAGGCGAATGCCTATCTGCAGTCGATCGGCAAGGATCCGGTCGACTGGCGCCTGCCGGAACAAGTCTAGTTCTGTGAACGATTAGTCAATGGTCGTCTACGCAGAGTGAACAATGCGTTCGGATGGTCGCGTCTATCCAATTCCCGGTCGTTCCACCATCTTTACCTCAGAAAGCGGGCCGCACAGGCGGCTCCCAGACAAGGGGTTTAAAATGCTCGACCAGATCAAAGGCCTGCACCACGTCACATCGATGGCTGCCAGCGCCAGCACCAACAACAAGTTCTTCACCGATACGCTCGGCCTTCGCCGGGTCAAGAAGACCGTCAACTTCGACGCTCCGGATGTCTACCATCTCTATTACGGCGACGAAGTCGGTTCGCCCGGCTCTGTCATGACCTACTTCCCGTTCCCGCATATCGCCCGCGGCCGTCAGGGCACCGGCGAAGTGGGCACCACGCTCTTCTCGGTTCCGGAAGGTTCGTTCGGTTTCTGGACCGACCGCCTGACGAAAGCTGGCGCCGAAGGCATCAAGGCCGATACCGCATTCGGTGAAAACCGCCTGCATTTCGCCGGCCCCGATGGCGACGGTTTCGCGCTCGTCGAAGTCAAGGACGATGCCCGCAAGCAGTTCATCGGCAACGGCATTACCGAAGATCATGCGATCCGCGGTTTCCATTCCGCTTCGCTTCGTCTTCGCGATGAAGGCGCCACCGCCGAACTCCTGAAGTTCATGGGCTACAGCCAAGCCGATGTTCAGGATGGTGTGACCCGCCTGATCATGCCGGACGGCAACGGTGCCGATGTCATCGACATCGAAACCATGCCGAACATCGCCCGCGCCAATCTCGGTGCTGGCTCGGTCCACCACATCGCCTTTGCCGTCGAGAACCGCGCAAAGCAGCTCGAAGTCCGCAAGGCGCTGATGGATACCGGTTACCAGGTCACTCCGGTCATCGACCGCGATTATTTCTGGGCGATCTATTTCCGCACGCCGGGCGGCGTGCTGTTCGAAATCGCCACCAACGAACCCGGCTTCGATCGCGACGAGGATACCGCCCATCTCGGTGAAGCCCTGAAGCTGCCCGCACAGCATGCACATCTGCGGGCAACGCTCGAACAACATCTCGAACCGCTGGACGCCTAACCAGACGACGCGTCCAAGGAGACCATCATGAGTTACGACAGTTATGTGCACCGGGCGCGCCCCGGTGCTCCCGGAGCGCCGATCCTGTTCGTCTTCCACGGCACAGGCGGCGATGAAAACCAGTTCTTCGATTTCGGCGGCAGGCTGTTGCCGGGTGCCACGGTGATCTCGCCGCGCGGCGACATTTCCGAACACGGTGCGGCGCGCTTCTTCCGCCGCAAGGCCGAAGGCGTCTACGACTGTGAGGATCTGGCACGGGCGACCGAGCGGATGAGCGAATTCGTTGCCGCAAACCGCGAGCGCTACGGTTCCTCGACCGTGCTCGGCCTCGGTTTCTCGAACGGCGCGAACATTCTCGCCAACATCATGATCGAGAAGCCCGGCCTGTTCGAAGCGGGCGTGCTGATGCATCCGCTGATCCCGTTCAAGCCCAAGGACCGCAAGGCCGAAGCCAAGGCCCATGTCCTGATCACGGCCGGCCAGCACGATCCGATCAGTTCCGTCGAGCAGACCACCGACCTTGCCGACTATTTCAGGAAGCAGGGCGATGCGGTGACATTGGAATGGCACGGCGGCGGGCACGAGATCCGTCCCAACGAGATCGAAGCTGCCAAGACGTTCTTTGCGCCCTATGGTGCTTGAACGCGACAATGAAAACGCCCGGCATCAGGCTTGTGAAGGCTGATGCCGGGCGTGTTTTTGCGGGCGCTCTCTACCAGCGGGCCGTTGCCTTGCCGAACAGGTTCTGGAGGGTGGGCTTTTTCTCGTCGTCGGCCGCCTCATCACGGTCGCCCGTTTTGCCCTCGTCCTCTTTGAAATACTTGGCGACGGTCTGCATGTGCCACTGCATCAGCTCATAGCAGTATATCACTTCCCGTTCGCCCGCCGACCAATAGGCATTCGGCTCACCGCATTCGGCGGCCGTCAGCTTGATGCCGTCTTCCAGCTTGTAGAGCCCGGAGAGAAGCTCGGCGAGGATATCCAGAACCTTCGCCGTCTTCGTCAGGTCCGCGTAGTCCTCGAGTTCCTTGTTGCTCGGGTTCTTGTAGGTGATCGTAAATTTGTTGTTCTGCCCGTCGGTCCGCAGATGCGGTTTCAGGACGCCGAACCAGCTGTCATGGGCTTTCAGATATTCGCTGACGCACTGCCTGCGGCGTTCCTCCGGAAATTCGAGGTTGTCGGCCGATTCCTTGAATTTCTCCGCATCCTTGCCGACCATCATGCAGACCATGCTGAAGGCGCGCTGGCGGTCGAGCGCGTGGACGTCCCACATGGCCAGTTCCTCTTCGGCAGCCTCGCTGGCCTCTGCGGAAAATGTCCAGCCATCGACGGAATCGGTCAGCGCCGTATCGAAAACCTCATCGTCGGCCTCCAGCAGGAGCAGCGTGGAAAGGGTGTCCACCGCATCCTCCTCCCGACCAAGAACCGGCAGGTTGAATTCTGAAACCAGCATGTGTCCGGCTTCATGGAACAGGAAAAACAGCGCATTGCCGAATGCGAACTCGACGCTGTCCTCGACCTGCTGCTTGGAGAGACCCTGAAGGTCGTCGGTGAGGGCCGTCGCCTGTGCGCCGGGCATGGGCAGCGCAAAAAGCCCGAGAAGGGCGAGAGGGAGAAGGCTGCGTCGCATCGGGCCTGCCTGCTTTCTGAAAGCCGGGTTGATCTGTCGCGTCCATGCCCAGCGCTGCGGAAGTTCCCTGGGTCGTCGCAAGGTCGATCTATTCCGTAACATTGAGCTTTTAAGTTCGGATGAAGCGGTATTGTTGCTGATATGTTTCGACGGTTTTTACGAACATTTAAGGCTTGTTGAAATTCCCCGGCTTTCTCTTGCCTGCAAGAACAAAGCGCCGGCTGCCGATCTCTACGTGGCGATGGAAGAAGCCTCCGCACGTCGCCTTTTCGACATATCCGGCGGGCTTGCGAGGGAGATGGCGATGGCCGATAGTGGTTCACCATTCCCTCGACCGCGCGGAGGTTTTCCATGAGCAACCACTTGAAATTCTTCATCGACGGTGCCTGGGTCGAGCCGGCCATTCCGGTTGCCTTGGACGTCATCGACCCGTCCACCGAAGAGGCCTATACGCGGATCGCGCTCGGCTCCAAGGCGGATGTGGACAAGGCCGTGGCAGCCGCCAGGGCGGCTTTCGCGTCTTTCTCCCAGTGGTCTAAGGAGGAGCGGCTGGCGCTGCTTCGCCGTATCCTTGCCGAATATGAAAAGCGTTATGAGGACATCGCGCAAGCCGTTTCCCAGGAGATGGGCGCGCCGATCGGCTTTGCCCGGGACGCGCAGGCCGCCGCCGGGCAGGGGCATCTCAAGGCGACGATCGAAGCGTTCGAAGCCTACGAATTCACCGAGACGCGCGGCACGACGACCATCGTGAAAGAGCCGATCGGCGTCTGTGCTCTGATCACGCCGTGGAACTGGCCGCTCAACCAGATCGTCTGCAAGGTGGCACCGGCGATCGCCGCCGGCTGCACAATGGTCTTGAAACCCTCCGAGATTGCGCCGATCAGCGGCATCATCTTTGCGGAAGTGATGGAGGCGGCCGGCACGCCGAAGGGCGTCTTCAACCTCGTCAACGGCACCGGGCCGGATGTGGGCCAAGTGATGGCCGGGCATCCGGATGTCGACATGGTGTCCTTCACCGGCTCGACCCGCGCCGGGGTGATCGTCGCCAAGACCGCCGCCGATACCGTGAAGCGGGTGGCGCAGGAGCTTGGCGGCAAGTCGCCCAACATCATCCTGGCGGATGCAGAATTCGAAAAGGCGGTGGCGGAGGGCGTGACCGCCTGCTTTGCCAATTCCGGCCAATCCTGCGATGCGCCGACCCGCATGCTGGTGCCGGCCAGGCGTCACGACGAGGCGCTTCAAGTTGCCAACGCCGCGGCCGAGAAACTGAAAACAGGCGACCCGCGGGCCGATGGCATCGATCTCGGCCCGGTGGTCAGCCAAATCCAGTTCGACAAGATCCAGCGGCTGATCGAGGCCGGCATCACCGAAGGTGCCACGCTGGTCACCGGCGGCCCCGGACGCCCGGAAAACCTCAACCGCGGTTATTACATCCGCCCGACCGTGTTCGGAAACGTCACCAACGACATGACCATCGCCCGCGACGAGATTTTCGGGCCGGTCCTGTCTATCCTCCCCTACGAAACCGAGGAGCAGGCAATCGAGATCGCCAACGACACGCCCTACGGGCTTGCGGCCTATGTCCAGTCCGGCGACCTTGCTCATGCCCGCAAGGTAGCGGCGCGGTTGCGCGCCGGTTCGGTGTTCATCAACTATCCCGAATGGGATCTCTTCGCGCCCTTCGGCGGCTTCAAGCAATCCGGCAACGGCCGCGAATATGCCGACTGGGCCATCCACGACTTCCTCGAAATCAAGGGTATCGTCGGTTATGGCGTTTAAGACCTTCAATCCTCCTTCCGTCCGCAAGCCGTTCGGCGGCTACAATCACGGACTGCTTGTGCCGCCGGGCGCAAGCTTGCTGGTGACCTCCGGCCAGCTCGGCATTTCGCCGGAAGACAGGATCCCGCCGGACGTGGCAGGCCAGGCCGAACTCTGCTTCAAGGCGATCGGTGCGATCCTCGAAGAGGCGGGCATGACCTACGCGGACGTCATCCGCATTTCCGGCTTCGTGACCAGCCGCGAGGATTTTCCCGCCTACATGGCGGTGCGGGACCGCTATACGCTCGATCCGAAACCGGTCTCGACCCTGATCGTTGTCGGTGGCTTCACCCGCGCCGAATTCTTGGTCGAAGTGGAAGTGACGGCGGCGAAGGTGTTTTGAAGCAACGCCGAATAGAGATACCTCTCTCGGGTCGTCCGCATTGCGGGCAGGCCGCACATATTCAGTCTTTGTTGATCACGTATTGTCTTGTTGCGGCGATGGCGGACGCATTTTGGATTTTACGCCGAATACCGTCCTCGGTTTTAAATATTCCTTGAGCTGAATGAGGTATCTCTTGCTCCAGGGTTTTTTATTGGGGGTTTTCTATGCGTCGTATCGTAATGGGAGCCATGGCGCTCTTCTGTGCGCAATTTCTCGCACCCGCTGCCTTTTCTGCAAGTCTTGTTGCCAGCGTCAGCCTCTCGTCGCAAACCATGACCGTCGAACAGGACGGCGTGGTGGTTTACGAATGGAAGGTCTCGACCGCGCGTCCGGGTTATTCGACGCCGACCGGGAACTGGGGGGCCAAGTGGCTGTCCAGGGATCACCGTTCGCGCAAATACGACAACGCGCCGATGCCCTTTGCGGTGTTCTATAACGGCGGTTATGCCGTCCATGCGACCTTCGAGACGAAGCGCCTCGGCCGACCTGCCTCGCATGGCTGCATCCGCCTGCATCCTGAAAATGCAGCGACATTCTTCTCGCTCGCCAGCCGGCACGGAGTGTCGAACACACGCATCGTCGTCAGCCGTTAGATTTCCGCTTTAATAACCGCAACTTCTAAGCTGGGCTTCATATTTGGCGGCCATGCCGGCGGATTTCTGGGCGGTCTGCTTGACGCCGTTGCCGAACTGGCCGCGCGCGTAGCCGGCCTGGCCGGTGTAGTAGGCGAGGTAGAGGTTGTAGCTGTCGGCGAGCGGGATGCCGTTCTTGAGGTGGCTCTGGTTGTGATACCAGCCGACGAAATGGACGGCATCGCCGAAGTCGGTGCGGCTGGCGCTCCAGCGGCCTGTATCCTTCTTGTAGCTCAGCCACGTGCCGTCGAGAGCCTGGGCGTAACCATAGGCCGTCGAGGCGCGCGTCCACGGGATGAAGCCGAGCAGCTTGGTGCGCGGCGGCCGCGCATAGGGCTGGAAGCCGGATTCCACATAGATCGTCGCCATCAGGATCGGTACCGGCACGCCGAATTCCCGCTCGGCCTTCTTGGCGTCACGCGCCCAGTTGTCGAACAGCCCGTCGCGCTGCTCGAAGATCGCGCAGGCATTGGTGACCCTGCTCGGCGCAGACGCGCAGGCAGACAGGGACAGCGTCAGGAGGGCGATGAAAAACGCAATACGCATCGCTTAATCTCTCGGTTTCCAGAGATTAATAACCGGTAAAATTTAAGGAAAAGTTTAATGGTCGGGATGAGATGTCGGTGGCGCTAAATAAGCGCGCCCGGCAAACAGGTTTCTGACGATGACGCCGAGCGCGGTCGCGGCGGCGATGCCTTCCAGACCGAGCCCGATTGCCGGCGCGACGAGCGTCAGGGCGGCAAACAAAACGAGCGTGTAACGCGCCGGGCCGATGCAGACATAACGGTCGCGGACGAACCACAGGCTCGCCAGATAGATAGCAACCGGGATCGCCACCGCGTAATCGCCGACCAGGATGGAAACCTTGGAATGGTGGGTGATGATATCGACGAGCACGGCAAAACCCGCGCCGACCGCGGCGCCGGAAGTGAAGATGAAGAAATGGCCGTAACCCCAAAGCAGCGATCGCCTCAGATGGTGGCTGCCGAGTTGTTCCTCTCGGGCAAAATAGACCCACCAGAGCGAAAAGACGATGACCAGGGCCGAGAGCGCCGTATGCACCAGCATGAGGTTGAATTCACCGGCGAACTGGCGCAACGCGATGGAGCCGGCAAGCAGCGTCTCGCCGAGCACGATGATGTTGAGCAGGCCGTAACGTTCGACGATGTGGTGGCGGTGCCAGGGCGTGTTGGCGGTCAGCCGTTCGGCAACGGCCGGCACGGCCAGTTCAAGAGCTACGGCGAACGCCCAGAGGATATAGGATACGCCGAAGGTAAGGGGTTGCAGGAAGAGGAAGCTCAGCCAGAGAAGCTGGACGAGGAAGATCCCGATCGCATAACCGAGCGCGGTGGGGCGGCAGCCAGGGTCGTGATAGGCCGCCCGCAGCCACAGGATGATCATGGCGATGCGCATGACGGCGTATCCATAGATCACCAGAGTGAAGTCCGGCGCCTCCGTAAAGAGGGACGGAATGCCGGCGGCAATCGTCAGCGAGCCGCCCATCAATACCATGGTCAGCAGCCGATAGACGACGTCGTCATTGTCATAGGCAGACGAGAACCAGGTGAAGTTCATCCAGGCCCACCAGATGGCGAAGAAGGCCATGATGAAGGTCATCACCCCCTGCGCCGCATGGTTTTCAGCAATCGCGTGGTGCAGCCCGGCCGCGGCGGAAGCGATCGCGATCACCGAAACGAGGTCGAACAGAAGTTCGAGCGGGGTCGCGACCCGGTGATGCTCGTCCGGATTGCGGGGATGCAGAGGACGCAGGATACTGGCGAGTGGTGAAACCTGGTTCGTCATCGTCTGTCTGCCCCTGAACATGAAGATTCGCGATCGAGGAAAATAGCGCAAAAAAGCGTGTTCAAGTAAAGAGTGGCGGGGCGATATGGCGATGATCGAGAGCGTAGGATGCGTGAGATTCTTGAGACGGAAAGGCTGACCTTAAGGGAGATCACCAAAGCCGATCTGCCGATATTGTTTGGCATCTTCGGCGATGTGCAGAGTATGGGCTTCTATCCCCGCGCCAAGAGCTTCGAAGAAACGGAAGCATGGTTCGAAAAGCTGGCCTTCCGGAGTTACAAGGAACAAGGTTTCGGTCTCTGGGGCATCGTCGAGAGGGCTACCGGCGAGCTGATCGGCGATTGCGGTCTTACCCTTCAGCAGACGCCCAGGGGCTTGGAGCCGGAGATCGGCTATCATCTCCGGCGCGAATGGCTCGGTCGTGGTTATGCCGCCGAGGCCGCGGCTGCCTGCCGTGATTTTGGTCTCGCCAGCCTCGGTTTCGAGCGGATCGTCTCGATCGTAAGCCCGGAAAATGTTCCGTCGCTCCGGGTTGCGGCGAGGATCCATCAGCGATGGGAAAAATATCGGACGGTGACGGCGGCCGGGGCGGAGGTGGATCGGTTTCTGTTCATCTCCGAGCGGGATGTCGGTGAAGCAGCCGATCACGTGCCGAGCGCAGAAGCCCGTGTCGCCTTGGTGGAAGGAGACGCTCTCCTGTTGATGCGCCGCCGCGAAACGGAGAGCTAGAACCGCTCCATCTCGCGCTTCACCTTGTCCAGAAACGCTGCACGCGTCTGCGGCGTGCAGTTGTTCATGTTGTAATGAGCGAGAAACGTCACCGGACGGGCCGGGTTGGTCTGCACCCGCAGCACGCGTTTCGACAGCTTTCTCGGCGGGTCGCCGGCGAGGAAGGCGCGCCAGCGAGTGGCGCCGTAGGTGGTGACTACCGCCACCTTGTCGATATGCAGCTTTCGCGTCAGCTTGCCGTCCTTCAGTTCGAAGGTGATGCCCGGCAGCCAGACGCGGTCGAAATAGCCCTTCAGCATGGCCGGCCAGCCGAAATTCCAGACCGGCGTGACGATCACCAGCCCTTCTGCCGCCTGCAGCCGGTCGACATAGGGTTTCACCAGCGACAGGTTGTTCGGGTAGTCGTGATAGGTCATCCGGTCATGGCGCGACATGACCGGATCGAAACCTTCGGCATAAAGGTTGCAGTCATCCACCTCGTGCCCGGCCTTCAGTAGGCTTTCGCGTGCCTGCCGGTGCAGGGCGGCGCCATAACTTTCCTCGACCGGATGCGAATGGACGAGCAGGACACGCATCAGCCACCTGCTGCGGCAAGGCCCGGAAAGAGGTAGTTCTTGCCGGCGGAAAAATCGAAATCGGGATTGTCCCAGGCGATCATCTTGCCGGGGTTGAGGAGACCCTTGGGATCGGTCTCCTTCTTGAAGGCGAGCTGGACCACGTCCGTCTGCTTCATGCCGCCTTCTTCCAGAGTGTAGCGGTGCGGGTTGAAGATCGGGCAGCCGTTGTCGCGGTGGATCTGCATGATCTCCTCCAGCCGCTCCCTGGTCGTGTAGCGCACCAGCGGCAGGCCGGAGCATTGCATGCGGCCGTCGAACTTGATGAATTCCAGATGGCCCGGCACTTCGTCGCCGAACAGTTTCGTCATCTTCTCGACCTTGGCGACATGGTCCGGCCCCGGATACTGGACCTGCAGGTAGGTGAAGCCGGGATCGACTTTCAGGGCGCGCAGGGTCGTGTGGTTCCAGGCAAGCTCATAGGCATGCGGGATGCCCTTCATGCTCTCCACCTTGTCGGAGCGGAACAGGATTTCGCCCTTCTGGCGCTCGGCAAAGGCGGTGAAGGCATCCATCGAATGCGGCGCTACCATCAGCACGACGATCGACTGGTTGCGGTCGCGCAGGAAGGGCTTGTGGCGCGGGAAATAATCATAGGGGATGGGTGCCGCGATCGGGGCGATCTCCTTGATCAGCAGGCCGTTCTTGTGGGCCAGCGCATCGCCGAAGCGCACCGCATCCATGAAGTCGTCGTAGCCCACCAGCACGTCCACCCAGTCATAAGCCGGGGCGAGGGGCATCTCGACTTCGACGATGATGCCGTTGGTGCCATAGGCATGGGTGACCTTCTGCAGGTCCCAGGCGGTCAGGTCGAGGACGCGGGGCTCGGCTTCCATGGTGACGACGCGCAGGCGCAGGATGTTGCCGAGGTCGCGCAGGCCGCCCCAGTGGATCGAGCCGACGCCGCCGGAACCGCCGGCGACGAAGCCGCCGATCGTCGCCGTCTGGGCGGTGGAGGGGTGGAAGCGCAGTTCCTGGCCGGAATGGGCCTTGGTCTGGCGGTCGAGTTCGGCAATCACGATGCCTGGTTCGGCGATGACGCGGCCCGGATGGATTTCCTTGACCTTGTTCATGTTGATGAGGTTGAGCACGATGCCGCCGGAGAGCGGCATGGCCTGGCCGTAATTGCCGGTGCCGGCGCCGCGCGGGGTGACCGGTACGCCATGGGCATAGGCGACCTTCAGCACCCGGATCACCTCTTCCTCGCTTTTCGGCGAGACGACGAGATCGGCGGTGACGCTCTCGAGCTCTTCCTTCAGGATCGGCGAGTACCAGTAGAAATCGCGGCTCTTCTGGCGCACCAGCGCCGGATTGTCCTCGATTGCGAGGCCCTCGAGTTCTTTCTTGATCTGTGCGTAATCCGGCATGTTCACTTGTCCAAAATCGGGTCCAGGTCACGGTAATCCGGCAGGCGACGGTCGATGCCCATGCCATTCCGCATCACGATGCGGTCGGCCTGCGGACGGGAAAGGAATTCACTCCAGCGGCGCGCGCTGAAGAGCACGAGGTCGGCGGGACCACCTTCGGCGATGACGCCGATATCCGGCCGGCCAAGGATTTCGGCGGGCGTCGAGGTGACGACGCGGGCGGAGGTATCGAGGGGGTGATCGAGATGCAGGATGCGGACCGCCTCGCGGAAAACCTCGACTGGATCCATGTCGCCATAGGCGTAGAACGGATCGCGGGTATTGTCGGAGGAGACGGCGGTTTTCACGCCGGCGGCTGTCAGTTCGTGGAACAGCGTCACGCCGCGCCAGCGGGGGGTGCGACCGGCATGGCGGTCCTGAAGGTACATGTTGCACATCGGCAGGGAGACTACCGAGATTTCAGCCTGGGCGACCTTGTCGATGACGCGCCTTGCGGTCTCGTCGTCCTGTCTTGCCAGCGAGCAGCAATGGCCGACGGTGACCGAACCTTCGAAGCGGTTGCGGATTTTCGCCTCGGCGATCTGTTCCAGGGTGAGGACCTGCTTGTCTTCCGTCTCGTCGACATGCAGGTCGATATCGAGGCCGTTGTCGGCGGCCGCCTTGAAGAGGGTGTCGAGGATACGCTCGAAATCCGGCAGGATGCGGGTGGCGCCGCCCAGCAGCCCGCCATAACGCTTCGTCGTCGCAACGATGCCGCCGAAAACGCCTTCGTCGAGCACGCATTCGAGCGGCAGCAGGGCGACCGCCTGGAGCGCGATACGGTCCTTCCATTCCGAGCGGAGCTCGTCGAAGAGCGGGAAGGAGATGTCCGGCTGCGGCGGAATGCTGTCGAGATGGGTGCGGATCAGTTTCGTGCCGTAGGCATAGGCGCTTTTCAGCGAAAACTCGAAGCGGGCGCGAATGTCCTCAGCCGACCAGTTGGCGATCCGATCCTCGCGCACGTTCATCAGCGCGCCCTCGAACGTGCCGTCCGGGTTGGGGCGGCGGTCCCAGAAATGCCCCTTGTCGAGATGCGTATGCATGTCCGCGAAACAGGGCCAGATCATGCCGCCGCGCATATCCGCAATCGTCAGATCGGCGGGCGCCGAGCCTTTCGGCAGGATTGCCTCGATCTTTCCGTCCGCGATGACGAGATCAGCCTCCATGAGGCCGTCCTTCGCGGCAGCCGGCGGACCTTTGACGAGAACGGCCGGCAGCGTCGCATTGGTGAGCGCGAAACGGCGGGCGTCGGGGAGCGTCATGAAGGCAGTCATCAGTTTTCTCTTTTCAGGCTGCTTTCATGCCAGCGATGCAGGAAAAACCACGAGATGAAGGAGGTGATCGCAAAAATCACCACGCCGAGCAAGGAGAGCAGGATCAATGCCGCGAACAGGCGCGGAATGTTGAGGCGATACTGGGATTCGAGCAGCCGGAAGGCAAGGCCGGAACCTGCGCCCGCCGAGCCTGCCGCGAATTCCGCAACAACGGCCGCGATCAGTGCCAGGCCGCCGCCGATCCTCAGGCCCGTCATGAAATAGGGGAGCGAGGAGGGGAGTTTCAGGTAGAGCAGCGTCTGCCAGCGGGAGGCGCCGTAGAGATCGAAAAGGTTGAGCAGGTTGTGATCGACACTCTTCAGGCCCTGGACCATGTTCGACAGGATCGGGAAGAAGGCGACGAGGAAGGCGCAGATCAAGAGCGCCACCTGGGTGGTCGGCGCATAGATCAGGATCAGCGGCGCGATCGCCACGATCGGCGTTACCTGCAGAATGACCGTGATCGGATAGAAGGCGGTCTCGATCCATTTCGACTGGATCAGAAAGACGGCGATGCCGACGCCGCCGATCAGCGCCAGTGCGAGCGCCTGCATGGTGATCTGCGTCGTCACCCAGAGAGCGGGCGAGAGCGTGCCCCAGTCGTTGTAGAGCGAGCTCGCGACCGCCAGCGGCCCCGGCAGGATGTATTGAGGGATGCTGTTGACGGTGATGATGAACTGCCAGAGGAGGACGAGGCAGACCACCACGCAGATCGGGACGAGGGTGCGCAGCAGCGTATCGCGGTTGCGGCTAAGGAAGCCCGGCTTCGGCGGCACGAGGGCGGTATCGGTGTCGGCCATCAATGTTCCTCCCCGCCGATTGCTTCGATAAGCATGGTCGAGACCTTTTCGCAGGCCTGGCGGTATTCTTCCGAGGTGCGGTAACGGGCATCGCGCTCGAGGCTCGTCACCAACGGGAAATCCGCATGGACCCGGCCGGGGCGTGCCTTCATGACCACGATGCGGTTGGAGAGGTAAGCGGATTCGAAAACGGAATGGGTCACGAAAATCACCGTGATGCCGGTCTCGCGCCACAGACGCAGCACGTCGTCGTTGAGTTTCTGACGGGTGATTTCGTCGAGCGCCGCGAAGGGCTCGTCCATCAAGAGCAGCTTCGGCTTGGTGACCAGCGCACGGGCGATCGAGACGCGCATCTTCATGCCGCCTGAAAGTTCGCGCGGATAGGCGTCTGCGAAGTCCTGGAGGCCGACGGTCGCCAGCGTCTTCATGATTTCGTCACGGGCCGCCGATTTGGAGACGCCGCGCAGTTTCAGCGGCAGATAGACGTTTCCGAACACCGTCTGCCAAGGCATCAGGGTCGGCTCCTGGAAGACGAAGGAAATGTCGCCTTCCGGCAGGCCTTTGGAGTTGATACGCGAACTCGGCCAGTCGATCGTGCCGGTCGAGACGTCGCCGAGACCTGCAATGATGCGCAGTGCCGTCGATTTGCCGCAGCCGGAAGGACCGAGCAGACTGACAAACTCACCCCCCTCGACCGTCAGCGACATGTCGGAGAGCGCCAGCGTGCCGCTGGAGAACGTTTTCGAGACGGAGCGCATGACGACCAGCGGGCGTCTGCGTGTCTCCCCGGGGGCGGGTATCAGCGGGGCTTGGGACATGCTCATTGCGGGCCTTGAACTTAGTCGGGACAGGGCGGCAATTCCCTCTTTCCCGTGACAGGCACAGCAAAGAGGGAATGAACCATTGCGCTCTTCCGAGACTACTTCTTCAGCGCCATGCCGACGCCCTTGCAGACGAACTTTGTCGAATAGGCCTTCTTGTAATCGAGGCTGGCCGGCTGGACACCGATCGATACCATGGACTCGAAGAACTTCTTGTAGCGCTCGTCGGTGATGCAGCCGATGCCCTTGGTCTCGGCGTCGCCCGACATGACGATCCCGTATTCCTTCATCTTGGCGATGGAATAGGCGATCTGGCCATCCGTCATTTCCGGATTGTCCTTCTTGATCAGATCGTTGGCGGCCTTGTTGTCACCATAGAGGTAAGTGTACCAGCCCTCGATCGAGGCATCGACGAAGCGCTGCACGACGTCGGACTTCTTGTCGATCATCGTCTGCGTGGTGGTGATCATCGTCGAATAGGGGCCGTAACCGGCATCGGCGATCAGGAAGACTTTCGGCGTCCAGCCGGCCTGCTTGGCGATCTCGTAGGGTTCGGAGGTCAGGTAACCCTGCTGCGCGGAGGCCTTGTCGGCGATGAAGGGGGCTGGGTTGAACGTGTAGGGCTTGAACTGTTCGTCCTTGAAGCCTTTGAAGTTCTTCTTCATCCATTCGAAATAGGTGGTGTAGCCTTCCTTGCCCATGAAGATGGTCTTCATCTTGGCGAGGTCCTCGAACTTTTCGACGCCCGCGTCGGGATGGGCGAGCAGGACCTGCGGGTCCTTCTGGAAGATCGAAGCGACGCTGACCAGCGGGATGCCCTGCTTGACGGCATCCATGTCGCCGAGCGGGCCGCCCATGTAGAAATCGACCTTGCCGGCGATCAGGAGTGCACGGTTGGCGGCATTCGGCCCGCCCTGCACGATCTTCACCTTCAGGCCACGCTTTTCATAGGTGCCGTCGGCGACGGCCTGGTAGAAGCCGCCGTGCTCAGCCTGGGCAAGCCAGTTGGTGCCATAGGAGACTTCATCGAGAGCCGCGGCCGGCTGAGCGGCCAGCGCCACCGCCGAAAGGCCGACGGCAGCAAAAAAACTCTTCATCATCAAGGATTTGGACATGTTGCTTTGTTCCCCTGTTAAACCGTGCGGCATCGTGAGAGCAGCTTATGATGGACATTTGTACGGTTGCGTTGCTCTTTGAAAAGCATCAAAATTCGTTCACATTGATGCCTTTAGGGCAGCGCTCTAATTTTAATCTGCTAAATTGTGGTGCGTGATCAAAAAACATGCAATGAGGGGCTTCGAAGAAAATGCTGCACTCGCGAAAACTTCAATATATCGACGAAATCGCCCGGTGCGGATCGATCCGCAAGGCGGCAGCCCGGCTGAACGTCGCGTCTTCGGCGATCAACCGGCAGATTCTGGCCCTGGAAGAAGAGTTCGGGGCGCCGCTTTTCGAGCGGATGCCGCGCGGGCTGAAGCTGACGGCAGCGGGCGAGCTCTGCATCGAACATATCCGGGAGGTGCTGAAAACCTACGAGCGGATGGAAGCGCGCATCCGCGGCCTCAAGATGCCGCAGGCCGGCAAGGTGACCTTGGTTTCGACCGTGGGGCTTGCCGCTGGGCCGCTTCCCGAGATCATAGCCCGCTTCGTCGCGCAGCATCCGCGCGTGCGGGTTCTCCTGCGCAACGACGGGCCGTCGAACACGATGCAGCCGGTGATCACGGGGGAGGTGGATTTCGGGCTCGGCTTCAACATCCCCGCGACGCCCGGCATCCGCACGCTCGCCAACTTCGACATACCGATCGGGGTCGTGATGCCGCCAGGGCATCGGCTGGCGGCGGAAGAGGGGCCGGTCGACCTTGCGGATGTCGTGCAGGAGCCGCTGGTACTTGCCCAATCGGGCACCAGCCTGCGCAACATCATCAATCTGGCGCTATCGCCGCTGTCGGTCGCGGTCGAGCCGCTGGTGGAAAGCAACGCCTCGGAAATGCTGAAGAAGCTGGTCAAGGCGGGCACCGGCCTGACGCTGCTCAATCCGCTCGACGTGCTGTCGGAATGCCGCCGCGGCGAGCTGATCTTCCGGCCGATCGCCAATCCGCATGCGCGTCACCAGCCAATGAAGCTTTTCGCCCGCGCGCGGACGACGCTCGATACGGCGACCAGCCTGTTCGTGGAGTTCCTGCTGTCGGAACTTGCGGCGATGGTGGCCGAATTGCAAGCCAAGGGCCACCTGCCGCCCCAGCCGCATGGCCGGGACGCGCAACGCGACGAAGGTTAGCGGGAATACAGTTCGTCGAGGGGGAATGTCTGGAATTCCCGCAGCATCTCGATGAAGCCCGCAACCTGATGGCGGCAGATGAGCGCGCCCTTTTCCGCGGTGCCCTTGGAGGCGTCGCCGACGACGCCGTTGGGGTTCAGGTCGTGCGCCACCCAGGACAGCACGTGCGGCGGGGCCGGCTGCATGTATTTCGAGCGGCTTTCCGCCTTGGAGACGAAGTTCTGTGCGTTCTCCATCCGCACCAGTTCGGGGCGGAAATGCAGCATCAGCGAGGTTTCGACTTCGCCGCCATGGATACCGTATTTCTGCTCGTGCTCGCTGATCAGGCCCGGCGGGTGGCCGAAGCGTCCCCATTGCGTGCCGATCACCGCCATCTTGTGGCGGACGCGCAGCTCCCGGCCGACGATGCTCATGATATCGACGTTGCCGCCATGCGAGTTGACGAAGACGAGCTTCTTCACCCCGGCTTCCGCCACCTTGGCGCCGATCGCGGTCCAGGCGGGGATCAGGATCTCCGGGCCGAAGGACAGCGAGCCGGGGCCGTAGACATGTTCGTTCGCCTTGCCGATCTCTTGGGTTGGGAGAACGAGGAAATCGAGATCGTCGGGGCGCTGCGCCTTCAATTCCGCCAGCATGCCGTTGGCGATTGCCACATCGGTTGCGATCGGCAGATGGGGGCCGTGCTGTTCGGTCGAGGCGATCGGCAGGATGGCGATGGTCTTTTCGGGCGAAAGGCCGGCGAAATCGAGTGTATTGAGTTCGTTCCAGTAAAATGGCTTGCCCATGCTGTCCTGCCTTTCTGCATCTCGTTTTTGAGGGGTAGGAGATCGGGCACATCTCGAAAAGCATCAATTTCCGCCTGCTCCGCTGCCTTTTTGAGCACGCTTTTTCGAACCTTCTGTATCAAGTCGGGAAAAAAGCCGATTTCACTAAAATTGCAGCTATCGGCTTAAGCGCCCCGAAGAACCCGAGGGCTAGGGTGAACTCATCCAAGAAACGGCATCCAAGCCGTCTGAAGAGAAGGGTGCAGCCATGATCAAGAAGCTCATCATTTCCGCCGTTGTCCTGACGGCGCTGATTGTCGGCAAGGAATCACGTGCAGCCGGCGTCACTGGTTTTGCGGGCATATTGACCGAACGCACGGCGCTCGAGCGCCAAGACGGCGTCAAGGGTGATACGGCGCTGACATTTTCCAAGCGGCGCGAATTGCAGCGGGTCAATTCCGCGGTGAATAGCGCCATCTCCGAGCTCGACGGTTATTTCGATACGGTCGCCGGCGTACCTTTGGCCAAGATGCGCGCCAATGCCTGCCTCGATTGCGCCGACCTCAAGCGCGATCACCTGATTTCGCTCGGCTGGCCGCCGGAGGTTCTGCGGATCGAATACGCGATCGGCGACGAAGGCCGCATCGAACGGGTGCTGGCGATTGCGACCGGCCGCGGCGAGATGATCCTCGGCCATGGCGGCGCCATGATCGACGTGTCCCGCGATCAGGTGCGGCGCCCCACCGCCGGGTGAGGTATGATCATTCCAACCTGTCATCTTATCTGATCTGGAGCGGCTCTCCTCGCTCCCGTCCGTTGCAGCACGACGGACCGGCCCGTCTCCCTCATACGGGGAGGCGGGTTTTCGCGATTCGGTGAATGTGATGCCTAAGTTGCGGAAACGATTCCACAGGCTTCCGGAACGCCTTGTATTTAATCGAATATTTAATGTTTTATACGAGGTTGTATTATCTCTCCCGTCCAGGTCGGGAGACGCTGCCGGGTGGTTCAGCAATTATCCGAATTGCTGATTGCCCGCAAACCCAGCGGCGAGTGTATTAAATAAGGAGTGATGCAGGTGCGGATTTCAATCAAGCATACTTTGATACTGGCGTTTGTTGTTCTTAGCTTGGGCATACTGGGCCTGATGGGCAGAATGCTGTCTCAGGAAATCGGCCGCTACCAAAATTCCACCCAGCTCTCGGAACTGGCACAGCTTGACGAAGCGCTGTTCAATGCGCTGATCGGGCTGCGCGGCGAGCGCGGCGGCATATCCTCGGCGATCAAGCTGGAACCTGCCGAGATCGCATCCAGCCGCAAGAACATGGATACCGGCCGGCAGTCGATGGATAAAGCCTTCTCGGAGGTGAAGACCCTGACGGCCGAAATCGAATCGGCGAGCCTGCGCAATGCAATATCTCCGGTTCTCAACGCCTACACGCAGTGGGCGGGTTATCGTCCAAATGTCGACACCGCGCTCACGCAGGCGGTCAAGGACCGCGATCCGGCGCTCGGCAAAGCCGTGCTCGGACTTGCCGATACGATGCTGGCCGATCTCGAAAAGGCCGCCAATCAGGCCGAGGCCACCATCAATGCGCGCGGGCCCGGGATGATCATGTTCACCCAGATACGCTCCCTTGCCTGGACGGCGCGCACGCAACTCGGCACCGCAAACTCCACCTTCGTCAATGCCCTGATCGCCAAACAGCCGCTTGCGGCGGACAAGCTGACGGAAATTGCCGTTCAGGATGCGCGTGTGGCAACGGCATGGGATGTCATCACCCAGCTTTCCAACGCGGAGACGACCCCGGAAAAGATCAAGGCGCTCCACCGGACAGCGCAAGCGACCTATTTCGCCGGGCCGTATGCCGAGCAGCGCAATGCTGCCCTCAAGGCATTCCAAGCCGGCAAACCCTTCGACATGGCGGTTGACGACTGGCGCAAGCCCGCCGCGCCGGCACAGTCTTCGATCGCCGATATGGCCTCCGCCTCGCTCAACGAGATGACGAGGCTGACGGCAGAAGAGGCTGCTTCCGCAAAACAATCCATCATCATCTACAGTGTTGCGACCGTTCTTGCTTTTACGCTTTCGCTTCTCGGCATCTACACGGTCATCGTGCGGATCGCCAATCCGATCGGCCGGTTGACGGGTGTGATGCGCACGCTCGCAGGCGGCGACCTTTCCGTCGAGATCCCGGGTGCTGCCCGCACTGACGAGATCGGCGACATGGCGCGCGCGGTGGAAATCTTCCGCGAGGCTGCGCAGCAGAACCGCCAGCTCGAGGCGGATGCCGAACACTCCCGCAAGGCGGCCGAGGCCGAACGCATCGAATTCCAGCGCCGGGCAGAGTCCGAAGCCGAGGAGCGGTTGACCCAGGCCACGTCGGAACTTGCGCAGGGTCTGAAGCGCCTTGCTGCCGGCGATCTGCTGTGTGAGATCGACAAGGAATTTTCCGAGCAGTTCGAAACCCTGCGTCACGACTTCAACAGTTCGGTCCGCCAGTTGCGCACCGCGCTCGAAGGCGTGAACCGGACCGCCCAGAGCGTTCGCAGCGGCAGCGACGAAATCTCGACCGCTTCCGACCAGCTTTCGAAGCGCACGGAACAGCAGGCCGCATCGCTGGAAGAGACGGCCGCGGCGCTTGAAGAAGTGACCACCAATGTGAAGCAGACCTCGGAAAGGGCGAGCGAGGCACGGGAAATCGTCCGCGATGCGAGCTCCCGCGCGCAAAACTCCAGCACCGTCGTTTCCAATGCGGTCAATGCGATGCAGAAGATCGAGATGGCCTCGAACCAGATCAGTCAGATCATCGGCGTCATCGACGAGATCGCGTTCCAGACCAACCTGCTGGCCCTCAATGCAGGCGTCGAAGCCGCCCGCGCAGGCGAGGCTGGCAAGGGATTTGCCGTCGTTGCCCAGGAAGTCCGCGAGCTGGCACAGCGCTCGGCGAAGGCCGCCAAGGAGATCAAGACGCTGATCGGCAATTCCGAAGCCGCCGTCAACCAGGGCGTGGTTCTCGTCAATGATACCGGCGACGGTCTCAAGGAGATCGCCAAGCTTGTCGCGGCGGTCAACCAGCATATGGAGGCGATCGCCATCGCTGCAAACGAGCAGGCAGTGGGTCTCTCGGAAATCAACACGTCCGTGAACCACATGGACCAGATGACCCAGCAGAATGCCGCCATGGTCGAGGAGATGAATGCGGCCGGCGCCTCTCTGGCGCAGGAAAGCAGCCGTCTTTCCGAACTGCTGGCGCGCTTCGAAGTGAGCCGAAACAGCGTGCGCGATCAGCGCTCGTTCGCCCCCGGACGACTGGCGATGGCCAGCTGAGGAGCACTTCCGGACCAGCCGGCTCCCCAAATGCCTCTGCAGGCGGCGGGAATCACCGGTCGATGATCTGAAAACCGCCGGCCCGTTTGCAGGGGCCGGCGGTTTTCGTTTTCAGCAGGACTACCGGTCCATATGGGGTTTTCCCCATTCGGCGATGGCGATGCCGCCGAGTGCCAGTGCCAGCGCGACGACATGGAAGAGCTGCAGGCTTTCGCCGATGATGGCGACCGAGAGCAGCGTGCCGAACACCGGCACGAGATTGATGAACAGCCCGGCCCGGTTGGCGCCGATCTCCTCGACCCCCTTGATGTAGAGCACCTGGGCGATCAGCGAGGCGAAGACCGCCGTATAGAGCACCACGATCCAGCCTTCCGTGTCGGGCCAGATCAGGCGGTCGATCGAATATTCCCAGAAGGCCAGGGGCAGGGAGAAGATCATCGCGAAGAAGGCGGGGACCGCCATCAGTGTGCGCCAATTGACCTTCGGGCGCCATCTGAGCGCCACCGTATAGATCGCATAGGCGACGATCGCGATCATCATGATCGCATCGCCGGAATTGACGGTCAGCGTCACCAGCGCGCTCAAGTCGCCGTGGACGGCGGTGAGGACGCCGCCGAGAAGCGTCAGGGTGAAGCCAAGGATCTGCGCCCAGGAGACCTTCATCCGGAACAGGGCGAAGTTGATGACGAAGATCAGCATCGGAATGACTGCCTGCTCGACCGTCACGTTGATCGCCGTCGTGTAGTTGACGGCGGTATAGAGCGCGGCGTTGAAGACGACATAACCGACGACGCCGAGGAAGAGGAGAATCGGCAGGTTCTTCCTGACGACCGGCCAGTCCTTGATGAGCTGGGGCAGGGAGATGGCGAAGATGATGGCGACGGCGAAGAACCAGCGCCAGAAGGTCAGCATCATCGGGCTGACATGCCCGACGGCGAGCTTGCCCGCTACCGCATTGCCGCCCCAGGCCAGGGTTGCAATGATGAGCGAAAGATAGGCCTTTTTATGCAAGATGATCTCCGGCGCCGGAAAATGGCGGCGATTTCAGGGATGGCGGGCGGGAAATAGCGTGCGATCCACGCTTTTGTCACGTAAAAACCACGCCTAAGTGACAAACAGGTCGCTTTCCATCGGCCGAGGCTTTATAGATGCGGCCGTTTGCAATGCCCTTGAACGAGTTCTCTCCGCCAAAGGCAGTGCATGTAAAATCAAACTGGCGCATCGACCGTATATCAATATTGATCTACGGAAGGTGTGCGTGTGGTCGCGTGGGGCTTTGCCCGCAATACAGGAAACACAGATGACGAACGTAGTCGTGGTTGGTTCGCAATGGGGTGACGAAGGCAAGGGCAAGATTGTCGATTGGCTTTCCGAACGTGCCGATATCGTGGTGCGTTTCCAGGGCGGTCACAATGCGGGCCATACGCTCGTCATCGACGGCGTCAGCTATAAGCTGTCGCTGCTGCCCTCGGGCATCGTCCGTCCCGGCAAGATCGCGGTGATCGGCAACGGTGTCGTGCTGGATCCGCATGCGCTGCTGGCCGAAATCGAAAAACTCGGCGCGCAGGGCGTGAAGGTCACGCCCGAGAACCTGCGCGTCGCCGATAACGCCACACTGATTCTCTCGCTGCACCGCGAACTCGACGGCATGCGCGAGGATGCCGCCTCCAACAGCGGCACCAAGATCGGCACCACCCGCCGTGGCATCGGCCCGGCCTATGAGGACAAGGTCGGTCGCCGCGCGATCCGCGTCATGGACCTTGCCGACCTGGAAACGCTGCCGGGCAAGGTCGACCGCATCCTCACCCATCACAACGCACTGCGCCGTGGTCTCGGAGAGAAGGAAGTCTCCCACGAGGCGATCATGCAGGAACTCACCTCGATCGCCGACCGTGTGCTGCCCTTCCGCGAAACCGTCTGGGAACTGCTCGACAAGCAGCGCCGCAAGGGCGCTCGCATCCTGTTCGAAGGCGCGCAAGGGTCCCTGCTCGATATCGACCATGGCACCTATCCGTTCGTCACCTCGTCCAACACGGTCGCCGGCCAGGCGTCTGCCGGCTCGGGCATGGGGCCGGGCGCACTCGGCTATATTCTCGGCATCACCAAGGCCTATACGACTCGTGTCGGCGAGGGCCCGTTCCCGACCGAGCTCAAGGACGAGATCGGCCAGTTCCTCGGCGAGAAGGGCCATGAATTCGGCACGGTCACGGGCCGCAAGCGCCGTTGCGGCTGGTTCGACGCAGCGCTGGTACGCCAGTCGGTCGCGACCAACGGCATTACCGGCATCGCACTCACCAAGCTCGACGTGCTCGACGGCCTCGACGAGTTGAAGATCTGCGTCGGCTATATGCTCGACGGCCAGCAGATCGATCATCTTCCTGCAAGCCAGGGTGCCCAGGCTCGTGTAGAGCCGGTCTATGTTACCCTCGAAGGCTGGAAGGAATCGACGGTAGGAGCTCGCTCCTGGGCGGACCTGCCGGCCCAAGCGATCAAATACGTCCGCCAGGTCGAGGAATTGATCGGCGCCCCGGTTGCACTACTTTCCACCAGCCCGGAGCGGGACGACACCATACTTGTGACCGACCCGTTTGAAGATTAAAGTCAAGAATTGATTACCATTCGGCCGGCCTTCGGGCCGGCTTACATGAGAAAGTGCTGATGGCTGATTTTGTAGCGGTGATCCGCCGCGCCGTTGACGGTCTGGCGAACAACACGCCGGAGATGCGCGCGAAGGTTTATGACAAGGCTCGTGGCGCCGTGCAGCGGCAACTCGAGAACATGAAGCCGCGTCCGCCTGAAGACATGCTGCGGCGGCAGCTCGACAAGCTCGAAGCCGCCATCGTCGACGTCGAGAGCGAACATGCCGAAGCATTGGAACCCATAGCCGACGGCGCAAGCGCCGCCGATGCCCAGACGGGCGATGAGGCTGCTCCGGCCGAGCGGGTCTCGGAATACGAGGACGATCAGCAGCGCGCTGCCGAACCGGCTCAGGCGCCGGAAGCACATGAGCCCGCCGAGGCGCCGGCCGCATCCGAATCAGCCCCCGCCGTTCGCGTGGAACGGCCCGTGTTTTACGAAGACGGTTATGAAGAGCCGGTACCGGCCGTCGCCCATGCCGAACCCGCCGAGCCGGAGCCGGTCGCGCAGGAACCTGCCGACGTGGAGCCTCCGGTCTCCGAGCCAGCCGTACTCCACGAGGAGGAAGAGGTAACGGCGGTTTCCGATCAGCCGGAACCCGCCCATCAGCCGGAACCCGCCCAGCAATATGGCGACTGGCGGGACGACGTGCCGTCGGAAGAGCCACCCGTCGAGCCGGCCCCCTACGATCATTCCGAACAGGTGCCCGAGCCTTCGCAGGCTTTCGACGAGAGCACGATCGAATTCCCGACAGCCGCACCCCTGCCGGCCTCGGAGCCGGTCGTAGCGGAACCGGTCAATGCTGCTGCCGAGCCGGTCGATACTGCCGAGAGCGAATCGACCGACGACGATTTCCCCTATCCGACACGCGGCGAGCAGACTGTTCAGCAGGACGCTCCGGAGTTCGTGGAGGCATGGCGGCACAGCGAACCAGATCCGTTTGAAGATCCGCATCCGGTCGAGGACCGGATGGAGGTCGAGCAGCCTGCCCAAGCTTATCAGGCGCCGGAACCGGCCAAGCCGGCAGACGAGGATTGGGGCTGGGAGGTGCCGGCTCCGGCCGAGCCTCCGATGTCGAGCCAGGAGACGGTTGCTGCCGCTGCATGGAACGATGTGCCGGAACTGATCACGGCCGGTCCTGTCGTGCCGATCGATCACGGGCACGGCGGAACCGCAGCTCCGGCCGAAGCTCATTTCGATCCGGAGACCCATGTGTCGGCCGATTCGGTCCGCATGCCGCCGGTCGCCGATCTCCCTGAGCTCGCCGAGCAATCCGGCGCAGCGGCAGGGGTGGCAACGGCTGCCGGTATCGATCCCTTCGCCGAATATCTCGATCAGCAACAGTCCAAGAAGGTCACCGCCGCGCCGGCGAAGCCGGCCGACAGCGATCCATGGGGTGATCTCGAGGAACTGATCGGCTTCAACAAGGATGCTCCGTCCTCTTCAGGCGGTGGTGCGCACAGCCCGCTGCACACCGATGCCGATGCGGACGATCTGATGCATGCGCCGGCGAGGCCCTATCGGGTCACTCCCGTGCGCAAGCGCAACTATGCCGGGATCGTGCTGGCGATCGTCGGTCTGGCACTTGTCGGCGGCGGCGGTTACGCGATCTGGCTGAACCGCGACTCGCTGAACGACATGGTCGACGGCCTGATCCAGTCGAGCCTGCCCGGAAGCCAGAGCGCGCAGCAGACACCGGCGCCCGCACCCGCGACACCGCAGCCCAACCCTACCCCTTCGACGCCTTCCAACCCTTCGACACCGCCACAGAACGGTGCTGCCAATACGCCTGCGGCACCGCGAACGGCGGACGGATCGACGGCCGGAACCAAATTCACGCAGCGGCTGATGGCCGATGGCCGCGAGGTCGACGAGGGGCCGGGCGTTACCGCCGGCCTGGCGCAGAATGCGGAAGGCCAGTCGGTAGCGCAGCTCAACGCTCCGCCCGCCAATCCTCCGGCGACCGCTCCGGGCGCACCGGCTGCAGCCCCCCGCGCTCCGAACGGCAGCGCCAACGCTGCCCCGGCTCAGACGCCACCGGCGGTGCCGGCGCCGAATGCCGCCACGCCGCCGGCCAACCCGCCCTCGGCAGCCCCCGCGAATGCTCCGGCGGTCGCAGGCGAAAAGATGTTCCTTTATGAGGAGCGGATCGGCCAGACGGCGCCGACGGCCATCGACGGCTCGGTCTCCTGGTCGCTGCAGCGCGAGGCAGGTGCCAACGGTCGGCAGGAACCGGTCGTACAGGGACGTATCAACGTGCCGGGCAGGGGCCTGACGGCGCTGATGACCTTCAAGCGCAATACCGACCCTTCGCTGCCGGCGAGCCACCTGGTCGAGATCGTCTTCGCCGTGCCGCCGGATTTCGAAGGCGGTGCGATCGAAAGCGTGCAGCGCATCGCCATGAAGGCGAGCGAGCAGGATCGCGGTAACGCATTGATCGCGGTGCCTGCCAAGATCACCGATGACTTCCACATGATCGCGCTCAACGATTTCCCGGATGCACGCTCGACAAATCTGGAACTCCTGCGCAGCCGCAACTGGATCGACATCCCGATCGCCTATCGCAACGGCCGCCGCGCGCTGCTGACCCTCCAGAAGGGCCCGGAAGGCGAACGCGCCTTCAACGACGCGATCCGCGAATGGGCCACGCTCGGGGCAACCGTCAGCGGGCAGTGAACCGGGGAGTGTCGCGAAAATCTGGATCTTCGCGACACTCATACCAGAAGCCTAGAGGGACTGGCTTGCCCGCGCCAAGCCGTGCGCGACCAGGCGATCGATGATTTCGGGATAGCTGACGCCGCTTGCGCCCATCACCTTGGAATACATGCTGATATCGGTGAAACCGGGGATCGTGTTGAGTTCGTTGACGAGGATCCGCATGTCCGGCGTGACGAAGAAGTCCGCTCGCGCCATGCCGTCGCAGCCGAGCGCGCGAAATGCTCTCCTGGCAATGGCGCGGATTTCATCCTCGACCTCTTGGGGCAATTCCGCCGGCACCTTCAGCGCCGCACCGTCACCATCGATATATTTGGCATCATAGGTGTAGAAGCCGTGGGTCTTGGCGGGAATGATTTCGCCGGTCCGGGACACGAACAGCCCGCCTTGGGCATCTTCAAGAACGGCGCATTCGATCTCACGGCCGTGAATGAATTCCTCGGCCAGAAGCTTGCGATCATGGCGGAAACCTTCCGAAAGCGCCGCTTCATAATCCGCCCTGGTCGAAACCTTGCTGACTCCCACCGAGGACCCCTGACGAGCCGGCTTGATAAAGAGGGGAAGACCGAGCGCCTCTTCCAGTTCCTCGAAGTCCGGCGCCGCGCCTTTATGAACCGTGACCGATCGCGCCGCCGGGATGCGGGCCTCGTTGAACAGGCGCTTGGCGATGTCCTTGTCGAGGGCGTTGGCGGAGCCGGGAATGCCGCATCCCGCGAGCGGCACGCATGCCACCTCGGCCAGTCCCTGGATCGCACCGTCTTCGCCGTGGATGCCATGCAGGACGGGGAAGACGATGTCCATCCCCGGCAATTCGTAGGGAGAACCATGCTCGGGAGATGCAATCGCCCGGCCACGTCCTCCAGGGATGAAGCACAGTTCCGTGCCGCTGGTGGGCTTTGCGAGCGCACCGTTCTCGAAGGCGCTCAGCAGCCATCGTCCCTCACGCGTGACGAAGACCGGGACGGCATCGTATTTTTCCGGATCCAGCGCATGCATGACATTGGTGGCTGACAGCACCGATACGTCATGCTCCGCCGAGCGCCCGCCAAACAACACACAGATACGCAATCTCTTTGAAATATCGGTCATGAATATCCTTCCCATTGGACCATTGCGCAGAATCTCGGCTTCCAGCCGGGCCCGCGCCGATATCTGCGACGCAGAATCGGGATATTCTGCGACGGCCTCAGGTGTTCGATATGCTTCGCGGAGAATTTTCCGTCCGCTGGCTTCAACATCTGCCGATGCGCCAAAAGAAAAGGGGCCGCCGAAGCAGCCCCTGTTTTATAGTCGGCGTTGAACCCGCTTTACGCGTCGACGACGCGCAGAGCGTTCGCCTGGGCGAGCGCTTCCTTCTGGACCGCTTCCTGCACCTTTTCGAAGGCGCGGACTTCGATCTGGCGGACGCGTTCGCGGCTGATATCGAACTCGGCCGACAATTCTTCGAGGGTCACCGGATCGTCGGCAAGACGACGGGCTTCGAAGATGCGGCGTTCGCGGTCGTTCAGCACGCTCAGGGCCTTGGCCAGCATGCGGCGGCGCGTATCGAGCTCGTCCTGCTCGATCAGCACGGCTTCCTGGCTTTCGTGGTCGTCCACCAGCCAATCCTGCCACTGGCCGGATTCGCCTTCGGTGGCGCGGATCGGTGCATTCAGCGAAGCGTCGCCCGAAAGGCGGCGGTTCATGGAAACCACTTCCTCCTCGGAGACGTTCAGCTTGGTGGCGATTTCGGCCACCTGGTCGGGCTTCAGATCACCTTCGTCGATCGCCTGGATCTTGCCCTTCAACCGGCGCAGGTTGAAGAACAGGCGTTTCTGGTTGGCGGTGGTGCCCATTTTCACGAGCGACCACGAACGCAGGATATATTCCTGGATCGAGGCCTTGATCCACCACATGGCGTAGGTCGCCAAACGGAAGCCGCGTTCCGGGTCGAACTTCTTGACGGCCTGCATCAGGCCGACGTTACCTTCGGACACGACTTCGCCGATCGGCAGGCCATAACCGCGATAACCCATGGCGATCTTCGCCACGAGACGCAGATGGCTGGTGACCAGCTTGTGGGCCGCATCCCGGTCGGCATGTTCGGCATACCGTTTCGCCAGCATGTATTCCTGCTGCGGTTCCAGCATGGGAAACTTGCGGATTTCGTCGAGATAGCGGTTGAGGCCGGCTTCACCGGCGGTAATGGAAGGCAGAGTATTGCGGGCCATAAAGCACCCCTTTCCGATCTATATATCGGCTCCCTTTTTGATCTAGCTGTGCATGCTGAAGGCGAGCCAAGCGGCGCGGGTCATTTTCGACCCCGCACCGACCCAAGTGACAGATAAGTACGGCAGAACAGTGATTCAAGTCATCACAGAAGCGTTATATCATTACGTATTGGTAATATACCTGCTTCAATTGTTGGTATTGAAAGCGCCCGACTTGCAATTTAACCATGGGAGGGGATCTGGGCCAGCAACGGCTTACTACGAGGGGACAAGAGCTATGAAAAAACGTGCCTCCAGGATGCGCCGCGCCAGTGGCCTGGCGATTTTTTTCGTTTTGGCTGCGCCGACGCTGGCATTGGCGCAGGATGCTCAGGATCGGGCCGGAGAGCTCAAGGCCTGGCGGGAGCAATGTAACGATCCGGATCCGGACCTGCGGCTTGCCTATGTAGAGAAGGCGGTCGCCGGGGGTGACGCTGCCATCCAGCGCATCTGTACCCGCCTCGCGCTCGACAGCGACAATGCCGATATCCGCAATCTCGGACTGCGCACCGCCGTGGCGACCCTGCCGCAGATCCGCTTCTCGGTGGAGATCCCGCCCCAGCTCACGGCGGCCATCAAGGCAGCGTCCGGCAACGAGAAGAAGATGGCCGAACTGGAGCGCTCGTACATCATGCGCAGCTGGCAGCTGATGCAGAACGGCCTGGTCTTCGAGATCGACGGAGCCGAACCGGGTACGAGCAATTCAGTCTGGTATCCGATGGTGGGCCTCAATGACCGAAACAACAATTACAAGGGAAAGACGACCATTGTCGGCTCCCGCCTGAACTGGCTCGGACGAGCCAACCTGCCGCAGGGGGAGTGTTCGCTCAACATCCAGTTGAAGGCCGGTTCCGAACTTGCCGGAACGTTCCAATGCGCCGACGCCTGGCCTTTCGCGGTGTCCGCCAAGCTGCTTTGACGCGCGGAGGTCAGCGAAGCTTCAGGCCGGACAGGTTCACCGGTTCCTTCGCCTCGATTCGCAGGCGAAGCTGCCGAGGCCCGTTGAGGTTGACGCGGCAGGGCGATGCTCCGGCGCTGCCGGTCTGGCATTTGCCGACATAGTTCCAGGCGCTGTCTCCCGGCCGTCGCTCCTCGACCCAGAAGGTTCTCATGCCGCCCGTGCAGTTCCCCTGGTGTTGGAACTCTATCGTCTCGACCCGGTCGAGCGTGTCGGCGAGTTCGATCGTCAGTTCGACGTCGCCGCGTCCGCCATCTGCCGCGGCCCGAAAACAGCCGGACCCGGACTGGAGAGCGGAGGGGCCGTCGCTGCCCTTGAGAAGCAGGGCGACGTAACCAAGCACGGTATAGGGCACGCCATCCGCTGCGGCGCGGCTACCGCGCCGCTTGGCGGAGTCGTTGCTGTCGATGGCTGCAAACCGCTCGCGGATGTAGTCGAAGCGTATCGCCATGACCCCGGACTGGTCGGCCGGTACCCGCGTGATCATCGCGAAAGGTACCGGACTTCCCGAACGCTCGCTCATCACGATCGCCCCGCTCAGCCCCTTTTGGAGAAAGCCCTTGTCGGATGCATCCGGCACCTGGAACTGCAGGATGGCACCGCCATACTCGTCGACGCCGCCGCGCTTCAGGGCGACCTCGAAATTGCCGTAGCTGGTCCTCAGCATGCTGAAGACATTCATGCGCGGAGCCGAAGCGAGCAGGTTGTTGTAGACGAATGTCGGCGGGCCGAGCCGGGACAGACAGGCGCCGTCCTTGCGTCCGCTTGCGACGCGGGCGAAGGCGAGGTCGGCGGCGCGCTCCTCCATGGGCGTCTTTGGAGCATCGATGGCGCCGGAGACCGGTCGTACGCTTTCTCCGCCCACCGCATTCCGATCGGTGAAGAAGAACGGCTGCAACTCCTTGGTTTCCGGCGAGGCGACAACATGGGCGGGAACGGCGAGCCAGCACTCGCCGGGATTGATGCCTGCCGAGCCGAACAGCCAGGCCTGCCCGATCTCGCCATTGCGCGAGCGGACCGATACGGGTTCCGCCCTGGCATCGGAGAGAAGCAGAGCCGCAAGGCCCAATGCAATGCCGATTGGACGGGTAAAGCGCCTCATTACTGCTTCTTCTCCGGATCCCGCCAAAGGCCCATCCAGCTCGCGACCGCTGCCAGCACGCCGCCGAAGACGATGACGAAGCCGGTAATGACGATTGCGTGCGAATCCGCGAATGTGCTGGTCAGCAGGCTGAGGCCGAGCGTTTCCATCTCATCCCGGCGGGTGCCGGGCCGGTAGAGCTGAAGTGTGTTCGATATGGTCGTCGCCGAAACCTGCAATCCTTGCTCGACCGGAATCGCTGCGCCGTACCAGGCGGCAATCGCCGGATCAACCGGCTGCTTCGGGTCCAGGTTATCGCCGCCGGACAGGCGGCTGCCGATGGGAAGCGGAAACTCGGCGTCCGCCACGGGCACTAGTAGTTCGCTGAAATAGGTGCGGTTGAAGACCCTGACGCGCCCTTCCCACAGGATGTCGTAGATGCGGGAAGTCGTCCCGGTCGGCATGACGGGCACGCCGAATTCCTGCCCGATATCGGCCGGGCCGGCGATCGGTAGCGGCCGGACCAGTTCGGCGGCGTTGGTGATCCGCACCGTCACGGGCTCCACGAGGTCGCAGTCTGCCCTGCCAGAAGATTGGAAGGTGGCCGCGACCCTCGTTCCCTTTTCGCTGACAAGCCTGCCGCCGACGATCTGAATGGCGATCCGGCCGGCGCCGGCGCGATAGCTGACGATAGCGCCTTCCGAGGGCTGCAAGAGGCCGGTGACGCGCGGTGAAGGATCGCCGGCCAATGCGACGCAGCCTTCCGCCGACGCGATCAGCGTCGCATTGGTCAGCGGGATCGTGGCGATCAGCGGCCTGACCGCGCGGTAGCGCACCAGTTCGGACACGGCATCGACGGACGCATAGAGCTCCGATCTGGACAGTTGCCGAAGCGCGAGGAATGCGATGGAGGTCAGGATAAGCGCGATGACGATCAGGTTCGTCGCGCCTTTCGTAGTCAGGTACTTGGCGACCTTGGTTGCCAGCCATTTCGCTCCGGTCGAAACGCGCTTGCCCACGATCTTCATCTATTGCGTCTCAGCGATACGAGCACCGGTTCCTTTTCGGTCGCGAAGCCGTCATCCATGGCGATAACGAAGCGGGCGTTCTCATCCTGGACGCCGCGAACGTTGACCCGGCATTCCTGGTCGAAGGCGATTCGCGCTCCGCTCGCGGGGGCGCCGCAGGCGATGTCGCTGGCGCCTGCCGGCGCCTCCAGGGTGACCCTTCGGGAGCTCGCATTGATCATGATGGTTAGCACATCGGCGTTCGCGCCGGTTCCGAGCTGGGGGAAATGCAGCGCGCCATCCGGAATGCAGTCGCTGCCTTTCGCCTCGAAGACCTTGAGAGCGTAGTCCCTGCCGTCGTAGCCGGACAGAGCTGCTCTATGTTTTCGCGTTACCGGAGAAATCCGGACGCTTTTCGCCGTCTGCGTACTCGTGATTGTATATTCGTTGTTGGCCGAGTAGCGGCCGTCGCGGGTGAGGGCGCGGACGCACACCAGCGTTTTTTGCGTCATGGCGAAGCGTACGTTTTCGGGATCGAGCTTTCCGGGCGTATCGCCGAGCCTCAGGCCGACGACCACGCCTCCTGAGACCGCAGCGCTTTCGTCATAGCTCTCGCGGAAATTTTCCCCCGGCGTGGCGACGGCGACCTCCTGCGCGAATGCCGGCACGGAGGTTATGGGCGCGAGCCACAGGAGAGCGGCCGTGAGCCATCGACCGGATATAGACAGCCGGTATCGCCGATGCCATCCCCCAATCCGCAACATGCCCTCCCGCCTATTCGCCCTGGAAGACGTCGATGGACAGCCAACGACCTCAATGATTGCGTGGCTGGGCGCATATCCGGTCCGCGCAGCCATGCAATCGGAAATAGAGCAAATCCGAATGGCTTTCACAAGACACCGAAAAGGTGAAGGGCAGGATGGGGTTGTCCTCGTCACAAGGGCAAATCGCCGAGATTTTCAGCGAATCCGTGGCGGACTGCGCCTACCGATAGACGCGCTCCGAAAAGGCCCGCATGCCCGACCGTACCATCAGTTCATAGACCATGCGACGGCTCATCGGATTGTGCAACCGTGCTACTTTCGAGCCGAGAAATTCCGTTTCCACATGGTCGAAGGCGATGAGGTCTGCGGCCTCGGCGATCACCTTCAAATAGAATTCGTGGAATTCTTTGCGGCAGACATAGGTCTTGTACTTGGTCATGCAGAAGGTCGAGAACGTGTCCTTGCGCTCCCGCAGGAAGTCCGCGACACCGACGGTCACCTCCGGCCAGGCCGGATTGAACGTATCGTCGAAGGCAATGATGCCGTGGTCGGCGAGCGTGTCCGTCGCAAGCCGGCTGTCGGCCGTGATGTGCTGCAGCGTATGGCCGCCGTCGATGCTGAAGAAGCGGGTGCGGCCGACCTTGCTGGTGATCTCGTCGGCCTGCATCAGGGTGCTGTCACCCTTGATGATCAGCTCCTCGTCCACGTCCAGACCCAGCCGGCGACCATTGGCGAGAAACTGGCCGTATTGCGTCGGCGCCCCGTCCGACGCCTGGCCGATATCGAAGAGATCGATCGCCAGGATCTTGTCCCCGCCGTTATTGACCTTCTTCATAAGGAAATAGGAGCGTCCGTAAAAGACGCCGATCTCGGCAATGCCCCCGCCTAACCCATTTTTCTTTTGTGCCTGCAGAAGATTCAGGAAAACCAGCGCGTCGGGTGGGTCGATATAGCCCTCGATCGTCTGCAGGTCATGAAAGATGAACTTCCGGAGGCTTGAGTTCATATCGTGCGCGTCCCTCATTATTCTATTTGTTGTGCTTTTGATAAATACATCGCGCACGATGCACGGCTTGGGCCGGAGATTTATTTTGGTAGTGCAGACATTTATTTTGCACTGCAGCAATAGGGACAAATAAAGCAAAACTTTGACGGCGATTTGACTTGTGGACAGTCGCGATGATTCCGATCATGACTCGGATTTATTTCGACATGTCTTTGCTTTGCCTAGTTCTACAGAACTTCAAAGGCATTTGCGTTCCAGCCCGTGCGCCTCGCTGCGGCGGTAGCGGCTGATATCGCCATAGGCCCCGCTGCGCGAGACGCCGATATCCTTCAACTGATCATCGGTCAGCTCAAGCAGCGCCAGCCGGTTGCTACGCTGGCGAATTTTTCTGACGATGCCGGCGACGACGCGTTGCAGCAGCGATGACCTGGCCAATGCATCAACGGGCGGTTGGCACGCCGCAGGCGACAGGTCCAAGACAAGGTGGTAGCGTTCCGATGCGCGGTCAAAGACCGCCCGGTTCTCGTTCTTCATGATCTTTCTCCTGAAGGGATGCCGGCCGATCCGCGGCTGGCGTTCAGGAGGCGGGCGGCTGCCGCCCGCCTCGATGTCGGTTACCGGTGCTGGATTTTACTTGCTGGCGGCCTGGGCCGTGCGGGTTGCGACTTCCGCTTCCCGCAATGCTTGGGCACATTCCTCGCAGCAGACCTCGACCGTCTTGCCGCCGATCTTCACCGCGATCCGGGTCGAATCGAGTTCGCAGTCGCAGGCGGCGCAGGTGTTCTCTTTCATGGTGGCATCTCCCGATGTGGACGTTACGGGAGAAGAAAAACATTTTGCCGGGGTCTTCCGCTGTCAGAATCTTTAGCGACTTTGCGCCCGGCTATCTTAAGCCCGCAAATCTCTGGAATTCCGCCGGCGTGCGGCCATAGGCCTGGCGGAAAGCCGAGGAAAAGTGGCTGTGGCTGGAAAAGCCGAGCTCGAGGCCAAGGTCGGTCAGGTCGTCATAGGTGCCGAGCAGGTCGAGCGCCCGGGCCAGCCGCAGGCGAAGCTGGTAGCGATAGAGCGGCGTGCCCTCCACCTGCTGGAAGACTTGAGTGAGGTAGACCGGCGAGACGCCGGTTTCGCCGGCAATCTCGGCGAGCGTCCAGCGGCGGGCCAGATCGGAGGAGAGGGCGAGCTTGGCGCGATCCACCAGCTTCTGGCGCCCGGCGCTGGCGGTCGCCGCGCGTGCGGTGCGCACGCCGACGGAACGGCGCACCAGCGTCATGGCGAGCGTCTCGGCTTCCAGCGTCTCGGCCGCACCGCGCATCAGGCTGTGGCGCAGCAGCGCCACCAGCGCCTGGGCGCGTTCGTCGATCCTCAGCCGCTGCTTGTTGAAGACGAAGCGCGAGCCCTTGGGATTGCGGTGCTCGGCCGGGACCAGTTCCTCCAGCATCGCTTCCGGCACGTCCATGCTCAGGCAGGAATCGCCGCCTTCGACCGGGTGGCTGATCTGGTAGGCCTCGTCGCAGTTGAAGAACAGGACCTGGTTGGCTTCCGCCACCGTGTCGTCGCCGCCGACATGGCGCATGAAGACGCCGCGATAGGGGAAGACAAGGCTCGTCGCGTGGGAGCATTCCTCGCCGCTGCGATGCCGGCATTCGCCGCCGCACACGACGTCGCGGACCTGGATCAGGTCCGTGTCGAGGAGCTTCTTGACGGCGAACTGGCTCATGGGGCCCTCGTGAATGTCGTGGAGTCATATACTCCCCGACAGTGCCTCAAGCCACCCGTTTCATGCCTTCAGCGCTTCGATCAGCTCCGCCATGTCTTCGGGCATCGGCGCTTCGAATTCCATCACCTCGCCGGTGCGGGGATGTTCGAAAGCGAGCAGGAAGGCGTGCAGCGCCTGGCGCGGAAAGCGGTTGACGACGCCCTTGGCAAAATCCGGAAGCAGGTTCGCCTTGGTCTTGAAGCCGGCGGAATAGTCCTGGTCGCCGATCAGCGGATGGCCGATATGGGCCATGTGGACGCGGATCTGATGGGTACGGCCGGTTTCCAGCCGGCACTCGATCAGCGCGGCAAGCGCCGTGGCATCCGGCTTTTCGTGGAAGCGCTCGATCACCTGGTAATGGGTGATGGCCTCGCGAGCGTCGCTGCTGTCTTCCTTCTGCACGGCGCGCTTGGTGCGGTCGCCGGCGCGGCCGAGCGGCGCGTCGATCGTACCCTTGAGCCCGCGCGGACGACCCCAGACGACCGCCTGGTAGGCGCGCTCCAGCGGGCCTGAGCGGCCGTGGTCGGCGAACTGGTCGGCAAGGTGGCGGTGGGCGATATCGTTCTTGGCGGCGACCATGACGCCGCTCGTATCCTTGTCGAGCCGGTGGACGATGCCGGGGCGCTTGACGCCGCCGATGCCCGAGAGGCTCGCGCCGCAGTGATAAATTAGCGCGTTGACCAGCGTGCCGGTCCAGTTGCCGGCGCCGGGATGGACGACGAGGCCGGCCGGCTTGGCGATGACGATCAGGTCGTCGTCCTCGTAGAGAACCTCAAGCGGGATATCCTCGCCCTTCGGCTCCGGGTCCTCGGGTTCCGGAAGGTCGATCTCGACCGTGTCGCCGGCATTGATCTTCTTCTTCGGCTCGGTGATGACCTTGCCGTTCAGGCTGACGGCGCCCTGTTCGATCAGCGCCTTGATCCGGTTTCGCGAAAACTCGCCGTCCAGCACCGAGGTCAGCCAGGCATCCAGCCGCCCTTCGGCCTCTTCGGAGGCGGTGAGGACTTTCCTTGGGCGCTCGGCTTCTTTAAAGGGATCGTTCATTCAATCATTCCGATAGCATTCGACAAGAACAAGGACGTCGCCCTCATGCCCCAACCCGAAATCGAGGAACAGGAAGAGCCGCTTGATCCGGCAATGGAGAAAATCCGCCGGAAGATGGTGCTTCTGATACTCGTTTCGGGCGGGATCTTGTTCGTCTGCTTTATGGCGGTCCTTGGCGCCATTGTCTACAAGGTCACGCAGCGGCCTGCGACGCCCGGGACGATCGCCTCGACAGGCGGGTTCTCGGTGCCCGCCGGCCAGCCGCTTGCGGCAACCGCGGAACTGCCTGCCGGCTTCGTGGTGCAGGGCGTATCGCTCTCCGGCAGCCAGATCCTGTTCTACGGAATGCTGACCGGCGACCAGAAGGTGCTGATCTACGATATCGCTGCCGGCCGCATCGTCGCCGATGTGACGGTGGCGATACCGCAATAATGGCGCCGATCCGCATCGACGACGCGGACGATCCGCGGATCGCCGAGTTCCGGTCGATCCGCGAGCGGGACCTCACGGGACGGCAAGGGCGGTTTATCGCCGAGGGTACGGTGGTGCTCAGGATGCTCGCCGCGGCGCATGGTTCCGGTGGCGATTTTCTGACCGAGAAGATCCTGCTGCTCGAAAACCGGGTTGCGGGGGTTTCGGAGATCCTCGCAGGTTTTCCGGCAGATGTTCCGGTCTACGTGGCCTCGGCCGCGGTGCTGGATCAGATCGCCGGTTTCCACCTGCATCGCGGCGTGCTGGCGCTTGGACGCCGCCGGCGGGAGAGGACGGCTTCCGAACTGGTCGCCGCGCTGCCGGAAAAGGCGCTGGTGGTTGCTGCCTTCGGCATTTCCAATCACGACAATATCGGTTCGATCTTCCGCAACGCCGCCGCCTTCGGCGCCGATGCGGTGCTGCTCGATCAGGGCTGCTGCGACCCGCTCTACCGCAAGTCGCTGCGGGTTTCCGTCGGAGCGGTGTTGTCGGTGCCTTATGCGCGGCACGGCACGATGTCGGACATTCTGGCGGCGCTGATGGAGAGTGGTTTTGCCGTCTGGGGGCTTTCGCCGGCGGGTTCGGTGGAAATCCGCGATGTGCCAGCCTGCGACCGCATGGTGTTGATCACCGGCACGGAAGGCGAGGGACTGCCCGCTGAGGTGCTTGCCCGCATCCAGTCGGCGCGGATCGCCCAGGCGCCGGGCCTCGACAGCCTCAATGCGGCAACCGCGACCGGCATCGCGCTCTACGAGATCGCCATGGCCCAAGGTCGCCTATCCCAGGGTCGTCTATAAAGATCTCAGGTGTTTGCGTCCTGACGGGTTGCGAGCGTCTTCTTCGACCTCGCGGCCAGGCTCTCCCGGTTGCCGTTTCCGGATTTGCCCGACAGGATCTTGTGGATCGGCGAGACCGATCCTTCGGATGCCGCCGTCATGGCCACCATGCTGGCGGCTATGGAGGCCAGTTCCTGGCGGATGGCGTCGTCGCTGCCGCTGCCCTTCTGCAGGCGTTCGGAGAGCGCCGCTGCCCGGTTGCGGGCATCATCAGCCAATTCGGCCACCACGGGATCGACGTCCGGCTGTCCGGAAACTCGAGCCTGTCTGGGAGGCGGAGCATGCGGAATTTCGCGCAGGTTGATGTCCTCCGGAGTGATCTTCTTTTTCGGCGTTGCTTTTATCACCGGGCGGACAGCCACCGCATCGCGAAGGGCGCGGCTGGAATCGCGGGCTTCGGCACTCGCGCCTTTCAGCTTGTCCCGCAGCCGCCCGATCTCGGCAAGCCGGCGTTCCAGCGCCGTCTCCCTGTCGGCACGGTCGGCGATTTCCTTGGCAAGCTTGTCCTCGAGCCGTTGGACGCGGTGCTCTTCCTGGGCGAGCCGTGTTTCGGCGTCCTTGGCGCGGGCAGTCTGTTGCCGGACGTCGTTGCGCAGCGTATCCCGTTCGTCGCGCAAGGCGGTGACGCGGAATTTGAGGTTCTCGACCTCCGTATCGCGGGTGGACAGATCGATCCGGAAATTGTCGGCGTCGGCGATCATCAGAAGCTGACGCTGCTGGAGCTTCTCGATCTCCAGTTCCTTGGCTGCGACAGTTTTCTCGGCGGTTTCGAGCGCCGCCTTCAACTGCTGGATATAACTGTCCTCCTGACGCAGGCGCGAACGGGCGTCGGCAGCCTCGACATCCATTGTGTCGATCTGGGCGCGCAGGTCGGTGATCTCGGACAGCAATTGGGCGGCTTCCTCGGCCAGCCTGTCGCTCTTGATCTGCAGCGCGACCGCCTTGTCCCTTTCCTGGACCAGTTCCTGCTTGGTGCGGGCATTCTCTGCCGCATAGACGGCACGGGCCATGTCCCGCTGGGCGCGGACTTCCTGCGGGCTGATGGGCAGCGTCGCCTTGATGCGGTTTTCGGTGTAGCGCACGATGCGATTGTGGACTGCCGGTGCGACCAGCATCACCGCAAGCGCGGCGCTCAGGAAACCCAAGCCGAACAGAAGAGCAAACTGGATCACGATGAGGCCGTTTCGCGGTCTGGATGGGAATGCGCAGGCTGTTTAAGCATGGTCACATTCACCCGGCAAGCGCCCTTCAGGCTGAAGGCCGGATTACCGGCCGCTGTGGCGCAAAACATGAATTTCCCTCCGGTGTCCCGAGGGGAAAATGGCGAATTTCAGAAAGGGTTCCAGGTCGGTGACTGGGTGAGCTTCAGATAACCGACGTTGATGCCGAGGCGAGCACCGAGACCGGTGCGAATCGGCACGAGAATCATGTTGTTGTTGCGCAGGACCGTCATGCCGACGCCGGCGACCACGAAGGCGGAGCCCGACACGCCGCCGAAGCGGGCATAGAGGCTGTTCACCGAAGGAAGGTCGTAGACCAGCATCATCGCGCGGGTGCCTTGGCCGCCGTAGTCGATGCCGAGCGAAGGGCCCTGCCAGAAGACCGGGTGCTGGCCGGCGTTCTTTGTATAAAGCTCGCCCTCGCCATAGGTCAGGCCGGCGATGAACGCGCCCGAGCCTTCCTGGCCGAGAATATAGCCGTTCGGCAGGCCGTATTGGGAAAAGGCGTTCTCAACGACCTTGGCAAGGCCGCCGCTGGTGGAGCCGAAGAAGCCGTGGCCGGCATCGACGATTTCCTGGGCCGAATATTGGTTGGAGCCCTGCTGGGCGGATGCCGGGCCTGCAAAGACCGCCACGGCTGCGATCACGGCAAACACCGTCGCTGCGAAACGGGCGAGGGCGGAATGGGTGTGGATGCGCATTGTCAGATCCATGATTGTATCATCCAGGGGCACGCCTTTTGCGTCATGCTTAAGGCCGGGACATTTTGAAGCCATGATCTTAATAATCGGTTTACCAAATATGGTGTCATTATGACCAGGAACAGTGCTACACCCTCGCGCAACCTTCAGATGGCAAGGCGAACACGGGCGGAGCATTCCCAAACAGGAGACCTACATGCCGAAGAATCCGAATCTTACCCTTGCCGGGCCAGATCTCGCGGCACTTCTGTGCAGCCGTGTCTGCCATGACGTGATCTCCCCGGTCGGCGCGATCAACAACGGCCTCGAGCTTCTCGACGAAGGTGCGGCCGATAGCGACGCGCTCGACCTCATCCGCACCTCCGCCTTGAATGCCTCGGTACGCCTCAAGTTCGCGCGGCTCGCCTTCGGTGCTTCCGGTTCGGTCGGCGCCTCGATCGATACGGGCGAGGCCGAGAAGGCCGCCAAGGACTTTGCCATCGCCGAAAAGAAGACCGAGGTCACCTGGAACGGTCCGCGGGCGATCATCGCCAAGAACCGGGTCAAGCTGCTCCTCAACCTCTTCCTGGTCGCCTATGCCGGCATTCCCCGCGGCGGCTCGATCGACGTGACGCTGGAAAATCCGGAATACGACGCGAAATTCATCCTGACCATCAAGGGACGGATGATGCGCGTGCCGGCCAAGTTCGTCGAGATCGCCAGCGGTACGCTCGAAGAGCCGATCGATGCTCATTCGATCCAGCCCTATTACACGGTGCTGCTCGCGGAAGAATCCGGCATGGAACTGAGCCATGTGGTTTCTGAAGACAAGATCGTTTTCATCGCCGAAACCGTGGCTGCTTGAGACGATCTGTAGTTGTTTGGTGCCCGAGGGTAACCATTCATTAGTGCCATCCCCTTAATGATAGATGCTCGGAACCAGAGCGGGCTCAGCGTCAAGGGGATACGATGCAGCGTTTAATGATTGCCGACGGATCGGACATCGTACGCACGGTCGGAAAGCGAATCCTGTCGGAACTGGGCTTCCTCGTGGTCGAGGCAGCCACAGCGCGCGAGGCGACGACGCGCTGCAATGCCGAGCTTCCCAATTTCCTGATCGTCGATGCAGCGCTTGAAGGCGCGCTTGAACTCATTGGCACCATCCGGGCGATGCCGAACGGCAAGAACATCCGCATCTTCTATTGCGTCATCGAAGCGGACCTGAAGAAGATGATGGCCGGCAAGCGCGCCGGTGCGGACGATTTTCTGCTGAAGCCATTCGATCGCAAGATCCTGACGTCCGTCTTCTCGGCGCTGGCGCAGGCCGCCTGATTCCCGCTCCGCGACATCCGTTCGACCCATGGTGGCCCGCCCCGCGGCCGCTTTTCCGTTCCCGTCACGTTTCGTTTTGGGTCCGTAGGCGGCTCAAAACAAAACGTCCGCCGGGTAGACCAGGCGGACGTTTCGAAAGGGGATTTTCAGGCAGCTCAGGCGGTTTCGGCGTATTCCGCCTCCGGTTCGCGCAGCACGTAGCCGCGGCCCCAGACGGTTTCGATATAGTTTGCGCCGCCGGCGGCGTTGGCGAGCTTCTTGCGCAGCTTGCAGATAAAGACGTCGATGATCTTCAGTTCCGGCTCGTCCATGCCGCCGTAAAGGTGGTTCAGGAACATTTCCTTGGTGAGCGTGGTACCCTTGCGGAGCGAGAGCAGCTCCAGCATCTGGTATTCCTTGCCCGTCAGGTGAACGCGCTGGCCGCCGACTTCGACGGTCTTGGCGTCGAGATTGACGATCAGTTCGCCGGTGACGATGATCGACTGTGCATGACCCTTGGAACGGCGGACGATCGCGTGGATGCGAGCGACCAGTTCATCCTTGTGGAAGGGCTTGGTCATGTAGTCGTCGGCGCCGAAACCGAGACCACGGACCTTGTCTTCGATGCCGGCCATGCCGGACAGGATAAGGATCGGTGTTTTGACCTTCGAAAGCCTCAGAGTGCGAAGCACTTCATAACCCGACATGTCGGGCAGGTTAAGGTCGAGGAGAATGATGTCATAGTCGTAGAGCTTGCCGAGGTCGACGCCTTCCTCACCGAGGTCGGTCGTATAGACGTTGAAGCTTTCCGATTTCAGCATTAGCTCGATGCTCTGGGCAGTCGCGCTGTCATCTTCGATGAGTAGAACCCGCATATTTTTCCCCTTTACCGCCGCGTAAGGTATTTTTGCCCCCTTACTCGATACGGATCCAGACTGAGCCTGATTTGGAAGCTGCCACTAAATGGTTAACAAATTATGATTCAACCTGGCAAGGTTCATGATTTCGTTAAGCAAGATTAGTAGCAACCTGTTTTCCCTTCAAGTTTGGCCATCACCAGGATTGAATCAGCGGATGAGGAAATTCCGCTAAGTGATTCATTCGACTCATACATTGTCGCGGCCAATTTAGGCCCTGGCATTTACCGACCCTTAAACGATCCGGTTTATCATTAATGATGCCCGTAAACGAAAGGTTAACGCGACGCCCAATTTATTAACGTCGCGAGAATTTTTTGATCCGGAGTGTACCAATCCGGATACACGGGCCTGGGTCTCGCTATCCACGGAGTATTGCGTATGAAGTCGCGTGACAGCATGGTTCGCCTGAAAAGCTTTCAGGTCACCGAAAAGCGCCGTCAACTGCAGCAATTGCAGATGATGATGGCCGAATTCGAGAGAATGTCTAAAGAACTCGAGCATCAGATCACTCTGGAAGAGAAGAAATCCGGCATTACCGACCGGAATCACTTCGCTTATCCGACCTTTGCAAAGGCAGCCCGCCAGCGTGCGGACAATCTTCAGGTCTCGATTCGCGAGCTGAAGGTCCAGGAGGAAAGTGCCGAACTGGCGCTTGAGGAAGCGGAAGCGGAATTCGCCAAGGCTTCGGCGCTCGAAGAGCGCGATGGCGGAATGCGCGCCCGGGCTTAACAAAGTCGGGCGGCATCATCGACGGAAATGCCATAATCTGGGGCGGTGCCGCGGCGCCGGGCCCCCATTTCCGTATTTTTCGGCTCTCGTTAGCGTTTTTGATTCGGGCTCGGCATCCCGTGTTAACGAAGAATGTCCTGCCAGTCGGGGTGGCGTTCCGCTTGCGCCTTGAAGAACGGGCAGAGCGGTATGATCTTCCAGCCACCCTTGCGGGCTTCCTCGACCGCATGCAACGCCAGGGCCTGGCCGACACCCTTGCCGCGGAGTTCGCCGGGAACGCCGGTATGATCGACGATCACAAGTTGTGGCGATGCGCGCGAATAGGTCATTTCGGCAAGGTGACCTTCCACTTCGGCCAGATAACGGCCGCCCGATCGCGATTCTTCGTGGGTGATATTCATGATGACCCCGCTTTTGTGCTTCCGCCGATGATGTAATACGGGAAGGGCCGAAGGGAAATAGGCGCGCGGCCGACCCAAGGGTGACACATCGTCAACGGAGAGAGCGATGAACTGGCTACGGCCGCTTCTTCTCGTGCTGGCTGCAATCTTCCTAGCGCTCGGGCTTTTCCTGCCGATCATCCGATTCGAGCGGCTGTATTTCTTCAGCGAAACACCGTCTCTGCTGGAGCTTGTCGCGGTGCTGTTCCGGGAGGGAGATCTGGCGCTATCGCTGGTGGTCGGCCTGTTTTCGATCGTCTTTCCGATCGTCAAGCTCGCCGGGCTGGCGATGCAGTTCTCCGGACGGGCGGCGGAGGCAGGATTCTTCCGCCGCGCGATGCCGCATCTTTCGAAGTGGTCGATGATGGACGTGATGCTGGTGGCAATCGTGGTGTTTGCGGCAAAGAGCAGTGGCCTGGCTGTTGCGGTCTCGCAGCCGGGCCTCTGGTTCTACGCCGCCTCGGCCATCATCGCCGGGCTGCTGCCGTCGCTGTCCCGGATCGGATCCGGGCAGCATTGAGCCGTCTTTCAGAAACCGAAAGGTGCCGTTGCGTTCGTTGCAGCGGCACCTTTTGGTTTCCGGTGCGGGTTTGACGCCCGCGATTTCGGCGTCAGTGGCGATATTGCTGGATACGTGTGGTGCGCAGGCCGGCCAGGCCATGGTCGTTGATGGAGGATTGCCAGGACAGGAATTCCTCGACGGTAAGCGTGTAACGCTCGCAGGCTTCTTCCAAGCTCAACAGGCCGCCGCGAACCGCGGCTACCACCTCTGCCTTGCGCCGGATGACCCAGCGGCGCGTATTGGCCGGCGGCAGATCGGCGATCGTCAGGGGGCTGCCATCGGGGCCGATGACATATTTCACTCGGGGACGTATCAATTCGGTCATTGGACTCTCTACACAACGCAAGACCACGTCGGTGAGCCTATCTGCCCAGTTTTAATATTTGACTAAACAGGCAGCAGCATTTGTTCCGACTGTGGCAACAATCGCGCCGCGTGTCCTAAGGCAAGACGAAAAGGGGCCGATTGTCCGGGAAAAGAAGGCGTTTCGGCGATTGGGCGGTCGCTTGAATGTGGCGGGTCAGAAGCCTTTGCCGCCCCGAAATTCGGCAAGCAGCGTGCCGAGCATGATACGCAGATCGAGGAAAACGGAAAAATTGTCGATGTAGTGCAGGTCGCATGCGATACGGGCGCGCGCCTTGCCGGGACGGTCCGTCGGGCCGCGAAGACCGCGCATCTGTGCAAGACCAGTCATGCCCGGCCGCATCGAATGGCGGCGATGATAGTCCGGAACCAGGTCCTCGTAAGGAATGCCGGCCGCCAGCATGTCGATCGCGTGACAACGCGGCCCAACCAAAGACATGTCGCCTTTCAGGACATTCAGGAGTTGCGGCAGTTCATCGACATTGGCCTTGCGGATGAGGGCGCCGACGCGGGTGATGCGCGGATCGTCTCTGATCGTCTGGGTTATCCCACGGGCATCTCCGAGATTGGTGCGCATCGAACGGAACTTGTAGACCCGGAACCTGCGGCCATCCTTGCCCCAGCGCATCTGGGTGAAGAGCGCCGGCCCGTCGCTGTCGATGCGGATCGCCAGCGCGACGAGCAACATCAGGGGGAGGAGCAGGATCAGTGCGGAGAGCGAGGCGCCGATGTCGATCGCCCGCTTTGCCGCGAGCTGCGCCCGAAGGCTGCCGCCGGATTGACGGGGTAAAACCGAATGCCTGATGAGGATTGGCGGCTCGATGTGGCGCCAGCCCATCGATCCGTCGGTGGCGTCGTCATGCAGATCAGGAACACTCAAAACCAGCCACCCCACCCTACGCCCGAAGCCCTGAGGGCGGCGGTCGCTCTTAATAGAATACCTCCAGTCCGGAGTCATCAGCCAAGTTAACCGTCTATTAAGGATGAATAGAATTTTAGCGATTGCTGTTATTGCAGCATCGCCAAAGATAATTCCGTTTTTCCGGCGCCCAGTTCCAGTTGTGCCGTTCCTGCATGCCCGAGCGTCACGTAATCTCCCGCGGAAAAGGAAAAAATTCCCGTTGCGGACTGCATTTGTGCTCCACCGGCGGCGCCATTCATCAGAATAAGTGTCTGCGTTGCATTGAGCATCAGGCTGGTCGCATGGCCGGACGACGAGAGCACCGCGAGATTGAGGGCGACGAGATAAACGCCATCGGCCGGCACCACGACACGGTTGCCGCCGCCACCGACCGCGCCGCCCAGCGAAACGCCGCCGCGATCGAGGGCGAGCGTGGTGAAGCCGCTCTGCTGGCCGGCGGTCGGGGTGAAACTCGTGCCGGTGCGGTAAGCGCGGGCAGCCGGCTGGTTGGGTTGCGAGACACGGCCGCTGGGCGAGATCGACAGCCCGGTCTTCCATGTGGTCCCGTCGCTGACCTTGACGGAGAACTCGGTGTTGCCGGCCAGGCCCATTTCCGCATGACCCGTCCAGTTCGACTGGAAGAGCAGCGAGGCCGTGTCGGTCGACGCGGCCTTGTTGACCTTGATCTGGTGGCCGTTGCCGGCGTGGTTGAACAGGCTTGCCGGCGAGGCGAGCGTGAGCCGGTTGGTGCTGTCGGGCGTCGCATTGATGCCGAGTTCGTCGACGCGGCCGATGGCGGGCAGGGGGATCTCCTGCCAGAGCGTGCCGGAGAACACCTTGAGCTTCTCGGGAGCGGCGAACCAGGCCCGCCAGCCGACGCGTGGGGCCAGGAATGCCCAATAGCCGTCCTGCCAGGAGGCGACACGTCCCGTCTTGCCGGCCCAGGCGCCGGTCGCTCCGGTCGCCACCAGGTAGCAGGCGCCTTCCTCGGATGCGCCGGGCGGGTCCGCGAGTTCCGCGATGATCGTCAGATGCACCAGCGCATCGAGCCGCAGCAGCGCCTCGTTGTGGGTCACGTGTTTCTGCGCCTGCGAAGGCAGGATGAAGGGCATGTTCAGATTTGCGGTCGTATCGGCCATGGCTGTCTCCGTTCGGTCGCCCCAAGTCTAAGGCCGGTGGCGGAGACGGGGAGGCGGAAGCGGCCAAGCCTTTGAAAAGCCTGGAGCGGCCCTTGAGAAACATGCTCGTTTCGACGCGCCGTGCCTTTGGCGCAACGCCTGGGCGTTTCGTCGCATGCGGGCTTTTCGATGTCCTGATTGCGCTTGTCCTTTGTCTCGCATATGCGAATGTGAGCGCGGCGAGAGACAGGGAAGAGCATGCGTTATTCGGCCTATTCGATCTTCAAGGAAGCGCTGTCCGGCAACCGGATGTGGAAGCCGGCCTGGCGCGAACCGCAGCCGAAACCTCATTACGACGTGATCATCGTCGGCGGCGGCGGGCACGGGCTGGCGACTGCCTATTACCTCGCCAAGGAGTTCGGCATCACCAATGTCGCGGTGCTCGAAAAGGGCTATCTGGGATCGGGCAATGTGGGACGCAACACGACGATCATCCGCTCCAACTACCTGCTCGAAGGCAACAACCCGTTCTACGAATTTTCGCTGAAGCTCTGGGAAGGGCTGGAGCGGGATTTCAACTACAACGCCATGGTCTCGCAGCGCGGCATGCTCAATCTCTTTCATTCCGACGGCCAGCGGGACGCCTATGCCCGCAAGGGCAACGGCATGCGCCTGCATGGCGTCGATGCCGAACTGCTCGACCGCGAGCAGGTGCGCCGGAAAGCGCCCTATCTCAATTTCGACCACGCCCGGTTCCCGATCATGGGTGCGCTCTACCAGAAGCGCGCCGGCACGGTGCGGCACGATGCGGTCGCCTGGGGTTACGGCCGCGGGGCGGACGCCCGGGGCGTCGATCTGATCCAGCATTGCGAGGTGACCGGCATCCGCCGCGAGAACGGTCTCGTCGTCGGGGTCGAGACGACCAAGGGCTTCATCGGCTGCAGCAAGCTGGCGCTCGCCGCTGCCGGCAATACGACCACCGTCGGGCGGATGGCCGATCTTGAACTGCCGATCGAGACGCATGTGCTGCAGGCCTTCGTTTCGGAAGGACTGAAGCCGGTGGTCGACCATGTGATCACCTATGGCGCCGGTCATTTCTACATATCGCAGTCGGACAAGGGCGGATTGGTGTTCGGCGCCGAGATCGACTTCTATTCCTCCTATGCGCAGCGCGGCAATCTGGCGACCGTCGAGCACACGATGGAGGAGGGGGTGTCGCTGATCCCCGGCCTGTCGCGCGCCAAGGTCTTGAGAAGCTGGGGCGGTGTCATGGACATGTCGATGGACGGATCGCCGATCATCGACCGCACGCCGATCGACAATCTCTATCTGAACTGCGGCTGGTGTTACGGCGGCTTCAAGGCGACGCCGGCCTCCGGTTTCTGTTTCGCCCACCTGATCGCCAAAAACGAGACGCATCACGTCACCCGCTTCATGCGGCTCGACCGGTTCGAGCGCGGCTACACGATCGACGAAGCGGGCCGCGGCCCCCAGCCGAACCTCCACTGAGCAAGATCCCCCATGGCAAGCCTGATCACCTGTCCGCATTGCGGCACCAGACCCAAGGAAGAGTTTTCGATCCGCGGCGCAGCCGCGCCGAAGCGTCCTTCGCCGACCGCCAAGGACGAGGCCTGGCACGTTTATGTCTATGTACGGGACAATCCCAAAGGACGATATCAGGAGTATTGGCATCACGTCGCAGGCTGCCGCCGTTTTCTGGTGGTCGAGCGGGACAACTTCACCCACGAGGTATTCGGCGTGACCGATGCCGCCGAATTAGAGCGCGCGGGAGCTGACGAATGACCTCCTATCGTCTTGGGTCCGGCGGCGCGATCAATCGCGGCCAGTCGCTCACTTTCACCTTCGACGGCCGTAGCTACAAGGGTTTCGACGGCGATACGCTCGCCTCGGCGCTGCTTGCCAACGATCAGATGCTGATGGCCCGCAGCTTCAAGTACCACCGTCCGCGCGGCGTGGTGACGGCAGGTTCCGCCGAACCCAATGCGCTGATGACGATCGGGTCCGGCGCGCGGGCCGAGCCGAACGCCCGAGCCACCGTGGTGGAGCTCTACAATGGCCTCACTGCTGCCAGCCAGAACCGCTGGCCGTCGCTGAAGCATGATTTCGGCGCGGTGAACGATCTCTTCTCGCCGTTTCTCGGCGCCGGTTTCTACTACAAGACCTTCATGTGGCCGGGCGTGCTGTGGGAAAAACTCTACGAGCCGCTGATCCGCCATGCCGCGGGGCTCGGCAAGGCCACGATGCAGGCCGATCCCGACCGTTACGAAAAGTCCTGGGCGCATTGCGACCTGCTGGTGATCGGCGCGGGGCCGAGCGGCCTGATGGCGGCGCTTACTGCCGGCCGGGCCGGGGTTCGGGTCATTCTGGCCGACGAGGGGTTCAGGTTCGGCGGTTCGCTGCTGTCGGAAAGCGCTGCGGTCGGCGGCCAGCCGGCGGCGGAATTCGCCGCTGAGGTCGTCGAGGAACTGGCGTCGCTGCCGAACGTGACGCTGATGCCGCGCACGACCGTGTTCGGCTGGTATGACGACATGGTGTTCGGTGCGGTCGAGCGGGTGCAGAAACATGTGGCCTCGCCATCGCCGGACCTGCCGATGGAGCGGCTGTGGCGCATCGTTGCCAAACGCGCGATCCTCGCCACCGGGGCGGAGGAACGACCTCTCGTCTTTGGCGGCAATGACAAGCCGGGAGTGATGATGGCAGGGGCTGCGCGCACCTATCTCAACCGCTACGGCGTCGCTGTCGGCGGCAAGGTCGCGATCTTCACCAATGGCGGCTCCGGGTACCGCACGGCCGCCGATCTCCTTGCGCATGGCCTCGACGTCACCGCGATCATCGACGCGCGGCCTCACTCGGCCGATCCGGTGCCGGAGAGTGTTCGCGTCATCCGCAACGGCTCGGTCATCGCCACCAAGGGGCGCTATCGCATCGAGGGGCTGATCGCCGAGCGTTCCGGCTTCGAGGAAGTGATCGGCTGCGATGCGCTGGCGATGTCCGGCGGCTGGTCTCCGATCGTGCATCTGATGTGCCAGCGCGGCGCCAAACCCTTTTGGTCCGACGAGAAGCAGGCATTTTTGGCGCCCGACGTGGGTGGCGCTTTCGTGGCTGCCGGTGCGGCTGCCGGCCATGCGTCGCTTGGGGATTGCCTTAAGGATGGTTCGGCCAAGGCGCATGCGGCGCTCGATGCACTGGGCAGGCTGGTCGGCACGCTCGAAACGCCCGAGGTCGAGGGCGAATACGATCCGTCCTTCGCGCCGCTCTGGTACGTGCCGGGCGCCCGGGACAAGGCCTTCGTCGATTTCCAGAACGACGTGCATGTCGGCGATCTCGGCCTCGCCCAGCGGGAAGGTTTCCGCCATATCGAGCACACCAAGCGTTATACGACCGCCGGCATGGCGACCGACCAGGGCAAGCTCGGCAATGTCAACACGGCCGGTATCGTCGCCGGGATGCGTGGCGTGTCGCCGGCCGAGATCGGCACCACGACATTCCGGCCGTTCTACACGCCGGTCTCCTTCGGCGCTCTCGCCGGCACGGCTCGGGCCGAACATGCAGCTCCGGTGCGCACCTCGCCACTGCATGGCTGGGCAAGGAAGAACGGCGCGACCTTCGTGGAATCCGGCCTCTGGTACCGTTCCGCCTGGTTCCCGAAGGATGGCGAAAAGACCTGGCGGGAAAGCGTCGATCGCGAGGTCCTGAACGTTCGCGCCAATGCCGGGCTCTGCGATGTCTCCACCCTCGGCAAGATCGAAATCTTCGGTCGAGGTGCGGCGGAATTCCTCGACCGGATCTATTCGAACAGTTTTCTGAAACTGCCGGTCGGAAGGGCGCGTTACGGGCTGATGCTGCGCGAGGATGGCATCGTCTTCGACGACGGCACTGCGAGCCGGCTTTCCGAAAACCACTATGTGATGACCACGACGACGGGCTATGCCGTTGAAGTTCTCACTCATCTCGAATTTTCGGCCCAGACCTTCTGGCCGGAACTCGACGTGCGCTTCGTCTCCTCGACGGATCAGTGGGCGCAGATGTCGCTTGCCGGACCGAAGGCGCGAATCATCATGAGCCGCGTCGTGCAGGACGATATTTCCGATGCGGCCTTCCCCTTCCTCGCCGCCAGGGAGGTGGTGCTGCGCGGCGGGCTGAAGGCGCGGCTCTTCCGCATCTCCTTCTCCGGCGAACTCGCCTACGAACTCGCGGTTCCGGCCGGTTACGGCGAGGCGGTCGCCGATGCGATCATGGATGCGGGCCGCGAGGAGGGCATCTGCGCCTATGGCGTCGAGGCCTTGAACGTGCTGCGCCTCGAGAAGGGGCATGTCACCCACAGCGAGCTCGACGGCCGCACCACCGCGGACGATGTCGGGCTTGGCCGAATGATGGCGATGCAGAAGCCGGATTTCATCGGCAAGCGGCTCTCGATGCGATTCGGGCTGACAGCCGCCGACCGTCTGCAACTCGTCGGATTGAAGCCGGTCGAGGCCGACAAGGAGATCAAGGCCGGTGCGCATCTGCTCAAAGACGGCGCAAAACCGTCGACGGCGAACGACCAGGGTTTCGTCTCCTCGGCCTGCTTTTCGCCGACGCTCGGGCATTTCATCGGGCTCGCCATGCTGAAATCCGGGCGCGAGCGGATCGGCGAACGGGTCATGGTCTGGGATGGGTTGCGCGGCTCGGAAGTGCTCAGCGAAGTCTGCTCGCCGGTGTTCGTCGATCCCGAAAACAGCAAACTGCATCTCTGAGGGCTGCGTGATGTCGATCAATCTTCTCCACCGGCATGCCCTCGAGGATCATATCTCCGGTTTCGAGACGGATCCCAATCCGAACCACCTCTGCGTCATCCGCCGGCCGGTGATCTTCTCGGTTCTCGCCCACGCGGGCCAGGAGACAGCCGTCGCCGAGGCCTTGTGGAATGCCGAGGATGTGGCGCCGCGCTTCTGCAGCCCGTCCGAATGGTTCGCCGTATCGCGGACGCTCGGAGCCGGGACGGTCGCCGGCACGCTGTCCGAAATCGCCGGAGCGTCCGTCGTCGACCAGAGCGACGGCCGCGTGCTCATGGAAATCTCCGGTCCGAGCGTGCGAACGATTCTGGCCAAATGCGTGGCGATCGACCTGCATCCGGAGGTCTTCGAGGAGGGCCATTCAGCCTCGATGCTGTGCTGCCACGCGGAGGCGAATGTCGCCCGCACCGGAGCCGACACGTTCGAGATCATCGTGCCGCGCTCGCTTGCCGGCTCGGTCTTCGAACTGCTGATGGAAATGGGCCGGGAGCATGCGCTGACCCGCGGCTTCGCTGGCTGAACGCGGAACCTGCGGGGCGACGGGTCGATCTGGATTTGACGTTAACCGCGGGACGATCTTTAATTTCGAAAACCCAGCAGCTTGGCTAATTTTTCGACAGAAGTTGCCGGTTTTTTGGAATTTCTGATCTTTGTGTTGCCACGCTGTTGAGAAATGCCGCGATTTTGTCGATCTCGCGCCTTTTTGTCTTCACATTCCTTGCGAAAACGTTATGGAATGCGCCAAAGAACGTAAGATCCCGCAAGGGGCAAATAAACGAGATGCGGCCCTTCCGGGATCGCATCCAGGGGAAAATATATGGAGTATTTTATCCAGCAGCTCATCAACGGGCTGACTCTTGGATCCATCTATGGCCTTGTGGCAATCGGCTATACGATGGTTTACGGCATCATCGGCATGATCAACTTCGCCCATGGCGATATTTTCATGCTCGGCGGTTTTGCCGCTCTCGTCGTCTTCCTGATCGCAACCTCCTTCTTCGCCGGCATTCCGGTGGCGTTGCTTCTGCTGCTGATGTTGCTCGTCGGCATGCTGATGACGGGGTTGTGGAACTGGACTATCGAGCGGGTCGCCTACCGGCCGTTGCGCGGTTCGTTCCGGCTTGCGCCGCTGATCACCGCGATCGGCATGTCGATCGTGCTGTCCAACTTCATCCAGGTGACGCAGGGACCGCGCAACAAGCCGATCCCGCCGATGGTGACCGACGTCTTCCATATCGGTGGCATCACCGTATCGCTGAAGCAGGTGCTCATCGTCATCATCACGGCGGTGCTGCTGTTCGCCTTCTGGTACATCGTCAACAAGACGCCGCTCGGACGCGCCCAGCGGGCGACCGAACAGGACCGCAAGATGGCGGCGCTGCTCGGCGTCGACGTCGACCGGACGATCTCGATCACCTTCATCATGGGTGCGGCACTCGCGGCCGTCGCCGGTGCGATGTACCTGATGTATTACGGCGTCGCCTCGTTCAACGACGGCTTCATCCCGGGCGTCAAGGCGTTCACGGCGGCGGTTCTCGGCGGCATCGGTTCGCTGCCGGGCGCGGTTCTCGGCGGGCTGCTGATCGGCCTCATCGAGTCGCTGTGGTCGGCCTATTTCTCCATCGCCTACAAGGACGTCGCCACGTTCGCGATCCTCGCTTTCGTGCTGATCTTCAAGCCGACCGGCATTCTCGGCCGGCCGGAAGTGGAGAAGGTGTAACATGACAGCTGCAACCGAAACCGGTCATCCGAACGTACTTGCCAAGGCGGTACGGGAAGGGATTTTCGCCGGCGTCATCTCCTTCTTCATGTTCCTGCTGTTCGTCGGGGTCGAGACCTATCAGGACATCAACAACGCGCTCGTCTGGCGCACCCGCTGGGGTCTTCTGGCGATCTTCGTGCTGGTTGCGGCGGTCAGCCGCTTCCTCACCGTCGCGTTCATCAAACCGCATATCGACCGTCGCAAGCTCGCCAAGGCAAAAAGCGGCGTTCTGGAAGTTTCCGAGCAGAAGAACTTCTTCCACCGGCATTTCCTGAAGATCGCGCTGATCTTCCTGCTGGTCTATCCCTTCCTGTCGCTGCTCATCGTCGGCAAGCAGGGTTCGCTGAAATATGTCGACAATTTCGGCATCCAGATCCTCATCTACGTGATGCTCGCCTGGGGCCTGAACATCGTTGTCGGCCTCGCCGGATTGCTCGACCTAGGTTATGTCGCCTTCTATGCGGTCGGCGCCTATTCCTACGCGCTGCTGTCCTCCTATTTCGGCTTTTCCTTCTGGCTGCTGCTGCCGATGTCGGGCATTCTCGCGGCGCTCTGGGGCATCATCCTCGGCTTCCCGGTTCTGAGGCTCAGGGGCGACTATCTCGCCATCGTGACGCTCGCCTTCGGGGAAATCATCCGCCTGGTGCTGATCAACTGGACCGAGGTGACCAAGGGAACATTCGGGATATCGGGTATCGCCAAGGCCTCGTTCTTCGGTATCTGGTCCTTCGATACCGGCAGCGCGAACAGTTTCGTCAAGGCCTGGGGCCTGTCGGCTTCCTCGGTCTATTACAAGATTTTCCTGTTCTACATCATCCTGGCGCTCTGCATGCTCACCGCCTACGTCACCATCCGGCTTCGGCGCATGCCGATCGGTCGGGCCTGGGAAGCGCTGCGCGAGGACGAGATCGCCTGCCGTTCGCTCGGCATCAACACCGTTACCACCAAGCTGACCGCCTTTGCGACCGGCGCGATGTTCGGCGGTTTCGCGGGCTCCTTCTTCGCCGCGCGCCAGGGTTTCGTGTCGCCGGAGAGTTTCGTCTTTCTGGAATCGGCCGTGATCCTGGCAATCGTCGTCCTCGGCGGCATGGGCTCGCTGACCGGCATCGCGATCGCCGCGGTGGTGATGGTGGGCGGTACCGAGGTGCTGCGCGAAATGTCCTTCCTCAAGGCCGTATTCGGGCCTGACTTCACGCCTGAACTCTACCGCATGCTGCTCTTCGGCTTGGCGATGATCATCGTCATGCTGTTCAAGCCGCGCGGCTTCGTCGGATCGCGAGAACCGACGGCCTTCCTCAAGGAACGCAGGGCGGTCTCCGGAAGCTTTACCAAGGAGGGCCACGGCTGATGGCTCTCGGAACGACGACAATGACGAACGATACGATCCTCAAGGTCGAACACCTGTCGATGAAGTTCGGCGGCCTGATGGCCATCAACGATCTCTCGCTGGAGGTACGGCGCGGCGAGATCACCGCGCTGATCGGGCCGAACGGCGCTGGCAAGACCACGGTGTTCAACTGCATCACCGGCTTCTACAAGCCGACCATGGGCATGCTCACCCTGCAGCGCAGGGACGGCAAGGAATTCCTGCTGGAACGGCTGCGCGATTTCGAAATCCCGAAGCTCGCCGGCGTCGCCCGCACCTTTCAGAACATCCGCCTGTTCTCGGGCCTGACCGTTCTCGAAAATCTGCTGGTCGCGCAGCATAATGCGCTGATGAAGGCGTCGGGCTACACGATCCTCGGGCTTCTCGGTCTGCCGGCCTATAACAAGGCCGTCGATGCCTCGATCGAGAAGGCGAAATACTGGCTCGACAAGGCAGATCTGACGGATCGTGCCGACGACCCTGCCGGCGACCTCCCCTACGGTGCCCAGCGGCGCCTGGAAATCGCCCGCGCGATGTGCACCAACCCGGAACTGCTGTGCCTCGACGAACCGGCTGCCGGCCTCAACCCGCGTGAATCTGCGGCGCTCAACGCGCTGTTGCATCTGATCCGCGACGAGGGCGCTTCGATCCTGCTGATCGAGCACGACATGTCGGTGGTCATGGAGATTTCCGACCATGTCGTGGTGCTGGAATACGGCCAGAAGATATCCGACGGCTCGCCGGACCATGTGAAGAACGACCCACGAGTGATCGCCGCGTATCTCGGCGTCGAGGATGACGAGGTGGAAGAGGTGATTGCGGTAGAACTCGAGGGAGGCAATCACTGATGGCGGCCGAATCCCTCCTGAAAGTCGAGTCTGTCGAGACCTACTACGGCAATATCCGTGCGCTCGCAGGCGTCGATATCGAAGTCAACAAGGGTGAGATCGTCAGCCTGATCGGCGCCAACGGCGCCGGAAAGTCGACCCTGATGATGACCATCTGCGGCAGCCCGCAGGCCCGAACCGGCTCGATCATCTTCGACGGCGAGGACATCACCAAGCTGCCGACGCACCTGATTGCGCGGCGCCGCATCGCGCAGTCTCCCGAAGGCCGGCGCATCTTTCCGCGCATGACCGTCTACGAAAACCTGCAGATGGGCGCCGGTCTCGACAACCTCAAATATTTCAGCGAGGACGTCGAGAAGATCTTCACGCTCTTCCCGCGCCTCAAGGAACGCCAGAGCCAGCGCGGCGGCACGCTTTCGGGCGGCGAGCAGCAGATGCTGTCGATCGGGCGCGCGCTGATGGCGCGGCCGAAGCTGCTCCTGCTGGACGAGCCCTCGCTGGGCTTGGCGCCGCTGATCGTCAAGGGCATTTTCGAGGCGATCAAGAAGCTGAACCAGGAAGAGGGGTTGACCGTCTTCCTCGTCGAGCAGAACGCGTTCGCGGCACTGAAACTCTCCGACCGTGGCTATGTGATGGTCAACGGCAAGGTGACGATGAGCGGTTCCGGAAAAGAGCTTCTCGCCAATCCGGAAGTGCGCGCCGCCTACCTTGAAGGTGGACGGCATTGATCGCTAAGGTTGTGTTAATGGCAGCCGGAGGAATTTAGGATGCAGGGACTGTTTTTCGAAAGCGACAGCGGCGTGCGGTACCTCTTGCGTTTCCTCGTGCTGATCATCGGTTTCTGGACTGCCTGGCGCTCGGGCAGGGCCGCCGCCGAGGGCTGGAACGGCTATCCGACGGTGGTCGTCTATACGCTTCTGCTCGGCGTCGCGATGCGTTTTCTGCACTTCGCGCTGTTCCAGGGGCCGTTCATCAGCCCGTTCTACTACATCCTCGACGTGGCCATCCTGCTCGTCTTTTCGAGCGCCGGATTCCGCATTCGCCGGACGCGCCAGATGGTGCAGAATTACTATTGGCTCTACGAGCCGACTTCCGCTTTCTCCTTCAAGAAGAAAGATTGACAGCCGAACTTTTCTGCCCTCAGATTAGCTCGGGTTGAAACCATAAGTAACCTAGAGTGGAACATTTCCGGCGCAGTGATGGTGGGTATTGCGCCCGGTTTCGAAAAATCAGCTCACCTAAAAAATTGGGAGTAACTCGATGAAGAAGTCTCTTCTTTCCGCGGTTGCGCTGACGGCCATGGTCGCCTTCAGCGGTAGCGCATGGGCCGACATCGTTATTGGCGTCGGCGGTCCGCTCACGGGTCCGAACGCCGCCTTCGGTGCACAGCTCCAGAAGGGTGCCGAACAGGCTGCAGCCGATATCAATGCCGCTGGCGGCATCAACGGCGAAAAGATCAAAATCGTCCTCGGCGACGACGTGTCGGACCCCAAGCAGGGCATCTCGGTTGCCAACAAGTTTGCTTCCGACGGCGTCAAGTACGTGGTCGGCCACTTCAACTCGGGCGTTTCCATCCCGGCTTCCAAGGAAGTCTATGCCGAAAACGGCATGCTGGAAATCACCCCGGCTGCGACCAACCCGGTCTTCACCGAGCGTGGCCTGTGGAACGTGTTCCGTACCTGCGGTCGTGACGACCAGCAGGGCGGCGTTGCCGGCGCCTACCTCGCCGACAAGTTCAAGACTGCCAAGATCGCCATCATCGACGACAAGACGCCTTACGGCCAGGGCCTTGCCGAAGAAACCAAGAAGGCTATGAACGCCAAGGGCCTCAAGGAAGTCATCCGCGAAGGCGTCAACGTCGGCGACAAGGACTTCTCGGCGCTCATCTCCAAGATGAAGGAAGCCGGCGTCACGATCATCTACTGGGGCGGTCTCCACACCGAAGCCGGCCTGATCATCCGCCAGGCCAAGGACCAGGGCCTCAAGGCGACCCTCGTTTCGGGTGACGGCATCGTCTCCAACGAACTTGCCTCGATCGCCGGCGACGCCGTCGCAGGCACGCTCAACACCTTCGGCCCGGACCCGACGCTGCGTCCGGAAAACAAGGATCTGGTTGCCAAGTTCAAGGCCGCCGGCTTCAACCCGGAAGCCTACACGCTGTATTCCTACGCAGCCGTGCAGGTCATCGCTGCCGGCATCAAGGCAACCGGCAAGGCTGACGACGCAGAAGCCGTTGCCAAGACGCTGCACGAAAAGGGTCCGTTCAAGACCGTTCTCGGCGACATGGCCTTCGACGCCAAGGGCGACCCGAAGCTTCCCGGCTACATCATGTACGAGTGGAAGAAGGGCCCGGACGGCAAGTACAGCTACTTCCCGCAGGGCTGAGCCGTTATCGGCCAAGCCGCGTTTTAAAAGGGAGCCCGGTCAAAAGCCGGGCTTCTTTGCGTTTGGAAAGCTCTTCTCCTCCCATCGGGGAGAAGAAGAGCGAGCTGAAGCGCTCTGGCCCTACTATGGAGGGTGAGCTCACATTTCGTGCAGCACATGCGCGGCCTTGACCGCTGCCGAGGCGCGGTTCTCGACGCCGAGCTTCACATAGATCTGTTCCAGATGCTTGTTCACCGTGCGCGCGGACAGTCCGAGGATATCGCCGATGTCGCGGTTCGATTTGCCCTTGGCGATCCACAGCAGCACTTCGGATTCGCGCTGGGTCAGCGGGAAATGCTGGCGCAGCACCTCGTCGTCCGGGCGTTTGTTGGCGGCTGTCAGGCGGAAGAGATGTTCGTCGGCGCCGATCGCGCCAAGGAACGAGAACTGCAGGCTTGCCTGGCCGTTCTGGAAGAGGGCGAAGGCGGCGTCGCGGGCAAAGCCGGGCTTGTCGCGCTCGGCCATCCAGGCGGAAATCCGGCGGGAGACGATGTCGAGCCCGTCGTCGCTGTTGGTCGCCGCATTGATCAGCCGTGTCGCCTGCGGTGTCGACCAGTGGATGGCGCCACTCGCCTTGACGGCCAGCAGGTGGCGGCCGGCGGCATCGAGCGCTACGCGGGCGCTCTGGGCCGAACGGGCATTGGAGAGGTGCACGCGGATGCGGGCGCGCAGTTCGTCGATATTGATCGGCTTGGTGAGGTAGTCGACGCCGCCGGAATCGAGCGCGTTGACCACATGTTCGGTCTCGGTGAGGCCGGTCATGAAGATGACCGGCACCTGCGTCACGCCGCCATTGGTCTTGAGCTTCCGGCAGGTCTCGAACCCGTCCATGCCGGGCATCACCGCGTCGAGCAGGATGAGGTCGGGCGTGATCCGTTCGACGATATTGAGCGCCGAGTGGCCGGTCGTGGCGATCAGCACGGAGAAGCCGGATTTTTCGAGCGCCTCGGTGAGGAAGCCCAGCGTTTCTGGGCTGTCGTCCACCAGAAGGACGATGTCGCGCGGCAGAGCAGTTTCAGCCATCACTCGTCCTTTCTGCCTCAAGGCGGCTCAGGAATTTCATATAGCCGGCAAGATCGAAGGCCTGCACGTAGGTGCCGAGTTCTTCCGCGAAGGGGCGGTGTTCCTCCTCCCGGGCGAGATCGGCAAGTTTTGCTTCGATACCGCGCACGTAGCCGATTTCGCCGAGCCGCAAAAGGTCCTGGACATGGTTCGTCCCCGGACTTCTGATCGGTTTCTTCGGGCCGACCACGGCGGGAAGCAAGGTTTCGTTCTCATAGACCCAGACGAGGCCGAGATGGGCGGCGAGCTTGTCGGCGAGGCTGCGGATGTCCACCGGCTTGGCGATCGCGTCACTATGGCCTTCGTCGCCGGAATGCACCGCAATCCCGTCGCCGATATTGGCTGAAAGCATGACGATCGGCGCCACCTGGCCGTTCTCGCGCAGCTTGGCCACGAGCTGCCAGCCGCTCATGCCGGGCATGGAAATGTCGACCAGGAAGAGGTCCGGCTTGACGCCCTCGATCAGCGTCAGGCAGTCCGGGCCGCTGTTTGCCGTCAGCACGACAAAATCCATCGGCGAGAGCACTTCGCGCATCAGGTCGCGGTGGTCCTCGTTGTCGTCGACGACGACGATGGTGCGGCGCGGGCCGGTATAGGAAACGATCTTCTTTTCGGCAGCCGGCGCCGTGTTCGGCCGCTCGATGGCGGACAGCATCAGCCGCACCTTGAAGATCGAACCTTCGCCCTTGGTGCTGGCGACCGCGATCTCGCCGCCGAGCGTGTTGGTCAGCAGCTGGGTGATGGTGAGGCCGAGGCCGAGGCCGGGCATCGGTCTGATGCTCTCCGCTTCGCCGCGCTGGAAGGGTTCGTAGATGCGGCCGAGATCCTTTTCGGCAATGCCCCGGCCGGTATCGGAAATGGTGAAGGTCGCGACCTGGCTGCGATAGGCGACATCGAATTTCACCGTGCCCTCGTCGGTGAACTTGATCGCATTGGAGAGCAGGTTGACGAGGATCTGGCGCAGCCGTTTCTCGTCGGTACGAACATATTGCGGCAGGGAGCGAGCGCGTTCGTGCTCGAAGGTCAGGCCCTTGGCCTGCGCCTGCAGGCCGAACATCTCGACGATCTGGTCGAGGAAATCCTGGATGTTGATCTCGTTGGAATAGACCTGCAGCCGGCCGGCCTCGATCTTGGAAATGTCGAGCAGCCCGTCGATCAGGCCCGAGAGATGGTCGGCGGAGCGTTTGATCACCTTGATCGCCGACTGGCGCGGTGCAGGGATGGTCTCGTCGCGCTCGAGGATCTGGGCGTAGCCGAGCACGGCGTTGAGCGGCGTGCGCAGTTCGTGGGAGAGGCCGACGACATAACGGCTCTTGGCGCGGTTGGCGGCCTCGGCGGTTTCCTTGGCATCCTGAAGGGCGGCGTCGGTTTTCTTGTGGGCGGCGATTTCCTTCAAGAGCAGGGTGTTCTGGCGGGAGGATTCCTCTTCCGCCACCACCCGGCTGTCATGGGCGAGCACATAGAACCACGAGACGATGCCGGCGATGATGGCGAACACGAAAAAGACGATCAGCACCGTGCCATAGATCACCTCGGCATTGACCGGCGTCGCCTGGCTGACCTGATAGGCGATCATGCCGAGGATCGCCCCGATTGCCGAGATCGACAGCACCGCCGTCGTCGCATAACGGCCGAGACGCGTCGTCAGGCGGGTGATGACGCTCTCCGGCAGGAAGGAGCGGGCGACGGCGCCGACTTGCGTGTTCAGCCGCGCATGCGGCTTGCACATGTCGTGGCAGCGGCTGTCGAGCGAGCAGCAGAGCGAGCAGATCGGCGCGGCATAGGCCGGGCACCAGGCCATGTCCTCGTGCTCGAACGGGTGCTCGCAGATCGAGCAGGTGATCGAGCCGACGCTTTTCCAGCTCTGGCGCGGTTTGCGGGCGAGATAGAACTTGCCCTTGGTGGCAAAGGCGAGCGCCGGAGAGATCAGGAAGGCGATCAGCGTCACATAGGTGGCGAGCGAGGCCATCAGAGGGCCGAACAGGCCGAAATGAGCGGCGAGCGCCACCGCTGCCGAGCCGAACATCGAGCCCAAGCCCACCGGGTTGATATCGTAGAGATGGGCGCGCTTGAACTCGATGCCCTCGGGCGACAGGCCGAGCGGCTTGTTGATCATCAGATCGGCCGAGATGGTGCAGAGCCAGGCCATGGCGATGATCGAGAAGATGCCGAGCGTCGCCTCGAGCAGCCGGTAGATGCCGAGCTCCATCAGCAGCAGCGCGATCACCACGTTGAAGACCAGCCAGACGACGCGGCCGGGATGGCTGTGGGTGAGGCGCGAGAAGAAGTTCGACCAGGCGAGTGAGCCCGCATAGGCATTCATCACGTTGATCTTCAGCTGCGAGACGACCACGAAGGCCGCCATCAGCAGCAGGGCGGCCGTATCGTTCGGGATCATGTAGCCGAAGGCCGCGAAATACATATGCGCCGGGTCGGCCGCCTCGCGGATCGGCACGGCGGTCGAGAGCGTGAGCACCGCCAGGAAAGAACCCGCCAGAAGCTTCGGCACGCCGACCACCACCCAGCCGGGACCGGCGAGGAAGACTGCGAACCGGTGCCGCCATTTCTGCAGGCCCTCCGGGGGCAGGAAGCGCAGGAAGTCGACCTGTTCGCCGATCTGCGGCATCAGCGCCAGGATGACGGCCGACGCCGCGCCGAACTCGACGAGGTTGAAGGGCGCCGGGCCGCCGACCTGGGCGTTCGAATGGCCGATGCCGGCGAAGGCACGCCAGAGATCGAACTTCTCCCAGTCCATGAAGGCGATGAACACGAAGGGCAGGATGTTCAGGATGATCCAGAACGGCTGGGTGAGGAGCTGGAAGCGGGAGATCAGTTGCACGCCGTAGATGACCAGTGGGATCACCACCACGGCGCTGATGATATAGCCGATCCAGGGCGGAATGCCGAAGGCGAGGTCCAGTGCGCCGGTCATGATCGAGGCTTCGATCGCAAACAGCATGAAGGTGAAGCTCGCATAGATCAGCGAGGTGATGGTCGAGCCTATGTAACCGAAGCTCGCGCCGCGGGTGAGCAGGTCGATATCGACGCCGTGGCGGATCGCATAGCGGCTGATCGGCCAGCCGATCACCAGCATGGCGATGGCGGCGGCGACGATCGCGAAAAAGGCGTTGGTGGTGCCGTAGGAGAGCGTGATCGTGCCGCCGATCGCCTCCAGCGCGAGGAAGGAGATTGCGCCGATGGCGGTCTGGGAAATGCGGCTGGACGAAAACCGGCGGGCGCTCTTGGCGGTAAAACGGAGCGCGTAGTCTTCCAGCGTCTGGTTGGCGACCCAACGATTGTATTCACGCCGGACGGGAATGATGCGTTGCCGCGCTGCCATGCCTAATTTCTAGCACCCTTTGAGGAAAGACCGTCAATTGTGCACTTTCGGCTGTGGCGCGGCGTTTTGCAAGCAAAGTATGATGCGGTGCGGTAAATCCCCACCGCATCTATGCGCCTGCTTACACCGTGCGGGTCGGGCGGATGACGATCTCGTTTGTATCCACGTCTTCCGGCTGGTCGATGACATGCAGGATGGCGCGGCCGATCGCATCGGGGGTGATCGCGATGCTGCGATAGGTCTTCATCGCGTCCGCTGCTACCGGATCGGTGATCGTGCCGGCGAGTTCCGATTCCACCACGCCCGGATAGACGCAGGTGACGCGGATCTTGTCGTTCTCCTGGCGCAGCCCGTCGGAGATCGCCCGCACCGCGTATTTGGTGGCGCAATAGACCGCCGCGGTCGGCACCACGCCGAGGCCGCCGACGGACGAGATGTTGATGATCTGGCCAAAACCCTGGCCGTTCATGACCGGCAGGACGGCAGCGATGCCGTAAAGCACGCCGCGGATGTTCACGTCGATCATCCGGTCCCATTCCTCGACCTTCAGCGACGACATCAGCGACAGCGGCATCAGGCCGGCATTGTTGATGATGACGTCGATGCGGCCGAATTCGGCCAGCGCAAAATCGGCGAAGGCCTGAAAGTCCTTGCGGTCGGTGACGTCGAGGCCGCGGATGCGGACGGTGCCGCCCTGGGCGGCGATCTCTTCGGCCAGCGCTTCCAGCCGGTCGGTGCGGCGGGCGCCGAGCACGAGTTTGGCGCCGGCGGCAGCGAGGGTACGCGCCGTACCTTCGCCGATGCCGCTGCTGGCGCCGGTGATAAGAACCACTTTTTCAGTGATTTGAGTCATATTGCTGATCCTCTGTACGAGGCAGCGGCGGCATGCCGCTGCAGGCACGGGATCTATGCAACGGATGCCCGGCCGACCGGTATCAAGGTCCTCCGCAGTTCTTGCACGATCGTCCGAGCCTGCTTTTCAAGGCAGCGGAAAGGGTAATCGCATATGAGAGTGTGTAGCGGTGCGGGGAGCCCCTCCCCATTGTGGGGAGGGGTTGGGGAGGGGTCTTCACTCCGCATCAAAACCCCTCCCGCCTGCCGGCCACCCTCCCCACAGGGGGGAGGGTTAGGGATGCCGCACCGTTTCGCGCCCCATAGGCGATAGCGCTGCCTAAATGGGGAGACTTTTCCAACCGCCGCTATTTCAAAAGCGGCCAGAGCGTTGCGACCAGCAGCAGCGCCATGACGATGTTGAACCATTTGAGCCGCACCGGATCGGACAGGAACTGCCGCAGTGCCACGCCGAAGCCGGCCCAGACGGCGACGGTCGGCAGGTTGACGACGGCGACGATGAGCGTGATCAGCACCACCGAGACGAACGGGTTCTCGGCGCTGGCATAGGCTGCCATGGCGGTCAGCGCGCCGACCCAGGCCTTCGGGTTCACCCATTGGAAAGCGGCGGATTCGAGGAAAGTGAGGGGGCGGCCGGCGCTCGCGCTATCGTGGGAGACGGAGCGGGACATGGAAATCCGCCAGGCGAGGTAGAGCAGGTAGGCGCCGCCGGCGATCTTCAGCGCCAATCCAAGCGGCGGATAGGCCGTCAGAAGCGCGCCGAGACCGAAGCCGACCGCCAGCAGCACCGATGAAAAGCCGATGGTGATGCCGAGGATCTGCGGCACGGTGCGCCGGAAGCCGAAATTGGTGCCCGAGGCGAGCAGCATGAAATTGCTCGGCCCCGGCGATACGGAACCGACAAGCGAGAAGAGGACGATGGCAAGGATGGTGTCGTAGGTCATGGCAAGGCGCTCCCCGCGCGGGGAGGCTGTCACCCGGCGTTGCATAGGATCAGGTTGATCGGACTGGTTCAGAGATGGCGGACGCTGAGCTTGCCGCCCCATTTGCCGTTCAGGTAGTCGCAGACGAGCCGGCGGTGGCAATGATGCGGCGTGTCTTCGGAACAGAGCAGGCAGGACCCGTGGAAGGCTTCCGGCTTCAGGTGACTTTCCACCTGACGTTCCGCCATCAGGCCCATGAAATCGTTCTGGAAAATCGTCCAGTCGCCCTTCTGCTTCTTGAAGGCGGTCATGATCTCCTCGGTCGGCGCCAGCAGCGGTTCGTGCACATAACCGGCGCCGCAGATCGTCTTCAGGAAGAAGGCGAGGTCGTCGGACTTTGCAAAACCGGCAAGCTGCGAGGTGTTGTGGAGGCGCACGTCCAGGACCCGTTTGACGCCGGCCGCCTTGATGCGGCCGAAGAAATCCTCGGCGGTCGTCTTGGTGAAGCCGATCGTGGTGACATCCATGTTCATGTGTCTCTTCTTACCGCAGCGGTGTCGCTCGGGCGACGTTTTCAGGGCCCGATATTCCCCCACGCAGGCCCGCTTGCCTATTGTCAATATTGACATTGTTGATAGTGTTCTTGCCATGAAGCTGCAAGTCCTCGCCCTCGACCCCGTCTTCGATACCGGCCTCTCCACGATGCTCGACGTGTTCTCGATGGCGAACGCGCTGTCGGCTATGCTGTCGCTCGGGGTGCCGGCCTTTGACGTGTCCGTCGTCGGCGTGCGCAAGCGGGTCAGGACGGCGCACGGACTTGCCGTGCCGATCTCGGGAAGCTTCGATCCGAAGGCCGGCGGCTGGCTGGTCGTGCCGGCGATCGCCTGCCAGATGCCGGACGTGCTGGTGCCGGCGCTTGACCGTCCCGAAATCCGGGACGCCGGGGCGCTGCTGCGCGAGGCGAAGGCGGCCGGAATGAACATCGCGGCTGCCTGCGTCGGCACGTTCGTTCTCGCCGAATCCGGTCTTCTCGACGGGGAGAAATCGACAACGAGCTGGTGGCTCGCACCGCTCTTCCGCCAGCGATATCCGTCCGTGCAGCTGGAAGAAGGCCGCATGCTGGTGAAATCCGGCGCGCTGGTGACGGCGGGTGCCGCGCTCGGCCACATGGACATGGCGCTCTGGCTGGTACGGCAGGTGAGCCCGGAGCTGGCTGGCCTCGTGGCGCGCTACCTCATCGTCGACAACCGGCCGTCCCAGTCCGCTTACGTGATCACCGACCATCTTTCGCATGCCGATCCGCTGGTGCAGCGTTTCGAGCGCTGGGCACGCGGCAGGCTTTCGGAAGGGTTCTCGCTCGACGATGCTGCCGGTACGGTGGGCGCCAGCAAGCGGACGCTGGCGCGGCGCATGCAGCAGGTGCTCGGCAAGACGCCGCTCTCCTATTTCCAGGATCTGAGGGTCGAACGCGCCGTGCATCTCCTGAAGACCAGCGACAAGAGCCCGGACGAGATCGCCGCCCTCGTCGGTTATGCCGACGGCGTCACGCTGCGGGCCTTGCTGCGGCAGAAGACCGGGCGGGGCGTGCGCGAGGTGAGGGCGGGGGGATAGGTCAGACCTCCTTGCGCTTCAGCAGATAATCCAGGCCACCGACGCGATACCAGCGATAGGCATAGGCATCGAGCAGGAGCGTGTGCTTGCCGTTTTTCTCGGCCTTGCTGTTGCCGCTGTCGGCGATGTCGATCAGCCGCTCGCCATGGTCGCCGAGACCCACGGAGAACTCCACCTCCACCGGCGTCGAATGCAGGTTATGGACGACCAGCACGGAATTGTTGCGCCAGTCGTAGCGCAGCGCCAGCACGCCTGGGTCGCTGGTCTGCAGCGGCACGCATTCGCCCCAGCCGATCTCCGGCGCTTCCTTGCGCATGCGGATCAGCCGTTCCATCCAGTTCAGCATCGAGTTGGGATCGCGCCGCTGGTGGGCGACGTTCAGGTGCTCGAAACCGAACGGGCCGCCACTGATGACCGGCAGTACCGGCTTGTCGTTCTTGGTGAAGCCGCCATGCGGCTCGGTCGACCATTGCATCGGCGTGCGGGCGCAATTGCGCTCCGGCAGCGACAGGTCGTCGCCCATGCCGATCTCGTCGCCATAGCGGATGACCGGCGTGCCGGGCAGCGAGAACATCAGGCTGTAGGCAAGCTCCAGCCGGCGGCGGTCGCCCTGCAGCATCGGCGCCAGCCGCCTGCGGATGCCGCGGTCGTAAAGCTGCATGTGCTTGTCCGGGCCGAATTCCGAAAACACTTTCTGGCGCTGCTTTTCGGTCAGCCGGCCGAGATCGAGTTCGTCGTGATTGCGCAGGAACAGGCCCCATTGGGCGGTGGCGGGACGCTCGTAGGTGTCGTGGATCGCTTTGACGAGCGGCCGGCTGTCGGCCGAGGCCAGCGCATAGAAGAGCGCCTGGTTGACGTGGAAGTTGAACATCATCTGCATGCGGTCGCCGTCCTCGCCGAAATAGGCGAGGTTTTCCTTGGGCACGACATTGGCCTCGGCAAGGATGATGCTTTCGCCGAGCCGCCATTGCAGGAATTCGCGAAACGTCCGGAGCATCTCGAACTGCTCCTTCGGCTTTTTCACCTCGGCGCCCTTTTCGGCGATCACGAAGGGCACCGCATCCATGCGGAAACCGGACACGCCGAGCTGGATCCAGAACCCCATGATCTTCAGGATCTCCGCCTGGACATGCGGGTTGGAGGTGTTGAGGTCCGGCTGGAACTCGTAGAAGCGGTGGAAATAATACTGCTTGGCCTTCTCGTCATGGGTCCAGGTGGTCTTCTGGACGCCCGGAAACACCATGCCCTCATTCGCATTGGCCGGCTTCTTGTCGGACCAGACATACCAGTCGCGATAGGGGGATTTCGGATCGCTGCGGGCGTCCTGGAACCAGGGATGTTCGTTGGACGTGTGGTTGACCACAAGGTCGATCAGCACCCGGATACCGCGCTGCTTGGCGCCATGGGTGAATTCTACGAAATCGCCGAGCGTGCCGTAGCGGGGATCGACATTGTAATAATCCGAGACGTCGTAACCATCGTCGCGGCCGGGCGAGGTTTGGAACGGCATCAGCCAGATGGCGCTGACGCCGAGGCCGGAGAGATAATCCAGCCGCCGCTGCAGCCCCTGGAAATCCCCGATCCCGTCGCCATTGGCATCCATGAAGGTCTCGACGGAGAGGCAATAGACGACGGCGTTCTTGTACCAGAGGTCGTTGATCACGGGTTTGAGCTCCTCGGGTGGTTGGCGGTCCGGGGAGGCAATTGCGTGAGGCGGGGAAATGTTCCCTGCAAGGAACGAATTCAGGACACGGGAACGGTCACGACCCAAAGCGGACAGGCGCGACCGTCACCTCGTCGCAAGGCGCCGAGGTTGACGCGGTCATTCGATCAGCAGCAGGCCGCGCTTCCTGTCTCCATCGAGCGTGTCCATCGCCGAGAACAACCGTTGCCGCTCGACAAGCCAGGGCTTGTAGTCCTCGTTGACATCGAGGACGAGCACCAGATCCTCGGCTTCCAGATATCCCCCGATCGGAGAATGGTGACCGGCGCCTGCTCCAAAGATCTTTTCGCGCGTGAAGTTGACGATGTAGCGGCGACCCGGGTCGTTGGCGTGCTTCATATGCTCGCGGAACTCATCGGCGGTCAGGTCGCGCAGAACCGAAATTTTTCGCTCGGTTTTCATGCGGGCGAGGTCGGCAAGTTCATCCAGCGTCAGGCCGATGATGCAGAACCCGGTCCAGCACATGCCGGTTCCGTCCAGAACCTCGGCCTCGGTCGTTTCCTCCTCGCCGACGGAGCGAAGCGCATTGGCAATGCTTGCGGGACCGCATCGCGAGCCATTCGATTGAAAGGTCACGTTCCGGCCAAATGTTGCCGCCACGGGCAGTGTCCAGGCCCGGTCCATCAATTGGGGAGAACGGATGACGGACGACTGGATCGCTTCCGGCGGGACCTTTGTCTGGCCGACCAAGACGAATGCCGCTCCGGCGAAGAGGCCGGCGGCGGCGATCATGCCGAAAAATAGACCGCGCTTCATTGTGAAGTCCTCGAAGCCAAGGATGATCCCGAACAATGAACCAAAGGGGCAGGGACATCAATCTGCCAGACAGGCCTGCGACAGCTCCCCGTCAGGAGCGAGGTGATGCCGAGCGGTCGCCGCGGATCGGATGCCAGACCGAAATGTCGCGAGGCCCGGCGAGGAGATCGGCAAGGGCCGCGTGCCATGCCTGGCGATAGGGGCGCTGCAACTGCACCTCCAGGACGTCCTGATGATCCTCCCATGTCTCGTAGAGCATCATGTGGTTCTCGTTCTCGGGATCGGCGTGAAGCACGGCATTGTGGAACATCGGCTCGTGCCGCATCGCATCGAGCACGCCGTTGAGCAGGGTCATGAAGCGCTCGCGCTGGGCTGGGAGGATATCGAACCGAATGACATAGGTGACGGGCATGGGCTGATCCTTTCGCGCTGCAAAGCTGGATCTCCTGATAGATCCCATCGGTCGTCCGGTCGATTACGTTGGAGGTCATATATCGCGCGCTGGATGCTCCTCGGGAGCGTGGTCGCAATACGCCAATTCGCACTGGCGAATGCCTGACACCTTAGGATTGCTCCCATAGGTCGATTTCTCTACGCATTTCACCCATCTGTGGTAATGTCGGTAGAACTATAAAAAGGCAGACGCTCGCTTGAGCGAATTCCATGCCGGGGAAGGCTTTCGCTGCGCGAGCCTCCGGTCCCCCAAAGGGACACTATCCATGAGTATCGCCGCTCCTCTTCCGCCAACAGGTGCGATGAGCCTTGGCATCGCAATCGTTTCCACCTCCGCCGCGCCGCTTTTGCTGCTGGACGGGGCGTTGATGGTGCTTGCCGGTAGTTCTTCGTTCTGCCGCGAATTTGAGATCGATCCTGCAACAGTTTCCAACCGACCGTTTTCCGATCTTGGTGATGGTGAGTGGAATGTACGAAGCCTTTTGTCGCTGCTGGAGGCCACGGCGTCGGGGAGTGCAGATGTCCACGCTTATGAAATGGACCTGAAACGAAAAGACCGCCCCTCCCGACAATTGGTATTGAGTGCCCAGAAACTCGATTACGGCGACGTTGAAGGGGTCCGCGTGCTCCTTTCCATCGCCGATGTGACCGACGTGCGCCTCGCCGAGAAGCTCAGGGACGACCTTCTCCGGGAAAAGGAAATCCTGCTGCGGGAGGTCCAGCATCGGGTCGCCAACAGTCTCCAGATCATCGCGAGCATCCTGTTGCAAAGCGCCCGCAGGGTTCAGTCGGAAGAAACCCGTTCGCACTTAACGCTCGCGCATGGACGCGTCATGTCGATTGCTGCCGTTCAGCGACAGCTCGCGGCAGCAAATGCCGGCGATGTTGAACTGCGGACCTACTTCACGCAACTTTGCAAAAGCCTCGCCGCATCGATGATTTTTGATCCGGAGGAAATATCCATCAAAGTGAATGTGGACGACAGCGTTGCGTCGGCGAATGTGTCGGCCAGTCTCGGCCTTATCGTCACGGAACTTGTCATCAACGCGCTGAAGCACGCATTTCCCGACCAGCGAAATGGCAAGATCGTGGTCGATTACCATTCCGACAACGGGGCTTGGTCGCTTTCGGTGGGCGACGACGGCGTCGGCATTCCAGATGATCCGGCGCATTCGCAGCCCGGACTTGGTACGGGGATTGTCGAAGCCATGGCAAAGCAGCTCGATGCGAGATTCATTCTTCAAAGCCTTAACCCCGGCACGAAGGCCGAAATCATGCACGCCTGAGTTTTCCCGCCATCAAGCTACTGGATACGAAGTCCGCTAGGTAACGGCTGAACCGATCATCGCTGCGTTCAATCACCTCCGGGGTAATCGACCCGCCGTTTCTGTCCTGCCGTTGACGGTGTCACGGCTGGAAGAGAGACAGGATGTTCCGCGAGTCCGAATTGGCGATGGAAAGCGACTGGATCGCCAGTTGCTGCTGGACTTGTAGTGCTTTCAGCCTGCTCGATGCCTCGGTCATATTCGCGTCGACGAGGCGTCCGATGCCTCTGTCGAGACTGTCCGTGAGCCTGTTTGCAAAGGCGTCCTGCATCGCGATCCTCGACCTGAGCGAGCCAAGGTAGGCGCCGGCCGATATGACCTTCTGCTGCATCTCGTCGAGAACGAGGGTAATGGTCGGGAAATCGATGTCGGGATCGGTGACGTCGATATCGAGAATATCGATACCCTCCGGCGGCAGCGTCCGGGTGTGGACAGGCGGCTGAATGGTGATCAGTTCCGCGGCGAGAGGAATGATGGCCCGAAAGAAGATATTCGGCGTCCCGCCCTCAGCCGTCAACAAGGCGTCGGAGGGCGCCTTGTTGAGAAACGTTGCCTGAAGGAGGACTTTCGTCCAATCGGCCGCGCTTTCGATATCTCCGTCGAAGCCGTATCCTAACTGGCCTCCGAGCGCCTGGTCGACGACATTCTTGGTGATGACGAACGTATCGTTGGACGTACCGACCGAAAAGTCGACCGTGATGACGTCGAATTTCGTGATCGTAAAGGGTTGGTCGAATGCCGGGCCCGGCACGTCGCCATACCCCGATGTCGAAAATCCGAGCAATCCACCGAGCGTGCCGAGGCCATAACCGAGATCCGGATCAGGTTCCTTCTGCAGAATTCCGCCGCCGCTATCCTTGAACAGCGCGATTTTCGACAGATCGACGTCGATGGTCTCGAGGGAGACGGTTCCATCCTCGCTGCGATTGAACGATGATAGGACAGACGTCTTCGCGCCTGTTTCGCCGGCCTGGCCCCGCATGTCCGACTGCAACCAGTTCTGACCTGCGAAGGTCGCGGAGTTGGATATCGAGACGATCTGCTGCTTCAACTGCTCCAGTTCTTCCTGGATCTTGTTCTTGTCTATTCCGTCCTGCTGGGCGGAAACGAGCCTGGCCATGAACGCAGCCAGGATATCGGTGGTCGCGGCGATGCCTTCATAGGCCGTGTCGACCTTTGCGGCACCGAGGCCAAGGGCGTCCTGCACGGCCGAGAGCGCACCACTGTCCGATCGCATCGTGGTGGCGATCGACCAGTAGGCGGCGTTGTCGGAGGCCTGTTCGATACGCAAGCCGGTCGCGGCCTGCCGCTCCACCCCGAACATCTGGCTGTCGAGGGAGCGAAGCATTTGGAGCGCAGAAGTAGCTCCAGTATTTGTGAGGATGCTACTCATCGTACTCTACACCGGAAACAACTCCTCACGCCCTATTTAAGCGTCGGACTATACAATCGAAATATGGTTAATATATCATATATAGTTAATATATAATGAGCACGCGACACTGGCCGTGCCGATGCTGTTTCACCCCGAAGATCCCGCCAAGAGCGCGGTCTTCCCCCTTCTCCCCCTCCGGTACGTCATTCGACGTATACGGTTTTGCGATGCAGCAACCGATAGTCGCTTAAGCAACGGTTAAGTTCTTCGTTGCGGACGAACGAGAAGAGGGGTTCGAACCAATGACATTCAAATCCAAACTGGGTGGCGCGCTGCTCGCCGCCGTAATGTCGACGACGGCGCTGCAGGGTGCTTTCGCCGCTGACGACACCATCAAGATCGGTGTTCTCCACTCGCTTTCGGGCACCATGGCCATCTCTGAGACCACCCTCAAGGATGTCATGCTGATGCTCATCGCCGAGCAGAACAAGAAGGGCGGCGTGCTCGGCAAGAAGCTCGAAGCCGTCGTCGTCGATCCGGCTTCCGACTGGCCGCTGTTCGCCGAAAAGGCCCGCCAGCTGATTTCCAAGGACAAGGTTGCCGCCGTTTTCGGTTGCTGGACCTCGTCTTCGCGCAAGTCGGTCCTGCCGGTCTTCGAAGAGCTGAACTCGATCCTGTTCTACCCGGTCCAGTACGAGGGTGAAGAATCCTCGCGCAACATCTTCTACACGGGCGCCGCCCCGAACCAGCAGGCCATCCCGGCCGTCGACTACCTGGCCAAGGAAGAAGGCGTCAAGCGCTGGGTTCTGGCCGGTACCGACTACGTCTATCCGCAGACGACCAACAAGATCCTCAAAGCCTATCTGATGTCGAAGGGCGTTGCCGAATCCGACATCATGATCAACTACACGCCGTTCGGTCATTCCGACTGGCAGACGATCGTCTCCGACATCAAGAAGTTCGGCTCGGCCGGCAAGAAGACCGCCGTCGTCTCGACCATCAACGGCGATGCCAACGTTCCTTTCTACAAGGAACTCGGCAACCAGGGCATCAAGGCTGAAGACATCCCGGTCGTCGCCTTCTCGGTCGGCGAAGAAGAGCTCGCCGGTCTCGACACCAAGCCGCTCGTCGGCCATCTGGCTGCCTGGAACTACTTCCAGTCCGTCGATGCCGATGTGAATGCCGAATTCATCAAGGAATGGAAGGCATTCACCAAGAACGACAAGCGCGTCACCAACGATCCGATGGAAGCCGCCTATATCGGCTTCAACGCCTGGGTAAAGGCCGTCGAAGCCGCCGGCACCACCAACACCGACGCCGTGCTGGACAGCATCATCGGCGTCTCCGTTCCGAACCTGTCGGGTGGCACGTCCACCGTCATGCCGAACCACCACATCACCAAGCCGGTGCTGATCGGTGAAATCCAGGCTGACGGCCAGTTCGACATCGTTCAGGAAACCGCACCTGTGGTCGGCGACGAGTGGTCCGATTACCTGCCGGACAGCAAGAACCTGATCTCCGATTGGCGCAAGCCGATGTCCTGCGGCAACTTCAACGTTGCTTCCGGCAAGTGCGGCGGCAAGGGCAGCTGATCCCAGTCTCTGCTGATTTGATGGGGCAGTCATTGCCCCTCACCCTAACCCTCTCCCCGCTCGCGGGGAGAGGGGAGTGCCTTTCGGCACAACATTTCCTGAACGTCCACTGACGGGCAGGAGGTCGCCACGGATCTCCTTCGCCCCGCTTGCGGGGAGACGGTGCCGGCAGGCGGATGAGGGGCGATGTTATGATGATAAGATTTTTTCTTCGCGTATTTTTTCTTTGCGTGGTGTCCGCGCTGGCTTCGCCGTCTTATGCACAGTCGAGTGCAGGCGCCGATCCCAGGCCGCTGATCGACGCGCTTTCCAAAGCCGATTTCGGCGAAGCTGAAAAGCTGATCGGCCAGCTTGCCGCCACCGGCGATGCCCGGCTCGTGCCGGCGCTGAATGCCTTTTCCGAGGGCGACCTCTATTTCCGCAAGTCCGACAACCTGGTGTTCATCGGCAAGGCGGCCGGCTCGAATTACGAGCTGATCGATCCGGTCACCGGCGCCTCCGCCGGACAGGCCGCGAAGAACGCGGTCACCAAGATCAAGATCAACAACAGCCTGCGCCGCGTCATCCGCTCGGCCATGGGCGGCCTGACGCTATTGAGCCCGGATCGCGGCGTGCGGCTGCAGGCGGCCGATGCGGTGCTCCGCTCGCCGAGCGCCGAAAACCTCGAACTCCTCGAAACCGCAATCTCCAAGGAGACGGACGGCGAGGTCAAAGCCCGCATGGAAGAGGCGCGCGCCGTGTCGCTGCTCTCCTCCGATCGCTCCATCGACGAAAAGCGGGCCGCGATCCAGACGATCAAGAATTATGGTGGCCGCAACGCGATCGGCATCCTGATGGGCGCGTCCGCCGCGCTCGACCCGAGCCTCAAGGCGGATGTCGATGCGGCGATCGCCAGCATCGAAAGCGGCCAGCGGCTCTGGGATATCGGCCAGAACGTCTGGTACGGCGTCTCGCTCGGTTCGGTCCTGCTTTTGGCGGCGATCGGGCTTGCGATCACCTTCGGCGTCATGGGCATCATCAACATGGCGCATGGCGAAATGGTCATGCTCGGCGCCTATTCCACCTTCGTGGTGCAGCAGCTCATCCGCGACAATGCGCCCGGCCTGTTCGACTGGTCGCTGGCAATTGCGCTTCCGGTCGCCTTCCTCGTCACCGGCGCGGTTGGCTTCGTCATCGAACGCGGTGTCATCCGCTTCCTCTACGGCCGGCCGCTCGAAACGCTGCTCGCCACCTGGGGCGTCTCTCTCATCCTGCAGCAGACCATCCGCTCGATCTTCGGCCCCACCAACCAGGAAGTCGGCAACCCGTCCTGGATGTCCGGCTCGTTCCCGGTCGGCGGCATGACGATCACCTGGAACCGCATGTGGATCATCGCCTTCTCGCTGTCGATCTTCGTGGCGCTCTTGGTGGTGATGAAGAAGTCCTCCTTCGGCCTCAACATGCGCGCCGTCACCCAGAACCGCCGCATGGCGTCCTCGATGGGCATCAAGACGCCCTGGGTGGACGCCTTCACGTTCGCGCTCGGCTCCGGCATTGCCGGCATCGCGGGTGTGGCGCTTTCCCAGATCGACAACGTCTCGCCGAACCTCGGCCAGAGCTACATCATCGACAGTTTCATGGTCGTGGTGTTCGGCGGCGTCGGCAATCTCTGGGGCACGCTGGTCGGCGCGCTGTCGCTCGGGGTGCTCAACAAGTTCCTCGAGCCTTCGGTCGGCGCCGTGCTCGGCAAGATCCTGGTCCTGGTGCTGATCATCCTCTTCATCCAGAAACGTCCGCGCGGTCTCTTCGCGCTCAAGGGAAGGGCGGTGGAAGCATGATTTCCGGCTTTGTTTTCCGCGCCCTCGAAGGCCGTATCGTCGTCGCCGTCGGCATCCTTCTCGGCATCGGCATCCTGGTGCCGGCGCTCAACCTGCTGACGCCGCCCGACAGCGCCCTGCACATCCCGACCTATGCTATGTCGCTGTTCGGCAAGTATCTCTGCTACGCGCTGCTGGCGCTGGCGCTCGATCTCGTCTGGGGCTATTGCGGCATCCTCTCGCTCGGCCACGGCGCCTTCTTCGCGCTCGGCGGTTATGCGATGGGCATGTACCTGATGCGCCAGATCGGCAGCCGCGGCGTCTACGGCAACCCGATCCTGCCGGACTTCATGGTCTTCCTCAACTGGAAGGAACTACCCTGGTTCTGGCACGGTTTCGACTGGTTCGTCTTCGCCATGGTCATGGTGCTCGTGGTGCCTGGCCTGCTCGCCTTCGTGTTCGGCTGGTTCGCCTTCCGCTCCCGCGTCAACGGCGTCTATCTGTCGATCATCACCCAGGCGATGACCTACGCATTGCTGCTCGCCTTCTTCCGCAACGACATGGGTTTCGGCGGCAATAACGGCCTGACCGACTTCAAGGACATCCTCGGCTTCTCCGTCCAGGCGGACGGCACGCGTGCGGTGCTGTTCTTCATGTCGGCGCTGATGTTGTCGCTCTGCCTGATCCTCGCCTCTGCCATTGTCCGTTCGAAATTCGGCAAGGTGCTGGTTGGCGTCCGTGATGCGGAAAGCCGGGTACGTTTCCTCGGCTTCCGGGTCGAGAACATCAAGCTCTTCACCTTCGTCGTCTCCGCCATGATGGCGGGGATTGCCGGCGCGCTGTTCGTGCCGCAGGTGGGCATTATCAATCCGGGCGAATTCGCGCCGGCCAACTCGATCGAAGTGGTCGTCTGGACGGCCGTCGGCGGCCGCGGCACGCTGATCGGCCCGATCATCGGCGCGATCCTCGTCAATGGCGGCAAGAGCTTCTTTACCGGCGCCTTCCCGGAAATCTGGCTGTTTGCGCTCGGCGGCCTGTTCATCGCGGTCACGCTCTTCCTGCCGAAGGGCATCGTCGGAACCATCCAGCACGGCTTCAAGGCTCGGCAAGCGATGAAGGCTGCAGCGGATGCGGAAAAGGGCAGGGGCGACGCTGTAGCGGCGGCTCAGACCCAGGCCCAGGCGGCGGAATAGGCGGGGAGACGACACCATGAACACGATTTCCGAAACCCGGCAGAAAAGCCTGCTCTATCTCGAAAACGTCTCGGTCTCCTTCGACGGCTTCAAGGCGCTGAACTCGCTGTCCTTCGTCGTCGAACCCGGGGAACTGAGGGCGATCATCGGCCCGAACGGCGCCGGCAAGACGACGATGATGGACATCATCACCGGCAAGACGCGGCCCGATACCGGCACGGTCCTGTTCGAGGACACCATAGATCTGACCAAGAAGGACGAGGCCGATATCGCCCAGCTCGGCATCGGCCGCAAATTCCAGAAGCCGACCGTGTTCGAAAGCCATACCGTCTGGGACAACCTGGAACTGGCGCTCAACCGGTCGCGCGGCGTGTTCGCGACGCTGTTCTACACGCTGTCGCCGGAAGACAAGGCGCGCATCGAGGAGATCCTCGAGACGATCCGCATGACCCACCGCAAGGACGAATACGCCGCCAATCTCAGCCATGGCCAGAAACAGTGGCTGGAGATCGGCATGCTGCTCGCCCAGGAGCCGAAGCTCCTTCTGGTCGACGAACCCGTCGCCGGCATGACCGATGCGGAAACGGCGGAGACGGCAGTGCTCTTGAAGGAAATCGCCAAGACACGCTCGGTCGTGGTCGTCGAACACGACATGGGCTTCATCCGCGAGCTCGGCGTCAAGGTGACGTGTCTGGCGGAAGGGTCGGTGCTCGCCGAAGGCTCGATCGATTTCGTCTCGAACGATCCGAAGGTGATCGAGAACTATCTGGGGCGGTGAGGGGACGATGATGAACGTTGCGCCAATGTTACCCCCCTCTGCCCTGCCGGGCATCTCCCCCTCAAGGGGGGAGATCGGCTGGGGCGCTGCCGGTTGCCACCAATCTCCCCCCTTGAGGGGGAGATGTCACGAAGTGACAGAGGGGGGTGAGCCGCGCGCGCTGGAAGATTTGGGAGAACTGCCATGCTGACAGTCAACAACGTCAATCTTCACTATGGCGCAGCGCAGGCGCTGCGGGGTGTCTCGATTCATGCGGATATGGGCAAGATCACTTGCGTGCTGGGGCGGAACGGCGTGGGGAAGAGTTCTCTTCTCCGCGCCGTCACCGGCCAGCATCCGGTCAGCGCCGGCACGATCAGCTTTCAGGGGGAGGTGCTGAACGGGCTTGCGCCCTATAACCGCGCCAAGCACGGCATCGGCTACGTGCCGCAGGGCCGCGAAATCTTCCCGCTGCTCACCGTCCAGGAAAACCTCGAAAGCGGATATGCGCCGCTCGCCCGCAAGGACAAGTTCATTCCCGACGAGATCTTCTCGCTGTTTCCGGTGCTGAAATCCATGCTCGGCCGGCGCGGCGGCGACCTGTCCGGTGGCCAACAGCAGCAATTGGCGATCGGCCGCGCCATGGTCACCCGTCCGAAGATCCTCGTGCTCGACGAGCCGACCGAAGGCATCCAGCCGTCAATCATCAAGGATATCGGCCGGGCGATCCGCTACCTGCGGGATTCAACCGGCATGGCCATTCTTCTGGTGGAACAGTATCTGGACTTCTGCCGGGAGCTTGCCGACCAGGTCTACATCATGGATCGTGGCGAGATTGTGCACGAAGGAGCGGCCGAGACTCTGGATACGGCAGAAGCAAGGCGGCATCTGACCGTGTGAGACTAGTATTTTTACTGGTGAATGTTTGTATCGCGTTGCAGCACTTCGTGCGTTTCAAAGGCCGCTAATATATGTTAACAACACTGCGTTTTCAGGGCATTCCGCATCTTTGTTGAAAACCCCCGCACCCCATGATGAGGCGCTGATGGTCTTTGTACGCGTTGCTGGTTTCTTCTCTCGTTCCGCTCTTACACGCATGGTTGCTGTAGGAGCTGTTTTTTTGGGCGCCACGACCTTCCTGGGGTCAATGACCGGCAGCGCTCTTGCCGCAGGCTGCGGCCAGCCGATGGAAGCCGGTCGCCACCGGATCACCATCGAGACCGGCGGTATTGCCCGTTCGGCCATCTATTTCATTCCATCGTCCTATACCGGCAAGGACAAGGTTCCGCTGGTTTTCGATCTCCATGGTAGCCACAGCAACCCTGAAGGGCAGCTGAACAGGAGCTCATGGGACAAGGTCGCGGAGAAAAACGGCTTCATCGTTCTGGCGCTGCAGGGCAGCCTGCCGGGAAGCTCCGCGGGAACCTATGCCTGGAACGTGCCCTTCGTTACCGTGCAGCAGGGCGGTCTCGATGAGATTGCCTATATCAAGCAGGCCCTGGACACCGCAAAGCAGCAATTCTGCGTCGATCCGGCCCGCATCTATGCCTCGGGTTATTCCGGCGGCGGCCGCATGTTGTCGGCCTACCTCTGCTCCGGACATGATGATTTCGCCGCCGCCGGCTTCGTGCATTCGCTGCGCGCCGGACGCCCGGTCGAGACCGACGGCAAATGGGGTCCCGATACGCAAGGCTGCAATCCTGCCAAGCCCATCTCGATCGTGGCGTTTGCCGGCGTCAAGGATGCAGCCAACCCTTACGCGGGCGGCGGCAGTGCCTATTGGCAGTACGGCTTCAAAACCGCGATCCAGCGCTGGTCCGAACTCGATGGCTGCAAGGGTAATGGCGACGTAAAGACGGTCGACGGCGTGACCTTCAGCCTCTACGGTACCTGCAAGAACGGTGCGCGTGTCGCATCCTACGTCTTCGCCAACGGCACGCATGACTGGCCGAAACCGGTAGCCGCCACGGAAGCCGTGATCGCTGCCGCCAAGGACGGTGCCGCGAGCGTCACCAAGGTGGCTGCGGTCAACGTTGCCAAACCCGCATTCGACGCCAATATTGATCCGGCCTCGCGGATGTGGGACTTCTTCGGCAAGGCCGACAGCACCGACGTGATCGCGACCGCCGCCCCGGCCAAGATCGGTTCCGGGGGCAAGTCTGGCACGGGCGTTGCTTTGGACTGCGGAACCGAAGCTGATCTTCAGGGGACGACGTGCAGCAGCAACCAGCCGATCGACATGCGCCGCAGCGGGCAAGGGGTGCAGGACGCCTTGTAACCAAGGCTTTCGGCGGGCGAACACGGCTCGCCGAATTCTACCAGGAAGGCTGCGCAAAAATTCGCCTTCCGGAAACATTTTCGCCTGAAATGGAGGCGATTTTAATCAATACGTCGGGGGGGCTGACGGGCGGCGACGTGATCGAATGGTCCGTCGCCGCTGCCGCTTCCACAAGGCTGTCGGTCACCACCCAGGCGAACGAGAAGATCTACAAGGCCTCGTCCGGCACGGCCTCCGTCTCTACCCATGTCACGGTCGGCGAAGACGCTTCGGTCCACTGGCTTCCCCAGGAAACCATCCTTTTCGACCAGTCCTCGCTGACCCGACGGCTCGACGTCGATCTCTCCGAAACCTCCGAATTCCTGGCCGTCGAAGCGGTCCTGCTCGGCCGCAAGGCGATGGGCGAGGCGGTCGCGAACGGCTTCTTCCGCGACCGCTGGCGGGTGCGCCGGTCGGGCCAGTTGATCCATGCGGAAGAGATGAAGTTCGAGGGTGAGATCGAGCAGCTTTCCCAGGCTACCGCCGTGCTCTCCGGCCAGGTCGCCTTTGCGACGCTGTTTTACACCGGCCCGCTCGCCGAAATGCTCTTCCCGAAACTTCGCCAGATTCTCGACGACGCGCCCGGCGAAGCCGGCCTGTGGAACGGCGGCGCCAGCCACTGGAACGGCAAGCTGATCGCCCGGCTGGTGGCGCCGACAGGATTTGACTTGAGAAAAATCCTGACACCGGCAATTTCCGTATTGCGTAACGGCGCGCCAGTGCCGAAAGTCTGGAACATCTGATCATACTGCGGGATTCCCATGAACCTGACGCCCAGAGAAAAAGACAAACTGCTGATTTCCATGGCGGCGATCGTCGCCCGCCGCCGGCTGGAACGCGGGGTCAAGCTCAATTACCCGGAAGCGATCGCTCTCATCACCGACTATGTGGTGGAAGGCGCGCGCGACGGCCGCTCGGTCGCCGACCTGATGGAGGCCGGTGCGCATGTCGTCACCCGCGATCAGGTGATGGAAGGCATTGCCGAGATGATCCACGACGTGCAGGTGGAGGCGACCTTTCCGGACGGGACCAAGCTCGTCACCGTGCACGAACCGATCCGCTGAGGAGGCGGCCCATGCTGGAACTGCGCCCCAATTGCGAATGCTGCGATAAGGACCTTGCCCCGGAGAGCCGCGAGGCGATGATCTGCACTTTCGAGTGCACGTTCTGCGGCGATTGCGCCACCGCGGTGCTGAAGGGCATCTGCCCGAATTGTTCAGGTGAACTGGTGCGCCGGCCGGTGCGTCCGGCGGCCGCACTCGCACGCCATCCGGCATCCACCAAACGTGTTCTCAAGGCCGAGGGCTGTGCGCCCAAGGCGGCTTGAAGGAGAGATTCATGATTCCGGGTGAAGTGATTGCCGCAGAAGGCGAAATCGAGCTCAATTCCGGTGCTCCGATCGTGACCATCGAGGTCTCCAATACCGGCGACCGGCCGGTGCAGGTGGGTAGCCATTACCATTTCTTCGAGACCAATAACGGGCTTTCCTTCGACCGCGACAAGGCGCGCGGCATGCGGCTGGATATTCCGGCCGGAACGGCTGTTCGTTTCGAACCCGGCCAGACCCGCTCGGTGACGCTGATCCCGCTGTCGGGCAAGCGCGAGGTCTACGGATTCCAGCAGAAGATCATGGGTGCGCTGTGAAATCCGTTTTCGCGGCTGCTGCGGTCTGCCTGGGCTTCTTCGCCTTGCCGGCAGGGGCGCAGGAGCCGAAGGCCAATTGCAAGAACCCGCAGACGCAGATCGAGATGAACATCTGCTCGCAACGGGATTTTGATGCGGCCGACAAGGCGCTCAATGCCCAGTATCAGACAACGCGCAAGGCGATGAAAAACTGGGACACGGATAGTTCGGCCGACCTCAAAGGGGCCGAGGATGCGCTCGTGAAAGCCCAGCGCGCCTGGGTCGCCTATCGCGATGCGCAGTGCGTCTCCTATGGTTTCCAGGCCCATGGCGGCTCCATGGAGCCGATGCTGATTTCGGGATGCCAGGCGGACCTCACCCGCAAGCGCACCGCGGAATTGAAGGAGTTGACCGAGGCGATGGGGAACTGAACGTTGCGCGTGTTTGTGGTAGTTATGGGGGCGGGAAGGAGAGCGATATGACCGAAACAGTCAAGATCAGCCCTGAAAACCAGATAACCCTATCTGCCGAAGCGCTCGCTTTGCTTGGCGTCAAAGCTGGAGATCAGGTGGATATCGTACCCAGTCAGGACGGCCATCTGGAAATCCGGCCCAAACGTTGGACATTCGCGGACCTGAAAGGGATCGTAAAGCTGGACAGGCCGATTACCGCCGGCGAACTGGATGAATGGGTTGCCGAGGCGCGCGGCCGGATTCCGGAAGGCGGCAACGATCTATGATCGGAATCGACACCAATGTCCTCCTTCGTTGGCTTGTGCGTGATCAACTGATCGGGGAGCCGGCATCGGCGCAGAGCGAGGCGCTTTCTGCGCTCTTCGACAAGAGCGAGGAAGCATTCTTCATCAACGAGATTGTCGTCGTCGAAATTGCCTGGGTCCTGAAACAGCGCGTCCGCCTGCCAAAGGCCCGGATCGCCGAGATCATCTGGGGTCTGCTGAATCTGGAGAATGCGGTCGTGAAGGACCGCGACATATTGAGCGCTGCGCTTCAAGCCTATTCCGAGTTTCCCGGCGACTTCTCCGATCACCTGATCGGTGAAATCAACAGCCGCAACGGTTGCCGCACCACGATGACATTCGACAAAGCCGCATCGAAATCCTCCCATTTTACCGAGCTTACGAGGTAGACCGCCCATGCCCCACAAGATGTCCCGCGCCTCCTATGCCAGCATGTTCGGTCCGACCACGGGCGATCGGGTGCGGCTTGCCGATACCGAACTCTTCATCGAGGTGGAGAAGGATTTCACCATCTATGGCGAAGAGGTGAAGTTCGGCGGCGGCAAGGTCATTCGTGACGGAATGGGCCAGAGCCAGGCGACGCGGGCGGAAGGTGCGGTCGATACGGTCATCACCAATGCGCTGATCGTCGACCATTCGGGCATATACAAGGCGGACGTCGGTCTGAGGAACGGCCGCATCCATGCGATCGGCAAGGCCGGCAATCCGGATACGCAGCCGGGCGTGACGATCATCGTCGGTCCGTCCACGGAGGCGATTGCCGGCGAAGGCAAGATCCTGACGGCCGGCGGCATGGACGCGCATATCCATTTCATCTGCCCGCAGCAGATCGAGGAAGCGCTGATGTCGGGCGTCACCTGCATGCTCGGCGGCGGCTCGGGTCCGGCACATGGCACGCTTGCCACCACCTGCACCGGCGCCTGGCATATCGAGCGGATGATCGAGAGCTTCGACGCCTTCCCGATGAACCTCGCGCTCGCCGGCAAGGGCAATGCGTCGCTTCCCGCACCGCTGGAAGAAATGATCCTCGCCGGTGCCTCGTCGCTGAAGCTGCACGAGGATTGGGGGACGACGCCTGCCGCGATCGACAATTGCCTGACGGTCGCCGATGCCTTCGACGTGCAGGTGATGATCCACACCGATACGCTGAACGAAAGCGGCTTCGTCGAGGATACGGTCGCGGCCATCAAGGGCCGCACCATCCATGCCTTCCACACGGAAGGGGCGGGCGGCGGTCATGCGCCCGACATCATCAAGGTCTGCGGCAATCCGAACGTCATCCCGTCGTCGACCAACCCGACCCGGCCCTACACGATCAATACGCTTGCTGAACATCTCGACATGCTGATGGTCTGCCATCATCTGTCGCCGTCGATCCCGGAAGACATCGCCTTTGCCGAAAGCCGCATCCGCAAGGAGACGATCGCCGCCGAAGACATCCTCCACGATCTCGGCGCCTTCTCGATCATCTCCTCCGACAGCCAGGCCATGGGCCGGGTCGGGGAAGTGGCGATCCGCACCTGGCAGACCGCCGACAAGATGAAGCGCCAGCGCGGCAGCCTGAAGGAGGAGACGGGCAACAACGACAATTTCCGCGTCAAGCGCTATATCGCCAAATATACGATCAACCCGGCCATCGCCCATGGCGTTTCCCATGAGATCGGTTCGGTCGAAGTCGGCAAGCGGGCCGACCTCGTGCTGTGGAACCCGGCCTTTTTCGGCGTGAAGCCGGAAATGGTGCTGCTCGGCGGCTCGATCGCGGCCGCCCCGATGGGCGATCCGAACGCCTCGATCCCGACCCCGCAGCCGATGCATTATCGCCCCATGTTCGCCGCCTACGGCAAGCTCAGGACCAATTCCTCGGTTACCTTCGTCAGCCAGGCCTCGCTCGATGCCGGCCTGACGCAACGCCTGGGCGTCGCCAAGAGGCTGGTGGCGGTCAAAAACACCCGCGGCGGTATTTCCAAGGCCTCAATGATCCACAATTCGCTGACGCCGCATGTGGAGGTCAACCCGGAGACCTATGAAGTGCGCGCCGATGGCGAGTTGCTCACCTGCGAGCCAGCGACCGTGCTGCCGATGGCGCAGCGCTATTTCCTGTTCTGAGGCGCTGGCGCCTCGGAGCCCCTGAATGAAGAAGGTTTTTCGCAGGCTCATCGCCGCGGTGCTGCTTGTGGTCCTCGCCGTGGCCGTCGGAACATTGGTTCCACGGCCGCTGTTCAGTCCGAGCCGCGCGGCGGAACCGGCGGCGCAGAGGCGCGTCCTGCTGCTCTCCAACCCCATCCACACGGATATCGCCATTCCGCTTTCCGAAGACACCCGCGCTGCCTTCGCATTCCTGGGACGCTCGGGCGTTCCGGTAACGGATCCGGGTGCGCAATGGCTGGTGCTCGGCTGGGGCGGGCGGGCCTTCTATCTGGAAACGCCGACCTGGGCAGACTTAAAGCCGCTGCCGGTGTTTCGTGCGCTGACGATCGACAGTTCGGTCATGCATGTGGATATCGCCGGCGGGATCGATGAAGGCCACCCGGCGGTGATGCCGTTCGACTTGGGCCCGCTGGAATTCCAGCGGCTTTTGACGTTCATCCAGACGAGTTTCATCCGTCAGGCAGGCGAGGTGGCTGTGGTGCCGGATGCGGGTTATGGCGACTACGACCGGTTCTTCGAGGCGAACGGCTATTTCAACGCGTTTGCCGGCTGCAACACCTGGACCGCTGCGGCACTTCGCGCCGCCGGATTGCGCACCGGCCTCTGGAATCCGCTGCCGCAGACGCTTACGCTATCCCTCAAGCTTTTCAATTGATCCCGGAGCATTCCATGCAGCACATCCATTCCTATCAACCCGCCGGTGTGGTCTCCGATCCGCCGATCGATATCGTCACGCTGCCCCATGATCTGCGGCATCTGCGCCGCAAGTTGTTGCATCTCTCCAATGGCGAGATGGTGATGCTTGATCTCAAGGAGGCGGTGCTTTTCCATCATGGCGACCGGCTGGTGCTCGACAACGGCGACACGATCGAAGTGCAGGCGGCTCCGGAAAAGCTCTTCGAGATCAAGGCGCGCGATACGCTGCACCTGATCGAACTCGCCTGGCATCTCGGCAATCGGCATCTTCCGGCGCAGATCGAGGAGGGGCGTATCCTCATCCTGCGCGACCACGTGATCCGCGCCATGCTGGAAGGCCTTGGTGCCGCGGTTGCCGAGGTCGAGGAAGGGTTTCAGCCGGCCCGCGGCGCCTATCATGCGCATGGTTCCCACGGCCACGACCATCACGGACACTGAGTCTCGGTGAGCGAAAACCTCGATACCAAGGTACTTCTGAGGCTGATGGCCTGGCTCTCGCCGGCCTTTCCGATCGGCGGTTTCGCCTATTCGGGCGGGCTCGAACGGGCGGTGCACGATGGCCTCGTCAAGGATGCGGCAAGCCTGATCGCCTGGCTGACGAGCCTGCTGCGGTACGGCTCCCTGTGGAACGACGCCGTGCTGTTCGGCGAAGCCTGGCGGCGGTATGAAAACGAGGCCGCGTTGAAAGAGGTAGCCGAACTGGGGCTGGCGCTTGCCGGCTCCGCAGAGCGTCATACGGAGACATTGTCGCTCGGCAAGGCATTCGCCGCTGCTGCGTCCGCGTGGCCTCATCCGGTTCTGGAACGCCTGCCGCCGGCCGTGCCGTTCCCCGTCGCTGTCGGTGCGATTGCGGCAGGGCATGGCGTGCCGGCAGCCCAGGCGCTTGCCGCCTATCTGCATGCCGCCGTGTCGCAATCGGTGTCTGCCGGTATCAGGCTTGGGGTTTCCGGCCAGGTGGAAGGGGTGGCCGTGCTCGCTGACATCGAGAACCTGATCAGCCAGGTTGCGGAACAGGCCAGCCGGACGACGCTCGACGATCTGGGCGGCGCGGCAGTGCAGGCGGAAATTGCTTCTCTGCGGCATGAAACACAGCACTCGCGGCTTTTCCGCTCGTAAAAGCGGGCCTAAGCTGGGATCTGAAAGAATGAAAGGACGACATATGAAATCGGCGAACGGACCCTTGCGCGTCGGCATCGGCGGCCCTGTCGGCTCGGGCAAGACGGCATTGACCGAGAAGCTCTGCAAGGCGATGCGCGCGGACTATTCCGTCGCGGTCGTCACCAATGACATCTACACCAAGGAAGATGCCGAGGCACTGGTGCGTATGCAGGCTCTGTCTTCGGACCGCATCGTCGGCGTCGAGACCGGCGGTTGCCCGCACACCGCCATCCGCGAGGACGCGACGATCAATCTGCAGGCGATCGCGGGCCTGAACGAGCGTTTCCCGGAGCTCGACGTGGTCTTCATCGAATCCGGCGGCGACAATCTCGCGGCGACCTTTTCGCCCGATCTTGCCGACCTCACCATCTATGTGATCTCCACCTGCCAGGGCGAGGAAATCCCGCGCAAGGGCGGCCCGGGCATCACCCGCTCCGACCTGCTGATCATCAACAAGAAGGATCTCGCTCCTTACGTCGACGTCGATCTCGATGTGATGGACCGCGACGCCTACCGCATGCGCGAGGCCAAGCCGCATCTGTTTACCGATCTGAAGCGCGGCGTCGGCGTGGACCATGTGGTCCGGTTCCTGAAGGAGCAGGGCGGTCTCTAAAGCGTGTCGCGATCCTTCGGATTCGCTCGACACGCTTTAACTCCTTGTTTTACGCATGTCGTTATCGCAAAACCGCCGCACACTTTTGCGCGACATGCTTTAAAAAATTGAGGCCGGTGGCCCCCCGAAGCCACCGGCCTTATCTGCATGTCGCGGTCCCGCCGCCAGTGTCGCAACATGCATGCAAAGAAAGTCCGGACCCGCCTGTCCGGTCTCGCTTCGTTTAACGTCATATCTCGCGCAGGGCCTGCACGTCGCCGACCTGGATCACACGCCCGCGCACCGTCACTCCGGTCCGCCGGAGAGTGGAGAATGCTCGGGAAAGCGCCTCGGGAGCGAGGCCCAGCATGCCTGCGAGCAGGTTCTTCTGGAAAGGCAGGCGAATGGAAGCCGGGCCGCCGTCCACCGGGCACCGCGTCAGGATATAATTTGCCACCCGTTGCGGCGCGGTATGCAACCTGTCGTTGGCGACGCAGTCCATCGTGGTTATGAGGTGTTTCGATAGCGAGGTGATCACCGCCTTGGCGATATCCCGTTCCTGCTCGGCCAGATCCCGCACCGCCTGCATGTCGAAGCGGGCAAGCGTCGTGGCTTCGGCCGTCTGGGCATGATGGCGGTACTTGGTGCCGCCATAGAGAAGACATTCGGCGAAAGTGTCCCCAGGGCTGCAGATGCGGATGTCAGCCTCGCGACCGTCCCGATTGAGCTGGTAGAGCCGTACGTAGCCGCTGAGAACGCAGTAAAAAGCGTCGGCATTCTCGCCCTCGCGGAAGATCGACTTGCGGTTCGCCAGACTGATGACACTCATGGTCGACATCATCCGGACGAGAGAATTGCCGGTCAGGCTGGACAGGAAAGGCGTCTTCATCAGGACGGCCCGATCCCTGTTGTTGAGCTTGAAATTGCTGTTCATCATGTCCGCCGTCTCTTCCATAACCTGAACCGCCGCGCATTCCCGATATCGCTAAAATAACAGGTTCGTGAAATCTGAATTTGACATCGATCAAATCTGCGATTTTTTTCTACAATCTCCGCGAGTTGGGCTGTTCCAACGAAAAACGCCGGGCCCAAGGGCCCGGCGTTGTCGAAGATCCGGTTCCGGAACTGCGGTTATTCGGCGGCCAGCGGCGGCAGGCGCAACACCTTGCTGCTGGCTTGAGCGCCGGGAGAACGATCGTCGTTCGCGCTCGTCTGCCGTTCCATCTGGTTGAGGCGTTCTTCCAGGGACGCGATCGACTGGGCGTTCTTGCGAGCCTCCTGGCTGAGCTCCTCGCTGGAGAGACCGAAATCCTCCTCTTCCTTCTTGCCGACCATGCGGCCGAAGATCTTGCCGAGCAGGCGCGACAGGTCGTCCATGATCAGGAAGAAGGACGGCACGACGAGAAGCGAGAGCACCGTCGAGACGATGATGCCGCCTATCACCGCGATCGCCATCGGCGCGCGGAAGGAGCCGCCTTCGCCGACGCCGAGCGCCGAGGGCAGCATGCCCGCCGACATGGCGATCGAGGTCATGATGATCGGACGGGCGCGCTTGCGGCCGGCCTCGACCATGGCATGGACCCGTTCCAGGCCTTGCCGCTTCATCTCGATCGCGAAGTCCACCAGAAGGATGGCGTTCTTCGTGACGATGCCCATCAGCATCAGGATACCGATCAGGACCGGCATCGACAGCGCGTTCTGGGTGATAATCAGCGCCACCGCCACGCCGCCGATTGCCAGCGGAAGCGAGAACAGGATGGTGAAGGGCTGGATGACGTCCTTGAAGAGCAGGATCAGCACCACGAGCACCAGCATCAGACCCATCAGCATCGCATTGCCGAAGCTCTGCTGCATTTCGGCCTGCACCTTCGCGTCGCCGCTTTCGGCCAGACGAACCGTCTTCGGGAATTCGGTTTCACCGACGATGCGTTTGAATTCGGCCGATGCGGTGTCGAGCGCCGTGCCGAAGGGTACGTCGGAACCGATTGCCACGACGCGGTTGCGGTCGTTGCGCTTGATCGAGCTCGGGCCTTCCGAATAGTCGACGTCGGCAACGCTGTAGAGCGGCACGCTGGCGCCGGCCGCGGTCTTGATCTTGAGCGCCCGGATCGAGGCCAGATCGCGGCGGACGTCGAGCGAGGCCTGGACGCGGATCGGGATCTGCCGGTCGTCGAGCGAGATCTTGGCAAGGTTGGCATCGACGTCGCCGATCGTCGCGACGCGGACGGTCTGGGCGATCTGCTGCGGGGTGATGCCGAGGCGCGAGGCCTCCGCCATGCGCGGCCGGATCTGCAGTTCCGGACGGGGCAGGGCGCCTTCCGAGGAGACGTTGAAAAGCACCGGCGAGGCCCGCAGCTTCGATTCCAGCACGCTGACGGCTTCGTTCAGGTCCGCCTCGTTGGTGGAGAGGAAGTTGAACGAAAGGTCACGCTCGGCGCGGTCGTTGACCTTGGAGATCCGCACGTCCGGAATGGAGCGAATGGCGGCGAAAATGTCCTTTTCGACATCCCATTGCGGGCGCGTGCGGCCGTTTTCCTTGATCCTCGGCACGACGTCGCGGATCAAGGGGATCGCTCCCAGGCCCTTGTTGACCAGGGTCTTTACCAGCGAATGGTCGATGTTCTGCAGGATGACGCGCACGGTTGCGCGGCGCAGTTCGAGGTCGCCCTTCGGCGAAGCGCCGCCGAGAATGAAGACGCTCTCGACACCGTCGATATGGCGCACCGCGTCATAGATGACGTCGGTGCTCGCAGCCGTCTCTTCGAGCGTCGCATTCGGCGGCAGTTCGACCGACAGCACGACGCGCGAGTTGTCGTCCGGCGGCAGGAAGCTGCCGGGGACCTGCTTAAGCAACTCGACCGAATAGTAGAGAAACGCTATTGCCGCAGCGAGTGTTAAAAGCCGCGGAAGCCATCTGAAACCGATATGCGCGAATACGTAGTGTATTAGTTTCGCGACAATATGTGCCGAATTTTCGGTGCTACGCTTCACGCGTTCCGCCCAAGCGGCAGCAAACCGGGGAGCCCATCCGCCGGTCGTCGCTCTAACGGTCAGCGTATAGGCCTTCATGATCCAGCCGTCGTTGTCGTGATCGTCTTCCATCCCGTCTTCGGGGCTCATCAGATAGGCGGCCATCAGCGGCGTGATCAGTCGCGCTACCGCGAGCGAGAAGAACACCGAGAAGGCGACCGTCAGGCCGAACTGGATGAAGTACTGGCCCGGAACGCCCGGCATGAACGAGACCGGCACGAACACGGCGATGATCGTGAAGCTGGTGGCGATGACGGCGAGGCCGATTTCATCGGCAGCTTCGATCGCGGCGCGGTAGGGCGATTTACCCATCTTGATATGCCGCGCGATGTTCTCGATCTCGACGATCGCGTCATCGACGAGAATCCCGGTCGCGAGCGTCAGCGCCAGGAAGCTTACGAGGTTCAGCGAGAACCCCATGAGGTCCATGATCCAGAAGGTCGGGATCGCCGACAGCGGCAGGGCGACCGCGGCGATCAGGGTGGCGCGCCAGTTCCTCAAGAACAGGAACACCACGATGACCGCGAGGACCGAGCCTTCCACCAGCGTGTGGAGGGCGGCCTCGTAATTGCCGTAGGTGAAGTAGACCGAGTCGTCGACCATTTCGATCGCGACGTTCGGATTGGCCTTGCGCACGTCGTCGAGGCTGGCGGCGACGGTTTCGGCGACCGAGACTTCGCTCGCACCCTTGGCGCGGAACACGGCGAAAGTGACCGACGGCGTGCCGTTGAAGCGCGAGAAGGATTTCGGCTCCTCGTAGGTGTCGGTGATGTCGCCGAGTTCGGTCAGCTTGACGAACTGGCCGTTGGGCAGTGTGATCGTCGTGTCGGCAAGCTGGGCGACGCTGCGCGCGTCGCCCAGCGTGCGGATCGTCTGTTCGTTGCCGGCCACCTGGCCGCGGCCGGAGCCGAGGTCGACGTTGGTGCCACGCAGCTGGGTGCTGACATCGGCAGCGGTAATGCCATAGGCGTCGAGCTTGGCGGGGTTCAAGGACACCCGGACTTCGCGGTCGGAACCGCCGTAACGGTCGATACGGCCGATACCGGCCTGGCCCTGCAGGGCGCGCTTGACCGTGTCATCGACAAACCAGGAGAGTTCCTCGAGGGTCATGTTCGGCGAGGAGACGGCGAATGTCTGGATCGCCTGGCCTTCGACGTCGACCTTGGTGACGACGGGCTCCTCGATGCCGGCGGGCAGGTCGCTGCGGATCTTGTCGATCGCGTCCTTGGTGTCCTGAACGGCCTCTGCGGTCGGCTTTTCGATGCGGAACACGACGACCGTCTGAGACTGGCCGTCCGTTACCGTCGACTGGATTTCGTCAATGCCGCTGATCGAGGCGACAGCGTCCTCGATCTCCTTCGTCACCTGCATTTCCAGTTCGGCGGGCGCGGCTCCGCTCTGGGTGACGGTGATCGACACGACCGGCACGTCGATATTCGGGAAACGGGTGATCGGCAGCGCGTAAAACGACTGGATGCCGACAACAAGCAGCAGGGCAAAACCGAGCAGCGGCGCAATCGGATTGCGGATCGACCAGGCGGAGAAGTTCATGCGGCTCAACCTCAGTTCGCAATAGCGGCGGGTTCGGCCGGGACCGGGGCGATCTTGTCGCCGTCCCGAACGAAGGCGCCGGCCTTCGCAACGACAATGTCACCGGCGTCGAGACCGCTGACGACCTGCACGAAACCGCCATCCTGGATGCCGGTCTCGATCTTCACCTGTTTGACGACATTATCCTCGACCTTGCGGGCGGTGGAACCGTTCCGCCCGGTGGTGACGGCAGAAAGCGGCAGCGCGAGAGCATTGGTCTCGGCGATGACTATCTCGGCGCTGCCATACATGCCCGCGCGGGCGCCGCTGTCGTCGTCGATGACGATATGCACGGCGCCGAGGCGGGTGACCGGATCGACCGTCGGGGAGACGAGCCGAACCTTGCCCTCGATCTTCACCTTGCCGCCGGCAACCGTGACGATCGACTTCTGACCGGCCTTGATCTTCTGGATGTCGGTCTCGGAAAGGTCGGCGACGAGTTCGATCGCGCCGTCCTTGATGATCGTGAAGAGCGGATTGCCGGTGCCGCTGGCGATCGCCCCAACCTTGGCATTGCGCACCGAGATCACGCCCGCGACAGGCGTCTTCACGCCGGTGCGGGCGAGCTTCAGGTTGACGTCCTCGATCTGTGCCTCGACGACCTTGGTGTCGGATTCTCCGACCGTCACGGCCTGTTTGGCGGCGTTGAGCCGCGCCTGGGCGACCTCGACGGCAGCGGATGCCTGTTCGAGCTGCGACACCGTGCCGGTGCCGCTCTGGCTGAGTTTCTGGAGGCGGTCGCGCTGGCGGATCGTATCGGCGACATTGGCCTGGGCCTCGATCACCTGCGCCTGATATTGCGCAACGGCAGCCTGGGCTTTCGCCTTGTTGGCCTGGAGCTGGCTCTTCTCCAGAAGCAGCGCGTCGTCGTTCAACGTGGCGAGCACGCTGTCTGCCTTTACCTCGTCGCCGACATCGGCATTCAGCGTCTTGATCGACAGGGCCTCGACGAGGGGCTGGACATAGACTTCCTCGACGGGCCTGACGGTGCCGGTCGCGATGACGCGATCGACGAGCGGCTTTTCGACCGCTTCCGTCACAATGATCGAGGGCAGCTTGATTTCGGTCTGCGCGGGGGCCTGCGTGGCCGCGTCCTGCGCAACGGCAGAATTGGGGATCAATGAGGAGCCCGCTGCAAGCGCGATGCTGACGCCGAGTGCAAGGCGAAGAGCCGGGATACCGGCAGACTTGGTAGACTTGCGAAACATGCGATTACTTTCAAACTGAAGGTAAGGGGCAAATATTCCGCTGGGAACCGCTCCGGTCACGTAACGCCCCCTCAGCGTACGATAACCCGGATCAAGGTGGTAACCGCGCAAAACGGTTACAAGACCGACAGCGAAAGATTCATCAACGCTGCACTTTTACGTGTTTGCGTTGCGCAAATCAATCCGTCGCCCTTATGAGACGAATGAGTTTTAGTTATGTTTTGAATAAGAAAAATTTCAAAAACGCGCGGTGAGTAGCCGCGCGTTCTCCTTTTGGGACCCAGCGGCGATTATTATTTCAATGCCGCGTCGGTGATCTCGCTCGTATAGGCGCCTTCCGGCTTCTTGGTGATGATCTTCTGGTCGAGCAGAGCCTTGACCGTGCGGTCGTAGGTGGCGGTGTCCAGCTTGCCGGTTCCGGTGCCGATCAGCTTGGCCACTTCGCCCATCATCCGCTTCTGGTGGTTCTCGTCCTGGCCGCCATTGTCCATGACGATTTCGGCGGCTTCAGCCGGATTGGCGATGGCGTATTTCCAGCCCTTCATCGAAGCGCGGACGAATTTCACCATGGTCTCCTTGAACTTCGGGTCCTTGAGCTTGGTGTCCATCACGTAGAGGCCGTCCTCAAGCAGGTCGTTGCCCATGGCGGAGAAGTTGAAGACGACGAGTTGTTCCGGCTTGAAGCCGGCATCGATCGCCTGCCAGTATTCGTTATAGGTCATGACTGAGATGCAGTCCGCCTGCTTCTGGATGAGCGGCTGCACGTCGAAACTTTGCTTCAGGACGGTGACGCCGTCCTTGCCGCCGTCGGTCTTCAGGCCGAGCTTGTTCATCCAGGCGAAGAACGGATATTCGTTGCCGAAGAACCAGACGCCGAGCGTGCGGCCCTTGAAGTCGGCCTCGGTCTTTACCGGGCCGTCCTTGGGGCAGATCATCTGCAGGCCGGATTTCTGGTAGGGCTGGGCGATGTTGATCAGCGGGACGCCCTTTTCGCGGGCAACCAGCGCGCCGCCCATCCAGTCGACGATCACGTCGGCGCCGCCGCCGGCGATCACCTGTTCGGGCGCGATATCCGGGCCACCCGGCTTGATGGTGACGTCGAGGCCTTCATCCTTGTAGAAGCCCTTGTCCTTGGCGACGTAATAGCCGCCGAACTGGCCCTGTGCGACCCATTTCAGCTGCAGGGTCACCTTGTCGGCGGCCATCGCCGCCTGGGCTGCTGCAAGCGACATGGCGCCTGCCATCAGCGCAACGAGAATTTTTCTCATGTTTTTTATCCTTCCCTCTGAGGTTTGCCGGCTCCGCCGAAACGGGCCGGATTTTTCGCGTTTAACCACCGCGGTTAGACGGATGCCAGAACGTCGTCGCTCTTTCGCCAAGCGCCACGACACCATAAAAAACCGATCCGATGAGCGCTGCAACAGCGATTTCGGCCCAGACCATGTCGACATTCATGCGGCCGATCTCGGTCGAGATCCGGAACCCCATGCCGACGATCGGCGTGCCGAAGAATTCCGCGACGATCGCGCCGATCAGCGCCAAAGTCGAGTTGATCTTCAGCGCGTTGAAGATGAAGGGCATGGCGGCCGGCAGGCGCAGCTTGATCAGCGTCTGCCAGTAGTCGGACGCGTAGGAGCGCATCAGGTCGCGTTCCATGGCGCCCGAGGCGCCGAGCCCCGCCACCGTGTTCACCAGCATCGGGAAGAAGGTCATGATGATGACGACGGCCGCCTTGGACTGCCAGTCGAAACCGAACCACATGACCATGATCGGCGCGACGCCGATGATCGGCAGCGCCGACATCAGATTGCCGATCGGCAGCAGCCCTCGGCGCAGGAAGGCGATGCGGTCGGCAAGGATCGCGACGACGAAGCCGGAGGCGCAGCCGACCACGTAACCGAAGAGCACCGCCTTGAAGATCGTCTGCTGCACGTCGGCCCAGAGGATCGGCACCGAGGAGGCGAGCCTTGCACCGATCGAGGACGGCGGCGGCAGGATGATGAAGGGAATGCCGGCACCGCGAGTCGCCGCCTCCCAGAGGATCAGGATCCAGGCGCCGAAGATGGCCGGGATCAGCAGCCGCAGGAACGTGTCGCCCGCCTGGGATTTTGCGCGGATGCCGGAGAGTACCGAGACGCAGCGCCAGGCGAGCAGCCATGAGGCCGCGACCAGCAGGAAGAAGGCAAGCGTCGCCTTGCCCTCGTTGCCGGTAATGCCGGCGAGCAGCAGCCAGACGGCAAGATGGGCCGCGACGAACAGGATCGTGGCGAGGAGGGGTGGGGAGAGCGTCGTGAACGACACCACTGCTGCGCTGGCGACGACCAGGAAGATCACAGTGACGGCGCCGGCGCCGAAGGGGGCGGGGGCATCCGCCGCCATCAACGGTAGGGAGGCAAGGGCGACGAGGCAGAGGATCAGGGCAACGGCGCCCTGCCAGGAGCGAAGAACCAGGGTCATGCCGGTCTCCCGCCCATCGAGCGATCGACGATCTTAGCAATGATGCCGACGATGGTGACCAGAAGTGCTGCCAGCACCGAACCGGCGATCAGCGCCGCCCAGATATCGATCGTCTGGCTGTAATAGGCCGCGGCCAGCAGTTTCGAGCCAATGCCGGCGACGGCTCCTGTCGGCAGCTCGCCGACGATGGCGCCGACCAGGCTTGCGGCGATCGCCACCTTCATCGAGGTGAACAGGAACGGGATGGAGGCGGGCACGCGCAGTTTCCAGAAGGTCTGGGCGCCGCTGGCATAATAGGTGCGCATCAGGTCGAGCTGGATGATCTCGGGCGAGCGCAGTCCCTTCACCATGCCGACCGCGACGGGGAAGAAGGAGAGGTAGGTCGAAATCAGCGCCTTGGGGAGGAGGCCGGTAATGTTGATCGCGCCGAGTACGACGATCACCATCGGCGCGACCGCCAGGATCGGCACGGTCTGCGAAGCGATGATCCACGGCATCAGGCTGCGGTCGAGCGCCTTCAGATGCACGATGCCGACCGCGATCAGGATGCCGGTCAGCGTGCCCATGGTGAAGCCGAGGACGGTCGAGGAGAGCGTCACCCAGGCATGGTAGACAAGGCTGCGGTTGGAGGTGACGCTGCGCAGAAACGTGTTCTCGAGGACGTTGCTGACCACCTGATGCGGCGCCGGCAAAATCGGCTTCGGCTGCGCCATGGTCTTGCCGATGAATTCCATGGTGGTGGAGGTGACGTCAGCCCGTCGGTCGAGATCGCGCTGGAACGGCGCGTTCATGAAATAGGCGGCAACGTACCAGATGGCGACGATGGCGACGAGGATGGTGAGGACGGGGATGATGCGTTGCGTGAGGGAGTCGGGTTTCATGCCGCTGTCCTCCAAGGTTTCGGGGCGTGGCCACCCCCCTCTGTCCTGCCGGACATCTCCCCCTCAAGGGGGGAGATCGAATAGTAGCATTGCCTTGCCCTCAATTCGGATTTGAATTTGCCGCGCCGGTGGCGTTCGATGCTTTGCGAAGCCGGCACGCCCAGCCGATCTCCCCCCTTGAGGGGGAGATGTCCGGCAGGACAGAGGGGGGTAACCGCGGAATGGGAAGCTCTACTCCTCATAACTATGCCCCGCCCTCAACCCCTCGCGCACCCGATGGGCAATCTCCAGGAACTCTGGTGTCTCGCGGATTTCGAGCGGGCGTTCCTTGGGCAGGGTCGATTCGATCACATCCGTTACTCGGCCCGGCCGCGGCGACATGACGACGATGCGGGTCGAGAGGTAGACCGCCTCCGGAATGGAGTGGGTGACGAAACAGATGGTCTTTTCGGTGCGCGCCCAGAGTTTCAGAAGCTGTTCGTTCAGGTGGTCGCGGACGATCTCGTCCAGTGCGCCGAAGGGTTCGTCCATCAACAGCAGGTCGGCGTCGAAGGCGAGTGCGCGGGCGATCGAGGCGCGCTGCTGCATGCCGCCGGACAGCTGCCAGGGGTATTTCTTGCCGAAGCCGGAGAGGTTGACGAGATCGAGGGTGCGCTCGATGCGGGCTTTGCGGTCGGCTGCCGAATAGCCCATGATTTCGAGCGGCAGGGCGATGTTCTTCTCGATCGTCCGCCACGGATAGAGCGCCGGCGCCTGGAAGACGTAACCGTAGGAGCGCGACTTGCGCGCCTCTTCCGGCGTCATGCCGTTGACGGTGATCTCGCCGGCCGTCGCCTTTTCGAGATCGGCGATGACGCGAAGGAACGTCGTCTTGCCGCAGCCGGACGGGCCGATGAAGGAGACGAAATCGCCCTTGTTCACTGTGAGGTCGACATTCGACAGCGCATGGACTGGCCCGTCACTGGTCTCGAAGGTGAGGCCGAGCTTGCTGGCCGAGACGACGGAGGATGGAGGATTGTTCATCGGCATTTCGGCATGGGTCCCAGTCTGGTGCCGTCCGTGAAGCCGACGGTGTAGCCTTTGGCGGATTTGGTGAGCGTCGCCGTGTCTTCCGGCCCCTTTTCCCCTTCGGCGTCGCATTGCGCCTTGATGGTAAAGCCGTTTGCTGTCTTTTTCGCCGCGCCCTTGAATTCGCAGGCGGAAACGGAGGTGGTGACGCCCTCGTCGTTGAGCAGCAGGAAGTCGTCGGCGCCGGACGATTCGCCGGTCCTGGCGTAGGTGCAGCCTTCCTTGCTGCCATAGGCGCCGTCGAGGAAGGTTGCGGCCTGGGCCGGAGCGGCGATCGATATCGCCGCGAGGACCGCCGATGCGATCGTATTCAATGACATGTCTCGAAAGCCCCCCATTCAAGTCCGTCTGCGAAGCGTACAGCATAGACATCGCCGCTGCGCAGGATATCGATCATTGCCGCGTGCGGGAGCCCTCGCTTTTCGGTCCCCCCGGCTCCCGTCCTCGAACCGCCATGATATGCTGGCGGCAGATCCCGTTCGACAGAGGAATTTTGCAATGGACAGTGCATCAAAACCTACCTGCCGTGTGGTGAAGCCCGGCGCTGCTTATGACGGCAAGCAGGGCCTGAGCTATTTCGAGGGGATCGCGGCGGAAACGGTCGGCTCCAAGGGCATCTGCATGCATCTCATTACCATTCCGCCGGGCGCGCGGGCGAAGGCCCACCTGCATGAAACCCACGAGACGGCCATCTACGTCCTCTCCGGCTCCGCTGTCACCTGGTATGGCGACCGGCTGGAGGAATGCGCCGAACTCTCGGCCGGCGAGATGATGTATATCCCCGCCGGCGTGCCGCACCTGCCGGCCAACCTTTCCGACGCGCCCTGTTCGGCGGTGATCGCCCGCACCGACCCGAACGAACAGGAAAGCGTCGTGCTGCTGCCGGAGCTTGACGGGCTGGTGAAGGGGTAACGGCCCCGTCGCTTCACCCCCCTCTGCCCTGCCGGGCATCTCCCCCTCAAGGGGGGAGATCGGATAGCAGCGAGGCCTCGCTCTCCACAAAATCTGGAGCCTGCCGGAACCAATTCGAATTCGTTCGACAATTGGCGAAACCGGCGCGGCATATCGATCTCCCCCCTTGAGGGGGAGATGCCCGGCAGGGCAGAGGGGGGTATTCCTGGGACACATCGTTTCCGTTCAAACCCCGCTGGCCGGAATGCCCGTGCGTTCCACCTTGCGCGGCGAGGTCAGCTCCTTCCAGGTCGACAGCGCCTTGTTGACCGCAGGATAAGGTTCGCGCTTGACGAACTGGCCATGGCCTTCCTGCGTCTTGACCGCCCCGTCCTCGATTGCGACCACGCCGCGGGTCAATGTGTAACGCGGCAGGCCGGTCACTTCCTTACCCTCGAAGACGTTGTAGTCGATCGCCGACTGCTGGCTCTTGGCGGTGATGGTCTTGGAGCGCTTCGGGTCCCAGACGACGATATCGGCATCGGCGCCGACCAGGATGGCGCCTTTCCTCGGATACACGTTGAGAATCTTGGCAATGTTGGTGGAGGTGACCGCCACGAACTCGTTCATGGTGATGCGGCCGGTTGCGACGCCATAGGTCCAGAGCATCGGCAGGCGGTCTTCGAGGCCGCCGGTGCCGTTCGGGATCTTGCGGAAATCGCCGAGACCGGTGCGCTTCTGGTCGGTCGTGAAGGCGCAGTGGTCGGTCGCCACCACCTGCAGCGAGCCGGAGGCAAGGCCTGCCCAGAGGCTGTCCTGATGCTGCTTGCTGCGGAAGGGCGGTGACATGACCCGGCGGGCCGAATGGTCCCAGTCCTTGTTGAAATATTCCGTTTCGTCGAGCGTCAGGTGCTGGATCAGCGGCTCGCCATAAACGCGCATGCCGTTCTGGCGGGCGCGGCGGATCGCTTCATGGGCCTGTTCGCAGGAGGTGTGGACGACATAGAGGGGGACGCCTGCCATGTCGGCGATGATGATGGCGCGGTTGGTCGCCTCGCCCTCGACGGAGGCTGGGCGCGAATAGGCATGCGCCTCGGGGCCGTTATTGCCCTCGTCCATCAGCTTGGTCTGCATGGCGGCGACGACGTCGCCGTTTTCCGCATGCACCAGAGGCAGGGCGCCGAGCTCGGCGCAGCGCTGGAAGGAGGCGAACATCTCGTCGTCGTTCACCATCAGCGCGCCCTTGTAGGCCATGAAATGCTTGAAGGTGTTGATGCCGTGATGGGAAACGACCGCCTTCATCTCGTTGAAGACCTGCTCGCCCCACCAGGTGACCGACATGTGGAAGGAATAGTCGCAATTGGCGCGGGTCGCCTTGTTGTCCCAGCGCTTCAGCGCATCGAGCAGCGACTGGCCGGGCTCGGGCAGGCAGAAATCGACCACCATGGTCGTGCCGCCGGCAAGCGCTGCCCGCGTGCCGCTCTCGAAATCGTCGGAGGAATAGGTGCCCATGAACGGCATTTCGAGATGCACATGCGGATCGATGCCGCCCGGCATGACATAACAGCCCGCCGCGTCCAGCGTGGTGTCGCCGGAAAGGTTAGGTCCGATCTCGATGATTTTGCCGCCATCGATCTTCACGTCCGCCTTGTAGGTCAGGTCGGCCGTGACGATGGTTCCACCCTTGATGACTGTGGTCATTGTTGTTCCCCTGTCTTTTCAATGTCGGTGAGATTTGAGGGATAAAAGCGCGTGGTGTCGCAGCGCTCGGTCATTTGACCATTCAATGCGGCCAGTGTCGTGTCCAGCACGGCGTGTCGTTCACGGGTGATCTCGTGGTTCCAGAAGCGCAGGACGGAATAGCCTTGGGCGTTGAGCCATTGTGTCCTCGCTATATCGGATTGGTTTTCCGCGTGATGGAAGCCGTCTATTTCGACTATCAGGCGTTCTTCGCGACAGATGAAATCGACGACATACGGTCCCAATGGAACCTGCCGCGAAAATTTGTAGCCATTGAGAAGGCGGTTCCGGAGATCACTCCAGAGACGGTACTCTTCTTCTGTTTCGTTCCGGCGGAGCCGGCGTGCCTGCGTTGTTTTTCCGGGGCGTCGTTTTGTAATGTCATCAGCTGGCATGCTGAGCACCCCCTCATCCGACCCTTCGGGCCATCTTCTCCCCGCTGGGGAGAAGATATTTCTTGCCGAACCGTTTCCGAACCGGCCTGAACCTCGCATGCGACGATGTGGATTTAAAGGCGCCAGCGCGGCGCACTTCCTCTTCTCCCCAGCGGGGAGAAGGTGGCCCGAAGGGTCGGATGAGGGGGTGCTCATCGAAGATGAGCCACTGTCCATCAAAGATGCGGACGTGTTCTCCGACAAACGCATCAGCTCACTCCACAATCTCCGCCGTCTCCAGCACGGCATGGAACAGCACGTCCGCTCCGGCCGCCGCCCATTCCTTGGAAATCTCCTCGGCCTCGTTGTGGCTGAGCCCGCCGACGCAGGGGCACATGATCATCGTCGCGGGCGCAACCCTGGCGGCCCAGCAGGCGTCGTGGCCGGCGCCGGAGATGATGTTCATATGGCTGTAGCCGAGCTTTTCGGCAGCTTCGCGAACACGGCCGACCAGGACCGGATCGAAGGTCACCGGGTCGAAATGGCCGACAGCCTCGACCGAACAGCCGACACCGAGCGGCTCGCAGATTTCAGCCGCCTGTTTCTCGATCACCGCCCGCATGCGGTCGAGCTTTTCCTGGGAGGGCGTGCGGATGTCGACGGTGAACACCACCCTGCCCGGCAGCACGTTGCGGGAGTTCGGCGAGAAGAACACCTGGCCGACGCCGCCGACGGCGCCCGGCTGTTCGGACATCGCCACCGCCTGCACCATTTCCAGGATGCGGCCGAAGGCAAGGCCGGCATTGACGCGCAGGTTCATCGGCGTCGAGCCGGTATGCGCCTCGCGTCCGGTGAGCGTGAATTCCAGCCACCACAGGCCCTGACAGTGGGTGACGACGCCGATCTGCTTGTTCTCGGCTTCGAGGATCGGCCCCTGCTCGATATGATATTCGAAATAGGCATGCATTTTTCGCGCGCCGACCTCCTCGTCGCCGAGCCAGCCGATGCGCTTCAGCTCGTCGCCATAGGTCTTGCCTTCGGGATCCTTGCGGCCATAGGCATAGTCGATCGAATGCACGCCGGCGAAGACGCCGGATGCCAGCATGGCCGGCGCAAACCGCGCGCCTTCCTCGTTCGCCCAGTTGGTGACGACGATCGGGTGCTTGGTCCTGATGCCGAGGTCGTTCATGGTGCGCACCACTTCCAGCGCGCCGAGCACGCCGAGAACGCCGTCATATTTGCCGCCGGTCGGCTGGGTGTCGAGATGGCTGCCGACATAGACGGGCAGTGCGTCCGGATCGGTGCCGGCGCGGGTGGCGAACATCGTGCCCATCCTGTCGACGCCGACCGTCATTCCTTCGGCCTCGCACCATGTCTTGAAGAGGTGGCGGCCTTCGCCGTCCGCATCCGTCAGCGTCTGGCGATTGTTGCCGCCGGCAATGCCGGGGCCGATCTTCGCCATGTCCATGAGCATGTCCCACAGACGATCGCCGTTGATGCGCAAGTTCTCGCCGGGTGCTGCCACCATTTTTCAGTCCTCGCCTGTTTTTACGGCCACCCGAGCGGGCGGCATGCTTTTCGTTCCCATCGATCCTCCGCGCGCCCGTTTTGAAAAGAGGCATGCGAAGATCGGCATTGCGTTTATTCCGCTTGTCGCCGATAATTTGACCGCTTGGTAAAACATTACAATTTCCTCGGCTCCACTCAAGACGAAAATCACGAAAAATCCAGAGGAATTTCGAAAGCGCCGGGTGGACGCGGAAGAGGACAAGGACAGGCATGGCCATCCCGAGGGCGGCGAAGACGCAGAGACGCACGCGCATCCAGGAGGAGAAGGAGGAGCGCATCCTCGAAGCGGCGCTCGACGTGTTTTCCCAGAACGGTTTCCGCGGCGCCACGATCGACCAGATCGCCGAGGCAGCCGGCATGTCGAAACCGAACCTCCTCTATTATTTCCGCACCAAGGAGGCGATCCACCGCCAGTTGATCGACCGGGTCCTGTCCACCTGGCTGGAGCCGTTGCGCGCCTTCGATGCAGAGGGCAATCCGGAATCGGAGATCCGCTCCTATATCCGCCGCAAGCTCGAAATGGCCCGCGATTTCCCGCGCGAAAGCCGGCTGTTCGCCAACGAAGTGCTGCAGGGCGCACCGCATATCGAGGACGAGCTGAAAGGCCCCTTGAAGGCGCTGGTCGATGAAAAGGCGGAGGTGATCCGCGCCTGGGCGCGATCGGGGAAGATCGCCAGATGCGATCCCTATCACCTGATCTTCTCGATCTGGTCGACCACCCAGCATTATGCCGACTTCGACGTGCAGGTGCGCGCCGTGCTCGGCCAGGACTATGCAGGCGAGGGGCGTTTCGAGGATGCGGCCCGGTTTCTCGAACAGCTCTTCATCGACGGGCTGCGGGCGCGCAAAGCCTGATCTTCACCTCAAAGCCGGAAACGAAAAACGCCGGCGCAAGGCCGGCGTTTCCGTATTGTCGCGTGCGGCCTTTATCAGGCGGCAGCGGAAGCCCGGTTGGTCGGGACTTCGGCGATCGTCTTCAGAACCTGGGAAGCGATCTGGTAGGGGTCGCCCTGGGAGTTCGGACGGCGGTCTTCCAGATAGCCCTTGTAGTCGTTCTTGATGAACGAGTGCGGCACGCGGATCGAGGCACCGCGGTCGGCAACGCCGTAGGAGAACTTGTTCCACGGAGCGGTCTCGTGCTTGCCGGTCAGGCGCTTGTCGTTGTCCGGGCCGTAGACGGCGATGTGGTCCATCATGTTCTTGTCGAAGGCAGCCATGAGCGCTTCGAAATAGTCCTTGCCGCCAACTTCGCGCATGTACTTGGTCGAGAAGTTGCAGTGCATGCCCGAGCCGTTCCAGTCGGTGTCGCCGAGCGGCTTGCAGTGATATTCGATATCGATGCCGTACTTTTCAGTCAGGCGCTGCAGCAGGTAGCGTGCCATCCAGATCTGGTCGGCGGCCTTCTTGGAGCCCTTGCCGAAAATCTGGAATTCCCACTGGCCCTTGGCCACTTCGGCATTGATGCCTTCGTGGTTGATGCCGGCAGCGAGGCAAAGGTCGAGATGCTCTTCGACGATTTCGCGGGCGACGTCACCAACGTTCGAGTAGCCGACGCCGGTGTAATACGGGCCCTGCGGGGCCGGATAACCCTGTTCAGGGAAGCCGAGCGGACGGCCGTTCTGGTAGAAGAAGTATTCCTGTTCGAAGCCGAACCATGCATCCTCATCGTCGAGAATGGTCGCACGGGCGTTCGAAGCATGCGGCGTGACGCCATCCGGCATCATGACTTCGCACATGACCAGCGCGCCGTTGGTGCGGGCCGGATCCGGATAAAGCGCAACCGGCTTCAGCACGCAATCGGACGAGCGGCCTTCGGCCTGCATGGTCGACGAACCGTCGAAGCCCCACAGCGGCAGCTGTTCGAGCGTCGGGAAGGTGTCGAATTCCTTGATCTGCGTCTTGCCACGCAGGTTCGGTACCGGGGTATACCCGTCGAGCCAGATGTACTCGAGCTTATACTTGGTCATATTTTATCTCTCAGGCCGTGACGTTCATGGTTGAGCCATCCTGAGGAGCGGCATCGACAGGATACCGTGCCTCCGGGGTATCTGAGAGAACGCATTTCCCGTGCCAGTTTACGCGCAAGAGGCGGTTCTGGGTTAAAAAAGTGTGAATGACCGCCGGTCGCCGGAGCGCCGAAAGAGGGCAGCAGTCCCGTAAATGAGGACGCTCTCATAAAAATCCACGGGTTTTGACGGCTCTGTGACGATTGCCCGGAACCGGGGTCGGTTGGCACACGTTTCCCCGTCGCAGGTTCCTGCGAGCAAAATAGACCGCAGGGATAGCCATGCCGCTAAATTAGCGCCTAGCGCTGGTCGATAAAATGATATAAAATCATGCAATAAGCACAAAAAATGTGCAGATTTGTGCTCTGTGCGTGTTTGAATGCACTTTTGAAGTTAGGAGACGATAGGATGACAATTCACATCCATCGTGAGTCAGCAACCATCTACCAGTTTCCGGTTCGTCCGAGACGGCGGTTGGATAACGGCCGGACCGTGCCGACCGGAATCCATGATGTTGCACTGAGCGTCGTCGATACCAATTGCTGGTACCACGACGAGGCAGTGCGGGATTCGGAGCCGAAGAACGACCAGCCGAAGCCCTGCTGACCCATAGATGATAAAAGGCCGCGCCAATGATGACGCGGCCCCTGTCTCTTCGATCTGTTTTTCCTCAGAATGCGAACAGCTTCAGCATTGCGTAGCCGAAAACCGCGATGAACAGCCAGCCGAACGCGCCGAGCGCCAGCGGCCGCCAGCCTTCCGCCTTCAATTTGCGTATATCGGTCTGCAGGCCCATGGCGGCCAGCGCCATCGACAGCAGGAAGCTTGTAAAGGTCACGAGCGTCTGGCTCACCCCTGCGGGAATGGCGATCGCGCTGTTGACCAGCATCATCCCGATGAAGCCGAGAACGAACCACGGCATCGGCGCCGAGGCCTTCGATGCGCCTTCCGCGCCGGAGCGCATGGCGAGCGCCAGCGTCATGATCAGCGGCGCCAGCATGACGACGCGGGCGAGCTTGGAGATGGTGCCGTACTGGCCGGCGACATCGCCGCCCTGAAAGGAAGCGGCCACCACCTGGGCGACTTCATGGATGGTCGAGCCGGTCCATAGGCCATAACCGCGGGCGTCGAGCCCGAGCGGGGCGGCCAGCAGCGGATAGGCGAGCATCGACAGCGACCCGAACAGCGTCACGCAGGCGACCGCATAGGCCACATGCTCCTGCTTGCCGCGCACCACCGTATTGGCAGCGATGACGGCCGAGGCGCCGCAGACCGAGGTGCCGGCGGCGATCAGGTCGGTCAGCGAGCGATCGACCCCCATCGCCCGGCCGACCACGCGGATTGCCACGAAGGTGGCCACGAGCGTCAATGCCACCATCGCAAGGCCGGCGCTGCCGAGCGAGAGGATCTGGCCTGCCGTCACCTGCAGGCCGAGCAGCACGATGCCGAATCGCAGGATGCGCTTCAGCGAAAAGCCGATGCCGGGTTCGACGGCTGCCGGGACCGGCGCCAGATTGCGGATCAGCATGCCGAAAACGATCGACAGGATCAGCGGGCTCAGCGTCATCCATCCGGTCAGGTTGCGGATGGTGAGGGAGGCCGTGGCGATCGCGGCGGTCAGCAGAAGTCCGGGAAGAAGCTGGGTGAAAGCCGGCCAATGGGGCGAGGAGAGGTGGGCGCGCTGTTCCGCAGTTGGTTGGATCGGCTTCATGATTTTTCCACGATAGTCTCTATTCGTCGAAAACCATTCTCTCTTTTACAGAAACACAAATCCAATCGATAAGTTTTCTGATATCGTTCGCTAAAAGCGAATGGTTTTGGACGATGACTCTTGATCAGCTCCGAATTTTTCTGGAAGTCGCCGCACGCGAACATGTGACCCGCGCGGCCGAGGCGTTGAACCTGACGCAGTCGGCGGTGAGCGCGGCGATCTCGGCGCTGGAGGCGCGGCATGCCGTGATCCTGTTCAACCGGGTCGGGCGGCGGATCGAGCTTACCGAAGCGGGAAAACTCTTCGTGCCGGAGGCGCGCGCCGTTTTGGAACGGGCACAGACTGCCGAGCACGTGCTTGCCGATCTCGGCGGCTCGGCCTCGGGCATCCTGCGCGTCCATGCCAGCCAGACGGTGGCGAGCTATTGGCTGCCGGCTCGCCTTGTCAGCTATCACGAGCGGTTTCCGCGCGTCGATCTGCGGCTCACCGTCGGCAATACCCAGAGCGCGGCCGAAGCGGTGCTGACGGGGGCGGCGGAACTCGCGGTCGTCGAGGGCGAGGTGTTTCTGGTGGGGCTCAAACGCCGCAAGGTGGCGGAGGACAGGCTGGTCCTGGTCGTGGGCAGCCGCCACCCCTGGGCGGACGGCCGCAAGATCCGCTCCAGCGATCTTCTTGAAACCAACTGGATCATGCGCGAACGGGGATCCGGCACCCGTTCGGCCTTCGAGGCACAGCTCATCAATCTCGGCATCGAGCCGCAGTCATTGTCCGTTGTGCTTGAAATGCCGTCGAACGAAGCGGCGATGGCGGCGGTGGAGGCGGGTTTGAGCGCAACGGTGCTTTCAAGCCGGGCAGCATCGTCCCACTCCTTCTCCGGCCGGTTTCACATTGCCGATTTCCCGATGCCGCTCCGTCAGTTCTCGGCGATCTTTCATGGCGAACGCCACGTCACCCGGGCGCTGCGCGCCATGCTCGACCTGCTGAACGAGCCGGCGAAAGACGGCTCCCGCTGATCTCCGGCCGGATCCGCCCCAGATTTACATATCCTATGTGTGAACGATAAAATTTAAGTCGTTCAATATTATCGAACGATACGTCTGCAACTTGCTGCCTATTCGCGGCGGCCGACTTGCACCATCTTGAGCATCAGAAGCGCGGCAACGAGCTTCGAAGACAAGATCAAACACAGAGAGGGGCTTCGAGAAACTCGGCTCCACCCCATGCAAGGAACAAGACAATGACCAGAATTTCCTCCGCTATCGCTGCAGCCCTCATCGCTTCGGCCTCATTCGGCACTGCCGCTCTTGCCGAAGGCGACTATTACCAGGGCGTCCAGAACGCTCCTGCTGCTTCGGCCGCCGTTGACCGCATCAGCACCGGCAGCATCAGCCAGAACGACAAGGTCCAGGCCGACGTCAGCAGCGGCGACTATTTCGACGGCGCAAACCGTCCGAACTAACCGCAGCTCATTCAAGACACCGAAACAATCTCCGCAGGCCAGGTCGCAAACTGAAAGCCGCGGGTAACTCTGAAGGAACTACCATCATGACCAAGATCACTTCCGCTATCGCCGCAGCCCTGATCGCTTCGGCTTCGTTCGCTTCCGTCGCCCTCGCCGAAGGCGATTATTATGAAGGCGCCTCCAAGGCTTCCGCTACCGTCGACCACGTTCAGACCGGCAGCATCGGCCAGAAGGCCGACGCTCAGAAGGCCAACATCCAGGACGACGTCAACAGCGGTGACTATTTCGACGGCGCCAACCGCCCGAACTAAAAATCGTGCGCGCCGTGAAACTGAAATCCATCCGGCTCCGTATCCCACACCGAACGTAACGCAGACCGGACTTCCAAACCTAAAAGGACAAAGACAATGACCAAGATCACTTCCGCAATTGCCGCAGCTTTCTTCGCTTCGGTTTCGTTTGCCGGCGCAGCTTTCGCTGACGAAGGCGACTATTTCCAGGGCGTTTCCAAGGCTTCTGCCATGGTCGACCAGATGCAGACCGGCAGCATTGCCAAGGACCAGCAGAACGCCAACCAGATCCCCGCTCCGATCGGCCGTGGCGACTACTTTGAAGGCGCCAACCGCCCGAACTAACTGCAGCTCACTCAAGATACCGAAACAATCTCCGCAGGCCAGGTCGCAAACTTTGAAGCCGCGGGTAACTCTGAAGGGACTACCACAATGACCAAGATCACTTCCGCCATCGCCGCAGCCTTCATCGCTTCGGCTTCGTTCGCCACCGCAGCTCTCGCTGAAGGCGATTATTATGACGGCGCCTCCAAGGCTTCCGCCACCATCGACCAGGTCCAGACCGGCAGCATCGGCCAGAAGGCCGACGCTCAGAAGGCCAACATCCAGGCCGACGTCAATAGCGGCGATTATTTCGACGGCGCAAATCGCCCGAGCTAACGTGCATCGCATGACTGAAACGAAGAAGGCCCGGCAACCGCCGGGCCTCTTTGTTTTTGTACTCGTTCTTCAGGCAATTCGCATGTGTTCCGGGTCGTGATATAATCGCTGCATCGAAAGAAGTCTTGGGAGGCAAAAGCCATGGAGAGACTGCTTTTTAGGAACCTGCGGCCGCTCTACGGCTGGTTTTTCATCGTCGCCTGGTTCGCCATTCTCGGATTGATGACCTGGGTGTTTTTCCGCAACAGCGGCATTGCGCAAGAGCCGTTCAGGGCGCTCATCCTCGCCTTCTTCTGGGGGCTGGGAGGCTGGCTGGCGTCCGGATCCCTTGGCCGGCCGATCGTCTCTGTCCGGCAGGAAGGCGACGGCAGCTGGATCGTCACTCGTCGTTGGCTCTGGACCCATGACGAGGAGCGCATTGATCCCGATCGCCTGCCGCCGCCAACGGTGGAGGCGGAAAGCGACGGGGAGGGCGGCATGCACTACCGCTGTCTTCTGAAGACGCCGGAACACGGTTCCGTGGAATTCAGCGAACACCTCAAGCTCGACAAGGCCGCACTCGCCCGTGATCGCATGGCATCGCTGATCAGGAGCGCCAGAACCAGGACGGCGAAAAGCCCTCCGCCGCTTCCAGGTTCGCGCTAGGCCGTCCGGTTCCAAGGCATGCGCTGAAGCAGGAGGGCGAGGCCGCACCAGCCGCTGAAGCCGGCAAAAGCGAGCATGAAGCCGAAGAAACCGGCGAGCGCGAAGGCAGGCGTCAGGCCGACAAAGCCGAGAGCGACGAAAAGCAGCACCAGGCTCCCGACGATCATCTGCACTTGGCGAAAGATCGACGGCCCACCTGTGGCAAGTCCGACGACAGGCAAGCCTGCCTGTTTCCATGCGGTGATGCCGCCTTCGAGATTGTAGATCTGGTGAGCCGGCAGAATATCCTCGAGTTTACGGCAGGCCTGTTCGCCGCGCCCGCCCTTCAGGCAATGCACGACGATCTTCCGGTTTTCCGGGATGGTGAAATTCTGCCGCAGGCCGGCCACGGAACCAAGGGGCAGCGAGGCGGCGGCGCCGATATGCTCCTCCCGGAACTCGTCCGGCTCGCGCACATCGATCAGGATCGCATCGCCTGCAGCCAGCCAGTCGGCCGCCTGCGTCGCGGATACGGTTCTCGTGGTTTCCGTGCTCATCTCAATTTCCCTTGCAGAAATGTTGGTAGAGGATGCCCATCAGTTCGCTGACGGCCGGATGGGCGATGAAGTAAAAAAGCGTGCGGTGTTCCCGTCGGAAGTCGACGATGCCTTCCTCCTTCAACTTCGCCAGATGCTGCGACATCGAGGTCGGGGCTATCCCTGTCGCCTCTATGAGCTCGGAGACATTGCGTTCCCCTTCCGCCAAGGCACAAAGAACCAGCAGCCTGTGGGAATTGGCGAGGCCCTTGAGGAAGTTCGCTACTTCCTCGGCCTTTACGGGCATTTCGTCTGTCAGGTCCATGGGAGGTCTCTTTACAATTCATGTTTTCCTTATATCATGAAATTATGAATTGTAAAGATGGCAGGAGGCCGGAATGACGAAAGACTATCGCCAGATCACCAGGGACATATCCACCTATACCGCCGAGATGCGGAAGCTGACGCCCGACGCGATGCAGGGATTTTACGCTCTGTCGAAGGGGGCCAGCGCCGATGGGGCGCTGGACAGGAAGACGAAGGAACTGATTGCGCTCGCGATCGGCATCACCCAGCGGTGCGACGGCTGTATCGGCTTTCATGCCAAGGCGTTACACGGGCTCGGCGCTACGCGACAGGAGATTGCCGAAGTTGCGGCGATGGGCGCCTATATGGGCGGCGGTCCTGCACTGATGTATGCAGCAGATACGTTGCGCGCCTGGGATCAGTTTTCAGAAGTGGCGTGAAAGGGAAGGCGGTCCGGCCGCCTTCCTTTCTCCATGCCATTTTATTCCGCGGCCTGCCGTGCCATCGGGTTGTTCGGATGCTGGGTCCAGTTGGCGTAGGTCGGGTCGACCACCTTGCCGGTGCGCTTGTCGAGATCGCCGGCGGGGAGGGCTTCCATGGTGATGCAGTTCTCGACGGGACAGACGTTGACGCACAGATTGCAGCCGACGCATTCCTCTTCCATCACCTCGAAATGGCGCACGCCATCGACCATGCTGGTGATCGCCTGGTGGGACGTGTCCTCGCAGGCGATGTGGCAGCGGCCGCACTTGATGCAGGCGTCCTGGTCGATATGCGCCTTGGCGATGTAGTTGAGGTTCAGGTACTGCCAGTCGGTGACGTTGGGGACCGCGCGACAGATGACGTCGTCGAGCGAGCGGTGGCCCTTCTCGTCCATCCAGTCGGATAGACCGGTGATCATTTCCTGGACGATCTTGAAGCCGTAGGTCATCGCCGCGGTGCAGACCTGCACGTTGCCGGCGCCGAGCGCCAGGAATTCCGCCGCATCGCGCCAGGTGGTGATGCCGCCGATGCCGGAGATCGGCAGGCCGTAGGTTTCCGGATCGCGGGCGATCTCGGCCACCATGTTCAGCGCGATCGGCTTGACCGCCGGGCCGCAATAACCGCCATGGCTGCCCTTGCCGCCGACCGACGGGTTGGGCGAGAACGTGTCGAGATCGACCGAGACGATCGACGAGATCGTGTTGATCAGCGAGACCGCATCCGTGCCGCCGCGCTTGGCGGCACGGGCAGGGTGGCGGATGTCGGTGATATTAGGCGTCAGCTTGGTGATGACCGGCATGCGGGTATACTGCTTGCACCAGCGCACCACCATTTCGATATATTCCGGTACCTGGCCGACCGCGGAACCCATGCCGCGCTCGGACATGCCGTGCGGACAGCCGAAATTGAGCTCGATGCCGTCGACTTCGGTCTCTTCGACCAGCGGCAGGATCGCCTTCCAGGCCTGTTCCTCGCAAGGGACCATGATCGAGGCGACGATCGCCCGATCCGGCCAGTTCTTCTTCACTTCCTTCATTTCGCGAAGGTTGGTGTAGAGGTCGCGGTCGGTGATCAGCTCGATATTGTTCAAGCCGAGCAGGCGACGGTCGGCGCCCCAGATGGCGCCGTAGCGCGGGCCGTTGACGTTGACGACCGGCGGGCCTTCCTCGCCGAGCGTCTTCCAGACCACGCCGCCCCAGCCCGCCTTGAAGGCGCGCTCGACATTGTAGGCCTTGTCGGTCGGCGGCGCGGACGCCAGCCAGAACGGGTTGGGGGATTTGATGCCGACGAAATTGTTGCGGATATCAGCCATGATCGTTCTCCCCTCAAGCCACTGCGGTTGCCGGCTGCGCTTCGGCAGCCAGGGCTTTTGCGATGCTTTCTGCGGCGTCGCGCCCTTGCGCGACGGCCGACACAGTCAGGTCCTCGCCTGACCCGATGCAGTCACCACCGGCCCAGACGCCCTCGATCGAGGTGCGGCCCTCGGCATCGACGACGATCTTGCCCTTCTCGAACTGCAGCGCGCCGAGGCCCGAGGCGGAGAAGGTCTGGCCGATTGCCTTGAAGATCTGGTCGGCGGCGATGACGCCGGTCTCGCCGGTGCCGATCAGCTTGCCGTCACGCATCGCGGTATATTCCACCTCGATGCCGGCGACATGAGCGCCATTGGGGCCGTCCTTGCCGATGATCGATTTCGGCGCCAGCCAGTGGCGGATGATGACGCCGTTGGCGGTCGCCAGATCCTGCTCGTAAGGGGAGGCGTTCATGTTGTCCTTGCCGCGGCGATAGCAGATCGTCACCTCTTCGGCGCCGAGCAGCTTTGACTGGATCGCGGCGTCGATGGCGGTCATGCCGCCGCCGAGCACGACGACGCGCCGGCCGATCGGCAGCACGCTCTTGTCCGTTGCCTGGCGAAGGGCGGCGATGAAATCCACCGCATCCTCGACGCCGGTGAGGCTCTCGCCCTCGATGCCGAGGCCGTTGACGCCGGCAAGGCCCATGCCGAGGAAGACGGCGTCATACTGGGCGGTCAGGTCGGAGAGCGAGAAATCCCGGCCGAGCGCCTGGCCGTTCCTGATCTCGATGCCGCCGATCGCGGTAACGTAGTCCACTTCGCGGGCGGCGAAGTCGTCGACCGCCTTGTAGGTGGCGATGCCGTATTCGTTGAGGCCGCCGGCCTTTTCGCGGGCTTCGAGAACGACGACCGAATGGCCGTGCATGGCGAGCCGGTGCGCGGCGGCAAGGCCGGCAGGGCCTGCGCCGACGACGGCTATCGTCTTGCCGGTCGGGGCCTTGCGGCTATAGAACTGCCGGCCCTGTTCCATGGCGATGTCGGTCGCATAACGCTGCAGCTTGCCGATCTCGACCGGCTTATCTTCGGCCGTATTGCGCACGCAGGCCTGTTCGCACAGCGTTTCGGTGGGACAGACGCGGGCGCACATGCCGCCCAGAATATTCTGGTCGAAGATGGTCTTCGCCGACCCAATCGGATTGCCCGTCTGTATCTGTCTTATGAACAGCGGGATATCGATGGAGGTGGGACAGGCCGTCATGCACGGCGCGTCGTAGCAGAAATAACAGCGATCGGATTCGACCAGCGCCTCGTGCCTGTCGAGACGCGGGTGGAGATCGGCGAAATTCGTCTCATACTCCGCCGATGAAAGACGACCGGCTTCAATGCCGGCCTGCGGACCGTTTCCCAGTCGTTCCATCCTAAGTTCCCTCTTTTATGGATTCATGGACAACTATTGGGCAAAAGGTACCACAGCATAAAAATTTATCAAACGGTAAATTTTTGAAAAGAGCGGGGCTTCATCAGGTCGCCCGACATATCATGATAAAAAGAGTCCACTTTAATCTTTACTCCGAAAATCAACTTTAATATGGTGCCGGCCATCGAGGAACCGAAGCGTGAGCGGAATCGGCGGCGAGGGGCGTATGGCCAAGAAGCAGAAGCAGAAAAACGGCAATTCCGGCGCGGAGGCGAAGAGCGCCGAAACGCGGGGACCGGCAGTGACCGACGTCCGCAGTTTTCTCTATGTCGGCGGCCGTGACTGTCAGGTGGCGCACCTGAGGGAGATCGCCAGCAATTTCGGCGCCGAACTGATCCACCACGACGGCGGGCTTCGCGAGGCGGTCTCCCGTATCGACACGGTGCTGCCGTCGGTCGACTGCGTCTTCTGCCCCATCGACTGTATCAGCCACGATGCGTGCCTGAGGGTGAAGACCGGCTGCAAGAAGTTCGGTGTCACCTTCGTGCCGCTCCGCAACGGCTCCAAATCCAGTCTGGAGCGGGCGCTCCAGACCATGAAGGAACGCAATGATGAACGAAGAACGTCGTGACACCAGCCTTTTCATCGGCCTGCACAAGCTCGCCGCACAGAATGGCGACGGGTTGGTGCCGGAACTTTACGCGCTGCTGACGGCCCGCGCCGAGGCTGCGGCGGATATGACCAATGTGGTGACGATGCCGAGGGCTGTGCGGGGGACGGTGGTGGAAGCCGCTCCGGCCGAGAGCGCTCGGGTGCTGGCGTTTAAGCGGTAGGGACGATTGGAGCTCCCTCTTCTCCCCAGCGGGGAGAAGAGGGCCCGAAGGGTCGGATGAGGGGGGCGCCGCCATATCGTAAGCATCGAACGCGTGGCCGCCTCGCATGCGCTCGGCACTTCTCCCCGCTGGGGAGAAGAGGGAATACGCGGTGGCGTTCCTCCTCTTTTCTTCTCTCCGTGGAGAAGAGACCCGAGAGGCCTTAAACCTCCCGCACCCTCAAAAACGCTCCCGCCGCGACGATCAGCCAGCCCAGCATCATCCCCGTCCCGCCGACCGGTGCGGCCATCGGAAACAGCCGGTCGCCGAGATAGTGGCGCGAGACGAGGTCGCCGGCGAAGACGATCGTGCCGAGACCCAGCACCAGCGCGGCAAGCGTCGCCGTGCGAAAATACCGGTAACCTAGATAGAGCCCCAGCAGGACTGGCGCATGCGCCAGGCACATGGTCGAGGCGGAGCCGAGGAAGACAGTATCGCCGCCATGGCTTGCCGCCGCCGCCAGGGCAACGCCGGCGGCGCCCATCAGGCCGCTCACAAACAGAATCAACGGCCGCAGTTTATGGAGTCTTTCCAACGGCCTATTCCTTGTTCTGCATATGGAAGGCAAGCCGTTCGATCGGCGGCCAGATGATCTCGCGAAGCTTTGGATTTTCGATCGTCTCGTCCATGGCGCGGCGGAAGCAGAGCATCCATTCGTCGCGCTCGAGAGGCCCGATCGCCGCGCCGAAATGGCGCGAGCGCAGCCGCGGGTGGCCGTGTTTTTCCACATAGACCGGCGGGCCGCCGAGATAGCCGGTCAGATAATCGTAGAGTTTCGCTTCGCTGCCTGCGAGGCTCGGCGGATGAACCGCGCGGCAATGGACTGCTTCCGGCAGCGTATCCATTAGCTCGTAGAAGCGCTTCACCAGCGCCCGCACCGTGGGATCACCGCCGATCGCCTCGTAAAGTGTGATGGTGTCGTCCGCCATGCCGTTCGGCCCGTTCGTTCTGATCGTTCCGAACGGTGTTACCGATCCGTGCCGGAGCGGGCAAGCGCCAAGGCGTCGCAGATCAGGGCCACCGGGTCTCAGTCAACTCATGCAAGCGTTCAGGTTCGCTCGACGAGGGACCCGGTCAATCCGACCCTGTCTCCACTTCCTTGGCATTGGGTTCGGCCAGCGAGCCGGCGCCGGGCGTCTTCTCCCTGTCGATCAGATGCTCCTTGGCATACGGGCCGGCCGGCGAATGTCTTGCCGTTTTCACCGGTTTTCCCCTGTGCTCGATGACTTCCTGTGCAGTCCGTTCTTCAGGCATTTTGGTCCTCCTTGTTGGGGTCTCAGAAAACCAACGTTGGGGGAGGAAAGGAGTTCCCAGATGCAGGACTGACAACAGCTTGCCGATCTAGCAGCGGGACGCGGCCTGCCGTGACGGGAGATAAGCGGAACCGGGAGAGAGCCCGGTTCCGCCACTGCACTACCCTTCGTCAGCGGCGGGCTTCAAAGGGCGGCGCAATTCGGTCTGGCAGTCATGCCACTTTCATGGCGCCGGGGCCGGGCGTGGCGCCGGGGGGCACCTTGCCGAGGATGATCATGCCGAGCACTTCGTCCTTGGTAACGTCTTCGGTGCGGGCATGGCCGACCACCTTGCCGTTCTTCATCACGAAGACGCGGTCGGCGAGGTCGAAGACATCGTGGATGTCGTGGCTGATCAGGAAGATGCCGATGCCTTCGCGCTTCAGCTGCTTGATGAGATCGCCCACCTGCGCCGTCTCCTGGGGTCCGAGCGCTGCGGTCGGCTCGTCCATGATCAGGATGCGGGCGTCGAACAGGATCGCGCGGGCGATCGCCACCGATTGCCGCTGGCCGCCGGACAGCGCCTTCACCGGCTCCTTGAAGCGCTTGAAGTTGGGGTTCAAACGACCCATCACCTCGCGGGTGCTGGCCTCCATGGCGACGTCGTCGAGCGTGCCCCACTTGGTCTGCAACTCGCGGCCGAGATAGAGATTGGCGGCGGCATCGACATTGTCGGCAACGGCGAGCGTCTGGTAGATCGTCTCGATGCCGTATTTCTTGGCGTCGCGCGGGTTGCGGATATCGACGGTCTCGCCGTTTATCATGATCTCGCCGTTGTCGCGCTTGTAGGCGCCCGACAGGACCTTGATCAGCGTCGATTTGCCGGCGCCGTTATGGCCGAGCAGCGCCACGACCTCGCCGGGGAAGAGATCGACCGATGCATTCTCGACAGCGTGGATCCCGCCGAAGGAGATGGAAATGTTCTTCATTTCCACGAGCGGAGTGTTTTGTTCCGTCACGATGAAAACTCCTGTTATTTGGCGCGAGAACGATAGACGGTGTCGAGCCAGACGGCCGTGACGAGCACCATGCCGACGACAATGCGCTGGAACGGCGAATCGATGCCGAGCAGCACCATGCCGGATTGAAGCGACTGCATGACGAGCGCGCCGAGCATGGCGCCGGCGATCGACCCCATGCCGCCGGCAAGCGAGGTGCCGCCGATGACTGCTGCGGCGATCGTGTAGAGTTCGTCGAGCTCGCCTTGCGCATTGGTGGCGGCGTTGAGGCGGGCGGTGGAGATCGCCGCGGCGATGGCGCAGAGCATGCCCATCAGCGCGAAGATCTTGACCGTCACCCAGCGCGTCTTGATGCCGGCGAGTTCGGCTGCCTCCGGATTGCCGCCGATCGCGAAGACATAGCGGCCGAAGCGCAGTCGGGTGGCGATGAAGGTCATGACAATGCCGACGGCGATTGCCATCAGCACAGGGATGGCGATGCCTTGCGAGATCAGCAGCCCGCCTTCCGGCCAGGCGATGTTGTTCGCCTCGGCGTAACGGCGGGCAATGGCGATCGGCCAGTAATAGTTGTTGGCGATATAAACCGCGCCGAGCACGACGATGCAGCCGAGCGCGACCAGCACGTATTCGGCCCAGACCGGGCGGCGCGGGAAGTGGAAACGCTTGCGCTGATGGCGGGCATTGACGATTGCCGCGATGATGGCGAGACAGGCGATAACGCCGAGGACCCAGCTCCAGGTGGCGCCGATCGAGCCTTCCGTGCCGCCGCCCATCAGGCGGAAGTTGACGTCCATCGGCGCAACCGTCTGGCCGCTCGTCACGAACCAGGTGGCGCCTCGCCAGATGAGCAGGCCGCCGAGCGTGACGATAAAGGAGGGCACGCCGAGGAAGGCGATGATGAGGCCATGCAGCGTACCGATCAGAGCGCCGACGACCAGTCCGCCGGCCAGCGCAATGATCCAGATGGCCGGGTGGTTGAAGCCGAACAGTTCCGGCAGAAGCCGTGCCTGCAGAACGCCCATGATCATGCCGGTGAAACCGAGGATCGAGCCGACCGAAAGGTCGATGTTGCGGGTGACGATGACGAGCACCATGCCGGTCGCCATGACGGCGACCGAGGCGGTCTGCACCGAGAGGTTCCAGAGGTTGCGCGGCGTCAGGAAGAGGCCACCGGTCAGGATATGGAACCCGACCCAGATGATCAGCAGCGCGCCGATCATGCCGAGCATGCGTGTGTCGATCTCGGTCGCGCGGAAGAAGCGGGCAACGATATTGCCTTCCGCCTGTCCTGCCGCTCCCGATGTCTTGGAATTCGTTGTGGACTGTATTGTCTCGGCCATGATTCGCCGTTCCCCACTTTAGCGAGGCGCTGCAGCTCGACGATGTCGAGCCGGATCGCGCCTGCGCGACGTTCAGCCGCCGAGTAACCCGCCGGGGGTCCCTTTTACGCGGCCGCGCCCTCTTACGCCGAAAACCGACGCCGCGGCAGAAGTGCTGCGGCGTCGGTGAGTTTATCGTCTGCGCAAAGCCATGCGTTACTTGCAGGCAGCCACTGCGCCGGCCTTGACGCCCTGGCAGGCTTCAGCCTTGCTGATCCAGCCCGCCTCGATGACGACGTTCAGGTTGTCCTTGGTGATTGCCTGTGGCTTCAGGAAGACCGACTGCATCTTCACCTTCTTCGGACCGCCTTCGAAGGTCTGGACGCCCTTGATCTCGGTCAGCTTCTTGCCGCCGGCCAGCGCCAGAGCGATTTCAGCGGCGTTCTTGCCGAGTTCGCGCGAGTCCTTCCAGACGGATACGGTCTGGGTGCCGAGAGCAACGCGGTTCAGAGCCGCCTTGTCGGCGTCCTGGCCGGAGACCGGAACCGAACCTGCCAAGCCCTGAGCGTCGAGCGCCGCGATCGCACCGCCGGCAGTGCCGTCGTTGGATGCGACGACCGCGTCGACCTTGTTGTTGTTCTTGGTCAGGAACTGCTCCATGTTCTTCTGGGCGTTCTCCGGCTTCCAGCCGTCGGTATAGGCTTCGCCGACATTCTTGATCTTGCCGCCGTCGATCGCAGCCTTCAGCACTTCCATCTGGCCGGCGAACAGGAAGTCCGCGTTCGGATCGGAAGAGGAGCCCTTGATGAAGACGTAGTTGCCTTCAGGCTTTGCCTTGAAGACGCCCTGTGCCTGCAGGCGGCCGACTTCCTTGTTGTCGAAGGTGATGTAGAAGGCGGCCGGATTTTCGATCAGGCGGTCGTAACCGACGACCGGAATGCCTTCGGCTGCTGCCTTTTCAACGGCCGGGCCGATGGCGCTCGAATCCTGCGCCAGGACGATCAGGGCTTTGGCGCCCTGGGAGATCAGCGACTCGACGTCGGTGAGCTGCTTTGCGGCGGACGACTGGGCATCAGCGGAAATATACTTGGCGCCGGCAGCTGCAAGCGCTTTCTTGATGGCGGCTTCGTCGGTCTTCCAACGCTCTTCCTGGAAGTTGGACCACGAAACGCCGACGACGAGATCGGCCGCCATGGCGGCGGAATGCATGGAAACGAGGATGGCCGCGCCGGCCATCAGCTTTACGAATGATCTCATAGTGTCCTCCCGAGTGACGGCGGATGGGCGCTAGCCTCCGTGCTCTCCCCCCGCCAGATAATCTGCCGGAGAAAGCATTCAGCTTTTTTCTCGACAGTCGAGAAATTAGATGTCAGAGATTCCGAGGGCTGTCAATCGGCACTTGTGGAGGGGAAGGCACTGCCGTATCGACAGACGGAGTGAGGGAGGCGGCAGGCGGAATGCTGGCGAAATCGAGCACGGAACTGGTCCGGCAGCAGAACAGCGCGCTCGTGCTGTCTGCGCTGCGTCGCCACGGCCGGCTCGCGCATACGGAAATCTCGGATGCGACCGGGCTGGCGTCGGCCACGATCTCCTCGATCACCGCCGACCTGGAGCGCGCCCGCATCATCGAAAAGAGCGAGCAGCAGGCGACCGTCGGCCGCGGGCGGCCCCGCGTGCTGTTCAGCCAGCGCCGCAATTGCGGTTATCTCATCACCGTCATCATCTCGTCGGACCTGATCCAGTATTCACTGGTCGACTATGCCGGCACGCTGCTCGACCGGTTCAGCGAACCGCGCGGCGAGGGCGGCACGGCAGCTTTCCTGGCAACGATCTCGGCGGGCCTGGAACGGGCGGTCGAACGCTCCCGCATCGATCGCGGCAGCGTGCTGCTCGTCTCGGTCAGCAGCAAGGGAATCGCGCATCCGAGCGAGCCGGTGCTCGTCTGGTCACCGGTCTTCGGTTCCCAGCCCGTCGATTTTGCTGCGGCGTTGAAAGACGGCTGGCACGCCAAGGTCATCCTCAACAACGAGACGCTGCTGGTGGCAGGCGCGCTGCTCGAGCGGGAGGTCAAGACGCAGGGCGGCGGCGAGCCGGTTCTGGCGGCGCTTTCGCTCGGCCACAGCATCGGGCTCGGGATCGCGCGCCGGGTCGCCGGCGGGGTTCCGGAAATCTCGGCGCCCAATTTCGGGCACATGCTGCATATGCCGAGCGGCGGGCTTTGTCGCTGCGGTGCGCGCGGCTGCGTCGAGGCCTATGCCGGTTTCTACGCCATCCTGCGCGCCGCCTTCGAGGTGCCGGTGGACACGATCCCCGCGAAATTCGTGCCGGTCGCCGAAATCGACAAGATCGCCGCCCGTGCCCGGCAGGGCAATCGGATGGCGCAGCTCGCCTTCCGCAATGCGGGCGCCGCGTTGGGCTATGGCCTGTCGCGGCTGCTCAGCCTGCATGGCCACATGCCGGTCTTCATCACCGGTCCCGGCACCCGCTATCAGGACCTGCTGCAGGCGGGTATAGAGGAGGGGCTGGCGCAGACGCATGTGGTGCGGCTCGGCGGCATGCCGGGCCTGACCGTGGTGCCGGACGAGCCTTCCCTGGTATTCGAGGGGCATCTCAACCTTGCATTTTCGATCGTCGACCAGGATATCATCGGTTCACGCCAGAGCATGCAGGCCGCCGGGGAATGACCTATGGCGAGCGACTGGCAGCAAACGACTGGCCGGGAGTTTAAGACTATGATCGATCCGAACCATCCCTTCTACGAGCCGCTCTGGCGCCGGGTGCTGATCCCTGCGGTCTGCGCCGCGTGGGCGATATTCGAACTGGTTGCCGGAGAGCCCTTCTGGGCGATCATCGTCGGCGCCCTGGGTGCCTACGCCGCCTACAAGCTGTTCATCGAAAGGAAAAAAACGCCGGCGGAGAGACCTGCCGACGAGCCACAGGACCAGGATTTGAGCTAGCGCCAGAACAGGTCTTTGATCGCGGTATCGATCAGCAGGTTGGCGGTCTTCATGCGGGTATTGGCATTCTCCCGGAATTCCGGCGCGACCCCGTCGGGATGGTTGGCCTTGGCGAAATGCCGGCGTTTTTCGCCGAGCGTCGCCTCCGTGTCGGCAGCCGTGATGTCCAGCTCCGCGGCAATCTCCTCGGTCGTCAGCCGCAGCAAGTGGGCGGGAATGACCGGCGCCGGTGGGGGCTCATGCGGCGCCTCTTGCGCCAGCACCGATTCGATCGCGATCTCGGCAACGTCGGGAAGGAAAGCGAAATAGGCTTCGGTCCCGGTGGCCGTCACCACCGGGCCGTCATCCTGCGGCGCGACGAAACCCATGCCGAGCCCCTTGATGCGGAAACCCGTGCCTGCCTCTTCGGCCTCGTCTTCGCTGTGCTCCTGCCTCAGTCGCGTCAGAACCGACTGGAAGACCGATTGCCCAAACAGCATGCGCCACCTCTTTTATGGGGCGGGACCAGAACATGCGAAGATGGCGTCGAGCTTGTGCGGGCAGATGAGCGGCTGTCGGATGAGCCCCGTCGGAGGGCTCATCGAGCCGTCAGGTTCATTTCAGCGTACCACGGGCTCGCCGTGATATCTGCGCTTTGAGGGTTTCGACACGCCGAACCCGACTTCCATCATGAGCCTCGGGTGATGTTTGGCGACCGTCCCCATGTGGAAGCCGAAGGGGTCTTCGACGAACCCGTAGCCTGCCTCGCCCGTCAGGGTGACGGCGCTTTCCTCTCCGTAGAATTCGAGCACTTCTTCTGCCGGATGACCCACGAGCAGGGTGAACTGGTGCTTAAGCCGCCGCTTCTTGTGGCTGCCGCGCATATAGACGTGCGGTCCCGCGTCCTCATCGACGTTCGACAGGTAGAAAAAGAACTTCAGCATCCGCCAGTCGTCGAGGTCGAAATGAAACTTGAAGGAGGCACGGCTGAGATCCGCCTCCGAAGCGGACTGAGTGGGAAAACTCCACCACGTCCGGGTGGTGATGAGCCTGGCTTCACCCCCGAGATAGTGCCTTGCGATATCGAGAAGCAGAGGATCCTGCTGCACCGCGACCGCCGCCTCGCAACCGGCGATCCTTTCGAAATGGTGGCCGCTCAAGATCGCCCGACCGAATCGGCGTTCCGCGTCCGCGTGTTCGCCCGCACGGAATTCGAGTTTCCGCTCGAAATTGCCGAAGCAAGGGGTTTCGGATGCAAAACGGGCGATCTCCTGCCGAACCGCATCGGGGAGGACGAGGCCGGTGAAGATCCCGTTCCGTCTGAGTTCGTCGGCGACCTTGTCGGCTTCGATATCGCCGAACATCGATGGTTCCGCCGGCGCGGATTTCGAGACGCGCCTGGCCGTCAGCCAATGCGCCCGCCTGAACGTAATTGTCCGGGCCAGAAGGAACATGGGAAGCCAAGCCGGGTTTTCCCGCAGGTCGGTAAGATAAGTTGGCAGGCGTGCAGCCATTCGCCGGAACGTTCCGCCATGACGAGCGATGGATTCGAGATCCTGCGGCTTGGTCTTGGACGTCTCAAGCATCTGGTATCCTCATTCAGGCATGGCATTGCCATGCGTTTCGGTAACCCGCAGCCCCGCGCATTGCGGCATGATCCATGTCGCAATGCAGCATAAAGATCCGCCTTGGAGCGATCTTTCAACCCTTGAATTGGTTAGGAAATCGGGGATCGCCGTCTATGGTTAACGATCCATTGCGCAGCAATGGCCGCCTGAGCAGGTGATTTTACGGCTTGTAGAGAACGCCTGCCATGCCGGACGGCGTGCGCCGGTCTTAGCGCACGTCTGTCACCCCTGGGACTGCGTCTGGCCCTGCTGGCTTTGGCTTTGCGCCACAGTCAGCGAAACCTTGAGGTCTTCGCCGGCGGGACCGAGGCGCATGCCGGAGACGGGGGCGCAGTCGCGATAGCAGAGGCCGGAGGCGACCCGCACGTAACTGTCGTTCGGGCAGATCTTGTTCGACGTGTCGAAGCCGACCCAGCCGAGGCCCGGCAGATGCACTTCCGCCCACGCATGGGTAGCGGCCTGTTCGGTCGCGCCCTCCATCAGCAGGTAACCGGAAATATAGCGCGCCGGGATACCCAGCAGGCGGGCGGCAGCGATGAAGATATGGGTATGGTCCTGGCAGACGCCGGTCTTTGCTTCCAGGGCCTGTTCGGCGGTGGTCGCGGTGCCGGTCGAACCTGGCGTATAGGCTACGGTCTCGTGGATCGTTTCCATCAGCGCGTGCATCTTGGCAAGCTCGCTGTCGCCCTTGAGGCTTTTGGCGAGTTCGCGGATGAGCTTGCCTGGCTTGGTCAGCGCCGTGTCGCGCAGGAAAAGCCAGAGCGGGCAGAACCCCTGGTGCGGGCCGAAGACGCCGGCGCGGTCCTGGGTCTCCACCTCGCCGGATGCGGTGATGCGGATCGTGTGCTCGGTGCCTTCGGTGGAGACCAGCTCGACGCGGTTGCCGAACTGGTCGGCATAACCCGCCTCGATCTTGGCGCCATCGACGGTGATCGACCAGTTGATGACCTTCTGGCCGGGGCCGTCGGTCGGCGTCAGCCTGAGGCGCTGCAGCGAATAGGGCACCGGCTCGTCATAGAGATATTCGGTCGTATGGGAGATCTTCAGCCGCATGTGCGGTAATCCTGTGCCTGTTGGGCCTACTGATAAAAGCGGTAGCCTTCGGAGATTTCGGCGCTGAGCTGGTTGTTGCGGCTGACGAAATCCTCGAGGAATTCGTGCAGGCCGTGATCCATGATGTCGGAGATGGAGCCGCGCTTCAGCGTCGAGTGGATCGCTGCCGCTGTCTCGTGGGCCTTCACCTGCTCCCCATAGGTTTCCCCAAGATAGCCGAGATTGCTGACGATCTTCTCGTAACAATAGGCGAGCGAGCGCGGCATCTGGACTTTCAGGATGAGGAAGTCGGCGATGTTGGCGGATTGATATTCGCCGTCATAGACCCAGCCGTAGGAACGGTGGGCCGAGACCGAGCGCAGAATCGATTCCCATTGGTAGTTGTCGAGTTTCGATCCGACCTGGCTGATCGCCGGCAGAAGCACGTAATATTTCACGTCGAGAATGCGGCTGGTGTTGTCGGCGCGCTCGATGAAAGTGCCGATGCGCGAGAAGTTGTAGAGGTCATTTCTCAGCATCGAGCCGTGGAAGGCGCCGCGGATCAGGCCGCAGCGGTGCTTGATGACGTCGATCAGTTCCGGCAGGTCGGTCTGCTTCAGCTTGCGGGAAAGCCGGGCCTTAAGGTCGATCCAGCATTCGTTGGTCGCCTCCCAGGTTTCGCGAGTCAGTGCGGTACGCACCATGCGGGCGTTGTTGCGCCCGAATTCGATGCAGGACATGACGCTCGACGGGTTCGACGTGTCGCGCAGCAGGTAGTCGATGGCGTCCGCCGCCGTCAGTTCCGCATGCACTTCCGAATAGGCTTCGCGCACGCCGGCGCTTTCGAGTACGCCGTGCCAGTCCTCGTCGGAGGAGCCGGCGCGGGTCAGCGATACGCGCAGGCCCGCGTCGACGAGACGGGCGATATTTTCCGCCCGCTCGATGTAGCGGAACATCCAGTAAAGGCCGTTTGCAGTTCTTCCGAGCATGTGTCTACGACCTCAATCTTCCAGTACCCAGGTGTCCTTGGTGCCGCCGCCCTGGCTGGAATTGACCACCAGCGAACCCTGTTTCAGGGCCACGCGGGTCAAGCCGCCGGGGATGATCTTCACCTTGTCGGAAACGAGCACATAGGGGCGCAGGTCGACGTGGCGGGGAGCGATCCCCTTGTTGACGAAGATGGGCACGGTGGACAGCGCCAGCGTCGGCTGGGCGATGTAGTTGTCGGGCCGGGCTGCGAGTTTTTCGGCGAAGTCGGTGCGCTCCTTCTTGCTCGCCGTCGGGCCGACCAGCATGCCGTAGCCGCCCGAACCGTGCACCTCCTTGACCACCAGTTCCTCGATGTGCTCCAGCACGTATTTGAGGCTGTCGGGCTCGGAGCAGCGCCAGGTCGGCACGTTTTCGAGCAGCGCCTTGCGGCCCGTATAGAACTCGACGATCTCGGGCATGTAGGAATAGATCGCCTTGTCGTCGCAGATGCCGGTGCCGGGCGCATTGGCGATGGTGATGTTGCCGGCCCGGTAGACGTCCATGATGCCTGGAATGCCGAGCGCCGAATCCGCGCGGAAGGTCATCGGATCGAGGAAGTCGTCATCGACGCGGCGGTAGAGCACGTCGATCGCCTCGTAGCCGCGGGTGGTGCGCATCTTGACGCGTCCGTCGATGACCCTCAGATCGGCACCTTCGACGAGCTCGACGCCCATCTGGTCGGCGAGGAACGAGTGTTCGTAATAGGCCGAATTGAAGATACCGGGCGTCAGCACCGCGACGCGTGGCCGGCCCTTGCAGCCGGGAGGGGCAAGCGAGGCGAGCGACTGGCGCAGCAGCCGCGGATAGTCCTCGACCCGCTGCACCTTGTTCAGCGTAAACAGTTCGGGGAACATCTGCATCATGGTTTCCCGGTTTTCCAGCATGTAGGAAACTCCGGACGGCGTGCGGGCATTGTCTTCCAGCACGTAGAACTGGTCCTCGCCGGTGCGCACGATGTCGGTGCCGACGATATGGGTGTAGACGCCGCCGGGCGGCTTGAAGCCAATCATCTCGGGAAGGAAGGTGACGTTCCTCTCGATCAGCGCGCGGGGAATGCGGCCGGCCTTGATGATCTCCTGCTTGTGGTAGATGTCGTCGAGGAAGGCGTTGAGCGCCAGAACCCGCTGCTCGATGCCCTGCGCAAGCTTGCGCCATTCACGAGCCGAGATGATGCGGGGAATGATGTCGAAGGGGATGAGTTTTTCGGAACTGTCTGCGTGTCCATAGACCGCGAATGTGATGCCGGTCTTTCTGAATATGTTTTCCGCATCCTGGGTCTTGCGGATCAGGTGCGCAGCATCCTGACTGGCATACCATTCGTGGTAGGTCTTGTATGGCGGTCGCGGAAGGTTTTCCGCAGTCAACATTTCATCAAATGCCAAAGACGCATTCCCCTTTTTTTGGCCATAAGAGTACAACAGTGAAGGCAATGCAAGAACTGTGCGCAATTGGCGGAAAAGAATTCCGCGCGTCAAAAAAATACAGTTTCGACGCTCCCCCCACCAGTAAATGCGCTGATTCTGGCGCTCGGCAAGCTCCCTACTTTAGGAGGACATGAATAAGTCTCCTGCCTTGAAAAACATCAGCTGCCCAAGTCCTGCTCAGGCAGTGGTCAAGCGCCGCTCATCGCAATCATCAGTTTTTCTGCTTTGACGATGAAACGGGGTGGGAATAAGCAGGCGGCTTCCACGAAAACGGCCGCTGCCGAAATCTCCGCCGGACATCCCCATCATGCTCGACCGCCTGGCTCCGGCCCTCTTCGTCCTCCTCTGGTCCACGGGCTGGATCGTCGCGAAATATGCGGCGGTGCACGCCGATCCCCTGACGTTCCTGGCCGGGCGGCACGCACTCGCCGCCGTGGCGTTTTTCGCGGTCTGCCTGATCACGCGGGCAAAATGGCCGAAGAGCAGGGCCCAGATCGGCCATGCGATGTTCTCCGGCGTTTTCCTGCACGGGCTCTATCTCGCCGGCGTCTGGTATGCGATCGGGCAGGGCGTGCCGGCCGGCCTTTCCGGCATCATCGCCGGGCTGCAGCCGCTGCTGACCGCCATGGTCGCGCCGCTTTTCCTCGGCGAGCGCCTCAAGCCCCTGCAGAAGGTCGGCCTGGCGCTTGGGTTTGCCGGCATTCTGATCGCGATCTCGCCGCAGCTTGTCGATCTCTTCGAGCGCGGACTAGCCGGACTTGCGGTGCCTGTGCTGATCAATCTCGTCGCCATGACCTCGGTCACCTACGGCACGCTCTATCAGAAGCGGCACCTGCAGGAAGGTGACCTGTTCTCGATCGCCACGCTGCAGTTCGTCGGTGCGCTGATCGTCACGATCCCGCTGGCGCTCAGCCTTGAAAACCTGCGCTTCGACTGGACGCATGAGGCGATCTTCGCCATGGCCTGGTCCGTCCTCGGCCTGTCCATGGGTGCCGTCGGCCTGCTGCTCTACCTCATCCGCCGGGGCCAGGTGTCCCGCGCCGCCTCGCTCATCTACCTGATGCCGCCGGTGGTGGCGATCGAGGCGGCCATCATTTTCGGGGAGCCGCTGACCTGGCCGATGATCGTCGGCACGGTGATCGTGGTCGCAGGCGTCTACATGGTGAACCGGAAGGCTTGAGGGCGTTTTTCATTCGGTCAGGAAACGGGTGTCGATGCGAGCCGGGCAGCCTTAGACAGCGGATGTAACCCAACAGGAGGTACATCATGCTGACCAACAAAGTTGCCATCGTCACCGGCGCATCAAGCGGCATCGGCCGGGCCGCCGCCCTTCTCTTCGCCCGGGAAGGGGCTGCCGTCGTTGTCAACGCGCGCGGCGAGGCGGAATTGCAAAAACTTGTTTCCGAGATCGAGGCGGCCGGTGGCCGTGCGGTCGCCGTGGCAGGCGACGTCGCGGACGAGGAGACCCACCGGGCATTGCTTGAAGCCGCGCTTGACCGGTTCGGCGGGCTCGACATCGCACTGAACAATGCCGGTACGGTCGGACCCTACAAGCCGTTAGGCGAGGTGACGCTGGAGGAGTGGCAGCATACAGTAGCCATGAACCTCACGAGCGCCTTTCTCGGCGCCCGCGCGCAGATCCCGGCCATGCTCGAACGCGGCGGCGGCTCGATCATCTTCACCTCCACCTTCGTCGGTACCAGCGTCGGCATCCCCGGCATGGGGGCCTATGGCGCGTCCAAGGCCGGGATCATGGGGCTGGTGAAAGGGATCACCGCCGACTACGGAGCGCGCGGCATACGCGCCAATGCGCTGCTGCCCGGCGGCACGGACACACCTATGGCGGGCGATCCGGCACAAAAGGAATGGGCGGCGGGCCTGCATGCCCTCAAGCGCATCGCTCAGCCCGAGGAAATCGCCCGGGCCGCACTGTTCCTGGCGAGCCCGATGGCGAGCTTCGTGGCAGGGTCCGCGCTCTATGCGGACGGCGGAAACGCGGCCGTCAAATGACAAAAAAAGAGGCCGCGCGAGCGGCCTCTTTGTCTTGTTCCCTATGCAGGGCCTCGTTACGCCGGGCGGCGCGTGCGGCCCTGCTGGCCGGAGCGGTTGTCGTTGCCGAACTTTACCGGGCCTCCGTTGCCGCCAGTGGCCGGCCGGGCGGCTTCGACGCGCGGGCCGCGGTTGTTGCGCTGGGCAGCGAGTTCATGGGCGCCGTGTGCGGCATGGGGGTTCTGAGCCCCGTTGCCGCCCTTGCGGTGTTCCTTGCGGGGCTCGGTGCGCGCCGGGCGGCCTTCGCCGTTCTGGGAGCCGAACTGCTTCTTGGCCGGGCGGAAATCCGACGTGGTCGTCAGGTCGTTGTCGACTTCCAGGCGCGGGGCGTCCTCACCGCGGCGCTGGCCGCGAAAATCGTCGTTGCGGCGGTTGTCGCGCTGCTGGCGGTCACCATTGGGTCGGGCCGGACGCTGGGGACGGTCGCCGCCCTCTGCGCCTTCCGCTGCGAAGAACGGCTTGCGCGCCGGACGTTCGCGGCGCTCGGGACGGCCTTCGCCGGCACCGCGTGCCTGGCCGTTGCCGCCACGGCCGCGATTGGCTGCGCCGCCACGGTTGTTGTTGCCGGCACCGCCGCGTGCCTGGCGGCCGCCTTCGGGGCGTTCGCCGGATGCGGTGGTGATCTCGATGTTCATCAGGCGCTCGATGTCGCGTAGCAGACGCGCTTCGTCGGGAGCGCAGAAGGCGATCGCGATGCCGTCACGACCGGCACGCGCGGTACGGCCGATGCGGTGAACGTAGGCGTCCGGTACTTCCGGGAGATCGTAGTTGAAGACGTGGGTGACGCCGGGAATGTCGATGCCGCGGGCAGCAACGTCGGTAGCGACCAGGACGCGGATCTCGTTGTCACGGAAGGCCTTGAGGGCGCGTTCGCGCTGGCCCTGGCTCTTGTTGCCGTGGATCGATGCGACCTTGAAGCCGATATGCTCGAGATGCTTGGAGAGCTTTTCGGCGCCGTGCTTGGTGCGCAGGAAGACCATGGCGCGGCCGGTCGGGTTTTCTTCGAGCGACTTCTTCAGAAGATCGGTCTTGTCGTTCTTGCCGACCACGAAGTGGACGAACTGTTCGACCTTGTCGGCAGCCTTGCCCGGAGGCGTGACCGAGACCTGGACCGGATCCTTGAGGAAGTCGGATGCAAGATCGGCGATCGCCTTCGGCATGGTGGCCGAGAAGAGCAGGGTCTGGCGCTTGTTCGGCACCATCTTGGAAATCTTGCGCAGATCGTGGATGAAGCCGAGATCGAGCATCTGGTCGGCTTCGTCGAGAACGAGGTAACGAACCGCGGTCAGGCCGATGGCACGGCGGGCGATCAGGTCGAGCAGGCGGCCCGGGGTGGCGACGAGAATGTCGGTGCCCTTTTCGAGCTGCAGCTGCTGCTTGTTGATCGAGGCGCCGCCGACGACGGCGTTAATCTTCATCGGCGTGCCGCGCACGTAGCTCTTCAGGCTGGCGGCGATCTGGTTGACCAGTTCGCGGGTCGGAGCGAGGATGAGCGTGCGGGTGGTGCGGTTGTCAGGACGCTTCGGGTCCTTGGCAAGCATTTCGATGATCGGGAGACCGAATGCGGCGGTCTTGCCGGTGCCGGTCTGGGCGAGGCCGATCATGTCGCGGCCTTCGAGAAGCTGGGGGATTGCCTGGGCCTGGATCGGGGTCGGCGTTTCGTAACCGAGCGCAAAGAGAGTGGCTACGGTCTGCTTGGACAGACCAAGCTCGTGGAAATTCGTCAAGTCGAATACCTTTTCGGGGCGCCAAAAGCGTGCCGCCGGACTGGCACCATGCCGTCCGGTCTGCCTTTGGCGTCAAGAACCCCGCGTGAAGTGGGAACTTGCAAGTTGGAAATTGCTCTCCAGCGCTTAAACCCTCCGGGATCGAGGGCGATCTATCTGTGCGCCTTGTTCCTTCTTCGCGGTGTCTTTAATGACGCGGGGCCAACTCACGCGGCGGCCGGAAGGTGAAAGCTGAAGCGCATTTGGTGGTTTTCCGGGCAAAAGTCAAGCAGATGTTTCGCAATCGCGAAATGCCGCGGCTTGCCCGCTACCGACCGCAACCCTGCCCGGAACGTCTCCACCACAGCAAAGAGCCTGCGTCCGCCGGCAGCGGAAACAGGCTCTGTAGGTACGCGATCAGTCTTGCGGATCAGCGCGAGCAGACTTCGACGCGATAGGGTTCGCCGTAGCGGTTGCGGCGCCATTCGAGTTCGCAGACCGGCGGGTAGTCGCGGTAATAGGCGCGGCGGTAATAAACGGGCGGCGGGGGCGGGGGAGCATAGTCGTATTCCGGCTCCACATATTCAGGCTCGGCATAGGCCGGCCGCTGTGACCCGGCGACGATCGCGCCGCCGATGATGCCGCCGGCAAGTCCAGCCGCCACGCCCGGCCAGACGTCGCGATGGCGGTCGCGGGCTTCAGCCGCAGGAGCGGTCACCGTCAGGGCGCCCGCTACGGACAGTGCGACGAGGCCAAGTGATATCGTCTTCTTCAGTGCCGACATGTTTTTTCCTTTCCCTTTTTGTCCTCAAGGGGTGCAGAAATCGTGGCGCGCAAAGGCGGCGGATTGATGAAGGCGATTTCCCGATAGTCTGAACGGACGTTCAGGTTCATGCCGCTTTTGGTTGATTTTCGTCAAGCCTGAGCAATCGCCAATGGAGATCATGGCGAGATCGTGGCGATAGCATGGAAAAGATTTGTCGGTCCAAATCGAGCAAGCCGTCGATACTTGCTTTTGATCGCTCGGCGCCAACCTTCATCCTGGCCGCGCTCGACCGATACCGGAATTCGACCTGGGGATGTATTTTCCGTGCTGCGCAGGTGCTTCCGTTTGACAAATGCCAGAAATGATAACTCATACCGTTTCAACAACACGATATTAACACTCGCTATGGTGTTATCAGTCGATTGGGAGACAAACGAATCGAGCCGGATATCGGCCGGCATAAGGAGCGGGGGAAGGTGGACACGGAAAGCGAACTCTTGAAAACGGCGTGCGAGCGGATCAACGATCTCGCCGAGCCCGCCTTCATCAAGGACAGCGCCCTCATCTACGTGGCGGTGAACGCCGCCTATGCACGCCTTTTCGGTATGCATCCCAGCGAATTTGCCGGCAATACCAGCCGCGGTCTTGCAGGCGCCTCTGAAGACGCCGATCGCAAGGAAAAGGAATGCCGGGCGATCGTATTCGGCACCGACGAGACGTCGCTCTGCTTCGACCGTTCTGGCGTTGTCCGCCACGAGATCCATATCGAGCGCTTCCTCACGGAAGACGACCATACCTATCTCTTCGGCACGTTTGCGGCGGTTCCGGGCATCGATGCCCTCGTCGAACCGAACAATGTTGCCCCCGCTGCCGGTCCCTCGATTACCGCTGCAAAGCCCATCGCGCCGTTTTCGCCGTTCAACAACGCTCTTCTCGACGATGCCCTCGACATGCTCGAAATGGGCATCGGCATCTACGACAAGCACAACGTTCTGATCTACTGCAATTCCCAGCTCATCAACCATTTTGCGTCGATCTCGATCGATATCCAGCCGGGTATCACCCTCAACGATATCCTCGGATTTGCCTATGATCGCCGCCAGCGGGTGTCTCCGGCGAGTTTCGGTCCCGATGCGCCGAAGAAGGACGCGTGGATCGCCGAGCGGATGAAGCCTTTCGAGCTTCCCTATTCCGAGAGTGTCGACCAGCTTTCCGACGGGCGCTGGCTGCGGAGCATCAACAAGCGCCTCGAAAACGGCCTGTTGATCGCCATCCGCCACGACGTGACCGAATTCAAGGAGCAGGAAATGCTCCTGCGCGCCCACGTCTCGGAGACGGACCTGTTTCGCGCAGTCCTCGAAGATTTGCCGGTGCCCGTGTTCGTGCGCAACGGCGACCGCCAGCTCACCTATGCCAATGCCGCCTACGAGGCGATGCTGGGCAAGCCCAGAAGCCATTTTCTCGGCAAGACCGAAATCGAGATGTTCCCGGACGCGGCCGATCGCTTCCGTATCGAGAACGATCGGGTGATGACGGGCGAGGACATCGAGAAGTCGGAGGAAATCACCTTCCCCGACGGAACGGTCGTCCCGGTCATCACGCATCTGCGCCGGGTGACCACTAATGACGGCGCACACAACCTCGTCGGCTCGCGCATGGACGTCTCCCGTATCAAGGAGGCGCAGAACAAAGCGGAGAAGATGGGCAAGGATCTGCAGACGATCCTGAACGCCATGCCCGTCGGCGTTGCGATCCTCGACGAGCGTTTCCTGTTCGAATACGCCAACCCGGCTTTCTATTCCTTCTGGGATGCCGGGGAGCAGTTCGATCTGCCCGGGCGTTCCTACCGGGACTTCCTCAAGGTCAATTTCGACCACGGGATCTATAGCGGCTCGACGAGCAGCTTTGAGGAAATCTACCAGGAGCGCATCGCCGCCCTGACCGATGGCCAGGAGCGGCCGCCGATCGAGGTGAAAAGCCGCAACGGTCTGGTGATCGTCATTTCCGGCACCCAGCTTTCCGGCGGAAAGATCCTGCTGAGCTACATGGACATCACGGCTGTCCGCAAGCGCGAGCAGGAGATCCAGGAGGCCCGTGCGGCGCTCGAAACCCACGGCGCGCTGATGCGCGACGCGACGAGCGCCATGTCGCAAGGGCTGCTCATCCTGCATGACGGCGAGATCATCTTCTCCAACGATGCGCTGCCGGCCATGCTCGACATGCCGGCCGAGATGGTGCGCGCCGGAGGTCTCTGGCGCGATCTCTTCCGCTATTGCGTCGAGCGCGGCGATCTCGGCACGCCCGAGGAAGCGGCGGCGACGCTCCATGCCTGGGAAGACAATGTCGCAGCCGGCAAGCCGGTCTTTGCCGCTTTCCGCATCGAGGGCCGCAAGTGGATCCATGTCGAGGCCAAGCTTACCGGCAGCGACCATTGGCTGGCGGTATTTACAGACGTGACCGAGATGAAGAGCCGCGAGGAGGAGCTGACGCGCCTCCTGCAGCGCGCCGAGGCCGCCGACCGCGCGAAGTCGGAATTCCTCGCCAACATGAGCCACGAGATCCGTACGCCGATGAACGGCGTGCTCGGCATGGCGGAATTGCTCGCCAAGTCCAATCTCGACACCCGCCAGAAGACTTTCATCGACATCATCGTCAAATCGGGCAACGCCCTTCTGACGATCATCAACGACATTCTCGACTTCTCCAAGATCGATGCCGGCCAGATGAAGCTGCGCAAGGCGCCGTTCGATCCGGTCGAGGCGATCGAGGACGTGGCGACGCTTTTGTCCTCATCGGCCGCCGAGAAGGATATCGAGCTCATCGTGCGCGGCGACGCCTCGATCCGCGAGACGGTGATGGGCGATGCGGGGCGCTTCCGCCAGATCATCACCAACCTCGTCGGCAACGCGGTGAAATTCACCGAAAAGGGACATGTCTTCATCGACCTGAGGTCGGAAGCAAAAGGTCCCCGCGAGATGATGCTGTCGATCCGCATCGAGGATACCGGGCTCGGCATTCCGGAAGAAAAACTGAAGTCGGTCTTCGATAAATTCTCGCAGGTCGATACCTCCTCGACGCGCCGCCACGAAGGCACGGGTCTCGGGCTGGCGATCACCGCTGGCCTCACCGAACTCTTCGGCGGCTATATCGACGTGACGAGCGAAGTCGGTCGCGGCTCGGTCTTTACCGTGCATCTGCCGTTCCAGGTGGTCAGCGAGCGCAATGTGCTCACCACCCTGCCGATCAACACCAGCGGTGCTCGCATCCTCGTCGTCGACGACAATGCGGTCAATCGTCGTATCCTTACCGAGCAGCTCACCATGTGGGGCTTTGACACGGTCGCAGCCGACAGCGGGGCCGAGGGTCTGGCAATCCTCCGCGAAGCCGCGCGGATCGGCGTCACGGTCGACGCGATCGTGCTCGACTATCACATGCCGGAGATGAACGGCCTCGATTTCGCAAAACATCTCAGGCGCGATGCGCGTTTCGACGGCACCGGCGTGGTTTTCCTGACCTCCATGGACATGGCCGGCGACGACAGCATGTTTGCCGCCCTCAACGTCCAGGCCCATCTGATGAAGCCGGCGCGCGCCAATCTGCTGCGCAGCACGATCATCGACGTCGTCCGCTCGATCCGCACCAAGCGGCGGGCAGTCGAAGCGGGGCAGGCGGCTGTTCAGCCTCCGGCGACGGCGCGGCCCCTCGCTCCGGTTGCCGCACCCACGCTGGTTGCTTCGACGCCGGCGATTGCCGAACAGCCGGCGGCGCCGGTCTCCACGCCGCCCATGCAGGCGGCGCCGACGCTTGACGTGCTGGTCGCCGAGGACAACGAGGTCAACCAGATCGTCTTCACCCAGATCCTGCAGACCACCGGCTGGCTGTTCCAGATCGTCAAGAACGGTGCGGAAGCCGTCGAGGCGTGGAAAAAGCACGATCCGGCGGTCATCATCATGGACGTGTCGATGCCAGTCATGAACGGGCATCAGGCGACCCAGAAGATCCGCGAGCTCGAACAGGAGACGGGCACCCATACGCCGATCATCGGCGTCACGGCGCATGCGCTCGAAAGCGACCGCGAACTCTGCTTCCAGGTGGGCATGGACGATTATCTTTCCAAGCCGATCAGCCCGGAGGCACTGGAAGCCAAGGTCCGCAACTGGCTCGGCGGTGCGATCGTGAGTTCCGTTTCGAACTGAGCGGGCACGACGTGGCCAAGCCGGTCAATATCGCCTCTCCGGCGCTGCTACCCGCACCGTGCCGCCAATCGAGGGGGCGGGCATGGCGTCGGTAATCCTCATCTGCACTCTGCCTGTCGTCGGGTGAAAGGTGATCCAGCGTGCGAGATCCTCGCCGAGGCTGGTATCGACAAGCTTGACGCCCTCTTCCAGAAGGAACCGTCTGGCGAATGCGGAATTGAGCGATCCCGGATCGTAGCCGCTCGATTTTCGCGTGCGGCCGCCAAAGAGCTTGGCCCTGAGATTTCGGCGTTCGGCACCGAAGCCATAAAGATCGTCGACCAGAGTGCGCATGGCGAGATCGCCGTATCGTTCCGGACGTTCGTCGATATCCTGCCCGCCACTCGTCGGCAGGATGAAATGGTTCATGCCCCCGATATTGGTGACCGGATCATAGATGCAGGCCGAGACGCAGGAGCCGAGAACGGTCATCAGTATCGTATCGGGATCGGCGGACACCGCATATTGACCGCCCAGGATATGAATATGGTGAGAGTCTATGAAGTTCATCTAATGCTCCGATCCCGTGCATGCGGCGATCACATTCTCGCAAAAGTATGAAGGCGCTACGCGAACGGGAAGGCCCAACAATGAGTGACGAAAAATACTGGCTGGTACGTATTTCGTAATTCGAGGGACCGGGGTTGGGTGGATCGAGGCCTCGCCTGGGTCCCCCTGCTTTCGCAGAGCCGGCCGGGACCTCCCGGTCGATCGTCACAGGTGCTTTCTGCCGCGAGCGGCTTTTCCGTTCAGGGACCGTTAAGCAGGGGATGTGCATTGTTCGGGAATATCGGGCCTTTTCCTGCCGTTCGCAGTTGGCCCGGTGGAAACGGAGACGCTTGTGATGAAGAAGATAATTGTCTCGGCGCTGATCCTGGCCGCTGCCTGCAGCAGCATCTTGGTGCCGGCCGGTGAAGCGGCGGCCCAGGAATGGGGCAGACACCACGACCGATACGATCGATATGATCGATACGATCGCCGTGGTCCTCCGCCTCCGCCGCGCAGGCGTCATAACAATGACGGCGCCATAATCGCCGGCGGCCTGGCTGCGGGCGTCATCGGCGGGCTGATTGGCGGCGCGCTCGCCAATGACGGCGGGCCGCGCTACATCGATCCGCCACCTCCGCCCCGTCCGCGCTGCTGGTATGAGGACCGCCGCGTGCGCAACGCCTATGACGGCGGCTGGCACATGGAAAGCCTGCGCGTCTGCCAATAGTGGCCGTGCGATGTAATGGATGGCAGCCGGTCTCAGGACCGGCTGTTTTGCGTTGGGCTGCCTTGGATCAGGACGCCGGCTTGATCCCGCATAGCATCTCGCGCTTGCCCGCAAAGCCCGGACGTCGCTCCACCGTAAAGCCGGCCGCCTGCAGGTTCCGCCGCACGAAACCGGCTGCCGCATAGGTGCCGAACGTGCCGCCGGGCAAGGTCTTGTCGTGGATTGCCTGCATGATTTCGGGCGACCACATGTCGGGATTGCGGGAAGGTGCAAAACCGTCGAGGAACCAGGCGTCGAAATCCGCCTCGGCCGCGCAGACGCCTTCGAGCGCCGGGCCGCAGACGACCGTCAGCCGGGTTTGGGCATCGGCGTCGATGACGACATGGCCGCCCGGCTCGTCCGGCCACGCTTCAACCAGCGCCTGCCGTTCCGCATCGATCTCCGGCCAGCGGGCGAGCGCCCGGTCGATCTCGTCGCGCTGCATCGGGTAGAGTTCGAACGACGTGAAGTGCAGCTTCCCACCCGCGGGGCGGGAAAGCTTCCATTGCCGCCAGGTCTCGCAGAAATTCAGGCCGGTGCCGAAGCCGAGTTCGCCGATCCGGAAGTTCCGGTGCTTTTCCCAGCGCTCCGGCAGGCCGTTGCCCGCCAGAAACGTGTGGCCGCATTCCAGCCGACCGTCGGTGCGGCAATAAAAGTGGTCGCCAAACTTTTGCGAATAAGGCATATCGCCGTCATGCCAGTCCAAAGTCTGGCCTTCGGTCGCACGAATTTCAGGATCACGGTCACTCATGGGACATGCGGATAATCCTGCCGGCTTCGGCGGTCAATCTCATGCTCTCCCATCCTCCGCCGATCTCGTCATTCTCGGTGGCGGTATCATGGGCCTCTGGGCGGCGGTCAAGGCCGAGCGGCTCGGTATTCGCACCCTGCTCGTCGATGCCGGCCCGTTGGGGCAGGGGGCGAGCGGCGGGCTGCTCGGCGCACTGATGCCGCATATGCCGGACAAGTGGAACGACAAGAAGCAGTTTCAGTTCGATGCGCTTCTGTCGCTGGAAGACGAGATCGCGGAAATCGAAGCCGAGACCGGCATGGCCTGCGGCTATCGCCGCTCCGGTCGGCTGATCCCGCTGCCGAAGCCGCATTTGCGGAAGATCGCGCTTGGCCATTCCGCCGATGCGGAAGCCTGCTGGCGGCGCGGCGACCGCCGTTTCCAATGGCATGTGCTCGACCGTCCGCCTCAAAAAGGCTGGCCGGATGCCTCCTTCGCTGCCGCCGGGCTGGTGCACGACACGTTTGCCGCACGGGTTTCGCCGCGCGGTCTCGTCTCGGCGCTCGTCGCCTTTCTGCGCTCGGCCGGTCATGTGCAGGTCGTCGAGGGTATCGAGGCCGAGACGATCGATCCCGTGGTAAATAGGATTATATTCCGTGGCGGTGACAGCGTCACCTTCGGACATTGCATCGTCTCGGCCGGCCACGGGTCCTTCCCGCTGCTTCAAGGCATTTCGCCGCCGCTGAAGCGACCGCTCGGCCAGCCGGTCAAGGGTCAGGCGGCACTGCTCAAGGCGGATGTCGATCCGTCTCTGCCGGTGATCTTCCTGAACGGCCTCTATGTCGTCGCCCATGAGGGCGGCCATGTGGCGGTCGGCAGCACCAGCGAGGATGTGTTCGACGACCCGTCCTCGACCGATTCTCAGCTGGATGAGCTGATCGCGCGCGCCCGCGTGCTGGTGCCGGCACTGGCCCAGGCTCCCGTCGTCGAGGGCTGGGCGGGGCTGCGGCCGAAGGCGATCGACCGTGATCCGATGGTCGGCCCGCATCCTGATCACGCCCGAGTGATTGCGCTCACAGGTGGTTTCAAGGTGAGTTTCGGGATCGCCCACAGGTTGGCCGATGCAGCCCTCAACGCCCTGAACGGCCGGGAAATGCGGCTCCCGGCGTCATTCACGCTCGCCAGTCACCTTACCGTCGCCTCCCGTTAAACGCGAACTTTCAGTCCTTCGCGTCGTTATTCTGTCACGCAAATCACTTAACCCCCACCGCAGGGATTGTTGAGCAATGCGTAAAACACGGGGTTGCTGAAAAGGACGTTCAGAAGGTGACGCATGCGCTATGCCATTCATTTCACGCCTCCGGCGCATGATCCGCTGACGCTTGCCGCGGCCCAGTGGCTCGGCCGCAACGCCTTTTCGGGCGAGGCGATGGAGCCGCCGGCCATCCGCGGCATCGGCATCCACGACATCGCCTTCAATACCGCGCTGCCGCGTCGCTACGGTTTCCATGCGACGCTGAAGGCGCCGTTCCGGCTGGCGCCCGACGTCACCGAACCGATGCTGCTGCGCCACCTGATGCGCTTCGCCGGTACCCACAGCCCGTTCGAACTGCCGAAGCTCGAAGTCGTCCGGCTCGGCAATTTCTTCGGCCTTGCGCCGGTCGTCCCTTGCGACACCGCCCGGTTCCTCGCCGCCTCCGTCGTCCAGGAATTCGACAATTTCCGCACGCCGCTGACCGAGGCCGAACTGGAACGCAGCGATTCGGGCGATCTCTCTGCGCCTCAGTTCGCCAACCTTTATCGCTGGGGCCATCCTTACGTGATGGACGAGTTCCGTTTTCACATGACGCTGACCGGCCCGCTGTCGGCGATCGAGATGCCGCGTTTCGATCTGGCGTTGCGCGATTATTTCGAGCCCTATCTCAAAAAGCCGGTCGAGATCGCCAATCTGGCGCTGTTCATCGAGGAAGAGCCGGGCGCGCCCTTCCAGGTGCATTCGCTGCACCCGATGGGCCGCGTGGCGGCGCGCAAGATCGCCTGAAAGAGCGCAAACGGTCACTTTTGTTCAAGAGGCCGTCGGAGAAATCTGCTATATCCGCGCGATGCAGAACGTCTCCCAGGAACAGGCAGCCGACCACATGCCGCTCGCCCAGGCGGAAACAACCCGCTTCTGGCGCGACAGCCGTTTCGGGGGCATGGAATGCCTGGCCGCCACGTTCCTCACCCATGAATTCGCGCCGCATGCGCATGACACGTTCAGCATTGGCGCCATCGAACGCGGCGCGCAGGTGGCGACCATCCGCGGCCTGCGCGAAAGTTCGGGGCCGGGTGATATCTATCTCATCAATCCCGGCGAGATCCACGACGGCGCGCCCGGCGACGGCGGTTATCGCTACCGGATGATCTATCCGGATGTCGCGCTGTTTCGCGAGATCCTCGAAGACGTCACCGGCAAATCCTTTGAGGGCACGCCCGCCTTCGGCATCCAGCTCCTCCACGATCAGGCGCTCGCCGACGCTTTCCACGCGGCGCACCGGACGCTGGAAGAGGGCTCCGGCGCGCTCGAGACCAGCCAGGCGATGTTCCTGGTGTTGGATGCGGTGTTTCGCCGCCACGGCAGCTCGATCATCGTGCCGGTCGATACCACCGAGCGCACCGCCGTCCGTGAGGCGCGCGACTACCTGGTCGAGAATTTTGCGTCCGATGTGGGGCTGGAGGAGTTGGCAACGGTCGCGGGCCTCAGCCGTGCCCATCTCATCCGTGCCTTCCGCAAGGAATTCCACATCACCCCGCATTCCTTCCTCACCGACATCCGCATCCGCGCAGCGCGCAAACGCTTGAGGGACGGCGGCCAGCCGGCCGAAATCGCGTTCGAATGCGGCTTTGCCGACCAGGCGCATTTCACCCGCCATTTCAAGGCCCGCACCGGGCTGACGCCGGGCCAGTATCGGGCGCGCTGATCACTTTCGTTCAAGACGGCTGATGTTGTCCGTTCTAAGCCTCCCCCTCATCCGCCTGCCGGCACCTTCTCCCCGAGGGGAGAAGAGAGATGCCGCGCCGTCGCCGTTCCTCCTCTCCCCTTGGGGAGAGGGTGGCCGAGCGAAGCGGAGGCCGGGTGAGGGGGTGACGTACGCCGACATCAGATCAAGGTTATTGAATGAACAACAACACAAAACTACAGGACTTCCTCGGCGGCATGCGGGCGATCTCGCCGCTAATCGCCGCCGTCATCCCGATCGGCCTCGTCTTCGGAGCGGTTGCGGCCACCAAGGGCCTGTCGCCGGCCGAAGCGGGGCTGATGAGCGCGCTGGTCTTTGCCGGTGGCTCGCAATTCGTGGCGATGGATATCTGGACCCATCCGGCCTCCTGGACCGGCGTCGGGTTCGCAGCCCTGCTCGTCAACATCCGCCACGTGCTGATGAGCGCCTCGCTGGGCACCAGAATGGGCGGTTTCAGCCAGCCGGCGCGCTATCTGTCGATGCTGTTCCTCGCCGACGAGATCTGGGCGATGGCCGAGTTCCGGGCAAAGGTAGCAAAGCTCACCCCCGCCTGGTTCGCCGGCCTCGTCGCGCCCTTCTACCTCGCCTGGGTGTTTTCGGGACTTGCCGGCGCGGCCCTCGGCGCCTTTCTCGGCGACCCGGTGGTGCTCGGGCTCGATTTCGCCTTCCCGGCTGTCTTCATCGTTCTGGTCATGGGCTTCTGGAAGGGTGCGGAAACCGGCGCCGTGCTGCTGGCGAGCGGTGCTGCCGCTGTTGCCACCCAGCATTTCGTGCCGGGCGTCTGGTATATCGCCGCCGGTGCCGTCGCCGGCCTTGCCGCCGCCATGCTGACCGGCAAATCTCAAGACGTGGAGGTGACGCCGTGACCGTCGATCTCGCCACGCTCGTCGCGATCCTCGCCATGGCCGCCGCTACCGTGCTCACCCGGTTGAGCGGCCTCGTCCTCATCCGCCATGTCTCGCTCGAAGGCAGCCGCCGCAAGGCGATCGAATCGATCCCGCCCGCCGTGCTGATGGCGGTCGTCGCGCCGACCGCCTTTGCCACCGGGATTGCCGAAACCTTGGCCTGCGCCGTGACTGCTTTTGCGGCACTTCGACTGCCGATGCTTGTTTCCGTGGCACTCGGTGTCGCCTCAGTCGCGATCCTTCGCGCGCTCGGCCTCTGAGACGACGTTTCCATCTCGACATGGCCGGAACGGGTGCGCTACCGTCCGGCCTCATTCGTCGAAGGTGATCCATGCAGGCAAAAGACTATCCGCGCGAACTCGTCGGCTACGGCCGTTCCACTCCCGATCCGAAGTGGCCCGGCGGCGCCCATGTCGCGGTCCAGTTCGTGATCAATTACGAGGAGGGCGGCGAGAGCTCGATCATGGACGGTGATCCGGCCTCGGAAAACCTGCTGTCGGAAATCGTCGGTGCTGCGCCCTGGCCGGGCCAGCGCAACCTCAACATGGAGTCGATCTACGAATACGGCTCGCGCGCCGGCTTCTGGCGGCTCTTCCGGATGTTCACCGATCTCAAGGTGCAGACCACCGTCTATGGCGTGACGCTCGCCATGGCCCGCAACCCGGAAGCCGTCGCGGCCATGAAGGAAGCCGGCTGGGAAATCGCCAGCCACGGTTACCGCTGGCTGGAATACAAGGATTTCCCGGAGGCGAAGGAGCGCGAACACATTCTCGAAGCCGTGTGCCTGCATACCGAGCTCGTCGGCGAGCGCCCTTACGGCATGTACCAGGGCAAGCCTTCCGACAACACGCTGAAACTGGTCATGGAGGAGGGCGGTTTCCTCTATTCCTCAGACAGTTACGCGGACGATCTGCCCTATTGGGTCAAGGGCCTCGGCGGCAAGCCGTTCCTGATCATCCCCTATACGCTGGAGACCAACGACATGCGGTTTGCCACGCCGCAGGGTTTTAACGCCGGCGATCAGTTCTTCACCTATCTCAAGGACGCCTTCGACGTGCTCTACCAGGAAGGGAAGGAGGGCGCGCCGAAGATGATGTCGGTCGGCCTCCACTGCCGCCTCGTCGGGCGGCCAGGCCGCGCTGCGGCACTGAAGCGCTTCATCGAATACGTGCTCAGCCACGACAAGGTCTGGATCCCGCAACGCATCGAGATTGCCAGGCATTGGCACGAACACCACAAGCCGGCGGGCGCTCTATGACCGCCCGCGGCGACTTCATCCAGATGTTCGGCGGCGTGTTCGAACATTCTCCCTTCATCGCCGAGCGGGCCTATGATTCCGGGCTGATGCTGGTGCCGCTGACGTCCAAGAGCGTGCATGACGCGCTCACCTCGATCTTCCGCAAGGCAAGCCGCGAGGAACGCCTCGGCGTGCTGCGCGCCCACCCGGATCTCGCCGGAAAGCTCGCCATTGCCGGCGAACTCACCGAGGACAGCAAAAAGGAACAGGCCGGCGCCGGGCTGGACCGCCTGAGCCCTGCCGAACACGCCCGCTTCACCGAGCTCAACACCGCCTATACGGAAAAATTCGGCTTCCCCTTCATCATCGCGGTCAAGGGCCTGACCAAGGACGACATTCTCGCAGCCTTCGAGAAACGTATCCACAACTCGCTCGAAGAGGAGTTCGACACCGCCACCGCCCAGGTGGAAAAGATCGCGCTCCTGCGCCTGCAATCGCTGCTTCCGGGACATTGAGGCCTTGGACGCTGCTTTCCTCAATCCCCGCCGTCGCTTATATTGGCGACATCAGGAGTGACGCCGTCATGAGACCGTCGGAAGCGCTGGAAAAGAACCGGGATATAATTCGCGAGATCGTTGCCCGCCGGGAAGTCTCAAATCCCCGCGTCTATGGTTCAGTGCTGCGCGGCGAGGACAGGCCCGACAGCGATCTCGATATCCTGGTCGATCCCTCGCCGACGACGTCGCTGTTCACGCTCGGCGGACTTCAGGGAGATCTCGAAGAAGCGCTCGGTGTGCCGGTGGATGTCAAGGTTCCGGGCGATTTTCCGCCCAAGATCCGCGAACGCATCGTGGCGGAAGCCTTGGCAATATGAGTGTAGAGCGTCTCGAAGCCTATCTCGATCGGATGATCGTAACCGGAAGCAAGGCCGTAAGATATGTCTCGGGCCTGGATCGCGAGGCTTTCCGCCTTGATGAAATCAAACAGGATGCCGTGATCGCCAACATCATGGCGATCGGCGAATGTGCAACCAAGATCATGGAGCGCTTCCCGGATTTCGTCGTGGAGCATCCGCAGATCCCGTGGAAAGACATCCGCGACATGCGCAACCGCATTGCGCATCAATATTTTCACCTGGATATCGATACGGTCTGGCTGACCGTCGACCGGATGATCCCCGAACTTCTCTCCCAGCTCGACTCCCTGCGCAACTGGCGTGCCCAGGGCGAATGAATGAAGCCGAATGACTGAAGGCGAATAAATTGACCGAATATCTGGAAATCCGGCCCCTCACCAAGCAAGCCTTCGCTCCCTTCGGCGATGTCATCGAGGCTGATCCGGCGACCATGCGGCTGATCAACGGCGGCACGACGGAGCGCTATCACGCGCTCGCCGAGCCCGCGGTGATCGGCGAGCCCGAGCGGCTGATCTTCAGCATCTTCCGCAGCAAGCCGCGGCAGTTCCCTTACGCGATCACCATGATGGAGCGGCATCCTTTCGCCAGCCAAAGCTTTTCGCCGATATCGGGCCAGCCGTTCCTGATCGCGGTTTCCCATGACGAAGACGGCCGGCCGGGCAAGCCGCAGGTCTTCCTCGTGCAGCCGCACCAGGGCGTCAATTATTTCCCAAAGGCCTGGCACCATCCGCTGATGGCGATCGGCGTCGTTAGCGATTTCCTGGTGGTGGACAGGGATAATACCTCCGCGAACTACGAGGAGGCCTTTTTCGACACCCCCTATCTGATCTCGGAGCCGAGCCTATGACGGGCCTCACCACCCATGTCCTCGACACTGCGAGCGGCAAACCGGCCGAGGGGTTGTCGATCGAACTCTACCGGCTGAACGGCGAGACACGCGAAAAACTCAAGACTGTCGTCACCAATAGCGACGGCCGTGTCGATGGCGGGCCGATCCTGATCGGCGAGACGTTTCTTGCCGGCGAATACGAATTGCTCTTCCGCGCCGGAGACTATCTTCGTGCCCGCGGCATCGCGCTCGACGAGCCGGCCTTTCTCGACGTGATCCCCATCCGTTTCGGCATTGCCGACACGACGGCGCATTACCATGTGCCGCTGCTGCTCTCGCCCTACGGTTATTCCACCTATCGGGGGAGCTGATGCGCTTTGCCGCGATCGCCGATATCCATGGCAACTGCGCAGCGCTCGAGGCGGTGCTCGCCGATATTCACGCGCAGGACATCACTGACATCGTCAATCTCGGCGATTGCCTGAGCGGCCCGCTCGAAGCCGGGCGCACCGCCGACCTGCTGCTGCTTCTCGATACGATGGCGACGCTGACGGTGCGCGGCAATCACGACCGCTATCTGATCGAGAACCCGGCGGATGCCATGCCGTCCTGGGAAGTACATGCCTTTTCCGAGCTCGCGCCGCGCCACCTGCAATGGCTGCGTAAGCTGCCGTTCAGCGCCGTCTATCGGAGCGAGGCCTATCTCTGCCATGCGACGCCGCAATCGGACAACGTCTATTGGCTGGAGCAGGTATCCAGCGAAGGCCATGTCTTCCTGAAGCCGCTGGAAGAGATCGAGGCGCTGGCGGAAGGCATCGAGCAGCCGCTGATCCTCTGCGGACACAGCCATATTCCGCGGGCGGTGCAGCTCTCCGACGGCCGTCTGATCGTCAATCCCGGCAGCGTCGGCTGCCCGGCCTATGATGACGACACGCCTTGCTTCCACAAAGTGGAGACCGGCCACACGATGGCGTCCTACGCGATCCTGGAAAAGACGTCCGCGGGCTGGATACCGCAGTTCCGCAACGTGGCCTACGATCATCTGGCGATGTCGCGCCTCGCCGCCGAAAACGGCCGCGCCGACTGGGCGGTGGCGCTCGCCACGGGCAGGGCGGGGTAGGGTAGATTGATTTTGGTTATGACATGTACTATTTATCGTACAAGTCATTTGGAGGCCATCATGCGCACCGTCATGTTTTCCCAAGCTCGGCAGGAACTTGCCAGCCTTCTGGACGAGGTCTCGAACGACCGCGCGCCAATCGAGATCATGCGCCGCGACAAGCCGTCGGCCATCCTGATCGACAAGGACGAGTATGAAGGCATGCTCGAGACGTTGCACCTGATGTCGACGCCCGCCAATGCGACGCGGCTGATGGAGGCGATCGCCAATGTCAACGACGGCTCCAAGTTGATCGTTCACGACCTGATCGAACCTGAGGACTATATCCCCAACAAGAAGGCTGATTGATGCCCCCCGGGAAAGCCTACCTGCTCGTCTGGGAGCCGGATGGTTGGCGCGAGTATATTTTCTGGCAGGAGACCGATCCCAAAATGGTTGTCCGGATCAACGAGTTGATCAGGGACACATTGCGTCATCCGTTCGAAGGCATCGGCAAGCCCGAGCCCTTGCGCAATCAGCTCAAAGGGCATTGGTCCCGCCGGATATCCCAGGAACACCGGCTCGTCTACCGCGTGGAGACCGGCAATGATCAGTCGCGGCTCATCATCCTCCAATGCCGTTTCCACTACTGAACCGCTCCTCCTGAAACCTTTCGGCAATCCTTCCCTCCGATACTTCTTTCCGATTCGACAGGAGAGATCGTCATGGCTCAAACGCGCGGCAAATCCGGTTCTCGGCGCAGAAGCGCGCCCAAGCGGTCGTCGGGCTCCGGCTCGACGATCTGGCCCTGGCTCGGAGCGCTGGCGGTGGTGGCCGGCGGCATCGCGCTTTATGAGAATTCCGCGGAGGCGAGGCGGTTTGTCAAAGGCCTGACGTCCGGTCGACCGGTCCAGGTCGCGGTAAAACCGGTGCCGGCAAAGCCTGTCCAGGCGAGTTCCGGGCCGTCTCATCGGCCGGTGACGCCGAAGCCCGCGGTCGCTCCGGACCAGAGCCATACCGCCGCGATCATCCCGCCGGCGCCGATCGGCAAGCCGGTCCTCGACGAGATCCAGAAACCTGCCGAACCGCCGAAGAGCAATGAGAGCCTTGCCGGCGCCTATGAGGCGAAATTTTATCTATGCGGCTCGGCCAAGCAGGACGACTGCGTCGTGGCCGCCGACCGTTTCATGTTCCATGGCCAGAAGATCCGGCTGGTCGGCATCGAGGTGCCCGATATCAAGAAGCCGCGTTGCGAGGCGGAGCGGATCAAGGCGAGCGATGCGGAACTGCGGGTGCGCGCCTTCCTCGATTCCGGGCCGTTCGAGCTGGTCACCTGGCAGGGCAATGAAGACGAGGTCGAAGGACACAAGCTGCGCGAAGTGACGCGCAACGGCCGCTCGCTCGCCGATATCCTTGTCAACGAGGGCCTGGCCAGGCGGCCGGGCGCCGGCAAGGGCGGCTGGTGCTGATCGCAGCACCGACCACTCCTGTGATTTGATAGAGTGAGATGCAAAAAAGCCCCGGAACTGGCCGGTGTTTCGATGCTGATCCGTGTTCCGGCGTGCAAATCTACTGACTTCATCGTCCGGCGCAGCGTTGCCGCGCCGGACGAGGCGCTCCAGGGCTAGTCGGAACGATCCTTGTGATCGTGGCCGCCATGACCATGGAACAGGTGCATCAGCGGGCAGGCGAGCAGCAGAAGGTATGGTGCCAGCCCCAGCGCGTGCGCCCAGTGCTCACGGAGGATGAAGAAGGCGATCACGATGATGAGCGAGGCCGCCATCAGCAGCCCTGTGCGGGACAAGTTCATAGGTCGATCCTCCTGAGCCTGAGTGAGTTGGCGATCACGCTCACCGACGAAAGAGCCATTGCGGCTGCGGCGATGATCGGCGAGAGAAGAAGCCCGAAAGTCGGATAGAGGACGCCTGCGGCGACGGGGATGCCTGCAGCGTTGTAGATGAACGCGAAGAACAGGTTCTGGCGAATGTTCCGCATCGTCATCCGACTCAACTGCCGGGCGCGGGCAATGCCCTGGAGATCGCCTTTCAGAAGCGTCACCCCTGCGCTTTCGATCGCAACGTCGGTGCCGGTCCCCATCGCTATGCCGACATCCGCCGCCGCCAGTGCGGGAGCGTCGTTCACGCCATCTCCAGCCATGGCGACAATCCGCCCCTCGTCCCGAAGGCGGGCGACGATCTTGCTCTTGTCTTCGGGCAGGACCTCGGCCTCGACTTCGCTAATGCCGAGCTTTCGCGCCACCGCCTGGGCCGTTGTCCTGTTGTCGCCGGTCAGCATCACCACCCGCACGCCTTCTGCGACCAGCGCCCGGACGGCTTCCGGCGTGGTCGCCTTTATCGGATCCGCGATCGCGAAAAGACCGGCCAAAACACCGTCGGCTGCCATGAAGATCACGGTCGCACCTTCGCCGCGCAGTTCCTCGGCCTTCGATGCCATTACAGACACATCGACGTTGGCTTCGCCCATGATACGATGACTGCCAAGGATCAGCTTCCTGCCTTCGACCGTCCCGGTCACGCCCTTGCCCACCGGGCTGTCGAACTCCGAAGCCTCGCCCAGGGGCACGTTCCTTTCGTTCGCGGCATTGACGATGGCAAGTGCGAGCGGGTGCTCGCTCGACCGTTCCAGCGTTGCCGCAAGCCGGAGCAGTTCGGCCTCCGAGATGCCTTCGCGCGGAGCGATCACGGTGACCTTGGGTCTTCCTTCCGTCAGTGTCCCGGTCTTGTCGACGACCAGCGTGTCGATCTTTTCGAAGCGTTCCAACGCTTCGGCATTCTTTATCAGTACGCCGATCCTTGCTCCCCGTCCGACACCCACCATTATGGACATGGGGGTAGCAAGTCCGAGGGCGCAGGGGCAGGCAATGATCAGGACAGCGACGGCCGCTACAAGTCCATGGGCGAAACGCGGCTCGGGTCCGAACAGCATCCATGCGATGAAGGACAGGAATGCGATCGCAATCACCACCGGGACGAACCAGCCGGACACCTCGTCCGCCAGTCGCTGTATCGGTGCGCGGGATCTTTGCGCCTCGGCTACCATCCGGACGATCTGCGACAGCATGGTGTCGCGTCCGACCTTCCCGGCCTCCATCACGAAGCCGCCCGTCTGGTTCATCGTTCCCCCGATCAGCTTGGAGCCGACCTCCTTCGTGACCGGCATCGACTCCCCGGTGATCATGGACTCGTCGATGGAGCTTCTGCCTTCAAGGAGCGTGCCATCGACGGGGACCTTCTCTCCCGGGCGAACGCGCAACCTGTTTCCGACGGCAACCGCGTCGAGCGCGATATCCTGGTCCGAACCGTCAGCCGAAACCAGTCGGGCTGTCTTAGGCGCCAGATCCAGCAGGGCGCGGATTGCTCCCCCGGTCTGTTCGCGCGCCCGCAGCTCGAGCACCTGTCCCAGCAGAACCAGGACGGTGATCACTGCCGCCGCCTCGAAATAGATCGCGACCGTGCCTTCGGCCGAGCGAAGCGTTTCAGGGAAGGCGCCCGGCAGGACCGTGCCGACGACACTGTAGATCCAGGCGACCCCAGTGCCCATGGCGATCAGGGTAAACATGTTGAGGTGCCGTGTGACCACGGAACGCCAGCCGCGTTCGAAGAAAGGCCATCCTGCCCAGAGGACAACTGGCGTTGCGAGGACCATCTGGATCCAGTTGGACATCTGTGGTCCGACGAGCATGTGCAGGTTCGTCAGGTGGCCGCCCATCTCAAGGGCAAGCACCGGAAGCGATAGGACGAGGCCGATCCAGAAGCGGCGCTGCATATCCAGCGACTCGGCGCTCGGCCCGGACTGGACCGTTGGTGACTCCGGTTCGAGCGTCATTCCGCAAATCGGGCAGTTGCCCGGTCCGATCTGCCTGACCTGCGGGTGCATCGCACACGTGTAGATGGTTCCCTCTGCGGCGGAAGGCGGCGTTGAGGCCCCGAGAGAAGCCGCCTTGTCCGTTTCGCCGGGATGACCGTGATCGTGGTGATGGGGGTGATTGTGATACTCATGTGTCATGTCATTCTCCCCGTCTGGCCTCGCCGTAGGTGATGTACGTCATCATCCCCGTGGCCATGTGGTACAGGTGGTGGCAGTGAAGCGGCCAGCGGCCGGGATTGACCGTGTCGAACTCCACCGCGACCTCGGCCATCGGCGTCAGAAGAACGGTGTCGCGGACGGCCCCGCCGATATCCTGGCCGTTGGCGCGCACGACCTGGAAATGATGCCCGTGCAGATGCATCGGGTGCGCCATCATCGACATGTTGCGCATGGTCAGCCGGACCCGCTTGTTCTGCGAGACACGCAATGGCGCGGATGGGTCGATGCCCCACGCGTAGGCGGCCATGTCACCAGTCAGCGTTACCGTGTATTGATGGTCGGGTGATCTCGCGGGGAGAGGCGCGGCGGCCCTGAACTGCCGCTCCATGCCGAGGTCGAGAACAGGACCGGCCTCGGAGGCTTTGGCGGCAAGCTTCTCCACGGCCGCATCGCTGGTCGCCAGGATGATGCCCGTCCGCTCCCTCGCGCCTTCTCGGAGCGCGAGTATCGGATAGGATCCGGTGTGTGCTGGAAGCTGCAGCCTGATGTCGATGCGCTGACCCATCGAGATCGGGAAGCGGCTGGCCGAGAGAGGGACGATATCGTTGCCGTCGACTGCGATGAGGCTGCCGGAAATCTGCCCGATGTCTATGGTGAAGGCTGTCGCGGTCGCTCCGTTGATGATCCGCAAGCGTATGCGACCGCTTTTCTCGACCCTGACGACTTCGGGATCGTCCAAAGTCCGGTCATTCGCGAGATACGCATCGTATTCGATGTCGTTGAGATCCGTCGACGACATCCCCTTCATCGGCATGCTCATTGTCGACATTCCTGTCATCGGCATCTGATGGCCCTGCATGTTCGTCATCATCTGCATCATGCTCTGATGGCCTGACTGCATCCGCGCCATGGCCGGAGTTCCCGTTCTTCAAGGCATCGAGCAATTCCTCGGGGGATTTGAACGAGAAATCATGCAGCAGGATCACAACCTCCTGTTCGTCGCGGGCGCGGTCTTCGGCCGTCCGGACGATCAGCGGTGCTGCAAGCAGGCTCTGTTCCTGCAGGGTGTGGGCGTGCATCCAGTGGGTGCCGCCGGGACCGACGGGGAAGGTGTAGTCCCGGCTCTCCCTGGCGGTAAGCAGGGCGGCGGGATTTTCCGGCACGCCATCCATGTTCCATGGCGGTGTCAGGCCATGCCAGTGGATGAGCGTGTCCTCCGAGGACTCGTTGAGAAGGCGAACATCGAAGTTCGAACCCGCATCGAGGACGAGACCCGGCCTGCCGCTGCGGTCGGCTAGACCGAAGACGGTGGCGGCCTTGCCGTTCACGTCCAGGGTTCTCTTTCCGATGATGAGATCGACAGGGGCAGGGTTTGCAAACGCGTGCGTTGAATTGAGGACGGGCGAGACGGCTGCCGCACCCGCGGCCAGCGTCTTCAGGAATTGACGGCGATACATGATATGCCTCTTGGTCCTTGTCGGCATGCCGACAGTGCTGATGATGGATTCCCGCTGGAGCGGGGACGGATTCATCAGGCAGCGGATTGCGGAGGCTTGAGACCGGGTGAGGGGGCTCTCCCGGTGAGATGATCCTGCAGATGCAAGGCACGGGGCAGCAGCATAGAGACGCCCCCCGACGCGGGCGGCAAGGGAATGACCAGCAGGCCCATGGCACATATGCTGCTGCAGCATGCCTCGTCGCCAAGCGCCGCCTTGGATTTCGAATGGTGGTCGTCCTGCTGAGAATGACCGACGGATGCGCTGATCTCTGTGGAGCATCGCTGATGCGCGGCATGGGAGGCAGGCGCGCTGAAGAGAACAGCGACGGCGGCCAGCGCGACGCATATACTCAATATCAGCGGTGACAGCTTCCGCGGGTTCATCTTGCTCAGCCTAGTTTCCTCGGGAACAACCTAGCACGGCACGACAGGCTCACGTTGATCTTCATCAAGTGGTGATCAGGGATGCCGAGCTGCAGACGTTTCGGGATACACAGATGGGGATTCCCACCATGGGAAGGTCAAGACTAATCGTCTGGCGGCGGAAACATCTTTCCGTCAGGACATCGGTTCGACGATATCGATGACAGCCAGCGGAACTTGACTGCTCCACCAGGTTAAGCTGACATCACCTTCTCATGGGGAGGATCTGCCTCATGGGGGGAGGATCTGCCAGCAAGATCGCGACGAATGGCCTCCAGCAAGATCAGATCGATGGCGTCCTGTCGTCCGCTGGCATCCTGGGAGAGGCAGTCGGCGATTTCCTGCAAGCCCATGGTCTTCGCTTCCAGGAGCCGACCCATCTTTACCGGCAGGCGCCGCACCGCGATCCCGGCATGCCACAAGGTGAACGCCAGGCTTTTGTGGCCCTCGAAGCCGTCTCCGGATCGATCGAAATTCTCAGACTGGAGTCTAACTATGGTCTGGAGCGTTTCAGCGTAGACTGTCATTGCTTTTGGCAGACCAATTGCCACCTGATCGCCGATCAAGGGGTTTCCGTAGTGAAAGCCGAATGCGAGGTCGGCAAAAATTGCCGGCTCACCAGCGGCGGCGATGAGGTCTCGCCAGGCAAAGGCGGCCAGGCCGGTTTCCTTGTCCGGCCTGATCCGGAGAATCAAATCGAAATCGTCGCCGCCTTCTGTCGCCAAATTCTGGGCCGCCGCCAGCTTGTAGTGCATCTTCTTGCTGTTCGACCATCCGGCAAAAGCCGGAGCCTTGTCGTCCTCGACCACGACATGATCCGTGCCATAGGTTTCAGCGATTTCTGCACGAGTCACCTTGCCGCTGTCGCGCAGTCTCGCAAAGAGGGAGGGGTAGCGCGCGGCCAATTCGTCCATTCCGACCTGTCGGCCTTGTTCTCGCCAGCTCGCGCAGAAGGCGACGCCGTCGAAGGGAAGATGGGCTCGGAAGTGCTCGGCGCCAGAACGCCCGATATCTTCCCACGTATGCACGAAGAAATAGCAATCGGCACCTTGCAGCAGACCGCTGCGCCAGCCGGGCAGCGCCCGTTGCCAGCCGCGCAACTGGCCTGAAACGCACACCGCGATGCGCGGACGCGATCTCAGACGCAACATTGGTGCCTTTCGGGCGGCGTACTGAAGAGCGGCCTGCAGCGCCTGAACCGGGCGACTTTCCAGCCGCGCCAGGGCACGGGCCTTGGAGACTTTTGAAAATGCCTGTGCCGGCGGGACATGCAGCGCTGCCCATTGCTCGGCCTGCATTTCCCAGCCGGGCGGTGCAGGACCCAAGCCAAGCGCTGCCGCGCGCAACGCAAGCGAACGGTCAGCGGGTTCGGTCAATACCATCTGCGGCAAAAGCGGGTCGATGTCCTTGCCGCCGGTGATCCAGTGCAATTGGACGATCTGCCAGGGTTTGAAGCGGCGCGTCAGTTCCGTGCCCGATAATTCCCGGACCAGAGCGCGGACATCCGCCACATTGTCGCGGAAGCCCTTGCGGTCGAACATCCAGTTATAGGGGAGCGTCATCTCCGCGGGGGTGAAATGCGGCAGAAGCGACTGATGCCACTGCCGCAACGCGGCATTGTCGATCATCTGCCTGAGGTGGTTGCGCAGCAAGAGCACCATCAAGAGGAAGCTTCGCTCGCGGCAACCTTCGGTCCAAAGCCGCTCCAGCGCCTGACGCAAGATCATGGCCATCCGTTCCAGCACCCGGTCGCCGCGCCCCCAATAGGTCGAGATAATCTGGAAATGCAGTGCAGGCGGCTCGATGTCGCCTGAAGGCTGAAGGATCAGCGCCCGCAAAAGCGCTTGCTCCTCTGCTTCCGGCAGATCCGGCAGGCGGTCATCGACTACGATTGCGACGACTGCCGCCGCCGCGTCCTGGAGGAGCTTATTGGAGGGGCTGCCTTGAGCGACGAGCCTCGAATGGATCTTCAATGCATCGGCATGGTTGCCGGTCCGGATCAGCTCGGCGGCAAGCTCTGCGTCCGAGACATCCTCCGGCTGGCACGCAATGTCGAATGTCATTGGTATACTCCTTTTGATTAGTGCCGGTAAGACGTTTGGAGCCTCTCTGACTGTATAAATGCGGTGTTTAACGGTATAATATTCCAGATATATTCGGTGTCGGTCTTTAGAAAGTCAACAGAGATGCCGGAATCTGATCTTAACACCGATACCTGGCCGGCTGACCTAGATCTCTCGGGTTACGATGCCCTTCTCTTCGATCTCGACGGTACGCTCGTCGATACGATGACGGTCCATGGTCGCGCGTATGGCGAGGTGTTCGCGCATCTCGGACACCGGTTGAAGATGGAGGACTATCTTGCCGCGATCGGCCCTCCCGCCCGCGTGGCGATCCGGTCCTATGCCCGGGCGGCCGGCATGGGCGAGATCGACGATCAGATGGTCGCCAATATCCATGCACTGAAAAAAGCCCGGTTCGGTGAGGTTTTGGCCCGTGATGGGGCAAGAGCGCTTCCTGCATCGAGCCTGATTGAGAAATGGCGGGGCAGGCGGGCGATGGCGGTCGTGTCTTCGGGCAATCGCGACGGGGTGACGCGGATTCTCGATCACATGGGTTGGACCGCAAGTCTCTCTGCGGTCGTAACCGGCGATGACACGGTCGAAGGCAAGCCTGCTCCGGCGCCCTATCTTCGGGCCGCCGAGTTGCTGCAGGTTTCACCGGCGCTATGCCTTGCATTCGAGGATACCGTCAGCGGAATTTCAGCGGCAAGGGCCGCGCGGATGGATGTGATCGACGTGACCCGCCCGGGTATGATCCATCGTCGGAGCGTCCAGGCGGGAACGCAATGACGGTCGAAACTCATCCGGCCCTCAAGGACCATAAAGATGCGATACCGCTCTCGGGCTTTTCCGGCGCCACCGTCGCGCTGGTACCTGTCGGGCAACGGAGTTTCGTTCGCAAGGCGGCGAACAGTCGCGAAGGCAATGCCGGATTGCGCGATCAGGCTTCGCGTCAGCATCAGCTCTCTGGCCTCATCGCCGACTGTGCCCGCATGCCAGCAATCCTCGATATGGGAGAGATCGACGGCTACTTCTATTTCGATATGGAATATGTGCCCTCGCGTGATGCGATAAACCTTCTCTCGAACAGCCCATTTCACTGCGTTTCGGATTTTGCCGACCGGGTGGAGCGACTGATGACCTGTCTGTCGGAAACCGCTTCGTCCTCACCATCGCCGCTGACCCCAACAATCGGGCTGATCGAGGACAAGCTTGCCCAGATCGCCGCAAAAACGCAGGGTCGTTTCACTGACAGGCTCCGTCCGCTGGAGGACGCGGTCGCCCGGATGGGAACGTTGATGGAGCCGGCCAGGACAACCGCGGTGCATGGCGATCTGACCTTTGAAAATGTTCTGGTCGACCGGCACGGCAGATTATGGCTGATCGACACCATTGCCTCTCCTTTCGACCACTACTGGATCGACTGGTCCAAGCTCTTTCAGGAATGCGAAGGGCTTTGGCATGCGCATCGTGGCCGCCCGCTGGCCCGCGGCGTGACCTGGTGGCTGCGGCAACGCTTTTACGCCGCGGCAACCGCTCTCGATCCCGCCTGGCCCATACGGCACTACGTCCTGCTGGGGCTGACTTTCGCGCGAATTCTGCCCTATGCCCGAACCGATGCCGATCAAGCCTTTGTTGGCAGACGGGTCGAAGAATGCGGCCGAGCCGCGAACGAACTGCTCTCATAGAGGTGACGCATGCATATCATTGTTCCTTGCGCTGGCCGTTCGTCGCGTTTTCCGGACATGCCGCCGAAATGGATGCTCCCCGATCACGAGGGGCTGCCGATGGTCCGGCGGGCAGTGGCCGGGCTTGGGGCGAGAGCGGACCAGTTCATTTTCACCATACTGCGCGAGCACGAGGAAAAGTTCCAAGCCCGCAAAGGGCTTTGCGTCGCTTTCGGCCAGGATGTGAATTGCGTCATCCTCGATGAGCCGACCCGCTCGCAGTCGGAAACCGTCGCTGAGACGTTGCGCCGCACGGGTATAGACGGCCCCTTTATGGTCAAGGACAGCGACAACTACTTCGCGGTCGATCGACTTGTCCAGAACCACAACTATGTCTGCGTGGCGTCGCTCAGCTCCTTCAGTCAGGTCAACCCGCAGAACAAGAGCTATGTTCAGGTCGACCAGGAAGATGCGATCGTCAATTTCCGCGAGAAACAGGTAATCTCCGACATGTTCAGTGTGGGTGGCTACTTTTTTACAAGTCCGCGAGCGTTCCTGGGCGCCTATGAAGAGCTGACGGGGCAGTCTCGACTGTCCATGGGCGAGCTTTACTTGTCTGAGATCATTGCCTGGCTGTCGATGAACGGTCATGTTTTCCGGGTCATGCGTATCTCGCAGTATCAGGACTGGGGAACGGTCCACGAATGGCGCGATTACCTCAAAACCCATCGGCAATATTTCATCGCGGTGGATGGATTCCTTTTTGAACAGGGGTCGAAGTTCTTCCATCCTCGTTTTGAAGAGGTGAAGGCCAATCCGATCGCAGTTGAAACGGTGCGCGAGCTCAAACGGCGTGGGCAATCTCTCGTGTATATCTCGATCCGCCCTCCGGAGCTTGAGGCGTTGACCCGGCACCAGATTGCCGAGCAGGGGCTACCGGACCAGCCGACCCTGTTCGGCTGCGACCTGACGCAATGGGTGCTGCTGACCGCACCCCATGCCAATCAGCCATTCACCACCGGCCTTGCGGTCGAAATGTCCCCGGACGACCCACTTATGATTGACAAGCTGGATCTACAGGGGTGAAGCACGGCCCCTTCGGATGGAGGCCGTGTGCCCTGGGCGGTGGATCGGAACTGTCGATGGAGCGGTGGCTGCGCTGTTTGCCGCCGGGATCGCGGCGCGGACAAAGGGGCCGGTCGTCCGGTGCCTGACAAGACGGGATCTGTTTCTTTCCCGCCTTGGCTCTGGATTACCTCCACGCGCACTCCTATCTCCTTGATATCAGGAATGTCAGGAATATCAGGGAGGTCACGATGCCCGAGCCTGCTGCGCACGCTGTCGAAAATCTGTTGATCGAGATCCTCGCTCCTGCCCGAGCCTCGTGTCGAGGGACCGTCATCTGCGACTGCTGTCGGCAACGCAAAGCGGCCAGCGAGTTCGACGACGATGGATGCGGGATCTGCCTCAGTTGCCTGGATTCCGACGAGATCCTTGTTGAACTGGAGACTGAGGTTCGAGGCAGCGGAGCCTCGTCTGACATTGATCGCCCCCGGGGCTAACCAGGCGACCGCAGCCTATCGCAGCCTAGCGAAGGTGACGTTCGTCTCGGAAGCCGCGTTGATGATGCCGATACACGGAAAGATCCAACGGGAAGGCGAGATTGTGCACCTGATCGCCCGGCAGCTCCCGCGACCAGCCGGCCCCTGAACCTGCGGAAAAGATCGCGTTTGTGCCGACGCGGCAAAAGCCTGCGCGACGGCACAGCAAGACCCGCACAGCGGGTCTAGTTCTCAGATGTTAAGTGGGCGATGAAGGCCCGGAGCTTCGCCGACTGTATCCGTGTCGTCAACGAACTCGCGGATGGAAACCACACGCGGCTGGCTCAACGATGAGCCGGAACACGTGATCGCGGCGACGCCGCAGTAACCCTTGCAGCCAGGAGTTCCTGGTCTTCTCCTGGCTGCCGTGATCGCCCTGGTCGCCGTGATGATCTGTCTCGGCCATGGCATTTTGGTCATGGAGAGAGGAATGATCATCCTCCATCTGCGAGATCTGGGGTGAGCTTTCGAGATGCATCGCGGCGCTGACGGCGGAAAAGCTGTCGCCAGCCAGTGAAATGATCATCACCGATGATCTGGCGGTTAGTTGGCTCGATCGGTCCCACCGTAGTAATCACCACTATTCTGGGCCTTCTGCGCGCCGGACGAGTGGTAGGACTCGGAACCGCGCGCGATTGAGCCTGTATATCCATACTGCTCCGCACCGGAGCGAGCGGTGTCGGACTGAGGGACGCGCTGGGCACCCTCGTAGTAAGTTCCTTCCTGGGCAAGCGCAGCGGTGCCCAGGCCGGCGACCGAGATAAGTGCTGCGACGATGCCGGAGATTGCTTTGTTCATAATGCGTGTTCCTTCAGAATTGACCGCGCCACGTGATTTGCGACCGTGGTTGACGGATCATTGGGTGTGTTGGATAGCCTGCGGTAACGGGGCTGCGCGGTCCACGGTCAGGTGGTGCGGTCAGCCACGCCAGCGACGTAAGGGGTCAGCGATTGTCGCGGGACTTACGGAATTCGGCATGCGGGTCCGTTACCGATACCGTGCCAAACCGCTTGTTGGTGCGCTCGACAGCACCGTTGTCAAGGACCCGGAACTTTACGTTTCGGTCCGACGTGGCGACTGCAGCATCACCGGGGCTGGCATGACCTTGGACAATCGCATCGACCTGGGATACGCCGGAGGCGAGGGGGCCGTTCGCCAATGCTGGACCGGCGACGGCTGCGAGAGCGACTGATATGATGATCAGCTTAGACTTCATGATCGTTTCCTCATTCAACAACTGCATGGCGCAGTGTGAGGAAGTTAGATCGGAGCTTTGTCAGCCACCTTTCGCCCAGTTTACATTTTTGTAAGGTGCAACCCGTTTGGAGAACACTATGGTAGGTCCAAGGACGCGCAGGCTGATGCTGGTGACCCACGTGGCGACATCTGTCGGGCTTCTGGGCGCGATCTCGGCGTTCCTGGTCCTTGCTATCACTGGCATCGCCACGTCAGACGCCGTCGTGACGATGGCAGTCTACCCTTCAATGGAAATCATCACGTGGATCGTCATCATCCCCCTGTTACTGGCTGCGCTGGCAATAGGAATAATCCAATCTCTCGCAACCCAATGGGGTTTGATCCGACATTGGTGGGTTGTCGCAAAGCTGATGGTCACCACTTTCGCCGGGGGCGTCCTCCTGTTGCAGCTAGAGGGCATCAGCCGTCTGGCGGATGCCCCGGACCTCGAAAATCCGGAGCTCTTCCACGTCCGACTTTCTACGGTGGTCCACGCTTCCGCTGGCCTGATCGTACTTCTCATCCCGCTTGCACTGTCGATCTACAAACCCCGGCGCCTCACGCCCTATGGCAAGCGAAAGCAGGAACAACGGCGACTGGAAGCTGGACCCGGGCCCGTTCCGTCGAGTCGAGATAGCCTCCTGCCGTAACAAAGTCCCAATCCTCAGGCTTCGGAATCCCGGCGGCGCCTGTCTTCCTCCCCCTCGTGTCCAGACCCGGAAACCCCATGAAAATCCTCCTCATTGAAGACGACGAGAAGACGGGCGGCTACGTCGTCAAAGGCCTGGCGTCCGCGGGCCATGTCGTCGATTGGGTTCGCGACGGGCGGGACGGACTGGCAGCCGGGCTTGATGCGTCCCATGACATCGTGGTCGTCGACCGGATGGTTCCGGCTCTGGATGGTCTCACCATCGTCAAGACTCTTCGCGCCGCCTCCGTCCGCACGCCCGTGCTGTTCCTCACCTCCATGAGCGGCGTGGACGACCGCGTGGAGGGTCTGGAGTCCGGTGGAGACGATTACCTCGTAAAGCCGTTCGCTTTTTCCGAGCTTACGGCCAGGATAAATGCTCTTGTCAGGCGTCCGCCAATAGCCACGGAGAAGACGAGGCTGCGCGTCGGCGATCTCGAGATGGACCTGGTCAAGCGAACGGCCGAGCGGGCGGGGACGCTCCTCGACCTGCTTCCCCGAGAGTTTTCGCTGCTCGAACTCCTGATGCGTAACGAGGGTAGGGTGCTTACCAAGACGATGCTTCTCGAAAGGATCTGGAACTTCAACTTCGATCCACAAAGCTCCGTCGTGGAGACGCATATCAGCAGGCTCCGGGCGAAGATCGACAAGCCTTTCGATTTTCCGCTCCTCCATACAGTCCGTAACATCGGCTACTCCCTGCATGCGCGGCGGTAGCTTCTTCAAGAGCACGGCGGTCCGACTCGCCATCATCTACAGTTCGCTGTTTGTCGTGTCCTATCTCGGAGCGAATGTCGTCGCATACCAGATGGTGCTGGCCTATCTGGACGACCGTCTCGATGCAGCCGTCATGGAGCGCTACCGCGAAATAGAGGCGACCTTCCGCGCCCGCGGGGTGTCCGGGGCGATCGACATGATCAACAGCCACGGTCCCGCCATCCGCGGCCAGGAGACGATATACACGCTCCGGGACAGGACGGGGGGCGTCATTGCCGGAAACGCGGCCATCAGCGGCGTGCCGAGCGGGTTCTCCGACCTTGCTCCGGATGACCAGCATGACGCATCGACGAGCTACAAGCTCTTCAGGGGTCAGCTCGGCGACAATGACCTGGTCGTCGGCATCAGCGAGGGAGATACCGATCAACTGGCGAGGATAGTTCTCGTAAGCTTCGGATGGACCACAGCCATCGTGTTCGCCGTGGGTCTCGGAGGGGCCGCAGTATTGAGATATCGTTCCCGCAACCGCATCTTCGCACTCTCGCAGACCGCCCACGCCATCGGTCATGGAGAGCTTTCCAAACGCTTGCCGGTATCGCCGCGGATGGATGAGATCGACGTGCTGTCGAGCGAGGTGAACGTGGCTTTGACACGGCTGGAAGCGAGCGTCATCGCGCTGAAGCAGGTGACGACAGACATTGCTCACGACCTCAAGACGCCTATCGGACGCACCTTCCTCGTCCTCGATGATGCTCTTCACCGGGAGGATATGGACGAAGTAAAAGGCGCTGTCGGCGCGGCACTCCAGGAGCTGGCTGCGATTGCCAGCACCTTCGACGCGCTTCTGCGGATTGCGCAGATCGAAGCAAGAAGCAGGACGGCGCACTTCAGATTGGTCGATTTCGGAGACCTCGTGCGCGACATCTACGAAATCTACGAGGTCACCGCGTCTGAAGAAGGTCACGAGCTCCATTTGAAGCTGGGGGACGGCGACTGCTGGATCAGTTGCGACCCGGACCTGATCAGGCAGATGCTGGCAAACCTGCTGGCGAACTCCATGCGTCACACTCCTGCCGGCACCCGCACATCCCTGGAACTATCGCCTCATGCCGGAGGGGTTGCTCTCAGCGTCAGCGACAACGGTCCGGGGATACCGGAGCCGGAGCGCAGGCGCGTGCTGGAACGCTTCTATCGTCTCGAAAAAAGCAGAACCACCGTCGGTTCAGGTCTTGGACTGAGCCTGGTGAAGGCTATCTGCGATCTGCACGATGCGCGGATTGAACTATCCGACAATTCCCCCGGCCTCAGAGTCCTGGTCACCTTCCCGGTGCCACGGCAAGGTACCTAGCTGTTGCCGGATTCACCGGTCGGTAGGAAGGTCCCGAAGCGCTCGAAATCGAACGGCGCTAGAGCAGTCACGGACGTGATTGTTGATAAACACTGCAGTGACTTTTCTGAGCGGCCTTCTCATCCGCCGTCAGAACGGCATGTTCGCCAGAATATTGCGGTCGATATGCTGGATATCGCGCTTTCCGCAGAGTGCCATGGTGATGTCGAGTTCCTTGCGGATGATCTCGAGCGTCGTGGTGACGCCTTGCTTGCCCATGGCGCCGAGGCCGTAGAGGAAGGGCCGGCCGATATAGGTGCCGCGGGCGCCGAGCGCCACCGCCTTCAGCACGTCCTGGCCGGAGCGGATGCCGCCGTCCATATGCACTTCGATCCGGTCGCCGACCGCTTCGACGATCCTCGGCAGCATGCTGATCGAGGACGGTGCGCCGTCGAGCTGGCGTCCGCCGTGGTTGGAGACGATGATCGCATCCGCCCCGGTGTCGGCCGCGGCGCGGGCATCCTCTTCGTCGAGGATACCCTTGATGATCATCTTGCCGCCCCAGAGGTCCTTGATCCAGCGGATATCGTCCCAGGAAAGACGCGGGTCGAACTGCTCCGCGGTCCAGGCGCCGAGCGAGGAGAGGTCCGAAACATTGCTCGCATGGCCGACGATATTGCCAAAGCCGCGGCGCTTGGTCCCAAGCATTTCCAGGCACCATCGCGGGCGCGTCGCGAGTTGCAGCGCCGCGTTGAGCGTCGGCTTCGGCGGAGCGGCGAGGCCGTTGCGCAGGTCCTTGTGGCGCTGGCCGAGGATCTGCAGGTCGGCGGTGACGACCAGCGCCGAGCATTTCGCCGCCTTGGCGCGGCCGATCAGCCGTTCGACGAAGCCCCGGTCCTTCATCACGTAGAGTTGGAACCAGAAGGGTTTGGTGGTGACCGAGGCGACGTCCTCGATCGAGCATATGCTCATGGTCGAGAGCGTGAAGGGCACGCCGAATTCTTCCGCGGCCTTGGCGGCCAGCATCTCGCCGTCGGCATGCTGCATGCCGGTCATGCCGGTTGGGGCCAGCGCCACGGGCATGGCCGCCTTTTCGCCGATCATCGTGGTTTCCAGCGTGCGGTTGGTCATGTCGACCAGCACGCGCTGACGCAGCTTGATCCTGGAGAAGTCTTCCTCGTTCGCCCGGTAGGTCCCCTCGGTCCAGGCGCCGCTGTCGGCATAGTCGAAGAACATTTTTGGCACCCGGCGCCGGGCCAGTTTTTTGAGGTCTGCGATGGTCAGCGGCTTGGACATCAGTGGAGTGGCTTTCGAAGGCGGGGAAGACGAGACGGGCAACGAACTAGCACAAATTTTCAGCGCCGGTCACTGGAAATGATCAGATCTACAGCGGTGCGTGCGCGCTTTCGCCGAACGAGGGTTACCGTTGTGGTAGTCGCCGTCGGCAGGTACGAGCGCTCGGAAATTTTACAAGGTTGCCAGAAAGCGCCTAACCGGCCGGAAGGGGTGGAATGCTCTCAGGCGGTCGGTCGATCCAGCTCGCCCTTCATCGCCTTGCCCGCCACATAGGTCTCGACCACGGTGCGGTCGTCGCCCATGGTCTGCAGCAGGAAGAGTTCCTCGGCCAGCGTGTTCACCGTTTCCATCCGCAGCCGCGTGGCCGGCGTCGGGGCGGCGTTCAGCACCACGAGGTCGGCATCTGTGCCGGGCTCCAGCGTGCCGATATTGTCTGCCATCGACAGCGCTTCCGCATTGCCCCTTGTCATCAGGTAGAAGCTTTCGAGCGGGTTCAGACGCTCGCCGAGGAGCTGCTGGATCTTGTAGGCCTCGTCCATGGTGCGCAGCATCGAATAGCTCGAACCGCCGCCGATATCGGTTGCGACCGCCACCCTGACCGGTTTTTCCCGCCGCATCAGCGATTTCATCGGGAAGAGGCCGGAGCCGAGGAAGAGGTTGGAGGTCGGGCAGTGGACGGCGACGGCGCCAGCCTCGGACAGCACGTCGGCTTCGCGGTCGGAGAGATGGATCGCGTGGCCGAGCAGGGTCCTGGGCCCGAGAAGGCCGTAATGGGCGTAGATGTCGGTATAGTCCCTGGCGTCCGGGTAGAGTTCGCCCGTGTAGCGGATCTCCTCGTGGTTTTCGGAGAGATGCGTCTGGATATGCAGGTCTGGAAACTCCTCCGCCAGCGCCTGGGTCGCCTTCATCTGGGCGGGCGTCGAGGTGATCGCGAAGCGCGGGGTGATGGCGACGTGGTTTCGGCCCTTGCCGTGCCAGTCGGCGATCACGGCTTTCGTTTCGTCATAACCCATCTGCGGCGTGTCGAGCAGGCCCTGCGGGGCGTTGCGGTCCATCATCACCTTGCCGCCGACCATGCACATGCCGCGCTTCAGCGCCTCGGCAAAAAAGGCGTCGGCCGAGGTCTTGTGCACGGAGCAATAGGCGACGGCGGTCGTCGTGCCGTGGCGCAGCAGTTCGTCGTAGAAATGGGTGGCGATGCGCGCCGCGTGCTCGCTTTCGACGAAGCGGCATTCCTCCGGAAATGTGTAGGTGTTCAGCCATTCGAGCAGATTGGCGGCATAGGAGGCGATCACCTGCATCTGCGGAAAATGCAGGTGCATGTCGATGAAGCCCGGCAGGATCAGGTGCGGACGGTGGTCGATCTCCTCGACGCCTTCGGGCGCGATCGCCTTCACCGTCCCATAACTTCCGGCAACCGAAATCTTGCCGTCCTCCACCAGCAGCCCGCCGTCGCTCTCATAGGCGTAACTGTCCGTGTCGGTGAGCGACAGCGGTGCGCGTTTGAAGGAGAGCAGCCGCCCGCGGATCAGCAACTTTGTCATTGGGATATCGCGCTTTCATACCATGCCACCAGCAGCTTGCGCTCCTCGGGCGAAATGGCGGTGACATTGCCCGGCGGCATGGCGTGGCTGCGGCCGGACTGGATGTAGATTTCCCGCGCATGGGCGGCAATTTCGGCATCCGTCTCCAGCCTGACGGATTTGGGGGTAAAATTGACGCCCTCGTAAACGGGTTCAGCCGCATGGCACATGGAACAGCGCGCCTGCACGACGTCCCTGGCTGCGCCGAAATGGGCGTTGGCCGCGAATTTCTGGGCAACCGGGGTCATCGAGGTCTCGGTTTCGCCGGTCAGCACTTTCGGCACGGTCGAGAGCCACATGATGACGATGAAGAGCAGTACCGTTACCAGCCAGGTCCAGGTCGGCTTGCCCTTGCGGGCATGGGTGGTGTTGAACCAGTGCCGGATTGTCACGCCCATCAGGAAGACGAGCGCGGCGATCACCCAGTTGAGATGGGTCGCGAACGCCAGCGGATAGTGGTTGGAGAGCATGAAGAAGATGACGGGCAGCGTCAGGTAGTTGTTGTGCAGCGAGCGCTGCTTGGCGATGGCGCCGTATTTCGGGTCGGGCGTGCGCCCGGCGATCAGGTCGGCGACGACGATCTTCTGGTTGGGGATGATGATGAAGAAGACGTTGGCGGACATGATCGTCGCGGTGAACGCGCCGAGATGCAGGAACGCGGCACGGCCGGAGAATACCTGCGTATATCCCCAGGCCATGACGATCAGCACCAGGAAGAGCAGGCCCATCAGGCCCCAGGTGTTTTTCCCGAGCGGCGACTTGCAGAGCAGGTCGTAGATGATCCAGCCGATCGACAGGGATGCGAGCGACATTGCGATCGCCTGCCAGGGCGCGAGGTCCATCACCGTGCGGTCGATCAGGAACAGGTCCGCGCCGCCGTAATAGACGATGCAGAGCATCAGGAAACCGGAAATCCAGGTGAAGTAGCTCTCGTATTTGAACCAGGTCAGGTGCTCGGGCATCTGCGCCGGTGCCACCAGGTATTTCTGGACGTGGTAGAAACCGCCGCCATGCACCTGCCATTCCTCGCCATAGACACCGGCGGGCATGTTCGGCCGCTTCGTCAGCCCGAGATCGAGCGCGATGAAATAGAACGACGAGCCGATCCAGGCGATCGCCGTGATGGCATGGAACCAGCGGGCGGCAAAACTCAGCCACTCCCAGGCGATGGCGTATTCGTACATTCAGTCTTCCCCTTTTTGCCCCCCGACTCGTCACTTTGGGGAAAAAAGCAGGCCAAGGGAAGAGGGGGAGCCGGGAACATTGCTGTCTGCCGATTGGAACCGTGGCCCGCCGCTTCCAGTTCACCCCCGCATGCTCTTAGATTACAATAGTAGGATATTCTCACTTGTGCATCGCAATAAATGAGGGTTGGGCCAGGTAACGCGACTCGCGTATTGTGACAATTGCAAGTCAGCCGGCGAAAGCTTGGTATTGCGTGCGGTTTGAGCCGGTGGTGGGGGCATTCATCAACGGAGACTAAGCACATGCGTGGTATTCTGACAGGTGTGATGATTGCATATGCGTCCTGCGTCTATGTTGGTTCGGCCAGTGCCCACGAGGCTCACAGTGCGAACGGCTCGACGTGGAAATACGATGGCTTTTGCTGCAATGGTGACAACCATACCGGCGACTGCCAGATGATCTCGACCAAAAACGTCAAGATCATCGAAGGTGGCTACGAGATCATCCTGGGGCCCGGCGATCATCGGCTGATCACCCGCCCGCATGACTTCAAGCTGCCGCAGAGCCAGGCGAGGCGGAGCAAGGACGAAGAATATCATCTTTGCCTCTACCCGACCGAAGATACGCTGCGCTGTTTCTACGCGCCGGATATGAGCTATTAGCCGCTGCCAGCGGCCAGGAGCGACATGTCGAGCCAGTTTTCCGTCCAGCAAAGCGGCGGATAGAAAACTGACTGCTAGTCCCGGAACGTCGGCATGGTTTTCCGCATGAAATCGCGGAAGGCGCGGATTTTCTTGGAGTTCCTGCGGCCTTCCGGGTAGACGAGCCAATAGTCGCTGCCGTCATAGCCGAGAATGTCGAAAGGCTGGACCAGCCGTCCGAGGGCGATATCGTCGGCATAAAATTCCCGCTGGAGGATTCCGACCCCCTGGCCGGCGATCGCGGCGGCGGCCTCGAAGGCCTGCGCACCGTACCTGCTTACCGGCCGGCCGGTGAGATCGACATTCGGCACGCCGGCTGCCGCGAACCAGAACGGCCACCACGGATCGCCGGGATCTATGATCCTGAGCTTCAGGATGTCCTCCGGCGTCTTCACGCCGCCGATCGTGGCGGCCAGATCCGGGCTCAGCATCGGCGTGAAATGATTGCGCATCAGAAAATGCCGGCGCAGGCCCGGCCATTCGCCCTTGCCGCTGCGGATTGCGATATCCGCCTGCGCCCGCGAAAAATCGATCATCTCCTGCGATGTCTCCAGCCTGACGGCAATGCCCGGATTTTCGAGCTGGAACGTGCCCAGATGGCGCGCCAGCCAGCGCGAGGCAAAAGTCGCCGTCGAATGGATGATCAGCGTGCCCTCCGATGCATCGTGCAGGGTGGAGAGCGCCTCGCCCATGATCGCAAATGCTTCCGCGATCCTCGGGGCCAGCCGTTCTCCCGCCTCCGTCAACGAAACCTGCCTCGGACGGCGCAGGAAGAGCTGTTCGCCGAGCGTATCCTCCAGCAGCTTGATCTGGTAGCTCACCGCCGTCTGGGTAAGCCCGAGTTCCTCGCCAGCCCGGGTGAAGCTCATCAGCCGGGCAGCAGCTTCGAACACCCGCAAGGCATTCAGCGGGAACTGTTTCGACATCTTCATGGATGAGTTCTCTTGATCCGTACAGACGGTAATTCGATTGGATTACCGAGATTTTCCGGCGCAATCTACCTCCACAATCATCAAATGAAAACGGGGTATCCCCGTTGGAGGCAAGAGATGTTTTCCATCCTCACCCGGCCGTTCGAGCAGTTCCTGCCGAGGTTCGGCATTATCGATGCCATCCGCCGCCGGCTGGCGGTCCGCCGCAACAATCTCGATCTCGAAGAAATGCCGCAATCATGGCAGCGCGACCTCGGCCTGCTCGACGGCCGCGACAGGCGCGGTCCGCAGGACGAGGGCGCCTTTCGCGCGACCAGGCTCATTCAGTCGCAGCGCAATCTTTGAGCGCGCAGCCCACGAGGTCTGCCTGCTTGACGGGACGCCATCCGCGGGCTTCTATCCGGTGCAGGCCGATCGGGCCTGCTTCGACTTTAAGGGATGTGGAATGACAGCTCGGCCTTTGGAGCTCGACGATCATATAGCCGAGCTCCTGCAGGCGAGGACCTCCGCCCTCATGCGGCAGTCCCGGGCGGACATGGAAGCTCTCCTCGGCAGAGAGTTTACCTATATCAACGCGCACGGCGAGGTCTGCGACCGTTGCCAGTATCTGGATCGGTATTGCTCTGGAAACGGCCCGCGCTTCCTGAAGCAGGAGATGGAGATAGTGCGGATCATCGCGCGCGATCACGCCGTCGCGGTCCTGCTCGACTGCCGGGAAGAAATCGAGTTTGCGGGCGAGCAATCGAACAGCCTCCAACGGGCGCTCTACATCTTCCGAAAACAGGCGGACCGCTGGCTCTGGTGTGAAGGGCAAGCCACCGAGCTCAGGTCGCCGGTTGTTTAGCACCGATTGTCCCCGTGGCCGCGAGGTCTTGGGCAAGGGCCGACTGGATCCAGGTCGCAAAGGCCGTAATCTTCGCCGCATTTCGCCGCGCCGGCGCGTAACACAGCCAATAGGTCTTGCCCTCGCCGACACAGACGTCGAAAGGCTGGAGGAGACGGCCGGATGCCAGATCTTCCCGGAATAGAAACGGGCTCAGCATTGCCACGCCATGGCCGGACATGGCGGCCCTTGCTTCCAGGTCGAGCGCGCCGAGAGCGTTCAGGCTGGTGTGCCTGATCTGCCTGGAGTCGATTTTGGTGATCTCAAACCATTCGTGCCACCCGTCACGGGTGTCGGTGATCCAAGGCAGTTTCAAAAGATCGGAAGGCTGCCGTATGCCACCCACGCTTTCCGCCAGTTGCGGAGACAGCATGGGCGCATAGTTGAGCCGAAAGAGAGGATGGCTGATCAACCCCTCGGAGGGCCCGGCGCTGATACGGATCGTGATATCGGCCGAGCTATGGTGGTGGTCGTTATCCATCTGGCGCAGCAGGCGGACCTCGATTTGCGGGTGCAGGGCCTTGAAAATGTGGAGATGCGGCGACAGCCATTGCGCAGCAAACGATGGCGGGGAGTGGATTTCCAGCGTTTCCTCGACACCGTGCCGCGTCGATTGCACCGCCTCCGTCAGCAGGGTGAAAGCCTCCGCCACCTTCGGAAGCAGCTTTTCACCCGTTTCGGTGAGTTTCAGCGCCCGTGGGCGACGCAGGAAAACGGTGTCGCCGAGAAACTCCTCCAGGAGCTTGATCTGGTAGGTCACCGCCGTCTGGGTCATGCCGAGTTCTTCGGCCGCTCGGGTGAAGTTTTCCAGGCGTGCGACGGCCTCGAAGACCCGAAGTGCATTCAGCGGAAACCGGCGTGATAATTTCATCGATAAGTTCTCTTGATCGCGACCGACTGTATTTGAATTGGAATTCCCCGGCAATCGGCCTCATTGATGGTTGCAACCAAACAATCTCTTCCTGTCGATGTGGAGCAACCATGCTGTCCGCAAGCGCCGATGCCATGCCTTTGAAACCCTCCCGTCCGGTCCTGGCGTGGCGGCAGGTGCGCCGCTTCTTCCGCCGCCTCGTGCGACCCGGTAACCGGCACATTCCGGCGCTGCCGGACGACCTGCGCAGTGATCTCGCGCTCCCGGAAGCCGGGCCGCGAAGCCGCGAGGCGGCATTCTGGGACGGAAAACGCCGCTCAGGCGCTCGGGACCTGCCGCTTTGAGGTCCGCGCCTGCCGGGCGGCGTAGGTTTCCAGCAGTTCGGCGGCGACGAGTGCCGCGATCACGGCCGGGCGCTTGTCCCAGACTGTCGTGCCGCCGATCGGCAGCACGAGACGGGGCAGCATGTCATCACCGCCGCCCTCTCGCTTCAGCCAGCTGGCGAAGGTGGCGCGTTTGGTCAGCGAGCCGATCATGCCGACATAGGCGAGGTCGGTACGCGCCAGGGCGCGCTGGGCGATCAGGAAATCCAGCGCATGGTCATGAGTGAGGATGATCGCCGCCCCGCCGGCAGGGATCTTTTCGACGAAGGCTTCAGGCATGGCGGTCAGATGCTTTGTCGCATCCTCGGGCAGGTCTTCCAATGCCTCGGCGCGGGTCTCGACGACGGTCACCGCAAAGGGCAGGGGAGCCAGCGCCCTGGCGAGCGCCTGGCCGACATGGCCCGATCCGAACAGGGTCACCGCCGGCCGCTCATCCTCCTCGTCGCGCAGGCGCCGTTCCAGCGTCTCGGCAAGCTCCGGCGTCAGCGGCCGGAATGCAAGCTGGGTATGGCCGCCGCAGCACTGGCCGATCTCCGGGCCGAGCGGAATGTCCATCACCGCCTCGCCACCGCCCGACAGCATCGCCCGGGCATTGTCGATCGCCATATATTCGAACTGCCCCCCACCGATCGTCCCCCAGATCGACGTGTCGGACACCAGCATGAAGGTGCCGGCCTCGCGGGGGGTGGAGCCTTTCGCCTCGTGGATTTCGACGAGGATTAGGGCCGGGTGGCTAGCGATGAAGGCAGTCAGGGAGAGGTCGCGCACTAGGCACCCCCCTCTGTCCTGCCGGACATCTCCCCCTCAAGGGGGGAGATCGGTAAGACGTGATGTCTTGCCCCGCCCTCAGCCTCATCTGCGACGTGAGCGACTTCCCCCGAGAGGGAGTGGGGCCGCGCCACATCCGATCTCCCCCCTTGAGGGGGAGATGCCCGGCAGGGCAGAGGGGGGTAGCAACATCTACTCAAAGCGCTCGATCCCGATAGTCCGCAGAAGGTGCATGCACACATCGTCGATATGGCCGTACACCTCGTCATTGGTAAATCTTATCACCTGCCAGCCAAGCGCTGCCAGTTTCTTATCCCTTGCCGAATCCCGGCGGATGTTCTGATCGAATGAATGGCTCGCGCCATCGACCTCGATGATCAACTTATGCTCTGGGCAGGCAAAATCGACGATATAGCCGGCGATCGGCATCTGTCGCCGGAAGCCGATTCCCATGAGGCGATGGGCGCGGACCGCGTTCCAGAATTTCAGCTCCGCCTCGGTCAACGCCCGGCGCATGTTCCGGGCGTTTTTCCGATTGGCGTCGCGGACATGGAAATGCGGCATGCGCGCTCCATCACATCGCCTTCAGCCGCTCGACCGCCATCAGCACCCGTTCCGGTGTCGCCGGCGCATCCAGCCTCGGGCAGACCGAATAATCCGCCACGCTCGCCACCGCCATCGACAGCGCTTCCAGCACGGAGATCGCCAGCATGAAGGGTGGTTCGCCGACGGCCTTGGAGCGGCCGATGGTCGGTTCGGCGTTTTCGGCCCATTCGGCGAGTTGCACGTTAAAGACCTTCGGCCGGTCGGAGGCGAGCGGGATCTTGTAGGTCGAGGGCGCGTGGGTGCGCAGCCGCCCCTTGTCGTCCCACCACAGTTCCTCGGTGGTCAGCCAACCCATGCCCTGCACGAAGGCGCCTTCCACCTGGCCGATGTCGATCGCCGGATTGAGGGACTTGCCGACGTCGTGGAGGATGTCGGTGCGGTCGACCAGGTATTCGCCGGTCAGCGTGTCGATCGACACTTCCGACACCGCGGCGCCATAGGCGAAGTAGTAGAACGGCCGGCCGCGGCCGGCCTTCCGGTCCCAGTGGATGCGCGGCGTCTTATAGAAGCCGGCGGCCGAGAGCTGCACGCGGTCGTAATAGGCAGCCCGGATGAACGTGTCGAAGGGCACGATCTCGCCGCCGATGCGCAGCCGGTTGGGCAGGAACTCGACCTTGTCGCGGCCGACCTTCCATTGCCGCATGGCAAAATCGATCAGCCTTTCCTTGATCTGGCGGGCCGCGTCATAGGCCGCCATGCCGTTCAGGTCGGTACCGGACGAGGCAGCGGTGGCGGAGGTGTTCGGCACCTTTCCGGTGGTCGTCGCGGTGATCTTCACCCGGTCGATATCGACCTGGAACGTATCGGCCACCACCTGCGCCACCTTGGTATAGAGGCCCTGGCCCATTTCGGTGCCGCCATGGTTCAGGTGGATCGAGCCGTCATTGTAGATATGCACCAGCGCGCCCGCCTGGTTATAGGCGGTCATGGTGAAGGAGATGCCGAACTTCACCGGCGTCAGCGCGATGCCCTTGCGGATCACCGGGCTGTGCGAATTGAACTCCAGGATCGCCTGCCGGCGGGCCTGGTAGTCCGACGATGTTTCCAGCTCGTCGACGATTCGGGCGATAATGTTGTCCTCGACGTCCTGGTGATAGGGCGTCATCGTCCGATTGGAGCCGCGCTGGCCGTAAAAGTTCAGCTTGCGGATCTCGAGCGGGTCCTTGCCGACCGCATAGGCGATCTCCTCGATGATCCGCTCGCCGCCGAGCATGCCCTGCGGCCCGCCGAAACCGCGGAAGGCGGTGTTGGAGACGGTATGGGTTTTCAGCGGCTGCGAGGTCAGGCGCACATGCGGATAGAAATAGCTGGAATCCGCATGGAAGAGGGCGCGGTCGGTGACCGGGCCGGAGAGGTCGGCGGAGAACCCGCAGCGCGCCGCATAGATCGCGTCGACCGCATGGATGCGGCCTTCCTCGTCGAAGGCGACGTCGTAGTCGACGCGGAAATCGTGCCGCTTGCCGGTGATCGACATATCCTCATCGCGGTCGGGGCGGAACTTTACCGCCCGCTTCAGCTTCTTGGCGGCGATGGCCGCGAGCGCCGCGAACTGGTTGCCCTGCGTTTCCTTGCCGCCGAAACCGCCGCCCATACGGCGTGTCTGGACCGTCACCGCGTTGTTGGCCACCCCAAGCACATGCGCCACCATGTGCTGAATTTCGCTCGGATGCTGGGTGGAGGACCAGACGATGATCTCGTCGTCCTCGCCGGGGATGGCGAGCGCGATATGGCTTTCCAGGTAAAAATGCTCCTGGCCGCCGATATACATGTGGTTCTGGACGCGCAGGGGCGCGTTTTCGATCTCCGTTTCCGGCTCGCCGCGCTTCAGCGTCATCGGCTCGACGACGTAAGGCGCGTCGTTTTCGCGGGCGCTGTCGATATCGGTCCAGTGCGGCAGGTCGCGGTATTCGATCTTTGCGAGTCTTGCGGCGCGGCGGGCCTGGTCGCGGGTCTCGGCGATGACCGCGAAGATGATCTGGCCGTGGAACTGGACGTTGGTGGTGGCGAGCAGCGGCTCGTCATGCTGGCCGGTGGAGGCGACGTCGTTGAAGCCCGGAATGTCTTCCGCGGTGATCACCCAGACGACGCCGGGTGCGGTCTTCACGGCCGAAAGATCGACCGAGACGATTTCCGCATGCGCCCGGTCGGCAAGCCCGAGGCCCCCGTGCAGGGTCCCTGCGGGCTCGGGAATATCGTCGATATATTCGGCGGTTCCGGTGACGTGCTTATGTGCTGAATCATGTTTCAGCGAGACGTGCATGCGGCCGTTGATGATCGGCTTGTTGTCGAACGTGGTCTTGTCCATCAGCGGAGGCCTCCGACCGTTGCGGCATGTCGATCTCCCCCCTTGAGGGGGAGATGCCCGGCAGGGCAGAGGGGGGTGGCCCGGAATGCTACGGGGGCGGTTTGACGTGCCGTGAGGTCGCTACCCCCCTCTGTCACCTTCGGTGACATCTCCCCCTCAAGGGGGGAGATTATTGGGAGTGCGCCGCGCCACCTCGTTTCCACACGCATGTCGGGCTTCCGGATCGAGAAGGTGTTCATTGTTTTATTAACCATCACGCCTCCTCCAACTCGAACCGGCGCAGCTCAGCGGGCGCGCCGGCGGTTTCCAGGAAGAAGCGGGTGAGCAGGTTCTTGGCCGTCAGGCTGCGGTAGTCCGCGGTCGCCCGCCAGTCGGTGAGGGGCTGGTAATCCTCCGCGAACGCGTCGCGCACGCCGGAGACGGTGGCCCAGCTCCAGACCTCGCCGAGAAGCGCGTCCTCGACGTGTTTCGCCCGTTTCGGGGTCGCCGCCATGCCGCCGAAGGCGATGCGGATGTTTGCGACCTTGCCGTCGGCATCGAGCACCAGGTGGAAGGCGCCGCAGAGCGCCGAGATGTCCTCGTCGCGGCGTTTTGAGATCTTGTAGACGGCGAAATGGCTGCCTTCGGCCGGGCGCGGCACGAAAACCTTCTCGACGAATTCGGTCGGCAGGCGGTCCTGCTTGCCGTAGGCGAGGAAATAATCCTCGAGCGGGATCGTCCGGCGGCCGGAATGGGAGCGCAGTGTCAGTTCGGCGCCGAGCGCGATCAGCGGCGGCGGCGTGTCGCCGATCGGCGAACCGTTGGCGATATTGCCGCCGATCGTGCCCATGTTGCGCACCTGCTGGCCGCCGATCCGGTCGATCAGCCGGCCGAGCGACGGGATTTCGTCGCGAAGCACGTCGAAGGCCTGACTATAGCTGACGCCTGCGCCGATGGAGATGCCGGTCTCGTCCGCCGTAATCGACTGCAGTTCGGTCAGGTGGTTGATGAAGATCACCGGGTTCAGGAGCCGCATCTGCTTGGTGACCCACAGCCCGACATCGGTCGCGCCGGCGACGATCGTCGCCTCAGGTTCGTCGGCGAGGATATCGGCAAAGACTGCGACGGATGCCGGGACGATCGAGCGGGCGCCATCCTTCTCGATGACGATCGTGTCGTTGCCGGAATGGATGCCCCAGAGTTTCGCCATGACCTGGATGCGCTCGCTTTCCAGCGGGTCGAAGAGCGAGCTCGGCCGGTTGATGGAGATATGCTCGGCCGCCTTGACGATCGGCTCGTAGCCGGTGCAGCGACAGAGATTGCCCTGCAGCGCGCTTTCGATATCGGCGCGCGTCGGCGTGCCGTTGGAGAGCCACAGGCCGTAAAGGGACATGATGAAGCCGGGGGTGCAGAAGCCGCATTGCGAGCCGTGGAAATCGACCATCGCCTGCTGCACCGGATGCAGCGCGCCGTCCCGGCCGGCAAGATGCTCGACGGTCACCACATGGGTGCCGTGCAGGGAGCCTAAGAAGCGGATGCAGGCGTTGACGCTTTCATAGCGCAGGCCGTGTTCCGTCAATCGCCCGATCAGAACAGTGCAGGCGCCGCAGTCGCCTTCCGCACAGCCTTCCTTGGTACCTGTCAGCCGCCGCCTCAGGCGAAGATAGTCGAGAAGGGTTTCCGTCGGTCCGAAATCTCCAAGGGTGACCTCTTCTCCATTCACGATGAAGCGGATGGCTTCGCTCATTTCTCTCCTTCGTCCGCCGTTGCCGGCTCCATATTACGGGTGCCCCCTGACTGCCTTGCCAGGTTGGCGGAAGTATCTCCTATCCTCATTCCTGTGCTTGTCACAGGAATCCAGTGACCCGACGTCTGTCGGGTCGGAGACCCTTTCAGCCCAAGGACTTGGGGGGCTGGATTCCTGTGACAAGCACAGGAATGAGGAGGGTATTCTATTGCGCGGTCCAGCCGCCGTCTATCGAGATATGCGTGCCGGTAATGCTCCTCGCCGCATCGCTGGCGAGATAGATTGCGGCCTGCGCGACTTCTTCGATCGAAACGAATTCCTTGGTTGCCTGCAGCTTCAGCATCACCTCGGTCTTTACCTGATCCTCGGTGATGCCGCGCTCGCGGGCGGTGTCGGGGATCTGCTTTTCGACCAGCGGCGTCAGCACGTAGCCCGGACATATCGCATTCACGGTAATCCCGAATTCCGCAAGTTCCAAGGCCGCCGTTTTGGTTAGCCCCAAAATACCATGTTTGGCAGCCACATAGGCGGATTTGAACGGTGAGGCGACCAGCGCATGGGCGGACGCGACGTTGATGATGCGGCCCTTGCCAGCCGCTTTCATTAGCGGGATCGTATGGCGCATGGTGTGGAAGGCCGATGTCAGCAGGATGGCGATCAACTGGTCCCATTTTTCCGGCGGGAACTCCTCGATCTTCGCCACATGCTGGATGCCGGCATTGTTGACCAGCACGTCGACCGTGCCGAAATTCTTGACCGCGGTCACGATGAGGTCCTCGATCTCGGCGGGCCTTGTCATGTCGGCGCCGTGATAAAGCACCGTGCCCGTCCCCAGCGCATCAAGCTCGCGGCGGGCGGCCTCGATCGCGTCGGCCGGTCCGAAACCGTTGATGATCACATTGGCGCCCTCGGCCGCGAATGCCTTTGCAACGCCGAGCCCGATGCCGCTCGTGGAGCCGGTGACGACGACGGTTCTGCTCATGCCCAATCTCCCTGCGATCCAGCCTTCTCGGGCGGCGTTCTTGTGCGCCGCGATGATCACGGCAGGTTATGCGCAAATTCCGCGGGATGGCAATCGGCATCGTCGACCGTCCCGAGAGCCTTGCGGGCCAAAGCAGCCTTTCGTTGAGATGGCGGGGAACATTCGAGCAAGCGCCCGGTTCGACAATATCTTCCAACGAAAGGACTACTCAATGTTCATGCGCGTCGACAAGCTGCAGGCGGAGCTTCCTGCGCCCAAGCGGGCCGATCCCAATGCGGCCGCTGCCCTCCAGGAGCTCCTGGGCGGTAAATACGGGGAAATGTCCACGCTCGGGAACTATATGTTCCAGAGCTTCAATTTTCGCTCCAAGGAGAAGCTGCGTCCTTTCTACAGTCTCGTGGCCAGCATCACGGCCGAGGAACTCGGCCATGTCGAGCTTGTCAGCAACGGCGTGGCGATGCTCAACAACGGCCCTGACATTCCCGACGGCGATGCCGGAGACGGCGGCGACATTTCCGGAGCGCCTTTCGAGGATATGAAGGACATTCGCCTTGCGGCCGCCTTCCTCTCCGGGGCCGGCGGCGCGATGCCGGTCAACAGCAACGGCGTGTCCTGGAACAACGACTTCATCACCACGACGGGCAACGTCGTGGTCGATCTGCTCCACAATTTCCACCTGGAATGCGGAGCCCGGCTCCACAAGCTGCGCGTCTATGAAACGTTGACGGATCCGACAGGCCGCGAAGTCTGCGGTTACCTTCTCGTTCGTGGCTCGGTCCACGCGCACGCCTATGCGCTTGCACTCGAAAAGGTCACCGGCGTCGACATCAAGAAGTTCCTGCCGACCCCCAACATCCCGCTCGGCAATATCCCCGAATGCCAGAAGTATCTGGACGAGGGTTCGCATCGTCGCCTCTATACCTTCAGCCCGAGCGACTACAAGGAAATGGCGGGCATCTGGGGCAATGGCGAAGTCGCCCTTCCGCTCGATCCTCCGGGCGAGCTTGAAGTCGTCGACGGCATGCCGGAGGGCGGCAAGATCCATCAGCTCGTTGGAGTGCCCTCCGCATTCACGCCGGACTACGCGCCGGAGGAGATGTTCGAGATCGCCCAGAAGCTTTACAAAAAATCGCGTTGACCTCTGCCGATGACCTCTGCCGGGGGCACGCAAACAGCGTGCCCCCATTTCAAAGACCGCCATTTCCGTTGACCCTTTCCGCTCCTTCTGCTCAAACCGTGCGGGCGCATTGCATGGACTGGGAGGAGCGGCATGGCGGGTTATGTTCTGGCGATCGATCAGGGGACGACTTCGACGCGGGTGATCGTGTTCGACGGCGACATGCGGATTGCCGGGATCGGCCAGAAGGAATTCACCCAGATTTTTCCGAAATCCGGCTGGGTAGAGCATGATCCGGAGGAGATCTGGGAAACCGTTCTGTGGGCCGTCAAGCAGGCGTTGAAGGAAGCCAAGCTCAAGGCCTCCGAGATTGCCGCGATCGGCATCACCAACCAGCGCGAGACGGTCGTCGTCTGGGAGCGCGAAAGCGGCAAACCGATCCACAACGCCATCGTCTGGCAGGACCGCCGCACCGCCAGCTATTGCGAGAAGCTGAAGCGCCAGGACCTCGAAAAGCTGTTCACCCGCCGCACCGGCCTGCTGCTCGATCCCTATTTTTCCGGCACCAAGCTTTCCTGGATGCTCGCCAACGTGAAGGGCGCGCGGGCGAGGGCGGCCAAGGGCGAGCTCTGCTTCGGCACGATCGACACGTTCCTGATCTGGCGCCTGACCGGGGGAAAAAGCTTCGTCACCGATGCGACCAATGCCTCGCGCACCCTTATCTACAACATCGCCGATAATTGCTGGGACGAGGATCTTCTCGAAATCCTGCGCATTCCCGCCGCCATGCTGCCGGAGGTCAAGGATTGCGCCGACGACTTCGGCATCACCGACGAAAGCCTGTTCGGCGCGGCGATTCCCATCCTCGGCGTCGCGGGCGACCAGCAGGCGGCGGTCATCGGCCAGGCATGTTTCGAACCGGGCATGATGAAATCCACCTATGGCACCGGCTGCTTTGCAGTACTGAATACCGGAGCCGACATGGTCCGCTCCAGGAACCGGCTGCTGACCACCATTGCCTACCGCCTGAACGGCGAGACGACCTATGCGCTCGAAGGTTCGATCTTCATCGCCGGTGCCGCCGTGCAATGGCTGCGCGACGGGCTCGGCATCATCGAGAAAGCGAGTCAAACCGGGGAGTTGGCGGAAGAAGCCGATCCTCAGCAGGAAGTTTACCTGGTGCCCGCCTTTACCGGGCTCGGCGCACCCTACTGGGATGCGGAGGCGCGCGGCGCCATGTTCGGCCTGACGCGCGCGACCGGCCCGGCGGAAATCTCGCGTGCCGCGCTGGAGGCGGTCTGCTACCAGACCCGCGACCTCTACGACGCGATGCAGAAGGACTGGCGCAACGCCAACAGCAGCACGGTGCTGCGTGTCGACGGCGGCATGGTCGCCTCCGATTGGACGATGCAGCGGCTCGCCGATCTCCTCGACGCCCCCGTCGACCGGCCGACCATCCTCGAGACGACGGCGCTTGGCGCCGCCTGGCTCGCCGGCTCGAAGGCGGGCGTCTGGCCCGACCAGAAGGCGTTCGCGAAAAGCTGGGCGCGGCAGCGGCGATTCGAGCCGCAGATGGACGAAAAGACGCGTTCTGCGAAGATTCGCGGCTGGAAGGATGCGGTCAGGAGAACGCTGACAAATGCCTAAGTCCTTATTTTCAATTAACCATCTTGTTAAAATTAGATTTAAATCCGCAATGCGTCATTTTCGCACCATGTTCGTTGCCTTATCTTCGCCGGCGACTTAGAGAGGGCGGCATGTTTCGAATTCAGCAGATTTTGGCTTTCCTCTTGGTGCTCGGCGCCTCTCTGGCGGTCGGCGGCACGGCCGAGGCCGGTTATGCCCATTTCATCTACGATGTGAAGAGCGGCAAGGTTCTGGCGTCGGAGAGTGCCGACGAGATCAACCACCCCGCGTCGCTCACCAAGATGATGACGCTCTACATGACCTTCGAGGCGCTGCGCGAGGGTCGCCTCAAATGGGACCAGGACATCCCCATGACGCCGAATGCCGCGTCCAAGATCCCCTCCAAGCTCGGCGTGCCCGCCGGCCGGACGATTACCGTGCGAGAGGCCGTCAACGGCATGATCGTGCGCTCGGCCAATGACGCGGCGGCGACGATGGGCGACTATCTCGGCGGTTCGGAAGACCGTTTCGGGGAGATGATGACCAGGAAGGCCCGCGCGCTCGGCATGAGCCGTACCGTGTTCCGCAATGCATCGGGCCTGCCGGATGCCTCCCAGGTGACCACGGCACGGGACATGGCCCAGCTGGCTCTTGCGCTCATCCGCGACTTTCCCCGGGAATACCAGCTGTTTTCAGCCAGGAACATGGAGTTCCGGGGCAAGCGCCTGCGCGGCCACAACAACCTCATGTACCGCTATCCCGGCATGGACGGCGTCAAGACCGGCTTTACCAACGCTTCCGGCTACAATATTGCCAGTGCCGTCACCATCGACGGCCGGCGGGTGATCGGCGTCGTCATGGGCGGCAAGAGCGCCCGCAAGCGCGACGACCAGATGGCGGCGCTGCTCGATCGCTACGTACCCGGCAACAATGCGGCGTCCGGCGGTCTGGTGGCGTTCGAGACGCAGAAACGGCCGGCCGAAGACACGCTGCCGCTCGCCTTCGCGACGCCTTCTCCGCGCAAGGAGATCACGCTCGGCGTTGCGCCCAAGACTGCGCTCGCCAATCTTTATGCAACGCCCCGGGCCACTGTTCCGAACACTGCGCCGGCCCCGACTGCGCCATCCCGGACCGCGTCGTCTCAGACAATGGCACCGCCGCAGCCGGCCGGGTCGCTCTGGCGCATCCAGATCGCCGCAGCCGCCAGCCGAGATCAGGCATCCGCGCTGCTCGAAAAGGCAATGCCGCTGCTCGCTCAAGGGTACGGCCGTGTTGCGCCGAGCGTCGAAAGTTATGCCGAAGGCGGCAAGGAAATCTTCCGCGCCCGTTTCGCCGGTTTTGCCGATGGCGACGCCGCGACGCGCGCCTGCTCGGCCCTGCAGGCCAAGGCGATCACCTGTTTCGTGGTGCGGTAGGCCGATAACGTCCGCCGCCGGGATCACCGGCGGCGTGCTGGTTTCGCAGCTGGTTCAGCCCTTGACCGGGGCGTTCATAGCCCATGCGACGCCGAACGGGTCGCGGACCTGGCCGTAGCGGTCGCCCCAGAACATTACCTGCAGCTCCGTCTCCACCGTCATGCCGGAATCGACCGCGCGTTTCCACCAGAAATCGATGTCATCGACCGGCAGCATCATGGTGAAGGCCTGCGGCTTTTCGAGCGGGTGGCCGTAGTCCGGATAGGGATCGCAGAGCATCACCGAACTGCCGTTGACATAGAGATGAATGTGCATCGTGCGGCCCTTGTCATCCACCGGATGAAAGGACTCGATCTCGGCGCCGAGGGCCTTTTTGTAATACTCGGCAGCCTTCATCGCACCGTCGACCTGAAGATAGGCGACCACGCCGCCGCGGACGGGTGAAGCTGCCTGGTTGTCGTTCGTCTGGGCACTCGTATCCATGATTTTCCCTCCTGTTCGGGTCGTTCTCGTCCATGCCGGACGACACAAGGACGAAGGAGGAATTGGGATACCGACAGGCGCGACGAAAAAATCAGTCCCGCCCCGCAAATTCCTTCACCAGGTCCTCATAGGCCTCCATGGGCGGGAACGTCTCGTAGGAGTATACGGCAGGCGTGGTCGCCCAGGGCAGCTTTTCAGACGTATATGTCTCGATGAAGGGCACGAACCATCGCGCATCGTCGAGCATGGTCGGACGCAGGTTCACGAACCAGTCCATGCCTTCCGGCCTGGTGAACATCCAGCTCTTGCAATGCGGGCAGTGGTAGTGATGGGCGTTGTCGCCATGCAAGCCGCCGATCACCGGCTCGCCTTGCGTCACCTCGAAACCTTGAGAGGGGATTGCGGCGGAGAGCGAGAAGGCGCTGGCGCTCATCTTCTGGCAGCCGGTGCAGTGGCAGGCCATGGTCAGGATCGGCGGTGCGCTGATCTTCAGACGTACCTGTCCGCAACGGCAGCCGCCCTGCATGGGGAGAGTGAGCTTGGGCATCTTTACCTCCATCTCCCCATGAACTAGGGCCGCTTGCGGTGTTTGATCAGGCCGGGCGCTTCGGAATATCCAAGCCCCGCTGGACGGCGGGCCTTGCGAGGCCGCGTTCCAGCCATTCCGGCACGCGCTTCAGCTGGTCGTATTCGACGAGTTCGCCGGCGCCGTAGAAGCCGATCAGGTTGCGGACCCAGCCGAGCATGGCGATGTCGGCGATCGAATATTCGTCGCCCATGATCCAGTCGCGGCCCTCAAGCCGGGTTTCGAGCACGCGGATGATGCGGTGCGATTCCTTGGCGTAGCGGTCGCGCGGGCGCTTGTCCTCGATGTCCTTGCCGGCGAACTTGTGGAAGAAGCCGAGCTGGCCGAACATCGGCCCCAGGCCACCCATCTGGAACATCACCCACTGGATCGTCTCGTATCGCTTGGCCGGATCGGATGAGATCAGCTTGCCGGTCTTTTCGGCGAGATAGATCAGGATGGCTCCGCTCTCGAACAGCGCCAGCGGCTTGTCGCCGGGGCCATGCGGATCGAGGATTGCCGGGATCTTGCCGTTCGGGTTGAGCGACAGATATTCCGGACCCCAGGTCTCGTCGGCACCGATATTGATGAAATGCGGCTCGTAGGGGAGGCCGATCTCTTCCAGCATGATCGACACTTTCACGCCGTTCGGCGTCGGCGTCGAATAGAGCTGCAGCACGTCCGGGTTTTCGGCGGGCCATTTGGACGTGATCGGGAAGGCGGACAGATCGGCCATGTAGGGGTTCCTTGGGAGGCAGAGTTTTTGTTCCCGCGGAATATAGCCACCGGCGCGCGATGCGCCAGTGGCGATCTCATCGAAGTCAGCGGGCGCTGGCCGGGAAAGCCGGCAGCTTGCCGATATCGTTTGCATCGTGCTGGACGACCAGCTTTGCGTTCAGTTGCTTGGCGATCCGGTTCAAACGCTCCATCGAGGCGAGGCTTTCGGCCCGGTCGATGTTGAAGGGCGGCACGCCGTTATTGGCGATCTGCTCTTCGAAATGCACGACGTCGCCGGAGAGCAGCACCGGTCCGCTCTGTGGCAGTTTGACGAGAAGCGCCGTCTCGCCCTTGGTGTGTCCGGGCATTGCCAGCATCGTCACCGAACCGTCGCCGAACACGTCGCGGTCGCCCGAGACCGGGTCCACCTTCGCCTTGCCGTCCATCCAGGGCTGGACGAGCGCCGGCATGACGCCGAAGGGCAGGGGATTTTCGTGCAGGCTTTCCCAGTCGCCGGCGCCGATCATCAGCGTCGCCTTCGGGAAGGTCGTCGCCTGGCCGAGATGGTCGAAGTGGTTGTGGCTGATGCCGACGAGGCCGATCTGGTCCGGCTTGAGGCCGATCTTTGCGAGCTGCGTCGGGATGTCGACGGTGAGCGACGGTGCCAGCGGCTGGGCGAGGTCCGGCGCCTTGCCGATCAGGGCTGCCGGCAGGCCGGTATCCCAGAGCAGGTAGTCCGCGCCGTGGCGGATCACGTAGCAGCTGTCGGTCAGGGTGCGGCTTTCCCCTTTATAAGCGAACGTATCGGAAAAGAACGATAGGTCCTTGACCACGACCGAGCCGCAATCGAGCCGCCAGAGTTCGAGATCGGCTGCGGCATGGGCAGGGGCGGAGAATGCAAACAGGGCGGCGCCAGCGGCGACAAGGGACGTGCCCAGGGTGGAAAGAGTGGCGAAGGTCTTCATTAAAAATCTCCTCGGTTGAAGTCACCGCCTTCTGCCCACTTTCCGTCATCCGTCCGTGCCGGATTTTTACCGGCTTGAGCCCGAAACGCTCACCAGGCATGTTTTTCGTTTCGCATCCTGCGCTATACTGCGGCCATGAACCTGATCGTCACCCAGCGCTTTCCCGATTTTTCCCGCCGTCTGCTCGACCGCCTGCGCCCGATGGTGGCAGGCAAGCTCGAGCCCGGCATGAACGCCTATGCCGAGCAGCTGTTCATCTATTGCTGTTTCGACCGGGAAAAGGTGAAGGCGCTGGAACTGGACTGCCCGATGGTCTGCATCGTTCTCCACGGCCAGAAGGAAGTCTGGCTCGGCGACCGGACGCAGGTCTTTCCGGCCGGGTCGGTGTTCGTCCTGCCCGGCGGAGTGCCGATGGATGTCGTCAACATACCGGACGAAACCAACGGCCTCTATGTCGCGCTGCGGCTCGACGTTCCATCGCTGCCGGAGGGGATTGCGCCGCTTTCGGCAACGGAGCGAATGGAAGGCGGCGAGGCGGGTTCATTCGGCCTGCCGCTCAGCGAGGATCTGGTGGAAGCGCTCTGCCATGCGGCAACCACGATTGCCGACGGCACGATCGGCGAGACGATCAAGCGGCTGCGCATGACCGAGGTCCTGGCCCTGCTGCGGCCGCTGCCGGAAGCGCGGATGCTGTTCCGCCAGAGCCTTTCGGAGGAGATCGCCTGGCTGATCGCTACCGCACCCTCCGAGCCCTGGAGCGTTGCCGACGTTGCGGAACAGCTGGGGATCGGCGCCTCGACGTTGCGACGTCGGCTATCCTTAGAGGGCGCCTCGTTCCGGGCCATCCTGCGCCGGGAGCGGCTGAAGGCGGGGCAGAACGCGATATCCTCGGGCGCCTCCAGCATCGCTGCGGCTGAGGCCGCCGGTTATGCGTCGCGGTCGCATTTCTCGCGCCGTTTCCGCGAAACGTTCGGCACCAGCCCCACCGGGCGGCGCTGATCCATCAAAAATTTGCTGCGCCCTGTCGGCACCCGCGTTAATCCTTCGTCTTCATTAGGAGAAGGAGCTACGCATGCTTTACGCCATCCTTTGCTACGCCCACGAGGAAACCGTCTTCGCCTGGTCCAGGGAGGAAGAGGAAGCCGTCATGGCGAAGCTCATCGAGGTGCAGACGCCTTATGCTGAGGCCGGCAAGCTCGGCCCGGTCGGACGGCTGATGCCGACGACGGCGGCCACCACCGTGCGGAAAGGCAGCCACGAACCGCTGGTGCTCGACGGTCCGTTTGCGGAAACCAAGGAAGTGCTGCTCGGTTTCTACACGCTCGACGTCGAGACGCTGGAAGAAGCGGTCGCCTTCTCGAAGGCGCTGTCCGCGGTCAATCCCGGCTCCAGTTCCTATGAAATCCGGCCCTTCCTCGTTTTCCGTCCCGGAGAGATCAAACATAGCGAGACCAAGACATGACAGATATTGCCTGGATCGAGCTTGCCCTGACGGCCGCCCGGCCGCAGGCGCTCGGTGCGCTCCTTCGTTATTTCCGCGATCTCGATACCGCGGAAGAGGCCTTCCAGGAGGCGTGCCTGCGCGCCATCCGGACCTGGCCGGACAAGGGGCCGCCGCGCGATCCGGCCGCCTGGCTGATCTTCGTCGGCCGCAACAGCGGCATCGACGCGGTCCGCAAGCGCTCCAAGAACGATCCATTGCCGGAGGAGGAAGCCTTCTCCGATCTGTCCGATGCCGAAGGCGACATGGCCGACCGGCTCGACAATTCCCACTACCGCGACGACATCCTGCGGCTGATGTTCATCTGCTGCCATCCGGACCTGCCGGCGACCCAGCAGATCGCGCTGGCACTCAGGATCGTCTCGGGCCTCAGCGTCGCCCAGATCGCCCGCGCCTTCCTGGTCGGCGACAGCGCCATGGAACAGCGCATCACCCGCGCCAAGGCGCGTGTCGCCAAGGCCGGCGTGCCCTTCGAGACGCCGGGGCCGGCGGAACGGGCGGAGCGTCTCGGCATCGTCTCGGCGATGATCTATCTCGTCTTCAACGAAGGCTATTCCGCCGGCATCACCAATCCCGACAGCGCCGCCTTCTGCGACGAGGCGATTCGGCTCGCGCGCCTGCTGCTGCGCATCTTCCCGGCCGAGCCGGAAATCATGGGGCTGCTGGCGCTGATGCTGCTGCAGCATTCACGCGCCAAAACGCGCATCGACACCAACGGCCAGATCGTGCTTCTCGAGGACCAGGACCGCGGCCGCTGGGACAGCAGGCTGATCAACGAGGCCCTGGCACTGCTCGACAAGGCGATCCGGCACCGCAAGCCCGGTCCCTACCAGGTCCAGGCGGCGATCTCGGCGCTGCATGCCCGCGCCCCGACGCCGAAGGAGACGGACTGGCAGGAGATCACCATGCTCTACGGCCTCCTGGAGCGCATCCAGCCGTCGCCGGTAGTGACGCTCAACAAGGCCGTCGCGGTCTCCAAGCTCGAAGGGCCGGAGGCGGCACTCGAGATGATCGCGCCGCTTGCCGAAAAGCTCGACGGCTATTTCTATTTCCACGGGGTCAAGGGCGGGTTGATGATGCAGGCAGGTCGCAGGCCCGAAGCCCGCGAAGCCTTCGACCGGGCTATCGCGCTTGCCAACTCGCCGGCCGAATGCGCCCATATCCGCCAGCAGATCGACAAGCTCGGCGCGGTGACGCCGCCGGCGGTGTAGGGCGGGCATTGCATATGAAACGTGAGGCGGTGCGGCATTCTTAACCCTCCCCCTTGTGGGGAGGGTGGCCGGCAAGCGGGAGGGGTTTTGATGCGGAGTGAAGACCCCTCCCCAACCCCTCCCCACAAGGGGGAGGGGCTCCACGCACCGCCCCACGTTCCATAGGCAATGCCCTCCGCTACCGCCGCGGCGGCCGTAGTGCCATCTCGACGAAAATCATATCCCCCGCCGTGATACCGGTCTTTTTCCGCACCGCATCCTTCAGCGGCAGCAGATAGGTCTCGTCCTTCGGAAACAGCGAGGTGTAGAACGAAACGCCGCCGATCGTCGCGTCGACTGGGATCACGCCCCAGCCATAGGTGAGAAGCTTCGACAGTCGCCTGATTTCCTCGGCTTGGTCCAGGGGAAGCGGCGCGAAGAAGAAGGGCGAGGGTCCACGCCAATGGATGATTTCAGCCGCGAATCTGAACTCGGTCACGGTTCCCTCCCGATGCCTGCCATCCCGTCACCGAGAATATTTGGCCCATGAGCCGAAAAAATTCCATGACACTTGTCGGATATCGTGCTCGCCACACGTCCTGGGTTCAACATCGGATCAGATGTTTCGTGAAACCTCAATGGAGACAGACAATGACCGCCCATACCGCCAAGCACGCCCTGCAGATCGTCCGCGAAATGGACGTTCCGGCCGACAAGCTCTACAAGGCCTGGACCACGCCCGAACGCATGGGCGAATGGTTCTGCCCGCTTCCGTGGAAGGTGACCGAAGCCAGGATGGACCTGCGGGCCGGTGGATCGAGCTTCATCATGATGGAAGGGCCGAACGGCGAGAAGATTCCCAATTACGGGATCTACCTGGAAGTCGTGCCGAACAGGAAGCTGGTCTTCACCGACGCCTATACGAGCGCCTGGGTGCCGTCGGAAAAGCCGTTCATGACCGCGGTCGTCGAATTCGAAGACCTTGGCAACGGCCGCACGAAATATACCGCGACGGCCTATCATTGGACGGAGGAAGACAAGAACGCTCATCAGCAGATGGGCTTCGAGGAAGGCTGGGGCATCGTCGCCGGCCAACTCGAACAGGTCGCCAGGACGTTCTGAAGCAGGAGGGCCGCCCGGGGTCAGGCTCGGGCGGTTCTTTTCCCGCTTCGGGACGCTTTCTGCATCGATTCAAAAAGCCGCCCGAAGTCCTTGAAAACGGATTCGGAACGTCGTTTGGCAAGTTACCTGGTGCCGGGGCGCCGGGTCACTCGGGTGCGGGGTTCCTGCGGCTGCGGGATCAGCGCTTCCGGTATCGTCAGGCTTGAATAGACGCGGTTGCGGCCGTTCTTTTTCGCCATGTAGAGAAGCTGGTCGGCGGCGTTGAGCTGGTTGCCGAAGCTCTCGCGCTCCTCCATTTCCATGACGCCGATCGAGATCGTCACCGATATGCTCTTGTCCTGCACCGGGATGCTGGTGGCCTGGATGCGGGCGCGCATCTCCTCGCAGAACGAATGGGCCTGGAAGGCGTTGGTATCCTTCATGTAGATCGCGAACTCCTCGCCGCCGAGGCGGGCGGCGAGATATCGCCTGTCCACGGTCATCTCGCTCAGGATGCCGGCAAGCCGCTTCAGCACCTGGTCGCCGGCCTCGTGGCCGTAGGTGTCGTTGACCGACTTGAAATGGTCTATGTCGAGGATCGCGACCGCGTCGTTTGCCGGTGCGGGCTTGAGGGCCGGGTTCTTCTCGAAGAAGAAGCGGCGGTTTGCAAGACCCGTCAGATGGTCTCGTTCCGCCAGGTAACGCAGCCGCTTCAGTTGGGTCAGCGTTTCGACATTGTTGTCGATGCGGCATTGCAGCTCTTCGGGAACGAAGGGACGGTAGATGAAGTCCGACGCGCCGGCCTTCAGGAAGCTCGCCGACAGGCCGCGGTCGGACGAAGACGAAACCCCGATGATGCGCAGTTCGTCCGAAGGCCGGGTTGCGCGAATGCGCCTCGTGAGTTCATGTCCGTCCATGTCGGGCATGTTGTAGTCGGTGATGACCAGTTCGATCGATGGATTCTGGTCAAGCATGTCCAGTGCCTCCTTGCCGGAAAGCGCTTCGAGGACACGGAAGTTCTGCCGCTGCATGATCTCGACCAGACCGGAGCGGGCCCATCTCGCGTCATCGACGACCAGAACGGAAAAGGCGCTGTTGGTCAGGATGCGGTTTACGGTCTTGACAACCGTGTCGACCGTCCTGTTGTCGCTCTTGACGATATAGTCGATGATCTTCCGCTCGGTGTAGCGGATCGTAGCGTCCGTCTCGGAGGTTGCCGTGAAGACGATGGTCGGAATCGCGTATTCTGCAAGCAGGGCGAGGATCTCGCCATTGGGCGCATCAGGCAGGTTGAGGCCCGTCAGGGCCAGGGTGAACTTTTGCCCCGCCAGCAGCATGCGGGCTTGTTCCAGGCTCGCGCAGCAAAAGGTTCTGCCGGTCGTCTCCCGTTCGAGCCGCTGCCGCAGCAGAGCCGAAAGGGCGGCGGAATCCTCGACGATAAGGATGTCATTCGATGATTGCAGGTTCGGAACGTCCAAGTCCGGCCGCTTTCCGGTGCCGTCATTCATTCGGTTTGCCTAAACTGTTGTTCCTGTTGGCCGCGAAGAATATGCCAGATGGATTACCATTCTCTTAGAAACTGAACCTATGTTTGTGCCTGATATTTCGTAGTCCCGTGGAGGTTGCCAAGTCTGGGCGCAGGCGACGCCCGTCGGACCCGACCCATCCATTCCATCGAACGTTTCCTTCGAAAGATTAGCATTTGCGCCGGACGCGCCCGATAACTATCTGACGGGCATCAACGAATGGATTTTTGCAAGATGGAACTCGGGCTTCATACTTTTGGCGATGTCGATGCCGCAGCACTGGACAAGGGTGCGGAAGGTGCCAGGCGCATCAAGGATCTCCTGGAAGAGATCGCGCTTGCCGATCAGGTGGGGCTCGACGTGTTCGGGCTTGGCGAACACCACCGCCCGGACTACGTGGTCTCGTCGCCGTCGACCGTGCTTGCCGCGGCTGCGGCGATCACCAAAAACATCCGGCTGACCAGCGCCGTCTCGGTGCTCTCGTCCGACGATCCGGTGCGCGTCTTCCAGCAATTTTCGACCGTCGATCTCATTTCGAATGGGAGAGCGGAAATCATGGCGGGCCGCGGATCGTTCATCGAGTCCTATCCGCTGTTCGGCTACGACCTTGGCGACTACGATGAGCTGTTCACCGAAAAGCTCGACCTGCTGCTTGCCATCCGCGACGAGGAGATCGTCACCTGGAAGGGCGAGAAGCGGGCGCCGATCAACGGCCGCGGCGTCTATCCGCGTCCGCTGCAGAAGGAATTGCCGATCTGGATCGCCGTCGGCGGCACGCCGCAATCGGTAGCGCGGGCAGGGGCCATGGGCCTGCCGCTCGCGGTCGCCATCATCGGCGGCGAATATCCGCGTTTCGCGCCCTTCTTCAACCTCTACCGCGAGGCTGCCCGCCGCGCCGGCCAGGATCCGGCCAGGCTGAAGACCAGCATCAACGTGCACGGTTTCATCGCCGATACGACGGAAGCGGCCGCCGACCAGTTCTACGGCCCGCAGGCGGAGGTGATGAACCGCATCGGCCGCGAACGCGGCTGGGGACCGACCAACCGGGCGCATTTCGACGAGGCGCGCTCGAAGCTCGGCAATCTCTTCCTCGGCGAGCCGGAACTGGTGGCCGAAAAGATCATCGCGGCGCATCAGGTGTTCGGCATGGACCGGTTCCTGCTGCAGATGGCGATCGGCCCGATGCCGCACGCCCAGGTGATGCGCGGCATAGAACTCTACGGCACGAAAGTGGCGCCGCTTGTCAGAAAAGAACTGGGGACGTCAGAAAAGAATTGACGGGCTCGGCCGATGGCGCGAAACCGGCCGCCTGATCGATTTCTGACGTATTAGGACGAAAAGCAGACCATGGTTATCTCCACCGAAGACGAACTGGCCAAGCTGAAGGATATCGGCAGGCTTTGCGCGCAGGCGATGGAGATGATGGCGAAGGCGCTGGAACCGGGCATCACCACCCGCGAGCTCGACGCGATCGGCCGCAAATTCCTGGAGGACAACGGCGCGCAATCGGCGCCGGAGACCTGCTATCAGTTCCCGGGCGCCACCTGCATCAGCGTCAACGAGGAAGTTGCCCACGGCATTCCGGGCGACCGGGTGATCCAGGCGGGCGACCTCGTCAATATAGACGTGTCGGCGGTCAAGGACGGTTTCTTCGGCGATACGGGCTCCTCCTACGCCGTTCCCCCGGTCAAGCGCGAGATCGAAAAACTCTGCCGCGACGGGCGCCGGGCACTCTGGACCGGGCTGCAGCAGGTGAAGGGCCGGCAAGCCGCTGTCCGGCATCGGCAATGCGATCGGGACCTTCGCCAAGAAGAACCGCTATACGCTGATCACCAATCTTTCGAGCCACGGCATCGGGCTGACGCTGCATGACGAGCCGAAGGAAATCCCGACCTGGCCGGACCGTCACGAGACGCGCTCGATGGAAGACGGGCTGGTCTTCACCGTGGAGCCGTTCCTGTCGCTGGGCGCCAACTGGGCCGAGGACGGCGGCAATGGCGATCCCTGGACGCTCTACAGCGATCCCAAGGCACCTACCGTGCAATACGAGCATACGATCGTCGCGACCCGCAACGGACCGCTGATCCTGACCTTGGCCGATTGAGGGAGACCTCTGCCGTTACGGAAAAGACTGCCGTTACGGAAGATCGGTCAGTTGTGTTTGTTGCCGCCAGACGCCGCATCGACACGACGATAGAAGGCGTCGGTACGCTCGCTCTGAAGGTTTCCAAGCATCTGGCGCGTATGGACGCGGGCCGCGCTCTGCAGCAATTGTGCAAAAGCGGCGTAACCGACAGCGTCGGCCTGGCGAAGCTGGGTGATCAACGGATCGACGAGTACTTCGGATAGGGTCAGGTCATGTTCCATGCGCATGCCTCCGCGCCCCGATGGCGATGGCTCGGAGATTGGCTCTCTTTCATGTCAGCAGCAAGACGGTTTCGGTCTTGCGCTGCACCAAATCGTCGCGGCACATGCACGATCGCTTGCATACCGATCCATCATTCCGGTGCATCGCTGCAATGAAAATTCCTCATTTGCCGCGACCGGGCGCGGCTGCGATAACCGCGTCATGCTGCAGATCAATACGAGTTATTCGCACCGCCCCCTGCTGATCGGTTTTGCCGGCTCGATCGCCATGGCGGCGGCGATGGGTTTCGGGCGTTTCTTCTACACGCCGATCCTGCCCGGGATGATGACGGGCATCCCGCTCTCGGCAGCCGACGCAGGTTATATCGCCGCGGGCAATTTCGCCGGCTACCTCGCCGGCGCGATCCTCTCGGCTTATGGCTGGGCGGCCGGGCGCGAGCGCAATGTGGCGCTCGGCGGGCTTCTGGCGACCGCGATCCTGCTCGCTGCCATGGCGGCGACCGAGTCCGTCGTAGCCTTCATCGTCATCCGGTTCATGGCAGGCCTTGCGAGCGCGCTTGCGATGATCTTCACCTCGTCGATCGTGCTGCCCTATGCGGTCGGCCGCGACAATGTGAACGTCCTGCATTTCGGCGGTGTCGGGCTCGGGATCGCGCTGTCTTCGGCGCTGGTCTTCCTCGTCAACGCGATGGCCGGCGATGGCGCACATGGATGGCGCATGAACTGGCTCGCCGGTGCGGCGATCGTGCTCGTCGTGCTCGGTGTGGTCGCCTGGATCCTGCCGAAACAGGCGATCGGCACCGGCTCGACGTTCGAGCCGCCGCTCAAATGGCGCAGGCCGCTCGTGCTGCTGACCGCCTCCTACGGCCTGTTCGGCTTCGGCTACGTGATCACCGCGACCTTCCTCGTCACCATCGCGCGGATCGGCAATGCCGGCCCGGTCGTCGAATTCCTCGCCTGGTTCCTGACCGGTTCGGCGGCCGCCGTCTCGCTGATCCTGTGGCGGCCGGTGGTCAACCGCTTCGGGCTCGCCAAGGCCTATACCGCCGCGCTCGGGCTGCAGATGGTCGGGGTGCTCGGCTCGGTCGTGCTGCCGCCGACCGCCGGGGCGCTTGTCGGAGGGCTGCTGCTCGGCGTCACGTTCATGGTGATCACCGCCTATGGGCTGCAGATCGGCCGGAAACTCTCGCCGGAAAGCCCGCGCCGCGCGCTCGCCTCCGCCACCGCGGCCTTCGGCACCGGCCAGATCATCGGACCGCTTGCGGCCGGCTGGATCGCTGAAGCAAGCGGCGGCAGCTTTGTCGCCCCGACGCTGATCGCGGCGGCGGCTCTTGTCGTCTGCGTCCTGCTCGCACTCCCGGTTGCGCGCAGCGCTTCCTAATAATCCCGCGGTTACAATTGCGTAACAAAATGACGGGGCCATTGCCGCTCTCTTGGAACTGCCTTAGTTTCCGGCTCAACAGTCGTTTCCGACATCCTGCCGACTCGAACTCAGGAAAGCCAAAGCTCCGTGTTCCATTCCTTCTTTCCCCGGCCCAAGCCGTTCTTCCTGTCCGGCGTCGTTTGGGCCATCGTTACCATCCTGGCCTGGTATTTCGTCTTCGAGGGTCTTGGCGCGTCACTCGGATATGTGATGCCGGAGCAAGAACCCTACGATCTTTCCTATTTCCTGGTGCCGGCGAACCTTTGGTTCTACGCGTATCTGGCGGTCTGCCTTGGGCTTTTCGGCGGTATCTGGACCGTGATTGCCAAGGATCATCCCTGGAAAAGCTGGTCGATCTGGGGGTCGCTGCTAATCATCGCGGTGACCTATTTCGGGGTGCAGGTTTCGGTGGTGATCAACAACTGGCGTCGACCGTTCGGCGATCTGCTGCAGAATGCGCTTTCCAAGCAGCCGGGTATTACCGCCTGGAACTTCTACGATCTTCAGATCGTCTTCGCCCAGATCGTCTTCCTCAGCATGGCCGTCTCGATCCTGACGGACTTTTTCACCAGCCACTACATCTTCCGCTGGCGCACGGCGATGAACGACTTCTACATGTCGAAGTGGGAAAAGCTGCGCCATATCGAAGGCGCGTCCCAGCGTGTCCAGGAAGATACGATGCGGTTTTCCGCAACGCTCGAGGGCCTCGGCATCAACCTGATCAATGCGGTGATGACGCTGGTCGTTTTCCTGCCGATCCTGTTCGCGCTGTCGGGCTACGTTTCCGAATTGCCGCTGATCGGTGAGGTACCGCATGCGCTGTTCTGGCTGGCGATCTTCTGGTCGGCCTTCGGCACGGTCCTTCTGGCGACCGTCGGGGTCAAGCTGCCGGGGCTGAACTTCCGCAACCAGCGCGTGGAGGCAGCCTACCGCAAGGAACTGGTCTATGGCGAGGACCATGCCGACCGCGCCCAGCCGGCGACCATCCGGGAGCTCTACAGCAACGTGCGGAGGAACTATTTCCGCATGTACTTCCACTATCTCTATTTCAACGTGGCGCGTTATTTCTACATCCAGGCCGACGCCGTGTTCCTGCTGCTGATGCTGGTGCCGACGATCGTCGCGGGCAAGATCACCTATGGTATCTATCAGCAGATCGCCACCGCCTTCGGCCAGGTGAGCAACTCGTTTCAGTATCTGGTCAATTCCTGGACGACGATCATCGAACTGCTCTCCATTCACAAGCGCCTCAAGGCCTTCGAAGCGGCCATCGACGATCAGCCGCTGCCGACCATCGACCAGCACTACCTGGAGCGGGAAGCCGAAGCCGGCGAACTTGCGGCCGACCGCCCATACTGATTTCGTCAACAGGTTGGAACAGCAGTTTTGGCCGCGCCGGGCGTCTTGTCCGGCGCGGTTCTGTTTTTGGGAAGGGGCAGGCGGTATCGGGTATGCGGGAGGTAGTTGGTTTTGCCTGCCCCGACTGGTTCTTGCAGCTTCCGGGTTTTGTCAGTTCCCGTTCGACCACGTTCGACAGCCATCATCGGAAACCGGGGTCCGAAAACCCTTGATGGAGAATGCCGGTTCGCGAACCCGGTTTCCCATCCGATGACGGGGGCGATTATGGAGCGGCTTCGGATCGCCGGGGATGGAAGGGGACGTGAATGCTGGTAAGGGGTTGATGAGGTTGGGGCGTTTTTTGTGGGTGGGGGAAATCGTCCCCGGCAAAGACCCCTCCCGGCCTGCCGGCCACCCTCCCCACAAGGGGGAGGGAGACCCGCGGCGATGTCGGCGCCAAATAGCGCATGTCACCGCACTCCATCTTCCCCACGATCATCGTGGTGATCGTTTCGGTGAATGATAGGGGGTACGTTTTTGGAGCGGCGAGCGTGCCGCATATATCCCTCCCCCTTGTGGGGAGGGTGGCCGGCAGGCCGGGAGGGGTTTTTACGCAAAACTCCCAGGTCAATCGAAACTTTACAGCCCCGACGCCACCCGCGGTTTCTCGCGTTCGCGGATCAGCCTGATCGCCTCCGAATAACTGACGCAGGCAACGTCCTCTGTCGCGCAGACTTCGGTGACCAGCCGTTCCATCGCCCTCCAATAGGCGCCGCCGTTCATCTCGACGAAATGCAGGCCGATCTGGAGGGGGATGCGGTCGCCGTCATATTCCTTGTCGAAGGCGGCCTTGAAGGCGGAGTAGGCGCGGTCCTCGAATTCGGCGGAACTGCTCGGATTGTCGATGCCGCCGGAATGGCGGATGAAGAGGTTGTAGTCCATGGCGATGATCGGCCGGTTGGACGGGCCTTCCGGGATAAGCGGCAGGCCGAAGCGGATGAGGCCGGCCTTTTCCTCCGGCATCATCGGTCCCTTGGTGACGAGGCTGGCGTCATAGCGGATGCCTGCCCGCCTTTCGGCTTCGACCAGGCCGGGACTGACGGAAAAATAGGGCGCGCGGAAGCCGGTGATACCGGTCGCGACGAAATCCTTCCAGCCGGCGGGCTCCTGCGATGCGGCGCCTGACGTCTTCCAGGCATTGGTCAGCACATCGCGAAAGGTGTTGAACTCGGCGGTCCAATCGGCGGCCGTCCAATCCTTTCCGTCGAAATGGCCGCAGGTATGGCTGGAAAGATCGTGGCCCTCCAGATGCGCCTGCCAGATGTGACCGAGCCTTTCGCGAGCCTCGGCCGCCGTCTGGGCAAATCCGATATTCGATTTGCCCGGCTTCTCGTTCGGCCCCTGATAGCTTTTGGCGTTGGCGCGCTCGATCACCAGCGTGCAGGAGAGGAAATAGGTGAAATGGGCATTGGTGCGCCGGGCGAGATCGCGGCTGCGCTGCCAGAGATTGTTGGCGCCGGCGCCGTCGAAGGAGACTATCAGCAACTGTTTCGGCTTGTCCGCGGCATCCGCCGCGACAGGGGCGGCGAGAAGACAGAGGGCGAGGGAAAGGGCAAGCGAACGCATCAGGCACCTGAATCATGGCAAAGGGCAGCCGGCTTTGTGGCCGCTGAATAAGGCAAAGCTTTGAGCGGTTGGGTTTAAGTGCGAATTCCCGCCGGAAGGCCGCCAAACAGCGTTCACGGGGTATGTTTTTCGTTATGCGCTTGCCGCCTTTGCAAAACCGGCGGCCACTTTTGCGCGACAGGCGTTAAGGGGGGCCTTACATCTCCGGGAAAATAGGCTAGAAGGCGCTTTTCCGCATGATGGGCCGGTTGGGCCGGAGACTTTGATGGCGCAGGACGACGACAGTTTTATTCGCGAAGTGAACGAGGAACTTCGCTCCGATCAGTTCAGGGGTGCATGGCAGCGTTACGGCAGGGTCGTGATCGCGGTTGCTGTGCTGATCGTCGTCGGTACGGCCGCCTATCGCGGTTACGAATACTGGGACACGCATAATTCCTCGCAATCCGGCGACCGTTTCCTGGCGGCTTTGAAGCTTGCCTCGGACAACAAGAACGACGAGGCGCTCGCCGCCTTCGAAGCGCTCGAAAAGGATGGAACCGGTGCCTATCCCGTGCTCGCCAAGCTGCGTGCCGGCTCGGTGCAGCAGTCCAAGGGCGACACGGCCGGCGCGATCGCCACCTTCTCGGCTGTCGGCAAGGATGCCAAGGCGCCGCAGTCGATGCGCGACCTCGCCCGGATGCGCGCCGCCTGGCTGCTGATCGACAACGGCACCTACGAACAGGTGGCCGCCGAAGTGCAGCCGATGGCGGTGCCCGCCAATCCGCTTGCCAATTCCGCCCGCGAGGCGCTTGGTCTTGCCGCCTACAAGGCCGGCAATATCGCGCAGGCCAAGGAATGGTTCCAGCAGATCGCCAATGATGCCTCTGCGCCGCGCAACGTCGCCAACCGCGCGCAGATCATGCTCGACAACATCACCTCTTCCGGCAAGGCGCCCTGACGGTTTTCGCCCAGGGCTTTAAGGATACAGAATGAGCTTCACCGTCGCCATCGTCGGACGCCCGAATGTCGGCAAGTCCACGCTTTTCAATCGCCTGGTTGGAAAGAAGCTGGCGCTTGTCGACGACACGCCGGGCGTCACCCGTGACCGCCGACCGGGCGACGCGAAGCTTATCGACCTGAAATTCACGATCATCGATACCGCCGGCCTCGAAGAGGCGGGGCCGGAGACGCTCGAAGGCCGGATGCGCGCCCAGACCGAGGCCGCGGTCGACGACGCCGACCTGACGCTGTTCGTGGTCGATGCGAAGTCGGGCCTGACGCCGCTCGACAAGACGTTCGGCGAGCTCCTGCGCCGCAGCGGCAAGCCGGTCGTGCTGGTCGCCAACAAGTCGGAAGCGCGTGGTTCCGACGCCGGTTTCTATGACGCCTACACGCTGGGCTTGGGCGAACCGGTGCCGATCTCCGCCGAGCACGGCCAGGGCATGATCGACCTGCGCGACGCGATCGTCGAGGCGCTCGGCGAGGAGCGGGCGTTTCCAGAAGAGGTCGATGAGGCGGAGACCAATATCGACGTCCGCGATTCCGATTTTGCGGATGAGGACGAGGCCGAGCCGGAATACGACGAGACCAAGCCGCTGCGCGTCGCCATTATCGGCCGCCCGAATGCCGGCAAGTCGACGCTGATCAACCGGTTTCTCGGCGAGGACCGGCTGTTGACCGGACCGGAAGCGGGCATTACCCGCGACAGCATTTCGGTCGAATGGGAATGGCGCGGCCGCACCATCAAGATGTTCGACACCGCCGGCATGCGCAAGAAGGCCCGCGTCCAGGAGAAGCTCGAAAAGCTCTCGGTTGCGGATGCGCTGCGCTCGATCCGGTTCGCCGAAGCGGTGGTGATCGTTTTCGACGCGACCATTCCGTTCGAAAAACAGGACCTGCAGCTCGTCGACTTGGTGCTGCGCGAAGGCCGGGCCGCGGTGCTCGCCTTCAACAAGTGGGACCTCGTCGAGGACACCCAGGCGGTGCTCGCGGATCTGCGCGAAAAGACCGAGCGACTGTTGCCGCAGGCGCGGGGGCTTCGCGCCGTGCCCATTTCCGGCCAGACGGGCTACGGGCTCGACAAGCTGATGCAGAGCATCATCGACACGGACAAGGTGTGGAACAAGCGCATCTCGACGGCCAGGCTCAACCGCTGGCTCGACGGCGTGCAGACCCAGCACCCGCCACCGGCCGTCTCCGGCCGCCGCCTGAAGCTCAAATACATGACCCAGGTGAAAGCCCGCCCGCCGGCCTTCATGGTGTCCTGCACCCGGCCGGACGCGCTGCCGGAAAGTTATATCCGCTACCTGATCAACGGTTTGCGCGCCGATTTCGATATCCCGGGCGTGCCGATCCGCATGCATTTCAAGGCGGGTGAGAACCCGTTCGAGGGGCGCAAGAAGAAGCGGTAGGGGTTTGCGGCCCTCGTTTGGCTGCTTGCCTGGTGCGGCCCCTCATCCGGCTGCCGCCACCTTCTCCCCGCTTGCGGGGCGAAGGGATATGCCGCGCCGTTTTCGCCTCTCTCATCGCTGTAAATGGCGTCTCGCTCTGGGCGCTCTTCCTGGGGAATAGGGAGCGTGCGTCTTGCGTCCTTCTCCCCGTCAGAACGGGGAGAAGGTGGCGGCAGCCGGATGAGGGGCAGAGCTTGGCTCCGACGCTACACCGTCGAAGGCCGAATTCCACCACGTGGTGCCGGCAGCTTCGGCCGCCCTTGCGCAATCATCACATTGTTCAAAAACTGCTTCGACGCCGCTTCCCAGGTGAAGTTGCGGGCAAGTGTCCGGGCGTTTTCGCGCGAGCAGTTCAGCGCGGCAAGGCAGGCCACACGGAGGTCTTCGTTGAGTGCGCCTGCGCCCGATCCTTCCTCGATGATGTCGATCGGGCCGGTGACCGGGTAGGCGGCGACGGGGACGCCGCTCGCCAGCGCCTCAAGGATCGTGTTGCCGAACGTGTCGGTCTTAGACGGGAAGACGAAGACGTCCGCCTGGGCATAGGCGCGGGCGAGGTCCTCGCCGGTCTTCATGCCGGTGAAGAGCACGTTCGGATAACGTCTCTGGAGATCGGCGCGGGCCGGGCCGTCGCCGACCACGACCTTGGAGCCGGGCAGGTCGAGATCGAGGAAGGCGGGCAGGTTTTTTTCCACCGCGACGCGGCCGACGGTCATGAAGATCGGGCGCGGCAGGTCGAAGGGCCGCTCGTCGAGATCCATCGGGTGGAACATGGTCTGGTCGATGCCGCGGCTCCAGCGCAAGAGGTTTTTCAAGCCGAGCTTCGAGAGCTCGCGTTCGAGGCTGGCGGTCGCCACCATGCAGCCGTTGCCGGCATTGTGGAACCAGCGCACGAAGCCATGCAGCCAGCGGACCGGGATGGGGAAGCGCGCCGACACATATTCCGGAAAGCGGGTGTGGTAGCTGGTCGAGAACGGGATGTGGTTCTTGAGGCACCAGCGGCGGGCAAGCAGCCCGAGCGGGCCCTCGGTTGCGATATGCACGGCGGTCGGCATCGACGCCTGGATGGCGCTGGCGATCTGCCAGTAGGTGGCGACCGAGAGGCGGATTTCCGGATAGGTGGGGCAGGGAACGCTGGTGAAATCCTGCGGCGTCACCATCGTCACGTCGACGCCCATCTGGGCAAGTTCCCGATTGGTATTCTCGATCGAACGGACGACGCCGTTCACCTGAGGGTACCAGGCATCCGTCACGATGGTTATTCTTGTCATGGAAGGCCGAACCCGGTTGCCGATCCATCCACGACTCGCGCGTGACGGAGCGTTGTCGGCCCTCTATCGGAAAAGTTTGTTACAGGCTGATGAAGGGAGCGTGCCGGGGGCAGTTGAACAGATGTCAGATCGATGGGATCATCGATCGGCCAAGGAGGACTGCCTATGATCTCGTCGACCGTCGAGCTTCGCAACGTGGCCGGAACCGAGGCGGCGCTGGGGTGGGCCGGCAGCCATACGATTGTCGTCGACCGGCCGGAGGGGAAGGCTGGCGGGCGCAATCTCGGGTTCAATGGCGGGCAGCTCTTGGCGCTTGCGATCGGCGGATGCTTCTGCAACGATCTGAGATACGCGGCGCACGAGATGAATATCGACATCGAGGATATCGCGGTCAGCGTCACGCTGGAGCTCGACGGCACGCCGCTGGTGGCCGTGGGTGCGGAGCTCGACGTCATCTGCACCTCGGGCGATGGCTCCGACACCAGGGCACTGATCGAACGGGCCAGAAGCGTCTGCACGGTCGCCAATTCGGTGATGCGGGGGTTTCCGGTGTCGTTCCGGGTCGCCGGCTGACCTCCGAGCGAGGCCGCCGACGCCGGGAGCGGTTAATCCGCGGCGATGGTGAATTCCTGGTCGAATGTGGAGGTCTGGTCGCCGCTCATGTCGTGGATCGTATAGGTTAGGGTATATTTGCCGGCCGGCGCGCCCGTCAACGTCAGGGTGAAGTCCATGGAGAATTCCATGTTGGCGTTGTGGCTCTGCAGAACATTGGTGGAGAAGGCCTTCTTGTCGAGTATGACGTCGCCGTTCGCCGCCTTGATCTTCAGGTCCGACACGAAGTTGAGTTCGTACATGTCGTGCGGAAGCTCTTTCCAGCCAAATCCGATCGGTTCGACATAGGTGATGACCTTTTCACCCTGCTTGAAAATGCTGGACTGCTTTTCCTGGTAGATGCCGTAGCCGGTGGAGGGCGCGGTGACGAAGGTCACCAGGCGCTCCGTCAGACCGAGCTTTCCCCATGCCTCATAAGTCTTTTCCTCCGCCTTGGTCAGGGCGTCGATCGGGGCTGAGTACGCAGCCTGGGATAGGGAGAGGACGGTCAGGAAGGCAAGAGCGATACGCATTTTCATTTCCTCGTTGGGAGCAATCGTAAGCCGCCCCAACTCTTTCAGATAATGACTGAAAATTGATGTATGACGCGCCGCCCAAAAACAAGCGGACAAAGGGCGTCGATCTCGGCGTCCTTGTCCGTCGTGTCCAGATACGTCCGGCGGCGGTTTATCCCGGCAGCAGCGCCGGGCTGATCAGCGCGCCGTGGTGGCCGATGACGACCGAGGCGACCGAGGCGCCATAGGCGGCGGCCTGCGCCGGCGGGGTGCCGCGGACGAGGCGGGAGAGGAAGGCGCCGTTGAAGCTGTCGCCGGCGCTGGTCGTATCGACGAGCTGGGCTGCCCTGACCGAAGGGACGTGGACGGGGGCGGCGCCGGCGAAGCTCAGCGTCGCGCCATCCGCGCCGTTCTTGACCACCACGTTCTCGACGCCGAGCGCGTGGTAGCGGGCGATAGTGTCTGCGACGGTCGCATCGCCGAAATGGGTGGTCTCGTCGTCGAAGCTCGGCAGGACGAGGGAGGCTGCCCGGGCGCCGGCCTCGATCGTTTTGAGCATATAATCCCTGTTCGGCCAGAGGCGGGGGCGGATGTTCGGGTCGAAGGCGACCGTCTTGCCGGAGGCCTTGGCACGGCGCAGTTCCGACAGCAGCGTCTCGACCGCTTCGGGGCTCAGGATGCCCAGCGTGATGCCGGAGAAATAGAGAATGTCGGCGGCTTCGATTGCCGCGCGCAGATGGTCGGCGCCGTCGGCGAGCTTCCTGGCGGCGGCGGTGTCGCGCCAGTAGCTGAAGGTGCGTTCGCCGTTCTTCAGCGTGATCAGGTAGAGGCCGGGCGTCTTGCCTTCGATGCGGCGGATGAAGCTCGTGCCGATGCCGGCATCCCTCATCATCGACAGCATTTCGGTCGACAGGGGATCGTCGCCGACCGCGGTGAAATAATCCACCGACCATTCGGCCGGCAGGCAGGCGCGCGCATACCAGGCGGTGTTGAACGTATCGCCGGCAAAGCCCTTGCGCAGCAGGCCTTCGCCCGCCTGCGACAACTCCACCATGCACTCGCCGATCGAAAGAAGTTTTCCGCCCAATTCCCGTCCCTCCGGATATTCACAGCTTTACGAGGTAGCCTCGTTGGCAGGTCGGAACATATCCTCATTCCTGTGCTTGTCACAGGAATCCAGCCAGCCCAAGTCCTTGGGCTGAAAAGAGTCTATCGCGCCGCAGACGCGGCGCTGCTGGATCCCTGTGACAAGCACAGGGATGAGGATGGCGGGCGTCCTCAGACCACAACAACAGCCGCTATCGCCTATCGTACTTGGTCTTGTCGCATAGGCCGAAGTTCGCCTCATGACAAGAGTGTGTCCGCGCCGCTTTTGCGTTGTCTTTTACCGCCATGGCTCTAGGTTCGGCTGGAACATTTGAGGAAGGAGAGTCGGAATATGGCGACGCAGGCGGTGAAGGCAGTCGATGCAAACTGGTGGCGCGGCGCGGTGATCTACCAGATCTATCCGCGCTCCTTTCAGGACTCGACCGGCGACGGGATCGGCGACATCAAGGGCATTACCGCACGCCTGCCGCATGTCGCCTCGCTCGGTGTCGACGCGATCTGGCTCTCGCCTTTCTTCACTTCGCCGATGGCCGATATGGGCTATGACGTCTCCGACTACTGCAATGTCGACCCGATGTTCGGCACGCTCACCGACTTCGACGAGATGATGGCCGAGGCGGAACGCCTGGGATTGAAGGTGATCATCGACCAGGTGATTTCCCACACGTCCGACCGCCATCCGTGGTTCGTCGAAAGCCGTTCCAGCCGCACCAATCCCAAGGCCGACTGGTATGTCTGGGCGGACCCGAAACCGGACGGCACGGCGCCGACCAACTGGCTGTCCATCTTCGGCGGGCCGGGCTGGGAATGGGACGGGGTTCGCAAGCAATATTACATGCACAACTTCCTGATCGCCCAGCCGGATCTCAATTTCCACAATCCGGAGGTCCAGACCGCCATGCTGGACACGGTGCGCTTCTGGCTGGACCGCGGCGTGCACGGGTTCCGGCTCGATACGGTCAACTACTATTTCCACGACAAGCAGCTGCGCAACAACCCGCCGATGGTCTACGACACCGACGGGGCGGGCATGGAGACGGACACCAATCCCTATTCCATGCAGAACCACCTCTACGACAAGACGCAGCCGGAAAATATCGACTTCCTGAAGCGGCTGAGGGCGCTGCTCGACAGCTACGAAGGCCGTGCGACCGTCGGCGAAGTCGGCGATGGTCCGCGTTCGCTTTCGACGCTGGCGCTCTACACGACCGGCAACGACAAGCTGCACATGTGCTACACCTTCGATTTCCTCGGCCCCGCCTTCGATGCCGCCTATATCCGCAAGGTGATGACGACGGTTGCCGATACCGTCAGCAATGGCTGGGTTTGCTGGGCCTTTTCCAACCATGACGTGGTGCGCCATGTGACCCGTTTCGCCGAGTCTCCTGCCGAACAGGAGCGGGTTGCAAAACTGTCGATCACGCTGCTTTCGGTCCTGCGCGGCTCGATCTGCCTCTATCAGGGCGAGGAACTGGGGCTGACAGAGGCGGAACTCACCTTCGAGGATCTGCGCGACCCCTACGGCATCCGCTTCTGGCCGGCCTTCAAGGGCCGCGACGGATGCCGGACGCCGATGGTGTGGGAGGCAAGCGAACCGCATGCCGGTTTCACCACGGGTTCGAAGACCTGGCTGCCGGTTCCGGGCGAACATGCGGCGCGAGCCGTCGATGCGCAGGAGGGGCTCCCGGATTCGGTGCTGCACCACTACCGGGCGGCACTCGCCTTCCGCAAGGCGCATCCGCCTCTCGTCGATGGCGACATGACCTTCCTCGACACCAACCAGGACCTGCTCGCCTTCGTGCGCGAAAAGGGCGGCGAAAAGCTGCTGTTCATCTTCAACCTGACCCGGGGAACACAGGATTTCACCCTGCCGAAACGGCTCGGCGAAATCCTGCCGGTTAACCTGCCGGGTTTCGTGTCGCGGCTCGAAAAGGGCGTGGTGAAGCTCGACGCGCTCGACGTGTTCTGCGCCCGGGTGTGAAGGTTTTTCAAGCCGGCGGCATATTCTCGAATTTCGGCAGAGCCGGATCGAGACGGTCCCAGGCGTGGCCGGCGGCGTGCCAGGTCACGAATTGCGGCTTGTACCGGCTCGGATCGTCAAGGCTGCCGGCGCGGATGACGAAATAGTCCGGCATGGCGGGGAATGTCATGTAGACCGGCGAACCGCAGGTGGGGCAGAAGGCCCGCCTTTTGACGGTACCGCCGTCGCCGGTCGCCTCCCAATGGGTCGCCTTGCCCTCGACCTTGACGGCAGCGCTTGGGAAGGTGAGGTGGGAGGCGTGCCCGGTGCCGCTTTCGCGCTGGCACTGGCGGCACTGGCAGTCGACCATGACCGCCGGTTCGGCGGAGATTTCATAACGAAGTGCGCCGCAGGCGCATCCGCCCGTAAAGGGGGTGCTCATATCTTGTCTCCTTGGGGTGCCCAACCGAGGATGGAAGGGTTCGGCTGAGACTTCCGCCCAGGGGCCGAGGCGTCTCGGGACCATGGGCGGAGGCGACAACGGTGCTTCAGGCCGGGATGCGGCGGTCGTATTCTTCCTTGAGGCGGCTCCAGCCTTCCCAGAACGGTTCAGGCTTGGCGCCGGTCGCCCGGGCAACCAGGATGTCGAGATGCATGTGCCAGCCGGCGCCGACCATAACCATGTTGCGGCGATCGGAGATCCGCCGATGCGTGACGGTGAGCAGGATTTCGCTGCCGGCCGGCTGTAGTTCAAAGCTGACCTCGCCGCGCGGCGGCCAGGAGAAGACGAGGCGATGCGGAGGCTCGAAGGCGATCACTTCGCTTTGAATACTGTGTTCGGCGGGAAAGCCTTCCGGCCTGCCTTCGGCCGAGCCGGTCAGTTCGTCGTTGCGCCAGGTGAGCTCGAAGGAACTGCCTGCCTGTGCCGGTATGATGCCCGATGCGAGCCACTGGCGGCGCAGATCGCTGTCGGTGAGGTAGGCCCAGATTCTCTCGATGGGGCCTGGCAACCGGCGCTGGATGGTGAAGGTGAAAGGTTCGGCCACAGCGCCGTATTTGTTCAACGATGTCATATCGTTCATTGGTCTTCTCCCGTTTCAGGTTCAGTTTCAGACTTCCGTGGGGCAGGGGATTTCAGCGGGCTCTTCCGGATTTCGTCCCGGGCGCTCTTTTGAGCGTCCTCCTCTCGGAGAAGGCGTTCCAGGATATCGAGCCTGCTGGTCCAGAAGCGTTCATAGAATGTCAGCCATTCATGGGCCGTCGCGAGCGGGCCGGGTTCGAGGCGGCAGAGATGGGTGCGGCCTTGGATCTCGCGGCGGATCAGTCCGGCGCCTTCCAGCACCTTGATGTGTTTCGAGGCCGCCGCGAGCGACATGTCGTGCGGCTCGGCCAGCTGGCTGACCGTGCGCTCGCCCTGCGCCAACTCACGGAGCATGCGGCGGCGCGTGCCGTCGCTAAGGGCGTGGAAGACCGTATCGATCGGATGTGCTTGTAATTCAACCATGTGGTTGAATATGCGCGCATGCGTTTTTATTGTCAACCGATCGGTTGAATATTTTCGGGAAGGGAGAATTGGGCGGTTCAGGCCTCGGCGTAGCGGGAGGGTTCGCTTCTGAGCCGGGTGATATCCTGGATCGGTGGAGCGCCGAACAGGCGGCGGTATTCGCGGCTGAACTGCGAGGGGCTGTCGTAGCCGACCTGATGGGCGGCGGTGGCGGCATCCATGGCCTTGCCGAGGATGAGGCGTCGGGCTTCCTGCAAGCGTAACTGCTTCTGGTACTGCAGCGGGCTCATCGCCGTCACCTCGCGAAAATGCTGGTGTAGCGACGATGTGCTCATGCGCGCCTCGACCGCGACCTGCTCGATCGAGAAGGGGGCGGAAAAATTCTGGCGGATCCAGGAGATTGCCCGGTTGACCTGCTGCAGCCGGTTTTCAGGCGCGAGAACCTGGCGGATCATCTCGGCCTGGTCGCCGCGCAGCAGGCGGAACATCAGTTCCCGCTCGACCAGCGGCGCAAGATAGGCGATCTCGTCGGGCTTATCGAGAAGCTGGGCGAGGCGGAGTGCGGCATCCAGGAACTCTGGCGTGGTGTGACTGAGGCCGATGCATTTCTTGCGCATGGTCGGGACACCTGGCGCCGCCGGCATCTCCACCAGCATTTCGCTGAGCAGCTTCAGGTCGAGATCGAGGCGCAGGCAGAGATAGGGCTGTTGCTCCGTCGCCTCGATGACCTGACCGGTGACGGGCATGTCGACCGAGACGACCAGATACTGCCCGGGGCTGTAGCGAAAGATCTCGTCCGCCAGCATGACCTGTTTTGCCCCTTGCGCGATGATGCACACCGCCGGCTGGTGGATGGCGTGCAGCGGCTCGGTCGGCTTCGACATGCGGATCGCCGCCAGGCGCGGGATCGCGGTTTCGAACACGCCGTCACCGTCGGTGCTTTGTGCAATCAGTTGAGCAAGTTGATCGAGTTTGTCCATCTTGGGCCTCGTGCGGAGGTTCGAATGTCTTGGGACACAGGGCGTTCGCGGTTTTGTGCGGGCATCATATGGTGGCGTTGCCGGCCATTTCAATTGAGCTTCGGAGGATTGTGCAATCATGCCGGAGGACTGGTCTACCGCTTGCCCGCTGCTTTCCACCATATTCGGCTCGTCCGATCGAACCAGCCCGGACGCAAATGGAGATGGTGATGAGCAACTTCCAGCGCTTACTTGAAAGCCCCTTCCATTGGGCCGCCGATTTTGCCGGTGGCTTCCTCCGACGTTCCCGCGGCACGGAAAGACGCCGCCGCGAACGGATGCTCAGGAGGGAATATCTCAATGGCTGACCGGCTTTTCCGCATCCCCTCGGATTTGCGAGCCCCGCTCGCGTTTGCCGCCTTTGCCGCGGCTTTCACCGTCGTCGCGACATTTGCGGCGTTTGCACACGACATCAGACAAGAGGAGAAAACCATGGCTGAACATCCCTATGCCGGAATGTGGGTGACCGAGGACAACCACATCCGCCACGAACTGCTGCCGAACGGCCGCTATGTCGAAGCGCGAGGCACCCGCGAAAAGGCCTATGAGGGCCGCTACTGGGTGACCGGCAATCATATCGACTACAAGGACGACACAGGCTTTACCGCCGACGGCGATTTCCGCGATGGGGTGCTCTATCATGCGGGGATGGTGCTGAGGCGGCGGTAAGGGGAGGCGGCGCCCACTCAAAGCGACCGTGTCTTGCCCGCACGGAACTCTGTCAAGGCATCCTCTGCCAGACGGTCGAATTTGCCTTCCGCATCGTCCTTCTCGATCTGGCGATCCCAGCGTTCAACCTGAAGCTCTTCGAACCAGAGCGAGAATGCTTCCAGTTCCTGTCGGTCCAGTTGGGCAACGGCTTTCTCGATCTGCTCCAGCTTTGTCATGAACGATCCTGACAGGATTTATGCGGCAGGACGTTTCACCGTCCTGTCGCCGCGCCCTTCGAATTTCACCTCAGGTGCCGAAATACTCACGCCATGCGCGCTTGATCAGAGAACGATTGTCGATGACGAGCCCGATAATAGCAGACAGAACACGGCTGTTGAAGCGAGTGGCTTTGACGGGCAGGAGTGTATTTTCTCCCTCATTCCTGTGCTTGTCACAGGAATCCAGCCAGCCCAAGTCCTTGGGCTGAAGGGGTCTTTCGACCCGATAGACATCGGGTCACTGGATTCCTGTGACGAGCACAGGAATGAGGAAGAGGACCGGACGCGAAGGCGCAAACCTCACCCGATCAGCGCAAACCTGTCCACATCCACCATGCCCTTGTCGGAAATCTTCAGGTGCGGAATGACGGGCAACGGCAGGAAGGCGACCTGGAGGAAGGGTTCCTGGAGCGTGGTGCCGAGCGCATAGGCGGCCTGGCGGAGGTGGTGGAGGGTATCGCGAACCGTTTCATACGGTTCGAGGCTCATCAGGCCGGCGACGGGGAGGGCGATTTCGCCGGTGACTTTTCCATCTTCCACCACCACGAAGCCGCCATGGATTTCGCTTAAGCGATTGGCGGCCATCGCCATGTCGTCCTCTCTGACGCCGACGACGCAGATATTGTGGCTGTCATGCCCGACCGTCGACGCGATCGCGCCCTTCTTCAATCCGAAACCCTGAACGAAACCATTGGCATGGTTGCCGTTCTTGCCATGGCGCTCGATGACCGCGACCTTGATGATGTCGCGGTCGAGATCGACGCCGGTCTGGTTGCCTGCCGAGGGCAGGCGGAAGCGGCGATGTTCGGTGATGATTTTTCCGGGCATCACGCCGATGACGGGTGTCTCGTCCTCGCTCACCGGCACGCCGAAATGCATGGCCTGGACGGGACGCGCCTTGACGCTGTCGAGGCCGACCGGGGCGACCGGTTTGCGGGTGGCGAAGAGTTCGTCAGTCACCTTGCGGCCTGCGGAGAAGACCATCTCGGCCCTGCAGTTTTGGAGGCTGTCGATAACGACGAGATCGGCGCGCCAGCCGGGGGCGACGAGGCCGCGGTCGCGGAGGGCGAAGGCCCTTGCGGCGGAAATCGAGGCGGCGCGGTAGACCGCGATCGGCTCGACGCCATGGGCGATGGCGGTGCGGATCATGTAGTCGAGATGGCCCTGCTCGGCGATGTCGAGCGGGTTGCGGTCGTCGGTGCAGAGCGCCAGATAGGGCGAGAGCCGCTCCGTGAGGAGCGGCATCAGGGCGTGGAGGTCCTTGGAGACCGAGCCTTCGCGCACCAGGATATGCATGCCCTTGCGGATCTTTTCGAGCGCCTCCTCGGCGGTGGTGCATTCGTGCTCGGTGCGGATGCCGGCTGCGAGGTAGCCGTTCAGATCGTTGCCCCGCAGCAGCGGTGCGTGGCCGTCGATATGGTCGCCGTAGAAGGCGTCGAGCTTGGCGAGGCAGATCGGGTCCTTATAAATGACGCCCGGGAAGTTCATGAATTCGGCAAGGCCGATGACCTTCGGATGGTCGCGGAAGGGCAGCAGCTTTTCGATCGGCAGATCGGCGCCGGACGTCTCCAGATGCGTGGCGGGCACGCAGGAGGAGAGCTGGACGCGGATGTCCATGATCGTTTCCAGCGAAGAATCCAGGAAGAACTGGATGCCTTGCGTGCCGAGCACGTTGGCGATCTCGTGCGGGTCGCAGATCGCCGTGGTGACGCCGTAGGGCAGGACGCAGCGGTCGAATTCGTGCGGGGTGACCAGCGAGCTCTCGATGTGGAGATGCGTGTCGATGAAGCCGGGCACGACGATCCTGCCGGAGATGTCGATCTCGGTCTTGCCGGTGTAGTCGCCGCAGGTGCCGACGATGCGGTCGCCGCAGATGGCGATGTCGGAGGCGACGAGCTCGCCGGTGACGAGATCGAAGAACTTTCCGCCCTTCAGCACGATGTCTGCGGGTTGGCGGCCGGTGCCCTGGTCGATGAGGGTTTCGAGGCGGGTGGTCATGGCGGCTCCTCGCGCTGAATCGATCGCCTAACCTAGCCGTTCCATGAGGAAACGGGGAGAGGTGATCGATGCAGGTGAGATGTCATGCGATATCCGTGCGGACATTGCCGCCGCAGAGGATGGTGGCGACAGTTCGGCCTTTGAGGTTCGCGCCTTTTTCCAGCAGACCTGCAATGCCGGCGGCACCGGCTTCCTCGACGACGAGGCCGTAATGGATGCGGCAGAAATCCCGCGCCTGGCGGATTGCCGCCTCGCTGGCTTCCCAGACCTCGTCGACCGTCGTCCTCATGCAGTCCAGCGCGTAGGGAACGCATTCCCGAACCGCGATGCCATCGGCTGCGGTCGCTGCGGTCTTCGTGGAGATGAGCCGGTTGGTTTCCCAGGATTGTTTCATGGCGGGCGCATTGGCGGCGACTACGCCGATGACCTTGCAGTTCGGTGCCCTGGCGCGGATCCAGGTGCCGATCCCGGTCAGAAGGGCGCCATTGCCGAGCGGCACGAGGATTGCGTCGAGGTCGACGGCATCACGGGAGAGGTGCTCGGTGATTTCCAGCGCGATCGTGCCAGCGCCTTCGGCGATGGTCCGTAGGGCGCCGTCTTCGACAAAGGGGCAGCCATTCGCTTGCGCATAGGCACGCGCGGCGGCCTTGGCGGCGTCGAAATCGGTACCTTCCAGCCGCACTTCGGCGCCGAGCCGGCGCATGGCTTCGATCTTGCCGGGATTGGCGGTGGTGGCGGAAAAGATCACTACCTTGCGGCCCTGCGCCCGGCCAGCATAGGCGAGCCCTTGGCCGAAATTGCCTGCGGAGGCGGAGACGACGGGATGGTCGCCGGCCGGTTCGTTCCGCATCCACCAATCGGTGCCGCGTCCCTTGAAGGATCGGATCGGATTGAGCGTCTCCACCTTCGCAAGGAGGCGAAGGCCGAGCACGGTGTTGGCCGTCTGTTGCTCGATCAGCGGGCTGTTGGTGAAGACGGGATCGATGCTTTTCGAAGCGGCGAGAATACCGTCGGCGGAAGGGTGTGGCTGGTTCTGTGTCATGGCGTTAAGATGCCAACGAAAAACCGGCAGGATTCCTGAAGTTATGCTTCTAATCAGGAATATCTCCCGGAATTTGTTTGATAGCCGGGAAATTCTCTCAATGGCATTGACGAAAGCTGACCGTGAAATCCTCAAGCTCATGCAGCAGGATGCGACCATTACCCTGAACGAGCTTGCCGAGCGTGTGGGCCTGTCGCCATCCTCGGCACAGCGGCGGCTGCAGAAGCTGCGCGAGGACAAGGTGATCCTGCGGGACGTTTCGATCGTCGATCCCAAAAAGGTCGGCACGGCCGTTTCCATGCTGGTCGAGGTGGAGCTGGAGCGCGACCGGCCGGAGCTCATGCCGCCTTTCCTGCGCTGGCTGGCGGATACGCCGGAAGTGCAGGAGGCCTGGGGCACGTCAGGCCGGGGCGATTTCACTCTGGTGATCCTTGTCCAGTCCGTCGAACATTTCGACGTGCTGGCGGACCGGATGATGGAGATGAACCCGAACATTCGCAAGTTCACGACGAGTGTCGTGCTGAAGACGTTGAAGCGGACGCTGGCGGTGCATGTGGAGTGAGGAAGCAACGTTAAGTCTGCAAACCGATATCGATTGCCTGGCTTTGATCTGTCGGAATAAGGTGGCGCCATGAGCGCCAAAGACCTCTCCGGCCCGATTATCATTTTCGATGCGCAATGCATTCTCTGCTCGGCCAACGCCCAGTTCGTGCTGCGTTACGACCGGGCGCGGCGGTTCCGTCTCGCCTCGATGCAGAACGAAACGGGAGCTGCGCTCTATCGCCGCTTCGGCATCGATCCGGCCAATCCGGAAACGCTGATCGTGGTGCAGGGTGACGAGGCGCTGCGCGACAGTGATGCGGTGCTGGCGATCTATGCCGGGCTTGGCTGGCCCTGGAAGGTGCTTGCCGTTCTGAGGCTGGTGCCGCCTTTCCTGCGCGATCCGCTCTATCTCTGGATTGCCCGCAACCGCTATCGGATTTTTGGGCGGCGCGAGACCTGCTGGGTCCCGCCGGCGGATTATGCAGATCGCGTGCTGTGAAAACGGTCATCGTTCTTGGCGGATATGGCGGTTTCGGCGCCCGGCTTTCGCTGCGGCTCGCCGCTGATGGTTGGATTGTGCTGGTGGCTGGCCGGAATGGCGAGGCCGCCAGGCGATTTGCGGAGGATCTGCCGAATGCGATGCCGCTCGTGGCGGATCGGAATGGGGATCTGAGGCCGATCCTTGAGGAACATCGGCCGTTTCTACTCATCGATGCAGCCGGGCCGTTTCAGGGCAGCGGCTATCAGGTGGCGCAGGCCTGCATCGCCTGTGGGGTCCACTACATCGATCTCGCCGATGCGCGGGATTTCGTCAACGGCATTTCGGCGCTGGATGAGACGGCGCGTGCCCGCGGCGTCGTGGCGATGGCCGGTGCCTCCAGCGTACCTGCCATGTCCGGTGCCGTTATTGATGAACTTTCGCAAGACATGGAGGAGGTGCGCTCCGTCGAAATGTCGATCAGCGCCTCGAACCGTGCGGCGGCAGGTTCGTCCGTTGCGGCAGCGATCCTCAGCTATGTGGGCAAGCCCGTGCGGCTCTGGCAAGGCCGGCGCTGGCGGCAGGAGACCGGCTGGCATCGGTTGAAGCGCGTACACTATGGCATACGCGGCAAGGCGCCCATTTCGCGGCTGGTCGCGCTGTCGGATGTGCCGGATCATGATCTTGTACCGGCAAGGGTGCCGGGCCGACCGGCAACCATCTTCCGTGCCGGGCCGGAGTTTTCGTTTCAACTGCTGACGCTCTGGATTTTGAGCTGGCCGGTGAAATGGGGATGGTTCGCGTCGCTCAGGCCGCTTGCCCGCTGGCTGCTGCCGCTGCAGAAGCTCAGCACGCAGTTCGGGACGGATCGTTCGGCAATGGCGATCGAGGTCAAGGGTTTACTTGGCGGTGCGTGCGAAAGCCGGCGCTGGACATTGATCGCCGAAGACGGCTGCGGGCCGGAAATCCCGACGATGGCGGCGCAGCTGATCGCGAATACGATAGCGGAGGGGACGGTAGCTCCCGGTGCCCGGCCGGCTGCGGGAGAGCTGTCATTGGCAGCGTTCACCCCGCAATTCGACCGGCTTGCGATCTACCGGGAGATCGAGAGCAGCCCCTATCTGCCGCTCTATCTGCGGGCAATGGGCGAGGCGTTTCATATGCTGCCGGGGCCGGTGCGGGAAATGCATAGTGTTTTCGGAGATGTCGGAGCGGCCGGCACCGCCACGGTGGAGCGCGGGCGGTCACTTCCGGCGCGACTCGTCGCGGCAATCATGCGTTTTCCGCCGGAAGGGGAGCATGCGCTGCATGTCGCTTTCTCGGAAAACCGTGGCGTCGAACGCTGGACGCGTGATTTCGGCGGGCATGTTTTCAGCAGCGAGCTCAGCCAGCGCGGGCGCCATGTCTGCGAGCGTTTCGGGCAGATGCGATTTTATTTCGATCTGCCGTCGGACGCTTCCGGGCTGACGATGGCGATGCGTCGGTGGTCGGTCTTCTCGGTTCCGATGCCGCTGGTTCTTGCACCGAAAAGCGAGGCGCGGGAATGGGCGGAGGGTGGTGATTTCTGCTTCGATGTGCCGATCGCGCTGCCGCTGATTGGCAAGGTCGTTCACTATCGGGGCCGGCTTCGACGCATCTAGGCGGGTTCGCCAAAACAAGCGGGCGCCCGAAGGCGCCCGCCGGTCAGCGATTTGAAGGATGTCACTCGGCGGCGACGATCTTGCCGTCCTGCCACTTGAAGAGCGAGAAGCTCTGCGAGGTGAGGTCGCCCGTCTCGCCATAGGTGAGCTTGCCGATGGCGGTGGCGATCGGTTCGCCGGACTTGATCGCCGCGGCGACCGCTTCCGTATCCTCGGCGCTCTTTGCCTTTTCGATACCGGCCTTGATGACTTCGACGGCGGCATAGGCATTCAGTGTGAAGGCCTCGGCGGGGATTTTGCGGGCGGCGAGCGCTTCGGCGGCTGCCTTGGAATCCGGGTTCTTGGTCGCATCGGAGGCATTGGTGAAGATCGTGCCGGCCGCGGCCTTGGTGCCGATGTTCCAGAACTCGCTGTTCGAGAGGCCGTCGCCGCCGATGATCGTCGCCTTGACGCCGAGATCGGCGAGCTGGCGGGCGAGCAGGCCGCCTTCCGGGTGGTAACCGCCGAAATAGATCACATCGACATTCTGCGACTTCAGGCGGGTCGTCAGCGCGCTGAAATCCTTGTCGCCGGGCGTGACTGCGTCGTCGAGAACTTCCTTGACGCCGCCGGCGTTCAGCGCAGCCTTGAAGGCGTCGGCGAGGCCTTTGCCATAGGCGCCCTTGTCGTTGATGATCGCGACCTTCTTGTCCTTGAAGGTCTTCAGGACGTAGTTGGCAGCGACCACGGCCTGCTGGTCGTCACGGCCGCAGGTGCGGAACACGTTGGTGAGGCCGCGGCTGGTGAGCGCCGGGGTGGTGGCGGTCGGGGTGACCATCAGCACGCCGTTTTCGGCAAGCGCGTCAGAGGCCGGCATGGCGACGCCTGACGTCACCGGGCCGACCACGAAGCGGATGCCTTCGCCGACCAGCTGGTTGGCGGCGGAAACGCCCTGCTTGGGTTCCGCGGCGTCGTCGGCGGTCTTGAGGACGACCTTTTCGCCGAGAATGCCGCCCTTCTTGTTGATTTCGGCAATCGCGGTTTCGGCGCCGTTCTTGACCTGGTCACCATAGGCCGCGACGGGGCCGGTAAGCGGGGCGATCAGGCCGATGACGATATCGGCCTGGGCAAGCGGAGCGAAAGTCAGGGAGGCGAGTGCTGTTGCCCCCAGAAACGTCTTGAGGTTCATCTTGGTCTCCTTGGGTGGGGGCTTCAGCCCCGCGGTGAACGCCGCATCCCCTGCCTTCCGTCTTCGATGTCGCGCCGGGCGCGGTCGTGCCAAGGACGGGAAGGCGATACGGTCGATACCGTGCCGAGCCATGTTTGGCTTTCGGCGACCGGCCGCCAATTCTGTATGAATTCCGCCGGGATTGCGCAAGAAGATAACAAAACGGGATGGATTTTTGTGATTTTCACCAAGAAATGCGCGAAAATTTCGGAGATCGGCCAAATTCAGTGACGTCTGCGAAATCAGGCATTGCGCTCCAGGGCGCCGAGGAAGGCGCGGACCTGATGGTTGAAAGCCTGGAATTCCTTCGGCGCCATGCCAGACCGTTCCATCAGCGTGTCGCCCAGACATTTGCTCTTCGCGATCAGGGCGCGGCCGGTGTCGGTCAGCCAGACATGCACCTGGCGCTCGTCGGTCTTGCTACGGCGGCGCTCCAGCAGTCCGCCCTGTTCGAGCCGCTTTACGGGCGGGGTGATGGTGCTCGATTCCAGGCCGAGCCTTTCCGCGATCGTGCCGATCGTCGAGCCGTCCTGTTCGCCGAGCACGCTTAGCACGAGGTATTGCGGATAAGTGATGCCCATGTCGTCGAGCATCGGCTTATAGGCGCGATTGATGGCGATATGGGCCGTATAGAGCGAAAAGCAGAGCTGCTCGTCGAGCGGCGGAAGGGGGGAGGCGGGCATGCTTGCTCCGATGCTGTTCCAGGTTCGTGGCGACGTATAGCACAATTTGATATCGCGATAAATATTTTTGTAGACAGGATTGGAAAATGTCGTTACTCATATCGTTATCGCGATAACAAATATCGAGGTATGAAGATCGCGATAGTCCGAAGGGTCGGTTCAAAGGAACGACACGCAACGGTACTATGAATGTCAGGCCGGCCATTTCCACTGCCGCGCCCACCATTCATGTCACAGTCATTGAAAAAGCAGTTTCGAAAGGACACGAGAATCATGACCAGCAATTTCATCACCACCAAGGACGGTACGCAGATCTTCTACAAGGACTGGGGTTCGAAGGACGCCCAGCCGATTGTCTTCCATCACGGTTGGCCGCTCTCGGCCGACGACTGGGACGCCCAGATGCTGTTTTTCCTGCACCAGGGTTTTCGCGTCATTGCCCATGACCGCCGCGGCCACGGCCGTTCGAGCCAGACCGAGACAGGCAACGAAATGGATACGTATGCTGCCGACGTTGCCGAGCTCGCCGCCCATCTCGACCTGAAGAACGCCATCCATGTCGGCCATTCGACCGGCGGCGGCGAAGTTGCCCGCTACGTTGCACAGTATGGCGGCGGCGGCCGGGTGGCCAAGGCCGTACTGATGGGCGCCGTGCCACCGATCATGCTGAAGACCGAAAACAATCCGGGCGGCCTGCCGATCGAGGTCTTCGACGGTTTTCGCGCAGCGCTCGCCGCCAACCGGGCGCAGTTCTTCCGCGACGTGCCGGCCGGCCCGTTCTACGGCTTCAACCGGGAAGGCGCGACCGTTTCGGAAGGCGTGATCGCCAATTGGTGGCGGCAGGGCATGATGGGCGGCACCAAGGCTCACTATGACTGCATCAAGGCGTTTTCGGAAACCGATTTCACCGAAGACCTGAAGGCGATCGACGTGCCGGTTCTCGTCATGCATGGCGACGACGACCAGATCGTCCCGATCGCCGACTCGGCCCACCTTGCCATCAAGCTGCTCAAGAAGGGGACGCTGAAGGTCTATGAAGGTTTGCCGCATGGCATGGCGACGACCCATGCGGACGTGATCAACGCGGACCTGCTGGCTTTCTTCAAGGGCTGAGGTTTGGCTAATGCCACCATCCGCCGGGTTCCTGCGGATGGTGGTGTGGTAACCTTCCATTCCTCATCCCTGTGCTTGTCACAGGGATCCAGTGCGCTCAAGTCCTTGAGCGCAAAAGACTCTTTTCACCGCGCAGACGCGCGGTGGCTGGATTCCTGTGACAAGCACAGGAATGAGGGAAGAGAAAAAGGCGGCCCGAGAGCCGCCTTTTCCGTCATTCCGTATGCGATAGCCTGCCTCAGATATTGCTCGTCAAAATCTCGCGCAATTTCCCAAAGATCTCGTCGATATGATGCTTTTCGACGATCAGCGGCGGAGACATGGCAATCGTGTCGCCGGTGGTGCGGATCAGCAGGCCGTTTTCGTAGGCCTTCAGGAAGGCCGTGAAGGCGCGCTTGGTGGGTTCGCCGGCGATCGGGTCGAGTTCGATCGCGCCGATCAGGCCGAGGTTGCGGATGTCGATGACATTAGGCAGGTCTTTGAGCGAATGCAGGCCTTCCTCCCAATAGGGGGCGATGTCGCGGGCGCGGTCGAACAGGCCTTCTTCCTTGTAGGTTTCGAGCGTCGCAAGGCCGGCAGCCGACGCGATCGGGTTGCCGGAATAGGTATAGCCGTGCATGAACTCGATCATGTGCTCAGGGCCGGTCATGAAGGCGTCGTGGATCTCGGAGGTCACGAAGACGGCGCCCATCGGGATCACGCCGTTGGTGAGGCCCTTGGCGGTGGTGATGATGTCCGGCTTGACGTCGAAATACTGGGCGGCGAACGGGGCGCCGAGGCGGCCGAAACCGGTAATGACTTCGTCGAAGATCAACAGGATGCCGTGCTTGGTGCAGATCTCGCGCAGCTTCTGCAGATAGCCCTTCGGCGGGATCAGCACGCCGGTGGAGCCGGCGACGGGTTCGACGATGACGGCGGCGACGGTCGAGGCGTCATGCAGGGTGACGATGCGCTCGAGCTCGGTCGCCAGATCGCCGCCATGTTCCGGCTCGCCCTTGGTGAAGGCGTTCTTGCCCGGCAGATGGGTGTGGGGCAGGTGGTCGACGCCGGTCAAAAGCGTGCCGAACATTTTTCGGTTGGAGACGATGCCGCCGACGGAGATGCCGCCGAAATTGACGCCGTGATAACCGCGCTCACGGCCGATCAGGCGGAAGCGCGAGCCGTTGCCCTTCACGCGGTGATAGGCAAGTGCCACCTTCAGCGCCGTTTCAACCGATTCCGAGCCGGAATTGGTGTAGAGAACGTGGTTCATGCCTTCGGGCGCGATATCGACGAGGCGGTTGGCGAGTTCGAAAGCCTTCGGATGGCCCAGCTGGAAGGCGGGCGCGTAATCCAGTTCGCCGGCCTGTTCGCGGATCGCCTCGGTGATTTTCGGGCGGCAGTGGCCGGCATTCACGCACCAGAGGCCGGCGGTGGCATCGAGCACCTGGCGGCCGTCATGGGTCGTGTAATGCATATCCTTGGCGGCGACGAAAAGGCGTGGTTCCTGCTTGAACTGGCGGTTTGCCGTAAACGGCATCCAGAACGCCCGCAGGTCGTTGGGCGTGGTATTCAGGCGATTGGACATGACATTCTCCATGGCCATTCGGTTTCTTCGGGTGGCCATTTCCCGGTCGGCGTCATTGCACCAAGTTTTGACTGCATGGTCAAATTATCAGGGGGATCGGAGGCGTCAACCGCCTTCGGAGCGAGGGCGGCCTCGAATTCCCGCGTCCCGACAGAAATGGTCCGGACCGGCCCTTGCGGGTCGAGGCGATCGCGACGGGGCCGGCGGTCCCAGCCTTCGGTTTTCAACAAGGGCTCGAGGTTTCAACGCGGTTTCCGCCTGTCGTGAAATTTGATTGCGTCTCTCTGGTCTTTTGGCGAAAGCTGCCAATATCGCGTAAAACTTCAATTCCGAGACCGTCATTGGCCGATCCCGATCCGAACGAACAAATCCATCTTGAGCGGCTGGAAGCACTCGATGCCTATAATATCATGGACACCGAGCCGGAGCCGGAGTTCGACGATATCGTGCTTGTCGCCTCCACGCTCTGCGGCACGCCCGTGGCGCTCGTCAGCCTGGTCGAGAGGGACCGGCAGTGGTTCAAGGCGCGCGTCGGTTTCGAGGCATGCGAAACGCCGATCGCGCAGTCCGTCTGCGCTCATGCGCTCGGCAGTTCCGACGTGCTGGTCATTCCCGACCTGCAGCTCGACCACCGCACCCGCGCGAACTCGCTCGTCACCGGCGAACCGCATATCCGCTTCTACGCCGGCGCGCCGCTGATCACGCCGGACGAGGTGGTGATCGGCACTCTCTGCGTCATCGACATCCAGCCCCGGCCCCAGGGGCTCGACGGGGGGCAGAAGGCGGCGCTGCAGGCGCTTGCCCGGCAGGTCGTCGCGCTTCTCGAGATGCGGCGGATCCTGCAGCGCAAGGACGACCTCTTCCGGCGCCAGAAGACCATCAGCGCCAATATCCGCTCCAGCGTCAATGCAAGCCTTGCGGCCCAGGAGGCAGGACGGATCGGCACATTCGAGATCGATATAGCCACGTCGATGATGCGCGTCTCGCGGGAATTCTGCCGGATCTTCCACGTGCCCATCGCCGAGACCTATCCCGCCAAGGTCTTCGAGGACATGGTGCTGCCGCAGGACAAGGGCCTCCCCTCCGACGATACGTCGCGGCAGCAGGGGGATGCGCCGCTCGACGTCGAATACCGCATTCGCGTGCCGGGATACGGCGTGCGCTGGATCGCGCGCAATGCGAGCTTTCGCCATGACGAGGAGGGCCGGCCGGTCAAGATGATCGGCACGGTCAGGGACGTGACCGCTGCCAAACGGGAAGCCGCCCGGGTGCAGGCCCTGCTCGATGTCGGCGACCGCCTGCGCGACCTCAGTGACATGGAATCCATGGCGATCGCCGCCGGCGACCTGATGGCCAGGGCGCTCGACGCGACGCGCGCCGGTTTTGGCATCGTCAACGTAGCGGATGAGACGGTGTCGGTACCGCCCGAATGGTGCGCGCCCGGCGTCAAGAGCCTTGCCGGGCTGCACCACTTCCGGGACTACGGGGCGTTCATCGATGAGCTGAAGCGCGGCGAAACCGTTGTCATCACCGACGTCGCCGCCGACCCGCGCACCCGCGACAGCGCGCCGGCGCTTCTTGCGCTTGGCATCCGTGTGCTCGTCAACGTGCCGATCTTCGAACTCGGGCGCTTCAGGCTCCTTGCCTTCATACATCACGACCAGCCTTACCCCTGGATCGAGGAGGAGATTTCCTTCGTCCGCAGCTTCGGCAATCGCATCCAGATCGCGATGTCGCGGGTTCAGGCCGAGCGGGAGCAGCAGATGCTCAACAGGGAAATGAGCCATCGGCTGAAGAATACGCTGTCGATGGTGCAGGCGATCGCCACCCAGACGCTCCGGCCGGTGGCGGAGCGAGGCCTTGTGGAAGCCTTCGAAAAGCGCCTGCATGCGCTCAGTACCGCCCACGACATCCTGTTCGAGCAGAACTGGACGAGTGCCTCGGTCTACGCGGTCGTCGACCGGACCATGAACGGGATCGGCATGCGTGACCGGATCGATGCGCAGGGTCCCAATGTGCGGTTCGGTCCGAAAGGCTCACTTTCGCTTTCCCTGCTCCTGCACGAGTTGACGACGAATGCGGTGAAATACGGGGCGCTCTCCAACGATACGGGGCGGGTGGCGATCGACTGGCGCATCGAAGGTACCGGAGACGGCGCGATCTTTCACCTCTCCTGGCGGGAAACCGGCGGCCCGCCTACGCACGAACCGGAGCGCAAGGGTTTCGGGTCCAAGCTTATTCGGATGGGGTTGATCGGAACCGGCGGTGTCCTCGTTAGTTATGATCATCCGGGGTTCAGCGCTGAGATGACAGCTGTGCTCCTTCAGCTAGCACAGGCAGACTGACCGGATGGGACAATTGGCACCGCCAAGAAAACAGGCTGTCCTCGTGGTCGAGGACGAGCCCCTTCTGCGCATGATGGCAATGGACCTCGTGGAGGAGGCGGGGTTCCATGCGGTCGAAGCGGCAGATGCCGACGAGGCCGTGGCGATCCTTGAAACCCGCACCGATATCCGCATCGTCTTTACCGATATCGATATGCCCGGCAGCATGAACGGCATCAAGCTGGCGGCTGCCGTACGCGACCGCTGGCCGCCGATCGAGATCATCATCGTGTCGGGGCAGGTCCGTCTGAGCGAAGGCGATATGCCCGAGCGCAGCGTATTCTTTTCCAAACCCTACGACTGGCAGAAAGTGACCGCGACGTTGCATCGCATGGCCACACACTGACACATGGATGCTCAGGCTTTGCGCCTGCAGGCCCGAAAGCGGGTCGGCTGGCCCTTGATGGAAATGCCCCAGCCCCCGACCGTCATAGTGGAGGCCGGGGCAGGGCAGCGTGACGTCATGTCAGCGCTGTCATTCTCACGCGGCTGCTGATTTCGCCTGCACCGGAGTGCAGTAGATTTCTTCCAGGGTCTCGAGGACCTTGATCACCGATTCCGACGAGCTGGAGTAATAGATAGTCTGCGCATCGCGGCGGGTCTTCACCAGCTTCTGGGCCCGCAGCTTGGAAAGATGCTGGGACAGGGCCGATTGGCTGAGGCCAACTTGCGACGCGAGCGCGCCCACGGCGACTTCGCCCTTCACCAGGCAGCACAGGATCATCAACCGTTTCGGGTTGGCCATGGCAGACAGCAGGCCTGCGGCTGCGTTGGAATGCTCAGAAAGTGCCATCGTATCCATACGTTTTAAATTCCCCTCGTATTCCAAAGCGGTCCCCCCGCTCCAAAATTCGGCCCATCGTCCTATGGGTGAAAATTAACAAGGAGCAAAAGGGATTGTATATCCCTAAATTTCAGGTAACCAGTTATCGTATGTTAGCGATCTCAAAAACATAATCAAGAACGGCATGCGGAGACTCAGCAAGGAAGTCGAATTCGTGCCTGAGTTGAAAATCTCCCGCGATAAGGTCGATTCCAGCCCGGTCAACTCCTCCGAAGCGCCAGTTTTTCCCGTTTTCCGTGCCGAGATGAGCAGCAATTTTTTGCGCTTGCTCCGGCATATTTTTTAACTTTTCTTGCAGGTCCAGCCATTCCGCTGTCGTCCCCGGCTCGGGAATCACCAGGTCCGATCCGGTCAGCATGTATGCACGGCCGAATCCTCCGTTCAAGGACGCTGACTGCGGAGTGATTCGGAAAAAGCGGAAATCACCGAAATCTGCATACAATCCGGCCTTGGGATGGCGATCCAGAAAACGCTGGCGCACGCGCGCATGTTCGGGCGTATCGCGCAGGACGGCCTCGGCAAGGCACTGGAGGGTGATCCGGGGATGGGCGAGCGGATCGCCCTTGCCGGGCTCCCCGGCCAGGAGCGAGCAGCGCGGATCGGCGACCAGGCCTTTCGTATGGCCGGAGAGGCCTGAAACGAGGATGACCGGCACGCCGTCGACATCGGTGCCGGTGAGCGCGCGGCTGGCGGAGGGGAAGCCGGTCTCCGGATCGAGGACCGCCAGCGCCATATGGCGCGCGCCGCGCACCAGCGTGCGGGCAAGCCGGCGGGCTTCGTCGTCCGTATCGCGCAGCACCTTCGGCTTGTCGGTCTGCTGTTCGTCGGCCAATTCATCGATCTCCTGTTCGCTCGCCGCGGGGCGGCCGCATTCGGCGTCGGCATAGCATCCGGCGCGGCGAAACGAAAGGTGACTTTGCGGCTCCGCTTAAGGGGCGTCGCGGCGGCGATGGCGGGTCAGGCCGGCAATCACGTCGTCGGAGGAAATGCTGCCGATGATCGTGCCGTTGTCGACCACCCCGATGGCGCCCGGCTGACGCGACAGCGCATCCAGGATATCGACGAGCGGCGTCGTCGGCAGCGCGGTGGCGGAAACGGCCGTGGCGCCTGCCACGGGGCCAACCCCGGTCCTCATCACGTCGCCCGCGGTCAGCATGCTGATCGGGTTGAGGTGCTGCACGAAATCGGCGACATACTGGTCGGCTGGCGCCCGGACGATCTCCTGCGGCGTGCCGCACTGGATGATGTGCCCGCCCTCCATGATGGCGATACGGTTGCCGATGCGGAAGGCTTCGTCGAGGTCGTGGCTGACGAAGAGGATGGTCTTCTTCAGCCGCCGCTGGAACTCGAGCAATTCGTCCTGAAGGCGGGTGCGGATCAGCGGATCGAGTGCCGAGAAGGGCTCGTCCATCAGCAGGATCGGCGCGCCGGTGGCAAAGGCGCGGGCAAGGCCGACGCGCTGCTGCATGCCGCCGGACAGTTCGCCAACCTTGCGGCCAGCCCATTTGGTCAGGTTGACCAGTTCGAGCTGTTCGTTGACCTGCTTGGCACGCTCGGCATCCGGAACGCCGGCAAGCTCCAGGCCGAAGCCGACATTTTCCGCGACCGTGCGCCAGGGCAGAAGGCCGAACTGCTGGAAGACCATCGAGACGGTGTGCATGCGCAGGTCGCGCAGCACTTTCGGGCTCGACTTGTAGGGATCGACCGGACCCGAGGCGGTGGCGACGCTGACATTGCCGCGCACGACCGGGGCGAGCCCGTTGACGGCGCGCAGCAGCGTCGACTTGCCCGAGCCGGAGAGACCCATCAGCACGAGGATTTCGCCTTCATGGATGGTGAGCGAGGCGTTGGCGACACCCATGACGATGCCGGTCGCGGCACTGATCTCGTCGCGGGTCTTGCCCTGGTCGACCATGGCCAGCGCCCGTTCCGGCTTGTCGCCGAAAACGATGTCGACATTGTCAAAGACTACGCAGTCAGTCATTGGCCGTCTCCCGTCGATGTGCGGAACATGCGGTCGAGGATGATCGCCAGGATGACGATGCAGAGGCCGGAATCGAAGCCGCGGGCGACGTTCACGGTATTCAGTGCCCGGAGCACCGGCACGCCGAGGCCGTTGGCGCCGACCAGCGCGGCAATGACGACCATGGAGAGCGACAGCATGATCGTCTGGGTAAGACCGGCCATGATCTGCGGCATGGCAAAGGGCAGTTCCACCTTGCGCAGGATCTGCGACGGAGTGGCGCCGAAGGCGACGGCCGCTTCCCGAAGCGAGCTCGGGGTCGAGACGATGCCGAGGCGGGTGAGGCGGATCGGTGCCGGGATCGCGAAGATGACGGTGGCGATCAGGCCCGGAACCATGCCGAGGCCGAAGAGGATCAGCGCCGGGATGAGATAGACGAAGCTCGGCAGCGTCTGCATCAGGTCGAGGACCGGCCGCATGGCTTCGTAGAACCACTGGCGGCGGGCGGCGGCGATGCCGAGCGGTATGCCGACCACCATGCTGACGGCCGTCGAGGCGAGCACCAGTGCCAGGGTTTCGGTGGTTTCCTTCCAGTAGCCCTGGTTGAAGATCAACAGCAGGCCGAAGAAGGTGAAGGCCGCGAGCACAAGGGAACGGCGCAGCCACCAGGAAAGCCCGGCCATGGCGGCCATGACGAACAGCGGATGCGGCGTCGCAAGACACCACAAAAGGCCGTTGATCACTCCAAGGAGAACGGAAGAAAGCCAGTCGAAGAACCAGTCGGCATTCGCCGTCAACCAGTCAACGACCGCCTTCGCCCAGGAACCTATAGGTATTCGATGATCTGCGATCCAATCCACGAGAAAACTGCCGTCCATAGGGAGAGAAAGGGCGGGCTCCGGGGCAGGCGATCCGCCGCCCCGGAAACATTTTCGGGACTGTTAGAGGCCGAGCGCCTTCTTGACGGCGGCAAGGCCGTCCTTGCCGTCATAGGTGGTGACGCCGGCAACCCAGGGCTCGATGACCTTCGGATTGGCCTTCAGCCAAACCTTGGCAGCGTCGTCGGCATCCTCGCCGTCGTTGAGGATCTTGCCCATGATGGTGTTTTCCATGTCGAGCGAGAACTTCACGTTCTTGAGGAGCTTTCCGACGTTCGGGCACTGGGCGGCGTAACCGCCGCGCGCCACGGTATAGACCGTCGCGCCGCCGTAGTTCGGACCGAAGACGGTGGCGTCGCCGCCGGCGAGATAGGTAATCTGATGGGCGACGTTCATCGGATGCGGCGCCCAGGCGAGGAAGACGATCGGCTTGCCTTCCTTGTCCGCGCGGGTGACCTGGGTCAGCATGCCCTGCTCGGAGGATTCGACGACCTCGAAGCCCTTGAGGCCGAAGGTGTTGGCTTCGATCAGCGATACGATCATGCCGTTGCCTTCGTTGCCGGGCTCGATGCCGTAAACCTTGCCGTCGAGTTCCTTCTTGTGGGCGGCGATGTCCTTGAAGTCCTTGATGCCGAGCTTGGCGCCGGCGGCATTGGTGCCGAGCGTGTACTTGGCGCCTTCAAGGTTGACGGCGATGCTCTCGATCGACTTGTCGTCGAGATAGGGCTGGATGGCGCCCTGCTGGGCCGGCATCCAGTTGCCGAGGAAGATGTCGATATCCTTGTTCTTCATCGAAGAATAGGTGACCGGAACGCCGAGGGTCTTGACGTCGGCCTTGTAGCCGAGCGCTTCGAGGACCTGGATGAACGATGCGTTGGTCGAGGCAAGGTCCGTCCAGCCCACATCCGAGATGCGGACGGTCTTGCAGGCTTCCGGTTCGGCGGCGGATGCGGTACCGACGATCGCGAGGATCGATACAGCGGCGGCGAGCGTGGTCTTCAGTGAGGTAGTCATGCGCATGGGCTGCTCCCGTTTTTTTGGTTCCCGCCATTATCAATATATGCTGCGCAGAGGCAAGCGCGCGCATTCGCGGCGGAGAATGGGGTGCATTTGCGACATTTGTGACTTTCTCGTCCAGCGTCGCTCAGTCTACAGTTTCCTGTGGTTTTCGGCGAGGACGGCTTTTCCCGAATCCCGATCGCGATCAGAAGGCAGATATGGCCAAGCTCTATTTCCACTACGCCACCATGAATGCCGGCAAGTCGACGATGCTTCTGCAGGCATCCTATAACTACCGCGAACGCGGCATGCGCACGGCGATCTTCACGGCATCGCTCGACGACCGCGCCGGCCAGGGCCGGGTCGCCTCTCGAATCGGGCTCTCCTCCGAGGCCATTCCCTTCGGGCCGTCCGACGACCTTTTTTCGGACATCGAAGCGATGCATCGGGAGGAGCCGGTCGCCTGCGTATTCGTCGACGAAGCGCAGTTCCTGTCGCCCGAACAGGTCTGGCAACTGGCGCGGATCTCCGACCGGGTCGGCATCCCGGTGATGACCTACGGCCTGAGGACCGATTTCCAGGGCAAGCTGTTTCCCGGTTCGCTCGAGCTGCTGGCGATCGCCGACGAGCTGCGCGAGGTGCGCACCATCTGTCATTGCGGGCGCAAGGCGACCATGGTGGTGAGGCTCGACGAGGACGGCAAGCTGGTGCGCGAGGGCGCCCAGGTGGATGTCGGCGGCAACGAGAAATATGTCTCGCTCTGCCGGCGGCACTGGGAAGATCAGATGCGTTGCGAGTGATGCCCGGATTTTAAGCCGCCGTTCACCGTGTGAGACGGAATGCCGCGGCGATGAGGCGAAAATTGACGCTGGTCAAAGTTTGCGGCCGGCAACATATTTAGATGCCACATCCGAAACGCCTCGGCCCGATGGGCGCTGGTTCCCAGCAGGAGTTCCCCGCATGCGCAAGACCACCAAAACCTTTACCCTTGCCACCAGCCTCGCCCTGTTCGCCCTGCCGGCATTCAGCGCCGAGATCGAGGTGAAGATGCTCAACAAGGGCGGCGACGGCGAGGCGATGGTGTTCGAGCCGGCGGCCGTGAAGGTGCAGCCGGGCGATACGATCAAGTTCGTGCCGGTCGACAAGGGGCATGACGTCGTTTCGATGCCGGGCCTGGTGCCGGAAGGCGTCGCCGAAATCAAAGGCAAGATCAGCCAGGAGGTTTCCTTCACCGCCGACAAGCCGGGCGCCTATGTCTTCAAATGCACGCCGCATTTCGGCATGGGCATGGTGGCGGTCATCGTCGTCGGCGACGCCCCGGCCAATCTCGACGCGGTGAAGAACGCCAAGATGCCGAAAAAGGCGAAGGACCGCCTTGATGCCGAGATCGCCAAGCTCGGGCTTTGAATTCTCCGAGCATCCAAACTTTTCCCGGCAAACGAGCCGGGACGGCGTGGCATAATTTCGCGATGGCGTTATCCTCTCTCCTGACGGCGGGAGTATGCGGGTGGCGGCTTTTAAGAATTTTGATGGCGAAATCGAGCGGATCAGCGGCCTCTTGGCTGCGATGCGTGACGCGCTCGGCCCTGTCTCGTCCCTGCTTGCCGAAACGTCGCGGGATCTCGTCCTGCCGGACGAGGAGAGGCTGGCCGCGGAAGCCGGGCGGCTGACGGCCGAGGTGCCTGAGCGGCAGGCGGTCGAAGCGGCCATTGCCAGGCTGGTCGCAAGGCTGGCGGCCGAGATCGGCATCTGCGCCGAGGAGTTCGACCATCGGGAGGTGCCGACCCGTTTTGAAACGTTGATCGGCTACGTCTCCGGGGCGGCCAAATACCGCCGCCAGCAGGCGCGCTGGCGCAGCCCCGTGCCGCTCAACCGGCTGGCGGAACTTCTGCGGCGTGCCGATCTGCTGGCCGGTCTGGTGCGGCAGGAGCGCGACGTCCTGGTCGGGCAGCGGAAGGAGAGCGAGGGCGATCTGGTGACGCTCATCGACCACCGACCGGAGATCATAGAAAAGCTGCGCGGCGAGGACGATGCCGCGATGACCGGCCTGGACGTGATCGGCCGTACCGAGCCCGCGATCAGGGTCTTCCAGGATTTCGTCGCCGGGCTCAACGCCCGGGTAGGCACCTGCAACATCGTGCTTCACAAGCTGATCACCGATACGGAAAACCTTCTCATCCTCTACCGGATGGTTGCCGATGCCAGCGGGCATGGCATTGCCGGCCTGAAGCCCGAACTTTTTCCGCATCTGGCCCCCGAGGTCGAGCGCTTCTCAAGCGGGCTGCTGACATTGCACGGCCTCGACCGCCGGCGGCATCGCGCCGATCAGGCATTTGCCGAACGATTTCCGGCGGAGGCGGCGGGGGAGGCGGCCGAAGCCGATGGCACAAAGGCCGGCTTTCGACTGCCGACCTTTTTCGGCTTCAAGCTCATCCGCTCCCAATAGGGCTGCTGGGGATCGGCCATGCGGCCGTTTCCAGCGGTTGCGGCGAAACGTTGCGCCCCCGTTGTGCTTGTGACGCCGAGCACATATGTGTGAGCCAAGCCAAATCGGATGCACCCGCCTCACAAGGAGACAGCGATGCTCGACCGGATTACCGCCTTCTTTCAAGGGATCGGCCAGGCCGTCGGGCGAGGCATAGGGCTGTTGATCGCCTGGATCGTCTGGCCGTTCATGGCCGCCCATGGCTGGTACCGCCAGCGCCACTGGATGGTGAAGGGCCCCATCCTTGCCGTTCTGGTGCTGATGTTCGGGCTCTATGGCTATTTCTTCTGGCAGACGCAGGTCTGGACCAATTTCAACCCGAATTTCGTCGACAGCTATCGCTGGTCGGAACGCAACGTGCCGGCCGGCCAGGAATTGCCGGCGACAGCTCCTGCAAGCGCCAATGCGACCGCTCCGGCGACCGGAGCGAGGCAATGCCAGTCGTCGGCGATCGTCGATGCGGCCGCCGATCTCACCGACATGAACGTCAACCAGAATGCCTGGATTTCCTCGATGCTGCTCTACCGGCTGGGGTTCTTCGGTATCGACTGGGATCACACCCCGTTCCTCGACAACAAGGCCTCGTTCCAGCGCGGCGTCAATCAGGCGGTACGGCGCACATCGACGGAACTCGTCGATTCGCTTGGGCGCGTGCGCGGCACGTCGGGCATCAACAACAATCTCCAGGATGCCCGCGGTAACCTGCAGTTCGACGAATATTCCTGGTATTTCGGGCTCAGCCCCTTCGGACCGAAGACCCCGACCCCGAGCTATTATCGCGCGGCAATCGGCAAGTTGAGGGCCTTCAATACCGATCTGACCACCTGCAACGCGACCTTCGACAGCCGCGCCGACAACCTGATCCAGTTCATCGACCGGATCGCCAACGATCTCGGCGGCACGTCGGCGATCCTGCGCGAGCGTTCGGAGAACTACAATGCCGGTTGGTTCGATACACGTGCCGACGACCGCTTCTGGTTCGCCTACGGTCAGCTCTACGGCTATTATGCGGTGCTTTCGGCGGCGGGCGCGGATTTCTCCCAGGTGATCCGCGAGCGCAATATCGGGCCTCTCTGGACCGATACGCTGTCGCAGTTCAAGTCGGCGCTGCGCATCCAGCCGTCGATCATTTCCAACGGCCGCGAAGACGGCTGGATCATGCCGAGCCATCTGGCGGTGATGGGCTTCTATACGCTCCGGGTCCGCTCGAACCTGGTGGAATTGCGCTCGGTGCTGGATCGGTAAGCCGGCCGGCGCCGGCTGGGTTTTAGGAAGTCAGGTTTTCGGAAGATCGGGTTCGTCGAGAAAGAACGTCACGCCGGGACGTTCGGCAAAGAACTCGTAGGTCATTCCGACGACCTCGCCGCTCGTGCCCGGCTTGTCGCGGAATTTGCCGACGCTGCGAACGTATTTGTAGTGCTCGGCATCGGCCTTGACGCGGTAGATGTTGTGATAGGTCAAGCGTTCGCCGCTGGCGCGCTCGAAGGTTTCCATCAGTTGCGGCATGTCGTCGGGATGGATGCGCGCGGTGATGGCGACCATGTTCATGGGACCGTCCTTCGGCTCCAGGCCCAGGATGCGACAGACGTCCTCCGTCGCGAAGAAGTGCCCGGTGTCCAGATCGATCCGCCAATAACCGTAGAAACGAAAGGCCGAGGCGAGTTCAACTACCTCGTCTGCAGAGAGTCCCACTTCCCGGTATTGAGTATTGACGCGTTTTTCGGTGTGTTCGACCCAAAACGTCAATCTTTTTCTCCCAGAGGCCGGGAGATAACGCCCCAACCTCACACTATGAGTCTCAATCTCAATGCCTTAGCTACCAACTGGGTGCGGTTGACGCAATCCAGTTTCTTTATGGCATTAGTCATATATGCGTTAACGGTGTGATCCGAGAGAGAAAGGATCCGCCCGATCTCGGAGGATGTCTTGCCTTGTGCGGTCCAGCGGACGACCTCCAGTTCGCGGGTGGTCAAGGGACCGGCGGTACCGGTCTTGGCGCTGCGGCGGATCTTGTCGAAGACATCGAAGGCATGCAGCACGATCATGCCGATCTCGTTGAGCTCCACCTGGCTCAGCCGATGCCGGATACCGTCGAAGCGCAGCATGAAGCGGCCGCCATCGATCGAATGCACCGCCATCGCGACGCTGGCGATGATGTCGTATCGGCGCTGCAATTCGTCCATCTCGACCGGAACAGGGAAACCGCGCACACTTTCCGGATCGTCGATCGACCAACAGTAGGGAAGAACCGATTTCGTGACGATCGGCGCAACCGGACAGAGCTTCAAAAGGCGGCGGCGGTCAAATTCCTGGACATAGCTTGCGGGCAGCGTCGTCTCGACGATCATCCTCGACAAAAGCGTTTCATCCGCCCTGGTGGCGGCGAAAAGCGTGATGTGGCGAAACCCGAACTCATGGGCAACGCGCTTCAGAGCAGCAAATATTTCCACCCGCGAATCCGCGGCGGAAATCTCGCTGTTGAGAATCGATTGCCGTTCCAAAGTGATCATGCGGGCGAGCTGACGGATGGTTTATGTGATCGTTAAGAAATATATCAATCGATTTGAATAGCCAGCGAAATTTCGTGCGCTGCAGCAGAAATCGGCCCTTTTTCCGATACAAGCTCACTTTATTCCCATGAATTCATGGAGTTACCGGTTCAAGATTTATACGGGGATATATCCGGTTGCCTTGACTTCCTCCATGACGGCATAGGTGTGGGTCTCCCTGACCCCCGGAAGCGGGAGAATCACCTCCGACAGGAACTGCCTGTAAGCCTCCATTCCGGCGACCCGCGCCTTCACCAGATAGTCGAAACCGCCCGCCACCATGTGGCATTCCATCACGTCGTCGCTGCGTTTCACCGCGGCGGCGAAGGCGTCGAAAACGTCGGGCGTGGTGCGGTCGAGCTTCACCTGCACGAAGACGAGCAGATTGCGCCCGAGCTTTTCCGGCGACAGCAAAGCGCTATAACCGGTGATGTATCCTTCGCGGGTCAGCCGCTTGACCCGTTCGGCGGTCGCCGTGGGTGACAGCGAAACGCGATCGGCGAGTTCGAGATTGCTCAGGCGTCCCTCTTTCTGGAGCGCACGGAGTATTTTTCGGTCGAGACGGTCGATGTCCTTCATGTTTCGCTATATTTTGCCAAAGTTGCCGTGAGATATTCCGTTGATGCCATAAAAATCCGCCGAAATCACCAGGGAATTACCGCTATGGAGAGAATGAAACGGAGATGCGTATGAGCCAGATTCTGACCGAGCCCTTCATTCCCTTCAATGCGCCCTATGCCGGAGACGACGACCGGCTGATCCGGCAGTTCGCCGCCCGCACCAGCTTCACGTCGGCGCAGGACGCGGCGATCGACCAGCGGGCGCGGCGGATGGTCAATGCCATCCGCGACGGAGCCGGCAAGGTTGGCGGTGTCGAGGACTTTTTGCGCGAATACGGGCTTTCGACCCGCGAAGGGCTGGCGCTGATGGTGCTTGCCGAGGCGCTGCTGCGCGTGCCCGACGCCCTGACCCAGGACCGGCTGATCGAGGACAAGCTGCGCGAAGGCGGCTGGAGCACCCATGAGGCTTCCGGCGACAGCTGGTTCGTGTCGGCATCCGCCTGGGCGCTTGCCGTTTCGGCGCGCGTCATCGGCCCCGGCGAGACGCCGGAGGGCATCCTGCGCGGTCTTGTCAAGCGCGTCGGCCTGCCGACCGTGCGAACCGCCACCAAGCAGGCGATGCGTTTCCTCGGCCACCATTTCGTGCTCGGCGAGACGATGAAGGACGCGCTTGTGCGCGCCGCCAAGAGCGAGGAGAAGGGGTACCGCCATTCCTTCGACATGCTGGGCGAGGGCGCCCGCACCGCCGAAGACGCCAGGCGCTATTTCCGCTCCTATGCCGACGCGATCCAGTCGATCGGCGCTCATATGAAGAAACACGGCAAGGGCCGCCAGCTTCCCGACCGGATGGGCATTTCGGTCAAGCTCTCGGCGCTGCATCCGCGCTACCTCGCCACCCATCGTGACCGGGTGATGGCCGAACTGGTGCCCGACCTTCTCGACCTTGCGCGGATGGCGAAGGAACACCAGCTCAACTTCACCGTCGACGCGGAGGAGGCCGACCGGCTGGAACTGTCGCTCGACGTGATCGCCGCCGTGTTCTCCGATCCGTCACTTGCCGGCTGGGACGGGTTCGGCCTGGCGATCCAGGCCTATCAGAAGCGTGCGCCTCAAGTCATCGACTATATCGACCAGCTTTGCACCACCCATGGCCGCCGGATGATGGTGCGGCTCGTCAAGGGCGCCTATTGGGACACCGAGGTGAAGCGGGCGCAGGAGCGGGGCATCGAGGACTATCCGGTCTGGACCCGCAAGCCCGCGACCGACCTTGCCTATCTCGCCTGCGCCCAGCAGCTTCTTGCCAAGCGGGCGCGGATCTTTCCGCAGTTTGCGACCCACAATGCTCTGACGGTTTCGACGATCCTGGAGCTGGCCGGGCCCGACCGCACCGGTTTCGAATTCCAGCGTCTGCATGGAATGGGTGAGGCGCTTTACGACGACCTGCTCGAAAGCAACGACCGGATCGCCTGCCGCATCTACGCCCCGGTCGGCGGTTATCGTGATCTGCTCGCCTATCTCGTCCGCCGGCTTCTCGAAAACGGCGCCAACTCCTCCTTCGTCGCGGTTGCCGGCGACAAACAGGTGCCGGTCGAAAAGTTGCTGGAACGGCCATCGGCGCGGCTCGGCCTCGATGACGGGATCAGCGCGCGGCACAAGCAGATCCCGCTGCCCTCCGACATCTACGGCCGGCGCAAGAACAGCGCGGGTTTCGAATTCGGCCACCGGGTCGAACTCGATCGGCTTATGGCGAGCGTTTCCAGATCGTGGGGCGAGGTGAAGGCGGGGCCGCTGGTCGCAGGGGTCACCTCCAAGGCCGAGGAAAAGCCGGTTCGATCTCCTTCCGACCGGTCGAAGATCGTCGGCACCGTGCGTGACGCGACACCGGCCGATGTCGATGCCGCCTTTGCCGCGGCGGCCAAGGCGTTCCGGGCCTGGTCGCGCCAGCCGGTGGAAATCCGCGCCGCCTGCCTGGAACGGGCCGCCGGGCTGATGGAGGAAAACCGCGACCGGCTGCTGGCGCTTCTGGCCGCCGAGGCCGGCAAGACGCTGGACGACGGGATCGCCGAGATCCGCGAGGCGGTGGATTTCTGCCGCTACTATGCCGACAAGGGTCGCGAGCTGTTCGCCATGCCGACGTCGATGCCGGGACCGACCGGCGAGGACAACCGCCATTTCTGGCGCGGACGTGGGGTGTTCGGGTGCATTTCGCCGTGGAATTTCCCGCTGGCGATCTTCATCGGCCAGATCTCGGCTGCACTGGTGGCGGGCAATACGGTGGTCGCAAAACCGGCGCCGCAGACGCCGCTGATCGCTTATGAGGCAATCCGGCTGTTCCACCAGGCCGGCGTTCCCGCCGAAGTGCTGGCGCTGGTGCCGGGTGGCCCGGATGTCGGCTCCGCGATCACGGCGCATCCGAAGCTCGCGGGTATCGCCTTTACCGGTTCGACCAGGACGGCGCATGCGATCAACCGGGCGCTGGCCGCCAAGGACGGGCCGATCGTGCCCCTTATCGCCGAGACCGGCGGCATCAATGCGATGATCGTCGATGCGACGGCACTTTCGGAACAGGTGGCGGACGACGTTGTCGTTTCTGCCTTCCGTTCGGCCGGCCAGCGCTGCTCGGCGCTTCGCATCCTCTTCCTGCAGGAGGATGTCGCCGACGGCATGCTGAAGATGATCGAGGGTGCGGCGGCCGAACTCAATCTCGGCGATCCGGCGAGACAGAATACCGATGTCGGGCCCATCATCGACGAGAGCCAGAAAAAAATGCTCGCCGACCACATCTCGGACATGCGGGCCAAAAAACAGAAGATACGTTATGCCGGAGGCGCGCCGGCGACCGGCAATTTCTTCGCCCCCCACATCATCGAGCTCAACAGCGCCGTAATGCTGACCAGGGAAGTGTTCGGCCCTGTCCTGCACGTGGTGCGCTGGAAGGCAAAGGAGTTCGACAAGGTACTTTCCGCGATCGACGCCACCGGTTACGGCCTGACGCTCGGCATCCACAGCCGCATCGAGGCCACCATCCGCAAGGTGACGGAAGCGCTCGACACGGGCAATGTCTATGTCAACCGCAACATGATCGGCGCGGTCGTCGGCACCCAGCCCTTCGGCGGCTCCGGCCTTTCCGGAACAGGCTTCAAGGCGGGCGGCCCAGCTTATCTGATGCGGTTTGCCGAAGAACAGGTGATCTCGGTGAATACGGCGGCGGCCGGCGGCAACGCCAGCCTGATCGCGATTGGGGAGGGGTGAGGCGCGACGGCGCAGCCGTCAAAACGCTCCAGTGGAGCGTTTTGAGCGTCGAACGCGCTGAGCGAAAGCGAAGCGCCGGTAGCGCGACGGCTTTGCCGTCAAAACGTAGCAGCGCAATCAAAAGGCTCGGAGCGATCCGGGCCTTTTGCATGCGGCCTTGTTGTATTTTTACCACCGCAGGCAGCTCGCACAAATATGATCATTCGAGTCATGTTTTAATAATTGACAATAATACTCATGTTTTCTAATGGCATGAATAAGGCAATTTTCCGCCTCCCGCCACATTCTTGCCAGAATTGAAAAGGGCCGCCGCCTTTCCGGTGCGTTCGCGCGCGCCGACGGTTTCGTGTGCCCTGATTGAAAGGACAGTCATGGTCACCCGACGTCTGCGATCCACCCTTGCCACCTGCACCGCGCTCGCGGTGTTTTCCCTCGCCTGCGGCGCGGCCGCCCAGCAGGCCGCACAGCCGCAGGCGGACACGACGCTGAAGCCGATCGTGCTAAAGGGGAAACGGGTAGCACAGCCGGGCGGCGTGGCGGACACGCCTTTAGCGACGCAGACCACACAGGTGCAGATCGAAAACAAACAGATCACCAATGTCGAGGATCTTGGCCGCGTGGCGCAACCCGGGGTCAACTTCAACCGTACCACAGGTGCCATCAACATCCGCGGCCTCGAAGGAAACCGTGTGCTGACGACGGTCGATGGCATCCCGACGCCGTTCATCGACGATGTCACGCGTGGCGCGACCGGCGGCGTCGATGCCTTCGATTTCGGCTCGCTTTCAGGCGTTGATGTGGTGCGTGGCGCTGATTCGAGCCGAGCCGGCCCGGGTGCCCTCGGCGGAGTTTTAGGCCTCAGGACGCTGGAGCCGGAAGACCTCATTGGCGAGGGCCGTGATTGGGGCGGCATCGCCCGGACCGGCTATGACAGCGCTGATACGAGCGGCTTCGGTTCGGTCGGCGTGGCCAAGAAGATCGAAAATACCTCGATCCTTTTCCAGGGCGGATACAAGAAGGGGCAGGAGCGGAAGACGAATGGTAGCGTGGACGCTCTCAATACCGCACGCACCGAGGCAAATCCTTCCGAATACGACCAATACAATCTGCTCTTCAAGTTACGCCACGAGTTCGAGGGGGGACATACCTTTGGTCTGACCGCAGAGCGATTCCGCCGAGACCGCGAGAGCGACATGCGCACCATGCAGTCGGCGACCGGGAATTACCGGCCAGGAAATTACACGGCAGTCAAGGATATGGATCGCGACCGGGTTTCGCTCGACTACAAGTACGAGTCACAGAGCGACGATAGTCAGATCGACAGCGCTTGGGCCTCGCTTTACTATATGAACCAGAAGACCCTGGACGGTTACGACGGAATCCGTTCGACGTCGGTCATCGGACCGATCGGTCGCCGCAACGATTACGAACAGGATAGTTTTGGCCTGATCGGCGCGCTGGAAAAGAATATTGACACCGGTTTCCTCAATCACCGGCTCACCTTCGGCTTCGATCTTGTGCGGATCACTTCGGAACAATACTCGTCCGGTTATGACAATTGCCCGGCGCCCATCAGCCCCGGCGTTTATCCACCAGGCTTTTCCGCCTGCGCCAACCTGCACACGAACCAGGCTGACACGCCCAAGGTCGAGACGAGCCGTATCGGCTTCTATCTCGACGATGAGATCGACTTTGAGAACTCCGCCTTCACGCTAATGCCGGGTCTTCGGTTCGACTGGGTCCGCCATGCGCCGAAGATGACCGGAGCCTACGACGACAATGCCAGCAATCCCGTGCTTCCGGATGGTTTTGAGGATTGGGCGCTCTCCCCGAAGCTGCGCGTCGGCTATGACGTGAACGAGGATGTCGAGCTGTTCGCACAGTGGGCCATGGGCTTCCGCGCGCCGACGGCCGGTGAGCTCTACAGTTCATTCGGTGGCCTCAACACCTATCTGCGGCTCGGTAATGCGGATCTGGAATCGGAAACCAGCAACAGTTTCGAAGTGGGCGCCAACCTCGGCGACGAACGTTTCGGCGGCCGCATAAACCTCTTCTACAATCGCTACAAGAACTTCATCGATTCTCGCGCCCTGACTGCGGCGGAAGCAGCTGCACTCGGCTATCCTCTGGCCAGCTATCCGCAGGGTGTCAGTCGCTACGAAAACATCGCCCGGGCCGAGATCTACGGCATCGAAGCCAGCGTTCATAAGAGCTTCGACAACGGCTTCAGGATCGGCGGCGGGCTCGCCTTTGCTCGCGGCAACGATCTCGACCAGGACACGTTCCTTCGGTCGGTCGCCCCTCTCAAAGCGGTCGCAAGCGTTGGGTACGACACGGAGGCATGGGGCGTCGGTGTGGACGTGATCGGTGTGCAGGCCTCGCGCAACGACGACGGCAAGGGCGGTACCTACTTCAAGACTCCGGGTTACTTCATCGCGGATCTGACCGCCTGGTGGGAACCCGAGCAGGTGAAGGGGCTGAAGATCAATGCGGGCATCTACAACGTTTTCGATCAAACCTACTATGACTACGCAACAGTGAGGCAGAACACCGCCATACAGTCCCGCGAGTTCTACTCCGAACCCGGCCGGTCGTTCAAAGTCTCACTCACCCAGCGGTTCTGAACCAAAACATCGGCGGGGGCGCCCGGGGAGGGTGGTGCGAGAAATCGCGCCGCCCTTTTCTTTGTCCGGGAGAAGTTGTGACTGCCGCTGCTCCCGCTATTCCCACGGTGCTTTTCCCTCGCTAATCATAATCAACAGCCATACTGGCTTGATAAAATTGGGAGCGGGGATTGCATGGCAGAGGTCAGATCCGACATCGAAATCGCCCGTGCCGCGAAGAAGAAGCCGATCGTCGAGATCGGCGCTAAGCTCGGGATTCCCGTCGAGGCGCTTGCTCCCTATGGCCATGACAAGGCGAAGGTCGGGGCCGATTTCATCTCTTCCCTTTCGGGAAAGAAGGACGGGAAGCTGATCCTCGTCACCGCCATCAACCCGACACCGGCGGGCGAGGGCAAGACGACCACCACCGTCGGCCTCGGAGACGGGCTGAACCGCATCGGCAAAAAGGCCATCATCTGTGTGCGCGAACCTTCGCTCGGGCCGTGTTTCGGGGTCAAGGGCGGGGCGGCCGGCGGCGGGTATTCGCAGGTGATCCCGATGGAAGACATCAACCTGCATTTCACCGGCGATTTCCACGCCATCACGTCTGCCCACAACCTGCTGTCGACGATGATCGACAACCATATCTACTGGGGCAATGCCGAGAACATGGATACCCGGCGGATCAGCTGGCGGCGGGTGATGGACATGAACGACCGGGCGCTGCGCCAGACGGTCGTCTCGCTCGGCGGCGTCGCCAACGGTTTTCCGCGCGAGAGCGGTTTCGATATCACCGTCGCCTCGGAAGTGATGGCGATCCTGTGCCTGGCGGCCGACCTCAAGGACCTCGAACGACGCCTCGGCGACATCGTCATCGGTTATCGGTTCGACCGCTCGCCCGTCTTTGCCCGCGATCTCAAGGCCGACAAGGCGATGACGGTGCTCCTGAAAGACGCCATGCAGCCGAACCTGGTGCAGACGCTCGAAAACAATCCGGCCTTCGTGCATGGCGGGCCGTTCGCCAATATCGCCCATGGCTGCAATTCGGTGATCGCCACCCGCACGGCGCTCAAGCTCGGCGACTATGTGGTGACGGAAGCGGGTTTCGGGGCGGATCTCGGGGCCGAAAAGTTCTTCGACATCAAGTGCCGCAAGGCGGGGCTGAAGCCGGATGCGGCCGTCATCGTCGCCACCGTGCGGGCGCTGAAGATGAACGGCGGGGTGAAAAAAGAGGATCTCGGCCGCGAGAATGTCGAGGCGCTGAAGCGCGGCGCATCCAATCTCGGCCGCCATATCGCCAATGTGCGAAAATTCGGCGTGCCGGTCGTCGTCGCCATCAACCATTTCACCTCGGATACGGAGGACGAGATTGCCGCCGTCAAGGACTACGCGGCACGGCACGGGGCGGACGGCATCGTCTGCCGGCATTGGGCGGAAGGGTCTGCCGGCATCGAGGAGCTCGCTCTCAAGGTGGTCGAGCTTGCCGAGGGCGGCCAGGCAAAATTCCAGCCGCTCTATCCCGATCACCTGCCGCTTCTCGAAAAGATCGAGATCATCGCCTCGAAGATCTACCACGCCGGCGAAGTCACCACCGACCGGGGCGTGCGCGACCAGCTGAAGGCCTGGGAGGAGCAGGGTTACGGCGACCTGCCGATCTGCATCGCCAAGACGCAATATTCCTTCTCGACCGACCCCGCCCTGCGTGGCGCGCCGGAGGGCCACATCGTGCATGTGCGCGAAGTCAGGCTTTCCGCCGGTGCCGGCTTCGTCGTCGCGATCACCGGCGAGATCATGACCATGCCCGGCCTGCCGCGCGTGCCGTCTGCGGAGCGAATCTTCCTGAACGAGGACGGTTTCGTGGAGGGGCTGTTCTGAGGGCTTGAGCGCCCGAACCGGCTTGTGTTAAAGCTCCGTCCGTCGAAAAAGGCAGGGCCGGATATGGTAAGCACGGCCCCTTCCGCAAGGAAGCTCTGATCCTTCGGTCCACCGTTGAGAACCCGCGACGAGAAACGGTACATCCCGTGCCGCTCTCGGCGGATTCTCGTGGCCTGTTCCGCGTCGCGTTCCGCCGGGTAACCTTGCGAGAAAAACGATGCGTATGAACCATATCGATATCCACGTGTCTGACGTTGCGGCAACCAGCGCCTTCCTCGTCCGTCATTTCGGCCTGACTCAGCGTGAGATGCGTGGCACGAACGGCTTGGCCATCCTGGCAGACGATGCGGGCCTCGAAATCGTCGTCAGCCGGCCGGTCGAAAAATTCGGCGGCGCCGAACAGCACGCGCTGGGGGTCGTCACCTACCATCTCGGTTTCATCCAGCCGGAGCGAGCCGACGTCGACAGGCTCTACCGGGAGCTCAAGGCGGGCGATGCCGAACTGGTGGGGGAGCCGCGCGAGATGCGCGGCGGGTATCTGTTCTATTGCCTGGCGCCCGGCCGGGTGATGATTGAGGTGGGCTGGCGAGAATGAAGGTATCGCCTGCCCGGGCTGTCCGGGCGGGCTTTCCATTGCAGAGAGTTTTATGCGCGCAGTTGGGATGAGGTCGTTGCCAGCTTCAGAAGCGCTATGAACAGATGAGTGCCGCGCTCGAATTCCGGCCCGACGCCATGTGTGTGCTTGATCCCGTCCATCGCGGCGGCGATCAGGGCCGCCAGAGCTGCGGGCTGGCTTCCCACAGCGGTCAGGTCAATTTCTCGATTCTTGTCCGCTTCGGCCAATGCTTTCGTCAGCAAGTCCAGCAGCCTCGTTCGTGTGTCAGCCGTGATGTCGCGAGCCAGCTCCATATTGGCCGCAAACAGTTCTTCAGCATTGTCGCTCCCGCCGAACGGAGCGATCAATCCATCCTGAAAGGCGAGCACGGCGGTCGAAATGCGGTCGAAAATGGTTCCTGGCCGACCAAGCGTTTTCGCGACATCATTCATGGTCTGGGAATGGGCACGTATCGACCCGGCGCGGAACAGCTCTTCCTTGCTGTTGAAGCAAAGATAGAGTGAGGCGCGCGATATTCCGGCCGCACGGGCAATATCGGCCATCGTTGTCTTTCGAAAACCGAAACGGATGAACACGGGAAGTGCCGCATCCAGGATCTGAGCCGATTTGGAGTCGATTTCGTACATTTAGACAGATTGACATTTTTTGTCTTTTCCGTCAAAAGTCAATTGGACATATTTTGTCTGTATGTCCAATTGACTTAAATTTCCCGGGAGCCGACATGAACGAAGAAGAGCGTATTCGTGACGCGGAGCGCGCCAGACTGCGCGCCTTGGTGAGTGCCGATATCGTTACCGCGCAGCGCCATCACGCGCCGGATTTCCAGTTGATCACGCCGATCGGCGTTGCCCTGTCGCGAGAACAATATCTCGGCGCGATTGCGGCAGGGCAACTTAAATACCTTGCCTGGGAGCCGGAGGAGATCGCAGTACGCGCTTATGGTTCTGCGGCCGTCATCCGCTATCGCTCGCAGCTCGAGGTCATCTTCGGTGGGCATCATCTACCTCTCAGCGGCTACTGGCACACCGACAGCTATGAGTATCAGGACGACCGCTGGGTCGCCGTCTGGTCGCAGGCGACGGCTGTTAACCGGGAATTCGAATGACCTAGCTCAGGCCGTTGGGGCATTCAACGACAGTACCGATACCCATCCTTCCGCTCCAACACGTCCAGGTGCAGATGGTTCTGGTGGGCGGCGTCGCTGCCCGGTGACAGGACGGTGGTGAAGTGGAGGCAGGCGCCGGCGGTCGCCGTGCGCTGGAAGGCGCCTTCCATCGTGGAGTCCTCGGTCCGCGGCTTCATCTCCAGCTTCTCGCCGTTGTCGAGCTTGAAGGCGGCGACGTCGAAAGCGTTGCCTCGGGCGTGTTCGGAAATCTTGCCCGTCGAGGCGCTGTTGCGCAGGCGGCAGGCATAGGTGGAGCCGGGCACGAGGCCGGTGATTTTGCGGCCCGGCATGGCGATGTTGAGAGCCGGCTGGACCGTGTCCTTCAGCCAGTGCGCCATCGAGACCGCCGTCTTGCAGCGCATCGTGGCGCCGCCCAGCGAGACGCCGGGCAGGACCTCGGTGACGTCGATCGGGCTTTCGATGCCGCAGCCATTGCCGTCGTCGATCGGATCGTTCGGCTCGAACTTGGCGCCGAGCGAGGTGAGATCGGCAAGGCAGGCCTTCAGCTCCTCGGGGTCTTCCTTGACGAGCGGCGGCGGGGGCGGCGGGGGCGGAGCTTCTGCCTTCTGCTCGTCCGGTTGCTTGCCGTCTTCCTTGGCGCCCGGGGCGTCCGCCTTGGTTTCGTTCGGTTTGGCCTCTTCCGGCTTGGCTGCATCCTGTTCCGGTGCCGCCGCCTGGTCGGGTTTGTCCGTGGGCTGTGCATCGGCAGGCGCGGTGCCCGGTTTCGGCAATGGCGTTGGAACTTCTGCCTGATGTGCCGATTCTAAGGCCGTGCCGGGCTGCTCGACGACAGGCGGGCTTGCGGGCGGGCTTTGAGGGTTCTCGCCCGGCCGGTTCTGCGCCACAGGTGGCGGGGCCTCCTGAACGACCGGCTTGTCGGCGGTGTTGTCCGCCTGCTGAGGTGCTTCAGCCGGCTTCCCCGCTTCTCCGACCGGTTTAGGGATCGGCAGGGGAACGTTTGTCAGCGCGGGTGGTAGCGGAACTGCACCGCGTGCCTGCGATCGTGGAGACGCGCGGCGACGCGGTGCACGTTCACGCGATCCGTCGTCCAGAAGGCGGGTCAGGAAGTTTACCTCCACGACGCCCGCCGGGACGCCGGAATGTTGCGCCTGCGGTATCGGTCTTTCGGGCGGCAATCCGGCCCCAATGATCAAGGGCAGGCCTGCCAGAATTGCGATCCACGAATGCTGCATGCCGTATCCTTCTCGGATGGGTTTCTTCGACCCTTGAGGGACGATAAACGCCGCTCGCCGGTTTTGGTCGCATCGGAGCGCCAGAATTCTGTTTGCGGGTCATGGAAATTCGCTTGCGCGGTTCAAAAACCCCAGCTAACAATTCGGCCCATGATGAACTCGATGAACATCGCTAACTGGTGGCCGGCTCGCTCAACGCGGCCTTGACCAGTCATGTCCATCGACAAGACCACAAGCCGCCCGGAACCCGAGGCGGCTTTTTTGTTATCCGCCGCAGGGACCCGGGCAAAGACATTGGAGAGGCAGGACAATGGTAACGATCATTCGGGATGACGGTTCGGAGGTTTACGAGACGAGGGGCGGGATTGCGGTCAGCCGGCAGCGGCGCGCCGCACCCTATGCGGATGCGATCTCCTCCTATGTCGACAGGCTCGACGAACGGCGCGGCGCGGTGTTCTCCTCCAACTACGAATATCCGGGCCGCTACACCCGCTGGGACACGGCGATCGCCGATCCGCCGCTCGGGATTTCCTCGAATGGCCGCAAGGTGTGGATCGAGGCCTTCAACGGCCGCGGCGAGGTGCTGCTCGGTTTCGTTGCCGATAAACTGAAGACCGTGGCCGACCTGACGCTCGGGGCGCGGACGGACCGCCGCCTCGACCTCACCGTCAACGAGCCGACCCGTGTCTTCACCGAGGAAGAGCGCTCGAAGATGCCGACGGTGTTTTCCGTGCTGCGGGCGATCGTCGACCTGTTCCATTCGGAGGCGGATTCGGCAATCGGCTTGTTCGGCGCCTTCGGCTACGACCTCGCCTTCCAGTTCGATGCGATCAAGCTTTCGATGCAGCGGCCGGAAGACCAGCGCGACATGGTGCTGTTCCTGCCCGACGAAATCCTTGTCGTCGACCATCATGCCGCCAAAGCCTGGATCGACCGTTACGACTTTTCCAAGGACGGGGTGACGACAGAAGGCAAGGACCAGGAGATCGCGCCCGATCCGTTCCAGCGCACCGATACGATCCCGCCGAAGGGCGACCATCGGCCGGGCGAATATGCGGCCCTCGTCACAAAGGCGAAAGAGAGTTTTCGGCGCGGCGACCTGTTCGAAGTGGTGCCGGGCCAGAAGTTCATGGAACGCTGCGACTCGAAGCCTTCGGAAATCTCCAACCGGCTGAAGGCGATCAATCCGTCGCCCTATTCCTTCTTCATCAATCTCGGCCACCAGGAATATCTGGTCGGCGCTTCGCCGGAAATGTTCGTGCGGGTGTCGGGCCGGCGCATCGAGACCTGCCCGATTTCCGGCACGATCAAGCGTGGTGAAGATCCGATCGCCGACTCGGAACAGATCCTCAAGCTCTTGAATTCCAAGAAGGATGAGTCCGAACTGACGATGTGTTCGGATGTCGACCGCAACGACAAAAGCCGCGTCTGCGAGCCGGGTTCAGTGAAGGTGATCGGCCGCCGGCAGATCGAGATGTATTCGCGGCTCATCCACACCGTCGACCATATCGAAGGGCGCCTCAGGCCAGACATGGACGCGTTCGACGGTTTTCTCAGCCATGCCTGGGCCGTCACCGTCACCGGTGCGCCAAAACTTTGGGCGATGCGGTTCATCGAGAACCACGAGAAGAGCCCGCGCGCCTGGTATGGCGGGGCGATCGGCATGGTCGGCTTCAACGGCGACATGAATACCGGGCTGACGTTGCGCACCATCCGCATCAAGGACGGCATTGCCGAAGTGCGTGCCGGCGCGACGCTGCTCAACGACAGCGATCCAAACGAGGAAGAGGCTGAAACCGAACTGAAGGCGTCCGCCATGCTGACAGCGATCCGTGATGCAAGGGCCGGCAATGCGGCCAAGGTCGGCCGCGACGTGGCGCGGGTAGGGCAGGGGGTGAAAATCCTGCTCGTCGACCACGAGGATAGTTTCGTCCATACGCTTGCCAACTATTTCCGCCAGACCGGCGCCACCGTCTCGACCGTGCGTACGCCGGTGCCGGAAGAAGTGTTCGACCGTTTCGATCCGGACCTCGTCGTGCTGTCGCCCGGTCCCGGCAATCCGAAGGATTTCGACTGCAAGGCGACGATCAAGATGGCCCGCTCTAAAGGCCTGCCGATCTTCGGTGTCTGCCTCGGCCTGCAGGCGCTCGCCGAGGCCTATGGCGGGGAGTTGAGGCATCTGGCGGTGCCGATGCACGGCAAGCCGTCGCGCATCCGTGTCCTGGAGCCGGGCATCGTGTTCTCGGGGCTCGCGAAGGAAGTGACCGTCGGGCGCTACCATTCGATCTTCGCCGATCCGAAGACGCTGCATCCGGATTTCATGATCACCGCCGAAAGTGAGGACGGCACGATCATGGGCATCGAGCACGTCAAGGAGCCGGTGGCGGCCGTGCAGTTCCACCCGGAATCGATCATGACGCTCGGCGGCGACGCCGGCATGCGGATGATCGAGAACGTCGTCGCGCATCTGTCGCGGCGGGCGAAGACCCAGGCGGCGTAAATGTTGTCCGAAGCCATCCCGATCGAATCCATCCGCGAGGAGCATGTCGAGAGCTTTCACAGGGCTCTCGACACGGTCTCGCGCGAGCGAAAGTACCTGAGCTTCCTGGAGGCGCCGCCGCTTGAAGACGTGCGGCCCTTCGTGCTCGACAACATCGAGAACGGCCATCCGCAGGTCGTTGCCGTTGTTGGCGGGGAGGTGGTCGGCTGGTGCGACATCCGCCGGCATCCGCGTCCGATCCATGCCCATTGCGGCACGCTCGGCATGGGTATCATCCCCGGTTACCGCGACAAGGGGCTCGGCACGCGGCTGATCCGCGCTGCGGTCGGGCAGGCCCGCGAACGCGGCTTCCACCGCGTCGAGCTGCATGTGCACGCGGACAATCTGCGTGCCATCGCACTCTACGAAAAGGTCGGTTTCGTGCGCGAGGGCGTGGCGCGGGATGCGGTGAAGATCGACGGTCGGTATATCGACAGTATCAGCATGGCGGTGGTCTTCGGGTAGGTGGACTGCAGGCTGACGGCACCTCAAGGAGAGGCGGACGTGGCCGCCGCGATACCCTCCGACAAGGCCGGATTCTGCCAGCCGGCCCTTTGACAAACTCGCTCATCTGCGCCATATGCAGCTCATCCGAAACCGCCGCAGCGAGACCATCTCGCTGCGGCGGTTTCGCCGTTTTGGGCCTTCGGTCCTGCAAATCATTCGCACGCGCAAAAAGGAAGACATCGTGGCGAGGGAAGTCAAAATCGTCGAGCGGCTGGCCTTCTGGGGCATGCCGGTGTCGCTCGGCGTCATGTCCTTGAAGATGCTGGCGTGGTGGGTGACGGGTTCCGTCGCGCTGCTGTCGGACGGGCTGGAATCCTTCGTCAACGTCGCTGCCGCCTTCATCGCCTATTTCGTCATCCGCTATGCGCAGCGGCCGGCCGACCACGACCACCAGTTCGGCCATCACAAGGCGGAATATATGTCGGCGGTGGTCGAGGGCGGGCTGATCATCGTCGCGGCGATCCTGATCATCGGCGAAGCCTGGGACGGGCTTTGGGCGCCGAGACTTCCGGATGCGCCGGTGCTCGGCCTTGCGATCAACGGGCTTGCGGCGGTCATCAACGCATTCTGGGCAACAACCCTGATCCGGGTCGGCACCGCCCATTATTCGCCGGCGATGGCGGCCGACGGCCAGCACATCATGTCCGACGTGGTCACCTCGGCCGGGGTCTTCGCCGGCCTCATCCTGGCCATTGCCACAGGGTATGCGATCCTCGACCCGGTGCTCGCCATCCTGGTCGCGATCAACATTCTCTGGCAGGGCTACAAGATGATCATCCATTCCATCGGGGGGCTGATGGACCGGGCGCTGGAGCCGGACGAGGAGGCGGCGGTGCGCGAGGCGATCGCCACCCATTCGGTCGGCGCGCTCGGTGTCCATGATCTCAAGTCGCGCCGGGCCGGGGCCGCGGCCTTCATCGATTTCCATCTCGTCGTGCCGGCCGACATGAGCGTCGAACAGGCGCATGTGATCTGCGACCGCTTGGAAGATGCGATCAAAGGGATTATTGCGGGCGCCACATTGGCGATCCATGTGGAGCCGGAAAGCGAAAATCCGCATGGACGGAAGGTCGAATTCGAAGGAACAGGCAAATGACGATGACTGATGTCAGCGGGCTCTCGCAGCTCGGATCCCAGGTGGAGGCTCCGCAGAGCCCGGAAACCGCGGTGCTGGAAAAGGTGCCGAACGGCAACCAGGGCACCGATTACGTGGTGCGCTTCACGGCGCCGGAATTCACCTCTCTCTGCCCGATGACCGGCCAGCCGGACTTCGCGCATATCGTCATCGACTATATTCCGGACGGGTTCCTGGTGGAGTCGAAGTCGCTGAAGCTGTTCCTGCATTCGTTCCGGAACCACGGCGCGTTCCACGAGGACTGCTCGATCTACATTGCAAAGCGGATCGTCGACCTGCTCGCCCCGAAGTGGCTCAGGATCGGTGCCTACTGGTATCCGCGCGGCGGCATCCCGATCGACGTGTTCTGGCAGACGGGCGAGGCTCCGGCCGGCGTATGGCTACCGGAGCAGGGGGTTGCGACGTACCGGGGACGTGGGTAGCGGGAGGCCACTCCCCAACACCTCCCACAAGGGGAGGTGTCGCCCCACTCACACGTCCATCGAATCGTCGCTGCCGATATCGCTGTTGTCGAAATCCGCCTGGTCGTCGGAAAAATCGTCGTCGACGTAATCGGCCTGTTGCCAGCCGTCGTTCGAGCCGGACTTGTCGGCGGCATCATTGCTGTTGGCGGGGGCATTGCCATCCGAGGCCTGGCGGATCGCGTCATCCCCGAAATAATTGTTGTTGATGACGGTTTCCTCGGCCGGGGCGTTGCCGCTGCCGGACGGGTTCGCACCGGCAAGAGGCGAGCCCAAGCCCAGCGACGACATATGGCTGCCAAAGATGCCCGACAGTGAATTGGCGAGCAGCATGCCGCCCGCGACGCCGGCTGCAGTTCCCAAAGCGCCGCGCAGGAAGCCGCCGCCGGCCGACGGAACGGACGTCTGGCCACTCCAGGGGGCGGCGGAGGGCGGAGGTGCACGATAACCGTCGTCATAATCGCTGCCGGTGCGGTAACTCTGACGTGGGGCGGCACCCCACGGCCCGGATTGGGGACCTGCCTGGGGACCGGGACCGGTCCGGAGAGCCCGCTGCGGGGCCGCAGGCTGCTGGGCCTGGCCGCTGCCGAAGATCGAGTTCAGGAACCCGCCGCTCTGTTCGGCGCGGTGATGTTCGCTTGTCTCCGCTTCGAGTTGGTGGACGCGGTCTTCCAGTTCCTTGATATGGTTGGCGGCAGCTTCCAGGCCCTTTTCCTGCACGATCACGGCCTGGGCCAGATAGTAGGTGGCGTAGGGCTGTTCGCGGGTTGCCTGGTCTATCAAGGTCTCCGCATCTCGGTCGCGCGGGGTTGCGGCGGCGGTGCGGATGCGGTCGAAAAGGGCGGTCAGAAGCTGGCGTTCTTCCGGTGACATGTTTGCCTCCTTGCGGGCGTTTGCCGTCACCAGGAAGGTAAGCAGGGATTCCGGCATTTCAAAGCCGGAATCCCTTACATTTCGGTAATCTTCGGGCTCAGCCGAAGGCCAGCGACAGGCCGAGAAGTGCTGTTCCTGCGCCGAGGATACGGGCGATATAAGGGCTGAATCGGGCGATGCCGAGGCCGAGCGCGATGCCGGCTGCATGGAGCAAGGCGGTGGCGATCATAAATCCGGTGCCGAACTGCAACGCGCCTGCCGAGCCGAGTTCGCCTCCATGGGCGTGGCCGTGGAACAATGCGAAGACGCCGACGATGGCCGCGGCTGCCGAAACCGGCAGTTTGACCGCGGTTGCGACGAGCAGGCCAAGGCCGATCACCGAGGCGAGGATTGCCGGTTCGACGAAGGGAAGGCCTGCGCCGCCGAGCGCGAGCAGGAAGCCGCCGGCCATTGTGCCGACGAAGGCCAGGGGGATTATCCACAGGGCATTGCGGCTGCTGCCGCTCGCGATCTGTGCCGCCCACAGGCCAACGGCGACCATGACCAGGATATGGTCGGCGCCCAAAAGCGGATGGGAGAAACCGGCGAGAAACGAACCGTGCTCCGCCGGATCGAGATGCGCGAAGGCGGGTGCGGTGGCGGCGGCAAGAATGGCGGCGGTGAGCGAAAGGCGTTTCAGCATTTGGGTCCCCTGGAAATTATGTGCATGTGGAATGGCATCGGAGGATAGGCAAGCGCCTGATGGCTGTCCATCGGCAATTACCGCGGCAGGAGGCTCGGTACTACGTCATTCACCTTAGTCCGTGGAAGGTGCCGTCTTAGACTCTGCGCTCCATTGTTTTACGGCGGCGAACACATTATGTCCGGTATATGAATCTGATGCAGGAGACTCTCAGCGTGCTCGACGACGAAGACGACAAGGACGACAAGACCAAGGAACTGCCGCTCGGCAAGGAAACGGAAGCGAATCTTTTCAAGTCGCGTTCGATCTTCATCTATGGAACGATTACCCAGGAACTGGCGCAGAAGGTCAATACGCAGCTCGTGGCGCTTGCCGCCGCCAGCGATGACGACATCCGCGTCTATGTGAGCTCGCCCGGCGGCCACGTGGAATCGGGCGACTCGATCCATGACATGATCAGGTTCATCAAGCCGAAGGTCTGGATGATCGGTACGGGCTGGGTCGCATCGGCCGGCGCGTTGATCTACGTGTCCGTTCCGAAGGAGCGCCGTATCTGCTTGCCGAACACCCGCTTCCTGCTTCATCAACCGTCCGGCGGCACCCGCGGCATGGCGTCCGACATCGAGATCCAGGCCCGCGAAATCATCAAGATGAACGAGCGGCTGAACAGGATCTTTGCGGAAGCAACCGGCCAGTCGGTCGAAAAGATCGCCAAGGACACCGATCGCGACTACTGGCTGTCCGCCGAGGAAGCCAAGACTTACGGTCTGGTCTCGCGGATCGTGACGTCGCAGAGCGAAATCTGATCGCTCGATCCATTTGAATTGAAAAGCCCCGCCGGTGGAAGCCGGCGGGGCTTTTTGCTTGTGTGCAGGCACAGTAGCGCGGATGGCTGCCTGCGGTTCAGGCGACCTGCGCACGCCAGGCAATAACGCCTTCCGTGCGGGCGCGGACGTCGGGAGCGGCAAGGCAGGTGGCGGCGGCCTCGTAACCGGGGGCGCCGGGAACAGGCGCGACGCGGCTCGGCGGGCTGTGGTTGGCGGGGCAGAGGATGATCGCCTCGTCCGGTCCGACGGCGCCGAGATCGAGGATCGCCGAGGAGCGGGTCATGATGAAGAGCGGACGGGCGCCGGGACCGCGATTGCGCAGATAGACGGAGACTGCTTCCTGCGATGGCTGGTCCAGGCCCTGTTCGATCATGTCGATGACCGGGATGCCGGCCGGGTCGGCTTCGATGGCGACCAGGAGGGCGGTGAGGGCATGCGTTGCCGTAGCGCCCTCGTCGACAAGCCAGGCGAGCGATTGCTCGACGCGTAGCTTCAGCGCCGGATCGGTTTCCATTCGTGCCCGGGCTTCAGCAGCATCGTTGGTGGCGCGATCGAGATCCACGAAGATCGCGCCCGGAAGATGTTCGGCGATCGCTCTTGAGAACCGGGTCTTGCCGCTGCCGAGCGGGCCGATGATGTAGTTGATCGGCTTTAAGTCCCTAAGCTCGAAGCGTTCGCCGCCCCAGGGCCAGGGAAGGTCGAACGCTGCGACGATCTCGGCCGCCGGACGCGTCAGGCGCGTCAACTCGTGCATCCGGGGCGGCTCGCCGCCGGCAAGGCTCGAGCGCAGGCTGCGGACTTTTTCGACCGTCTCGGCGATCCTGCGGGCCTCCGTTTCGAGCCTCGCCTGATGGGCGGCCAGTGCTGGAGCAAGGTCCTGCGCCTCGCCTTTCAGCACCCGCGCCACCTGTGCCAGGCTGAGGCCAAGGGCTCGCAATGCGGCGATTTCGCCGGCGCGGGCCATTTCAGCCGGGCCGTAGGTTCGCCATCCGGCCGCGGTGCGCACGGGGGCGATCAGGCCGCGCTGCTCATAGAGACGCAGCGCCTTCGGGGATATGCCGAGCAGTTCGGCGGCGTCGGACGGGGTTCAGGTAGTGTGCGGAAGAACTCAAGGAATCACCTCGTGGGTTGTTGACCGCTCCTCCTATCGGGGCAGCCCCAGGGGCCGGGTCAACATCTGTTTTGCGAGGCACGTTTTTTTTCGAGGGCGGTTCGCTCGCTCAGTCGGCCCGCGCCGCCGGTGGCGTCAACCACGTATGATTGCCTGCCCGCCAGTCTGTCGCAAAAGTGATGAACTCGTTGGCCGGCATGGGCTTGGCGAAGACGTATCCCTGCAAGGTCTGGCAGCCGAGGCTGCGCAGGATGTCCACATGCGCTGCCGTCTCCACCCCTTCGGCGACGATCTCGATACCCTGGGAACGGCCGATCTCGATGATCGAGGCGACCAGCCGGCGCTGCGAGCCGGCGGCTTCGAGCGGAGCAATCAGCTTGCGGTCGATTTTCAGCCGCTTCGGCCCGAGTTCGAGGAGGCTGATGATCGAGGCATGGCCGGTGCCGAAATCGTCTATTTCGATATCGATTCCGAGCGCCTTGAGGTCGAGAATGGCGGATCTCAGTTCCTTGTCCTGATCTTCGAAGGAGATCGATTCGAGAAGTTCGAACGAAAGGGTTCCGGGCGCGATCGGCAGTTCGGCCAGCCGTTTGAACAGCCTCCCGTCCTTCAGGCGCTGTGCCGAGATGTTGACGGAGAGATGCGGGATGTCGAGCCCGAGGGCGCGCCATCTCGTATGCTGGAAAAGCGCCTTTTCGAGAATGATCGCATCGATATCGGCCGACCGGTGCAAGCTCTCGGCGATCGCCAGGAAACTGGCCGGCGCCAGCAGGCCGCGTTTGGGATGCTGCCATCGCGCTAGCGCCTCGACACCGACGATGGCGAGCGAATGCGCATCGAACTGGGGCTGGAAAAAGGGGATGATCTGGTCGCCTTCGAGCGCGCTCAGGAACTCGTCGGACAGGCGCTTGCGCAGCACGACCGCCGAGCGCAGTTCCTTGGAGAAAACCTCGACGCGGTTGCGGCCGCGTTTCTTGGCTTCATAGAGGGCGATATCGGCGTTGATCAGCAGCTGGCTCAGTTCCTCGCCAACCTCGGTCTGGCAGGCGATCCCGGCGCTGCAGCCGATGCGACATTCATGTCCGTCGATGTCGATCGGGCGGGCAAGGCTGTTGACGATCGACTGGGCGAGATATTCGGCCCGGCGCTGCGGTTCCGCGCCCCCGGTCACGACGACGAATTCGTCTCCGCCGATGCGCGAGGCGAACTCGTCGTGGTCGATCAGTTCGAGCAGGCGGGACGTGGCGACCTTGAGGACCGCGTCGCCCGCCGCGTGGCCGAGCGTGTCGTTGACCTCCTTGAAGCGGTCGAGATCGATATGGATGAATGCCAGCCGGTGGCCCGCCGCCTGGTTCTCTCCAGCGGTCATGAACTGGTCGAGGAAGCGGCGGTTCGGCAGGCCCGTCAGGGCGTCGTGCAGCGACTGATGTTCAAGCGTGCGCCTTGCCGAACGCAATTCGTCGTTCTGCAATTCTGCCTTCGTCTGCGCCAGCCGCAGTTCGGAATGCAGCGTAAGGTCCCGGGTGACGTCCCAGTTGGCGCCGACCACCCGCTTGACGCCTCCCGCGGTCCGGTAGGTGGCGCCGTGCGCACGGATGTGACGGATCTCCCCGCCGCGGGAGACGACGCGAAACTCGGTACGGTAGCCCGTTTCATCCTTGAGCGCCTTGCGGAAGCAGGTTTCGGCGGCTTCCGTGTCGTCGGGATGCAGCGCATCGCGCCAGTCCGTGTATTCGAGGACTTCGCTGTCCGGCGGCGCGTCGTAGAGCTCGCGCATGCGCTGATCCCAGATCAGCGTGTCGGTCGAAGGTTCATATTCCCAGACGCCGACGCCCGATGCCTGAAGCGCCAGTTCGAGGCGCTGAGACAGCGTCTCCAGCTGCTCTTCGCGCTGCTGCAGCGTGAGGATGTTGCGGTGGCGCTGTTTCATCAACAGGCCGGCCCAAAAGAGCGGGGCGGCGATGCAGAAGGCGATCAGAAGGGCGGTGATCCGGAAGCTGAACATGTCCGGCGGCGAACCCTGCCATCCGTCCTTCGGGACCGCGGCAAGGTACCAGGTGTCGTAACCGAGCTCGATCCTCGATTTGACGGGATCCTGCGAGAATATGGCCCAATTTCCCAGGAAGACATCGCTGCCGCCGGGAATGGGCCGTTGCGAAATTGCGATGTCGAGCCCTTGGCGCTGAGTATTGACGTTGCTGTCCGCGTAGAGCCTGTCGAGGTCGATGACCGCCGAGACGACGCCCCAGAACCGGCCGTTGGCAAGCGAGAAGACCGGATAGCGGGCAATCAGCCCCCGCCCGCCCTGAACCAGATTGACCGGGCCGGTGATGACGAGCGTCCGCCGCTCCACAGCCCTCATCACGGCGTCCCGCTGCAGCTCGTTGGTGCGGTAGTCGAGGCCGAGGGCCTTCTTGTTCGCCTCTTCGGGGTAGACGAGGCCGACCACCAGATCCTTGGCGGCGACCACGTTGCGCAGCTGCGACGGAACGTCGAAAACCCGCTCCGAAAGCGCGGTGAATTGCGGCTGGTTGATATTCGGGTTGGCGGCAATGGCGGCCACCAGCCCGTAGATCAGGTTGACGTTGCCGTGAATGTTGGTCTCAAGGCTTGCTGCGACCCTGGCCAGTTGCTCGGCTGCCTTGACCTGCTGCGCCACATGGTACTGCGCGCGCTTCTCGATATCGGCGCGGACTACCCCGACCAGCAGGCCGGCAACAGCCAGGATGGCCGGGAAGAAATAGCCGAGGCCGAAGAACTGAAGACCAGACGATTTCGATTTCGAGATGAAGGGCAGCGAGGTCATGGAGATTTCCGATGGTATCCCCCACTGTCGCCGACAAAATTTAAGATTATCTAATTTATCTTCGTATTGGTTAGATTTGGCGCAGATTGCGACGATCCAAGGACCGACACGGCGGGAACAAGGCCTGCCGCATCGACTAAAGCCACTGGTATTCCTCAGCGACGACATCTTTCACGTCATCTGGGTGCCTCTCGGCGCGCTCTGGCGCGTGTGGCCGGCGGCCGTAGACCGCGACGGAATCGTATTTCTTCTCGTCGGAGGCAAAGGCTGTCGCGAGAAGAAGCTGGATCGACCGCAACACCGTATGCCGCCGACCTGAAGGATGGGCGGTATATTGGCAGGTTCGGTCGTAGATCGAGGCCTCCCATTGCCGCCAGCTCGCATGGTGGTGGCGGGTATAGCCCATGTATTGGAAGCCGGAGAAGGTGAAGCCGCTGAGGCTGATCGCCCTGCGGAGACAGGCGGGCGTGAAGAAGTGGAGATGACGCGGCGCGTCGAACATGGCCGAGCAGACGCCAAGGCTTTTGAAATGGGTGGACGCGCAGTTGGGGACTTCGCAGAACAGCATCCCACCCGGACGCGTCAGGAAAAAGGCCTTCTGGAGCGCCAGGATCGGGTCGCGACAATGTTCCAGCACATGGGTCATGATCACGAGATCGTAGCTTTGTCCCTTGAGATCGGCCGGAAGCTCCTCGCAGGTGCCCGCAAGCACCGTGATGCCCGCCTTGGCCGCCTCGGCTCTTGCCGCGGCATCCGGGTCGACGCCGATGACGTTGAAGCCGAGTGCCTTGAAACGGCCGAGGAGATCACCGCCGCCGCAACCGAGGTCGCAGATCGAGGCGCCCGACGGCAGATCCCTGGCGATGCGCTCGGGATCGAGTGACTGGCCCTTGTCGAAGCGCCAGGAAACGTGGTGCAACGCCCTGTCGAGGAGGGTCGGATTGACCTCTTCGAGATGGCTCTTTCCGTGGGTGTAATACCGGGCGGTATCGTAAAAGGACGGAATTTCTTCCGAGCTGGGCATGGGGCTGACGGCGCCGAGCCCGCATTCCGTGCAGACGACGAAGTCCTTGTGGGTGTTTTCGGCACCTTTGATTGGGTCGAGCGGCATATGCGTCCACGGGGCGGTCCGCCCACCGCAGGAAAGGCAAGTCATCTCGTGCTCCGCCCAAAACATAGCCGCAATTTGCCGAGGATGCCGATCTTCAACAATATGCCTAAAGTGATGATCTCCCGATGGAGTATCCGGCTATAATTTGGGGCCCGGTGCTCTTTTTGTACGGGGAGGGGATTCCAGTGTGGCTATGCCGGGCTGATCCGGTTTCTGCCGGCACGCTTGGAACGGTAGAGACCGTCGTCGGCGCGCTTCAGAATGTCCTCGCAGGAGGCATCCTCCGGCAGGAACTCGCTCAAGCCGCCGCTGATCGTGGCGTGATGGCCAAGCGCCTCCCGGACCTCGGTGGCGATGCGCTGGCGCAGCCGGTTGGCGATGACGATGCCATGCTCCTGCCGGGTTGCGGGCATGACCACGACGAATTCGTCGCCGCCGAGGCGGGCGAGAAAGTCGGTCTTGCGCAATTCCAGGCGACAGACGCCGGCGATCGCCTTCAGTACCGCGTCGCCCATCGCATGTCCCAGCTCGTCATTGACGGTCTTGAAATGGTCGATGTCGAACATGAAGACCGATGTCGGTATATGCTCGTCGCGAAAGAGCTCGAATTTCAGGGCCAGCACGTCCATCAGCTTGCGGCGGTTGAAGAAGCCGGTGAGCGCATCGGTCTCGCTCTGATGGCGCAGCTGGTTCTCGACGGCGTTCTTTTCCGTGATGTTGCTGGCCACCCAGACGACCGCATCCTCGCCGTCGACCTGGAAATCGAGCGCCTGGACGCGGCCCTCAAACCAGATCGGATGGCCGGGACCATCCGTCTCCAGTCCCTTCACGTCGCTGCCGGACAGGCTGTATTCGACGATATGCAGGGAACGCGAGGCGAGCGCCTTTTCGATCTCCCCCACGAAGCGTTGCGCCTTCTCGACGACGAGGACGTCGTAGAGGCTCTTGCCGACGAGATTGCTGCCGTCATGATAATAGCGGGTGTCCTTGCCGCCGAAGAGCGCGGCATAACGGCCGCTGCGGGTCAGGACGAAGCAGGGGTCCGGGAGCGCCGACAGAATGAAATAAAGCTGATTGCGGGAAAAGTCGGTTTCCTGTCCGATCTCGATCTCTGGCGCAAGGTGAGCTGCCGTCATTGCGTTTCCCGGGCGTTGATGCAATCCGGGCTGCATGGCCGGATCGACCGGAAGCAACGGGCGCACGGTCCAGAGACTACCGCCAAACTCCTTCCAAATTATCAACAGATGCGAATATTCGCAGGCGCGAACGAAGGCGCGGGCCGACGGCCGGCAAAGGCAAATTACCGGCCGCAGCCATGGCTTTCCCGCCCGGCCGTACCCTTTTGCGGCAAAGGCGCCTTGCCTTTGCCGGCGGCCCCATGTTCGATTGCGGACTTTCAAATTCACGAGTCCCCGCCCGCATGTTCAAGGATTTTTCCGTTTCGGCCCTGATGATGGGGCTGCTCACAGCCTTTGTCGGGTTCATCAGCTCGTTTGCGGTGATCATGCAGGGGTTGCAGGCGATGGGTGCGACCGCTCCGGAAGTGGCCTCGGCGCTCCTGGCGCAATCGATCTCCATGGGCTTGCTGGCGATCGTGTTTTCGAGCTGGTACCGGATGCCGATCAGCATCGCCTGGTCGACGCCGGGTGCGGCGCTGCTGTCCGGCATCAGCGTGATCGAAGGCGGGTTTCCGGCCGTCGTCGGCGCCTTCGTGGTCTGCGGCGTGCTGATCATCCTCTCGGGCCTGTTCCGGCCGCTCAGCCGGGCGATCCGGCTGATCCCGGCACCGCTCGCCAATGCCATGCTGGCCGGCATCCTGCTCACGCTGTGCCTTGCGCCGGTGAAAGCCGTCGCCTTCAACGCAGCGCTCGGCCTGCCGATCGTATTGACCTGGATGGTGGTGGTTTCGCGCTGGCGGCTGTGGGCGGTGCCGGCCTCGCTCGGCGCGCTGATCCTGGTGCTGATCTTCGGCGTCGACCTTCCCCCGGACGCGATGGCGCAGATCGGCGCAGCGATCCATCCGGACCTCACCTTCGTCACGCCGGTCTTCACCCTGCACGGGGCGATCTCCGTGGCGCTGCCGCTGTTCATCGTCACGATGGCCTCGCAGAACATTCCCGGCATGGCGATCCTGAAGGTGCATCATTACGAGCCGCCGCCGGGCGTGATGTTTGCCGGCACCGGTATCTTCTCGATCCTCGGCGGGCTGGTCGGCGGCGTGCCGGTCAACATGGCGGCGATCACGGCGGCGATGTGCGCCAGCGAGGATGCCCACCCCGATCCTGGCAAACGCTACTGGGCCGCGATCGTCGCCGGCTTCGGTTACATCGTGTTCGGCCTGATCGCCGGCGGCATCATCGCCTTCGTCTCGCTGGCGCCCCCGATCCTTTTGCAGGCGGTAGCAGGTCTCGGCCTGATCGGCGCCTTTGCCAACGCGGCCTTTGCCGCCTATCGCGACCCGGAAACACGCGAAGCCGCGGCGATCACCTTCCTGGTGACGGCGTCGGGCATGTCGTTCGCGGGGATTTCCGGGGCCTTCTGGGGGCTCGTCGCGGGTGGCGTGATGATGGGATTGCAGAGGGTGGTAAAAAGAAGATAATATTCTTCAGGTTGCATTCTCATTGCCGGATTGTCCATGGAATTTGAATTCGATCCAGGAAAGAGTGCTTCCAACAAGGATAAACACGATATCGACTTTATCGAAGCACAGGCGCTCTGGCTGGATGATGGGTCGATTACGGTTCCAGCAAAATCCATGGGAGAGACTCGTTCGGCGCTGATCGCGAAACTTGGCGACAAGCTGTGGGTTGCATTCTATACTGAAAGAAACGACGCCATCCGGATCATTTCAGTGCGGCGAGCACGTGAAATGGAAAGGCAGCATTATGAAGACCATCACAGCCGCAGAACTTGATGAGAAGTTCGACAATGGCGAGGACATCAGCGAATATCTCGACTGGTCGAAAGCAAGCCGCCCCAATCTCGAACTAAAACATGTCGATATCGATCTGCCTGCGTGGATGTTGCGCGGCCTCGATAGGGAGGCTGACCGGCTCGGTGTGACGCGGCAGTCCCTCGTGGTAGAGTGGATCAAAGAGCGCCTTGAGGCTTCGCGTCAATCAAAATAGCCTACTTGCCTCATTCGCCTTGCGCGGTTATACACTTCGCCCATGACCATGACAGGCGCAATCATGTCCGACCGTTCGTCTACCCGCCGCACCGCGGCCGGGACGATGGTCTTTGCGCTTTCCTCGCTTCTTAGCCTCGACCTTACGCGCGGTTGCCGGGTCCGTTGAGGAGCGCCCGGCGGCCGAAGGCCCGCCCGGCATAAGAGCTCCTCTCACGAACATTCAAGACCGAGCCACAAAAGACCGCTAAAGGTCCGCATCGACGACGGCCAAATCCCGAGACGGGTGCCGAGCGACGCGTGAAGCGAGAAGAGACGACGACCATGGACGCCAAGACCCATTCCCCGAAATTCGGCCAGAAATCCGGAATGCCCGACGCGGCGGTGAAATACCGCGCCTATCCCCCCATCAACATTCCCGACCGCACCTGGCCTTCGAAGGTCATCGACAAGGCGCCGATCTGGTGTTCGGTAGACCTGCGTGACGGCAACCAGTCGCTGGTCAATCCGATGGGCCACGACCGCAAGGCCCGCATGTTCAAGCTGCTGCTCGACATGGGCTTCAAGGAAATCGAGATCGGGTTTCCGTCCGCCTCGCAGACCGATTTCGACTTCGCCCGCTGGTGCGTGGAGGAGGGCGGCGTGCCGGAAGACGTGTCGCTGCAGGTTCTGGTGCAGTGCCGGCCGGAGCTGATCACCCGCACCTTCGAATCGCTGCAAGGCGCCCACAAGCCGATCATCCATTTCTACAATTCGACCTCCGAGCTGCAGCGCCGCGTGGTGTTCGCCAAGGACGTCGCCGGCATCAAGCAGATCGCTGTCGATGCGGCGAAGATGATCACCGATATGGCGGCGAAGGCCGGCGGCGGTTTTCGCTTCCAGTACTCGCCGGAAAGCTTCACGGGCACCGAACTGGAAGTGGCGCTGGAAATCTGCAATGCGGTCACCGAGGTGATCGGGCCGACTGCCGAGGACAAGCTGATCCTCAACCTGCCCTCGACGGTCGAGATGGCGACCCCGAACATCTATGCGGACCAGATCGAATGGATGTGCCGCAATCTCGACAACCGCGAGAACATCATCATCTCGCTGCATCCGCATAACGACCGCGGCACGGGCATCGCTGCGACCGAACTCGGCCTGATGGCGGGTGCGGACCGTGTCGAAGGCACGCTGTTCGGCAATGGCGAGCGCACCGGCAATGTCGACGTGGTGACGCTGGCGCTCAACATGTACACGCAAGGGGTCGATCCGGAACTGGATTGCTCCGATATCGAGCGGATCAAGGCCGTCTACGAATATTCCAACCAGATGGTCATTCCCGAGCGCCATCCTTATGTCGGCGAACTGGTCTATACGGCCTTTTCCGGCTCGCACCAGGACGCGATCAACAAGGGCATGAAAGCGATAAAGGTCGCCAACCATCCGGTCTGGGAAGTGCCCTACCTGCCGATCGATCCGCGCGACGTCGGGCGCTCCTACGAGGCGATCATCCGCATCAACTCGCAGTCGGGCAAGGGCGGCATTGCCTATATCCTGGCTGAGGATTACGGCTTGAACCTGCCGCGCAACCTGCAGGTCGAGTTCCGCGAGGAGATCCAGCGGATCACCGACGAAGAGGGCGTGGAGCTTCCCGCCAAGCGCATCTATGACAGCTTCATCGAACGTTACGTGGAGCAACCCGGCGCACGGCTGAAATTCGTCGATCACCACACCTTTCCGGCCGGGGTCGATCACAAGGGCGTTCGCGTCGTCGCAGCGGAGATCACCGATGGCGGCGAGGTGAAGCGGATCGAAGGCAAGGGCACGGGGCCGATCGACGGCTTCATCAACGCGCTCTCGACCTATCTCGGCATTGAGCTCTCGGTCGCCGACTATTCCGAACATTCGCTGCAACACGGCTCGAACGCGTCCGCCATCGCCTATGTGGAGATGGAGCACCCGAACGGAAAACTGTTCGGCGCCGGCATCAACAAGAACATCGTCGCAGCCTCGCTCGAGGCGATCGTCTCGGCGGCGAACCGGGTGCTGGCGGCGAAGGGGTAAGAGCGATCGAGATCAGGCCGCGGCGGCTTGCACGTCGCGCGGCCTGACGATGCAATCGAGAAGCGCGTGGGTTTCTCCCCGCGCTTCCGCGTGGCGCTGCCCCCACCGGCAGAGTGCGTAAAGAATTGGCTCCAGGCCGAGGCCGAGTTCGGTCGCCGTATATTCGACCCGCGCCGGCACTTCCGCGAAGATTTCGCGAGACACGAGGCCGTGCTCCTCCATCTCCCGCAACTGCTGAATCAGAACCTTCTGGGTGATGTCCGGCACCATCCGCTTGAGCTCCGAAAGCCGCTTCGGACCTGAAAAGACATGGTAGAGAATGACCGGTTTCCAGCGGCCGGAAATCACCTTCAGGGCGCGTTCGACTGGCAGTTTGGGCAGGTTTTTCAACGGATCCGCCATGGTCACCTCCTGGTGTGTACGGCACGAAAGAGTGTGTATTCGGGCCGGCTTTCGCGCTGCTAAGCCCGCCTTATCTTCCCATAGATGAGGTTTCCGATGAAAGCCGTCCAGTTCTTCCGCTTCGGTTCGCCCGAGGTTTTCGAGTTTGTCGATATGCCGGTGCCCGAGCCGGCAGCGGGCGAGGTGCTGATCCGGGTGAAGGCCGCGGGTATCAACTTCTTCGAGGTGCTGATGCGCGCCGACAGGTATGCGGTAACGCCGAGCCTGCCGATGGTGCCCGGCGTCGAGGTGGCGGGCGTGGTTGAGGCGGTCGGCGCAGATGTCGATACACGATGGCTCGGCGCGCGTGTCGCGGGACCGCTGTTTGCGATCGGGCGAGGGGCTGGGGGTTATGCGGAATATATCGCCGTCGAGGCGGATGGGCTGGCGCTGGTGCCGGACGGGCTCGCTTTCGAAGATGTCGTGGCACTGATGGTGCAGGGACTGACGGCGCTTCACCTCCTCCGCCAGAACCCGGTTGCCGGCAAGCCTGTGCTGGTGACGGCAGCGGCCGGTGGTGTTGGATCGCTGCTGATCCAGCTTGCGCGGCGTGAGGGAGTCGAGACGATCATCGCGGCGGCGGGGAGTGACAGCAAGCGGTCTCTTGCGCTGTCGCTCGGGGCGGATATCGCGGTCGACTACACGCAGCCCGGCTGGGCTGAGCAGACAGACGTCGACATCGTCTTCGATCTCGTTGGCGGCGATATGTCCAAAGCATGCGTGGCGGCATTGCGACCCGGAGGCCGGCTGGTGTTCGCTGCCATGGGTCGATTCTCGCTGGGAGGCGTTGATATCGAGGCGATGCTTGCGGCGAACCAGTCGCTGCAGGGATTTTCGCTCCTGCCTTTGCTGGACAGGGAGACGGTCCGCAGCGATCTGACCTCTCTTTTCCGGCTTGCGGAACGAGGTGAGTTTAAGGTGCTGCGGGGAGGCGCGTTTCCGCTTGCCGCAGCCGCCGATGCGCATCGGGCGATCGAGAACCGCGACACGGCCGGCAAGGTGGTTCTGCTGCCCTAGATCAACCCCGCAGCCTTCGCCGCGATGTCATCCAGATCGGCCGCAGACGATGGGCCGACGACCATGTAGGTGGCAAGCGGGGTGACCCAGGAGACGAGGCCGGTGTCGTTGCGGATTTCCTCGATCGAGCGGTTGCCCTCCGGCCGGGTCTTGGTGAAGGAAATGGCGATCACGTCGCCGTCTCCTTCGCCGTCGGTCCGGCGGTAGAGAAGCTGGCCGACCGGCCCGCCGCCGGCGGCAAACAGGCGGGCGCCCTGGAAGGTCAGGCCGCTGTCGCTGAGATCGGGTATCCGAAAACCGACGCCGGTATTGGTGGTCAGCCATTCGAGGATATCGGCAGGCCTGTCGGCCGGGATTTCGGCAAGGTGATTGGTCTGGCGCGCATAGAGCCGGTAATGGGCGATGATATCGTCAAGCCAGTCGCGGCTGCTGCTGCCGGGCATGGAAATCATCGAAAACTGCGGCACAGCGGGGTTGCCGCCGATCATGTAACCGATGCCTCCGCCGAGCACGAAAAACAGGGTGCAGGCGGCCAATGCCTGCAGGCCGGACGGCTTGAAGGAAAGCGTCGGGCGCGGCCCATGCGGCAGGCGTACGGCCCGTCGCGGCAGCGGCGCGTTCTTGATGGTGCGCACCAGATCGAGCGGCACCGGCTCCTTCAACATGTCGTCAAACGCGCGCCTTCCGAGATCGGCACCGCGCTTCAGCGCGTCGTGCAGGGAACGGGCCTGCGGGTCGTTGACCAGCAGTTCCTCGACGTCATGTCTCTGATCGTCGCTGGCCCGGCCATCGATATAGGCGGAAAGCTGCAGTTCGAGCGGCGAGGGTTGGGGACTGGTCATCCTCACGCTCTCCGCTCGCTCGTTTCGGCGGCGACCGCCGCCAGGCTGAGACGTGCGGTGCAAAGGCGGGCGGCAAAGAGATCCGGCTGGATGCCGAGAATGGCTGCCGCCTCCGCGTAGGCGAAACCTTCCACGTCGGCCAGCAGGAAAACGCTCGCCAGTCCGTCCGGCAGGCAAGCGAGGGTGTCCTTCTTTGGCGGGCGGGAATTTCCCGCCGTGGAAGCGTCGTCGGCGGCATTGCCCTCAGAACGACGGCGTTTCTTGGCTTCGTCCACGAAGGTGCTGCGGATCATGCTGAAAAGCCAGCTTTCCAGCCGTCCTTCGCCCTTCCAGTGATGGCTTTTCTGGATCGCCCGGCCGGCTGCTTCACGAACCAGATCATCGGCCTCGGCAGAACTTCCCGTCAGCGTCAGCGCAAAACGGCGCAGGCGCGGCAGGAGCGCTACAAGATCGCGCCGGATGTCGGTCGATGGGCTCGGTTGGGTCATGTATAGGAGCGGCTTACCTGTGATCTACTTCAATAACCGGAACGAACTCATAGCTATGACGGGATTGTGGCGATTCCGCAACAATCGCACCATTGATTCTACAACATTCTCGCGACTTGCGGAATCGACATCGTGGGCGGTTCCTCACCGTAGAGAAGCCGGCTGTTGTCGAGCGCTACGCCGTCGCCCCGCTCCGTGAGGCCATAGCGGTCGCAAAGAAGGTTCCAGGCACCGGGCTCACCGGAGAGCGTGAAGAGGTTGTAGGCGGCGCGCGGCTTGTGCCCGCCAGGTCCCTGGGACGCCGACGCGATGCCGACCACCGGCACGTTGCCGGTATGGCTGCGCAGCCAATAGAGCGTGTTGAGATGCGTATGCCCGTGCAGCACCAGTTCCGCGCCGCCGGTGGAGATCGCGGCGGCGAACCGCCGGATGCCAAGCATGCGCTTGTGCGAGGAGGCGGCACCGCGGATTGGCGGATGGTGGATCAGCACCACCCGGAAGAGGCCTTCGTCTCCCGCTCTCTTCAACAGGTTGACCGTCTCGCGCGCCTGCCGCGAGCCGTAATAACCCGACGCCGAAAAGGGCAGGGTGGCATTGGAGGTCGAGCAGCCGATGATGGCGAGCGGACCGCGCCGGCGCAGGGTCGGGAAGATATGGTCGTCCTCGGGCCATTCGGCCGGATCGTCGTCGCTCTTGATGAACGGGTACCATTCGTTGACTGACTTGTCGTGCGCGCCTGGCACATAGGCGTCGTGATTGCCGGGCACGACCGTCGTGTCATAGGGCTCACCGATGGTGCGCAGCCACTCGCCGGCCAGCCGCGTCTCGATCTTGGTCGCCAGGTTGACGAGGTCGCCGGTGATGACCAGCTGATCCGGTTCGCGCGTCTTCAAATCGCTCAAAAGCAGGTCGAGCGTATTGACGAAAAGGTGCTTGCGCCGATTGCGGTGCCAGTTCACAAACCCGGTGATCCGCTTCGAGAACAGCTCGCGAAGCGTGAGTTTTGGAAGCGGCCCCAGATGGATGTCGGAAATATGCGCGAATTTGAACATGGCGCACACATAACGCATGAGGGCAGAAATCGTTATCGATTTTCTGGGCGCTCCCGGAGTTATGAATGAGCGGCGAAGGCGTGCCGGAAATCCGCGGTTTGCGCACCCGGATCGTCGTCTGGCTGCTGCACCGTGCCTTCATGATGACGCGCGGCATGACGCTCGGGGTGCGGGCCGCCTGCTTCGACGAGCAAGGCCGCATCTTCCTCGTCCGCCATACCTACGTGCCCGGCTGGTACATGCCGGGCGGCGGCGTCGAGCGTGGGGAGACGGCGCTCGAGGCGCTGCGCAAGGAGTTGCGCGAGGAGGGCAATCTGGAAATCCGCGGGGAGATTGCGCTCTTTCAGGCCTACTACAACCGCAATGCCAGCAGGCGTGACCACGTCCTGTTCTACCGGGTGAAGGTGGAGCAGACCGCGCCACGTGCGCCGGATCGGGAGATTGCCGAGAGCGGGTTCTTTGCGCTCGATGCGCTTCCGGAGGATACGACCACGGCGACGCTGCGGCGGTTGCGGGAGTTGAGCGGCGAGGCGGATAGGGCGGATTATTGGTGAGGGCCGCCGTCAGGCTCCTCAAGGTCAAAATCATCGTCAAGTTCGACGCCTGGCGGTCGTTCACGACCATGGCGGATCGCGAAAATAACGACCTCGTCCTCTCGGATCTCATAGTCGACCAGATAAGGACCCATGACGAATCGAAGGACGCCCGGAATGGGTATCTCTTCGGTCATTCTTCCCATTTCAGGAAACCGACTAAGACCCTGTCTTAGTCGCTTGATGTCATCGGAGAATTGCTGTGCGGCTTTAGGGCTCTTCGATTTTAGATATTTCGCCTCCGATGTGACGGTCTCTCTGGCCTCCGGTGAGAGGATGACCTTCACGCAGCCGCTCCCTTGACGATCGCGTCAATCTCATCGATCACGTCGTCAAGATCATGCCCAAGCCCCGCATCGATATCCTGTCGAGCCCTGTCTATGTCGATGATCTCTCGACCTTCTGCTGCCAGGTAGGATTTCAGGGCCCGTACGAAAACCCAGCTTCTGCTGCGGTTGCAAATCTTTGCAATTTCTTCGATTTCTGACAGGACGTCCAAGGGCAAGCGCATCGTGATCGGGTCTGAAAGTTCGCGATCTGCCATCGTTTTTGCCTCCATTTGTAATACAAACATAGGCCATCCGCAGGTTTGCGTCAAATCAAGCCGCCTGCTTCGCCTTCTCCCGCCCATGCGGCGCATCGAGATCCACGACCGGTCCAACCGGGACGATGCCGGTCGGGTTGATGGTCAGGTGGCTCTGATAATAGTGGTGCTTGATGTGGAAGAGGTTGCAGGTCTCGGCGACGCCCGGTTGCTGATAGAGATCAGCGAGATAGCCGGACAGGTTCGGGTAGTCCGCGATGCGGCGGATGTTGCACTTGAAGTGGCCGACATAGACCGGATCGAAGCGTAAGAGCGTGGTGAACAGGCGCCAATCGGCTTCCGTCGTCGTGTCGCCGAACAGGTAGCGGCTGCCTGAGAGGCGCTTTTCCAGCGTGTCGAGCGTTTCGAACAGGCGGGTGACGGCGCCCTCATAGGCGTCCTGGGCTGTGGCGAAACCGGCCTTGTAGACACCGTTGTTGACGGTGTCGTAGACGACGGCGTTGAGCGCATCGATCTCGCCGCGCAGCGCTTGCGGATAAAAATCCGCCGTCGAGCCGGTCAGTCCGTCGAAGGCGCTGTTGAACATGCGGATGATTTCGGAACTCTCGTTCGAGACGATGGTGTTCTCAAGCTTGTCCCACAGCACCGGCACGGTCACGCGGCCGGAATAGTTGGGATCGGCCTTCAGGTAGACCTGGTAGAGGTAGTCCGAGCCGAACAGGTGGTCGCCGGTGGCGCCATCGCGTTGCTTGAACTCCCAGCCGTTCTCCAGCATCAGGTAGTCGACGACGGAAACCGAGATGAGGTCCTCGAGCTTCTTCAGCTTGCGGAAGATCAGCGTGCGGTGCGCCCAGGGGCAGGCATAGGAAACGTAGAGGTGATAGCGTCCTGCCTCGGCCTTGAAGCCGCCTTTGCCGGAGAGACCGGCTGAGCCATCGGCGGTTACCCAGTTGCGGAACTGCGATTCGGCCCGCTTGAAATGGCCCTTGTTTTCCTTGGTGTCGTACCAGACGTCCTGCCATTTTCCTTCGACGAGCCTGCCCATGGCGATCTCCTTGGCGTTTCCTTGAGGCCATAGATACGGCACTGTCCGCCGAATACGAGGCAAGATTTTATGAACGCTGTGTTTTTGCGTTGGACGCGAGAAATTTTTCCTGCTAATGCGCTTTCCGGATTTTGAGGAAAACTCCTCCATTACCGAAGTAGGAATCATGACGGAAGTGCGGGAACTGCGACGACGCTGATTATCGACCAAGACGCCACACGGCGTCATCGATATCCCTTGTCCTGTCCGCTCTCTATCCTACGGCTTCGGTCCCCCATGTCTCAGCACAACGTTCTCTACAAGCACGACCTCGTTTATCTCACGGAAGACTCGTCCCATGACGAGGTCATCGAACTCATCAACGCGGAAGCTTTCGGCCCCGGCCGGCATACCCGTGCCGCCGCCCGTATCCGCGAGCAGGGGCCGCATGACCGCACACTCTCCTTCGTCTGCGCCGATGATGGCGAAACGATCGCTTCGGTCAGGATGACGCCGGTCTATGCCGGCTCGGTGAAGGGCCATCTGCTCGGGCCACTTGCGGTGCGGCCGTCGCACAAGAACCAGGGTATCGGCCGCGAACTGGTGCGGATCGCCATCGAGGCGGCGAAACGCAAGGGTTCTGAAGCGGTGATCCTGGTCGGCGACCCGCCCTATTACGGCCCGCTCGGTTTCGAGAAGGTCGCCTATAACGCGCTGGAATTCCCAGGCCCCGTCGATCCCGGCCGGGTTCTGGTCGTGCCGCTCGCAGCCGACGTACATGCGCGGCTCAAGGGCGTCATCGGCTGGCGCGGATAAGCCAATTCCTTTAAGCCTTTCGGGGATCGGTCGGCCATGCTGGCGGCACGATTCGAAACGCGCGAGGGACAGATGGCTGCGATCACCATGGACGAGGCGCTCGACCGCGCCGGGGCGGGGACCTACCAGCGGCGGCTGATGGGCGTTTTCGGTCTTGTCTGGACGGCGGATGCGATGCAGGTGCTGGCGGTCGGCTTTACCGCCGCCTCGATCGCGGCAACCTTCGGCCTGACCGTGCCGCAGGCGTTGCAGACCGGCACCGCCTTCTTCCTCGGCATGCTGCTGGGTGCGCTTGGTTTCGGCAGGCTCGCCGACCGGATCGGCCGCCGCCGGGTGCTGATCGTCACGGTTGCCTGCGACGCGGTGTTCGGCACGCTTTCGATCTTCGCGCCGGATTTCACCATCCTGCTTTTCCTGCGCTTCCTGACCGGGGCTGCCGTCGGCGGCACGCTCCCGGTCGATTATGCGATGATGGCGGAATTCCTGCCCGCCAGGAACCGCGGCCGCTGGCTGGTCCTGCTGGAAGGTTTTTGGGCGATCGGAACGCTGATCGTCGCGCTCGCCGCCTGGGCCGCAAGCCTTGCCGGCGTCGCGGATGCCTGGCGCTATATCTTCGCGGTCACCGCCATTCCGGCGATCGCCGGCATCGGCCTGCGTTTCCTGGTGCCGGAATCGCCGCTCTACCTGCTGCGCTCCGGCCGCAACGAGGAGGCCAAGGCGATCGTCGAGCGGATGCTCGTCGTCAACGGCCATCCGCCGCTCGGTGCCGGAACCAGCCTGATCTCGCCCCCGCCCGTGAAGGGGACCGGCATCTTTTCCGGCGAACTGCGCCAGCGCAGCATCATGATCCTGGCGATCTGGTTCCTGGTTTCGGTGTCCTATTACGGCGTCTTCACCTGGATGCCCGCCAGGCTCGCCGGCGAGGGCTTCGGTTTCGTGCGCGGTTACGGTTTTCTGGTTCTGGTCGCGCTTGCCCAGATCCCGGGTTACGCGCTTGCGGCCTACGGGGTCGAAAAATGGGGTCGCAAGCCGACGCTGATCGGCTTCTGCCTGCTGTCGGCGCTCGGCTGCCTGATGTTCGTCGTAGCCCCCAGCGCCCTCTTGATCGGGGCGGCGCTGCTGATCATGAGCTTTGCGCTGCTCGGCACCTGGGGTGCGCTTTACGCCTATACGCCGGAACTCTATCCGACCGCGTCGCGGGCGACCGGCATGGGGGCGGCCGGCGCCATGGCCCGTCTTGGCGGGCTGCTGGCGCCGTCGCTGGTCGGTTATGTCGTGGTTCAGGGTCTCGGCCTGACGATCGGCATATTCGCCGGCCTGCTGGTGATCGCGGCGATTGCCGCCACGATGATCAATGCGGAGACGCGCCAGGTCTCCCTGGCCTAAGCGCCGGTCAGAAGCGCTTTTCCAGCCACGTCACCGAATGGCCTCCTTCGAGGCCCTTCAGCGTGCCGATCTCGGTGTAACCCTGCTTGAGATAGAGCTTGAGCGCTGCCGGGTTCATGGTGTCGATATAGGCCCCGATTGCGCCCCGGGCGCGGGCCTCGGCCTCCGCCATGTCGAGCATGCGGCCGGCGAGGCCCTGGCCGCGCAACTCGTCCGGTACATAGAGCATCGAGATATAGAGCCAGCCGCGGCCGGTATAGCCGGTCAGTCCGCCGATGAGGTCGCCGTCCTCGCCATGCAGCGGCACTGCCAGTTCCCGACGGTTGCTGGGGCCGAAAGTGACAGCATTGTGAGTCATCAGCCGTTCGAGGATGAAATCCTCCTCGTCTGCGTTCATGCCTTCGGTGAGTTTCAGGTCGATATCCATGCGGCGCTTCTTCGTCCCATTTTCGGAGCGAATGGATAGACTACAGAGCTTTCCTGAGGAATGTGCGGGTTCGGCCCTTCGGAAATTCCGGCAGCTCGCCGAAAATCTCGTAGCCCTGGCGCATATAGGCCTTGCGGGCGACCGGGCTGAACGTGTCGATCCAGGCGCCGTGGCAGCCGCGGGCGCGGGCTTCCTCCTCGGCTTGGCTGAGCAGTTTGCCGGCCATGCCTTCACCCCGCAACGCGTCGGGAATGAACAGCCACTGGGTGAACAGCCATCCCCAGGCGGTGTAACCGGAAAGCCCGCCGATCACCTTGTCCTCGACATCGCGGATCAGGACGGCCAGAGCTTTACGCTCGGACGGGCCGACATCCGTGTCGTTGAAGGCGGTCAGTCCTTCGCCGATCACGGCCAGTTCCTCGGGGGAGGGCGAGGCGGTCACGTCAAGCTGCGTCATGCCTTTAGCGACCCTCGCGCCACCACATCGCCGCGACCGCGAAGAGCAGGGCGGAGAGGCCGGCGAAACCGGCAAACAGCGGCAGCGTATTGATGCCGCGCAGCACAGTCTCGTCGGTCAGGCGGATGACCATGCGGTCGGGATCGTTGACGCGCACTTCGCCGCGCACCGGCAGGATGTCTGGCAGCGAGATGCTGTCTCCGGACGCGACGCGGGTCACGAGGCCGCGGGTCTTGTCGGCATAGGGTTTCAGCGTCGCCTCGGTGGAGATCATCGCCTTGAATTCCGGTGCATCGACGGTGCCGACATGCACCAGCGTCGAGAACTGGCCGTTGGTGACCTCGAACAGGCCGGTCTCTTCCATGCGGCGTTCCAGCCGGTACTGGCCGGGCCCGGCCGCCGTCATCGGCACGGTCTCGGTGCGGCCCGAGGGGTATTTGATCGTCGCGGGGCCTGGATCGTCGCCGATCGTCTGGCGGGTCGCTTCGAGCGTGCGGCCGACGGCGCGGGCTGTCAGCGCCTCTTCCTCGAGCTCCGGTTCCTTCATCAGCCAGTGGGCGATGCGGCGATAGAGTGACACATGCGGTCCGCCGCCTTCGAAACCGCGGGCCCAGAGCCAGCCCTGGTCGGAGAGCAGCATGGCGACGCGGCCTTCGCCCTGGCGGTTGAGGACGAGGAGCGGTCGGTCGCCGTCGCCTTCCATGACGGTCTGGCCCTGCGGCGTGTCGACGTCGATGGTGCGGAACCAGCGGCCCCAGGCGGGCGGATTGGCGTTGGAGCCGTCGAGCCCGCGGGTCACGGGGTGCTTTTCGCCCTCCGGCGACAGATGCGGATAGAAGGCGGCGCTGTGGACTTCGCCGGTCGGGGCGGCCGGCAGGACCTGTTCGAGTGGCGTCGAGGCGATCGAATCCTCGCCGGCATGTTCGGGGCCGGCGGCGATCAGCAGCGCGCCGCCATTGTTCACGTATTGGGCGATGTAGTCGTAATAGAGGATCGGCAGCACGCCGCGATGCTTGTAGCGGTCGAAGATGATCAGGTCGAAATCCTTGATCTTCTCGACGAACAGTTCGCGGGTCGGAAACGCGATCAGCGAAAGTTCGTTGATCGGCGTGCCATCCTGCTTTTCCGGCGGGCGCAGGATGGTGAAGTGCACGAGGTCGACTGACGCATCGGACTTCAACAGGTTGCGCCAGGCGCGCTCGCCGGCATGCGGTTCGCCGGAGACGAGCAGCACGCGCAGGTTCTGGCGGATGCCGTCGATGACATGGACGGCGCGGTTATTGGCGATGGTCACTTCACCGGGAAGCTCGGCGACCGAAAATTCCATGACATTGTTGCCGCCGCGCGGAACCGTGAAGGAGAAGGGTGTCTCCTGGCCCGGCGTGGCGCGCAGCGTCGCGGTCTGCTGGCCGTTCATGCGCACGGTGACCTGGGCGGGTCCGCCGCCGGTGCGGCCGTCGTCGAAGACCCGCAGCGTGAGTTCCTGTTCCTCGCCGACGATGCCGAAGCGCGGGGCGCGGACCACTTCGACGCGGCGGTCGAATTCGTCCGGCTTGCCGGTGATCAGGCCGTGGACGGGGGCGTTGAAGCCGAGGTCCTGGTTGATGCCGGGCAGGTCGTGGATCTGGCCGTCGGTGAGGAAGACCGCACCGCCGATACGGGCAGGCGGCACGTCTGAGATCGCCGAGCGCAGCGCGGTGAAAAGCTTGGTGGAGGGCGTATCGGAATCGCCGTCGTCATCGACCTCGACAACGCGGGTCTCGATGCGCGGGTAGCGGGAGAAACGGTCCTGGAGGCTCGCGAGCGCCTCATCGGTCTGTTGCTTGCGCTGGGCGGTATCCTGGCTCTGCGATCGGTCGACGATGATCGGCACCACGGTCGAAAGCTGGTCGCGATCCTCCTGCAACAGCGTCGGGTTGGCGAGCGCCAGAAGCAGGGCGGCGAGCGCCAGCGTGCGCAAAGTGGCGCCGCGGATGCCGCGCCAGAAGGCAAGGCCCGCGAGGATCAGCGCGAAGACGCCGAGGGCGGCCAGGATCGGCCAGGAGAGGAAAGGTGCGAATTCGATGGTCATGAGGTTTTCCCTTCATCCGAGAGGGAAACTACGTTTAGCTGGACCGTGCCGCGAGCTCCCAACGATCTCCCCCCTTGAGGGGGAGATGTCACCGGAGGTGACAGAGGGGGGTAGCGCCGCGAACTCAACTGCCGAAAAGTGTGCCGCAGCACCCCCCTCTGCCCTGCCGGGCATCTCCCCCTCAAGGGGGGAGATCGGCGTGTGGCACTGTCTTCGCACACAAGCGCCATCGGAATGGAGTTTGCCGATAGAAGCGACCGAAGGACGATGGCGGATGAGGGGCAATGGACCATGTGCGTCGGTTCCCTCACTGCCCAAGCCGCTCAAGCAGAGCCGGGACATGCACCTGGTCGGCTTTGTAATTGCCGGTCAGCATGTACATCATGATGTTGACGCCGGAGCGATAGGCGTATTCGCGCTGCATCTCGTCCGGGGGGACGGTGGGCAGAACAGGCCCACCCTGACTGTCGACGGCCCAGGCGCCGGCGAAATCGTTGCCGGTGATCAGCAGCGGGGTGACGCCGTCGCCGCTGGAGGAGAGCTGGGCGCCGGTATTCTTGGCTTCCTGCCGTGCCTCGACCCAGAGCGGGCTGCCGGTATAGCGGCCGGGGAAATTGGTGAGCAGGTAGAAGGAGCGGGTCAGCACGTGGTCGGCAGGCGTCGGCTCCAGCGGCGGGATGTCGATATTGGCGAGGATCGCCTGCAGGCGTTCGCCGTTCGGCGTGGTGCCGCCGCCGTCGAGCGACGAATACTGGTCACGGGTATCGAAGAGCACCGTGCCGCCATTGCGCATGTAAGCGTCGATGCGGGAGATCGCCGCTTGGCTCGGCATCGGCGCGGTGGCGGAAATCGGCCAGTAGATGATCGGGTAGAAGGAGAGATCATCCTTGGTGATGTCGAGGCCGACCGGCGCGCCGGGTTCCAGCGTCGTGCGGTAGGTGAGGAACTGGCTCAAGCCCTCGAGACCCTGTTCGGAAATACCGTCGACGTCGCGCTCGCCGGTCACGACATAGGCGAGGTGGGTCGTGTCGAGGCGTTCGAGGATCTGCTCGTCGCCGGGCTTGGCGCCGGCACCGGGCGCCATTTCCTGTGCTTGCGACTGGCCGGGCAGCAGGGCGAAGAGCCCGAAGGCGAGGGCGGCGATCATCGCCGCGGCACTGCCGGCTGTCCGGCTGCGGGTCGGCACGCGGGAGAAGGCGCCATTCATGAAGAGCACCACGAGGCTGTCGAGGATGAGGAGCGCGAAGGCGGCGGCAAAGAGCGCCGGGCGCAGCGATACGGCTTCGCCGCCGGCGAGGCCTTCGCGGACGATCGGCCTACCGGCCGTGGTCGGATCGAAGCGGGCAATCACGGTCTTCGGCGCCAAAAGGTTGACGGCAGTGAAACCGTCCTCGGTGCCGTAAAGGCCAGGCGGGTGGTCGAAGCTTGCGACCGGCACCTGGTTGGCGGCAATCGCGATCGGACGGGCAGTTCCGGTTTCGGTGGTCAGGATGCCGTCTGCGGTGAGCAGCCGGTAGGGAGCAAGCGTCGCGGCGGCTCCCTCGGCGACGGAACCGGACGAGGCGGCACCGCCGGCGCGGGCGAGCTGGACGAGACGGCGGAGCATTTCGACGAAATTGCCCGACAGCGGCAGGTTCGACCAGGTTGCCTCGGCGCTTGTGTGGAAGAGTACGATACGGCCGGCCTCGACTTCCTTTTCGGTGACGAGGGGCGTGCCGTCGGCAAGGCTCGCCCAGGTGCGTTCGGCAAGGTCGGGTGTCGGCTCGGCGAGGACCTGGCGGGTGACGGTGATATCGGTGGCGCGCGGCAAGCCGGCGAAGGGGCCGAAGCCCGGGAAATCGGCGAGCGACTGCGGCTCGGACCAGGACATGGCACCGCCAAGAGCCCGTTCGCCCTGGCGCAGGATGACCGGCACCAGAGGATCGTCGGCGGGGGCCGCGGCAAGGCGCGGACCGGCAAAGCGGATCAGCGTGCCCCCTTGAGCGATCCATCGCTGCAGCGGCGCATAGGCTTCGGAGGGCAGGCGGCCGACATCGGCGAGGATGATGGCGGACGGATTTCCCTGCAGGATCTGGGGGATGGCCACCGAAAGATCGGCCGTGTTCGGCTGGATGACGTCCGCGTAAGGCAGCAGCGCACGGCTGATGTAATAGAGTGGCTGCAGGAGCGGCTGGAAGTCACTGCTGCTTTCGCCGGCAAGAAGCGCGACGCGGCGGCGCTTGAAGCCGTCGTCGAGGAGGTGTGCTGCGCCGGCAGTCGCGAGGCCGTCGATGCTCAGCCGCGCAAAATCGTTGCGCAGTTCGAACGGCGAGGCGATCTCGGCGGTGGCGGTTCCCGAGCCGGCGGCAAATTGCAGCGTGCCGGAGGCGAGGGCACGGCCCTGCGCATCGAGCGCGTTGACGTTCAATTGCTGCGCCGATGCGGTCGAAAGACGGGTCGCCGTCACCGACATCGCGGCCGCATTGTTGACCGCGTCGGTCAGCGCCACGGCGCTATGGCCATCGCCCTCGATCAGGCGCATTTCGGCGGGGGAGAGGGCTGCAAGCGTCGACATGGCTTGGTTGTCGCCGGCGGCCGCCATGCCGTCCGAAAGGATGGCAAGCGTGCCGGGTCGGGCGCCGTTCATGGCTTCGGTCACCGCCTGGGCGGCGCGGGCGCGATCCGGAACCAGCGGTTTGGGGCTGGCGGCCGTCAGCTTGTCGCGGGCAGCGGCTGCCGTGCCGGGCACGGCCTCATGGCTGGCATCGGCGGTAAAGGTAATGGACACCGGCACGTCGGCGCTTTCGGCATCGTCGATCAGAAGGTTGGCGGTCTGGACGCGGCGCTCCCAGTCGGCAGCGGTTGCCCAGCCATTGTCGACGACGACAACCAGCGGGCCGCCGGCATTCAGGGAATTGGCACGCGGATTCATCACCGGATCGGCGATCGCCAGGATCACGGCTGCGGCCAGAGCCATGCGCAGCAGCGTCAGCCACCAGGGGCTTTTCGACGGCGTTTCCTCACGCTTCAGCACGGTTGCGAGGATCCGGAGCGGCGGGAAGACTTCCGCCTTGGGGCGCGGCGGGGTGAGCCGCAGCAGCCACCAGATGACCGGCAGCGCGATCAGGCCGAAAAGAATGGCGGGATTTGCAAAGATGAGCGCGCTCATGACCTGCCTCCGCCCGGTTTTTGCGCCGGCAAGCCGGACAGATAACCATGCACGGCGACCAGCGCCTCGGAGGCGAGATGATCGGTCCGGTGGAAGACAAAACTCCAGCCGAGGCGGCGCAGCGATTCACCCAGCGCATCGCGGCGGGCGAAATAGGCGCGCTGGTAATCCTCGCGGATCATCTCGGCACGGCCGGAGACGAGCTTTTCGCCGGTTTCGGGATCGGTGAATTCGGTGCGGCCGCTATACGGGAAGGTCTCCTCCGCCGGATCGGCGATCTCGACCACGTGGCCGCGCAGGCCGCGGCGGCCGAGCGGCGAGATGCGCTCCATCACCCGGTCGGCGTCGTCGAGGAAATCGCCGATCAGCACGATGTCGCTGTGACCGCGGATCATCGCGGTGTCCGGCAGGCCTGTCGTTAACGGCGCGTGCATGATCGAGGCGGCGAGCCGTTCGGCGGCGTTGCGGGCCGATACCGGCTCCATGATGCCGGGGCAGCCGATCCGCTCGCCGGACCGGGCAAGGATTTCGGCCAAAGCCAGCATCAGCACCAGCGCCCGGCTTTCCTTCGAGGCAATCGCGAGCGTCGACTTGTACATCATCGACGGCGACATGTCGGCCCAGAGCCAGACGGTGTGGGCGGCTTCCCATTCGCGTTCGCGCACATAGGTATGGTCGTCGCGGGCGGAGCGGCGCCAGTCGATGCGGGACAGGCTTTCACCCTCGGCGTAAGGCCGGAACTGCCAGAAGTTTTCGCCTATGCCGCGCTTGCGGCGGCCATGCCAGCCGGCGATCACCGTGTTGGCGATGCGCTTGGCTTCCACCATGCAGTCCGGCACAAGCGTCGCGCGGGCCTGGGCTCGGGAGAGGAGTTCGCTACTCGGTGTCTGCTCTACGATCTGGCCAATGGTGGATGCCACGCACTATCCTTTCTAGCCGGCGGACTTAGCCGCGGGCCTGCTTCACCAGACCGGCGATGACGTCGCGGACCGACATGCCTTCGGCGCGCGCCGCAAACGTCAGCGCCATTCGGTGTTCCAGCACCGGCTCGGCGAGCGCATAGACGTCGTCGAGCGATGGGGCCAGGCGGCCTTCGTAGAGGGCGCGGGCACGGGCGGTCAGCATCAGCGACTGGCCGGCGCGCGGACCGGGACCCCAGGCAACGTGCTTGTCGGTATGGGCATTGCCATGGCCGGGGCGGGCGGAGCGAACCAGCGACAGGATCGCATCGACCACCTTGTCGCTGACCGGCATCTGGCGGATCAGCACCTGGATTTCCTGGAGACGGGCCGCGTCGATGACGCCGCGGGACTTGGATTCCGAAAGGCCGGTGGTTTCGAGCAGGATCTGCCGCTCGGCGGCGAGTTCCGGATAAAGCACGTCGACCTGCAGCAGGAAGCGGTCGAGCTGCGCTTCCGGCAGCGGGTAGGTGCCTTCCTGCTCCAGCGGGTTCTGGGTTGCGAGCACATGGAAGGGGGCGGGCAGATCGTAACGCTGGCCGGCGACCGTGATATGGTATTCCTGCATGGACTGCAGCAGTGCCGACTGGGTGCGCGGCGAGGCGCGGTTGATTTCGTCGGCCATCAGGAGCTGGGCGAAGACCGGGCCCTTGATGAAGCGGAAGGAGCGGCGGCCGGCATCATCCGTATCCATCACTTCCGAGCCGAGAATGTCGGAGGGCATCAGGTCGGGGGTGAACTGGATGCGGTTGGCGCCGAGACCGAGCACGGTGCCGAGCGTGGTGACGAGCTTGGTCTTGGCAAGGCCGGGGACGCCGACCAGCAGCGCATGGCCGCCGGACAGGACCGCCAGCAGCGTGTTCTCGACCACCTTTTCCTGACCGAAGATCACCTTGGCGACTTCGGTGCGAATGGCGGCGATATCGGAAAGGGCCATTTCTGCGGCGGCGATGATGGCTTTTTCATCGAGGACGGTATCGGTGGAATTCATCAGGCCCATGTCGCTCTCCATCATCGAAAACTGGCTGGCATCCAGAACCGGCAGGCACTCAGAAACCGATTGGCTTTCCAAGGCCGGGCTCTTCATATCCCGGCGTCGAATCGCTGCGTCGCAGCATCCGGCTTATCCGATCAAACTTATTCCCCGAAACATGGCTGACAAGCACGTATTGAATGACTATCTCGTGAGGAACAATTGCTTTGGCGAATGCTTACGGACGAACCGGGACTGAAAGATGGCGGCGCAAACGATAAATTCGGCATCCGATGCCGCAGGGCTTGCCGCCCTGATTTCGCGTGCTTCCGAGCAAACCGGCGACGGAAAGCGTGGTTTGCCGCCCGTCGACAAGTGGAATCCACCCTTCTGCGGCGATATCGACATGGAAATCCGTGCCGACGGCACCTGGTTCTACATGGGCACGCCCATCGGCCGCGCACCGCTTGTTAGGCTGTTTTCAACGGTGCTGCGCAGGGACGAGGACGGCAGGACCTACCTCGTAACACCTGTGGAAAAAGTCGGCATCCGGGTGGTGGACGCGCCCTTCCTTGCGGTCGAGATGCAGGTCACGCAGCGTGAAGGCCGGCAGGTGCTAACGTTCAGGACAAATGTCGGTGATGTGGTCGAGGCAGGTGCGGAACATCCCCTGCGCTTCGAAATCGCGGGCGAGAACCGCGAGCTGAAACCCTATCTCACCGTGCGCGGCCGGCTGGAGGCGCTCGTTTCCCGCGCGGTCATGTACGATCTCGTGGAACTGGGCGAGGCGATCGTGATAGACGGGGTGCCGATGTTCTCCGTCTGCTCCGGAACGGAGGTCTTTCCCGTGATGCCCAAGGCCGAATTGGACGCCTTATCGCAATGAGTGACTTTCCCCTTTTTTCGGCCGGCGATTTTCGCCGCCGGGCGCTGAACCAGAATGGCGGGCCGATCGACCATGCCTGGCGCGATCACGGCGATCATCTGCTCAACCCGACGCTGGTGGATTTCGCCGCGGGGCTGAAGCTGAAGGACGCGGCGGTGCTGGTGCCCGTCGTCGACGATGGCGACGAGGCGAAGGTGATCCTGACGCAGCGGACGTCGACGATGCGCAAGCATTCGGGGCAGATCGCCTTTCCGGGCGGCGGGATCGATCCGCAGGATCGGTCGCCGGAACAGGCGGCCTTGCGCGAGGCGGAAGAAGAGATCGGCCTCGACCCATCCTTCGTCGAAACGCTGTCGCGCCTGCCGACCTACTATGCGGCGACAGGTTTTCGCATAACGCCGGTGCTCTCCGTGGTCAGGCGCGGCTTCGAGATCACGCCCAATCCGGCCGAGGTGGATGATGTCTTCGAGGTGCCGCTGTCCTTCCTGATGAACGAAGCGAACCACCAGCGCGGAAGCCGCGAATGGGACGGCAAGGAGCGGCATTTCTACGTGATGCCCTACCAGGAACGAAACATCTGGGGCATCACGGCGGGCATTCTGCGTACGCTCTATGAAAGGCTTTATGCATGACCTGTGTAGCCGACGAGGCCTGGTTCCGGGACCCGGCGCTGCAGCGCATCCTGACCCTGCTCAATGCCGACGGCGGCGAGGCGCGGGTGGCGGGCGGCGCAGTGCGCAATGCGCTGATGGGGCTTCCCGTCGCCGATGTCGACGTCGCCACCACGCTTCGTCCGGAAAAGGTGGTCGAGCGCGCGGTTGCGGGCGGTATCAGGGCCGTGCCGACGGGAATCGAGCACGGCACGGTGACGCTTGTCATCGACGGCCACGGTTTCGAGGTAACGACGCTCAGGCGCGATGTCGAGACGGACGGGCGGCGTGCCAAGGTTGCCTTCGGCACCGACTGGCAGGCTGACGCCGAACGGCGGGACCTGACGATCAACGCGCTTTATGCCGACGCTGAAGGCAATGTGATCGACCTCGTGAACGGGCTGCCGGATATCGAGACGCGCACTGTCCGCTTCATCGGCGAAGCGGCTGAACGGATCGCCGAGGACTACCTGCGCATCCTGCGCTTCTTCCGCTTCTTTGCGCATTACGGTTCCGGCCGGCCGGATGCGGATGGCTTGAGGGCCTGCGCCCGCGCCAAGGACAAGCTTTCGACGCTGTCGGCCGAGCGGGTCTGGGCGGAAACCAAGAAGCTGCTGTCCGCCGCCGATCCTTCCCGCGCGCTGCTGTGGATGCGGCAGGCGGGCGTGCTCACCGAAATCCTGCCCGAGACCGAAAAGTGGGGTATCGACGGCATTCACGGCCTCGTGGCGGCCGAGAAGTCGCTCGGCTGGACGCCCGATCCGATATTGCGGCTGGCGGCGATCGTGCCGCCGGATGCCGAGCGGCTGGATGCACTCGCGAAGCGGCTCAAGATGTCGAATGCGGAGGCCGCGCAACTCGCTACCTGGGCGAATGCCCCGGTGCCACCGGACGAGGTGACGGATGTCGGTTTTGACCGGCTGCTCTACCGGCAAGGGGCCGAGGGGCTGGTCATGCGGCTGAAACTCGCGCTTGCCTCTGCGCGAACCGCGGCCGAAGGCGATCCGGCGGCGATGCGCAAATCCGCGCGGCTGTCGGTATTGCTGAAGAAGGCGGAGAACTACGAGAAGCCGGTCTTTCCGCTCAGTGGTGCCGATATCGTCGCAGCCGGCGTGCCCGCCGGAAAGCGGGTGGGGGAAATTCTTAAGGAACTGGAAGACTTCTGGGTGGAGCGCAACTTCACCCCCGACCGGGCGGCGCTGACCGCCCGGCTGGAGGATATGATCCGAAGTTCACTCTGATGACAGGCAGCTTCCTGCCCTTACATCGCTTCGATGTGAGGCGACGCGCTCTCTGGGGCGGAATGGCCGGTGCCCTGCCGGCGCCCATGGTGTCAGGCCGCGGCCGCCCCGTTTTCGTCGCGGATGCGCGCCTTGATGTTCTCGACCATGTTTTCGCGAATAATCTCTTCTCCGTGCACCGTGCGCAGATGCTCCACGGCGCGGCGGACCACTTCGGCGTCCTCATCGGCACGGGTATGCCACTGGCAGCCGGGCACGAGCGTCCCGCATTCGAACAGTCGCATGACATTTCTCCTGTTAACGTTGGACTGGAGCGGCGGATATCTCCTCATATCCGCCGGCGCCAACCCCGATAACTCGGAAACTGCAAGGACCGTTCCCGATGCTTATTCGGAAAGCGCCCAGGCGTGGAAAACGGAAGCCTGTTCCTGACCCTTGTCGCGCGCCGTCTCGTCATTGGCGGCCGACATGGCAACCGACTTGCCGGCAAGCTGACGCCTTACCTGGTCCACATAAAAGGAATGGGGGAGCTCACCGCCGGTTCTCGCGCGCATTTCCGTCGCGAGGCGGTCGATGATGTCAGCAGTATCAAGGGAACGGGCGTCCTTGTCCTCAGACGCATCGAGCATTGGCATGCTATTCGGTGCCATCATGGCGATCCTCCTCCGGTACAACCAAGGGGACGCTATCATCATCGCATCGATTCCGATATCGCATTTGTTAAGGGCGAGATATTGGGGGCGGTTTATACCCAAAATCGTTAATTTCGTGATTCAGATCTAAGGCCACCTTACAACCGGAGGCAGTGATGACAGGATGGACTCGACGTTGCCGCCCGTCTTCAAACCGAAAATCGTGCCCCGGTCGTAGAGCAGGTTGAACTCGACATAGCGGCCGCGGCGGATCAGTTGTTCGTCGCGATCATATTCCGTCCAGGGCCTGTTGAAATTGGCCCGGACGATCTTCGGATAGACGAGGTTGAAGGCGCGGCCGACATCCTGGACGAAGGCGAAGTCCGCATCCCAGCCGCCCTTTTCCTCGACCGGATGCAGCCAGTCGAAGAAAATGCCGCCGATGCCGCGCGCTTCATTGCGGTGCTTCAGGAAGAAATAGTCGTCGCACCAGGCCTTGTAGCGGTCGTAGTCGGCGACCGCCTCGTGGCGCTTGCAGGTGATTTCCATGACCCGGTGGAAGAGCGTGCTGTCGGGATCCGTCTGGGTGCGGCGTCGGTCGAGCACCGGAGTGAGGTCGGCGCCGCCGCCGAACCACTGGCTCGACGTCACCACCATGCGGGTGTTCATGTGGACGGTCGGCACGTTGGGGTTGACCGGGTGGGCGATCAGCGAGATGCCCGACGCCCAGAAACGCGGGTCTTCCTCCGCACCCGGCATCTGGCTGCGGAAATCGGCTGAAAACTCGCCATGGACGGTCGAGGTGTGGACGCCGACCTTCTCGAAGACGCGGCCTTCCATCATCGACATCCGGCCGCCACCGCCGGCCCCGCCTTCGCGTAGCCAGTCCTTGGGTTTGAAGCGGCCGGGCTCCTGATCGGAGAGGGGGCCGGTCAACTCGTCCTCGAGGCCTTCGAGCGAGGCGCAGATCGTGTCGCGCAGGCTCTCGAACCAGGCGCGCGCCGTCGCCTTCTTGTCTTCGATGTCCTCAGGCAGTCCCTTGGGCAGTACCGGCCGTTCCATGTCTCTATTTCCTCTCGCCATCCCCTTGGCGCGATTCGCATTTTTCCGATCGGGGATTAGCATTTCTGGCTTTCGCGAGCCATTCCATCGGTTGTCGCAGGTGGAAAATGAGACTCGCAAAGCGCGTCGCCCGGCATTATCTTTACCGCATAATCAGGTGCTGATCAGAGGCTTTCATGGCAAAGTTCACACCCCCGCCGCTCGACGGGCTGAAACGCAGGATCGATCGCCACCGGCAGGAAAAAGCCGGCGAGCGCCAGGGCATGTTCGTGCGCCAGACCTTCCAGCTCTCGCGGGAAGAAGCGCGCGAAAAGGCGCGCGAATGGTTTCACGAATTTCCGAAGGCAGCCTACTGGACCGAAGTGGAAAGCTGGCGCCAGCTCGAAGGCGACCAGATCGAATTCACCATGCGCAGGTTGCCGACGGCGGATTGACCCGATCCGTCACTGCGGATCCTCATAGGTGTAGAGAGCGCACATCTCGTCGCTGCTCTTCGGCGGATTTCTGCCCGTAAACACGGCGATCGCCGACATGCCCTTGCCCGACGCCCAGTTCGCGACATAGGTCACGTCGCCCGATCCGCAGAGCTGGTTGCCGTTTTCGAGTTCCGGATCGGCCGGTTCCGCGACGCGATAGACCGATCCCGGCACCCGCCTGCCGTCCACTCGGAAATTATCGGCGACGAGGTCGGAGAATTCGAGCGTTTCCTCATTCTCGAAGGTGATGCCGAAGTCGTCCAGCCAGATGTCCCCGGTCACGCTCATCGCCGTCTTGCTGACCGCGACGTAGTGCTCGGCCTCCTGGGCGTGAACCGGCGAGGTCATCAGGGTCATGGCGGCAACAGTCATCGGGTAGCAAAACAGATTGCGCATCTCGATCCTTGAGGGCTTGGGCTGGGAAGAACGAAGCTCGACTGCGGAAACATATGCGATCCCCGATATTTGGCCCATGGGCTTCGATCGGTTTGGCATGTGTTTTTCGAAAGATGCTAAACAGGCGGGAGATGGGATTGAGCCTATCCGTGCAATCAATCCGCATCCACCTGCTCTTCCGCTTCCAGCAAGATCGGCCCCGCACCCTTTTCGCCGAGCATGTCGAGCGGGTTCCTGAGCGGGCAGTCCTCCATCGACAGGCAGCCGCAGCCGATGCAGCCGGTCAGGTGGTCGCGCAGCGCCGTGAGGCTGGCGATGCGTGCGTCGAGCTGGCGTTTCCAGGTTTCCGAAAGGCGCTGCCAGTCCTTTGCCGTCAGCGGCCGGTCGTGCGGCAGAACAGAAAGCGCCTCGGCGATGTCGGCAAGCGGTATGCCGGTCTTCTGCGCAACCTTGATGACCGCGACCCGGCGCAGCACCACGCGGGGATACCGGCGCTGGTTGCCGCGGTTGCGGCGGCTCTGGATCAGTCCCTTGGTCTCGTAGAAATGCAGGGTAGACACCGCCACGCCGCTGCGTGTCGCGACTTCCCCGACCGTCAGTTCAAGCTCCAGCCGCCCGCCCGGATTTTTCTTCATCATCGCTGTTGACCTCAATATTGCTTGAGGTTTTATAGCAGAGGCTCCGAGAAAGAGAACCGGAGCCCGGCTCAATGAAGACGGAAATCGTTCTGCCGCAGCGCCTCGCCGGCGATCATGGCCGCCGACATGGCGACGTTGATGGACCGCTGGCCTTCGACCATGGGGATGAGGATGCGGGCATCGGCCGCCTCATGGACATGGTCAGGCACGCCGGCGCTTTCGCGGCCGAAGAGCAGGATATCGTCCGGCTGGAATTCGAAGCGGGTATAGGGCAGGGCGGCCTTGGTGGAGGCAAGCACGACGCGCCGGCCGGTCGCCTTGCGCCATTCGTCGAAGCGCTGCCAGTTGACGTGGCGGGTGAGCGTGACGCTGTCGAGATAGTCCATGCCGGAGCGCTTCAGGTTCCGGTCGGAAATGTCGAAGCCGGCCGGCTCGATGATATCGACCGACAGGCCGAGACACGCGGCGAGCCGGAGGATCGTGCCGGTATTGCCGGGAATATCCGGCTGGTAAAGGGCGATGCGGAGCCCGCAGGAGATGTCACTCATGCCCCGTCCTTACGGGAAACCGAGGCCGGGGCTCAAGCCCTTTCGATGCGCGCGCATGGCTGTGACGATCGGGCAACAGAAAAGCCCTGGGTGGCGAGCTGCAACGATTTGCCCTTTTCAATCGATGCCCGAGAAGCTACAAGAAACGCGCAACTCAACGCCCACTCAAGGAGGCCCACATGGATATGACCGTGCTTTCGCGCCTCCGCTGCCGGATTACTCGCTTTCTGGCCTAGGCGTTTCGCGGTTTCTCGCAAACTTTTCCTCGTCTGACTCGTTACGTGGCCGACATCCGGTCTCGCTATCCAGGTTTACGTCGTCCGATTCCGGCCGCCTTGCGCGCTGAAGCGGTGCGGCATCCGACTTACGGAGCTTTTTTCATGTTCTCGTGGTTCGAACGGCGCGTTGATCCCTATCCGGACGAAGCGCCCTCACTACCGCCCGCCGGCCTTGCGGCCTTCCTTTGGCACTATACCAAGCCGGTCTGGCCGTGGGTCGTCATCATGTCGACCTGTACGATGCTGATCGCGATCGGCGAAGTGGCGTTGTTCCAGTTCCTCGGCGATATCGTCGACTGGCTGACCAATGCCGATCGGGCGACCTTCCTTGAAAGCGAAGGGCCTAAACTGTTCTTCATGGCCTTCGTGGTGCTGATCGGATTGCCGGCGATCGCGACCCTCAATTCGCTGATCATGCATCAGATCCTGATGGGCAATTTCCCGATGATCGCCCGCTGGCAGATGCACCGCTTCCTGCTCAGGCACTCGATGACGTTCTTCGCCAACGAGTTTGCCGGCCGTGTTTCGACCAAGGTGATGCAGACCTCGCTCGCCATCCGCGAAACGGTGATGAAGGTGCTCGACGTATTCGTCTATGTCTTCACCTACTTCGTCTCGATGATCGCGATCGTCGCGGCCGCCGACCTGCGCCTTGCGGTACCGCTCGTTCTCTGGATCGTCTTCTACTCGATCACGGTCGCCTATTACGTGCCGCGTCTGAGGAAGATTTCGGCGGAACAGGCGGATGCGCGCTCAATGATGACCGGTCGCGTCGTTGACAGCTATACGAACATCGCGACCGTCAAGCTCTTCTCGCATGCGGGAAGGGAAGAGGCCTATGCGCAAGACGCGATGGACGTATTCCTGAAAACAGTCCATGCGCAGATGCGCAAGGTGACGGGTTTCCAGGCTCTGGTCTACTTCTACAACTGTGCGGCGCTGTTTACCGTCGGCGCGTTGTCGATCTGGTTCTGGCTGGACGGTGCCATCTCGATCGGGGCGATTGCCATCGCCATCGGTCTTGCGATGCGCATCAACGGCATGTCGCAATGGGTGATGTGGGAAGTCTCGGCGCTCTTCGAAAACATCGGCACCGTCTATGACGGCATGTCGATGATGACCAAGGCGCATGACGTGGTGGACCAGAAGGGCGCTTCGACGCTCACCGCGAAAAAGGGCCATATCCGCTACGACAACGTCCACTTCCACTATGGCAAGGGCAAGGGCGTCATCGAGGGCATGACGCTCGATATCCCCGCCGGCCAGAAGGTCGGTCTGGTCGGCCGTTCCGGCGCCGGCAAGACGACGCTGATGAACCTGCTGTTGCGCTTCTACGATCTGGAAGGCGGCCGCATCACCATCGATGGCCAGGACATATCGACCGTGACCCAGGACAGCCTGCGTTCGCTGATCGGCGTGGTCACCCAGGATACCTCGCTGCTGCACCGCTCGATCCGCGACAACATCGCCTACGGCAAGCCGGATGCGACCGACGCGGACATCATCGAAGCGGCCAAGCGGGCAAACGCCTGGGAGTTCATCGACGGACTTGCCGACATGCAGGGACGAAAAGGGCTCGATGCGCATGTGGGCGAACGCGGCGTGAAGCTTTCCGGCGGGCAGCGGCAGCGCATCGCGATTGCCCGGGTCTTCCTGAAGGACGCGCCGATCCTGGTGCTCGACGAGGCGACGTCGGCGCTCGACTCGGAAGTCGAGGCGGCGATCCAGGAGAACCTGTTCGCGCTGATGGAGGGCAAGACGGTGATCGCGATCGCCCACCGGCTGTCGACGCTGACCGAAATGGACCGGCTGATCGTGCTCGATCGCGGCCGGATCGTCGAGGCCGGCACGCACCGCGAACTGGTCGCGACCGGCGGTATCTATGCCGACCTGTGGAACCGCCAGTCGGGTGGCTTCATCGGCCATGAGGATGTGATCGAAGAGGCGGCGGCGGAGTAATCCGTCGCCGTCCATTTCTCGCTCCAAGGTGAATATTCTAAGGGATGCTTTCGCGGAATTCAGATTCGGTTTTCGCGGGTGTGCCAGATACGAAGAAGAAAAATCGTCTCGCCCTGTATCTCGTATCGCAACTCGTAATCACCGATCAAAAGGCGTCGAATTTCACGCGGTGCAAACTCATCCAGCCTTTCACCAAGCCGCGGATGCTGGATGAATTTCTTGGGTGCTGCAGCCAGGTTTTGAACCGTGCGCGCCGCAGGTGCATTCACCGCAGCCAGAAAATCATGAAGGCGGTCGAGGTCGGATACCGCCTTTGACGACCACTTCAAATCCATCAGACGGGACGGGGCAGAGGCTTGTCAGTTCCCAGGCTGGAAACCCATCTTTCGACCTTTTCCTGATCGACCAGATTTCCCTCATCCACGTCCGCCATTGCTTCCAATGTCAGCCGCCGCCGTTCCTCTTCAAGTTCGACCCAGTTCGCGAGTGCCTGCTTGACCACCCATCCTCTCGAGCGTTCGAGGCGGTTTGCCAGTTCGTCCACTTTCTCGGCCAGCTGAACCGGCACATGTGCAGTCAGAACACGGGTTTCCATGGGAACTCCTTTTGGTCAATCATAGTGATTGATCATGATTATGTCCAACCGGCACGAAAGCCCATATGGCTGGGGTTTTACATTAAGAAAATGTAAGCCGACGCCCGGCCGCTTTTGCTTTGCCCACGATCAGAATCCGCCTATATCCGGTCCATGCTGAAATCGGTCTTCCGCACCTTCGAGAGCTTTATCAAGCCGTTTGCGAGGCGGGACGACCTGAAGCCGCCCGTGGGTCTCATTGGCTTCATCTGGTTCTATGTCCGCCAGGCAAAGCTTCCCTTTTTCGCGATGCTTGTGCTCGGCGGGCTTGCCGCCGGTGTCGAGGCGGCGATGTTCTGGTATGTCGGCCGGCTTGTCGATATTCTCGACACGACCCAACCCTCGGACGGATGGTCGGGACTGCTTGCCAACCACGGGACCGAACTGGTCGTCATGGCGCTGGTGGTCGGCATCGGCCGCTTCCTGATCGGGTTGATGACGGCGCTGGTCGACCAGCAGATCATCACGCCCGGTTTCTACAACCTGGTGCGCTGGCAATCCTACATCCACGTGTCACGCCAGTCGCTCTCCTTCTTCCAGAACGATTTCTCCGGCCGTATCGTCACGAAAGTCTGGTCGGCCGGCCAGGCGACCGGCGACGTTCTGACCTCCTTCATGGAAAGCGTCTGGTTCGTCGGCATTTATTCCGTTTCGACCATCGCGCTGGTCGCCGGGCTCGACTGGCGGCTGGCCGTGGTCGTCGTCGCATGGCTTTCGATCTTTGCGGTGCTCGCCAGGTATTACGTGCCGCGTATTCGCGAACACTCCAAGGCCTCGGCCGAGGCCGGCTCGATGATCAGCGGCCGCATGGTGGACGCCTATTCGAACATCCAGACGCTTCGGCTGTTCGGCCGCGACGAGGCGAACGACCGCTACATGCTCTCCGGTTTCGAGAGCTTCCAGGACACGATCATCGCGTTCACCCGGCTGCTGACCAGCGTGCGCGCCTCCATGGCTTTCCTTTCCGGCACGATGATCGTCACCATGGCCGCGATGAGCGTGCATTTGTGGCTCTCCGGCCTGATCTCGTCCGGTGCCGTCGCCTTCACCATGGCGCTGATGCTGCGGCTCAATTTCCTGCTCGGCCGACTGATGACGCAGCTCAACGGCATCATGCGCAATATCGGCACGATCCAGAATTCGGCCGAACTGATCTCGCAGCCGATCGGGCTGGTGGATGCGCCTGATGCCACCCAGCTGGTGGTGAAGCGCCCGGAAATCCGCTTCGAGAACGTCAGTTTTCATTACGGAAAGGCGAAGGGCGTCATCGACAATCTGTCGCTCACCATCCGGCCGGGAGAGAAGCTTGGCATCGTCGGGCGTTCCGGCGCCGGCAAGTCGACCCTCGTCAACCTGCTCCTGCGGTTCTACGATCTCGAAGGCGGCCGTATCCTGATCGACGGGCAGGATATCGCCAGGGCGACGCAGGAATCGCTGCGCGCCCAGATCGGCATGGTGACGCAGGATACTTCGCTGCTGCACCGGTCGATCCGCGACAATATCCTGTTCGGCCGGCCGGATGCGACGGAGGCGCAGCTCGTCGAGGCGGCGCGCAAGGCTGAAGCCGACACGTTCATCGCGGCTCTCGAAGACCAGCGCGGCCGCAAGGGTTTCGATGCGCATGTGGGCGAGCGCGGCGTCAAGCTTTCGGGCGGGCAGCGCCAACGCGTGGCGATCGCACGCGTCATGATCAAGGATGCGCCGATCCTGGTGCTCGACGAGGCCACCTCGGCACTCGACTCGGAGGTGGAAGCGGCGATCCAGTCGAACCTGGAACGGCTGATGCAGGGCAAGACCGTGCTCGCCATCGCCCACCGGCTCTCGACCATTGCGGCTCTGGACCGCCTGATCGTCATGGACAAGGGCCGGATCATCGAGGACGGCACGCATAACGAACTGATTGCGCGGGGAGGGCTCTATTCGGAGCTCTGGGCAAGGCAGTCCGGCGGCTTCCTCGCCGCGGACGCCGCCCAATAGCGCCGGCTCACTGACCGGTAACGGCGATCTCGGCGATCAGCCCGAAGTGGTTCGAGCCGTGCGCTTGGGGAATGCGGGTCAGCGACTTTATCTTGAGCGGTGCCCGCGCATAGACATGGTCGATCGGCACGCCGAACGCCCCCGCCCGGATCGGCCAGGTGGCGGGCTCGAAGCCGGCAGTCGTCAGGTCCGCATTGCGGAGGAACCGGCGCATGTTCGGCGCCAGGCTCGACGCGTTGAAATCGCCCGACAGCAGCAGTGGACCGCTCGTCTCGCTGATTGCGAGAGCTGCGCGGGTCAGCTCCATGGAGTGGAAATTGTCGAAATAAGGCTTGGTCGTATGCATGCCGACGAAATTGATCGTTTGGCCGCGGACGGTCACCTTGGCGAGGATAAAGCGATCCGGAAAGATCTCGCTGAGCGACTGTACCGTCGGCGCTTCGATCGGCACCTTCGACAGCATGAGCTGGTCGCAATTCTCGATCAGCAGGCCGCAGCCCACCCGGTAGGGATAGGTTTTCGCCAGCTCGTCCATATAGACCCTGAGCGGGGCGGCTTCCATGACGTTGACCAGGTCGGCGCCGGACGACCGGATCGTTTCGACGATGTCTTCCGCGTTGGCGAAATTGTCGTTGAGGATGTTGAAGGACATCAGCTTGATTGTCGGCGCACCGGCATCCGCCGCGGTCGGCGGCGCGGCGAACTCGCGGCTCATCAGCACCGCATGGCCGACAAAGAGAAGCGAGGCGGCGAACAGCAGCCAGACCAGGAAGTGGCGCCTGACCAGAAGTGCTGCGGCTATGGCGGCCACGCAGCCGAGTGTCGCGTGCAGCTGCAGGCTGTAAAGCGTACCCAAGATCCAGTGCGGGTGTATGTAACGCGTCCCGATCGCCATCAGTACAAGCGACACGATGACGCAGATGGCAACCGATAGTGTTTGTCTCATTCGGGTATGTCCGGGACGGCCGCCTTCTGTCGTGGGCTTGGCCTAACATGAGGCCCGATTTGTTGCAATGCGGTGCCCGGCGAGGCAGTTAACGGGAAGCGCGCCATCCCCGCCGTTTTGCTTGAAGAACGCCAGATCTCCCTGGCCGGACAGGCCGGTGTAGGCCCTGTTTCGCAGGCCTGTGCTCTGCCTGTCACGCTGCTCCGGAACCCTCCGGGTTTTCCGGCGACAAACTGGGCGGCACCCCTTGCCAAGACTGGACATATTTTGCGATCAAGCATAGAACGCGCCGGATTGCCGGGGAATCTATGGTCGAATTGTGTTCAACCGAGATTCGCCGGGACGGGGGCAGGGCGGTTTCCGCAAATTGCGTGAGAAGGATGATTGAGCCGTGAGCGAGCACGACACACATAGCGAAACACTGGGCGAGCCCACTCGCCGTGATTTCCTTTATCTGACCACCGGCATGGCCGGCGCTGTCGGCGCTGTATCGGTTGCCTGGCCCTTCATCGATCAGATGCGCCCGGACGCCTCGACGCTGGCGCTCGCGTCCATCGAAGTGAATGTCGGCGCCCTCCAGCCGGGCATGTCGCTGACCGTCAAGTGGCGCGGCAAGCCGGTCTTCATTCGCAACCGCACGCCGAAGGAAGTGGAAGAGGCGAATGCCGTGGCGCTGGCGGATCTCAAGGATCCGGTCGCCCGCAACGCCAACCTGCCGGCCGACGCACAGGCAAGCGATCTCGATCGTTCCGCCGGCCAGGGCAAGGAGAACTGGATCGTGATGATCGGTTCCTGCACCCATCTCGGCTGCGTTCCGCTCGGCCAGTCCGGCGATTTCGGCGGATGGTTCTGTCCGTGCCATGGCTCTCACTACGATACGGCGGGCCGTATCCGTAAGGGCCCGGCGCCGCAGAACCTCGCCATTCCGACTTTTGCATTTGCGTCCGACACAGTGATCAGGATCGGGTGAGGGGATAATATTTATGAGCGGTCATTCCACATACCAGCCATCGACCGGCATCGAAAAGTGGATCGATTCGCGGCTTCCGCTGCCGCGCATGATCCATGACAGCTTCATTTCCTACCCCGTTCCCCGCAATCTGAACTATGCCTACACGTTCGGCGCCATGCTGTCGGTGATGCTGATCGTGCAGATCATCACCGGTGTGGTGCTCGCCATGCATTATACCGCTTCGACCGGCATCGCCTTCGACTCGGTCGAAAAGATCATGCGCGACGTGAACCATGGCTGGCTGCTGCGCTACATGCATGCCAACGGCGCCTCGTTCTTCTTTGTCGCCGTCTACCTGCATATCGCCCGTGGCCTCTATTACGGCTCCTACAAGGCACCCCGCGAAATTCTCTGGATCCTCGGCGTGGTCATCTACCTCCTGATGATGGCGACCGGCTTCATGGGCTACGTTCTGCCCTGGGGTCAGATGTCCTTCTGGGGCGCGACCGTCATCACCGGCTTCTTCTCGGCCTTCCCGCTGGTCGGCGAATGGATCCAGCAGTTCCTGCTCGGCGGCTTTGCCGTCGACCAGCCGACGCTGAACCGCTTCTTCTCGCTGCACTACCTGCTGCCCTTCATGATCGCAGGCGTCGTCATCCTGCACATCTGGGCCCTGCACGTCACCGGCCAGACCAACCCGACCGGCGTCGAAGTGAAGACCAAGACCGACACTGTGCCCTTCACGCCCTATGCGACGATGAAGGATGCGCTCGGCGTCTCCGTCTTCCTGATCGTCTATGCCTGGTTCATCTTCTACATGCCGAACTACCTCGGCCACCCGGACAACTACATCCCGGCCGACGCCCTGAAGACCCCAGCTCACATCGTTCCGGAATGGTATTACCTGCCGTTCTACGCAATGCTGCGCGCGATCACGTTCAACGTCCTCTTCATCGACTCCAAGCTTGGCGGCGTTCTGGTGATGTTCGGTTCGATCATCATCCTGTTCTTCCTGCCCTGGCTCGACACGTCGAAGGTCCGCTCCGCCGTCTATCGTCCCTGGTACAAGCTGTTCTTCTGGCTGTTCGTCGCCAATGCGATCATGCTCGGCTGGCTCGGTTCCCAGCCTGCGGAAGGCATCTTCACGGCGCTGTCGCAGATCGGCACGCTGTACTACTTCGGCTTCTTCCTGGTGATCATGCCGCTTCTCGGCCTGTTCGAAACGCCGAGGCGCATTCCGAACTCCATCACGGAAGCGGTTCTTGAGAAAAAGAACGGCAAATCCGCCGAAGCCCGCGCCTGACGCCTGCGACCGAGAGGGATTAGAATTATGAACAAGCTTGTTACAAGCCTCGTCTCGCTGGCCTTTCTGGCGGGAATGGGCGTTGCCTCGGCCGTGGCGCAGGAAAATCACGCTGCGGCCCCGGCCGCGGAACATGCGGAAACGCCGCATTTTCCGATCCACCATCCGAAGGAAACCGACTGGAGCTTTGCAGGCCCGTTCGGCCATTATGACAAGGGCCAGCTCCAGCGCGGCCTGAAGGTCTATACGGAAGTCTGTTCCGCCTGCCACTCGATGCGTCTGGTCTCCTTCCGCACCCTGGAAGACCTCGGTTACTCGGAAGCCCAGGTGAAGGCGTTCGCGGCCAACTACAAGGTTCAGGACGGCCCGAACGACGACGGCGAGATGTTCGAACGCACGGCCGTTCCGTCCGACCACTTCCCTTCGCCCTTCCCGAACACCCAGGCTGCCGCTGCCGCCAACAACGGCGCAGCACCGCCGGACATGTCGCTGATCGCCAAGGCCCGCGGCGTGACGCGCGGCTTCCCGCAGTTCGTCATCGACATTTTCACCCAGTACCAGGAAGGCGGACCGGATTACATCCATTCGCTTCTGACCGGCTACGAGCAGCCGCCGGCCGGCGTCGAGGTTGCTCCGGGCACCCACTACAATCCGTATTTCGCCAGCGCCGCGGCGCTCGCCATGGCTCCTCCGCTCAGCGCCGACCAGGTGACCTATGACGACGGCGCGCCGCAGACGGTCGATCAGTATGCCAAGGACGTCTCGGCCTTCCTGATGTGGGCTGCCGAGCCGCACCTCGAAGATCGCAAGCGCACCGGTTTCATGGTGATGATCTTCCTGGTGATCTTCACCGGCCTGATCTACCTCACCAAGAAGTCGGTCTACGCCAGCAAGGAACACTGAGGTTTTACCTCGTGATTGCGAAAAGGCGGCCTGCGGGTCGCCTTTTTTGTTGGGAGGAGAGCCATCAGTTGCTAGGCTCGGCCTCTTTCCTGCCGCCAAATATGTGGGTCACATGTCTTCCAAGAACGCTCTCTCCGCCGCCATCCGTTCGATCCCGGATTATCCGAAACCGGGCATCGTCTTCCGGGACATCACCACGCTGCTCGGCGACGCCGTTGCCTTCGGCCGGGCGGTGGATGAGCTGGTGGCACCTTATGCGGGCCTTGGCGTCGACAAGATCGCCGGCATCGAGGCGCGTGGCTTCATCCTCGGCGGTGCGCTGGCGCACCAGCTGAGGGCCGGCTTCGTGCCGATCCGCAAGAAGGGCAAGCTGCCGCACCAGACCGCGCGGATGGCCTACAGCCTCGAATACGGCACCGACGAGATGGAGATCCATGTGGACGCGGTAAAGGCCGGCGAGAAGGTGATCCTCACCGACGACCTGATTGCGACCGGCGGCACCGCGGAAGGTGCGGTGAAGCTGCTGCGTCAGCTTGGCGCCGAGATCGTCTCCGCCTGCTTCGTCATCGACCTGCCGGATCTCGGCGGCCGCAGGAAGCTCGAAGCGCTCGGCGTGGAAGTCAGAACGCTGGTCGAATTTTCAGGTCACTGAGGTCCCGGCCACGAAGGCGGGTCGGGCGAGGGAGCTCGCACGGGAAGCTTCAAGCGAATTCCAGCACGGTGCCTTCGTAGCGCATCACCACCTCGCCATGCTGGTTCACGCCGTCACAGACGGTCATGTTGATCCAGGTGCCGGGACGCGAGGCAAGCGAGCGGCTCTCGGTCAGCGTGACGGAATAGGTGACGCTGTCGCCGGCATAGACCGGTTTCAGCCATTGCAGCTTCCTGAAGCCGGCCGAAGGCCCGAGCTTCGGGGCTGTGATGCCCTCGCTTTCGAGCCGCGCCACCTCGGTTTTCCAATAGGCGATATAGGTCTTCATCCAGCCGGCGCAGGTGTGCCAGCCGGAGGCGCAGAGAGCGCCGAAAACGTAGCTCTTCGCCGCTTCGGCATCCACATGGAAGGGCTGGGGGTCGAATTTCTTCGCGTAGCGGACGATGTCCTCGGCGGTGAAGAGAAGCGTTCCGGTGATGATCTTCTGGCCGGGTGGGGAAAGCTCGATCAGCCTCATGCAGCGTCCTCCCGGGCGTCTCGCAGCCGCATCATGATCGGGTTCTCGCCGCGCATGACGATCTCGCCGCGCTGGTTCTCCACCTCGTGCAGGAACTTGACGATGCCGATGCCCGGGCGGGAGCGAAGCGTGCGGGATTCGAGTACGGTCGAGCGGCCGGACAGCGTATCGCCGGCCAGAACCGGCCTTTTCCATTCCATGAACTCGATGCCCGGCGATCCCTCCGACGAGCTGCTGGACAGCCAGCCGTCGAACATCATGCGCATGAACATGCTCGCCGTATGCCAGCCTGACGCCGACAGTCCGCCAAGGATGCTCGCCTTGCCGGCCGCCTCGTCGAGATGCATGGGCTGCGGGTCGAACTCCGCGGCGAATTCGACCATCTCGGCTGCCGTCACCGATTTGGATGCGAGCGGGAAAACCCGCCCGATCGAAAAATCCTCGAAATAATATGCGGCTTCCGTCATGTGGCCCTCCCGCCCACGGTCTCAGGTGTTGAAGCGGAAGTGGATCACGTCGCCGTCCTGGACGACATATTCCTTGCCTTCGTCGCGGCCCTTGCCGGCTTCCTTGGCGCCGACTTCGCCCTTGAAGGTGATGTAGTCGTCATAGGCGATGGTGAAGGCGCGGATGAAGCCGCGCTCGAAATCCGTATGGATGACGCCGGCAGCTTGGGGTGCCTTGGTGCCCCGCACGATCGTCCAGGCGCGGGTTTCCTTCGGGCCGACGGTGAAATAGGTGATCAGATCGAGCAGGTGGTAACCGGCGCGGATCAGCCGGTCGAGGCCGGCTTCCTCAAGCCCGAGGGCCGACAGGAATTCCTTCGCTTCCTCTTCCGGAAGCTGGGCCACTTCGGACTCGATCGCGGCCGAGATGATCACGCATTCGGCGCCCTGTTCCCTGGCCATGGCGGCAACGGCCTCAGTGTGCTCGTTGCCGGTCGAGGCATCGGCTTCCGCGACGTTGCAGACATAGAGGACCGGGTGTGAAGTCAGAAGGTTGAGGCCCTTGAGGATCTCGATCTCTTCGGGCGCCAGCGTCTTCAAAAGCAGGCGTGCCGGCTTGCCGTCGTTCAGGAGCTTGATAACCGCATCCATGACCGGCAGCTGCGCCACGGAATCCTTGTCCTTGCTGGCGGCGCGCTTGCGGGTCTGCTCGACGCGGCGCTCCAGGCTTTCGAGGTCGGCGAGCATCAGCTCGGTCTCGATCGTGTCTGCGTCGCCGACCGGGTTGATGCGTCCCTCGACATGGGTGATGTCGTCATCCTCGAAGCAGCGCAGAACGTGCACCACTGCGTCCACTTCGCGGATATTGGCGAGGAACTTGTTGCCGAGGCCTTCACCCTTCGATGCGCCGCGCACGAGGCCGGCGATATCCACGAAGGAAATGCGGGTCGGGATGATTTCCTTGGAGCCGGCGATCGCCGCCAGCTTCTGCATGCGCGGATCGGGCACGGCCACTTCGCCGGTGTTCGGCTCGATCGTGCAGAAAGGATAGTTGGCCGCCTGGGCGGCAGCCGTCTTGGTGAGCGCATTGAAGAGAGTGGACTTGCCGACATTCGGCAGGCCCACGATACCGCATTTGAAACCCATGGGTCCGGACCCTGTATCTGAAGAAATTTCGTTGCTGTGGCTATGGGGGAAAGTGCCGGAGCGGTCAAGGCTCTGCTGTCAGGTGATCCTTGCGCGTAAGGCATATTTGCCTTACTTTAAATCAATGGAGAATGGCGATGGTTAGATTGAAAGTCACCGCGAAAGGACAGGTTACCCTGAAAAAGGAAGTTCTTGATCACCTTGGCATCAAGCCCGGCGACGAGATCGATGTTGATCTCCAGCCGCAGCGGCAGGCTATGATCCACCCGATTTCCGGCAAACTGCCGATCGAGAGTGTCTTTGGAATGTTCAAGAATACGACAGGCAAAAGCTATTCGATCGATGAGATCAACGAGGCGATTGCAGCAAGCTATGCAGGTGAGGCGGAGCAATGAGCCTGATCGTCGATACCAATATCCTCTTGAGGGCAATGATCTTCGATCATGAAGTCGAAAGCCCGAAAGCCCAGGCTCTATTGGCCTCGAACGAGGTGACCATTTCGAATCAGACCCTGTGTGAAATGGTATGGGTTCTTCGTCGGCTCTACAAAAGAAGCCAGAGCGACCTCGTCGCGGCAATCCAGACCTGGATGAGTGTCAAGACCGTCGCGCTTGATCGCGCTGCGGTGGAAGCCGGCCTGACATTCCTGGAAGCCGGCGGCGACTTCGCCGATGGAGTCATCGAATTCGAGGGACGTAAGCTCGGCGGCGACACGTTTGCGACCTTCGACAAGCGGGCCGCCTCTATCGTGCGTGCGAAGGGCCGCGAATGCATGTTACTCGACGCCGATTGATCCGCCGTTCACCACCCGGTTGCTTGAAATCCCTCGGTTGCGGTGCGATATAGCCGGCATGTTCTCCCGATAGGATTGCATCGTCAGGAGAGGCCGATGGCCGAAAATACCACCGTAAAACCGAAGACGAAAACCAAGACCAAGCTGGAGCGGCCGAAGCTCTACAAGGTGCTGCTGGTCAATGACGACTATACGCCGCGTGAATTCGTGACCATGGTGCTGAAGGCCGTGTTCCGGATGAGCGAGGAGACCGGCTACCGGGTGATGCTGACCGCGCACCGGATGGGGCTGGCTGTCGTCGTGGTCTGTACCAAGGACATTGCCGAGACCAAGGCGAAGGAAGCGGTGGACCTTGCCAAGGAGGCGGGTTTCCCGCTGATGTTCATCACCGAGCCGGAAGAATAGATTACCTCTTCTTTCCGGCCTTCACGCCGAGCGCCTCGGCGCTGATCCAGAAGACCGCGTCCTGGGATTCGGCGGTTTCCAGCCAGAGGAAATCGAGGTCGGGGAATTCCTCCTCCAGGATTTCGCGGCCCGAGCCGATCTCGCAGATCATGCCGCCTTCCGGGTTCAGATGCGCCGGCGCCTCCGCCAGAAGACGGCGGACGATATCGAGCCCGTCCACGCCGCCGTCGAAGGCCATGGCCGGTTCGGAACGGAACTCTTCCGGAAAGCCGTCCATCGCCTCGTGGTCGACATAGGGCGGATTGGTGATGATCAAATCGTATTTCCGCTTGCCGAGCGGCGCGAAGAGATCGCCTTGATGAAGTGCCAGCTGGTCTTCCACACCGTGCTCGGCGACGTTGAGCTTTGCCACCTCCAGTGCGTCGGACGAAAGATCGACCGCATCGACCGCGGCGTTCGGGAAGAACTTGGCGGCGAGGATGGCAAGGCATCCCGATCCGGTGCAGATATCGACGGCGCTCTCGACACTCAGCGGATCCGGCAGGAAGGTGGAGCCGCTTTCGCCGAGATATTCGCTGAACAGGATCTCGCCGATATGGGAGCGGGGCACGATGACGCGTTCGTCGACGAGGAAACGGACGCCCTGGATATAGGCGTGGCCGGTCAGGTAGGACGTCGGCTTGCGGGTAGTGACGCGGGCGTCGATCCGCTCGGCCAGCAGGCGGCGCTCGGCCGGCAGCAGGCGTGCGTCGAGAAACGGATCGAGCACGTCGATCGGCAGGTCGAGCGAGTCGAGGATCAGGAAAGCGGCGTCGTCGCTTGCCGTCGTGGTGCCGTGGCCGTAGCTGAGGTTTGCGGCGCTGAACCGGGAGATGGCATAACGCCAGTAGTCGCGAAGGGTGACGAGTTCGCCGGTGATGTCATCCATGTTCGGGGCCTGGTTCATGTCGCGCTTCCGTTGTTCGATCGGCCTCCCATAGCTGCTCCGAAAGCGGCGCGCCACCCCTTTGACCGGAGCGATACCGGGCTGTCTAAGCGCGGCGCATCTGGAAGCCGGTCTTGTTTTGAAGAAACCCGCAGCCTTCGTAGAAACGCAGTGTTGCCGGGTCCGTGGAGCCGGTCAGCAGCATCACCTTGTAGCAGCCGTCATTCCAGGCCTGGTCGATGGCCCTGCGGATGAGGGCACCGGCATAACCGCGCTTGCGGTGGTCCGCGTGGGTGACGACGTTTTCGACCAGCGCATAGGGCGCGCCCTTGCGGGTGAGGTTCGGCACGACGATCAGAGTGACCGTGGCTGCCGCGCGCCCGTCTGCGAAGCCGATCAACACCGTCATGCCCGGCTGGGCGAGAATGGCGGCAAAACGCTCCTGGGCCAGTGCCGGCTCCGGGTCCGGATCATGGTTCAGGTGGTGATAGAGTTCGATCAGGTCGGCAAGATCGCCGTCGCGGGCCGGGCGGATCGTGAAGTCTGCAGCGGGCGTCGACACTATTCGCCCTTGCCGCCGAACATCTTCTTCAGCATCTCGGCCATCGGACCCGATGTTGGAAGGTTCGGCTTTCCGCCGCCTCGGGCCTGGTGGATATGCGACTGGCCGGCCGGCTTGGAGACGGGCTTCTTTTCCGGCTTCGGTTTCTCCTCGTCAGGCTTGCCGCCGACGGCGAGCGCCAGCTTGTTCATCAGCTGCGAGTCCTCTCCCTTCACCAGCATCTCGGCATTGTCGGCGAGCGCGTCGAGGAGAGGGGAGAGCCAGGTCTGGTCGACCTTGGCGAAATCGCCGAGCACGTGGTTGTGGACAAGCTCCTTCGATCCCGGATGGCCGATGCCGAGGCGAAGCCTTCGGTATTCCCGGCCGCAATGGGCGTCGAGCGATTTCACGCCGTTATGGCCGCCATGGCCGCCGCCGGTCTTGATGCGGGCCTTGGCTGCAGGCAGATCGAGTTCGTCGTAGATGGCGATGAGGTTTTCCGGGCCGAGCTTGTAAAAACGCATGGCCTCGCCGACCGCTTCGCCGGAGAGGTTCATGAAGGTTTGCGGCTTGATCAGCAGCACTTTTTCGCCGGCGAGCTCGCCTTCCGAGATCAGCGCCTTGAACTTCTTCGACCAGGGCGAAAAGCCGGGCCGGCGCTGGATCGCGTCCACCGCCATGAAGCCGATATTGTGGCGGTTGCCCGCATATTGGGAACCGGGATTGCCGAGGCCGGCGATGATGAGCATGGAGACATCCATCCTTGACTGCTGGCTCTCACCACCGCGAAACGCCGCCAAAGTCAACCGGTTTCGACGCCCGAGCTTCTATTGAGGCTCGCCGATACCGTAGCGCTTCAGAATCGCAGTCTGGATGCCGTCCTTGATGAGGCGGTCGAGGCCTGCCTGCATCCTGGCGATCAGGTCGTCGGGCACATTCGGATGGCACGCAATGCCGAGATGCTGTTCGGTGAACAGGATGACTTTTTCGATCGGCGTTCCGTCCGCCTTCAGCTTCTGATAGACGCCTTCGGACATGGGCATCATGTCGATGCGATCCTGCAGCAGTTTTCTCAGCGTCGTGTCGACATTGGCGCTGAGATCGATCTTCCGAAAACCGGAACTCTTCAGAAGCCCCTCGGTATAGTCGGCCCGATGGGTGCCGACCGTATACTGCTTGGCCTCCTCCAGCGTGGTCGCCGCGACCTTGGAACCCGCATGGCGCACGAGAATGTTGCGGTCGACGAAAAGAGGCACGACCCATTTGAAACGCGGCTCGCGTTCCGGCGTGCGGGCGGCGGCGAAGACGCAATGCATGGATTGCGTCTCGGCCATGGCGATGGCCCGGGCCCAGGGCATGATCTCCAGCGTGTAAGGCGTGCCGGCGTCCTGCATGATCATGTCTACCTGGTCGATGCCGGCGCCGCGATAGTTGCCGCCGGGCTCCTGGTAGCTGAAGGGCGGGTAGGACTCGGTCGAAAAGACGATGGCCTGCTGGGCATGGGCGCCGGACGCGAGGCTGAGTATGGCAAGAAGCGGCGCTGCGATTTTCATCTGTCCCTCTTCCAAACGCACAAGTTGTCATTTCTGACCCAGCATCTGGTCCGGAGGTGAGGGCTTGTCAGCTCGCCATGGACTCGATTTCGGCCTGCCGGGTGGATAGGGCCGAGAGCAATTCGGAGATTTCGCGGGGCTTCGAGAAGAGATAGCCCTGCGCATAGTCAATACCCATTTGCCGCAGCAACGAGCGCTGTTCTTCCGTCTCGACGCCTTCGGCGACGACCTTGCAATTCATCTTATGAGAAATAGCACTAATGCCTTCGACCAGCATCCTGTTTTTACTGCCTATGTCGCCCGTCTGTTCGGTGAGCGAACGGATGAAGGACTGGTCGATCTTGACGATATCGACCGGGAAACGGCTCATATAGCTCAGCGACGAATAACCGGTGCCGAAATCATCGAGCGCGATCCGGCAGCCGAAACGATGGATCTCGTTGAGAATGGTGCGGATTTCCGGATTGTCGTGCATCAGCACGGCTTCGGTGATTTCCACCACCAGGCGCGACGGATCGATGCCGTAGCGGCCGAGCAGGCCGGCAAGTCGTGCCGGCAGGCCGGGCTCGAATTGCAGCGGCGAGAAATTGACGGCGACATAGGTCTCGCCCATGCCCGGCAGGCGGGAGACGCGGGCGAGATTCGCCATCGCGTCTTCCAGGATGAGGTTGCCGATCTGGCCGATCGAACCGGTCTCCTCGGCAACGCTGATGATGCCGGCCGGCGACATCAGGCCTTTCCGCGGATGGCGCATGCGCATCAGGGCTTCGAAGCCTGACGGAACGCCGGTCTCGATGTCGACGATCGGCTGGAAATGCGCCTCGAACCAGCTTGCGGCGATGGCGACCTCGATGTCGCTCTCGATCTCGGCCCGCTCCCGCGTCTGGTCGAGAATGGCGGGATCGTAGACCTGCGCGCCGTTCTTGCCGTCGCGCTTGCGGGCGTACATGGCCATGTCCGACTTCTGCAGCAGTTCGGCGGCGCTCGCGGCATGGCTCGGATAGAATGCAAGGCCGATACTGGCGCTCAACCGCACGCCGGTGCCCTGGATCCGGAAGGGAACCTCGAACATGTCGACGATCTTCTGGCTGAGTTCGGCCGCGCGGCGTTCGGCACCGTCCCCGGCAATCAGGATGGCGAATTCGTCGCCGCCGAGACGGGAGGCGGTATCGCCGTCGTTGAGCATCGGCTTCGTCCGCTCGACGAACTGACAGAGCACGGTGTCGCCGGCTGCATGGCCGAGATTGTCGTTGATCGCCTTGAAGCGGTCGAGATCGACGAACAGGCAGGCGACCTCGGTGCGCGCCTTGTCGGCCTCGGCGATCTTCTGGTCGAGCGCCGCCTCGAACCCCTGACGGTTCAGCAGCCCGGTCAGGTGGTCGGAGATGGCCTGCTGACGGTTGCGCAGCTCCGACTGCCTGAGTTCCGTAACGTCCGTCATGACGCTCAGCGAGCCGGGAATGCTGCCGCCGGCCGTGCCAAGCTCGGTTTCGACGATAAGCACGTCCATCAGGCGGCTGTCGGCACACAGGAACCGGACCGTGACTTCGATTGCGGGGCCGCTCGATTTTGCCTGCTGCTTGCGTCTTGCATAAATCTGGCGGTCCGCGGGGGCCACGAGTTCGGAAAACGGATGGCCGATGACGTCCTCGCGGCGATAGCCGGTCGCCAGCAGCCAGTAGTCGCTGACGGCGGCAATCTGGTCGCCCGAGGTCAGCGAGAACAGCATGGCCGGCGTCAGGTTGTAGATTTCCGTGGTCTGCTGATGCGCGCGCTTCAGTTCGCGTTCCTCGCGCTCCAGCAGCGTCTGCATTTCGTTGAAGCTCTTCGCCAGCCTGCCCATCTCGTCGTTCGAGCGCCAGTCGACATGATGGCGCGAGCCGAGCCTGCGGGTTGCCTCGATGGCAGCGGTCAGGCGCATCAGCGGCTTGATGACCATGACGCGATTGCCGAGGATCGCTGCGCCGAAGACCGTCAGGATGGTGATGATGAAGATGGAGATGAAGGCCATTTCCATCTGGTGCAGGGCGGAGAACCAGCCGAGCTTCGGCACGTAGACGGTAATGCTGCCGACACTGCGCATGCCCTGCTGTGACTTGTAGAAGATCGGCTCGGAGATCGCTTCCAGGCCGCGGAAATCGGCCGGATTGACATCGACTTCGGAGATATTCAGCTTGCCGGTGTTGTCGCTGATCTGCACGCCGTTGATGGCGGGATCGGCGATCAGCATCGTGGCGACCTGGTGGATGCTGTCGGTATCGAGATCCCAGAGCGGCTTGCCGAGGGCCTGGGAATTGGTCACCAGCACGAGGTTCACATGTTCGCTGAGGTTCTCGGCGGCCTGCTGGGAGGAAAGTGCCAGAAACAGCGTGAACAGCGGAGCGACGACGACCAGAAGGGCGCCTGAAATAATCGCAATAAAACGACTCTCAACGGAATGAGTCATCCGTCTTCCCCGCATTCATCGTCTGGCCATCGCCGGACTATTTCCCGTCATGCTGAAGTAGCGTGCATCGTTTCACCTATTCATTAAACTTCACTGAAACGACGATGCCAAGATTCGAACGAATTACGGAGGCAGGGTTACTAAACTGTATTCGGCGGGCAATAAAAAACCCGCTTCCTTGCGAAAGCGGGTCCCATTTCAAGAATTCAGGCTGGTTTATTCAGCAGAAGCCGGTTCTTCCTCGGCAACGCCTGCAGCCGGGGCGACGATCGTCGCGATGGTGAAGTCGCGGTCGGAGATGACCGGACGTACGCCAGCCGGCAGCTTGACGGCGGAGATGTGGAGGCTGTCGCCGATCTTCGCGCCCGTCAGGTCGACGGTCAGGAATTCCGGAATATCGTTGGCCGGGCAAAGCAGCTCGACTTCGTGACGGACGATGTTGAGAACGCCGCCGATCTTGATGCCCGGGGACTTCTCTTCGTTGACGAAGTGAACCGGAACCTCAACGGAAACTTCCGTGTTGCCCGAGACGCGCAGGAAATCCACGTGCATGGTGAAATCGCGGACCGGATCGAGCTGATAGTCCTTCGGCAGGACCTGGATCTTCTCGCCGTTGACTTCGATCGTGGCAACCGTGGTCATGAAACCACCGGCATGGATGCGCTTCGTCACTTCGTTGGTCGACAGAGCGATCGCGAGGGGGGACTGCTTGTCACCATAGATGACAGCAGGAATGAAACCGTTGCGGCGAAGTTCACGGGAGGACCCCTTACCTACCCGTTCGCGCGCCTCGGCCTTGAGCTCGTATGATGCGTGGCTCATGGCATATCCTTTCGAGGTTGTTTGGAGAGTTTTTCGCAAGCGTTGTAGGCTCGCGTCAAACTGAAGGGCATCATCCGATGCGCTTCATCCGCGTTGCCTCCAAGGGTGTCTACGCGGACCGGCGCGCTATAATACAATGAGCAAGGATGTGCAAGCTTTTCGGCCCGGAAACAAAGGGCCTGCGCTTGACTTCGCCGGTTCGTCTTCCACATTGGTGCCCGTTGAACGAGGGAAGGGCTTGATTCATGAAACGGACTTTGATCGCGGCCAGCGTAATGGCTGCGTCCTGCGTATATCCAGTTGCGGCGGCTGAGATCAACGACAAAGGTGCCCGCGCACTCAAGGAAAACCTCAGCTATTTCCTGCCGGATACGGCGAAGTCCACGGGTTTCCTGACCGTCAAGCCGGCCGGCGAACGCTACGAGATCAGCTACGATTTCGCCAAACTCCTCAAATCCATCAACAAGAAAGACTTCACTGTTTCCGGCCTGAAGCCGTATTCGGTCTTTGCCGCGCCCCTCGACAACGGCCAGTGGAAGTTCCACAGCGACAGCGACATGAATTTCACCGTCAAGGGCAAGATGCCCGACGGCAAGTCGACGAACCTCAACTATTCCGTCACCGACATGGTGTTTTCCGGCATTTTCGATCCGGCGATCAGTTACTTCCGCTCGGGCGAGGTGACGTCAGGCCCGATCCGCATGGTCTCGAAGAGCGGCAAGGAAGAGGTCGAGGCGAGTTTCGCGAGCACGAACTATTCACTCGCATCCTCGCCGAGTGCCGCTGCCGGGAGCACGGATTTCACCGGCAAGGGGTCTTTCTCGCGTTTCTACGAACGGATTGCGATGCCGGAAACACCGCTGGTGCAGATCCGCGCCGAAAGCCTCGATTTCGACGTCAGTGTTCAGGGCGTGGTGGCCGAAAAGCTCCGCAATCTTGTCGCTTTCGTGCTGGAACTCGTCAACGATGAAAAGCCCTCGCAGGCCGAGATCGCAAAACTGAAGGATCTCGTCCGCGGGGCGATGCCGTTCTTCACGGCGCTGTCGGAAAAGATCACCTTCAACCAGTTTACCGTGGCGAGCCCGATCGGCGATTTCGGCGTCCACAAGCTCGATTACATGTTCACGATGAGCGAGCCCGCCGCGGCAACCCGGATAGGATTCGGTGCCCGCGTCGAGAATATCTCGACGCCGGACGGCATCATCCCCCCGCTCTACGCCCAGCTGGTGCCTGACATGGCGGAGATGGAGGTCGGGGTCGCCGACCTCAACTTCCAGCGTTTCGTCGATACCTTGATGGAGATGGACTTTTCGAGTCCCGTTCCGGCGCCGGAGGCCGAGGGCGAGCGTCTGGGCAAGGCATTCCTCGACGATGGTCAGCTGACCATCGACTTCCCGCGGGTCGCCGCGAAATCCGCGCTCTACGACGTCGAAGCATCCGGCAAGATCAAGGGGTATCCGGAGGAGAAGGAGCGCTATACGCTCGAAACCTCGATCCTTGCCCGCGACGTCGACAAGCTGATCCAGTATTTCCAGGCCGCCGCCAAGAACGACCCCGAATTAAACCAGGTTTCGTTCGCGATGATGATGGCGAAGGGCATGGCCAAGACCGAGCCGGACGGCCGCCTGCGCTGGGACATCAAGTTCGAGGACGGCAAGAACTTCAGCGTCAACGGACAGCCGATCCAATGATCTGAGGACGTGCCTATGTCTTCTCAGGCTGGCTTCGCTTTTGCCAGTCAGCCGCCATTTACCATCCACAGGAACGTTTCACACATGTTTGAATGCTAAAACTTCTCAACCAAACCAGTTGAAAAGTAACAGGCTTTCATGTTCCGCGTTTTCTCCTGCATCTTCGTCGAGCACGATCTTCGGTATGTCGCCTGCGCGGTATTGATCTGTGTGATCGGATCCTTCCTGACCATCCGGCTTTTTTCCAGAGCCCGGCGTGGTGGCGGGATCGAAAAGGTCATCTGGCTTTTCCTGGCGGGCTTCATGGGTGGATCGGCCATCTGGACGACCCATTTCCTGGCCATGCTCGGTTATCTTCCGGGCGGGCAGGCGGGATATGAACCAGCCCAGACGCTTCTGTCTTTCGTGATCGCGGTCGCGACCGCTACGATCGGGCTCAGCATTGCGAGTTATGGCGGGCGGTCCGTGCTTGCGGAAGCCGGCGGCATGGTCCTGGGGCTCGGTATCGCCGCCATGCACTACACCGGCATGGCCGCTTACGAGGTGCCGGGCACCATCGAGTGGGACCGTTCCTACGTGATCGCCTCGCTCATCTTCGCGGCTCTGTTCGGTGCACTCGCGACCAATCGCGTCATACGTCCGGTGACGCGCTTCTGCAGCTACGGTTCCGTGCTGGCGATGATCGTGGCAATCGCCTCGACCCATTTTACTGCCATGGGCGCGCTGGAGGTTGTCCTCGACCCCCGCGCCGTGCTGCAGAACGAGGTCGTTCCGCCGGTCGTGCTCGGCTTCGGCGTGCTGTCGCTGATGCTGATCCTGCTGGCACTGACGGCCGCCACCTACCTGATCGACGCCCGCACGACGCAGGCCGCCGTTGAGCAGTACCGCCACCTTTCCCTGCACGATGCGCTGACCGGCCTTGCCAATCGTGCCGCCTTCAACGAGCAGCTCGCCGATATCGCCGCGCGTCCGGTGGACATGACCGACCGCTTTGCGGTGCTTTCCTTCGATCTCAATCGCTTCAAGGAGGTCAACGACGTCCACGGCCATGCGGCGGGCGACGAGGTGCTGCGGGCGATCGGCGGCAGGCTTGCCGAGGCGGCCGGCGAGGGCGAGTTCATCGCCCGGGTCGGCGGCGACGAATTCGTCGCGCTGAAGCATATGTACTACAAGCGCTCCGACGCGATGGTGCTGGCCAATCGGCTGCTTGCGGAAATCTGCAAGCCGATCGAGTGGAACGGGAATACGCTGACGGTCGGCTCGAGTGTCGGCATTGCACTCTATCCCGGCGAAGCAAAGACGGTCGACGACCTCCTGGCACAGGCGGATGTCGCCATGTACCGCGCCAAGCAATCCGGCGGCAACGTGATCTGCTTCTACGACTCTTCGATGGACCAGGCGGCCCGCGAACGCAACGCGCTTGCCATGGATATGCGCTCCGGGCTCGTGGCAGGGCAGTTCGAACTTTATTACCAGCTGCAGAACGATACGTTTTCGGGAGAGGTGGTCGGTTTCGAAGTCCTGCTGCGCTGGAACCATCCGGTGCGGGGTCTGGTCTCACCGAACGACTTCATTCCGCTCGCGGAGCGCACCGGTTTCATCGTCGAGCTCGGCGATTGGGTGCTTCGGAGCGCCTGCGCCGAGGCGGCAGGCTGGAAAAATCCGTTCGCCATCGCCGTCAACGTCGCCGCCCAGCAGCTTGCCGATCCGAAATTCCCCACCAGGGTTCGCGATATCCTCAAGGAGACGGGGCTCAGCGCCGGCCGGCTCGAACTGGAAATCACCGAATCCGGCATCATCGCCGACCATCAGCGCGCGCTTCAAACCGTTCGCCACCTGAAGAGCCTCGGCGTCAAGATCGCCATGGACGACTATGGCACCGGCTATTCGTCGCTTTCGACGCTGATGTCCTTCCCGTTCGACAAGATCAAGATCGACAGGACCTTCGTCGACGGGCTTTCCAACAATGAACAGTCCGCGGCGATCGTGCGCTCGACGCTGATCCTGGCCTCGAGCCTCCACATCCCGGTGCTTGCCGAAGGAGTGGAGACGGACGCGCATATCGCCTTCCTGCGCAAGGAAGGCTGCATGCAGGTCCAGGGCTACCTTTTCGGCAAGCCCGGTCCGCGGGCGGGTATCGAGCATATCGTCAACGGTGAAGCTTGGGGCGAGACGGGGGAGCAAATCACCCCGGCGGCCGCCAAGGTCGCCTGACCCCGCGCGTCAGCGCCGGGGTTCGCCCCCCGGGGCATAGACTGTCTTCTGTTCGAAACGGAACTTGTGGCCGCACTGGCCGCAGCGGATCATGTATTTGCGGGGATCGGTCGAGGCGAATTCGGTCAGGAAGCCTCTCGGCAGTTCGTCGATGCGGAAATCGCGATTGCCCTGCCGCCTGTCATCGGTCTCGGAAACTTCGGCGAAACCGACATTGCCGCATTGGGAACATTCGAGTTTTCGGGAATAGCGGTCGCGTGCGGCCATGCGAGTCTCCTTCTTCGCAGGGCCTTCTAGCCGAAGCTCCGGCACAAAGCAAAACGCCGGAACCATGGTTCCGGCGTTTTTTCGTCGACGATCTGTCGTGACCTCAAGCCGGCCCTTTAGCGGCGGCACTCGCCGGAGGCGACGACGCTGAAGCCGGCGTTTGCCGCCTCGCAGGCATTCGGGAAGGTCTGGGTGCGTCCGCCCTGCTGGCCGCAGACGGGACGGTATTCGCGGGTGCAGAAGCGAGGTTCCTCAGGCCTTCCGGGACGGCCGGGCCGATCAGGACGGCCAGGCTGGTTCCAGTCCGGGCGATCCGGCCGGTCCGGACGATCGGGTCTGCCGGGTTGGTTCCAGTCGGGACGATCCGGCCTTTGCGGGCGATCCCAATCCGGGCGGTCGGGACGGTCTGGCCGGCCGGGGCGATCCGGGGTTCCCGGGCGATCCCAGTCGGGGCGATCAGGCCTCTGGGGCCGGTTCCAGTCCGGCCGGGGCCGTTCCGGCGGGTAATAGCCGCCAGGCCGGCTGCTGCTATCGACGCATGCCGACAGCAGCGGAATGAGAAGGAAAATGGCCAGTTTCTTCGACAGGCCGATAAAGGAATACATTTCGACTCACCCTGAGTTTGCGTTCGCAGGCGAGTCTATCCAAATACTTGTGACGGAAGAAGGTCAGTCGAACAGGCTGGAGACGGAGGATTCCATCGCCGTGCGGTTGATCGCCTCGCCGAGCAGGTTGGCAGTGGTGATGACCCGGATGTTGTGCGCCGACTGGACCGCCGTGGTCGGCTGGATCGAGTCGGTGATGACCAGTTCCTTGAGCTTGGAAGCGGCGATGCGGGCGACCGCGCCGCCGGAGAGCACGCCATGGGTGATGTAGGCGGTGACGCTGGTGGCGCCGTTTTTCAGAAGCGCTTCGGCCGCGTTGCAGAGCGTGCCGCCGGAATCGACGATATCGTCGATCAGCAGGCAGTCCTTGCCGTCGACTTCGCCGATGACGTTCATCACCTCGGACTCGCCGGCCCGTTCGCGACGCTTGTCGACGATCGCCAGCTGACAGTCGATGCGCTTGGCGAGCGCACGGGCGCGAACCACGCCGCCGACGTCGGGCGAGACGACCATGACGTTGTTGAGGTCGTAGTGTTCCTTGACGTCACGGGCGAGCACCGGCACCGCGAAGAGGTTGTCGGTCGGGATGTCGAAAAAGCCCTGGATCTGGCCTGCATGCAGGTCGAGCGTCAGGACGCGGTCGGCGCCGGCCTCGGTGATCAGGTTGGCGACCAGCTTTGCCGAGATCGGGGTGCGCGGGCCGGCCTTGCGGTCCTGGCGGGCATAGCCGAAATAGGGAAGAACAGCGGTGATGCGCTTGGCCGACGACCGACGGAAGGCGTCGATCATGATCAGCAGTTCCATCAGGTGATCGTTGGTCGGGAATGACGTGGACTGGATGATGAAGACATCCTCGCCGCGCACGTTTTCCTGAATTTCAACGAAGATTTCCTGGTCTGCAAACCGCCTGACGCTGGCTTTTCCGACTGGGACATTAAGATAGCTGCAGATCGCGTCGGCGAGATGCCGGTTCGAATTGCCTGCGAAAACCTTCATTGCGGTCCGCCTGTTTTGAAGCTGGATGCGGGCCTTTTACCGCCGCGGCCTTCGAATGCAAGTGCGTTTCGCACCCGCTCACTCTTTTTTATGAAGAAACTGTGACCCGTGGCTTTTGAGGTTCAGTCCGGGATCGGCCCGGCCGGACCGCTCAGCCCTGGGATTGGCGCCAGGCCACATAGTCCTGGATCGTCTTGGCGGCGATGGCCTCCATGGTCGAAGCGGGGACCGACGTCCAGGGATCCTGGCCGCTGCCGGGCACGCTTTCCTGTCCCTGCATGCGGTGCAGCCGGGCGCCGGAACCGTCGAGAATATCCCAGACATAGACGATGGTGACCTTGCCGCTGTCGGAGAAGGCGGAGAAATAGCCTTTCAGGATATGCTCGGTGCTGTTGTCGCTCGACGGCCGGATCGTCAGCCCGTTGGCGCGGGCCTGGGCACCGAGCTGGCGGGACAGCGGCGTCACCGCCTGGACCGGCGCACCGATGATCGGCAGGAAGCGGACCGTCGGTCCGGATGCAGGCGGCAGCGAGGCGCTCTGCTGCTGGCGGGACGGTTGCTGGGGTGGAGCGGCCGTCGTCTCGGGCTGCTGCATGGTCTGCTGCTGGCCCTGCCATTGCGGCGGCGGGCCGGAGGAGGCGGGCGAGACGGTGTTGCCGGATTCAAGCGCCCGCGCCTGGGCTTCGAGCGTGTTCTGGGGACCGGATTGATAGCCGCCGCTGCCGTTGTAGGTTTCCGGCTGGGGCGAGCGGGCCATGCGGTCGGTTTCGGCCTGGGTCACGGGCGAGGAAGTCCTGGCGCCGCCTCCACCGACATTCGCCTGCGGCGTCAGCGCTTCCGTCGTATTGCAGGAGGCAAGCACTACCGCCAGCAGGGCAGCGGAAAGCAGTGTTCCGAAAGGCCGCATACCCGTCTCCTGCCAAAGATTCCTCAGGCTGAAGCTTAAAGTTCGCTCCTGAACTGTCAATCGCCTGATTTTTCGAGCTTTCAGCGCTGTATGAGATCCAGGCTGTGGCGGGAAAGTGGCTGCGGATCGCCTTCGGTCGTCAGGTAGGTGTGACCGAGGGTCATGGCGGCGCCGCTATCGGAATCCATGATGATCATGTGCACGAACAGCGTCATGTCCGGCAGAATCTCCTGCGGATTGCCGAAATGGAACATCTGGTGCTCCATCCAGGACGGCGAGAACCGCGCGCCGAGCGAATAACCGCAGGCATTGAGGCGGTGGCGCGACAGGCCGCGCTCGTCGAGAATGCGGGCATGGGTGTCGAAGACGTCGCCGAAAGTCTGGCCGGGGCGCAGAACCTCCTCGATCGCCGTGATGGTTTCGAGGCAGGCCTTGTGGAGCTCGCGGTGGCGAGGCAACGGTTCGCCGACGACGACCGTGCGCATCATCGCTGCGTGGTAATGCGCAGCCGCACCGGCCCATTCGAGCGTCAGCTGGTCGGTCGCGTCGAGCTTGCGGCGACCGGCCTTGTAGCGGCAGAGCAGCGCGTCGGCGCCGGAGCCGATGATGAATTCGTTGGCGGGGTAATCGCCACCGCCAAGAAAGACGGCGCCCTGCATGGCGGCGAGGATTTCCGCCTCATCGCCGCCGGCCTTGATCAGCGGCAGCGCCGCATCGAGCGCGTCGTCGGCAAGTTCGGCGGCACGGCGGGCATAGGCAATCTCCGCCGGGCTTTTGACGAGGCGCAGCGTGCTGACCAGATAGGAGGCGTCGCTGATCTGGCCGAAGGTGGCGAGCTGGTTGTCGAGCAGGCGGGCGACGCGGCCGGTCATGCCGTGGGTATCGTATTCGACGCCGATCCTGGCGCCGAGCAGGTCCATGTCGCTCAACAGGTTCTTGAGGTCGAGCGTAGGGTCGGCATTCACCCGGTCCACCCAGACGACGATGTTCTCGACGGTCGAGGTGTGGCGGGCCTGGCGCAGGTCGGCGGAGCGGGTGAGCAGCGTCATCGCCCCGTCCGCCTTGACGATCAGGGTCTGGAAGAAGCAGTAGCCGAACGTGTCGTAGCCGGTCAGCCAGTACATGCTTTCCTGCGCGAAGATCAAAAGCGCATCCAGCTTTTCGGCGCGCATCTTCTCCGTCAGCCGCGTCAGCCGGTCGGCGTATTCGCTCCTCTCGAAATGCAGTGCCATATCAATTCTCCCGAAGTGCGATTGCTGAAATCTGGCGGCCGTAGTCCGGCTCTTTGGCATGGGTGGTGCGGCGGTAGGAATAGAACCGTTCCGCATCAGGGTAGGTGTCGAGGCCAAGGCTTTCCGCCCGCACGCCTGATGCTGTCAGCCGCTGGATGGTCAGCGACGGAAGGTCGAACATGGAGTGCCCCGGATTCGATGACGGTGTGAAGAAAGCCTCGTAGGAGGGATCGTAGTTCAGGAACCGTTCGACAAATTCCGGTCCGACCTCGTAACTTGCCGGACCGATCGAGGGACCAAGGACGGCGGTGATGTTTTGGCGCTCTGCACCCAGCGAGACCATCGCCTCGATGGTGTTCTCGAGCACGCCGGTCAACGCGCCCTTCCAGCCGGCATGGGCCGCGCCGATCACGCCGTTTTCGCCGTCGGCAAACAGGATCGGGCCGCAATCGGCCGCGAGCACCCCGAGCGCCACGCCCGGCACGCTCGTCACCATCGCATCGACCTTCGGCCGTTCGCCGGCATAGGTCTCGTCGACGACGAAGACGTCGGGCGAATGGACCTGGTGCACGGTCGCGAGCTTTTCGAGCGGCAGGCCGAACCAGGCAGCAACGCGGGCACGATTTTCGGTGACCTTTTCACGGTCGTCATCGGAGCCGATGCCGACGTTGAGGCCGGCATAGAGGCCTTGCGAAACGCCGCCCTTGCGGGTGAAGAAACCGTGGCGGATACGGGCGCCGGCCCTGTCGTTCAACAGGGGGCTCTCGATCGGCTCCGGCAAGGGTATGTCCTGCATCGGCGTTATCTATCCCGTTGATTTGAAGAGGTTTTGGGCGCGCTCTCAGGGCCTGCCCGCTGCTTCGATCTAGGGTGAGAGTGGCGCAAGAAAAGGGCGGATGTCAATCGGTTGATGAATTGACGGCCGCTGTTTATTCCACCGCGCGGAACGGCATAAGCTTCAATACCGGGCTCGATACCGCGATGACTTTGAAGAGTTCGCCCATCTTGCCGGCACCTTCGCCGGCCAGCCGGTCGACAGCGGCGGCGATCAGGCGCTGCTCGGTAGGCTCCTTGTCCTTGGCCAGCGCGGTCGCCCGCTCGGCAAGGCCGAGGCCGAACAGGAAATCGCCCTGGCGCAGGCCGCCGTTCAGGTGAACACCCGCGGAGACGGCAATGCGTGCGAGGTCCTCGAAATCGACATGGCTGGTCAGATCCGCTTCGCCCGGATGCTGGAGCGGCGGATCGTAGTCATGGTGGCGGACCGCCTGCAGCGTATCGCCGAAACCGGTGACCAGATGGCCGTAGTCGATGATCAGAGCCGTTCCGCCGAAGGTCCGCAAGCGTTCGCACAGCGTCAGCATCACCGCCTGACGGGCCGGGGAAAGTTCGAAGATCGTGCCGTCGGGAATGCCGGCGACGGGCGAGGGCAGAAGCTGCGGGTCGAGCGTCGCGACGCCGACAGCAAAACCGAGTTCATCCTCGGCAGTCAGGCCGACGAGGCGTTCGCGAAAACCGGTCGGTGTCTTGACGAACTGGCGGATCGGGATCGCGTCGAACAGTTCGTTGGCGGCGATCAGCGTAAATCCTTCGGGGACTTCCTCGAAACTGTCGTGCCAGGAAATCTTGGTAGAGAAGGCTTCGAGCGTGATGCGCTGGACGCCGCGCAGGCGCTCGCTCGTCTCGACAAGGTGAACATGCAGGTCTTCAAAGAGCGACGGTGCGATGCGTTTGATCACTCGCAGCATGTCGGCCATCATCGTGCCGCGGCCGGGGCCGATCTCCACCAGGCGGACGCCGGTCGGCGTGCCATGCTGCTGCCATGCATGCACCATGAAGACGCCGACCATCTCGCCGAACAGCTGGCTGATCTCCGGCGCGGTAATGAAGTCACCGTGGCGGCCGAAAGGCTCGCGGGTGCGATAATAACCGTATTCCGGATCGGCGAGGCACAGCGCGAAATAGTCGGTCACGCTGATCGGGCCATTGGTGCGGATCAGGGTCTTGATCTTTTCGGTGAGGGGAGTGGTCAACGGGCGTGCCTCCCCTCAAGCCTTCGCCGCGGACGTTACCGCCGCGCGGGCACGGAAAATGGCCCAGAGGCCGGCAGCGATCATCGGCAGCGACAGGATCATGCCCATGGTCAGCCAATTGGTGCCGAGCAGGTAGCCGAGTTGCGCATCCGGTTCGCGAAAAAATTCCACGAAAATGCGGCAGAGCCCGTAGCCGATGACGAAGGTTCCGGCGATTGTGCCCGGGATCTTCAGCGCCTTGAACCGGAAGATCATCAGGGCAAGGACCAGCAGAAGCACGATGCCTTCGAGGCCGGCTTCGTAGAGCTGGCTCGGATGGCGGGAGAACGGCCCGCCGGTCGGGAAGACGACCGCCCAGGGCGCGTTGCTGAGGCGTCCCCAGAGTTCGCCGTTGATGAAATTGGCGATGCGGCCGAAAAACAGGCCGAAGGGCACGACCGCGGCGACAGTGTCGAACATGCTCCAGACGGGAATGGAGTTGCGGCGGGCGAAGATGATCATCGCGATCGTCGCGCCGATGAAGCCACCGTGAAAGGACATGCCGCCATTCCAGATCTCGACCGCGCGGATGGGGTTCGCGGCCACGGACGCCAGGTCGTAGAACAGGATATAGCCGATGCGGCCGCCAAGCACGATGCCGGCTGCGACCCAGACGAGGAAGTCGTCGAGCTGGACGGCCGTGATCGGCGACTGGCCGTCTTTCCACAGCGAAGCGTTCGCCGCGAGCCGGCGCGCATAAAACCAGCCGAGCATGATGCCGGCGACATAGGCGAGCCCATACCAATGGATGGCGAGCGGGCCGATGGAAAAGGCCACCGGATCGATGTTCGGGAACGGCATCAGAGCGAAAAGATGAAGCGCTTCGTACAAGTTACAGGGTTCCCACCTAACGGCATTGGGCGGAACATGGCGTTGCGGCCATCGGCGGTCAAGGTGAATCTAAGCGAGTGCTGATGCTAACGGTGGATGATGCTTGCAAGCGGACCGTCCAGGCCCTACTTGATCCCTATGGACATTCGCCGGCCCGAATTGCCGGCCAGACGATATGGGAGTTCAGAACCATGGCAACCGGCACGAACCGCATTCTCGACGATTTCGCGCGGCTGATGACCGATGCCGCCGGCGCCGCGCAAGGCGTGCGCAAGGAGGTCGAAACGGCCTTCCACGCCCAGGCCGAGCGGTTTCTCAACAGCATGGATATCGTCAAGCGCGAGGAATTCGAGGCCGTCCGCGAAATGGCCGCCCGCGCCCGCGACGAAAACGAGGCGCTGAAGGCGCGGATCGAGGCGCTGGAAGCGAAGCTTTCGGGGCAGTGATCTGCGTTTCCCGGGGACGACCTTTCTATCTCCGGTAGGATATATCACTCTGCTTGTCAGCTAAGATGCTGTTTTTTCTTCCTCTCCCCAAGGGGAGAGGAAAGCCGCGCACCTAATACCTTCCCCGCCCCTTCAACCCACGCCTACAATCCCCTCGCTCCCACCACCGGAGTGTTTCGCGAGACGTTTGCGGGCAGGCGGGGGCCGGCGCTTTCATTGGAACCGTAACGTGCGGGGATGGTGGAAGAGGTGAAAGCCATGGGCTGGGGGCAACCCGAACCCTATCAAGCCTCCCCCTGGCCGCCGGGCCGGGTTCGGTTGAGCCGTGCAAGTGGCAAGGTTTCCCGAAAGGAAGCCGTGAACAAAGCCACGCAGCGAGGCGAGGTGATCACCTGTAGGGGCCGGACACCCCGAAAGACGCCGAAGGCCACGCGAATGCGGAGCCACACATACTAAAAAAATGAGGTTCCGCATTCGTGTGGGCTCTCCCATCGTAGCGCGCCGAACAGGGTTTCGGCGCGGGCGCAGGTGTTGAAACGAAAAAAATGACGCCCTGTGGACACATTCAAAAAAGCCAGCGTCCAGAGTCGCTTATGACTCCGTTCTGATCTCCGCTGCGAACATGTTTGGAGTTTTGCCCATGTAAAAACCGAGGGAGGGGCTGGCAGCCGGACTCCGTCTAGGTACACTGATTTTAAAGGATGATTCGAAACGGCTTGGTAAGCTCCAGACAGGGTGACTGCGTTATTCTGGAAGCGTCGGACGATCATCGACAGTGTTGTTCCCGGTTACTGTTCGCGTGTTTTTGGCGTTTTACCGCACGAATTCGCATTCATTCCGGTCAAGAAGGTGCCGCATGACGCTTATGGAAATGGAAATCGAACGCCAGTCGAATCCGGTCGATATGATCGAATTCGTTGCTGCCTCGAACGATTGGACGTTCGAACGGTCGGGTGAAGATGAAATCGCCATGACCGTGGAAGGCCGCTGGACGGACTACCATGTTTCCTTCTCCTGGATGGAGGAGTTCGAGGCGCTGCATCTGGCCTGTGCTTTCGATATCAAGATTCCCGACGCCCGGGTCAACGAGGTCATCCGCCTGCTGAGCCACGTCAACGGCCAGGTGCTGATGGGCCATTTCGACGTGTGGCGCCAGGAAGACGTGGTCATCTTTCGGCAGTCGCTGCTGCTGGCCGGCGGCGCCGAACCGAACAACCAGCAGGTCGAGGTGCTGCTTTCGAGTGCGCTCGAAGCCTGCGAATCCTATTACCAGGCGTTCCAGTTCGTTGTATGGTCCGGCATGGAGGCAAAGGCCGCCATGGAAGCCGTCCTGTTCGAAACCGTGGGCGAATGCTGATGGCCTTGGGTCAGTTGGGATCCATCATTCTGGTCGGCGCCGGCAATATGGGCGGCGCGATGCTGTCCGGCTGGCTGAAAAAGGGCGTGCCCGGCGCGTCCGTGAGGGTCATCGATCCGTCGCCTTCCGATGCCATGAAAACGATGATTTCCGAGGCCGGTGCGCATCACCTTACCGCGCTGCCTAGCGGTGCATCCGCGGATATCCTGTTCCTTGCGGTGAAGCCGCAGCTCATGGATGCCGTCCTGCCACCCCTGAAGCCGGTTGTCGGTTCGAATACCGTGGTCGTGTCGGTCGCGGCGGGCAAGACGCTCGCCTATCTCGAAAAGCATCTCGGCGAAGCCGCCATGGTGCGCGCTATGCCGAACACGCCTGCCATGATCGGCCGCGGCGTGACCGGCGCCTATGCCAATCCCAAGGTCACCGACGCGCAGCGCGAGGCGGTGCAATCGCTGCTCAAGGTCAGCGGACCGGTGGAGTGGGTTTCAAGTGAAGCGGATATCGATGCGGTGACGGCCGTTTCGGGCAGCGGCCCGGCCTATGTGTTCTATCTCGTGGAGTGCATGGCGGAAGCGGGCCGGAAAGCAGGCCTGCCGGCGGACCTCGCCATGCGGCTCGCGCGGGAAACTGTCTCGGGGGCTGGCGAGCTGCTTCACCAGTCCCCCGATGACGCGTCCAGGCTTCGTCAGAACGTTACCTCTCCGAACGGCACGACCGCTGCGGCACTTGCCGTGCTGATGGCAGAGGACGGCATGCAGCCGCTGTTCGACAAGGCGATCGCGGCTGCCCGCGACAGAGCCGAAGAACTCGGCGCCTGAGTGAATTCGAATGGCTGAAGACATCACCTATGGCGACTTCGAAAAAGTCGATATCCGTGTCGGCACGATCGTCGAGGTCGAGGCTTTTCCGGAAGCCCGCAAGCCGGCCTTCAAGCTGAAGATCGATTTCGGCCCCGAGATCGGCATCAAGAAATCGTCGGCGCAGATCACCGTGCATTATTCGCCGGAAACGCTGGTCGGTCGGCAGGTGCTCGGCGTCGTCAATTTCCCGCCGCGGCAGATCGGGCCGTTCCGCTCGGAAGTGCTGACCCTCGGCTTCGAGGACGAGAACGGCGCGATCGTGCTGGCCGCCGTCGAGCAGCCGGTGCCAAACGGCCGGAAGCTGATGTAGCCCGAGCGCTGAGGCGCTGTGCGGATCGTCAGTGGATATCGCGGCTCTCAACATCGCCGATGCTGAACGACCGGAACTCCACCTCGAAGCCTTCGCGCTGCGGCGAGCAGAAGGTCATGCCGACGGAGAGTTCGGTCAGTTCCGGCGGAAAGAAAGCGAGCCGCGCCATTCGCCAGTCTGGCTGCGTGTCGGTTCGGTACTGGACGAAGAGGGCGTCGCCCATGCGGGTGACGCGGACGGAGATTTCCTCGAAATCATCGGCGAGGCGGAAGGCGGACCAGTCGGAATGGCCGTTGGTCATCACCACGCTGAAATGCCGGGCGCCGTCGGTGAATTCGATGCCGCATTTCATCCAATGTTTTTCGTCGTGGCGGATCATCAGCCCGGCCTGGTCGTAGAGCGCCTCGTACTTCCCGACAAACGAGGTTTCGGCGGTGAAATCGCTGTTTCGGGGGCTATGGAGGAAGTGGCCGCTGTCGCGGTGAAAGCCGTAATAAGTGCCCTGCCAGAAGTCGGTTTCGGCGCCGGAGCGGGCGATCAACGTGCCATTTTCCTCGCGGCTTTCTGGCGGCGGGTTCAGCCAGGTCATGTGGGACAGGTCGATCGGCATCGGTTCCTCGAAAGAATGATCAGGCGGGCACGCGCACGACGGCACGCAAGCCGCCGCGAGGGCTGTCGGCGAGCGTGACGTTGCCGCCATGGGCGCGGGCGATATCGCGGGCGATCGCAAGGCCGAGGCCGGTGCCGGATGCATTGAGGTTGCGCGCCTCGTCCAGGCGGTAGAACGGCTTGAAGACGTCTTCGCGGGATGCTGCGGGGATGCCCGGACCATCGTCGTCGAGCGTCAACGTCAGCCACTTGGCGCTGTGCCTTGCGTCCACATGGAGCGTCTTGGCGTAACGTTCGCTGTTGGACACGAGGTTGCCGACAAGCCGGGCGAAGGCATTCGGCCGTACCGCGATCTCGTCCTCGCCGTCGATCTCGTAGGTCATGGTCTTGCCGTGCAGCGCGAATTCCGCGCGGAGCTTTTCAAGCAGCTCGCTCAATCGCAGTTCGCCGAAATCTTCTTCCGCTTCGCCCTTGGCGAAGGCGAGATACCCTTCCAGCATCGACTGCATGTCGTCGACATCCTGGCTCATCCCCGCCAGTTCCGGCTTGTTGCCGGCGAGCGCCAACTGCAGCTTGAAGCGGGTGAGGATGGTCCTCAGATCGTGGCTTATGCCGGCGAGCATGGCGGTGCGCTGCTCCATCTGGCGCTCGATGCGCTCGCGCATCTGGATGAAGGCGAGGCCGGCGCGGCGGATTTCGTCAGCGCCGCGGGGAGCGAAACCATCGGTCTTCTGCCCCTTGCCGAAGCTTTCGGCGGCACGCGCGAGCGTCAGGATCGGCCGGATCTGGCCGCGCAGGAAAAGGATGGAGATGATCACCAGCACGACGGCGGCGCCGATCATCCAGACGAGAAAGATATGGGTGTTGGAGGCGTAAGTTGAGCCCCGGCGGACGAAGACGCGCAGCACCCTAGTATCGAACTTGATACGGATCTCGACAAGCCGGCTGTCTCCGATCGTGTCGATCCAGAAGGGCATCTGGATCTGGCGGGTGATCTGGTCGGCGAGGATATCGTCGAGGATCTCGAAGAAGGGGCGCGAACGGGGCGGCGGCAGCTGGCCGTTTTCCTCGACTGCGATGGTGAGGTTCAGCGCGTCGCTGGCGATGCGGCTGATGGCGTCATAATTGCTGTCCTGGGGATAGGCCTGGATCACCTCGATGATGCCGGCGATATCGCGAACCGTACTTTCCGAAAGACGTTCGGTCACCATTCGCCAGTGTCGTTCCATGAAGACGGAGGCAACGATGCCCTGCAGCAGCAGCATCGGCAGGATGACGATCAGAAGCGAACGGGTGTAGAGGCCGGTCGGCAGGCGGCGGCGCAGCCAGCGGGTCATCGGGCGCCAGCCCGGCAAGGTGAGCCGGTCCATGTCGCGCTTCAGAGGGTCGAAAAGTGCCATCCTGCCTTCAGCCTGTGCCGGTCTCTTCCCGGCTAATCGATACTCAGCCTGTATCCGATGCCGCGCACCGTCTGGAGATAGACGGGGTTGGCCGGATCCTCCTCGATCTTACGCCGCAAACGATTGATCTGCACGTCGATCGTGCGTTCGCCGACCTCCGCATCGTCGCCGATCAGCTCGTGGCGGGGAATGGTGTCGCCGGCGCGCAACGCGAAAAGCAGCATGATCTCCTGTTCGCGATCGGTCAGCCTTATGGTTTCGGCGGCCTTGCGCAGCTCCTTGCGCGGGATCGAGAAGGTGAAGGGGCCGAACATGATCTGCTCGATCTTGGGCGTATCGGCCGAGGTGCTGCGGCGCAGGATATTGTTGATGCGCAGCACCAGTTCGCGCGGATCGAAAGGTTTCGACAGATAGTCGTCGGCGCCGGCTTCGAGACCGGCAATTCGCGATTCCGATTCGGCGCGGGCGGTCAGCAGGATCACCGGAACCGTCTTCTTCTGATAGAGCGACTGGGTGAGCGAAATGCCGGATTCGCCTGGCATCATCACGTCGAGAATGATGAGGTCGAAATGCAGGCCTTCGAGCTTGCGGCGGGCTTCGGCGGCGTCGCCCGCGACGGTGATGCGAAACCCCTGTTCTACCAGGTAGCGGTTCAGAAGATCGCGGATACGCGTGTCGTCATCGACGACGAGAAGATGAGGCGCATCATCGGAAGGGGGCGGTGTCGTCATCTCAAAGGTCCCACTTAGTCCAAGTCGCTGTCGATAGGCTCGAGGCTTTCATCGCGACCGCGCATGCGGCGCAGGAATTCCTTGACCGAGGCCCGCGTGTCGGGGGTCAATTCCTCCATGGCGCGAGCGATACGGCGTGATTGCGGCTCGGAAAGGGCGAGAGCCAGCTCACGACCTGCAAGGGTCGGATAGAGCCTGCGCTGGCGGCGATCCTTGGCGCCGGCCATCTGGCGAATATAACCCGATTCGATCAATTGCTTGAGGACGCGCGCCAGGCTCTGCTTGGTGATCTGCAGCGTATCGAGAAGGTCGGTGACCATCATGCCCGGCTGGCGGCTGACGAAATAGACGACGCGGTGGTGGGCGCGGCCCATGCCGATCTTGGCGAGGATCGCATCCGGGTCGGACACGAAATCACGGTAGGCGAAGAAAAGCAGTTCGATGGTCTCGAAGTCGATCTGGGCTTCGTCGACTGCCGGCATAGTCGGCATGACCTTCTTGACGGCTTTTCCCGTCGATGCGCGCGACACTCGCGTTTCCTTTCCCTTTGCGGCTGCTTGCCCCATGGTCCGAAGATCCTGGAGCCGAAGCTCTTATTGCCGATTTCGCACTGTAACCCGACGCACGTCATAAAGCGCGATCAGGCTGAACAATCAACAGCATTTGTTGGGGAGGGCGGGGGGCGAGAGCCACAGAGAAGGGCGCTGCCGGACAGCGCCCTCTTCCGCGAAGCTCAATCGTAGATGTGGACGATACGGCGGGTGCCGGGATCGACAAGAACCGGGCGGTCGTTGACGACGACGTAATCGTACTCGTAATCCGGCACTTGCTGGATCACGACCCCGGGCGGCAGCGTCGCGCCGATCGCCACGTCGTTGCGGACGTAGACCGGCTGGACCGGGTGCTCTTCTATGTAGCTGATGACGGTTTCCGGCGGTTCGACGGCCTCAACCGCGCCGACCGGGCCGAGCAGGATATCGCCCGGGCCTGGAACAGCGGCCGGCGGTGTGACGCTCGCAGTCGTCTCATAGGTGACGGACGGCACTTCATACTGGGTGCGGTATTCTTCCACCGCAACCGCCGAGCCGTTGTGGCGGATGGTCAGGTATTCCGCATAGACCCAGCCGCGCATGCCGTTGACGTCGATGCGGCACCATTTGCTGCCCTGGAGGCAACCGTCCATCATGGCCGGGCTGCCGCGGGTGGCCATCCCGATCTCGGGATAGTTCTGGCCGGGACCGGAGCGGACGATGATGTCCGAAGCGGTGGTGGTCGTCATCTGCGCCTGGGCGGGCAGGGCGAGCGCCGAAAGGACGGCGCCGAGGCCCAGCCACTTCAATTCCGGGCATTTCAACCAAGTCGTCATGGATCTTCTCCTCATGTTGACTGGCGGGGTAACACCCGCATGTCCCGGTGGTTCCGCCGAATGCGGGCGGATTCTGCAAGATGTGGCGGGGGTGCCACAGCTAGAATGGGGTACGGAACCTTTGTGCCGCCAACCCATTGACCCCGCCATAAGCACCGGAGAAACCCATGACGAACCTGACCGCGACCGCCCAAACCTTCACCTCACTGCCGCCGATCAGGATGGAAACATCTGACGCGGCAAACCCGCTCAGAAGCGTTCTGGTGACCGTTTTCGTGCTGAAGATCGCGATTGCGGCTTTCCTGATCGCCACCGTATCGCTCGCACCGCCGGTTTCCGCCAACCCGCATTACACGACCCTTGCCTCGAACTGATCTTTTCGGCTGAAATGCCCTCCGTTTATCGGTATATCCCGGCAAGCATCATCGTTCAGGCCGAGGCATCATGGGCAAGTTACAGGCCGGTATCATTCCGGTTACGCCATTCCAGCAGAACTGCACGATCCTCTTCGACGAGGAGACGAAGCAGGGCGTCATCGTCGATCCGGGCGGCGACGTGCCGACCATTCTTAAAGTGGTCGAGGAAAACGGCCTCACGCTGAAGGAGATATGGCTGACCCACGGGCATATCGACCACGCCGGCGGCGCCGATGAATTGCGCGAGGCGCTCGGCATCCCGGTGATCGGCCCCCATGAGGCGGACCTGCCGCTGCTGCAGCGACTGGAGACCCAGGCCGAAAAATTCGGGGTCAAGATGGAGGTGCGCAACGTTTTGCCCGACCGCTGGCTCAACGAAGGAGACAAGGTTTCGTTCGGCGAGCATGTCTTCGAGATCTTCCACTGCCCCGGACATGCGCCCGGACACGTGATCTATTACAACCGGGCCCAGGGTTTTGCGCATCTCGGCGACGTGCTGTTCAACGGCTCGATCGGGCGCACGGACCTGCCCGGCGGAGATCACGACACGCTGCTCGCTTCGATCCGCGACAAGGTCCTGCCGCTCGGGGACGAGGTCGGGTTCATCTGCGGCCACGGGCCGGGAAGCCGGATCGGCGACGAACGGCGCAGCAACCCGTTCCTGCGCGGTCTCTGAGGTCAAAACCGCGGCATAACATTATCAAAAAAAACCCGGCATCTCTGCCGGGCTTCAACTCGAAATGCCAAGCCTCTGGAGGCTTAGCCCGCGATCTGCAGATTGACGGCCTTGGGGCCCTTGCCGCGACGATCCGGTTCCGTGTCGAAGCTTACTTTCTGGTTTTCAGACAATCCGGACAGGCCGGAAGCCTGTACGGCAGAGATATGAACAAAGATATCGGCGCCACCATTGTCAGGCTTGATAAAGCCGAAGCCTTTGTCGGTATTGAAGAATTTTACAGTGCCAGTCTCGGCCATGCAGCAGGTCCTTTTCTCTCTGTCCGTGTTCAGCGGCGGACAGCATCACAGTGTAGCCCCGAAGGGCGGCGGCAGGCAGCTTTAAGAAAGGGTCCCTGTCTTTACCGCGATGACCGGCAGGAATTGCTTTGAAATCTCCGCCCCCGGCCTACCGCCCGAAGTCTTAGCGCCTTCGGAGCGCGTCATTATAGGTCTTCCCATGCTCGTAAATTGCCCGAACTTGCACAGAGTGCTGTGTTTATCGAAAATTGGCAAGAAAAAGTTTTTTGAATTGTCGCCACAATGGCAAATTGCAAATCGCGGGAACCCCCGGAAAATGCGGGTTTTGAGCCTCTGCTGATAGTGCGGCAAGGCGATTCCATCGCTGGCAATGCTTTCGTAACCTTCTTCTGTGCCGTTTTGGGGCAAATGGCGCGAAAAGAAAAATTTTTGCCGCTCATGTCTCTGAACAAGGATCTGGCCCGTTTCGGGCCTATATCGCGGATGATGGCGGTATGCAGCCGCAGCGTGAAATCTGCAGTCTGCCGGTACTATTCGCCGCTGGATTGCCGGCGGCCAAAGGTGCGGGCGGGCCTTGCGAATACCGGTCTGACCGAGGTCGGAGGAGGCAGGGTAGCGGCGGTCCGGTTGACGCCTGGGGTGGTCTCACCCTCGCTCGTCTGGAGCGGCGCGAAGTCGGCCAGGCTTTCCGGGAAGCTCTCGTTGAATGTCGTCGGGGCGAGCTCGGGCCGCGCCAACGCATAACCCTGCATCAGCGGCACGCCGAGTTCTTCGCAGAGATCCACCTGCCAAAGCTCTTCGAGTCCTTCGAAGATCGGTTCGATGCCATCATCGAGCATCTGCCGGACGATGACGCGCAGCAGCGCATAGCCGGCGGAATTGTCGAGGAAGTCGCGCACCCAGGCGGCTTCGAATTTCACGTAGTCGGGCTTGATGCGCTTCAAACGGTCGAGATCGGAATCGCGGGCGCCATAGTCGTCGATTGCGACGCGGAAGCCGACCGCCTGCATGTGCTCGGCGAAAGCGACAACAATGTCGTCGGACGCGCCGGATCTCTCGGAGATTTCGCAGACAATCCGATCAGGCGCCAGGCCGGCCTCGTGACTGGCGACCTTGATGCGATCGACTTCCTGGCGCATTTCCTGGGGCGTGCGGAAGAGGCCGGGATGGAACTTGACGAAGATCCCGGCGCGGGACCGGTTCAACCGGCCGGTGTTCAAGATGTGAATGGTGCGCAGGATGCTGTCGACATCGGCCATGTCGACCGGTGAAACAAGCGGAAAGAACTCGGCCGGCGACACCGGTTCGTTGTCGCGGGAGGCGCGCAGCAGGCCCTCGAAAGCTTCGATTTCGAGGCCGGTTTCGGGGCCTGAGCGAAAGATCGGCTGCAGCGCGGATTGCAGCAGGAAAGGGCCGTAGACGGTGGAGAACGACCCATTGTCGCTGCGAACCAGATTGGCGAAGATGCTTCTCGGCGTCATGCCTGTGCCCATCGATTTCCGTTATCCATCCCTCCTGGTTGTAGCAGTCAAGGGTTACGCGGTTGTAAACAAGGTTTCGAAGGTTTTAATCAGCTTCTTTCATGGCTCGCATTCAAGCTTTGTGCTTGAAACGGCGTCATAGTTTAGACATAGAGCTTACGGGCGGTTTTCGGCGCGCGATGCCGCCTTGTTCAACAGCTCTTCAGGACGAAGATTATGGCCTTTCTTGCCGACGCACTTTCCCGCGTAAAGCCCTCTGCCACCATCGCCGTTTCCCAGAAAGCCCGCGACCTGAAAGCAAAGGGCCGCGACGTGATCGGGCTCGGCGCAGGCGAGCCGGACTTCGATACGCCGGAAAACATCAAGAAAGCCGCCATCGACGCGATCAATCGCGGCGAGACCAAATATCCGCCGGTATCCGGCATTCCGCAGCTTCGCGAGGCAATCGCCAAGAAGTTCAAGCGCGAGAACAATCTCGACTACACGCCTGCCCAGACGATCGTCGGCACCGGTGGAAAGCAGATTCTTTTCAACGCCTTCATGGCGACCTTGAATCCAGGCGATGAGGTGATCATCACCGCGCCCTACTGGGTTTCCTATCCGGAGATGGTCGCCATCTGCGGCGGCACCTCGGTGATCATCAAGGCGAGCCAGGAAAACAACTTCAAGGTGACCGCCGCCGATCTCGAAAAGGCGATCACGCCGAAAACCAAGTGGTTCCTGTTCAACTCGCCGTCCAACCCGTCGGGTGCCGCCTATACCCATGACGAGTTGAAGGCGCTGACCGACGTGCTCGTCAAGCATGAGCATGTCTGGGTGCTGACCGACGACATGTACGAGCACCTGACCTATGGCGACTTCAAGTTCGTCTCGCCGGCGGAAGTGGAGCCGAAGCTCTACAACCGCACGCTGACGATGAACGGCGTTTCCAAGGCCTATGCGATGACCGGCTGGCGTATCGGTTATGCGGCCGGCCCGCTCGAACTGATCAAGGCGATGGACATGATTCAGGGCCAGCAGACTTCCGGCGCCTGCACGATCGCCCAATGGGCTTCGGTCGAGGCGCTCAACGGACCGCAGGACTTCATTCCGCAGAACAAGAAGATCTTCGAAGGCCGCCGCGACCTGGTGGTCTCGATGCTGAACCAGGCGAAGGGCATCGTCTGCCCGTCTCCGGAAGGCGCCTTCTACGTCTACCCGTCCTGCGCCGGCCTGATCGGCAAGACCGCGCCGTCGGGCAAGGTCATGGAAACCGACGAGGATTTCGTCACCGAGCTTCTGGAAACCGAAGGCGTTGCCGTCGTTCACGGTTCGGCCTTCGGTCTCGGCCCGAACTTCCGCATTTCCTATGCCGCTTCGGAAGAACAGCTCGAAGAAGCCTGCAAGCGGATCCAGCGCTTCTGCGCAAACTGCAAGTAAGCCAACCACGAATTCGACAGGAAAGCCCGGCGGCCACGCCGGGCTTTCCTGTTTCGGGCACTCGCGTTGACGATGGCCGCAACCGGACGTACATTTCGGTTATGAAAACCGTATCCCTCCGCGAAGCTCAGGACCGTCTCGACGAACTTGCCCAGGATGTGGAGCAGGGCGAGACCGTGACCGTGACGCGGGATGGCAAGCCGGTATTCGATATCGTGCCTCATATCGCGGCAACGAAACCGGAAAAGAAGAAGGGCGGTATCGATTGGGAAGCAGGTCAGGCCTATCTGCGGTCGAGGGGCATTACCAATCCGGTGCCTTACATCGCTGACGATTTCGACGATCCTTTGCCGGAAGATTTTCTAATCACGCCTCTGCCTAAATGATGAAACTTCTGCTCGATACTCATATCGTGCTTGCATTCCTGCGGCGGGAGTTCGACAGCCAGTTTCCGGTATTTCACAAATTCTTTTCCGGCGGGAGCATATCTGGTTTCGTCAGTGTGGCGAGCCTCTGGGAAATCGCCATCAAGTCGAGATTGGGCAAGCTCGATCCGGGCATGCCTCTGGAGCAGATGCCAGTAACTTTGCGGGCTTCGGATCTCAAAATACTTCCCATCGACATTCCGCATGTCATCACTGCGGCCGAACCGGAGCCCGATACGCGCGATCCCTTCGATCGGCTGCTTTTGGCACAATGCCAGGTCGAGGGGCTGCAGTTGGTGACCATCGACCGGGCACTCGTCGGACATCGCCTCGCATTCAAATTCTAGGCAAAGCGGCGTTCGGGAACGCCGCTTGCCCGAAATAACCCGTCAGCTCCTGGTCAGCTTCACGATCGTCGATTCCCCGCCGCCGCGCTGTTCGGTGACGGCATAGACGGCGCCGTCGGGGCCGACCTTGACGTCGCGGATGCGGGCGCCGAGCGGTACGCGTTCCTCATAGGCGACCTTGTCGCCGTCCATGTGGACGACCACGATGCTCTGGGCGACGAGGCCGCCGATCAGGAAGGAATTCTTCCATTCGGGGATGGCGTCGCCGTCATAATAGGCCATGCCGGACGGGGCGATGACCGGGTCCCAGAAATAGACCGGCTGTTCCGTCTCCTTCATGGCGGTGATGCCCTTGCCGACCGGACGGCCGCTGTATTCGATGCCGTAGGTGACCTCGGGCCAGCCGTAATTCCTGCCGGCTTCCGGGCGGTTCAACTCGTCGCCGCCGCGCGGTCCGTGCTCGACGGTCCAGAGACGGCCCTGTCCGTCGAGGGTGGCGGACTGCAGGTTGCGGTGGCCGAGCGACCAGATTTCCGGCCGGGCGCCCTGCCGATTGACGAACGGATTGTCGGGCAGGGCCTTGCCGTTCACGTCGATGCGAAAGACCTTGCCGAGGCCGCTTGAGAGATCCTGGGCCTGGACGCGGGGCTCCGGGTCGGACCGCTCGCCGACGGTGACATAGAGTTCCCGGTTCGGACCGAAGACGAGGCGCGAGCCGAAGTGTTTGTTGCCGTCATAGCTCGGCATCTGGCGGAAGATGACTTTGAGATCTTCCAGCCTGCCGCCGCCCCGGTCGTCCGGGACGAGCCTGGCCGAAGCGACCGAGGTGCCGTTGCCGTCATCCCGCTGCTCGGAGAACGAAAAGAAGATCGTGCCGGAGGTCGCAAAGTCCGGGGCGAGCGCCACGTCGAGCAACCCGCCCTGGCCGCCGGAAAGCACTTTCGGAACGCCCTCGATTTTCGGCCCGGCCTCGCCTTCTTCCGAGATGATATGCATGGCGCCCTGCTTGGCCGTCACCAGCATCCGGCCGTCGGGCAGGAACTCCATGGCCCAGAGATGCGGCAGGCCGTCGGCGACCACCTCCTGCGCGATCTTCGGTATGCGGGCCGGCTGCGGAGCGCGGGTCTGGTTGGCGAAGGCGGGTTTCTGGTCGCGGGCGTTCGGCGCTTTGGTTTCCGCGGGTTGGCCGGCGTTTTGCGCTGTAACAGGCCCGGCCAACAGGGCAAGCGAAAGGGCCGAACCGGTCGCGAGAAGACTGATGCGTTTCATCATGGACTCCCTTTAGTAGGGCGGAACTACCGCCAAGACCTGCAACGAAACTCCCGCACGCGGCGAAGGAGTATCTGGCAATGGCCTTCATCTAGGGCGTTCATCGGCAAGCGCCGAACACGGTTCGTTCAAGATTATTTTATCGACGGACCGCGAACAAAAGCCCGCCGGTGAAAGCGGGCTTCGTGCGTTCGGACGAGGTTGCGGATCAGTCGGCGAGGTCGGCCGGAACCTTGCCGCCGTTTTCGGCGAGCTTCTTCATCAGGGCCTTGTGGAGCCAGACGTTCATTGTCGCGGAGTCGTTGGTATCGCCGGTATAGTGCAGTTCGGCGGCCAGTTCCTTGCGGGCGGTCAGGCTGGAATCGAGATCGAGCGCCTTCATCAGGTCGACGATCGACTTGCGCCAATCGAGCTTCTGGCCGCTCTTCTTGACGGCGGCGTCGAGTATGGGGGTGATGTCGACGGGACCCGACGAGGAAGGGGCCGACGGGGTTGCCGAAGGGATGGGCGTCGGATTGGACGCCGGGGCGGCCGACGCCGAAACCGGAGCGGCCGGTTTCAGAGGTTCGGCTGCCGGCGCTGCTTCATCCGCGCCCCAAATCGCATTCTTAATCTTGTCGAAAATACCCATTGTTGCAGTCTCCCTCGGGTTAAATCCGAATAGGAACCTAAGCTAGAACAATGATTTCTCAAGTAGCGGCCGCGGGTTATTCGACCCGCGGCCCTCGAATATCAGATTAGGCCGTGCCCCAGATGGCTTCGGCGGTCTGAACGACGAGTTCGAGCTTGCGCTTCTGGTCGTCCTCGGTGATCGAGTTGCCTTCTTCGGTCGAGGCGAAACCGCATTGCGGCGCGATGCCGAGCTGGTCGATATCGACGAACTTGGAGGCTTCGTCGAAGTGGCGACGGAGGCTGTCGAGGGTTTCGAGCTCACCGGTCTTGGTGGTGATGAAGCCCGGATAGACGCGCTGTTTCGAACCCTTCTGGAGCAGGCTCAGCGGCTGCAGGCCGCCGGACCGCTCGGTGTCGTATTCCATGAAGAACATGTCGACGCCGGTCTTGTTGAAGATCGCATCGGCCGCCGCATCGTAGCCGCCCTCGGCAGCCCAGGTGGAGCGGAAGTTGCCACGGCACATATGCATGCCGATCAGCATGTCCTTCGGACGATCCTTGATCGCTTCATGCATGGTCTCGGCATACTTCTGGATCAGCCAGTCCGGATCGTAACCTTCCTCGCGCTTCATGGCGCGCTGCTTCTCATCGCCGAGATAGGCGAAATAGATGTCGTCCATCTGCAGGTAGCGGCAGCCGGCTTCGTAGAACTTCTGCACGGCCTTGGCATAGGTGCGGGCGAGAGCAGCGAAGAGCGCTTCGGGGTCCTGGTATTCCGGATAGGTCACGTCGGCGCGGGCGGTGCGGTAGTGGGCGACGCTCGGGCCGGGGATGGAGATCTTCGGCGTCACCTTGGTGTTGGCGGCGAGGAACTTGAAGTGTTCCAGGTGCGGGTGATCGTCCGGGAAGTCGAGCTCGCCGTTGATGGTCGGGAAGGTCGGCGGCAGCTTGACGCCGTGGAAGGTGACGCCCTTGTGGGCTTCGCGGGTAACGAATTCCAGGCCGTCGAGCAGGCCCATGAAATCGTAGTGCCAGAAGTGGCGACGGGCTTCGCCGTCGGTCACGACCTTCAGGCCGACGCTTTCCTGCAGCTTGATGAGATCCTTGATGCCTTCGTCTTCGACGGCCTTCAGTTCGTCTGCGGAAATGCTCTTGTCTTCGTAGAACTTCTTGCGGGCTTCCTTGACGGAAGCGGGACGCAGCAGCGAACCGACGTGGTCGGCTCTGTAGGGAGGTGTAGACATTTGAAATCTCCTTCATGCGCAACACGGTGATCGCGCCCATTGCTGGACGGCCGGTTAAGAAACCGGCCTTCGCCGCGGCGGACACGACCATATTTCAGGCATTGATTCAACCTCTTCCCGATCCGATTCCGCTGTCGCGCGCAAGCCTTTGATGTGGAATCCCTTTTGTCTAGAGACCCAGCGCCGTCAGCATCACGAAGGTGGCGAAAAGAACGAAATGGGTCATGCCTTCAATGGCGTTGGTCTGGCCGTCGTTGAGGTTGATCGCGGCGACGACAAGGGTGATCGCGACCATGACCGTCTGCACCGGCGTCATCGCCATGACGAAGGGCTGGCCGCTGTAGAGCGCGATACTTTCCATCACAGGCACGGTGAGGATGACGGTGGAGAGCGAAGCGCCCATGGCGATGTTGACGACGGACTGCATGCGGTTGCGCAGTGCCGCGCGCAGTGCGGTCAGGATTTCGGGCGCTGCGGAAATCGCCGCAACCACGACAGCCATCAATGTCAGCGGTGCGCCGCTGCCCTCCAGCCCGGCATTCATGAAGGTGGACATGAATTCGGCGAGGAAACCGATGATCAGGACGCCGACAAGGATGATGCAGATCGAGATTACAGCGGATTCGTGCCCGGCTTCCTCTTTCGGCGTCTGGCCGCCGGCGGCCCCCGTGGCGCGCGGGTAGGTGTAGCTGAAGAAGTAGCTGTGCGGACCGACCTGCATCTTTAGGAAGACCGCATAAAGCGCGATCATCGCGCAGATCGTGAAGGCGGAATAATAGTGCCAGCGGTCGCCGGGGATGAATTCCGGGACGATCATGGAAATGCCCATGGCCGTCAGGATCATCACGCTGTAGGTGCGGCTGGAATCGTCGTTATAGGGCTGCTCGCCATGGCGCAGGCCGCCGAGCAGGGCGGCGAGGCCCAGGATGCCGTTGATGTCCAGCATGACGGCCGCGTAGATCGTGTCGCGTACCAGGGTGGGCGAACTGGTATTACCCATCATGATGGCGAGGATCAGTACCTCGACCGCCACCGCCGACAGCGTCAGGATCATCGTGCCGTAGGGGTCGCCAACCTTGTGGGCGAGCACTTCCGCATGATGGGCGACACGGGTCGAGGCGAGGATGATGATGCCGATCAGGACGACGGCGGCGATCAGCGAAGCCGTTCTGCCGGCCTCGAGTACAGAATGTTCGAGGGAATAGGCGACGAAGCCTGCAGCAAGCGCGACGATGAAAAATCTTTCCTGCTTCGGCAGGGACAACAGACCCACGTTCCACTCCTGACCTTACCCTCGGCGCTTATCTAAGGCGGCAACCTGCGGCATCAAGCAAGGTTCCGTTTTCGCCTCGAGGATTTGCGGTCGGCGGCCTTTGATGCCATAATTTGTGGCATGATTTGCGATGTGACCTGGAACCTCGTGGCACCCTTCTCAATTTCTCACCCCGGTGCCGCGACAGGATAAGGATCCGAACGGATCGAGGCAGCCGTAAAAGACAGGAGGGAGTATGACCAAGGTTACCTATAAAGTCGTGCCGCATGACGGCGGCTGGGCCTATCGCCAGGGCGACGTCTATTCTGAGACTTTTCCCAGCCATTCCGACGCCTTGCAGGCGGCCCGCATCGTCGCGGCCGAGCAGCAGGTCGGCGGGGATGCGGAAGAGATCAGCTGGCAGGACGAAAAGGGCATCTGGCACACCGAATACAGCGAGGGTGGCGACCGGCCCGAGGCCGAGGTCATGGATGGCGACGAGGGATCGACCACCCACTAGATGCGGTGGCGCCAAGACATTGATCTAACACGACCGCGGTTCAAGCGCGCTCGTGTAGCATCCTGGCTGCGATCGATGCTTCTCCATTCATTTCATCCATAGGTCCGAAACGGCCAGGCGCCGTTTCCGCTTGTCCCGACGCATGGTTGGCCAAGTTTCTTTCCGGAAATGGAGGAAGTGATCCTCTTGCTTGCCGATCCCGGTGTGTATGGAGGTGATCCGGCCGATGCTTTCATGTGGTCGTGCCGTCTCTACCGGGCCGGATCGACTGCGTCGGCAATTCACTCTTCTTTAAATTGCGGTTGTTAACATTAGGACGTTCTTATCGAAAGGTAAGTCTGGCGACGTAGCCCAGTCAATTCAAAGGAGATTGCGTGTGCAGACCGCAAGTTAGGACGTCGCTGATCCTTATCAACGTTTTGTTTGCAGCTATTTTCTTGCTGTTTGCGGTTTTCTCCATTCAAAGCGTGCAGCAGGTCAACGAAAATACTGCGGCGATTGCCAGGAACTGGCTGCCGAGTGTTTCCGTAACCCGCAATATGCTCTTCGAACTCGCGCGCACGAAATTTGCATATGCCAACCACATCATGTCGATCAGCGACGAAGCAATCGCTGCGGCGGAAAAGCAGATCACCGCCCAACAGTCTCGGCAGAAAAATGCCATCGAAGCCTATCGTCCGCTCATTTCCTCCCCTCGGGAGGCGGAACTGCTCAGCGAGATCGAGAAGCTTGCTGCCAACTACGACAAAGCTGCGCAGCCAATGCTCGAAAAGTCGCGCAAGAATGAAAACGACGACGCCAAGGCTATCTTCTACAAAGACATGGAACCAATTGTCGAAAAGGCGGAGAAGGCAGCCACCGAGCTCCTGGACATCAACGTCAAGGGCTCCGAGCTATCCTATGAAAGCAGCCAGTCGACGTATTCGGTAATTTTCTGGACTACTTCGATCTTGGCGACACTGGTTCTCGCGATCGTTGCAGGCACCATTTCTTATGTCGTGGTTGAGATTGCACGCCCGATCAGAAAAATCACGAATTCCATGACGGTACTGGCTGCCGGGGATACGGATTCGGATATTCCCCATTCGGGGCGCGCCGACGAGATCGGCGCCATGGCCGGTGCCGTAGAGGTCTTTCGGCAGACCGCCCTGGCAAAAATCGCGGCTGACGAGGAAAGGGAAGCAACTCGGGCAGCATCGGAAGCCGAGCGGCTGGGCCGTGAGCATGCGGATCGGGCTCGGGCCGCGGCCATGATGCAGGCGACCAAGGGATTGGCGACGGGGCTGGGCCAATTGGCGCAAGGCGATCTCACGGTTCAGATCAGCGAAACGTTCGATCGTGATTTCGAGGGGCTGCGCCGGGATTTCAACGGCGCAGCCACTCAACTGTGCCAGACTTTCGCCAAAGTATCAGGGGTTGCCGTCGGTATCGACAGCGGCTCGAGTGAGATCGCCCACAGCGCAAACGATCTTGCAAGACGCACCGAGCAGCAGGCCGCCGCCCTTGAGCAGACAGCGGCGGCCCTCGACGAAATTACGGCGAATGTCGCCTCCGCCTCCAAGCGCGCCGAGGAGGCGCGGAGCGTCGCCGTTGACGCCAATGCCGGTGCCGCGACATCCGGCGAAATCGTCAACCAAGCCGTTCAGGCCATGAGCCGGATCGAGCAGTCATCCGACCAGATCTCCAGCATTATCGGGGTGATCGACGAGATTGCCTTCCAAACCAATTTGCTCGCTCTCAACGCCGGCGTAGAGGCTGCGCGCGCGGGGGAGGCAGGCAAGGGATTTGCCGTTGTGGCACAGGAAGTCCGAGAGCTGGCACAACGCTCCGCCCAGGCCGCCAAGGAAATCAAAGCCCTTATTCAGACGTCAACTGGCGATGTGGCGCGCGGTGTCGAGCTCGTCTCAAAGACTGGCGAAGCGTTGAAGAAGATCGGCGGCCTGATTGTCTCGATGAACCAACACGTCGATGCGATTGCCATGTCCGCTCGCGAACAGTCGCTGGGATTGGCCGAAATCAATACCGCCGTTAACAGCCTGGACCATACAACGCAGCAGAACGCGGCGATGGTCGAAGAGACAAGTGCGGCGTCCGCATCTCTTGCGAACGAGAGCACTACGCTGCGGCAGCTCCTCAGTCAGTTCAGGATCGGTACCGAAACCCTGAATGAACCCCGTGCTCTTCGCAAGGCTGGGTGACGCCCCGCCTTTGTCGCTTTGGCATCATCGGGCGCATCTCAGGCTGACATTTGCGCGCTCGGGCAAAAAAAGGGGCCGCTGACCGGGCGCGACCCCTTCTCAATCAGATCAGGCGACCGCTTCGAGCGCCGGATAGTCGGTATAACCCTTGGCGCCGCCGCCGTAGAAGGTGGACTTGTCTGCCTCGTTGAGTGGCGCATTGTCCTTGAGACGCTGGACGAGATCCGGGTTGGCGAGGAAGAGCTTGCCGAAGGCGACCGCATCGGCATAGCCGCTTTCGACGGCCTTCAAGGCGCTTTCGCGGTCATAACCGTTGTTGACGAGCCAGCCGCCCTTTCCGCCGGCCTTTCGGTAGATATTCTTCAGTTCCTGATAGTCGAAGGGCTTTTCGCCCTGGAAGAAGGCACGGTCGCCGCCGGTCGCGCCTTCGATCAAGTGGACGAAGGAGAGGCCGCGCGGTCCGAGCTGCTCGACCACATGGTTGAAGACGGCCTGCGGATCGGGATCGCTGACGCCATTGGCCGGTGTCACCGGCGACAGGCGGATGCCGACACGGCCGGCGCCGATTTCCCTGGTCACTGCATCGACGACTTCCACTAGGAACCGTGCTCGGTTCTCGATCGAGCCGCCGTATTCGTCCGTGCGCTGGTTGGCGCCCGACTTCAGGAACTGGTCGATCAGGTAGCCGTTGGCGCCGTGGATTTCGATGCCGTCGAACCCAGCGTCGATCGCTGCGCGGGCTCCCTTGGCGAAATCACTGACGATTCCTGCGATTTCCGAATGTTCGAGCGCGCGGGGAGCGGACGTATCGACGAAGGCGCCGCTGCCATCCGGGTTGGTGATATAGGTCTTGCCGCCGGCCGGAATGGCCGAGGGAGCAACCGGAGCGCCGCCGTTCGGCTGCAGCGAGACGTGCGAGACGCGGCCCACATGCCAGATCTGGGTGACGATCTTGCCACCCTTGCGGTGGACGGCATCCGTCACCTTCTTCCAGCCTTCGATCGCCTGCGGCAGATAAAGGCCCGGTACATCCGCATAACCCTGGCCCTGGTGGCTGACCGGCGTGCCTTCGGTGATAATCAGCCCGGCGGTGGCGCGCTGTTCGTAATAGGTGACGTTGAGGTCGTTGGGGATCGCCTTCGGCGAGCGGTTGCGCGTCAGGGGAGCCATGACGACGCGGTTCGAAAGTTCGATATCGCCGAACCTTGCCGGATCAAAAATGCTAGCCATTGGAAATTCCTTATGCTGTTGGGAGGAGAGGTGGGGATCAGAGCGTCGATCTGAGATCGTCGAGGAAGGCCGCGATGGTTTTTTCGTCGCGGTGGTAGAATGCCCATTGGCCGACCCGGTCGATTTTCACCAGGCGGGCTTTCTCGAGCGTCGAAAGATGCGCCGAGACGGTGGATTGGGAGAGGCCGCAGCGTTTTTCGAACTGGCCGGCGCAGATGCCCATTTCGAGCGGATGCGCCTGATCGCAAAAATGACGTTCCGGTTCCTTCATCCATTCCAGGAATTCGACCCGGACCGGATGCGCCAGCGCTTTCAGAATTTCCGTCTTGTCCATGGTCAGGATCCAATATCGGAGTTTCTCGATATATAGATCGCCGGAAGACGATTTAAAGGGAGCGGTTAGCGGAGAAACGGGAGATTGTAAAAAAAATGGGCCGCCGGATCACTCCGAGGCCCAATAATTGTGAAGGTCAAAACCTCCAGAGGGGAACAGCCGGCACAGACGACAGGGACGTCGCCGAAGCGCGCCGACTAAACTGAATATGGGGAGGCAAGTTTCGCTCGACAAGGGTATGGCTGAGATATTGAACAGAAGTTTTGACGCGGGTTGCGACGGTGGAAACCGGTGAACGAGCCACGGCTGGATTCGGGGCAAAAAAAGAGGGCCACTGGATCGCTCCAGGGCCCTATAAGTGTGAAGGTCAAAAAAACCTCCAGAGGGGAACAGCTGCTGCGGCGGAACTGGGAGGAAAAGCCGCCATGTGCATCAGCTGTGTGCGATATGGTGGTTTTTTGTGCAGCGAACAATACTCTTTTGTGCAGGACAGCCATGCGTGAGGTGCATCGCTTTGATTTGATGCGCTCAGTGGTTACATATCAGGCGGCCGCAGAACCCAGGAAATCATGGGGTTGCAGGGGTCTTTCGGGCATATCTAGTTCGGATCGCCGCTGGTCAGAAGCTCCAGTTGCGGGCCTTGCCGACCACGAAATCGCGAAAGACTTTTAGCTTCGCGGCGTTCTTCATTTCATCCGGATAGCAGAAATAGGTGTCGAAGGACGGGATGTCGGCATTGATCGCCAGCTGAATCAGTCCCGGATCGCGGCCGACGATATAATCCGGCAGGCAGGCGATTCCGATTCCGAGCAGGCAGGCGCGCTTGATCGAGGTCTGACTGTTGATCTGCAGATGCGGCGTGCGGGTATTGTCCGATGACCGGCCGGCATATTCCAGCCAGTTGACGTCGAGCAGGTAGTTCGGCGCCGGTTCCCCGAACGAGATGATGCGGTGGTTGTCGAGATCCTCGACCGACTGCGGTTCGCCATAGCGGTTGATGTAGGAGGGGGCCGCATAGACGTGCATGTGGACGGTGAAGAGCTTGCGCTGGATGAGGTCGGACTGGACCGGCTGGCGCAGGCGGATGGCGCAGTCCGCATGGCGCATGTTGACGTCCACCTCCTCGTTGTCGAGGATCAATTGGATCGACATTTCCGGATAGAGCTGCAGGAATTCCTGCACCTTGTCGGTCAGCCAGCCCTGGCCGAGGCCAACGGTCGTGGTGACGCGCAGCTTGCCCGACGGCTTTTCCGTCGTCTCGGTGAGCTGCATCTTCACGGTTTCGAGCTTCAGGAGCACGTCGTGGGCGGTGCGGTAGAGGAGCTCGCCCTGTTCGGTGAGAATCAGGCCGCGCGCGTGGCGATGGAAGAGTTTGACCCCAACATCCTGTTCCAGCGCACTGACCTGGCGGCTGATCGCCGACTGGGAAAGATGCAGCTTATCGGCCGCATGGGTGAAGGATCCCGCCTCCGCCGCCGCGTGGAAAATGCGCAGTTTGTCCCAGTCGAGCGGCACACCCATCGTTCAACGTCACTCCGCGGCTATGGCAACCGGCTGAATGCCGGAGAGGTAACGTTCGGCCTCGAGCGCTGCCATGCAGCCCATGCCGGCGGCGGTGATCGCCTGGCGGAAAGTGTCGTCAGTCACGTCGCCGGCGGCAAAAACGCCGGGCACGTCGGTGGCGGTCGAATCGGGAGCCGTCCAGAGATAGCCGTTCGGCTTCATCTTCAGTTTACCCTGGAAGAGTTCGGTCGCCGGCGCATGGCCGATCGCCACGAAGACGCCATGGATCGGGAAGTCGGTAACCGCACCCGTTTGTGTATTGCGTAGCCTGACGCCCTCGACGGACGGCGGCATCGGCGCCTTGGCCGGCTTGCCGGTGATTTCGGCGATTTCGGTGTTCCACAGCACGTTGACATTGGGCCGCTGGAAAAGGCGTTCCTGCAGAATTTTTTCCGAGCGGAACGAGTCGCGGCGATGCACCACGGTCACCGATTTGGCGATATTCGACAGGTAGAGCGCTTCCTCGACCGCGGAATTGCCGCCGCCGACCACGATCACGTCCTTGTTGCGATAGAAGAAGCCGTCGCAGGTGGCGCAGGCGGAGACGCCAAAGCCCTGGAACTGCTGCTCGGTTTCGATGCCGAGCCATTTTGCCTTGGCGCCGGTCGAGATGATGATCGTCTCGGCGGTCCAGACCGCTCCCGAATCGGTGCGCACCGTGAAGGGGCGATGGTTGAGCTCGACTTCGGTGACGAGGTCGTTGACGATCTCGGCGCCCACATGGGTCGCCTGTTTCAGCATCTGCTCCATCAGCCAGGGACCCTGGATCGGATCGCCGAAACCCGGATAGTTTTCGACATCCGTGGTGATCATCAGCTGGCCGCCCTGTTCCATGCCGGCGATCAGGACCGGTTTCAGCATGGCGCGCGCCGCATAGATGGCGGCCGTATAACCGGCCGGGCCGGAGCCGATGATCAGGACCTCGGTATGACGGGAGGACATGGAGTAATTTCCTTTCAAAGACCGGTCGACGTTTCGTTGCCCCTCATATAGGTGGTCGATGTCCGGTCTGCCGCTTTAGAAGCGCCATGTAAGATTGATCCATGCAGCAATGCAAGGGCAGCCTTGCACTAACAACAGATCAGTTGGCATGGAACCCTTGCCAGGGGGCTCGACGACATATTCTTGCTTAAAATTCCTCTTGCGATAAAAGCACTGCAGAATGAAGGGGACCTCTGTGCTTCGCGCCGATCTTGATGCCATCGACCTAAAAATCCTGCGGGAATTGCAACGTGACGGGCGCATGACCAATGTCGAGCTCGCCGAGCGGGTCGGCATTTCGGCGCCGCCCTGTCTGCGCCGCGTGCGCAAGCTCGAAGAGGCCGGCATCATCGAAGGCTATCACGCGCTGCTCAACGCCCCGAAACTCGGCGTCGATCTCGTCGCTTTCTGCATGGTCGGGCTGAAGCGCCAGTCGGATGCGGATCTCAAGGCCTTCGGGGCGAAGGTGCAGCAATGGCCGATGGTGCGGGAAGCCTGGATGGTCAACGGCGACAGCGATTTCCTGCTGCGCTGCGCGGCCCAGAACCTCACCGTCTTCCAGGACTTCGTCATCGAGGTGCTGACGGCCGACCAGCATGTCGATACGGTGCGTACCATGCTGACCATCCGCCAGGTCAAGCAGCTGGGTCTGGTGGAGATCTGAAGCGCGCCGGCGCCGACGCGCGTTTCGTCACTTGCTCCCGGCAGGCCGAAACCGCTTTTTGTGGATGAAGGCGATCAGCTTGTCTTCCATCAGGCGCCGCTGCTTGGCGAACGCATAGAACCATTTCCGCTTGTTGGTCTTTCTGGCCCGGCCGGAGCTCGCCAGGATTTCGCTTGCCGCATCCGTGGTGGTGACGGGCGAGGGCCAGAAGGAATAACCGTGGCCGGTGCGGGTCAGCCAGTGGCGGAAATAATTGTCGACCGGGGCGAACATCTTGCGGTGCTCCGCGAGGAACAGCCGGGCACCTTCGCGAGACCAGACGATGGCGCTGGTCGTCATCGGAAAGTAATGGGCTGCTACCAGTTCGCAGTCGTGGCCGCCGATGCCGTAGCGGGTGAGCGGCGTTGCGATCTTCAGCTTGTTGTTGCCGATGTTGATCAGTCGCCAGTCGGGATCGACCTTTTCGAGATCGGGGAGCGCCGCGTCGAGCAGTTCGACCGGATTGCAGAGCGGCAGCGCGTCGTCTTCCAGCACCAGCGCATAACGGGCGTCGGATTTCAGGAAATGTTCGGCGACCTTCAGGTGGCTGCGGTAGCAGCCGATTTCGCCGCCGACGAGGGTACGGCCCATATAATTCTGGGCGCGCTCGGCGTCGTAGTCCGGGATCGTCGCGAGGTCGAACTTGCGGCCGTCGACCGCGGAAATCCGCTCGAAGGCGATGCCGAAGGCCGAAAGACGGTCGCTGATGGTCTGCAGGCGGTCATTGCTGCCATCCAGATTGATGACATATGTCTGAAGCGATTGCATTTTACCCTTTTCCGGCAAGGAGGCGTAGCGGCTTTTCGTCCGCCAAGACCGCTTCCGTCGCCGGTAGACTTGTGATGGTGCGTCGACGTGGTCGAAGCTGTTTGAGCTTTGCTATATCGTGGCTCGGCCTTTTTGGGAACAAGCGGGCGTTTCTTCCCGAGAGCCTCGCCCGAACCGGTGCGGAAGCGTCACGGCAGTCGCATCCTGCCCGGCTCCCAACATTTCAGCGACAACCATTCCCGTACCCCTTGCGCAGGTTTTTCAACCGTAACATATAGGCGGCGCTGCCTATGGATGCTGGTTTCCGGTATGAAGCGGCGGAAAACAGACAGGCGAGGCGACATCGATGCGGGTTCACCAGTATATTTTCGGCAAGGACGGCGGGGCGGAGAAGTTCTTCGTGCATCTGGTCGGCGCGCTTGCACGGCGCGGCGTTGAGCAGACGGCCGTGATGCGCTGGAACCGCCGCTGGAAGCCGGATGTCGAGGCTCATGCCAAGGTGATCGAGAGCAATTTCCGCAACCTGTCGATCGATCGTATCCTTCTGCCGATGAAGGTGCTCTCCATGGCAAAGCGGGACAAGGCCGACGCGATCATTTCCTGGTCCACCCGCGGTGCCCGCCTGATGCCGGACTATAAGGGCGGTATCAAGCTCTCCCGTCTCGGCGACTACCCCACCCATCTCGGCTATTTCAAGAATTCCGACATTCTCGTCTGCAACACGCCGGGCATTGCCGACCATGTGCGCAACAATCTCGGCTGGACCCGCGGCGTCGAGGTGATCTCGAACTTCACCGATACGTCGGTCGTGGCGCCCGTCTCGCGCTCGGTTGCCAACACGCCGGAAGGCGTGCCGCTGATCATGACGATGGGCCGTTTCGTCAAGCGCAAGCGTTTCCACCTGCTGATCGAGGCGATGGCGGCGGTGCCGGACGCCTATCTGTGGATCGCCGGCGACGGCGAGGAACGGGAAGCGCTGGAGGCGGTCATGCGCGAGCACAAGATGGAGAACCGGGTACGGTTCCTCGGCTGGCACAAGGATACACGCCCCTATCTTGCGGCCGCAGACATCTTTATCATGCCGTCCAGCCACGAGCCGCTCGGCAACGTGATTTTCGAGGCCTGGGCGCAGAGCAAGCCGGTGATTTCCTCGCGGTCGGAAGGGCCTTCGTGGTTCATGCAGCACGGCGAAAACGGGCTGCTTGTCGATATCGATGACGTCGCCGGTTACACGCGCGCCATCAACCAGGTGATCGCAGATCGTCAGCTGGCGGCGAGCCTTGGCGAAAAGGGCAGGGCGACGCTGGTCGGGCAGTTTTCGGAAGAGGCGATCGCCAACGCCTATATCGAGCTGTTCAAGCGGAAGCCGTGATCCGGTAGATATTGCCGAGCAGCTTTGCTTCGCCTTCGATGCTGAAATTTTCGAGCGCATGGGCGCGAGCATGGGCTGCCGCTTTCGATCGCCGGGGCTCGTCGTCCATGAAGACGACGGCCGCCTCGGCCATCGCATCGACGCTGTCGCGGGCGATGATCAGGCCGGTTTCCTCTTCGCCCGTCACCAGGAGTTCCGGGAAGGCGCCGACATCGGTGGCGATCACCGGGACCGCGGTCGCCATGGCTTCCAGCGGCGTCAGCCCGAAACCTTCCCAGCGCTGCGGCGCGATGAAGAGGTCGAGGGCGCGATACCAGTCGTTGATATCGGTGTGCTCGCCGACGAACAGGATGCGGTCGGCAAGGCCGGCGGCGGCGACCTTCTTCTTCAATCCATCCTCGAAATCCACATGCGGGCCGGTGGCGCGGCCGGCGACGATCGCCGACCAGTCCTTGCGCTCGGCAAGCACCTTGATCATCGAATCGACGAAAAGGTCGGTGCCCTTCTGGCGCCGCACGCGGCCGAAACAGCCGACGATCTTCTGTGCCGGATCGAGGCCTTTGGCGCGCTTGGCCTCTGCCTTGTCCGATGGCGGCGAGAAGCGGTTCGTGTCGATGCCGTGCAGCACGACGGTGTTCTTGACCGTTAAATAATCCGCAGTCTTGCCGCTCGTGGCGATGACGCCGTCCATCTTCGAGACCAGCCATTTGGTCCAGCCGGTATGGCGGCGCTGGGAGGCCGAGGTGAAGACGATCTTCATCGGCATGCGCAGCACGTCGCGCATGAAAATCGCCGGCAGCATCTCGATATTGCGGCGCGCGTGCCAGATCCGGCACCGCTTGCCGCGCGGCGGCGACCAGAGGCGGAAGAGGTCGCGGTAACGGATATGCGGCAGATCGGCGGGCAGGCCGGGGCCAAGCGCCGCGACCTTCTGGCCAAGCGATCTCTGGACGGGAACGAGCTGGATGATGGTCGACGTGACGCCGGAGAGCCGCCGCTTGAAATTCGGCGCGATCACTTCGACGTCACGGATATCGATGATGGCGGGGTCGCCTTGTTTGCCCACGGGCGTATCAGCCCCAGGAAATGGCGAGGATTTCGTAGGCCTTGGAGCCGCCGGGGGCGACCACTTCGATGGAATCGCCCTTTTCCTTGCCGATCATCGCACGCGCGATCGGCGAGGAGATGGAGATGCGGCCTGCCTTCACGTCGGCTTCCTGGTCGCCGACGATCTGGTAGATCTTTTCCTCGTCGGTGTCCTCGTCGATGAGCTTCACGGTGGCGCCGAACTTGATCTTCGAGCCGGACATCTTCGATAGGTCGATGACTTCCGCACGCGCGGTCAGGTCTTCCAGCTCGGTGATGCGGCCTTCGTTATGGCTCTGGGCCTCCTTGGCGGCATGGTATTCGGCATTTTCCGAAAGGTCGCCATGGGCGCGCGCTTCCGCGATTGCCTCGATGATACGGGGACGCTCCTCCTGCTGACGCCAGCGCAGCTCCTCTTGCAGCTTGGAAAAACCACTCTGCGTCATCGGTACCTTTTCAACCATTTCCTTGTCCTTCAGGCGCATGCCCGCGGATACCGCGGACACAAAAAGAAACAGGTTCCGGAGCGAAACTTCGGAACCATCGTAAAATCAGAATGTAGGTCACTATAACAGAATTTCGACAGCGAACGCTAGGAATTTCGAAACCTTGTCCGTGTGCCCCTCCTTCACCATGAGATTGCAAGCGGCACCGTTTGTCAATGACTTGACTGGCTGAAAAAGAACATTTAGTGAACATCCTAATGAAGAAGTCGCTGAAAGAACGCCTGGCGATCCTTTCGGATGCCGCCAAATACGATGCATCCTGTGCCTCCAGCGGAACCGTGAAGCGGGACTCGTCCGCGACAGGCGGGCTCGGCTCGACGGAGGGTTCGGGCATCTGCCATGCCTATGCGCCGGACGGGCGCTGCATATCGCTCCTGAAGATCCTTCTCACCAATTTCTGCATCTACGACTGCGCCTATTGCATCAACCGGTCGTCCAGCAATGTGGAGCGAGCCCGCTTCACGCCGGAGGAGGTGATCTGGCTGACGCTGGAATTCTACCGCCGAAATTATATCGAAGGCCTGTTCCTTTCTTCCGGCATCATCCGCTCCTCCGACCACACGATGGAGGAGATGGTGCGGATCGCCAGGGAGCTCAGGACAACCCATAATTTCCGCGGCTACATCCACCTGAAGAGCATTCCGGAAGCATCCGCGCATCTGATCGAGGAGGCGGGGCTTTATGCCGACCGGCTGTCGATCAATATCGAGTTGCCGACCGACAGCGGCATCAGCCGTTTCGCGCCGGAAAAGCGGCCGGAGAACATCCGCCGGTCGATGGGCAAGCTGCGGCTGAAGATCGAGGAAATGGCCGATCCGACGCTGCAGACGAAACGGAAGAAGACGTTCGCGCCGGCCGGGCAGAGCACGCAGATGATCGTCGGTGCCGACGGCGCCAGCGACGCGACGATACTCGGTACCAGCGCCCGGCTCTATGGCAGCTACGGGCTGAAACGGGTCTATTATTCCGCCTTCAGCCCGATCCCGGATTCGTCGAAGACCCTGCCGCTGATCAAGCCACCTTTGATGCGCGAGCACCGGCTCTACCAGGCGGACTGGCTCTACCGGTTCTACGGTTTCGAGATCGGTGAAATCACCGCGACTCAGGCGGGCGGCATGCTCGACCTCGATCTCGACCCGAAGCTCGCCTGGGCGCTCGGCCATCGCGAACGGTTCCCGGTGGACGTCAACCGGGCGGAGAAGGAGATGCTGCTTCGGGTGCCGGGTTTCGGCACCAAGACGGTCAAAGGCATCCTGTCGTCGCGGCGGTTCGGGCGGCTGAGGCTCGACGATCTGAAGCGGCTCGGCGTATCGCTCAGGAAGGTGCAGCCGTTCATCATGGCGGAGGGCTGGACGCCGCACCGGCTGGTCGACCGGACGGATTTGAGGGCGATGTTCGAGCCGAAGCCTGAGCAGTTGTCGCTGTTATGAGGTACCGTTTTTCGCTGCGGGGCAGGGGCGATCTCACCGAGTGGCGCGATGCCGCCCGCGCCTTCCTGATGGCCGGCATCGTGCCCGAATATATCGAATGGCGGACGATGGACGATGCCGACGGGCTGTTCGGTTTCGACGAGAACCACCTGCCGCCGCCGCATCCGGACTGCGAGCCGATGACGGTGCAGCCTGCCTTCATCCGGCTGGCGCAGGCGGTGCTCTGCCATTCCGACCCGACCCGGTTCGCGCTGCTCTACCGCATGCTGTTCCGGATGATGCATGGCGGGGTGGTGCATGGCCGGCATCTGCTGCGGATGGCGACCGACCCGGACGTGGTTGCCGCCAGCCGCATGGCGAAATCGGTCGGCCGCGACTATCACAAGATGACCGCTTTCGTGCGTTTCAAGGAGTTGCCGCTGCCCGAGGGCGTGCCTGGGCGGCGGCGCTTCATCTCCTGGTTCGAGCCGGATCACTTCATCATCGCCCGGGTGGCGCCTTTCTTCCAGCGGCGCTTCACCGACATGGATTGGTTGATCCTGACGCCAAAGGGTTCGGCCTCCTGGGACGGCGAGACGCTGCGCACGACGGATGAGCCGGCGGAGAAGCCTGATCTGCGTGACGAGACCGACGAGCTGTGGCGCACCTATTACGCCTCGATCTTCAACCCGGCGCGGTTGAAGGTGAAGATGATGACCACGGAGATGCCGAAGAAATACTGGAGGAACCTGCCGGAAGCGGAGCTTATTCCGGGGCTGATCGCCAATGCCGAGGCCAATGTCATCGAGATGGCGCGCAAGGCGGCGAGCGAACCCTTGCCCTTTCATCACCGGATACAGGAGGCGGCGGCCAGGGCGCCGGCGGAGCCGGTGCCCATCGCGGGCACGCTTGCGGCGTTGAAGCAGGAGGCGCGGCATTGCACGCGCTGCGACATCCATTGCCTGGCGACCCAGACGGTGTTCGGCGACGGTCCACCGGACGCGAAGGTGATGTTCGTCGGCGAGCAGCCGGGCGACCAGGAGGACCTGGCGGGAAAGCCGTTTGTCGGACCGGCGGGCAAACTGTTCAATGACGTGATCGGCGAGGCCGGCATCGAACGTCGGTCGCTCTATATCACCAATGCGGTGAAGCACTTCAAATACGAGCCGCGCGGCAAGCGTCGTATCCACCAGAAACCGAACATGGGCGAGGTGCGGCAATGCCGCTGGTGGCTGACCCAGGAACTGGAACTGGTGAGGCCGAAACTGGCTGTGGCGATGGGCGCGACGGCGCTCTTCGCGTTGACCGACATGCGGCAGAAGCTGGAGGATGTCAGGGGCGAGCCGATTGCCATGGAGGAAGGGCGCACGCTTTTCGTGACCGTGCATCCATCCTATCTCCTGCGCATTCCCGACGAGGGGAGAAAGGCGGAGGAGCTTGCCCGGTTCAGGGAGGACATGAACCGGATCAAGCGCTTGGCGGCATGAACGGAGAGAATGATTCAGGCTGCTTAAGGGACGAAAGTGGGGGTGCTCGGAAGGTTGGGCGGGGTGTAGGCGCCGGCGTCCAATCGGGTTTTGACCGACTCGTGAAGCTTCGCTCCGTCCGGAATGAAGCGCCGGTCTTCGAGCGGCAGATAGATTCCGCTGCGATCCCCACGCTTGCGCCAAGAGCTTTCGGGAACGCGCCGCGGAATGTATTCGAGGATTTTCCAGCCCTTCGACATGGAGTTGTGGAGATCGGCTTTCGGATCCAGGGGCACATATTTATTGGCGTTCTTGCCGAGAACGATATTGTTGATCGTGCGGGTCACATAGAAGAGGCCGGTCGGGCCGGTTTCGCGGATCATCCAGTCGAGCGGGATCTTGATCTGGCCGCTCTGCGCCTCAGGATAACCGCCGCCGATATCGCCGTGCACGCCGGCAAACCACACTTCCTTGAAATCCTGTTTTACGACGGTTTTCGGCTTGAACGGGCCGCCCCAATAATCCTGATCCGCCATCCACAGCTCCGGCTGGAACATGGTGCGCCGCTCGTCGATCGCCACCGCGTGGCGCACGCATTCGACGCTCGGGTTCTTGCGGGTAAAGGGATGAGTCTTCAATTGCGGTCGCCATTTGCCCGATTCGATGACCGAAGCCACGGTATCGAAAAGGCCGAGGAGCGCGATCGGCGGACGGTCGTTGCGGAGCATTCGCTCATAGAGGCGCATGCTGGCGAATGCCGAAGATGCTTCCTCGTCCCCGACCGCATCTTCCTTGCGCTGTTCCTGCTCGGGAATGCCCTTGTAGGTCTTGTAGGCGTAGTCCAGCAGGTTCAGATGATATTTCGTGGTCAGGCCGAAGGCGTGGATGAAGCCGGCAAGCACGCGGGCCGAATAGGCACCGCGGCTGAATCCGAAGATATAGATGCGGTCCCGGTCCGAATGCCGGCCATCCACATTTTTGGAGCCGCGATCATAGTTTTCGACGAGGAAACGATAGGCTTCCTTGACGTTCTCGTCCAAACCCCAGCCGGTGGCGAGCCCCCAGACTTCGAAGGCCTTGCGATAGAATCTCGACCAGGAATTTGCTGCCCCGAAGGTGCCGACGCCGGGATCGTAGTAGACGATCTGCTTCTCGGATCGCTCCAGCGTTCCGAACAGTCTGAGGACATTCGTGCGGTCGGCGGATATTTCATTCGACGCACCGTCGAACAGAATGACGATATTCCTCGACATGGTTTCCCCCGGATGATCCCTATCGAAGAGTATCATCACCCTGTCATGTTTACAATTCTAAGTAGCTGTATCAATCTTGGCATTCGCCGTTTTGCGGGAGGCAGGCATTGCCGATTTCAGATTCGCGACCTTCAATCTCTATCATTTCGCCGAGCCGGGCATTTTCTGGCACGAGCGGGATCCCAAATCGACCTACACACCGGAGCAATGGCAGGCCAAGCAGGCCTGGATCGCCGGCATGCTGGCGCAGATGAATGCCGATGTGGTCGGGTTCCAGGAAGTGGTTTCGTCCGAAGCGCTCAAGGCGCTCGTCGCCGCCGCCGGTTATCCGCATTTCTCCAATGCCGGCGCGCCGATTTTCGATGACCAGGATCCGGCGATCTATGTGAACGCCACCGTTTCGATCGCCTCGCGTCATCCGTTCGCGCAGGTCGGCGACCTGATCGGCGTTGCCGATATCGACGTCGATACGGTCGTCGATCCTGGTTTCAGGTTTTCGCGGACGCCGGTCGCGGCGCGCATCGACCTTCCGGGGATCGGCGGGATGGACATCTATGTCTGCCACCTGAAATCACAGGGCGCATTCGTCGATCCCCGCGACGTCGATCCGATCACGGACTGGGCTGCGAAGATCAAAACCTATTATTCGCTGCGCAATGCCGCCGGCGTGGACCAGGTCGCCAAGCGTGCGGCCGAAGCGGGCGTTGTCTATCGGCTCTTCCGCCGCGCCATCGATCGCGACAACGATGCGCCGGTCCTGCTGCTGGGCGATCTCAACGAGGGGCCGGATTCGCACACGATCGGCATTCTGACCCAGGGCGAGCGGGTGTTTTCCTGGGGGAGCATCCCGGGCAACGGTATTCCGCCGGAATTCGCCTTTCTCAAACATGTCTACAAGCTCTACGACACGTGGCCCCTCGTGCCGACCCAGCTTCAGGGCCGGCCGATCACCCACAGCAGTTCGGGCCATGGCTCGATCCTCGACTACGCGATCGTCTCCAACGGGCTTAATCCGAACAACCCGCGCCGGCGCGGCACGGTGACCAAGGTGGAGATTTTCGACGACCATTTCCGCGACGGGCCGCCGAAGGGCATTGCCTCCGACCACGCGCCGGTCATCGTCACCGTTGTGGGACGCGATGCTTAAAGGCAGGGGAGCCTCTCCCTTCGAGCGCATCGCCTCGTCTTCGAGTTTGCGGGCGCCGTTCCGGTGGATGTCCCGGACATGAAGACCGGAGCGGAAGGGATGGCGGCCGAAGGTTCTCCCTCGGCCGCATGGATCAGTGTCAGGCGAAATAGCTCTGCAGCGGGCGGACTTCGAGGTTGCCGGCCTTGAGCGCCTTGATCGCCATGGCGGCGGCTTCGGCGCCGGCCATGGTGGTGTAGTAGGGCACCTTCTGCATCAGCGTCGCGCGGCGGAGCGATTTGCTATCCGAGATCGCCTTGTTGCTGTCGGTCGTGTTGATGACCAGCTGGACCTGCCGGTTGCGGATCGCGTCCTCGATATGCGGGCGGCCTTCCAGCACCTTGTTGATGCGGGTTGCGGAAATGCCCTGTTCGGCGAGGAAGCGGGCGGTGCCGCCGGTCGCCAGAACCTTGAAGCCGATATCGGTGAGGATGCGGATTGCCGGAAGCACGCGGATCTTGTCCTCATCGCGTACGGATACGAAGACCGTGCCGTCACGCGGCAGTTCGACATTGGCGCCGAGCTGCGACTTGGCGAAGGCCAGCGCGAAATCCGTGTCGAGGCCGATGACTTCGCCGGTAGAGCGCATTTCCGGGCCGAGCAGGATGTCGACGCCGGGGAAGCGGGCGAACGGGAAGACGGCTTCCTTGACGGCGATGTGCTTCAGGTTGCGCGGATCGGGCTTGGTGCCGTAGGCGGCAAAGGTCGCGTCGAGCTTTTCGCCGGCCATGACGCGGGCGGCAATCTTGGCGATCGGCGCGCCGATGGTTTTTGCCACGAAAGGCACGGTGCGCGAGGCGCGCGGATTGACTTCGAGAACGTAGACCGTGCCGTCCTTGATGGCGAACTGGACGTTCATCAGGCCGACGACATGCAGGCCCTTGGCCATCGCCTTCGCCTGGCGTTCCAGTTCGTCGATCATCTCGTTGGAAAGCGTGCGCGGCGGCAGCGAGCAGGCGCTGTCGCCCGAATGGATGCCGGCTTCCTCGATATGTTCCATGATGCCGGCGACATAGACGTCGGTGCCATCGCAGACACAGTCCACGTCGACTTCGATCGCGTTGCTGAGGTAGCTGTCGAACAGAAGCGGGTTCTTGCCGAGCAGGGTGTTGATCTGGCCGGTCTTGTCGTTCGGGTAACGCTGCTTGATGTCTTCCGGCACCAGGCCCGGCACGGTGTCGAGCAGGTAGGTCTGCAGCATCGATTCCGAATGGATGATCTGCATGGCGCGGCCGCCGAGCACGTAGGACGGGCGCACGACGAGCGGGAAGCCGATTTCGGACGCGACGAGGCGGGCCTGCTCGACGGAATAGGCGATGCCGTTGTTAGGCTGGTTGAGGTCCAGCTTCATCAGCAGCTTCTGGAAACGGTCGCGGTCTTCGGCAAGGTCGATCATGTCGGGCGCGGTGCCGAGGATCGGGATGCCGTTCTTTTCGAGCGCTTCGGCGAGTTTCAGCGGGGTTTGGCCGCCGAACTGGACGATGACGCCGACCACTTCGCCCTTTTCCTGCTCGGCGCGCAGGATTTCGATCACGTCTTCGGCCGTCAGTGGCTCGAAATAGAGCCGGTCCGAGGTGTCGTAGTCGGTCGAGACGGTTTCCGGGTTGCAGTTGATCATGATCGCTTCATAGCCGGCATCCTTCAGTGCGAAGGCGGCGTGACAGCAGCAATAGTCGAACTCGATGCCCTGGCCGATGCGGTTCGGACCGCCGCCGAGAATGACGACCTTCTTGGCGGTCGACACTTCGGCTTCCGAGCGCAGTTCGCCGACGAAAGGCGTCTCGTAGGTCGAGTACATGTAGGCGGTCGGCGAGGCAAATTCGGCAGCGCAGGTGTCGATGCGCTTGAAGACCGGGCGGACATTCAGGCTGTTGCGCAGTTCCGCCACTTCCTTCGGCCGTTTTTTGGTAAGGCTTGCGAGGCGGGCATCGGAGAAGCCCATCGCCTTCAGCATGCGCAGGTTCTCGGCGTCGCCCGGCAGGCCGTGCTCGCGGATGCGGGCTTCCATGTCGGTGATCGCCTTCAACTGGGCGATGAACCACGGGTCGATCTTGCAGGCCTCGTGGACTTCACCTTCGGTGAGGCCGAGGCGTAGCGCCTGGGCGACCATGCGCAGCCGGTCCGGGGTCGGCGTGCCGATTGCCGCGCGGATGGCGTTCTTGGAGTTTTCACCGTCCTCCAGGCCGGGAATCTCGATCTCGTCGAGGCCGGTCAGGCCGGTTTCGAGGCCGCGCAGCGCCTTCTGCAGCGATTCCGCGAATGTGCGGCCGATCGCCATGACTTCGCCGACCGATTTCATCGCGGTGGTCAGGACCGGCGAGGCGCCCGGGAACTTCTCGAAGGCGAAACGGGGGATCTTGGTGACGACATAGTCGATCGACGGTTCGAACGAGGCGGGCGTCGCGCCGCCGGTGATGTCGTTGTCGAGTTCGTCGAGCGTGTAGCCGATCGCGAGCTTGGCGGCGACCTTGGCGATCGGGAAGCCGGTGGCCTTGGAAGCGAGTGCCGACGAGCGCGAGACGCGCGGGTTCATTTCGATGACGACGAGGCGGCCGTCCTTCGGGTTGACGGCGAACTGCACGTTCGAGCCGCCGGTCTCGACGCCGATCTCGCGCAGGACCGCGATCGAGGCGTTGCGCATCATCTGGTATTCCTTGTCGGTCAGCGTCAGCGCCGGCGCAACGGTGATCGAGTCGCCCGTGTGGACGCCCATCGGATCGATGTTCTCGATCGAGCAGATGATGATGCAGTTGTCCGCCTTGTCGCGGATCACCTCCATCTCGTATTCCTTCCAGCCGAGCACCGACTCCTCGATCAGCACTTCGGTGGTCGGCGAGGCATCGAGCCCGCCGCCGACGATCTCGAAGAATTCCGAGCGATTGTAGGCAATGCCGCCGCCGGTGCCGCCCATGGTGAAGGAGGGGCGGATGATGGCGGGCAGGCCGACCACGTCGATCGCCTGGGCGGCGATCGCCATGGCGTGGCTGATGTAGCGCTGCTTGCGGTCGGTCTCGCCGAGATTCCACTGGTTTTCGAGCGCGTCGAGCGCCTTGTCGAGTTCAGCACCCGTCAGGCTTTCCTTGACCCGGTTGCGCTCGATCTCATGGGTCTTGCGGTCGGCATCCTTGATGTCGGTGGCGTTGGCCAGCATCGATTTCGGGGTTTCAAGCCCGATGCGGGACATCGCCTCGCGGAACAGGGCGCGGTCTTCGGCCATGTCGATGGCGGCGGGCTTGGCGCCGATCATCTCGACATTGTAGCGGTCGAGCACGCCCATGCGCTTCAGGGAGAGGGCGGTGTTCAGCGCCGTCTGGCCGCCCATGGTCGGCAGAAGCGCGTCGGGGCGCTCCTTGGCGATGATCTTCGCGACGACTTCCGGGGTAATCGGCTCGACATAGGTGGCATCCGCCAGGCCCGGATCGGTCATGATCGTCGCGGGGTTGGAATTGACCAGGATGACCCGGTAACCTTCTTCCTTCAGTGCCTTGCAGGCCTGGGTGCCGGAATAGTCGAACTCGCATGCCTGGCCGATGACGATCGGACCCGCGCCGATGATGAGGATCGATTTCAAGTCTTGGCGCTTGGGCATGGGGTATCTTTCCGCTTTTTTCCTGCGCGGAAAACCGACGCGGTGTGGAATACCACCGGTCGGGTCGCGCGCGCATGTCTTTTCAGGCTAGACGCGGCTTATAGGCAAATGTTCTGGGGAACGGAACCCCGAATCTCGCCAAATCGACAGGAAAAGCGTTCGGCGTGGCTTCCCGACGAAGCCGGCTTTTCGACGGGTTCACCGCTGGCGTTCCCGTGGTACTGTCCGTCGTAGCGATCACGACCGAGCTGGAAGCTCGTCGAAACGCGCGCGCACCGCATCGGCATAGGTCCGGCTCACCGGGATTTCCGTGCCGTCCTTCATGACAAGCACAAGCCTGCCGCCATCACGTTTCAACCTTTCGACATGGGCATCCGCCACCCAGTGGGAGCGGTGCACCTGCAGGCCGGGCGTGGCCCCAAGTTCCTTCAGGGCGTCGGCGAAACGCAGGAGGATCAGTTCGTGGCCGCGGCTGGTGACCACATCGGTATAATGATCCTCGACCGAAAGCCGCAGGATTGCCCCGCGGTTCTGGGGTTTCAGCCGGGTGAGGATTTCGGGTTCAGATGCGGCAGGCGCAAGGGCTGATGCGGGTGGTAGGGCAGACGCGGAAACCTCGGCGATCTGCCGGTGCATGGCCATGTAGGTCAGAAGACAGAAGAGGGCGCAAAGTGGCAGCGCGAACAGCGCCCGGTGAAAACCGTTGCCCATGTTGGTCCAGTGGCCGAAGAACGCGAAATCGATCGCGCCGAGCGCGAAGCCGATCGGCAGGGCTGCGACCAGTGAACCGATCGTCATGCGGGCGAGCGTGTGGTTGAGATGCCGGCGTAACAAAATCTCCGCCATCAGCGCAAAACAGATGGCGATCGACCAGGTGACGGCGTGCACGATCAGCCAGTATCCCAGCCGGATGCCGAGCGTCATCCGCTCGAAAGTGCCGTAGGGGCCGGTGACGACGAAAAGCAGGACGACCAGCGCAAAGGTCGTCCAGAAGCGCCAGGAGCGGGTGAAGAGCTGCAATTCACGAAGCGTGGAGCTCAAAAACGGTTGATTCACGAAGTTAATCCGTTGTCTGCGCCATTCTGGTTGAGGGTGAGCCAGTCATGGCGGAAACAGGCGATCAATTCAATCGCCTCCAGTCTCTCGATGATTTCGACAGGTATTCCCCATGAACCTTCAACCGCTCCTCGATGCCCCGCTTGCCGTCCAGATTCATGTCGCCGCCGTGCTGCCGGCCTCCGTGCTCGGCGCCTATATTCTGCTCAACCGCAAGGGCACTCCGGTACACCGCCTGCTCGGCAAAATCTGGATGGCGCTGATGGTGATTACCTCGCTCTCCAGCTTCTTCATCCACGAGATCAATCTCTTCTACGGTTTCAGCCCGATCCATCTCCTGTCGATCTCCGTGCTCGTCGGGGCGTGGCGGGCGATCAGTTCGGCGCGCGCCCACAATATCCGTGCGCACAAGGCGGCGGTCATCGGCATGTATTTCGGCGGTATCGGGATCGCCGGCCTGTTCACGCTGATCCCGGGGCGGATCATGAACGCGGTCGTCTTTTCCGGCGGCCCAAGCTGGATATTGCTTCTGACACTGGCCGGTATCGCTGGAGCGCTTGTTCTTCAGCAGAGGCTGTCGACACGCCGGTTCTGAAATTGTGCATCGAGAATTTCCTTCAAGCGTACCGTTCGGCGTCTTGCTGTCATGGACAGGCCCGGCTTACGGGACTAGACCTGCCTCCAAGACACTTGCAGCAACGGCCATCCGCGATGACGACCGCTTGCGCGGAGGAAATTCAATGGCCGATGCAACATCCAAACCCGTTTCCGCTCCCGCCGCCGAAGCGACGATCCTGCCGATCATCCTGGCGGTCAGCTTCTGCCACATGATCAACGACATCATGCAGTCGATGATCTCGGCGATCTATCCGATGCTGAAGACGGATTATGCCCTCGATTTCTGGCAGATCGGCATCCTGACGCTCGCCTTCCAGTGCACCGCCTCGCTTCTGCAGCCGGTGATCGGCATCATCACCGACAAGAAGCCGTTCCCCTATTCGCTGCCGGTCGGCATGGGCTCGACCTTCATCGGCCTGTTCATGCTGGCGAACGCGCATTCCTATGTGGTGCTGGTCATCTCCGCCTCGCTGATCGGTATAGGCTCGGCCGTCTTCCATCCGGAATCCTCGCGCGTGGCGCGTCTCGCTTCCGGTGGCCGTTACGGGATGGCGCAGTCGGTCTTCCAGGTCGGCGGCAATTTCGGACAGTCGATCGGCCCGTTGCTCGCGGCCTTCATCATCGTGCCGAACGGTCAGGGCAGCGTTGCCTGGGTCTCGGTCGGCGCGCTCCTCGGAATCGTCATCCTCACCGGCGTGGCGCGCTGGTACAAGGCGCATATGCTCGCCAACCAGGGCCGCAAGCGGGTGCTGAAGGCCCATAACCTTTCGAAGCGCACGGTGACCGTCGCGCTCATCGTGCTGACCATCCTGACCTTCTCCAAGAACGCCTACATGGCATCGATCAGCAGCTATTACACCTTCTTCGTCATCGAGCGCTTCCAGGTGACGGTGCAGCAGTCGCAGATCATGCTGTTCATCTTCCTGGGCGCCGTCGCGCTCGGCACCGTTATCGGCGGGCTAGTAGGAGACAAGTTCGGTTCGAAGGTGGTGATCTGGTTCTCGATCCTCGGCGTGCTGCCGTTCACGCTCGCCATGCCGTTTGCCAACCTGCCGGTGACGATCGCGCTTTCGGCCATCATCGGCTTCATCATGGCCTCGTCCTTCCCGGCGATCGTGGTGATGGCGCAGGAACTGGTGCCGGGGCGGGTGGGCATGATCGCCGGCATCTTCTTCGGGATCGCGTTCGGGATCGGCGGCATCGCCGCGGCCGTGCTCGGTGTCTTTGCCGACCAGTACGGCATCACCTTCGTCTACAATGTCTGCGCCTTCCTGCCGGTGCTTGGTCTGCTGACGGTTTTCCTGCCGGGGAAAAAGGCCCTGCGGGTCGCCTGAGAACGAATCTTCAGCTATGTGATGCTGGTACGGATCGCTTTTGCGGCCGCCAGCGTTATATCGCCCGGCAGGGGTGATGTCGCCGAAGAGGAGTGAGCGAGATGGAATGGAAAGGCCGCCGGCAATCGGACAATGTCGAAGACCAGCGTGGCGCTTCCATGGGCGGCAGTCCGCTCGGACGGGGCGGATTTCGCATTCCGGTCGGTGGCGGTGGCCGCCGCGGGGGCGGGCTTGGCATAGGCGGGATCATCGTCATCCTGATCATCTGCTGGATCACCGGCATCAACCCGCTGTCGCTGCTATCGGGCGAACTCGGCATGGACGGATCAGGCTTCGAGCAGCAGCAGACGACCGGCAACCGCACACCCGCCAATGATGAGACAACTGCGTTCGTGCGTACTGTGCTCGCCGAGACGGAAGATACCTGGAACGGCATTTTCCAGGCGAATGGCCAGAAATATCAGGAGCCGGTGCTGGTGCTGTTTTCCGGCCAGGTGAATTCCGCCTGCGGCTTTGCCTCTTCCGCGACCGGGCCTTTCTATTGCCCTGGCGATCAAAAGCTTTATCTCGACACCAATTTCTTCAAGGAACTCGAGAAGCGTTTCGAGGCGGCCGGCGACTTCGCCGAGGCCTATGTGATCGCCCATGAAGTCGGCCATCATGTGCAGAACCTGCTCGGCATCCTGCCGAAGTTCAACCAAGCCCGCCAGCGGATGAGCGAGGCCGACGCCAACCGCATGTCGGTGCGCGTCGAACTGCAGGCCGACTGCTTTGCCGGCGTCTGGGGCAAGTTCACCCAGCAGAAGGGCATTCTCGATAAAGGCGACCTCGAAGAGGCGCTGAACGCCGCCCAGCAGATCGGCGACGATACGCTGCAGAAGCGCAGCCAGGGTTACGTGGTGCCGGAAAGTTTCAACCACGGCACGTCGGCACAGCGCGCACGCTGGTTCAAGCGCGGGTTCGATACCGGCGACATGAAGGCTTGTGATACGTTTTCGGGGAATGTCTAAGGGCTTGCTCTGTTTGGATCCTCGGGTCTTGGCCCGAGGAGGACGAACGGGGAGGGTGGAGCCAGGATACCCCCCTCTGCCCTGCCGGGCATCTCCCCCTCAAGGGGGGAGATCACAAGAGGCACGATCCCCGCCTCTAAATAAATACTGCCCAGGAAGTGAAGTTCAATGTAGGGCAGTGAGCTGGCCACAGCCAATCTCCCGCCTTGAGGGGAGATGCCCGGCAGGGCAGAGGGGGTGAGCGGCACCCTCAGGAGCCAAATTACTTATACATCCCCTCGCGCAGGTTGATGCCGTATTCGACATAGGCCTTCATGGCGCAGAGCATCTGCGACCAGCCCTGGCAGTTGCCGTAGGAGGCTTCCAGCCCGCCCTTCGTTTCGCGCCAGCCTTCCTCTGCGATCGTCACCAGCGTGCGACTATCCTCCAGTGGCTCGAAGGTCATGGTGACCGTCGTCTTGTAGTCGGCGGGCGCGACGTTTTCCGGGCCCTGTTCGGCCGCATTGCCCTCCGTCGCATCCCAGCGCAGCACGATCTTCCTGTTCTTTTCCACCTCGACCACGTCGACCGGGAAGGCGCCCGGAAAGTCGTGAAAATCCCAGGTGACCGTCGCGCCGGGTTCGAGCCGTCCCTTGGCACCGCCTGTGGTGAAATAACCCGACAGCTTCTTCGGGTCGGCAACGGCTTCGAAGACTTCCTCGACCGGTTTCGAGATCCGGCCCGATACCTTGAACTTCAGTTCCATGATCTTTCTCCCTTGTTTCTCCCTGCCTTATAATGTTATAAAAATATAACATGTCAAGCGATGAAAAAAACGACCTGATTTTCAAGGCCCTGGCGGCGACGGTTCGCAGGGAGATTCTGGACGAGTTGAAGGATCGGCCGCAGACGACGGGCGATCTCTGCGCCCGGTTTCCCAAGCTCGACCGCTGCACCGTGATGCAGCATCTGAAGGTTCTGGAAGGTGCGGACCTGGTGCTGGTGAAGCGCGAGGGCAGGGAGCGCTGGAACCACCTCAATCCGCTGCCGATCAAGGCGATCCACGACCGCTGGATCGGCGCCTATGCGGCGCGTGCGGTCGACATGCTCGATCGGATGAAGCGGGATCTGGAAGACTAGCGGATCAGCAGAGCGGTGCCGTAAAGCCCGAGCGCGAAAACGGTGTGGGCGGCGAAATTGAGGAGACGCACCTTGTTCGGCCTCGGCGTCTTCGAGGCGGCCCATCCGAGACCAAGGCCTGGCTGCATCAGGAACCAGCCGGCACCGATGGTGACGATGCCGAAAATCCACGCGGGAATGAAGGTCGGTGCGGCGAACCAGGCCGGCCCCACGATCACGGCAAGGATCACCCCGTAGAGGAGACCGACGGCATAATGGCCGGCCCAGCCGAGGGCGAGTTCATGTTCGTAAGGGGCAGCGGCGGCAATGCTGTCGTGGAAGACCTTTCCGCGCCGCAGGTGCCAGAACCAGCGGCCCGCCGGCGCCCAGTTGGCCTTGGGCTGGCCGAAGACCTTGTGCAGGACGATCGCCCAGAGATCCATCAGGATGGTTGCGCCAAGGCCTATGAGGATGCCGCGCCAGAAAAGTTCGATCATGAAAGAGATCTGCCTGAGAGAGGGAGTTCACCTCCAATCTCTATGGGCTCCGGTTTGGGCTGTCGAGGCCTTCCGGTCTTCCAGACGGAACATCCGGGTTGCCCGAACATCGAAATCCCGACCCGGCTGGACGATGCACGGTGGTGTACCTTTCATCAAAAAATTTGAGATGTTCACGGATTGTTTCGGTTTTCTTTTGCCGTTATGTAGGCAACCCGGCGAGTTGATCGTCTTTCCAGAAAACACCATTGCTAGAGAGACATTTAATGCTCGACCCGAAATTTGTCCGCCGCGGCCTTTTCCTCGTCTTCATGATCCTGTTCCTCGATATCATCGGGATCGCGATCATCATGCCGGTGCTGCCGACCTTCCTGCGCGAGCTGACCGGCGACGACATGAGTGCGGCGGCCGTCGATGGCGGCTGGCTGCTGCTCATCTATTCGGCCATGCAGTTCCTGTTCGCGCCGTTGCTGGGCAACCTTTCCGACCGGTTTGGTCGGCGGCCGATCCTGCTCGCATCGGTCCTTACCTTCGCACTCGACAATCTGATCTGCGCGGCTGCCACCAGCTTCTGGATGCTGTTCGTCGGCCGGGTGCTGGCCGGCATTTCCGGCGGCAGTTTCGCCACCTGCTCGGCCTACATTGCCGACATCAGCAATGACGAAAACCGGGCCAAGAATTTTGGCCTGATCGGCATCGCCTTCGGCGTCGGTTTCACAGTCGGGCCGGTGATCGGCGGGCTGCTCGGCGAGCTCGGGCCGCGCGTGCCGTTTCTCGGCGCCGGGCTGTTGTCGCTCGCCAATTTCGTCGCCTCCTGGTTCCTGCTGCCGGAGACGCTCGACAAGGCGAACCGTCGCAAGTTCGAGCTGAAGCGCGCCAATCCGCTCGGCGCCCTGCGTCAGATGCGCCACTATCCGGGCATCGGCTGGGTCATGCTGGTGATGTTCCTCTACTGGCTGGCGCACGCCGTCTATCCGTCGGTCTGGTCCTTCGTCTCCGCCTATCGCTATGGCTGGAGCGAGGGGCAGATCGGCCTGTCGCTCGGGCTGTTCGGCATCTGCGCCGCTGTTGTCATGGGCTTCATCCTGCCGAAACTGGTGCCGGTGCTCGGCGAATGGAGGACGGCGGTGCTCGGGCTGTGCTTCTCCTGCCTCGGCCTCACCGGTTATGCCTTCTCCTGGGAGGGGTGGATGGTCTATGCCGTCATCCTCCTGACCACGATCGAAAACGTCGCCGACCCGGCGCTGCGAAGCATCGCTTCGGCCAAGGTGCCTCCCTCAGCCCAAGGCGAGCTGCAGGGCGCGATGACGAGCCTCACAAGCCTGACGACGATCATCGGTCCGTTGATCTTCACGCAGCTCTTCAGCGCGTTTACGGGCGAGCATGCGAAAGTGGAGTTCGCAGGCGCACCCTACATGATGGCGGCGATCTTCCTGGCTTGTGCGACCGTGGTGTTTTTGAGCCGGATTTCACGAAAAACGCCTGAGGTTCCGCTCGAAAACGAGCTCACTCATCAGATTTCTTGAACCGACGTCCAAAAATTCTACTGAATCGCCTGTAAGTGTTGCCGCACGGATGATGCTCCTCTATAGGCTGCATCATCCGCCGCTCGCCAGTTCCTGGAAGCGGCTTTTTTCGTCTGCGGAGGTGCCCATGTCGAGCCTTTCCACCACCATGGCTGTGACGACGACGGACAATTCCTGGTCCGCGCACATGCGTGCGACCCTGGCACTCGGCGTGCCGCTGGTTGGGGCGCAGCTGGCGCAGATGGCAATCAACACGACGGACGTCATCCTGGTCGGCTGGCTCGGGACAACCGAACTCGCCTCGGTGGTGCTCGCCACCCAGATGTTCTTCCTGGTCTTCATCTTCGGCACCGGGTTTACCAGCGCCGTGGTGCCGATGGTGGCACAGGCGCTCGGGCACGGCGATACCCGCTCGGTGCGCCGTGCGGTGCGCATGGGGCTGTGGATCGCGCTTGCTTTCGGCGTGCTGACGGCGCCGCTCCTGTGGTTTTCCGAACCCATCCTTCTGACGCTCGGGCAGCAGCCGGATGTTGCGGCGAATGCACAGAGTTATCTGCGCATCGCCCAATGGGGCATTTTCCCGGCACTCGGGCTGATGGCGCTTCGAAGCTTCGTCACCGGGCTCGAGAAGGGCGGCATCGTGCTCTACGTCACGATCGCGATGTTCTTCATCAATGCCGGCCTCGCCTATCTGCTGATCTTCGGCCATTTCGGCGCGCCCGACATGGGGCTGCACGGGGCGGCGATCGCTTCCGTTGCCGCCAACCTGTTCGGTTTCGTGGCTGCTCTCCTTTATGTGGAAAGCCAGCCGAAAATGCGTGCCTACGAGATCTTCGTGCGCTTCTGGCGGCCGGACTGGAGCATGGTGCGCGAGATCATCGTGCTCGGCCTGCCGATCAGCTTCACCATTCTGGCGGAAACCAGCCTGTTCTCGGCCGCGTCCCTGCTGATGGGCGTCATCGGCAAGCTGGAGCTCGCAGCCCACGGCATCGCGCTGCAGCTCGCGGCGATTGCCTTCATGATCCCGCTCGGCCTGTCGCAGGTGGCGACGGTGCGCGTCGGGCTTGCCGACGGCCGCGGCGATCTTCTGGGCGTCAAGCGCGCCGCCATCGCCGTGCTCGTGGTCAGCGTGCTCTTCACGACGATCGGCAGCGTGCTTTATGCGACGATCCCGCGCTTCTTCGGCAATCTCTTCCTGGATATACGCAAGGAGGATGCCGCGACAGTGCTGGAATTGGCGGTGCCGCTGATCGTGATCGCCGGGGCTTTCCAGCTGGTCGACGGATTGCAGGTGGTCGGTGCCAGCCTGTTGCGTGGCCTGAAAGACACCAGGGTGCCGATGGTGCTGGCGCTGATCGCCTATTGGCCGATCGGTTTTTCCTGCGCCTGGGTGTTCGCCTTCCCGCTCGGTTTTCGCGGCGAGGGCGTCTGGTTCGGCTTCGTCACCGGGCTTGCGGCTGCGGCCGTATTGCTTTGCGGCCGTTTCTGGCTGCTGGTCAACCGCCGGACGATGGCGGCCCACTGAGTTTCAGCGGGCTGTCCGTGTTGGTCAGGCCGGCAGGAGTTCCTGCAGAACCGCCCTGTGGTAGAAGCCGATGTTGGTCTCCACGCCGAGGCGTCGGCTCAACGCCTGCCGATCGATACCTGCCTCGTCATCCGATTTTGCGACTGCGGCGATGACCGGCTGAAGGACGTCCTCGCCTTCGAACTGGAGGATGGTGATGACATTGAACAATCCGGCGATGGAAGCCTGTTCAAGGATCAGATCCTCGACGAATCCCGGCTGGGCGCGGATCACCTCATGCGTCCTGTGAACCAGCGCCATGAATTCTTCGCGCCCTTCGACCGGAACCGCAAACCTGTTGACGCGAAAGATGCGTCGATTCTGTATTTCGCTCATATGAAAAACCCCTGCTCGTTTCTGAACAGGGGCGTTTATGGGGCCTCAACCAATGTTGAGGTCAATAGGCGTCTGCGGATTTTTTAGAGCGCCGGAAATCAGCGTTCCGCAAGGGCAGGCTCGCCCTTCTTCTCGCGCACCATGTTGATGAAGCGGCGGAAGAGATAGTGGCTGTCCTGCGGGCCCGGCGAAGCTTCCGGGTGATGCTGGACGGAGAAGACCTGCTTGCCGGTGACGCGCAGGCCGCAATTGGTGCCGTCGAAGAGCGAAATGTGAGTCTCCTCAACCCCTTGCGGCAGAGACTTCGAATCGACCGCGAAGCCGTGGTTCATCGAGACAATCTCCACCTTGCCGGTGGTGTGGTCCTTGACCGGATGGTTGGCGCCGTGATGGCCCTGGTGCATCTTCTCGGTTTTTGCGCCGAGAGCGAGACCGAGCATCTGGTGGCCGAGGCAGATGCCGAAGGTCGGGATGTCGGTCTTGATGACGTTCCTGATCACCGGCACGGCATATTCGCCGGTCGCGGCCGGATCGCCCGGGCCGTTCGACAGGAAGATGCCGTCCGGCTTCAGCGCCAGGATGTCTTCGGCCGAGGTCTGGGCAGGCACGACCGTCACCTTGCAGTCGAGGCCGGCAAAGAGGCGCAGGATGTTGCGCTTCACGCCGTAATCGATGCAGACGATGTGATATTTCGCATCTTCCGGCTTCAGTTCGCCGTAGCCTTCATTCCAGACCCAGGGCTTCTGGGCCCATTGCGACGACTGGCCGGATGTCGCCTCCTTGGCGAGGTCGAGGCCTTCGAGGCCGCTCCAGGCACGAGCTTCGGCCTTCAGCGCTTCGATGTCGAAGACGCCGTTCGGATCATGGGCGATGACGGCGTTCGGGGCGCCGTTCTGGCGGATCCAGGCGGTCAGCGCGCGGGTGTCGATGCCGGACAGGCCGATGATGCCGCGGGCCTTCAGCCAGCCGTCGAGATCCTTGGCGGCGCGGTAGTTGGAGGGTTCGGTGATGTCGGCCTTGAAGATCGTGCCGACCGCGCCGCGGCGGGCCGCCGGCGTCAGGTCCTCGACGTCTTCCTCGTTGGTGCCGACATTGCCGATATGCGGGAAGGTGAAGGTGACGATCTGGCCGAGATAGGAGGGGTCGGTCAGGATTTCCTGGTAGCCGGTCAGCGCGGTGTTGAACACCACTTCGGCCGGCACCTTGCCGGTCGCGCCGATGCCGGTTCCTTCGATCACGGTGCCGTCGGCCAGAACGAGCAATGCGGTGGGTTTCTTGGTGGTCCAGGGAGCGGTCGCGGTCATATCCATCCTTCTGCCTCACCGGTCCCGTCCCTTGAAGAGACAGGCTGTGGGGGCCATCTATGGTCGTGAGAGACGGGCGCGCGGAAATCCCGGCGCAAGCCCAAACCTCTAAATCTCGTGCAGGTGCCGGAAAATAGACAAAGCGGGCGAGGTGGTCAATCTCGACGCTCAAGAATTCCACGGGGTTTATAAGCCATGGGATTCAACGGTTTGGGCGAATTGATTTGATCGGCCCGGACCTGTCGTCTATGACTGCGGCGTGAATGCCAAGGAAAAGCCACAATTCATCCAGCCTGCGACCGGGCTTTTCCCAAGGAGAAAAAACGATGTTGCGCGACAAGCTTTCCGATGCGCTGAAGGAATCCATGAAGGCCAAGGACACCCGCCGGCTTTCGACCGTGCGGCTGATCCAGACTGCGATCAAGGATCGCGACATCGCCAATCGCGGTCTCGGCAAGGACCCGGTCAGCGATGACGACATCCTGCAGATCCTCCAGAAGATGGTGAAGCAGCGCGAGGAATCGGCGAAGATCTACGAGGATGCCGGACGCGCCGAGCTTGCGACGCAAGAGCGCGCGGAAATCGAGATCATCAAGGGATTCATGCCTGAGCAGCTCTCGGACGAGAAGGTGCAGGAGCTGATCAAGGCGGCGATCGCCGAGTCCGGCGCGCAGGGCCTGCGCGACATGGGCAAGGTCATGGCGGTGCTGAAGGAAAAGCATCCGGGCCAGATGGATTTCGCCAAGGCTTCCGCCGTGGTGAAAGATCTTCTGAAGTAAGCTGCCCTTTCAATACCGGCAAATGAAAGGCGGGAATCCGATCATCGGATTCCCGCCTTTTTGCTCTTCCGGATCTCGCCGGCCGGATCGCGGACTTGCCGCCGATTCCTATTTGTTGAGGCGCTTCTGTTCGCGCATGTAGTGTCTGAGCACAGCGTTGATGCGGGTCTGGTAGCCTTTGCCTGTGGACTTGAAGAAATCGATGACGTCCTCATCGACACGAAGGGAGATGGACTTCTTGGGCTTCGGCACGACAAGCGTCGCCTTGGACCAGTCGATATCCTTGAACTCCGCCCAATCGGGGTCGTCCGCAATCGCGCGGTCGATATCCTCATCGGTCATGGCATCGACACGCGCCCAGTCGGTCTTGCTTTCGCCTCTCGCGACTATTCCGTCGATGTCTTCAGCCGAATATCTGACGATACGCTCTTTGCTCATGTTTGCTCGCAGTTCTGGCGGAAATGATCCTGCAGACCTCGCCGCGCATCGTGTAGACTACGGCGATGAGGCGTCGCTGCTCGGGACATACGGCCAATGTCCGGATTTCTCCGTTTCGTTGGGTCTCAACCTCTATATGGGCAACTTCAACGCTTTTGCCGCGTCCGGAAAGTCTATCCCATGTTTCTGAAAGTTGGTCTGCCTTTTGGCTTCATCCCACTCAAAGAATGGGAATGATCTTTCCGCCTTGATCATGGTGACCCGTTTCTGAGATGTAGCAAGGGGAAATAACCATGGGGCGGCCTCCTGATCTGGTGTGGCACAGCGTAACTACGATTTGTATATACACGGACGCTGCCAGTCAAGCCTGTGAATAGCGGGTAGCGTTTGTCTTGATGGTAGCGTTCCTTCCGACCCATGCTTATATGGGAGAGCCAAGGCAGAGGTAGAAATGCGCTTTTCCAACAGTTTTCTCGACGAGATTCGCGATCGCGTGCCGATATCGGGCGTGGTCGGCCGGCGGGTGACGTGGGATCGCAAGAAGACCAACGTTTCGCGTGGCGACTATTGGGCCTGCTGCCCTTTTCATGGCGAGAAGAGCCCGAGCTTCCATTGCGAGGACCGCAAGGGCCGATACCATTGCTTCGGCTGCGGGGTCTCGGGTGATCATTTCCGGTTCCTGACCGATCTCGAAGGGCAGAGTTTTCCCGAAGCGGTGCAGACGGTCGCCGACATGGCCGGCATCGCCATGCCGCAGCCGGACCCCCAGGCCGAGAAGCGCGAGAAGGAACGCACGACGCTGCTCGACGTCATGGAGCTGGCGACGCAATTCTTCCAGGACCAGCTCCAGAGCGCCGTCGGGGCCAAGGCGCGCGCTTACCTGCGCGACCGCGGACTGACGGGCCGCACCATCGAGACCTTCCGTCTCGGTTACGCGCCCGAAAGCCGCAATGCGCTGAAGGAACATCTGGCCGCCAAGGGCGTGCCCAAGGACCAGATCGAGGCCTGTGGCCTCGTCGTGCACGGGGAGGGGATCGCGGTCTCCTACGACCGTTTTCGCGACCGCATCATGTTTCCGATCCTCTCGTCGCGGGAAAAGGTGATCGCCTTCGGCGGCCGCGCGATGGCGCCTGACGCACCGGCGAAATATCTCAACTCCAACGAGACCGAGCTCTTCCACAAGGGGCAGGTGCTCTACAATTTTTCGCGTGCCAGGCGGGCCCAAGGTGTCGGAAAGCCGGGGCAGGGCGAGGGTACGATCATTGCGGTTGAAGGGTACATGGACGTCATCGCGCTGCATCAGGCGGGCGTCGAGAATGCCGTGGCACCGCTCGGGACCGCGCTCACCGAAAACCAGCTAGAGCTTCTTTGGCGGATGACGCCGCAGCCGGTGCTCTGCTTCGACGGCGACGGTGCCGGCCTCAGGGCGGCAAGCCGTGCCGCGGATCTGGCGCTTCCCTTCCTGAAACCGGGAAAATCGGTGCGTTTTGCGCTTCTGCCTGATGGCAAGGATCCGGACGACCTCGTCCGCCATGAGGGCCGCGCTCCCTTCGACAAGGTGCTTAACGAAGCAAAGCCGCTGGTGGAGATGATCTGGCAGCGAGAGGCGTCGTCGGCAAGTTTCGACACGCCGGAAAAACGTGCGGAACTGGAGGCGCGGTTGAAGCAGATCGTTTCCGTCATCGCCGACGAAAACGTGCGCCGGCACTACCAGCAGGCTATCCGCGACCGGTTGAACAGCTTTTTCGCGCCGGCTCCGCGCGGCGGCGGCGACCGGCGGCAGAATTTTCAGCGCGGTGCCGGCGGCGGCAAGCCGGGCCAGGGCGGTCCGCCCCAGGGGCCTCGTGCCGCAGGACGGGCTGCGGGGGTTTCAGACCGTCTTGCCCGTTCCGGTCTGGTGCGCGGTTACCGCGACCTGCCGGCGCTTCGCGAAAGCGTGCTGGCGCTCACCATCGTCAACCATCCGCAGCTGCTGCTGGAGGAATATGACGAGATCGCCGCGATCGATTTCGAGAACCGCGACCTGCAGCGCTTCTGGTCGGCGATGCTGCCGGCGGCCGCAACGGCCGGTGCCAACCTTTCGCGCGAATACCTGATGCAGCGGCTTGCCGGCGAGGGGTTCGACGTCATCCTGAAGTCGCTCGACCAGCAGGTGCGTAACGCGCGGCTCTGGACCGCGACCGAGATCGCCGCACTGGAAGATGCCCGCGAGGGCTATCGCCAGGCGCTCTCGCTGCACAAGCGCACCAAGGCGCTCAGGCTTCAGAAGATCGAGCTGGAGCGGGAGATCGCCGAAACGACGGAAGCGGGCGATGCCCGCGAGATCGAGCCGCTTTTGCGCGCACTTTCCGAAGTCCAGCTCGAAATCGTCCGCATGGAAAACCAGGAAGCGATTATCGACGGTTTCGGGGTGCTTTCGGGCCGGGTGAAGGGGGCGGCCGTCAGCCACGGCTGAGGACGCGTGGCCGGTGAAATCCTGGCCCTTGCCGAATGATGACGCGGCCCTATTGTATCCGCGTGAGTCGGCTGATTGGGGAGCCTGATGCGGATTGCGGGAAGCTGTCATTGCGGCAATGTCGCCTTCGAGGCTGAGGGCGAGTTCGATACCGCGATGGAATGTAACTGTTCCCTCTGCCGGAGAAAGGGCGTGCTTCTGGCCTTCGTTCCGCGCAGTCAGTTCGAGCTTGCGACCTCGCGGGAGAATCTGTCCTCCTACCAGTTCAACAAGCATGTGATCACACACTACTTCTGCACCAATTGTGGGATCGCTCCGTTCAGCGAGGCGACGATGCCGAATGGCGCGGAGATGGCGGCGATCAACCTGAGATGCGTGCCGGAAATCGACATTGCTACACTCACGGTAACCCAGTATGACGGCGCTTCCCGCTGAGGAACGTGTCGAACGAGAAGCATAAACCTTTATGTCTACGCAAAGCCTTGTCTTTCAGGGCCTGCCGCCTACATATCGGTTAAATCTGGTGAGCGTACCCCTATTAGACCCCTCAAAGGGCATATTTTCGACTTTTCCTGGGTATGACCTATGGAAAGGCTTGACGGATCGTTAATTTGTGGGAATCACCATCTCAAGGCAAAATAGGCGGAGTGGGTCAATAGCACCGAACATGGCCGGTGATCCTCTGGTAGGACGGTCCTCGAGTCAAAAACGGCCGCCGAATGGTAATCGGGAATTAAAGGTCATTCCGTTACGTGTTGGACAGTGATTCGCGACTAAGGCGGTCAACCCCGTCTTCAGCCGGTGGCCACGAAGCGCGGCGAAAGTAGCGTTCAGGGAAAGCGACGAAATACATGGCAACAAAAGTCAAAGAAAACGAAGAAGCAGAGAACGAACGCGAAGGCTCGCACGACGGTCCGCTTCTCGACCTTTCTGACGACGCCGTCAAGAAGATGATCAAAGCCGCCAAGAAGCGCGGCTATGTGACCATGGACGAGTTGAATTCGGTCCTGCCGTCGGAGGAAGTCACCTCCGAGCAGATCGAAGACACGATGGCGATGCTGTCGGACATGGGCATCAACGTCGTCGAAGACGAAGAGGCGGAAGAAACCACCGCCAGCGACGACGATGCTGACGGCGACAGCGACGACAATGAGAGCGAAGGCGGCGAAATCGCCACCACCTCCAGCACTGCGCTCGCGACTGCGAAGAAGAAAGAGCCGACCGACCGTACCGACGACCCGGTGCGCATGTATCTGCGCGAAATGGGCTCCGTCGAGCTTCTGTCGCGCGAAGGCGAAATTGCGATCGCCAAGCGCATCGAAGCCGGCCGCGAAACGATGATCGCCGGGCTCTGTGAGAGCCCGCTGACCTTCCAGGCGCTGATCATCTGGCGCGACGAGCTCAACGAAGGCACGACCCTGCTTCGCGAGATCATCGATCTCGAAACGACCTATTCCGGTCCCGAAGCCAAGGCTGCGCCGCAGTTCCAGAGCCCGGAAAAGATCGAGGCCGACCGCAAGGCTGCCGAGGAGAAGGAAAAGACCCGCAAGGCCCGCTTCTCCGCTGCCAATGACGACGACATCACCGCCGTCGGCGGCGAAGGCATGAACCTCGAGGAAGAAGAGGAAGACGACGACGAGTCGAGCCTTTCTCTCGCTGCGATGGAAGCCGAGCTGCGTCCCCAGGTCATGGAGACGCTCGACACGATCGCCGACACCTACAAGAAGCTGCGCAAGCTGCAGGACCAGCAGGTCGAGCAGCGTCTGGCGGCAACCGGTACGCTGTCGTCGGCCCAGGAGCGCCGCTACAAGGAGCTCAAGGACGAACTGATCACCGCGGTCAAGTCGCTGTCGCTCAACCAGAATCGCGTCGATTCTCTGGTCGAGCAGCTCTACGACATTTCCAAGCGCCTGATGCAGAACGAAGGCCGTCTGTTGCGTCTCGCCGAATCCTACGGCGTCAAGCGTGACTCGTTCCTCGAACAGTACCAGGGTGCGGAGCTCGATCCGAACTGGATGAAGTCGATCGCCAATCTGGCCGCCCGCGGCTGGAAGGAATTCGCGCGCGCCGAGAACACCACGATCCGCGATATCCGCCAGGAGATCCAGAACCTTGCGACGGAAACCGGCATCTCGATCGCCGAATTCCGTCGCATCGTCTCGATGGTGCAGAAGGGCGAGCGCGAAGCGCGTATCGCCAAGAAGGAAATGGTCGAAGCGAATCTTCGCCTCGTCATCTCGATCGCCAAGAAGTACACGAACCGCGGCCTGCAGTTCCTCGACCTCATTCAGGAAGGCAATATCGGCCTGATGAAGGCGGTCGACAAGTTCGAATACCGCCGCGGCTACAAGTTCTCGACCTATGCCACCTGGTGGATCCGGCAGGCGATCACCCGTTCGATCGCCGACCAGGCCCGCACGATCCGCATTCCGGTGCACATGATCGAGACGATCAACAAGATCGTCCGCACATCGCGCCAGATGCTGCACGAGATCGGCCGCGAGCCGACCCCGGAAGAACTGGCCGAAAAGCTTGCCATGCCGCTCGAAAAGGTCCGCAAGGTCCTGAAGATCGCCAAGGAGCCGATCAGCCTCGAAACCCCGGTGGGCGACGAAGAGGATTCGCATCTCGGCGATTTCATCGAGGACAAGAACGCGCTTCTGCCGATCGATGCGGCTATCCAGGCGAACCTGCGCGAGACCACGACCCGCGTTCTCGCCTCGCTCACGCCGCGTGAGGAACGCGTGCTGCGCATGCGCTTCGGCATCGGCATGAATACCGACCACACGCTTGAAGAAGTCGGCCAGCAGTTCTCGGTCACCCGCGAACGTATCCGCCAGATCGAAGCGAAGGCGCTGCGCAAGCTGAAGCATCCGAGCCGCAGCCGCAAGCTGCGCAGCTTCCTGGACAGCTGAGCGGTTTCAACCATTGGAAAAGAAGAGACCCGGTTTGCGAGAGCAGGCCGGGTTTTTTGTTGTCAAAGAAGGATGCTGCTTCCGCTCAATTCTTTTGCGGCGATGGCAAAGCGCTTGTCCAGCGTTACGATCGCGGCGCCGGCTTCCATTGCGACGGCAAGATGCAGTGCATCGCCCGAGCGGAGGCCGAGATCGTGAAGGTCGGTATAATTGGCTGCGGTTTGGAAATGCGCTCTTGATACGGGAACGACTTCAAACGAGGTTTTCGTCATGATCCGGAATTCCGACAGCGCTGAAAGATGCTTAGTCGGAGAGAGGCTACCCGCTCGCCGTTTCAGGGAAAGAGCGGACGATATTTCCGTGATTGTCCAGTCGCTGATGAAGAAAGGCAGAGCTTCCTGAGCTGCGAACCAGCTATCGACCCGATCGACTGATGCTTCGTTGGAAAGAAGTGCCACAATGGCCGAGGTATCGATGTAGAACATCAATATCTTTCGTCATCCCGCATTCGACGCACGAAGGTGCCTGCGTCTTCCTCCTGCGGTGGCATTCCTTCCCTTAGGGCTCTAAGCCGTTCAAAATCGATCGGCTGCTTTCTCGGCTTGGGGGGCGCCAGCTGCGCGACAGGTTGACCGTCGCGTGTAATCTCAACCGTTTCGCCTTTGGCGACGCGGTCGATCAATTCGCCGAGTTTTTCTTTCGCTTCCGCCAGAGTGATCGCGGTCATCGTGATCTCCGAATTGTCCCTTAAGTATAGGTCGGAAGTCCTGCTTTCGCAATCAATGCCCGACCGAACCGGAAAACACGTTGACCACCACGACGCCGGAGATGATCAGGCCGAGGCCGATGATGGCGGCGGTGTCGAGGGTCTGGCGGAACAGGATAGTGCCGACCGCCGAGATCAGCACGATGCCGAGGCCGCTCCAGATCGCGTAGGCAATGCCGACCGGCAGCGTACGCAAGGCGATCGACAGGAGATAGAAGGCGGTCCCATAGCACAGCCCCATCAGGATGGTCGGGAGCGCGCGGGTGAACTGCTGGCTCTGCTGCAGGAAAGTCGTGCCGATGACTTCCAGCACGATTGCACCGGCGAGCGCGCCGTAGGTGAGGATTGCGGGGTTCATTTTCGTTACTCTTGTTTCGTAAGGCTTTGCAGGTGGTCGCGGAGTTCGGCGAGTTCTTTTGCCGGCAGACCGTCCGCCTCCATGAGATTGGCGAGCCAGATGCCATCCGCCGCGTAGCGCGCGAGCTTGAGGGCCGGATGACTGTCGGTTTCAGTATGGCGCTCAAGCCGGTCGCTCATCCATTCCGACCAGAGCTGCCTGAGCCGCGCATCGGTCATGCAGGAGATCGACAGCGCCGCCCAGGGGCTTTCGGCCCCATCGCGGGTCACCTGGAAAAAGGCGTCGACATAGGCACGCGTGAACCGGCCCCGGTCGATTGCGTCCTCGCTCATCAGCCGGTCGATTTCCACATCGAGCTTGCCCAGCAGGTCTTCGAAGACGGCTTCGATCAGCGCCTGCTTGCTCGGGAAATGATGCAGCAACCCGCCCTTGGTGACCGAGGCCGCGTTGGCGACCGCCTGCAGGGTGAGGCTGCCGAGACCTTCGTCCACGGCACATCGAGCCGCATGATCCAGAAGGGACCGCCGCACCTGTTCGGGCTGTTTTTCGCGTCTATGAGCTTGTGACATAAGCAAAAATACCATATGGTCGGTTTGTTTGCAATGGCAAACTACCCTTGGATCCCATGGGAGAGGGGCGGCAGCGCAACTCGTTTCCGGAAAGCTGTATTTTGCGTTGTTTTGATCACTCGGGGACTCGATCCGGCCGGCTTTCCATCTTACATCCGCTGCCATGACGGATTTACCTGGAAAGCCGCGCGGTGACATAGGATGGGGCATCCCTGCCTCCATCCTGGTGCATGTCGTCTTCGTGGCGGCCCTTTTCTTCCACCTGCCGGTCGACCAGTCCGAGCCGGAGAGGGAGGAGAGCGTCCAGGTCGAGATCGTGCCTCCACCGGAAGAGCAGAAGGCCGAAGAGAAGAAGCCGACCGAAGAGGCGAAACCGGAGGAGAAAAAACCTCCGGAACCTGCAAAACAGGAAGAGGCCAAGAAGGCGGAGCCGCCTCCGGCGGCGCCTGAGGAAAAACCCGCCGAACCGCCGCCCTCCGCCGAACAGGCCAAGGGGCAGCCCTTGCCGGTTCTGCGTCCGGTCTTCGAATTTGGCGAGAAGGATGGCGGGCCGAAGAAATCCGAAACCGGCAATGCATCGAAGGAAACGACTACTCCGCCCGCCGAGAGCAAGGCGGATGCGCAGGCCGTCGAGCCGGTAAAGCAGGCGAAAGAGGCCCCTACCGTCGTGGAGGCGCCACCGGCCAATCCGGTGCCTGACGATATCCAACTGCCGGAGGTCGGCATTGCGGCAGCCAACGGATTGCAGAACGCTCCCGTTGCCGGCACCTCGCCGGATGCGACCAAGACCGAAATCGTGACTGCGCCGCCGGCCGCGTCGCCCAAGAGCGACCCTTCCAAGACGCCGACTGGGGCCAAACCGGTCGAGCTGACGGAGGCAAAGACGCTGTTTTCGCAGAGCGAGACGGACGATCCGGTTGCCACGACGGCGATGCGCAATGTGCCACGAGGAGTGCGGGCGGGCCAGCTTTGCGCCACGGAGCTTCGCGAGCAGCTGCGACATTCGGCTCAAGCCTACAGACCGGAAATGCTGCCGGCCTATCGTCTACCCAGCGGCACGGTCCTCGAAGTTAAGCGGGGCGCCTTCCGGGCCAATGCGCAGTGGTACGACCTGAGTTTCCGCTGCGAGGTCGATGACGATGCCACCAAAATCGTGTCCTTCGCATTCGACATCGGCGCGCCGGTGCCGCAAAGCGAGTGGCGCAGGCGCGGCTTTCCGGAATTGTGAGAAGCCTCCGCCTACGCCTAGTCGGGGCGTAATTGATGCAGGTATAGCAAGAGTCGCCGCCTGGCTTGATTGACCCGCGAGCCTCTTTGACTATGCTGCGGCCACATTGAAGATGAGGCCTGCCATGAAAGCCATGTTCTACGATGCCTTTGAAAAGGCACCCGAAATCCGCAATCTTCCCGACCCGGAGCCGACCTTTGGCGGCGTGGTGGTCAAGGTCGGCGCGACGGGGCTCTGCCGCAGCGACTGGCATGGCTGGATGGGGCACGATCCCGATATCCGCCTGCCGCATGTGCCGGGCCATGAGCTGGCCGGCAAGGTGGTGGCGACCGGCAAGGGCGTCATGCGCTTCAAGATCGGCGATCGGGTGACGGTGCCTTTTGTCTCCGGCTGCGGCCATTGCTCCGAATGCCATTCCGGCAACAGCCAAGTCTGCCCCAACCAGTTCCAGCCGGGCTTTACCCATTGGGGTTCGTTCGCCGAATATGTGGCGATCGATTATGCCGACACGAACCTTGTGCACCTGCCCGAGGAGATCGACGATGCGACGGCGGCGAGCCTCGGCTGCCGGTTTGCGACCTCCTTCCGGGCTGTTGCCGACCAGGCCCGCACCGGGCCTGGCGATTGGGTCGCCGTGCATGGCTGCGGCGGTGTAGGGCTCTCTGCCATCATGATCGCCACGGCGCTCGGCGCCAACGCGATCGGTATCGATCTTTCCGAGGACAAGCTGGCGCTTGCCCGTCAATGCGGCGCTGTCGCGACGATCAATGCGAGCACCGTGCCGGACGTGGTCGAGGCAGTCCGCGAGATCACCAAGGGTGGGGCGCATGTGTCGATCGATGCGCTCGGCCATCCCGTCACCTGTTTCAACTCGATCAAGAATCTGCGCCGCCGCGGCCGGCATGTGCAGGTCGGGCTGATGCTCGGCGAACACGCGACGCCCTCGATCCCGATGGCGCAGGTGATCGGCCACGAGTTGGAGATCTACGGCAGCCACGGCATGCAGGCCTGGCGCTATGACGCCATGCTCGCCATGCTGACGGCCGGCAAGATGAAGCCGCAGCAGCTCATTTCCAGGCGCATCAGCCTGGAAGAGGCGGTGCCGGGGCTGATGACGATGGACAAGTCGGAAACACCCGGAATCAGCGTGATCACCACATTCTGACGTTCGGAATTGTTCGTCAGCCTTGGCCGGAGCATTCCGCTTCGGCCGCTTGGTGACGGTTGGGCGCGCCCTATATGCAAGGCATGCGTCGAACCCGAAAGGACGAGCCATGAACGCCAGAGCCCAGAGAATTCCAGGACCGGATCATCCGATCACCGTCGAGCACAATCCGGCGCGGGTGGTAGTGAAGCTCGCAGGCAAGGTGGTCGCCGACAGCGTCAATTCGCTGACGCTGCGCGAGGCCTCCTATCCGCCGGTGCATTATATTCCCCGCAAGGATGTGGACATGTCGCTGCTTGAGCGAACCGACCACCAGAGCTACTGCCCCTACAAGGGCGAGGCCTCCTATTTCAGCATTCCCGCCGGCGGCGAGCGATCGAAGAATGCCGTGTGGTCCTATGAGAACCCGTATGACGCGGTTGCCGGGATCGAACAGCATGTCGCCTTCTATCCGGACCGGGTCGACTCCATCGAGGAGTTTGGCACGCCGGAAGCAGGCCAGTTCTGACAAGCGGATGGGCGGTCGAGCGCGCTTGCCGCGCTTCGGGGCCCTGCGGGTAAGAACCCTGGAGGCGAAGAAAAACCCGACACCCTTGTCGGCTTTGCTTTCCCTCCCACGTCCTTGGGGTGTTGACGCAACAAGGAGGAAAATCATGCCCTATGTCGACGGGTTTATTCTTGCCGTCCCCAAGGCCAATCTCGAACGCTACAAGGACATGGCGCGCCTTGCCGGCACCGTGTGGATGGAAAACGGCGCACTGTCCTATGTGGAATGCTTGGCCGACGACGTGCCCTATGGAGAGCTTACGTCCTTCCCGCGCGCGGTGCAGGCCAGGGAGGACGAGATCGTCATCTTCTCCTGGATCACCTATGAAAGCCGGGCCCGCCGGGACGAGATCAATGCGAGGGTGATGAAGGACGAGCGGTTTTCCGGAGACGAGTGGACCCACGTCTTCGACGGCAAGCGGATGATCTTTGGCGGCTTCGAGCCTTTCCTGACATTGTAGTCGGCCGGTGATAGGAGTGCCATTCCGTGCAGGCACTCTTAATCAAGGACGCTCCCATGCCCCAGACCGTGATTTCGATCTCCACAAGCGGCCAAGGGCTCTACGAATTCACCGACGCGGCGCAGGACTTTTTGCGCCGCGCGCAGGTGGGCGAGGGGCTGCTCACCGTGTTCGTGCGCCACACGTCCTGCTCCCTGATCATCCAGGAAAATGCGGATCCGGATGTCCGCCGCGACCTGAAGACCTTCTTCTCCCGTCTGGTGCCGCCGACCACCGATCCCGGCATGCGCTGGGTTACCCACACGACCGAAGGCCCCGACGATATGCCGGCGCATATCAAGGCGGCGCTGACCGCCGTCTCGCTCGGCATTCCGGTCCGGGACGGACGGTTGGTGCTCGGCACGTGGCAGGGCATCTACCTTTTCGAACATCGCGACCACCCGCATGTCCGCCAGGTCGTGCTGCACCTTTCTCCATGATCTTTTGGCTCTGAGCGAGACATGAATGCCGGCTGAATGGCAAGTTAGGATCTTGTTCAGACCCGCTGGGCTAGGGTCGCGCCAATCGCTCAAAAGGCGAGAGGAACAACCATTGGGCCGCAGAACCTGGCCCGGATTTCGGAGAATATCCCATGACCAGCATGATCGTTAAAGCCGGTGCGGCCGCCCTCATCGCACTTGCCGGCCTTTCCGCAACGGCCCCGACGGCTGCTGCCGCCGGCCCGGAATTCGCCATTCAGGTCCAGTATCGTGACCGTGACCGCGATTGGCGTCCGGATCGCGGCGGTGATCGTGACTGGCGTCCGGATCGCGGCCCCCGCGGCTGCGCTCCCTGGCTGGCAGAAGAAAAGGCAAGCCGGATGGGTCTGCGCCGCGCCCGCGTCGTGGATGCCGGCCGCCGTGTCGTGATCGTTGCCGGTTTCGGCCGCCGCGGCCCGGACCGCATCGCCTTCGCCAACGAGCGCGGCTGCCCCGTCATTCGCCGCTAGTCTTCATCCCAAACAGCCCTTCCGTCTCCATCGCCCGTTGACGGAGGACAAGCGCCCCCACCAGGTCTGACGATCTGGTGGGGGCGTTCTTTTGTCTTATTGCGGGCGAGGAAGGGCCGGGTGCCATTGGGGAGGGCGCCCGGCTTTGTTGAACAATCCGTACTTATTGCTCGAGGGCAAAGGTGACGTTGACGGTCACCGTATAGGTGTTCTCGCCACCGGCGACCGGAACCGCTTCGGCGGCCATGTCCTTGGCCATCGCCATGCGCATCATCTGCTGCGGCGCGGGGCGCATGGAGTTCTCGCTGATTTCCAGGATCCGGCCGAGCTTGACGCCGGCCGCTTCCGTCAGCGTCCTTGCCTTGGCGAGCGCTTCGGCGACCGCCTTTTTCCGCGCCTCGGTCATCACGTCGTCGGGCTTGTCGTTGGTGAAGGTGATCTGGCCGCCCTGGTTGACGCCGAGCTTCACCGAACGGTCGATGAGACCGCCGAGTTTCTGAAGATCGCGGACCTTGAGGGTGAGCGTGTTGGACACTTCATAGCCGATGACCTGCGGCGGGTCGATGACGCCGCCCTTCGGCTCGGGATGGCGATATTGCGGATAGATCGAGAAATTGCTGGTCTGAACATCGCGATCGGCAATGCCGTCGCTCTTCACGGCCGCAAGCACCTCCCTCATGGCGGCGCTGCTGGCCGAAAGTGCCGCTTCCGCGGTCTGGCCGTTGCGCACCACCGAGAGCGTCACGACCGCCATATCGGGCGGCACGGAGGCCTGGCCCTCGCCGAGCACATTGATGACCGGCTCGCGGGGGCGGATATCCTGGGCCAAGACCTGACCCGCGGACGAGACGGCGGCCGCACCGGCAAATGCGGCTGCCAGGACGAGACGTGACGACGAAAGCGCAACGCGCATGGATGTTCTCTCCGATCTGTCGGGGCGGAGGAAACCTGTTCCCGGATCCGCCCGTCATGTTCCGTCTGCCGCGCGAACCCGCCGAAACGGGAATCGGCTCGGCCTGTTCGCGCCAGACGAGCCTACCTGCCGGTTGATTGTGAAGCTATTGCGGCAACGGCTTGTAGCATCTCGTGAATTGCGTTAGAGCGAACCTCGATGTGACGGCGAACCATTGCGCCCCACTTCTGCCGGATCGGCGGGCCTGTAGCTCAATGGTTAGAGCCGGCGGCTCATAACCGCTTGGTTGGGGGTTCGAGTCCCTCCGGGCCCACCATTTCCGGTGTTTGCTATTGATTTGGCAGTGTTTTTAGGATCGCTCCCCTTCCAATATTCACGGTGACGCGAGTTCGTTCTCAAGCTGTTCCCAATACAATACGCGGTGCCTGAATGCCGAGACGTGCTCAGTCAGCCTTTTCGTATACCTCGGCCCTCTTGGAACTCGGTCGGTCGAACTGACTGATCGGCGCGTTCCCCGTGGCGCTGCCGTTTGCAACGATCGTCGCTGGCGATTTTTGCAGGCCGCGAGTATTTTTAATCCCGGCTTCCGCCAAGTCTTCCAGAAACAGTTCCATGCCGCTTCTCTCCAGGTGTTGAAGCCATGGGGACTGGATTTTGGTGACATCATTCGCCGGACTGAAGGTTGCCAGCGTGCCGCCAAGGGTGGTCCTCTTGCAAAGACGGCGTCGCTGGAGTATTCAGAATTCAATATTTCAAGGATTGTATGAATGTTGAATCAGCAGCAGGCTCTGGGAGCCTTTGGCGCTCTCTCGCAAGAAACGCGACTGCACATTGTCCGGATGCTGGTTGTCGCCGGACCCGAGGGCATGGCCGCAGGTTCGATTGCCGAGCGGGCAGGGGTGTCGCCGTCCAATATTTCGTTTCATCTCAAGGAACTCGAACATTCGGGCCTCGTCCTCCAGCAGCGTGAATCCCGCTCGATCATCTACAGGGCGAATATCGAGGTCCTCGGCGATTTGGTGCGCTTTCTGATGGAGGACTGCTGTGGCGGTCATCCGGAAATTTGCGCCCCCGCGGCAGAGGTTGCCGCCTGCTGCGCTCCCGCTGCGGCGAAGGCATGACCGCTCGAAGTCGCCGCTGCCGGCGCCCTCGGCGGTCGGTCCGGGGCATCTGAAGCGGAAAATAGAAACAGGCCAATCGGAACAACGTTACCAGGGACAATTGTCATGTCTGATCGCACTTACAACGTCCTCTTCCTCTGCACCGGGAACTCCGCCCGCTCCATCATCGCCGAGGCCATCCTGAACAGGGTCGGCCAGGGCAGGTTCAAGGCCTATTCGGCCGGCTCCCAGCCCAAAGGCGAGGTCCACCCTTACGCGCTCCAGCTCCTGAAGACCCTGAACCACGATACCAGCTTCGCCCGCTCGAAGAACTGGGAGGAGTTCGCGGCTCCGGGCGCTCCGCAGATGGATTTCGTGTTTACCGTCTGCGACAACGCCGCAAACGAGGCATGCCCGGTCTGGCCGGGACAGCCGATGACGGCCCACTGGGGCGTTCCCGATCCCGCCGCCGCCGAGGGGACCGAAGCCGAAAAGCACTTCGCTTTCGACGACACGTACAGGATGCTCAACAACCGCCTCTCCATCTTCACCAGTCTGCCGATGGCAAGCCTCGACAAGCTGGCACTCCAGAAACGACTGGACGAGATCGGCCACAATTCCCAGAAGGCCGAATGAGCATGGCTGTCGATCTTGGACGCCGTCTGGTCGCGGAGGCCCTCGGCACCGCAATCCTCGTCGCAACCGTCGTCGGTTCGGGCATCATGGCGGATCGCCTGACCGACGACATCGCCATGTCCCTGCTGGGCAATACGATACCGACTGGAGCGATCCTGTTCGTGCTGATCACGATCCTCGGTCCGATCTCTGGAGCGCACTTCAATCCCGTCGTGACGATGGTTTTCGCCGTGCGTGGCGAATTCAAGGTCGCTCTGGTCACACCTTACATTCTGGCACAGATAGCGGGCGGCGTTTCCGGAACCATGGTCGCGCATGCGATGTTCGACCTTTCGCTCCTCCAAATGTCCGGGACGATCCGTACGGGATCGGCTCAATGGATCGCGGAAGCGGTCGCGACTTTCGGTTTGCTGCTTACCATTCTCGGCGGCTTGCGCTTCAAGGGCGACGCGATCCCTCTGCTGGTGGGTCTTTACATAACGGCAGCCTACTGGTTCACCGCATCCACATCCTTCGCCAATCCCGCGGTCGCCATTGCACGGAGCATCAGCGATACTTTCTCCGGCATTCGGCCTATCGATCTGCCGGGTTTCGTCATTGCCCAGATCCTCGGAGCGCTCGCCGCCGCCGCTCTGGCCGGATGGCTATTTGCCGAGCACCGCAAAGAAGTTCCCTCTATTATTGCTCAAGGAGCCGACTGATCATGGACGTCACCATCTATCACAACCCCGCCTGCGGGACCTCCCGAAACACTCTGGAGCTGATCCAGCACGCCGGCATCGAGCCGACGGTGATCGAGTATCTGAAAACCCCGCCGACCCGCGAGCAACTTGTCCGGATGATCGCAGACGCCGGATTGACCGTGCGCCAGGCGATCCGTGAAAAGGGCACACCCTACATGGAACTCGGGCTCGACAATCCGGAACTGACCGACGAGGAGCTTCTCGACGCGATGCTGAAGGACCCGATCCTGATCAACCGGCCGTTCGTCGTAACGCCATTGGGTACGCGCCTGTCGAGGCCGTCCGAGTTGGTCCTGGATATCCTGCCCGCGGACGCGTTCAAGGGACCTTTCACAAAGGAAGACGGCGAGCGCGTCCTCGACGATGAAGGAAAGCGTATTGCCTGAAGCTTTTCCTGCAGCGGCAAGCTCAAATCGGCTCGACATATTTCGATGATTGTGGAAATAGCCTTGACCCGTCCGGCTTTCGCCGCTATCTTATTTCCATGAACATCGAAAAAGCGGCATCTCAGCTCGAAGCGCTCGGCAACGTCACCCGCCTGCAGATTTACCGCGCTCTGGTGCGGGCGGGCGAGGAGGGCCTTCCCGTCGGCCGCCTTCAGGAGAAGCTGGATATCCCCGGATCGACGCTGTCGCATCATCTGAAGCGACTGGTTGAGACGGGGCTGGTCGTCCAGGACCGCCAGGCGACGACGCTTATCTGCACGGCGAACTACAACCACATGAATGCCCTGATCGGCTACCTCGTCGACGAGTGCTGCGCTGACCAGGGATGCGACGGGCCAAGGACCAGGGTCGTCGCCTGACCGCATTTTTTTACACGTAAATTTCGAAATTTCCGGAAATACCGTTGGAGATCAAAATGAAGTCAAGTGACATGTTCCCCGTTGCGGTTGTCGGAGCAGGTCCGGTTGGGCTGGCGGCGGCGGCAAAGCTGCTTGAAGCCGGCATGACGCCGGTCATTTTCGAGAGGGGAAATTCTGTCGGGACCACGCTTCTCGAGTGGGGCCACATCCGGGTGTTCTCGCCATGGAAGTACAATATCGATGACGCCGCCCGGCGACTGCTGGAGAGCAACGGCTGGGCCGCTCCTTCACCGGACTACCTGCCGACCGGACGCGAGATCGTCGACGGCTACCTGCTGCCTCTGTCGCGCGTTCCGGCCATCGAGCAGGCGATAAAGCTCGGCGCGGCCGTCACGGCCGTCGCCCGCCTGGGTCTGGACAAGGTTTCCTCCGGGGGGCGCTTGGACGCGCCTTTCGTGATCCGGTACCGGGACGGGAACGGGGAGCATGAGGTTGTCGCGCGAGCAGTGATCGACGCCTCCGGCACATGGACGCAACCGAACCCAATGGGTGTAAACGGTATTCTAGTCCTTGGCGAGAGCGCAGGCGGACCGGTTTCCTACGGCATACCGGACGTTACCGGGGGCAGGCGCCCGGACTTCGTGGGCAAGCGTACACTCGTGGTGGGAAGCGGCCATTCGGCGATCAATGTCGCCCTTGCGTTGCTTGAGCTTCAGCAGGCCAACCCGTCGACCGAAATCCACTGGGCGCTTCGCAATCACGGCGTCGCCAAGCTGCTGGGCGGCGGTTTGAACGACCAGTTGCCAGAGCGGGGCGCTCTCGGTCTTGCGGCGAAGAAGGCTATGGACGCGGGAAAGCTCAAGATGCTTACCTCCTTTTCGGCAAGCCGGATCGCCAGGAGAAATGACAAGGTCGTCGTGACCGCGACGACCGATGGGGAGGCGATCGAACTGGAATTGGATCAGGTCGTCGTCGCCACCGGGTTCCGACCTGACTTCTCGTTCCTGAGGGAGCTGCGGTTGAGTATCGATCCGGCCGTCGAGGCGCCGCCGGCACTGGCTCCTCTCATCGACCCGAACCTTCATTCCTGTGGCACCGTCCCGCCGCATGGGGTCGATGAACTGTCGCATCCGGAGAAGGACTTCTACATCGTGGGATCGAAGTCTTACGGCCGGGCGCCGACCTTCCTGATGCGGACCGGTTACGAGCAGGTGCGATCCGTCGTCGCGGAACTCGCTGGCGATCATGCCGCCGCGCGACGGGTCGAACTGGTGCTTCCCGAAACAGGCGTCTGCGCCGCTACTCCCCTGATCTCGACGTCTTCGGGATGTTGCGGCGGTCCGGCCCCTGCTACGGTAGACGCATGTTGTGTCGCTGACGCCGAAGCCAAATCTGAAGGCAGGACTGGCTGCGGCTGCGGCCAGACAAGGGTCGAAACCGAGCACGCATGATGCATAACGAACAGAAGTTGCCGCTCTGGGCCTTGATTGGCCTTGGAGCCTCGCAGAACATCGGCTACGGCACCCTCTATTATGCCTTCAGTATTCTGGTTCCGGAGATCGCCCGCGACGTCGGGCGATCGGAACAGTGGGTGTTTGGAGCGTTTTCGATCGCACTGCTGGCCGGCAGCCTCGCCGCTCCGCTTTCGGGAACCCTTGCCGACCGGATTGGCGCGGGGCGCCTGATGGCCGTGGGGTCGCTGCTGGCTGCCGCCTGCCTGGTGGTGATGTCCGTGTCGTCGGGGCCGCTGACCTTTGCCGTTTCGCTGGCGTTGACGGAAGTGGTTTCCGCTGCGGTTCTCTACGCGACTGCTTTCACCGCCATCGTCCAAGCGGGAGGAAAGAAGGCCCAGACCTCGATCGTTCACCTGACACTGATGGCCGGGTTCGCGTCGTCGATGTTCTGGCCCCTGACTTCCTGGATGCACGGCTTCCTGTCGTGGCGTGAAATCTACCTGGTCTTCGCGGCCATGAACCTGGCCGTCTGCTTTCCTGTCCACCTCGCCCTGGCGCGTCTGACGACCAGCGCCGTCTCAGCGTCCAAAGCGACACTTCCGACGGCCGCCCCGGTTCGCGCAGTCGCAAACAGGAACCTGCTGTTCTTCCTGATGCTGTTTGGCTTCGCCATCGAAGGTTATGCATTGTCCGCCATCCTCGTTCACATGGTCCCGCTGACGCAGGCACTGGGTATGGGAGCCGCGGGCCTCGTTGTCGCCTCTCTGTTCGGCCCTTCGCAAGTGGCCAGTCGCCTGATCAACCTGGTCTTCGGCCGCGAGTTGCCGCAGAGATGGCTGGCGGTGATTGCCACGGCGTTGATCCCGTCCGGTCTGGCGATCCTCATGTTGACGACGCCGTCCGTCCCCGGGGCCATCCTGTTCGCCGTCTGCTTCGGACTTGGTTCCGGATTGACAAGCATCGTGAGCGGTACCCTGCCGCTGGAGTTGTTCGGCAAAGCCGGTTACGGCAGCCGCATGGGCTGCGTGACGTCGGCCAAGCAGATGATGTCCGCCGTCGCTCCGCTCGCAATGTCGATCTTGCTCGCGGGGATCGGCGTCGTGCCGTCGATCTGGTGGACGGTGGTGATCGGGGCAATTGCGGCCTTAGCATTTATGGGAATTGCCATGACAATTCAGCTGGGCGCGCGCGCATCTGTTCCGGAAGCTTCAAGTCGATGATTGCCAGCCCAGCGCCAAGGAGCGGGAATTTCGGTTAGATGCGTACCGTTTTACCCGGAACAAAGGCTTACGTCGTGCGTTCCGGCCCAATGTCTGGCTGACGGCCGATGGCGCGATGGGTGCTTGCCGAATGGATGATGACCGCTTGACCGGCGCCGGCTGGCCAATCCGATCAGGACGAGACATCGGCCGGGACGGCATTTCGAGCAGTGATCGGCCGGCAATCCGGACAACCACCTTCATTCCTCTTCTCCTTCCGCTTCTGGCGTCGTGTTCCGGCGTCCAGTCGGCGCTCGATCCGGCTGGCCGCGAGGCGAGCGATGTCGCCAAGCTATTTTTCGTCATGCTGATCGGCGGGGTGGTCATCTGGGCGGGTGTCGTCGGCCTGCTGTTCCACGCGGCCCGCAAGCGTAGACCCTATTCGGAAAGGGGGGCGGGGCAGCTCATCCTCTGGGGCGGGGCCGTTTTTCCGACGGTAATCCTCGCAGCCCTGCTTTCCTATGCCGTCTGGCTGATGCCCAATATCCGGCCCTGGTTCGGTGAGGATGTGGGGTTAAGGCGGGTCGAGGTGACGGGCGAGCAGTTCTGGTGGCGGGTGCGCTATCTCGACGAACGCGGCGCGGTCGCTTTCGAAACGGCAAACGAGGTGCGCGTACCAATCGGGGAGCGCGTCGTCTTTTTGCTGAATTCGCCCGACGTCATCCATTCCTTCTGGATACCGGTGCTTGGCGGCAAGATGGACATGATACCCGGTCGCGAAAACCGCCTGACGCTGCAGGCGGAAAAGCCCGGTACCTATCGGGGCGTCTGCGCCGAATTCTGCGGTGCCAGTCACGCGCTGATGGCCTTCACCGTCCATGCAATGGAACCGGAGGCGTACGAGGCCTGGTTCGTTGCGCGTCGCAACGCGTCCGGCGGACAGGATCAGGAGGGGTTGGCGCTCTTCCTTCGCCACGGTTGCGGCGCCTGCCATGCCATTTCGGGCACGGAGGCGAGGGGGACGATCGGTCCCGATCTGACCGCCTTCGGAGAGCGCGGTTCCGTGGGAGCGGGCGCGCTTCCGAATGGAGACGAGCATGTCGCCCGCTTCATACGCGATCCCGGCCAGGTCAAGCCGGAGGCGCGCATGCCGCACTTCTCCATGCTGGAGGAGGCGGAGATCGAGCGGATCGCTGCCTACCTGAAAGGGCTCAGATGACCAAGGAGCTCGGCAATTTTTCGCCGGAAGAGCGGGCGGCGCAGGAGGAACGGCTGCGCAAGGTATGGGAGACGCCGAAAGGCATCCGCTACTGGACGTCTGTCAACAACAGCGAGATCGGGCTGTGGTATGGCGTCACCGCCTTTGCCTTCATGCTGTTCGCCGGCCTGCTCGGTCTCCTGATGCGCCTGCAACTGGCGGTGCCGCGGAACGACTTCATCTCCGCGGAACTGTTCAACCAGGCCTTCACGCTGCATGGCACGGTGATGATGTTCCTGTTCGCGGTGCCGATCTTCGAAGCCGTTGCGATCTTCCTGCTGCCGTCGATGCTGGGTGCCCGGGAGCTGCCGTTCCCGCGGCTGTCCGCCTTCGGCTTCTGGAGTTTCCTCATCGGCGGTGTCTTCGTCTGCGGGTCGATCTTCTTCAACGCCGCGCCGAACGCGGGCTGGTTCATGTATCCGCCGCTTGCGACCGACGACGAATATGCCGGCATCGGTGCGGATATCTGGCTGCTCGGCCTGTCCTTCATCGAGGTGGCGTCGATCGCCGCCGCCGTCGAGATCATCGTGGGTATCATGAAGTGCCGGGCTCCCGGCATGCGGATCAACCTGATGCCGATGTTCGCCTGGTACCTGCTGATCGTCGCCGGCATGATCCTGTTCGCCTTTCCGCCGCTGATTGCCGGTGACATCCTGTTCGAGATGGAGCGGATGTTCGACTGGCCGTTCTTCGACGCGACGCGCGGCGGCGATCCGCGGCTTTGGCAGCACCTTTTCTGGATCTTCGGCCACCCGGAAGTCTACATCATCTTCCTGCCCGCCATCGCGCTGATGGCGATGATCGTGCCGACCTTTTCGCAGCGGCCGATCGTCGGTTATTCCTGGATCGTGCTCGCCGCCGTCGGCACGGGGTTCCTGAGCTTCGGGCTCTGGGTGCACCACATGTTCGCGACCGGCCTGCCGCAGATCTCGCTCGCCTTCTTTTCGGCGGCGTCGGAGGCGGTGGCGATCCCGACAGGGGTGCAGATCTTCGTGTTCATCGCCACCATGCTCGCCGGCCGGGTGATCTTTTCGGTACCGATGCTGTTCGGTGCGGGCGGGCTGATCATCTTCGTGATCGGCGGACTGACGGGGGTGATGGTGGCGCTCGTCCCGTTCGACTGGCAGGCGCATGATACCTATTTCGTCGTCGCCCACCTTCACTATGTGCTGATCGGCGGCATGCTGTTTCCGGTCGTCGCGGGCATCTATTACTACTTTCCGTTCGTGACGGGTAAGAAGCTCAGCGATGCCTGGGGCAGGACCGCTTTCTGGCTGATGTTTGCCGGTTTCAACGTCGCCTTCTTCCCCATGCATTTCTCCGGCCTGCGGGGGATGCCGCGACGGGTCTTCACCTATCCGGAAGATATCGGCTGGGACTGGTTCAACCTCATCTCGACCATCGGTGCCTTCGTGTTCGCCGCCGGTGTCGCGACCTTCGTCATCGACATTTTTCGGCCGAAACAACAGCCGGCAGGGCGCGATCTCAACCCCTGGAATTCCGGGACGCTCGAATGGACCAACGATCCGGCGGAAAGCTGGGGCATGCGCTCGGTACCGATCATCACCAGCCGCTATCCGCTCTGGGACCAGCCGAACCTGCAAGCGGATATCGAGGCCGGGCGCTTCTATCTGCCGGACGCCAAATCCGGCAAGCGCGAGACGCTGGTCACCTCCGTTCTGGATGCGAAGCCGATCCAGTGCCTGCGGGTCGGCGGCGTTTCCTACGTGACGATCATCGCGGCCATCGCGCTCGGCGGCGTGTTCATCGCGCTGACCTTCAAATTGTGGATCACCACGATCGTCTTCGCGATCATCACCTTCATCGCCATCGTCCACTGGCTCTGGAATGGAACCGCACCGATCCCGGAGGTGCCGGAGATCGATGTCGGGCTAGGCGAGACGCTGCCGGTCTATGTCTCCGGCCCGGCTTCCGTCGGATGGTGGGCGATGTTCATCACCATGGTCGGTGATGGCACGGCGTTCGCGAGCCTGATCTTCGGCTATTTCTTCTACTGGACCATCCATGACGACTTCACCACGATCGCCAATGGACCCGGCGTCCTCTGGCCGATGGCGGCGCTTTTGCTCTACGTCATCGCCTGGGCGCTGACGCTGCTGGCGCGCGAACTCAACGAGAAGGGACCAACCGGTGTGCGGTTGGCGCTCACGGGGGCATTCGCCGTGTCGATCGCTGCCTCGTTTGCAGGTCTTGCCGGTCCCTATCTACATGGCATGGACCCGACCTCACATGTCTATCCGGCCATCGTCTGGATCGTCGTTATCTGGACGGTGACGCATGGCGTGGTCGGCGCGATCATGCAGGGCTATTGTCTCGCGCGCAGCATCGCCGGCCGGATGACTGCCGAATACGACCAGGATATCCGCAACGTCACGCTCTACTGGCATTTCATGGCCTTAACCGCCGTCGTCACCTTCGCGGTCCTCGGCCTGTTTCCCTTGGTAAGCACATGAAGAGCTTCATTCCGCGGGAGGTTGAGACCCTCTGGACCCTGTTCACCGCCCCGACCGTCTGGGCGCTGCATTTCGTCGTCTGTTACGCGACGGTGGCGGTCTTCTGCGCCAAGGGGCTCTCCTCCGAAATATCGTTCGATACGGTGCGGATCGGGCTCGGCGTCGTAACGGTGCTGGCGCTGGCGATGATCGTGCTGTCGGCCTGGCTTGCATGGCGGCAATGGGGTTTCGGCTCCGACGATCCGCCGCACGACGAGGCGACCCGCAATGCCCGCACGCTCTTCCAGGGGTTCGCGACGCTGCTGTTGTCGGGCTTGAGTTTCGTCGCCGTCCTCTACATGGCGATCCCGATGATCTTCATTGCGGAATGCCAGTCATGAGGAAGGCTGCGCTGGTTAGCGGGCTGATTGTGTTGTTTGCCCTCTGGGTCCTCTTGCTGCCGCTTGCCGACCGGTCGTCCTTCTCGGTGCACATGATCGCCCATATGGGCGTCGTGGCGGGTGCGGCGCCGCTGATCGCGATCGGCTTGTCGGGGACCCGATTCGACTTTTCTGCAGGCCGGCGCTGGCTGACTCCGCTCACCGCTTCGCTCATGGAACTCTTCGCGGTCTGGATCTGGCACATTCCTGTCCTGCGCGCGCTATCGGAGGCGTCACCGTTCCTGGCGGCGTTTGAACAGGCGGTTTTCCTCGCTGCAGGTCTCGCTCTTTGGCTCTCCTGCCTCGGCGGAGCGGCGAAGGGTCGCGAGGAGCGGCGGCTTGCCGGCACGTTCGGCCTGCTCTTTACCTCCATGCACATGACGCTGCTCGGCGCACTTTTGGCGCTTTCGCCGCGTCCGCTCTACGGCGATGGCGAAGTCAGTTGCCTCGGTGTGACCTTGTCCGCCGCGGTGGACCAGCAGGCTGGCGGCGTTGTGATGCTTTTGGTGGGCGCCGCAGTCTATCTGGCCGGTGGCGTGGCGCTTTTGGCCCGCACGCTGAACGCGCCGCTGCCGGATCGGTGAGTCGGCGGCGTCCGTCGTCGTGCGTGGAAAAGAAGAGGAAAAGAGCCGCCGTGGTGGATATCGCCATGTGCATGATGCCGATCGGTGCGATCTCCCCAGTTATCTGGCACGGCGCGGGCCCTCCGGCCGAAGTTGGCGTTGCAACTTTCGGGCTCTGCCTTATTTGATGGAGCGTGAACAACAGATATCGGAGTGTCAGTTGAATCAAGCCCGGCCAGCGCTCCTCCTCGTCACTGCGTCGCTGATCCCGCTCATCATTCTCGCCGCCGTGATGGGCAGGTTCTTCATTCAGGAACAGCAGAACGCGCTCGACGCCGACATCCGCAGCAAAGCGACCATCATGGCCGCCACGCTTCAGCGAGAGCTTAAAAGCCAGATTCAGCTTCTGTCCGTCGTTGCGGATTCGCCCCGGCTCGACCCGCCGATTCCCCGTTCCGCCTTCGCCGAGATCGCTCGGCGCCTGCGCGAGCGGGTGCCTGAATGGGAGCAGATCCGGATTTCGGACGAGAAGGGGGAGGTCGTGCTCTCCTCACCGGCACTCGAGGGGGCGGCTGAGAAACAGGTCGTGGACATCGAGAGCCATCGGACCGTGGTTCGCACGGGCGCTGCCGTGATCGGCAACGTTTCCATCGGGCCTCGCGGGCAGGCGGCCTTCGCCGTGAGGGTTCCGATCCAGAGGAACGACAAGCTGCGAGCCATCCTGTCGGTCGTCATCCGCCCGACGATCGTCACAAACCTTCTCTACGCCAATGGGCTCCCGGAAACTTGGGCGGCCTGGATCGTCGACGGTCAGGATCGCCTTGTGGCCTCGACCGGAGCTCCTGCTCTTGCCGGCAATGCGGCAAGCGAGTTCGCAAGCTTTTCCGGAACGGATTTCGGTCTGGCGACGCTCAAAAACGGATTGGAGGTACGGGTTGCCCAAGTTGCGCTTGGGGAAACCCCGTGGCGGGTGAGGGTAGGCCTGCCGGTTGCAGAATACGATAGGCTTGCACGCAAGGCGACATTGCTGCTCGTGGCCGCCAGCTGCTTCACGCTGCTGCTCTCAGGGTCGGCCGCATTTCTCTTCCACCGGGAAATTCGCGCCAGGAACCGCGAACGCGAAAGCATGGCCAATTGGCAGCGCATGGATGCGCTCGGAAAGCTGACGGGCCAGGCAGCGCATGATTTCAACAACCTCCTCATGGTGTTTCAGTCGGGCGTCGAGGGCATCAAGAGGAAGCGGAACGACGAGCAGCGGGTGACGCAGCTCCTGTCGCACATGAGCGAGGGAGTGACGAGGGGGAAGGCGATCACGCAACGGCTGCTGTCGTTTTCGAGGCGCTCCAATCAGGGCGCCGGACATGTCGAACTGGATCTCAAACTCACCGAATTGAGACCTCTGCTCCGGCAGGCCATCGATGACACGATCGTCATGGACATCAACGTGCCGGACGATATCTGGCCGGTTCATGTCGACCCCGCAGGGCTGGAAAACGCGCTGATCAATTTCCTTACCAATGCGCGAGAGGCTATGGGCGGTGGTGGTCAAGTGAGGATTTCGGCAAGAAATGTCCTCGATGGCGCTGCGGAAGATCCGACCCTTCAAGGGCAGTTTGTTGCCCTGACGATCGCGGATACCGGAACTGGCGTCGCATCCGAGCATCTGGGGCGGGTGTTCGAGCCGTTTTTCTCCACAAAGAAGAATGGCGGCCCGGGCCTTGGGCTGACGCAGGTCCACAGTTTCGCCAAGGGCAGCGGCGGTGCTGTGAAGGTCGCGAGCGTGGCCGGTCATGGCAGCGCCTTCACGCTGCTTCTTCCCCGGTCAAACGAACAGCGCGTTGCGCGTGAGCCCGCAAGGCCGGCGGTAAATCTTCCGGCGCGGCTTCTGGTCGTGGACGACACCCCATCGTCTCTGGAGTCGGTGCGCCTGGCCCTGGAAGGACTTGTCTCGACGATCTTCGTGGCGACCGGCGGCAGCGAGGCAATTGAGGTCTTGGAGCGTCATCCCGAAATCGAGGCGGTGATCAGCGACATCATGATGCCGGGAATGTCCGGTATCGAGCTTGCCGAGGAGATACGCCGGAAGAACTCGCGCCTGCCGGTCGTTCTGATGACCGGCTACAGCGACAAGCTGGAGGCCGGCACCGAGGTCGGGTGTCCGGTTGTGGCGAAGCCGTTCAAGATCGAAGACCTGGCTGCCTCGCTGGAGGCGGCGAAGATGTCGACTGAGACATCAACAAACGTCGTACGCCTGGAGATCCCGGCGAAAAGCTGATCGGCGCAACGGCGCTCCAGCCTACCCGACCAAGCTCAGCGGCTTATGGACCTGCGGCGGAACGGGAACTTCCAGAAGTCCGGTCAGGTATCGCCCGTAGGCGCTCTTCCCATATTGCTTGGCGAGGCATTCGAGCTGGTCGGCGTCGATAAAGTTCTGGCGATAGGCAATCTCCTCGGGGCAGGAAATCTTGACGCCTTGCCGGCGTTCGAGCGTCGATACGAATTCGGATGCTTCAAGGAGGCTGTCGGGCGTGCCTGTGTCGAGCCAGGCATAACCGCGCCCCATCATCTCGACATGGAGCATTCCGCGATCGAGATAAGCCCGGTTGACATCGGTGATCTCCAGTTCGCCTCTGGCGGACGGCTTCAGGTTGGCCGCAATGTCGATGACGTCCTTGTCATAGAAATAGAGGCCGGTGACGGCCCAGCTGGAGCGGGGGTGCGCCGGCTTCTCCTCGATCGAAGCTGCCTTCATCTGCTTGTCGAACTCGACCACGCCGTAACGCTGCGGGTCGTTGACGTGGTAAGCGAAGACCGTGGCGCCGCTGTCGCGCGCCATGGCGCTTTTGAAGAGGTCGGTTATGCCATGGCCGAAGAAGATGTTGTCGCCGAGGACCAGACAGGACGAATTGGAGCCGATGAAATCGGCGCCGATAATATAGGCCTGCGCCAGACCGTCAGGAGAGGGCTGTTCCGCATAGGATAACGAGAGGCCCCATTTGGAACCGTCGCCCAGCAACTGTTGGAAATTCGGCATGTCCTTTGGCGTCGATATGATCAGGATATCGCGGATCCCCGCGAGCATCAGCGTCGACAGCGGATAATAGATCATCGGCTTGTCATAGATCGGCATGAGCTGTTTCGACAGCACCTGCGTCATCGGATGTAGCCGCGTGCCGCTGCCGCCTGCGAGAATAATCCCCTTCATCAACTCACCTCCCGTATTTTCTGTTTTCAAGGTCAAGCGGCTGCAGGAGGCGCCTGACGACATCTCCCGCCGAGCCCCGCCAATCCGGCATGACGATGCCGTGGCGCCTGTACAATTTTGAGCAGTCCAGTTGTGAATTGGCCGGCCGTCGAGCCGGTGTCGGATAGGCGCTGGTGGGGATGCGGACGACCCTTGCCGAAGGCCCGCCATTCGCGCCCGAAATCCTGAAGATCTCGTCTGCGAAATCCGCCCAAGTCGCCGCGCCCGTTCCTGCCATATGAAAGACGCCGCGCAAGGCGGGATTGTTCGAAGCCAGCAGGTTTTGCCCGACCACCATGACGGCTTCGGCGATATCGAGTGCCGAAGTCGGGTTGCCGATCTGATCGTCGACGACTTGCACCTCTTCCCTTGTCTCAGCGGCCTTCAGCATCGTACGCAGGAAGTTCCGGCTGAACGGGCTGTAGACCCAGGCGGTGCGAAGGATCGCATGATTGTCGGTTGCCGCAGCGACGTTCCGCTCGCCCACCAGTTTGTCGCGGCCATAGACGCCCAGCGGCGCGACCGGATCGGATTCGACATAGGGAGAGGCCTTGCTGCCGTCGAAGACATAGTCCGTGGACAGATGAACGATCGGGACACGCAGCGTTTTCGCTACCCGCGCCAGTTCCGCCGGGCCTGCGGCGTTGACGGCAAACGCCGTCGCCCTCTCAATTTCGGCCTGATCGACACCCGTGAAGGCAGCCGCGGAGACGATCAGGTCGGGACGGGCGGCCTCGACCGTCGCCGCGATGGTCTCCGGCCTGGCCAGATCGAGATCGGGGCGGCCGAGCGGAATAATCTCGACCTCGCCTTGCCCGGTCGCGGTTTCGATGAGTGATCGGACGACCTGTCCATTCAGCCCGGTTACCACGTATCGCCTGGGTTCGCGCATCATCCGGCCCCGGCCTTGAGGAGCCCGAGGCGGCTACCGTCATACCCTTTTCGGAGCGGCGCCCACCACCATTCATTGTCGAGATACCAGCGCACCGTCTTTTCGATCCCGGTCTCGAAGCTTTCCCTTGCCCTCCAGCCCAGTTCGGTTTCCAGCTTGGTCGCGTCGATCGCATAACGCACATCATGCCCGGGCCGGTCGGCCACGAACTGGATCAGGTTTTCGTGGGGGCGTCCGACTGCCTGCAGATCGTCAAGGATCGCGCAGATCCGCTTCACGACATCGATATTGCTGCGCTCGTTCCGGCCCCCGACATTGTAGGTTTCTCCAACCCTGCCTCGTTCGGCGATGAGATCCAGCGCCCGGGCGTGATCCTCCACATAAAGCCAGTCGCGGATGTTGGTCCCGTTTCCATAAACCGGCAGGGGCTTGCCCTCCAGCGCGTTCAGGATGATCAGCGGGATGAGTTTTTCGGGGAAATGGTAAGGCCCGTAGTTGTTCGAGCAGTTGGAGACGATGACCGGCATGCCGTAGGTTCGTGCCCATGCCTTGGCGAGATGGTCCGATGCTGCCTTCGATGCCGAATAGGGCGAGCTTGGATCGTAGGGTGTTGTTTCCGAGAACGCCCCCTCCGCTCCGAGGGAGCCGTAGACCTCGTCGGTCGAGACATGCAGGAAGCGGAAGCGGATTCGGTCCTGGGGAAGAAGTGTCTGCCAATATGCGCGCGCGCATTCGAGCATGGTGAAAGAGCCGAGTATGTTGGTTTCAACGAATTGCCGTGCGCCGAGGATGGAGCGGTCGACATGGCTTTCGGCAGCCAGATGCATCACCCGGTCCGGTCTGAACGTCGACATCGCGGAGGCAATCGCCGCGGCATCGCATATATCGATCTTGAGAAACCGGTAAGACGGCCTGCCCTCAACCGACCTGAGCGAGCTCAACGTGCCGGCATAGGTCAGTTTGTCGATATTCAGGACGTCGTATCCCTTTTCGAGCACGAGATGGCGGACGACCGCCGATCCGATGAAACCTGCCCCACCCGTAACAAGCACGCGCATGCTTTCGACTACCCCCAAAGTTCTCGTCACCGGCTCCGACTGAGTCTGCCGAATTCATCGTTGACGGCGTAGATAAAGTTGGATTGAAGTTCGGAGAGCTTGGGCTGGTCCCGATCCTTCTCCGACAGGATTGCCTTGTCTGCCGCGACTGGCCATTCGATCCCAATCTCCGGATCATTCCAAAGCAGGCCGCGTTCGTGTTCGGCGCTGTAATAGTCAGTCACTTTGTAGGTGATCACCGTATCCTCCGTCAGCGTGCAAAACCCATGTGCGAAACCTGGCGGCAGCCAAAGCTGGAGGGCATTTTCGGCCGATAGTTCCACCGCGACGAACTTCCCGTATGTCGGCGATCCGATACGGATATCAACCGCCACATCCAGGAACGCGCCGCTCGAACACGACACGAGTTTACCTTGTGAGCAAGGTTGGATCTGAAAGTGCAGACCACGAACCGTTCCCGCCTCTGCCGAGTAAGACCGGTTGTCCTGGACAAACGTGAAAGAACCTACTTCTGATTCAAAGAGGTTTTTTCGAAACGTTTCCATGAAATAGCCTCGAGGATCGCCGAATTTCTTCGACGTTAAAAGAAGTACATCTTCAATGATCGTACTCTCGAAGCGCACAAATTCCTCATAATCCTGAATTTCCGGCTGTTTGGTTATAAAGCCATACCGATATTCTGAGCGCAATTCGGATGCGGCTCATCAGATGGGCGATGGGGTCGTCAATTAGCGGTAGGCCGAGGGCTATGCCCGGTTCTCCCGGCTACCCGGACGATTGCAGTTCTCATCAGCACAACGAGGTTCGCGGCCGGTACGCGGCTTGGCCGGGTGTGGCGGAACAGTGCGGGGAAATAGGTACAGCCGCAAATCATGGCGCGGCGCCAAGGCAACGGTAAACAGGTGGCCCGCGGATTTACGGTTGGCCGGTTCCGGCACCAATGACTGATAGAATGGGCCACAAACAAGTGGCTGGGGCGCCTGGATTCGAACCAGGGATGACGGTACCAAAAACCGTTGCCTTACCGCTTGGCGACGCCCCACCATGATGGCGGCGATGGCGCCGCTCACGGAATGCGAGTTGCTCTAGCAAAGCTTCATTCGCCGGGCAATCACAGAGCGGTCGTTTTTTGTTAAATCTCGAACTTTCATCCGGCTTTGGAAATTTGCTCGAGGGCATGCGCCGCCGATCGGCGTCCCCGAGTGCCGGCCTTCACTTTTCGCAGAGCCTGCGCTCGCCGCGAAAAGGTTGATAGGTGCAGTCGGAGGCCCGGAAAGACCGGTAGCTGCGGGAGCAGGCCGTGATGTTGCAGGAGGGCGCGGTCCCCGGCTTGCCTGCCGCCAGCCCCTTTTCCAGATCGAAATCAGGAGCGGGCTCGGCCATCGCCGCGCGGATGAAATCCCGCCAGATCCGGGCCGGAAGCGAACCGCCCGTCACGCCTTTCATCGGCGTGTCGTCGTCATTGCCGACCCAGACGCCGACGACCAGTGGCTCGGTGAAGCCGACAAACCAGGCATCGCGATTGTTCTGGCTGGTGCCTGTCTTGCCGGCGGCGAACGTGCCGGGATCTGCGTCGCGGCCGGTGCCGCGTTCGACGACGAGCTGCAGCAGCCCAAGGAGGTCGGACTGGTAGGGCGACAGATCGATCGAAGGCGCGGTCTTTTCGCCCACCCTGAAGGCCTGGGACTGGCCCGCCGCCTGGAAATCGATAATCCCCCAAGGCTCGACCGGTGCCTTCCCCAGACGAACCGATGCATAGGCACTGGTGAGATCGAGCAGATTGACCTCCGAAGTGCCGAGCGCGAGGGATGGGCTCGGCGCGAGCGGCGTGTCGATGCCGAGTTCCTTGGCGGCCGCGGCGACGTTGTCGAGCCCGACGTCCTGTGCCAGTGCGACTGTTGCGGCATTCAACGAACGGGCGAAAGCTTCCGCCAATGTCACCCAGCCACGGTAGCCGCCGCCGGAGTTTTCGGGCGACCAGCCGTCAATCTCGATAGGGGCGTCGAGGACACGGTCGAAAAGCGTCAGTCCTTTTTTCAGGGCGGCGTAATAGACGAACAGCTTGAACGTGGAGCCGGGCTGCCGCATCGCCGTGACCGCGCGGTTGAACTGGCTCGTCTTGTAGTCATGTCCGCCCACCATGGCGACGACCGCGCCTTCGGGGGTCATCGCCACCAGCGCCGCCTGGCTTGCGCCGAGCGTCTTTCCGTCTTCGTCCAGAGCCTGCGTAACAACCCTTTCGGCAATGCGCTGCAGACGGGGCACGAGCGTTGTGCGGACCGTCGTCGATCCCGGCGAGGTGCCGGCGATCTCGCTTGCCTGCGGCGATATCCAATCGGCAAACCAGCTTCCCGAGCGGGGCGTCGGTGTTGTCGGGCGAAGTTTGCCGAACTCTCCCTTGGCGGCCGCGGCTTCCTCGGGCGTCAGCTTGCCATTGGCGACCATTGCGGCGAGCACCGTCGCCGTTCGCTGACGGGCACCTTCGAAATTGGCGATCGGGTTCAGCTGGCTCGGTGCCTTCAGGAGACCGGCGAGCATTGCAGACTCCGAGACGTCGAGGTCTCCGATGTCCTTGTTGAAGTATATCCGCGCGGCGGCCGGCATTCCGGTGGCACCCGAGCCGAGGTAAGCCGCGTTCAGATACCGGGTGAGGATTTCCTGCTTGCCGAGCTTCCATTCGAGCCAGAATGCAATGACCACCTCCTGGATCTTCCGCTTCAGCGTTCGGTCGCTTTCCAGATACTGCACCTTGATCAATTGCTGCGTGATCGTGCTTCCGCCCTGGGCGACCGAGCCCGCCTGAAAATTCCGGATCAGCGCCCGCCCGATACCCTGGGGATCGATACCGTAGTGGCTCATGAACCGCCTGTCCTCGATCGACAGGACGGCCTCGATGAGGGACTGCGGAAACTGGCCGTAAGCGGCATACGGTCCCTGATAGGGACCCTGCCGGACAAGCGGGGCGCCATCCGCCGTTTCCAGCACGATGACCGGCTTCAACGTGCCCGCGGCAATCTCCCGCCAGGGCACGTCCTTCAGCGCCCATGTCAGAACGCCAGCCAGCATGAGGACGCAGCCGAAGGATGCGAGTGCGGCAACGTTTATCCAAGACCACCGCCCGGAGGGCCGGTTCTGTCTTGAAAAGTGCCGCCAGGGCCGCCAGGCTTGTATCTGCAATAGAGCTTTACCGCGGAAGGCTGAAAAGCGCTCCGCCGCCGCTGTGGATGTCGGATTTGGTTCTTGCTCTTTCGGTCTTGCGAATTTCTCCCGAAGAGCGGCTGTGGCGTTCCTTATCCGCAGCGAGCCTGATTGCCACGACGTTCCAAGATCATGGCGGAGCGCGACCAGCAATTCCCGGATCGCCCGTCCGCTTTGCCCGAAAGCCGGAGCAGCGTTGTCAGCCGCTTTCGGTTCGTCTGGCGGTTTGCCCGAATGCGTACGCTCGTCGCGACGACCGTCCGTTTCCGGCGCACCTTCTGGTACGGCCTCTCTGTCAGCCACGCGCGCAGGCTCGCTGGGGGCATGTTCATCCGGGTTCTTGGATCTGTCCTCAGGGCTGGTCATTCACTGCGTGGCTGTTGGATTATGAAAAGGGAACTAGTGCATGTTAGCGCAAAAGGAAGATGCTGTGGTGCCAGTCGGTGATCACAAGCGTCGATGCTCTACTTCTAATGATGTAAGTCAGGTCAAATAGATAGGCGGCGGAAGCCGTGGCACACTCCGGTCTGCAAGGTTTGGCCTGCAGGGGGAGGGAATGCATGAAAAAACGGGTGAAAAGCGATCCGAACTGGCCGGAGCCGGTGGTCGTGGCGGTCGGGCGGCGGTCTCCTGAGATTATTCGAACGCCCGCAGAGGCCTTGATCTATCTCACCAACAAGTGGCCGGCGGCGCGCAACGAACGCTACAGAGCGGCGACCGAGGTCTGCTCCGCCGCGCTGCGAAGACAGATAGACGCGGCGGCTGCACGCGAGACATTTCTGTCCGCCGCGCTCGAAGCGGGAATGCTCCAATAAGTCTGCTCGATTCCTCGACGAAGACATGTGAAAGGTGAGCGCCCCGTAGCGGGGAGTATCCGTTCGGAATCGAGTTCAGCAGCGAGGCTTTCCGCGAGACTTCGCGCCGGAGCAGCATGCCGAAGACGTTGCGTGGCTCGTCGAGGTCCGCGAAGAGCTCCCCGTCATTCACCCCTTGTCGTTCATCGATTCACGGAGCGCCTCGTTGATGCGATCCTGCCAGCCGGGGCCATCCTCCTGGAAATAGGCGAGCACGTCGCTGTCGAGCTTCAGGGACACAAGTTCCTTCACATTCGGCGGCGCTCGCCGTTCGACCGCGGGAGCCGGGGCCGATTTCTTGGCCGGCGCAAACAGAGCCTCTGCGGCATCGAGCGGATTGACGGGCCGGCGCGGGGGACGTGTCATGATCATCTCCGTAGAAAGGGAAGGGGGCCGTCGCAGTTCCGGCCTGCAGACGCGGGTCCCGTCCCGCACTATCAGCAAGCATGGCGAAATAGCAATCGCCGAGCGGGGAACGAGCCGACGAGTGCTCGATCCCCGCCGAATAAGTCTGGAAGCTGGCGAAGATCTATGCAGGTATCCTGGCGGCGGCTTCGTTGCCGCCGCTCGCGTTGCGGTCACATCTCGTCATCGTTCAAAACCAGTACAGGCTTTTCATGATCCAGGACTTCTCTTCCATCATCCAGCGTTTCGGTGTCGGCAGCCGCGGAAGCTCGGCTGTCGTGCATCAAGGCACCGGTTATTTCGCGGTGACGCCCCAGTCGCCCTATGACGGGGATTTGAGCGTCGCCGAACAGACCCGGCAGCTGCTCGCCAAGGCCGAAGCGCGTCTTGCCGAAATCGGCAGCGCCAAGCAGGGCCTGATCTTCTGCGCCATCATGCTTGCCGACATGGACGGTTATACCGAAATGAACGAGGTCTGGGATGCCTGGGTTTCGGGCATGGCGCCGCCCGCCCGCGCCTGTTTCCAAGCGCGGCTCGCCAATCCCAACCTCAAGGTGGAGATGATCATGGTGTGCGCTGCGGCATCGACCGAGGCATAGTCGCAGTATCAATGCGCGTTGTGCATGGGTGACGTGAGGTATTGTTGCTTTTCCGGGCAGTTCCGGACGCCTATATCACAGTCATCGAACGACGCTGGAGCCAAGAACGGTTGCTGACGTCAGACAGTCTCAGGAAAGGGACCCGATCATGAACGTAGCACGCTCTTTCAACAACTGGCGCAAGTATCGTCAGACCGTCACCGAACTCGGCCGCATGACCAGCCGCGAGCTGCAGGACCTCGGAATCGACCGCGCCGACATCCGCAATGTCGCCCGGGCAGCCATCGGTCGCTGACCGCACTATCTCCGACGGAATTTACGTGACGCCCGCCATTGCCGCGGGCGTTTTCGTGTCGAAGGCCTGCGGCGGCTCGGATCTCTTAGGGATTTCTGTTCCGGTATGCATTTTACGTATAGCTGCACTGCAACATAGTGGGTATCAATCGAGCCGGATGGCTGTATAGTCATACTTATCGAAGCGATGCACCTCCTCCCGCAGAGCTTCGTGTTATCAGGCGGCCCACTCCTCCTCCCAGGGACGTCTGTAGGAATAGCGGCACTCCTCCTCCCAGCCGCTGTTCGGTTCTTTTCGGAAAGCCTGCCGCACCTCCTCCCGCGGCAGGCTTTTTCGTTTTGGGGCCTCGGTAGTTTTCCAGAATTCAGAATTCCGCGTGTTTGACGGTACCAGCTTGCGCAGGTTCCGCCGACATTGATTCCTGCCTGAAAATTGATTCCTGCCTGAAAAACGGGGGGGCGGAGTGAGGCGGTCGTTGCGGTGTTGCCGGCAAGGCGGTGGCCGCCTGCCAGAATCAACGCGCGATTCGCGCCGAGCGACTGCAGATTTGCGCCGCAGGACCGAACCCCGCACAGCGGTTTGGAACGCGACCATCACTGAAAACACCAGGAGAGATGATGCGTGTCCGGCGCATATCGGTCTTGTTGGCCGGCCCTGTTCCACCTCCGGCCCGGCCTTTTCGCCGTCGCGAAGGTGATGCCCGCCGAGGTGAGCCTGACGGGCAAGGAATATCGTAACGATCGGTTAAAACCGGGCCCTCTGAGGGGTCCTTGTTTACTCTTTGTTAACCATGTCGGCGCTAAAAAAAGATCAACGATTTCTTTACGCAGATGACCAAAATGCTAACAGACGCTCGCTCTATCCGCATCAAGGGCCGTTCTTTTCTGGCGGTCGTCCTTGCCCCCGATCTTCCGTTCGACGACTGGCTTGTCAGGCTGGACGATCTGGCGGCGCGCTCCGCAGGTTTCTTCCTGGGCCGGCCGGTCGTGCTGGATGTCAGCGACCTGCCGATCGATCGCACCCAGCTGAAGGAGCTCATAACCGAGCTTGCCGGGCGCAACGTCAATATCATGGGGATCGAAGGCGGTCGTCCTTCGATCCTGGGGCCTGGCATGCCTCCGGCACTGAAAGGTGGACGCCCGGTTTCCGACGAGGCCGTCGCCAAGGAACCGATCATCGAGCTGCGTAACAGCGAGCCGAAGCCGTCAGTGCCCGAGGCGCGTCCGACCTTGCAGTCCATCGTCATCCGCGAGCCGGTGCGATCCGGACAGTCGGTGATCTTTCCCGAAGGCGACGTGACGATCATTGGATCGGTCGCTTCCGGAGCTGAAATCATCGCCGGCGGATCGATCCATATCTACGGAACCCTGCGCGGCAGGGCCATGGCGGGATCGCTCGGAAACGCATCGGCGCGCATCTTCTGCCGCAAGCTCGAGGCGGAGCTGCTCGCAATCGACGGCATCTACAAGATGGCGGACGACATGGCCCCCGGCCTTCGCGGACATTCGGTCCAGCTTTGGCTCGAAGGGGATTCGATCATGGCAGAGAAACTTATTTGAGCCGAACCGGCCAGCAAACAGGAGAGCAAGATGGGGAAAGTCATCGTAGTCACTTCAGGCAAGGGCGGGGTGGGCAAGACGACCTCGACTGCCGCACTTGGAGCGGCTCTGGCCCAGCGAAACGAGCGGGTGGTCGTCGTCGATTTCGACGTTGGGCTGCGTAATCTCGACCTGGTGATGGGCGCCGAGCGCCGGGTCGTCTACGACCTGATCAACGTCATCCAGGGCGAAGCCAAGCTCACGCAAGCGCTGATCCGCGACAAGCGGCTGGAGACGCTGTTCCTGCTGCCGGCATCGCAGACGCGCGACAAGGACAACCTGACGCCCGAGGGGGTCGAGCGGGTCATCACCGAGCTGAAGCGGGTCTTCGACTGGGTTATCTGCGACAGCCCGGCCGGGATCGAGAGCGGTGCCACGCTCGCCATGCGCCACGCCGACATGGCGGTGGTTGTCACCAACCCGGAAGTCTCGTCCGTCCGCGACTCGGACCGCATCATCGGCCTGCTGGATTCGAAGACGATGAAGGCCGAACGCGGCGAGCGCATGGAAAAGCACCTGCTTCTGACGCGCTACGATGCCAACCGCGCCGAGCGGGGGGATATGCTCAAGGTCGAGGACGTGCTGGAAATCCTGTCCATCCCGCTCATCGGCATCATCCCTGAGAGCATGGACGTGCTGCGTGCCTCCAACATCGGTTCGCCGGTCACCCTGGCGGACGCCCGCAGCGCGCCGGCCATGGCTTATTTCGAAGCCGCACGCCGGCTCGCAGGAGAGGTTCTGCCGATCACCATCCCCGGGGAGAAGCGAGGAATATTCGGCAAGATCTTCGCACGGAGGGCCGCATGACGATATTCAACCTCTTCCGCAAGCAGCGCTCCGCACCGACGGCGCGTGAACGCCTGCAGGTACTTCTCGCCCACGAGCGCTCGTCGAGCGGCTCGGACCTCGTATCCCTGCTTCGCGAGGAGATCCTTGCGGTGATCGCCAAGCATGTGCAGGTCGACAGCGACAAGGTCCAGGTCAAGATGGACCGTGACGAGAACGTCACGATCCTCGAGATCGACGTCGAGATCCCGTTGGGTGCCGTCAGCCAGGCTGCCTGAGCAGGCAGACTCGATAGGGTCATGAGTTTCGAAACGCGGACAACCCGGTTGTCCGCGTTTCGTGTTTCGCGCCTGCTTGCGCGAACGAAGGCGGGCTGCTTGGCACGTCGCTTGCTTCGTAAAACGGTTGTCCCTGCAGGAGGAAACGGCCGTGTACGCGAACATCAATCCCTCGATCGACGTCAGGTTGCTGCGCACCACCTATCTGCTGCTCAGGGAGCGCAATGTCTCCAAGGTCGCGGTGCTGCTCGGGCACAGCCAGCCGGCGGTCAGCGCCTGCCTGAAGAAGGCGCGCGAGATTTTCTCCGATCCGCTTCTCGTGCGCAGCGGCCAGAAACTGGTGCTGACCGAGCGGGGCGAGGAGGTGATGGCGTCGATCGCCACCATGCTCGAAGGTCTCCTGGATACGCTCAACCGCAGCAGCCAGTTCGATCCGGGCATGGTGCACAGCCGGATGCGGATCGCCGCGGTCAACTGTTTCGGCACCTTCCTCATCCCGCCGATCGCAACCAGCATCCGAAAGGAAGCTCCCGGCATATCGGTCGATTTCTTCGCGCCCTCCGAGCAGAGCGACCTGATCGAGGACCTCGGCTCGGGCAGGGTCGACATGGTGATCGGCAACTGGCCGGCACCGCAGCAGAGCCTGAAGTCGAGCACGCTCCTGCATTGCGACATTGCCTGCGTGGTGCAGAAGTCGAACCCGATCGCCAAACGCGGACGCCTCCTGCTGGAGGACTATCTCGATGCCGACCACGTCTCGCCGACGCCCGGCTCGAATGCCGTCTACAGTCCCATCGACGGCCGGCTGGCGCAGCTCGGGATGCGCCGCCACATCGCCATGTCGGTCCCCGAATATGCGCTGATCCCGGCCATTCTGGCCGAAACGGACCTGATCTTCACCACCGCGCGGCCCTATGCCGAGTATATCGTCGCCAACGCGCCGACCGATCACCTGCGGCTCGTCGAGGCGCCGCGGGAGTTCGACCAGATGAACCTCTATCTTCTGTGGCACGAGCGGGCTCACAACAGCGGCGCCAACCGGTGGCTGCGCAACGTCATCCGCACCGTCGCCCGCCGTTTCGACCAGACGCTTCATCCGTTGCCCTCGGGGATCCCGCTTCGGGTGGTCTCCTGAGGCGCACCGAGTATAAGCAAACGGATATACCCGCTATCGACGGCCATGGCATTCACCCGCGGAATAAATTTGCCCATGCTGCAGGCAGAGTTTTTGTCTGCTGAAGAATTGGGCAGGCTTATGTAGTGCCGGGGAATTTCAGATGTTGATGCACACTCTTCTCGTGGATGGGGCCAATCGTGATCCCGACCACGCCTGCTTTCACTGGGTCGATCGCGACAAGAGCCTGACCTATGCGCAGGCCGTCGATGCGATGGAGCGGGCTGCGGGCGCGCTGCACAGTTTCGGTGTCAAGCCGGGCGATCGGGTGACGATCTTTGCCCATAACGGCATGGACTACTTGAGCGTAATGCTCGGCTGCTGGCGGCTCGGGGCGATTTCAGCCCTCGTAAACGTCAAGTTCGCCGACGAACTTGCCTATTATTTCGGCGATCACCAGCCGACCGTGGTCGTTTATACCCATGACAAGCATGAGCAGGTGAGTGCGGCAGCGGCTGGCGTGCCCACGATCCGGGCATTGATCTGCATGGACGGGCCGCAGCCGGGCGCTCATTCCTTGCCAGACCTGATGGCGGCGGCCCTGCAAGCACCTGCCGATCCGGGCAATGAAGACGCGATCGCCCATCTTTCCTACACGTCGGGGACGACCGGCAAGCCGAAGGGCGCCTGCCTGAAGCACGAGCCGACGGTGCGGGCGACCCGCTGCATCGCCGAGCGGCTGCAGATCACGGCGGACGACGTTTCGTTCGGCCCGAGCGCCTTGTCGAGTTCCTACCAGTTGGTCGGCAATCTCCTGCCGCAGCTTTCGCGTGGTGCGGCGATCAACGTCATGGGCCGCTGGACCCAAGCGACCGGATTCGATGCACTGGAAGCGCGCGGCGCCACCATGCTGATCGCCAATCCGCCTATTCTGACCGACGTGCTCAACGAGGCTGCCATTCGCGGCCATGCACCGGCGAAGCTGCGCATGAGCATGTCCGGCGGCGGTCCGGTTCCGCCGGTCCTGAAGGCGGGCTGGCAGGACAAGCTGAAGCTGCCGCTGGTCGAAAGCTACGGCCAGTCCGAACTTGGCGGTTTCGTGGCGCTCGGTTTCCCGAAACTCGATGCCGCCGATATCGAGACCCGTCGCGCCGGCATGCCGCTGCCGGACAAGGAAGTCCGCATTCTCAATTCCGACGGCAGCGAACTTGCCTGCGGTTCGGTCGGCGAGATCGCGCTCCGGGGCGGCTTCATGTGGGGTTACTGGGGCAAGCCCGAAAAGACCGCCGAGACGTTGCGCGACGGCTGGCTGTGGACCGGCGATATCGGCACCATGGACCGGCACGGCTTTGTCACCATGATGGGACGTCGCTCCGAGCTCCTCGAAGTCGGTGGCAGGACCTGGTATCCGCGCGATGTGGAAGAGGCGCTTTCGACGGTTGATGGCATCGAGCAGGCGGCGGTCGTCGGCGTGCCCGATCCTGCGATGAAAACCCGGCCGGTCGCCTTTGTGCAGGCTGCAGCACCCATCGACGGGGAGGCGGCCAAAGCGCAGATCGCGGCGACCGTTCCCTATGACCTGTCGGTGATGACGGTCATTTCGCTGACCGAACTTCCCATGACCCCCACCGGCAAGATCGCCAAGGCGGAGCTGGCGGCACGCGCCGCTGCGGCCTGAGCGACAATCGAGGACATGACCATGAAACTGAAATCGCATTGGTGGTGGGACCACACGGCAAGGGATTTCTCCGAATTCGAGATGGAGAAGTTCGTGGCGATCCTGCCGATCGCCGCCGTCGAGCAGCACGGGCCGCATCTTCCGGTGCGGGTCGATGCCGCGATCAATGCCGGCGTCGTTGCCCGCACGGTCGAGCTGATGGAAAATGACCTGCCGGTGCTGGTGCTGCCGATGATGCCGGTCGGCAAGTCGGTCGAGCATACCGCCTATCCGGGCACGCTGACCTTCAACTACGACACGCTCGCAAAGATGTGGTTCGAGCTCGGCGAGAGCGTCAACCGGGCCGGCTGCCGCAAGATCATCTTCGTCAATTCGCATGGCGGCCAGCCGCAGGTGATGGATATCGTCTGCCGCGAGCTGCGCATCAAGCTCGACATGTTCGCCGTCAGCGCCTGGGCGAGTGCCGGTGCCGACTTCTCGGATCTGTTCAGCGCCCACGAGATGAAGCACGGCATCCATGGTGGCGAGGCGGAGACCAGCGTCATGCTGCATCTGCATCGCGAGCTGATCGACATGCAATATGCCGAGGATTTCGTGCCGGTCTCCGTCGAACTTGAAGCGGCCGGCGGGCTGCTGATGCCGGAAGGCCGGATCGGTTACGGCTGGCAGACCCAGGACGTGCAGCCCTCCGGCGCCTGCGGTAACGCGGCCGCCGGCGATGCCGAACGCGGCCGTCTCTATGTCGAGCGCAGCGCCGCCAACCTCCTGAAGCTGATCAAGGAAGTGCTGGATTTCCCGCTCGACCGGATCACCTCGAAAACCATGTACAAGGGTTGATGACTTGACGACAGCCCGCGCACCATACGGCGTTGCCGGCCCCGAAAGGGGCGAGCTTCTGCTTGATGACGGCGTGGTGCTGGTGTCCGATATCTATCGTCCGCAGGCGGAGGGTACGTTCCCGGTCCTGCTGATGCGGCAGCCCTATGGGCGGGCGATTGCCTCCACTCTCGTGCTCGCGCATCCCTCTTGGTATGCCGCCCACGGTTATATCGTGGTCATCCAGGACGTGCGCGGCTGCGGCGATTCCGGTGGCGTCTTCGAGGCCTTTGTCAGCGAGATCGCGGACGGGGCGCGAACGCTGGAATGGGCGTCAGCATTGCCGGGAAGCAACGGCAAGCTCGGCCTCTACGGCTTCAGTTACCAGGCGGTGACACAGTATTTCGCCATCGCCGGCAAGGGGAGCGTGAGGCCGGATGCGATCGCGCCGTCGATGGGCTCGTGGATGCCGCGCGACGACTGGGCCTATGAGGGCAATGCCTTCCGGCTCGGGCTAAATGCCGGCTGGGCGGCGCAGATGGCGCGGTTGACGGCGGCGCGGCGCGAGGACGCCAAGACCTATGCGGAAATCGGCGCCGCCGGGGACGATGTGGCCCTTCGGGACCTGCTGGTCTCCAGGCCCGACATATCGCACCTCGCCAAGTGGGTGGCGGACGACAAGGACTATTGGGACGCGGTGTCACCCGGCGTGCTTCTGGCGGATGATCCGCTGGACATCCCGGTTCTCCATACCGGCGGCTGGGCGGACTTCCTGCTCCGGGGCACCTGGGCTGCCGACGCGGCCTTCAGGGCAAATCACAGCGACAGCACCCACCTGGTGATCGGCCCTTGGGCTCATGCCCCCTGGAATCGCGCAGGCGGTGCCACCGACATGGGGCCGGATGCGGAATTCTCGGTTGACCGCGCGCAGCTCGCCTTCTTCGATTTCTATCTCAAGGGTTTTGGCGAAAAGCCGCAGCCGGTCCGGCTGTTCGACATGGGGCGGCGGCGCTGGCTCGATCTCGCAGACCGCCCCGTCACCTCCGAAGCCGACTTTTTTCTCTCCTCGTCGGGTCTCGGCGCTGCCTTGGTGAGCGACGGCAGTCTTTCGATGGAGAGCGGTGCGGAAGCGCGGGATACATTCGTCCACGATCCCACCCGTCCCACGCCGCTTGTCGGTGGTCATCTTGGCACGCCGGCGGGTTTTGCCGATCGCAGCGGGCACGACAACCGCGCCGATGTCGCCGTCTATACCAGCCAGCCCTTCGCGGTGGCGCGGTTCTTCGCCGGCGAGGCCCTGGCCGAGATCGAGGTCGAGTCGCGGTCCGAAGGTTTTGACCTTTGCGCAGCGCTTTCGCTCGTTGGCCCATCGGGAGAGGCGAGGGTGCTGAGCACCGGTTATGCCCGCTTCGAGGGCGATCGACGGTTTTCGGCCCGTATCAGCCTGCGCCCGGTCTGCGTCACCGTCCCGGAAGGTTTTGCCTTGCGGCTTTCCCTGCAGGGCGCCGGTGCGCCCGTCTTCGAAGTTCATCCCGGCGACGGGCTGTTCGCTTCCGTGCCCGAGGTGGCGCGCCGGCCCATCACCATCTCCATCTGCCATGGCGGGACGACCCGCTCCCGCCTGATCATGCCCGAGGCTTCCGAAAATGTCGCATAAGCACTACCTGACGCTCGACAACATCACGGCCACCTACGGCGATTCCGTCGCCGTCAGCGGCCTCACGATCGAGGTCGCCAAGGGCGAGCTTCTGTCGCTGCTCGGGCCGTCCGGCTGCGGCAAGACGACGACACTTCGGATGATCGCCGGCTTCGTGCAGCCCTCCGAAGGGCGCATCATCCTCAATGGCGAGGATATCAGCAGGCGCCCGGTGCATACCCGCAATATCGGCGTCGTCTTCCAGTCCTACGCGCTGTTTCCGCATCTGACCGCGCTCGACAATGTCGGCTTCGGGCTGCGCATGCGCCATGTGGGCAAGGCGGAATGCCGGGCGCGTGCCGCCGCAGCACTCGATACTGTTGGGCTCGGCGCCTATTACGATCGCTATCCGGGCCAGCTTTCCGGCGGCCAGCAGCAGCGCGTGGCGCTTGCCCGCGCGCTGGTGATCGAGCCGGACGTGCTGCTCCTCGACGAGCCGCTGTCCAATCTCGACGCCCATCTGCGCGCCGACATGCGCACCGAAATCCGCACGCTGCAGCAGCGGCTCGGCATCACCACCGTCTTCGTCACCCACGACCAGCAGGAAGCGCTTGCGATGTCGGATCGCGTGGCGGTGATGAACAAGGGCCTGCTCGCCGAGATCGGCACGCCCGTCGCGCTGTGTGACCGCCCGCATTCGCCGTTCACCGCCTCCTTCCTCGGCGCCCGCACGGTGATCGAGGGCAAGACCGAGAACGGCCTGTTCACCGCGCCGGGGCTGACCTGCGAAGGCGCACCTTCGGGTGCGACCCGTCTCGTGCTGCGCGCCTCGCGCCTTAGGCTTTCCGACGGGCCGGGGCCGCTGCACGTCTCCGGCACGCTCGTCAATTCCGCTTTCCTCGGCGACACGTATGAAGCCGATATCCAATCCGCATGCGGCACGATCCGCCTGATCGTGCCTTCGGATATGCCGCCTCCGCCCCTCGGGACGCCGTGCAGCATCCAGACCCAGCCGGGTGGCGCCACATTCATCTGACCGAAAAAGGGGAACCAAGACATGAACGTCTCGCGTCGTACATTCAACAAGCTGATTGCCGGTGCCGGCCTTGCCGCACCGTTCCACATCATCCGTCCCGCATCCGCTCAGGAGCCCAAGAAGGGCGACGAACTCGTCGTCGGCATATGGGGCGGCGCGCAGGAAAAGATCGTCAAGGAACATGTCGAGAAGCCGCTTGTCGAGAAATACGGCTGCAAGGTCAGCTACGTCCTCGGCGGTACCGGTGATCGCCGTGCCCGCGCCTATGCCGAGCGCGGCCGCCCGAGCTTCGACGTTCTCTACCTCAACATTTTCGAAAGCCGGCAGGCCGTGAAGGACGGCGTTACCCAGGCGCCGACGCCAGCCGTCAAGAACTTCGAGGCTCTCTATCCGAGCGCGCGCAAGGGCGGTTACGGCGTTGCCTTCAACCCCTGCACGATCGTCTATAACAAGACCAAGGCGTCGAAGCCGATCACCTCCTGGAAGGACATGTGGAACCCGGAATGGAAGGGCCGCATCGCCTGGCCGGACGGTCTCGGCGCCGAAGGCATCTCCGCGCTGATGATGGCTGCCCGCGTCTGGGGCGGGGACGAGAAGAACGCCGACATCGCCTTCGAAAAGGTCAAGGAACTGAAGCCGTTCGCGGCGATCCAGGGCAGCCAGGCGCAGCTCTTCGAAATGTTCGACCAGAAGCTCGCCGACCTTTCCGTCGAGTTCGGCAGTTTCACCCAGTCCTATGTGGAATCGCGCAACCCCAATATTGCGATCGCCAAGCCGGTCGAGGGGCAGGCGCTTTCGATGAACGTCGCCTGCATCACCGAGGGCACGAAGAACCAGAAGCTCGCCGAAGAGTGGATCAACCTGCACCTCTCCGAGCCCTGCATGCTCGCCTATGCACGCCAGATCTATTATTCGCCGACCGTCAGCAACATCACGGTCCCGGACGATCTCAAGTCGAAACTCGTGCTCGGCGATGCCGATGTCGCCAAGCTCGTCGATTTCGATTGGGACGTGATCAATGCCAGCCGCGCCAAGTGGCAGGCGAAATACGATCGGGAGATCGCGGGATGAACCGTTGGATCGGGCCGGCGCTTGCAGCGCCGGTCACCCTTTGGCTGCTTCTGTCCTTCGCGGCGCCGATGTTCGTGGTCCTCGTGCTCTCCCTGCACGAGTATCCCGATCCTTTCGGCCCGCTGTTCCTGGCGCCGTCGATCGCCCAGTTCCGGGACATCGTCTCCGACAGTTTCTATTTCGGCGTCGTTTCCGAAACCATCCTGCTCGGCCTCGGCGTTACGGTGATCACCGCGCTTCTCGGTTATCCGCTCGCCCACTGGCTGGCGCGGATGCCGGTAAAATACCGCGCGGCCGCGTTCGCCGTCATCCTCATTCCGCTGCTCACCAATGTCGTGGTGCGCTCGCTCGGCATCATCCTGCTGCTTGCGCCGGAAGGGCTGATCAATTCGGTCACCGGCCTCGTAGGCATTCCGCCTGCGAGATACATGCTGTTCACCCATGGCGCGGTCGCGGTCGCGCTGGCGCAGGTGTTTCTGCCGTTCATGGTGCTGGCGCTTTACGACAACCTGCAGAACACTTCGCCGCGCGTGCATGAGGCGGCCCAGAGCCTTGGCGCGTCTCCGGCGGTCCGGTTCCTCACGGTGGACCTGCCGCTTTCGCTGCCGGGCCTGCGGTCCGGCGCCATCATCGTTTTCCTGATGGCGACCACGGCCTATGTGTCCGCTTCGCTGCTCGGCGGCAAGAAGGTCTGGACCACAGGTATGCTGGTGTTGCAGGAGGCGATCAAGAACCTCAACGCACCGCTTGCCGCAGCACTTGCGATCATCATGACGGTGACCGGTCTCGCGTTTGCGGCGCTCTGCGCCTATCTCCTCAACCGCCTCATGCCGTGGCTGAAGGGCAAGCCCAGCAATCCATGGAGCATTCCGCGCTGGATCGTGCCGGTCATCGACATTCTCGGGCCGCTCGTTTCGAAACTGCTGCTCGCCACCTCGCTGCTGCTCCTGCTGCTGCCGCTGGTGCTGGTCTGCATCCAGAGTTTCAACGACGTGCCGCAGGCGACCGCGTCCGGTTTCCGCGGCTTCACGCTGAAATGGTACGAAGCGGTGTTCTTTGCGGGGACCTATGCGGATGCCTTCTGGGTGTCGGTGCAGCTTGCCGTCACCTCGATGCTGGTGGCGCTTGCGCTCTCGCTACCGGCGGCGTTTGCGCTCGCCCGTTATCCGTTCAAGGGCCGCTCGGCGCTTCTGACCTTCTGGCTGCTGCCGATGTCGCTGCCGCATGTGGCGATCGGCGTCGGCATGCTGCGGCTGCTGCAGATCTACCTGATCATTCCACCCTTTTTCGGCCTCGTGGCAATCCACGTGATCGTCATCCTTCCCTTCGCCATCACGCTTCTGACCACCTCGGTCATGGGGCTCGACCGGGCGCAGGAAGAGGCGGCGGCGAGCCTCGGGGCAAGCCCTGCGCGGCGGTTCTTCCTGATCATCATGCCGGGTCTGGCGCCGGGACTGTTTGCTGCCGGCATCGTCGGTTTCCTCCTGAGCTTCGGCGAGGTGACGGTGACGAGCTTCCTCACCACCGCCCGCCTGACGACGCTGCCGGTCCGCATCTATTCGGAATCGACCTTCAGCCTGGAGCCGACGGCGCATGCCATCTCGGCCGTGCTGATCGTCTTCACGGTCATTGCGCTGGTGCTGGTGGGCCGGGTGGTCCGTCTCGACAGGCTCTACGCACGCTGAATTGGAAACGATGGCGGGCCGGCCGGACCGCTTGACAGGCATACTGAAAACCGACAGTTATCGTCCCATTCCGAGGGGAGCATCTTGACGATGCTGAGATGGCGCTGAGCCGGACCCTTGAACCTGATCCGGGTCATGCCGGCGTAGGAACGGAAATAGGCGTCATCCGACGATTTTTCTCTTCTCCGCTTCACCTGGATCTCCGTGATTGAGCTGATCTGGAGATCGACCGATGACATTCATTCTTTCCGTTGTCCCAAAAGGATATCCAGCCGTCGCGTCTGGATTCGACGCGTAGCATCATGCGCGCCTCCCACGCGGTCATCGGCCTCGTCTTGCTTGTCGCCCTCTGGCAAGCGGGCGTCTGGCTGTTTGCTCCGCCTCGCTATATTCTGCCGTCTCCCATTGCCGTCGCGTCCGCCTTTCTGCGGCAGCCCGGCTTCCTGCTGCAGAACAGTCTCGTCACGCTGACGGAAATCGTCTTCGGGCTGGTGATCGGTGCTGGTCTCGGGATCGCCACCGCCTTCGGTGTCGCAGCGCTGCCGCGGCTCGGCCGTCTGGTCTGGCCGATGGTGCTGATCCTGCAGGCCTTTCCCGTCTTCGTGCTGGCGCCGATACTGGTTCTGTGGCTCGGTTTCGGCCTCGCCTCGAAGGTGGCGATGACGACGATCATCATCTTCTTTCCGGTCGCCTCCGCCTTTGCCGACGGTCTTCGCCGCACCGATCAGGAAATCCTCGATGCCGTTTCGCTGGAGGGCGCCTCGCACTGGCAGACGCTGGTGTCGATGCGCGTGCCGCTGGCGATCCCGAGCCTCGTCTCGGGCCTCAGGGTCGCAGCCCCGCTGGCGCCGCTCGGTGCCGTCGTCGGCGAATGGGTCGGTGCGTCGGGTGGCCTCGGTTTCGTGATGGTCCAGGCCAATGCGCGCATGCAGACCGATACGGTGTTCGCGGCCATGACCATACTCGCCATCCTCACCCTCATTTTGCGGCTTCTCATCGACCGGCTGACGGCCGGTCTCGCCCCCTGGGCCAGCGAAGCCGATCCTTCATCCCAATCTGCATCAAGGAGTTCCGTTCGATCATGATCCGTATCCTCACCGCCTCCGTCATCGCGCTCGCCAGCTTGGCCGCGCCCACGCAGGCGGCCGACAAGCTGAGCGTGCTGCTCGAATGGTTCGTCAATCCGGATCACGCGCCGATGGTCATCGCCCAGCAGCGCGGCCTGTTTTCCGATGCGAACCTCGATGTTGAGCTGATTCCGCCGTCCGACCCTTCTGCGGTGCCGCGCCTGGTCTCCGCAAGCCAGGCGGATATCGGCATCCACTACCAGCCCAATCTCTATCTCGACCATGAGGCGGGCCTGCCGCTGGTGCGGTTCGGCACGCTGGTCGAGACACCCTTGAACACCGTGACGGTGCTGGCGGACGGTCCGATCAAGAGCCTCAAGGACCTGAAGGGCAAGAAGGTCGGCTTCTCCGTCACCGGTTTCGAGGATGCCATGCTGAAGCGCATGCTGGCCTCGGAAGGCCTGTCCAACAACGATGTCGAGCTGATCAACGTCAACTTCTCGCTGTCGCCGTCGCTGATCGGCGGCAAGGTCGATGCGACGCTCGGCGGGTTCCGCAACTTCGAGCTGACCCAGATGAAGCTGGAAGGCCATGCGGGCCGTGCATTTTTCCCGGAAGAGCACGGCGTTCCGGCCTACGATGAGCTGATCTTCGTCACCCGCCGCGATTCTGCCGCCGACAACCGCCTGCCGCGCTTCCTGCATGCGGTAGAACAGGCGTCGATCTTCATCACCAACCATCCGCAGGAAGCCTGGCAGCTTTTCATCAAGGCCTATCCGAACCTCGACGACGAGCTGAACCGCACGGCATTCTTCGACACGCTGCCGCGCTTTGCCAAGCGCCCGGCCGCACTCGACTACGGCCGCTACCAGCGTTTCGCCGCCTTCATGCAGGAAGTGGGGCTGATCAAGAGCGTGCCGTCTGTCGCCGACGTCGCGGTGGAAATCAGGTAGGCCAAGTCGCTGATATTGTTTGATTTGAACGCCGGGGTTCGCGTAACGTGATTTCCATGCCAGATAGGCATTCCACGTTACGGACCCCGGAGTTTGCTTGACCATCGGACTTGCCCATGCGGAACTGATCGCGGTTCTTTCCGCCGTCACCGGCGACGAGCCGCGCGTGATGACGGTTCGCTCCGGAGATGCGCTTCCGTCCGGGCCTTTCGAGCTCGGCCACCGGAGCCTTCAGGCCGGGCTGCGGGAATGGGTTAGGGACCAGACCGGCCATCCGCTCGGTTATCTCGAACAGCTCTACACCTTTGCCGACCGCGACCGGACCCACGAGGATGCCGAGGGGCGGACGATCTCGATCAGCTATCTCGGCCTCGTCCGCGAACAGGCCGCACCCGGCGCCGGCAAACCGGGCTGGCACGGCTGGTACGAATATTTCCCCTGGGAAGATCATCGCAGGGGTGGGCCGGATATTCTGGCCGACATCACCGGGCGTCTTGAGGGTTGGATCGCCTCGGAACCAGCGCGCCGCGAGCACCGCCAGCGCCGTGTCGATTTCGCCTTCGGCCTTGATGGCGCCGTCTGGAACGAGGATCTCGGCCTGCAGCGCTATGAGCTGATGTATGAGGCGGGGCTTGTCACCGAGGCCGGTTGTCCGCCGGCCAGGAGTTTCGGCCGTTCGATGTTTGCCGATCACCGCCGTATCCTGGCGACAGGCATTGCGCGGTTGCGCGCCAAGATCAAATACCGTCCGGTGGTCTTCGAATTGATGCCGGAGAGTTTTACGCTGTCGCAATTACAGCGCACCGTCGAGGCGCTGGCGGGGCTCACCCTGCACAAGCCGAACTTCCGCCGGCTGATCGACCAGCAGGAGCTGATCGAGGAAACCGGCGAGGCGACCAGCGAGACCGGCGGCCGGCCGGCCAAGCTTTTCCGCTACCGTCACGCGGTTCTCGAAGAGCGTGCGCTGTCCGGTTCAAAACTTCCGCTTTCACGCAATTGACATAAACTCGAATCGAGAATATCTCTTTGCGCCGGATATACTCACTTCGAGTATAAAAGGAGCTGTTCATGAATTCTCCGGTTTCGGTTTCCTCGCTTTATGATCGTGTCAGCCGCGTCATCCCGAAGGCGGAGTGGATGAGCTACGAGGCGGATGTCGCAGCGATCCTGGAGCTCAAGCGCACCCGCAACGCCGTCATCCTTGCCCACAATTACCAGACGCCGGAAATCTTTCATGGCGTCGCGGATATCGTCGGCGACAGCCTGGCGCTTGCCCGCAAGGCGATCGACGTGGATGCGGATGTCATCGTGCTCGCCGGCGTGCACTTCATGGCGGAGACGGCGAAACTCCTGAATCCCGGCAAGACGGTGCTGATCCCGGACATGGCGGCGGGCTGTTCGCTGGCGGATTCGATCACGCCTGAAGATATCGCGCTGCTGCGGCAGGCGCATCCGGGCGTGCCGATCATCACCTATGTGAACACCTCCGCGGCGGTGAAGGCGGCGTCCGATATCTGCTGCACCTCCGGCAATGCCAAGCAGGTGGTGGAATCGCTTGGCGTTCCCAAAGTGCTGATGATCCCGGACGAATATCTGGCGCAGAACGTGGCGCGGGAGACGAATGTCGAGATCATCGCCTGGCATGGCCATTGCGAGGTGCACGAGCTGTTCAACGCGCAGGATGTCCGCGATCTTCGCGAGGCACATCCGGGCGTCGTGGTTCTGGCGCATCCGGAATGCCCGCCGGAAGTGGTCGCAGAGGCCGACTTTGCCGGTTCGACTGCCGTCATGTCGGACTATGTCGGCCAAAAGAAGCCGGCCCGCGTCGTGCTTCTGACGGAATGCTCGATGAGCGACAATGTCGCTGTGCATCATCCGGATGTGGAATTCGTGCGGCCCTGCAATCTCTGCCCGCACATGAAGCGCATCACGCTCGCCAACATCCGCAAGGCGCTGGAAGAGAACCAGCATGAGGTGACTGTCGATCCGTCGATCGCGGTCGCCGCTCGCCGCGCGGTCGAGAGGATGCTCGCCATATGACCGAGATCCTCGACCATCTCGCCGGCCGCGTCGCGATCGTCGGCAGCGGTCTGGCGGGGCTGGTGACGGCGCTGACCTTGGCGCCGCAACCCGTCGTCCTGATCACCCGAGCGGCGCTGGGTGCGGAGACCTCCAGCGCTTGGGCGCAGGGCGGCATCGCCGCAAGCCTCGGCGCTGACGACAGCGCGGACCTGCATCTGGCGGATACGCTCGCCGCCGGCGACGGACTTTGCGATCCGGCGGTGGCGGCTTCGATCCTGAGGCAAGCCCCGAATGCCATCGCCATCCTGGAAAAATTCGGGGTGTGTTTCGACCGGGCCGCCGACGGCTCGCTCTCGCTCGGCCTCGAAGCCGCCCATTCGCGGCGCCGCATCGTGCATGTGGCGGGCGACGGCTCGGGTGCGGCAATCGTCCGAGCCCTGGTCGAGGCCGTCTCCGCAACGCCGTCGATCACGGTGCTTGCCGGTGTCGAGGTGCGACGGCTTCTGACGAACGACGGCGCGGTGTCCGGCCTGCTCTGCGCGACGGGCAAGGGCGCGATCATCCTGCCGACCTCGCGGGTGGTTCTGGCGACCGGCGGTCTCGGCGGGCTCTATGACGCGACCACCAATCCGACCGGTAATTTCGGGCAGGGCGTGATGCTCGCCGCGCGTGCCGGAGCGGTGCTTGCCGACATGGAATTCGTGCAGTTCCATCCGACAGCGCTCGATTCCCAACGACGGCCGTTGGCGCTGGTGAGCGAAGCGGTAAGGGGGGAAGGGGCGGTGTTGGTCAACGAAAAGGGCGAGCGTTTTCTTGCCCGCGAACCGGGCGCGGAACTCGCTGCGCGCGATATCGTGGCGCGGGCTATCAGCGCCGAGATCGCCCGCGGCGGGCGTGTCTTTCTCGATGCCCGGCCGGCGCTTGGAAGCGGCTTTTCCAGCCGGTTCCCGGCGATCGACGCACTCTGCCGGGAGGCGAGCGTCGATCCCAATTCCGACCTCATCCCGGTTCGTCCCGCCGTTCATTACCACATGGGTGGTGTGGCGACGGACGGGAACGGCCGCAGTTCCATGCCCGGCCTCTGGGTGGTCGGGGAGGCGGCTTCGACCGGCCTCCATGGCGCCAACCGGCTGGCCAGCAATTCGCTGCTCGAAGCGGCCGTTTTGGGCATGCGGGCCGCGCAGGATCTCTCGGCGACCTCGGCCGAAACCGCGCATCGGCTTGCCGATGCCCAACTGCCGGTGCCGGCGGATATTTCCGCCGTGCGGCCGATCGTATCACGACATCTCGGTGTTCTGAGAAATGCCGGTGCCATCCATGGCGCGATAGCCAGCCTGCTGCCGCTCGTCGAGAGCGAAGGATCCGCCGCCGATCCGGCCCTCGTCGCGCTGCTGATTGCAGTCTTCGCCTCGCTGCGAAAGGAATCCCGCGGCGCGCATGCCCGCACCGATTTCCCATTGAAGCTCGCCTATGCGGAGCGGCGGCAGATGTGCTTCGCCGACGCGCTGGAGATCGCCCGCGCGGCCGCCTCCCGTCCCCTTGCCCGGAGTGCCTGACATGATCCTTGCTGCTCTTCCGCGACTTCTCGTCGAACCGCCGGTGCGCGCCGCACTTCTGGAGGACCTCGGCCTTGCCGGCGACGTCACGTCGACGGCGGTCATTCCGGCCGGTCATCGCTCAACCGTTGTCATGGCGGCCCGCAAGCCCGGCGTCATCGCTGGCCTCGATGCGGCGGAACTGGCCTTCCAGCTCGTCGACCCGAAGATCGTCATGACCCGCCATATCGAGGACGGCGGGGCGGTGAAGCCGGGCGACGTGATCGCCACGATCGAAGGCCCGTCCAGAGGCCTTCTCACCGGCGAACGCACGGCCCTCAACTTTCTCGGCCATCTCTCCGGCATCGCCAGCGTCACGGCCGGCATCGTCGCGGCGATCGAAGGCACAAGGGCCTCCGTCGTCTGCACCCGCAAGACGACGCCGGGATTGAGGGCGCTGGAAAAATATGCGGTGCGTGCCGGCGGCGGCATGAACCATCGTTTTGCGCTCTATGACGCGGTGCTGATCAAGGACAATCACGTGGCGATTGCCGGCGGCATTGCCGAATCCATCCGTCGTGCCAAGGCCGGCGTCGGTCATATGGTCAAGATCGAGGTGGAGGTGGATACGCTCGAACAGCTTCATGAAGCCATAGAGGTCGGTGTCGATGCGGTGCTGCTCGACAACATGACGCCCGACCAGCTTCGCGAGGCAGTGGGTATCGTCGGCGGCCGGGCGATCACCGAGGCGTCTGGCGGGATCACGCCTGAGACAGCCGCAGCCGTGGCGGCCTCGGGCGTCGACCTGCTCTCCGTCGGCTGGATCACCCATAGTGCGCCGACGCTGGATATCGGGCTCGATTTCCGGTCTGCAGATTAGGGTGAGCAACGGCGCCCGAGCGCTTCCGGAGCCGTTGAAAACAATGCTACATCCTTGATCCGGAACACAGAACGGGCAAGGAGTGCAAGATGCCGAGAATACCCCAAGACCAGATCGATGCGGTGCTGGCTCTGGTCGATGCCGATATCGACAAGAGCCTTGCGCGCCTCTTTGATCTCATCCGCATTCCGAGCATCTCCACCGACCCCGGTTATCGCGACCAGTGCAAGGCGGCAGCCGAGTGGCTGAGCCGCGATCTCGCCTCGATCGGCTTCGATGCGTCCGTCCGGCCGACGACGGGTCATCCGATGGTCGTCGCGCACCAGAAGGAGGCGGCCGGGCCGCATCTGCTGTTCTACGGGCATTACGACGTCCAGCCTGTCGATCCGCTGGCGCTCTGGACCAGCGATCCGTTCGAGCCGCGGCTGGAGCCGCTGCCGAATGGCGATACCGCGATCGTCGCGCGCGGGGCCTCGGACGACAAGGGCCAGATGATGACCTTCGTCGAGGCCTGCCGCGCCTGGAAGGCGGTGACCGGCAAACTGCCGGTGCAGGTCAGCATCCTTTTCGAAGGCGAGGAGGAGGCGGGCAGCCCGAGCCTTGCGCCGTTCCTCGATGCCACCGCCGCCGAGCTGAAGGCCGACATGGTCTATGTCTGCGACACCGACATGTGGGACCGCGAAACGCCGGCAGTCACCACCATGCTGCGCGGGCTCTACAGCACCGAGGTCGAGATCACCTGCGCCGACCGGGATCTGCATTCCGGCATGTTCGGCAATGCCGCCCGCAACGCGCTGCAGGTGCTGTCGGATGTCGTGTCGAGCCTCAGGACGCCGGATGGCGGGGTGGCGGTCGAAGGTTTTTACGACGGCGTCAAGGAACTGCCGGAAGCCATCAAGGCGCAGTGGCAGCGGCTACCGTTTGACGAGAAGGGTTTTCTCGCCGATATCGGGCTGAATATTCCGGCGGGCGAAGCGGGCCGCTCCATCCTCGAACAGGTCTGGGCGCGGCCGAGCTGCGAGATCAACGGCATGAGCGGCGGTTATACCGGCGAGGGTTTCAAGACCGTCATCCCGGCCAAGGCGACCGCCAAGATTTCCTTCCGGCTGGTCGAGGGCCAAGTGCCGGAAAAGATCCGCGATGCCTTCAAGGCACACGTTCAGGGGCGCATCCCGGCCGATTGCTCGGTGACGTTCAAGGATTTCGGCCTGGCGCCGGCGACCGTCATGCCGGTCGAGAGCCCGTTCCTAACCAAGACGCTTGCCGCGCTTTCCACCGAGTGGGAATGCGAGGCGGCGCTTGCCGGAACCGGCGGCTCGATCCCGATCATCGGCGAGTTCAAGCGTCGGCTCGGCTGCGATGCCCTGCTGGTCGGCTTTGCCCGCTTCGACAACCGCGTTCACAGCCCGAACGAGAAATACGACCTGTCGAGCTTCCACAAGGGCATCCGCTCCTGGGTGCGTATTCTCGCGGCACTTGCCGAGTAACCTGGCCGACTGATCCCGCCGCCGCTCAGGCCTTTTCGAAGAGCGGCGAGATCACCATTTCCGGCACCAGGACAAGTCCCTTGTCGGTGATACGGATCTCGGGGATCACGGATAGCGGGATGAGGTTGAAGCCCATATAGGCGATGGTGCAGCCGGCCTTTTCCCATTCCAGCTTGAGGGCTTTCACCTCGTCTGCGACTTCGTGGACGCGCTTGTCGGAGAGCAGGCCGGCGATCGGCAGCGGCACCATGGCCGTGACTTTCCCGTCCATCACGACGCAGACGCCGCCCTGTGTTTCTTCGATCGCGTCCAGCGCAACCTGCATGTCCGCCTCATTGGTGCCGGCAACGATGATGTTGTGGCTGTCATGGCCGACGGAGGAGGCGACTGCGCCCTTTTTCAGGCCGAAACCGTTCAGCAGGCCGTGCGCCACGTTGCCGGATGACTTGCCGTGCCGCTCGACGACGGTGACGAAGCAGAGGTCATGACGGTCGAAATGCGCCTGCCAGTCGTTGGCAGGTTCGAGCGTTACCGTGACGTGGCCGAGCGTGATACCGGGAAGCTCCGTGCGGATCGTATGGGCGGTGACGGTGTCGGTCGGCAGGTCGGGAGACAGCTTGAGGTTTTTCGGCAACTTGACGGTGTGATACGCGGCTTCCGGATACCGGTATGGCTTCGAAAGCGCTTCGTCGAGGACTGCCGTGACCTTGCGGTTATCGACGACAAGTTCTCCACCATACCAGGTGCTGACCGGCTTCAGGTCGTCGGTCAGAAGCACGAGGTCGGCGCGGCGTCCGCCGCCGAGACCGCCGATCTCGCCTTCCATGCCGAAACGCGTCGCGCCATGCAGCGAGCCCATCGCCCAGGCCTGTTCCGGCGTCATGCCGGCCTTGACGGCTTCGCGGGTCACCCAGTCAAGGCCGAAAGCGAGCAGGTCTTCGGCGTCGCGGTCGTCGGTGCAGACCGCGACGCGCTTGTGCGAGGCGCCGAGTTCGGTGATCGTCTTGATCGCATGCGGCAGCGAATGCCAAGGCGTCGTCGGCGGGCCGCCGCGCAGGAAAAGCCAGACGCCGGCCTCGAGCAGGTCGTCGGCAATGTCGCGGTCGATCGCCTCATGGGTGTCGGTGACGCCGGACGCAGCGTAGGCCGCGACGAATTCCCGGCCGTAGACGTGGCCGGAGACCGGCCGGCCGCGCTGGAGCGCTGCGGCAAGGATCGCATGGCTGCGCTCGTCGCCCATGGCGACGGGGACGAAATCCATCTTCTCGCCGAGCGCCACGGCCTCCGGCCATTTGTCGAAGAGCGCGGCGATCTTGGCGGGCGTCAGGTCGCCGCCGGCGGTTTCGAGTTCCGGTGATGTCGCCGGCACGGTGCTGGGCACAGTGAGGAAGATCGACAGCGGCGCCTGGCGCGCATCTTCGAGCATGGCCTCGACGCCTGCCACGTCCATGACATTGCCGATCTCGTGGCTGTCGCAGAAGATCGTGGTGGTGCCGTTGAGGAGTGCCGCCTCGGCATAGGCGCAGGCTGTGACCATCGAGGATTCGATGTGGATATGCGGATCGACGAGGCCCGGAGCAATGATGCCACCTTTGGCGTCGTAGAGCTTCGCTGAACCGCTTCTGTAGCTGCCGGCCGGCTTTACGGCTGCGATACGGCCTCCCGAGATCCAGACCTCGCGACCGTCGAGAATGCGCTCCGAATAGGTGGACAGCACGCGCGCACCCTGAATGACCAGATCGGGATCGCGACGAGCGGAGGCCACGTCGGAGAGACGGCGGGTCATGGTCGAAAGCGGCTGAACGGAGAAGCGGGTGAGGGTGCTCATGAAAAATCTCATTTCCGGGACTCGGGGAGGACAGGCAAGATTGTAGGGAAAGCCGCCGAGGCAAGGAAGCGCCAATAGGGCGGGAAGATTATTGGAGCGTTGCCGAAATTCGAACTCTGGCGGCGAAATATGCTTCTTTTCAGCAACGCCCCGGTCTGGGATAGTGCGGTTGAGGCAATGAGAGGCGAACGATCCGATGGCCTATATCATCACCGAACCCTGTATCGACGTGAAGGACGGCGCCTGCACCGCAGCCTGTCCGGTCGACTGTATCTACGAGGGCGGGCGGATGTTCTATATCCATCCGGACGAGTGCATCAATTGCGGCCTCTGTCTCTCCATCTGTCCGGTCGATGCCATCGCTTATGACGAGGAAGCTAACGAGGCGCAGATGGCATTCATTCCGGTCAACCGGGATTATTTCGGGCCTGAGGTCACGGGACTGGGATCACCCGGCGGGTGGGACAAGAGCCGGACGCGGAGCGTCGATCACCCGATGGTGACATCGGCGCCCGTGCGCGAGGCGGCCGACTAGGCATTGGGCCAGCTTCCGTAATAGGCGCGGGTGGCCGTGATCAGTTTGCCGCATCTTTCCCGCTCGATAGTGAGGCGCGGCAAGTCCGCCTTGGCCTGCGCAAGTAGTTCCTTGCGGGCGGTGTCGAAATCGACGTTGAGAAGCTTGCCGTCCCGCATGACCGGCCGGCCGGCGACATAAACGGCCTTGGCATGGGCGGCGGACATGCGGTTCAGCAGCACCTCGGCCTCGTCGAGATCGTCGAAGACGCTGTCGGCGATCAGCGCCTCGTAGTCGATGACCGTAAAGTCCTCTCCGAGCGGGGCGTTGACGACAGTTGCGCCGGTGCGGATCGCGGCGTCGAAGATGCCGGCCGCCGTGAAGCTCCGTTCGAGCCCTCGTCCACCATGCAGGAAATAGAGGAGCCGCATTTCGCGCCAGAGGTCCTGGTCGTCATCGAAGGCACCGCCATCCAGACCGATGCCGAAGTGCAGGCCGCGCTTGGCGGCTTCCGCGAGCGGCGCGATGCCGGAGCGCAGGCGCAGGTTGGCAGAGGGATTGGAGACGAGCTGGACGCCGCGCTCGGCCAGCAATTCGTATTCGTCAGGCCGGAGCTGTACGCCGTGGGCGACCGCGAGCCGCGGCGACAGGAAGCCGATATCATCGAGATAACGGACGATGCCCTGCGGGAAGCGGCGGTCCAGCCATGCCCGCTGCCGTGGGCTTTCCAAGAGATGCATGTGGATGCGGCGATCGTTGGTGGCCGACGCCTCGGCGATCGCTTCGAGCAGGGCGTTCGAGCACCATTGCGGGCCAATCGGGCCGTATTGGACATCGACCAGAGGATTGGAATTCGCGGCGGCGACGGCATCGGCGGCGGCGAGCTGATCGCGGAAGGGTGCATAACGGGGGGCAAGCGGTGAAAGAGCCTCCCAGTCCTCAGGGCTCAGGAACGGCTTCAACTGTTCCGGGCCGCCATCATAGGCCCAGGCGTCGTGGTCGAGCAGCGGGCAGGAGAGGCCGAGCCGGATGCCGATGTCCTTTGCGGCGCGGATCACCTCCAGGGCCTCGTCGACCATGCGGGATGCGTTGAGGGAATTGTGGCAGTGGATCGTCGCGGCGACACCGGTCTTTGCGAGGCGCCCGAAGGCGACGAGGGCTTCGAGATAGGCATCGGTGCGGGGCCGCAGCCGCATCGTCGGGATCCAGGTTTCCAGCGCGTCGTCGAGGCTGCCGAAATCCAGCGTGCGGATGCCGTAGCCGTGGTCATGGGCGTTGACCGGCATTGGCAGAAGCAGCTCTCCGCCGGACAGCGGAATGGCCGAGGCGAGCGCGGGGAGGGCGGCTCGTACCGCCTCGCCGCCCAAGGCCTTTTCGTGGCCCGGACGCTGCAGGAAACGCGTGTCCTCGTTCGATGTCACCGCTTGATGACCTCCGCGATCTGGTTGCTGAATTTTTCGAGATCGACGCTGAGCGCCTCGATCACGGCTTCGGTGGCATGGGTGAGCTGCCGGTTATGGGGCGCCACGATGCCGACCTCCATGTTCTGCAGGCGGGAGCCGGCGATCGGCAGGGCTACGACATCGCCGGCCTTCAGTTCCTTCAGCAGCCCGAGCGGGGTGAAGAAGGCGACCCCTTCTCCTGACAGGATCAGCGGTTTCAGCATCATCTGGTTGTTGGTGGCGACAAGCGTGCGGCCGACGCGGTCGAGCGAGGCGAGTTCGACGGCGATCATCGAACTCATCACCTCGTTGTCGAGCTGCAGCAGCAGTTTGAACTGGGCGCATTCCTGCAGGGTGGCGCTCTTCTGGCGGGCCAGCGGATGGTGCTTGGCGACGATCACCATCAGCGGCATCCGTACGCCATGGACCAGCTTGATGTCGTGCGGCCGGGCGAGATCGAAGGTGATGCCGATGTCGCAATCACCGTCGGCGACGAAATGGAAGATGTTGTTGAAATTGTCGGCGCGGATGCGGAAATCGACGGCCGGGTTCTTGTGGTGAAATCCCATCACGAATTCCGGCAGGAACTGCACTGCGAGACTGTCCAGGCATGCTATATGGACGCGGCCGGTGCGCTTGCCTTGGAGGTCGCCGAGATCGGATTTCATGATCTCGTAGTGGTGCATTGTCTCCTTGGCGTGCTTCAGCACCACCTTGCCGGCGGAGGTGAGGCGCAGGCCATCGGAGAACCGCTCGAACAGCGGCGTGCCGAGTTCGTCCTCAAGCTTGCGGATTTGGCGGCTGACGGCGGAGGTGGCGACATGCAGCTCCTCGGAGGCCTTGCGGATCGAGCCCGAGCGCGCGACTTCGACGAAATATTTCAGGATACTGGCGTGCATACTCATCCCCCAAGCTCCTGAAATTCATATCATGGCTATCGGCCCCGCCAAACCGGCGCACGCTTTTCGCGGAAGGCTGTCACACCTTCGACGGCGTCCTCGCTCTGCAGGGCACGGATCAGCGCGGGGGTGCGCAATCCTTGAGCTTCGGCGGGGCTGAGATGACCGGTGCGGTTGACCGTCTGCTTGATTGCCTTCAGCGACAGCGGGGCACAGGCGACGATATCGCTCACCCATTTATCGACCGCCGCATCCAGTTCGTCGAAGGGCACGGTCTCGTTGACGATGCCGAAGCCCTGCATTTCGGCTGCGGTGAACTGCCGGCCGGTTAGCATTACGGCCATGGCAAGGTTATGGGGGATTTTTCGCTGCAGGAGCACCATGCCGCCATCGAGCGGCATGCGTCCGACGCGGGCTTCGGGCAGGCCGAACTTGGCGGTGTCGGCGGCAATCACGATGTCGCAGCCGAGCACCATCTCGAAACCGCCGCCGAGCGCATAACCGTTGACACGGGCGATGACGGGCACGTCGAGCGACTTGCGGAAGGCGAGGCCGCCGAAACCGTTGGTGCGGCTTTCAGCCCAGTATTCGAGGCCGCTTTTGGTGGCGCCACCCTTGAGGTCGGCGCCGGTGCAGAAGGCCTTCTGGCCGCTGCCGGTCAGGACCACGCAGGAAATGTCGTCGCGGGCCTCGATCTCGGACCAGATCGCGTCCAGCTCCTTCTCGGTCGCGGCATCGACGGCGTTCATGCGGTCCGGGCGGTCGAGCGTGACCCGTGCGACACGGTTCTCGACGGAAAAGCCGACGGTCATGCCGCGTCTCCGCGGGTTGCTTGGAGAGACTGGGCTTCCAGCGAAGCGAGGATCTCGTCATTGTGTTGGCCGAGGCTCGGGGGGGAGATGCGAACCGAAACCGGGGCCGCCGACATGTCGATGGGGGAGCCGATGAGGCGGATTGGACCGGCTGCGGTCTCGCCGGCTTCGAGGATCATCTTGTTGATGACCGTCTGCGGGTCCTGAAGCGCTTCGGCGAGGTTGCGCACCGGCGCGCAGAGGATATCGACTTCTTCCAGGCGCTTCAGCCAGTGGGCGTTGCTGTTCCTGGCAAAATTCGCGCGGAAGATCTCCTGCAGTTCGGGGCGATGCGCCATCTGGGAATCGAAGTCCTTGTAGCGATCCTGAGCCGACAGGTCCTCGATTTCGAGCGCGTTGCAGATGTCCTGCAGCGGGTTCTGCTTGAAGGCACCGACCATGACGATCGCGCCGTCCGTCGTGTCGAAGACGCCGGTCAGCGGGAAGGCGCCCCAGTTGAGGTCCTTTTCGCGCATCATGTGCGCGGCACCTTCCTGCATTTGCATGGCGAGCATGGAATTGTAGAGGCTGACCGCCACATGCTGACCTTCGCCAGTCTTTTCCCGATGCAGGAGAGCCAGCAGGATGCCCTGCACGAGATGCATGCCGGCGGAATAGTCGGCGAGCGGGGTGGCATAGATCGAGGTCGGATGGGCGCTGTCGGACTTGCGGCGCATGACGCCCGAAAGCGCCTGGGCGAGAATGTCCTGGCCGCCCTTGTGCTGGTAGGGGCCGGTGAGACCGAAACCGGTGCCGACCGCGTAGATCAGCCGCTTGTTGATCTTCTTCAGGTCCTCGTAACCGAAGCCCATGCGCTCCATGACGCCGGGGCGGAAGTTGTTGACCACCACGTCGGCGCCGGCAATCAGCGCCAGCACGGCGTCGCGGGCTTCTGTAAGCTTCAGGTCGAGCGCGAGGCTCTTCTTGTTGCGGTTCAGCGAGCAGAAGACCGGGTTGTTGAGGCCGTCCGGATCGGAACCCAGCGACCAGCGGGAGAGGTCGCCGATCTTGGCCTTCTCGATCTTGATGACCTCGGCGCCGTAGTCGGCAAGTGTCTGGGTGCAGCAGGGACCGAGCATGACCTGCGTGAAATCGATCACGCGGACGCCGTCGAGTGGGAGAGAATTCATTCCGCAGCCTCCAGGAATGTTGCATTGTCGGACGGGATATCGCCGGGATCGGCGCCCTGGGCCCGCATCTGTTTCTGGATTTTGCCGATATCGGCTTTCCGAACGGTGGTTCCCGCATTGAGCGCCACGACGGCGGCGACGCCGGCCGCCTCACCCATGGCCATGCAGGGCGGGATCTCGCGGCTCGATTTCTGCGCCTGCGGTGTCGCCGAGTAGTGACGTCCGGCGACGATCAGCTGGTCCACCTCGCGCGGCAGCATCGACCGGTAGGGCGTGTAATAGTCGCGGCCGCGGCAGACGGTGTCGGAGAAGTGGATGCGGTTCATCACGTCGTCCTTGGTGACCACGTATTCGCCTTCCAGCAGCCGCGTCTGGCGCACGCCGGTCTGCGGCGCGAAATCGACCACATAAGCCTTTTCGAAGCCCGGCATCTTCTCGCGAGTGAAATCAAGCAGGCGGGCGATGCGGTTACGGCCTTCGAGTTCGGCCTTGGTGAGGTCCTCGGTCTTGAGGCCGGAGAGGTTCGGCATATGCGGGCAGTTGAGCCAGACGACGCCCGGCAGCGGGGTCTTCAGCCACCAGAAGGACCAGCAGCCGCCGATCAGGCGTTTTGCCTCGTGGTCGATCTTCTTGAAGGCTTCCGGCTCCTCGAACTCGAAACGTTCGGCAGCATCCGTATCGACGCCGCCCCAGCGGGAGACGGTGGTCAGGATGAAGTTGGATTCCACATGCGAGGCGCCGGCAGACGCCGCAACGTCGAGGTCGCCGGTCGTGTCGATGACGACATCGCCGAGGATCGCTTCCATGCCGGACTTGGTCTGGCAGATGACGCCTTTGATGGTCTTACCTTCCATGATGGCGGAGGAGAACCAGCTATGGGTCCTGAGCTTGACGCCGGCCTCGGTCAGCACATCATAGGAAGCGCGCTTGAAGCCGTCCGGGTCGAAGGCGGCGGAAAAGCAGATCGGGTGCGGCATGGACTGGGTGTGGAAATCGAACAGGCCCCAGCGCGCCCAGCGCCGCCAGGCCTCCGGCGTTTCGCGGATGTCGAGTTCGCGGTCGCGGCCGGTCGGGGTGACGCAGAGGTCCCATTTCTTCATCCGCTCGATCATCTCCATGCAGATGCCCTGCACGGTGATTTCGAGGTTGTTGATCATGTCGTCGAGCACCAGGACCATGCCGCCGGCGGCAAGCCCGCCGACATAGGGGTAGCGCTCGAGAAGGGTTACCTTGGCGCCGTTGCGGGCCGCGGAAACGGCTGCAGAAATGCCCGCCGGTCCTCCGCCGACCACGACCACATCGGAACGGTCGACCACTGCGACGTTGCGCGCCGACTGAAGAATTGTCTGTTGCATTGGTTCAAACTCCCAAAGAGTTGGGCCTGAGGACAGTTGGCTCAGTGTGTTGGGCTCAGTGCGATCCGGCCGGCTTCCAGCGGATCATCCGGGCTTCGATCACCGAGACGATGAAGAAGAGGACGACGGCGAGGACCGCGGCGATCACGACGGTTGCGTAGAGCAGGGGCGAGCGGAAATTGTAGGTCGCCTCGATGATGAGAGCGCCGAGACCGAAGCTGGAACCGATCCATTCGGCGACGATGGCGCCCATGACGCTGCTGGTTGCGGCGATCTTCAGTGCCGCAAACAGGAACGGCATGGAACTCGGCAGCCGCACCTTCCAGAGGATTTCCGTGTTGCTGGCGGAAAGCACCCGCATCAGGTCGAGCATGGCGGGGCTCGCGGATTTCAGGCCCTGGACCATGTTGACCAGCGTCGGGAAGAAGCAGATCAGCCCGGCGATGATGATTTTTGGCGCCAGCCCGTTACCGAAGATCAGAACCAGGATCGGGGCAAGCGCGATGATCGGGATCGCCTTGATGAACACGGCGATCGGGTAGAAGGCTTTTTCCGCCGTCGCGCTGTGGACGAACCAGATCGCCAGAAGGATGGCGACGAGGTTGCCGAAGACGAAGCCGAGGAAGGCCTCGAGGATCGTCGGCAGCATGTTGGTCCAGAGGATCCCGGCGTTTTCGCGGAAGGCATAGGCGACATCGACCGGGCTCGGAGCCATGAAGGTCGGGATCTTGAAGAACCAGACGACGAACTGCCAGAGGACGACGAGCCCGACGGCGGCTGAAATCGCCGGCATATGTTTGGCGAGCACGCCGGCGGTGGCATCGAGAAGCGCGATCTTGCGATCGGCCTCGGTCTTGGCTGTGGAGGAAACGACGGGGCTCACAGGCATTCCTCCAGAAGGCGGCGCAGATGCGCGGTGACACCGATGAATTCCACCGTGTCCCGCACGGTAAGCGAACGCGGGAAGGGCAGGTCCACTTTCATGAATTCCTTGACGCGACCCGGATGGGCCTGGAGCATCAACACGTTCTGGCCGAGGAAGGCCGCTTCCGGAATGGAATGGGTGACGAACAGGATCGTCGTTCCCGTCTCCTGCCAGACGCGCAGCAGCTCCTCGTTCAGCCGGTCGCGGGTGATCTCGTCGAGCGCCCCGAAGGGCTCGTCCATCAGAAGGATGCGTGGCCGTGTGATCAGCGCGCGGGCGATTGCCACGCGCTGGCGCATGCCGCCCGAGAGTTCGTGAGGGAGCGCATTTTCGCGCCCCTTCAGTCCGACCATGGCCAGCAGTTCATGCGGGTCCGCATGGTCGCCGGTCTGGGCGTGTTTTCCGACTTCCAGCGGCAGGCGGACATTGTCGATCACGTTCCGCCAGGGGAGCAGTGTGGCGTCCTGGAAGACGAAGGCGAAGTCGCGGGCCTCACGGGCCTGCTGCGGGCTGCGGCCAAAGACGGAAATCGAACCGTCGCTGATGTGGACGAGATCCGCCACGCATCTGAGCAGGGTCGATTTTCCGCAGCCGGAGGGCCCGAGCATGGTGACGAAAGCGCCTTCCGGTATGTCCACGGAAACATCGGAAAGGGCCGTGAATTCGTTGTTCCTGTCGCCGAACCGGACGGAGAGGTTTCGGATGGAAACCGCCGTGGCTGCCGGTTCTGTCAGGGGAACGTTCGGCATCAACTTCGCCGTTCCTAACATGACTGTTACCCCACCTGTTTGCGGATGTCGGCGGTGGCTTCCAGGATTGAGAAGTTCGCGACGTCGTCGACCGTCGGAACGGCACCCTTGAACTGCTTGAGATCGGCATAGGCCTTGATCTGCGCCGCCCAGTTTTCACGCGACATGGTACCCCAGCCCGATGCCTTGGTGGTGGGGCCGAAGGAGAAGTCGACGCAAGGCGCAACCGCCTTCATTTCGCTTGCCTTGTCGAGGATCGGGTAGGCCTCGCAGAGCATCTCGACCGCTTCCTTCTGGTTGCTGCGAACGTAACCCCAGCCCTTGGCGGCGGCGCGGGTGAAGCGCTCGAGAACGTCTGAGTGTTTGGCGATCTGGTCGTCGGTCGTGTAGTAGACGTTGGCGTAGAGTTGCAGGCCACTGTCCCAGAGCATCATGTCGACGCGGTTGTCGCCGAGCACGTCGAGAGCGTTGACGTTGGTGAGCCAGCCGGTGACCGCATCGGCCTGGCCGGTGATCAGCTGGTTCATGTCCGAGCCCATGTTGACCATCTTGACCTGATCCTCGGCGATGCCGTTCTTGGCAAGAAGGGCGCGCAGCAGGATGAAGGCGGTCGGCTGGGTGGCGATCGTCTTGCCGATCATGTCCTTCGGGGTCTTGATCGGCTTGTTCTTCAGCGAGAAGTAGGTGAAGGGGTGTTTCTGGTAGCCGGACAGGAAGGCCTTGACCGGCAGGCCGGCCGAACGGGCAAGCATGACGGACGGGCTGGAGGAAATCTGGCCGGTTGCGGACTGGCCCGATGCGACGCCGGCGACGCCATCGACGCTCGGTCCGCCGGGGACGATTTCAAGCTCGATGCCTTGTTCCTGGAAAAAACCCTTCTTCATGGCGGCGACTTCGCCGAGCACTCCGTTCGAGACGAGCCAGCCGAGCTGCATGCGCACCTTGGCCACGTCCTTGGCGTTGCCGGCGCGGATGCCGAGGAAGCTGGAGGTGGCGGCAAGACCGCCCGCGGCCGCGGCATTGGAGATGAAACGGCGGCGATTCATGGTGAAATTAGACATAGCGTTCCCCTGTTGGCCTTAAGGCCTGATACATTTTCGCTTGACTAGAGCCGGTCTCGGATGCCGGATTGCGAAGAGGATGGCGCAATGTCGCGTTCTAATAAAGAACAATATTTCGCATATTTCGTTGCCGAAAAGGCAACGCCATCGTGTCGTTGATTTCCGCGATCTGACAAATGGAAGGCGTCTTCGCCCACCACAGCCGCGTTGCGATACCGGAAATGCCGCAGGGGCCGGCGTTCATGGTCGACGATTTGTTTATTTATCCACTCAAGATAGAAAATAGTTTAAGGGTACTCGGCAACCTATCGATGATAGGATACAAATAACACCTATGTATCCTAGCCCGGAGAGATGGTCCTGCAGTGAGCAAAGCACCGAATGCCGCCGACAGAGAGGTTGGAAAGCGGATCCGCCTCTACAGGCGAGAGAAAAAACTTACCCAGCCGCAACTCGCCCACCACGTGGGCATCACGTCGCAGCAGCTTCAGAAATATGAAAACGGCGTCAATCGGATTGCAGTTGGCAAACTGGTGGAGATCGCAACGGCGCTGAGGGTCGAGATGGTGGCGTTCTTCGACCGCATCCCGACAGTCGAGCCGTCGAACGACAATCAGCTCGAAGACCCGCAATTCGATTTCACGCACGAAGCGCTGCTGATGACCACGGCATTCATGAGCATTTCCAAGCCGGTTCTTCGCAAACGCATCCTGGAACTGGTTCAGGCGGTTGCCGCAAAGGAATTCGAGGCGGAAGCGCTTTTTGCCGAGATCGAAAGACAGCCGGCCCAGTAATCGGTCCCTGGCGGTTTAAGGCCTGGGACCATCTTCATCGAGGGCCAGCTTGGTCTTGTGGCGGAATATCGCATTCAGCTTTACGCTCCTCTCGTTTTCGGGGCTGACGCCCTCCCAATCGAGCGAGAGTTGAAGAAGTGCCATGTTCGTCAGGTGTACGACCGTGGAGAGCTGAAGCGATTCCGCTTCCTTGTTGACCGCAGAAAGCATGCGGAAGAGGCGGGCGTATTCGTCGCTGGCGACGTCATTTGCGAGATCAATCATTTCATGGATCCTTGCGCCGAGTCGACCTCGTCGCGCAGTTTTTCCCAATGGGCGGTCTGTGCGAACGTCCATTTGGAGTGCTTGTTGGTACTGCTGATGCCGTTTAGCCAGACGAGGACGGCTCTCGCATCCTCACGCTTCAATTCCACCTGGTGGCGTTTGATGTCGTGAAGGATCACTGCACTGCGCTGGGAATCGCTGAAATCGCATCGTTCGAGAATGGCCTGATAGGTCCGCTCAGTGTAGTGCATGAAATTGGCGGCGAGGAAAAATCTCTCCCGTTCGGCAGCCGAGATGAGCCCCATCCGTCCAAGCTTGCGGATCGTCGCCTCGTAGTCGACGCGGGGCACCGAGAGAGGCATCCAGCCGAGTTCCTCGGGGCCGTGGATCAGTGCGACGGCTTCGTCGTCGATCAACCGGCCGGCGGCGTAATCGGAATATATCCTGCCGATGCCGACCATTCCGAATGCCTCGCATTCGGCAGCGCGCAAAGCTCCCATGCTCGCGCCGCCGCCGACGGAGACATCACAGCTCAGCGCATAAAGAATTTCCTTGTGCCATACGGAGGCGGATTCGCCGAAATAGCCGTCGATCAGCGCGATCGCCTTGGCGCCGTCCTCGACCGCCTTCAGAATGTCGCCACGCGCGGCAGGTCCACGGAAAGTCAGCGAGGGAAATCGTTGCTTCATCTGGCGGGTCGAAGACCCGAGACTCGGTCCGACAAAAACGACTTTCAATGCCGTGACCTCCTTATGACGTTTGCAGCGCGGATACCGAGCTGCAAATATTGGCCGGAAAGTTCAACTTCCAAGCCTGGAACGACGACGCGGACGACCGATACAGGGAGCCCGGCATCCTGCATGGGAACCGCAACGACCTGCCTGATGCCGGCAAGCTTCAGCCGGCCAACGATGTGGTCGATCGTGCCGTTGATGGTGTGGCGGGTTTCGTCGATCTCGCGATACTGGACCCGCCGCGGGTCTTTCGACGACAGGGCAACCAGGCGGCTGAGAGCGTTGTCTGCCCGGATATGCTGATAGATCCGGGGCGAAAAGTCGTCGCGGCTGCCGGCAATCGCAGTCAGACGGCTCTGCGCGGCCTCGGTGATGGCGCGCAGCATTGCGCGTACCGGATCGGGATGGCAGCCGCAGCCGCCGCAAATCTGGCTCCAACGCGGGTCCGACCGCTTGGCCGTGGAGTCCGGGATGAGCACGGCCAGGAATGCCGGAACCTGGAGATCCGTCGTCATGTCGAGGAGAAGGAGCTGTATGCCCGCATGGCGAAGGCGGCTCACCATGAGGTCGAGCAGGGCATCCTCAACACTTGCCGGATCGACGAGGCAGGCATTCAGTTCCTGTTCGGATTTGAGCTGGACAAGGGTCCAGGCATCACGCTCGACAAGTTCGCACAACCCGTGCAGGAGCGCCTCGGCGTGGGTGTTTCCGGATGCGAGGCCATCGCTGGACTGCTCGAACCCGGCCGGCCGTTCACCTCGGTGATCCATGCCGGCGAGCCACCAGGGCACCATGACCTGTTTGCCGGAGAGGATGTCGAAGCCCGAGACCCAAGGGATCTGGCCGTCGCCGATTTCGGAGGGCACGCATCGTGCGGTCGAATGAAGGTCGATCATCCCCGCTGCGGAGCCCGCAACGTCGTTGACGGTCGCCCAGGTCAGCGATGCCGGTTCGATTTCCGCGACCCGCGTTTCCAGGGCCTCCATTGCGGCCGAGGTGCGCGCCGCATCGGCATCGACGCCTTTGCCCTGGAAGACGGAAAGAGTGTAGCTGTTCGGCCGCGTCGCAAAGGCGACGGGAATGCCAACCCGGTCGAGGCCGGTCAGGAAGCCGACCCGGGTAATGCCGAGATCTCGAAAAAACGGGCTGATCGCGTCGAAGGTTTCCGCCGGCGAAACGCGCCGGTCATGATACGTGCTGAAACCCTGCTCCCGCCGCGTCAGGGACGCCGCGAATGTCTGGATCGTCTGCGTCGATGACTGAAGCTGCATCATCACTTCCGGCTGCCGAATTTCAAGGGACCCTGAACCTGAACGGGATCGGGCGGGCGACTGCCGGGTCTGCAAAAGCGGTTGCGGTGCGGAACTCATCCCGTCGACTCGTCCTCTCTGAATGTCTCTATGGGAGAAGAGACCAAAGGCACCGTGACTTGGGCGTGACAGGCTTGTTTAGGGGGCTCGTCCGGATGCTTGAGTGATCTTTTGCTTGGCGGCTGGTGGTCAAGCCCAAGGCAGCCGTCGGCACCTTGGGCTTCCAGGCTCATTACTGATATCTCATGGCATGCGTGACCTGAGAGAGCGCGTTCGGCGCAATTTCAGTCCGGCCGCCGAGTACGGCTTGGGCAGCTGCGGAAAACCGCAGCGTCGGGGCAGAGGCAGTGGTTTCAGCAGGCTTGGAGGTCTTGAACTTCGTTTCCATGCTTTCTCTCCGCTAATAGGCAGCGTGTGCTGCGTTGCATCGAGAAAGGACCACACCGGGTGTTATTCCAGCGTGACAGGCATTTTCACGCCTTTTTACGGCAGGCCGGCCAGCCGGAGGCCATGAATGAGAAGCTCTGCATGGGCCGGATTGCGGTCCGGCACGAAGTAACGGATGTCCTCGCTGCGGAAGTCCGGGAAGTTTTCCCGGACGATCGCTGCATATTTACGCGCGGCAGGCATGTCGCCGGCCATCGCGTGACTGGCGGCAAGCAGCCGCGCGGTGGCGTGTTTGGTGCGGACCGGGTCGATGGTATCGATCGCCTTCGAATATTCCTGGCGCACGTAATACGTAGAGCCCAGGATCCAGTAGTAATGATCCGGCGGCAGCGGGTTCAGCTTGAAGGCCGCAAGCCCAAGATCGAGAGCCTTGTCCAGGTCGCCGGCATGCGACAGCGCGTCCGAATAGTCGACCAACACGTCCGCATCGCTCGGATTGAGGTTCTGAGCCTCCTGGAAAAGGTCCAGGCTTTCATCGAAACGCCGGCGATAAAGCGAGATGAAGCCCAGTTCGCGGAAGGCACGGCCGCTGCCGGGATCGAGATCGCGGGATGCGCGGGCGGATTGATTGGCCACATCCAGCAACTCATTGTCCTTCATGCCGCGAACCAGCCATTCCATGCCCAGCGAGCGTGAAATTCCGGCATGCGCCGGCGAAAAACTGTCACACCGCTTGACCGCCGACTTGAACCATTTGCGCGCCTGGCGCAGATGCTGCAGGTCTGTGCCGGACAGATATCTCTTCCCTTCGAGATAGAGGCGGTAGGCGGAAGGGTCGACGTCATCGAGGGACCTGGCGATTTCATGCCGTTCGATGACATCGGTCAGCGACATCGAAATACGCCGCGCCAGCTGGCTGAAAGACGCTCTCATCTGCTGGACGTCGAGCGGCAGGTTGATGGCCCAGAGCACCTCGCCGGTGCCGACCCTCGTCAGCCTGCAGGTCGCGAAAATCTCGTCCCCTTCGCCCTGGATCGTCACGAACACGGAATAATCGAACTGAAGGTCGCTGAGGGCCGATTGGTCCTGATTTGGATTGCCGGATCGATTGAGCAGTTCGAAGCTCGTATGGGCGGCGATGATCTTGAAGACACGCTGGTGGCTGAGGCCGATCGTGACGTCTTCCAAAAGAGCCCTGCCGAGGCGCTGGACCAGTGCGTCCTGGACGATCGATTCAGGCGGCAGGATCACCACGCGCGGCTGCGCCGGCATCATACCCCTTGGACGTTCCTCTGCCATGGGCATGGGGTCCGGGCCTGGCCTGCTCAAGATGCCGAGTTCATGGGCGAGCCCAATTGTCTCCGGCGTCGGCGGCGTACCGTAATCGGCCCTGAGTTGTTCCCGGCACCGGCTATAGGCCTGGCGAGCGGCGGCCAGGTCACCATGGCCTGCGTGATACTTCATCAGCGCTCGTGCGGCGCCCTCGTGGGAGGCATCCAGTTCGATCAGGCGGTTGGCAAGCAAGGGCAATGACGGGGACTGCTGGTGGGACGATATCGCCAGCAGGCTTTCGATGTGGCTCGATCGCCAGTCCCCGACCTTGCGCCGTGCGTCCAGTAGCCAGTCTTCCGCGCCGCCGGTGGGAGCCTCCACGGCTTCGAGCAGTTCGCCTCGAACAAGGTCCCAGTCCTCTTCCCGCAGGGGGCCTGGCGCCATCAAGGCGAGGAGATCGATCTCGGACGGATCGCAATCGAGTCTCAGCGCTTCTTCGTCGGTGACAAGGATGGCCGGGGCATCCGGGCCGACAGCCTTGGCGATGCGTGCCAAAAGCTGACGCAGGCTGTTTGCACGCTTCTCAGAGTCATGGGAAGGCCAAAGAAGCCGCCGTATCGTTTCGCGGTCGACCGTGAATCTGGGCGCCATCGCCACGACGGCAAAGAGAAAATACGCCTTTTCCGGCAGCGCGATGATCGCGCCGTCCAACTCAAGCGAGGGGCGACCGAGCAACCGGATTTGAAGCGTCGTATTTTCGAGCATTGTATTGTTGTTCGGAACTACGCGTTGTTGTCGGAAATATGTATCGTTACGGGGACTGTCTGTACATGCATTTCTTGAGACTGTTGGACCACTAAGATACAGCTATCGAGCGCTACGTCAAACCGGCTTTTATCGCCATGGTCGAATCGCGTTCCTATTCCCCCTCTTTGGGTTGAAGATGCGAGCCGAAAGCAATAACGCGACTGCGTGTCCAGAATGCAGTGCCGGTTCCATCCAGGAAACCGGGATTAGGTCGGGTTTCCAAGAAACTGGAAATACGCCCAGGCCAGAACAAGGCACACGATCACGGCTGCAACAACCGCCAGTTTGCGCAACAGCGGATTTGGCTCTCGCGGTGGCGGTTCCGGGCGTCTGAATTTGATGACGTTGTCGTTCATGGATCTGCTTTTACCGCTGAACTTGCTGAATCGCTACTGCAACGTTGCGATTGTTTTATGGTGCTGCGAGTGCGAGCCGCATCCGGTGTGGATAACACCACACTGATCCGCGTTCACCTTACCATATAATGGCAATTCCTGAGCTCAGGCTTGCCGCATCGCTGTCGGAGCTACTTCACGGCTCCTGCCGTCATGCCGTTGATGAACTGGCGTGAGAGGATGATGTAGACGATGATGACCGGAGCCGAGGACAGCAGAAGTCCAGCAAACAGAACGCCCCAATCGGTCGTGTATTCGCCCATGAAGGTCGTCAGGCCCTGGGGCAGGGTCTTCAGGTTGTCCTTCTGGATGAAGATCAGCGGGAAGAAGAAGTCGTTCCAGATCGGCACCACGTTCTGGATGCCGGCGATCACCATGGCGGGCCTGACCAGCGGCAGCATGATGGACCACATGATCCTGGGTTCGCTGGCACCGTCCATGCGGGCCGCGTCCTCGAGTTCGTTCGGAAGCGTGGCGATGAAGCCGGTCATGATGAAGACGGTGGTCGGCAGGCCCATCGCCACATAGATGACGATCAGCGACAGCTGGGTGTTCAGGATGCCGAGATCGCGCATCAGGATGAAGAGCGGGATGATCGCGAGCTTCAGCGGAAGCGTCAGCCCTGCCAGGAAGAACATCAGCACGAAGCTCGAGCCCCGGAACTTGTAGCGACCGACGGCATAGGCCGCCATCGTCCCGAGCGTCAGGATCACGACGATCGACGCACCGGTGACGATCACCGAATTCAGGAGATAGCGCAGGAAGTTGGTCTGGCTCCAGATCTTGGTGATGTTGGCGAAGTTGGAAAAATCCGGCAAACCGAACGGCGACTGGAAGATCTGCGCATTCGTCTTGAACGCGGCAAACAGCATGATGACGATGGGAGCCAGCATCACCACGGTGTTCAGGATCAGGATGATCTGGATCAGCCCGTCCTTGCCGAGCGTAGCGAGCATGCCCCGCCGATCATAATAGCTTTGCGAAGCAGCACTCATATCTGGATTTCCCTGGCCCTCAGCTTGAAGGTGATGACGCCGGCGACAAGGGCGATGAAGACGAAGATCAGTACGGCAAGCGCGCTGCCGGCGCCGAAATCCTGGCCCGAGCCGGACATGTTGCCGAAGGCGGTGCGGTAGAAATAGAGCCCGAGCACGTCCGTCGCGCCGTGTGGAGAGCCTTCAAGGCCGACCATCACGTAAGGGATCTCGAACCAGTTGAAGCTGCCGACGAAAAGAAGCGTGAAAACGACCGTGGCGCTTGGCGCAACCAGCGGCCAGACGATCTTGGTGATCTTCGTCCATTCGCTTTCGGTTTCCATGCGCACGGCGTCGAGGATCTCTCCCGGAATGCGCTGCATGCCGGCGAGGAAGACTAGTGTCGGGAAACCCACCATGTGCCAGGCGTTGGCGATGATCAGAGACCAGAGCGCGGTGGACTCCTGCCCCAGCCAGGGCTGGGCAAGTCCGCCAAGGCCCAGTCCGCGGAACGAGATGTTGACCACGCCGAAGAGCGGATGGAGGAAGAGCTTCCAAAGGAAACCGACGATGATGGTCGACAGCACGACCGGCAGGAAGACGGAAATCCGGTGGAAGGCCGCACCCGGCAATTCGCGCCAGAGGCAATAGGCGAGCAGGAAGCCGAGGCCGTTCTGCAGCACCATCAGAGCGAAGAAGACCCAGACGTTGTGGAGGAACGCGTTGACGGTCCAGTCGGCATAGGGCTGCGTGAACAGGACCTTGTAGAAGTTGGCGAAGCCCACGAATTCACCGCGCGCCAGCCCGTTCCAATGGAAGAAGGCATAGGCGAACGCGGAAATGATCGGGTAGACGACAAACAGCGCCACGAAGGCAAGCGGCGGCACGATCAACACCGAAATCCAGAGCCTTCGCGAAACAAGGGGCGATCCGGGCATCACAACTCTCTTGAGGTTTGAGGCAGGGCGACTTCCAAGCCGCCCCGCCGCTTGGGGTCACTTCTTGAACGGGGCGTACCAGGCCGCAAGGCCGGTCGTCAGGTTCTTGCCGACCACTTCCGGGGTCGCCTTGCCGCCGAGCAGCTTCTGGATCTCGCTCTGCAGCAGGACCGAACCCGACGGCTCGCCGTAACGGAAGTGGACCAACATCAGGTAGGGGATCGAGTGCTTGTTGAGGTCGGCCACTTCACCAAGCAGCGGTTCCTTGAACGTGACACCCGGTACCGCCGAGATGTTGTTCAGGTCGTTGGCGAACATCTGGCCGAATTCCTGGCTGGCTCAGGAACTTGACTGCGGCTGCCTGGGCGATCCGGGCATCACAACTCTCTTGAGGTTTGAGGCAGGGCGACTTCCAAGCCGCCCCGCCGCTTGGGGTCACTTCTTGAACGGGGCGTACCAGGCCGCAAGGCCGGTCGTCAGGTTCTTGCCGACCACTTCCGGGGCCGACTTCACCGACAAGCGTTATGTCGGGGCGCTTACCAAGCTCAAGGAAATCACCAAATATTTCCCGGACGGCTTCATCGGCCTTGACTACGCCTCCGCTCAGCAGCTCTTCTCCTCCGGCATGGGCCGGCATGTTCGTCGCCTTGCCGCCGAGCAGCTTCTGGATCTCGCTCTGCAGCAGGACCGAACCCGACGGCTCGCCGTAACGGAAGTGGACCAACATCAGGTAGGGGATCGAGTGCTTGTTGAGGTCGGCCACTTCACCAAGCAGCGGTTCCTTGAACGTGACACCCGGTACCGCCGAGATGTTGTTCAGGTCGTTGGCGAACATCTGGCCGAATTCCTGGCTGGCGAGGAAGTTCAGGAACTTGACTGCGGCTGCCTGGTTCTTGCCCTTGGCATTGGCCGCATAACCGCCGTCGAAATAGAGGGCGACGAGCTTCTCGTCCTCGGCCTTCAGGCCGGGAGCCGCGAAGATGCCCATCTTCATGTTGGGGTTCTGCTTCTTGAAGTTGGCAAGCTCGTAGGAACCGCCGACGAACATGCCGGCCATGCCGGAGGAGAAGAGCTGCTGAGCGGAGGCGTAGTCAAGGCCGATGAAGCCGTCCGGGAAATATTTGGTGATTTCCTTGAGCTTGGTAAGCGCCCCGACATAACGCTTGTCGGTGAAGTCGGCCTTGCCGGCCATCAGGTCGTCGTAGAAGCCGCGGCCCATGATCGAGGAAACAAGGCCGCCGACCACGACTTCGTTCTGCCAGGCGGTCGCCGTGCCGTTGGCAAACGGCATGACGCCGGCAGCCTTCAGCTTTTCGGATGCCTTGATGAAGTCATCCCAGCTCTGCGGCTCGCTCAGGCCGTTCTTGTCGAAGATGTCCTTGTTGTAGATGACCAGCATGGTCTGGCTGGCAAAGGGAACGGCGTAGGTGGTCTTGTTCGAACGCATCGTTTCCGAAGCAAGCGCCGGCGCGGTGAACGTCGAGAGCGCCGGGACATTGGTCTTGTCGAGAGCCAGAAGATAACCGCCGCTTGCGACCGTTTCCATGCCGCCATAGGTGCGGGTGAACATCAGGTCCGGTCCCGAACCGCCGGCAAGTGCTGTCGACAGGATGGTGTTGTAGTTCGTCGCTTCGAACGTCTCGAACTTCACCGTGATACCCGGGTTCTTCGCCTCGAAAACGTCGATGAACTTTTCGTACTGGGCCTTGTCTTCCTGGCGCCAGCTCCAGAAGGTCAATTCCTGCGCCATTGCCGGCAAAGCCATCGCCAGGGCTCCCAGGGCTATTATCGTGCTGCTAACTAGCTTTTTCATCCGGTTCCATCCTCTTGGTATTTATAGGAGACGAAAAGTGCTCTCAGGCCGCCAACCTCTCCCTTGTTGCTCGGCTGAAATAGTGGATTTGCTCTGAAGCGACCGTGATGACGACCGGCGTGTCCGGAGGCAGGTCGACCGAGGCCGAGGACCGGATGCCGACCAGCGTACCGTCGCCGAGGCGCACATACACATAGGTGTTCTCGCCCAGGTATTCCGTGTAGACGACGCTGCCCTTGAAACCCTCTGTGTCCTTGTCGGTGGAGACCGTCATCGCATCCGGCCGGACGCCGATGACCAGGTCCCGTTCGCCCGAATGGGGGAGGCGGGAGGTGCTGACCGCACCCGATCCCGCAAGCGCCAAATGATTGCCGTTTCGCTCGACATCGAGAAGCGACATGCGCGGCGAGCCGATGAAGGTCGCGACGAAGGTATTCGCGGGCCTCTCGTAGAGTTCCCGCGGACTGCCGAACTGTTCCACCTTGCCGTTGTTCATGACCACGATCCGGTCGGCAAGCGTCATGGCTTCGACCTGGTCGTGGGTTACGTAGATGGTGGTGCCGCCGATTTCCCGGTGAAGCCTTGCGATTTCCAGGCGCACGTCGGAGCGCAGCGCCGCATCCAGGTTGGACAGCGGCTCGTCGAGAAGCAGGACTTTCGGTTTTCTGACCAGCGCGCGGCCGATCGCGACACGCTGGCGCTGGCCGCCGGACAGTTCCCGCGGCTTGCGCTTCAACAGCGGGTCGAGCCGCAGCATCTTGGAGGCTTCGTCGATGCGCTTTTCGACCTCGTCCTTCTCAAGCCCCATCAGCCGGGCGCCAAAAGCCATGTTCTCGTAGACATCCATATGCGGATAGAGAGCGTAGGACTGGAAGACCATGGCGATGCCGCGGCGTGAGGGGGCGACGTCGTTCATCCGGCGGTCGTCGAGATGGAACTCACCCGCGCTGATCGTGTCGAGGCCGGCGATCAATCGCAGCAATGTGGATTTTCCGCATCCGGACGGGCCGACGAAAACGACGAACTCCCTGTCGGAAATCTCGAGGTCGATCCCGTGCAGCACGTCGACGGATTTGAAGTTTTTCTTGATGCCGCTGAGGGTCATTCGAGCCATGCCGAAACTCCGTACTCGTCAATTCAAGGTCTGCTCCGCGGCGAGCGCCACGAGCAGTTTGGCTGTTTCCGCCGGATCGCGATGGACGATGCAATGCTGCCATCCGATTTCGCGAGCCGACAAAACATTTTCCTCCATGTCGTCGATGAAGAAGACGTCCTTTTCCGAACATCCCTCCGCCTGTGATATTGCCTCGAAAATCGCCCGGTCCGGTTTCTCAAGGCCCATTTCATGGGAAAGGTATTCACGGTCGAAATAACCTGCGCCAAGAAGGTTATCGGTGATATGGCGCCAATGGATCGCCTGATTGTTGCTGAGGCAAACGACCCGATGGTTTTCCCGGAGCCTGCGGACAAACTCGATGAAGTCCTGAAAACCTTCGGCAACATAGGCATGTTCGGCTTCGTAGATGCTTTCGTGCGGCACATCGAATATCCTGGCCAGCGCCTGCACGTAATCGCGTTCCGCCAATCGCCCCAGCCGGAAATCGCGGAAGATCGCTTCCGGAACGTCGCCGTATCGCAGGGACGGGCCTGCTCCGCCGGGTTTCGATACCGCCCGGTCGCGGGAAGCCGGATCGAGCTTCACGAACACTCCGCCAATATCAAAAATGAAGAGTTTTTCGCGTTTCTTCATGAGCCGGTTCCAGCACCACTCCTCACCCCTTGAGCGTTAACAACCTATTAGATAATTCCGCCCTGTCAATTAAGTATGGAAATTTTTTATTCGTGTCGATTGTTTTCAACAGGCTGATGCCATCTTCGCTTCATTTCGATAGCGGATTTCCTATGCGCATTGGTGCGGAATGTAATGAACAGCAGGCGATAAGGCCTTAGAAATACGCCTGATTTGCCAGCGGGGCGGTCATGCCTCGACAGCAAGGTTGCGAAACGGAATGGAATATAAAATTCTCTTTGTTTTTGCTGTCGGGAATTTTCTATCGAGATCGTTATAGCGACAAGGATCGCCGATCGAGCGATCGGCGGGAAGACCGATATCACCCGGGTGATCGGCATCATCCTTCGATGCATTCCGGAATGGCAGGCGGTTGATCGTGTTGGGGAAGGGCGCGGTCGAGCCGGCCAGGGGAGAGGCTGCTTCTATAGGTCCGCAGCACAATGCCGTCGTCCTCTCCCGCGAGCGGGCCGCGGTGGGAGAGGGCGGCGGGATATTATAGTGAGTTACCCGATCGCCTGTATCGCTTGGGGCCAGGCGATCGAAAGCTGCTCCAACAGCAGCTTGGTCGGGGCGATTGTTACGCCGCGACGGGCTGGGCGGGGGCCTTGGCGCCGGTCATGAAGGCGACCGCGTCGGACATCGTGTATTCCTTCGGATCGATCACGGTCAGCCGTCGTCCAAGCCGATGGATGTGGATGCGGTCGGCCACTTCGAACACATGCGGCATATTGTGCGAGATGAGCACGATCGGGATGCCGCGCGAGCGCACGTCGAGGATCAGTTCCAGAACCTTCCGGCTTTCCTTGACGCCGAGCGCTGCAGTCGGTTCGTCGAGGATGATCACCTTGGAACCGAAGGCTGCAGCACGTGCCACCGCGACGCCCTGGCGCTGGCCCCCGGACAGGGTTTCCACTGCCTGGTTGATGTTCTGGATCGTCATCAGCCCGAGTTCGGTCAGCTTGTCCCGAGCCTGCTTTTCCATCGTCGGCCGGTCGAGCATGCGGAACCACTGTCCAAGCACGCCCGGTTTGCGGATTTCGCGACCGAGAAACATGTTGTCGGCGATGGACAGGGCAGGCGAGAGCGCGAGGTTCTGGTAGACGGTCTCGATGCCTGCATCGCGGGCTTCGAGCGGCGACTTGAACTGCACCGGCCGGCCTTCGAGCGTGATTTCGCCTTCGTCGGGCCGCACCGCACCTGATATCGCCTTGATCAGCGAGGACTTGCCGGCGCCGTTGTCGCCGATGACGGCGAGGATTTCACCGGGGTAGAGATCGAAGTCGGCATTGTCGAGAGCGGTCACGCGTCCGTAACGCTTGACCAGGCCACGGGCTGTGAGAATGGGTTCGACGCTCATGATTACACCGAGACCTTTCTGATCCACTGATCGATTGCGACGGCGGCGATGATGAGCCAGCCGGTCAGCATGACTTTCCATTGGGGATCGGCGCCGAGCATGTTGAGCCCCATCGACATGACGCCGACGAGCATGGCCCCGAACAGCGTGCCGAGGATGGAGCCGCGGCCGCCGAACAGCGAGATGCCGCCGATCACCGTCGCGGTGATCGCCTGCAGGTTGAAGTCGGTCACTGCCGAGGAAGGCGAGATCGAGCCATTGCGGCCGATCGACACCCAGGCTGCGAAGGCGGCGATGACCCCCGCGATCGTGTAGACGCTGAGCAGAACCTTGCGGGTCTGGATGCCGGAGAGTTTTGCAGCTTCCGGGTCGTCACCGACGGCGTAGACATGCCTTCCCCAGGCCGTATGGTTGAGAATGTACCAGAGCACCGCCACCAGCAGGACCATGGCGATGACGCCAAGCGTCAGGATGGCGCTGCCGATCTTGAAATTGAGCGCGAAGAGATGGAGAAGCGGTGCCTTTTCATCCACGTCGCTGTCGCGGATCGTCTCGTTGGCGGAATAGATAAAATTCGTCGCCATGATGATGTTCCAGGAGCCGAGCGTCACGATGAACGGCGGCAACCGCATGACCGCAACGAGGAACCCGTTGAAAAAGCCGCAGGCGCCGCCGGTGATCAGGCCGACGAGGATCGCGATGCCGGTGGGCATGCCGTAGGTCACGGCGAAATTGCCCATGATGACGGCCGATATCACCATCACCACCCCGATCGAGAGATCGATGCCGGCGGTGAGGATGATCAGCGTCTGGGCTGCGCCGAGAATGCCGACCACCGCGATCTGCTGGAGGATCAGCGTCAGCGTGTAGGACGAGAAGAATCGCCCGCCGATGGCCACGCCGAAGATGATGATGGACAGGATCAGCACGATCAGCGGCACCGCAGCGGGTGTCGAGTGCAGAAAATGCTGCGCGCGTTTTAAGAGAGAGACGTCCTGGCTCTCGAACGAGGCAACGCTCTTGTCGCTGCCGTCGAGAACACGCTCGAATTCCTGGGTTTCGCTCATGTTTCCTCCTCCGCGCGCCGAATGCGCAGGAACCGTCCGTTGGGTCTGCCCGGTCTTCGCCGGTTATTGCCCCAGCGGCGCATCATTGGTCGAGAATGGCCGGGGATGTCAGCCCCCGGCCGGGATTGGGCTATATGGTGAGGATCAACCCCAGCACTTGGCCGTACCTTCCTTGACGTCGATCGACTTGACGCCGGGGACCGGCTTGTCGGTGACGAGCGCAACGCCGGTGTCGAAGAAGGACTTGCCTTCGGTCGGCTTCGGCTTTTCCTTGGTGTCGGCGAACTTCTTGATCGCCTCGATGCCGAGCGATGCCATCAGCAGCGGATATTGCTGCGAGGTGGCGCCGATCACGCCTTCCTTGACCGACTTGACGCCCGGGCAACCGCCGTCAACCGAGACGATCAACACGTTCTTTTCCATGCCGACGGCCTTCAGGGCCTGATAGGCGCCGACGGCGGAGGGCTCGTTGATCGTGTGGATGACGTTGATGCCGGAATCCTTCTGGAGAAGGTTTTCCATGGCCTTGCGGCCGCCTTCCTCGTTGCCGTTGGTCACGTCGTGGCCGACGATGCGCTTGTCGGTTTCGTCACCGATCTTGTCCGGGTTCTTGGGATCGATGCCAAAGCCGATCATGAAGCCCTGGTCGCGCAAAACGTCGACCGTCGGCTGATCCGGGGTCAGGTCAAGGAAGCCGACCTTGGCATCCTTGGCCTTGTCGCCCATGGTTTCCTTTGCCCACTGGCCGATCAGCTTGCCGGCGAGAAGGTTGTCGGTCGCGAACGTGGCATCGGCGGCGCTGATCGGATCGAGCGGAGTGTCGAGCGCGATCACCAGGACGCCGGCATCGCGGGCCTTCTTGACGGTCGGCACGATGCCCTTGGTGTCGGATGCGGTGATCAGAATGCCCTTGGCGCCGTCGGCGACGCAGCTTTCGATGGCCGCAACCTGGCTTTCGCTGTCACCGTCGATCTTGCCGGCATAGGACTTCAGCGTCACGCCGAGTTCCTTGGCCTTGGCCGTCGCACCTTCCTTCATCTTGACGAAGAAGGGATTGGTGTCGGTCTTGGTGATCAGGCAGGCGGATACGCCTGCGGCCTGCGCAGGGGCGGAAAACGCAACGCCCAGGACCAGGGCGCCGAATGCGGCGGACAATACGGATTTCTTCATGGTCTCCTCCCAGAGTTAAGACTGTCCGCCATGCGGACCAACGTTCGGACACCGGTGCCACCGAGTTCGACAGGCGTCTCCTCCAAGCCGTCCTGTGCCCTTGCACCCTAATTAAGAACGAGTTGAAATAGCCTGTCAATAATTAATTCCGATTGAATTATTTATTTCTCATGCCATAGTTTGCCGAAGTGGAGGTTCAGAATCTGGCGATCTGTGTGCGGCGTGCCTTGGGGTTTAACTCGGGATTTCAAAAGGATACCTTGCGTTCCCGAATGAGGTGCTCCTGTCGATTCCACGCTTCTGGGAGGAAGAGCCATGTCAGTTTCGGATAGCGTGGCGCAAGGCCATGCGCTGCTGGGCAATTTCACCGGCGGCTCAAATCAGGTGCGGGTCAGGGCCTATAACGAGCGGCTCGTGCTTTCGCTCGTGCGGCTGAACGGCTCCATGTCGAAGGCGGATATCACCCGGCGCAGCGGGCTTTCGGCCCAGACCGTCTCGGTCATCATGCGGGCGCTCGAAAAGGACGGCCTTCTGTTGCGCGGGGAACCGGTGCGTGGCCGGGTGGGGCAGCCTTCGGTGCCGATGCGACTCAATCCGGATGCGGTCTATTCGTTCGGCGTGAAGATCGGCCGGCGCAGCGCCGACCTGGTGCTGATGGATTTCGTCGGCCGCATCCGGCTGCAATATCACGAATCCTACGCCTATCCGCTCCCCGGAAAGATCATCGAGATCATCACGTCCGGCATTGCGCGGCTCGAAGGCCAGCTGACCGAGGTGCAGCGCGGCCGTATCGCCGGGATCGGCATTGCCGCGCCATTCGAACTCTGGAACTGGGCCGAGGAGGTGGGTGCGCCGCAAGGAGCGATGGAGGTCTGGCGCGGGTTCGATCTGCAGGCTGAAATCGCGAGCAAGGTCCAGCACGCGGTCTACCTGCAGAACGACGCGACAAGCGCCTGCGGCGCAGAACTCGTGTTCGGCGTTGGCCCCTCCTATCCGGATTTCGTGTATTTCTTCATCGGATCGTTCATCGGCGGCGGGATCGTCCTGAATTCGGCGATCTTTTCCGGCCGGACCGGGACCGCGGGCGCTGTCGGGCCGCTTCCCGTGCGTGGTGGCGATGGCGAGACACGCCAGTTGCTCGACATCGCCTCGATCTTCGTTCTGGAGAATCTCCTGAAGGAGCGGAACGTCGATCCGCAGCCGCTCTGGTATTCCGCCGATGACTGGATCGATTTCGGAGAGCCGCTCGATCTGTGGATCCGGCAAACAGCCGACGCCCTTGCCCAGGCGATCGTTGCGGCAGCCTCGATCATCGACTTCGGCGCTGCCGTGATCGACGGCGGTTTTCCGGCCTGGGTCAGGCAACGGATCGTCGCCGCCACCATCGACGCGGTGACACGGCTCGACCTTCAGGGCGTCATCATCCCCGATATCATCGAGGGAATGGTCGGCTCCCAGGCGCGGGCGATCGGCGGGGCCAGCCTGCCGATCTTTGCCAAGTACCTCTCCGACCAGAACGTGCTTTTCAAGGACCTGCGCGAAATGGCGGCGGGTTCATAGGCGGCGGGATATCGGCCAGATGTCGCCTCAGCGGCCCTTCGCCTGACGCCAGCGGGCGAAATCGGTCTTGGTCTCTTCCTTGGTCGCCGGATAGAGGCCGATGATCGAGCGGCCGTTCAGGACTTCCTCGGTCACGAAATCCTCGAACGCAGTCATTTCGATCACCTCATCGGCGATTTCGTCGGCGATGAGCGCGGGGATGATGACGACCCCCTCGTTGTCTCCGACCACCACGTCGCCCGGCCAGACGGCGACGTCGCCGCAGCCGATGGGCACGTTGATGTCGAGTGCCTGGTGCAGGGTGAGATTGGTCGGGGCGGAGGGGCGGTTGTGGTAGGTACGGATGCCGAGTTCGGCGATCTCGGGGCTGTCGCGAAAACCGCCGTCGGTGACGACGCCGGCGACACCGCGCACCATCAGGCGCGAGACTAGGATGGAGCCGGCGGAGGCCGCGCGGGGATCCTTGCGGCTGTCCATGACCATGACATGGCCGGGTGGGCATCGCTCGACGGCGGCACGCTGCGGATGCTCCGGGTTCTGGAACACCGAGAGCGGGTTCAGGTCTTCGCGCGCCGGGATGTAGCGCAATGTGAAGGCCTGGCCGACCATGTTCTTAGGCTTTTGGGAAAGTGGCCGGACATCCTGGATGAACTGGTTGCGCAGGCCGCGCTTGAAGAGCGCGGTGCAGATCGTCGCGCAGCTGATGCCCTCGTATTTCTGGCGCGTGGTGTCGGAAAGAACGTAGTCGGTCATGGGGTCTCCACTCGGAAATACCGGAATCAGAAAATATCGGGCTCGCCGGCGGTGGCGCCGAACTCCCGTTCGAGGAAGTCGAAGTCGCAGCCCTCGTTGGCCTGCTTGATGTGCTTGGAGAACATCCAGCCATAGCCGCGTTCGTACTTGTCGGCGGGCGCCACCCATTCGGCGCGGCGCTTGGCAAGCGTTTCCTCGTCTACCAGCATGTCGATCGAGCGGTTCGGCAGGTCGACGCGGATGATGTCGCCGGTGCGCACCAGCGACAGTGGGCCGCCGATATGGGCTTCAGGCGCCACATGCAGGATGCAGGCGCCGTAGCTCGTGCCGGACATGCGGGCATCGGAAATGCGCAGCATGTCGCGATAACCCTGTTTGAGGATCTTCTTCGGGATCGGCAGCATGCCCCATTCCGGCATGCCGGGTCCGCCCTTCGGGCCTGCATTGCGCAGGATCAGGACGTGATCGGCGGTGACGTCGAGGTCCTCGCGGTCGATCATCGCCTTCATTTCGGGATAACTGTCGAAGACGAGGGCAGGGCCTTCGTGCACCCGCAGCCGAGGCTCGCAGGCGGAAGGCTTCATGACGCAGCCGTCCGGGGCGAGGTTGCCCCTGAGGACCGCCAGCGAACCCTCATGATAGATCGGGTTCGACAGCGGGCGGATGACGTCGCTGTTGTAGACTTCGGCGCCTTTCAGCGTCTCGCCGAGCGGGTAGCCGCTGACGGTCATGGCATCGAGTTTCAGGAGATCCTTGATCTCCGACATCAGGGCGCGCAGGCCCCCGGCGTAATAGAAGTCTTCCATCAGATATTTGTCGCCGGATGGACGGATGTTGGCGACAACAGGCGTCGTGCGTCCCGCCTTGTCCAGATCGTCCAGCGTCAGCGGCACGCCGGCGCGGCGAGCCATCGACAGTAGATGCACGACCGCGTTGGTGGAACAGCCCGTCGCCATGGCGACCGTCGTCGCATTGTGGACTGCATCCGGCGTGATGATCTTGTCAGGTGTCAGCTCGTCCCAGACCATTTCGACGATCCGGCGGCCGCAGCGCGTGCTCATGCGGATATGATTGACGTCCGCGGCGGGAATCGAGCTTGCACCGGGGAGGGTGAGGCCGAGCGCCTCGGTAATCGCGGTCATGGTGCTTGCGGTGCCGAAGGTCATGCAATGGCCGTAGGAGCGGGCAATGCCTTCCTCGACGCCAGTCCATTGTTCTTCGGAAATCGTGCCGGCGCGGCGCTCGTCCCAGTATTTCCAGGCATCCGAGCCGGAGCCCAGCCATTCGCCCTTGTAATTGCCGCGCAGCATCGGGCCGGCCGGCAGGAAGATCATCGGGAAACCGGCGCTGATCGCACCCATGACGAGGGCCGGCGTGGTCTTGTCGCAGCCGCCCATCAGCACCGCCCCGTCGACCGGATGGGCGCGCAACAATTCCTCGGCCTCCATGGCGAGGAAGTTGCGATAGAGCATCGATGTCGGCTTCAGTGCGCTTTCGGACAGCGACTGGACCGGAAGTTCGACCGGGAAGCCGCCGGCCTGAAGCACGCCGCGCTTCACGTGTTCGACGCGATCCTTGAAATGGGCGTGGCAGGCGTTGAGGTCGGACCAGGTATTGAGGATGGCGATGATCGGTTTCTTGCCCCAATCTTTCTCGTCAAAACCCATCTGCATCATTCGGGAGCGGTGTCCCGACGAACGGAGATCATCCGGCGCGAACCAACGGGCGCTGCGGAGATCGGCTGCTTCCTTAGTCATGCTTGCTCTTCCAGAAATCCTGCCATCGTTCCGGGAGCGATTCTGTTTCGATCCCGGGGACGAGCTCCTCCCGCCCGGCGTCAACTTAAACACGCTCGTTTTAAATTGATATATCAAATTTCAGATGGTAGATCGGCACCAGGAACAAGGTGGAGGACGCGGATGGGGATTGATAACGCGCTTCTGCCGGTGGCGCCGGTTTTTCTGAAAAGCCTGCGCGACCACGTTTACGGGCTGGTACGCGATGCCATTCTTTCCGGCCGGCTGAAGAGCGGCGAGAAGCTGAACGAGCGCCACCTCGCGGGCCAGCTCGGCATAAGCACGACACCGCTGAAGGAGGCTTTGCGCGTGCTCGAGGCCGAAGGGCTGGTACGGTCGGAGCCTCGCCGCGGTATCTATGTCACCTTCAATGCCGGTCAGGCGGAGGAGATGATGCTGGCGCGTGCAGCACTCGAGAGCATGATTTCTCGCCAGGCCGCCAAGCGGGTGAAGGACGAGGATGTAGCCCTGATGCGCGAACTGATCGTCGAGATGCGGGCCGGCCTCCAGACGGTCGACGTGCTGCAACTCATCGCCCTCAACGAGCGCTTCCACAACGTCATCCATGAAGCGTCCGGCTGCGGCTATCTGCGTCGCCTGCAAGGCGGCCAGAGCATCTACACCCATACAGCCCGTCTCAGCGTGCTGTCGGAGGAGCGGGAGCGTTTTCTGGCGGTCGAGGAGCATGAAGCCATTGCCAATGCGATCGCAAACCGCGATCCCGACCTCGCCGAGCGCCTGATGCGAGATCACGTCCTTCGCTCGGGCGAGAAACATCTGATCCGCGTCTCGCAAGCCTGAAAACAAGGCAAACGAGGGCTTGATCGTGAGGTTGGCACCGCCAATGAGATCGGTGGCTGAATTGCGGCCACAGATCTTATGAGCTAGGTCGATCGGCGTGTAAAAATGCACCGCACAAAATATTGCCCGGTGCGCCCTTCCAGAACTCGCACATTCCATAAGTCGCCCTACATAAGGTTGGCTTTTATGTGTTCCAGGCCAAGTCAAACGAGGTGGTGACTGGCGATCCGGAGGGAAATTCTGTCATGTCTTTGAAAAAGAAGCTTTTAGGCATTGCTTTCGCGCTTGGCGTTTCGGCCACCATGGCGAATGCCCAGGTCGTCGTCTCGTCCAAGATCGATACCGAAGGGGGCGTGCTGGGCAATATCATCCTTGCGATGCTGAAGGCCAACAACATCCACGCCACGGACCGCATCCAGCTCGGTGCGACGCCGGTCGTGCGCAAGGCAATCACCGCCGGCGAGATCGACATCTATCCGGAATATACCGGCAATGGCGCCTTCTTCTTCGAGAAGGGCGACGATCCGGCTTGGAAGAACCCGCAGAAGGCCTATGAAGCGGTCAAGAAGCTCGATTACGACGCCAACAAGATCGTCTGGTTGACGCCGTCTTCGGCCAACAACACCTGGGCGATCGCCGTCCGCAAGGACGTTGCCGATGCCAACAAGCTGAAGACGCTGACCGATTTCGGCAAATATGTCGCCGGCGGCGGCAAGATCGTGCTGGCGGCATCGTCGGAATTCGTCAACTCGGCTGCAGCCCTGCCGGCCTTCCAGACGACCTACGGCTTCAAGCTGAAGCCCGACCAGCTGATCACGCTCTCCGGCGGCGATACGGCGGCAACCATCGCCGCTGCCGCCAATAAGACCAATAATGCGAATGCTGCCATGGTCTACGGCACTGACGGCGGCATTGCGCCTTCCGGCCTTGTGGTTCTCGAAGACGACAAGGGCGTTCAGCCGGTCTACCAGCCAACCCCGATCATCCGCGAAGAGGCGCTCAAGAAAAACCCGACCATCGAGGCGGTGCTGAAGCCGGTCTTCGCCAAGCTCGACCTCGTCACTCTGCAGGACCTCAACGGACGTGTGCAGGTCGGCGGCGAGCCGGCCAAGGCGGTTGCCGAGGACTTTCTCAAGAAGAATGGCTTCCTGAAGTAATTCCTTTTCGGCGCAGTTTCGTGTCAACATGGGCCGGGCGCTCGAACGCCCGGCTTTTTCATCGGTCGTAAGGCGGGGGGCGGTTTGAGAGTTCGGTTCGACAAGCTCGGCATCGTCATAGCCCTTCTTGCCGCCTATGGCGTGCTCTGGTCGTCCTTCGCGACGCTCAAGCCCAACCGCATCGTGCAGGGACAGGCGGAGTCGATGCTCCAGTCACTGCCGGCCTGGGCTGGCTGGGGTCTGGTCGGCGTGCTGGTTGTCGCGATCACAGCTGCACTCTTTCGCACGTCTCCCTGGATCAAGCTGATTGCCGCCGTCGCGGCGCTGACGGCACTGACGCTTTCGATCGGATACGCGGCGACATTCCTGACACCGGCCGGCAATACCTATGCCCGCGTCTCACCCGCCTCAGGCTTCTGGATACTGCTGTTCGCCTTCGCGCTTCTGGCAGCCGATGCGATCACGCGGCTCGATCCGCCGCCGGCAATGCGGGTGCTGTTTCTGGTCCTGGCGGCGCTCGGCGCTGGCGCGCTGCTGATGTCAGGGAGCTGGGACGGGCTGTCGATCATGAAGGAATATTCCGGCCGCGCCGACGTATTCTGGGTCGAGGCGGGCAAGCATGTGGAACTGGCGCTTGGCTCGCTGTTTGCTGCCGTCCTGGTGGGGTTGCCGCTCGGTATTCTCTGTCATCGGGTGGCACCTCTCAGGGACGGCGTGCTCAACACGCTGAACCTCGTCCAGACCATCCCGTCGATCGCGCTTTTCGGCCTGTTGATCGCGCCGCTCGGCTGGATCGCCGCCAATGTACCGGGGGCTGCGGCGCTCGGCATCCGCGGCATCGGGGGAGCCCCAGCCTTCGTGGCGCTGTTCCTCTATTCGCTGCTGCCTGTCGTTGCCAATACCGTCGTCGGACTTGCCGGCGTGCCGCGCGCCGCCAATGATGCCGCCCGCGGTATCGGCATGACCGGCCGCCAGCGACTGTTCAAGGTCGAGTTCCCGTTGGCGCTGCCGGTCATTTTGACGGCGATCCGCATCGTGCTCGTCCAGAATATCGGCATGGCGACGATTGCCGCGCTGATCGGCGGCGGTGGTTTCGGCGTCTTCGTCTTCCAGGGTATCGGCCAGACGGCGATGGACCTGGTACTGCTCGGCGCTGTACCGACCGTGGCGCTCGCCTTTGCCTCAGCTGTCGTCCTCGATGCGCTGGTCGAAATGAACTCCCGCGTCCCCAACGGAGCCAGATCCGCATGATCGAGATCGACGCCATTACCAAGCGCTATGACGGTGTTACCGTCGTCGACAACGTCTCGATGGTAATCGAGCCGCGCACCGTCACGGTCGTCGTCGGCACGTCCGGTTCGGGCAAGACGACGCTGATCCGGATGATCAACCGGCTGGTGGAGGCGAGCGAGGGCGCCATCCGGCTCGACGGCGAGGACAACCGGTCGATACCGGGCTACGAGTTGCGGCGTCGGATCGGCTACGCCATCCAAGGCCACGGGCTTTTCCCGCACCGGACGGTGGCGCAGAACATTGCGACAGTGCCTGGCCTGCTCGGCTGGACGAAGGCCCGCACCGACGCCAAGGTCAAGGAATTGCTGACGCTCTTCCAGCTCGATCCGAAGACGTTCGGGCCGCGTTATCCGCACGAGCTTTCCGGCGGCCAGCAGCAGCGCGTCGGGGTGGCACGGGCGTTAGCCGCCGAACCGAATGTGCTGTTGATGGACGAGCCCTTCGGGGCACTCGACCCGATCATCCGCGCCAAGGCGCAGGAGGATCTGCTGGCGATCCAGAAACATTTCGGTACGACCATCGTGCTCGTCACCCACGACATGAACGAGGCCTTTCATCTCGCCGACAAGATCGCGGTGATGGACAAGGGCAGGGTGGTGCAATACGGGCCGCCGGCCGAACTGGTGCGGGCGCCGGCCACGCCCTTCGTCGAAACGCTGATCGGCGACGCGGAGCGGCCGTTCCGACTGCTGTCGATCGCAAAGACCGGAGCGGCGGCGGAGCCGGGCGAGGCGGAAGGCGAGCCGATCCGCGAGGACAGGAGCCAGCAGGAAGCGCTCGCCGATCTGATCTGGAGCGGCCGGGATGCGCTTCCGGTGATCTCCAGGAACGGAGTTCCAATGGGTCGGGTGACCCTCGACGCGATCCTCAAGCGCGCCGCGAGGCCGCGATGAGGGCTTGGGTGCCGGCCATCCTGCGCGGTCTTCTGCTTCTCGTGCTGATCGCCTTCCTGGTGTCGCCGGGAAGTTTCGAGCCGCTGTTGAAGCCCCTCGTCCAGCCGAACGCGCCGGCGATCTACAATCAGGGTAGCCTGCTCAGCCTGACGCTGCTGCATTTGCGGACGGTCCTTATCGCAACGCTGGCCGCGACGATCATTGCCGTGCTTCTGGCGATCCTTGTTACAAGACCGTTCGGAGCCGAATTTCTGGCGCTGTCCCGCAGCCTGGTGAATATCGGCCAGACGTTTCCGCCGGTCGCGGTGCTGGCACTTGCCGTTCCGGCCGTCGGCTTCGGTGAGAAACCGACGCTGATTGCGCTTTTTCTCTACGGCCTTCTGCCGATCTTCGAGAATACGCTGACGGCGCTCACCAACCTGCCGCGGTCGGTGATGGAGGCGGCGCGCGGTTCCGGCATGACCCCTTTGCAGCGGCTCATTCAGGTTGAGCTGCCGTTGTCCCTGCCGGTGGTTGTCGCCGGCATCAGACTTTCGGTGGTGATCAGCCTGGCCACAGCGACGATCGGCTCGACGGTCGCGGCAAAGACGCTTGGCGAGGTGATCATCGCCGGGCTGCAGTCCAACAACCTTGCCTTCGTGCTGCAGGGCGGCCTGATCGTCGGGGCGCTGGCCGTGCTGATCTATGATGGGCTCTCGGCCGTCGAGGCCATGATCGCCCGCCGGACGGGTGCGGCCTAACCGTGGCTGGAATCGGTCGGCACGACCGGTTCCGCGTCCTGTTTCAGGTTACCGCGGTGGAAGATGAACAGCCCGGCAATGACGATGATACCGGCGCCGATCCAGGTCTGCACATCCGGCAGGTCGCCGAAAAACAGCCAGCCGAGAATGACCGCCCAGACCAGCAGCGTATATTGCAGCGGCGCCAGCACGGAAGCCGGCGCGAGCTTCAATGAGCGGGTGATCAGGAGATGCGCGATGCAGGCGACGACGCCGAGCAGCAGCAGCGCCAGCAATTCGCCGACATTGAACGGGCTCCAGTGGCCGACGCTGAGGAAAATCCCGGCGACCAGGCCGGCAGTCGTCTGCCAGGTGACGAGTGTCGCATCGGTCGTGGCGCGCAGCCGGCGGTTCAGGACGAGGGTGAGCGCGAAGGAGAGGCTGCCGACAAGGCCGAAGACGGAGGGCCATGCGAGCATTTCCGACGAGGGGCGAAGCGCGATCACCACGCCGACGAAGCCGATGAGAACGGCGAGCCACCGCCGCCAGCCGATCCGTTCGCCGAGCAGGAAGTGCGAAAGGGCCGCCACATAGATCGGCCCCGCCATGTAGAAGGTCATCACGTCGGCGAGCGGCAGGTAGGCGACGGCGGCGTAGAACAGCGCCAGATCTCCGGTGGCGAACAGGACGCGCAGCACCTGGAGCGGCATCCGCTCGACCTTATAGAGAGCCGAAATCGGCTGGCGGGCGATCATCGGACCAAGGATGAAGAAGGCACCGAACGAGCGGATCACCAGGACCTGGCCGACCGAGAAGCTCGCGACCAGCCATTTGCCCATGGCGTCGTTGAGCGAAAACATGAAGGCGCCGAGCAGGAACAGCAGGACGCCGGCCATTGCGGCATTGCCGCCAAAGGCGGAAGAGGCTCTTTTGTCCATGGTGTTTAAGAGTCCCCCCGACTCTGAAATTGCAAATGTGATGGCCGGTCAGCCCGCGAGCCGCCCGCCCAGCATCGGCTTTGGTGCGCCGGTCGTGGTCGGAAAGCTGATCGGCAGGCCGCGCAGCACGCGCACCGCGAGGAATGCAAAACATTCCGCCTCGACCGCATCACCACGCCAGCCGAGCGTATCGGCGGAAACGGCTTTGACGCCGGCGCGGCTTTCGATCATCGACATGATCGTCGGGTTGTGACGCCCGCCACCGCTGACGATCAGCCGCTTCGGCCGGTGCGGCAGGAGATCGAGCGCCTTGCCGACTGCGGACGCCGTGAAGGCCGAAAGCGTCGCCGCGCCTGTCGCGTCGTCGAGACCGTCTGCCATGGCGGCGGTGAAATCGAAGCGGTCGAGCGATTTCGGATAGGGTGCTGAGAGGTAGGGATGTTCGAGAAGTTTGGCGAGGCGTTCTTCATCGACCTTGCCGGAAGCGCCCAGCGCGCCGTTGCGGTCCATCTCGCCGAGGCCGCGCGCCTTGATGAAATCGTTGAGCGGCGCGTTGGCCGGGCCGGTGTCGAAGGCGATCACCAGGTCCTCGCCGTCCCACCAGGTGATGTTGGCGACGCCGCCGAGATTGAGGACGGCCGTATCGCCGCTGGTATCGACGCCCCGCAGAAGAGCGGAATGATAGGCGGCGGCAAGCGGCGCGCCTTGGCCGCCGGCGCGGACGTCCGCCGAGCGGAAATCGTAGGCGACCTTGGTGCCGAGGATCGAGGCCATCAACTCGCCATCGCCAAGCTGGCGGGTATCGCCGAGCCTGTCCTTGGTCGGCGCGCGATGCAGGACGCTCTGGCCGTGGAAACCGACGATGCCGATATCCGCCATGGTGAGCCCCGTGCTCTCGACGAGCTGCCTGACGGCGTAGGACTGCGCCTTGGTCAGCGCCTGTTCCGCCTCGCGGAAGATCGCAGGATCGGGTCCTTCGAAATTCCAGACGCGGGCCTGCGCCAGCGTCTCCTCCAGGAGGGAGCGGATCTCCGGCGGGTAAGGGGCGAGCGTATAGGCGCCAAATGTATCGATCGTCTCGCCGTCGGTCTTCAGCAGCGCCACGTCGATATTGCCGTCGAGAACGGTTCCGGTCATCAGGCCGACGGCCCAGATTGGCTCCATGGTCTAGCTCCTCTCAAGACTGGTAGACGAGATTGCCGACCGCCTGCCGCAAGGCGAGGATTCCGCTGTCGAAATGGCGGGTCGGATGAACGCGGTTGGTGAGCAAAGTCACGGCGCGGCCTTTGTCGAAATCGATCATCAGGCTTACGCCGGTGAAGCCGGTATGGCCGATCGTGGCGGGGCTGCATGTCGTGCCGCCCCACCAGCCTTCGAAGGGATGTTCCCAGCCATGGGTGCGCCGGGTGGAGAGCGGCGTGCGCATCAGCCGGACAACTTCCTTCGAGGCGCCCGTGCCATCCAAAATGCCTTCTGCGAAATCGAGCACAGACGTCACCGTGCCGAACAGGCCTGCGTGGCCGGAACCCTGCAGCGCACAGCAGTTCTCGTCATGTACCTCGCCGGAGAGCACACGATGCCGAAAGGCACAATCTTCCGTCGCGGCCGAATTTTCCGGATCGGCGGACCAGGCAAAGCCTTGGCCGGGATCGAGGTCGCGGATCGCCTTTTTCGCCAGACGTTCGAGCGCGAAGCCGAGCAGGATGAAGTTGATGTCGGAATAGACCGGCGGGCCGGCCTTCCATTCGCGCTGCAGGATGAAGGCGCGCAGCAGGTCCGGGTCGCGGCCATAGGTGTAGATCGGCTCGACACCCGGAAACGGCGTCTGATGGCCGAGGCACTGTCGGAAGGTGATCTTCCGCTCCCAGGCCTCCGCATTGTACTGGCGCAGGTCCGGCAGCAGGGTGGTGATCGGTGCGTCGAGATCGATCGTGCCGTCGTCGGCGAGCTTCAGGATGCGCGTCGTGGTGAAGATCACCTTGGTGAGCGAGGCGAGATCGAACCAGGTGTCCAGGGTCATCGGGCGCGTTGTCGGGACGACTTGCGCCGAGCCGATGGCGCGGGCCAAACGACCGTGTTTCAGATCGACAATGCCGAGCACGCCGCCGGGGATGCGCTTGTCGCTTACGGCCGTCGCGAGCGGGGCGAAGGCGCGTTCGAAGACGGCGGCAAGTTCGGGATTGGCGGATGCGTTTTCGTCCATCATCGTTACATCCTCAGGCTTCCGCCCGTGCCCGGTGGTCCGGTCCGTAGCTCTGCCATTGGGCAGGCGGCGGTTCGAAACCTTGTGGGCGAACCAGCGACGGGACCTGACGCGTATCGAGCTCGAAATGCTGGTTGCGGCGCTCGATGCTCGGCACGGCGGAGATCAGCCGCTTGGTATAGGAATGCTGCGGGCTGGACAGAACCGACGCGGCATCGCCGATCTCGACGATCTGGCCAGCATACAGCACGGCGATGCGGTGGGCGATCCGTTCGACGACGGCCATGTCATGCGAAACGAAGAGATAGGCCAGGCCGTATTCGTGCTGAAGATCGACCAGCAGTTCGAGCACCTTGGCCTGCACCGAGACATCCAGCGCGGAGACCGCCTCGTCGAGCACGACGATCGACGGATTGAGCATCAGCGCGCGGGCGATGCAGAGGCGCTGGCGCTGGCCGCCGGAGAACTCGTGCGGGTAGCGCAGCAGGCTGTTTTCAGGCAGGCCGACGCGCTTCAGCAGCGCCACCATTTTCGCCCGGGTTTCAGCGTCGATCCGGCCACCGGCGGCGATCACCGGTTCGGCAAGAATACTGTCGATCCGCAGACGCGGATTGAGCGAGGCATAGGGGTTCTGGAAGACCATCTGCACGGAAGGATCGCTGCCATCGACGATCGTTCCGTCATTGGCGGAAAAGCTGCCGCGGGTGGGCTTCACGAGACCGAGGATGGCGCGGGCCGTGGTCGATTTGCCGGAGCCGCTTTCGCCGACGATCGCCAGCGTCTCGCCCGGCATCAGGTCGAAGCCGACATTCTCGACCGCGTGGACCGAACCCGGCGAGCGGGTGAGGATGCTGCCGGCCACCTTGAAGCGCACCGTCAGGCCGTCGACTTTCAGGGCAGGAACGATCGCCTCGGATTTTTCTCGGCTGAAATCGGAACGGGTGGCGCGGCCGGATTCGAAATGCGGCACGGCGCTCAGGAGATGCTGGGTATAGGGATGTTTCGGCTGGTCGAGGACGTCGCCGAGCGGTCCCTGTTCGACCGCTTCGCCGGCCTGCATCACCATGACCTTGTCGGCGATGCCGGCGACAAGGCCGATGTCATGGGTGATAAAGATCATCCCCATGTCGGTTTCGCGTTTCAACTCGCCGAGCAGCGCCATGATCTGGGCTTGAACCGTAACATCGAGTGCCGTGGTCGGCTCGTCGGCGATCAGCAGGCGCGGATTGCAGGCGAGCGCCATGGCGATCATGACGCGCTGGAGCATGCCGCCGGAAAGCTGGTTCGGGGTGTATTTGAGACGCCTCGCGGCATCGGGGATGCGGACGCGGTCGAGCGCGTCCTTGGCGGCGGCCGTCGCCTGCCTGCCGGTCAGCCCACGGTGCAGGCGAAACGATTCCTCGATTTGCCGGCCGATCGTCAGCACCGGGTTGAGCGAGGTCATCGGCTCCTGGAAGATCATGCCGATCTCGGAGCCGCGGATCTTTTCGAGCACCGGTTCTTGCGCCCTGGTGATATCGAGAATGCTGCCGTCGGCACGTTTCAGGGTGATCGAGCCGCCAATGATCCGGCCGCCGCCGAAATCGACAAGCCGGTTGATAGACAGAGCGGTGACGGACTTGCCCGAGCCGCTTTCGCCGACGATCGCCAGCGTTTCGCCCGCGTCGAGGTCGAAGCTGACGCCCTTGGCGATCTCGTTCTGCTTCGGATCGCGTCCGAAACCGACGCGCAGGCCGGATACCGAGAGAAGCGGCGTCATGGTGCGGACCTCCGCGTCTTGGGGTCAAGGATGTCGCGCAAGGCGTCGCCGAGCAGGTTGAAGCCGAGAATGCTGATCATGATGGCGACCGCCGGGAAGATCAGCAGCCAGGGCGCGTTTTCCATCAGGTTGCGGCTATCGGCCAGCATCAGCCCGAGCGAGGAGGCCGGCGGCTGGGTGCCGAGGCCGAGGAAGCTCAGGCCGGCCTCGGTCAACAGGGACCACGCCAGAGCCAGCGTCACCTGAACGGTCAGCGGGGCAACGAGATTGAGGAGCAGGTGCCGGGTCAGGATGTATCTACGGCTGGAGCCGAAGGTGCGGGCAGCATCGACGAATTCGCGGGCCTTGATGGAGAGTGCCGGACCACGCACCACGCGGGTAAAGATCGGCGTGTAGACGATGGCGATCGCCGCCACGCTCGTCCAGGTGCCGGGGCCGACAACAGCGATGATGAGGAGGGCGAGCAGGATCGCCGGGAAGGCGAGCAGCACGTCCATGATGCGCATGACGACGCCATCCCAGGCCTTGCCGAACCAGGCGGCGGTCAGGCCGAGCACGGTGCCGGCCAGCGTTGCCAGGGCCACCGAGCAGAAGGCGACGAGGAAGGACTGGCCGATGCCGTTCATCAGCCGGCTGGCGACATCGCGGCCGAACAGGTCGGTGCCCATCCAGTAGACGGCATTCGGCGCATGCAGGCGATCGATGCGGAACTGCTGCAGGGGATTGTGAGGGGTGACGCCAAACATGCCGAGCAGTGCCACGACGACGTAGATCACCACGATCGTACCGCCGATCCTGCCGCTGGAATGGCTGAAAATTGCGCGCAGCATCGACATCAGTTGCTCTCTCCGAGCCGGATACGCGGATCAAGCGTCACATAGGCGAGGTCGACGAGCAGGTTGACCACCATGAAGTTGAAGGCAATGAACAGCACGCAGCCCTGCACCAGCGCGTAGTCGCGCTGCAGGATCGCCTCGAGGACGAGACGGCCGAGGCCGGGCAGGGCGTAGATCTGTTCGACCAGCACGGCGCCGCCGAGCAGATAGCCGAATTCGACGCCGCTCAACGTGACGACCGGGATCAGTGCATTCGGCAGGCCATGGCGCCAGATGACGCTGCGTTTCGGCACGCCCTTCGAGCGGGCGGTGCGGACATAGTCGTCGCTCAGTACATCGAGCATGGCGGAGCGGGAGATGCGGGTGACGGAGGCAGCGAAGGCGAAGCCGAGTGTCACCGCCGGCAGGATCATCTGGCCGAGATTGCGCAAGGGATCGGTGAACAGCGGCGTGAACTCGCCCATCGTGGGCAGGATGCCGAAACCGGCCGACAGCGCATAGATGATCAGCAGGCCGACGACGAAATTGGGGGTCGACTGGCCGATCATCGCAAAGATCCGCACCGCGAGGTCGGACATCTTTTCGTTGCGGGTGGCGGCGAACACGCCGGCCGGCAGGCCGACGAGAAGCGCCACGCACATGGACATCAATGCGAGCTGGAGCGTCAGCGGAAAACGTTCCAGGATGATGGTGAGAGCCGGCTTGCCGTGGATGACGGAAATGCCGAGATCGCCCTGGAGGACGCCCAGAAGCCAGCTCCAGTATTGCACCAGGATCGGCTTGTCGATGCCGAAATAGGCGGAGAGCGCAGTCCGCTGCGCGGGCGTCAGCAGGCCTGCTTCGGTGCCGAGCATCGCGGTGATCGCGTCACCCGGCACCAGTCGAATTGCGACGAACACGAGGATGGAAACCCCGAGCATCACGAGCGGAAACGTCAACAGCCGTCGCGCCAGGTAACTCATTCGTTCACCAACCTCGTATCCGTACCGTCATGCTTTCGCGATTACTGCAACGTGACCTTGCTCAGGCCGAATAGCGAGCCTTCCGGCGTCGGCACGAAGCCCTGAACATTCTTCTGCTGTGCGGTATAGCTGTAGGACGTGTAGAGCCAGACCCAGGGCGAGACTTCGGCGAGGTGTTTTTCGAAATTGGCGAAGATAACCTTGCGCTTGGCAGGATCGGTCTCGACACGGCCCTTCTGCATCAGGCTGTCCAGCGTGTCGTCGATATAGTTGGCGACCTTCTGCAGGTTGCCGGTCTTGGTCCAGTAACGGTTGTACATGGAGTATGGATCGGCACGGCCGCCGTTCAGGGCCACCGCCATGTCGAAGTCGCCCTTCAGCCAGGCATCCACATAGACGTTGAGCTCCATCATCTTGATGTTGAGCTTGACGCCGATTTCGGCGAGCTGGGACTGGAGGACCTGCGCTTCGGCGGCCGCAGTCGCGGGTTCGCCATTGGCGGCGATCACTGTGGCGGTAAAGCCGTTCGCAAAGCCGGCGTCGGCCATCAGCTTCTTTGCCTTGGCGATATCCTGCTTGTAGCAGAACAGCGCGCTGGCATCGGACGTATAGCCGGGCATGGTCAGCGGACCGGTGACCTTGCCTTCGCCGACCGAAGCCGTGTCGAGCACGTCCTTGCGGTCGATGGCGCAGGAGATTGCCTGGCGCACAGCAAGCACGTCCATCGGCTTGCGGGACGGGTTCATCTGCAGCACGTGGTAGGCGAGAACCGGGGTGCGGTTGAGCACCAGGCTGGCTTCCTTCGGCACGAGCGTGGCGACCAGCGGATCGTTGATCAGCGCGAAATCGACCTGCTTTGTGCGCAGTGCCGCAAGGATCGCGGTCTCGTCTGGCAGGACGCTGATGTCGATGCCGTCGATCGCGACCTTGCCGCCGGCCCAGTCCTTGTTGGCGGAGAGGGTTTCCTTGGAGTTCGGCTCCCACTTGTCGAGCTTGAACGGGCCGGAGCCGAGCGCCTTGGTGCCGATCGTACCGGCCGCGATTTCAGCGGCGGGTACGATGGCGGCGTTGATGCTGGCCATGGCGGTCAGAAGCGGCACGTCGGGCTGCGACAGCTTGAAGACGACCGTCGCCTGGTCCGGCGTCTCGATCGAGGCGATCGACAGGAAGTTGGCGCGCGCGGCAGCCGCAGTCTTTTCGTCGAGAAGGCGCTCGAAGGAGGCCTTCACGTCGGCTGCCGTTACCGGCTTGCCGTCCTGGAATTTTGCATTGGGGTTGAGCTTGAAGGTGATCTGCTTGGCGTCGGCCGCGAATTCCCACGAAGCTGCGACCGCCGGGACGATCTGCAGATCCTTGTCGAAGCGCACGAGCGGCTCATAGATCAGTTCCAGCAGGCGGATCGAGGAAAATGCGGTCTGCTTGTGCGGGTCAAGGCCGGTCGCATCCTGCTTCCAGGCCATTTTCAGCGAGGCGGCGGAAGCCGGCGAGGCGATTGCGGTCGCGCCGATGGCGACCGCCAGCGCAAGGCCGGACAGCAATTTAGTCGAAAGATGTCTTCCCATTTTTATTCTCCCTCTTTTGATAGTTGTTCGTCGTGTGGACCAGCCACATTCGAGCAGCGGCCGTCATTCAGCAGCTTTACGCTGTCTTCCCATCAATTGCCTTGCGGAGGAAGCCTCCGGCATTGTCGAGCGCCACGCGCGCCGTGTCGACATCCATTCCCGTCAGCGCGATCAGGATCGCGAGTTTGACGTCGTTACCAGTCAGGTCAAGCACGCGGCGCGCCTCTTCCGTCGTGCAGCCGGTCGCCTGCATGACGATGCGGGCGGCGCGGGCGACGAGCTTCTGGTTGCTGGCATGCAGGTCGACCATCAGGTTCTGATAGCTCTTGCCGATGCGGATCATGCTCGCAGTGGTCAGCATGTTGAGTACGAGCTTTTGGGCCGTGCCGGATTTCAGCCGCGTCGAGCCAGTAAGGATTTCCGGGCCGACGACCGGCGAGATGGCGATGTCGGCAATATCGGCGATGACGGCATCGGGATTGCAGGAGAGGGCGACCGTCTTTGCGCCCAGTTGCTTGGCATAGTTCAGGGCACCAATGACGTAAGGGGTACGGCCGCTGACGGCAATGCCGACAACGACGTCGTCTGCGGTCAGGCCGATGTCGACGAGATCCTGCTGGCCCTGTTCCGGGCTGTCCTCGGCGCCTTCGACGGCATGCTGCAGGGCGTGGCTGCCGCCGGCGATCAGGCCAACGACCATGCCTTCGGGTACGCTGAAAGTCGGGGGGCATTCGGAAGCATCGAGCACGCCGAGGCGGCCGCTGGTGCCGGCGCCGATATAGACCAGCCGTGCGCCCTTCTGGAAAGCCCGAACGATCTCCTCGACGGCCTCGGCGATCTGCGGGATCACCTTTTCGACGGCTGCGGGAACGCCCTGATCTTCCTCGTTGATCTCGCGCAGGACATCGACTGTCGGCAGGAGATCGATATCCATGGAGCGGGGATTGCGGTCTTCCGAAACCAGTCTTTCCAGTTCGGATATCAGCCGTTCGTCGCTCATGACCCTGCCTTCGAGATCGGGGTGCGGTGCAGCGCTTCGCAGGATCTGCGTCATACGATGTTGCTCCTCACCCTTCGTTACCCTTTCCTCAAAGGATTAGGATCATCCATTCCATGAGTCAATTAAAAATTGGAATATATTATTCCATGCGGCCCGGCCTTTTCAGAAGGCGGGTCGCGGTTCAGGGGACTTTGACAGCTTGGCGGGCGAGGATGATCGCGCCCGAGACGGCATCGCCGTCGGCGGGCTTCAGGCGGCGGCGGACGTCCGGCGCCAGCCAGGCCTCGAGCGGGCTCGACAGGCCGCCGAGCAGGGTAACGCGCGGGGCGCCTTGATCGAACAGTGTGCGGACCAGCGTGTCGATCTGCTCGGCAGCACTTTGGACGATGCGACGGCCGGCAGAATCGCCCTGGTCGGCATGGCGTATGACCATCGGCGCAAGCGAGGCATAGTCCGTGGCAGAGGAACGGTCCATCCAGGCTATCGCTTCAAAAGGATCGTTCTGGAAGCGCTGCATGACCTCGATCAGCAGAGCGGTTTTCTCGATCCGTCCATCATGAGCGCGAAGCGCCAGCTGCACGGCTTTGAGGCCGAGATCGGCGCCGCTGCCTTCATCGGAAATGGGAAAACCGTAACCGCCGACGCGCAGGCTGCGCCCTTCAACGAAGCCCAGTCCGATGGAGCCGGTGCCGGCGATCACGATCGCGCCGTCGCGGCCTGAATGGGCGCCGAGGCAGGCACCCATGCCGTCGCTGACGAAATCGATGCTGGCGAACGGGTGCGGGATCGCCTTCAAGGCTTCGACGGAACCCTTGCGGCCGGTACCCGCTAGGCCGACGCCCACATGGGTGCGGGCCAGTTTGTCAGGTCCGAACCCGGCTTCTTCGAAGGCGGCATTGAAGGCGCGCGAGATCGAGGCCCAGGCCTCCTCGATGCCGAGCCGCGTCGTGGCAGGCCCGGAAAGACCCTGTCCAAGAACGGAGCCGGCTTCGTCCTCGATACGGGCGCGGCAGCCGGTACCGCCGCCATCGACGCCCAGGAAAAAGCGTTCGGTTCCGGCCGTCATGCGCTGATCCGCTCGATATCGGCTCCGCATTGGCCAAGCTTGCGGTCGAGTTGTTCGTATCCGCGGTCGAGATGGTACACGCGGTTGATAACCGTTTCACCCGAGGAAACCAGCCCGGCGAGTACCAGCGAGACGGAGGCGCGCAGATCCGTCGCCATCACCTGCGCCCCCTTCAACGGCGCCCCGCCGCGCACCAATGCGGTGGTGCCTTGAAGCGCGATATTGGCTCCGAGCCGCATCAGTTCCGGCACGTGCATGAAGCGGCTTTCGAAGACGGTTTCGCGGATCAGCGAAGCGCCTTCGGCACAGGCGGCAAGCGCCATGAACTGTGCCTGAAGATCGGTCGGGAAACCCGGATAGGGTTCGGTGGTGATATCCGTCGCCCTTAGCGGACCTTCGCGCGAAACGACAAGGCCGCGATCGCTCGGCCAGATGCTGACGCCCATCGCCTCCAGCACCTGAACGATCGAGGCCATGTTTTCCAGACGTGCGTTGGTGAGCTCCAGCATGCCGCCGGTGATGGCGGCTGCCACGGCGTAGGTTCCTGCCTCGATGCGGTCGGGAATGCCGTGATGTTTCGCCGGCTGCCAGGTGGTTGAGCCCTGGACCAGGATGCGGTGGGTGCCGGCGCCTTCGATCCGTGCGCCCATGGCGATCAGGCAGGCGGCAAGGTCGGCGACCTCGGGTTCGCGGGCGGCGTTGAGGATTTCGGTTTCGCCCTTGGCGGCGGTGGCGGCCATCATCGCCGTCTCCGTAGCTCCGACGGAGGGGGAGGGAAGCACGATGCGGCCGCCCTTCAATCCGCCCGGTGCCGAAGCGACGATCAGGCCGTTCTCGATATCGATGTCCGCTCCCAGTGCGGCGAGCGCCTTGATATGCATGTCGACCGGACGCGCGCCAATGGCGCAGCCGCCCGGAAGCGATACGCGTGCCTGACCGAAGCGGGCGAGCAGCGGGGCAAGGACGAGCACGGTGGCGCGCATCTTGCGAACGGTGTCGTAGGAGGTTTCCTTCGAGACGATTGCCTTGGCATCGACGATGGTGGAATGGCCGGTGCGGGTGACGGCGGCGCCATGCAGCTCGACGACCCCCAGCATGTTTTCCACATCGCTGACCTGCGGCAGGTTGGTGAGTTCGACCGGGTAAGGGCTGAGCAGCGTTGCCGCGATCTGCGGAAGCGCCGCGTTTTTCGCCCCGGCAATGGTGACGGCTCCCTGGAGCCGATGGCCGCCGACGATCCGTAATCTGTCCATGACGAAACCTGTCGAAGAGGTGCGGTGAATCTCAAATCAATCTGCGCGCCCTCGAAACTAAACCACGGCGCGTCTCTGTCAATCATTCGGAATTTTTTATTCCTTTGTGTGGCATTGTCTGCGATAATCCATCCTCGGATTGGGAATGGAAACGCTGTTGCGGACGACCGTTGCGGTGGTATCCTCCACCCGACCCAAGGCCGTATCGCGGAGCTTCCGAAGGAACGCATGTCAGTCTTAAAGAAGATCAACGCGCAGCTCGAGGATATGGCACCGGCAGACCGGGAGATCGGCCAGTTCATCCTCGATAATCCCGACCAGATGCTGCGGCTTTCCTCCGCAGCGCTTGCGGCCGAGACAGGGCGCAGCCAGTCAAGCGTCGTAAAATTCAGCCAGAAACTGGGTTTTGCCGGATATCAGGAACTGAAGCTCGCCGTCAGCGAGGCGAAGGCGCAGGAATGGCATGCGCCTCCCGGCATGATCCACGGCTCGATCGAAGTCGGCGACAGCTATCTGACGATCCTGCAGAAGCTGATCGGCAGCAAGATGCTGTCCATGCAGCAGACGCTTGCTGTCAACAACGAGCAGGAGATCGAGCGGGCCCTGACGGCTCTCAACGATGCGCGCCGCATCCATATGGCCGGCGTCGGGGCATCGTCGCTGGTCGCCCGCGATTTTTCCTACAAGCTGATGAAGCTCGGGCGCAACGTGCTGCATGACAGCGACAGCCATGTGCAGATGGCGAACGTTTCGACGCTCAACAGCCAGGACGTGCTGCTAGCACTTTCCTATTCCGGCACCAGTTTCGAGACGCTGAGGATCGCCGAACTGGCGCGCCAGCGCGGTGCGACGGTAATCGCCATTACCGGTCTCAACGGCAATCCGCTGATGCAGGCGGCGGATATCCGGCTTTATACGGTCGCGGACGAGGAGCGGGTGCGATCCTCATCCATCACGGCGCGCGATGCGCAGCTGATGCTGACGGACTTGCTGTTCATCCTGCTCGTCCAACGCCAGCCGGACGCCAATGAATATGTCCACAACAGCGAACTTGCGGTCTCTGTCCTGAAGGCCAAGTGATCCCCGAGTTCACGCGGCCATGCGATGCTTCAGGCGAATGACCTTGAAGAAACCATTGGGGAACACGCGACGGATTTCCGCCACCTCGAAATCGCCGCGGCGCTTCGCCCATTCGACAATCCGGGCGATGCGGAAGGACGAACTCCAGCCAACCCGGTGTACCAGCGGCGCCACGGCGTCCTCGATCGCTCCCTGCAGGCCGCGCCCGTCGCCGAGCTTGCTCGCGACGATGATCTCGCCGCCCGGGCGCAGCACGCGGGCGCACTCGTCAAGAGCACGTTCGGGATCCGGGATCAGCGTGATGACGAACGGCAGGCAGACGGCGTCGAACGAACGATCGGCAAATTCGAGATTGTGCGCGTCCATGACATGCAGCGACTGGACGTGGGAGAGGCCGGCGCGCGCAACCTTCTCGCGCGCCTTGGCGATCATGTGTTCTGAAAGATCGATGCCGGTGACACGGCAATGTTTCGGATAATAGGGTAATACGAGCCCGGTGCCGACGCCGACCTCAAGAATGTCTCGTCCGGTTTCCGCGGCGAGCCTTGCGACGGTGCGATGCCCGTCGCGCAGCAAGCCTCGATAGACCCGGTCATAGACCGGCGCCCACCGTTCATACACCTTCTGCTGATGTTCGGCGCTGTTGCGGATCACTGCCAAGATCGTCCCCTCCGGTTTGCCCTGCTTGGGCTGAAACTCAGGACGAAAACGTTAGTTCCGCTTCACGACGGTTTTGCGACGGGGGCTCAGACCTCAGAGGGCACGCATCGCGTCGATGAACTCTTTCGCCTTTTGTCCGATGGAGGCGATATCGGCGCCGGGCTTGTAAAGGGAGGAACCGATGCCGAAACCGGCTGTGCCCGCTTGGGCGTAAACAGCCATATTATCAGGAGTGACGCCGCCGACGGCGAGCACCGGGATATCCTTCGGCAGCACCGCCTTCCAAGCCTTGATGACATAGGGCGGGATGGCTTCCGCCGGAAACGCCTTGATGCCGGTTGCGCCGGCCTCGATCGCCGCGAAGGCTTCGGTCGGGGTTGCGACACCGGGCAGGCTCACCATGCCTGCCGCGCGGCTGGCCTTAATGACTTCGACATTCGCGTTCGGCGAGATGATCACCTTGGCGCCTGTCGCGGCGACGTCAGCCACCTGGGCAGGTGTTAGTACGGTGCCGGCTCCAATCAGTGCCTGGTCTCCGAAACGCTTGACGAGCTTTTCGATGCTTTTCAGCGGATCGGGGGAGTTGAGCGGCACTTCGATGATCCGCCAGCCGGCCTCGACCAGCACCTCGCCGACGCTTTCAGCCTCCTCCGGCTTGATGCCGCGCAGGATGGCGACGAGATTGCATGCCTTGAGCGCCTCTTCGAAGGTCATCTCGAAACTCCTTTATTGCGCGGCTTCGGCCGCGATCAGCATGATGCCGCGTTTCGCGGCGTTTTCCGGCGCGGGTTCGACCGTCAGGCCGAACAGGGGCGCGATCCGGCCGTAGCGGGTGTTGAGCACATTGTTGCCGACGATGCCGATCGTATCCCCGGTCTTGAACCATCCGGCAGCGCGGGCCTGGCGGAATTCCGAGCCGATGACGAGGCCGGAGACGTAGTCGAGGATATCCTCAGGCTTCAATTTGCCGTCGAGAATGCCGGTGCGGGCGCTGAAGATCGCCGACAGGAAGGCATCGGCAGCGGTCGAATCGCTCGATGCGAATTCCGCCCCGCGATCGAAGCTCTGCCAGTCCGGCTCGGCGCCCGGCTGCGGCTCCAGAGCCTTGGCGATGAACGAATGTTTGGTCAGAAGCGCAAACACCTCGCCGGTCGCATAAGTCTGGAAACCGTCGATGCGGTTGTCCCTGATCCGTGCCCATTTGCTGTGGGTGCCGGGCAGGACAAGGGTGCGGTCACGGTCGAGGCCGTAACCGACGATCTGGGTTTCCTCGCCGCGCATCACATCCGGAAACGGCCTGGCGGCCGGATCGCGCATGCCGGGCAGGAAGGTGATGACCGCGCCGTTCCGAAGAGCGAGTTTGCGCGTGCCGGCGGCAAGCTCGGCGATCCCGCCGGGCGTATCCACATAGGATACTTCGACCCAGCCGTTGCGGCTGGTGATCATGCCGCTTGCGAGGACGGGAAGGGGGCCATGTGCCGAAAACCATTCGCCCACCGTTTCCATCAACGCCTGCTCGAAGGCGCCATTCTTGACGAACTGGATGCCGCCGCTCGACGTATCGCGGGTATCGAGCGTTTCGCCTGTTTCCGAAACCAGCATGGCGCGCAGCGAGCTCGTTCCCCAATCGAGGATGATCGAGGTGGGTTTGGGCATGGTCACATTTCTCCCGAAGCGGCTTTCGCCCCTTCGATAGCCCGTGACGTATCACCCTGTCGAGAGGCGACCCGGCGGAAACCGGCGGCAATGTCGGGCGTGACGAGATTTGCGTCCGCCCCGAAGATTTCGAGCGCCGTCTTGTAACGTTCGGCGAGTGCGGCGTGACTGACGATGTTGATTTTCTTCGGTTTGTCCTGCCCAAGCGCTTCCGAGATTTCCGCGCCGATCATCAGGCCGGCGAGGTAGTCGGCGATCTCTTCTGGCGCCAGACGGTCGAACAGGACGAGGCTGCGCGCTGAAAAGACTCGGGCGAGGATGCGGCCGGGCAGGGTGCCTTGCTCAAGCGCCGTCTGGACTCCGCGGCGAAAGGCGTCCGGGCGCTCCTCGTAGGTTGCGGGGATGAGGCGCGAGACGAGCGAATCCTTCTTGAGCAGATTGAGGATTTCGCCGGACATGTAGGTGGTGATCGCGGTAATGCGACCGCCTTCCATCGTCACCCATTTGGCATGTGGGCCGGGTAGCACGAAGATGCCGTCGGTTTCCTCAAGGCCGAAGAGCGACATTTCCTCGCCGCGCATCACATCGGGCAAGGGTTTGGTCTGCGCGATGCCGGGTAGAAAGATCAACGGCGGCACGCCTTCGACCTCATGCGTAACCGCCTGGGCCAACAAATCCGCGGGTCCAGCCGGCACCGGAGCGAAGGGGCTTTCGATCCAGCCGTTGCGGCTGGTGACCATGCCGGAAAACAAGATTCTTTCTGCCTTGTCTATCCAGTCCCCGAGCTCTTCCCTGAGTGTTGTCTCGAAGCCGCCGGCGGCGATCTTGGTCGTGCCGCGGTCGCTCTTCTTTTCGCCGAGCACCGTTTTGTCGTCGAGAAGCAGCGCACGGAAGGCCGCGGAGGTCCATTCGATTGCAATATACATTGGAAACTATTCCTATCGGATCAGTAGGCGGGTTTGACAGGGAACCAGTCCTTGCGCGTGGTATCGAGATAGGCGCCGGCAATGCCGGGCACGCTGTATTTTTCGAGCATGTCGACATCCACCTCGACGCCGAGGCCCGGTCCTTCCGGCACCTGGAATCGGCCGTCCTTCAGTACTGGCGGGTTGGGCGAGATATCGCCGCCGAGATAGGCGCGTTCGGTATCGATGGCGATCGACATGTTCGGCAACGAGGCTGCGAGGTGGATATAGGCGGATTGCGACAGCGCGAGTTCTGCGCCGGAATGCAGCGTCACCGAAATGCCGACCGATTCGCAGATCGCGGCAGCCTTGATCGTCTGCCACAGGCCGCCGGCCTCGTGCGGATCGAGGAGCACGACATCGGCTGCATTGGCGCGGATGATGTTGCCGACGTCGGAGAGCGTATAAGCGCTTTCGTCGAGCGCGATCGGTACCGAGGAGTTTGCGACGAGAGCCGCATGGCCGGCAAGGTCGTCGAGTTCCAGCGGCTGTTCCACATAGGCGGGATCGAAGACTTTCAGCTTTTCGAGCTGACGTTTTGCGGTCGCCGGGTTCCAGGCGCCGTTGACGTCGAGTCGTAGCGGATGATCGCCGATCACCTTTCGGGACGTCTCGGCGAGCGCGATGTCGCTCCTCTCGTCAAAACCGATTTTCACCTTGAAGGTCGTGTAGCCGATATCGAGGAACCGCTTTAGGCGCTCCGAAAGACCTTTGGGATCGTTGGTGAAGAGATAGGCGGCGGCCTCGATATCCTTGCGCCAGCGGCCGCCCCACATGGCATGGAGCGGCAGGTTCGCCTGTTTGCCGAGCGCATCCCACATCGCCATTTCCATGGCGCAGATCGCCATCACCGCCGCACGCTTGTGGTGATAGAAGCCGGCGCCGAGCACATGCCGGTGGAACCGCTCGGCATCCGCGACCGGATATCCGATCGCCAGCGGCGCGACGATATCGGCAAACACCGCCGGCACATTGGCGATCAGTGAGATCGTCTCGCCCCAGCCGATGATCCCTGCATCCGTCTCTATCCGGCAGATCAGCCGCGTCGTGCCGATTCTGCGGCCGGAACCCCAGAGAATGTCCTCGGTAAACGGCATACGGACCAGCCAGTGGTCCACTTTGGTGATGCGCAAGATATCCTCCCATGGACGGCCAGTGTCTGGCCGCTTCAGTTTCGCTGTTGACATGGAACTTAGTTCCAAGATAACTCTCTTGGCAAGAGCGAGGCGGCATGCTGTGGGAGCGGCACCAGAAATCGTCGTCCAGGGAGAGGGCATGGCCAAGGTACAATTGGAAGCGATCGACAAGGATGTCGCCAACGACACGCATGGCGTGCCGGGCGTCCAGGCGCTGACGCGCGGCATCCAGATCGTCGATGCCGTGGCGGCAGAAGCCCGCGGCCTGCGCTTCACCGAACTGCTCGACCAGACGCAGTTGCCGAAGGGCACGCTGCACCGCCTGCTGCAGGCGTTGGTGGATGAGCGGCTCCTTCATTTCGACACCCGCGACCAGGTCTACCGCCTTGCGCCGCGCCTGTTTCAATGGGCCCACAAGGTCTGGGACAATTTCGACCTGCGTGGTGCGGCTGAGCCGGAACTGGCGCGGCTTCGCGACCTGACTGGCGAGGCGATCCGTCTCGGCGTGCTCGATGGCGACAGCATTCTCTACATCGACCAGCGGGAGGTACCGCAGCCGCTGCGGCTCAACAATGGCGTCGGTTCCCGTGCCGCGCCGCATGCGAGCGGGCTCGGCAAGGCGATCCTGGCGCATCTGTCGCTCGAAAAACGCCGCGCGCTGCTCGACGGCATCGAACTCGAGCGCCTGACGCCGAACACGATCGTCAACGCCGAGGAACTCAGCCGCCAGCTCGATCTCACCAAGGCGCGCGGCTACGCCGTCTCGGTGGACGAGCAGCATATCGGCATTTCCTCGGTCGCCGCACCGGTTCTCAACCATCGCGGCGAGCCGATCGGCGCGATCGGCATCATCGGCCCGTCCTTCCGCCTGCCCGTCGACCGGCTGCACGCCTTCGGCCGCGACGTCATCGAGGCGGCCCGCCGCACATCCGGCAATTTTGGAGAATTTCCCATGTCGCTTGCGGTCAAGCCGCGTCCCCTCGGCCCGGATCGCGCCGATGTGCGCTGTGTCATTCCGGCAAGCACATTTCTCGGCGAGGGCCCGCACTGGTCGCCGGAGCACAAGAAGCTCTATTTCGTCGATATCCTGGCGCCTGCCGTGCATACCGGCGATCCGGTGAAGGGCACCTATACCTCCATGCAGGTGCCGGAACTGATCGGTTTTGTCATCCCTCGCTCGCGCGGCGGTTTCGTCGCCGCCATGCATGGCGAGATCCGCGGTATCGATCTTGCAACCGGCGACATCACGACGATCTCGCGACCGGAATCCGACCGCCCCGGCAATCGCTTCAATGACGGCAAATGCGATCGTCGCGGCCGGCTCTGGGCCGGTACGCTGGCGATCGACACGACGCCCGACCAGGGGCGGCTCTGGAGGATCGATCCCGACGGGCGGTCGCGGGAGATGGATCGCGGTTTCCACGTCTCGAACGGCCTTGGCTGGAGCCCGGACGACCGCACCTTCTACTTCACCGATACCAACCGGCAGACGGTCTATGCCTATGATTTCGATATCGAAAGCGGCGAAGTCGCCAACCGCCGGACCTTTATCACGGTGCCGGAGGCCGAAGGCAAGCCGGACGGCATGACCGTCGATGCGGAAGGTTTCGTCTGGATCGCCCATTGGGACGGCTGGTGCGTCACCCGTTACGATCCGCAGGGCAAGGTCGAGCGGGTGATCAATCTGCCGATACCGCGCCCGACAAGCTGCGTCTTCGGCGGTCCCGACATGCAGACCCTGTTCGTGACATCCGCCCGCATCCGGCTTTCGGCAGCCCAGCTTTCCGAAGCGCCGCTCTCCGGCAGCGTGTTTTCCATCGATACCGGCATCAAGGGGCAGGCAGCCCAGATGTTCGCGGGCTGAGATTTTGGAGGAGCTTCCGGGAGGAGCTCTTATGAGGAAGAAATGGCCAAGCTTGAACTCCAAGGCATCCGCAAATCCTTCGGCTCTGCCGAAGTGCTGAAGGGCATCGACCTGACTGTCGAAGACGGCGAATTCGTCGCCTTCGTCGGGCCGTCGGGCTGCGGAAAATCGACGCTTCTGCGGCTCATCTGCGGCCTCGACGAGATCACGTCGGGCAAGATGGCGATCGATGGCGAACTGGTGAACGACGTGCCGCCCGCCAAGCGCGGCATTGCCATGGTCTTCCAGTCTTATGCGCTTTATCCGCATATGACGGTTGCCGAGAACATGGGCTATGCGCTGCGGCTTGCGGGCACGCCGAAGCAGGAGATCGACACGCGTGTCACCCAGGCGGCGAAGAAACTGCGCATCGACACCTATCTGGAGCGCAAGCCCCGCCAGCTTTCCGGCGGCCAGCGCCAGCGCGTCGCGATCGGCCGCGCCATCGTGCGCGAACCGCGTATCTTCCTGTTCGACGAGCCGCTCTCGAACCTCGACGCCTCTCTGCGTGTGGAGATGCGCATCGAGATCGCCCGGATGAAGGACACGCTCGGCACGACGATGGTCTATGTGACCCATGACCAGATCGAGGCGATGACGCTGGCCGACAAGATCGTGGTGCTGAATTCCGGCCGTGTCGAGCAGATCGGCTCGCCGCTCGACCTCTACAACAAGCCGGTCAACCGCTTCGTCGCGGGCTTCATCGGCTCGCCGCGCATGAATTTCCTGAAGCTCGGTGCCAGAAAGGGCGAGGGAGTGTTCACTGTGCCGGGCGGAGACGTCCGACTGCCGCGCGACTTGACCTCGGCGCCTGCCGAAATCGGCATCCGGCCGGAACATGTGGAGCTGGTCAGCCGCGGCGCGCCGGAATCGCTGGCCGGTACCGTCACCATGACCGAGCATCTCGGCAGCGACACCTATGCCTATGTGGCGCTCGAAGGCTCGGAGGAGATGGTCGTCGTCCGCCTGTCCGGCGACCGGGCCGTCAAGCGCAATGAGCCGATCGGCGTGCATGTCGATCCGGCGATGATCCATGTCTTTTCCACTGAAGGCCTTTCGCTTGCTTCCGCGCGTCCCGTTGCCCTGGAGGCCGCATGACCATCCATCCCGAACTCATCGCCAAGGTCCAGGTCGAGGCAGCGAAATACCCGAGCCTCAAGGCCAAGGGCGTACTGATCACCGGCGGCGGATCGGGCATCGGTGCCTCGCTTGTCGAGCATTTCTGCGCGCAAGGCTGCAAGGTCGGCTTCCTCGACCTCAATGCCAACGTGGCCGACGAGACGGCCGAAACGGTCGGCAGGAAGACCGGCAATGCCCCGTTCTATCGTGCGGCGGATCTGCGCGACATCGACGCCCTCAAGGAAGGGATCGAGGCACTCCGGTCCGAGATCGGCCCCATCCGGGTGCTCGTCAACAATGCCGGCAATGACGATCGCATGCCGCTCGAAGAGGTGACGCCGGACTATTGGGACGAGCGGTTCCAGACCAATCTGCGCCACCAGTTCTTCGCAGTCCAGGCCGTCGTGCCGGAAATGGCGGAGGCCGGCGGCGGGTCTGTCATCAACATGGGTTCGATCTCCTGGATGCGCGGTGCGGCCGGCCTGATCTTCTACACGACCGCGAAATCCGCCGTCATGGGCATGACCAAGTCGCTCGCCCGCGAACTGGGGACACGCAGTATCCGCGTCAATTCGATCGCGCCCGGCTGGGTGCTGACCGAGCGCCAGGTGGAGCGCGCCAAGCGTGTCTACCAGGGCAAGTTTTCAGAATACCTCGAGGTCCAGTGCCTCAAGGAGCATCTGCTGCCGCCCGATATCGCCCGCATGGCGCTGTTTCTGGCGGCGGACGATTCCCGCCTCATCACGTCACAGACATTCATCGTCGATGGAGGCGTCGTCTAACGAGGGCAAAGCGGATACGGCGCTCGCCGCTTGACCTTTTTCAAGTTGAAACAGAGTTCCATAATCATCGTTTCGGGAGGATCTGATGAATACCTTTACCAGACTGATCGGCACCGCCGCCGTCGCGCTTGCGCTCGGCTCGGGTGCCGCCAAGGCAGCCGATCTCAGCTTCATGAGCTTCACCTACGCGGAAGAGGCCAACAAGGCGATCGTCCAGGGCGTCCTGGATAATTTTCAGAAGGCCGAGAAGCTGACGGTCGAGCCGCTCGGCTTCGCCTGGGGCGACATGCAGAAGAACATCTTTCTGCGCGCCCGGTCGAAGACTTTGCCTGACATCGCCCAGCTTTCCGAACGGTGGCTGCCGACCTTCGCGAGCCTCGATAACCTCGTCGATCTGAACACGGTGTATGGCAAGGACAAGCTTGAAGCGGCTTTCGCGCCGGATGCGCTCGCCATGGGCAATATCAACGGCAAGCAGCTTGCACTGCCGCTTCTGTCCGGTTCGATCGGCATGGTGGCCAACAAGGAAGTTCTCGCCAAGGCCGGCATCAATGACGCTCCGAAGACCGTCGAGGACTTCAAGAAAGCTCTGGTCGCGGTGCGCGACAAGGTACCCAACTCGGTACCGTACTCCATGGCGACCAAGAACAACGGCTCGATCCTGATCGACTTCATGGTCTGGAACTGGGTGCATGGCGGCCGGATCATCGATGATGCCGGCAAGGTCGTCGTCGACAGTCAGAAGAGCCGCGATGCGCTCACCTTCATGGTCGGCCTGATGAAGGACCGTCTGGCGGCGCCGGAAATCGATCGCCCGGACTCGCGTCGCCTGCTGGCGCAGGGCGCTTCAGCCTTCTATCTCGACGCGCCGCAAACCCGCACCTTCCTGCGTGATTTCTCCGGCAAGGGCCAGGCCTTCGACGCCAACGTGCTGCCAATGCCGACACCTGTGCTGAAGTCTGGTGACAAGTCTGTTTCCGTCCAGTGGGGGCATCTGCTCGTGCAGTTCGCCGCCGGCGGCAAGGCCAAGGCAGAGGATCCTGCCGACAAGTTCCTGACCTACATCATTTCGGACAAGGTGCAGACGGACCTTCCGTTGAAGATGAGCGCGCTGCCGGTCACCAAGTCCGCCCGCGCGGCGGTTGCCGACGACGCTTATCTGAAGAACTGGTCCGCCGCGACGGGTGACGCCCGCCGCAACGAAGTCGGCATCTGGTCGAATGCCGCCGACCTCACCAACATCATCGGCGAGGAAGTGCAGGGTGCGCTGCTCGGCCAGAAGTCTGCCGACGATGCCATCAAGTCCATGCAGGCGCGGCTGACGACCAGCATGGAGAAGGCCAAGAAGTCGGAATAGGTCGGTCGAGGCCCCCCTCATCCGCCTGCCGGCACCTCTGCCAGGGCAAGCCACGCGTCTTGCCCGTCCTTCGGACCCCAAGGGGAGAAGGTGCCGCGCCGCCGCCGTCCCTCCTCTCCCCAGCGGGGAGAGGGTGGCCGAGCATAGCGGAGGCCGGGTGAGGGGGCGTCGTGCTCTGTGCCTGCTGGCACAATGATATCAACGGGAAATAGCCTCTATGGCCGTGATCGAAAACAACACGCTCGCCTATCCGGTCTCGCCGCATGCGAACCGGGGCGGCTTGAAAGCCGGGCAGAACCGCATCGGGCTTCTTCTGCTGCTGCCGGCTGCAGTCGCCTTTGCTGCCGTCATCCTCTATCCGTTCCTGTCAGCGCTCGGCCTGTCGCTGTTCGAATACACGGTCGAGATGATGGAGCCGCGCTTCATCGGCTTCGAGAATTTCTACAAGATCGCGTCCGATCCGGACGTCTGGGCGGCCTTCTGGACGACGGCGATCTATGTGGCGCTGACGACGATCGGAACGCTGGTCGCCGGTCTCGGCTGGGCGTTGATCATGAACCAGCCGTTTGCTGGCCGCGCCGTGCTGCGCTCGCTGTCGCTGCTGCCTTGGGTGCTTCCCTCTACGGTGAGCGCCTTCATCTGGGGCTGGATCTTCAATTCCCGCTACGGCGTGCTGAACGCCTTCCTGATGGAACTGGGCCTGATCGACTACCCGCAGGCCTGGCTTTCGACGCCTGAAGGCGCCATGCTCGCCGTGGTGCTGACCAAGGTCTGGCTCTCCATCCCGCTTTTCATGTCTTTCTTCCTCGCCGGCCTGCAGAACCTCGACAAGGAGCAGATCGATGCCGCCCGCGTCGACGGCGCCGGCAACTGGGCGGTGCTGCGCGACCATATTCTGCCGCACCTGCGCCCGGTCCTGATGATCGTCGTGGTTCTCGGCGTGATCGGCAATCTGCAGCAGTTCGACACGATCTATGCGCTGACCGGCGGCGGGCCGGTGCGGGCGACGACGGTGCTCTCGGTCGAGGTCTATCGCCGTGCCTTCGAGCAGTGGGATATCGGCTTCGCGTCCGCCGTCGGCGTGCTGTGGGTCGCGGCACTCCTGCCGCCCGCCTTCCTCTATCTGCGCATGCTGGTGAAAGGAAACTGACATGTTCGACCTTTCCTCCCGACAGGCCAAGATCGTCTTCTTCGCGGCGCTTGCGGTCATCGGCTTCTTCCTGTTCTTCCCGCTCTACTGGCTGGTGATCTCGTCGCTGAAGGCGAATGCCGAGCTTTACCGGGTCGTGCCGACGCCGTTCCCGACCATGCCGAGCCTTGAACATTTCATCCGGGCGCTGACTGCCGGCAAGCTGCCGATGTACCTGATGAACAGCCTGATCACCTCGACCTGCAGCGCTGCGCTGGTGACGCTGCTGGCGCTCTATGCCGGCTTCAGCTTCGCCAAATACCGCTATTTCGGCCGCCAGCCGGTGATGCTGTTCATGCTCTCGGCGCAGATGTTTCCGTTCGGGCTGCTGCTCATCTCCATCTATCCGCTGATGAGCGAGCTGAACCTGCTCGACACCCGACCGGGACTGATCCTCAGCTATATCGTCTTCGCGCTGCCGGTCTCGACCTACATGCTCTACAGCTATTTCTCGCAGGTGCCGGACGAGTTGATCGATGCGGCGCGGGCGGATGGGGCGAGCGATCTCAGGATCTTCCACACGATCGTCATCCCGATCTCGATCCCGCCGATCGTCACCGTCTTCCTCTATTCCTTCATGTGGTCCTGGAACGATCTTCTCTATTCGATGACGCTGATCGTCTCGGACGAAAAGCGCACGATCGGGCCGGGCCTGCTTCTCACCTATCTCAACGAGGTCAATTCCGACTGGGGCGGCGCCATGGCGGCATCGCTGGTCGCATCCGCGCCCATCGTCGTGGCCTTCATGTTCCTCCAACGTTATTTCATTCAGGGCGTCACCGCCGGAGCAGTCAAATGAGCAAGATTTTAGCCGGAGCTTTCCCCGTTCTTCCGACCCCGTTCCGCGACGACGGCTCGATCGACGAGGCGGATTTCCTGTCGATCATCGATTTTGCGCTGGAGAGCCAAGTGGATGGCGTCGTCTATCCGGGCGTCGCCAGCGAGGTGGATACGCTGAGCCCGCAAGAGCGCAAGCGGCAGGTGGAATTGCTGGCCGAGCGGATCGGCGGGCGCATCCCGATCATCATCGGTGCCAGCGATCCGGATCCGAAGGCTGCGGCGAAACATGTGGCGCAGGCCGCCGAGATCGGGGCAGGGGCAGCCATGGTGATGGCGCCGCTGTCGCTTGGCAACGACATCGCTGCGCACACCGCCTATTTCAGGGAAGTGGCGGCCAATGCCGGCGTGCCGATCATGCTGCAGAACCAGCCGAAGCCGATCGGCGCTGGGCTGACGCCGGAGGAGGTCGCGGCCATCGCCAATGCCGTGCCGGAGATCCGATACGTCAAGGAAGAGACCGCGCCCTGCGGCCAGCATCTCACCCGTATCAAGGCGGCCGCCAACGGCTCTCTCGACGCGATCTTCGGCGGTGCCGGCGGGCGTTACGTCACCGACGAACTGGCGCGCGGTGCCGCCGGCACCATGCCGGCCGCCGAGCTTGCCGATATCCATGCGCAGATGATCCATGCCTGGCAGAAGGGCGATGTCGCGACCACGCGAAAACTCTACAACGTCTCGCTGCCGCTCCTGAATTTCCAGGCGATCTTCCGCATGCACATGACCAAGGAAGTGCTACGCCGCCGTGGCGTCATCAAGAACACGTTCGTGCGCGGCAAGGGACCGAAATTCGACGAAGGCGACGCCAAGGAACTGGCGCTGCTTCTGGCGGAGGCCGATCTGCCCTATACCAACCACAAGCCGAACTGAGCCGAAACCCATGCCGAAAAATGTCGTCGATGCGATCGTCTCGGTCGAGACCTTCATCATCTCCATTCCGCGCGAAGTGCCCTATCTCGGGCCTTTGAAGGAAGGCGAGGCGATCAACGCGCGCGGTTACCTGATCCGTAAGGGCAACCGCACCATCTATCCTTCGACCGACATGACGCTGCTGATCAAGGTCATTGGCGAGAGCGGCAAGGTCGGCTGGGGCGAATGTTATGGCATCGTCGCGCCTGAGGCGACCAAGGCGATCATCGACGACGTGCTCGGCCCGGTCATTATCGGCCGCGACCCGGGCGATGCGGCGGTCATTCACGAGGATCTCTATGACCTGATGCGGGTGCGGGGTTTCTTCGGTGGCTATTATCTCGATGCGCTGGCGGGTGTCGACATCGCGCTCTGGGATCTCACAGGCAAGAACCTGAACGTGCCGGTCTCGACGCTGCTCGGCGGGCGGCGACATGATGCGATCCGCGCCTATGTCTCCGGCCTGCCGAAGGCCACCCTGAAGGAGCGTTGCGACCTTGCCGCCTACTGGGTCGGCAAGGGCTATAAGGGCATCAAGTTCGCGGCGGTGGTGTCCGAGGAGGATATCGTCAAGGAAATGGCGGCTCTGCGCGAAGCCGTCGGTCCGGATATCGACCTGATGGTCGATCTGCACTGGAAATTCGAGGCGGGCGAGGCGATCCGCATCATCCGTCGGCTCGAACCCTACAATCTCTATTTTGCCGAGGCGCCGGTACAGCCGGAAAACCTTGAGGGCCAGGCACGGGTCGCGGCCGGTATCGGCGTGCCGCTGGCGCTCGGGGAGGAGCTGCGCACCGTCTACGAATATCGGCCGAGGTTCGAAAAGCGGGCGATGAGCATCGTCCAGCCGGAGATGGGCCATACGGGCATCACCGAGTTCATCCGCATCGGCCAGATGGCGCAGGCCTTTCACATGAACATCATGCCGCATGCCTCGATCAGCGTCGGCATCTTCATGGCAGCCAGTCTCCAGGCCGCATCGGCGCTGCAGAACGTGACCTATCACGAATATCAGCATTCGATCTTCGACCGGAACCTCACTTATACGAATGGCGACATGGCGTCGGGCGAAGGTACCTATGTGGTGCCGACCGGTGCCGGCCTCGGCGTCGAGCCGAAGGAAGAAGTGTTCGAGTTCGTCATCAGACGGTGACATGGGCGAACGCCGTAACCGCTGAAGGGCTCGTCGTCGCATGGAGGCGCCGGCGGTCAGAGATCATCACCGTGCGGCATCCCTAAACGCTTCGAAGATTACCCGGTGGCCGGCGTCGTTGGGGTGGGTGATGTCGGGCGAGGCGAGAAGTGCGTCGCCGTGCTTCATCATCCGTTCGTAGACCGGGGCATAGAAAACCGAAAATTGACGGGCCAGCGAGCTGACCGCTTCCACATAACGCTCGAAATCCTGGCGGGTCTGGCCGGTGAACCCTGAGCTCCCGACCGAAAATCCGGCATCCGGAATATAGGGCGGGCTGCCGATCGCGATTCTTTGCCCGTGGCCTACAGCGATCAACGCTTCGAGGATGCGGCCATAATCCCGCACGAAACCTGCGACGTTCATGGTTTCGGGTGCCGCAGTGTAGCGGGCGTCATTGTAGCCATAAAGGATAAGGACCGCGTCCTCGTGCGGCCGATCAAGAAGTGATTCAGCAAACCTCCCGACGCCGTTGTTCGGCCTCGGCTTTCCGTCGACAAGCATTGAGCCCTGCAATACCGTTCCCGGGATGGCGTGATTGCGGATCGGGAAGCCATCCACCGCACCCGCAAACAGTGCCGGCCAGGCGAGTTCGGGGCGGGAGGCGTTGAAGCCGGCAGTGATGCTGTCGCCGAATACGCGGGTGCCGGAAATCCCCAGCGATTTCAGATGCTCCGCAAACATCATCAATCCTTCCTTCATTTTGCCGCTTGACAGCAGTCGCGATAATCTTGTTTATACGTATTAGCTGCTAATACGCATTAGCAGTCAAGAGGAGAGGGGAGGATGTTGCGTGGTTGCGCCTAAGCGCTTGACTCAGCACGACATTGCGAAACTGGCCGGCGTCAGCCAGGCGACCGTTTCGCTTGTGCTGAACGGCGCGCCGACAGCTCTGGCGCGTATTCCGCAGGAAACCCGCGAGCGCGTCCAGCAGGTCATCCGCACCACGGGCTATGTCGCCGATCCGATTGCGCGCCGTATGGCGAAGGGGCTTAACCGTATTCTCGGCGTGTTCACTTACGAGCCGGCTTTTCCAAGCGCCCAGGCGGACTTCTTCACGCCCTTCCTGCTCGGCATCGAGGAAGAAGCGCAGATCCAGAACTACGACCTTCTGCTCCTGACCGGAGCGGGCGTCGGGCAGGACCGCAAGATCTTTGCCGATGGCAATCGTTTGAGGATCGCCGACGGATGCCTGGTTCTCGGCCGCGAATTCGACCGTGCCGAATTGAAGCGGCTGGTCTTGGGCGACTATCCGTTTGTGGCGATCGGCCGACGCGAGGATGCCGGCGGGCCGGTTCCCTATGTGGGAGGCGATTATGCGAACGGCACACGGGCGCTTGTCGAGAAGGCAAGGGTGCTCGGGCATTCGAAGCTTGCCTATATCGGCCCGCCGGGACCGGCGGAATCGACGGCTGATCGCTGGTCGGGTTTCAATAGTGCCCTCGGTAACGGTCTTGAGCTTGTCCTGCACATCGAAACGGTCGGCCGCGCGGCAGATGAGATACTGGACGCTCTTTTCGGTAGTGGCGCGACCGTGGCCTTCTTCGTCGAGCTCGCCGATGCGGTGCGCGTCGAGGCGGCTGCCCGCGCGCGGGGCCTGTCCATTCCCGGCGACTTTTCCGCCGTCGTGCTCGGCAGCCATATCCGCGCCGAGCGCAGCCATGTGCAATTCACCTCTTTCGACATTCCCCGCGAAGAGATGGGCCGGCAGGCGACGGCCATGCTGGTGCGCCGCATCGAGGGCGGCGAGCCCGGCCAACAAATTCTTCTGACCTGTGAACCGGTCGAGGGGGAAACCCTTGGACCCGCAAAAAGACGGACATGATCAACGTGACAGAGATGCATACGGATATTCTGGTGGTAGGCGGTGGTCTTGGCGGCGTTGCGGCAGCACTTGGTGCGTGCCGGGCAGGCCGCAGCGTCATCATGACCGAGGAGTTCGACTGGATCGGCGGCCAGTTGACCAGCCAGGCGGTTCCCTCCGACGAGCATACCTGGGTCGAGCAGTTCGGCATCACCCGCTCCTACCGGAAGCTGCGCAACGGTATCCGCCAATATTACCGCGACCACTATCCGCTGACCGAGGGTGCACGGGCCTGGGGCGACCTCAATCCCGGTGCCGGCTGGGTCAGCCGCATCTGCGCCGAACCGCGCGTCAGCCTGGCCGTCATGGAAGCGATGCTGATGCCCTATCGCGGCTCCGGCAGGCTGAAGGTGCTGCAGCCATACCGTCCCGTGGCCGCCGACGTCGAAGGCGATACGGTGCGCTCCGTCACCGTGCGTCACCGCGATATGGGCCGGGAGATTACTGTTTCCGCTGCCTATATCCTTGATGCGACCGAGCTCGGCGATCTGCTGCCGATGACCGGCACGGAATATGTGAAGGGTTTCGAGGCCCAGTCCGACACCGGCGAGCCGAGCGCTCCCTCTGAGGCGCAGCCGGACAATGTCCAGGCCGTTTCGATCTGCTTTGCGATCGATCATGTCGACGGCGACCAGACGATCGACAAGCCGGAGAATTACGACTACTGGCGCAAGTACCAGCCGCATTTCTGGGGCGGTCCGCTGCTCGGTTTCACCGCGCCGCATCCGCGCACGCTCGATTTTACCACCCGCTCGTTCACGCCCAATCCCGATGACGATCCGCTCGCTGTCGATGCCGACCAGCGCAAGGGCGGCGGCGACGAGAACCTGTGGATCTTCCGCCGCATCGCGGCGCGCAACAACTTCGTGCCCGGCGCTTACGCTTCCGACATCTGCCTCGTGAACTGGCCGATGATCGACTACATGGAAGGCACGATCATCGACCTTTCCGAAGAGGAAAAGGCAAGGCAGCTGAAAGCCGCTGCCGACCTCTCATACTCGCTGTTCTACTGGCTGCAGACCGAAGCGCCGCGCGTCGATGGTGGCCAGGGTTTTCCGGGTCTGCGCCTGCGCGGCGACATTACCGGCACCGAACACGGACTTGCAATGGCTCCCTATATCCGCGAGAGCCGCCGTATCAAGCCGGTGACCCGCATCGTCGAGCAGGACCTGTCCTACTCGGTGCGCGGGGAAAAGGGCGCGGTCAACTACCGCGACAGTATCGGCATCGGCATGTACCGGATCGACCTGCATCCCTCGACCGGCGGCGACAACTATATCGACGTGCCGTCCTGCCCGTTTGAGATTCCGCTTGGCGCATTGCTGCCGCAGCGGGTGAAAAACCTTATCCCGGCCGGCAAGAACATCGGCACCACCCACATCACCAATGGCTGCTACCGGCTGCACCCGGTCGAATGGAACATCGGCGAGGTCGCCGGCATGCTCGCCGCCCATTGCCTCGACAAAAATCTTACGCCCCATCAGGTCCAGGAAAACGACGAGAAGCTCCAGAATTTCCAGAGAGAGCTCAGCCGTGAAGGCATCGAAATGCGCTGGCCGGATATCGCGGCCTACTAAGGACGGCCGGTGGCCTGTCTATCAAAACCAATCTTTGGAGGAGGAACGGGAATGAACTATCATCGGACTTTAAAATCTGCGGTCGCGGCATTGGCCGTGGCCGTGCCGCTCTGCTGGAGCAGCATCGCCAACGCGCAGGACGCCGTCAACCTGCGCATGACCATCTGGAGCGCCAACGAGGCGCATCTGAAACTCTTTAACGAGATTGCCGCCGGCTTCAAGAAGGACCACCCGAATGTCACGGTGACCTATGAGTCCCTGCCGTTCGAAACCTATACGACAGCACTGACGACCCAGATCGCCGGCGGCAACGCGCCCGACATGGCCTGGATCTTCGAAACCGCCGCCTATGACTTCGTCAATTCCGGCGCGCTCTATCCGATGACGGATACGCTCAAGGCCACCAAGGGCTATAACGCGGAAGAACTGAGCGCCACGGCTGCCGAGCGCTGGACCAAGGACGGCAAGCTGTTTGCCTATCCGTTCTCGACCTCGCCGTTTGCGATGTTCGTCAACAACGACCTCATCAAGGCCTCCGGCGCCAAGACGCCGGCGGAAATGATCGCAGCCAACCAGTGGACCTGGGACAATGCCATCGCCACCGCATCCACCGTCGGCAAGACCGGCAAGGGCGGCCTGATCGTTCGCGACTTCAACTACCAGATCTGGCAGAACCTCGCCTCCGTTTGGAACGGCTGGGGCGCCTCGCCGTGGAGCGCCGACGGCAAGACCTGCACGATGACCGAAAAGCCGATGGTCGATGCGCTCACCTTCATCCATGACGCGGTCTTCAAGAACAAGGCGATGCCGGGTCCCGGCGAAAGCGTCGACTTCTTCGCGGGCAATGCCGCGATGACGATCACCCAGATCAGCCGCGCCTCGCTGCTGCCGAAGGACAAGCCTTTCGCCTGGGATCTCGTGCCGTTGCCGAAGGGACCGGCCGGCAATTATGCGCTGATCGGCCAGGCCGGCGTCGGCGTCATGCAGGCAGGCAAAAACGCCAAGACGGCGGCCGAATTCGTCGCCTATATGACGAACCCGGAAAACTCGGCCAAGCTCAGCCAGTTCTTCCCGTCGGCCCGCAAGTCGCTGCTGAACGCCGAAGTCCTGAAGAAGACCAATCCGCTGCTGAGCCAGGAGCAGATCGACAAGGTCGTGATCTCCGGCATTGCCACCGGCAAGGTCATTCCGGGCCATACGGGCTTTGCGCAGATCCAGCAGGTGGTTCGTTCGGGCCTCGATGCCGTCTGGCGGCCGGACGCGAATATCCCGGCAGCTCTCCAGCAGATCTGCGGCCAGATCGGCCCGCTTCTGAAGCGCTAAGGGGAAAATAGTCGATGGCTGTCGTGCAGCAAACCGCCCGTCCGGAAGGCCGCTCTTCATCGTCGTTCTGGACGATCGCGCGGCGCGACAGCCTCGCCGGCTTTCTCTTCATCGCCCCGCAACTGATCGGGATCACCCTTTTCGTGCTGATCCCGCTCTGCCTCGTCTTCTGGTATTCGCTGCACGAGTGGAACGTGCTCGCCAATACCTTCACCTATACCGGCCTTGCCAACTACCAGATGCTTCTCGAAGACACGAGCCTGCCCTCGGTGCTCGGGGCGACGGCGATCTTTTCCGCCGGGCTGGTGATCTTCAACCTGAGCCTGGCGCTGCTGCTTGCGGTGCTGCTCAACCAGAAGCTCGCCGGCATCACCATCTTCCGCACGCTGTTCTTCTCGCCGGTCGTCGTGTCGCTGGTCGCCTGGACGATCGTCTGGGGTTTCCTTCTTCAGAAGAACGGCGGCATCAACGGCGTGCTTCTTCTCGTCGGCATCGAGGGGCCGAACTGGCTGCGCGAACCGGTAACGGCGATGATCTCGGTGATCGTGGTGCAGGTGTTCAAGAATGTCGGCCTCAACATGATCCTGTTCCTGGCCGCGCTCCAGGGCGTGCCGAACGAACTCTACGAGGCCGCCCGCATCGACGGCGCCCCGCGTTTCAAGCAGTTCCGCCGTATCACCCTGCCGCTGATCAGTCCGACCATCCTGCTGACGTCGATCATCACCATCGTCGGGTCGCTGCAGGTGTTTGCGCAGATCGCCGTACTGACCCAGGGCGGGCCGGGTCTGACGACCACGGTGCTGGTCTATTACCTCTACCAGCAGGCCTTCCAGTTCCATTTCTTCGGTTACGGTTCGACGCTGTCGATCATGCTGTTCGTGATCGTCGCCGTGCTCACCTTCGCCCAGTGGCAGATGCGCAAGAGGATCGTGTTTTATGAAAGCTGAGCTCTCCCCGCGCAGACAAGTCTTTCTCTACGGCCTGCTCTGTGTCCTGCTGATCCCCTTCGTCTTTCCGACCTGGTGGATGGTGACGTCGTCGGTCAAGCCGATCAGCGACATCTTCGCCTTTCCACCGCAGCTCGTGCCGGAAAACTACGACTGGACGACCTATTCCAAGGTGTTCGAACTGCAGCCTTTCGTGAAGCAGTACTGGAATTCTGCTTATATTGCCGCTCTGGTGACGGTCGGCACGATGATCGTCTCCTCCATGGCGGGATACGCATTTGCGCGCATCAGGTTTCCGTTTGCCAATACGATCTTCATGGTCGTGCTGCTCGGGCTGCTGATCCCATCAGAAGTGACGATCGTGCCGCTCTTCCAGATGTTCCTGAAGGCCGGCATGGTCAACACCCACTGGCCTCTGATCCTGGTGCCGATTTTCGGCGCACCGAGCGTGTTCGCGACATTCGTGATGCGCCAGTTCTTCATTGCGCTGCCCGACGAACTCGAAGAGGCGGCGCGCGTCGATGGCCTCGGGCGCTTCAAGATTTTCCGCAAGATCGCCTTGCCGCTTGCAAGGCCGGCGCTCGCGTCTGTGGCGATCTTCACCTTCCTGCATTCCTGGAACCTCTATCTGGAACCGATCGTGTTCCTGTCGAGTGCCGATAAATTCACGCTGCCGCAGGCGCTCACCCAATATACCGACGCCTATGGCGGGCCGATGTGGAACATCCAGCTTGCTGCCGCGACGCTGACGGCGCTGCCTGTTCTCATCGTCTTCATCATCGCGCAGAAGCAATTCGTCGAAGGGCTCGCGCATACCGGCCTCAAGGGCTGAAGAACCGGATTTCCTATGGCTGAAGTTACCCTTTCCAATGTCCGCAAGAGCTATGGCGCCGTCGACATCATCCACGGCATCGATCTTGGCATCACCGATGGCGAGTTCGTCGTGCTGGTCGGCCCGTCCGGCTGCGGCAAGTCCACCCTGCTCAGAATGGTCGCCGGGCTGGAGACGATCACCGGCGGCGATGTGAAGATCGGCGGGCGTGTCGTCAACGATCTCGACCCCAAGGATCGCGACATCGCCATGGTCTTCCAGAACTATGCGCTTTATCCGCATATGACGGTGGCGACCAATATGGGCTTCTCGCTGGAACACCGCGGCGGCAGCAAGGCGGAGATCGCCGAACGGGTTAAATGGGCAGCCGACATTCTCGGCCTCGCGCCGCTGCTCGACCGCTATCCACGCCAATTGTCCGGCGGCCAGCGCCAGCGCGTCGCCATGGGCCGGGCGATCGTCCGCGACCCCAAGGTCTTCCTGTTCGACGAGCCGCTTTCCAATCTTGACGCGAAACTGCGCGTCGTCATGCGCGGCGAGATCAAGAGCCTGCACCAGAGGCTGAAGACGACCACCATCTATGTGACGCATGACCAGGTAGAGGCGATGACCATGGCCGACAAGATCGTCGTGCTGAACGGCGGCCGGGTCGAGCAGATTGGCGCACCGCTCGACCTCTACGATCGGCCGGCCAACCAGTTCGTGGCGGGCTTCATCGGCTCGCCGTCCATGAATTTTCTCAGCGGCACGATCACGCCGGAAGGTTTCACAGCGCCTGGAATCCTGCTGCCGCTGCCCGAGGCAGCGCATGGGCACAAGGGCCTAAAGGCGGTCTACGGCATCCGTCCCGAACATTTCGCCCTGGAAGAGAACGGTGTGCCGGCGGAGATCATCCTTGTCGAGCCGATGGGATCGGAAACCCAGGTGACGATGAAGCTCGGCGAAACGCTTGCCACCGGCGTGTTTCGCGAACGGGTATCGTTGTCGCCGGGCGCGACGATCCGGGTTCGGCCGGAACTCGGCAATATCCATCTCTTCGCCGCCGACGGCGGCCAGCGTCTGAACTGAGGCCCGCGATGCCGAATTATCCCGAAACCAAACTCACCAAGGCGCTGCGCGGCGGCGAGCTCCCGGTCATCGTCTCGCTTGCCCGCCACGACCTCGACCTTGCCAAGGCGGCGATCGGGGCAGGGGCGTTTGCGATCAAGGTGCATCTCAACGCCTATCATCGCGCCACCGGCACGACATTCGGCAGTTTTGCCGAGGAGCGGCCGTTCTTCGAGACGCTGGCGCCGCTCGGGGTGCCGCTGCTGGTGATGGCCGGCCAGGAGACGGTGCCGACGCCGGACGAACTCGATGCCTTGGCGGAGCTGGGTTTTGAAGGTTTCAACGTCTATTTCGACCATCTGCAGCCGCATCTGCTGCAGTCGAAGCTGCGGCCGATCCCGGCGCTCGGCGAGAAGAGCACTGATGAGGATTTGAAGACCATTGTCGCCATTCCCGGCGCGATGATGGAAGCCTCCGTCGCCTCTTTTGCCGACTATGGCAAGCCATTGACCGACGCCGATCTCGCCCGCTATCGCGAGATCGCGGCGAAAGCCGGCATTCCGGTCATCGCTCCGAGCCAGAAGCGTTTCGTGCCCGACGATATGGCAAAGCTGAAGACGGCGGGCATTGCGGCGCCGCTGCTTGGCGTCATCGTCACCGGTACGACGCCGAAGAGCCTTGAGGAGGCGGTGCGTCCGATCGTCGAGGCAGCAGTCGGCTGAGTGGTGGCGATGGATTGAATTTCTTCCGTCGGATCGCCATTTTAGGTGCAAATCCAAAACCGAAGGAGGAAAGCATGACGACGTCTACCGAACGGGCCGTATTGGCCGGTGGTTGTTTTTGGGGCATGCAGGACCTGATCCGGCGTCTGCCCGGCGTGGTTTCGACCCGTGTCGGCTATAGCGGTGGCGACGTGCCGAACGCCACCTATCGCAATCACGGCACCCATGCCGAGGCGATTGAGATCATTTTCGATCCGGCCAAGACCAGCTATCGCGATATCCTTGAATTCTTCTTCCAGATCCATGATCCCTCGACGAAGAACCGTCAGGGCAACGATATCGGCATGAGCTATCGCTCGGCGATCTATTATGAGAACGACGAGCAGAAGCGCGTTGCCGAAGACACCATCGCCGATGTCAATGCATCGGGCTTGTGGCCGGGCAAGGTGGTGACGGAAGTGGAGCCGGTTGGCGATTTCTGGCAGGCCGAACCGGAGCACCAGGATTACCTGGAGCGCTATCCGAATGGCTATACATGCCATTTCCCGCGTCCGAACTGGAAGCTGCCGAAGCGCGCCAGCGTTGCTGCCGAATAAGGTATCTCGATTTCTGAATTGAAGGCGCTGCCATTCAAAACGGCAGCGCCTTTTTTGTTTAGGCCAGCGTATAGGCCGTCTTCACCACCGTGAAGAATTCGGCGGCATATTTGCCCTGTTCGCGCGGGCCGAAGGACGAGGCCTTGCGGCCGCCGAACGGCACGTGGAAGTCGACGCCCGCCGTCGGCAGGTTGACCATCACCATGCCGGCTTCGGAATTGCGCTTGAAGTGGGTCGCATGCTTGAGGCTGGTGGTGGCAATGCCGGCCGACAGGCCGAACGGCGTATCGTTGGCGGTTGCCAGCGCTTCCTCGTAGTTCTTCACCCGGATGACCGATGCGACCGGTCCGAAGATTTCTTCGCGGGAGATGCGCATCTGGTTGGTCGCTTCGGTGAACAGCGTCGGCTGGAGATAGAAGCCGGGGGTGTCGCGCTTCACGAGTTCGCCGCCGAAGGCGAGCTTGGCGCCCTCGTTCTTGCCGATCTCAATGTAGTCGGTGTCCTGCTTCAGCTGCTTGTCGTCGACGACCGGGCCGATATGGCTGCCGGCCTTCATGGCGTTATCGACGTTGAGCGTCTTCAGCTTCTCGGTGAGTGCTGCGACGAACTTGTCGTGGATGCCTTCGGTGACGATCAGGCGCGAGGAAGCGGTGCAACGCTGGCCGGTCGAGAAGAAGCCGGAATTGGCGGCGGCTTCGACGGCAACGCCCAGGTCCGCGTCGTCGAGGACTACCATCGGGTTCTTGCCGCCCATTTCCAGCTGGAACTTGCGGTTATGCTCGATCGAGGCGAGCGCGACGCGCTTGCCGGTGCCGGTGGAGCCGGTGAAGGTGATGCCGGCGAGATCCGGGCTGTCGAGCATGGCCTGGCCGACGACCGAGCCGCGGCCCATGACGAGGTTCAGGACGCCCTTCGGAAGGCCGGCGCGGTGGAGGATGTCGACGATCGCCCAGGCGCAGCCCGGCACGAGATCGGCGGGCTTGAAGACGACGGTGTTACCGTAGCAGAGTGCCGGCGCGATCTTCCATGCGGGGATGGCGATCGGGAAATTCCAGGGCGTGATGATGCCGATGACGCCGAGCGGTTCGCGGGTGATCTCGACGCCGATGTTCGGGCGGGCGGAAGGCACCAGTTCGCCGGTCAGGCGCAGTGCTTCGCCGGCGAAGAAATCGAAGATCTGGGCCGCGCGGGTGACTTCGCCGATCGCTTCGGGAAGGATCTTGCCTTCCTCGCGGGCGAGAAGTGCGCCGAGCTCTTCCTTGCGGGCGAGGATCTCGTCGGAGGTCTTTCGCAGGATTGCGTGGCGCTCGAGAATGCCGGAGCGCGACCATGCCGGAAAGGCGGCCTTGGCGGCTGCGATCGCCTGTCTGGCGTCTTCGCCGCTGCCCTGGGCATACATGCCCACGACATCATTCGTGTCCGAAGGATTGATGTTCTTCGAAGCGTCGGAGCCGACCCATTCGCCGGCGATCAGGTTCTGGTAGATGGTCATAGACCTCTCCTTTCATGTGAAAGGTCCCGCCATGGGGGCGGGACCGTCAGATAAAGCTTGTTCAGCCGCTCACTTAAAGACGCCTGGCAGCCAGAGCGACAGGGCAGGGATGTAAGTCACGAGCAGCAATACTGCGATGCTGGCTCCGAAGAAAGGCCAGATCGTACGCATTGCTTCACGTATCGTGATGCCGCCGACCGCGCAGGCGACGAAAAGCACAGTCCCGACCGGCGGCGTGTTGAGGCCGATGCCGGCATTGAGGATCATGATGACGCCGAAATGGACCGGATCGATGCCGAATGCCTTGACCACGGGTAGCAGGATGGGCGTCGAGATGATGACCATCGGCGCCATGTCCATGAACGTGCCGAGGACCAGCAGGATGACGTTGATCATCAGGAGCACGATGATCGGATTGTCCGAGACCGCGCTGATTGCGGCGATGATCAGCGTCTGGACCTGCAGGAAGGCCATCAGCCAGCCGAACGAGGCCGCGGTGCCGATGACCAGCAGCACCATTGCGGTGGTGCGTACCGCGCCCATGACAGCCTCGACAAAACCGTCCCAATTCAGCTCGCGATAGACGAGCATGGCGACCAGGAAGGCATAGAGGACGGCAATGCAGGAGCTTTCCGTCGCCGTGAACACGCCGGAGCGGACGCCGCCAAAGATGATGGCGATCAGAAGGATGCCCGGCAGCGAGGCCAGCAGGTAATAACCGAGGCGGGAGAAGCCCGGGAAGGGATCGGCCGGATAACCGCGTTTTACGGCGACCCACCAGGCGGTGATCATCAGCGCGCCGGCGAGCAACAGGCCGGGAACGATGCCGGCGGTAAAGAGGTCGGCGACGGAGACATTGCCGCCCGCTGCGATCGAATAGAGGATCATGTTGTGCGAGGGCGGGATCATCAATGCGATGATGGCGGCGTTGGCCGTCACGTTGACTGCATAGTCCCTGTCATAACCGCGCGCGGCCATCTGCGGGATCATCAATCCTCCGACAGCCGAAGCGTCCGCCACGGCCGAACCGGAAATGCCGCCGAAAAGCGTTGAGGCGACGACGTTGACCTGGCCGAGACCACCGCGCATGTGGCCGACAAGGCCTGCGGCGAAACGGATCAGCCTCTGCGCAATGCCGCCGCGCACCATCAGGTCGCCGGCGAAGATGAAGAACGGGATCGCCATCATGGCGAAGACATTCATGCCGGAATTCAGCTGCTGGAAGACGACGATCGGCGGCAGACCCATGTAGAGGACCGTCGCGAAGGAGGCGATGCCGAGGCAGAAGGCGATCGGCATGCCGACCAGCATCAAGAATGTGAATGAACCGAAAAGAATGGCGTAGGCCATTACGCAGCCTCCTGCACGAGGACGTCGGCAGCAACTTCCTCGCCGATGGCGACGTCGACGAAGCGCTCCAGAGCGAAAAGGGAGATCATGGCGCCGCCGGCGATCATCGGGAAGAAGTCCGTGCCGCCCGGCCAGCCGAGAACGGGAATGGTGGCCGACCAGGTGCCCATGGCCAGCAGCGTCGAATAATAGGCCATGCCGATGCCGAAGAGCACGATCAGGCCCAGGCTCAGGAGGTCCATGGCCTTCTGGATGGTCGGCGGCATGACGTAGCGGACGATATCGAGCCCGAGATGCACGCTCTCGCGCACGCCGACGGCGGCTCCGAGCATGATGAACCAGGACATCAGATAAAGCGACAGCGGCTCGGACCAGCTTGGCGAGTCGTTCAGGACATAACGCCCGAACACCTGCCAGCCGACGATGAGGGTCATGGCGATCATGCCGATGCCGGAGATATAAAGTGATATACGGCTAAGCCCGCCCAGGTAAGGCTTTATGGCCAGCATGAAGTTTCTCATGATCCTGTCCTCTTCGCGGCAGCAAAGCGCCGGATATGCAAGAAAAAACCGGCCCTCTTGGCGAGGGCCGGTCTCCGGTAGGCTTATTTGACGGCCTGGATCTGTTCCAGCAGTGCCTTCTGCTTCGGGTCGGTGACGAACTTGTCGTAGACCGGCTTCATGACGGCCGAGAACTCGTCCTTGTTGACCTTGATGACATTGGCGCCGCCGGCACGAACCTTGGCTTCCGACGACTTTTCGCGGGCGGTCCAGAGTTCGCGCATCTTGACGACGGAATCCTTGGCGGCCTGGCGGAAGATCTTCTGGTCTTCCGGGGTCAGCTTGTCCCAGGAGATCTTGGACATGACCAGGATTTCAGGGTTCAGCGAATGTTCGGTCAGCGTATAGTTCTTGGCGATTTCGTAGTGGCGGGCCGATTCATAGGAAGGCCAGTTGTTTTCCGCGCCGTCGACCACGCCGGTTTCGAGCGAGGAATAGACTTCGCCCATCGGCATGGGCGTCGGGTTGGCGCCGAAGGCCTGCATCATGGCGATCCAGAGGTCTGACTGCTGGACGCGGATCTTCATGCCCTTCAGGTCGGCAAGCTTGGTGATCGGCTTCTTGGTCGTGTAGAAGGAGCGCGCCCCGGAATCGTAATAGGCAAGACCGATCAGGCCATGCGGTTCGAAGGCTTTCAGGATTTCGTCGCCGATCGGGCCGTCGACGACCTTGTGCATGTGCTCGGTCGAGCGGAACAGGAAGGGCAGGCCGAGGACGGTGGTCTGCGGCACGAGGTTGTTGAACGGCGCGGCATTGACGCGGTTCATATCGATGACGCCGAAGCGGGTCTGCTCGATCGTGTCCTTTTCGCCACCCAGTACCGAGTTGTTCATCACCTGGATCTTGATGCGGCCGTTGGTGCGCTGGGAGACCAGCTCGCCCATGTATTTAACGGCATCGACGGTCGGATAGCCGTCCGGATGGATATCGGCGGAACGCAGGGTAACCTGTGCATTGGCGGCCGTCGCGCCGAGCGCGAGGCCGAAGGCAAGGCCGAGCAATTTCGTAAGTTTCATGTTGTCCTCCTCTGAGTGGGCGCCGGAGCCTCCACGCCCCGGTCGTTGAATTTATCAGTCTTCCTCAGGCCTCCCTGGCCGATTATCGGGCGGGCAGGCCGTAAAGTTCTTCGGGGTTTTTCACGAGTGCGAGCTCGCGTGCCGCATCGTCCGGCAACCAGCCGAGCACGGTATCGGTCAGCGCCGCGTCATCCGGATAATCGGCCTGTTCGCGGGCGAGGTTATGCGGCCAGTTGGTGCCCCAGACGATGCGCTCAGGTGCATATCTGGCGATTTCCCGGGCGACCGCGGCGACATCGGCATAGTCCGGGCCGCCGGCCTTCGAGGATTCGTAGACCCCGGCAAACTTGAACCAGCACTTGCCACCATCGATGAGGCGCTTGACGGCATCGACCTGCGGGCTGTTGGGCGTGACACCGGCGAAGAACTTGCCGTGGTGATCGAAGACCCAGCGGGATTTCAGGTTCTTCAGACGCTCTTCGTGGTCGAGAATGTTGCTTCCGTCGAACTGGACGGCAACCATCCAGTTGCGGGACGCAGCCTTGGCGTCGACGGCTTCGAGTTCCGACAGGTTCACCGCGCCGCCCGGCAGATCCATGATGCGGGCGCCGACATTGCCGGCTGCTGCGAGGTTATCCAGCTCGGCTTCCGACGTGGTGCTGTCGATGACGCAGACGCCGCGGGCGATCGAGCCGAATTCCGCAAGGCATGCGTTGAGATTGGAATTGTCGCGCTGCTGGGCATTGCCCTGGGTGACGATGACCCGATCGATGCCGATCCAGCGCATGAACTCGAGATACTGGGCGGGCGTCGGCAAATCGCCCGCCGGCAGACCGGGACCACCGGGGAGCGATGGAAAGCCCGGCAGATAAGCATGCATCTGAGTGTCGATCGCGCCCTTGGGCAGTTTGGTCTTGGGCGGAGTGCCGGAAAGGGTGCGGACGAGCATCAGATATCTCCCATGCGGAATTCTTTGAGCGCATCGCGGTTGATTTCGATCCCAAGGCCGGGGCCGTTCGGGATCTGCACCACGCCGCGCTCGTGTTCGATCGGGGTTTTGATCACCGCCTGACGGAACGGATTGTGGGTACGGTCGAATTCGAGGATCGGTTCGATCGGATTGACCCGAACCGGGCTCGGGATCATCGCCGCCATGAACTGCAATGCGGCTGCGATATGAACAGCGGTGCCCCAGACATGCGGCACGACGCGGATGCCGTGCAGCGACGCGAGATCGGCGACGCGCTTGGCTTCCGTAAAGCCGCCGACGCCGGCAAGGTCGGGCTGCAGGATATCGACGGCGCGGGTTTCCACCGGCTCGCGCATGCCCCAGCGGCTGTGCCAGGTCTCGCCGCCGGCGACCGGGATCGGCTGGCGGGCACGCACTTCGCGGTAGGCGGCGAGCTGTTCCGGCACGACGGGTTCCTCGAACCAGTCGATGTTGAGTTCTGCTGCTGCCTGACCGAACCTGATCGCCTCGATGGCGTCATAACCGTGGTTGGCATCGACCATCAGGCGCATGTCCGGGCCGACGGCGTCGCGCACGGCGCGGATGACGCGCAGATCTTCCTCGACACCGAAACCGATCTTGATCTTGCTGGCGTGAAAACCCTCATCCCAATAGCGGGCGACATCCGTCGCATTGTCCTCGACGCGGTCGACGCCGTCGCGCTTGAAGCTGCCGGTGGCGTATGCCTTGACACTTTCGCGGAAACGGCCGCCGAGCAGGATCGAGACCGGCACGCCGAAATGTTTGCCCTTGATGTCCCAGAGCGCGATGTCGATGCCAGAAAGTGCGGTGACGGCGAGGCCGCGCTGGCCCTGGTCGCGCAGGGCGTTATAGAGCCGCGCCCAGATCTTTTCGGTTTCGAGCGGGTTTTCGCCGATCAGCCAATTCGCGTAGGTTGCGACCACCGCGGCATTCGGCCGGGCGGGGCCGAGGCATTCGCCCCAGCCGATCGTACCGTCATCGCACTCGATCTCGACGAGCACATGGGCGCGACGATCGAAGCGCATCGAAGCGCTTTCGAAGGCGACGTCGAGCCTGTGTTCGAGGAGATGGGTGCGGACGGAAGCGATCTTCATCGGAATTACCGCTTCCAGGGCGCAATGAGCTTCGCGAGCATGTCTTCTTCGTCCGCTGTCAGATCATCGAGCGGCGGGCGCACCTTGCCGGCATCGAAGCCCTGCAGGCGCACGCCGGCCTTGATGGCCGAGACGGCATAGCCCTTGCGGCGGTTGCGGATCGCCATGAAGGGATAGAAGAAGTCCCTGAGGATCTCCTCGCAGCGGGTGCGGTTGCCGGCGCGCAGCGCCTTATAGAATTCGACAGCCAGACCCGGCACGAAGTTGAAGACGGCCGAGGAATAGGTGGTGAAGCCGGCGCCGAGATAGGCTTCGGCGAAAAGCTCGGCCGTCGGCATGCCGCCGAGATACATCAGCCGGTCGCCCATGGTGGCGGTGATCTGTCGGACAAGCCCGATATCGCCGCTGCCGTCCTTGAAGCCGATCAGGTTCGGGCATTCGTCGCAAAGGCGCTGCAGCGTGTCGACCGACAGGATCGAGTTGTCGCGGTTATAGACCATGACGCCTATTCCAACCGACTGGCAGATGCGCTTCACGTGCTGGTAAAGACCTTCCTGCGGCGCATCTATCATGTAGTGCGGCAGCAGCAGGATACCGTCAGCGCCGGCCTTTTCGACCGCGCGGGCCATTTCGACGCCGACATGGGTGCCGAAACCGCAGCCGGAGACGATCGCGGTCTTGCCGGCTGCTTCCTTGGCGGCGGAAACAATGCCGGGAACTTCATTCGGTGACAGCGAGAAGAATTCGCCCGTGCCGCCGGCGGCAAACAGGACCGGTGCGTCGTAGCCCGACAGCCATTCCACATGGCGGCGATAGCTTTCCGGCTGGAACTGGCCTTCCTTGTCGAAATGGGTGACGGGAAAGGACAGCAGGCCGGCACCAAGTGCGACCTTGATTTCTTCAGGCGTCATCATGCGGATTTCCTTTGTAAGCGTCTCCTCCAGACAAAAATTGTCGTACAGGTTGCGCAGACTTGTGTCAACAAGTCATCTTACAGATTCGCGGAGCTCCCGGAGCAGGGTGCGATAACGGAACTGCGCACCCCGCAGATGCCGGCGCATGGCGTCGCGGGCGCCTTCCTCGTCACCGTCGGAAATCGCCACGACGATGGCGTTGTGCTCCTCGTCGAGCAGCTTGATATAGGCCGCCTGGTCGGCCTCCGAATCGTCCGGGCGCAGGGCTGCGCGCGGGATCAGGCTGCGGCCGATCATGGTCAGGAATTCGCGGAAACGGGGGTTGTTGGTGGCTTCGGCAATGGCAAGATGTAGCGCGAAATCCGCCTCGCTCGTTGGCTTTGCGGCCTCGAGACACGCCCGTACCGCATAATGGCGATCGAGAATGACCTCTTCCTGTGCGGGGGAACGGCGAAGGGCGGCAAGCCCTGCTGCCTCGACCTCCACCGCAGTTCTGAGTTCCAGCAGTTCGATCATCGACGATACGCGGGCGAGATCGATATTCGAGAGGGAGAGCATGACCGGCTGCGCGTTGCGCGACGGCTCCAGCACGAAGACGCCGGCGCCCTGGCGCGCTTCCACCAACCGGTCGGCGCGCAGCGATGCGATGGCCTCGCGCACCACGGTGCGGCTGACGCCATGCGCCTCGGTCAGCTGCGCTTCGCTCGGCAGGCGGGAGCCCGGCGGAAACTGGCCTGCCGCAATCGCCTGGCGCAGCGTTTCTCCAAGGCGGGAAACAAGCGTTCTCGATCCCTTGCCGGTATCGAGTCTGGTTTCAACGCTCATTTTTTCCTCCCTGTGCAGCGGCGCATCACAATATCGCGTCGACTCATATGTCAAGTCGAGCGCCACTCCAAACCGGCTCAACTTATTGACCAGGTTTCCCCAACATGTATGATAACTGTCGACGCTTGTCACGAACAAGTTGGCCGATAGACCGGCCATCACAGGGATTGCCGCGGCCAATGCGCCGCTTTCGGAGGATGATTTCTTGAAAAGACTTTTGATCACCGGTGCCGGCGGCGGCCTCGGACGCGCCATGCGCTCGCGCCTTGCCGGTTTCGCCGAAACGCTTCGCCTTTCCGACATTGTCGATCTCGGCCCGGCCGGCCCCAATGAGGAAATGGTCGTCTGCGACCTCGGCGACGCCGAAGCCGTCATGAAGCTGGTCGAAGGCTGCGACGGTATCCTGCATCTCGGCGGGGTTTCGGTCGAGGACAAGTTTTCGAAGATCCTCAACGCCAACCTGCTCGGCCTCTACAATCTCTACGAAGCGGCCCGCGCCCATGGCCAGCCGCGCATCCTGTTCGCCAGCTCCAACCATGTGGTCGGTTTCTACCGCCAGGACGAGCATATCGACGTCAAGGCTCCGATGAAGCCGGACGGTCTCTACGGCGTGTCGAAATGCTTCGGCGAGGCTCTGGCGCGCATGTATTTCGAGAAATTCGGCCAGGAGACGGCGCTCGTCAGGATCGGCAGCTGCTTCGAAAAGCCGATCAACCACCGCATGCTGTCCGGCTGGATGTCCTACGACGATTTCGCGTCCCTGATCGACTGCGTCTTCCGCGCACCCATGCTCGGCTGCCCGATCATCTGGGGCATTTCCGACAATGACAGCAAGTGGTGGGACAATTCCCACGCGTCCTATCTCGGCTGGAAGCCGAAGGACAATGCCGAACGCTTCCGCGCCGAGCTCGATGCCAAGGGGCGCCCGGAACCGACGTCCCCGGCCGCTGTCTACCAGGGCGGCATGTTCACCCAGGACCCGATTTTTTCCGAGGACTGAGCCGGCCATTGCCGGGTTCTTGTTTCCGGCTTTCGAACCCACCACATCAGCTCCCACTAAAACCTTCTCCTCTCTCAGAAGGTATTTTCCGGAGTTCTTGTCATGGGATTTATCGATATCAATCCTCCCGTCCCCGAGGATGGCGCGCTTCTCGACGCCTATTCGGAGACGGTTGCCGGCGCGGTCGATCGCGTCGGTCCCGCCGTCAGCCGCATCGAGCGGCTCGGCGGCGTTGCCGGCCAGGGGGGCCACGGATCGGGCTTTGCGATTTCGCCCGACGGCCTGATCATCACCAACCACCATGTCGTGGCAGAGGTCAAGACGGTGCGCATCCGCAGCGCCAACGGGGCGGTCGGGCAGGGCGCCGTTCTCGGCCGCGACGCCGATACGGATATCGCGCTGGTGCGGGCCGACATGGATGTGCAGGCCTGGGCACGGCTCGGCGATTCCCAGAAACTGCGGCGCGGCCATATCGCGATTGCGATCGGCAATCCGCTCGGCTTCGACTGGTCGGTGACATCGGGCGTCGTGTCTGCGCTCGGCCGCTCGATGCGGTCTTCCACCGGCCGGCTGATCGACGACGTGGTGCAGACCGATGCCGCACTCAATCCGGGCAATTCCGGCGGGCCGCTGGTGTCGGCGTCGGGCGAGGTGGTCGGCGTCAACACCGCTGTCATCCGGGGTGCGCAGGGCATCGCCTTTGCGGTCGCCTCCAACACGGCCAATTTCGTCGTCTCGGAGATCCTGCGTTTCGGCCATGTGCGGCGCGCCTTCATCGGCATCGTCGTCGATACGACCGCGCTGCCGCGCCGCGTCGCAGTGAAGGCCGGGATGACGCAGGAAACGACGGTGCGCATCCGCCGCATCGATGCGGGCAGTCCGGCTGACAGGGCGGGTTTGAAGGAAGGCGATTTCATCCTGGCGATCGACGGCCAGCCCGTCGGCGGCGCGGATGACCTGATCCGTCTGCTGGACGGGACCCGGATTGGCAAGGATACGCCCATCTCGGTCTACGATCTCGATTCGCGGATCGTCGATCGAGTTCTCGTTCCTGCCGCCCGACCGCATAACGGCGCATGACGGCCCGATGATGCTGTCAGCCGAGGCGCCCTGCCTTAGGACAGACGGCCTCTCAACCGTGCCATAGCCGGTTCGTCGAAACCGAGACGGACGAGGTAGTCCCGTACGGTGCCGTAGTTCCTGCCGATATGGTCGAGCGCCTGGCGCATGCTGCGCGGTTCGGAGGCCAGAACGATATCGACGAGAGCTGCCGGGGTGCCGCGGCCGAGGGCACGATCCCTGAGCCTCGCGATCAGCGGGCCGGAGATGGTCGCCGTCAGGGCGTAATCCTCGATAATGGTCGTCTCATCGACACCGGCATTGGCGAGCAGCAAGGCCGAGATCACCCCGGTACGGTCCTTGCCGGCGCTGCAATGGAAGAGCACGGCGCCTTCAGGCGCCTCGGCGATGTTGTTCAGGACTTCGGCAATCGCCGGCTGGCAGTTATCGATCGCCTGGCAATAACGGTCGCCCATATCGAAGCTCACCGAGGCATTTGCCATCATCTCGACCGGCGCCAGCGCGGAAAACACCGGCGTGTTGTGGTAGCGCACTTCGGCATGGTCGGTGAACGGATTGGCTTCTGCGTCGATCTCGTGGGCATTGCGCAGGTCGATGACGGTGGTCAGTCCATTCTCCAGCAAGGTGTCGATATCGGCCGCGCTCAAGGCGTGCAATGCGTCGCCGCGCAGGATCGAGCGCCAGCGGGTCAGGCCACCGTCGGCAGTCCTGTAACCGCCGAGGTCGCGGACATTGTGGGCGCCTTCCAGCGCGATCAGGCGTTCGTAAGCAAGCATCTCAGCGGATTCCGGATTTCATGAAGGATTCGATGACGTGGCGCTGCAGGACCAGGTAGATGATCAGGATCGGCAGGCTGGCGAGTGCCGAGGCCGCCATCAGCGGCCCCCAGAGATTGCCCTCCTGGGTCATGAACATCTGCAGACCGATCTGGACCACCGAGTTTTCCGGCTTGCGCGAGAGCAGCAGCGGCCAGAAATATTCGTTCCAGGCGGAGATGAAGGCGATGATCGACAGCGAGGCGATTGGCGCGCCCATGTTCGGCACGACGATCTGCCAGAGGATCTTCCAGCTTCTCGCGCCGTCGATGCGCGCCGCCTCGAGGATCTCGGTCGGAAAGGAGCGCATCGCGTTGTAGAGCAGCAGGATCGCAAAGGCATGCGCCGCATTCGGCACGATGAGACCGGTCAGCGTGTCGAGAAGACCGAGCCGCGAGGCGAGCACGTAATTGGGGATCATCGTGACCTGGAAGGGCACCAGCCAGGAGAGCGCGATGAGGCCGTGAATGACGCCGGAAAGGCGCATGCGCCAGCGCACCAGTGCATAGGCCGCAAACAGGCCGGTCACCACCTGCAGCAGCGCCGTCGCGGCGGATACGATCGTGGTGTTGATCAGCATCCCGATCATCGGAATGCGGGTCAGCACGAAGACGTAGTTTTCAAGCGACGGGTTGGACGGCCAGAGCGAGGTGGAGAAGATTTCATTCTCGGGTCGGAGCGAGGTGACGATCATCCAGTAGATCGGAAAGATCGAGAGGAAAGACAGGACGATCATGACCGCATGCACGGCCACCCGGCGGGCATGGCCAGCCTTCGGCCCGTGAGAGGCGTGCGAGGCAAGATCAGGCGAAACGTCAATTGTCATAGACCGCGAACCTTTTCGTGAGCCACATGCAACCTGCCGCGATGATCGCAAAACCGGCAAAGGCGATCATGCCGGCCGCCGAACTCCAGCCGGCCGACATGGTCTGGAACCCGTATTCCCAGAGCAGGTAGAAGATGTTGGTGGTCGATTTCAGTGGGCCGCCATTGGTGAGCACGTTGATATAGGCGAAGCTCCACTGCGCCCCGAACAGGATCGTCATCATCGACAAAAGCAGGATGGTCGGAGAAAGCAGCGGCAGTCTGATATCGCGGATGATGCCCCAGCGGCTGGCGCCGTCTATGCGCGCCGCCTCGATATAGGAGGCGTTGATGCCGGCATTGGCGGCGGAAAACAGCAGGGTGGAAAAGCCGATCAGCTTCCAGCCGGTAATCCAGGTCAGCGTCGCAAGCGCGTATGTCGGATCGGTCAGAAAGCCGATGCGGCCGAGACCGACCGTCTCCAGGCCGAGCGTGATCAACCCCTGGTCCTCGTTGAGCAGCCAGCGCCAGAGGATGGCGGCGACGACGGGCGCGACGATCATCGGCACGAAGATCAGCGCGCGATAGATCGTCCGGGCGCGACCTTCGAGGTCTTGGGTCCAGATCGCCACGAAGAGTGGAATGATCACCGACATCGGGAAGAGGCCGAGAATGTAGAAAAGCGTGTTCCAGAGGGCGGTGCGCATTTCGGGCAGTGCGAACAGGCGCTGGTAGTTGGTGAGGCCCACGTAGCGCTGCGGGCGCGGTCGGCAGCATGTTCCACTGGTAGAACGAGAGCTGGAACGCCTCGACCAGCGGCACATAGGTCCACATCATGAGGAGACACAGCGCCGGTGCCAGATAGAGCCAGGGCTGCACGGTGAATGTGCCACGCTGGCGGGCAGCTGTTGGCGCTCGGGCAACGGCGAGCGGTCTTGCGAGATCGGCCTGGATGTCGGTCATGAAATTTCCCCGAAAGGGCCCCGAGGGGACAACGATGCCGGACGGGAAAGCGAGACCCGCCCGGCATCTCCTCGTAACTGGTTACGGCATCAGGTCCTGGCCCTGGTCCTGGGCGGCTTTCAGCGTCGCGACCGGATCGCCCTTGCCAAAGACGGCTTCACGCACCGAGTCCATCATCATCTTCTCGACCTGGCGGTAGTTCGGGCCGGGGAAGGCGACGTTGGCGGTGAGGCGGTTCAGCTGTTCCAGGTTGGCGCGGAACATCGGGTTTTCCTTGACCCAGGGGCCGAGGTAGTTCGGGTCGTCGACGATATCGAGACGCAGCGGCAGGTAGCCGATCTTGCTGGTGATGACCGTATAGGCTTCCTTGCTCGTCAGGTACTTGAGGAGCTCGTAGGCCGCACGCTGCTTGGCCGGATCCTTGCTGAAGACGAAGAGGGCGCTCCCGGAATTGGTGGGAGCGGTCGGCTTTTCGCCGAAGGACGGCATGGGGGCGATGCGCAGGTCGAATTTCCCTTGAGCGGCCTTCTTATAGGAGCCAAGCACCGCAGTCGTATAGACGAACATGCCGAGATTGCCGGCTGCAAAGGTGTCCGAGCCGCTGGCCGGGTCGATCTTGGCATGGGCGCCGCTATCGACCATGTCGCGCAGCATCTTGACGGCCTCGGCCGCATTCTTGTCGGCGTAAGTGAGCTTGTTGCCGTCGCGCACCCTGCCGCCGTTCGACATGACGATTGCCTGGTAGACGAAAGTGCCGTCGGTCGGGCCGTAGGCGCCGGGGAAGAAGCCGTTCTTGCCGGTCTTTTCCTTGATCGCCTTGCCGGCGAGGTTGACGTCGGCCCAGGTCTTCGGCGGATTGTTCGGGTCGAGGCCGGCCTGCTTGAACAGGTCGCCGTTGTAATAAAGAACGGGCGTCGAGAAAGTGTAGGCGAGGCCATATGTCTTGCCGTCTACCTTGCCGAGTTCGAGACCCTTCGGGATCATGCCGGCGAGGTGTTCTTTCAGCTCGGCCGGTTTCACCATGTCTTCGAGCGCATTGCCGCCGAGATCGGAGGCGATGAAGATCAGGTCGCGGAAGGTCAGCTGGGCGACGTCCGGCTGCTTGCCTGCGACGATATCGGCCTGGACGCGGTTGATGATCTCGTTCGAGGGAACGGCGACCGTCTCGACCTTCACGTTCGGGAATTTCTTCTCGAAGCCGGCGATCAACTCTTTCGTGGCGTCGGCACCGGCGCTCGCGGAGGCGAGGTTGTAATTGTAGAAGCTGATCGTTACCGGTTTGTCGATGGTTGCCGGCATTTCGGCAAGCGCGCCGAGCGGCAGGCCAAGAGGCAACATCGAAGCGGCGGTGAGCGTCGCCATCAGCTTGAGCGTGGTTCTGCGCAGCATTTTCGTGTCTCCGGGTGAGGGTTATTCAGCGGCGACGGGCATTGCCCGAGCCATCAGAAGTTCGAGCGGATAGGTGTTGAGCTCGGCGCGGTCGGACGGCAGCGGCACGAAGGCCATGGTGAGGCCGGACGGGCGGATGGTGCCGATGCCGAAGGAAGCGCCGCGTACCATGCGCAGGATGTCGGTGCGCAGGATGTCGGTCGCGGCATGCTGGCCGGTGCCGACGACGACAGGGATGCCGTGCCAGACCGAGACGCGGTCGTGATGGATATGGCCGCCCAGGATGCCGATGATGTTGCGGCCCTTCAGCAGTTCGCGGAAACGTTCCGACTGCGGAAAATGGATCGTCCGCCAGTGGGCGGCATCGGCTTCCTCGCCGAGTGCCGGCGGATGGTGGACGACGATCAGCTTCGGCAGGTCGGGGTGGCTGTCGAGCGTCGAGGCGAGCCAGTCGAACTGTTCCGGATCGATCGTGCCGCCGATCAGGCCAGGCGTCGTCGAGTCGATGGTAATGATGTGGATGCCGTCGATGATCGTGTCGTGGTCGTAGGGTGCATCCGGATCGTGCGCCTCGATGCCCATGCCCTCATAAAAGCCGGGGCGGGTATCGTGATTGCCGAGCGCATAGATGACCGGAACATCGATCCTGGCGTCGATGATCTCCTTCAGCCGGCGAAAACTTTCCGCATCGCCGCGATTGGTCAGGTCGCCGCTGGCGATGACGAATTGCGGCTTCGGCGTCACGGTCGCGACGAGATCGAGCACCTGGTGCAGCGTCTCGGTCGTGTTGCTGTGCAGGTGGCTGTCGTCGGCGGTGCCGATGTGCAGGTCGGTCAGATGGATGAATGTGGTCTCGCGTCGCACCGGATGCCTCCATGGATGACGGTTTCGTCAGGAGGACCGTTAGAAGGGGTTTGTTTCGGGGTGGTGACGAATTTCGAATGCCGTTCGAAACCGGTTCAGCGACGGAACATCGGCGCGATGACCTCGACCATGCGGGCGATGACGACGTCCGGATCGTCAAGGTCGATGCTGTAATTGGTCAGCACTTCCGTACGCGACCGCGAGCGGGTGACCTGGGAGCGGATGCCGAGCGCGCAATTGAGTCGCCAGCCGATATCGACGTCGTCGAGCCAAGGCGCTATCCGCTTCAGATGCGGGACGAAAGCCCGATGATGTTCGACGTTGTCGATGATGCGGCGGTAATGCGGTGCGCGCTCCCGGTGGGTTTTCGCCATCGAGGTAAAATGCGACAGGACCGGATAGCTGGAGGTCGGGTCGAGGCTCCAGCGGATCGACGGGCCGACCAGGGCTGCGATGACTTCATCGAGATCCGGTGGATCGGGCGCCCGGCGGTCGGCGGCCTTGCGCAGCAGGTTCAGCCGTTCGGCATTGAGCCGCCGGTAGACGCGCTCCGCGACCGCTGCGACAAGTTCCTCCTGGGAGCCGAAATGGTAGCTGATGGCCGACGGCGTGGCATGCGCCTCGATGGCGATCCGCCGCGCGGTCAGATCCTCCAGTGCCTCGGCTTCGCAAAGCAGATGCTCGCAGGCATCCATGAGCCTCATGGCTGTGAGATTGGTGCGGCCGTGCATGAACTCACCCTCGATAAGGGCAGTCTAGGCAGCTTCTGTGTAGGGCGAATGACAGCGCGGGAAAACGGCTATGCCAAATCCGGACGAACCGTTTCCGTGTCGAGCGGGCGGTCGAAAGGCGCGGGCCAGGTATCCCTTTCGTCATCGCCATCCTCGCCATCGCGAAACTCGTCCATGCGATGCTTGATGGCCAGCGCATAGATTGTATCGAGGATGTTGCGGTCACGCAGGTGGGGATCGGTAAGGCCGAGCAGCGCTGCCCGGACGATCTTCTTGCTCGACGTCTTCGGGCAGCGTTTATTGACGAATTTGAACAAGGCGTCGTCCGTAAGGCCATCCATCGCGCCGTCGACCAGCGCCTCATAAACCTTCCGCTTTTCTCCCATTCCACTCCCCGCACTCAATCAAAATGACTATGTCATATAACTGTCATCATCCATCGTGAGGGAAATATGGCAAGGGGCTGGAACAAAAGTTGTGATGGACAGCGTTCACTGACGCGCTTGAGGAATTGAAACGGCGCTGCGGCATCTCTAGTTTCGCCGCAGCAACGGCATTGGGAGGTAAAGAGTGAGGATAGGTGCAGGAATTCTCGGGGCGGCGCTCTGCCTTGGGTTGGTGCCTCTGGAGGCGTCGGCGCAGAGCCAGTGGCAGCCGGTCGAGCAGGTCCAGACCTATCCTATCACGGGTGATTCCGGTGTGGATCTCTACGCTTCCATCGGCGAGCGTGGCCCGAAGATCGGCAAGGAGGTGCGCGCTATCGCCCATACCAATTTCAAGCTGACCTGGACCCGTGATTACCGGCCGCAGCCGGACGGTGCCTGCACGCTGGTTTCGGCGCGCCCGAAGCTGATCATCACCTATACGCTGCCCAAGCCCGCCTCGACGCTTTCCCCCGAGCTCAGGAAAAAGTGGGATATCTTCTTTGCCGGCGTCCGCAAGCACGAACTGGTCCACGGCGTCATCATCACGGACATGGTGAAGGAGATCGAGCGGGTGAGCGTCGGCCTCAGCGTCGCCAACGATCCGCAATGCGCAAAGATCAGGACCGAACTGACCGCCAAGCTCGGCGAGATATCGAAGGCGCAGCAGAAACGCAGCAGTGATTATGACCGGATGGAAATGAGCGAGGGCGGCAATGTCCACCAGCTCATCCTGCAACTGGTGAACGGCGCCGGCAGATAGCTCCGTACAGATTGATTCATCAATTGGCTGGAAACTATTGCTTTTCCTGATGAACTCTACGGCTGCACTATCTCTTGCGCATCACGTTGACGACGAGTACCCCGATGATCGCCATGACACCGCCGATCGCGCCGATCAGGGTCGGCACTTCGCCGAGCCAGAGGAAACCGATCAGCGTGGCGGTCGGAGGAACGCCGTAGAGGAAATTGGCGGCGCGGGCAGCAGACAGGCGCTTCAGGGCGATCGCCCAGGTGACGTAACCGATCGCGGTCGGGAAGAGCACCAGATAGGCGATGCCCCAGTTCACCTCGGCCGGAGCAGAGCCAAGCGCCTGGAGCGCGGACGGGACCGCCGGCAGCAGCGGAACGGAGCCGATCAGCATCAGCCAGGCCGTGACAGCCAAGGCGGGCATGCGGCTGAGGATCGGCTTCTGCAGCACACTGGCAATCGCCGAGCAGAGGGCAGCACCGAGAATGAGGATGGCGTTCGGATCGAGATCGAAACCGTCGTCGCCGGAGGCGGCGATCAGCGCCACGCCGGCAAAGGAGATCGCCGTTCCGACCCAGCCCCAGCGGCCGAACCGCTCACTGAGCGCGAAAATGGCGATGAGTGCGGTGAAGACCGGCATGGTGTTGATGATGAAGCTCGCAGGCCCCGCCGCCACCGTTCGCTCACCCATGTTGAGGAGAACGGCATAGGCCGCGATGAAGAGCACGGCCGCGACGACGAGGCGAAGGATATCGCCCCTGGCCGGAAGGGCTGGCCGGGCAGCGGCAAGATAGAGAACCGCGATCAAGGCGGCCGGAACATAACGCGCAGCGGCAAGCTCGATCGGCGTCAGCGGCCCGAGGCAGATGCGGATGACAACGAATGACGAGGCCCAGAAAACGATGGTCACCAGGATCGCCAGGAAGGCGATCACATCAAATCCGTGTCTTTCGTCTGTTCCGGCATTCATAGCAACCGTGCTCATCTCTCTCTCCCTCGAAGCGTGGAAGCCAGGATTTAGCCCCACTTATCCGTGCTTGAAAAGCACCGCAATCGATGATCATATGTGCTCATGGTTCACAGCTCGCAGACTTTGCCGCCACTCGATACGCTAGAGACCTTTGCCCGAGCCGCCCGTCTCGGATCGTTTTCCGCGGCGGCGGAAGAGGGCGGCGTCACCCATGGTGCCGTCTCCCGACAGATATCCCGGCTGGAGCGCTGGATGGGCGTGCGGCTGTTCTCCCGCGAGGCCCGCGGTGTGACGCTGACACCGGAGGGCATGCGGTTTTTCGCCCGCGCCGAGGAGGCCCTGGCGCTGCTCGGTGATACGGACGAGCGGTGGCTGCCACGCCGCAACAAGACGGTTGTCCGGCTTTCGGTGACGCCATCGGTCGCCTCGCTCTGGCTGTTTTCGCGGCTCTCGAAGCTCGAAGCTACCGACATCCATCTGGAACTGATCCTGGAACATCGGCTGGCGGACTTCAGCGAGGGCATCGACCTGGCGATCCGTTGCGGCAAGGGGCCATGGGCCGGCGTGCGCAGCCTGCCGCTCTGGCAGGAGAAGCTGGTGCCGATAGCCGCGCCTGCAATCGCCGAACGTCTCGGTGGGCGCTCGGATGCAAGATCGCTGCTCGAACTGCCGATCCTGCACGATTCCAATGTCGAGGCCTGGCGGCGCTGGCTGGCGGTCGAAAGCGTCGACTACGTGCCGCGCGGTCAGGATCGGCGGTTCGAGGATTACAACCTGGTGATCGATGCATGCGCTCAAGGCCTCGGCATCGCGCTCGCCCGCCCGCCGCTTGCGGATGCGGCGCTTGCCTCCGGCCGGGTCGTCGCGGTTTCGGAGAGGGCGATCGATCACCATGTCGCCTTCCACCTGATCCGCCCGAACGATGCGATGAAGGCTTCTGGCGCCGAGTTCGCGCGCCGCTTCCTGCAGGAGGCCGGGCTCGACGAGGCGGCAATCGCCGCCTTCATCGCTCCGGGACGGGGCAAGGCGTAGCGCCTTCCCAGGCAAATGCCATCGCGGCTCTAATTGCTCGGAAAATCAGAGCTGAGGAGCATTCCATATCGACCGGAGTTAGAATTTGAAATGGAAGGCCCGGCGAAATGACCGCCGGGCTCCTGCTACTCAGCTGTTTTTCGTAGCGCCGCCGATTATTCGGCGGCCTCCTGCGGTTTCAGGACACCGCGGCGGATCTGGTCTTCCTCGATGGACTCGAAGAGGGCGCGGAAATTGCCCTCGCCAAACCCCTCGTCGCCCTTGCGCTGGATGAACTCGAAGAAGATCGGGCCGATCACCGTCTTCGAGAAGATCTGCAGCAGGATCTTGGTCATGCCGCCATCGATCACACCTTCGCCGTCGATCAGGATGCCGTGTTTCTTCATCCGCTCGATCGGTTCGTCGTGGCCGTGCACGCGGGTACCGGACATTTCGTAATAGGTATCCGGCGGGCCGGGCATGAATTTCAGCCCGTTGTCGGCAAGCTTGTCGGTCGCTTCGTAGATGCCGTCTGTGCCGACCGCGATGTGCTGGATGCCTTCGCCCTTATACTTCTTCAGGAATTCCTCGATCTGGCTGGTCTCGTCCTTGGACTCGTTCAGCGGGATACGGATCTTGCCGCAGGGCGAGGTGATTGCCCGGCTTACCAGGCCGGTGATGCGGCCGTCGATGTTGAAGAAGTGGATCTGCTTGAAGTTGAAGAGTTCGCGGTAGAAGTCCCACCACTTATCCATGTTGCCGCGATAGACGTTGTGGGTCAGGTGGTCGAGGTAATAGAAACCGACGCCTTCGGGCCTGGGGTTACGCTCGCCCAGCCACTCGAATTCGGCCTCATAGGCCGACCCCTTCTCGCCATAGGTCTCGATGAAATAGAGAAGCGAGCCGCCGATGCCGACGATGGCCGGCACGTCGAGCGTCTTGTCCTTGCCTAGATACGGCGTCGCGCCCTTGGCGACCGCGTGGTCGAAAGCATGTCTGGCATCGACCACGCGCCAGGCCATGGCCGGCGCGCAGGGACCGTGTTCATCGACGAAGCGCATGGCATGGCTGCCCGGCTCGGCGTTGAGGATGTAGTTGATGTCGCCCTGGCGCCAGACGGTGATGTTCTTCGTTCTGTGCTTCGCCACCGGCCTGTAGCCCATGCGGTTGAACAGCTCTTCCAGCTTCTGTGGTTCCGGATGGGCGAATTCGACGAATTCGAAACCGTCGGTGCCGGCCGGATTGTCGGCGGTGATCTCAGAAACCGGTGCGTCGTGCGGGAAAGGACCCATGGAAAATTCCTCCTGTCATTCGCTGATCATGATGATGCAGGAAGGGCGCATTGTGCTTGCAATCTTGGCGATGCTCTGCTGGATTTGTGCATGAAGTGTGCGGATTTGAGGGGTTGTATGCACGATGGACGCGCTGGACGGATATGACCTGAAGATCTTGAGCCATCTGCAGACCGACGGGCGGCTGACCAATAACGAATTGTCGGAACTCGTCGCACTCTCCCCGTCGCAGTGTTCGCGCCGCCGGGCGCGGCTTGAGGGTGAGGGGTTCATCCAGACCTATCGGGCTCATCTCAACCGCCAGAAACTCGGCCTCGACCTTCTGGTCGTGATCGCCGTGACGCTCGCCACCCACAACCGGGACAATGCCAAGCGGTTCGCGCGGCTTGTCGAGGACCTGCCGGAAGTGCTCGAGTGTTTTTCGCTGACCGGCGAGATGGACTATCACCTCAAGGTGGTGACGCGTGATCTGGCGGGCCTCTCCCATTTCGTCAACGACATACTGTTGCCGCACGAGAGCGTGCAGCATGTCAAAACATCGATCGTTCTCAGCGTATTGAAGGATTTTGGTGGGATTCCGATTCAAAAGCCCGCCAAGGCTTAGAGATCGTCCGGCTCCGGCGGTTTCCCTTTGCCCGAGCGGCGGATGACCTGCTCGATTGCCGCGAGACCGGTCGATAAAGCCTCGATGCCGCTCCCGCCCAATTCCGCCTCCAGTTCCGCCTGGTAGCGGCGGGCGAGTTCGATCAGCTCCCGATAGGCCTGCTGCCCGGCGGGGGTAAGTTCCAGGTGTTCGAGACGCCGGTCCCCATCGTCCTGGCTGCGTTTCAGCCAGCGGCGTTGTTCGAGCGCGAAGACGGCTCGGCTCACCTTGGTCTTGTGCATGCTGGAATGAATGCCCACCGCTTTCGACGTCATGCGGCCCGAACTGCCAAGCGCCGCAAGCGTGCGCCATTCCGGCCGGGTCAGGCCGTATTTCGCCTTGTAATGCGCGGCAAAGCGCAAGCCGACGAATTCGGCGGCGCGGTTCAGCCTGTAGGGGAGGAACTGGTCGAGTTCGAAACTATCGGTCGTCATGACACTGATGGGGCGTTGATGGTTACAAAATTGATGGTTACATTTGCAACCATATCGTCATCATGGGAGGAAACAAGCCATGCTGGACAAGGTCGATCCGAACGCCGCGCAGTTTACCGGGGCGAATGCCGAGACGCTCGTCTATATGCCGGGTTTCGGCAATGATTTCGAAACCGAGAGCCTGCCAGGCGCCCTGCCGCAGGGCCAGAACAGCCCGCAGAAATGCAATTACGGGCTTTATGCGGAACAGCTTTCCGGTTCGCCGTTCACCGCGCCGCGCGGCACCAACGAGCGCTCCTGGCTCTATCGCATCCGCCCGAGCGTGCGCCACACCGGCCGGTTCCGGAAGATCGACTATCCGCTGTGGAAGACGGCACCTCACGTCGCCGAACATTCCCTTGCGCTCGGCCAGCTCCGCTGGAGCCCGGTGCCGGCGCCGACGGAAGAGCTGAATTTCCTCGAAGGCATCCGCACCATGACGACAGCGGGCGATGCGCTCTCCCAGTCAGGCATGGCGGCGCATGTCTATGTCTTCAACACAGACATGGTGGACGATTATTTCTTCAATGCCGACGGCGAAATGATGATCGTGCCGGAGACGGGTTCTATCCGCGTCTTCACAGAGCTCGGCAAGATGGACCTTGAGCCTTCGGAGATCTGCATCATCCCGCGCGGAACCATGTTCAAGGTGACACGGCTGGGTGAGGAAGAAGTCTGGCGCGGTTATATCTGCGAGAACTACGGCGCCAAGTTCACCCTGCCGGATCGGGGGCCGATCGGCGCCAATTGCCTTGCCAACCCAAGGGATTTCAAGACGCCGGTGGCCGCCTACGAGGACAAGGAGACGCCCTGCCGGGTGCATGTGAAATGGTGTGGTTCCTTCCATGTGACCGAGATCGGCCATTCGCCGCTCGACGTGGTTGCCTGGCACGGCAATTACGCACCCTACAAATACGACCTGCGCACCTTTTCTCCGGTCGGCGCCATCCTCTTCGACCATCCCGATCCGTCGATCTTCACGGTTCTGACCGCTCCCTCCGGAGAGGAGGGAACCGCCAATGTCGATTTCGTGATCTTCCCGCCGCGCTGGCTGGTGGCCGAGCACACGTTCCGGCCGCCCTGGTATCACCGCAACATCATGAGCGAGTTCATGGGCCTGATCTATGGCCGCTACGACGCCAAGGAGGAGGGCTTCGTGCCGGGCGGCATGAGCCTGCACAACATGATGCTGCCGCACGGACCTGACTTGACCGGCTTCGAAAAGGCCTCGAACGGCGAGCTTAAACCCGTAAAGCTCGACAACACCATGGCCTTCATGTTCGAGACCCGTTTCCCCCAGCAGCTCACCAAATTCGCGGCTGAACTGGAGACGCTGCAGGATAATTACGTGGATTGCTGGTCAGGTCTCGAGCGAAAGTTCGACGGTACGCCGGGGATCAAGTGAGACGGCGCTACATTACGGTTGCCTTCTGGCGCGATCTCCTCACATTCTGAGGGCAATACCAACGATAAAACGGGAAACACTCATTCATGAAGCTCGCGACACTGAAGGATTCCACCCGCGACGGCCGCCTGGTCGTCGTCTCGAAAGACCTGACCCAGTGCTCGGAGGTCGGTCATATCGCCCGCACGCTGCAGGCGGCGCTCGACGACTGGGCGTATGTCGGTCCGCGGCTTGAACGGGTCGCTGAGGGTATCGAGACCGGTTCGCAGCCGACCATCCGTTTCCACGAACATGATGCCGCATCGCCGCTGCCGCGTGCCTATCAATGGGCCGACGGATCGGCTTACGTCAATCACGTCGAACTGGTGCGCCGGGCGCGCAATGCGGAGATGCCGGAGAGCTTCTGGACCGATCCGCTGATCTACCAGGGCGGGTCCGACAGTTTCCTCGGGCCTCGCGATCCGATCCTGCTCGAAAACGAAGCCTGGGGCGCCGATATGGAGGGCGAGGTCGCGGTGATCCTCGGCGACGTGCCCATGGGGGCGTCGGTGGATGAGGCGCGGGAGGCGATCCGCCTCGTGCTTCTCGTCAACGACGTGTCCCTGCGCGGGCTGATCCCGTCCGAACTCGCCAAGGGGTTCGGCTTCTTCCAGTCGAAACCGTCTTCCGCTTTTTCTCCGGTCGCGGTCACGCCCGATGAAGTGGGTTCGGCCTGGGATGGCGGCAAGCTTTCACTTCCGCTCAAGGTGGATCTGAACGGCAAGCCTTTCGGACGGGCCAATGCCGGTGTCGACATGACCTTCGATTTCCCGCAGCTGATCGCCCATGCGGCGAAGACGCGGCCGCTCATCGCCGGCACGATCATCGGTTCGGGCACGGTCTCCAACAAACTCGACGGAGGTCCCGGCAAGCCGGTTGCCGATGGCGGCGCCGGATATTCCTGCATTGCCGAAATCCGCACCATCGAGACGATCAACTTCGGCGTTCCGAAGACGCCTTTCCTGCATTTCGGGGATACGGTGCGGATCGAGATGAAGGACGACAAGGGCCATTCGATCTTCGGTGCGATAGAGCAGACCGTGACGAAATACGAGAAGGCTTGATGAGCGAGGCGGTGCTCTACGATTATTGGCGGTCCTCGGCGAGCTATCGGCTGAGGATCGCCCTCAACATGGTTGCGGAGACGTTCCGGTCGGTGCCAGTCGATCTGCTCGCCAAGGCGCACAAGTCGCCGGATCATCTTCAGCGCAATCCGCAGGGGCTTGTTCCGGTGCTGGAAATAGACGGGCACAGCTTCACCCAGTCGCTCGCCGTGATCGAATATCTCGACGAGACGCGCGGCGGGGCTTTCCTGCCGGGAGATTCCGTCGGTCGTCAGCGGGTGAGGGCGCTCTCCTATGTCATCGCCATGGAAATCCACCCGGTCTGCAATCTCAACGTCACGGGCCACGTCATGTCACTGACCGGTGGCGGTGATGAAGCCCGGGTGGCCTGGATGCGGAAGTTCATCGGCGAGGGGCTGGCCGCCTTCGAGGCGCTGCTCGATTCCCCTTCGACCGGCACATTCTGCCACGGCGACCGGCCGGGAATGGCGGATATCTGCCTGGTGCCGCAGGTCTACAACGCGCGGCGGTGGAGCGCCGATCTTTCGGCCTGCCCGAAACTTGTCGCGATCGCCGACCGCTGCGCCGAACTGAAACCGTTCGCCAACGCCCATCCCGACAAGGCGGTTCGCTAGGTCTTCAGGTAGCTGATCACCGCGTCGGCGATCATGCCCTTGTGGCGTTCCATGGTCTCCGGTTCCGAAAGGTCACGGCGGAAGATGGTGCCGAACGTATAGCGGTTGGAGACGCGGAAGAAGCAGAAAGCACTGATCAGCATGTGAATGTCGATCGGATCGGCTTTCCGGACAAATACGCCGGCCGCGACGCCGCGATCAAGGATCGCGGCAATGGTTTCGATGACCGAGACGTTCAGGTCGCGGATCGCCTCGGACCGCAGCATGTGTGCGGCGTGGTGGATGTTCTCGATGCTGACAAGCCGGACGAAGTCCGGATTGGCCTCGTCATGTTCGAACGTCGTCGAAATCAGCACCCGCAGCGCCTGTTCCGGGGGCAGGTTGGAAAGCTGAAGGTCCTCTTCCAGCGTGCGGATCTTGCGGTAGGCTCGCTCGAGAACGGCGAGATAAAGCCCCTCTTTGCTGCCGAAATAATAATAGATCATCCGCTTAGAGGTGCGGGTCTTTTCCGCGATCGCATCGACACGGCCGCCAGCGAGGCCATGGGTCGTGAACTCCTCCGTCGCCACATCCAGGATGTCTTCCTGGGTGCGTTGCGGGTCGTTTTTCCTGCCGTTTTCGCGTTTCGCCGCCATCCCCGAATCCGCCTTCACTGTTTCGTCCGCCATGCTCACAGAAACAGGCCTTGTGGACAACCGATTGTCCACATCGAATTTTCGCATTTGTTCCAAAGTCATAACGGGCATGACTGAGGCTTTCAATAGATGGCGCTTGACATACGCACTAGTTCGTACATTTTATCCGAATTGCCGGTCGATCCCTGAGGAGGCGGTCCCGGCGGAGGTTATCTTGTCAACGGATCAAGTGGGTAGTCGTATCAGCGGCGGCCATTGTCCAACCGATGACGGAAGCCTTGGGAGGACTGGAAGTGACACGGATCATCGATTTCTATTTCTTCGCGCTGAAGGTCGTCATAGCCCTGCTTCTGGCAGGCATGGTGGTGCTTGTCTTCGGCAATGTCGTGCTGCGTTATGCCTTCAACCAGGGGATCACAGTTTCAGAAGAGCTGTCGCGCGTCTTCTTCATCTGGCTGACTTTTCTAGGCGGCGTCGTCGCGATGCGCGAACACGGCCACCTTGGAGTCGATTCGCTTCTGAAGCGGCTGCCGCCGACAAGTGCCAGGATCGCAGTGCTGATGGGGCAGGGGCTGATGCTCGTCGCCACATGGCTGCTGATCAGCGGAAGCTGGACGCAGACGCTGATCAACCTGCCCGCCACCATGCCGGCAACCGGCATTTCCATGGGTTGGTTCTACGGCGCCGGCCTCGCCTTTGGGGTTCCGACCTTCCTCATCATCCTCTGGGACGCCTTCCAGGTGGCGACGGGCCGCATCGATATCGCGACTGTCCAACTGGTGCGCGACAGCGAGGAGGAAGTGGCTCTCGACCATCATCCGGAAGCCGCGGTTGCCGCCGGCGTCACCAAGGCCTGAGGAGAGACCGATGACGCTCACTATTTTCCTCGGCGCCCTTCTCGGCCCCATGGCACTCGGCGTGCCGATCGCGTTTGCGCTCATCCTCAGCGGCGTCGCGCTGATGATGTACATGAACATCTTCGACCCCCAGATCGTCGCACAGAACGTGCTGAACGGTGCCGACAGCTTTCCGCTGATGGCCGTTCCCTTCTTCCTGCTTGCCGGCGAGGTGATGAATACGGGCGGCCTGTCGAAACGCATCGTCAATCTCGCCATGGCCCTGGTCGGCCACGTGCGCGGTGGTCTCGGTTTCGTAGCGATCTTCGCCGCCTGCGTGTTGTCGAGCCTTTCGGGTTCGGCGGTGGCGGATGCCGCCGCGCTCGGCGCGCTGCTTTATCCGATGATGATCAAATCGGGCCATGATCCGGCGCGGACCGGCGGACTGCTGGCATCGGCTTCGGTCATCGGTCCGATCATTCCGCCGTCGATCGGCTTCATCCTCTATGGCGTCATCGGTGGCGTCTCGATCACCAAGCTCTTCCTCGCCGGCATCGTTCCCGGCCTGCTGATCGCGCTGGCGCTCTGCATCACCTGGCTGATCGTCGCCCGCAAGGAGCAGTTCGAACTGCCTCCGAGACAGAGCCGCCAGGTGCGCGTCAAGGCGCTCGTCGATAGCATCTGGGCGCTGATGCTGCCTGTCATCATCATCGTCGGACTGAAGTTCGGCGTGTTCACGCCGACCGAAGCCGGCGTCGTCGCCGCCGTCTATTCGTTGTTCGTGTCGATGGTCGTTTATCGCGAGCTTGCGCCGTCCGAACTCTTCAACGTCTTCGTGGCGGCAGCAAAGATCACCGCGGTCGTGATGTTCCTGGTCGCCTGTGCCGCGGTTTCCGCCTGGCTGATCACCGTTGCCGACGTGCCCGGCGATCTCGTCGCGCTGCTGGAGCCGCTGATGGACAACCAGACGCTGCTGCTGCTTGCGATCATGGTGCTGATCGTCCTGGTCGGTACCGCGATGGACATGACGCCGACCATTCTGGTGATGACGCCGGTGCTGATGCCGATCATCAAGCAGGCGGGCATCGATCCGGTCTATTTCGGCGTGCTTTTTATCATCAACAACTCGATCGGCCTGATCACGCCGCCGGTGGGCACTGTGCTCAACGTCATCTGCGGCGTCTCCAAGCTGTCGATGGAAGACCTGATGAAGGGCGTGATGCCCTTCCTGATCGCCGAACTGATCGTTCTCTTCCTTCTTGTCCTCTTCCCGCAACTGGTGACCGTGCCGGTCGCCTGGTTCGGGCGCTGAGGTCGGGAAGCTTCTGCAACCTAGTCATATCAACCGGCCGTGGGGGACCCCGGCCACCAGTGGGAGGAATGCATGTTCAACACGATGATGAAACTGGCGCTCGGGATCGCCTTGCCGGTGATGCTGTTTGCCGGCACGGCATCCGCCGAAGTCCGCGCGCATACGCTGAAGTTCGCGGCCGCCAACAACAAGGGCCATCCGCAGGTCACCGGCATGGAAAAATTCGCCGAGATCGTCAAGGCGAAGAGCGGCGGCAAGATCGACGTCAAGCTGTTTCCGGGCGGCGTGCTCGGCGGCGACGTGCAGACCGTTTCGGCTCTTCAGGGCGGCGTGGTCGAGATGCTGGTGCTGAATGCCGGCATCCTCTCGAGCAACGTCAAGGCGTTCGGCGCCGTCGACCTGCCGTTCCTGTTCAACAGCGGGGAAGAAGCCGACAAGGTGATGGACGGCGCCTTCGGCAAGAGCCTTTCCGAGAAGCTGCCGGCGACCGGCCTCGTCGGCCTCGCCTATTGGGAACTCGGCTTCCGCAACCTCACCAACAACCGCCGCGCTGTCACCAAGCTCGAAGATATCAAGGGCCTGAAGATCCGCACGCTGCAGTCGCCGATCCCGATCGAACTGTTCAACAGCCTCGGCGCAAACGCGGTGCCGCTGCCCTACACGGAACTCTACACCGCGCTTGAAACCGGAACGGTCGACGGCCAGGAAAATCCGTTCGCGAACATCCTCAATGCCAAGTTCTACGAAGTGCAGAAGTACCTGACGGTCACCCGTCACCAGTACAATCCGCAGATCGTGCTGGTCAGCAAGAAGTTCTGGGACGGCCTGAACGACGAGGAGAAGGGCATTCTCCAGTCGGCCGCGACCGAAGCCCGCGACTTCCAGCGCAAGGTTTCCCGAGAAGCAGACGCCAAGGCGCTCGACGAGATCAAGAAGACCGGCATGCAGGTCACCGAACTCAACGCCGCTGAAACCCAGAAGATCCGCGATGCCGTGAAGCCGCTGATCGACAAGTTCAGCGCCGATGTGGGTGCCGACACCGTCTCGCTGCTCTTCAAGGAACTGGACGCCGTCCGCAAGAAGTAACATCCGCGCCGGCCCGTCTACCCGGCGGGCCAGCCCTTCCACCGAAACGAGGCGCGATACCCATGGCCGAGACATTGCTGAAACCCTTGAAGGCCGGCCTGATCGGCGCCGGCATCCAGGCCTCGCTGACGCCGGCCATGCATATGAAGGAAGGCGCAGCTCAAGGCTTTCGCTACGAATATGAGCTGATCGATCTCAATCTGCTCGGCCTGACGCCCAGCAGCCTGCCTGAACTCCTGGACGATGCGCAGGCACGCGGGCTGATTGGCCTCAACATCACGCACCCCTGCAAGCAACTGGTCATTCCCTATCTCGACGAACTCTCCGACGAGGCGAGGGCGCTAGGCGCCGTCAACACCGTGGTGCTGAAGGACGGAAAGCGTTTTGGCCACAATACCGACTGGTGGGGTTTCGCCGAAAGTTTCCGGCGCGGTCTGCCGGGCGCCGATCTGGGCGCAGCAGTTCAGATCGGCGCCGGCGGCGCGGGCGTTGCGACGGCCTACGCGATCCTGTCCCTCGGTCTCAAGGCACTGACGGTGTTCGATCGCGAGCCTGACCGGGCCGAGCAGCTTGCGAAAACGATGTCGGCAATCTTTCCGGACGCGTCGATACGAGCCTCCTCCGATATCGTTTCTGCGATGCAGGATGTCTCGGGCATCATCCACGCAACGCCGACCGGGATGGCGAAATATCCGGGCCTGCCGCTGCCGCCGGAACTTCTCCAGTCGCATCACTGGGTAGCGGAGATCGTCTATTTTCCCCTCGAAACCGAGCTGCTGAGCGTTGCCAGGCAGCGCGGCTGCCAGGTGCTGAACGGCGGCGGCATGGCCGTCTTCCAGGCAGTCGGCGCCTTTCAGCTGTTCACCGGCCGGGAGCCGGATGCGGCCCGCATGCTCCAGCATTTCGAGGCACTGACAGTCTGACGGAAAATCGTCCGGCCCTGCTCGTCACGAAGCCGCGCACGGCAGCGCCGTTCTCGCCCAGGCGCGCGATCGAGATGCCGATCTGGGGCGGCTGCGATTTTTGCCGGTCATCTCGGCAGTGGGTCTGGCGATCCTGGCCTAGCCGACTATAGTGGCCGGGCCGCACTTCTGCGGCATCATCCCCGCCGAAGAACGCCCAAGGTTATTGCCATGACGCTTGCCATTTCCGCCAAAGACATCGACGACAAGGCTCTTATCGACGAGTTGAAGCAGTGGGTCGAGATCGAGACGCCGACGCCTGATGCCGCGGCTGTCAATCTATTGGCCGATCGGGTCGAGGCGATCGGCAAGGCTGCCGGGCTGGAGACGGAGCGGGTGCCGGGCACGCTCGGCTTCGGCGATATCCTGACGATCCGCTCGCCGCGCCCGGAGGGCAGCAACGAAAAGACCGTTCTGATACTGGCGCATCTCGATACCGTGCATACGGTTGGCGTGATCGACAACCAACTGCCGCTGCGCCAGGAGGGGGACAAGCTCTATGGCCCCGGCATATACGACATGAAGTCCGGCGCGCTGATGGCGCTCGAGGCGATGAAGCTCGCAGTCAGGCACGGCAGCAGGATGCCGATCGACCTGATTTTCGTGCCCGACGAAGAGATGGGAAGCCTGTCGTCGCGCGCCTTCATGGAAGAGGCGGCGAAGAATGCGGGTTATGCGCTGGTGGTGGAACCCGCCCGCGATGGCGGCAAGATCGTCGTCGCCCGCAAAGGGGTCGCCATGTACGATGTCATCGTGCGGGGACATGCCGCTCACGCCGGTACGAGGCCGCAGGATGGCCGCAGTGCCATTCGCGCGGCTGCCCGGCTGATTCTGGAACTCGAAGCGCTCAACGACACCGAACGTGGCGTCACCGTGACGGTCGGCACGATCCAGGGCGGGACGGGCCGCAACACCGTGCCGGCGGAATGCCGCCTGCAGGTTGACGTTCGCGTTCCCGACGATGTGATTGCCAGGGAGATCACGGCCAAGATCGAGGCGATGAAGCCTGTCGATCCGGATATCACCTTCGAAATCGACGGCCAGATGAATCGCCCGCCCTTCGCGCAGTCGGACGAAGGCAGGCGCCTTTTCGATGTCGCCGCAGAGATCGCCGGCGGTCTCGGCATCGCGCTGGAAGGAGTGACGACCGGCGGCGGCTCGGATGGCAATTTCACGGCAGCGCTCGGCGTGCCGACGCTCGACGGGCTCGGTGCAGACGGTGCCGGCGCGCATACGTTCAACGAGCATATCTTCGTCAGCAGTGTTGCGCCGCGCACCGCCCTGCTCGCCAACCTGATGATCTCGCTCGACGCGAGATAACCCGTCTCAGGCCGGCAGGGTCACTTCGAACGAGTTGGCGATGCGGATCTTGCCGACCTCGATGACATGCCGCATGGCGGAGATCGCCCTGTCAGGATCACGCGAGGCGACCGCGTGTGCGATCCTCAGGTGGTTCGTGGCGACCTCGTCGATCTTTTCCGGCGAGGCGGCCGGCGAGGAGAGCTGGAAGGAAATGGCCAGTGCCGCCTCGATCAGCGCGCTCGCCGAGCGCATGAACGGATTGCCCGACATGCGGGCGATGGCGAGGTGGAATTCGAGGTCCACCTTGGCGATGGTTTCCGGCGTGTGGGAGAGATCGTCGAATTTCGCGGCAATCGCGTAGAGCGCGACGATGTCGTCGCTGGAGGCGCGTAACGCCGCTGCGGCTGCTGCCGCCGGTTCCAACGCCATGCGCATTTCCGCCAGATGTTCGATGAATTCGAAATCCAGCCCGGATTCGAAGCGCCAGCCCAGCACGTCCGAATCGAAGAAGTTCCAGCTGGCCTTGTCGAGCACGCGGGTGCCGACCTTGGCCTTGGCTTCGACCAGCCTTTTGGCGGCAAGCGTCTTCATGGATTCGCGCAACACCGTGCGGGACACGCCGAAGCGGGCGGAAAGCTCGGTGTCGCCGGGCAGCAGGGAGCCTTCCGGGATCTTGCCGGAAACGATCCCCCGGCCGAGCTCCGCCACCACATGCGCGTGGTTGCTGCGGCGCTTTCGCCCACTGATCGTCGTTTCCAGAAGTCCCACTCAGATCTCCTTCAGCCGTCCTTCGGCCAGTCGTCGGTTTGAATACCAGATGATTCCGCGCTGCAATACAATGAAGACGAAGAGCAGGATGCCGATCACGATTTTCGTCCACCAGGACGACAGCGTCCCGTCGAAGACGATGTAGGTCTGGATCAAGCCCTGGATCAAAATCCCGATGAACGTTCCCGCGACCAGGCCGACGCCGCCGGTGAGCAGCGTGCCGCCGATCACGACGGCCGCGATCGCATCGAGTTCGACGCCGACCGTCGCCAACGAATAGCCGGACGAGGTGTAGAGCGTGTAGGCGATGCCGGCGAGGCCCGAGAGGAAGCCGGACAGCGCATAGATGCCGACAGTCGTGGAGCCGACGGGGACACCCATCAGTTCGGCCGATTGCTGGCTGCCGCCGATCGCATAGACATTGGCGCCGAAGCGAGTGCGGCCAGCGATGAAGGCTCCGATGATGAAGACCAGCAGCATCAGAATGGCAAGCGCGGTCAGCCTGCCGCCGCCGGGGAAGCGGAAATAGAAGCCCTGGATCGTGTCGATCATCTCGTGGCTGATCGGCACGGATTCCGTCGAGATCAGATAGGCCGCGCCGCGGGCCAAAAACATGCCGGCGAGCGTCACCACGAAGGGCGGAATGCCGAGGTAACGGATCATTGCTCCCATCAGGCTGCCGAAAAGGGTCGAGATGACCAGGACGGCCGCAAAGGCAATCAGCGGATGAACACCGAGGGAGCCGACCAGGACGGCGACGAAAACGCTGGTAAAGGCAATCACCGATCCGATCGACAGATCGATGCCGCCCGACAGGATGACGAAGGTCATGCCGACCGCGGCGATGCCGAGAAAGGCGTTGTCGGTCAGGAGATTGCCGATGACGCGCGTCGACAGCATGTTCGGAAACTGCAGCACGCAGAGGGCATAGGCGATGACGAAGATGCCGAGCGTAGTGACGAAAGGCAGGTTACGGGTATGGATCATCGAACCGTTCCTTCCGCCTTATGGGATGTCTCGCGGGATACCGTCCCGTCCTTGCGCCGCGAGGCCTTGACGAAGCCGAACAGCGTCATGATCGCCGGCGACTGCAGGGTGAGGACGACGATGATGATACCGGCCTTGATGATCAGGTTGAATTCCGGCGGAAAACCCGAAACGAGGATGCCTGTGTTGATCGACTGGATGATCAGCGCGCCGATCAGCGATGCAGTGATGGAGAACCGCCCGCCATTCAGCGAGGTGCCGCCGATGACCACGGCGAGGATGGCGTCGAGTTCCAGCCAGAGACCGGCATTGTTGGCGTCGGCGCCGCGGATGTCGGCGGTGACGATCAGGCCGGCAATGGCGGCGCAGATGCCGGAGATCGCGTAGACGAAGAACAGCAGGAAACGGGCGCGCACGCCGGCAAGCGTCGCGGCGCGGCGGTTGATGCCGGTCGCCTCGATCAGGAAGCCGAGTGCGGAGCGGCGCACCAGCAGGCCGATGACCAGGGCGGCGCAGATCCAGATGAGGATCGGGATCGGAATGCCGCCGAGCGAGCCGGAGCCGAGCGCCGCGAAGCTGTCGTTGTTGAAGGTGAGGATGACGCCTTCGGTGATGAGCTGGGCGATGCCGCGGCCCGCCACCATCAGGATCAGCGTGGCGATGATCGGCTGGATATCGAGGAGCGCGACCAGCACGCCGTTCCACAGGCCGCAGAGAAGACCGACGCCGAGCGAGATCAGGATGACCACAGGCAGCGGATAGCCCTCGCTGATCAATGTCGCGGCAACCGCGCCGCAAATGGCGATCACCGCGCCGATCGACAGGTCGATGCCGCGGGTGGCGATGACCAGCGTCATGCCGATCGTCAGCAGCGCGACGGGTGCGGCGCGCACCAGGATGTCGATCAGGCTACCGTAGAGCCGGCCGTTCTGGAAGGAGACGTTGAGGAAGCCCGGCGCAACCGCCGTGATCAGAGCGAGGATGACCGCAAGCGCGATGATCTGGGGTGCCAGTCGTTTCAGCCGGCGGGTGAGGCGGTTCGTCATGCGGCCTCCGTCCGGGCAGGAGCGGCGATCGCCTGCATGATGTTGTCGGCGGTCACCCGGTCGCCCTTGAGTTCGGCGATATGCTTGCGGTCGGACAGCACGATGACGCGATGGGCGATGGCGGTCAGCTCCTCCAGTTCGGAGGAGATCACGACCAGCGACATGCCGTCGGCGCAGAGTTTTTCGATCATTTTCAGAATTTCCGCATGCGCGCCGATATCGATGCCGCGAGTCGGTTCGTCGAGGATCAGGAGACGGGGTTCGGTCGCCAGCCAGCGGGCGAGGATCGCCTTCTGCTGGTTGCCGCCGGAGAGGAATTTCATCTGCCTGTTGGGATCGGCCGGCCGGATATCCAGCGACTTGATGAAGTTTTCCGCAAGCGCTGCCTTTTCCCGCGAGGAGATCGGCTTTGCCCAGCCCTGGCGGGCCTGCACCGCAAGCGCGATATTATCCGCGACGGAGAAATCGCCGATAATTCCGTCCGTCTTTCGCTCTTCGGGACAGAAGCCGAAGCCGCTGGCAATCGCCGCTTCCGGGGATGAGAGGGTGATTTGCTGGTTGTCGACGGTCGCAGTACCGCTGTCGGCACGGTCGATGCCGAAGAGCAGGAAGGCCGTCTCGGTGCGGCCGGAACCGAGCAGGCCCGCGACGCCGACCACTTCGCCGGGCCGGATGTCCAGATCGAAAGGGGCGACGCTGCCGCGCTTGCCGTAGCCGGAGAAACGGATCGGCGCTTCGGCCGTCGAGGCGACGGTTTCCTCCTGCGCCTGATGTTCGCGGGTGATGTGCTGCAGTTCGCGGCCGAGCATCATCGAGATCAGCTCCAGCCGAGGCAATTCGGCGAGCTTGCGGGTGCCGACAAGCCGGCCGTTGCGCAGAACCGTGACGCGGTCGGCGACCGCATAAACCTGGTTGAGGAAGTGGGTGATGATGATGATGCCGAGGCCTTGCTCGCGCAGTCGGCGCAGGACGGCAAACAGCATCTCCACCTCGTGAGCGTCGAGGCTGGCGGTCGGCTCGTCGAGAACCAGAACCTTGCCCGACAGATCGACGGCGCGGGCGATGGCGACAAGCTGGCGGACGGCGACGGAATAGGACGAGAGAAGGGCGTCGACATCGATATCGAGGCCGTAGCGTTCGAGAAGCGCCTTCGAGCGGCTTCGCATCTCGCGGCGATCGATCAGGCCGAAACGGCGCGGCTGGCGGCCGAGGAAGAGGTTTTCGGCGACCGTCAGGTTTTCGAGGAGATTGACCTCCTGGTAAACGGTGCCGATGCCGAGGCCTTGCGCCTCCGCGACGCTGGCCGGCGTCACGTCCGCGCCATCGAGGCGCATGGTGCCGTGATCGCGGCTGTAGACCCCGGTCAGGATCTTGATCAGCGTCGATTTACCTGCGCCGTTTTCGCCGAGCAGCGCATGGATCTCTCCGCGTTCGAGCGTGAAGTCCACGCCGTCAAGCGCCGTGATGCCGAGGAAGGCCTTGCCGATGCCCCGGGCTTCCAGAAGTGAATTTGTATCCGACATGCCTAAAGTCCCGCGTCTATCGAAGAACCGGAGCGGCGAGGGCACTCTGCTCCGGTTGCTGGAGTCGCCCGGCTCTACCAGGGGGTAGGAGGTGGAGCCGGGCGGCGGGAGGGTCAGTAACCGAGACCCTTCTTGGCTTCGTAGACCTTCATCGGGTCATCCTTGGCGGTATAGAGCTTCGATTCCGTCTGGATCCACTTCGGCGGAGCCTTCTTGTCCTTGAGATAGGCATTGAGGGCTTCGAAGGCGGGGCCGGCCATGTTCGGGGTCAGCTCGACCGTGGCATTGGCTTCGCCCTTGGCCATCGCCTGGAAGATATCCGGCACGGCGTCGATCGAGACGATCTTGATGTCGGTGCCGGGCTTCAGGCCAGCTTCCTTGATCGCCTGGATGGCGCCGACCGCCATGTCGTCGTTATGGGCATAGACCGCGCAGATGTCCTTGCCGCCGCCTTCCGCCTTGATGAAGCTTTCCATGACTTCCTTGCCCTTGGTGCGGGTGAAGTCGCCGGTCTGCGAGCGGGCAATCTTGATGTTGGAATGGCCGGCGATTGCCTGTTCAAAACCCTTCTTGCGGTTGATGGCCGGTGAAGAGCCGGTCGTGCCCTGGAGTTCCATGACCTTGCAGTTCTTGGAGCCGATTTCCTTGACCAGCCAGTCGCCGGCGACCTTGCCTTCGAACACCTGATCGGAGGTGACGGCGGTCAGGTAGAGGTCCTTCGGTGCGTCGATCTCGCGGTCGAGCAGGATGACCGGGATCTTTTCTTCCTTGGCTTCCTTCAGGACTGCATCCCAGCCGGTAGCGACGACCGGGGCGATGAAGATCGCATCGACGCCCTGGGCGATGAAGCCGCGGATCGCCTTGATCTGGTTTTCCTGCTTCTGCTGTGCATCGGCAAACTTCAGGGTAACGCCGCGTTTTTCGGCTTCCTGCTTGGTGACCGTGGTTTCGGCCGCACGCCAGCCGGATTCGGATCCGATCTGCGAGAAACCGACGGTCAGGGACGCGGCGGAAACGCCGGATGCCAACGATAGGGTAAGAGCGGCTACAGCTGCCGCGAGAGCTCTTTTCATCTTAAATCCTCCCAGAGATGATAAAGCGAACTGACGGCTCAAGGATTGGCATATAATATTACTTTTTCAAGCGCTATTTTTGAAGAAATTGAGAGAGAGGCGCTATCCCGCCGTTTTTGATGGCAACAATCGATTGAATCCTCATGATAAATGGCTTTAATGAAAAGGTCGGGATTGCCGGAAGCTGTTTTTCTCCTCCTTGACAAGCCCGATACCAATCCAATAGTCGTATTAATGACTACATCGGGCCGAATGGTTCTGATGGGAGGAGTGGCATGGCGGCAGGAGACGTCATGTTGGTATTGGAAGCATTTGGGTGATGAAATCGATGTTGCGGGTTCTTCAGGTCGTGAATGGCGCTGGTGCGTCTATTGTTGTCGCGTGGGATGGCGAAGGTGCTGCCCGTGCGGTGAACGGCGTTTCGTCCACCTATGATCTCGCCCGCGAGGCGATTGCCGCCGGCCAGACATTGGCTCAGCGGATCGAAGCGGCCGGTCTCGGCGATGTCGTCGACCTCGAAAAGGCCGCGGGCGAGGGGCGCCTTGGCCTGCCGATCACCCATCCGGACCCGGCACATTTCATCGTCGCCGGCACCGGTTTGACGCATCTCGGCTCGGCCGACGGTCGCGACAAGATGCACAAGGCGGCGCAGGCGACGGAAAAGCCGACCGATTCGATGCGCATGTTCCTGATGGGTGTCGAAGGCGGAAAGCCGAAACCCGGCGAGGCCGGCGTGCAGCCGGAATGGTTCTACAAGGGCAATGGCTCGCAGCTTCGCGCCACCGGCAGCGATCTGGTATCGCCGGCCTTCGCGCTCGATGGCGGCGAGGAGCCGGAACTGGCGGGCATCTACCTGATCGGTCCGGACGGTACGCCCTTCCGGCTGGGCTTTTGTCTCGCCAACGAATTTTCCGACCACGTGACCGAGAAGGGCAACTATCTCTGGCTCGCCCATTCCAAGCTCCGCCAGGCCGCCCTCGGCGCGGAACTTCTGGTCGGCGACCTGCCGGACCACGTGGAAGGCACATCACGCGTGCGGCGCGGCGACGAGGTGATCTTCGAAAAGCCGTTCCTTTCGGGCGAGGCGAACATGTCGCACACGATCGCCAACCTCGAACATCATAATTTCAAATACGATATCTTCCGGCAGCCGGGCGATCTGCATGTGCATTTCTTCGGAACGGCGACGCTGTCGTTCTCCGAGGGGATCAAGACGGAGCCGGGCGACGTTTTCGAGATTTCCGCGGCCCCCTTCAAATTGCCGCTGGTCAACCGGCTGGCTGTCGCGGCGGATGCGCCCGTGACGATCAAGAAGCTCTGAGGCGGCCATGGCTCCCATTCGTATCGCCATCGTCGGGCTTGGAAAGATCGCAAGGGATCAGCATCTCGGCGCGATCGAAGCAACCGACGGCATTGAACTCGTGGCCGTCGCCAGCCGCCACGCCAAGCTCGACGACATCGCCTGTTTCCATGAGATCGGCGATTTGCTCGCTTCGGACGTCAAGTTCGACGCCGTTTCTCTCTGTACGCCGCCCGTGGGGCGTTTTGAGCAGGCAAAGGCCGCACTCGATGCCGGCAAGCATGTGATGCTCGAAAAACCGCCGGGTGCGACGCTTTCGGAAGTCTATGCGCTGGAAAAGCTCGCCAAGGCGAAGGGCGTTTCGCTGTTTTCGACCTGGCATTCGCGGGCTGCCGCTGCCGTCGAGCCGGCGCGGGCCCTGCTCGCAAAGCGGAACATCCGCAGCGTAACGGTCGAGTGGAAGGAAGATGTCCGCCACTGGCATCCCGGTCAGGCCTGGATCTGGGAGCCGGGTGGCCTCGGCGTCTTCGACCCCGGCATCAACGCGCTGTCGATCGTCACGCGCATCCTGCCGGAAAGTTTTCACCTTACCCGTTCCGAACTGACCTTCCCGGCCAACCGGGCGGCGCCGATTGCGGCAAGCCTGTCCTTCGAAACGGATGGCGGCATACCGGTCTCTGCCGAATTCGACTGGCGCCAGACCGGACCGCAGACCTGGGATATCCGCGTCGAGACCGACGAAGGCCCGATTGTCCTGACCCATGGCGGCAGCCGCCTTTTCGTCGATGGCCAGAGCGCGATCGTCGAGGAAGACAGGGAATACCGCAATCTCTATCGTGACTTCGTGGCGCTGGTGGCCGAAAGCCGCAGCGATACCGATTTCTCGCCGCTGGTGCATGTCGCCGATGCCTTTATGCTGGGCCGGCGCATTCAAACAGACGTATTTGAGGACTGATGATGACCAATTCCGAAAACGTAACCTCGAACGAGATCGCCGAAACCGACCAGCGCCGGCAGGAGGTCCGCAAGCTCCGCTCTCGCGCGTGGTTCGACAACCCGTCGAACGTCGACATGACGGCGCTCTATCTCGAGCGCTACATGAATTTCGGTCTCAGCCAGGCCGAACTGCAGTCCGACCGGCCGATCATCGGCATCGCCCAGACGGGTTCCGATCTTTCGCCGTGCAATCGGCATCATCTGGAATTGGCGCATCGCCTGCGCGAGGGTATCCGCGAGGCAGGTGGCATCGCCATCGAATTCCCGGTCCACCCCATCCAGGAAACGGGCAAGCGTCCAACCGCCGGCCTTGACCGCAACCTTGCCTATCTCGGCCTGGTGGAAGTCCTCTACGGCTATCCGCTCGACGGCGTCGTGCTGACGATCGGCTGCGACAAGACTACGCCGGCCTGTCTCATGGCGGCGGCCACCGTCAACATTCCGGCGATCGCGCTGTCGGTCGGTCCGATGCTGAACGGCTGGTTCCGTGGCGAGCGCACCGGCTCCGGCACCATCGTCTGGAAGGCTCGAGAACTGCTGGCCAAGGGCGAGATCGACTATGCGGGCTTCGTGAAGCTCGTCGCATCTTCGGCGCCGTCCACCGGCTATTGCAACACGATGGGCACCGCGACGACGATGAACTCGCTCGCGGAAGCGCTCGGCATGCAGCTTCCGGGCTCGGCGGCAATCCCGGCGCCCTATCGCGACCGGCAGGAGGTCTCCTATCTGACCGGCCTTCGCATCGTCGAGATGGTCAAGGAAGACCTGAAGCCCTCCGACATCCTGACCAAGGAAGCCTTCATCAACGCCATCCGCGTCAATTCGGCGATCGGCGGTTCGACCAATGCGCCGATCCACCTGAACGCGCTTGCCCGCCACATCGGCGTCGAACTCACGGTCGACGACTGGCAGGCCTACGGCGAAGAAGTGCCGCTGCTCGTCAACCTGCAGCCGGCCGGCGAATATCTCGGCGAGGACTATTATCATGCAGGTGGCGTCCCTGCCGTCGTCAATCAGCTGATGACCCAGGGCCTCATCCATGAGGACGCCATGACGGTCAACGGCAAGACGATCGGCGAGAACTGCCGCGGCGCCATCATCGAGGACGAAAAGGTCATCCGCCGCTATGACGAGCCTTTGAAGGCCCATGCGGGCTTCCGGGTGCTGCGCGGCAACCTGTTCTCGTCGGCGATCATGAAGACCAGCGTCATCTCGCCGGAATTCCGCCAGCGTTATCTCTCCAACCCGAACGATCCGGAAGCCTTCGAAGGCAGGGCGGTCGTGTTCGACGGGCCGGAGGACTATCATCACCGCATCGACGACCCGTCGCTCGAAATCGACGCGCATACGGTCCTGTTCATGCGTGGTGCCGGTCCGATCGGCTATCCGGGTGCTGCCGAAGTCGTCAACATGCGCGCGCCGGACTATCTCCTGAAGCAGGGCATCTCGTCGCTCGCCTGCATCGGTGACGGTCGCCAGTCGGGAACGTCCGGCAGCCCGTCGATCCTCAATGCCTCGCCGGAAGCGGCCGCCGGCGGTGGTCTTGCCATCCTGCGGACGGGGGATCGCGTGCGCATCGACGTCGGCCGCGGCACCGCGGATATCCTGATCTCCGACGAGGAAATGGCGGAGCGCCGCAAGGCCCTCGAGGCAGAGGGCGGCTACCAGTACCCGAAGCATCAGACGCCCTGGCAGGAAATCCAGCGCCACTATGTCGGCCAGCTCGAAACAGGCGCAGTTCTGGAGCCAGCGGTCAAATACCAGCGGATTGCCCAGACCAACGGCATTCCGCGCGACAATCACTGACTATTTCGATCCCCAGGGCGGCGGAGGCCGCCCTTAGAAAAGATTGGCGGCTCGAAGGGAGCCGCTCCAAAGGAGGAGTAATCCATGCGAATGTTCAAATATCTCGCGACCGCGGCCATGTTGGCCGGTCTGGTCGTCGCGGCTCCGGCCAGTGCCCAGGAAAAGGGCCTCGTCGGCGTCGCCATGCCGACCAAGTCTTCCGCCCGCTGGATCGCGGACGGCGACAACATGGTCAAGGTTCTGAAAGAGCGCGGTTACAAGACCGACCTTCAGTACGCTGAAGACGATATCCCGAACCAGCTCGCGCAGATCGAAAACATGATCACCAAGGGCGCCAAGGTTCTCGTCATCGCCTCGATCGACGGCACGACGCTTTCCGACGTGCTGCAGCAGGCCGCCGACCAGAAGATCAAGGTCATCGCCTATGACCGCCTGATCCGCGATACCCCGAACGTCAGCTACTACGCCACCTTCGACAACTTCCAGGTCGGCGTTCAGCAGGCCACCTCGCTGGTGAAGGGCCTCAAGGCCGACACCGAAAAGGGCCCGTTCAACATCGAACTCTTCGGCGGCTCGCCGGACGACAACAATGCCTTCTTCTTCTACAACGGTGCGATGAGCGTGCTTCAGCCGCTGATCGACAAGGGCGTGCTGAAGGTCGGCAGCGGCCAGATCGGCATGGATAAGGTCGCAACGCTGCGCTGGGACCCGGCAACAGCCCAGTCCCGCATGGACGCGATCCTCTCGTCGACCTATTCCGGCAAGAAGCTGGACGGCGTTCTGTCACCCTATGACGGCATCTCGATCGGTATCCTGTCGTCGCTGAAGGGCGTCGGTTACGGTTCGGGCGGTCAGGCGATGCCGGTCGTTACCGGCCAGGATGCTGAAGTTCCGTCCGTCAAGTCGATCATTGCCGGCGAACAGTATTCGACGATCTTCAAGGACACGCGCGATCTTGCCAAGGTCACCGTCGACATGGTCGATGCTGCGATGAGCGGCAAGGAGCCGACCGTCAACGACACCAAGACCTATGACAACGGCAAGAAGGTCGTTCCGTCATACCTCCTGAAGCCGGTCGTGGTTGACAAGACCAACTGGAAGCAGGTTCTGGTGGATGGCGGTTACTACAAAGAATCGCAGCTCAAGTAAGCCTTTTAATCCGCGCGGTGGTATTCTGCCGCGCGGACCCTTTTTTTCGGAGTGATCATGCTCGATCCCGTTCCGCTCGCCGAAAAGCCACCCATCCTCGAGATGCGGGCGATTTCGAAGAGCTTTGGCGCCGTCAAGGCGCTTTCCGATGTCAGCTTCGCCGTTCAGGAGGGTGAGATCCATGCCCTCGTCGGTGAAAACGGCGCTGGCAAATCGACCCTCATGAAAGTGCTTTCCGGCGTTTATCCGCACGGTTCCTACGAGGGCTCCATCTTTTTCGGTGGTGAGGAGCGGCATTTCCGCGACATCAACGATTCCGAAAAGCTCGGCATCATCATCATCCATCAGGAACTGGCACTCATTCCGCTGATGTCGATCGCGGAAAACATCTTCCTGACCAATCCCCCGGCGAGCCGCGGGGTTATCGACCGAAGCGAACGACACAAGCGCACCCAGGCCCTGCTTGCAAAGGTCGGCCTCACTGAGCAGCCGGATACGTTGATCACCAATATCGGCGTCGGCAAGCAGCAGCTGGTCGAAATCGCCAAGGCGCTGTCCAAGGACGTGCGGCTGCTGATCCTCGACGAGCCGACCGCGTCGCTCAACGAGACGGACAGCGCTGCTCTTCTGGAACTGCTCAAGGAATTCCGCCGCAACGGCATTACCTCGATCATGATCTCGCACAAGCTCAACGAGATTTCCGAGGTCGCCGACCGCATCACGGTGCTGCGCGACGGCCGCACCGTCGGGACACTGGACTGCCATGCCGGTCCCGTCGACGAAGACGAGATCGTCCGCCGCATGGTCGATCGCGATCTGGAAAGCCGCTATCCGAAGCGTGATCCAAAGATCGGCGACGTGATCTTCGAAGTCGAGAACTGGTCCGCCTATCATCCGATGCACTCGGACCGGCAGGTGGTGAAGAACGTCTCGCTGAAGGTGCGCGCCGGCGAGGTCGTGGGCATTTCCGGCCTGATGGGTGCAGGTCGCACCGAATTTGCCATGAGCCTGTTCGGCCGCTCCTGGGGGCGCCACGTCACCGGCACCGCCAAGCTGCACGGCAAGGAACTCGATCTTTCCGACGTCCACAAGGCGATCAAGGCCGGCCTTGCCTATGTGACCGAGGACCGCAAGCAACTCGGCCTCATCCTGCCGGAAGACATCCGCAAGAACGTCTCGCTCGCCCATCTCGGCGGCGTGTCCTCGCGCGGCGTCATCGACGACATCGCCGAGATGAAGGTGGCGCAGGAATTCCGCACCCGCATGCGCATCCGCAGCCACAACGTCTACCAGGAAACCGGCAAGCTGTCCGGCGGCAACCAGCAGAAAGTGGTATTGTCGAAATGGCTGTTCACCGATCCTGACGTGCTCATTCTCGATGAGCCGACGCGCGGCATCGATGTCGGCGCGAAATATGAAATTTATACGATCATCAACGAACTCGCCGATGCGGGCAAGGCGGTGATCGTCATCTCGTCGGAAATGCCCGAGCTGATCGGCATCTGCGACCGTATCGTGGTGATGCACGAAGGTGCGTTTGTCGGCGAAGTGGCCGGCGAGGAAGCCACGCAGGAAAATATCATGCGCGCCATCATGCGGCGCAAAGGGAGAGAATAATGAGTACTCCGCAGGAAACGATATCGACGCCTCAGAGCGTGGGCGGTTTTCTGAAGGACAATCTGCGCGATTTCGGCATGCTGATTTCGCTGGTCGTGATCGTCATCTTCTTCCAGATCGCCACGGACGGCGTGCTCCTGAAGCCGCTCAACGTCACCAACATCGTGTTGCAGAACTCCTATATCGTCATCATGGCGCTCGGCATGCTGATGGTGATCGTTACCGGCCATATCGACCTGTCGGTCGGTTCGGTCGCGGGCTTCATCGGCGGTTTTGCCGGGTTGCTGATGGTCCAGTGGGGTCTCAATTTTGCCGTCGTCATCGTCATCAGCCTTGCCGTCGGCGGCTTGATCGGGGCGATCCAGGGCTATTTTGTCGCCTATTTCAAGATACCGTCCTTCATCGTGACGCTGGCAGGCATGCTGGTCTTCCGCGGACTGATGATCGCCATCCTCGGCAGCCAGGCAATCGGGCCTTTCCCGCCGATCTTCCAGAAGCTCTCGTCCGGTTATGTCGTCGAGCTGATCTCGTCGGCAGGCGGCCTCTACATCACCTCGTTCCTGCTCGGGCTGTTGCTTGCGGTCATTCTCATCGTGCAGAATTTCGCGGGCCGCAAACGGCGTATTGCCCATGGCGTCGAGTCGGAGCCGTTCGGCTTCTTCGTGGCCAAGAACCTGCTGATCCTCGCCGGCGTCGGTTACATCGCCTTCCTGATCTCGTCGCATCGCGGCATGCCGAACGTGCTGATCATCATGGCTGTGCTGATCGCCGCCTATAGCTTCCTCACCACCCGCACCGTCATCGGCCGGCAGATCTATGCGGTCGGCGGCAACGCCCGCGCAGCCGAGCTTTCCGGCATCAAGACGACACGGTTGGTGTTCCTCACCTTCGTCAACATGGGCGTGCTTGCGGCGCTTGGCGGCCTCGTCGTCGCCGCACGCCTCAACAGCGCCACGCCGAAGGCCGGTACCGGCTTCGAGCTGGACGTCATCGCGGCCTGCTTCATCGGTGGCGCATCCGCCTATGGCGGCGTCGGCAAGGTGACGGGCGCAGTCATCGGCGCCTTCCTGATGGGCGTGATGAACAACGGCATGTCGATCCTCGGCATCGGCATCGACTACCAGCAGGTGATCAAGGGCCTGGTTCTGCTCGGCGCCGTCTGCGTCGACGTCTACAACCAGCGCCGCTGAGGCGAGGCCTTCCTTCAAGATTGCCAGATGAAACTCGAAAGCCCGGATGCGTCAGACGCCTCCGGGCTTTTTTTGTGCTCTGGCCTGTTACCGGCCGTCGGTTTCCGGGCAAGGGGGAAACGTCGAAACTGGCTTCAGGTCGCCTGCTCGGTCACGGCCTCTTCGATGACATCCTCCGGGATATCGTCGAAGGACGAGTAGTTGAGGTTGTAAAGCTTCGAATAGAGCTTCTTGTTCTTCATCAGCTCGCGGTGATTGCCGCTCTCGATCAGCTCGCCATTCTGCAGCACGATGATGCGGTCGGCTTCGCGGATGGTAGCAAGGCGATGGGCGATGACGAGGCCGGTGCGACCTTCGAGCAGCTTCACCAGCGCCTTCTGGATCAGCATTTCCGTATAGCTGTCGATATTGGCGGTCGCCTCGTCGAGCACCAGGATTTTCGCGTCCGCCACCAGGGCACGGGCAAAGCTCAGGAGCTGGCGCTGGCCGAGCGAGAGATTGCCGCCCCGCTGGCCGAGAATGCTCTCGTAACCGTCCGGCATGCGCATGATGAAGTCGTGGGCGCCCACAGCTTTTGCCGCCTCGACCACCTGTTCGCGGGTCGCGTCCGTCTTGTGGTAGCGGATGTTCTCGAACACCGTGCCGGTGAACAGGAACGGTTCCTGCAGCACCATGGCGATCTGCCGGCCAAGCGATTCCTGCGTCAGGTCGCGCACGTCGTGGCCGCCGACCAGGACCTGGCCCTGCTGCACGTCGTAGAAACGGTGGATCAGCGACATGCAGCTCGACTTGCCCGAACCCGTCGGGCCGACCAGTGCGACCGTCTCGCCCGGGTTCACCTTGAAGCTCACGTGCTTCAAGACAGGGTGCTTGGGATTGTAGCCGAAGACCACGTCCTTGAACTCGACCGAGCCGTCCATCTCCGGGGAGAGGACCTTGGCGTTCGGCGCATCCTTGATGTCGACCGGCACGTCCAGGACCTCCGTCAGGCGCTGGCCGGACGCCATGGCGCGCTGCATCACCGAATATTGCAGCGTCAGCGACCGGATCGGGTCGAAGAAGCGCTGGATGTAGAACAGGAAGGCGACCATGACGCCGACGTCGAGCGCCTGGTTGAGCACGCGGGCACCGCCGACCACGACGACGAGAGCCATCGCAAGGCCGGTGAGAGAGTCGACGATCGGTACCATGACCTGGGCGTATTTCGCCGCGTTCAGGTGGGTGTTGAGGTTGGCGCGGGCCTTGTCGTCATAGAGCATGAAGTTGACGCTCTGGCGGTCCATGCTCTGGACGGCGCGCACGCCATGGATGGCTTCGGCCAGCGCACCGTTGGCGATCGAGTTGGTCTCATGCGCGGCCATGAAGGATTTTCGCGCGCGCGGCAGCCAGAACAGGCGCACGACGAAGAGGACGGGGAGCGCGCAGAGCGTCAACAGGCCGAGCTTGAAATCGAGCGTCAGCATAACGAAGACGATGCCGAACAGCAGCGTGATGTCGCCGACCGAAAGAACCGAGGTTTCCAGGAATTCCTGCATGGAGTTGACGTCGCCCTGCAGGCGCGACATCAGGCGGCCGACTTCCGTCTTGTCCATCCAGGAGAGCGAGACGCGCTGCAGATGGGTGAACATCGCCCTGCGGATATCGAAGAGCACGTCTTCGGCCACGCCGCCGACCAACGTTTCCTGGGCATAGCTGGCGCCGAAATTGATGACGATCGCCACGAGAAAGGCAACAATAGACCAGATCAATATCGACTGGCTGTCTGCGCCCGCCTGCATGCCGTGGTCGATCGCGTAGCGAATGATCAGCGGGATGAGGAGCTGCATCGCCGTAAAACAGAGCACCGCCAGCACGGCCCAGTAGATCTTGGTGCGGTAGGGCCGCACGAAGGCCCAGATGCGCTTGACGATATTTTTGTCGAAGACCTTGCCGAAGATTTCCTCTTCGATGCGGTGCGAGCCGACCACCGCGCGGGGCGGGCGCCTGCCGTCTTCGCGAACGTCCGAGCGTTCGGTTTCCAGTTCCTCGGCCATGTATCCTCCCTCAGGCGCTGAGCGCGTCGTCGCCCGGACGTACCTGCAGATCGTAAAGCGCCTTGTAGCGCCCGCCGAGCGCAAGCAGCTCGTCATGCGTTCCGCTTTCGACGATGCGGCCTTCTTCCATGAACAGGATCTGGTCGGCATGCATCAGCGAGCTCAGGCGATGGGCGACGATGATCGTCACCCGGTCGGCTGCATATTTACGCATTGCGCTGCGGATGCGCTGCTCGGTGCCGGCGTCGATTGCCGCCGTCGAGTCGTCGAACACCATCACCGCCGGGCGCAGCATCAGCGCGCGGGCGATCGACAGGCGCTGGCGCTGACCGCCGGACAGCGAAACGCCGCGTTCGCCGACGACCGTGCCGTAGCCGGTCGGCAGGCCGAGCACGTAATTGTGGAGCTGGGCGCTTTCGCTGGCGCGCTCAATGCGGCCTTCCTTCGCCCACGGATCGCCATAGGCGATATTGTTCTCGATCGTCGTGGTGAACAGGAAACTGTCCTGCTGGACCACGGCCACCGACCGGCGCAGCGATTGCAGCGTCGCGCGGCGGATGTCCTGGCCGTCGATGGTGATCCGGCCGCCCGTCACATCGTAGAAACGCGGGATCAGGTGGGCCATGGTCGACTTGCCGCTGCCGGGCGGGCCGACGATGCCGATCGTCTCGCCGCGCTTCGCCTCGAAGGACACGCCGGTCAGGACCTGATGGTTTTCAGCCGCAGGATAGGCGAAGTCGACATTTTCGAACCGCAGCGTGCCGTCGGTGACCTTCAACTCCTTCGCGTCCTTCTCGTCCTTGATGGCGATATCGAGGTCGAGCAGTTCGAAGAGGCGTGCGCCGCAGGTGGAGGCACGGGCAAAGGCGTTGACCATCAGGCCGAGCTGGCGCACCGGCATCTGCAGGATGGTCATGAAGGTGAGGAAGGAGGTGAGCGTGCCGACCGTCATCTGGCCGGCCATCACCTTGTTTCCGCCGACCCAGAGAACCAGGCCCATGGCGGCGAAGAAGGACAGGGTCATGGCGCTGGTATTGGCGACCCGGATGCCGACGCGCTGATGGGCGAGCGAGACGGCGCTCTTCGATGCCGTGTCGAATTTTTCGAGCTCGTGGTCCTGGGCGGCGAAGGCGCGCACGACACGGATGCCGCCGAGGTTTTCTTCCATCACGCGGGTGAGCACCGAAAGCCGTTCCTGGAGGTCGAGCCAGGTGGCGCGCAGGCGGAGCTGCGTCACCGACGACCGCCAGCCGACGAAGGGCACGAAGCTCAGGGCCAGCAGGCCGAGCACCACATCGGTCGACAGCAGAAGATAGGCGCCGAAACCGATCAGCACGGTCAAAAGGACCATGCGCACCAGCGCGGTCGAGAAATACATGCGCACGCCTTCGAGATCGAGAAGCCCGACCGTGATCAGGTCGCCCGAATGCATGCTGTCATGGAAGCTGAAGGAGAGCCGCTGGATCTTTTCGTAACAGGCAAGCCGGAGGCGATAGCCCATATGATGGCCGACCGCCTCGCTGTAGTAGTTCTGGAACAGGGTAAAAACGCCGCGGAGCACGCTGGCGCCGAGGAGCAGCAGGGCGGTCGTCAACAACGCATCCTGCGCCGCCTGGCCGGCATCGCCCCCGGTCAGCGCCACCTGCGTGTGGTCCACCGCTTGCCCAAGCAGCCGCGGGATCATCAGCTGGAAGGCAGAGGCGATCAGGGTCGCGCCGATCGCGAAGCTCGATTGCCACGGATGACGGAAGGCCATGACGGTAATACGGGTCAGTATCGAGAAGCCTTTGCCCCAACCTGCCGCATTCACCAGCGCCAACGAAGCCGACGGCTTCGCGACGCGAACTGTTGCATCGCTGCTCACGGGTTTATTCCAAAAATGATTCACAGAGTCGGATAAAATTATCCGGGAAGACGGCCAATATGAGATGAAGATTCGAGACCTGAATCCAGCCTGCATAATGGCGCTGATCAGTCAACCAATTTGGGCCAAAAACCGAGCCCCCCTTGGTGAATTTTTGACCGGTGTGGCGCCTGAATTTTCGGCATGGAGCCTCCCGGTATTCCAATGCCTGAGCATGCGGTTGCGGGAGGGGAAATGCCCATCCGGATGTTGACCGCGGTTTCTTTTTGTCGTCGTGCATATCGCTAGGTCAGTTCCGGGCTGATATCGTCGCGCCGTAACTCACTGACAAAAGGTTCGTATTTCGCATGACCAGCGGCCTGCATCACATCACCGCCATCACCCGCAAGATCCAGGCGAATGTCGATTTCTACACGGGCTTTCTCGGCCTGCGGCTCGTCAAGAGGACGGCGGGTTTCGAGGATGCCCGCCAGCTTCATCTGTTCTACGGCGACGGCGCTGCGACACCCGGTTCGCTGGTGACCTTCCTTGCCTGGGAGGATGGCTCGCTCGGGCGCGTCGGGCATGGCGCGCCGAGCGAGATCAGTTTTGCCATTGCGCCCGAAGCGATCGGTTTCTGGCTGACGCGGGCGCTGCAGTTCAACGTCAAGCTTTCGGGCCCGGCCCAGGAATTCGGCGAACCCGTGCTGCGGCTGACCGACCCGGACGGCATCATCGTCAAGCTCGTCGGCGTCGAGGACACGACGCCCTGGGTCTGGTGGAGCGGCGGCGGTATCGCCGAGGCGGATGCGATCCGAAAACTCCACGGCGCGACGATCCTTTCCGAAAAGCCGGAGCAGACGGCGGCGTTTCTGACGCGGCATATGGGGCTTCGGTTCGGGCCCAAGGAGGGCAGTATCCAGCGGCTGGTGTCGGATGCGCAGGATATCGTCGATGTCCGCGATGCGGGCGGTTTCTGGACGGCAGCTCCCGGTACCGGCACGATCGACCATATCGCGTTCCGCGCCGTGGATCGGCCCCAGATCGAGGCCGTGCATGCGGGATTGCTGGCAGAAGACGCCGGCGAGATGAACATGCATGACCGGCATTATTTCTATTCGCTCTATGTCCGCGAACCGTCCGGTACGCTGATCGAACTTGCGACGGACGGGCCGGGTTTCACGGCCGACGAGCCGCTTGAAACGCTAGGGTCGGAACTGTTCATTCCGGCGCATTTCAAGGAAGACCACGATGTCCTGCGGGTCATGCTGCCGCAGTTCGGCCTGCCCGGCGAGGAGCGCATCATCTATCGCGATCTGCCTTTCGTGCACCGCATCCACATGCCGGAGACATGGGACGGTTCCACGCTGGTGCTGCTGCACGGTACCGGCGGCAATGAAACCACCATGTTACCTTTCGGACGCAAGGCGGCGCCGAACTCCATGCTGATCGGGGTGCGCGGGCGCTCGCTGGACGAAGGTCATCCGCGGTATTTCCGCCGCTTCACGCAGACGACTTTCGACCAGAAGGAGATTGTTTCCGAAGCGGAGGCCTTCGTCGCCTTCGTGGAGGATCTCGCTCCGGCCTATGGCGTCGATCCGGCGCGGACGGCCTTTGCCGGCTGGTCCAACGGCGGCAACATGATCGGCGCGGTGATGCAGCTTCATCCGGGACTGATCCGCAAAGCGGTGCTGCTGCGGTCGATGAACTGCCTGGAGGCTCGGCCGTCCGTCGATCTTTCCGGCACCCAGGTCCTGTCGCTCAGCGCGACCGACGATTTTTATGGGTCCATGGCCCAGGAAATCGAAGAGCGGCTTCGCGCTGCAGGCGCGGAACTCACCGCCAGAACGCTCGACGCCAATCACGGAATAGGCACCGAGGACGAGATGATCGCTCGCGACTGGCTGATCGAAAAAGGCTTCTGATCAGTCGCCGTAGTGTAGCGCAATCGCATCGACGGCGGCGGATATGTCCGCCCTGAACCCCCGCCGCCGAAGCGCCATGCCATAGGCCGTCAGATTGCCGAGTACGATATCGAAGCGGGCACGCTGTCCGGTATGGTTCAGCCGGATCAGCCGTTCGGCGCCGGGGCCGACGCCAGCCGAAAGCTCGATGCCGCGCGGAGCGCCCGAGAGCACGGCGGTTGGATGGGCTGCGGCCGGAAGTCTGGCCGCCGTCACCAGGTTCGAGCCGTGCAGGGCGTCCACCCAGAGTTCGCCGCCCATGGCGGCGAGCGCGGCACGGGTGGCGCGGGCGGCACGGACATGCCGGGCGACGATCGCGTCGATACCTTCCGCCTCGACGCGTTCGAGGGCAGCTTCGAGCGCGAAAAATTCCAGCGGTGCGGTGGTGCCGGGAAGCGCGCCGCGGCCGGTCTCGAGCCAGGCTTTCTGGTCGAGAAGCGAGAGAATCGAATCCCTTGGCGCCCCTTGTTCAGAAATCAGTTTCCACGCGGCAGGGCTGACCGAGAGCGCCGAAAGCCCCGCCGGCCCCGCCAGCGCCTTCTGCGGTCCGATGACGGTGATGTCGATGCCGAGCGCATCGACATTCAGCGCATGGCCGCCGATCGAGGCGACTGCATCCACCACAGTGACGATGCCGCGGGAGCGGGCGAGCGCTATGATCTCCTCCAGAGGGTTGCGGATGCCGCTGGCCGATTCCGCATGGACGAGGGCCAGGACCTTGACGCCCGGATGCGCGTTCAGCGTCGCCTCGACCGCTTCCAGCGTAATCGGGCGGGCGGGTTCGGCCGCGAGATCGACAACCTCGGCGCCGCCGCGCCTGAGCCAGGTGCCGAACCATCCGCCATACATGCTGGTGACGATGTTGATCGCCTTCAGGCCGGGCCGGGCGAGGCTGAGCGCCGCCGCCTCCAGCGCGACGACGGCCTCCGCCTGGATCAGCAGCACGTCGTTGCGGGTCTTCAGGATTTTGGCGATCCGATCGGCGATGGCAGCGTAACGCGCGCCGGGGAAGGACGGTGCGTCGTTCAGCGGGTTCCAGCGGTCAAACGTCATGAGATGGTCCTTCCGTTGGTTCTGTCACGAGGCGCGGTACGGCGCCGATCAGGGCCTTGGCCGCAGGCGATTGCGGGTTTTCGATCACCTGTCGCATCGGTCCGGTCTCGACCAGCCGCCCCGTTTCCATGACGGCGATCCGGTGCGAGACGGCGCGCAGGACGGCGAGATCGTGCGACACGAAAAGATAGCTGATGCCGCGCTCTTCTTGTAGCTCGACCAGCAGTTCAAGGATTTTGCCGCGGATCGAGACATCCAGCGCCGACACCGCCTCGTCGAGCACGATCAGCGACGGTTTCGTGGCGATGGCGCGGGCAATGGCAATGCGCTGCCGCTGGCCGCCGGAAACATCGCGGATCGACCGCTCCGCATAGCTTGCCGGCAGGCCGACGCGGTCGAGAAGTGCTGCGATTTCCCGTGGGCGCTCCGCCTTCGGCACGATATTATGGATGCGCAGGGGATCGTCGAGCACCGAGGCTACGGTGGCGCGTGGATTGAAGGCGCCGAGCACGTCCTGGAACACCATCTGCATCCTGGCGCGGTGGCGGCGCAGTTCGGCGCCGGAGAGTGTCAGCCAGTCCTCGCCCTCAAAGCGGATCGAGCCGACATCGGCCGGCAGCAGCCGCATAAGAATGCGGGCGAGGGTGGATTTCCCACTGCCCGAGGCGCCGACGAGGCCGAGCGTCTCGCCGGGGCCAAGCGTCAGTGAAACATCGCTGACCGCCGCAACTTCGCGGCCGCCGGAGGAAAAACGCTTCGAGAGGTTTTCGATCGTCAGAAGGGTCACGACGCGGCCTCCCGGATGAGCGGCGGTGTCGTGAGATCGCGGTGGCTGGCGATCAGCATTTTCGTATAGGGCTCTTTGGGGGACGAGAGGACATGTCCGGTCAGACCCGATTCTATCAGATTGCCATCCTTGAAGATTGCCACCCGATCCGCAAAACCCGAGGCCAGCGCGATGTCGTGGGTGATGAAGATCAGCGTCATGCCGGCTTCGCGAACCAGTTCGTCGAGCAGAGAAACGATCTCCGCCTGCACGACCATGTCGAGCGCACTGGTCGCCTCGTCGGCGATCAGAATGCCGGGCCTGGCGGCAAGTGCTGCGGCGATCGCGACGCGCTGACGCTGTCCGCCGGAAAGCTGGTGCGGGAAGGCCTTCATCGCCTTGTCCGGCTCCGGAATGCGGACCCGCTCCAGCATTTCCTCTGCGCGGGCATAAGCCTCTCTCCAAGACAGGCCGAGATGCCGGCGAGCGCCTTCGGCCACCTGTTCGCAGATTGTCAGCACCGGGTTGAGGCTGGAGGACGGGTCCTGGAAAACGAAGCCGAGGTCGCGGCCGGGCAGTGGCGCCTGGCTCGATAACCACCGCATCTCGCCTGCCAGCCTGGCACCCAGCGGCAACAGCCCCGCCAGGGCGCGAGCCAGCGTGCTTTTGCCGGAGCCGCTTTCGCCGATGATCGCCAGCCGTTCACCGGCGGCGATATCGAGGTCTATCCGGTTCAGCGCCGGCACCATCTGGCCGCGATAGGTGACCGACAGGTTTCGGATTTCGCAAAGCGTGCTCATGGCTCCAGCCTCCGACCGCCAAGCGCCTTGGTGAGACCTTCGCTGAAGAGGTAGACGCCGACGACCGTGATCACCAGCGCGATACCCGGAAAGATCGATAGCGACGGTGAGGAGCGCAGGATGTTGCGGCCCTCGGCGATCATCGAACCCCAGGTCACGACGTTCGGGTCTCCGAGGCCGAGGAAGGAAAGGGCGGCTTCGGTGAGGATCGCGGCGGCGACGATGATGGCCGACAGCGCTAGAACCGGCGGCAGGGCGTTGGGCAGGATTTCCCCGAAGGCGATTTCGGCGGGATGCATGCCGATCACCCGGGCGGAGGCGACATAGTCCCGCTCGCGGATGGAAAGCACCTGCGCCCGTGTCAGCCGCGCCGGATCGGCCCAGGCGCCGAGCGCGATGGCCAGCACCACGACCGGCACCGAGGCGCCGATGACGCTGACGAAGGCGAGCGCCAGCAGGAAGCTCGGGACGATCTGGAAGGCATCGACCACGCGCATCAGCCCTTCGTCGATCAGTCCTCCGGCGAAACCGGCCGTCAGGCCGACGCAAAGGCCGATCGCAATCGCCGCCAACGCTGCCGCAAGGCCGACCGCCAGCGATGTGCGGGTGCCATGGAGGATGCCGGCCAGCACGTCGCGGCCGAGCCGGTCGGTGCCGAGCGGAAAGGCGGGGTCGGTGAAGGGTGGCAGCAGCGCCCGGCCGGCGATGCGCAGCGGATCGCCGGGGGCCAATGCGGGGGCAAACAGAGCGACGAGAACCAGCAGCGCCAGAATGCCGAGCCCGATCGCGCCTTCCGGCGTCCGGATTAGATCTCTAAGCAGCCTCATGTATTGGGCTCCGAGGCGCCGACCCGGGGGTCGAGCCCGGCATAAACGAGGTCTACGACGAGGTTGACGCAGATCACCAGCACGGCGCTGACGACGATGATGCCCATCAGCAGCGGCGCGTCACGTCCGCTGACCGCCTCCTGCGCCAGCCGCCCGAAGCCGGGGATGGCAAAAATGCTCTCGATGACGACGCTGCCGCCGAGCATGGCGGCCGATTGCAGGCCGAGCATGGTGACGAGCGGCAGAAGCGCGTTACGTGCCACATGGCGCAGCACGATGCGGCTGCGGGAAAGCCCCTTGGATCGGGCAAAGAGCACGAAATCCAGCGTCCAGACTTCGGCCATACCAGAGCGCATCACCCGCAGGAACAGCGCCATGTAGATCAGCGCCAGCGCGCCGACCGGCAGGACGAGATGCTTGGCGATATCCAAAGCTCGGGCGAAGCCCGCTTTGCCCGAGGCGATGGTCTCGATGCCGGAGGTCGGCAGCCAGCGAAGCTGCACGGCAAAAACGATGCTGAGCACCAGTCCGAGCCAGAAGCTGGGGATCGCGTAAAGGATGAGAGAGGCTGTCGAAAGCACTCTGTCCCTTACACTTTCCGGCTTTGCACCGGCAACGATGCCGAGCGCCGAACCGAGCCCGAAGGAAAGCGCGGTGGCGCTGCCCATCAAGAGCAGCGTGTTCGGAAGTCGCTCCAAGATGAGGTCGAGGACGGGCCTGCCGAAGGCGACCGACCAGCCGAGGTCGAACGTCGCCAACGAGGAAAAATAGAGCCACAGCCGGGCCAGCATCGACTGCTCGAGGCCATAGGCCTGGCGCAGAGACTGGGCGACGGTGGCGTCACCGCCGCCGATCGACAGGAGATAGGCATCCACCGCGTCGCCGGAGGCGGATTCGAGCAGGAGGAAGGTCAGGACGACGACGATCAGCAGCACCGGAATGCTGCTGATCGCGCGACGTCGGATCAATCGAATGGCTCGGTTCACGCCGAAAAGCGCTCCTGAATCGGATAGTGCGGAGAGCCTATCACGATTTCAGCGCGGTATCCGACCAGTTGGACACGGCCCAGCGCGGATTGTTGGAGACGTTCTGCACCGTATCGCGCGCTACCGTGATGAAGCCCCATTCGGCGACGTTGATGAGCGGCAGGTCGGTGGCGACGATCTTCTGGAACTGCTTGTAGAGTTCCGTGCGGGCCGCGGTATCGACCGTTTCAGCAGCCTTGGCGATGATGCCGTCGAGTTCCTTGTTCTCGTAGCCGCCCTGGTTGGAGAAGGGCACACCGGCCGGGATGCCGGACCGGACGAGGATGGTCGTCGAGATCGCCGGGTCGCCGCGGAAGACCGGTGGGCCGATGGCCAGATCGAAATCGTGATCCGTGTAGACCGCCTTCTGATGGGCCGCCGAATCCGCGTTGATCAGTTGCGCGTCGATGCCGACGGCTGCGAGCGCTTGGCGCAGGTAGTCGCCGAACTGCTTCGTCTCGTTGAAATAGGGCGCCGGCCGCAGTTTCAGCGAGAAGCGGGTGCCATTGGCGCCCTTCTTGTAGCCGGCCTCGTCGAGCAGGGCATTCGCCTTGGCGGTGTCGAAGGGGTAGGTCGGCACGCTGGCGTCATAAAATTCCGGGGCGTTCTTCGGCACGGGACCGGTGGAGGCTGCGGCATAGCCGAGGAAGATCGTGTCGACGACGAATTTCTTGTCGATCGCATGGGCAATCGCTTGGCGCACCTTGAGGTCGGCGAGCTCCTTGCGGCGGTGGTTGATCTCGACCACGAGCTGGTAGGTCAGCGCCTCGTAGCCCTTGGAGATCACCTTGATGCCCGGCACCTTGGAGATACGGGCGAGATCGGTAAGGGGCACGGCCGAAAAGGCGGCGAGCTGGATTTCCTCCGCTTCCAGTGCAGCACCGGCACCGGCGCGGTCCGGCAACACGCGAAAAATGATCTCGTCGAGCCTCGGTTCGCCCTTGCCCCAGTAATCGGCGTTCTTCGTCAGGCGGTAATATTCGCCCGGCTTGTATTCGGTGAGCTTGAACGGGCCGGTGCCGATCAGCTTCACATTGGCGGGGTTGGTGGCGATATCCGTGCCTTCATAGAGATGTTTCGGCACGACGCTGCTGACGACCGGCAGGGCGTTGCGGATGAGCTGCAGCGGCGTGGGCTTGGAGAACTTGAAGACCGCGGTCGTCGCGTCCGGCGTCTCGACGGCTTCGAGATTGGCGAAGACGAGGCGGCCGAGGTTCTGCAGCGGTTTCCAGATGGCGAGCGCCGAATAGGCGACGTCGGCCGAGGTGAACGGCTTGCCGTCATGCCATTTCACGCCTTCGCGCAGCTTGAACGTCACCGACTTGCCGTCCGCCGAACCTTCCCACGAGGTGGCGAGGCGTGGCGCGAGGCCGTCCTTGCCGTCGAAGGAGGCTTCGGCGAGCGGCTCGACCACCTTGCTCGCGATGAAGAAGACACCGTTCGAGGCGACGATCGCGGGATTGAGGTTTTTAGGCTCGGAATCGGCTGCAACGATCAGCCGGCTGCCGGCCTGGGCAAGCGTTACGGTCGGAAGCGCGGTCGAGGCGAGCAGTGCGCCGCCTGCCTGCAAAAGGGTCCGTCGGGATAGGGTGGCGATCGTCATTGCTCTCTCCTGCAGCCAGCGATTTTGGCGCATATTGACAGCGAAATTGCCGGCCGCACAGGCAGGAAATTTTGTCACGGGGCGTTCGGGAACAAATTCTCGGTCGCAACCGGCTGGTGGGCGCATTTCCGTTGCGCCATAAAGGTTTAGTGCCGGGTCTCCAGTTCGTTGCGCAGGGTAGCCAGGATCTCCGCTGCGAGCGGCGCATCGCCGACGGCACGGGCGAGCGTCAACCCTCCGACCATCTGGGAAAGAATGACGATCGACTTGCGGCGCCGATCCTCGTCGCCATGGTCGTCGATGATCTCCTGCAGCAGCAACAGGTGGTTTTCGATACCCTCGGCGAAGACGGATTGTACTGCTTCACTTTGGCGGGACGCATCGGCGCAGAGCGAGGCGAAGGTACAGCCCTTGGCCCTGACGATGAGATTCGGCCGGGACAGATACATGCCCGCGATCGCCTTGATCGCCTTGCCACCGGCGCGGCTTATCGTCTCCCGCCAGAGGGTTACGTTGAGCGCCAGCGCCTGGCGCGAGGCCTCGGCCGCCAGATCCACCTTGGATCTGAACTGACCGTAAAATCCGCCATGCGTCAGGCCGGCCGCCTTCATCAGATCGGCGATGCCGATGCCGTCAAAGCCGTATTCGCGGAACAGTTCGCCCGCTTTCAACACCACGCGGACACGGTTCTCCTCGGCTTCCTGGCGGCTCACCCTCATCGTCTTCTCCTTTGAACATCTTGACTATTATATTTGGATCGTCATTTAAAAGGGGATAAATGATGATCAAAATTTAAATCGAGGTGAAACATGCCGGCAAGACAGAGCGACAGGCCCAGCGACAGAATAGTGATCACCGGCATGGGCATGGTCTCGCCGCTGGCCAGCGGCGTGGAAGCCACCTGGAAACGTCTGATCGAAGGACGCTCCGGGCTGCGCCGGCTTGCCGACGACATGGTGCCGGATATCGATGCCAAGGTCGGCGGCGTGGTGCCCGGCATCGATGAGGACGAGTTCGGTTTCGATATCGATCTTGCGGTGCCGCACAAGGAGCGCAAGAAGATGGACCGTTTCATCGGCTTTGCGCTTGAAGCCTCGCGGCAGGCGCTGGAGCAGTCCGGCTGGCTCGCCGATACCGACGACAAGCAGGACCGTACCGCGACGATCATCGCTTCGGGCATCGGCGGTTTCCACTCGATCGCCGAGGCGGTGCGCACGGTCGATGCTCGCGGCGCCGGGCGGCTTTCGCCCTTCACGGTCCCATCCTTCCTCGTCAATCTGGCGGCCGGCCATGTCTCCATCCGCTACGGCTTCAAGGGTCCTATCGGCGCGCCGGTGACGGCTTGCGCTGCAAGCGTCCAGGCGATTGGCGACGGCATGCGGATGATCAGGAGCGGCGAAGTCGATGTGGCGCTCTGCGGCGGCACCGAGGCCTGTATCAATCGCGTGGCGCTTGGCGGTTTTGCCGCGGCGCGCGGCCTTTCCAGTGCGTTCAACGATACGCCGGAAAAGGCTTCCCGGCCGTTCGATGCGGCGCGCGACGGTTTCGTCATGGGCGAGGGCGCCGGCATCGTCGTCATCGAAACCCTGGAACACGCGCTTGCCCGCGGTGCCACGCCGCTCGTCGAGGTGGTCGGTTACGGTACCAGCGCCGACGCCTATCACCTGACCGCCGGTCCGGCCGATGGCGCAGGCGCCCAGAGAGCAATCCGCCGGGCGCTGCAGATGGCCGGCCTTCCGCCGGAAGCGATCGGTTATCTCAACGCGCATGCCACATCGACACCCGTGGGCGACGCGGGTGAACTCGCCGCGATCAAGGCGATTTTCGGCACCGAAGGCGGTCCGGCGATCTCCTCGACCAAATCGGCGACGGGCCATCTGCTCGGCGCGGCCGGTGGTCTGGAAGCGATCATCACCGCGCTCGCATTGCGCGACGGAATCCTGCCGCCGACCCTCAATCTCGAAAATCCGGATCCGCTCGCCGAAGGGCTCGATCTCATCGGTCCGCAGGCGAGGGCGAAGCGGGTCGAATACGCGCTGTCCAACGGGTTCGGCTTCGGCGGCGTCAATGCCAGCGTCATCCTGCGGCGCTTCGACGAAAACGCAAACTAGGGAGAATTCCATGTCCGAAGTCGTCATCGTCCAGCCGGTTCGCACCGCGATCGGCAAATATAACGGCTCGCTCGCCGGCATTGCGGCCGTTGATCTCGGCGCTGCGGTGATCCGCGAGACGATCGCGCGCTCCGGCCTCGATAGTGCCGAGGTCGCTTCGGTCACCATGGGCAATGTCGTCCAGGCCGGCAACAGGATGAACCCGGCGCGGCAGGCGGCGATCCATGGCGGCCTGCCGGTCTCGGTGCCGGCGGTGACCGTCAACCGCGTCTGCGGCTCGGGTGCCGAGGCGATCGCCAGCGCCGCCAAGGATATCTGGCTCGGCCATGCCAAGGCCGCGATCGCCGGCGGCATGGAGAACATGGACCGCGCGCCCTACCTGATGAGCGGCGGCCGCTGGGGGTATCGCATGGGCCATGCGGAGATCTTCGACAGCATGCTGCTCGACGGCCTCCACGACGCATTCTCGGACAGGCATTCCGGCTGGCATACGGAGGACATGATTGTCTCCCAGCAGATCAGCCGGGCGGACCAGGATCGCTGGGCGGCACGCTCGCAGCAGCTTTTCAGCGCGGCTCAGGCAGAAGGCAAGTTCGCACCTGAAATCGTCGGGATCGATTTCCCGGTGAAGGGGGGCGTCAAGAGTTTTGCCGCCGACGAGACGCCAAGGCCGGAGACTACGATCGAGGCTCTTGCCAAATTGAAGCCCGTTTTCCGCGACGACGGCACGATCACGGCCGGCAATGCGCCCGGCCTCAACAGCGGCGCGTCGGCGATGATCGTCGCCGACCGGGCCTTTGCCGAAGCCAAGGGTTTGGCGCCGATGGCGCGGCTGGTGTCCTATGGGGTTGCCGCCGTCGAACCCGGCATGTTCGCGCTCGGACCGATCCCGGCCGTCAACCAGGCGCTGGAGCGGGCCGGCTGGACGATCGGCGATATCGAGCGGATCGAGATCAACGAGGCCTATGCGGCGGTGCCGCTCGCGGTCCTGAAAGGACTCGGCCTGCCGGAGGATATCGCCAATGTCGAAGGCGGGGCGGTGGCGCACGGCCATCCGATCGGCGCGACGGGCGCGATCCTGACCACGCGGCTTCTCCATTCCATGCGGCGCGATGGCCTGAAGCGTGGCGTCGTGACGCTCTGCATCGGCGGCGGCCAGGGAATCGCGCTGGCGCTGGAAATGCTGTGATCCGGGTCGAAGCGGCCTGGTGGATTCCCGCTGGGCTGGCTGGCGCTGCCCACTTTATCGGCCGTCATCCTCGGGCTTGACCCGAGGATCCAGCATGCGCACCACCAGTCCCGTGGATCCTCGGGTCAAGCCCGAGGATGACGTCGAGTGGGAGCGAGGCCGGTGGGAGCAAGGCCAGGGAAGCCGACGATTGACTGAAGCGCTCCGGGTGCCCGACGGCGATGCACCGGGCTTTGTCCCTAATCGGCGAAATCCGAGGATGCCATCAGATCTCCACCACGACATAGTCCTCGTCGATCGAGACCGGAAAGGTTTCGGCCTGGTAAGGGCCTTCCGTCAGCGCTCCGCCCTTGGCAACCGACACGTCGAAACTCTTGACGCGGGTGCGCGCCGGGTCGCACCAGGATTTGCCGGTGCGGAGGTCGAATTCCCAGCCGTGCCAGGGGCAGCGGATCAGTTCCCCGTGCCGGGTCATGCGGACCTTGCCGGGCTCGTCGGCCTCGGCAAGCCCGACCACCTGGCCGCGGCAGAGATCGGCGCCTTCGTGCGGGCAGCGGTTGGCGATCGCGAAGAACTCGCCCTTGACGTTGAAGAGGGCAATGTCGCGGCCTGCGACCTTCACGAGCTTGGATTTGCCGATCTCGACTTCCTCGACCTTGGCGATGACATGACGGGCCATTCTCTGTTTCAATCCATTCGGTATTGATTGCGTTTCCGGAAGAGCTGCTCTTGGCCTTCCGTGTTCAGGGCAGGCGGTAGACGCTCTTTGCGTTGTCGCGAAAGATCTTCGCGTGCTCCGTCGGCGTCAGCGGCACCTTGAAGGCGAAGCGCGGGTCGTCGAAATCCCAGTGCGGGTAGTCGGTCGAGAACATCAGCCGGTCGGTGCCGACCCAGCGCAGGGTGTCGAGCAGGTGGCGATTGTTTTCCGGCTCCTCGATCGGCTGGGTGGTGAACCAGACGTTTTCGCGGATATAGTCGGACGGCGGCCGCTTCACATGCGGAACCTCGGAGCGCATCCGCTCCCATTGCTTGTCGAGCCGCCACATCAGCGGTGCCGCCCAGGCGAAGCCGCCTTCGACGACGACCAGCTTCAGCTTCGGGAACCGTTCGAAGACGCCCTCGAAGACCATGCTGGTGACGACGCTCTGCAGGCTGTGCGAGAAGGCGTAGTGTTCCTCGATATAGAAGTTCAGCCAGCCGGCGCCGCTATTGGTGTGCTGGCCGTAGGCGGCGGAATGCATGCCGATCGGCATGTCGTAGTGTTCGGCAGCCTCGTAGATCGGCCAGTAGCGGCGGCGACCGGCCGGCTCGATGGTGCGTGGCGGAATGGCGATCTGGGCAAAACTCCTGTCGCCGATGCGCGCCTCGATTTCGGCAAGCGCCGCCGGCACGTCTTCCTGGGTGACGGAGATCGAGGCTTTCAGGCGCGGGTCCGGGCCTGTCCATTTGTCGAGCTGCCAGTCGTTGACGGCGGCGCACATGGCGGCGCCGAGTTCCTGATTCAGCGTCGAGGAACCGGCCGCCAAGGGCTGCAGGATGCCGTATTCGATGCCGAGCGGATCGAGTAGCTGTTCCTGCAGATAGGCAAGGTCGGAGGCCGGCGGTCCGCCGTTCGGCGGCCAGGCGTCGCGGCGCATGCCGTTGCCGGGGGTCATGCGCGGATAGGGCAGGGTGCCGACGACCGGATTGGCGCTGCGCTGGCCATAGTCGGCCAGGTGATCGCGCCAGCGGACGGGAAGGAATTTCGCAAGTTCGGCGGGCGAACCGAAGGCCGGATGGATATCGCAATCGACGATCCCGAGCTTGGCCTCGACTTTTGTGTCCTTGTCCAGAACGGCATGGTCCATGGCTTAGTCCTCCAGTCGCGGATAGGTGGCGAGCGCATTGTCCCGAACCAGCCGGTCGATCAGGCGTTCCGGGAAACCGGCGGGGATTGCGGCATCGCCCTCGAATTGCGCATGCGGATAGTCGGTCGAGAAGAGCAGCATGTCGTCGCAATCGAGATGCTCGATGATGCGTTCCAGTTCGGCCGGATCGCGCGGCGCATCGAACGGCTGCGTCGTCATGCGGATCTGGCGGCGGACCAGCGCCGACGGCGGCTCCTTGACCCACGGGATCTCGATGCGAGCGCCGCGCCAGTCCTTGCTCATCCGCCACATCTGGCCGGGCAGCCAGGAGACGCCGGATTCGATCAGCACGATCTTCATGTCCGGGAATTTGCCGAGCACGCCCTCGGCGACGAAACTGCCGACCTGGGCCGCAAAACCCTGGACCTGGTGGACGTAATCCTCAGCGAGATAGGAGAGGAAACCGCTCTGGCTGGGCGCGTGGCGGTAGGCGCTGCCGGCATGCACGCCGAGGGCAAAGCCATGGCGCTGGGCGGCTTCGTAGACCGGCCAGTAGATGCGGCGGCCGAGCGGCATCTCGCCCATGCAGAGCGTCAGCACCTGCACGAAACGCTTGTCATCGGCAAAACGCTCGATCTCCTCGACGGCGGCTTCCGGGTTCTGCATCGGCAGCACGAGGGAGGCGCGCAGGCGCGGGTCCCGGTCCAGCCATTCCGCCTTCAGCCAGTCGTTGGTCGCGCGGCAGACGGCGGTCGCGAGATAGGGATCGTAGATCGCGTGCACGGCCGTGACGCAGTTCAGGATCGCATATTTGAGGCCGTAGGTATCGAGCAGGTTTTTCCGCAGCTTTTCGACGCCCTTGCCCTCCGTTGCCTTCCAGTCCTCCCGGAAGAAGGGCTTGGTGCGGGTCGGGAAATTGGTGAGTTCTAGTCGGTCGACATCGCGCGTCGTGACGATCTCGCGCCAGTAATCGTCGAAATAGGGAAGAAGATCCTCCCGCAGCGGCGCATCCGGATGAACGTCACAGTCGATCGCGCCCAATTGCGAAAGCACGGGGCGCCGCTCGGTCACAGCAGTATCCACCGCTTAAAACCTCCCTTGTCTGTCGGCCGGCCGCTCCTCGTAACTGGCGGCGGGCCTGAACCTCACTCCCGGGCGCGACGTCAGACGACGCCAACCACCCTCGCATCAGCGATGCGTTTCCTCGATTTGGGAGGGTAAGCGGCACGGGGGGCCAAGAGAATATGCTTTTTCATCGTAGCGGCTTTCTCGATTCGAGAAAGCCAAACGGCTTTCAGCTTTTCTCCTGGAGCAAAGGCGTTGTTCACGCCGCTCTATCGCCCGGAACGAGAGCCGCGTGCATATGGATGCGCAGCCATTCCATCAGCGCACGCACGGTCGGTTTGCGTGCCTGGGTCTGGGGGATAAGCGCCTTCAACCAGAGTTCCGCCACAGGGTAGTCCGGCAGGAGCTCGATCAGCTTGCCCGTCCGGATGGATTCTTCCGCCACGTAATTCGCCACCATGGCGACGCCGCGGCCTCGCAGCGCCAGGTCGTGCAGGATCTGGGTATCGTTGGCGCTGAAAGCGGAGCGCACCTCGACATCGATCGGCCCGCCTGGGCTTCGAAACGACCAGGTCGAACCCGTCGCGTGAAACGTCAAACAGATGTGATTGACCAGATCGCGCGGATGTTTCGGCAGGCCGCGGTTTTCGAGATAGTCCGGAGCGGCGCAGAGTTTTCGCGGATAGGGGCAGAGCGGCTCGTCGACGACGTTGGAATAGGAGGCCGGCAGGGCGCCGAGGGCGATGTCATATCCCTCTTCTGCCGGATTGACGGAGCGGTCGACCAGCGCAAGGTCCATGGTGACGTTCGGGTTCTCCTGCTGGAAGTCGCTGAGGATGCGGGCGAGGAAGGCGATCGTCACGGTCGTCGGCGCCTTGATCCTCAAATGTCCCTCGATCCGTTGGGCAACGGCCGCCGCTCCGCTGATCGCGTCGTCGATCTCCTTGACCAGGGATTGGTAGCGGGGCAGGTAGCGTTCGCCGATCTCCGTCAGGATGATCTGGCGGGTCGAGCGGACGAAGAGCTTGACCCGCATCTGGTCTTCCAGCCGGCTGATGCGTTTGGTCACGACCGAGGGTGCGACGCCGAGATGGCGGCCCGCCGCCGAAAAGCTGCCGGACCGGGCAACCGCCAGAAACGTGCGGATATTGATAAGCGTATCCAATGTCTTAGATCTCCCATGCCGCCCTGTTGAGCGGCCCTCCGCGCAAACGGTAGCACAATTCATCTTTCTATTTTCGAGAAAAGTGAATGTAAAAAAATGGTGCTTTTCCCCTGCACGGGAAAAGGTCAATCTAACAGAAGAGGGAATTCCGGTGCCTGTGGCATCGCCGCGACCGGCAGGGAGAGCCGGCGCAGATCGGAATTCAAGAAAGGGAGTTTGCAGTTGGCCAAGGCCGATCCTGTCCGAGCCGAAGGCCCAAATGTTCCGCATTATGCGGTGTTTATCAGGGACCTTGTCAATCGCAGGGTGCGCGCCAGATCGTTTCGAAGCGATCGGTAAGCCGTCGAGATTGAGTAGCCGTTCGGGAAAGCGGCGCCGCTTGCGGTGACAAAGGAGATCGCGGCCGGTGGCCGCAGAAATTTTGAGCGTCGAGTGCCGGGATTGGGTCCCGGGCGCGATGCTCGATCGTCGGTTCCAGGGAGGAGAGACACGTGACGACAAACACATCCATGACTTCGTTCATTCAGAAGACTTCGGCCATTCAAAAATGGTCGCGCCGGTTTTTCATGGCGGCTGCGGGCAGCCTTGCCATTTCGGCGGCGGCAGGCCTGCCCGCTTTCGCGCAGGATGCCGAATGGCAGAAAGTGGTCGAGGCCGGCAAGAAGGAAGGCAAGCTCATCCTTTATACCGCGCTGGTCGGCCAGCCGAGCACCAAGCAGATCGCTGCCGCGTTCACCAAGGAATACGGTATAGAAGTCGAAATTCTCGAGGCGCGCGCCAGTGAAATCCGCGAGCGCGTCCGCGTCGAGCAGGCCGCCGGCCGGTTTGCCGCCGACGTGATGTTCACCAGCGAAGGGCAGACCATGCTCTACGACAAGGAGGACAAGTCCGTCGATCCGCTGCCGGCGACCCCGAATTCGCAAAAGATTGGCGACAAGTTCAAGCTCAAGGTACCGATGGCCTCGGTCATGACCATTCCCTACGGGATCATGATCAATACCGGCCTCGTGAAGCCTGCCGACGAGCCGAAGAGCTGGAAGGACATTGCCGACCCCAAGTGGCAGGGCAAGATCCTTTCCGACGATCCGCGCGCGATCGGCGCCGGTTACCTCTGGTTCTTCTCGACCTATGACAAGATCGGCGAGGACTATGTGAAGAAGGTCGCGAACCAGAAGCTCGTCTTCACCCGCGACCAGCGCGAATCGCAGCGCCGCACGGCACGCGGCGAATATTCGATCTACATGCCGGTCATCATGACCGACTTCTCGGATCTGAAGGGGCTGCCGGTCAAGTTCATCATTCCCGAGGAGGGCGTTCCCTACGTTCTTTACGGCAACGTGATGCTCAAGAAGGCTCCGCACCCGAACGCCGCCAAGCTCTATCTCGATTTCATGCAGGGCCCGGTCGTGCAGAAAATCTACGCGGGTCTCGGCTACGGTCCCGTCCTTCCCGGCATGACCGATGGCCTGCCGGCGGACGTCAAGGCGATTTCCGAAGCCAAGCTCTACGGCACGACGGACACGACCCGCCAGAACGAGATGCTGGCCAAGTCCAAGGACATCTTCAAGTAAGCCTCCCAGGGCACCGCCGGTCCGATGTTCGGGCCGGCGGTGCCGTTTTTCATATCCGGAGCCGCGAGGATCCCATGACGATTATCCACAATCGCCCCCTAGACGACATCGCCGAAACTGCGCCGACGATTGCCGGCAATGCTTTCACGCGCGCCTTTTCGGGCGGGTCGCTGTGGCGTCTGATCGGCATGCTGGTGCTGATCCTGATCCTCGGCTTCCTGACGATCTATCCGCTCGCCATGCTGCTCTACGGCAGCCTGCATTCGACGCCGCCCGGCATGGCCGGGGAGTTCAACCTGAACGGCTACCGGTCGATCATGACCACCCAGAACCTCATCGTTCTGGCCAACACGATCGGCATTTCGCTTGCCAAGACCATACCGTCGCTGACGATCGCGGTGTTTCTCGCCTGGATCGTCGCGCGCACCGACACGCCGTTCCGCGGCACGCTGGAAGTGCTGATCACGCTGCCGTTCTTCATTCCGCCGATCCTGACCGCCATGGCCTGGGGCATGCTCGCCAACCCGCAGGTGGGCGTCATCAACATGGTCTGGCGTTGGCTGACCGGTGGTACCGATCCGCTCGTCAACATCTATTCCTATGGCGGCGTCATCTGGCACATGTGCCAGTATTCGATCCCGTTCCTGTTCCTGTTCATGGTCGATGCCTTCCGGGCGATGGACCCGTCGCTCGAGGAATCGAGCCGCATGTGCGGCGCCTCGCGCTGGACGACTTTTCGCAAGATCACGCTGCTCCTGATGCTGCCGGTGCTGACCAGCTCGTTCATGCTGAGCTTCATCAAGGGCATCGAGACCTTCGAGTCGGCGCTGTTCTTCGGCCTGCCCGCAGGCATCAAGGTGATCACGACCGACATCTACGAGTCGATCAACCACCGCGCCACGCCCGACTACCAGTATGCGACGTCGCTTTCCTTCGCGATCATGGGGCTGATGTTCCTGCTCGTCATCTGGCAGTGGTGGATGCTGCGCGGCAAGAGTTTCCAGACCGTCACGGGCAAGGGGTTCCGCCCGAGCGTCATGGAGCTTGGCCCCTGGCGCTGGGTTACCTTCGCCTTCTGCGTGCTGTTCTTCTTCATCACGGTGGTGTTGCCGATCGGGCAGCTGATGCTCGGCTCGTTCTTCCGCTTCTTCGGCTTCTACACCTACGACATGCTGACGCTGGAGCACTACCGGAACGTCTTCGCCAACAGCGAATTCTGGCGGGCGGTCCGCAATACGATGGTGCTCGGCCTGCTCGGCGCCACCGCGACCATGGCGCTCGGCGCGGTCGTCGCCTACATCTCGGTGCGCACCCGCTGGCGCGGCCGTAACCTGATCGACAGCATGGCCTGGCTTCCGTGGATGATGCCGGGCATGGTGCTCGGCGTCGGTTTCCTCTGGGCGTTTGCGATGCTGCCGGGACCGATCCCGATCTATGGCACCATCTGGGCGCTGCTGCTTGCCTATATCGCGCTCGGCACGCCGGTCTCCGTGCGGGTGATGACCGGAGCCTATCACCAGCTTTCCTACGATCTGGAAGAGTGTTCGCGCGTCCATGGCGCAACCTGGGCCCAGACCATGTGGCGGATCATGGTGGCGCTCGCCTGGCCGGCCTTTGCCGTCGGCTGGGTGCTGACCTTCTTCGGCATCATGCGCGAGCTGTCGGCGTCGATCCTTCTTTATTCGGTCGGTTCGGAAACGCTCGCCGTCGTGCTGATGAAGCTCTGGGCCAACGGCAATGCCGAACAGGTGAGTGTCATCGGCCTGATGATGATGCTTCTGGTCATCGTGTTCCGCTGGGTGCAGCTCAGCTTCATCAAGGCCCGTATCAGCAAGCTTTAGGCTTCAGGCCCGGCGGCTGCGGCCGCCGGCCGATTTTTGGTTGTCGTTTAAGCGGATCCAGGCATCCGCTCCGAAAGGAAGAGAAATATGGCTTCGGTGACGCTCGAAAACGTGAGCCGCATGTATGGCGCGATAACCGCCGTGGACAACGTGAACCTGAAGATCAAGAGCGGTGAATTCGTCACGCTGCTCGGGCCGTCGGGCTGCGGCAAGACGACGACGCTGCGCATGGTGGCCGGTCTCGAGAAGAATACCGGCGGCCGCATTGCGATCGGCGACAATGTCGTCTCGGACTCGGACAAGGGCTATTTCGTGCCGTCCGAACGCCGCCGCCTCGGCATGGTCTTCCAGTCCTACGCGATCTGGCCGCATATGACGGTGTTCGACAATGTCGCCTACCCGTTGCGCATCCGCCGCCGTCCCGACACGGAAGTCCGGGATCGCGTCATGAACGCACTGCGTCTCGTCGAGATGGAGCAATATGCCGAACGTCCGTCGCCGGCGCTCTCCGGCGGCCAGCAGCAGCGCGTGGCGATCGCCCGTGCTCTGGTGTTCGAGCCCGAAGTGCTGCTGCTCGACGAGCCGCTCTCCAACCTCGACGCGCGCCTGCGCACCCAGATGGGCGACGATTTCCGCGCCCTGCAGCAGCGCCTGAAGATCACCGCGCTCTACGTCACCCACGACCAGGCGGAAGCCATGGCGCTATCGGACCGGGTGGTCGTCATGCATGGCGGCAAGATCCTGCAGGTCGGCGCGCCGGAAGAGATCTACCGCCGGCCGGAAAACCGGCAGGTCGCCGCCTTCTTCGGAACGCCCAACCTCCTGAACGCCACGGTCAAGGATTGCCGTCCGAATGGCGGGCAATATTACAAGCTCTCGGTCGAAGGACAGGGCTGGTCGGGCGACTGTCATGCGGCGACGGAAATGCCGAAGGGTGCGGATGTCACCGTCATGGTTCGCCCCGAGAACCTGCATGTCCGCGATGCGGGCCAGGTGAACGGCGATCTCTCCTGGTCTGGCGAGGTGTCGCAGGCGATCTTCCGCGGCTCGCATCGCTCGATCATGGTCAAGACCCCGGCGCAGACGCTGCATGTCGAGGCCTCGTCGCTTTCGAACGTCGATATCGGCCGCCCGGTCACAGTCGCCGCACCCGTGGAGGCTGCCTGGGCCGTGCGCAACTGATCGTTTCGGCTGGTCACAGATATGGAAAACTTGCGTTTTGTCGCAGATATTCAATATTGAAGCGATGTTCCCGCCGGCATTTCTCGTCTGGCGCAATCCGCATTTCGATATGGCGCAGGTGAGGCCCAAGCATGACCACAGGCACCCGAACTCCGAACCCTCCCGCGCCTGAGAAGCAGGAAACCCGCCAGCAGCACGTGATCGACAAGCTCAGGACCTGGGCGAGTGACGGCACGATCGATCCGCGCAAGAAGCTTTCCGAATCCGGGCTTGCCGAAGCGCTCGGCGTGTCGCGAACCCCGATCCGGCATGCGCTGGCGGTGCTCGTGGAAGAGGGGGTGCTGCAGCGCGTCGGCGCCCGCGGATATCGGGTCCGGGCCTACAAGGTGGCCGACGTGATCGAGGCGATCGAGCTGCGTTCGATGATCGAAGGTTATGCGGCCAAGAAGATCGCCAGCGAAGGCCCGTCGCCGACGCTGGTGGCGGAGCTCAAGGACTGTCTGCGGGAAGGTGACGATATCTTCGAGAATGGCGGCATCGACGATCCCGTCAACGAGGAGCGTTATGCGGTGATGAACCTGCGTTTCCACACGCTGATCATCGAGGCTGCCGGCGGAAACCTGCTGCACCAGCTCACCAGCCTGTTCGACCGGGTGCCGTTCGGCGCGCCGGATTCGATCCGCTTCGACAACATCACCCGCAAGGAGCGGGCGCAGCATTTGCATTACGCGCACTGGCAGCACCACCACATGGTCTCGGCCCTGATCGCCCGCGACGGCGCCCGTGCCGAAAGCCTTTTTCGCGAGCACGGGGAAGGCGTGAAGATCAGCCTTGGCATCAGCAAGGGGCTTTTCGCGATCGACGGCTCGCGCATCCTGCCGATCTTCGACCTCGACAGTCCCGCAGGCCATATCAACGGCCTGATGCAGGATGAAAACGAAGACTAGCAACGACTGCCGACGGTGAAGGTTGCTCAGTTTGGGATCCCAAATCGTCGATTTTGTTCGCGGATAGCGGCAATCCTGATCCCGTTAGTTTTTCCGCACTGCATCAATTATCACTATAAATTATGAAGGCGGCGTAATTCTAATGGTCCGTCCTAGCGCTTTTGGCAGTGAAGTCAAAATCGGGTATTGTATCCCAAAATTGGTTGCTCTATGAATTGTTTCGACCGGGAGGAGGCCTCGATTTCCGCCAAGCCGTCGAGGCGAGGTTCGAGAACCGGGCTTGTTAGGAGGAGATGGCGGGAGGAGACCGCTGGCCCTCATTTGCATGAGACATCTTGAGACGATGCATATCGTATCCCAACCGGTTTCCGTGGGCGCGGCATGCAGGAGAGAAACCGAGGGAAGGTAGGTAAATGGCTAAGAATCTCACCCAGATCCTGAAAGAGAAGGGCAATACTGTCGAGATGCTGCGCAATTCGCGCATCGGCATGTATATCTATCCGGTCGTCGCGCCGGAATTCTCGAACTGGCGCACCGAACAGATGGCCTGGCGCCATTCGGCGGTCCTGTTCGATCAGTCCCACCACATGGACGAGCTGATCGTCGAAGGCCCGGATGCTTCCAAGTTCCTGGAAAGCCTGGCGATCAACAGCTTTGCCAATTTCGGCGTCGACCGAGCCAAGCATTACGTGCCGGTGACGCCTGCCGGTCATGTGATCGGCGACATGATCATCTTCCGGGAGCGTGATGACAAGTTCGTGCTCGTCGGCCGTGCGCCGACCGCCAACTGGCTGCGCTACAACGCGTCGCTCGGCAAGCATGACGTCAAGCTCACCCACGACCCGCGTTCGCCTTCGCGCCCGGACGGCAAGGAAGTCAATCGCGTTCACTACCGCTTCCAGATCCAGGGCCCGGACGCCCCGAAGATTTTTGAGAAGATGAATGGCGGCCCGATCCCCGACATCAAGTTCTTCCATGTCGACTGGATCAATATCGGCTCCAAGAAGGTCCAGGCCCTGCGCCACGGCATGGCCGGCGCTCCCGGTCTCGAAGTCTGGGGCCCCTATGCAGAGAAGGACGAGGTCCGCGAGATCATCGTCAAGGCCGCCAAGGATGCGGGCGTCGACCTCTATCTCGTCGGTGCGCGCGCCTACTCGACCAACACGCTGGAATCCGGCTGGATTCCGTCGCCGCTGCCGGGCATCTACACCGGCGCCGAACTGCAGGGTTATCGCGACTGGCTGACGGAAGACAGCTACGAAGCGACCGGCTCGATCGGCGGCAGCCTCGTCTCCGATAATATCGAAGACTATTACGTCAATCCGTACGAACTCGGTTACGGCATCTACATCAAGTTCGACCACGACTTCGTCGGCCGCGAAGCGCTCGAAAAGATGAAGGGTCAGCCGCAGCGCAAGAAGGTCACCTTCGAGTGGAACGCGGAAGATGTGATGAAGGTCATCGCCTCGAACTTCGTGCCGGGCGGTGAAGCCTACAAGTGGATCGATCTGCCGCAGCCGAACTATGCGTCTTCGAGCGCTGACAAGATCATGCATGGCGACAAGGTGGTCGGCATGTCGATGTTCAACGGCTACAGCTACAACGAACGCTGCATGCTGTCGCTCGGCATCGTCGATGCCGACGTCCAGGAAGGCGACGTCCTGACGCTGATCTGGGGCGAACCGAACGGCGGCACGGCCAAGACGTCGATCGAAAAAGGCCACAAGCAGGCCGAGATCCGCGTCCGCGTCTCGCCCACCCCCTATGCGGCCGAAGCCCGTGAAAACTATGCCAAAAGCTGGCGCACCAAGAAGGTCTGATATCCTCCCAGGACACGACATGAGAACGGCGCCTCCGGGCGCCGTTTTTCGTTCGGGGGTCGCTTAGGATGCGCCGCCGCTGTGATGCTGACGGGGAGAACTAAGAACTCCCTCATTCCTGTGCTTGTCACAGGAATCCAGCCACCGCGCGTCTGCGCGGTGAAGAGAGTCCTTTGCCCTCAAAGACTTGAGCGCGCTGGATCCCTGTGACTGATCCTCGGATCAAGTCCGAGGACAGGGATGAGGGTGAGTATGAGGCGCCGTATGCCGGCCGCTCGCTTCGGCCCGCGGCGTTCGACGCTCAAAACGCTTCACTGGAGCGTTTTGCCGGCCGAAGGCCGTCGCATTTCACCCCGCATCCCCCATCTTGCCCGGGTTCATGATCCCCTGCGGATCGAGCGCCGCCTTGATCTTCTTCATCACGTCGACCGCCTTGCCGTGTTCCTTGCGCATGAACTTGAGCTTGGCGATGCCTATGCCGTGTTCGCCGCTCGCCGTGCCGCCGACGGCGAGTGCCCGTTCGACGACACGGTCGGCCATCTCGTCGGCTTCCCTCAGGTGGTCCGGATTGTTCGGATCGATCAGGTAGGCGGTGTGGAAATTGCCGTCGCCGACATGGCCGATGATCTGGCCGGTCAGCGATGAGGCATCGATATCGGCACGCGCCGCGACGATGCTTTCGGCAAGCCGCGAGATCGGCACGCAGATGTCGCCGGTATAGAGCTCAAAGCCCGGAATGATCGCCTTGGTCGCCCAGTAGAGATCGTGGCGGGCCTGCCAGAGTTTGGTGCGCTCGTCGGCATCCGCGGTCCAGCGGAAGGAGATCGCGTCATGGCCCTTGGTGATCTCCTCGACGAGCTGCGCCTGTTCCTTCACCCAGGCCTCGGTGCCGTGGAACTCGAAGAACAGGGTGGGGGCGACCGGCAGGCCGAGCTTGGAATAATTGTTGGTCGAGGCGATCGCTACCTCGTCCAGGAATTCGACGCGGGCGACCGGGATGCCGTATTGCACCGCCTCGATCACCGCCTCGACGGCATTGGCGACCGTCGGGAAGGAGCAGATGGCGGATGAGACCGCCTCCGGGATCGGATGCAGGCGGACCGTCAATTCGGTGATGACGCCGAGCGTGCCTTCCGAGCCGACGAAGAGATGCGTGAGGTCGTAACCGGACGAGGATTTTCTGGCCCGCGAGCCGGTCTGGATGGCTTCGCCGTCGGGTGTCACCACCCGGAGAGCCAGCACGTTTTCGCGCATCGTGCCATAGCGCACCGAAGTGGTGCCGCTGCCGCGGGTCGAGGCCATGCCGCCGATCGAGGCATCGGCGCCGGGATCGACCGAAAACATCAGGCCGGTTTCGCGTAAGGCCACATTGAGCTGCTTGCGGGTGACGCCGGGCTGCACGACGGCCAGCAGGTCCTCCGGCCGGATCTCGACGATCCTGTTCATCTCGCGGGTATCGAGCGAAATCCCGCCGCGGATCGGGATCGTATGGCCTTCCATCGAAGACCCCGCGCCAAACGGAACGACGGGCACCCCATGCGCAGCACAGGCCGAGACGATCGCCTGGATCTCTTCTTCGGTGCGCGGAAAGACGACGGCATCGGGCAGGTGGGGAGTGAGCCGCGACGTATCGTGGCTGTGATGCTCTCGGACGGAAGCCGAGGTCACCAGCCTGTCGCCGAGAATGCCCCTGAGTTCCGTAATTGCCTTCCCGACCGGCGTGACGAGATCATCCATTTTCTTCCTCCCTGATGCTGCGATGACGACCTGAACAACTGTGCCCGAGGCTCGATCCGGAGTACGGATCCAACACCAAGGGCCGAAAAGTCTCGGCAGGTCCCGGCGTCTCCGTGAACGGTTTTAGACACCACTACCGTATCCTAAGCGACCGGCCGGCGGTTTCTCCTGGCTGAACATTCCTCCTTCAGATCAGTGTCCCGCAAGCCCTGCTTTGTTGCCGCATTCATTCCCTGTGTATGCATGAAGTGCTGCCGCGACATTCTAGACGGTTTGAACCGCGGTTGAAGTGCCTATCGGAAAAATCTCAGGAACCCTGACTTTTTGTATCCCAAAATGAAATGGAAGCTTGTCGTTTCAGTGCGGATGTGTTGAAATTCGAAGGCTCGGATAGGCGATGTCGGGAGGACGGCGTCACCTTGGGAGACCGGGCATGGGAGGAAATCGATGTATACACAGCGGGCCGGGACAGTTGCATCTGCCACAGACGTGGCGGGTTCGGTTTCGGCTGCGGAAATGACGCGCGGCCATGTCGCGGCCGACCTTTCGGCGGCCGTTTTTATGGGCGCCGCAATTGCGTCTCTTCACGGAATTTCCAACGACTTTGTCGATCTGCCCGGGACTTGAACTCCCTGGTGGATTGACCGCGATATTCGCCGGCCGGAGCGGGGAGGGAGTCCCGCCGGCCTCTGATCTCAAAGGGAGGAGAAACACATGAAACTGAAGGCATTGCTCGCTTCGGCCTGCCTCGCGGCGCTGACTGCACCCGCTCACGCCGCCGACGTGGAACTGACATTGTCGCACTGGGTCCCCGCCACCCATGCGCTGCAGCCGGGCGGGATGGAGCCCTGGGCGAAATCGATCAAGGAAGCGTCCGGCGGGCGCATCAACATCACCATATACCCCGCCTCCCAGCTCGGCGCCGCACCCGATCATTACGACATGGCGCGCGACGGTATCGTCGATATCGGCTTCATCAATCCGGGTTATCAGCCGGGGCGCTTCCCGATCATCGCTGCGGGCGAAATCCCCTTCCTGATCGCCAATGCCAAGGGCGGGTCGCGGGCGCTCGACGAATGGTATGGACAGTACGCCCAGAAGGAAATGAAGGACGTCTACGTCTGCATGGTGCATCTGCATGACCCGGGAACGCTGCACGGCGTCAAGGGGCCGATCCAGGTTCCAGCCGACCTGAAGGGCAAGAATATCCGCCCGGCGCACGCGACCATGGCCCGCATGGTGAGCTCGCTCGGCGCCGCATCGGTGCAGGTGCCGGCGGGCGAAATGCGCGAACTGATCTCCAAGGGAGGTGCCGACATGACCGCCTCGCCCTGGAACTCGATCTATACGTTCGGTCTGCAGGACGTGACCAAGCATCATCTAGACCTGCCGTTCTACGCCACAACCTTCGCCTTCGTGATGAACAAGGCCAAGATCGACGGGCTTTCGGCCGCCGACCGCAAGGTGATCGACGATCACTGCACGCCGGAATGGGCCGAGAAGATGGCCAGCAAATGGGCCGATGCGGAAGCGGCCGGGCGCCAGAAGATGATCGATGCCGGTGGCCACACCCTCTACAAGCCGACCCCGGATGAGGTCGGCCTCTGGAAAAAGGCGACCGGTTCGCTGCAGGGCGAATGGGAGACTGCAGCCACCAAGGCCGGCATAGACGCCAAGGCGGCCTGGGCGAGCCTGCAAGAGACGCTCAAGAAATATGGCGCCGACGTGAAATAATTGGTGCGGGACCATTCGCAGGCGGGTGCCCTCGCGGCGCCCGCCCTTTTCCATCCGTTCATCGAGTGCTGTCCATGAACCGCTATCTGGAACGCTTCAGCGACGTGGTCGATCTTGTGGCAGGCATCCTGCTGGGGCTGTGTACCATCCTGATCGTCGCTTCCACCGTTGGCCGCTATGTCCTGGCGTGGCCGATCCCCGACTCCTTCGATATTTCGCGCTATCTCATCGGCGCCTGCATCATGTGGGGGCTGGCCTCGCTCGGCTATCGCGGCGGGCATATCGCGGTCGACCTGCTCTACGAGCCGATGGGTCCGCGGGGGCGCCGCATCCTCAACTTCATCGCCTGGGCGCTGCTCCTCGCCTTCACGGCCATGCTCGCCTACATGATGTTCTTCCGCCTCGCCAGCGCCTATCGGAGCAATGAAGCGACGTTCGATCTGCGCATCCCCGTCTGGCCATTGATCGGACTGATCTGGCTTGGCTGCGCATCGGCCGTCGTCACCACCGCGATCTCGCCTTTCGTTCGGCGGGAACCTGAAGATATCGATCCGCTTGAGGGCCATGGCGTATGAATACCGCTGATCTCGTCGCTATCGGCGGCTTTGTCGCCATGTTCGTGCTCATGGGCCTGCGCGTTCCGCTCGGGGTTTCGATGGGGCTGGTCGGCATATTCGGCTTTGCCGCCATGCGAGGCATGTCGCCGGCGCTCAACCTGCTGACGACGTCGCCGATCCGTGTCGTTACCGACTTCAACTTGACGCTCGTGCCGTTCTTCATCCTGATGGGAGCGTTTGCCACCAATTCCGGCATGTCGCGGGAACTGTTCAGGACCGGTAATGCCTGGCTCGGACAGTTCCGGGGAGGGCTTGCCCTCTCCACGATCGGCGCCTGCGCCGGGTTTGCGGCTATCTGCGGCAGTTCGATTGCGACCGCCGCGACCATGACCCGCATCGCGCTGCCCGAGATGCGCAAGGCGAAATACGCCGATGCCACCTCGACCGGCGTTATCGCCGCCGGCGGCACGCTCGGCATCCTGATCCCGCCTTCGGTGATCATGGTCGTCTACGCCTTTCTGACGGAGACGGATGTCGCGCAGCTGCTGATGGCCGGCATCATCCCCGGCATCATGGCGACCTTCATGTACATGGCAACCGTGCTGATCGCCCATGGCAAGCGGTTGCCGCCCGGAAAGCCGTTCGAACTGAGGGAAGCTCTCGCATCGCTTCGGGACGTCTGGGCCGTCATGCTTCTTTTCATTTCGGTCATCGGGGTCATCTATCTCGGTATTGCAACCGCGACGGAAGCGGCGGCGGTCGGGGCGTTGATGACGATGGTCATCGGCCTGCTGCGCGGCCGGCTGAACTATCGGTCCATCATGGCGAGCCTCGTGGAGTCGCTCCGGACGTCGGTTTCGCTGTTCAGCGTGCTGATCGGCGCGATCCTGTTCGGCTATTTCCTGGCGATCACCCAGTCGCCGCAGAAGCTGACGGCACTGCTGGTCGGAATGGATCTCGGGCCATATGGGACGCTGACGCTGATCCTGGTCATTTTCCTGATCGCAGGAGCCTTGATGGACGAGATGGCGATGATCATCCTGCTCGTGCCGATCGTGTTCCCGGTCATCAGCCATCTTGGCTTCGACCCCGTCTGGTTCGGCATCATCATCGTCGTCGCCTGCCAGCTCGGCATGATCATGCCGCCCGTCGGCATCAATGTCTTCGTCATCAATTCGATTGCGAAGGATGTGAAGATCACCACGATCTACGGCGGCGTCATGCCTTTCATTCTCAACGATATCATCCGGCTTTTCCTGCTGGTGGCGTTTCCGGTGATCTCGCTCTGGCTGCCGCAAACGATGAGATGACGCACATGATCGCTCCGAGCCTCAGGCCGCTTTGCGAAATCCGCGCCGAACTCGGCACGCCGATCGAGAAGGGAGGCGGTCCGGGCGGTCGCTGGCGGATCATCCCGATCATCGGCGGCGTGGTCGAAGGGGAGCGTCTTTCCGGGCGCGTCCTCAATCTCGGCGCGGACTGGCAAAGCGTCTATGACGCCGGTTACGCGGAACTCGACACGCGTTACGTGATCGAGACCCATGACGGAGCGATGATCGACATCCGCAATTTCGGTTTCCGGCATGGACCGGCAGACGTGCTGGCAAGGCTGGCGGCCGGCGAGACGGTCGATCCGGCGCTCTATTACATGCGCACCACGCCGCGCCTGCAGACCGGCGATCCGCGCTATGCCTGGCTCAACCATACGATCTTCATCGGCACCGGCGAGCGCCTGGCAAGTGCCGTGCGTATCAGCGTTTTCGAAGTGCTCTGATCCACCAGCTAAGTCGGCTCCGGACCTTCTGAGAGATCAGAAGGTAGGCCACCTTGCCGTCATCCTCGGGCTCGACCCGAGGATCCAGCATCCGCAGTGCCAGGGGCGTGGATCCTCGGGTCGAGCCCGAGGATGACGACGAGTGGGGAGCCAGCCCTGACCACAAATGGAAAGGCCGCCGGATCATAACCCGGCGGCCTTTTTGTTCACTATGAAACCCGGCTGGCCTCAGGCCATGTGGATCGTCTTGACCTCGAAATAGTTTTCGAGTCCTTCCGGACCACCTTCGCGGCCGATACCGGACTGCTTGAAGCCGCCGAATGGATGGTGGATGTCGACGATCATGCCGTTGACGGTGACGCTGCCGGTCCGCATGCGGCGGGCAAACGCATAACCACGCTCCGGATCGGAGCTGAAGACCGCGCCGGACAGGCCGTATGTCGTGTCGTTGGCGATTTTCACCGCTTCCTCATCGTCCTTGTAGCTGATGATCGAGACGACCGGGCCGAAGATTTCCTCCTGCGCGATCTTCATGTCCATCGTCACGTCGGTGAAGACGGTCGGCTCGATGAAGTAACCGCGCTCGAGGCCCTTCGGGCGCCCGCCGCCGCAGGCAACCGTCGCACCGCCTGCGCGGCCGGCGGCGATGTAACCTTCGACGCGGGCAAGCTGGCGGGCCATGGTGAGCGGGCCCATCTGGGTGGTCGGATCAGCCGGATCGCCGACCTTGATGTTCTTCACTGCGCCCACATAGAGGTCGATGAATTCCTGTTTGCGCGATTCCGGCACCAGGATGCGGGTCAGCGAGAAGCAGACCTGGCCGGTGATCGGCATGGAATAGACCATCAGCGCCGGCAGAGCCTTGGTGAAGTCGGCATCGTCGAGAAGAACGGCCGCGGACTTGCCGCCGAGTTCCAGGCTGACGCGGGCCAGGCGATCGGCGCAGGCTGCGGCGATGGTCTTGCCGGCGATGGTTGAGCCGGTGAAGGAGACCTTGTCGATGCCCTGGTGGCGGACGAGGTAGTCGCCGCCTTCGCGGCCGGCCGGCACCAGGTTGAAGACGCCCTTGGGCAACCCGGCCTGTTCGATGCACTCGGCCAGAAGATAGGCGTCGAGCGGCGTTTCCGGCGAGGGTTTGGCGACAATCGTGCAGCCGGCGGCAAGCGCTGCCGAGATCTTGTAGTTGAGGAGCACCATCGGTGCGTTCCACGGCGTGATCGCGGCGCACACGCCGACCGGCTCGCGCACGACGCGGACTTCGCCGCCATCGGCACGCTTGCGCTGATCGACGAAATCGTCGTTCTCGATCAGGTCGGCATAGTAGTTGTAGAGGCCGGGGTTCTGGCCGACCAGCTTCTTGGTCAGGAATATCGGCGCGCCGACCTGGGTCGTCCAGGCATTGGCGATCTCGTCGAGGCGGGCGGTCAAGAGGTCGGCGATCTTGCGCAGATAACCGGCACGCTCCTTGAAGCTCATGCGCGGCCAGGGGCCGTTGTCGAAGGCGTCGCGGGCAGCGGCAACGGCCTTGTCGATATCGGCGTTGCTGGCTTCCGGATAGGTCATCAGCACTTGTTCGGTCACCGGCGAGATGACGTCGAGCGTGTTGGTGCCGAGCGGGGCAACCCATTCACCGCCGATGAAGAATTTCTCGGGGGTTTTCAGGACCTGTTCGTTTCTGACAGCGACATTCATTTCAGTCTCCTCCTCGGATAGAATGATTTCCAAAAGCCGCGGCCCCTTCATCTTGAGAAGGTCCCGCAGGCATGACGACAATTCCTCGCCCTTTTCGCAGCGGACGGCCTTGCAGCCCTGCGCCTCGGCGATCTTCACGAAATCCATGTGGCCGATATCGACGCCGTCGATGCGGCCGGAGCCGCTCCGTTCGGCAATCGCCTTCAGCACCTTGTAGCCGCCGTTGTTGAGGATGACGATCATGAGATCGGCATCGTATTCGACGGCAGACCAGATCGACTGGATGGCATAGAGGCTCGATCCGTCGCCGATGACGGCGATGACCGGCTGTTCGGGCTTGGTCAATGCGGCGCCGACCGAGCCGGGCAGGGCATAACCGAGCCCGCCACTGGCGGTGGCGAAAAAGCCGCCGGGCCGTTCGATCGGGAAATAATCATGCAGCGCGTCGCGAGCGCCCGGCGCTTCCTCGAAGACGATGCTATCGGGCGAACGGACGTCGGCGAGCGTCTGGTAGAAGAATTCCTGGGTGATGCCCTTCGGTGTTTTCAGGCGCGGAATGGTGCGGGCCGGTCCGCCGGTACGCGGCGCACGGCAGCGCAGGCGGTAAACGAGGCTTTCGGTCGCGGCGCGCAGGTTCGAGACCATGGCGTTGCCGACGATGGCGCTGGCGGCCTGGGCCGGGTCGTCGGTGATCAGCCAGAGTTCGGCACCCGCCGGGATGTCCGGACCGGAGCCGGCAAAATGATAGGTGAAGGCCGGCGCACCGAGTACGAGCACGAGATCGGCACCATGCAGGCAGTTCGCGAGTTTTGGCTGGAAGGCCGGCAGGAAACCGGCAAACAGCGGATGGCGCTCCGGGAAACTGCAGCGGGACGACAGCGGGCTCACCCAGACTTTTGCCTGCAGGATTTCGGCAAGCCGCACCGTGGCATCCCAGGCATTGTCGATATCGACGCCCGGTCCGACGACCAGCACCGGCTCGCGGGCGTCGTTCAGCCGGCGGGCCAGATCGTCGATCGCGGAAGCCGGCGCACTGATCACCGTTTCCACGTCGCGGATGGCGATCGGGGCTGCCTGTACCTGCCAGTCGCTCAACGGGACCGACACCATGACCGGGCCGCGCGGCGCCTGCATCGCCATGTAATAGGCACGCGCGATCGCGGCCGGCACGTCTTCGGCGCGGGCCGGCTCGCAGGCCCATTTCACATAGGGCTTCGGAAAATCGGTCGGGCTTTCGGCAAACAGGAACGGATCATGCGGCAACAGTTCGCGGCTCTGCTGGCCGGTGGTGATGATGAGAGGCGCCCGGTTGCGGTAGGCGGTGTAGATATTGCCGAGCGCATGGCCGAGGCCGGCAGCCGAATGCAGGTTGACGAAAGCCGGCTTGCGGCTCACCTGCGCATAGGCGTCCGCCATCGCAACGACGATCGATTCCTGCAAGCCGAGCACATAGGAAAAGTCTTCCGGGACGTTGACGAACATCGGCAGTTCGGTGGAGCCCGGATTGCCGAAAATGCGGTCGATGCCCTTCTGCCTGAGAAAGTCGAAAACAGCCTCGCTTACCGTCTGTCCACGCAGCTTCGTGCTGCCGGACAGGAAATCCAGCGACATCTTGTTCATAACTTTGAGGCCTCCTCCCGGCCTTCAGGGTTGCCACCCTGAGCGCATATCTTGTCGTGGGAAGTGTCGCAGATAGCGCCCCATCTTGGAATTGAAGAATATCCAAGAATCCATTACATCAAGGCATGACTTTGGATGTGCGATCCGCTCAAATCGTTCTGGAATGCGCGCGGCGCGGCAGCCTCGGCGCGGCAGCGACGGCGCTCAACATGACCCAGCCGGCGATCACTCGCATGCTGAAGCGGCTGGAGGACAGCTACGGCGTTCCGCTCTTCGAGCGTACCACCCGCGGCGTGGTGCCGACGGTGTTCGGCGATGCGCTGCTTCCCTATGCCAAACTGGTTGTGTCCGAGATCGGCAATGCGACCGACGTCATCCAGCAGATGCGGGGTGCCAGCCGCGGCGTGGTGCGGATCGGCGGAGTGGCGAGCGTCGTCAGCGGCTTCATCATCGCCGTGATCGGCGAGATGCGCAAACAGCATCCTGAAGTGCAGTACCAGGTGATCGAGGACCTGGAGGACCGGGTGCTGGAAGGGCTGAAGGGCGGAACGATCGACATCGCCATTTCGCCGGAGCCTTATCTCGATGACGACATCGTCATCGCGACGCCCGATATCATGCACGACACGGTCTCGGTCTTTGCCAGGTCAGACCATCCGATCATCAGCCGTGAGCATGTGACGCTTGCCGAAGCGGCGGGGTTCGACTGGGCCATGCCGCCTCCGGGAACGCCGACCGTCCGGGAATGGCAGCGGCGGTTCCACGACAATGCGCTGGAGCCGAAACCGCCAGCGATCGTCTCCCGCTCGGTGCCGGTTCTGAAGGCCGCGGTTCTCTCCGAGGCGATGTTCTGCTGGATGCCGCTGCCCCTGGTGCGCGAGGAGGTGGAACGGGGCAACATGGCACGCGTCAACGTGCCCGAACTCGACTGGCAGCGGACCTTTCGTGTCTACCGCCGGAAGAAGGGCCTGATGACGCCGCCGACGGTCAGTCTGCTGCAATGCATCCGCCGCGTCAGCGAGACCTGGTCGATGTGATGGGCAGGGTGATTACGGTCTAACGCTGTTTGGCGCCCGCGCTCTTGCCGTCTGAGCTCTTCGACCTTTCCTCGAAACGGTCGGCGCCCTTGGCGAGGTCCGAACCCTTTTGGGCTTCGACCTTCTTCTCTTCCTTGCGGGTGCTCTGCTTCAGACCGCGTGCGGATTCCCGTCCCTTTTCGGTGGGAGCCTGTTCGATACCCATGATTTCTCCTCCAGCGCCTGATTGGCGCAGCAGTCGAACGGACGGGGCGTGAAGGCGTTCCCACATATCCGCATCTTTTCCGGATTTACGTGCCGCGTAGTCGGCCGCGGATCATCCGCCGCAGATCAGCCGGTTTTGCCGACCCGCGGCAGAGACGCGAATTCCTTGAGATAGGCTCGCCAGCCGCCATAGGCGGTGATGTCGAGCGCGCCCTGAAGCGCAAACGGTTCGGCGAGGAACCCCTTGGCCGAGGTGCCGTCGGACAAGGTGACGGTGCCGATGCCGAGCGGGGCGGGGATTGCCGCGACGAACAGGCCGAAGGCCGCCGGCGTCAGCTTCCAGACCTCGACCTCGATCTCGCCGCCTTCGCCTTCGGCGACCCGGACCATGCCGGGTTTCGGCGGCACCGTGCCGGCAAGTGCGTAAAGCTTGTAGGCGGCGGAGGTTTTCGCGACGCCGGAGAAGCTGCCGTCGAGATCGGTCAGCTGGTAATTGAGCGGCATGCCGGACAGGTGGGCGCCGACCACGACGATATCGATCAGGTCTTCGCTTGCTGCGGCAACAGGCGTTTCGGCTGGCGCCGGCAGCGGCCAGCCGGTGGCGCCGAGGGTCAGGCCGCTTGCCTGGTGAAGGTCACGGGCCAGTGACGCGGTGAGGCCATCGCGACCGGAGGGGGCGAGCAGTGTCACGCTGGCCGGCAGGCCGTCGGCGCGGGTACCGGTCGGCACGGCGATGCCGCACATGTCGAGCAGATTGACGAAGTTGGTATAGGTGCCGAGGCGGGAATTCTCGCGGATCGGCTCCGCCTCCAGATCGGCACGCGTGTAGTGGGTCGGGGCGGTCGGCACGCAGAAGAGATCGACGGAGGCGATCAGCGGCGCCAGCGTCTTCTTGAGCGCCTGCAGCGCATAAAAGCCCTTGAAGGCATCGGCTGCGGAGAGCGACTTGGCCCCGCCATAGATTTTTCGCGTTACCGGGTGGAAGCTCTCTTCCTTCGTGTCGAAGAAATCCTTCACTGCTGCATAACGCTCAGCCACCCAGGCGCCTTCGTAGAGAAGGTTGGCGACCTTGTAGAAATCGCCGAAAGGCACTTCGACGATGCGGTGTCCGAGCCTCGCGAGCATCGACACGGCATCGCCATAGGCCGCCTCCATCACGGTATCGCCGAAGAATTGCAGGTCCGCCTTGGCAGGGATGCCGATGGTCAGCACCGGGGGGGCGGAGCCGAAGCCGGTTGCCGGAACGACCTTTGAATAGGCGTCCGTCTCGTCGTATTTCGCGGCGACGGAGAAGACCTTCCACGCGTCGTCGGCGGTCAGCGCGAAGATCGAGACGCAGTCGAGCGTGCGGCAGGCAGGGACCACGCCACTGGTCGACAGCGAGCCGACGCTCGGCTTCAGTCCGACGATATTGTTGAGGCCGGCCGGGATGCGACCGGAACCGGCGGTATCGGTGCCCAAAGCGAAGCTGACGATGCCTTGCGCGGTGGCGACTGCCGAGCCGGAAGACGAGCCCACCGGGTACGAGCTTCGCATCGATGGCATTTCTCGGGATCGGGTAGGGCGAGCGCACCCCGACGAGGCCGGTCGCGAACTGGTCGAGATTGGTCTTGCCGATGACAAGAGCGCCGGCCGCCTTGAGCAGGCCGACCACGGTCGCGTCCTTCTCGGGAAGATAGGCATAGTCGGGGCAGGCAGCGGTGGTCGGCAAACCGGCAACGTCGATATTGTCCTTCACCGCGAAGGGGATGCCGAAGAGTGGTTTTTCGGGATCGAAGGCGCCGAGCTTTGCGGCTTCCGCCAATACAGCGACCTTGTCGGCCAGGTGGATGAAGATGCCGGGATCGTCGACCTCGGCGATGCGCTTGAAAACCGCTTCGACGATCTGCGCGACACTGCCGCCATCCTGGTAGAACGCGTGAAGCGAGGCGATATCGAAGGCTGGTGTCGCAATCATGCCATTTCCTCTTCCAGTATTGTCACCGGCCGGTCCCACTGGATCAGCACGACGCAGCCGGTATCGCTCCAGACGGAGTGTTCGGTGCCCGGCGCATTGACGATATAGCTGCCGCGCCCGTAGTCGCCCGTCTCGTCGGATTGCACGCCCTCGAGCACCAGGATGGTTTCCAGCCCCTCATGGCGATGGCGGGGAACGCCGGCACCGGCCTCGTATTTCAAGAGCGCCACGCCCGGCTGGTCACCCTCGAAGGGGCGGATCCAGTGGATCGTCACCTCGTCGCGGAAAGGCTCGAATTTCAAATCTTTCCAGCCGCCTAGCGTCAGGAGTTCGCGGGTTGATTCAGGCATTGGTCATCCCCTTTGGCGCGATCCCGTCCAGAATGTCGTCCACATGGGCGGTCCAGCCGACGATCGCGCCCTGGGCGCGGATCATGGCGATGGCGGCGGCCTTGAACTCGGGAAAATAGCTCTCCGTCGCCTCTTCGGCGAGCAGGCACTCGTAACCGCGGTCGTTGGCCTCCCGCATCGTCGTCTGGACGCAGACTTCCGTCGTGACGCCGGCGAAGACGAGCTGGCTGATGCCCTTTTCCTTCAGCACTTCGCCGAGTTCTGTGGCATAAAATGCACCCTTGCCGGGTTTTTCGATCACCACCTCGCCATCGACCGGCGCAAGCTCGGAAATGATCGCCGTGCCCGGTTCTCCGGAAATCAGCACCCGGCCCATTGGGCCGACATCGCCGATCCTGAGCGTCGGATTGCCTCGATCACGCTTGGCGGGCGGCAGGTCGGAAAGGTCCGGCTTGTGGCATTCCATCGTGTGGATGACCGGCAGGCCGGCATCGCGAAAACCCTGGATGAGGCGTTTGACGTCCGGCACGATTTTGGTGATGCGCCCGACGTCGTTTCCAAGGCTCGCGCCGAAACCGCCGGGCTCGGCGAAATCGCGCTGCATGTCGATGACGATAAGCGCAAGCGCCGCGGGTTTGGCCGGAAAGGCGAAGGGTTCTGCCTTGATCTCAATTGTCCCCTCGGCCATCAGTGATGCCCCGCCATATGGGCGCCGATGACGCCGATATCGGCGGCTCGGATCGGGGTTTCATAGACCAGCTTGCCCTCCGAGATCACCATGATGCGGTCCGACATTTCCAGCAGTTCGTCGAGATCCTCCGAGAGCAGCAGCACGGCGGTACCCGAGTTGCGGGCCCTCATGATGCGGGCGCGGATTTCCGCGACGGCCGAAAAATCGAGGCCGAAACATGGATTGGAGACGATCAGCAGATCGACCTCGCCGGTCAGTTCGCGGGCGAGCACGGCGCGCTGCACGTTGCCGCCTGATAGAGCTGCGATCGGCGACGACGAGGAGGCGGTCTTCACCTTGAAATCCGAGATCAGCGAGGTTGCGCGCTTCTTCATCTCGCCCTTGTTCAGCCAGATCGCATCCTTGCCGTCACCCTTCAGGTCGAAGGTGCGGAAGGCGAGGTTTTCGCTGACGGTCATCTTTGGCGCACAGGCGTTCTGCAGCGGTTCTTCCGGAATGAAGCGGACGTTGTTCTTGCGGGTTTCCGGCCGGGTCGCGCCATAGGTCTCGCCATTGACGGTCACCGTGCCTCGGTCGGTCGGGCGCTGGCCGGCGAGAATTTCGGTCAGTTCCTTCTGGCCGTTGCCGGAAATGCCGGCAATGCCGACGATCTCGCCGGAACGGACGGTCAGGTTGTCGATCTCGATCGTCTTCAGGCCGGAACGGTCCGGCGCCTTGACCTGTTCGACCTTCAGCACCGATTTCGCCGCCTCCGGCACCGGCAGGCGGCTGTCGAGTTCGGCGAGCTTGACGTCGCCGATCATCATCCCCGCCATGTCGGAGGTCGAGAGTTCGCTGACCTTGCCGGTGCCGACCAGCTTGCCACGGCGCAGGATCGACACCGCATCGGCAAACTTCGTCACCTCATGGAACTTGTGGCTGATCATCAGCACGGTCAGTTCGCCGCGTTCCGTCATGCCGCGCACGATACCGAGCATTTCGTCGGCTTCCGCTGGCGTGAGAACGGAGGTTGGTTCGTCGAGCACCAGGAAGGACCGGCCGAGATAAAGCTGCTTGACGATTTCCAGCTTCTGCTTCTCGCCGGCCGCCAGTTCGCTGACCGGCCGTTCGAGCGGGATCTGGAAGGGCATGCGCTCCATGAAGGCGGCAAGGTCCTTGCGCTCCTTCGCCCAGTTGATCACCGAGGGCACGGAGGTGCGGCTGATCACCAGGTTTTCGGCACCGGTCAGCGAGGGGACCAGCGTAAAATGCTGGTAGACCATGCCGAGCCCGTAGGTTGCCGCATCCTTCGGCGAGGCGACCGAGACTTCGCGTCCGTCGACCGAGAGCGAGCCCGAGGTCGCGTGGTAGAAGCCCATGATGCATTTGACGAGCGTGGACTTGCCGGCGCCGTTTTCGCCGAGCAGCGCATGGAACGAACCGGCCGGCACGCTGATCGAGACATTGTCGAGGGCAGTGAAGGAGCCGAAGCGCATGGTCATGCCGAGCGTTTCGATGCCGACCGCCTTGCCGGCCTGGGGTAGGGGCGTATCGCGGACGATGTTGTTCATGGCAGCTGGCTCACAAAGGTAACCGAATTGGAGACGGAGCCGAAGACGCCGCCCTGCATCTTGACCATCTTGATGGCGGCGAGATGATTGCCGTAGTCGGTGGCGCCGCAGCAGTCTTCCAGCATCAGGCATTCGAAGCCGCGGTCGTTCGCCTCGCGCATCGTCGTCGAGACGCAGACATCGGTGGTGATGCCGGTCAGCACGATGTTTTCGATGCGCTTCTGGTTGAGGATCAGTTCCAGATCGGTGGCGCAGAACGAGCCCTTGCCGGGCTTGTCGATGATCACTTCGCCTTCGATCGGGTAGAGTTCCGGAATGATGTCCCAGCCTGGCTCGCCGCGTGTCAGGATGCGGCCGCAGGGGCCAGGATCGCCGATGCCGGCACCGATGCGCTGCGAGCGCCAGCGCTTGTTGGCGGGCAGGTCGGCGAGGTCGGGGCGGTGGCCTTCGCGGGTGTGGATGATGTGATAGCCCTTGGCCCGCATGGCGGCGAGCACCGTCTTGATCGGCTCGATCGGCGCCTGCACCAGCGACAGGTCGTAACCCATGTGATCGACATAACCGCCCTTGCCGCAGAAATCGGTCTGCATGTCGATGATGATGAGGGCGGTGTTTTCGGGTCTCAAATCGCCGTCATAGGGCCAGGCATAGGGATCGGCGTCGATATAATGCCCTTTGGTTTCAACCATCGCGTCCATCATTGTCTCTCCTATTCGCCAGCCAGCTTGAATGTCTCGCCATAAGATCGCACGGGTTTGTCGAAGCCGCAGGACGTGCCGTCGGTGACCTTCACCGCGTCCTCCCAGGGCAGCCTGTATTTCCCGGCGATCAGATCGTGCATGTAGGTGTAGGGCGCATCGCCTGCGCCGCCCGCGACCGCGACGTAACCCCGATGGCCGAACTGGTAGATGTTGTTCTCGACGCCCCAGCCGAGTCGGGCCTCGCGCACCAGGTCGGGCCGCACCTCGGCGGTGATGATCTCGTTGACCCGGCCGGACGTGCCGTGGGCGATGATCGTGCCGTCGAAATTGCAGACCATGCCTTCGCCCATGGAATCGAACGTGCCGTCCGAACCGCACATGCACACACTCGCCGTCACCATCAGGTTGCAGAAGGCGTTCGACTGGTTGGTGAAGCGCCACGCGTCGCGGATCGGCGCGGTGTAACCGGCGGTGCGGATCATGATCTCGGCGCCCTTGTAGGCACATTCGCGGGCCATTTCCGGAAACATGCCGTCATGGCAGATGATCAGCGCCAGCTTGGCGCCTTTCGGCCCGTCGATGACCGGAATGCCGAAATCGCCAGGCTCCCAGGGTTCCACAGGCACCCAGGGGTGCATCTTGCGGTAATAGAGTTTCAGGTCGCCGTTATCATCGATGACGATGCCGGAATTATAGGGCATGCCGCCCGGGTTCAGCTCCATGATCGAGAAGCAGCCCCAGATCGCATTGTCCCTGCAGGCCTTGCGGAAGGCCGCGACTTCCGGACCGTCGAGCGTGCACATGATCTCCGGATTGATGTCCATCGAAAGCCCGTGCAGCGCATATTCGGGAAAAACGACCAGATCCATGCCCGGCTGGTTGCGCCGGGCCTTGGCGACCAGATCGACGATCACCTGCGTCTGGCGGGCGAGGTCCGCCCTGGTGACCGTTACCGGTAGCTGGAGCTGGACGAGGCCGATACCGACGCCGTGCTCCGATTTGTTGAGGCCGCCCAATCCGTTCATGACCGATCTCCCTTATTTCGTCAGCGACAGCGCGCCTGGCGCACCGGCCAGCGAGCGGGTGGGCGAGGAGGTCGCGATCAGGATGATGAGGGTGAGCACGTAGGGTGCCGCGTAGAACAGGTAATAACCCTGTGTGACACCGACCGATTGCAGGGCGGGGCCGAGGGCCCCGGCACCGCCGAAAAGCAGGGCGGCGAGGAAGCAGCCGATCGGATTCCAGCGCGCGAAGATGACCAGCGCCACGGCCATCAGGCCCTGGCCGGAGGAAATGCCTTCGTTCCAGGAGCCGGGGTAATAGAGCGACAGGTAGGCGCCGCCGATCGCAGCCAGTGACCCACCGGCGGCGGTCGCCAGAAGCCGGACACGGTCCGGGCTGATGCCCATGGCGCGGGCCGCGTCGGTGCTGTCGCCGACGACGCGAAGGATGAGGCCGATGCGGGTGTTCCTGAACGCCCACCAGAGGAAGAGGGCGAGTGCGGCGCCGATGAAGAACAGCACGTTGATGTTGAGCGCCGCCTGAACCTGAGGTGTTGCCGACCAGCCGCCGAGCGGGATGGAGGGCAGTTTCGGCGCGACAGGCTGGATGAAGGATTTGCCGAGGAAGAAGGCGAGGCCCAGGCCGAACTGCATCATGGCGATGCCGATGGCGATGTCGTTGACCTTGGGCCATTTGCAGATCCAGCCGTGGATGGTGCCGAAGATGGCGCCGGTCGCCATCGCCGCCAGCACGCCTAATGTCGGCGAACCGGTCATCACCGCGACCGCGTAAGCCGTCATGGCCCCGAAAACGAGCGTGCCTTCGAGCCCGAGATTGATGCGGCCGGAGCGTTCGGTGATCGTCTCGCCGAGCGAGACGAAGATGAAGGGGGTGGAGACGCGGATGGCGCCTGCGAAGATCGCCAGCGGCACGCCCCAGAGGCCGATACCTGTGTCTTCCATCGGTCAGCTCCTTTTCCAGAGGTCGGGATTGAAGATCTTGAAGCGGCCGTAAAAGGTCTCGCAGAAGAGGATGACGATGAAGAGCGTACCCTGCAGCACGAGGACGGTGGCATCCGGCAGGCCCATGCGCCGCTGGATCAGGCCCCCCGATGCAGCGATGCCGCCGAGCAGGATGGCGACCGGGATGATCGCCAGCGGATTGTGCCGCGCCAGGAAGGCGACGAGGATGCCGGTGTAACCATAGCCGGCGGCAAGCGAGGCGTTGGCGCTGCCCTGCACTGCCGCGACCTCGATCATGCCCGCGAGGCCGGCAAAACCGCCGGCAATCGCGGTGAAGCCGACGATCAGCTTGCCGACCGGCAGGCCCTGGATCTGCGCAGCGCGAACATTGCCGCCGGCGATGCGGGCGGCAAAACCGAAGCTGGTGATCTCGATCAGCACCCAGGAGAGGATGCAGGCAACGACGCCGATGACGAGGCCCCAATGGACGTCCATGCCGGGGATGTGGCCGAGCATGTAGTCCTTCGGCAGGGGTTTGGTGGACGGCTTGTTCAAGCTCGCCGGATCGCGCAGCAGCCCTTCGACGAACTGGTTCATCAGGGCAATCGCGATATAGGCCAGAAGCAGCGAGGAGATCGTTTCGTTGACGCCGCGGTAGTGGCGCAGGAAACCGGCAAAACCGATCCAGATGCCGCCGACGATCATGGCGGCGATGGCCATGAAGACGAAGAGCATGATCGGCGGCACCACGCCGACGAAGGGCATGGCGCTGGCCGCCGCGGCGACCCCACCGAGGACCACTGCGCCTTCCGCGCCGATGATGACGAGGCCGAGCCTTGCCGGCAGCGCGACGCAGAGCGCGGTCAGCAGCAGGGGGGCGGCGCGGGAAAGGCTGTTCTGGATCGAGAACCAGCTTCCGAAACCGCCCGTGTACATGAGCTGAAAGAGGGTGACCGGCGACTTGCCGATCGCCAGGATGAAGAGGGAGAAAAGTGCCAGGCCGATCAGGATCGCCACGAGCCCGATCGCCACCGGTTCCGCCCGTCGCGCAAGCCATTCGAGGAGGGGGCGGAGGGACGCCTGGCCCCCCGCCGTGATGGGCAGTCCCGGATCGTTCGTTTCGGCCGTCATGGCGCTTCTCCCCCTTGACGTGAGGTTAGGGACGTAAGGTCAGGACATCAGGTCAGGACGTGGACCCGACGACGCCCTCGACCAGGTAACCCATGCTTTCCAGCTCGATCGCATCCTCGGCAAACGACTTGCCGGCGGTGACGACGACATTGCCCTTGTTGTCCTTGATCGGGCCCTTGAAGACCGAGAACTTGCCGGACATGATCTCGGCGAGCGTCGCCTCGAATTTCTTGCGGCCTTCGGCGGAAACGGCGGGTCCGAGCGGGCTCATCTTGACGAAGCCGTCCTTGAGGCCGCCGCGGACGAAATTGCCGAGCTTGCCGCCGCTCTGGGCCGCCTTGATGAAGTTGGTATAGACATTGCCCCAGGCCCATTCGGCGCCGGTCAGGTACTTGTCCTTGGCGAGCGCGCTCTGGTTGGCGTGATAACCGCAGACGAAGGCGCCGCGGCCGGCGGCCGTCTCGACCACGACCTTCGGGCTATCCACATGGCAGGTGATGACGTCGGCGCCCTGGTCGATCAGCGCGTTGGTGGCTTCGGCTTCCTTGACGGCGAGCGACCATTCGCCGGTGAAGATCACCTGGCAGGTGATGGTCGGATCGACCGAACGGGCGCCGAGCAGGAAGGAGTTGATGTTCTGGACGACCTGCGGGATGGGCTTTGCGGCGACGAAGCCGATCTTCTTGCTCTTCGACGCATAGCCGGCGGCGATGCCGTTCAGATACTGGCCCTGGCCGATATAGCCGAAATAGGAGCCGGTATTGGCCGGATGCTTGCCTTCGGTCCACAAGCCGCCGCAATGGCGGAACTGCACCTTCGGATATTTGGCGGCCATCGCCAGCATGTGGGGGTCGAAGTAACCGAAGGAGGTCGGGAAGAGCAGGGTAGCGCCGTCGAGATTGATCATCGATTCCATGGTCTTCTGGACGTCGACGGTTTCCGGGACGTTTTCCTCTTCGACCAGTGTGATGCCGGGCATCTTCTTGATGACGGCCGCGCCCTCGGCATGCGCTTGGTTATAACCATAGTCGTCCTTGGGGCCTACATAGATGAAGCCGATGGTGAGCGCGGTCTGGGCCGCGGCAGGCGAGCCGATCAGGCCGGGGACGGCACCGGCTGCCAGGCCGGCAGCGGAAGCCTGGAGAAAATTGCGGCGGTTCATGGGAAGGAGTTTGGTCATCGGAATGCTCCTTGCGGCGCTAGGCCGGTTTCGAACGGGTACGGTAAAGTGCATGCAATGTGCGTGCCAGGCGTCAAGCTATTGTTATTGCGTTCGAATTTTTCCAGGCTAAAAAGCGATGGTGAAAAGTGCATACAGATTCATCGCGTCTTCGCTTAATAAATAATCAATCATTATTATTTGTTCAGCAATCTCGCATTTGGGCAATACGGCAATTGACGGTGGGATTTTCCGGCGTCAGAAAGCTGAAAACTACCAATGTCTTGCCGGCGTCATTTGACTTATCGAATCCGGAACGGCATCTGTATGCAGGTTGTGAGCGTTAAGTAGAATCGTCCCGTGAAGCAGGTCAGGCGCAGAGAAGTCATCCGTACCGGAACCACCGTCGAACAGATGGTGCGCGCCATTGCCGACATGATCGTCACGGGCGCCATCCTGCCGGGGGAGAAGCTCGACGAGATCACGCTCGCCTCGCGTTTCGAAGTGTCCCGGACGCCGGTGCGCGAGGCCCTGCGCGAGCTCGGTGCCATGGGTCTTGTCGGGCGCGAGCCGAACCGCAGCGCCGTCGTCACCAATGTGACCGGGACCTATCTGCATTCGATGTTCGAGGCGATGGCCGAGCTCGAAGGCATTTGCGCCCGGCTGTCGGCGGAGCGGATGACGGTCGATGAGCGGCGGGCGTTGGAGCTCGATCATCGCGGCTCGATGCGGCTGGTGCATGCCAGCGCCGAGGAAGACTATGCGGCGCACAATACCGAATTCCACACAAGGCTTTATCGCGGCGCCCATAACGACCACGTCTTCGAGATGGTGACGCAGACGCGGGCCAGGCTCGCCCCTTTCCGCCGCGCGCAGTTCCGCCTGCCGGGGCGCCTTGCGAAATCCTACGAGGAGCACGACCAGATCGTCACCGCGATCATCCGCGCCGATGCGGCAGCGGCTGGGCAGGCGGCCTATTCGCATGTGGCGATCGTCAGCGACGCCAGCGCGGTATTCGCGACCGCCGGGGAATAGCAGCCGGCCAACGTCACGACCTCTTTTCCAGACAGCACTTTTGGCCGCGCGGATGAAAATCCGGCGGTTCCGTTTTGTGGGAATGGGGCAGGCGGGGTATTTCGGGGTATTGGGTATTCAGGCTTTCCGCCTGCCCCGGCCGTTTTCTGCGTTTTCCGGGGATTGTCAGGCCCCTAAACCGTTTCCTCGACCGTCACCGGAAACCGGACCTTGCGAGCCGGATGATGCGGCCGGTTCGCGAACCCGGTTTCCCATCCGATGACGGGAGGATTATGCGGGTGGCTGCGGGATGCGGGGATGGAGGGGGAAGGGAATGCGGCTAAGTGTTTGGACGCGGGCGGGGAATTTTTCGAGAGTGGTGAAAACGTCCCCGTTTTGAGTGAGCTGTTCGTCCAACACGCGAGTGCGTCGTCATGGCCCATGAAGAAGGCTGAGACATTTTCATCGTCAATTCGGAGATTGTTCAGCGTCACCTTGGTGATCGTGCGCCTGCCTCCAATTCCTCATTCCTGTGCTTGTCACAGGAATCCAGTCAGCCCAAGTCCTTGGGCTGAAAAGACTCTTCTGCACCGCAGACGCGGTGCTGCTGGATCCCTGTGACAAGCACAGGGATGAGGGCGGGTGCGGTGGGCACTGATGGGGCGACCGAGAGCTCCGTGGGTGGCTTAACCAGTCCGCAGACCTTCCGAAATCACCGCCCCGCAGACCGCGCCGAAACGAACACCTGCGGCTCGTAGGTAAAATCCCTGTCGAAGGGGTAGGTCGGCTTTAGCTTACGGTGGCGTTCCAGGCGTTCGACGAACTGGTCGACCACGCCCGGCGACAGCGCCATCAGGTTGGGGTTGGCAATCGGCGCCAGTTCGGGCGAGAGATAGCCGGACTTCACGACGATGATCTTTGCGCCGTTCGGGTCGAGGCCGAGGCGGGTGAAATCGGCGATGTAGTGGTAGGGGCGGCGCTTGGCGGAGAGGACCAGTTCGATGCCGCCGATCGCGACCACCGCCTGTCGGTCGGCAAGGTCTGTGCTCTCGTGCAGGAACTGCACCTTCACTTTTGCCTGGACCGGCTTGCTGCCGATCGTATCCAGCGAGGCGCCGATCGTGAGGTCGAGTTCGGCACCCACGCCGGCGGCATAGCAGGCCTCTGTCGCCGCCTTGTCGGCAATGCCGGCGAAGACGACGCCGGTTGCCTTCTTCTCGATCAGGTCGGCCAGCACCTCGGCACGATCACCCACACCGCCTCCGGTCGGGTTGTCGCCGGATTCGGCAAGCACGACAGGGGCGGTTTTCGAGGCAATCGCCTTGTCGACGCAGTCCTGGATCGAACCGGTCTCGCAGCCGAACACGAATTTTTCGCGCGCGTCCCAATAGGCCTTGGCGACGCGCTTGGCTTCCCGCTCGAGCACAGTGCGGTCGGTGCCGGTCATGATCGCGGCCGCCGTGCCGCGCGGTTCGTCTGCCCAGACGTAGCCGACCATCAGCGACGCATCCCAGACGCCGTCGATCGCGTCGATTTCCGGCATCATCGCGTATAGGCTTTTTGCGGGCTCATCGACCGTCGAGGTGCGCTCGCCCGGCAGCACGACGGGGATCGGCGCCCAGAGCAGCACCGGCTTGACGCCGGTCTTCAGGCTCTCGACCAGCATCTTCACCGAGCGGCGCATGGTCTCCTCGACATCGATATGCGGCGCGGTGCGGTAGGTGGAATACATGTCGAGCGCATCGATGATCCGCTGGCTGACATTGCCGTGCAGGTCGTAGCTGGCCGATATGGTGCAGTCCGGGCCGACCAGATCGCGGGCGGCAGTGATCCAGTCGCCCTCCGCATCCTCCATGCCCTGCACATACATGGCGCCGTGCATGGCGAGATAGAGTCCGTCGAGCGGCAGCAGGGGCTTCAGGCGATCGAGGAATTCGGCCTTGAAGCGCTCGTAGGTGGAGCGGGAGACCGGACCGCCGGCAATGGCGCGGCAGTGGATGGTCGGCAGGAACTCGGCGTCGTAATCCTTGAGGAAGGCGAAATAGGGGGCAGCGGTCAGGTCCTCGCCGCGCACGACGCGAAAATCCTTTTCCTCGTTGAGAACCGGATTGTAGGTGCTGCATTCGATATGGATGCCGCCGACAGCGATACGCATGGGAAACCTCAGTTGGAGTTGGGGCCGATCAGGAAGTTATGGGCTGCGATGCTCGCCGCACCCCGCGCCCAGACATCGCCATCGACGCGCTTGATGCGGATCGGCGTCTGGCCGGCGTAGCGCGGCAGCACGTTGGTTTCGATCGCCTGATTGACCACCGTGCCGAACAGGCCGTCGAACGAGCCTTCGACATGGGTGATCAGGATCAGGCCGGGGTCGTTGATCTGTATGAGGTTGGCGATTGCCAGTCCCAGCCCCGATCCGGCGCGGTGCAGGATGCGGATCGCGGCCGCATTGCCGGTCGAGGCCTCGTTCTCGATGTCGGACAGCGAGACGCATTGGAGCCCTTCGGCGCGCGACATTTCCTTGATCGCCTTCATCGAGGAGACGGTATCGAGGCAGCCGCGCTTGCCGCAGCGGCAGGGCGAGCCACCCGGCTCGATGGTGCAGTGGGCAATTTCGCCGGCGCCACCGTGATTGCCGCGATAGAGCTTGCCGTCGATGAAATGGGCGCAGCCGATGCCGTCGCCGAGCGAGACGACGCTGAAACTCTGGATCTCGCGGGCGCTGCCGAACAGCTTTTCGCTGACGGCGACCGCCTTCGCATCGTTCTCGATGAAGGTCTCGACGCCGGTACGCTCCCGGATGATCTTTGCAAGGGGCACGTCCTGCCAGTTGAGCAGGGTGGACTGCACGCAGTTCGACTGCGTCTCGTCGACGAAGCCGGAGAGTGCGACGCCGATGCCGGACAGTTTTTCCTTCGCTGACGGATGGGTTTGGAGAAGGCTCGGCAGTCCCTCGGTGATCGCCTCGGCGATGACCTGCGGGTCGCGCGACAGCGGCATCGACTGGCGGGCGATGATCTTGCCATTGAGGTCGCAGAGGATCATCGGCGCCGGATCTTCGAGCAGCGAGATGCCGACAAAGAAGGCGCATTCCGGATGCAGGTCGAGCCGCACCGACGGGCGGCCCTGGCCATAGACCGTCTCGGTTTCGTGCAGCACGCCGAGGTCGATCAGGTCGCGGGCAATGCCGCTCATCGCTGCCTTGCTCAAGCCCAGCAGGTTCGCCATCTCGGTCCGGCTGAGCGGACCGGACTCGCTGATGACGCGCACAAGCTGGCGCTGGGAGGAGGTGAGCAAGGCGTTCAAAGGCAGCCGTTTTCTGTTTGTGAAGGTGGGTTGACACTAAGTTCAGAAAATGAACAAATCAACGCCAATAAATTATAAAAATGATCTAAGGCGGCAACGACCGCCCCCGTGTCAACAAAACCAAGGGTGAACTACCATGACCATGTTCTTGAAAAGTCGCCATTTCACGCTTGCCTGCGCCGTCGCGGGCAAGCCTCGTGTTTCCTGTCGCGGCGAGTGCCGCGACGCTCAACGTGATGCAGACCGAAGCCCCGCGCTCCATGGATCCGGGCGACCAGACCGCGACCTATACCGCAGCCCTGCTCGACCCGATGTACGAAGGCCTCATCAAGCGCGATCCCGATCTGTCGCTGAAGCCCGCGCTCGCCACCGAATGGTCGGCCGACGCGTCCGGTCTCGTCTGGACCTTCAAGCTGCGTCCGGGCGTAAAATTCCATGACGGTACGGCCTTCGATGCCGACGCCGTGGTCAAGAATTTCACCCGTCACCTCGATACCAAGCGCGGCCTTGCCGCCAGTGGTCGTCTGCGCACCTTCCTCGAAGGCGTCACCGCCGTCGATCCGCTGACCGTTCAGTTCAAGCTGAAGACCCAGTACCCGGCCTTCCTGGCACTTCTGTCGACCGGTCCCTGCCTGATGGTCAGCCCGACTGCCGACGCTGCCGGCACGGTCGGCTCCAAGGCCGTCGGCACCGGTCCCTACAAGCTGCAGGAATACAAGTCCGGCGAATACGTGATCCAGGCCAAGAACACCGATTGGTGGGGCGGCGCGCCGAAGGGCGAAGACCAGATCAAGTGGACCTGGACGGCCGAGCCTTCGGTGATGAACATGGCGCTGCAGACGGGCGATGCCGACGTCATCAACCCGTTCCCGGCCGCCTTTGCCGCGCAGGTCAAGGCGAACCCGGAGATGAAGCTCTCGACGACCGACGGTTCGGCCGTCTTCTGGGTCTCGCTCAACACCAAGCTGAAGCCGCTCGACGACGTGCGCGTCCGCCAGGCGCTGAACTATGCGACCGACCGCGACGGCATCGTCAAGGCGTTCATGAACGGTTATGCGACGCCGGCGAATTCGCCGCTCGCTCCGGTCACCCCCGGTTATGACAAGACGCTCAATCCCTATCCCTACAATGTCGAGAAGGCCAAGCAGCTCCTGAAGGAGGCCGGTTATCCGGACGGTTTCGCCATGTCGACCATCGTGCAGGAGCAGGAATCGCGCATCGGCGAACTGCTGCAGGCGATGTGGGCCAAGGCCGGCGTCAAGCTCGAAGTGCGCAAGATGGAAGGCGGCGTCTGGTCGAAGGCAGCTTTCCAGGATCCGGCCGGCAAGGAGAAGGACAATATCGGTTCGTCGATCGCCTCCTGGTCGTCGGGCGTCAACGGCGCCGACCTGCAGTTCCGCCCGCTCTATTACACGAAGAGCGCGTCGCCCGCCGGTGCGAACCTCGGCTTCTTCTCCGATGCCAAGCTTGACGAGCTGATCGACAAGGCAGCTTCGGCGCTAGACGAAAAGGCGCGCAACGCGATCTATGTGGATGCCCAGAAGGTGGTGAACGAGCAGGCTCCGCATGTTCTGCTCTATACCAAGCAGGACCTGTTTGCGACGCGCGCCAGCGTCAAGGGCACCTGGGTGATCCCCGGCGGCCTGATCGTCGTCAAGGAAGCAAAGAAGCAGTAAATGCAAGTCGACAATGGTTTCTCCTCTCCCGGCGGGGAGAGGAGGGCCTGTTCGAAAGCCCGTGTGCCATTACCTCCGTCATGCTCGGGCTTGTCCCGAGCATCTGCAGCGTTTGATTGGAAACGTGGTTAGATCCTCGGTACAAGGCCGAGGATGACGTCGAGTGGGGGCGTCGCGTCGATAGCTGTGGGGCTTTCTCAGTGTAGGACAACCTGGAATAAAAACGTAGAAGGCGGATGAAAGCCTATATCACCAAGAAATTGCTGGCCCTGCCGCTGATCCTGATCGGCGTGTCGCTGCTGGTCTTCGTGGCGATCCGTGCGCTGCCGGGCGATCCGGCGCGGCTGATGGCCGGACCTGAGGCGACGCAGGAGGCCGTCGACAACATGACCGTGCGGCTCGGCCTCGACCGCAGCCTGCCGGCCCAATATGCCTCCTTCGCCTATGGGGCGGTGAGGGGCGATCTCGGCGTTTCGATCAAGTCCAAGCTGCCCGTCGTCGACGAGATCGCCGAGCGCCTGCCGTTTACCATCGGGCTGGCGATTACCGCCTATCTGATCGCCATCGGAATCGGCGTGCCGGCCGGCATGATCGCGGCGATCTACCGGCATGGTTGGCCGGACCAGATCGTGATGATCCTTGCGATTGCCGGCGCCTCGATCGCCAATTTCTGGCTGGCGCTGATGGCGATGAATACGTTTTCCGTGCAGCTCGGCTGGCTGCCGCTGCTTGGCGCCGCGTCCTGGAAGAGCTTCATCCTGCCGTCGATCACGCTCGCCGTTCTGCCGACCGCGGTCATCGCCCGCATGACCCGTTCCAGCATGATCGAGGTGATGAGCCAGGACTATATCCGCACGGCTTACGCCAAGGGCGTCCTGCCGAGGAACATCTACTGGAGCCATGCGCTGCGCAATGCGCTGCTGCCGATCATCACTATCGTGGGCTTGAATTTCGGCAGCCTGATGGGGGGCGCTGTCGTGACCGAATCCGTCTTCAACTGGCCGGGTATCGGACGGTTCCTCGTCGATGCGGTGCGTTACCGCGACTATCCGGTCATCCAGGGCGTGACCCTCGTCGCCGTCACCGGCGTGGTCGTCATCAACTTCCTGGCGGAGATGCTGATCGCCTTCCTCAACCCGAAGATAAGGTTCGACTGATGGCATCCGTTGACACCGATACCGCGTCGCGCCGGCCTGCGGTCTACCGGGGACTGCGCTGGATGGCGACCCATCGCAGCATCACCATCGGCGGCTTCCTGATCGGCATTATCGTGCTCGCCGCAATCTTCGCGCCGCTGATCGCGCCGGCTGATCCTTATGTCCAGGACCTGCTTGCAATCATGGAGCCGCCATCGCTGGCGCATCCGTTCGGGACCGACGACAACGGCCGCGATATCTTCGCCCGTGTCATTTTCGGAGCGCGCATTTCCTTGGCCGAGGTGGTTCTGGCCGTCGGGTTGGCGGTGCTTGTCGGCGTCCCGCTCGGCATCCTCTCGGGCATGAGCGGCCGGTATGTCGACCAGGCGATCATGTGGACGATGGACATCCTGTTTGCCTTTCCGGGCATCGTGCTCGCCATCCTGATCGTCAGCGTGCTCGGCAGCAGCCTGATCAACCTTCTGATCGCCATTGCCATTTTCTCCGTGCCGGTCTACGCCCGCCTCAGCCGCAACCTGACGCTGGGCCTGAAGGGCATGGACTATGTCGAAGCCGCCGTCTCCCTCGGCATCTCGCGCCGCCGTATCATGAGCCATTACATCCTACGCAACGCGATCGGACCGATCATCGTGCAGTCGACGCTGACTGCCGGCACCGTCATCCTGTCGGCCGCAAGCCTGTCGTTCCTCGGCCTCGGCGCCCAGCCGCCGCTTCCCGAATGGGGCGCGATGATGAGCGACGGCCGCAACTATCTCGGCCTCAACATCTGGATGTCGCTGTTTCCCGGCCTGGCGATCATGATCACCGTGCTTGGCTTCAACATCCTCGGCGACGGCCTTCGCGACCTTCTGGATCCGCGCAAATGAGCATCGCCGCAACACCCCGCACGACAGGCCAAGTTGGGCCGGCAAGGCCGGTCTTCTGCGTCGATATCGGCGGGTCGTTCATGAAATTCGCGGTCTCGCCGGCACCCGGCACGCTGGTGCCGCTCGAAAAGGTGGCGACGCCGGCTGCCAGTTGGGACGATCTTGCGGCCTCTCTCTCAGGGCTCATCGAGCGCAATGCGGGTTCCGGCGATCCGGCCTCGCCGCTGGCGCTGTCGATCGCCGGCCTCATCGATCCGCGTGACGGAGTTGCGACCTCGGCCAATATTCCCTGCATAACCGGACGGCGGATCGGCGACGAATTGTCTGCCATTCTCGGCCGTCCGGTACTCGCTGCCAATGACGCGGACTGCCTGACTCTCGCCGAAGCCAACGAGGGCGTCGGGCGCGGCCATTCGGTGGTGTTCTGCGCCATCATGGGCACCGGCATCGGCGGGGGCCTCGCAATCGACGGCCGGCTGGTGCGCGGCGCCGGCGGCGTCACCGGCGAATGGGGCCATGGGCCGATCCTCAACACGAGTGTCGAGCTTGGTGGCGAGACGCTCCATGTTCCGCGCTTTTCCTGCGGCTGCGGCCAGTCCGGCTGCGTCGATACGATCGGCGGGGCACGCGGCATCGAGCGGCTGCATCATTTCCTGCACGGCTGCGAGGAGACCAGCTACCGGATCCTCGAAGACTGGCAGGTGGGCGAGGCGAGGGCGGCAAGGACCGTTGCCGTCTATCTCGAACTGATCGCCGATCCGCTGGCCCTGTCGGTCAATGTCACCGGTGCCTCGATCGTGCCGGTCGGCGGCGGGCTTGCTTCGGTCACGCCGCTGATCGATGCGCTGGACCGGGCGGTGCGCAAGCGCATCCTCAACCGTTTCGATCACCCGCTGGTGACACCGGCGCTGCGGCAGGAGGATGGCGGGCTGGTGGGCGCTGCGGTGCTCGGCCATCAAAGTGCCGTCTACGGTCACGAGGGTGCCGTCCACGGTCGCGAAAGTGCCGTCTAAGGTCACGAAGGTGACGGTCATCAAGGAGACTGATTCTGTCCATCCTGCTCGAAGTCTGCGTCGATAGCCCCGAAGGTCTCGCAGCCGCAATCGCCGGCGGCGCAAACCGGATCGAACTCTGTGCGGCGCTCGACGTCGGCGGCCTGACGCCGCCGCCGGGCATGATCGCGCTTGCCTCCAAGGCGCCGATCCCGGTCTATGCGATCATCCGGCCGCGCGCCGGCAGCTTCGTCTACGACGCCGACAACGAGGTGGCGATGATGGCGGATATCGATGCGGTGCGGGCGGCGGGCCTTGCAGGCGTCGTGATTGGTGCCAGCTGTCCCGACATGACGCTCGACATGCCCTTGCTCAGGCGGCTGATGGCGCATGCGCGAGGCCTCGGCGTAACGCTGCACCGCGCCTTCGATCTGGTGCCGGATCCGTTCGAGGCGCTGGAACAGGCGGTCGAGCTCGGCGTCGAGCGTATCCTGACCTCCGGCCTCAAGGTCAGCGGGCCGGACGGGATCGACATGTTGAAGATGCTGGTGGAGCGGGCGGGAGACCGGGTGTCGATCATGCCCGGCGGCGGCATCAATCTGGCGACCGTCGAGCGGGTGGTTCGGGAAACCGGGGTACACGAGGTCCACAGTTCCTGCCGACGGCCCGTCGAAAGCGCGGACGAGCGTGCCATCGCCTTCGGTTTCCAGGCGCCGATTTCGCATGAGACGAGCAGCGAGATCGTGCGGCAGATGCGCGGTCTGCTCGATGAGCTCGGCGCAGGGCGCGGCTGATCGTCAGGCACGACTTTGCGGCAGGCCGTCGGGGGAGACAACCTGCCGCTCAGCAGTCAGGGAGGAATATCCTGAAATCGAGGAGGTATGCACTTCAAGTCTACGGACAACCGCCGTTCGTCCGTTCATGCACTGCCATTTCAATGCTATTTCAATGCCATGCGTATTGTCATTTCATGTCATGCGCAGAGGCTGCGGAGTGCTTCGTGCTTCTTGATCTCGATGCAACGAATGCTCCGCAGTTTGATAAGGCCGGCCGTACGGAGTTTTGCGAACACGCGCGACACCGTTTCGATCGTCAGGCCTAAATAATCGGCTATATCAAGCCGGGTCATGGGTATGTCGAAGTGTTCCAGTCCGCCTTGGCGTTCCGACATGTCGACGAGGAAGCCGGCGATCCGTTCCACCGCCGTCTGGCGGCCGATCATCATGATATGTTCCTGGGCGCGCAGCATGCCGCGCAGCGCCAGCGAGAGCAGTTCCGGCAAGGCCTGGTCGTTGGCGGCGCGGCTGATGGCGCGCAAGCCCGTCGGAGCGATGGCTTCGGCGAAGAAACTATGGGTCCGGTCAGCCTCGAAGCCGAAAGTCTCCCCGGCCAGATGGAAGGCGATGACCTGTCTCCTTCCGTCGGACAGCAGCCGGTGGATCCGCACGGCACCGAATTCGACGTGATAGAACGTTCCTGCCTTGTCGCCGGGGGCGTAGATTTCGGCACCGGCATTGAAGGTCGTCACGGTATTGGCCCGGAGGAGGCCCGCGGTCGGGGATGCGATCACGATCTGGCTCTTGGTGAGCTCCAACTTCGTGGCATGAGCGGCTGCGGTTTGCATCTTCACGTCTCCCCTTGCTGTGATCATCAAGATGACAGAAGACAGGTCGGGGAAAAATTCGTTTGTATCACTAGGGGTATTTACTTAGGGGCAGCGGGGGAAACTGCGAACGTGGCTCAGGCGGCGAGCGCAAGGCTTTTGACGAGGCTGACAAGATCGGCGCCGTTGAACGGCTTGGCGAGGCTCAGGATCGGCCCCAGTTCGTCTTCGATGGGTGGAGACATGCCGTCGGTCAGCAGGATCACGGCCTGACCCCATTGGTGCAGGTGCTGCCGGGCATTGGTGCAGGAGCGCAGCACCTGGTCGTCGATGATCATGCAGAGTGTCGGGCTGGCGATGATATTGCCGTTGCACCAGGAATCATGGGCCTCGACGCGGTAGCCCTCTACCTCGAGTGCGAATGTCAACGACTGCCTGAGACCGAGATCGGGCGCGATGACGACTATGCTTCTCGCTTGTGATAACACCAAACTTCCCGCGGGGATGGGGGCAGCCGGAGAGCCGCTCAAATCAGACATCTAGGGCCTGCGTGGGGAGCAGCGCTTTGCGATAGATCAAGAAATTCCAATATTTTTCCGCCGTTCAGTCGGGGCCGAAACCGGCAGCTATCGCCATGCGAACGAGTTGCGGCAGGCTTTTCGCCTTCATCTTGGCCATGACGTTGGCGCGATGCACCTCGACGGTCCGTGGGCTGATGTCGAGATCGTAGGCGATCGACTTGTTCGGCAGGCCGGCAACCACGGCCGCCAGCACCTGCCTCTCCCTGTCGCTCAGGCTATCAAGCCGCGTCTGAACCTCGGCCAGATCGTCCGTGTCGAGCATTTTATCCGACAGCAACTCGGCAGCCCGCTGGATCGCTTCGATGATGACCGTGTCGCCGAACGGTTTCTCGATGAAGTCTACGGCGCCGGCCTTCATCGCCTCCACCGCCATCGGCACGTCGCCGTGGCCGGTTATGACGATCGAAGGAATGCCGGTCCGGCTGGTTGTCAGCTTGCGGATCAGTTCGACGCCGGTCATGTCAGGCATCCTGAGGTCGGTGACCAGAACGCCGTTTCGCACACTCGGCGCGAACTGCAGGAAGGACGAGGCGGTTTCATGCATGCGCACGGCGAAGCCGTTCATGGTCAGCATGAAGGCAAGGGACTTTCTGACCGGCTCCTCGTCGTCGACGATATGGATGGTATAGTCACCCGTCTGCATTGTCGCGTTCCTCCTTGTCGATCGGGAGTGTGAAACGGAACGTCGCGCCTCCGGCCGCATTGCGCGTCACCGTCATCTCGCCGCCATGCGCTTCGACGATGCGCTTGGAGATCGAGAGCCCTATCCCCATGCCGCCGGCCTTGGTGGTGACGAAGGGTTTGAAAAGCTGCCCGGAAATCTCTTCGGGAATGCCGGGGCCGGTATCCTGGACGATCACCTGGATCATGTCTTCGCCCTCCTGGAGGGTGCGGATGACCAGTTCCCGCCGCTGGCTGTCGCGCATTGCCTCGACGGCGTTGCGCATCAGGTTGATGAGCACCTGCTGGACCTGAATGCGGTCGACGGTGACCATTTCCGGTCCTTGCGCGAACTCGAAAATCACCCGGACACCTTTTTCGCGCGAGCCGACCAGCGCCAGGGCGCCGGCTTCTTCCACCAGGCGCCGGATGTTCTCCGGCGCCTTTTCAGTCTCGCCCTTGGTGACGAATTCCCGCAGGTGCTTGATGATCTGGCCTGCTCTCAGCGACTGGCGCGCGGTCTCTTCCAGCGCTTCGCGCATGCGCACCGCGACGGCTTCGTCCATGTCTCGCAGGAGGCGTGCGCAACCATGCACATAGTTGGCGATCGCCGAGAGGGGCTGGTTCAGCTCGTGGGCGAGGGTGGATGCCATTTCACCCATTTCATTGAGGCGGGCGAGCCGTGCGAGCTCTCCCTGGATCTCCTGCAGGCGTGCGGCCGATTCCTCGCGTTCGGTCAGGTCGCGCACGAAACCGGTGAAGAAGGTTTCCCCGCCGGTATGGGTCTCGCCGACAGCGAGCTTCATCGGGAAGGTCGAACCGTCCTTGCGTCGCCCGACGACCACGCGGTCCATGCCGATGATCCGCTTTTCGCCGGTCTTCAGATACCTTTCCATATAACCGTCGTGTTCGCGGTGGTAGGGTTCCGGCATCAGCATGCGCAGGTTCTGGCCGACCACCTCTTCTTCGCTGTAGCCGAACTGGCGGATTGCTGCGGCGTTGAAGGAGACGATTGTCCCGTCCTTTGTACTGACGATGCTGGCATCGAGGACGGTGTCGAGGACGGAGCGAAGATGGGCTTCGCGGGATTCAGCCTTCGCCTGGGCTTTTCCGATCGCCTTGCGGGCGGAGTGAAGGATTTCACCCACCAGTGCGATCACCACGCCGATTGCGCTGAGCATGGCCATTTCCGAGAAAACGGCTCCCCGCGGTGTCAACTCCTTGATGACGTAGGCTGCCAGAACGGAAAGGGCCACCGCGAAAAGGGAGGCCCGCAAGCCCCCGATAAGGGCGGCAACCAGGATCGGTGGAATGAAGAACGTGAAAGGCGCCCTTTCGTCGAGGATGCCATGCAGCGAGATGCGCAGCCCGAACGCGATCAGCACGCCGAGGGTCGCAATGCCGTAAACCTCGGCGGGCGAAAACCGACGGCTCAAGAAAGACTGAATATAGTCGTCCTTTTTTTCGGCGATCGTCTTGGAAGTCATGATGCCTACCCGAAGCCGATCGTCTGCAGGAGGAACGCCATTCGCTTATGCATCTGAAACCTGACAGCCTATCTTTGAAGTGGTTCTAGCATGAGCCTGGATGCGGCGTCCAACGGCGGAAGCGGTTGTAGCTTAAAAAACATATACTTTTGCGCGTTTATTTGTGCCGATGCGCGCCCGGCTGCCGGCACGAACGAAAGCGGCGGCGGGCGCCGCTTCCGCCAATGCAACGAACCGTGGGGTCAAAGGTTTCACTGCTGCGAGATCCTGGCAACCTTGACGTAACCTGCCAAGGCCGCGACCTCTCACACTTCCCCGACCTGACCTGATACAACATTGTATAATTATGTTTGATTTAATCAACTGTTCTGGCTAGAAAACGTCCTGCGCAGAAACGCGTTTTCGGGAGAGGAAGAATGACCGCCAATACGACAACTCAATCCGCCACCGCGCTTGATCTCGACCGTTTCCGGCTGAGGAATTTCGTCGAGAGCTTGAGCTCCGACGAGCTTGAGATCCGCGAGGAGAAGGTCGATCTGGCCGAGGTCGCGGCGATCCTGCAGAACAATCCGAAGGCCGTCTGGTTCAAGAATACGGGCCCGGAAGGCCAGCAGCTGATCGGCAACGTGGTCGGAAGCCGTTCCCGTCTCGCAAAGGCTTTCGGCGTGCCGGCCGGCGACGTGGCGCTCGAGATGCGTCGCCGCCTGTCGCTGAAGCCGGAACTGGTGAAACTCTCCAAGGACGAAGCGCCCGTGCAGCAGGTGGTGCTGACCGGCACTGACGCCGACCTCCTCAGGTTGCCGGTGCACGTGCAGCACGCGCTCGACGGCGCGCCCTACATTTCCGCGACGATCGACTATACGATCGACCCGAAGGACGGCCGCTACAATTGCGGCATGCGCCGGCTTATGCTGCGCGGCCCACAGGAAGCGGGCGTCGACCTGATCGCGCCGAGCGACCTGCGCGTGATGTACATGGCCGCTTCCGGACGCGGCGAGCGACTGAACGTCGCCTATGTGGTCGGCTGCCATCCGATCGACATGGTTTCCGCCACCATGAAGGAGCCGGTCGACGAGCTGGAGCTGATCTCTTCGCTCCGTGCCGCGCCGCTGCCGGTCGTCAAATGCGTGACCAACGACATCATGGTCCCGGCCGATGCGGAAATGGTCATCGAGGGTTATTTCGACGAGCGCGGTTACGTGGAGAAGGAAGGGCCTTACGGCGAGTATCTCGGCTATTACGGCGTCGTGAAGACCAATCCGGTCTTCCATGTCACCGCCATCACCCATCGCAAGGATGCGCTCTTCCAGACCGCCACCATCAGCGGCAATCGCATGGACTTCACCGACACCTCCAACCTTGAGGCGTTGCGCATGGAGATGAACGTCTGGAAGACGCTCGGCGACGTCGTGCGCCAGCCGGTCGCCGTTTATGCGCCGGTCGCCGCCGGCGGTTCGATGAGCATGCGCTTTTCCATCCGCCAGACCTATCCGGGCGAAGCGCGTTCGGCACTCTATGCGGTCCTCGGCGCCGTCGGCGTCAAGAACGTCTTCGTCGTCGATCCGGATATCGACATCTTCGACGACAGCCAGATGGAATGGGCGTTCGGTACCAGGTTCCAGGCCGACCGGGATCTGGTGATCGCGACCGGTGTGCGCCTGTCGCCGCTCGATCCGTCGCTGCACGGCTCCCGCACCGGCGCCAAGGCCGGCTACGACCTGACCTGGCCGATGCAGCATGCCCAGAACTGGGAACTCGTCACGCCGCAGGCGCCGACCTATCCGGGCAAACGTTTTCCGTCGCTCGAAGCGGCGTTGAAGGACGGCGCGAAACATTTCGAGGAACTGATGGCCGCCGTCGGCAGCCGCGACGGCCGCGAGGTCGTCCGCGAACTCGACACCTTCCGTGCCAAGGGTCTGGAGCGCGACGAACGCGGCCGTTATTATCTTCCGAAGTAAAAACCTGCCCTATCTCGGCACGTTGTGCCCTTTCGATACAGCCTTCCGGATAGCGATCCGGGAGGTTTTTCATTTTGAATCGAGAAAAACCCGTTCGGGCCTGCATAACGAATGCGGCCCCTTCCAAATACCATTCATTTCTTGGGGTCGCGTCGTTATGCTTTTTCTAATTGATGGATTTCTATGGTGTGTTTCCGCCGCCGGTTCCTGGAGCAGAGATGTCTTACGCCGATAGCATCGATATTGCAGAGCGCAGACGGCTTGACGCGTTGCAGGGTTACCGCATTGCCGGCTCCGGGCCTGAAAACCGTTTCGACCGCATCTGCCGTTTTGCCTCCGAGCTCTTTTCCACACGCATGGCCTTCGTGACGCTGATCGAAGAGGATCGGCAATGGTTCAAAGCCTGTTCGGGTCTCGCTATCGAGGAGACCCACCGATCCGAATCCTTTTGTGATCACACGATCCGCACGGACGATGTTCTCGTCGTCTCCGATGCGCGGTTGGATGCGCGGTTCTCCGGCCTGCCGATCGTCACCGGCGAACCCTTCATCCGGTTTTATGCCGGTGCGCCGCTGATCTCACCGGACGGTTTTCGGCTGGGAGCGCTGTGCATCGCCGACACGCAGGTGCGCGAACACTTTTCCGAGCGGGAACGGCGAACGCTCGCCGGCCTTGCCGCCATGGTCATGGAGCACATGGAATTGCGTCGCGAGGGCATACCGCAGGCGACGGCTGCCAACTTTGCGGATGCCACCGAGCTTTCGATGATTACCGTCGATCCCACCGGCCGGGTCGAGTTCGTCAACCGGGCGGCGCTCGACATGTTCGGTTTCAGCCGCGAGGAAATGGTCGGCGGCTCGCTCGATCTGATCGTGCCGGAACGCTTCCGCGCCGCACACAACGCCGGCCTCGCGCGCGTGGCCGCGGGCGGCAGCTCCATGCTCAAGGGCAAGACCGTCGAGATTTCGGCATGCCGCAAGGATGGCACGGAGTTTCCGATCGAAATGGCGCTTTCGATCTGGCACGATCCGCGCGGCGTCGGCGTCGGCGCCATCATCAAGGACATATCCGAACGGCGCGACCGCGACGTCCGGCTCCTGAGGCTTGCAAGCCAGGATACGCTCACCGGCTTGTGCAACCGGCACCGTTTCGAGGACCTTCTGCGCGAGGAACTGGCACGCAACCGGCCGCTCGCGGTGCTGCTCTTCGACCTCGATGGGTTCAAGGACGTCAACGATCGCCTGGGGCACGGCGTCGGCGATTCCCTGCTGCAGGCGATCGGCGTAAGATTGCCGGCGGTGCTCGACCGTAACGTCACGGTCTCCCGGTTCGGCGGCGACGAATTCGCCATTCTCATTCCCGGAACCGGGGATCCCCTCGTCGCCCAGAAAACCGCAAATGCGGTGATCGAGGCTTTCAAGATCCCGTTCGAGGTCGCCGGGCACACGTTCCGCATCGGGGCGAGCGTCGGCTTTTCGCTCGCGCCGAACCATGGTTCCGATTCCGAGGAGCTGATCGCCGGTGCCGACTTCGCGCTCTACCGGGCCAAGCAGGCCGGCGGCCGCGTCGTGCGCATGTTCGAACAGTCGATGCGCAGCGAGACCCTGGCAAAGCGAATGCTGCGGGACGAGTTGCTGCGGGCGCTGAACAGGCAAGAGTTGGTGCTGCATTACCAGCCCCAGGTGATGCTCGACACCGGCGAGGTATTCGGCCGTCGAGGCGCTCATCCGCTGGCAGCATCCCGAGCGCGGTCTCCTGTCGCCGGCCGCCTTTCTCCCGGCTCTGGAGCAGAGTTCGATCGCGCTCGACGTCGGCTTCTGGGTGCTGGACGAGGCGGGCCGGCAGATGGCCGCCTGGGATGCGGCCGGTTATCCGCCGATCAAGATGGGCATCAACCTGTTTCCGGCGCAGGTCCGGGCCGGCGATCTGGCGCGTAGCGTCGTCGACCTGATTGCACGCTACGCGCTCGATCCGCGTTTCCTCGAGATCGAGATCACCGAGACGGTCACGCTCAACGACGACGACCAGTCGCTCGAATCGATCCAGGCGCTGCGCGAACTCGGCGTCGGCATCGCCTTCGACGATTTCGGTACCGGCTATGCCTCGCTCGGCTCGCTGCAGCGTTATCCGCTGACGACCCTCAAGATCGACATGGGGTTCGTCCGCGATCTCCTGACCAAGCCGCGCGATGCGGCCATTACCCGGGCGCTGATCATGCTCAGCAGGGAACTGGGGTTGAGGACGATTGCCGAAGGCATCGAGACCGAGGAACAGGAGGCGGCGCTCCGCCTGATGGGCTGCGAGGCGGGACAGGGCTACCGTTACGGCAAGGCGATGCCGGCCGACGAGGTCGCCCGGCTTTTCGTCCAACCGGTGGAAAGGCAGCGGATTCGGATCAAGTAATCGAGCCCGATCCCGCACAGGTCGGCGCCTGAACCGGGAGCAAAATCGGGGCGTTAGATGTCTTTTAGCGTATAGCGATAATCCCGTGGGAGATTTCCCGAACCCTCCTGATTTCAATTGTCAATAATTGCGGAAACCCTATAACCTGTGATGCATTGGCATCAGGGACGGCGCATGTTCAGACTGACGGAGCTTTCCGAAATCGATCTGAATCAGTTGTTTAATCTCTCGCCCAATCCCTATGTCATACTCGACCGGGAATTGCGGCTTGTCGGAATGAACGACGCTTATCTGGCGGTGACGGGGCGCAGCCGTGAAGAGCTTGTCGGCCGTAACATGTTCGACGCGTTTCCAAGCGAACCGGATTCCGTCCCGGGCCGGCTGCTGCGCCAGTCCTTCGCCAAGGTCCTTTCCACCGCAGAGGTGGATCACCTGCCGCTCATCCCCTATCCGATCCCGGGCCTCGATGGAGAGCTCGAAGATCGTTACTGGAGCGCAACCCATACTCCCATCAAGGACGAGTCGGGGCGGCTGATCTTCATCCTGCAGCATACGGTGGATGTGACCGAACTTCACCTGCTGCGCAGCCGGTCCGTGGGCGACAGCGCCCTCAAGGTCCATACGGATCTGATGCGCCGGGCCGATGCGGTCCAGGGGCAGAATGCCGCGCTCGGTGAGGAGCGGGAATATCTGCGCATGCTGTTCGAGCAGGCGCCTGGCTTCATGGCAGTGCTGCGCGGCCCGGAGCATGTGTTCTCGATCGTCAACAGTTCGTACCGGACGATCGTCGGCCGCGAGGACCTGATCGGCAAGACGGTGCGCGAGGCTCTGCCGGATGTCGCCAGTCAGGGTGTCTATGAGCTGCTCGACGAGGTTTACCGCACCGGCACGCCCTATAGCGCCTATGGCGCGCGCGTCGTTTTCCAGTCCTCCGAAAGCGCTGAGCGAGAAGAGCGCTTTCTCGATTTCGTTTATCAGCCGATCCGCGATCACGACGGGATGGTCTCGGGAATTTTCGTGCAGGGGCAGGACGTCACGGAGCTTCGCCGTGCACAGGAGGCGGCCCGCGAAAACGAGGACCGTTTCAGGACGCTCGCGCAGTCCTTGCCCACACATGTGTGGACGGCGACGCCGGACGGCCGGATGCAATGGTGCAACGACCAGATCTTCACCTATAGCGGCCTGGAGTCCTTCTATTTCGACAGGGAGCGGCGTTCCGAGATGCTCCATCCGGACGATTCATCCCGGATTGCCGCCGCCTGGGCCGAGGCCTTGCGCACCGGAGGCCGGCTGGAGACGGAAATCCGCCTTCGCCGCCACGACGGCGTTTATCGCTGGTTCATCAGCCGTGCGGTGCCGATCAAGAATGCCGAGGGTGAGATCACCCTCTGGGTTGCCACCAATACCGATATCGACGAGCAGAAGAAAACCGAATCGGAGCTTTCGAACCTCGCGGAAACCCTCGGCCACCGGGTCGAGGAAAGAACGATCGAACTCGAGCGGACGCAGGAAGTGCTTCGCCAGAGCCAGAAGATGGAGGCGATCGGCAATCTCGCCGGCGGCATCGCCCACGATTTCAACAATCTCCTGCAGGTGATCACCGGCAATCTTCAGCTTCTCGGCCGGGAATTTGCGGGCAACGACGTTGCCGAAAGGCGGTTGAACAGCGCGCTTGCGGGGGCTTCGCGCGGCGCCCGGCTTGCATCGCAGCTTCTCGCATTCGGCCGCCGCCAGCCGCTTTCGCCGAAGGTGATCAATCTGAGCCGCCTGATCCGCGAGATGGATCATCTGCTGAGGCGCAGCCTCGGAGAAGCGATCGAGATCGACACGATCGTCGGCGGCGGTCTGTGGAACACGCTGGTCGATCCGAGCAATGTCGAAAACGCGCTCCTCAACCTCGCGATCAATGCGCGCGATGCGATGAACGGGCAGGGCAAGCTGACGATCGAACTCGGCAATGCCTATCTCGACGACGAGTATGCGCGCCGCACGTTCGACATCGAGACCGGCCAATACGTGATGCTTGCGGTCTCCGATACCGGTACGGGCATGACGGCCGACATCCTTGACAAGGTCTTCGATCCCTTCTTCACCACCAAGCCGGAAGGCAAGGGGACAGGCCTCGGCCTGTCGATGGTCTACGGTTTCGTCAAGCAGTCCGGCGGGCATATCCGGATCTACAGCGAGCCGGGAAATGGCACCACGGTACGGATCTATCTTCCGCGATCGATGGAGGACGAGGACGTGGTCGCCGAAAATGCCAGTGCCGCTGCCCTCGGCGGAAACGAGACGATCCTGGTCGTCGAGGACGACGAAGCGGTGCGGGAAATCACGGTCAGCCTGCTTGCCGAACTGGGATACCGGGTCCTGCGGGCCAAGGACGCCGACAGCGGGCTGGCGATCATCGAAAGCGGCGTGCCGATCGACTGCCTGTTTACGGACGTGGTGATGCCGGGCCGGCTGAAGAGCCAGGATCTCGCCAAGAGGGCCAAGGAGCGGCTGCCGCATCTCGGCGTGCTGTTCACGTCGGGCTACACCGAAAACTCGATCGTCCATGGCGGGCGGCTCGACCCGGGCGTCAACCTGCTGAGCAAGCCCTACACGCGGGAGGCGCTCGCCCGAAAGATCCGCCAGGTGATCGATCAGAATAGGCAGGCTCCACAGCCGCGCTTGCCGGAAGGCCCTTTGGAGACGGCTTCGGCCAAACCTGCCGCCGAACAACCGTCGGCGCCGGATCTGCCGATAGCCGTCCTGCTGGTGGAGGACGAGGCGCTGATCCGCATCTCGACGGCCGATTTCCTGCAGGATGCCGGCATGACCGTGATCGAGGCCGGATCGGCTGCCGAAGCGCTTGCCGCGGCCGGCAGCGATCCGATCGACATCCTCGTTACCGACGTCCATCTGCCTGATATGAGCGGATTGCAGCTCGTCCTGAAATTGCGCGAAACGCGGCCGGATCTGCCGGTGATCTTCGCGACCGGCGACCGCAACGTGCCCGGATCGGAGGCTCTCAGCCAGACCGCGCTGATCACCAAGCCCTATGACTATGAGTTGCTGACGACGCACATACGGGCAATGGTCGTTCCGCGCAGGGACGACTGAGCGGCTATTCGTCTTTCATGCCGGCGGGCACTTCGGTCTTGCGCAGCAGCCAGAGGATGATGATGCCGGCGCCGGTCGCCGTCATTGCGACGATCCACATGCCGAGGCCGACGCAGAGCCCGATCGCGCCCGACAGCCACATGCTGGCGCCGGTGGTCAGGCCCTTCACATTGCCGCGCATCTGGAAGATGACGCCGGCGGCGAGAAAAGCGATCCCGGCGGTGACGGCCTCGATGAGGCGGGTCGGGTCGATCTGGACCGTCTCGGGGCGGTTTCCGAATTCATGCATGATCTGCAGCCCGGCGAGGGTGAACACGGCGGAGGCGAGTCCGATCAGCATGTTGGTGCGCAGGCCGGCGGAATTGTTGCGGAACTGGCGTTCGAGGCCGATCAAGCCGCAGAGGATTGTTGCGCCGACCAGCCTCACCAGAAGCACTTCGATCGCAACGGGCGCCTCGTGTGAAAACTCTTCCGCGAGAACGTTGAGCATGGTTCCACCATATCCCGATGTTACAAATCGGTGACACGGGAAACTGATGCAGGCATGGATGGTTCCGTCACCATGGGGTGACGTTGACGACATGCTTCAGATACGCCCTTCGGCCTCGACGATGACCTTCGTCAGGCTGCCGTTTGCAGGGAACAGCGGAATGAGGCAGGCCTGCAGGGCGTGATAGATGTCGCCCTTGCCGGGGAAGAGGGTATGGGCCGGGACGAGATCCTCGGTCAGTTCCTCGTGCCAACCGCCGTTTTTGTGATCGATGAAACGGTTGGCGATCGTGCCCCAGATCAGCCGGTAGCTGTCCTCGTGGAAATCGTCGGCAGGCAGATGCTCGTTGAGGAAATGCGCGGCGCCGGCCGCCTCGCACATGGGCCACCAGAGCTTGTTGGTCTTGGCGGGCCTGTCCTGCCAGTCGAGCGTGTAGAAGAAGCCGCCCTTCTGTTTGTCCCAGCCCAGTGACATGGACTGGACGAACAGCGATTTCGCCGCGTCCGGCATCCAGCCGTGTTTTTTGTCCCCCAGTGCCCAGAGTTGCAGCAACAGTCGCGACCATTCCAGCCAGTGGCCGGGCGTGGTGCCGGCGGGGCGGAACATCTCGTCCGGATGGTAATAGTCCTTGTCGATCGTCCATTCGGGATCGAAATGTTCGGCGACCCGGAAACCGACGCTGCCGGCGGAGCGGCGGATGACCAGGTCGGCAATGCTTTCCGCCTTGTCGAGATAAGCCTTCTCGCCGGTCGCCTCGAAAGCGGCCATCAGCGCTTCGGTGAGGTGCATGTTGGAATTCTGGCCGCGATAGCTACCGCCGTCGATCGGCGACCAGTCACGATTGAACTCCTCCGCGATCGCACCGTGCCGGGGTTCCCAGAACTTCGTTTCCAGGACTTCCGTGATGTCGGCCAGCATCTGGTCGGCGAGAGGATGGCCGGCGACCTTTGCCGAGGAGGCGGCGAGCAGCACGAAGGCGTGCCCGTAACCCTGCTTGGCCGAATCGGCCGCGCCGTCATCGTTGACCTGCCAGAAATAACCGCCATATTCGCTATCGCGATGGCGCTCCCAGAGGGTGCGCATGCCGTGATCGATGATGTCGCCGGAGCCGGGACGGCCGAGCAGGTAGGCGATCGAGAAGCAGTGCACCATACGCGCAGAGGCATGGATGCCTCGCGTCGGATTGGTGCCGCCGATCGGCGAACCCTGGTCGTCGAGATCGAAGAAACCGCCCTTTGGGTTCATCGCCCGGTACTGGAAAAAATTGAAGAGCTCGTCGGCCTCGTTCATGAGCCAGCGACGATGATAGGGAAGGCTCGCCCACTTGGCTTCTGTCTGACCGGTGTCGCTCATGAAAACCTCGGAATCGCTATGGCGGGGCATTGGGATCAGAACGCCTATAACGCCCAGCCGGTTTCATGTCATCGACTATTCTCCGTCCGACCTGTATCGGCTTATATCGCTTGATATGATGGTTATATATTGACATAAACATATCTTTATGCGGTTATTGAACGATCCGGAAATGATGAAGGGCAGTGCCATGTTCGACGAACTCTTTGGTCCCGAGGCCGCCGCTCGCGATGGCGCGGAGATTCTGGCGGCACTCAAGGCGGCCGCGCGCGAGCGCATCCTCGTCATCGATGGCGCGATGGGCACAGAAATCCAGGGCCTGGGTTTTGACGAGGGGCATTTCCGCGGCGAGCGTTTCGCCGGCTGCGCCTGCCACCAGCAGGGCAATAACGACCTTCTGATTCTATCGCAGCCGCAGGCGGTCGAGGACATCCATTATCGTTACGCCAAGGCCGGTGCCGACATCATCGAGACCAACACGTTCTCGTCGACTCGCATCGCCCAGGCCGACTACCAGATGGAGAATGCGGTTTACGACCTGAACCGTGACGGCGCGCGGCTGGCGCGGCGCGCGGTGCTTCGGGCACAGAAGGAAGACGGCCGCCGCCGGTTCGTCGCCGGCGCGATCGGCCCGACCAACCGCACCGCCTCCATTTCTCCCGACGTCAACAATCCCGGTTATCGGGCGGTGACATTCGACGACCTGCGTATCGCCTATGGCGAACAGCTCGACGGACTGATCGACGGCGGCGCCGACATCATCCTGATCGAGACGATCTTCGATACGCTGAACGCCAAGGCGGCGATCTTCGCCTGCGCGGAGCGTTTCGAGGCGAAGGGCATCCGCCTGCCGGTGATGATCTCCGGCACGATCACCGACCTTTCCGGCCGCACCCTGTCCGGCCAGACGCCGTCGGCCTTCTGGTCCTCCATCCGTCATTCGAAGCCCTTCACGGTCGGCCTCAACTGTGCGCTCGGCGCCGATGCGATGCGGCCGCATCTGCAGGAGCTCTCGAGCGTCGCCGACACGTTCATCTCCGCCTATCCGAATGCCGGCCTGCCGAACTCGTTCGGCGGCTATGACGAATCGCCGGAAGACATGGCCCGCCAGATCAAAGGCTTTGCCGAGGAAGGCCTGGTCAACGTCGTCGGCGGCTGCTGCGGATCGACGCCGGAGCATATCCGCGCGATCGCCGAAGCGGTCGCGCCGCACAAGCCGCGCGAAGTGCCGGAACACCGGCCGTTCATGTCGCTTGCGGGCCTCGAACCCTTCGAGTTCACCAAGGACGTGCCGTTCGTCAACGTCGGCGAGCGCACCAACGTCACCGGCTCGGCGAAATTCCGCAAGCTGATCACAGCGGGCGATTTTACCGCAGCACTCGCGATTGCCCGTGACCAGGTGGAAAACGGCGCTTCGATCATCGACATCAACATGGACGAGGGCCTGATCGACTCGCAGCGGGCGATGGTCGAATTCGTCAATCTCATCGCCGCCGAGCCGGATATCGCCCGGGTGCCGATCATGCTCGACTCGTCCAAGTTCGAGATCATGGAGGCGGGCCTCAAATGCGTGCAGGGCAAGCCGGTCGTCAACTCGATCTCGATGAAGGAGGGCGAGGAGAAGTTCATCGCCCAGGCCAAGCTGTTGCGCAACTACGGCGCGGCCGTCGTGGTCATGGCCTTCGACGAGCAGGGCCAGGCCGATACCTACGAGCGCAAGGTGGCGATCTGCGAACGCGCCTACAAGCTGCTGACCGAAGAGGCGGATTTCCCGCCGGAAGACATCATTTTCGACCCGAACATCTTTGCCGTCGCGACGGGCATCGAGGAGCATAACGGCTACGGGCTCGCCTTCATCCAGGCGACGAAGACGATCCGTGAGCGCATGCCGCTCGTGCATGTCTCGGGCGGCGTCTCGAACCTGTCCTTCTCGTTCCGCGGCAACGAGCCGGTGCGCGAGGCGATGCATGCCGTGTTCCTCTATCACGCCATCCAGGCGGGCATGGACATGGGCATCGTCAATGCCGGCCAGCTGGCGATCTACGAGAACATCGACCCGGAACTGCGCGAGGCCTGCGAGGATGTCGTGCTGAACCGCCGCGACGATGCGACGGAGCGGATGCTCGACATTGCCGAGCGCTATCGCGGCACAGGATCGAAGGAAGCCAAGGAAAAGGATCTCGCCTGGCGCGAATGGCCCGTCGAGAAGCGCCTCTCGCACGCGCTCGTCAACGGCATCAACGAGTTCATCGAGATTGACACGGAAGAGGCTCGCCAGAATGCGGAACGGCCTCTCCATGTGATCGAAGGTCCGCTGATGGCGGGCATGAACGTCGTCGGCGACCTGTTCGGCTCGGGAAAAATGTTCCTGCCGCAGGTGGTGAAGTCCGCCCGCGTGATGAAGCAGGCCGTGGCCGTGCTTCTGCCTTACATGGAAGAGGAAAAGCGCCTCAACGGCGGTGACCAGAACAAGTCGGCCGGCAAGGTGCTGATGGCGACCGTCAAGGGTGACGTCCACGATATCGGCAAGAACATCGTCGGGGTCGTGCTTGCCTGCAACAATTACGAGATCATCGATCTCGGGGTGATGGTGCCGGCGACCAAGATCCTGGAGACGGCTATTGCCGAGAAGGTCGACATCATCGGGCTTTCCGGCCTGATCACCCCGTCGCTCGACGAGATGGTGCATGTGGCATCCGAAATGGAGCGCCAGGGTTTCGACATTCCGCTGCTGATCGGCGGGGCGACGACCAGCCGCGTCCATACGGCGGTCAAGATCCATCCGCGCTACGATCGCGGCCAGGCGATCTATGTCACCGATGCCAGCCGTGCGGTCGGCGTGGTGTCAGCGCTTCTCTCCGAAGACGGAAAGCCGAACTACATCAGCACGGTGCAGGCGGAATACGCCAAGGTGGCTGCGGCGCATGCACGCTCGGAAGCGGAAAAGACCCGACTGCCGATCTCCCGCGCGCGCGACAATGCCGAGAAGGTCGACTGGTCTTCCTATCAACCCAAGAAGCCGCAGTTCACCGGCACGAAGGTGTTCGAGACCTATGATCTTGCGGAACTGGCGAAATATATCGACTGGACGCCGTTCTTCCAGACCTGGGAGCTGAAGGGCCGTTTCCCGGCGATCCTCCAGGACGAGAAGCAGGGCGAGGCTGCGCGCCAGCTTTATGCCGATGCGCAGGCGATGCTCGACAAGATCATTGCGGAAAAGTGGTTCCGGCCGCGGGCGGTGATCGGCTTCTGGCCGGCCAACGCGGTCGGCGACGATATCCGCGTCTACACGGATGAAAGCCGCGCCGAGGAACTGGCGACCTTCTTCACACTGCGCCAGCAGCTTTCGAAGCGGGATGGCCGCCCGAACGTGGCGCTGTCGGATTTCGTCGCACCGGTCGCGACCGGTCTCGAGGACTATGTTGGCGGTTTCGTCGTCACGGCCGGCATCGAGGAAGTGGCGATCGCCGAGCGGTTCGAACGGGCGAACGACGATTATTCGTCGATCCTCGTCAAGGCGCTGGCCGACCGTTTTGCGGAAGCTTTTGCCGAATGCATGCACGAGCAGGTCCGCAAGGAATTCTGGGGTTATGCCCCCGACGAGACGTTCTCGGCGGAAGACCTGATCACCGAGGCGTATCACGGCATCCGCCCGGCGCCCGGTTATCCGGCCCAGCCCGACCACACGGAAAAGGCGACGCTGTTCCGGCTGCTCGACGCGGAAGAGGCGACCGGCGTCGTCCTGACGGAAAGCTACGCAATGTGGCCTGGTTCGTCGGTCTCCGGCCTCTATATCGGCCATCCGGCGTCCTATTATTTCGGCGTGGCCAAGGTCGAGCGCGACCAGGTCGAGGATTACGCCAAGCGCAAGGGCATGTCGATCGAGGAAGCGGAGCGCTGGCTGGGGCCGGTCCTCAACTACGTACCGAAGTCCGGCCAGGATGCGGTCGACGACGCTGCCTGAGATTGCCGCCGCCTGAGATTGACCAAATGCAAACGGCATCCGCGAGGATGCCGTTTTCGTCTGCGGACCGTCAGTCCTCCGCGATCAGTCGCGGATGATCAGGAAATCGTGGGCGTTGAAGCGCAGCGTCAGGGTTTCGCCCGATTGCGGCAGGACCGCATCCGGCGAATTGAACATGTCGAAGGAGATCTGGTTTCCGCCGACATCGAGCTTGGTGCGGATGACCGAGCCCAGGAAATGCGAGGAGATCACCTGGCCGGTCAGCGAGGTGTCACCCTTGGCATTTTCGAGCAGCGAGCCCGCTTCGGGGCGCAGCGCGATCGAGAGCTTGTCGCCGCCCTTCAGCGCGCCGATCGATTCCCTCAGCCTGATGGTGTTTTCGCCGACCTTGACGGTGTTGGCCGCCGGATCGACGACGGTTGCCTCGATGATGTTGAGCGTGCCGACGAAGGAGGCCACGAACCGGGTGGTCGGACGATTGTAGATTTCCGACGGCGTGCCGATCTGGTCGGCGCGGCCGGCATTCATGACGACGACGCGGTCGGAGATCGACAGGGCCTCTTCCTGGTCGTGCGTCACGAAGACGGTGGTGATCCCGAGCCGGCGCTGGATTTCACGAATCTCTTCGCGCAACGAAACACGGATCTTGGCATCGAGCGCCGACAGCGGCTCGTCGAGCAGCAGGACCTGCGGCTTCGGCGCAAGCGCGCGGGCGAGCGCCACGCGCTGCTGCTGGCCGCCGGACATCTGGTAGGGGTAACGGTCGGCAAGATGGTCGAGGCTGATCAGCTTCAGCATTTCCTTGACGCGCGTTTCGATCTCCGTCTTGGACTTGCCGGCCACCTTCAAGCCGAAGGCGACGTTGTCGAAAACGTTCATGTTCGGGAACAGCGCATAGGCCCTGGAAGACCATGCCGATATTGCGCTGGTTGGTCTTCAGCGCATTCTGGTTCCGGCCGTTGATCGAGATCGCCCCGTCGCTCGGGCTTTCGAACCCGGCGATCATGCGCAGCACGGTCGTCTTGCCGCAGCCCGATGGTCCGAGAAAGGAGACGAACTCGCCTTTCTCGATGGACATGTTGAAGTCCTTGACGACCTGGGTCTGGCCGAAACTCTTCTTGATACTTTCGAGAACGAGGAACGACATCAAAATTCCTTAAGGCCTGGCCGGCGACAATTTGCCGAAACGGGAAACGAGCTGGATCAGACCCATCGAGAGCCAGGTGATCGCAAACGCAATGACCGCCAGCGCCGAAGGCTCGTAAGCCTTGTTGGCGCCGACGAGCTGGAGATAGGGGCCGAAGGCCGGACGGTTGAGAAGGGCCGCCATGGTGAATTCGCCCATGACGATCGCAAACGTGATGAAGGCGCCCGAGAGCACGCCCGACATGACGTTCGGGAAAATGCAGCGGAACATGATCGTCGGCCATTTGGCGCCGAGGATTTCGGCGGCCTCGGTCAGCGTCCGTACGTCGATAGTGCGCATCGCCGTGTCGACCGAGCGGTACATGTAAGGAAGTGCCAGGGTAACGTAGGAGAAGGTCAGCAGGATGTTCGTGCCCTGCGTCGAGCCGGTGAACGGGATCCAGGACGAGGAATTGTAGAGGCGCAGGTAGCCGAACACGATGACGATCGCCGGGATGACGAGCGGCAGGAGCGTGATGAATTCGACGACCGGCCGCATCTGCGGCAGGCGCAGCCGCACCCAATAGGCGGTCGGCACGATGAGCAGCATTCCGACGACGATCGTCACCAGCGCCATCAGCATCGAGAAGCCGAAGGTGGCGCGGAACTGGGCGTCGGTAAATACCGACTGGTAGGCATCGAAGGAATAGACGCCGCGTCGCATGCGCAGCGAGAACTCGAACGTGCCGATCAGCGGCACGAAGAAATAGATGGCGCCGATAGCGATCGCGATCCAGGCGAAGATCTTGTGCACCTTCATTTCTGCCACCGTTCTGCGCGGCTGCGCAGCCAGATGTAGAGAATGTTGGAAATGCCGGTGATGACGATCATGCCGAGGGCGAGGGCGTAGCCGAGATTCGGGTTATGCAGCACGTCGCCGCGGATCTGGGCGTAGAGCAGGATCGGGACGATGTTGAGCGACGCACCGGTCAGCGCAAAGGCGGTCGCAATCGCGCCGAAGGCGTTTGCGAAGAGGAGGAGCGTGGCACCCATCAGGCTCGGCCAGAGAATCGGCAGCACGACCATGCGCCAGTATTGCCAGCTGGATGCGCCGAGGATCTCGGACGCCTCGCGCCATTCCTTCTTCAATCCGTCCAGCGCCGGTGTCAGGATCAGCACCATCAGCGGGATCTGGAAGAACATGTAGGTAATCGTCAGGCCGAAGAAGGAGAGAAGGTTGAAGCCGGTCGAATAGAGATTGAAGCCGAACCAGTCCCGCATGAAGACCGTGACCAGACCGGTACGGCCAAGCGTCGCCAGGAAAGCAAAGGCGAGCGGTACGCCGGCAAAGTTCGACGCAACGCCTGAAAATGTAAGCAAGCTGGAGCGGATCCACGACGGCACGCCGCCGAGAACGACAGCCCAGGCGAGGAAAAAGCCGATCAATGCGCCACCCAGCGCCGAGGCGACGGATACCCGGATGCTGATCCAGTAGGCGCTCAGAATGGACGGCGAAAAGAGATCGACAATGTTCTGAAACGTGAATTCGCCGGCCGGATTGAAGAAGGCGCCGACGATCAGATAGAGCGTCGGGACAATCAGGAAGGCGAGGGCAAACACCATGAACGGCACGATGCCAAGCCAGTCTATGACTGTCCGGCGATCGATGAATGACGTGGAAGCGGTGGTCATGAATGCTGGCCATCCAGGGTAAAAGGGGGAAACTCCCGCGCCGGGCGGCGCGGGAGTTCAGTGTTGTTCCTGTTACTTTGCGACGTTGGCGCCGACGACGCTATCCCATTTCTTGGTAATGGTTTCCTTGGCGGCAGCCTGCTGGGCGAGCGTCGGGAATACGGCCTTCTCGTAGGCCGCTGCCGGGGGCAGGGCGTCGAGCAGGTTCTTCGGGATCTTGTTGTTCTTGGCAAGATCGTTGAAGCGGATCGGGTGGCAATATCCCTTCAGCCAGCCGAGCTGACCTTCGTCGGAATAGAGGTATTCCATCCACAGCTTCGCAGCGTTCGGATGCGGCGCGAAGGCGGAGATCGCCTGGACGTAGACGCCCGCGACGACGCCGCTTGCCGGAACCACGACCTCGAAGGGCGGGTTGCCCTTCAGGCTTTCGCCCCAGGACAGCGCGTTATAGTCCCAGGCGACGATGATCGGCGTGGTGCCCTGCGCGAACGGGGCGGCCTTGCCGGTGACCGGAACGAAATTGCCCTTCTTGTTGAGTTCGGCGAAGAACTTCAGGCCTTCGTCGCCGGCCTTGGCGGCGTCGCCCCTTTGCGCCGGAGAGGCCGGCAGCGAAAACGCCCTGGACGGCCTGGTTGGCGCTGCGCGGATCGCCGGCGAGTGCGACGGCATTGGCGTAGTCGGACTTCAGAAGGTCAGGCCAGTCCTTCGGGGACGTCTTGACGAGGTCCTTGTTCACCAGGAAGGCCAGAACGCCGTAGTAGTCGCCGTACCAGTAGCCGTCGGCATCCTTGGCGTCGGCCGGGATCGAATCCCAGGTGGAGACCTTGTAAGGCTGGATCAGGCCTTCGGCCTTGGCGGACGGGCCGAACGACAGGCCGACGTCGATGACGTCGGGAGCCTGCGGGCCCTTGTTGCCCTTGTTGGCCTTGATCGCTTCGATTTCGTCGCCCGAACCGGCATCCGGGTTGAGTTCGTTGACCTCGAGGCCGTATTTTGCCTTGAAGCCGGCGATGACGTCGCCGTAACCGCACCAGCTATGGGGCAGGGCGATCGTGGTCAGCGTGCCTTCCTTCTTGGCGGCTGCGATCAGCTCGGCGCTCGGTTCGGCGGCCGCGATGGCGGTGGAGGCGATGACGATGGCGGTCGTCAGGGAAAGAAGACGTTGGATCTTGTTAAGCAAGGTATCCTCCTAGGGTTCAGATCGTGTGGTCCGGATCGTTTCGGCGCGACTCGTAGAGCCAGTTCATGTATCGTATGTGACAGCCCGGAGGATGAGCATTTGCTCATGAAACTCCCGGATTGCCGGCATATTTCTTAGCCCCGACAATCAGTCGGGACGGCCCTGGCGGCCCGGCCGGCGGAACAGCATCGTCCGCTCGAAAAGACCTTCCAGAGAGTTCATGCGTTCGCGGGTTTCCTCCCATGTCGCGCTCTGCACCGCCTCGATCAGCGCCTCGACGACGAAGAGGGTGATGACGGAGCTGTCCCAGGCCGACGGCGCCTCGATCCGCACCTTGAATGTATGCTGCGCATGTTTGGCGACGGGCGAGGCCCAGACGTCGGTCAACAAGATGATGACGACGCCGTTGGCCCGTGCGGCCTCTGCCAGCGTCGCCATCTCCTGCTCGTAGCGGCGGATGTCGAAGATCACCAGAACGTCGCCGGCGCTCATGTTGAGAACATGCTGCGGCCAGGAACTGGAATTGGTCGAAATGAGTGTCGTCCTGGGGCGGATGACCTGCATATGGGTAAAGAAGTATTCGGCCAGTGCGCCCGTGATGCGGCCGCCGACGAAATAGATGCCGCGGTTGCGATCACGCAGAAGTGCGGCCGCCCCTTCGAAAGTGGTCGTGTTGAGATCCGAAAGCGTATCGCGCAGATTGGCGGTGATGGCGTCGGCGAAGCGGTTGAGGATATGGGTGCCCGGCGCATTGGAGGCCCAGCGGTCGTGTTTGGCGATCGGGTTGGAGATCGTCGCCTCGAGCTCCTGGTGGAGATGCGACTGAAATTCCGGATAGCCCTTGTAGCCGAGCTTCTGCACCATGCGTGCAACCGTCGGCGTCGAAACGCCGGCGTTCTCCGCGATCACAGTGATGCTGCCGAGCCCCGACACCGGATAATTCTCCAATAGGCTGTCGGCCAACTGTTTTTCCGCGCGCGTCAAGCTGTCGTAACGAACACGAATGACATCCGATACGGTGCGCGCAGTTGCTGGCACGAAAGCTGTTCCCTCCGGTCTTCGCCGGTTTATGACACGAGTTAAAAGTACTTTTGTGACGGGTGTCAATGGAGCGAGTGAAGAGAAAATTTCAGAATCACGTTGACGACGGCCGGAAAGTGAAGAATTCTCTTCTTAATCCAATTTAAACGATTTTTCCCGGAACGCGTTCATGCTGGTCCAGTCGGAATTCTTCTCGGAGGCGGATGGCGAGCCCGTTGCCGTGGACAATGCAGGCGGCCGGGGAGAGGTGCTTCTCGTCTGCGAGCATGCCTCGCGACGCCTGCCGGAACGTTATGGCGATCTCGGGCTTTCGAAGGATGCGCTTGCCTCGCATATCGCTTGGGATCCGGGGGCGCTTGCGGTCTCGCAACTGATGTCGAAGAGCCTCGGCGCGACGCTGATCCACCAGCGGTTTTCGCGGCTCATCTACGACTGCAATCGGCCGCCGGATTCGCCCGCCGCCATCCGCGACGTGTCCGAGATCTTCCGGATTCCCGGCAACGAAAACCTGTCGGAGGCAGAAAAATCGCGCCGGACCACGGCACTCTATCTGCCGTTCCACGGCCGCATCCGCGAAGAGATCGCGGCACGGCGGGCAAGGGGGCTTCAGACGGTCCTCGTCACCATTCACAGCTTCACGCCGGTCTATTTCGGCAAAGAGCGTCCCGTCGAGATCGGCGTGCTTCACGATACCGACAGCCGGCTTGCCGACCGGATGCTGCAGGCCGCAGCCGACACGCATCTCTATCGCGTCGAGCGCAACGAGCCTTACGGGCCGGCGGACGGCGTGACGCATACGCTGGAAGTCCACGCCCTGCCGGCGGGGCTTCTCAACGTCATGATCGAAATCAGGAACGATCTCATAACAGACGAAACCGGCCAGGGGGTCGTGGCCGATTTCTTGACAGGATTGCTGCGGGAAAGCCTCGCAGACATCCAAAGATAAGACCCGGGGAGCAGCAGCTCGCATGCCCGCGGTCGATCGCCGCGGGAAGGACAAACCGGATGGCCGCGATGGCGCGGTCTTTCTGCCAACAGGGGGAAGTCATGTCCGAATATACCGAAGGCGATAAAAAGCAGGATACCCATATCCTGCATTCCATGGGCTATGCGCAGGAACTTGAGCGCCGCATGAGCTCGTTTTCGAACTTTGCTATTTCATTTTCCATCATTTGCATTCTCTCCGGCGGCATCAATTCGTTGGGCCAGGCGACTGCCGGCGCCGGCGGCGCGGCGATCGGCATCGGCTGGCCGCTCGGCTGCCTGATTTCCGGCATCTTCGCGCTGGGGCTGGCGCAGATCGGCTCGGCCTATCCGACCGCGGGCGGCCTCTATCACTGGGGATCGATCCTCGGCAACCGCTTTACCGGCTGGCTTTCCGCCTGGCTCAACCTGCTCGGCCTCGTCACCGTGCTCGGCGCCATCAATGTCGGGACGTTCTATTTCTTCTTCGGGGCCTTCGGGCCGACTTTCGGCATCGAGGATACGCTGACACACCGCGTGGTTTTCGTTGCCGTCATCACCGGGCTGCAGGCCGGCATCAATCATTTCGGCATAGGTCTGACCGCGAAACTCACCGACTTTTCCGGCTATCTGATCTTCGCGACCGCAATCTTGCTGACGATCGCATGCCTTATCGCAGCCCCCGGCTTCGATTTCGCGCGGCTCTTCACCTTCGCAAACTATACCGGCACGGAGGGGGCGGCGCTCGTCTGGCCGAACAGCGTTTCCGGCGTGATGGCATTCCTTCTCGGCCTGCTGCTGCCGATCTACACGATCACCGGTTATGACGCCTCGGCCCACACATCCGAGGAAACCGTCAAGGCGGCGGAATCCGTGCCGCGCGGCATGGTCTCGGCGGTCGTGTGGTCCGCCGTGTTCGGCTACATCATGCTGTGCTCCTTCGTACTGATGATCCCCAACATGGACGATGCGGCCAAGCAGGGCTGGAACGTGTTCTTCTGGGCGATGGACGCTCAGATGAACCCTACCGTGAAGAGCATCCTCTATTTCCTGATCTTCATTTCTCAGCTGCTTTGCGGACTGGCGACCGTCACCTCGCTATCGCGGATGATCTTCGCCTTCTCGCGCGACAAGGGCCTGCCTGCGTCGTCGGTGCTCGCCAAGGTCAGCCCGAAATACCGTTCGCCCGTCGCGGCAATCTGGACCGGCTCCATCCTCGCTGTCCTGTTCGTCTGGTTCACCTCGGCGATCACCATTGCCGGCACGCCGGCCTATTCGATCGTCGTGTCTTGCACGGTCATCTTCCTGTTCCTGTCCTTCGCCCTGCCCATCGCGCTCGGTCTTTTCACGATCGGCACGGCGAAATGGCCGAAGATGGGACCCTGGAACATGGGTATTCCGGTCTACAGGCTGATCGCCGTCCTGGCGATCATCTCGATGATCGTCATCTTCTTCATCGGCATCCAGCCGCCGAACGACTGGGCGCTCGAAATCACCGTCGGCTTCCTGGTGCTCACCGGAATCGTATGGTTCGCCTTCGAGAACCGGCGCTTCATGGGACCGCCGATCGGCGAGGCCATCGCCAAGCGGCAGGCCGAGATCGCTGCTGCGGAAGCGGCTGTCGGAGAGAAATAAGCGCAACCGGGCTGACGCCCCTATGATCCCGCCGCCACGACCCTTCAAAGGTTGTGGCGGTTCACCCCTTTGAAACGGATGTGAGGCATGACCCCGATTTACTCCTTCGACGATCTGAAACGCGATGTCGCCGATGGCCGCATCGATACGATCATCGCCGCCCAGGTGGACATGCAGGGCCGCCTGATGGGCAAGCGGTTCCAGGCGGAATATTTCGTCGAGAGCGCCTATCAGGAGACCCATAGCTGCAACTATCTGCTTGCCACCGATATCGAGATGGAGACCATTTCCGGCTACAAGGCGACCAGCTGGGAACAGGGCTACGGCGACTATACGATGAAGCCGGATCTCGCGACGCTCAGGAAGCTGCCCTGGCTCGAAGGCACGGCGCTGGTGCTTTGCGACGTGCTCGACCACCACACCCATGAAGAGGTGCCGCATTCGCCGCGCGCCATCCTCAAGAGACAGGTCCAGCGGCTCGCCGACATGGGGATGTCCGCCTTCATGGCGACAGAACTCGAATTCTTCCTGTTCGACCAGACCTACGAGCAGGCCCGCGAGAGCGGCTACCGCAATCTCAAGCTGGCGAGCGGCTACAACGAGGACTACCACATCTTCCAGACCACCAAGGAAGAAGAGGTGATGCGGGCGATCCGCACCGGGCTGCAGGGCGCCGGCATTCCGGTGGAGAACTCCAAGGGCGAGGCTTCGGCCGGCCAGGAGGAAATCAACGTCCGCTACGCCGACGCGCTGACCATGGCCGACCGGCACGTGATCATCAAGAACGCGTGCAAGGAAATCGCCTGGGGCAAGGGGAAGGCGATCACCTTCCTCGCCAAGTGGAACTATTCGGCTGCCGGCAGCTCGTCCCACATCCACCAGTCGCTGTGGAGCGCCGACGGCAAGACGTCTTTGTTCTTCGACAAGGACGGCGAGCACGGCATGTCGGAACTGATGAAACATTATATCGCCGGGCTGCTCAGCCATGCTGGCGAGATTACCTATTTCCTGGCGCCCTACATCAATTCCTACAAGCGTTTCATGGCCGGCACGTTCGCGCCGACCAAGGCCGTCTGGTCGAAGGACAACCGCACCGCCGGCTACCGTCTCTGCGGTGAGGCGACCAAGGGGATCCGCATCGAATGCCGCGTCGGCGGTTCCGATCTCAACCCCTATCTCGCCATGGCGGCGCTGATCGCTGCCGGAATCGACGGCATCGAGAAGAAGATGGCGCTGGAACCGGCCTTCGTCGGCGATGCCTACGGCGGCAAGGATATTCGCGAAATCCCGAAAACCTTGCGCGATGCGGTCGATCTAATGAACGGATCGGAACTTCTGCGTTCCGCCTTCGGCGACGACGTCATCGACCACTATGTCCGCGCCGGCCAGTGGGAGCAGGAGGAATACGACCGCCGCGTGACGGATTGGGAAGTGGCACGGGGGTTCGAGAGAGCTTGAGATAATCGCAACAAAAGTGATGCGATTGTTGTCTTCATCGCATCGTGCTATGGTTGCGATGACGGCAATCCGGAGACGGTCATGGGAGCGATCGACAGCGCCTGGTTTTATGAAAAGCTGGCTGAAAAAGGCAGTTCGTTGCGGGATATGGCGCGCTTCATGGAGCTCGATCCCAGCGCGGTCTCGCGCATGCTGAACGGTGAGCGGAAGATGAGCGCGGAAGAGCAGGACCGGATTTCGGCCTTTCTCGGGCTAGATCTCAATGAGGTTGCAGCTCATCGGCGTGGTGAGATGGCAGGCTTGTCGGAGAGCAAACAGGCGGCCTATGAGCTCCGGCTGCCGCCGCCCGAACGTCCCGTGAAGATGTTTACGGAAGCCGACATCATCTACAAGGATGGCAAGCGCTGGATGGAAAAGGATGACGGCACCCTGATAGAATTGCATCCCGCCTACGGTTGCATGAAGGGAACGATGACGATCCCTCCGGATCTTGACCTGACAGCGCCTGTCGATCCCGATTGGGGTAAAGTCTACGAGGATGATTGATCGATACCTATTGGACACGTGCGCCGTCATTTGGCTTGCGAACGGTGCTCCGCTCGGTCGAGACGCCAATACGGTTCTCAGCGAGAATCGCGCACGGAATGGAGCTTTGGTTATTTCATCGATGTCGGCATGGGAGATCGGAATGTTGGTCAGCGAAGGTCGATTGCCGACAGCTAAAAATGCAGCAGCCTGGTTTAACGACGCGCGCAAGATGATTGGCGCTGATATTATGGATATATCCCAATCGGCTTTAATCGAGGCTTCCTTCCTCCCGCAACCCATCCATAACGACCCCACGGACCGCATTCTGATTGCTACCGCCCGCGAAAACGACCTGACAATCATCACGCGCGATCGCGCAATCCTTGCCTATGGCGATGCCGGCCATGTTCGCACCCTTGCCTGCTAAACATTTGGGCCTGTTAAACCTTCGGGCCTGTTGAATTTCTGGAGTATATATCAATGACGATGATCCAATGTATCTCGCCGGTCGACGGCTCGGTCTATGCCGAACGTCCGGCCATGTCGCCGGAGGCCGCGGCGGAGGCCGTTGGCCGCGCTCGGCATGCGCAGAAGGCATGGGCTAAGCGGCCGCTCGAGGAGCGTGTCCAGCTCGTGCTGAAAGGCGTGGCGCGCCTCAACGAGATGGTCGACGAGGTGGTGCCGGAGCTTGCCTGGATGATGGGCCGGCCAGTGCGTTACGGCGGCGAGTTCAAGGGGTTCAACGAGCGCTCCAACTATGTGGCGTCGATCGCGGCCGATGCGCTTGCGCCTTTGCGTGTCGAGGATAGCGCCTCCTTCGAGCGCCGTATCGAACGGGAGCCGCATGGCGTCGTGTTCGTCATCGCGCCCTGGAACTATCCCTATATGACGGCGATCAACACGGTCGCGCCGGCGCTGATGGCCGGCAATGCGGTCGTCATCAAGCATGCCTCCCAGACGCTGCTGGTCGGCGAGCGCATGGTGCGCGCCTTCGTCGAGGCCGGCGTTCCGGAGGACGTCTTCCAGAATGTCTTCCTCGACCACGCGACGTCGGCCAAGCTGATTTCCGAAGGCCTGTTCAACTTCATCAATTTCACGGGCTCCGTCGAGGGCGGACGGTCGATCGAGCGCGCCGCTGCCGGCACATTCACCGGCATCGGCCTTGAGCTCGGCGGGAAAGATCCGGGTTACGTCATGGATGACGCCGATCTCGACACCGCCGTCGATACGCTGATGGACGGCGCGACCTATAATTCCGGCCAGTGCTGCTGCGGCATCGAGCGTATCTACGTGCACGAGTCGCTCTACGACGCCTTCGTCGAGAAGTCGGTCGCCTGGGTGTCGAACTACAAGCTCGGCAATCCGCTCGACAAGGAAACCACGCTCGGGCCGATGGCCAACAAGCGCTTCGCCAAGGTGGTGCGCCAGCAGATCGCGGATGCGGTCGCAAGCGGCGCCAGGGCACTCGTCGATCCGAAGCTTTTCCCGGCCGACGACGGCGGCGCCTATCTCGCGCCCCAGGTTTTGGTCGATGTCGACCATTCCATGGATATCATGCGCGAGGAGACTTTTGGCCCGGCTGTCGGTATCATGAAGGTGAAGACTGACGACGAAGCGATCGGCTACATGAACGACAGCCGCTACGGGTTGACGGCATCGCTTTGGACGCCGGACGTCGAACGCGCCAACCGGATCGGCAGCCAGCTCGAAACCGGTACGGTGTTCATGAACCGCGCCGATTATCTCGACCCGGCGCTGGTCTGGACCGGCGTCAAGGAAACCGGGCGCGGCGGCTCGCTCTCCGTCCTCGGCTTCCACAACCTGACCCGCCCGAAATCCTACCACCTCAAGAAGGTCACGAAATGAATATCGTCGCGAACTGGAGCTATCCGACCGCCGTCAAGCTGGGCCGCGGACGGATCAAGGAACTGGCGGATGCCTGCAAGACGCTCGGCCTCAAGAAGCCGCTTCTGGTCACCGACCGGGGACTGGCCTCGATGGCGATCACCGGCCATGCGCTCGACGTGCTGGAAGAGGCAGGCCTCGGCCGGGCGATCTTTGCCGACGTCGATCCGAACCCGAACGAGAACAATCTCGAAGCCGGCGTGAAGGCCTACAAAGAGGGCGGCCATGATGGCGTCGTCGCCTTCGGCGGCGGTTCCGGCCTCGATCTTGGCAAGCTGATCGCCTTCATGGCCGGTCAGGCGCGGCCGGTCTGGGATTTCGAGGATATCGGCGACTGGTGGACCCGTGCCGACGCCTCGAAGATCGCGCCGATCGTCGCGGTGCCGACCACGGCCGGCACCGGTTCGGAAGTCGGCCGGGCAGGGGTGCTCACCAATTCCGTCACCCATGTGAAGAAGATCATCTTCCATCCGAAACTGCTGCCGGGCGTCGTCATCTGCGATCCGGAGCTGACGATGGGCATGCCTAAGGTGATCACCGTCGGCACCGGCATGGATGCCTTTGCCCACTGCCTGGAAGCCTATTCGTCGCCCTTCTACCACCCGATGTCCGGCGGGATCGCGCTCGAAGGCATGCGGCTCGTCAAGGAATTCCTGCCGCGCGCCTACAAGGACGGGGCGGATCTCGAAGCCCGCACCAACATGATGTCGGCTGCGGCCATGGGCGCCGTCGCCTTCCAGAAGGGGCTCGGCGCCATCCATTCGCTGTCGCATCCGATCGGGGCGGTCTACAACACCCATCACGGCATGACCAACGCGGTCGTCATGCCGCCGGTGCTGCGCTTCAACCGTCCTGCGATCGAGGAGAAGATCGCGCGCGCCGCGGCCTATCTCGGCATCGCCGGCGGGTTCGACGGGTTCTACGATTACGTCCTGTCGCTGCGCTCCGAACTCGGCGTGCCGGACAATCTGACGGCGATGGGAATCAAGCCCGACCGAATCGATGAGCTGACGGCCATGGCGATGGAGGACCCGAGCTGCGGCGGCAACCCCGTCACCATGACGATGGAGAACACAAAGGCGCTTTTCCTCGACTGCTTTTAAGACTTCCGTACGGTTGCAAAACCGGCGTTAACGAAGGCCCGGAGGCCGAAACCTCCGGGCTTTTCCGCATTTTAGAGCCAAAAGCTAAATCTCCTGAGTGATATTAGTGGTGCTCAAATTTGCAATTCGTTAACCATGTTTGGAAAGGATGGCGCTCATGACACCATGCTTCCCGGTGTCCTCGTGAGCGATGTGGCTCAAGACTAGTTCGAGGACCGACAATGCCAGTAATTTCCTTTGCCAACGCCAAGGGTGGAGCCGGAAAAACGACCGCGGCACTCCTGCTCGCCACCGAACTTGCCCATCAGGGATTTCGCGTCACCGTCATCGATGCCGACCCGCAGCGCTGGATCAGCCAGTGGTTCGAGACCTCCGGCGCCGTGCGCAACATAGACGTGGTGTCGGAAGTCACGCTGGCATCGCTGCAATGTCATCTTCGGGAAATGGCATCGCGCACCGACTATTTCATCATCGATCTCGCCGGCGCCCGTGATGCGCTGGTCACCACTGCGATCGGCCTTTCCGACCATGTGATGATCCCGGTCCAGGGTTCGGCCATGGACGCCAAGGGTGCCGCGCAGATCCTCGACCTTCTCTCCTACATGAAGGAGAGGGCCGGTCTGGTGATCCCGCATTCGGTGGTGCTGACGCGGGTGACGTCCATGGTCACCACCAAGGCGCTGCTGACCATCAAGGGTCTCCTGGCCGCCCGCGGCGTGCATGTCCTCGATACGCCGATCGGCGAACGAATCGCCTTCAAGGAACTCTTCGAGACTGGCGGAACGCTCCACACGCTCGATCCGGCCAAGGTCAGCAATATCGACAAGGCGAAGGAAAACGCCCGGTCCTACGCGCAGGAAGTCATGCGTCTCATGCCGGTCAAGATCACCCGGTCTGTCGCGTCGCGCCTCTTCGGATTGGGCCGCTACGCCGCCTGATATCCTCCGACTTCTGTTCGGTCCAAGACTTGGTTAGGAGGCGGTCGGTTCGAAAGAGCCGACCGCCTTTGCATATGAACTGGCCGCCTGGGTCGCCGCGGCTGCCGTTGCGATAAGGTCCGGCTCTTCCCGATTGGCCGGGATGTTGCGCGCGGCGATGAACCGGTCGCGCATCCGGCGCCAGTTCTGCTGGGCGAGGCTGCTGATTTCACCAGTCGGCATCCCCGATGTCGTCAGGATCTCCACCGTCAGCAGGTCGAAGCGGTCCTGCGAATGCATATAGCTCCAGCCGATCAATCTGCTTTGTGGGAGCGACTCGACGAGGACATGCAGCATTTGCTCGAGCGCGACCCGTTCGGGAGCGCCCAGGAGGACTTCGTCATGGGCGAGCGGGATTGCGATCGTGTTTTCATGCGCTTGTTCGGCATGGCGACGGAAACCAGGCGGGCCTGAATTTTCAAGCAGGACCTGGTTGCAGACGAAGACGCAACGATTGCAGATCGCAGTGGCTGCCGGACCGGCAATGATCATTTCGACGGTTCTGCGATTCTCACCACAAAAGGAGCAGACGGCTGCGTCATCCCCGCGTCCGAAGAGGAGGGACAGGGCGCCTTTCAGTCTCGTCGGGAAGTCCATTCCATCCACCGCCGATGTATATGTCTTTCGAAAACCGGAGCCTCTTTTGCCCGAAGCCAGATTTTCAGGCAAACAAAAAGCCGTCGGCCGCGGGTGCCGACGGCTGATGTGGTGTCCGGGATCTTACTCGGTGAATTCGACCGTTGTGCCTGGCTTGACCATCTTGGCGAGTTCCCTCGCATCCCAGTTGGTCAGGCGGACGCAGCCGTGGCTGTTGGTCTTGCCGATCTTGGAGGGTTCCGGCGTGCCGTGGATGCCGTATGTGGGCTTCGAGAGCGCAATCCAGACCGTACCGACCGGGCCGTTCGGACCTGGCGGGATCTGCAGGATCTGGTCGTTGTTGCCCTGCTTGAAATTGATCTTCGGATTGTAGGTGTAACCGGGATCGAGCGCGATGCGTTCGACCGTGTGGGTTCCGGTCGGCGAAGGCGTGTCGGTCGAGCCGATGGTGGCCGGATAGGCGGCGATCAGGCGTCCGTCCGCGCCGTAAGCGAAGACCTGTTTCCGCGCCTTGTCGGCGAGAATGCGGGTGACCTGGCCGGCCTTCGGCTGACCGGGATTGATGACCTTGATGGTCGAGCCGGGAATGGTGAAATCGACGCCCGGATTGAGCGCCTTCAGATAGTTCTCGTCCATGTGGAACTGCTCCGCTAGCTTCTCCGTCACGGATGTATAGGACATGGCCGGCAGCTGCGACTTGTGGGCATAGTCTTCCGGGATCGACGCGACGTAGGGACCGGCGGCGTCGGCCGGCGTGATCGTGTAGTCGACGATCGGCAGGCCGCCCGAATAGGTCAGCCTCTGCATGATGTCCTCGGAATTGTTCGGATCGAGCGTCTCGCCGGTCATTTCCTGCCAGGCGGCGATCGCCTTGTTGACGTTGTCGCCGAGATGGCCGTCAATGACGCCAGGGGAAATGCCTTCACGATCGAGAAAGACCTGAAGCGCCGCGATCTCCGCCTGCGGTTTCTTGGTGACGGTGATGATCGGCTTCTGCGGCAGAAGCGTTTCCGCAGGCCGCTGGTCCTGCTCGATCGAAGCCTCCTGCGGATAGCCCGAATCGGCTTCGGGGAAGCCCTCGTCGAGCGGCATGCGGGTTACCGAGCCTTGTCCGGGGATCCCGCCGGTGATCGCCCCGGGTTCGCCCTGCCGGTATTCGCGGTAGTCGCGATAACCGCCTGCACCCTGCTGGTAACCGCCCGTATCCCGCAGGGACCGGTAGCCGCCCGGCACCGGCGGATATTCCTGGTTCCGGCTGGGGCGATAGGTTTCTCCGCGGATCTCGGTCGCGACGACATTGCCGAAATGGTCGATCAGCACGCGGCGCCCCATGCTGTCGCGGCTGATGACGACATCGCCGCGGTCGGGCACGTAGTCCAGGATCGAGCCGTCGGGAGCGACGAGCATTGTTTCGGAAGGGTAGCGGCCGTAGCGGTTCTGCGCCTCGGCGGAGGGAATTCCCTGTGCCGCGGTCAAGATAACCAGACTTGCGCATGCAAAAAATAGCCGCTTCACGATGTCACCGACTTCCTTGTTTCCTACTTAAACGTAATCGGGAAATCGGACATTGGTTCCCGCCCGTTCGCCTGTCGCCACTGACAAGTTAAATTTGACCGTAGTGTGGAAAAAGTGAATTCGTCATGAACACACCGTTAAATTCACTTCACGATCGGTTAGAAGTTTTGACGAAACCGTGAAGGGAATGATTATGAAGGCTTTTTCCGCCGCCAACGGGCCGAGGATTTTCCTCGACGAGAGCTCCGTTCTCGATATCGGAGGCTGCTTTGTCGGCGATGTCGACCTTGCTCCGGGCCGGGCCATTCCGGACGATGGCGATCCGCGAATCGATCACTCGCTCGAAGGCTTTCTCTTCACCTGCGGGCCGGACCACATTCGCCACCCCGCGGCGATCGAAGGCGCTTCTGACGGGCGGAAATACCCGCTGCACGGATCCTTCTCCTCCCACCCCGCCGAAATCCTGTTCTGGGATGCGCAGGGGCCGGATGCGGAGTGCCGTGCGCGGGTGCCGCTGACCCTTGCGACCGGCGAGACGGCGCTGCTGGAACGCCACTGGCGGATCGACGGGGCGACGGGCGAGGTAAGCCTGTCGGACAAGGTCACCAATACCGGTTCGAAGCCATTCGCGCGGGTGCACATGTACCATATGAATATCGGCGCCTGGCTGTTCGATGACGGGGTCCGGCTGAGCGGCGCGATGCTCGACAATGGTGGCTTCCCCTGGACCTTTGGCGGCGAGACCGGCGGTATATTCTGCGTCCCGGCGGCCGTCGAGGGCGAGCAGTGGGCCGAAATCGCGCTCGGTCCTATCGCGGCGATCGGCGGACTGACGCTGAAGGTGAAATTCAGGACAGATACGCTTCCCCATCTGCAGGTCTGGCGGAACCAGAAGGCGCCGGCGCATGTGCTGGGGATAGAGCCGGTTTCGCATCGCCTGGCAAGCCGCCAGGAACTGGCGACAAACGGAGAACTCGGCCTCGTCAAACCCGGCGAAAGCGTCGAATACGGACTGCGCTTCTGCTTCGTCTGAGACCTGCCGTCCGGCGGCCGTCGCCCGATTGACGCCCGGGCGGCACCGTCGTAATGCTGGCGCCTCAATCAGAACGGAGGGCTCAAGCCATGGATATCCGCCAGATCAACGACGAGTATTCCGTCACCGGCCAGATCACCGTCGAGGATCTCGATCAGATCAAGGCCATGGGCTTCAAGTCGGTCGTCTGCCATCGCCCTGACGACGAGGAGCCGGGCCAGCCGCATTTCGCCGAGATCGAAGCCCGCGCCAAGGAACTTGGCCTTGACATCAGCCACATCCCGGTCGGCCGCATGGGCGTCGACGAACAGGGCGTCAAGGCGATGGTCGATGTGCTGGACGAGTTCCCGCGCCCGATGCTCGGCTTCTGCCGGTCCGGCGCCCGTTCGACGGCGATCTACGAAAAGAGCCAGCATCTGCGCGGCTGAAGATTTTCCACGGCCTCGTGCCTTTTGCGCGGGGTCTTTTCCCAAGCTCAATTTTTTTGAGGAGAATTCCATGAGCATCCAGCGTATCGAGCCGGCCGCCCGCATGAGCGCCGCCGTCGTCCACGGCAACACCATCTATCTCGCCGGTCAGGTCGGCGAAGGTGAGAGTGTCACCGACCAGTGCAAGGACGCGCTCGCCGAAGTTGACCGCCTGCTGGCAACCGTCGGTTCCGACAAGTCGAAGATCCTGCAGACGATCATCTACCTCTCGGACATCGCCTATTTCGGTGAAATGAATGCCGTATGGGAAGCCTGGATCGATCCGGCCAACCCGCCGGCCCGCGCCACCAGCGAAGCCAAGCTCGCTGCGCCGAAGTACAAGGTCGAGTTCATCGTCACGGCTGCGATCTAAGGGTTGCATGGGAGGCTGCGTCGCCAGCCTCCCTCATTCCTGCGCTTGTCACAGGAATCCAGCGCCCCCAGGTCCTTGGGCGCAAAAGATTCATTTATTTCAAGATACTCCCCTTCACGGCGCAGGCGCGCGGTGGCTGGATTCCTGTGACAAGCACAGGAATGAGGGTTGGAGCGTATCGCTCAAGCCTTCTCCCTGATCTGGGTCAGCGTTCTAGCCGGCGTGATCGCTTCCGGGTCTAGCCTGACCTCGATGATCGAGGGTTTGCCGCTGGCGCGCGCCCGCTCATAGGCCGGGCCGAACTCTTCCGTCTTCTCGACCAGTTCCCCATGTCCGCCAAAAGCCTTGGCATAGGCGACGAAATCCGGGTTTACGAGGTCGGTGGCGCTGACGCGGCCCGGATATTCCCGCTCCTGGTGCATGCGGATCGTGCCGTAGATGCCGTTGTTCACCAGCACCGTGATGATCGGCAGGCCGTAGCGCACGGCGGTGATGAATTCCTGGCCGTGCATCATGAAGCAGCCGTCGCCGGCAAAGCAGACGACTTCACGCTCCGGAAACAGCTGCTTTGCGGCAACGGCCGCCGGCAGGCCATAGCCCATCGAGCCGGAGGTCGGGGCGGACTGGGTGTTGTATTTCCGGAAGCGATGGAAGCGATGCAGCCAGGTGGCGTAATTGCCGGCGCCATTGGTGAAGATCGCGTCGTCCGGAACGTTTTCCTCGATCCATTGCATGATGGGACCCATATGCACGGCGCCGGGGCCGGTTTCGGGCGGTGTCGACCATTTCAGATAGGCGTCGTGCAGCGCCGATTTCCGTTCGGCCCAGAGCGGGGCGGCCGGCGGTTCGAGGTCCTTCAGCGCGGCGACGAATTCCGCCGGAGCGGCGCATATCGGAAGGTCGGGCCGGTACATGCGGCCGAGTTCCTCCGGATCGGGGAAGACATGGACGAGCTTCTGTTTCGGATAGGGGATGTCGATCAGCGTGTAGCTGGAGGAGGGCATTTCCGACATGCGGCTGCCGAGCAGCACCAGCAGGTCCGCCTCCTTGACCGCCTTGGCGAGCACCGGGTTGATGCCGATGCCGACATCGCCCGCATAGGACGGGTGCAGGTGATCGAACAGCATCTGGCGGCGGAAGGAGCAGCCGACGGGCACCTTGAAGCGGTTGGCGAAATCCTGGAAATCGGCAACCGCCTGCTCGCTCCAACGGGTGCCGCCGAGGATGAACATCGGACGCTCGGCGTTCTTGAGCAGGGTTTCGAATGCGGCGATCTGGCTTTTGCCGGGGTGGCTTTCCACCGGCATGTAGGCGCGCGCGTCGACGGCCTCGACTTCATCTACCAGCATGTCTTCGGGCAGCGTCAGCACGACCGGGCCGGGGCGGCCGGAGGTGGCGACCGCAAAGGCGCGGGTGACGAATTCGGGAATGCGGCGGGCGTCGTCGATCTCGCCGACCCATTTGGCGAATTCGGTGAAGGCGCGGCGGTATTCGACTTCCTGGAAGGCCTCGCGCTCCTTCATGTCGCGGCCGATCTGGCCGACGAAGAGGATCATCGGGATCGAATCCTGCCTGGCGATGTGCAGACCGGCCGAGGCATTGGTGGCGCCGGGACCCCGGGTCACCATGCAGATGCCCGGCTCACCGCTGAGGCGGCCCCAGCTGTCGGCCATCATCGCGGCACCGCCTTCCTGGCGGCAGACGAGGACCTCGATGCCGCTTTCATACAGCGCGTCGAGCACGGCGAGATAACTTTCGCCCGGAACGCAGGAGATGCGCTTGACGCCGTTCGCCTTCAGCGCCTCGACGATGAGCTGCCCTCCGGTCTTCATGACGGTGTTCATATGTCTCTCCCCTCTTTTTCGATGTGATCGAGTTCCGCCAGAACGTCTGCGGTATGTTCGCCGAGTGCGGGGCTCGGCCGGTGATAGGCAAGCGGCGTTTCGGAGAGCACGATCGGACTGCGCACGCCCGGAATGACCGTGCCGTCGGCCGCTTCGAGATCGATTCGAAGCCCGCGTTCCTTGACCTGCGGGTCGTCGAACATTTCGGCGATCGAGTTGATCGGCCCGACCGGCACGGCATTGTCGCCACAGGCGGCAAGCAGCTCGGCCTTTTTCCATTTCGACGTCTGCGCTAGAATCAGCCGGCGCACCTCGACGCGGTTGGCGACGCGTGCCTTGTTGGTGGCGAAACGCTCGTCATCGGCGACTTGCTCGATGCCGAGAATACGGCAGAGGCGGCGGAACTGGCCGTCATTGCCGACCGCGAGGATCAGGTGGCCGTCCTCTGCGGGCACGACCTCGTAGGGGCTGATGTTCGGATGGGCATTGCCGAGCCGCACCGGTGCCTCGCCCGAAACCAGGTAGTTCATGTTCTGGTTGGCGAGGATGCCGGCCTGGACGTCGAGCAGCGCCATGTCGACATGCTGGCCTTCACCGGTCTTCATCGCATGGATCAGCGCGCCCTGGATGGCTGTTACAGCATAGATGCCGGTGAAGATGTCGGCGATGGCCACGCCCGCCTTCATGGGCTGGCCGTCCGGTTCTCCGGTGATCGACATGAAGCCCGACATGCCCTGGACGATATAGTCGTAGCCGGCAAGATTGGCGTAGGGGCCGTTCTGGCCGAAACCGGTGATCGAGCAATAGATCAGCTTCGGATTGATCTTTTTCAGGCTCTCGTAGTCGAGGCCGTATTTGACGAGGCCGCCGAGCTTGAAGTTCTCGATTAGCACGTCGGCGGTCGCCGCCAGCCGGCGGACGATGTCCTGGCCTTCCTCGGTCTTCAGATCGACGGCGATCGAGCGCTTGCCGCGATTGGTGGAGTGGTAATAGGCGGCCGACAGGTTTTCACCGTCCTTGCCTTCGACGAAGGGAGGACCCCAGGCGCGGGTATCGTCGCCGCCATCGGGATTTTCCACCTTGATGACGTCGCCGCCCATATCCGCCAGCATCTGCCCGGCCCAGGGACCGGCAAGGACGCGGGCGAGTTCGATGACGCGGATGCCGGTAAGCGGTGGTTTCTTGGATGTCTGGGTCATGTCACGGGGTCACGGTTGACTTGGCGGCAGTGGTTACCGGCTTCATGGAGGCGACGCGGCGTTCGCGCCAGATGATATAAAGGCCGGAGCCGATGATGATCGAAATGCCGAGCCATTTGACCGGATCGGGGAAGTCGCCGAAGACCAGCCAGCCGAACAGCGTCGCCGAAACGATCTCGAAATATTGCAGCGGCGCGATCACGGATGCCGGCGCGGCCCGATAGGCATAGACGGCAAGGATGCCCGACAGGGCTGCGAACGCGCCGACGCCCACGAGCCACAGCAGGGTCGTCCAGTCCGGCATGGAGGGCGCCAGGAACGCGATCCCGGTCCGGTCGCCGACAAAGAGCAGGGCGGCGGAGATCGGAATTCCCCAGAGCGCCATCTGGAACTGCATCGACCAGGGATCTTCGCGATGCGCCAGCGCCCGGGTCAGGATCGCGAAGATCGCCACGCAGAAGGCGGTGACGATCGGCAGCAGCGCCACGAAACCGATCTCTTGGAAGCTGGGACGGATGACGATCATGGCGCCGACGAAACCGGCCGCGCAGGCGGTATAACGCCGCCAGCCGATGGTCTCCTTGAGGAAGATGCTGGAAAGCACCGTCAGGATGATCGGCTCGACGAAGAAGATGGCGATGGCATCGGCTACTTCCATGACCGCCAGCGTCGCCACGAAGCAGACCATCGAGACGGTGATGAGGCTCGCGCGGATCGCATGGAAGACGCTGAGTCGCCAGGAGAATGTCCGCCAATATCCATTCCAGAGCACGATCGGCAGCATGCAGAGCGCCTGGAAGACGAAGCGGGCTGCGGTAATGAAGGTGGGCGATGCGGTATCGGTCGCAAGTTTGGAAAAGATGTCGATGAAAGGGGCGATCAGCATCGCGACGATCATCAGGCCAAGGCCGTTGACGATCCGGTTCGGGGCTGATGCGGCAAGGCTTGCGGGCGACGAATTCATGGATTTTCTATAGCTGGGACCGGTTCCGGAAGCACTTGATTAAATGTCATGAACTCATTCCGTTTGATATGCGGGGCCGTTTGATATGACGGGCCGTTTTATGTGGACTGTCGATTCAGACCGCCGGCGCCGGGACGGGCAGGGCGGCCCTGGCCCAGGCGGCGAACTCGGCGGTGGCGCGGCCCCGCACCGTATCGTTCAGCGTTTCGTGGCGCGTGCCGGGCCAGATCTTGGTCGTGACGTTCGAAAAGCCGTTGCGCTTGAAATGCTCCGAGAGCCACAGGATTTCGCGGCCGCGATTGGTTGCCGGGTCCTCCGCACCGCCGATCAGGTGAACGGGTAAGGTTTTCGCCAGCCGATCAATCATCTTCGGCGCACGGAAGGTCAGTTCGAAGAGGTCGAGCCAGAGCGAGACGCTGGCGTCGAAACCGCAGAGCGGATCGGCGATATAGGCGTCGACGACATCCTGGTCATGGCTCAGCCAGTCGAATTCCGTCCGGTGGCCGGCAATCGATTTCCCCCAGGCGCCAAAGGTCAGTTTCGGCAGAAGTCCGCTCGGCACATCGGAGCCTTTCAGGGCCTTTTCGATGCGCAGGATCACCTGCGCGGCGCGGCCCGCCGGGCCTGGATGGAAGTTGGAATTCCAGACCGCAACCGCATCGAAGCTTTCGGGATAATCGACGGCCGCGTTGAGCGCGATCAGGCCGCCCATGGAGTGGCCGAAGAGCAGCACCGGCAGGCCGGGATGGGCGGTTGCCGCCATGTCACGCATGGCCTTGACGTCGTCCAGCACCAGATCGACGCCGTCGTACCTGGCAAAGCGGCCGATCGGCGCGTCCGGCGCCGTCGTCTCGCCGTGGCCGCGATGGTCGAAGGCGTAGACATGGAAGCCGTGGCCGGCCATCGTCTCGGCAAAAGCCTTATAACGCCTGGAATGCTCGGCAAGCCCGTGCGAGATCAGCAGGATGGCGTTGGCCGGCTCAGTCGCCGGTTGGTAATGATAGGCAAGGTTCGCGCCCGTCGGGCTCGAAAACCGCCTCGTTTCGTCGAACATCCTCGCTCCCTCGACCGTTCGCGCATTGCTCCCGGCTCCCAATTCGCCTACATAGCGGCAAACCGAAATCCCCCCGGAGCACTTTTATCCATGGCACGTCAGTTCATCTATCACATGTCGGGACTCAACAAGTCCTACGGCGCCAAGAAAATCCTTGAGAACGTCAATCTGTCTTTCTACCCGGATGCCAAGATCGGTATCCTCGGCCCGAACGGCGCCGGTAAGTCGACCGTGCTGCGCATCATCGCGGGTCAGGACAAGGAATATACGGGCGAAGCCTGGCTCGCCGAAGGCGCGACCGTCGGCTATCTCGAGCAGGAACCGCATCTCGACGAGACCAAGACCGTTTTTGAGAACGTCATGGTGGGCGTTGCCAAGAAGACGGCCGTCCTCGACCGCTACAACGAACTGATGATGAACTATTCCGACGAGACAGCGGAAGAGGGCGCCAAGCTTCAGGACGTCATCGACAGCCAGAACCTCTGGGATCTGGAAAGCCAGGTCGAGATGGCCATGGAGGCACTGCGCTGCCCGCCGCGCGATTCGGAGGTCACCAGCCTGTCGGGCGGTGAGCGCCGCCGCGTTGCTCTCTGCCGCCTTCTCCTGTCGCAGCCGGACCTGCTGCTGCTCGACGAACCGACCAACCATCTGGACGCCGAAACCATCGCCTGGCTCGAAAAGCACTTGCGCGACTATCCGGGCGCCGTGATGATGATCACCCACGATCGCTACTTCCTGGACAACGTCACCGGCTGGATCCTCGAACTCGACCGCGGCCGCGGCATTCCCTACGAAGGCAATTACTCGGCCTACCTGCTCGCCAAAGCCAAGCGCATGCAGCAGGAAAACCGGGAAGAGGCAGGCCGCCAGAAGGCGATCAGCCGCGAGCAGGAATGGATCGCATCCAGCCCGAAGGCGCGTCAGGCAAAGTCCAAGGCGCGTATCAAATCCTACGAACAGCTGGTGGAAGCGGCTGAAAAGCAGCGTCCCGGCGACGCGCAGATCATCATCCCGGTCAGCGAGCGTCTCGGCCAGGTGGTCATCGAGATGGAAGGCATCACCAAGGGCTTCGAGGGCCGCACGCTGATCAACGACCTGTCGATCAAGCTGCCGCCGGGCGGCATCGTCGGCATTATCGGCCCGAACGGCGCCGGAAAGACGACGCTGTTCCGGATGATCACCGGCCAGGAAACGCCGGATGCCGGTTCGATCCGGATCGGCGACACCGTCCATCTCGGTTATGTCGACCAGAGTCGCGATGCGCTTGATGGCAACAAGACCGTCTGGGAAGAGATCTCCGGCGGCGCCGAAATCATCAAGCTCGGCAAGTTCGACATGAACTCCCGTGCCTATTGCGGTGCCTTCAACTTCAAGGGCGGTGACCAGCAGCAGAAGGTCGGCAATCTTTCGGGTGGCCAGCGCAACCGCGTTCACCTCGCCAAGATGCTGAAGGCCGGCGGCAACGTTCTGCTCCTCGACGAACCGACCAACGACCTCGATACGGAAACGCTGGGTGCGCTTGAAAGCGCGCTGGAAAACTTTGCCGGCTGCGCCATCATCATCAGCCACGATCGCATGTTCCTCGACCGCCTGGCGACGCATATTCTCGCTTTCGAAGGCGACGGTCATGTCGAGTGGTTCGAAGGCAATTTCGAGGACTACGAGCAGGACAAGGTCCGCCGACTCGGCCCCGATGCGCTCAACCCTGGCAGCCAGGCCCACAAGCGCCTGACTCGTTAATATCTTTTAGCATTGTCTAAGTTAGAACCCCGGCTTTGCCGGGGTTTTGCGTTCTGGGTGCGTTAATAAATGCTAAATCTAGCACCCCCAAAATTATGGGGATTTCTTGTGTAGTCTAATCAAGACAATTGCAAAGTTTGCGGCGCAGTTTCGCCCTCGGGGAAGGTCCATGATTTGCGGGCCTTATACGCTGTCATGACGACGGGGCCATTTCGAGGATTTATTTATGCTGCGTCTCATCGAGCGCTTGCCTTTTCGTACGTCTTTGACGCTTCTTGCGTCCATTCCGCTTCTGGCTGTCATTACGCTGGGTGCGCTTTCGAGCCTGGATGCCTATGCCCAGTACCGCGAATTGAATCATGCGGTGGTGCTTGAAAGGCTCGCGCTGGCCGCGGGCGATCTCATGAATGCCATTCCGCTGGAAAGTTCCGTGCCGCTGGCGCAACGCCCCGACGCACGCAGCAAGCTGGACGCCGCGCAGAGGACGGTCGTCGAACTCCACAAGCAGATCGACGCGAACGGCTATAGCGAGCCGGGCCTGCGTGACCTCGCCAAGTCGCTTGAGGAACGTTATGCGCGCATGGGTGAATATCGCGCCAAGATCGACGCCGGCGACACCAATCAGCTTCTCTCGGCGCAATATGTAAGCCCGGTCTCCGAGCGGGGCCTGGACATTATCGGCCGTGTTGCGAGCCTCACGCAAGACCGCGAGCTGGCGCGTTATCTCGATGGTTATCAATCGCTGGTTCAGGTGAACAACGGCTACGCGATCATCAACCGCATGGGCCAGCAGTATAGCAAGAACGGCACGCTCGCCCCCGAAGAAGTCGCGCGCTACATGCAGGGCCGCCAGCAGACCCGCATCTTCGAAAAGCCGTTTCGCAATCTTTCTTCTGCGGACGTCGTCGCGAAGTTCGACGCCTATTGGCAGACCGCCGACGGCGTGCTGATTGCCAACACGCTGAAGGGTATCGAAACGTACAAGGGCTATACGCCAGCTCCTGGCGATTTCGACGCCTGGACCAATGCGATGAACAAGCGTCGCGAATATACCGGCGCCTTGATCGATCAGGCGGCCGCCGATATCAAGAGCCTTGGGGACGACAAATCGGCCTTGGCCGCGTACAACCTGCGGGTGATGTTCGCGTCGCTCGGCTTCTTCATCGTCGCGGTCATCGCGCTCAGCGTTCTCATCGCCCGCAGCCTGTCCGGCTCGATCCGCAAGATCGGCGACCGTATGGCGAGCCTTGCCTCCGGCAATACCGAGGAAGCTATTCCCTACGCCGATCGCAAGGACGAAATCGGCGCCATGGCCCGTTCGGTCGAGGTGTTCCGCGAAGCCGCCATCCGCAACCTTCAGCTGGAAGGCGAGGCGGAGGCCACCCGTCGTCGCTCGGAAGCCGAGCGCCTCGAAATGCAGCGCCAGAGCGAGGCGGATGCGGAGGCGAAGCTGACCCAGGCGACCGGCGCTCTCGCCGCAAACCTTCGCCGTCTGGCCGACGGCGACATGCTCTGCGAAGTCAACGAAGCTTTGGCGCCGCAGTTCGAAGGCCTGCGCCACGACTTCAATACCTCGGTCCGCCAGTTGCGCGAGGCGCTGCTCAGCGTCGGCAGTTCCGTCGCCACCGTCACCAGCGGTTCGAGAGAAATCTCCGATGCGTCCGACAACCTGTCCAAGCGCACGGAGCAGCAGGCCGCTTCGCTGGAAGAAACGGCAGCAGCACTCGAGGAGATCACCGCCAACGTCGTTTCGACCTCCAAGCGCACCGGCGAGGCTCGCGACGTCGTCCGCGACGCACGGACCCGCGCGGACCAGTCGGGCCAGGTCGTCCGCAACGCGGTTGCCGCCATGGAGCGGATCGAGAAGTCGTCGCAGCAGATCGGCCAGATCATCGGCGTGATCGACGAGATCGCCTTCCAGACCAACCTGCTGGCGCTGAATGCCGGCGTCGAAGCGGCCCGCGCCGGTGAAGCCGGCAAGGGTTTTGCGGTCGTCGCGCAGGAAGTCCGCGAACTCGCCCAGCGTTCTGCGAACGCCGCCAAGGAAATCAAGTCGCTGATCTCCAACTCGGCGGTTGCCGTCAGCGAAGGCGTCAAGCTCGTCAGCGAGACGGGCGAGGGGCTCAGCGTCATCGAGCAACTGGTTCAGACCGTCAACGGTCACATGGATGCGATCGCAATCGCGGCACAGGAACAGTCGGTCGGCCTTGCTCAGGTCAACACCGCCGTCAACCACATGGACCAGTCGACCCAGCAGAATGCCGCAATGGTCGAAGAGATGAACGCCTCCGGCGCGGGCCTTGCCCAGGAGAGCGGAAAGCTCAGCGATCTCCTCTCGCACTTCCAGCTCGGTGGCAGTGCCTCTGTCCAGCTTCGCGAGACGGCAAGCCGCATGCGCGCGCCGGCAGCTCCGGCCTCGCGCCCGGTCGCCGCTGCACCGAGCCGTCCGATGCCGGCCCGTGCTCCGGTCTCCCGCGGAAACACGGCTCTCGCGCAATCCGCCGACGAGTGGGAAGAATTCTGATCTTCCTGGCACCAACAAAACTTAAGAGGGCGGCTTCGGCCGCCTTCTGCGTTTCAGGCGACCTCGTCGGATCCATCAGTTGCCGCTTGCATGGAACAGCAAAACGATATAAACATATCTTTATATCTTGATTGCGTAAGGATGCGGCTGAATGGGACTGACGCTCGACACCCTGGTGGACGTACTGAAAACGGCAGGCGAGCCGACGCGCTTTCGCCTGCTTGCGCTTCTCGCTGCCGGGGACCTGACCGTCACCGATCTTACCGAGATTCTGGGCCAGTCGCAGCCGCGCATTTCGCGGCATCTGAAGCTGCTTGCCGAAGAGGCGCTGATCGATCGCTATCAGGAGGGCGCTTGGGCCTATTTCCGGCTGAAGCAGGAGGGCAAGGCGGCAACGCTGGTGAGGACGCTGCTCGCCGCCGCCTCGGAGGAGGATCCGGTCCTTCTGAGGGACAGCGAGCGGCTGACGACGGTCAAGCGGCTGCGTGCCGAACGCGCCCAGGCCTATTTCACGCGCAACGCGTCCGAATGGGACGAGCTCCGGCGCCTGCATATCAGCGACGCGGTCGTCGAGTCGGCGCTGCTCAAGCTGATCGGTCCGGCGCCCGTCGACGCGCTCCTCGATCTCGGGACCGGAACCGGCTGGATCCTCCAGCTTCTGTCCAACATCTATCGTCGGGCCGTTGGCATCGATGCGAGCCGCGACATGCTCTCCGTCGCCCGGTCCAATCTCGACAAGGCCGGGATCGTCAAGGCATCGGTCCGGCATGGCGATATTCTCAACCTGCCGCTCGAAGGGCAGGATTTCGACCTGATCACCATTCATCAGGTGCTGCATTTCCTCGATCAGCCTGAACTGGCGATTGCCGAGGCGGCCCGCGTGCTGCGTCCGGGCGGGCGCCTGCTGATCGTCGATCTCGCACCACATACGCTCGAATACCTGCGCAACGACCATGCCCATGTGCGTCTCGGCTTCTCCCATCAGGTGATGGCGGAATGGCTCGAGAAGGTGGGCCTTGAAGTCGAGCAGGCAATCGATCTTGGTTCCGGCAAGGAAGGCGGGCTCACGGCCACCGTCTGGCTCGCCTGCGACCGCCGCCTGCTGATCGCCGCCCATCATGCATCCACCCAATCGCACACCGTCCTTTAAGGGAGCTGAACCAATGACCGCCGATAGCGAAACTTTCAGCGTTTCCTTCGAATTCTTTCCGCCGAAGTCGGAAGAGATGGAGGGCCAGCTCTGGGATACGGTGGATGAACTGGCGCTCTGGGATCCGAGGTTCGTTTCGGTCACCTATGGTGCGGGAGGTTCGACCAAGGCGCCGACGATCAACACGGTGCGCCGCCTGGTCGGCGAAACCTCGCTTGCGACCGCTGCACACCTGACCTGCGTCGATGCCACACGCGAAGAAACCCATTCGGTCGTTGCCGATTACCGTGCCGCCGGCATCCGCCACATAGTCGCGCTGCGCGGCGATCCGGCAAGCGGTATCGGCACCGAGTATCGTCCGCATCCGCAGGGTTACGCCAACGCGGCGGATCTGGTGCGCGGCCTGACCGAGCTCGGCGGCTTCGACATTTCCGTTTCCGCCTATCCCGAAAAACATCCGGAAAGTGCCGATCTCGGCGCAGACATCGAAATGCTGAAGCGCAAGGCGGATGCCGGCGCCGCCCGGGCACTGACCCAGTTCTTCTTCGACAACGACGTTTTTGAACGTTACCTCGAAAAGGTCCGCGCCGCCGGCATCGCAATCCCGATCGTGCCGGGCATCATGCCGATCCAGAACCTGACCCAGCTCAAGCGTTTCGCCGGACGCTGCGGTTCCTCGGTTCCGTCTTTCCTGGATGCCCGTTTCGAAGGGTTGGACGACAAGCCCGAGGATCGCGCGAGCGTGGCTGCCGACATCGCCGCCGAACAGATCGAGGATCTGATCCGCCGGGGCCTTGGCGACTTCCACATCTACACGATGAACCGGGCACCGCTCGTGTCCGCGGTCCTTCAGCGGCTCGGCCGCCGGCAGATCCGCACGCCGCGGATCGCTGCCGCCTGAGCGATTGAAAAAAACGCATGCTCCTACGAAGGGAGCATGCGTTTTCACCAGAAGTGCTGATTATCAAACGGTCGTGGATGCGATATCTTGAACTGGTAGTCGGACTGGTGGCGCTCAAATGAAGAGCATGGATGCCACAAACACAAACGCTGCACTGACTACCAAGACATTGAGAGAGTATGTACGTCCCATGTCTGCCTCCTTGCGTTGACGGGCAGACTTTATGTCGGTTTTGTGCCGGTTGGGAAGCGTATTTCTATGCTGCAGTGCCGTTCGTCTGTTCACCTTATCCGGGTGATGATCGCGTAAACGACTGATTTTTATCGGTAAAGTATGCGTTAATCTTAATTTCCGCAGGGTTAAAAACCCGTGTACGGCTGTTAACTTCTGACATATTCCGTGATGGTTTCGCCCCGTTAAGACGCGCCGGGCAACGAATTGCTGCGCCTGCGAAGGAGCCTTCCGTCGAGCAGGACCAGGCCGAAACCGATCAGCAGCATGCCGATGAGGTCGGTTGCCTCCAATCTTTCGCCGAGGAAAAGCGCGCCGAGAAGGATCGCGCTCGGAGGTACGACGAGCGTAACCAGAGAGGCATTCGTTGCCCCGGCCATCCCCAGGATACGGAAATAGAGGAGATAGGCGAAGGCGGTCGACAGGAGCGCCAGCGCGAGGATCGCAAGGACGGCATGCGTCGACGGGGTGGGCAACGCCCAGGGCTGGTCGGCGAGCAGCGACACGGGCAGCATCATGAGGCTGGAGGCCGTGAGCTGTCCGGTGGCGCTGACCGGCGCGGGCAGGCCGCGGAAACGTTTGCCGTAGGTGCCGGCCACTCCGTAGGAGATTGCCGCCAGGATCGGCAGGACCAGCGCCCAGAGTGGCGCGGACGCGGCCGCCGTGACGCCCGGACCGATGAGCACGGCCGTCCCGGCAAGACCTGCAAGGCAGCCGGCGATTTTTGCGGGTGTCAGTTTTTCGTCGGCGGTCCAGCGATTGGCGATCAGCACCGTCCAGATCGGCGTGGTCGCGTTGAGGATCGAAGCGAGACCGGCGCCGATCTCGGTCTGGCCGAAGAAGATCAGCGTATGGGGGAGGGCATTGTTGATGAAGCCCATGACCAGGAAGGAGCGCCAGTGGGTTCTAAGCGTCGCATAGAGCCCGAACCTGCCGCGCAGATAGATGTGCAGCGCCGCTGCTGCCAGGAACAGGCGCAGGAAGACGAGGGTGAAGGGCGGCACTTCCAGGACTGCGACGCGCGCGAAGAAGAAGGATCCGCCCCAGATCAGCCCGAGCAAAAGGATCAGGGCCCAGGCAGCAGCGCTGGGCTTCGGAATGGCGGCGGTTGTCATGCAAAATCCCCCTCGCGGTCAAGGTCAGGGAATAATCCTATGATCCGCGAGTCGCCACCCGATTTCGCTCGGGCGGCGATGTATTTCAGAGCGCGGAGAGCAGGGTCTGGGTCGGCCAGCCGTCGGCCGGCTGGCCAAGGCGCGCCTGTTCCTTCTGGACGGCCTGGCGCGTGCCAGACCCCAGGATGCCGTCGACCTTGCCGATATTGTGGCCGAGCGCTTCCAGCTTGGTCTGCAGCGCCTTCATGCCGGTGTCGTCCAGGCCCTGGTCCGGCGTGCCCTTCAGATAGGTCGGAGCGCCGGAAAGCCGGGTTGCGAAATAGGCGGCCGAGGTCGTGTAGATGAACGACTGGTTCCATTCCAGATAGATGCTGAAGTTCGGATAGGTCAGGAAGGCCGGCCCCTTGCGACCCTGCGGCAGGATCAGGGCGGCGGGCAGGTTGCCGAAGTTGGTCACGCCGTCGCGCGGGGTGACGCCCAGCTTGAACCATTCGCTGGCCGGCATCTCGTTGCCGAGGCCGGACTTGTCCCAGGGGAGGTTCTCCGGCAGCTGCACTTCCTGCATCCACGGCTGGCCAGGCTTGAAGCCCATGCTCTGGATGAATTTTGCGGCCGTGAGAATAGCGTCAGGCGAACTGGCCTTGACGTTGATATGGCCATCGCCGTCACCATCGACGCCGTGGGCGATGATATCCTCGGGGAGCATCTGCACCTGGCCGATCTCGCCGGCCCATGCGCCCGTATTGGTGGAAGGATTGAGGTCGCCGTGCTGGACCATCTCGATCAGGGCGATCAGTTGCGGGCGGAAAAGCTGCGGGCGGCGGCAGTCGTGCGAGAGGGTCACCAGTGCATTACGGGTGTTGAAATCGCCCTGGACGGCGCCGAAATCGGTCTCCATCCCCCAGAAGGCGGTGATGACGCCGGGCGCCACGCCGAACTCCTTCTCCGCGCGGGCGAAGACCTCCGCATACTGCTTGATTTTCTGGCGGCCGATGTCGAGGCGCGCCTGGCTGACGGTGCGCTGCGAAAATTCGAGGAAGGTCTGGCGGAACACGCCCTGAGCCCGGTCGCGGGACAGAACCTTCTGATCGATCTGGGCGCCGGCGAGCGCTTCATCCGCCGCACTTGCCGACGCGCCCTTGGAAATGGCTTCCGCCTTGACGCCCTCGAGGAAGGCGCCGAGATCTCCGCCGCAGGCGGGAGCCGGGGCCTGGGCGAGAGCGGTGGAGGCAAGGCAAGTGGTGATGACGGAGGCAAGGGCGAGGCGGCGGGCAAAGCGAGCGGACATTCGGCGTTCCTAGAATCTGAGTAAGCGCTATCCGATCTCGGAAAATTTTGTGACCGAAACGTGGACGGCAGCCGTGTTGGCGCAGTTATTATCGCAACTGCTCACACATTGCCAGATACCTGTTCGCCAGAGGCACGGGGGTTACTTTGAGACTGCTGCAACCCAGTTGTGCCAGTTCTTGGACGTGCCCGCAAAGACGTTGATATCCATCTCGCCCTTGATGCCCGGCACGACGCCCGTCGAGGTATATTGCCAGAAAGCCCAGCGGCGATCCGGGTAGATCTTGGTTGGATGCTGTGCCACGGCGCGGAGCCAGAAGTGGTAGTTGCTGAAGGCGCCGCCCAGATTGTCCCGGTGGAAATCCACCGACGTATAGATGATCGGCCGCTTGCCGTAATAGGCCTCGACGCGGTCCATGAAGCGCTGCATCGACGCACGCACGGTCTCGGGATCGGGGCGGGTCTTGCAGGTCGGCGAGGAATGGTTCCATTCCATGTCGAGGACCGGCGGCAGCTTCACCGCGTCCTTCGGGACATTGTTGATGAACCAGTCGGCCTGTTCGTCGGCTGTCGAGCAGAAATAGTAGAAGTGGTAGGGGGCATAGGGAATGCCGGCCGAAGCGGCGCCCCGCCAGTTCAGCTCGAAGGTCGGGTCGATGCGATCCTTGCCTTCCGTCGCCTTGATGAAGACGAAGGCGATGCCGGATTTTTTGACGGCGGGCCAGTCGATATCGGTGCCGTTCCACTTGGAAACGTCGATGCCGTGGATTTCGTGGAGCCCAGGGTGAGTTTTGCCGAAATCCTGCGGGTCATTGTCCTTGAAGCGCATCTTCTTGACCGATGACGTTTCCATCAGGTCATAGCTTGAGGATGTGCATCCCGTGGCAAGGAGCGCGGTGGCAAGAAGGGCCAGAAGGAGCCGAGGCATGAACATCCCGTGTGGTGTCGACGTGGAAGCCTCTTGCCCCGTTCGACGCAAAACAGGGAGGCATGAACTCCATATTCACCATAACGTCGTAAAAAATCGGTTAGGGCAAGAGGATTTCACGCCTGAGATGCCAGGGCCGAGGCTTCAGCCGCGACGGCGGATGACGGCGTGCCAGGCATAACCCCGGCCGATCTCCTCGAAGATCATGTCGGCATCGGCGGCGGCCAGCTTGCTTTCCAGCACTTCGTGCAGGTCTGGCCGCGGCGTGACGTGGAAACGCGTAAGCCAGGCCTTCAAGAGCCGTCCGAACCAACCGGGCAGCCGTTCCTGCTGGCCGAAATCGACGATATGCAGGGAACCGTGCGGCGCCAAAGCCGCAAGCGATGCGTCGATCGCCTTTTCCCAGTCGGGAATCATCGACAGGGCGTAGGAGATCAGGATTCGGTCAAAGCCGGTGGCGCCGAATTCCTCTGCCTTGAAATTGGTGGCATCGGCGACGCGGAATTCCGGCATGACCGGCAGGCCGCGGAAATTGGCCCGGGCGCTTTCCAGCATTTCGGCGGAGATATCGAGGCCGTAGAGTTTTGCCGCCGGATAATGCCGGTGGGCAAGTGCCAGGTTGCGGCCCGTGCCGCAGCCGACTTCGAGAAGCGAGGCATTGGCGGGCACGTTCAGCCCGGCAATCGCCCGGTCGCGGCCGAAGAGGTAATATTTGCGGGTGATGTCGTAGATGTGGCGCTGATACCGGTACATCCGGTCCATGCGCTCGGCGTGGCCATTCGACAGGGAGCTGCTCGCCATATCCGTCGCCATCAGGCTTTCTTCACATAGATGTGGAAACCGCCGTAGATCGCCGACCGATCCTCGAGATTGAGCTCGTGGGAGCGCTCTTCCAGATAGGACCACTGGTCGAAAAGAGCCGGGGAAAGGCGACCGTCGAGCACGCTCTTTTCGGCGGCGGTGCGGAAGATCACGCGGGCGCCGGGCGCGGCCGTGCGGCTGATTTCCGACCAGACGTCGTTGAGCTGCTCGTCGTTCATCCAATCCTGCGCATCGAGCAGGACGTAACGATCGACCGAGCCGGCGGCCTTCTGGGCCAGAAGCTCGGTGAAGCTGGCATGGTGGACCGTGACGCGCTCGGCATTGTCGCGGATCGCGCGGTAGTTTTCAGCCTTGAGGTAGGTCGGCAGCGTGCCTTCCTCCGGTTTCGGATAACGGCGCGCGAAGGCCTGCCAGGCGAAATAGTTGTCGCGCAGCGGGAAATGGCAGGCGAGCTTTTCGAGGCGCTGGCGCAGGACCGGGGCGATCGATCCGTCGGAAGCGAGGCTCGCCAGCTCGTCATATTGCTGCGGCGGAATGCCGAGGCCGAACAGCGAGCTCTTGCGGCTGGTGATCCAGCGGATCAGCGGCCTGTCGAACAGCGGGGCGATACGGTCGTCGAAGAACTGGCGCTGCTCGCGCAGCGACTTGGCATTGGCCATCTCGGTCAGATTGATGCCATGCAGGCGGGCGATCAGGTGACCGGCGCCGATGAAACGGCCGAGCAGGCCGGTCTTGTAGATATTGCGATCGAAGACCTCGATCCGGCGGCGGCCGGCAAGCGAGCGCTTGTCCCAGTAGGCGCGGGTCGGGGCATCGAGGTTCGGCGCGATGAACACGTCGTAACTCTTGCTGTTGGTGCGGATGCCGTCCATGCCGAAGTGGCGCACGACGTCGCCATGGCCGGGCAGGTGGCGGAAGGCGGCGAGCTTCAGGCGGTTCAGCGCGACGTGATGCGGGTTCAGATCGACGACGTCGATCTTCTTCGGCGAGCGGGAGAGATAAGCGAGCATGTTGCAGCCGCCGGAACCGATGGTGACGATCGAATGCTGGTCGGAAAGCTCCATCGCCGTCATGTCGACTTCCGGGTCTTCCCAGATCTGCGGATAGACGAGACCGGAGAACAGGAGGCCGAAAAGCCTTTCTGAGAAACCCTGCCGGGACAGAGCTTTATGCTGCAGAAGGGCGTCCTTCAGCTTCTGGTTTTTCCGAAAACCGGCTTCCTGTGCAATATCCGCCATGGTCGAGTCCCGCCTTGTCCAGAGTTTCAGCGCGTGTAAACCTGTCATGCTACAGATTGATGACGCTGCCTGTGGCCGGCCTACCGATCGGCCCGACGCGGCCGAACACCTCTTCCTTGGACCTGAGAATCCTGATTGCATGCGGCCTTGAAATGGAGGCAGGCATGCGGTTGTTGGTGCGGTTCGTAAAAATCCTCTGCGGCGTCATCGTCGTCGGCCTGATCGGGCTCGGGATCTGGCTCTATACCTCGCCGCCGGACCTGCTGAGGGTCGGCAGCGGCTATTCGGCCAAGATGGTCTGCTCGAACGTCTTTCTTGCCGGCCGCGACAGCAGCGAAGTCCTGGCCGTCGACGTGCAGGCTCCGGGTCACCCGCTTCTGAAATTGATGCGGGTCTCCGTCGATCGAACGGAAAAGCGTGTTCATGCAGCGCTGCTCGGCATTTTTGCCGGCAATGACGCGGTCTATCGCGAAGGGCTCGGCTGCGCCGTCGTCCCCGATGGGACGCCGGTGGCGACTGCCGGCATTCCGCTGCCTGCCGTTACGTCAATCGATCCGTCATCGCTTTGGCCGGAAGGCGGAAAAGTCGATTCCGATCCGTTGCTTGCGCAGATTCTTTCAGATGCGGGTCTCGCCGGTCCGGGCCTTCGGGCGGTGGTTGTCGTCAAGCGGGGACGGATCGTCGGCGAGGTCTATTCGACCGGTTTTTCCAAGGATACTCCGTTGCTCGGCTGGTCGATGACCAAGACGGTGAACGCCACGATCCTCGGCACTCTGGTTCGCAACGGAAAGCTTTCGCTGGAAGATAAAAACCTGTTCCCGCAATGGCAGGGCAACCAGCGCGGCGATATCAGGATTACCGACCTCGCCGGCATGGAAAGCGGGCTTGCCTTCAACGAGAATTACGGCGCGGTCGCCGATGTCACCCGCATGCTCTATCTCGAGCCTGACATGGCGAATTTCGCGGCCGACCAGCCGCTGGAGGCCGATCCCGGCACGCGATTCGGCTATTCTTCCGGTACGGCCGTGATGCTGTCGAAGATCTGGATGGACAAGATCGGCGACAGGGCCGCGGCGCTCTCCTATCCCCGTACTGCCCTGTTCGGTCCGCTAGGAATGACGAGCGCCGTCATGGAGACCGATGCGGCCGGCACGTTCGTCGGCAGCTCGTATATGTATGCGACCGCGCGGGACTGGGCCCGGATCGGGCTGCTGCTTGCGCGGGACGGCGTCTGGAACGGCAACCGGATCCTGCCGCAAGGTTTCGTCGCCCTGATGCACCAGGCCAACGCCACGCCGAACGGCCGTTATTCGAAGATGCAGACCTGGCTGCCCGGCAGGGATAATCCAGGCATGCCGGCGGATGCCTTTTTTCTGCAGGGGCATGACGGACAGACCATCACGGTCATCCCGTCGCTCGATCTCGTGGTGGTGCGGCTCGGGCTGACGCCGAGCTGGAACCGCTACGATCCGACCCGGCTGGTCGCCGAGGTGGTGAAAACAACAACGGCGCCCTGAGGCCGCCGCCGAACATTTCCAAGCACTTCAGCCTGGCTATTTCTCCAGGACGTCCAGCATGTTCTTGCGTTTGGCGTCGTAATAATAGCCGCGCGCGTAGAGCTTGATGGCATTGTCGTTTCTGTTGTCGGCCACAAGCCAGGCGCCGCGCAGATATTTGATCGCGTATTTGAGATTGGTCTCGGCGTCGAGCAGGCCGGCCGGCGGGCCTTCGTAGCCCATGGACTTGGCGGTCGAATACTTGATCTGCATGAGACCCCAGTAGCCGTTCTTGTGATAGGCCTTGGGATCGTATTTGCTTTCCCGATGCACGACGCGGTGCACCAGCGATTCCGGCACGCCATACATGCCGGCATAACGCTTGATGAGCTTGCTCAACTCCGGCGGGGCACCGGTGGCCGTGGACGGCATCGGCTCGCCGGGCGCCGGCGGGAATTCCATGGCGGACAAGGCGGCAACGGCTCTCGGCTGCGCTGCATAGGCGAGCGTCGCGGTGTCCGGGCGCGGGGTCGGCACGACAGTCTGCAGCGCGACCATGTCCGGTGTCAGTTCCCGTTCGTCCAGTGCGATCGCCGAGGCTGCCGCCGGCTGGATCTTGCCTTCGCTGACCGCTGGCGCGATCGGCGGCGACACAAGGCGGCCGCCCTTCGGCGAGGCAAGGCTCGCCGGCTGGGTCGAAGCGAGAATTGTCGAAGTGGTCGGAGCAACGGGCGGGGGCATCATCGCCGGGCCGGGCGCGGGGGCGAAAGCGACGAGCGGCGCCATGGTGGGCGATGCCATTGCGGCGGACTGAACGGACATCGCATCGGCGGCCGCCGGCAGCGGAACGGGAAGTCTTGCGGTCTTGGCAAGCGCCACGGTCGGCTGCGTGCCGACCGTCTGGGCGGCCGAGGCGACCTGAACGCCCGGAGGAGTCATCTGGCCCGCGGTCTGGGCCTGCCCGTTTACCGGGAGATCGGATTTGTACTGGATAGTCGTCTGGCCATCCGCGGATGCCGTCTGGACAGGTCCGGTCGCCTGGCCGCTGGTCGGTACGGCTGTCTGTGTCGCTGCAAGCTTTTGCTCGCGTTCGACACTCGAACATCCGGCGAGAACCGAAGAAACGGCGCACGCCACAGCCGTTCCGCGGCCGAGGAATCGGATTATCGCCATTGGGTCGCTTTCATGAAAAATGGTTACCCCAGTCCGCCCAAACGCCACCAAAAGAGTGTTTTGATTAACCTATTGGGCAGCGTCCGGCAAGATGGCGAGCGTCAGGCGGCGATCCGACGATAGCCGGCTGTGACCGCGCGCCGCGAAATGAAGCGCGTCTGGGGCTTGCGCGAGGCGGAGTTGAGGTTGGCGGGCCGCCGCCTGCGGTCGAGCACGCGGCGCGGAAAAAGCACGTGAATCCCGGCTCCAAGCGCGGCGCAGACAAGGAAGGTCGCCTGCATTTCGAGAAGCTGGGGCAGGAGGAAGCGGTCGGGATCGACGAACTGGGCGAGCACGGCTGCAAGGACGACGGCATAACGCGCCCGGAAGGCGGATTTGCCGAACAGGCATCCGAAGATTCGGGCTGCCCGACATTCGGGAAGATTGTCGTTGTCGGCGATGGGGCCGGAGATTCGCGGGTCCTGGTAGGACCAGATCACATACAGCATCAGATAACCGAGCCCCGCCCAGGACATCATGTCCATGAGCTTGGGAAGATAGACCGCGATCAGGGCCATGGGAATCATGGCGACGATCAGCGCCGCAGACATTCCGACGGCAAGCCCCGGAACCGTGGCGATCGCCGTGCGGCGACCGCGCTGGAGCGAGAAGCTGGCGGTGAGGCAAGCGAGAGGGCTTGGAAGGAGGGCGAGAAAGATCGCGGTCGCAGCAAAAGCGAGCCAGATGTCAGCCGTCATTCCATTTTCCTCCCGGGCGCCCGTTTGCGGCGCCCGCCAATTTCCTGTCTCAAGCCTCTTCGAAGGGCTGGCCGATATGATCCATCACTTCGCCGAACCATTTTGCCGTCAGATCGAAATGTTTTCCACCCTTGATTCTGGGAAATTCGATCGTCCGCAGTTTTCCGTTCTGTTCCTCGTCGTGGCCGGTGACGCCCGAAACCCTGTTCAGCGCGCTTTCGACGGCGAGATCCACCATGCCCTGGATGAGGCGCAGGTCGTCGCCGTTTGCCGGCGCCGAGCGGGCGAAATAGCCGGACTTCTGCACCATCGAGCGATCAGCGCCGATCAGCGCCGCGAACTGCTTCTGGAACCAGCCGCCGACATTGATCGTGTCGATCTTAACATGTCCGAACGCGTCGCGCTTGATCGATTCGCCTGCCGCTTCCCGTTCGGCGACGATTGTATCGAGACCGGCACCTTCCGAAACGAACAAGGTCACGAAACCGCGCTTGTCCATGACGTCCTTGAGGCGTGCGGCTTCCTTGTCCAGGTCGAAGGCCATTTCCGGCAGGTAGACACCGTCGATGTTCTTCATCGCGCTGTTCATCATGAAGCCCTCGACATATTCATTGCCTTTGGTCTTCTGAATATAGGCCCGCGCGGTCGCGGCGGTAAGCCAGCCGCAGTGACGTCCCATCACTTCGTGAATCACAAATGTGCGAGGAGCAGCGCTCTGCTCGTTGGAAACGTTGTCGAAGAATGAAGCGCCGACTTCGGCAGCCGTCCAGGCGCCGAGCGACTGACGGATCGGCACGATGTCGTTGTCGACGGTCTTCGGCAGGCCGACGACGGTGAGGTCGTAGCCGTTGGCCCCGAGATAGGCTGCGAGGTCGGCTGCCGTCGTGTTGGTGTCGTCGCCGCCGATCGTGTGGAGGATGGTGATTCCATCGGCTGCCAGCCGGTCGGCGGCAATGCGAAGCGGGTTCTCGCCTTCCTTGACGAGGCCGCGCTTGACGCAGTCTGCGGCATTGGTGAGCTTGACGCGGCTGTTGCCGATCGGCGAGCCGCCGTAGCGGTGCAGCAGATGGGCCTTTTCGCGCATGTCCTTGGTGATTTCGATACGGTCGCCGAGCAGGACGCCCTGATAACCGGAACGGTAGGCGACCATCTCGACATCAGGCGCGACGTCGTTGTAGCGCTCGATCAGGCCGCCCACGGCGGAAGACAGACAAGGCGCAAGGCCCCCTGCGGTCAGCATTGCTACTTTCTGTTTGGCCATCGATCCTCCTTCACGCGCATGCTCGCGTACAGTTCAAAACCGCTGGAATGGATGCGACAGAGACAGGCCCCTGTAAAGTGAATTTCTCAAGAAAAACCGCAGCTTCGACTTCTCGGCTCAGGAGAGCCTAATATAATCGATTCAACTGTCGCGGCCCCTCGATCCCGCTTGTGGAAAAACAGATTCGGAGGCTTCGCAATTGTCCCGAAGAGCAGGGTCACCTGTCTGTGAGCGCCGGTGATTGTTCGGAAAACATGAACATAGTTTAATCTAAGACGGACCGTCGGTCGCCTTGCAATCCCAATTATAATCTGGTCCACTGCGCTCATGATCTGGGATTTCGCCTGCCTTCACTTTTCCTCCCTTTGGGAACGGCTTCTCGGCGCCATGGGCGACGCGGCCGGGAACGCGCTCGGCCGTGTCATCGAGGCGATCCGCACCACATTCGAGGGTGATCCGGAAACGCGCCGGCAGGTATCTTTCTCGGTCGCGATCATCGCGCTGTCGGCCAAGATGGCGAAGGCTGACGGTATCGTCAGCGAGGCTGAGGTCAAGGCCTTTCAACAGATATTCGATTTTCCCGACGAGGAAGCCCGCAACGTGGCGCGCCTCTATAATCTCGCGCGCCAGGATGTCGCGGGCTACGAAGCTTATGCGGCAAAGCTTGCAGGCCTGTGCAGCCCGGGTGCGGGCAGGGCTGAAAACTGCCCGATGCTGGAAAACGTCGTCGACGGCCTGTTCCACATCGCCAAGGCGGACGGCCTTGTGCATGAGGCGGAACTGGCGTTCCTGTCACGTATTGCCGAGATCTTCCGCATCGACGAGGGGCATTTCCGCCGCATCATGGCGCGGCACGTGCATCTCGACGGCCGGGATCCCTATCTTGTGCTCGGCGTTTCGCCGGAAGACGATTTCGCCAAGATCCGCAAGCAGTACCGCTCGCTGGTTTCCGAGCATCATCCGGACCGGTTGATCGCCCGCGGCGTTCCGGCTTCGCTGCACGCTGCCGCCAATGAACGCATGGCCGCGCTCAACGCCGCCTATTCGGCGATCGAGAAAGAGCGCCGCGCTGCATGACGCCGTTCAACGCCGATTATGCCGGCGCGACGGTAAGGCCTTCCCCCAATCACGGCGAGCGCGTCGGCGGGCGCCGGCCCGACATGATCATCCTGCATTACACCGGGATGCCGAGCGGCAACCAGGCGCTCTCCTGGCTCTGTAACGAGGAGAGCCAGGTCTCAAGCCACTATTTCGTCCACGAGGACGGGGGCGTGGTGCAGCTCGTGCCGGAGGACCGCCGTGCCTGGCATGCCGGCAAGAGTTCCTGGGCCGGCGAGACCGACATCAATTCCTGTTCGATCGGCATCGAAATCGCCAATCCCGGCCATCCGGGAGGCCTGCCGGACTATCCGTCCGTGCAGATCCAGGCCGTCCTCGAATTGTGTCGCGATTGCGGCGAAAGGTGGCAAATCGCGCCGGAACGTGTGCTCGGGCACTCCGATGTCGCCCCCATACGCAAGGTCGATCCGGGGGAAAATTTCCCCTGGGAGAAATTGCACCTTGAGGGTGTCGGACATTGGATCGATCCAGCACCGATCAGCGGCGGGCGGTTTTTCCAGTTCGGGGAGAGCGGCCAGCCCATCGAGGCATTGCAGTCGATGCTCTCGCTCTATGGCTACGGAATTGAAATCACGGGTAATTTCTGCGAGCGCACGAGGGGCGTGGTCGAAGCCTTCCAGCGTCATTTCCGGCCGCAGCTGGTCGACGGCATCGCCGATTTTTCGACGATCGACACGCTTCATCGGCTGCTCAAGTCCTTGCCAAAATTCAATTAGCGTGGCTGCCGCACCGGTCGTTCGGGACCGCGTCGAAATCGCAAAATTTTGCAGTGCCACATCATCTCCTTATTAGCCCTATCTAAAGGACCCGCTAACGGCAGCCGCCATGTTGGACGGGGGTTGCAGAGATAAACGACCAGGAATCGTGAAGCATCGCGCCGTCAATCCGGCGACGCGCTGAGAGGGTGTTTGCGTAACGACACCCGCGGTTCCTGTTGGTCCGGAGACACTTCACCTAAATGAATACAATGATTGTTGCTGCCGCGGCGGGCCTTGCCATGCTGGTCGCGGGAACCGAACTCGTGCGTGCTGAGGACGACGCCGTCACCACCTATACCAAGCCGCTGGTCATTCCATGGGAAACGCGCGAAACCGGTTTTGCCGCGCCCACCGACGAAGCCAGGCGCCTCGTTCGGCAGCTTCATTATTCTCAGCTGATCTCGAAATATGCGGATGAATACGATGTTCCGGAAGAACTCGCGCTGGCGGTGGTGCAGATCGAGAGCAACTTCCGTCCGACCGCCAAGGGCAGTGCGGGCGAGATCGGGCTGATGCAGATCAAGCCGGCGACGGCAAGGCTGATGGGTTACCGGGGGCCGGACTATGGCCTCTACGATCCCGAAACCAATATCCGCTTCGGGATGAAATATCTGGCCGGCGCGCACGAACTCGGTGGCGGCAAGATCTGCGGCACCATCCTCAGATACAATGCCGGCCACGGCGCCAAGCGCATGAACCCGGTTTCCAAGCGTTATTGCAATCGGGTGCAGGCGGTGATCGAGACCGCCGAACAGTCGACCGAACAGACTGCGTCGCTTTCGCCTGTGGCATTTTGATTCCGAAAACGGCTAGAAGTACTTCCGACAGAAGACATTTCGGCCGGTGGAATCGAAAGGCAAGGGCATGACGGAGCGGTTCAGATTTATCGTGATCGGGAGGGGCATGATGGGCGCTGCGGCGGCTCGCTACCTCTCGAAATGGACCGACGGTATTGCGTTGGTCGGTCCCGGTGAGCCGGCGGACTATGGGCGCCATGACGGCGTCTTTGCCAGCCACTACGACGAGGCGCGGATCACCCGGACGATCGATCCCGATCCCGAGTGGGCGCGCCTCGCCAACCGTTCGATCGAGCGCTACGGCGAGATCGCTCGCGAAAGCGGCGTGGATTTCTATTCCGAATCGGGCTGCCTTCTGGTCGGCCCGAAGCGGGGCGACGGCCCGTCCTATGTGGCAAACGTCCTGGATGCGGCAGACAAGCTCCGCGTTTCGACCGAGACGCTGTCGGATGCGGATCTTGGCCGCCGATTCGGCTTCTTCTCCTTCCCGAAGGACAGCGAGGGCGTCTGGGAGCCGAAAAATGCCGGTTACATCAATCCGCGCCGGCTGGTGAAGGCTCAGGCCCTCATCGCAGAGCGCCAGGGCACCGCGATCATTCCGGAAACGGTGATTTCCGTGCGGCAGGACGGCGATTCCGTCACCGTGACGACCGCCGAGGGCCGCAGCTATTCGGCGGAAAAGGTGCTGGTGGCGGCCGGTGGGTTCTCGATCAACGAAAATCTTTTGCCGCGGCGTCTCGACCTCAACGTCTATGCGCGCACCGTTGCCTTTTTCGAGGTTGACGAAGCGGCAATGGAAGTCTGGGGCAGGGTGCCTTCGCTGATCTGGAAATGGCGCGAGGGCGAGGACGGCATCTACCTCCTGCCGCCGGTGCGCTATCCCGACGGCAAGATCTACCTGAAGATCGGCGGCGATCCGGACGACCTGCTGCTGCCGACGGAGCCCGATATCCGCGCCTGGTTCCGCTCGGGCGGTCGCGAAAGCACCCGCGCCCGGCTTGCCGAGATCATGACGCGGTTGATGCCGGAACTCGATCTCTCGCGTTCGTCGATGGCGGCCTGCGTCACCTCCTTCACGCCGACCGGATATCCGGCGATCGCGATGACCGATGCTTCCCGCATCGGCATCCTCAGCGGCGGCTGCGGGGCGGCGGCCAAAAGTTCGGACGAGATCGGCCGGCTGGGCGCCGAACTGATCTACCATGGGAAAATCCGGGACGATGCCTATTCGACGGATTTCCGGGCCGATTATCTCTGACGAGATTATCTCCGGCCTGATTGCTTCCCGCCTATGGCTTTCGTTCCGCATCTCGGTTATGGACCCCCTGCCAGTTGGCCGGGCAGCCGCGCTTTACCAATGCCGAAAGGCGGTAGGGTGAGGAAAGTCCGGGCTCCACGGAAACACGGTGCCGGATAACGTCCGGCGGGGGCGACCCTAGGGAAAGTGCCACAGAAAGGAAACCGCCCCGCTTGCTGTACCGCTTCGACAAAGCGGCAGAGCTAGCGGGGTAAGGGTGAAAGGGTGGGGTAAGAGCCCACCGCGCTTCTGGTAACAGCGGCGGCAAGGTAAACCCCACCGGGAGCAAAACCGAATAGGGATGACGCGGGTCCAAGCGAAAGCGCGGGCTACAGCCTGTTTCCGGGCCAGTCATCCGGGTGGGTTGCGTGAGGCGATATGCAAATGTCGTCCCAGATGAATGGCTGCCACGTTCCGGTGCTTGCACCGGGGCCTTACAGAACCCGGCTTACAGGCCAACTGGCGTTTATTTCCCCTTCCTCGCGATTCTGTGTGCGCCTGCCAGAGACGAGGCAGGCGTCGCAGGAGGCCCGTTTCGGGCCTTGTCTTTTATATGAGGAATTTTGAAAGCTATTTGATTTTCCGCAGCTTACTGGGTGTCCCAAATCGACTTGCCGGACACTGCCAAGGCGGTTTCTTCGCTTCCTCTAATAACTCTTTGTTAAACTTAACAGCTTATAAATAAATCCTGCTTGGGAGTGGCTAGCGGGGCTTCTCCCATTGACGCCCATATGGTCCCATGGTATCCCAAAATCGCACTTCACAAGGGCGAATGAGCGCCCGCCAATCCCAGAATTTCGGTCGTCCTGCGGCCGGGCGGATATCCGCCCATCCGGATGGCGAAGCTGTGTTTGGTGTAGTGCTGAGCGGTGGACGGGCTTCCGTCTTCAACCATAACGGGGCGGATGTTTGGCGTGATGAGCCGCTTCCTGTCGAATGCGACGAACAGGATCGATGCGAAGGGACGGGTCTCCGTTCCGGCGAGTTTTCGTTCGGTCCTTTCGGAGCGTGGGATCCAGGAGCTTTATTGCCTCCAGGATTTCACCTATCCGGCGATCAGCGTCGGCGGGCCGGATCTGCTCGATCGTTACGAGCGGCAGATCGCCTCCGTCGATCCGTTTTCGCCGGAAGCGAACCGGATGTCGCTGCTCGTTCACGGTGGCGGCGTCTTCATGAGGCTCGATGCGGAGGGCCGGCTGATGGTCACGGATTTCATCCGCGACTTCACGGGAATCAGCTCGGATATCACCTTCGTTGGGCGCTCGGATCATTTTCAACTTTGGCAGCCGCGGGCGTTTCACGAGGCGCAGGCGGCGGCGAGAGAGGGGCGCTTCGGTTCGCGTCCCGCGTAAGACAGGGGAACGGAATGGCGGCGAATCCAGGCGACGGAACAACCGAGCCCGAAGGCGGACCGGTTCGTCACATTCCGGTTCTTCTGAAAGAAGTTCTCGAGGCACTCGAGCCCCGGGCCGGCAAGATCATTCTCGACGGTACGTTCGGGGCGGGCGGTTACACATCTGCGATCCTTGCCGCGGATGCCGAGGTGATCGCGCTCGATCGCGACCCGAATGCGATTGCCGCCGGCAAGGCGCTGGTCGATGCCCACAAGGGCCGCCTCCACCTCATTCACTCGCGGTTTTCCGACCTTGCCGATCACGCGCCGGAAGGCGGGCTTGACGGTGTCGTGCTCGATATCGGCGTTTCCTCCATGCAGATCGACGAGGCCGATCGCGGCTTCTCGTTTCAGCGCAACGGTCCGCTCGACATGCGCATGTCGTCGAGCGGCGTGTCGGCGGCCGATGTCGTCAATCGCGCCAAGGTCGGCGATCTCACCCGCATCTTCGGTTTCCTCGGCGAGGAAAAGCAGTCGGGTCGCATCGCCCGCGCCATCGAGAAGCGGCGCCTCACCGAACCCTTCACCACGACGCGTGAACTCGCAAACCTCATCGAGACCGTCAATCCGCGTAAGGCCAAGGACAAGATCCATCCCGCGACCCGCGTCTTCCAGGCGCTGCGAGTGTTCGTCAACGACGAGCTCGGCGAGCTCGCCCAGGCGCTGTTTGCGGCCGAGCGGGCGCTGAAGCCCAGCGGCCGGCTGGTCGTCGTCACCTTCCATTCGCTGGAGGACCGGATCGTCAAGCAGTTCTTCGCCGATCGTTCCGGCAAGGCCTCCGGTTCGCGCCACCTGCCGATGGTCGTGGCAAAGCCCGCGATCTTCGAGCCGCTCGGCAAAACGATGATCTCGGCGAGCGACGAGGAGGCGGAACTCAATCCGCGCGCCCGTTCCGCCAAGCTTCGCGCTGGGGTCCGCACGGAGGCCCCGCCGCGGTCCGCCGATATGTCCATTTTCGACCTGCCCGATCTCGCCAGCCTTGCAAAGATGGGAGCCTGATACATGCTGCGTAGCTTCGATCTTGTCCTGATCGGTGTGATGACGGCGGCGGCCGTCGTCACCTATTCGATCAAGCACCGCGCCGATGAAAAACTCAGCGAAGTTCACCGGCTGGAATCGGAAATCAAGCTGGAGAAGGACACGATCGATCTCCTGAAGGCGGACTGGGCTCTGCTGACCCAGCCGAACCGCCTGCACCGGCTGATCAACGTCTACAATTCCGAGCTGGCGCTGGCTCCCACGGAGACGACGCAGCTCGCGATGCCGAAGGAGCTGCCGATGCCGAAGGCGCAGCTTCCGCAGCCCGAGACCACCATCGAGGACATCATTGCCGGCAAGAACAGCGAAGTCGCCGCTGCGCTGAAGGGGGTTGCCGCCGCCAAGGCCAAGCCCGCCGCGAAAATCCCCGTGCCGCTGCGGCGCGGTCCCATCGAAGTCATTTCCACAGGATCGGTGAAACGCTGATGTCTTTCCTGTCCCGCATCATGATCGTCAAGAGCCGCGCGCATTTCTCCTCCGGCAGCCGTGTAAGCGGCTCCGAGAAGGCCTCCTTCGAGGGTACCCGCAAGCGCAAGTCCGCCCAGGCGAAAAACCGCGTCGGCCTGCTGATCGCCGGCTTCACGGTCTTCTACTGCGTCGTCGGCGGTCGCCTGATGCAATATGGCGTCGCGCAGCCGTTGACGACGTCGAGCATCCTGCCGGCGGACCGGCTTCTGGCCTCGCGCCCCGACCTCGTCGACCGCAACGGCGCTGTTCTGGCGACCGACATCCGCACGGTTTCGCTGTTTGCCGAACCCAACAAGATCATCGACGCCGACGAGGTGATCGAGAAGCTGGCGACGGTTCTGAACGACCTCGACGTCAAGGGCACCTATTCGAAGCTGACCTCGAACTCGCGTTTCCAGTGGCTGCGCCGCCAGTTGACGCCCAAGCAGCAGAGCCAGATCCTGGCGCTTGGAATTCCGGGCATCGGTTTCCGGCCCGAGAAGCGCCGTTTCTATCCGGGCGGCCCGACCGCCGCGCATGTCGTCGGTTATGTCAATATCGACAACCGCGGCGTTGCCGGCATGGAGCGTTACGTTGACAACCAGGGGCTTGCCGATCTCGCGGCCGTTGGCATGACTTCCAGCCAGCCGCTGGAGCCGGTCAAGCTGTCCATCGACCTGCGCGTCCAGTCGATCGTTCGCGACGTGGTGACCGAGGCGATCAGCAAGTACAGCTCGATCGGTGCCGGCGCGGTCGTTCTCGACGTCCATACCGGCGAAATCGTCGCCATGGCGTCGGCGCCCGATTTCGATCCCAACAATCCGGCCGAAGGCGGCGAGGAGGGATGGTTCAACCGCATGTCGAACGGCACGTTCGAAATGGGCTCGACCTTCAAGTCCTTCACGATCGCCATGGGCCTCGATTCCGGCAAGGTGAACCTTCAGAGCACGTTCGACGCCCGGTTCCCGATCCGCATCGGCGGCTTCACCATCAAGGACTTCCACGGCAAGGGGCGTGTGCTGAGCGTTCCGGAAATCTTCCAGTATTCGTCCAATATCGGCACCGCCAAGATTGCCGATACGGTCGGCATCGAAGGCCACAAGGATTTCCTGACCAAGCTCGGCCTGCTGACGAAAATGCACACGGAGCTTCCTGAAGTCGCCTCTCCGAGCCAGCCGCGCGAATGGAAGAAAATCAATTCGGTCACCATTTCCTTCGGCCACGGCGTCTCGACGACGCCACTGCAGACGGCGGTTGCCGGTGCGGCGCTCGTCAACGGCGGAAAATACATCCCGCCGACTTTTCTACCGCGCAACCGGGCAGAAGCCGATAAGGTCGCTACCCAGGTGCTCAAGCCCTCGACCAGCAAGGACATGCGCTTCCTGTTCGAATGGAACGGCGCCAACGGATCGGGCCGGAATGCGCGCGTCGCAGGCTTCAACGTCGGCGGCAAGACGGGTACGGCGGACAAGGTCGTCAACGGACGTTACGCCCATGACAAGAACTTCAACGCGTTCCTCGCCGCCTTCCCGATGGACAACCCGCAATATGTCGTGCTGACGTTCTGCGACGAACCCAAGACCGACAAGGGCAATGGCGCAGCGCTTGCCGCAACTTCGGCCGCGCCGATGGTCAAGGAGATCATCACCCGCGCCGCGCCCATTCTCGGTGTAAAGCCGAAATTCGGCAATGACGGTTCTGCCCTGCTTGTGTCTTATTGAGCGATAACAACGTGAGCGCACGATTCGAGGGGACGACGCTCAGAATGGAACATCAGCCAATGAAATTGCGAGAACTCGCAGGACGGGATTTCCCTGAAATAGCCGACCTGATGGCCGGGCCGGCAGGCGATCTCGAGGTGACGGGCATTACTTCCGATAGCCGGAAGGTAAAACCCGGCATGCTGTTTGCGGCACTCGCAGGCACCAAGGCGGACGGTTCGAGCTATATCGGCGATGCCGCCGCCCGCGGCGCGGTCTCGGCAATTGCAGGGCATTCGGCGGAAGCGGGCATTCCGGTTCTTGCCGTTTCCAATCCGCGCCGGCTGCTGGCGCTGGCGGCCGCCCGTTTCTATCATGCACAGCCGGAAACCATGGTTGCCGTGACCGGTACTGCCGGCAAGACCTCCGTTGCCTCGTTCACCCGCCAGATCTGGGCGCATGCCGGCCATGCCGCGGCGCAGATCGGCACGACCGGGGTCGTTTCGCCGACCCGCAACGACTACGGCTCGCTGACCACGCCGGATCCGGTCGAGCTGCAGAAGTTGCTGGCCGAACTGTCCGCGGAAGGCGTCACCCATGCCGCCATGGAAGCCTCCAGCCACGGCCTCGACCAGAGCCGGCTCGATGGCGTTCGTCTCGCGGCCGCCGGTTTCACCAATCTCGGCCGCGACCACATGGACTATCATCCGACCGTCGAGAGCTACATGGCCGCCAAGATGCGGCTCTTCGATACGCTGACGCCGAAGGGCGCGCCGGTTGTCATCTTCGCCGACGACGCCTGGTCGGAGGAAGCGATACGGGTGGCGACGGTTGCCGACCTCGAAGTCCGCACTGTCGGTCGTCGGGGTGACTATCTCTGCCTCAAGCGCGTCGAGCATTTCCGCCACAAGCAGACGGCGGAAATTCATGTCGGCGAGCAGATTTTCGAAGTCGATATTCCGCTCGCGGGGGATTTCCAGGTGTCGAACGCGCTGGTCGCGGCAGGGCTCGCGATGTCCACTGGCGTTCCGGCTGCCGTTGCCATGGCCGCGCTCGAAAAGCTGGTCGGCGCCTCGGGTCGCCTCGAACTGGTCGGCCAGACGAAAGACGGCGCGCTCGCCTATGTGGATTACGCCCACAAGCCGGACGCGCTGGAAAACGTGCTGGCCTCCGTCCGCCCGTTCACGACCGGCCGTGTCATCGTGGTGTTCGGTTGCGGCGGCGACCGCGACAAGGGCAAGCGGCCGATCATGGGCGACGTGGCGACGCGGCTTGCCGATGTCGTCATCGTCACCGACGACAATCCGCGTTCCGAGGTTCCCGAGGTGATCCGTTCCGAGATCATGGCGGCAGCTCCGGGCGCGATCGAGATCGGCGACCGGGCGAAGGCAATCCGCGAGGCGGTCGGGATGTTGCGGTCGGGCGATACGCTGATCGTCGCGGGCAAGGGCCATGAGGAGGGCCAGACGATCGGCACGACGGTCCTGCCGTTCTCCGATCACGTAGAGGTCCGCAAGGCGCTGGAGGAGCTGAAATCGTGAACTGGCTATGGACCTCGGAGGATTTGACATCTGCCATGGGCGGCCGGCCGATCGGTGCGCTTCCGGCGGGTATCACCGGAATCTCGATCGACAGCCGCTCCATCGGCCAGGACGAGGCCTTCTTCGCCATCAGAGGCGACCGCGTCGACGGCCATGACTATGCGAGCCTCGCCGTCGCCAACGGGGCGACGCTGATCGTCGTCAACGAGGCGAAACTGCCGGCGCTCGGCAAGCTGAGCGTGCCGATGATCGTCGTCGAAGACGTGCTTGCGGCGCTTGGAAAGCTGGCGCTTGCCGCGCGGGCGCGCAGCCGGGCGCGGATCGTTGCGGTGACCGGTTCGGTCGGCAAGACCACCACCAAGGAGATGCTGCGCCATGCGCTTGCGCCTTCCGGAAAGGTGCATGCCGCCGTCGCGTCCTTCAACAATCACTGGGGCGTGCCGCTGACGCTTGCCCGCATGCCGGCGGATACCGATTTCGGCGTCTTCGAGATCGGCATGAATCACCCGGACGAGATCCGCCCGCTGGTGAAGATGGTGCGTCCGCATGTGGCGATGATCACCACGATTGCCGCCGCCCATCTCGGCCATTTCAAGAACCTCGAGGAGATTGCGAGCGCCAAGGCCGAGATCTTCGAAGGCCTCGAGCCTGGGGGTTCGGTGATCCTCAACCGCGACATCAAGCAGTTCGGCTTTTTGCAGAAAAAGGCGCAGGAGGCCGGCGTCTCGCACATCCACACCTTCGGCCAGCATGCCAAGGCGGATTTTCGGCTGGCGGATTTCGAGGGCAATGGGGAAAACTCGGTCGTCTGGGCGGTGCTGAACGGCGAGACGTCGGAAGTCCATATCGGCGCGCCGGGCCGGCATATTGCCGAAAACGCCATGGCAGTCCTCGGCGCCTGCCTTCTGGTCGGCGCGGACATGGCCGGCGCCATGGAAGCGCTTGCGGCGCTGAAGCCGGTCAAGGGCAGGGGCGAGCGTCACCGTCTCGGCATCGGCGAGGGTCATCTGACCCTGATCGACGAGAGCTACAACGCCAACCCGGCCTCGATGCGGGCGGCGATCGCTCTTCTCGCATCCGCGACGCCGGAACTGACCGGCCGGCGGATCGCCGTACTCGGCGACATGCTGGAAATGGGCGAATTCTCCGCCAAGGTGCACGAGGAACTGGCGGGTCCGCTGCTTGCCGCAGGTATCGAGCACGTCTGGCTGGCAGGGGCGGAAATGACTGCCTTGCGCGACGCGCTGCCCGACAGCGTCGACGTGCAATATTATGAAAAGACTGCGGATTTGGCCGATTTCGTGGTGCGCTCGGTGATGCCGGGCGACGTGGTGATGGTGAAATCCTCGCTTGGCATCGGTTTCGGCAAGATCGTGGCCGCGCTTATTGACAACTACCCGGCATTCTCCGACACGGAACGCCACTAATTAAGACGCGGCTTCTAGAAAGGGCGCTGAATGCTGATCTGGCTTGTGGAACTGGCGGATAAAGTCCAATTTTTCAACCTGTTCCGGTACATCACCTTCAGGACGGGCGCTGCGCTCTTTACGTCTGCGCTGATCGTCTTCCTGTTCGGGCCGATGATCATCGCATCGCTTCGCCTGCGCCAGGGCAAGGGACAGCCGATCCGCGCCGATGGGCCGCAGACCCATTTCAAGAAGGCCGGCACGCCGACCATGGGCGGCCTGATGATTCTTGCCGGCATCGTCGGCGGTTCGCTGCTCTGGGCCGACCTTTCGAACGTCTACGTGGTGGCGACCCTGCTCGTCACGCTGGGTTTCGGCGCGATCGGCTTTTATGACGACTATCTGAAAGTCACCAAGCAGACCGACAAGGGTTTTTCCGGCAAGGCCCGGCTCGGCATCGAGTTCGTGATCGCCGGCATTGCGGTCTTCTTCATGATGCGGATGGCGCTCGCCACCGGCCAGTCGAGCAATCCGACGCTCGGCACCTCTGTCGCCTTCCCGTTCTTCAAAGATCTGTTCATCAATCTCGGCATCTTCTTCGTGCTGTTCGGTGGTTTCGTCATCGTGGCGGCCGGCAATGCGGTGAACCTGACGGACGGGCTCGACGGGCTCGCAATCGTGCCCGTGATGATCGCCGCGGCCTCCTTCGGCGTCATTGCCTATCTCGCCGGCAATGCGGTATTTGCGGGATACCTGCAGATCAATTTTGTGCCCGGCACCGGCGAGCTCGCTGTCATTCTCGGAGCGGTGATCGGGGCAGGCCTCGGCTTCCTCTGGTTCAACGCGCCGCCGGCCGCCATCTTCATGGGCGATACGGGATCGCTGGCGCTCGGCGGCCTGATCGGTTCGGTCGCGGTTGCGACAAAGCATGAGATCGTCATGGCGATCGTCGGCGGCCTGTTCGTCATGGAAACGCTGTCTGTCATCATCCAGGTCGGTTTCTTCAAGATGACCGGCCGGCGCGTCTTCCTGATGGCGCCGATTCATCACCATTTCGAAAAGCTCGGCTGGACGGAAAGCCAGGTGGTGATCCGCTTCTGGATCATCGCCGTCGGCCTTGCCATGCTCGGCCTTTCGACGCTCAAGCTGCGGTGACACGGCGATGATCGCGGTCACCACGTTCAAGGACAAACCGGTCGCACTCTTCGGCCTCGGCGGCTCGGGGCTGGCAACCGCCAAGGCGCTCGTCGCGGGCGGCGCGAAGGTGGTCGCCTGGGACGACAATCCCGACAGCGTCGCCAAAGCCACAGCCGAGGGCATCGCGACCGCTGACCTGCGGGGCATCGACTGGTCTGTCCAGGCCGCCTTCGTGCTGTCGCCGGGCGTGCCGCTCACCCATCCGAAGCCGCATTGGAGCGTCGATCTCGCCCGGTCCGCCGGCGTCGAGATCATCGGCGATGTCGAACTTTTCGTGCGCGAGCGCCGGGCGCATGCGCCGGATTGCCCGTTCATCGCGATTACGGGCACCAACGGCAAGTCGACGACCACGGCGCTGATCGCCCATATCCTGAAGTCGAGCGGCCGCGATACCCAGCTTGGCGGCAATATCGGCACTGCGATCCTGACGCTCGATCCGCCGAAGGCCGAGCGTTATTTCGTCGTCGAATGCTCGTCCTACCAGATCGATCTGGCGCCGACGCTCAATCCGACCGCCGGCATACTGCTCAACCTCACGCCTGACCATCTCGACCGGCACGGCACCATGCAGCACTATGCCGACGTCAAGGAACGGCTCGTTGCCGGCAGCGGCACGGCGGTGATCGGCGTCGACGATTCGTTCTGCGCGCTGATTGCCGACCGCGTCGAACGGGCCGGCGTCGCGGTCAAGCGGATCTCCAAGCGGGTCGTCGTTGCCGACGGACTTTATGCCGAGGGAAGCCGGATCATCGAGGCGCATGGCGGCGCGACGTCGCTGCTCGTCGACCTCGACGGCATCCAGACGCTCAAGGGCAGCCACAACGCCCAGAACGCTGCGGCGGCCATCGCCGCCTGCCTGGCGGTCGGCGTATCGCGGGACGAGATCCGGGCGGGACTGAAGTCCTTCCCCGGCCTCAAGCATCGGATGCAGCCGGTCGGCCGCCGGGGCCAGGTCGTGTTCGTCAACGATTCGAAGGCGACCAACGCGGATGCGGCGGCACCGGCACTCTCCAGCTACGACCGGATCTACTGGATTGCCGGCGGCCTGCCGAAGGAGGGTGGCATAGTCAGCCTCGCTCCACTCTTCCCGCGTATCGTCAAAGCCTATCTGATCGGAGAAGCCGCACCGGCATTCGCGGCGACGCTTGGCGAGGCGGTGCCCTACGAGATTTCGGGCACGCTCGAAAAAGCGGTCGCGCATGCCGCAGCGGATGCAGGAGCCGACACGACACCGTCCGCGGTGATGCTGTCGCCGGCCTGCGCCAGCTTCGATCAGTTCAAGAATTTCGAGGTTCGCGGCGACGCCTTTGTCGGTCATGTCGCGGGTCTCGACGGCGTCACGATGTTGGTCGATTTAGATTGATCGAGACGGAAAAGGGGAACGACAGATGGTAAGCCGCGCAGACCGTGGGCCGCTCGCAGACTGGTTCTGGACGATCGACCGCTTCTTCCTCGTCGCCTTCGTGTTGCTGATGGGCGTCGGTTTCATGCTCTCCTTCGCGGCATCGCCCGCGGTCGCCGAGCGGATCGGCCTCGGCAGCTTTCACTTCGTCGAGCGTCACGCGCTGTTCCTGCTGCCGTCGCTGATGGTGATGGTCGGCCTGTCCTTCCTGACGCCGCGGCAGGTGCGGCGGACCGCGATCGTCCTCCTGATCATCTCGCTGGCGCTGATGGTGCTGGCGCTGTTCTTTGGCGTCGAGGTCAAGGGATCGCGGCGCTGGATCGGTGTCGGCATGTTCTCGATCCAGCCGTCGGAATTCATGAAGCCTGCCTTCGTGGTCGTCTGCGCCTGGCTGTTTGCCGAGCACGCGCGGCAGCCGGAAATCCCCGGCAATCTCTTCGCCATCATCCTGTTCGGCATCGTCGCGGCGCTGCTGGTCGCCCAGCCGGACCTTGGTCAGACCATTTTGACCAGCGTCGTCTGGGGCGGCATGTTCTTCATGGCCGGCATGCCCTGGCTGTGGATCGTCCTGCTCGGCGGCGTCGGCGCTGGCGGCATACTCACTGCCTACTACATGCTGCCGCACGTGACTGCCCGTTTCGACAAGTTCCTGACCGGCGAGGGCGACCGTTTCCAGATCGAGACCGCGCATGAAGCGATCCTGCAGGGCGGCTGGTTCGGACAGGGGCCGGGCGAGGGCATCGTCAAGCGCATCCTGCCGGACAGCCACACGGACTTCGTGTTCTCCGTTGCAGCCGAGGAATTCGGCATTATCTTCTGTATGGCACTTGTGGCGATCTTCGCCTTCATCGTGCTGCGCGGCCTGAACCACGCCTTCAAGGAGCGCAACGACTTCAACCGGTTCGCGGTCGCTGGCCTCGTGCTGCAGATCGGCATGCAGTCGCTCATCAATATCGGCGTCAACCTCGAACTCATGCCGGCCAAGGGCATGACGCTCCCCTTGATCTCCTATGGCGGCTCCTCGATGATCGCGATCTGCATCACTGCAGGCTTCATCCTGGCGCTGACACGCCATCGTCCGGAGAAGCGAGCGCAAGAGCGGAGCCTGTTCCGGGTCGCCCAGGGCGTACCCGCGGAGTAGAAGTCCAATGACCAAGGGCATCATATTGCTTGCCGCCGGGGGAACCGGCGGTCATGTGTTTCCGGCGGAAGCGCTGGGACACGAACTGAAGAAGCGCGGTTATTCCGTGCATCTCGTCACTGACAGCCGGGCCGAGCGTTATGCCGGCACGTTTCCTGCCGACGAAATCCATGTCGTTCCGTCCGCCACGTTCGGATCCAAGAACCCGATCGCGCTCGCCCGCACCGGCTGGAAGCTGTGGACGGGCCTGCGGGCCGCCCGCCGCCTGATCGGCCGCCTGAAGCCACTCGCCGTCGTCGGGTTCGGCGGTTATCCGACCGTGCCGCCGCTGATGGCCTCGACGGCCATGGGCGTGCCGACGATGATCCACGAACAGAACGCCGTGATGGGCCGCGCCAACAAGGCGCTGGCCGCCAAGGTCCAGGCGATCGCCGGCGGCTTCCTGCCGGAAGGTAGCGGTCCTTATGCGGACAAGACCGTCACCACGGGCAATCCGGTGCGTCCGGCCGTGCTTGCGGCCTCCAATATTCCCTATGTCGCGTCACGTGGCGATGACCCGTTCCGTCTCGTCGTCTTCGGCGGCAGCCAGGGCGCGCAGTTCTTCTCGTCGGCCGTACCGACGGCGCTCAGCCTGCTCGACCAGGCCGAGCGCGATCGTGTCGTCGTTACCCAGCAGGCGCGTCCGGAAGACAAGGATCGCGTCAGCTCCTGCTTTGCAAAGCTCAAGGCGCCCGCCGATATCTCGTCGTTCTTCTCGGACATGGCCGAACGGCTGGCGACGGCACATCTCGTCATCTGCCGATCCGGCGCCTCGACGGTGTCGGAAATTGCGGTGATCGGCCGGCCGGCCATTCTCGTGCCTTACCCGCATGCTCTGGATCACGACCAGGCCGCCAATGCCGAGGCGCTGGTGGCGACCGGCGGCGCAAAGGTCGTGCCGCAGTCGGAGCTTTCTCCGGAAAAGCTCGCCTCGATCATTTCGGGTGCGATGAAGGATCCGGACAAGCTCGAAAGAATGGCGGCTGCCGCCAAGTCCGCCGGACGGCCGAACGCAACCGGCCAGCTTGCTGATCTGGTCGAGGCAATCGCGGAGCGGAAATCGATTTCGGAATTTAAGGGAGTGCGTGCATGAAGATGCCGAAGGCCATAGGGCTCGTCCATTTCATCGGCATCGGCGGTATCGGCATGAGCGGTATCGCCGAGGTGCTGCATAATCTCGGCCACAAGGTCCAGGGATCCGATCAGGCCGACGGCGCCAATGTGCAGCGCCTGCGCGACAAGGGCATCCCGGTCTTTGTCGGCCATCAGGCCGAGAATATCGGTGATGCCGAGGTGGTCGTCGTCTCGACGGCGATCAAGAAGAACAATCCGGAGCTGATGGCGGCGCGCGAAAAATCGCTGCCGATCGTCCGCCGTGCCGAAATGCTCGCCGAGTTGATGCGCTTCCGCAATGCGATCGCCATCGGCGGCACGCATGGCAAGACCACGACCACTTCGATGGTCGCGACACTGCTCGAAGCCGGCAATCTGGATCCGACCGTCATCAACGGCGGCATCATCAACGCCTACGGCACCAATGCCCGTATGGGCGCCGGCGAATGGATGGTGGTCGAGGCCGACGAATCGGACGGCACCTTCCTGAAGCTCCCCGCCGATGTTGCCGTCGTCACCAATATCGATCCCGAGCATCTCGACCATTACGGCAATTTCGACGCGGTGCGCGCCGCCTTCCGGCAATTCGTCGAGAACGTGCCGTTCTACGGTTTCGGCGTGCTCTGCCTTGATCATCCGGAAGTGCAGGCGCTGGTCGGCCGCATCGAGGACCGCAAGATCGTCACCTATGGCGAGAACCCGCAGGCCGACGCGCGGTTCTCGAATGTCCGCATGGAAGGCACCAGGTCGATCTTCGACGTGGAAATCCGCCGCCGCCGTACAGGCCGGGTGTTCCAGTTCAAGGATCTTGCGCTGCCTATGCCCGGGCGCCATAACATTTCCAATGCCACGGCCGCGATCGCGGTCGCCAACCGGCTCGGCATTTCGGAAGAGGATATCCGCAAGGGGCTCGCCAATTTCAGCGGCGTCAAGCGGCGCTTCACTTTGACCGGCACCTGGAACGGCGTCTCGATCTTCGACGACTACGGCCACCATCCGGTGGAGATCAAGGCCGTGCTGCGGGCAGCGCGCGAATCGTGCCAGGGCCGCATCATCGCCGTCCACCAGCCGCATCGCTACACGCGCCTGTCGAGCCTGTTCGAGGATTTCGCCAATTGCTTCAACGATGCCGACAGCATCATCCTCGCGCCAGTCTACGCCGCCGGTGAGGAACCGATTGACGGTGCCAATTCGGAGGCGCTGATTTCGCGCATCCGTTCGGGCGGCCATCGCGACGCAAGATACATGGCATCGCCGACGGAACTCGCTTCGATTGTATCGGGCATTGCGAAACCGGGTGATTTCGTGGTTCTTCTGGGAGCGGGTAATATCACGCAGTGGGCGGCAGCATTGCCGAAGGAACTGGAAAGCATATCGGGACAGTAGGAAATGAAACAGGTGAACGGGGAAAAGCTTCTGGCGTCGTTGGGGGATGACGTCAACAAACTGCGCGGAAGGCTGACGCCGGATGCGCCGATGGATCGCGTTACCTGGTTCCAGGCCGGCGGGCTCGCCGAACTGATGTTCCAGCCCCACGACGTCGAGGATCTCGTGACCTTCCTGCAGATCCTGCCGGAAGAAGTGCCGCTGACGGTCGTCGGCGTCGGTTCGAACCTGCTCGTCCGCGACGGCGGCATTCCGGGCGTCGTTCTGCGCCTCTCGGCCAAGGGTTTCGGCGGGGTAGACCTCGTCGGCGACAACCGTATCAAGGCCGGCGCGATCTGCCCCGACAAGCACATTGCCGCAATGGCGATGGACAACGGCATCGGCGGTTTCGCCTTCTATTACGGCATTCCGGGCTCGATCGGCGGCGCTCTGCGCATGAATGCCGGCGCCAATGGCGGCGAAACGGCCGGGCGCGTCATCGAAGTTCATGCCGTCGACCGCAAGGGCGTTACGCATGTCTTCTCGACTGCCGAGATGGGCTACAGCTATCGCCATTCCTCGGTCCCGGCGGAGATGATCTTTACCCACGCGGTCTTCGAAGGATATCCCGAGGAGCGGGCAAAGATCCGCGCCGAGATGGATGCCGTGCGTCAGCATCGCGAGACGGTGCAGCCGATCAAGGAAAAGACCGGCGGCTCGACCTTCAAGAATCCGGAAGGCCATTCCGCTTGGAAGCTGATCGACGAGGCAGGCTGCCGCGGACTGGTCAGCGGCGGAGCACAGATGTCGTCGCTCCATTGCAACTTCATGATCAATATCGGTCATGCCAGCGGCTACGACCTCGAATATCTCGGCGAAACCATTCGCCAGCGGGTCTTCGAACATTCCGACATCAAGCTGGAATGGGAAATCAAGCGCCTCGGCATCTTCATGCCCGGCCGCGAGGTAAGACCCTTCCAGGGCATGACGAGCGAATGATGGGAACCGGCCGATAGGCTGAGCCACGGGCGTTCTGCCGAGGCAAAGAACGGTTCCCTGCGAAAGTTCGGGAAAACAGGAACTTATGGCGGCTCTTTCACATCCTGGTTTCATCAACCGGGCCGAAGCGGCCGCCTTATTGTGAACGCTTTCTTCAGAACTTGCTTATTCATTGAGCATTCATGACCGTATATTGCATAATGACCCTGTCTTGAATGAGATTCGTGCCAAGAACCGGCAGGGTGCCGGGGCACGAGCAGGGGGATATCCAATGTTTAAAAAATTAGCGGCCGAGTTCTTCGGCACTTTCTGGCTCGTCTTCGGGGGATGCGGCAGCGCGGTTCTGGCTGCAGCATTTCCGGATCTCGGTATCGGCTTCGTCGGCGTTGCGCTCGCGTTCGGTCTGACGGTGCTGACCATGGCTTATGCGGTCGGCGGTATTTCGGGCGGGCACTTCAATCCGGCGGTCTCGGTGGGGCTGACGGTGGCGGGTAGGTTCCCTGTTTCAAGCCTTCTGGCCTATGTCGTCGCCCAGGTGGTGGGGGCCATTGTCGCGGCACTGGTTCTTTATCTCATCGCTTCCGGCAAGGCTGGTTTCCAGCTCGGCGGCTTTGCGTCCAACGGCTATGGCGAGCATTCGCCCGGCGGTTATTCGTTGACCTCCGCGCTGTTGATAGAACTGGTTCTCACCGGTTTCTTCATCTTCATCATCCTGGGCGCGACTGGGCCGAAGGCGCCGGCCGGGTTTGCTCCGATCGCGATCGGCCTTGCGCTGACGCTGATCCATCTGATCTCGATCCCGGTCACCAACACATCCGTCAACCCGGCACGTTCGACCGGCGTCGCGCTGATCGTCGGCGACTGGGCTCTCGCACAGCTTTGGCTTTTCTGGGCGGCACCGATCGTCGGCGCCATCCTCGGCGCGCTGGCATGGAAGCTGGTGGACGATTCGGGAGAGCGGGCCGCGGCCTGATTTCAGGAAGAACGGTCCATTCCATCGAGGTAAAGGAGCCCGCGAAGCCGCACGCTTCGCGGGCTTTTCCGTGCCTCGAACGTCGGGAATCGTCCGCCGATTCGAGAGGCCCGACCTACCCTTTATTGCTGTTCCGAATGTTGCCGCAAACTGGGCGTCAACATCCAGCGATTCGATTTTTCCTTTGTTTTCATGCTTTTGGCTGCCCAGGTTAATCAAGGTAAACGGTTTGTTAACTATATTCCGGCACTAATGCAGGCATACCTAACGTCCGGCGAGAATCGTCAGAGAACAGGTTGGCGCAAGCGCCGTACTAGAGAGTGAAGTCCTTTTTGGCGGGAGTGATTGATGAGCGACAAGCACGTGGCTGTTTTGATGGGAGGGTTTTCCTCCGAGCGGCCTGTCAGCCTGTCCTCGGGCAATGCCTGCGCGGAGGCTCTCGAAGGTGAAGGCTATCGCGTTACCCGAGTCGATGTCGGCCGGGATGTGGCGGCCGTTCTCTCGGAGCTTCGGCCGGACGTTGCCTTCAATGCCTTGCACGGACCTTTCGGCGAGGACGGGACGATCCAGGGCATCCTCGAATATCTCGAAATTCCCTATACCCATTCCGGCGTGCTGGCCTCGGCGCTCGCCATGGACAAGCATCAGGCCAAGCACGTGGCCAAGGCGTCCGGCATTCCGGTCGCTGAGGCCAAGGCCATGAGCCGCTTCGATATCGGCAACACTCATCCGCTGAAGCCGCCCTATGTGGTGAAGCCGGTGCGCGAGGGGTCGTCCTTCGGCGTCGTGATCGTCCAGGAAAATCAGTCGCATCCGCCGCAGATCATCGGCTCCTCCGAATGGCGTTACGGAGAACGCGTCCTGGTCGAGCGCTATATCTATGGCCGCGAACTCACCTGCGGCGTGATGGGCGATGTGGCGCTTGGTGTCACCGAAGTGGTGCCGCTCAGCCACGCCTTTTACGATTACGATGCGAAATATGCGGAGGGTGGTTCGAAACACGTCATCCCGGCGCAAATTTCACCGAATATTTACCAAAAGATTCAAACACTAGCGCTCAAGGCGCATCAGGCGATGGGCTGCCGTGGCGTCAGTCGCTCCGACTTTCGCTACGACGACCGCTTCTCCGAGAGCGGCGAGGTTATCTGGCTGGAAATCAACACGCAGCCGGGCATGACCCCGACATCACTGGTGCCCGAAATGGCCGGCCATGCCGGTCACTCATTTGGTGAACTCGTCCGTTGGATGGTGGAGGACGCTACGTGTTTGCGTTGATCGGCAGAAAGGCGGGTGGACCGCGAGGCCGTTCCCAGGCTCAATATCTCGGTGCCGAAGAGCGCCGGGTTCTTCCGCGCCCGCTTCGCCGGGTGTTCCGTTTCTGCGCCAGTCTCGCCACCGGCCGCATCCATATTCCGCGCCATACCGGAACCCTGTCCGCTCTCGGCTTCTTCGCCGCGGTCGGTCTTTACGGCATGTCGCTCGGCGGTCACGGCCAAGCGGTCGCGCAGGCGACTACGGCGGCTGTCGGCTTTGCGATCGAGGATGTGCGCGTCTCGGGCAATGACCAGACTTCGGAAATCGACATCCTGCAGCTTCTCGGCCTCGACGGCACGACCTCGCTGGTCGCTCTCGACATCGATTCCGCGCGCCGTAAGCTCTCGGCGCTTCCCTGGGTCCAGTATGCGGAAGTCCGCAAGATCTATCCGAAGACGATCGAGGTGATGCTGAAGGAACGTCAGGCCTTCGGCATCTGGCAGCACGGCGCCGAGCTCTCGCTGATCGAAAAGAACGGCAGCGTGATCGCGCCGTTGCGTGACAACAAATTCGCCTCGCTGCCGCTTTTCGTTGGCCGCGATGCCGAGACGGCCGCATCCTCCTTCGAGGATGCCATGGCCGGCTGGCCGGAACTGAAGAACCGCGTGAAGGCCTATGTCCGCATTGCCGGTCGCCGCTGGGATCTGCATCTCGACAACGGCGTCGTGCTGAAGCTGCCGGAAGCCAATGTCGCCAAGGCGCTCCGCGTGCTCGCACGGCTCGAAAAGGAGCAGGGCTTGCTGGAGCGCGATGTCGCCGCCGTCGATCTGAGGCTTGAGGATCGCACCACCGTCCAGCTTACTCCCGGTGCCTTGGATCGCCGCAGAGAGGCGCTCGATGCGCGGACGAAAGCCCTGAAGAAATTGGGAGAGCAGTCTTGAGCGTATTCGGTTCCTCCCATTTCGGTCTGCCGCGCATGAGACCGCTGTCTTCCAAGCGCAGCCATGTCGTTTCGGTCCTCGACATCGGCTCCACCAAGGTGGTCTGCATGATCGCCCGGCTGACGCCGCGCCAGGAAAGCCAGGTTCTGCCCGGCCGCACCCACAATATCGAGATCATCGGCATCGGCCACCAGCGCTCGCGCGGTGTGAAGTCCGGCGTGATCGGCGATCTCGATGCCGCCGAAAGCGTCGTCCGTCTCGCGGTCGATGCCGCCGAGCGTATGGCGGGGCTTACCGTCGATAGCCTGATCGTCAACGTCTCCGCCGGTCGCATCACCAGCGACGTCTATACGGCGACGATCGATCTTGGTGGCCAGGAAGTGGAAGAGGCCGATCTCAAGAAGGTGCTGGTGGCGGCAAGCCAGCAGTCGCTGCGCCAGGATCGTGCCATCCTGCACTCGCTTCCGACAGGCTTCTCGCTCGACGGCGAACGCGGCATCCGCGATCCGCTGGCGATGTTCGGCGATACGCTTGGCGTCGACATGCATGTCGTGGCCGCCGAGCGCGCCACGCTGAAGAACCTCGAACTCTGCGTCAACCGTGCGCATCTCTCGGTCGAAGGCATGGTCGCAACGCCTTATGCCAGCGGCCTGGCGGCCCTCGTCGACGACGAAGTCGAACTCGGCTGTGCCGCGATCGACATGGGCGGCGGCACGACGACGATCTCGGTCTTTGCCGAGGGTAAGCTCGTTCATACGGATGCGATCAGCCTTGGCGGCCATCACGTGACGACCGACCTTGCTCGCGGGCTTTCGACCCGCATCGAGGATGCCGAACGTATGAAGGTCGTGCACGGTTCGGCGCTCGCCAACGGCGGCGACGAGCGGGATGTGATCTCCGTTCCGCCGATCGGCGAGGACGACCGCGATCAGCCCACCCAGGTGCCACGCTCGCTGGTCACCCGCATCGTGCAGGCGCGCATCGAAGAGACGCTCGAGCTCATCCGCGACCGCATCCAGAAGTCGGGTTTTAGCCCGATCGTCGGCAAACGCGTCGTGCTGACGGGTGGTGCCAGCCAGCTTACCGGCCTTTCGGAAACGGCGCGCCGCATCCTGGCGCGCAATGTCCGCATCGGCCGTCCGATGGGCGTTTCCGGCCTGCCAACGGCAGCCAAGGGACCGGCCTTTTCGACGGCGGTCGGACTGATGATCTATCCGCAGGTCGCGGATCTCGAAACACACGCTTCGCAGAGCGGCCTGATGGCCACGCTGGGAAGCGGCAATGGCAGGCTGGCCCGCGTGGGTCAGTGGTTGAAGGAAAGTTTTTGATGCGAAGGGCTTAGGCCCGCGCATCGGAGAAGAGTTGCAATGAATTGGCCGGCGGCGATGCGGCCAGCAAAAGAAGGAACTGGTGCAATGACCATCAAGCTGCAAAAGCCTGATATCACCGAGTTGAAGCCTCGGATTACCGTGTTTGGCGTCGGTGGCGGCGGCGGTAACGCCGTCAACAACATGATCACAGCCGGGCTCGAAGGCGTCGATTTCGTCGTCGCCAATACCGATGCCCAGGCGTTGACCATGACCAAGGCCGAGCGGATCATCCAGATGGGTGCCCGGGTCACCGAAGGTCTCGGCGCCGGTTCGCAGCCGGAAGTCGGCCGCGCCGCTGCGGAAGAGTGCCTCGACGAGATCGTCGATCACCTGCACGGCACGCACATGTGTTTTGTCACCGCCGGCATGGGCGGCGGCACCGGCACGGGTGCCGCTCCGGTCGTCGCACAGGCCGCCCGCTCCAAGGGCATCCTGACCGTCGGCGTCGTCACCAAGCCGTTCCATTTCGAAGGCCAGCGCCGCATGCGGCTTGCTGAATCCGGCATCCAGGAACTGCAGAAGTCTGTCGACACGCTGATCGTCATTCCGAACCAGAACCTTTTCCGCATCGCCAATGACAAGACGACCTTCGCCGACGCGTTCGCGATGGCCGACCAGGTTCTTTATTCCGGCGTCGCCTGCATCACCGACCTGATGGTCAAGGAAGGCCTGATCAACCTCGACTTCGCCGACGTCCGCTCGGTGATGCGCGAGATGGGCCGCGCGATGATGGGTACCGGCGAAGCATCCGGCCCGGGCCGCGCCATGCAGGCCGCCGAAGCCGCCATCGCTAACCCGCTGCTCGACGAGACCTCGATGAAGGGCGCCCAGGGCCTCCTCATCTCGATCACCGGTGGCCGCGACCTGACGCTGTTCGAAGTCGACGAAGCTGCGACCCGCATCCGCGAAGAAGTCGATCCGGATGCGAACATCATCCTCGGCGCGACCTTCGACGAAGCGCTCGAAGGCCTGATCCGCGTATCGGTCGTGGCGACCGGCATCGATCGTGCCGCCGGCGCCGTCGACATCCGTGCCGCCGAAATGCGCGCCGCCACGAAGCCGATCATCCGTCCGTCGGCCGCCATTGCTCCGGCTCCGGTTGCCGCTCAGCCGGCTCCGATCATGCAGGCAGCGCCGGCGCCGAAGCCGGTCGTCGATCCGATCGCCGAGACGATCCGCATGGCGGAAGCCGAAATGGAACGCGAACTCGCGATCGCCGAACCGCAGCAGCAGTATGCGGCACCGGCACCCCAGCCGGTCGCTCAGCAGCCGGTGATGCAGCAGCAGGAAGAGTTCCGCCCGCAGAGCCGCATCTTCGCAGCAGCTCCGGCCGAAGCACCGGCTCCGGTCATGAGCCGCCCGGCTCCGGCCCCGCAACCGGCCCCGGTTCATCATCACCTGCAGCAGCCCGCTCCGGCGATGAGCCAGCCGGCTCCGCGCCCAGCGCAGCCGATCTATCGCGAGCCGACGGCGCCTTCCATGTCGCAGGTGGTCGAACCGGTTCGCATGCCGAAGGTCGAGGATTTCCCGCCGGTCGTGAAGGCCGAAATGGATCGCCGCGCCCAGCCCGTGCAGCATGTTCAGGAAGAACGCGGCCCGATGGGTCTCCTGAAGCGGATCACCAACTCGCTCGGTCGCCGCGAAGAGGAAGAGCCTGCTCACATCGAGCCGGCCGCACCGGCTCCGGCCCCGCAGCAGCGTCGTCCGCTGTCGGCCGAGGCAAGCCTCTATGCGCCGCGCCGCGGCAATCTCGACGATCATGGACGTGCGGTTCCGCAGGCCCATCACGAGGAAGACCAGCTCGAAATTCCGGCCTTCCTGCGCCGCCAGTCGAACTGAGTTAAAGACGGTCACGAAACGTGAAGAAGGCCCGGATCACGCATCCGGGCCTTCTCGCATTTTGTCAATCAACATGCAGGGTTAACAACGTAACAATCCGAAATGAACAGTGATTTGGATTGTGCCGGATGGCTGCGTATGAAAGACGCTGAGACACGCCGACAGAGATCGACCGATTCAGGCGATCGGTCCGGCAGGCGTTAAGAATATCGGATCCTTCTGCTTTACGGATCCGGCGAAAAGAAGGCAGCAGGAATGACCATCGGACTGTTCGGTTTCCAGACCACCATCGCCTCCCCGGTAACCCTGAAGGGCATTGGCGTTCATTCCGGAGCCCCCGTCAGCCTTACTTTTCAGCCTGCAGAAGCCGGCACCGGCGTAATCTTCACGCGTCTTCTGGACGACGGCAGCTCGGTCGAATATCGGGCCGTTTCCTCCCAGGTCGGCAATACCGATCTCTGCACCGTTCTCGGCACTTCGCTTTCCCGCTCCGTCGCGACGATCGAACATGTGATGGCCGCGATCTACGCGCTCGGCATCGACAACCTCATGGTCGAAGTCGACAGCGGCGAAATGCCGATCATGGACGGCAGCTCCCTTCCTTTCATCGAAGCGATCGAACAGGCCGGCATCGTCAACCTCGGCATCAAGCGCCGTTATATCCGTGTCCTGAAGCCGGTCCGCATCGACGCCGGCGCTTCCTGGTCCGAGTTCCGCCCCTATGACGGCACGCGCTTCGAAGTCGAGATCGATTTCTCCTCGCCGCTGATCGGCCGCCAGAGCTGGAAGGGCGACCTGACGCCTGAGACCTTCAAGAAGGAACTCTCCCGCGCCCGCACCTTCGGCTTCATGCGCGACGTCGAGCGTCTCTGGGCCGCCGGTTACGCACTCGGTTCCTCGCTCGAAAATTCCGTCGTCATCTCCGACGATGACACGATCGTCAATGTCGAGGGCCTCCGTTACAAGGATGAATTCGTCCGCCACAAGACGCTCGACGCAGTCGGCGACCTGGCGCTTGCCGGCGCCCAGTTCATCGGCTGCTACCGCTCCTACCGCGGCGGCCACAAGATGAATGCCAATGCGCTGAAGGCGCTGATGAGCGACCCGACGGCTTACGAGGTCGTCGAGGCTCCGTCGTCGCGTGCGGCCCGCGTGCGGGCAGGGGAGTTCGTACCGGTCAACGTGCCGGAACTCGCGTCCTGGTTTGCCTGATAAAGTTGATCCAGTCGACTCGGCCGCTTCTCCGGAAGCGGCCTTTTTCTTTTTGGGAGACAGGTTCCGATTTAACCTTGAAATGCCGTATATTGCGGCGACGTGCCACAAAAATGCATTAATGCCACAGCATTGCGTTGCTCTCCCTTTGCTTTTATGGCTAGAACGGCCTGCTTGGGCAGCGGGCTTTTCAGGCGCGGGACGATCAGGAATTGTCGAATGAACCATGTAAGGTCTGTTGGAATGCGTAAGACGGCAAGAGTAGCGCTTGTGTCGCTGGTGCTGGCCGGCGCCGGCTTTGGCATGACCGCGTGCCAGTCGGATCCCGATATCGACATTACCAAGCTCGGTCTCGAAACGGATGCGCCGGAGACGCTCTACAACCAGGGTCTCGCCAACATGAAGGCCGGCAACCTTGCCGAAGCGGGCCGCAAGTTCGATTCGATCGACCGCCAGAATCCCTTCACCGAATGGGGCCGCAAGGCGCTCGTCATGAGCACATTCAACAAGTACCGGCTCGGCCGCAACGACGAGGCGGTGGCCACCGGCAACCGCTACATGAGCCAGTATCCGCAGTCGCAGGATTCGGCCTATGTCCAGTATCTCGTCGGCCTCGCCTACTCCAAGCAGATCGCCGACGTGACCCAGGACCAGCGCGCTGCGGTGCGCACCATCGATGCGATGAACAAGGTCGTGACCAATTATCCGACCTCGGAATATGTCGAGGATGCGCAGGCGAAGATCCGCTTTGCGCGCGACCAGCTCGCCGGCAAGGAAATGCAGATCGGCCGCTATTATCTGGAGCGCAAGGAATATCTTGCCGCGATCCAGCGTTTCCGCAACGTGGTCGAGCAGTATCCGAACACCAACCAGGTGGAAGAGGCGCTGGCGCGCCTGACCGAAGCCTATTATGCGATGGGTATCACGGAAGAGGCGCAGACCGCTGCCGCCGTCCTCGGGCGCAATTATCCCGACAGCCAGTGGTATGCGGATTCCTTCAAGCTGCTGAAGGGCAACGGCGTCGAACCGCGCGAGAATCGCGGTTCGTGGATTTCCCGCGCCGGGGCCAAGCTGATCGGCGCTTAAGGTCTGAGACATGCTGATCCAGTTATCGATCCGCGATATCGTTCTGATCGAGCGGCTGGACCTTGCCTTCGAGACCGGCCTTTCGGTGCTGACCGGCGAAACCGGGGCCGGCAAATCGATCCTTCTCGACAGTCTTTCGCTGGCGCTTGGCGGCCGCGGTGACGGCAGCCTGGTGCGTCATGGCGAGGACAAGGGCCAGGTAACGGCCGTCTTCGACGTGTCCGGCAGCCACGGCGCCCGGAAACTCCTGCGCGATAACGGCATCGACGACGACGGCGACCTGATCTTCCGCCGCATCCAGTCGGCCGACGGGCGCACCCGCGCTTCTATCAACGACCAGCCGGTCAGCGTGCAGCTGATGCGCCAGGCCGGCCAGCTTCTGGTCGAGATCCACGGACAGCACGACGACCGAGCGCTGATCGATACCGACGCCCACCGCATGCTGCTCGACGCATTTACCGGCCTTGGCGACGAGGTGCTGCAGCTTTCCGGCCTTTATCGCTCGTGGCGGGACGCGGAACGGGCCTTCAAGACCCATCGCGCCAAGGTCGAAGCCGCCGCTCGCGAAGCCGACTATATCCGCGCCTCCGTGGAAGAGCTCGAGGCGCTGTCGCCGCGCGACGGCGAGGAGGACGAGCTTGCCGAGCAGCGCTCTCGGATGCAGAAGTCCGAGCGCATCGCCGGCGACATTTCCGAAGCCTCCGAATTCCTCAACGGCAATGCATCGCCCGTGCCGCTGATCGCCTCGCTGGTGCGGCGCCTGGAGCGCAAGAGCCACGAGGCGCCGGGCCTGCTCGAAGAGACTGTCGAGCTTCTCGACCAGGCGCTGAACTATCTCTCCAATGCCCAGATGGAAGTCGAGGCGGCGCTCAGGCGCACCGAATTCGATCCGCGCGAACTTGAGCGGGTCGAGGAGCGGCTGTTTGCGCTCCGGGCCGCCGGCCGTAAATATTCGATCCCGGTCGCCGACCTGCCGGAGCTTGCCCAAAAAATGATATCGGACCTTGCCGATCTCGATGCCGGCCAAGAGAAGCTCGCCGAGCTGGAAAAGCTGACCGCCGCCGCCAAGGCCGCCTACGATCAGGCCGCCGCCATCCTGTCCGAGAAGCGCCGGCATGGCGCCGACGCTCTGGCCGACGCCGTGATGGCCGAGTTGCCGGCGCTGAAGCTCGAACGGGCCCGCTTCATGGTCGATGTGGCGAGCGATCCGGAAGCGGCGAGCGCCGAGGGCATCGATACCGTCGAATTCCACGTCCAGACCAATCCCGGCACGCGTCCCGGCCCGATCATGAAGGTCGCTTCCGGCGGCGAGCTGTCGCGTTTCCTTCTGGCGCTCAAGGTGGCGCTCGCCGACCGCGGTTCGGCCCCGACGCTGGTCTTCGACGAAATCGATACCGGTGTCGGCGGTGCCGTCGCCGATGCGATCGGCCAGCGGCTGAAACGGCTGTCGGACAAGGTGCAGGTGCTTTCCGTCACCCACGCGCCGCAGGTGGCCGCACGCGCCGCAACGCATCTCCTGATTTCCAAGGGTCCGGCCGGCGAGGGCACCGACAAGATCGCCACCCGCGTCGCCACCATGGAACCGGAACACCGCACCGAAGAGATCGCTCGCATGCTCGCCGGGGCTTCTGTCACCGACGAGGCGAGGGCGGCGGCCAAGCGGCTGCTGGCTGGGAACGGATAGGGCTGCGCCAGAACGCCCCCCTCTGCCCTGCCGGGCATCTCCCCCACAGGTGGGGAGATTGGCTGGGCGTTCGCTCACCACTCCCGATCTGAATCCGTTCCTGCGCGAGATTTTAGGAAGCGGGGAGCACGCTGCTTGTAATCTCCCCCCCGTGGGGGAGATGCCCGGCAGGGCAGAGGGGGGCGGGCACGGCACGCCCTGTCTTTAAGGGCACTGCGAAATGCATCCCGCATCCACGTCCTCCACCCTTCCCATCGGTAAATTTTGCGCTACAAAACGACTCCTCGCAACCCGAGGAGTAGACCCGCATGCCCGCCGAACAGACGCCCGTCGAAAACCTGACCGAAGAACAGGCCGCAGCCGAACTGGCCTATCTGGCGGCGGAGATTGCCCGCAATGACGAGCTCTATCACGGTCACGACGCACCGCAGATTTCGGATGCGGATTATGACGCGCTGAAACGGCGCAACGATGCGATCGAGAAGCGGTTTCCGCAGCTGATCCGCGCCGACAGTCCGTCTATCCGGGTCGGCGCCGCGCCACTCCCGACATTCGCGTCGATCACCCATTCGCGGCCGATGCTGTCGCTCGACAACACCTTCTCGGATGAGGATGTGCGGGATTTCGTGTCCTCCGTCTACCGTTTCCTCGGCCAGCTTCCGGATGGTTCGATCGCGTTTACCGCCGAGCCGAAGATCGACGGGCTTTCCATGTCGATTCGCTACGAGAACGGCCGGCTGGTGAATGCCGCGACCCGCGGCGACGGCACGACCGGCGAGAACGTCACCGAGAACATCAAGACCATCAAGGAAATCCCCAACCGCCTGCCCGCGGGCGTGCCCGATGTCGTCGAGGTGCGCGGCGAGGTCTATATGACGAAGAGCGATTTCCTGGCGCTCAACGAGAAGATGGCGGCGGAAGGCAGGCAGACCTATGTCAACCCGCGCAACACGGCCGCCGGGTCGCTGCGCCAGCTCGACGCCAAGGTGACCGCCAGCCGCAACCTGAAATTTTTCGCCTATGCCTGGGGCGAGATGTCCGAAATGCCGGCCGATACCCAGATGGGCATGGTCGAAAAGTTCAGGGAATGGGGCTTTCCGGTCAACCCGCTGATGAAACGGCTTTCTGCGGTCGAGGATATCATCGCCCACTACAAGGATATCGGCCTCAAGCGCCCGGATCTCGACTACGAGATCGACGGCGTCGTCTACAAGGTCGACAGGCTCGACCTGCAGGCCAGGCTCGGTTTTCGCTCGCGGTCTCCGCGCTGGGCGACGGCGCATAAATTCCCGGCGGAACAGGCGTTTACCCATGTGGAGCGCATCGACATCCAGGTCGGCCGCACCGGCGCGCTGACGCCGGTCGCGCGGCTGACGCCGGTCACCGTCGGCGGCGTGGTCGTCACCAATGCGACGCTGCACAACGAGGACTATATCAAGGGGCTCGGCAATTCCGGGGAGCCGATCCGCGAGCCGGATCACGATATCCGCGTCGGCGACACCGTCATCGTGCAACGGGCAGGGGATGTCATCCCGCAGGTGCTCGACATGGTGATGGAGAAGCGCCCTTCGGAAGCCGTGCCTTACGAATTCCCGAAGAAATGCCCGGTCTGCGGCAGTCATGCGGTGCGGGAGCGCAACGAAAAGACCGGCAAGCTCGATTCGGTCACCCGCTGCACCGGCGGTTTCGTCTGCCGGGCGCAGGCGACCGAGCACCTCAAACATTTCGTGTCGCGCAACGCCTTCGATATCGAAGGCCTCGGCTCGAAACAGATCGATTTCTTCTTCGAGGCGGAAGACGACGCGCTGAAGATCCGTACCGCGCCGGATATCTTCACGCTGAAGCGGCGACAGGAGGGATCGACGCTTACCAAACTCGAAAATATCGAGGGCTTCGGCAAGGTCAGCGTCAAGAAACTGTTCGACGCGATCGACGAGCGGCGCCAGATCGCCCTCCACCGCTTCATCTACGCGCTCGGCATCCGCCATGTGGGCGAGACCACCGCCAAGCTGCTCGCGCGCGCCTACGGCACGTACGAGGCCTTTGCCAAGGCCATGGACGATGCATCTGACCGTTCCGGAGACGCCTGGGACGACCTTAACAACATCGAGGGCATCGGCGAGATCATGGCGCGGGCCATCGTCGAGTTCTTCAAGGAGCCGCGCAATGTCGAAGTCATCACCAGGCTTCGCGAAGAGGTGACGCCACAGGCCGCCGAACAGCCCGTCGCCTCGAACAGCCCCGTCGCCGGCAAGACGGTGGTGTTCACGGGGTCGCTCGAAAAGTTCACCCGGGACGAGGCCAAGGCGCGGGCGGAAAGCCTTGGCGCCAAGGTGGCCGGATCGGTCTCCAAGAAGACCGACTATGTGGTCGCAGGCCCGGGCGCCGGCTCCAAGCTCGACAAGGCGAGGGAGCTCGGCGTCCAGGTGATGGACGAGGATGAGTGGCTGGCCTTCATCGGGTGACGAAGGTCACGCCCTGAACCGCGCCATCGAATAGGCATCAACATATTCGCCGTCGCGGAAGGCGAATTGCTTGAAATGGCCTTCCTTCACGAAGCCGTTCCGCTCGTAGAGGCGGATCGCCGTTTCGTTGTCGGTATAGACCGTCAGTTCGATGCGCTTCAGGTCCAGCCACCGGTCGGCGGTGGCGAGGATTTCCCCGATCAGGGCGCGGCCGATCCCGCGACCCGTATAGGCATCGTGGACGCCCATGCCGATACTTCCAGCATGGGCCCGGCGATTGGCGTAATGCGTCATCCCCACATCGCCGACGATCCTATCTTTCAGGACGGCGACCAGCGATATGAAGTTGGCCGACTGGTTTTCGATGCCTTTGCGGATTTCCTCAGGGCGGTGGTGGGGCGTGCGCAGGGTGCCGTATCGATAGCCTGGCAGGTTGTGCAGCGCCGCGATATCAGGCGCGTCTGCCGGCGTTCGTGCGCGGATCGACAGGCCTTCGGGCCATCGAGCGTCTGGGTCCAAAGGCGGCGGGATATCGAAATCTGTCATCGTGCTCTCCTTGGTCTTCGCCGAGGCAGAGCGGAAACACCGAACCCTGCCATCGGCAGGGGTTGGTGGACGGATGACCGGTTAACGCGCCAAAACCGCCACACACCCTGCGGGGTGAATGGTCACGGTAAGATGCATGTGGGCGGCGAAACGGATCATGGCGCGCAAGGTCTCAGACAAGCGCTAAGGCGTCAAGAGGGTGAAAGTGCTCGCTGTCTTTGCCGAATCGAATTCCCGCCTGTAGAAGTTCTCCGACCTTCACCCGGAAGCTGCCCTTGAAAACCATCGCCATCGATTTCGAAACCGCCAACGAGCAGCGCGGCAGCGCCTGTTCGATCGGGCTTGCCTGGCTGGAGGGCGACGAGGTCGTGCGGGTGGAGGAACGGTTGATCCGCCCGAAGGACATGCGGTTTTCCTCCTTCAACGTCGCGATCCATGGCATCCGGCCGGAACATGTCGAGGATGCCGGCGAGTTTCCGGAAGTGATGGACGAGTTCGCCGACGATTTTCGCGGCGCGACGATGATCGCCCACAATGCCGCCTTTGACTTCAGTGTCTGGCGCGCCTGCCTCGATGCCTATCGGCAGAGCTATCCGGAGCTTTCCTATCTCTGCAGCGTAAAAATGTCGCAGAAGGTCTGGCCGCATCTCGGCTCGCACAAGCTCAACGTCCTTGCCCAGCATCTCGGTCTTCGGTTCGCCCACCACAATGCGGCCGAGGACGCGGCGGTATGCGCGCGGGCGACGATCGCGATCGCCAAATCGCTTGCCGTGCCGCATGTCCGCGACATTCCGGAGATGATCGGCATGAAGGTCGGCCGGCTGTTTTCCGGCGGTTACGCGCCCTGCACCTGCCGGATGAAATAGGAGTTCCGTCGGTACCTGCTTGTTTCCGCTCCGGCAATCCTTATCTCTGATCACGGATCGTTTACCGGAGTCGAATTCCCCATGAGACACCCCATGAACCGCCTTGCCTGCCTTGCATCCGCCGCAGCCTTTGCGCTCGGCACGCTTGTCCTTCCCGTTTCCGCCCAGGTGGTCGGCGAGGTCGGCGTCGACTGGATCGGCAACGACATCATCGTCGAGGCGGTCGCCGATCCGCAGGTGAAGGGCGTCACCTGCCACGTCACCTATTTCGAGCGCGGCATCATCGACCGGCTGAAGAATGGCAACTGGTTCGAGGATCCGTCCAACAATTCGATCGCCTGCCGCCAGACAGGCCCAATCGAGATCGGCGAGATCGACCTTGGCAAGGGCGGCGAGGAAGTGTTCCGGCAGGGCCGCTCGCTGATCTGGAAGGACCTGCTCGTCAAGCGCATCTACGACAACGCCAACGACACACTGATCTATCTCGCTCACTCGCGGCAGGTGGTGGACGGTTCTGCCAAGATGGCCATCTCGACAATCCCGCTTTACAACCAGAACGTCGCCTGGAAGAACGGCAAGCCCAAGCCGTAACCACAAGGCTCAGCCAAGGGCGGCCGCCGCTGCCCGGCCGGCATTGCGGCCGGAAAACAGACATCCGCCGAGAAAGGTGCCTTCGAGCGCCCGATAGCCGTGCATGCCGCCACCGCCGAAACCGGCGGCCTCGCCGACGGCATAAAGCCCCGGGATCGCTTCTCCGTTCTCACCGAGCACGCGGGCCGAGAGATCCGTCTCGATCCCCCCGAGCGTCTTGCGCGTCAGGATGTTCAGTCTCACCGCGATCAGCGGTCCGTGCGCCGGATCGAGAATGCGGTGCGGTTTTGCAGTCCGCACCAGCTTTTCGCCGAGCGAGCGGCGGGCATTGTGGATGCCCATGATCTGCGCATCCTTGGCAAAGGGATTGGCCACCTGGCCGTCGCGGGCCGATATCTCGCGCTCGATTTGGGCGAGGTCCAGAAGATTGCTGCCGACAAGCCGGTTCATGCCGGCCACCAGCTCGCCAAGGTTCTCGGCGATCACGAAATCCTCGCCATGTTCCTTGAAGGCCTCCACAGGCCCGGTCGCCTTCCTGCCGATCGCCCGTTTGGCCGTCAGCTTCCAGTCGCGACCGGTGAGATCCGGGTTCTGCTCCGAGCCGGAGAGCGCGAATTCCTTGCGGATGATGCTCTGGTTCAGCACGAACCAGCTATGGTCGTAGCCGGTCGCCATGAGGTGCTGCAGCGTGCCCTGCGTATCGTAGCCGGGATAAAAAGGGGCGGGCAGGCGCTTGCCCGTCGCGTCGAACCAGAGCGAGGAGGGGCCCGGTAGGATCCGGATGCCATGGTTTTGCCAGATCGGGTTCCAGTTTCTCAGGCCTTCCGTGTAGTGCCACATGCGGTCGCGGTTGATCACCTGCCCGCCGGCTGCCCGGGTGATGCCGAGCATCCGCCCGTCCACGTGTTTCGGCACGCCCGAGACCATGAAGGCCGGTGGTCGCCCCAGCCTTGCCGGCCACATCTGCCGTACGAGGTCCTGGTTGCCGCCGATGCCTCCCGAAGCGACGATGACGATCGGCGCGCCGATCTCGAAGTCACCGGCCGGTGTCCTGGAGGTTTCCTCGCCACGCAGCGCCGTGCTCGCCGCAAGGACCGTGCCTGCAACCCCTGTTATGGCGCTGCCGGTCTTGACCAGGTTGTCGACGCGGTGCCGCCAGAGAAAGCGGATCCTGCCGCTTTTTTCCGCCTCGCGCGCCCGTCGCTCGAACGGTTCGACGACACCGGGGCCGGTGCCCCAGGTGGTGTGGAACCGAGGCACGGAATTGCCGTGCGAGGTCGCCGAGCCGCCGCCACGCTCGGCCCAGCCGACGATGGGGAAGATGCGATGTCCCATCTGCCTGAGCCAGGAGCGTTTTTCGCCGGCGGCGAAGGCCACATAGGCTTCTGCCCAGAGGCGCGGCCAGTGGTCCTCCTCGCGGTCGAAACCGGCGGTGCCGAGCCAGTCCTGCCAGGCGAGGTCGAGCGAATCGCGGATGCCCATCCGCCGCTGCTCGGGAGAATCGACGAGAAACAGCCCGCCGAGCGACCAGAAGGCCTGGCCGCCGAGGTTCTGTTCCGGTTCCTGGTCGAGGATGACGACGGAGCGGCCGGCATCTGCAAGTTCGGTCGCGGCGACGAGACCCGAAAGGCCCGCGCCCACCACGATGGCGTCAACTCTGTCGCTCAAGCGCGCTCCTCCCAAAGCATGGGACGCAAGCCATGTTGCATCCCGTCGACGAATACAGTCATGCGGTGTGGCTGAGGTCAACAGGATGGCCGGCAAAACGACAAAACCGGGCTCGGCAAGCGAACCCGGTTTTGAAATCCGTGGGGAATGGTGGGCTAATCAGCGGACGTAGACGATCCGGCTGCCATCGGCGGCGGTGTCGATCGCCACGACGTTGTTCAGTTCGACGTTGTGGCTCAGAAGATCGGCGCGCAGCGCGCGGTCGGTCTTCACTTCGTTCTGCGCCTTCTGGATGGTGGCCTGATCCGGATGGATGAAGGCGTCCGGAACGTCCAGCCGCTTTGCGCTGTTATCGATTTCCGGGTCGGTGTAGACGATGGCGACGTCGCCGGCGGGTTTTGCCGTCATGCCCATATCGCGGGCATAGGCCGTTCCCACCGTGGCGGCGGACATCAGGACTGCGAGAGCAAAAGCCTTGTTCATGGTCGTTCTCCTATCTTGGGTAAACCAGCCGAAGAGCTTTTGAAGCGGTCCGGTTGGGCGTTTGCGGCAGGAGAACGTGGAGCCGCTTCCTCGGTTCCGTTTAAAATTGTTACAAATAAGCAATGATTACAATAAGTTAATCTCCCGTCACATCTGCGTGTAACGGGAGATCCGGACATAGTTTCGAACTTTTTTGCGCCGCAGATTACGCGGCTTCGCGCGCGAGTTCGTCGGCGATGACGGTGTCGAGGTTCAGGAAGCAGACCATGGTCTTTTCGAGCGCCACGATGCCGCGGCAGAAGGCGCGCTGGGCTTCCGGAATGATTTCCGGGGCCGGCTGCAGGTCTTCCCCACGGATGGTCATCATGTCCGATACCTGTTCGACCAGCAGGCCGACCAGCTTGCCGGCGATGTCCGTGACGATGATCGCGGAGCGTTCCGACGGTTCGGTCATCTTCATGCCGAGGCGGCAGGCCATGTCGATGACCGGGATCACCGCGCCGCGCAGGTTGATGAGGCCGAGCACGTAAGGCGGGGTGTGCGGCATCGGGGTCACCGGCGCCCAGCCGCGGATTTCGCGGATCGCCATGATGTCGATGCAGAATTCCTGGTCTCCGAGATGAAAGGAGACGATTTCGAGGTAGGCGCCGGACTGCTTGATGGCGTTGGTCATGTCAGAACTCTTCCCATTTGTCTGAGGATCCCACGGCCTTCGGCTTGGCGGAGGTGGGGCTGTTGCTGAAGGCTCCCGCGAGCTTGTTCATCAAGTTGAGTGCGGGCGATGGTTTGGGTGGCGTGGAAGCGCTCGCAGCCTCGACGGCGCGAGGGCCATTGCCTCCACGGATCTGGAAATGGCCGATCAGCTTGTTCAGGTTTTCGGCATCGCTGGCCAGCGAATGGCTGGCGGCAGTGCTCTGCTCCACCATTGCGGCATTCTGTTGCGTTGCTTGGTCCATCTGGCCGATCGCCATATTGATCTCGGTTAGTCCGGTCGATTGTTCGCGCGCAGAAGTGAAAATCGCGTGAACGTGATCGTTGATTTTCAGCACGTCGTCGCCGATCCGGGTCAGGGCGTCGCCCGTCGCCTTCACCAGGTCCACGCCGGTCTTGACCTCGTGGTTCGAACGGGTGACCAGTGCCTTGATGTCCTTGGCCGCGCCAGCGGCGCGCCCGGCGAGTTCGCGCACTTCCTGGGCGACGACGGCAAAACCCTTGCCGGCCTCGCCCGCACGGGCCGCCTCGACCCCGGCATTGAGAGCCAGCAGGTTGGTCTGGAAGGCGATTTCGTCGATGACGTTGATGATCTTGCCGATTTCGGCGGTCGCGCCCTCGATCCGCCCCATGGCGGCCGTGGCATCGCGAACCACGCCGGAGGACTTTTCGGTATAGTCCTTGGCATCGCTTACCATCTGCGTCGCTTCCTCGGCGCGGCTGGTGGCGTTGCGTACGGTCGCGGTGATTTCTTCGAGGGCTGCCGATGTTTCCTCGAGCGAGGCCGCCTGCTTCTCGGTCCGCTTCGCCAGGTCGTCGGCAGCGGAGCGCATCTGGTTGGCGTTGGCGCCGATGGAGCTGGAGCTGTTGGCGACCTCTGTCATGATGTGGCGCAGGCGCTCGACGACCCGGTTGAAGTCGGTGCGCAGGCGCTCAAGATCTCCGCGGAAGGGACGGTCGAGGGCGGCTGCGAGGTCGCCTTCGGAAAGACGGTTGAGCGCGGTTGCAAGCGAATCGACGGCGAAATGCAGCGCCTGGGCTTCGGCCTTCTGTTCCGATTCGCTCGCCTGCCGCTGGGTTTCGTTCCGGCGGCGTTCGTCGTCCAGGCTGTTCTCCAGGGTCTGGCGCTCGACGGCCGCAAGCCGGAAGATATCGGTGGCGCGCGCCATCTCGCCGATCTCGTCGCCGCGGTCGATGCCGGGCACGGCGGTGCTGTAGTCGCCACCGATGATCCGCTGCATGCTGGCGCGGACCCCGTCGATGCCGCGCCGGATGGCGCCGCCATGAACGCTTTGCAGGATTGCCATGGCGACCAGTGCGATCAGACCGCAGGCAAGCTGCACATAAAGAGCGTTCGAGGAAAGCGTGTTCGCCTCCTGGACGCGATTGCTGACAAGCTTTTCGCCTGCGACGGCTGCTGTCTCGAGCGTTGTGCCGACCCGTTCGCCGGCACCGTCGATAACGTCGTCGATCTTGTCATAGGCTTCGTCGGATGCGCCGGTTTCGACCATTTTTCTGAGATCGACCTGGATCGCGGTGGAAACGGCCGCGAGATCCGTTTCGAAACTTGCAACGAGGCCTGGATTGCCGATGTCGGCCGCGAGTTTCTTCAGATCGCCCGAAGAACTTTTCAACTTGTCGATGGAGTCCGCCATCGCCTTCAGCCGGGCGGGATCGACGCGTTTGTCGTCGCGGTCGACGATCGTGTCCATCGCTGCCAGGACGAGTTCCAGGTTGGCGATGCGCATGCCGTTGACGGTATCCACGTGTTCCCGGATCTCGGTGGCGCGCTGCAGCGCTTCGTTGACCTGGTGGCCCTCGTACCAGCCGACAAGCAGCATGGCGCCGATGCCGGCAAAGGCGGATCCTGCCAGCGTCCATAGCCGGTGATTGACCGATAGCGTCTTGCGAATGGGTTTTGCCGTCATGCTGCAGAAATTCTCCCGGCGCCGGACAGGTCCGGCAAGCTTTCGGATAGAGATGGGAACAGGGAGCGAGCCGATATCGGCGACGTCATGTCTTTGGGGTTCTCGCGATATCGCGGCACTCGGTGCGATGCGTTCTGCATCTCACCCCCATGTGCCGCAACGATTCGTGAACCACCTTCGCCGTCGTAAGATCTCAGACAGATATTAATCTTACGCTAAGCTTGTTTGGAGGTTGTGCCACCTTCCAAGAAGCCGGAAAAGGTTGTAGATTGAACACCATGGATAGCACACTCGACGGTTACCGACTGCCGCTGATCACCGCCCTGAGCCTGCTCTTGCTCGGGCTCGGCGGCATCGCCTTTTACGGCTGGCTCCGGTTCGGCTCTTCCATCCTGCTGACGCTCGATGAAACCGGTCTTTCCTGGTGTTTCTGACCGCTGCCTTGCCGTTGAGACAAATCAGCGCGATGTCTTTCGAAAACGACTTCTTGAATTGCGCGCCCGCCGGCTCGGGTCTATCGCTCCCTCAACTTGGCCTGAGCTGAAGAGATACTGATGAAGAGCTTCCGAATCGTTCTGTGGATCGCCGTCGTTGTGTTGGCGGGCGTGCTGGTGGCGCTGACGCTGACATTGACGCGTTCGAAACAGCAGCTTGCCGAAGGTCCCTTTGGCGTACCGTTCCAGCTCGTCGCCCAGAACGGCCAGCCGATCACCGAGAAGGCGTTTCAGGACAAGCCGACGGCGCTGTTCTTCGGCTTCACCCATTGTCCGGAAGTCTGCCCCACGACGCTGTTCGAGCTCAATGGTTGGCTGCACAAGGTCGATCCGGACGGCACGAAGCTCAACGGATATTTCGTCAGCATCGATCCGGAGCGCGACAGTCCTGAACTGCTCGGCCAGTACGTTTCCAATGTCACCGACCGGGTGAAGGGCATTTCCGGCCCGCCAGCCAAGGTCCAGGAGATGGCCAAGGGCTTCAAGGTCTATTTCAAGAAGGTTCCGGTCGACGAAAAGGATCCGAACGGCGACTACACCATGGATCACACGGCGTCGGTATTCCTACTCGACGATGGCGGGCGCTTTGCTGGCACGATTGCCTATGGCGAAAACCCGGACGTCGCGATCAAGAAGCTCGAAAATCTGATCAAGGGCTGATACGTTTGACGTTGAAGCCGACAGGGCTTCTGTGGCAATCCTCTCCGCCACCGATCAATAGCTGAGAGACCGTTTCCTTGAGCGAAATCCGCCTTTACGTCACGTCCACCGAAAAAGGTGCGACCGAGATCCTCGATATCCTGTCGGAGGTCTTCGGCGAGGAGGATTTCGCCATCGCCACCACCGAGGTCGATGAGAAGAAGGATATCTGGGAAGCCTCCGTCTACATGATGGCGGACGACGAGGAGATCGTGCGTGAGCGCATCGCCGAAGGTCTCGCCCAGGCCTTTCCCGCTCTGGAAATCCAGAGGGAGGTCATTCCGGATATCGACTGGATCGCCAAGTCGCTGGAGGGGCTGAAGCCGGTAAGGGCCGGGCGGTTCATCGTCCACGGGTCGCATGACCGCGACAAGGTGAAGGTCAATGACATCGCCATCGAGATCGATGCGGGCCAGGCCTTCGGCACCGGCCATCACGGCACCACCGCCGGCTGCCTCGAAGTGATCGAGGACGTGATGCGCGCAAGACCCGTTCGCAACGCTCTCGATCTTGGAACGGGCAGCGGCGTGCTGGCGATTGCCGTGCGCAAGCTGCGCAATATTCCCGTGCTCGCGACCGACATTGATCCTGTCGCCGTGCGGGTGGCGCGGGAGAATGTCCGACGCAACGGCATATCCGGCGGCATCCGCCTGGAGACCGCGCCGGGATTTCATTCGCCGGCCTTCGGTCGGGAAGGGCCGTTCGACCTGATCATCGCCAACATTCTCGCGCGGCCGCTGATGAAGATGGCGCCGCAGCTGGCGGCACATCTGGCGCCTGGCGGGTCGGTGATCCTGTCCGGCATCCTGGCGGGACAGCGCTGGAAGGTGCTGGCCGCCTATAGCGGCGTCCATCTCGCCCATGTCCGCACCATATGGCGCAATGGCTGGGTGACGATCCATCTGCGCAGCCGGTGATCCATTTCGCAATGCAGCATTGAGCTATCTGCATGGCTTCTGCTGCAGACAGCAAAAAGGCGACACCAGTGGTGCCGCCTTGCGATCAGTTCCGGGACTGATCTACCCGCGAGCGTGAGGGAGGATCTGCTCAAGCGGGCCTCGTATCCTGAAAGCCGGGGCGGGTGAGGGAGGAGAGCCCGCGCCGGCCGTATGATCAGGATTACGCAGCTTAGAATACGTAGCTCTGGGCACCCTTGCGGCGGAGTTCTTCGCGGCTGGTGCCGAGGCCCTTCAGCGTTTCATCGTCGAGGTTCAGCAGGGCGCCGTTGACGTAGCGGGCAACCTGACGCTCGCGCGCTTCGACCACGCGGTTGAAGGCATTGCGGAAGAAAGAGTTGGCCATGGAAGCGATCCTTTTGATACGGGCCTTGTTCGGCGCCCGTTCGATGATGTGAATATAGCGATTGCTGCACTGCACAGTGAGAGGGCTTCTCTCATTGGTGGTATGCGTTTGTTGCATAGGACGGCCAGATCTGCGCCAGACCTGTTGAGCAGATGCACAATCGCCGCTCATCCGGCCCGTCTGGCAATGTCTGTCGAAGATCGGCTAACATGGTTTCAATCTCTCGGAATCAGGCAGCCCGGAAAACAACCTCATGTTCCAGTCCTTCGAAGTGAAGTCCGCCCCGCAGTTCGGCCGCGATCGCGTCAGCGCGCTCAGGGCGAGATTCGCCGATCTCGGCATTGACGGTTTTCTCGTCCCCCGTGCCGACGAATACCAGGGTGAATACGTACCGGCCTCGGCCGAACGCTTGTCCTGGCTCACTGGCTTCACCGGATCGGCCGGCATGGCGCTGGTCACGCAGCGTGAGGCTATCGTTTTCGTCGACGGACGTTACGTCACCCAGCTTGCCGAACAGGTGGATGGCTCGGTCTTCACCGCGGGCGATCTCGTCAACGAACCGCCGCATGTCTGGCTGCCGCGCCACGGTGCAAAAGGTTTCCGGCTCGGCATCGATCCATGGCTGCATGCGGGGGCGGAAGTGCGCCGGCTTGAAAAGGCGCTGGCCGAGATCGGCGGTTCGCTGGTGCTGCTCGATGCCAATCCGCTCGATGCGATCTGGACCGATCGGCCGGCCGAACCGCTCGGCGCCGTCTCCATTCAGAAGCAGGAACATGCCGGCACGCTAGCAAGCGAAAAGATCGCGGCGATCGCCGAACAGGTGAAGGAGAAGGGGGCTGTTGCGGTCGTTGTGGCCGATCCGACCTCGGTTGCCTGGATTTTCAACATCCGCGGCGATGACGTGCCGCACACGCCCTACCCATTGTCGCGGGCCATCATTCCGGCCGACGGCAAGGCCGAGATTTTTCTCGACCAGATGAAGACCGGTATCGAACAGGCCGCCTATCTCGCCCAGATCGCCGTCCAGCGTCCGCCTTCGGAGTTTCTCGCGCGGCTTGCGGCCTTCTCGGCGGACGGCGCAAAGATCCTCATCGACCCCGAGCTGACGCCGCTGGCGCTCACCAGGGCGATCACGGCGGCCGGCGGGGAGGTGGTCGAGGCTTCCGATCCGGCAAAACTGCCGCGTGCCTGCAAGAACCGCGAGGAGCTCGAAGGTTCGGCCAAGGCGCATCTGCAGGATGGCGCCGCAATGGTCGAATATCTCTGCTGGCTCGACGCCCAGGCGCCCGGCACGATCACCGAGATCGACGCGGTCAAGGCGCTGGAGGCGACCCGTGCCCGCGTCGGCCAGAACATGCAGAACCCGCTGAAGGACATTTCCTTCGACACGATCTCCGGCGCCGGCGAACATGGCGCGGTCATCCACTATAGGGTGACGACCGAGACCAACCGCAAGCTCGAAGCGGGCGAGCTTTTCCTGGTCGATTCGGGCGCGCAATATGTCAACGGCACGACCGACATCACCCGCACGATCGCGGTCGGCTCTGTTCCGGAGGAGCACAAGCGTTTCTTCACGCTGGTGCTGAAGGGCATGATCGGCATCAGCACGGCGCGGTTTCCCAAGGGCACGCGCGGCTGCGATCTCGATCCGCTCGCCCGCATCGCGCTGTGGAAGGCCGGCGGCGATTATGCGCATGGCACGGGCCACGGCGTCGGTTCGTATCTCTCGGTGCATGAAGGACCGCAGCGGATCTCGCGGCTGGCGACCCAGGAACTGCTGCCCGGCATGATCCTTTCGAACGAGCCCGGTTATTACCGTCCCGGCTCTTTTGGGATCCGTATCGAGAACCTGATCTATGTGAAGGGTCCGCAAGAGATCGACGGCGGCGACCAGCCGATGCTCGCCTTCGAGACGCTGACCTGGTGCCCGATCGACCGTCGCCTGGTGCTGCCTGACCTGATGACCGCCGAGGAGCTCGCCTGGCTGAACGGCTACCACGCCGCCGTGCGCGAAAAGCTGCTGCCGCTGATCGAGGACGACGCGGTCAAGACCTGGCTGGTGAAAGCGACAGAGCCGCTTTTCTGAAGCCGGGCGTCTTTAGTTCAGAAGCCCAGGAGGTGGCGGCAGATCATCGCTGCCGCCCAGCCGGCGCCGAGCAGCAAGAGGCCCGGATACCGGACCCCAACCACAAGTGCCGCCAGCATGGCGATCTTCACGTCCCAGCCGCCGTTGAAGAAGGCGGGGGCGACGAGCGTGGTCAGAACCGCTGCCGGCACGGCGTTGAGGGCCTGTTCCATGCGCGGCGGGATCGTCTTCATCCGGGTGATCAGCACATAACCGCCGATGCGGGTGAGGAAGGTTGCGACCGCTGCGGCGAGGATCAGGACGACCATGTCCATCGAGAGCTGGTCTGCCATGTCAGATCTCCGTCTCGGCGACAGCCGTCACCGGCGCGGGTTCCGTGGACAATGGCAGGAGGGCGGCGGCGACCACGCCGACCGCGGCACCGATGCTGACATGCCAGGGCGAGCCGACGAAATGATAGCCGAGCACCGAGCCGAGCGCGCTTGCCGCCACTACCGGATAAAAGCCCGGCTTGCGACGAAAACCGATGACCAGCCCGAGGAAATAGACCGGCAGCAGCACGTCGATTGCAAGCGCTCGCGGATCCCCCATCATCCGCCCGAAAAAAGCGCCGACGACGCTGAAGAACAGCCAGGGAAAATAGATCGCGGCGCCAAAGCCGATATACCAGGGGAAGCTGACGCCCCGGCCGCTTTCGCCACGTTGCACGGCTTCCGCGAATTGCGGATCGGTCAGGACGAAGAAGGTGAAGAACTTCTGGACCGGCGAGAAATGGGAAATATAGCGAGTGAGCGCCGCCGAATAGAGGATATGGCGGAAATTCACGGCAAAGACGGAGAGCACGATCAGCCACGGCGCCACCTGGTGGCCGAAAAGTTCGATGCCGACGAGCTGGCTGGCGCCGGCATAGACGGTGGCGCTCATCAGGCCGGCTTCCATGACCGACAGGCCGTTATCGCTCGCCACGGCGCCGAACAGCACCGCAAAGGGCGCCGAGGAGAGGGCGATGAGAAGGCCGCCTTTCATACCCTGGTTGAATTCGCTGCGATTCATCGAAGAAATCCTTTTCGCACGGCTTTAGAGCCCAGCGACAGGCGGCGCAATTCAATTGGGTTGATGCAATGATCGATTCCGCTGAACTGACGGGCTCGTCTGCCCGTGGCGATCAGTCGGCAAGGATATCCTTGCTCGTCACGATGCCGATGCCTTTTGCCCTCATCTCGGCGATGGCGCTCCTGACGCCTTCCGGGTAGATGCCACGGCTTGCATCCTCGATGAAGCGCACTTTTACGTCCGGCAGCATTTCCACAGCGTCGAGAGCGGAAAATTTAACGCAATAGTCGGTCGCGAGCCCGCAGAGATCGAGTTCTGTCACCTGCTGGGCTCTCAGATAGCCAGCAAGGCCGGTTATTGCGGCCTGGTCGTTGTCGCGGAAGGCGGAATAGCTGTCGACCGCAGGGTTCTCGCCCTTCTGCTGGATATAGTCCACCGCCTCGACGTTGAGGTCCGGGTGGAACTCCGCATCCGGCGTGCCCTGCACGCAATGGTCCGGCCACATGACCTGCGGCTGGCCGGACAGTTCGCCCATGTCGAACGGTTTCTTGCCCGGATGCCGGGAGGCAAAACTGCCGTGGTTTTCGGGGTGCCAGTCCTGCGAGGCGACGATGACGTCGTAACCGCCGCCTTCGATCAGCTGGTTTGCGACCGGGACGATCTCGTCGCCGTGCGCCACGGGCAGGTTGCCGCCCGGGCAAAAGCCGTTCTGAATGTCGATCAGGAGCAGCGCTTTCATCGGTCGTCCTCCGAATCCTGGATCGCTGGAGGATGCCAAGGGTGGGAGGCGGGATCAAGGCCGATGTGTTTTGCAGCGCAGCAGTCAGCGCGGTTCCGTCGCCAGATCGAGCATCGCGTCCCTGCCGAGCAGATCGTCGTTCGGACCCACGATCAGCCGATACCCCATCAGCCTGGAAATGGGGGCGAGGGCGGCGAACATCAGCTTCTGCACCCAGATCGGCGGGCCGGCGAGATAGAGATGGTCGCGATAGGCGTGAAGCTTCAGCGCGATGGCCAGCAGCTTCGGGTCCCCCTGCGGCGAAAAATTCTCCGGCGTGAGCACGGTCGACGCGGCAAGGTTGACGAAAAAACGCAGATGCTTCTGGCCGGGCGTGAACGACACCGTGGCATGGGCCTCGCCATCGCCGGCATTGCGGAAGAAATGCGCTTTTCCGCGCGGCACCATGACGGTCTCGCCGGCATCGGCAAAATGTTCGACGCCTTCGATCATGATCATCAGGCGGCCTTTGTGGATGTGGAAATATTCGTCCGCCTTCGGATGGATATGGGCAATCGCATTGCCGCCGCCCGAGCCACCCTTTTCGAGGATGACATCGAATTTGGACAGAGCCTCGCTTTCCACCGGGTCGGTGAAGACGAAGGTCTCCTTGTTGAAACGGTTGACGATCCTGGTATGGGCAGGCACGAGCGCTTTCGGCATGGGGTCTGTCTCTCGCAAGCTGTTGACGGGGCCGATCTGTCGAACGGGAAAGTGCCGGGGAAACGGGCGGCAAGGCCAGTTCCGCCGGCGATGAAAGGCGTGTAGATTGGCGGCGGAACAACCGCAAACACCGTTTCTGCTTCATCGTTCACCGTTTTTGCATAACCGACCCATGGGCCAGCTGAACTACGACGACCTGCGCTTTCTGCTCGCCGTAGCCGAGACCGGCTCGACGCTCTCCGCTGCGCGGAACCTGAAGGTGAGCCAGAGCACGGTATCGCGGCGCATCGCCGGGCTGGAACAGGGCCTCGGCGTCGAACTGTTCGACAAAAGGCGCACCGGCTACGATCTCACCGATATCGGTCGGACGCTGATCGGCCCCGCGGCAGATGTGCGCAACGCGATGGAGGCGTTTTCCAACGCGATCGACGCGGTCTCCCGCGAGATTGCCGGAAGCGTCCGTTTCACCACCAACGATGTGTTTGCGGCGCGCTTCCTGCCTATGCTGATCAGCCGCCTCAAGGCGACGCATCCCAATATCAGCCTGCATGTGGTGACGACCGACAGCCGGCTCGATCTTGCACGAGGGGAAGCCGATATCGCGCTGCGCGCCGCCGCCCGTCCGACCGACGCCGGCCTCGTCGGCGTACGGATCGCCGACGACATCTGGAGCCTCTATTGCAGCCGTGACTATGCCGACAGCCACGGCGTGCCCCGTGATGTCGGAGAGCTTCACCGGCATTCGCTGATCGCCCTGGACCCGCATATCAAGGATCATCCCGCCGTTCTGTGGGTGCGGGAAAACTACCCCGAGAGGGCGATCGTGGTGCGGCAGAGCTCTGTCTCTGCAACGCTGTCGAGCATTCGCAGCGGGCTGGGCATAGGGCTGTTTTCGGAGTTCCTGGCGGCCGGTGACGAGGACCTGATTCACTGCTTCCGGCCCGGGATACCGCCTGCCGCGGAGATCTGGCTGATCACCCATGAGCGGCTTCGGTATACACCTCGGGTTCGGGCCGTCATGGACGTCGCCAAGGCACTGCTGTCGGAATATGTGGCCGAGGGTCGGCGGCGGGCGGAGAGGGAAATGGTATAAAAATTGTGATAAGCCTTGAAAGACTTGGATTTTGTGGCTAAACAGCAACGGTCGTTGGCTTGACTAGCCTCAATTGTGCACGGGGCGGACACCCTGTTGCCGCAATTCGGTTAAACTTCCGACGGCATGCGCTTTTATGTGCACCACCGAAACCAAATCGGGGCGACGTAAAGACATTGGTTACCATAATCGTTCATCCTCACATGCAGTCGATAGGCGGCAGTGAGCAAAATCTTCGTTTGCTCAGCGCTCGCCAGGGTTGTGTTGGCGGTCTCGCGGAAGCGATCCCCGCCTGTGTGAGTAACGGTTCGGGTAACGAGTGATGGCGCGTTCGGTCCAGACGTCGGTAAATGGCAGGCAGGCAGGCAAAGCTCCGCAGCGCCGCAAGAAATCCCGCTCTCTCCTGGTCAATGTCACGGTCGGTTTTGGCCTGACGGTCGCCGCCCTGATGGGTGCGTCGATGGTTACCATGGCGACCGCCGTCAAGTCGGCTTCCGATGTGAAATTTGAGACGGCGTTGGCAAAACCGATCGCTCTTGCCGTTCCTGCTGTTGCGACGCGTGAACGCGAGATCGACGTTTCGAAATTCTCCCGCCTTCCGGGCAGCGCGCCTGCCGATTCCAAGGGCAATCGTCTTGCTGGCGCCGATGTGGCTGCCCTTGAAGCCCGCAAGCCGGATCTTTCCAACGTCAGCCGGGTGCTGACCGTGGCAATGGCGAAGGCCGCCCGGCATCAGGAGCACGAGCAGCGGTTTGCCGCACTCGAAAAAGCCCGTCCGGACGCCAATGCGATCCGCGCGGTGCTCGGTCCTGCGATGGAAAGCCTCGTGGTCGTGGCGCCCCGCTCGGCGACCGGCACCTTGCCGGATATGATCCAGGATGCCGAGACGGTTGCCACCGTTGACGGGCTCAAGGACATGAAGCCGGTCGAAATGGCCGCGCTTGAAGAAACTGCGTTGGAAGAAGACGGTGCCGACGAGAACGAGGTCGCGGTGGTCGAGGAGGCCGTTCCCGCGGCGCCTTCTCATGCCCTGCCGAAGGCCGGTCCGCTCCCGGTGATCCGTCCGGGCTCCGCCGCCGACAAGCCAAACAAGCCGGCAGCCCTGGCGGCCATCGCCGCTGTCGCGCCGCAAAAGCCTGCCAAGACGGATGACGGCGACGACAAGCCGACCGCGCTCGCCTTTGCCAAGCCCGACAATCCGATGCGCGAGGAGCCCACCCGCCCGTCGCAATCCGCGCCGGCCTGGCCAGGGATCGGCACGAAAGTGGCCGTCTACGATATCTCCGGCGGCATGGTCTACATGCCGAACGGCTCCAAGCTCGAGGCGCATTCCGGCATCGGCAGCATGCGCGACAACCCGAAATATACGCATGTGAAGATGCGTGGCCCGACGCCGCCCGGCACCTACAAGCTGTCGATGCGCGAAAAGCTGTTCCACGGCGTCGCGGCGATCCGCCTGACGCCGGTCGACGGCAGGGCGCCGCAGGGCCGCACCGGCCTGCTTGCCCACAGCTTCCTGCTGCGGGTGCGCGGCGACTCGCACGGCTGCGTCGCCTTCGCCGATTACGACAAGTTCCTGAAGGCTTTCCAGCGCGGCGACATAACCCACATGGTGATCGTTCCCAAGTGGGACGGCAAGCGCCCCGGACGGGGCACCGATGGCGGGTTCATCGCCAAGCTGTTCGGTAACAGCGACGCTTGACCGGGACTGGATGGTGGTGACGCTGCATGAAGCGTCACCCGTTCAAGACATCAGCCGAGAATATCCCGCGCCACGCGCATGAAGATTTTCGTGCCGATCGGGATCAGGTCATCGGGGAAATCGTAGTTCGGATTGTGCAGGTTCGGCATGTTTTCGCCGGCGCCGAGGAAGAACATTGCCGATTTCGAGACTGTCGCGAACCGTCCGAAATCCTCCGAGCCGCGCATCGTCTCACCGATATCGTGGGGAACGCCCTCAGCATCCATCGCCGCCCGCAGCATCTCGGCGGCTTCGGAATGGTTTTCGCAATGGCCGAAGATGTCGTGATAATCCATCTCGCATTTCAGATTGCCAGCTGCCGCGATCTCGCGAACCAGGCCCTCGGCTCTGGCGGTCAGCGCTTCCATCTGGCTGTCGGTCATCGTGCGCAGTGTCACCCACACCTCGGCATGGCCGGGGGCGATGCCGAACGCAGGTTCGCCGATCGAGGCATGTGTCACCGTTGCCAGCACCATGTCGCCCGTTGCGATCGAGCCCTGGCTGAGGGCGGTCAGCGCCGGCATCAGCGTTGCGACCGCCGGTACCGGCGAGATGCCCGTCTCCGGCATGGAGGCATGCGCCGTGCGCCCGGTCAGCGCGATCCGCAGGCCGCGCGAGGCGCAGTTGACGATCCCGTCCTTCAGCCAGGCGTGGCCGAGCGGCAGGCCCGGCATGTTGTGCAGGGAAAAACTGTAGTCCGGCACCAGTTCCTTGAACGTCTCGTCGGCGACGACCGCCGCGGCGCCGGCGCCGGTCTCTTCCGCCGGCTGAAAAAGCAGGATGGCGCGGCCGCACTTCGGCCTTTCGCGGCCGAACTGCCGCCCAAGTGCCGCGAGCATGGCCATATGGCCGTCGTGCCCGCACATGTGGCCCTTGCCGGGGATTTTCGAGCGATGGTCCGGCAAGCCGATTTCCTCGATCGGCAGCGCGTCCAGCTCGGCGCGGAACAGGATGGTCGGGCCGGGAAGCCCGCTGTCGTAGACGACCGCGACGCCGGTTCCCCCAAGGCCGGTCACGACCCGGTCGGGCGCCGTATCGGCGAGGAACCCTTGCACCTCGGCGGCGGTGGCAATCTCCTCGCCTGATACCTCCGGCATGGAATGCAGCTTGCGCCGCCAGGCGGTGAGCTCGATGACGTCCTGATTGGTGAGAAACATGGGGCCGCTCCCTGATCGCCTGGTCTGGTCCCGAGGTAGCCGGGGCAGGGGTTCTCCGCAAGGAAAACCTCCGCCCGACCGATCACCACTCGATGCCGATCTTGCCGAAATGGCTGCCGCTCATCTCGTAGCGAAACGCGTCGGCGAGTTGTTCGAGCGGAAACACCTTGTCGATCACCGGCTTCACCAGGCCCGTATCGAGCGCCCGGACGAAATCCTGCTGCTGTCGGCGGCTGCCGACCAGAATGCCGGACAGAACCGCCTGCTTGCCCATCAGCGCCGCGGTCGGCACCTCGCCGCGCGGGCCGGTCAAGACGCCAATCATGGCGATGTGGCCGCCCATCTTCACCGCCTGGATGGATTGGCCGAGCGTTGCCGGCCCCCCGACCTCCACCACATGGTCGACGCCGCGGCCGCCGGTCCAGTCGAAGACCTGTTTGCCCCAGTCGGCATTGTCCTTGTAGTTCACCGTAAACTCGGCGCCGAGTTTTTTGGCGCGCTCCAGCTTGTCGTTGGAGGAGGAGGTGATCGCCACCCGTGCGCCCATGGCTCTGGCGATCTGCAGCGCATAGATCGACACGCCGCCCGTGCCGAGCGCCAGCACCGTCTCACCGGCCTTCAGCCTGCCGAGTTCGACAAGCGCCCGCCAGGCGGTCAGCCCCGCCGTGGTGATCGTCGCCGCTTCCACATGGCTGAACCCTTTTGGCGCCAGCGTGAAGGCCGCCGCCGGCCGCACCGCATATTCGGTCGCAAACCCATCGATGCCGTCGCCCGGCGTACGCGAAAAACCGCCGGGTAAAGGCGGACCGTCCTGCCAGTCCGGAAAGAAGCAGGAGACGACGTGGTCCCCCGGCCTGAACTCGCTCACCCCTTCGCCGACCGCCTCGACCACGCCGGCCCCATCCGCCATCAGCACCCGCCCGTCGGTCGGCGTCCTGCCGCTTGCGACGCTGAGGTCATGGAAATTGATCGAACTCGCATGCAGCGCCACCCGGATTTCGCCGCGACCCGGTTTGCCGGGGTCTGGGAGATCGACGAGTTTCAGGGCATCGAGCCCGCCTGGGGCCGTGATGATGGCTTTCATGGTGTCCTCCCTTAAAATTCAAAAATCTCACGGCCGCGCAGAGGCTTGCCAGGTGAAAATTTCCAATGATCGATCCTAGTTGGCACAGGGGCCAAGGAGAGGCAACAACTGTCAACTTGACGGATCACACTTAAAAAGTGTGAATGTCGTGAAGAGTATAGTTTCGACCAAAAGGGGGAGCCGTGCCACTTGATGAGAACGTTCTGTTCCAGGAATGGCGGAGCTTACTCGGCGATCCCAAATCGGTCTTCGACTGGCCGACCTGGGAGTTCCTGCAGGTGGTTTACGACAATCGCGACAAAGGCATACCCTCATTAAAGTCTAAATCGGCGCAGCGGATTCAACTGCTGGTGCAACTCGCCGACAAGCACGATATTGCATTGGAGGGCGTGCGCGTTCGTTTTTGCGCCTGGGCAGACCGGCCAATGGAAGATATTACTGTTACGTTTGAAGTGTTGCATGCGGAAAGGTGGACCTGCATAAGCCGTATTGACTTTCATCCTTATGGGCCACATTCAAACAGGTATTGGCGGAAGTTTGGTCTTGCCGCCGACGTTAACGGTTCACACATTCATTCGTATGACGATAATGTTAGACTCGGGACTGACGCCTTTACGGCTCTAGGCAATCTGCCTAATGCATCGCCTTTGGATGAAGAGCCGGGATCTTTTCGAGAGATTTGTCAGGTTGTGGGTCGCAGTTTTAACATCAAAGAATGCGACAACCTACCGATGCCAGAATGGAACGGGAGTCTGCTATGATCAACGGGCTTTCAGTCAATCAAATTGCGGAAGAAGTTGCGCGCGCTTTGTCCTATTCGAAAGTTGGCAACGACGGTGCGCTGATTGTTACGCCGCTTGTTTATCCCGGAGGCGCGCGCGTAGCATTGCGTTTCCAGGAGAGTCCAACGGGCTACTTCATATCGGATCATGGCGCTGGCCGTCGTGAAGCGGAGCTTATGGGCGGACGCGCTATATTTACTCGGATCGCCCGTGCTGCCGCGGAAAGATATGCTGTTCGTTTCGATAGCGACATGATTTTCGATATCGAGGTGCCGCGCGAAGCATTGGTTGCCGCCTCAATCGCTGTCGCAAATGCCTCGAAGCTCGCAGTCGATCGAACCGCTGAAAAGCTTTCGGAGGAGCATGCTTCCGATCAGCGGACTAAACTCTGGGAGCGGCTCGAAGCAGCGTTTCCAGGAGCTTATGTTGCCAGAGAGGCTGCGTTCATGGGCGCGAGTTCGCAATGGCAATTTGATGCGGTATTAAAGAACGAGAACGGACATTCGGTTTTCGACATTGTGTCGCCGCATGCGGCATCCGTTAACGCTGCAGTGGCCAAATTTCTTGACGTAAAAGACCTCGGACATGACGCTCCTACTCGTATCGCTGTCGCACTAGAAAAGCATAATACACCACATCTTGCTCTCTTGGGCAGGACTGCAAAGATAATCGATATTTCCAGTCGCATAGAGACGTTCAGAGCGGCGGCCTGAACACATCAAACCCGCTCCACAAACCCGTCCAGCACCCGCTTCTGCCCGGCCCGGTCGAACTCGATCGTCAGCTTGTTGCCCTCGATCGCCGAAATATTGCCGTTGCCGAACTTGACGTGAAACACCCTATCCCCGACCGAGAACTGCGAAGGGGTGTCGGCCACCGATTTGGCCACTAGTTCGCCGTCGATGGTGCGGGTGCGAGGGCCGCTTTCGCCGTAGCCGATGCGTTCCACGGCATGGCCGGAGCGGGTGCCCCAGTTGTCGCGGGTGGCGTCGGTCTTGTTGGCCTGGGCGCGTTTCCAGCCGGGTGTGGAATAATTGTTGGTGAAGGGATCGGCCTTGTCGAAACGCGACTGGCCGTAGCCGCCGCGCCCGCCATAACCGCCGTAATTGCTGTCGGAGGCCGCGACATCCACATGGGCGGCCGGCAGTTCGTCGAGGAAACGCGACGGCATGGTCGATTGCCACAGGCCGTGGATGCGGCGGTTCGAGACGAACCAGATATGGCAGCGGTGTTTTGCGCGCGTCAGGCCGACATAGGCGAGGCGGCGTTCCTCCTCCAGGCCTGAGCGGCCGCCCTCGTCGAGCGCCCGCTGGTGCGGAAACAGGCCTTCCTCCCAGCCGGGCAGGAAAACGGTGTCGAATTCCAGGCCCTTGGCCGAATGCAGCGTCATGATCGAGACGGCGTCGAGGTTTTCGTTGGTCTCGGCATCCATGACCAGCGACACGTGCTCGAGGAAGCCGCGCATGCTCTCGAAGGCCTCCATGGAACGCACGAGTTCCTTGAGGTTTTCGAGCCTTCCGGGCGCTTCCGCGGATTTGTCGTTCTGCCACATGGCGGTATAGCCGCTCTCGTCGAGGATCTGCTCGGCGAGCGTGGTGTGCAACGTGTTTTCGAGCAGGCCCTGCCAGCGGCGGAAATCGGTCACCACGTCGAACAGCGCCTTGCGCGCCTTGGGCTTCAGTTCGTCGGTCTCGATGATGTCGGCGGCGGCCTGCAGCATGGGGATGTCGCGGGCGCGGGCATAGTCGTGCAGGTAGCGCACGGTCGTGTCGCCCAAGCCGCGTTTCGGGGTGTTGATGATCCGCTCGAAGGCAAGGTCGTCGGATGGCTGGCAGACTATGCGGAAATAGGCCATGGCGTCGCGGATCTCGAGCCGCTCGTAGAAGCGCGGGCCGCCGATGACGCGGTAGTTGAGGCCCAATGTCACGAACCGGTCTTCGAATTCGCGCATCTGGAAGGAGGCGCGCACCAGGATCGCCATGTCGTTGAGCTTGTGCTTGCCCCGTTGGAGGTTCTCGATCTCCTCGCCGACGGCGCGCGCTTCCTCTTCCGAATCCCAGGCGGCATGCACCACCACCTTCTCGTCGTCGGGATCGGAGCGGTCGGTGAACAGCGTCTTGCCGAGCCGGCCCTCGTTATGGGCGATCAGGTGGCCGGCGGCGCCGAGGATGTGCTCGGTGGAGCGATAGTTGCGCTCCAGTTTGATCACCTTGGCGCCCGGAAAATCCTTCTCGAAGCGAAGGATGTTGTCGACTTCCGCGCCGCGCCAGCCATAGATCGACTGGTCGTCGTCGCCGACGCAGCAGACGTTCTGGGGAATGTCTTTCGGCCGCTGGGCGAGCAGCCGCAGCCACATGTACTGCGCCGTGTTGGTATCCTGGTACTCGTCGACCAGGATATAGCGGAACTTGCCGTGATATTCCTTCAAGAGGTCCGGGTTCTTGCGGAAGATCGCGATCGGATGCAGCAGAAGGTCGCCGAAATCGCAGGCGTTCAGCGTGCGCAGGCGGTTTTGATAGGCGGCGTAGAGTTCGCGGCCCTTGCCGTTGGCAAACGCGCGCGCGTCGCCCTCGGCAATGTCCGGCGGGGTCAGGCCCTTGTTCTTCCAGGTGTCGATCATGCCGGCGAACTGTTTTGCCGGCCAGCGTTTGTCGTCCAGCCCCTCGGCCTGGATGAGCTGCTTGATCAGCCGCACCACGTCGTCGGTGTCGAGAATGGTGAAGTCGGAGCGAAGGCCCGCCATTTCCGCATGGCGGCGCAGCAGTTTCACGCCGATCGAGTGGAAGGTGCCCATCCAGGGCATGCCCTCGACCGCGCCGCCGACCAGAACGCCAACGCGTTCCTTCATCTCGCGCGCCGCCTTGTTGGTGAAGGTGACGGCAAGGATCTGCGAAGGGAAGGCCCGGCCGCTCGCAAGGATGTGGGCGATGCGGGTGGTCAGCACCCGCGTCTTGCCCGTGCCCGCGCCCGCGAGCACGAGGACAGGGCCGTCGAGCGTCTCGACCGCTTCGCGCTGTTCCGGGTTGAGGCCTGCGAGATAGTCCGGCGCCCGGTTCTGGTCGCGGGCCGCCATGGCGCGCGCCGCGATGCCGAGGCTGCCGTTTCCGGCCGGCTGCGCCAGGGCGGGGGCCTTACGCTGCGCCTGCTGGGGTTCTTCGTCGAAGAACGGAATGTCGTCGAAACTGTTCGTCATGCGGCCAATGTAGTGATTCGGACCTGAAAGACCAGAAAATGTTCTGCTTTCATTCCGACTGTTCACACAAGGCAAGGCCAAATTGTGAAGAGGCCGCCGGTTGCCCACTGCGAAAGCGGCGATTTTAGGAGTATATGTATGCCTCCGATCTAACATATGCGTGAAATTTCGTGAGGTTACATTTTTGTAAGGTTGCCGAACACCCATTGCGTGAGCAGCCGCAAAAAAGGATACTCCCGGGCAATATGGCCTGTTGGTGCCGCCATCGGAGAATTGAATGCGGATTTGGAAACAGCTTCTGCTCTGTCTCGTAGTCCTGGCCGGAGCTCTCGCTCTGTGGGTCTACTTGGTGCCGAGCGCCGGCGGAACCCTGACAAAGATGGGCGTTCCCGGTGAAGTGATCGCCGCCGTCATTCCCAGAACCTCAGCCCAGCCTGCACCTGCTCCAGCGGGTGGTGCCAGCGGCAATGCTGCGGCGCGTCCGCAGGGCGAGGGCGGAGCGCAGAACGGGCAGCGCGGGGCAGGCGGCCAGGGCGGCAACCGGGCGACGCTCGTCGTGACCCAGCCGGTCGCAATCGGCACCGTCAACGACCGCCTGTCGGCGATCGGCAGCGGTCAGGCCATCCAGTCGGTCGTCGTCATGCCCCAGGCTTCCGGTACCGTCAACGAGATCATGGTGACGTCGGGCCAGAAGGTCACCAAGGGCCAGGTTCTCGCCCGCCTCGATGACGAGGAGCAGACGATCGAACGCGACAAGGCGCGCGTGGCGCTGGCCAGTGCCCAGGAAAAATCCGCTTCCTACAAGAACCTGCAGTCGTTCTCGCGGCTTGACGTTTTCGATGCGCAGATCGCCGAACAGGCCGCAAAGCTCGCCCTCTCCACCGCCGAACTCAATCTCAGGCGCCGCGATATCGTCGCCCCGATCGACGGCATTGCCGGCATCGTCGCGGTCAATATCGGCGACAACGTCACCACCCAGACCAATGTCGTGACGCTCGACGACCGCACGGCCATTCTGGTCGACTTCTGGGCGCCGGAGCGTTTCGCGGTGGCGATCGAGCCGGGCCAGCCGGTGGAGGCGAGTTCGATCGCCCGTCCGGGCCAGGTCTTTTCCGGCAAGGTCGAGGCGATCGACAACCGCATCGATCCTGCAAGCCGCACGATGCGCATCCGCGCTCGCGTGGAAAATCCTGGCGACGTGCTGCGCGCCGGCATGGCCTTCAACGTCGGCATGCGCTTTGCAGGCGAAAGATATCCGGCGGTCGACCCGCTGGCCGTCCAGTGGGACGGCGAGGGTTCGTATGTCTGGCAGGTCCGGGACAACAAGTCCGTCAAGACCCGGGTGCGCGTCGTCCAGCGCAACCCCGATGCGGTCCTCGTGGGCGCCGAACTCAAGGATGGCGACAGAATAGTGACCGAAGGTCTGCAGCGTGTGAGGGAAGGGGCGCCGGTGCGGATTTCCGGCGCGCCGGAAACGGCTGAGGTGGCGCGCCAATGAAGATGGAACTCCCAGGCGCTGGCCATGACGAGGAGGGGAAGGCCGAGGCGGAGAAATCCGCGCAGAGCTTTACCGCCCTCTTCGTCCGCCGGCCGATCCTTGCCGCGGTTCTGAACACGCTGCTGGTCGTTGCGGGCCTTGCGGCTCTCGCCGGCGTCGAGGTGCGCGAACTTCCCGACGTCGATCAGCCGGTCATCACGGTGCGCACCAATTACGACGGCGCCTCGCCGCAGACGATGGACCAGGAAGTCACCCAGGTCATCGAAGGCGCCGTCGCGCGCGTCTCCGGCCTCAAGGCCCTGTCTTCGCAGTCGCAGTTCGGCTCCAGCCGAGTGACGATGGAATTTTCCGACAGCGTCGATCTGTCGGAGGCCGCAAACGACGTGCGCGATGCGGTTGGCCGTGTCGTCAACCAGCTGCCGGACGATGCCGACGAACCGCGCATCGTCAAGGCGGACGCCGATTCCGACGCCATCATGCGCCTTGCGGTCACCTCGTCGAACATGTCGATGGAAGACCTCACTCAACTCGTCAACAACGAAGTCGTCGACCGGCTCGCAGCCGTCGAAGGTGTCGCCGACGTCGAACTTTACGGCGACCAGGACAAGGTGTTCCGCGTCGATGTCAACCAGTCCGCCCTGGCCGGGCGCGGCCTGACCGTCGCCGACGTCTCCAAGGCGCTGTCGAGCGCCGCACTCGACGTTCCGGCCGGTTCGCTGAAGAGCACGACCCAGGACATCGTCGTTCGCGCCACCGCCAACCTCACCACGCCGCAGGATTTCGAGAACGTCCTGATCGGCCCGAATGTCCGCGTCCGCGATGTGGCGACCGTGGCACTCGGTCCGGATGACGGCACGACGGTGCTGCGCGCCAACGGCGTGCAGGGCGTCGGCCTCGGCATCATCCGCCAGGCGCAGTCGAACACGCTCAACATTTCCGAAGGCGTCAAGGCCGCCGTCGCGGAGATGCAGAAGGCCCTGCCGGAAGGCACCCGCATTGCCATTACCGGCGACGATGCGATCTTCATCCAGGGCGCGCTGCACGAGGTCGAGATCGCGTTGGTGCTTTCGGCCGCGGTCGTCGTCGTGGTCATCTACCTCTTCCTGCGCGACTGGCGGGCCACGCTGATCCCGGCGATCACCATGCCGGTGGCGCTGATCGGCACGCTGGTGGCGATCTACCTCGTCGGTTTCTCGATCAACATCCTGACGCTGCTCGCCATCGTGCTCGCGACCGGTCTCGTGGTCGATGACGCGATCGTCGTGCTCGAAAACATCGTCCGGCGACGAGCGGAAGGCATGGGGCCGCGCGCCGCAGCCGTGCTCGGTACCCAGGAAGTGTTCTTCGCCGTCATCGCGACCACGGCAACGCTTGCCGCCGTCTTCATTCCGCTGTCCTTCCTGCCCGGCCAGATCGGCGGCCTGTTCAAGGAATTCGGCTTCGTGCTGGCCTTCTCGGTGGCCCTATCCTCGGTCACCGCCCTGACGCTCTGCCCGATGCTCGCGTCGCGCATGCTGACCAAGCCGATGAAGGAGGACCACGGCCTCCTCGGCGCCTTCGGCAACGGGTTCGCCAAGGCCTATGCGTCGGCGCTGCGGTTCTGCCTCAACGCGCCGCTGGTCGTCATCGTCGTCTCGGTGGTCTTCTCGATCGCCGCCTACAATGTCTTCGGCCTGGTCAAGAGCGAGCTGACGCCGCGCGAAGACCGCGCGACGATCATGTTGCGCCTGACGACGCCGCAGGGCGTCAGCCTCGATTATACCCGCGACCAGATGCAGCGCGTCGAAGAGAACCTGAAGTCGCTGCGCGATTCCGGCGAGATCACCAATGTCTTCTCGATCTCGGGTTTCGGCAGCAACACCAATAGCGGCTTCATGGTCCTGACGCTGGCGCCCTGGGGCGAGCGCAGCCGCACGCAGGACCAGATCGCCGCCGACGTCAACGCCGCGGCGCTGAGGGTTCCGGCCCTGCGGGGCTTCACCATGCAGGCCAACAGCCTGAAGATCCGCGGCGCCGGCAACGGCCTGCAGATGGCCCTGGTCGGCAACGACTACGACGTCCTGACCTCGGCCGCACTGAAGCTGGTCTCGCATATGGAAAGCGAAGGCGCGCGGTTCTTCGATACGCCGCGTCTCACCAACGAGCCGACCCAGGCGCAGCTTTCGGTCGCGATCGACCGCGAGCGGGCCTCCGACCTCGGCATCGACATTACCGGCCTGTCCACGGCCATGCAGTCGCTGCTCGAGGGCCGCTCGGTCGTCGACGTCTTCGTCAACGGCGATGCGCTGCCGGTCAAGCTCACCTCGACCACGAGGCCGATCGACGACCCGACCGATCTCGAGAACATCTTCCTCAAGACCGGCGACGGCAAGATCGTGCCGATGTCGACGATCGCGACCTTGAAGGAAGGCGCGGTGGCGCCGCAGCTCAACCGCGAGGAACAGCTTGCCTCGGTGTCCATCTCGTCGAACCTGCGCGAGGGCGTGGCGCTCGGCGATGCGGTCAGGGAAGTCTCCGCGATCGCCCAGCCGTTCCTGCCGGCAGGCGTCCGCCTGGTCCCGATGGCGGAGGCGAAGACGCTCGGTGAAAACTCCAACGCCATGCTGATGACCTTCGGTTTTGCGATCGCGATCATCTTCCTCGTGCTGGCGGCGCAGTTCGAAAGCGTGCTGTCGTCGATCATCATCATGTCGACCGTGCCGCTCGGTCTTGCCTGCGCCGCAATCGCGCTGGTGCTGACCGGATCGAGCCTCAACGTCTACAGCCAGATCGGCCTCGTGCTGCTCGTCGGGGTCATGGCGAAGAACGGCATCCTGATCGTCGAATTCGCCAATCAGCTCCGGGACCGCGGGACGAGCGTGCGCGAGGCGATCGAAACCGCCTGTGCGATCCGGCTGCGCCCGGTGATGATGACGATGATCGCCACCGTCATCGGCGGCGTGCCGCTGCTGCTGGCCCAGGGCGCGGGGGCGGAAGCCCGTATCGCGCTCGGCTGGGTCATCGTCGGCGGCCTCGGCTTTGCGGTCATCGTGACGCTGTTCATCACCCCGGTCGCCTATCTTCTGATCGCCGGCTTCGCCAAGCCGCATATGCACGAGGAAGAGCGGTTCCATCAGGAACTGGCGGATGCCTCGCGCCGCAAGGAAGACAAGCAGGACAACGAGAAGGAAAAAGAGGAACAGCTGCTCGCCGCCGAGTGACGGGCGGGAGCAGATCCGTTCCTTCCATAGTCGCTATCCTCGGATCCGATCCGGGACAGGCAGATGATGTCGGGATTTTCGACGACCTACCGGCCGAGCAGGTCGTTGAGCTGGCCGGCAAGCTCGCCGCCGCCGGCCCGGTCGTCGGCCATTTTCTGAAACAATCCCGCCATTCCCTTGAAGATCAGCGAGGCCGGATCGTCCTTGCCGAGGAATGCGGCGATCTCCTCCATCTCCGCCACCCAGCGATAGGCTTTCGCATACATGTCCGGAATGGCGCTTGAGAGTTTCTTGTCGAGGTCGGGATTGCTTTCGGCCATCTCCCGCCTGAGGCTCTGGTCGGCGCCCGATCCGATGGCCGCGAGAAGCATGGCGGTACCGAGGCCGGTAACGCCCTTGTTGATGCCCGCATAGCACATCTTCAGCGCCGAGGCTGCGCCGATGGCGCCTTCGATCCGGCGGACGTGAAGCCCGTGCGCGGCGAGAACGGCGCTTCTGTCCGCCCCGTCCCCGCTGATATAGAGCTTCGGCCCTGCTTTTCCCGGCTGCGGCGGCAGGCCGATGATCGAGCCGTCCAGCACATCCGCCTGGCCGGGCCGGAAAACGGCGGCAACCTGGCGCATCGTGTCGGGCGAGATCGCGTTGCAATCGACGAATGTCACCGGGGTCGGGCGGTCTCCGATCGCCGCTGACAGGCGCTCCGCGACGCCGATCGCCTCGCCGGGCGGGACGATCGACAGAACGATCTCCGCCCCGATAATGTCTTCAATCGGGGCTGGCTCCATCCCGGCGGCTCTGGCCCGGTCGTGGCTCTCTGGTGAGCGGCCGTCCAGGTAGGTCAACACCTTGGCGCCGCCGTCCGCGAGCTGCCGGCCGATCCCGCTCCCCATTGCACCCGCGCCGATGATTGCAATTGTCGCCATCGCTGATCTCCTGAAGCTTGAAAAGGCAGAACCTGATCTAGAGCATCGATCGGTGACGTGCAGGTGAACTATTTTGCGCCGGGACAAAAAACCTGTCCGTGGTGCGAAGGCCTTGCCGGCGATTCGCGTCCGGCTCCTGGAAACTCGCCTGCCGGGGCGAGCAAGGACTTACCAGCACGGGAGGTTCGTCGCCGACATCCCGCTGCGGTGGTCGGTTTCGAGGCTTCTTGTGGTCATAACGGTCATGACCCGGGCCTGTTAAACTTGCTGCAACCTTGTGCATGGCATGGCATATCCTGCCACGCAGCAGAAGGAGAGACGTATGGCACTGATCGGCTTCAAGAATACCCATAACCAGTCCGTATACATCAATCCCGCGCAGGTGCTTTACGTCACGACTTTCGAAGAGGAAGTCACGATCGTCGCGCTTGCGCTCGCGAGCACCGGCGGCAAGCCCACGGCTGTCTATGTTCGCGGCAATGTCGATCAGGTGCAGCAGAGGCTGAGCATGGCCCTGGCGGGCTAGGTTCGGCCCCAGGTTTCGCGTCCGGCATCCTCATTTCAGGTTCGTCGGGAAGTGCCGTTGCGGGGATGTCCCAAGCTTTACCCGCCTGTCGGCTCAACGACTTAATTTAATTTTTCACCCCTCTCATCCCCGCCCTCCCGGCCCGTGCCTGAAATCCTCCCGTTCCGTCACGGATACACCGGCAGGCGTGCCGGCGAGGCGGGACCGGCGCCGGGTGTGAGGAAACGACGTAAGTCCTTCCATCCGGGGTTCGCGGAAAATGGTCTCCCTCCGGCGACGTGGGACGGGTGAGAAGCTGTCGGACCGACTTCTCGTTTCGTTTTCCATCATCGAGCGCCGGGCGTGCCTGTGAGGCACACAGGGTGATGGGGTCTCGCCTTGCTCGCTCGAGGATGACGAAAAGAAACCGAGGATCACCAAGGCCGGACTTTGCCCGATCGGTCCGCCGCGGTTCCGTCTGGACAAAACCCGACCTGTCGCCTAACCAATCCCTTGAAAAGACACGAGGAGAGTGGACATGGCAGTCAAGGATGTGAAGGCGGGTCTCCGCAACAAAGAGGGCATCTCGACGGTCCTCGGCATCCTCAAGCAATCCTTCGGCGAGCGTTTTCAGACCGGCCAGTCGTTTCGCGAGCAGCATGCGCACACGACGACCTATCTGCCGGCGCAATTGCCGGACGGCGTCGTCTTCGTCGAGAGCGCCGAGGACGTCAAAGCCGTGGTCAGGGCCTGCGCCGAACATCGCGTGCCGGTCGTGCCCTTCGGCGTCGGCTCCTCGCTCGAAGGCCAGGTGAATGCCCCGTCCGGCGGCATCTCGATCGATTTCAGCCGCATGAACAAGGTGCTTCGGGTCAGCCCGGCCGATCTCGACGTAACCGTCGAGCCTGGCATCACCCGCGAGGAACTGAACCGCGAGCTTCGCGACACCGGCCTGTTTTTCCCGATCGATCCCGGTGCCAACGCCTCGGTCGGCGGGATGACAGCCACCCGCGCATCCGGCACCAATGCCGTGCGCTACGGCACGATGAAGGACAATGTCCTGTCGCTGACCGTGGTCACCGCCGACGGCGAGGAAATCCGCACCGCGCAGCGGGCCCGGAAATCCTCGGCCGGCTACGATCTCACCCGCCTCTTCGTCGGCTCGGAAGGCACGCTCGGCGTCATCACCTCCGTGACGTTGAGGCTGCAGGGCATTCCGGAAAAGATCGGCGGCGGCGTCTGCGCCTTCCCGAGCGTCAAGGCCGCCTGCGACGCCGTGATCATGACCATCCAGATGGGCATCCCGGTCGCCCGCATCGAATTGCTGGACGACGTGCAGATGCGGGCCTGCAATGCCTATTCGAAACTCTCCTATCCGGAAAAGCCGACGCTCTTCCTGGAATTCCACGGCACGGAGGAAACGGTGGCGCTGCAGTCGGCGCAGTTTGCCGAGATCGCCACGGAATGCGGCGGCGACGAATTCCTCTGGACGGCCAATGCCGAAGAACGGGCAAAGCTGTGGCATGCGCGGCACAACGCCTACTGGGCGAGCCGGGCGCTGGCGCCGGAACTCGACGGCCTGTCGACCGACGTCTGCGTGCCGATCTCGCGGCTTGCCGAATGCGTCGCCGAAACCCAGGCCGATATTGCGGAACAGGGGTTGCTGGCGCCGATCGTCGGTCATGCGGGCGACGGCAATTTCCACGTCCTGGTGCTTTTCGACGGCAAGGACCCGGCCTCGGTCGACAAGGTCGAGGCGTTCATCGCCCGTCTCAACCGCCGGGCACTTTCGATGGACGGCACCTGCACCGGCGAGCATGGCATCGGCCAAGGCAAGATGTCGTTCCTGGAGGAGGAACTCGGCGGCGCCGTCGGCCTGATGCGGACCATCAAGCGGGGCCTCGATCCTGATAATATCTTCAATCCGGGCAAGATCTTCAGGATTGCTGAATGAGATGCTCCCGCAAGCTTGACTTGCCCGTGAAGCCAATGGAACTAGTCTCTTAGGCGAGATCAGGGAGAGGGATACCGTGCTCGGACGCATCCTGTTGGCATTCGGCGGATTGGTGGTGGTGGCGCTGTTCACAGCGCTGCTCGCGCCTTTCTTCGTCGATTGGTCGAGCCTGCGCGTCGGCTTCGAGGAGCAGGCCAGCCGCATCCTCGGCAAGAAGGTCACCGTCCACGGCAATGTCGATGCGCGTATTCTGCCGTTTCCCTCAGTCACCCTGCATGACGTCCGGGTGGGCGCCGATACGGATGGTCAGCCGCTGGTGCAGGTGGCACGGTTTTCCATGGATATGGAACTGGCGCCCTTCCTCTCGGGCGAGGCGCGTATCTTCGACATGCGTATCGAGGAGCCGAAGGCTCGGATCCGGCTGTTGAAGGACGGCTCTCTCGACTGGATGCGCGGCAGCCGCGCCGCGATCCCGGCCCGCACGGTGGTCATCGAGGATGTGCATATCACCGGTGGCGAGATCAACCTGATCGACGAGCAATCCGGGCAGTCGCGGCAGATCACTGGCCTTGCGGGCGATTTTTCCGCCGGCTCGCTGCGCGGTCCCTGGCGCGGCGAAGGCAATGCGGCGCTCGACGGTCATGAAACGCGGTTCAACCTGGCGAGCGGCACGGCGGATGCCGAGGGCAGGCGCATGCCGCTGCGCCTCAGGCTCTGGCCGGATGCACAGCCCGTCGAGGTCAATCTCGACGGCGAGCTTACCGTCGCCGACAACAAGCCTGCCTATAACGGCAACTTCACCCTCGACTTCCTCGAGGAGGAAGACGAGACCGAGCCGGTGACGCCGCCGCCGCCCGGGCCGCGCCTCAAGGGCGGGTTCGAGGTCACCAACGAGCGTATCCGCATCCCGCAATACCGGCTGGAAGTCGGGGCGACCGACAACCCTTACGTGGTGACCGGCGAAGCGACGCTCGATACCGGTGACAAGCCTGAATTCCTGCTGACAGCCGACGGCCAGCAGATCGACGTCAACCGGCTGGGCGAGGGCGCACGGGCCAAGACCGGCCGCGATGCCGCCGCTTCGGCGCAGCGCCGCATCAACAATTTCATCCGGCTGGCGGCCTCGATCCCCATTCCGCAGGTGCCCGGCCGCGCCAGCCTCAGGCTGCCGGCGATCGTCGCCAACGACACGACCATCCGCGATATCAGGCTCGACATACGGCCTGCAGGGCGCGGCTGGACGGTGGATAACGTGGTTGCCACCCTGCCGGGCCGCACGCAGCTGGAGGCCAAGGGCAGCCTCGTGCTTCGCGACCGGACGTCCTTCGTCGGTGACATGCTGGTTGCCTCCAGCCAGCCGTCGGGACTTTCCGACTGGCTTTCGGGCCGGGTGGCGCCGGAGCTGCGCCAGCTCCGCTCCGCCGGCTTTTCGGCAAAGGTCAACCTGACGCCGGACCTGCAGCGGTTCGACAACCTCGAGCTGGCGATCGGTCCGGCGACGCTCAAGGGCCGTGTCGAACGCCAGTCCGCCCAGGGGCAGGTGCCCAATCTTTCGATGAGCCTTGCCGGCAACGAGATCGATATCGATGCCATGCGGGCGCTTGCCTCGCTGATGACCGGCGACGATGCAGGGCAGGACGTGCTCGACCATCGGGTTGCCGCGACGCTGAAGGCCGACCGGTTCACCGCCTTCGGGGTCGCCGCCAACAACGTCGATACCGCCTTCACCCTGGCCGGTGGCACGCTGTCGCTGGAGCGCCTGACGATCGGCAATGTCGAAGGCGCGACGATCTCGGCGCGGGGCCGGATCGAGGGTTCGTTGCTTGCCTATTCAGGCAATGGCAGCCTCGTCTTCCGCTCTGCCGATCCGAGCGCCTTCCTGACCATGCTGCGCGACCGGCTGCCACCGCATCCGGCTCTCGCCCGGCTTGCCGCCAACGGCGGCTGGTTCGCCAACACCGATCTCAGCGCCAATCTGACCGTCGGCGGAAGTCTGAACGGGGCGGAGGTCGTCCTCAAGGGCAGGACCAACGGCAGCGCGGTCAATGCCGACCTCAAGCTTCCAGGTCTCTTCGACCTGACGGGCGGCCCCGACATGACGCTTGTTGCGTCGCTCGACAATCCCGATCCGATGGTTCTCCTGGGGCAGGCAGGTCTCGATCCCCTGCCTTTCGAGGGGGATGGCGCGGGCGAACTGCTGCTCAAGCTCCACCAGGGCTCGGATGCTGCGGCAAAGGCCGCGCTGACCTTCACCACCGAAAAGACCACGCTGGACATCAACGGCGACATCCGGGTCGACAGCGAGGGGTTTGGCGAGGGCAGCGGTCACGTCACGCTCAGAAGTGCGGATCTGGAACCCTATCTGCTGATGAACGGCATCGGCCTGCCGCAGTTCGGCACCGGAATGTCTGTTGCGCTCGACGCGGATTTCAGCATGACGCCGGATGCGGTGAAGATCGCAGCCATTAAGGGTGCCGCCGGCGGCAATGCGATCAGCGGCGACTTCGCCGTCGACCGCAAGGCGCCGGGCATGCCGGCCACTGGCTCGCTCAGCATCGACAGCCTCGATCTTGCCTGGCTCGGGGAGGCCATCTACGGGCCGGTCAGCGATCCGCAGAGCGGGGCGTTTTCCTCCAAACCCTTTGCCCGCCCGATCTTTTCCGGCGCGGACGTCTCTCTCGACGTCAGGGCGCGAAGGTTCGATGCCGGACTTTTCGGCAATATCGATAATTTCACGGCCAAGGTCACCCATCGCAGCGGCGGCATCACCATCGAGAACGGTGCGGGCGACTGGCAGGGCGGCCGGGTCGCCGGCCGGCTGCTGATGTCGAACGGTGAGGGAACGGGACTTCTGCAGGCCCGGATTTCGGCTGAGAACGCCGACCTCGCGCCGCTGGTCTGGAAGGCTGGCGGCAAGCCGGTCGCCAGCGGTAAGCTGGATTTCAACATGTCCGCCGAATCGACCGGCAAGACCTTGGCCGAACTCCTCGGTGCGACCGGCGGTTCGGCCGAGTTGCGGCTGAAGGGCCTGACGGTCGCCGGCATCAATCCGGACGCGATGAAGCCCTTGATGGCCGCGATCGACAAGCTTGCCGGCGAGGTGACGGAGGCGAAGGTCCGGCCGATCGCAACCGGCCTGCTGCATCAGGGAAATGCGGCGATCGGCAACGTGACCATCCCGGTGACGATCACGGCTGGCGAAGCGCGGGCGCAGAATGTCGCGGCAGGCGTCGGCACGACGAAGCTGTCGGGCGAGGGACGCTTCGATCTGCTGGACGACAGCCTGAGTGCAAATCTGGCGGTCACCTACGATGCCGGCGAGGAAGCGCTTGCCGGCGGCGATCCGACTGTCCGGCTCGAATATTCGGGGAATATTGCCGCACCCGCCAAACGGATCGATATCGCGGCGATGACGAATTTCCTGTCGCAGCGTGCCTTCGAGCAGCAGCGGCGGCGTGTCGAGACACTGCAGGCCAGCGTACTCGAAAAACAGCGCCTTCGCCGCGAGGTGGCGCTTTATAATTTCCAGGCGATCGAGCGACAGGCGGCCCGCGACAAGGCCGCGGCCGAAGAGCGCGCCCGCCAGCAGGCATCCGAGGCGGAGCGCCAGCGGCAGGCGGTGGAGGCGGCGGCGCGTGCGGCGGAAGAGGTGCGTCAGCGCCAGATCAACCAGCCGCCGCAGCTCATCGTACCGCCGACCGACGGCGCGATCCGCCAGAACTTTCCAAACCTTCCGTCCCCCGGCATTTCCAACATGCCAAGCCTGCCAGGGGTGCAGCAGTAGCTGCTCACGGTGGTGCCAGTTTCCGTTCTATGAAGACTTGAGCCATGTCAGGACATGGACGCGCAACGCCGACGAGAGATTGCTGGCGGCATCCCTTTGATCGTCGATCTCGGCGATCAGGGTTGCCAGGCTGATATCGCGTTTTGCAGCGATCGCCTTCAATTCGAGCCAGAACTCGTCCTCGAGGGAAAAACTGGTGCGATGACCGTGAAGGGTCGCCGAATGTTTGCGGATCACGAGACTCTCCGGACCTTCGGAACAAGCTCGCTTATTCAGACTGTGGTACTTCCGGCGTCAAGCCGACCGGCACGAGCCTGGTTAGCGGACCGTTAATATGCACCGGACGGAAAGTCAGTCGTCCTTGCCGGGTTTTTCCAGGCGGCTCTGGTCGAGCCCCTTCTCCGCCTTGTCGTTGCGTGCCTTGGTCAGGGATTTTTCGACCTTGGTACGGCCGAAGGTGAGGCGGTTCTGTTCCGCCTCCTTTTCCTTTTCGAGCCGTTCCCTGGCTTTGCGGAACTGGCGAAGGTTGACGATTTCGGCGCTCATGGCTGACGCGCCTCCCGGCGCTTACTGCTTCTTGCGGAAGGAATCGAGCGAAATGACCGAGCCGGGCTTCTTCTCTTCGCCCGGCTTGGCTTCGGTGTCGGCAGACTTGGAAACGGCTTCTACGGGGATGGCGGTGATTTCGGCGGTGGTGTTCTCGTCCTCGTCGGCGAGCGGCACTTCGAATTCAAGCTCGAAATTCACCGAAGGGTCGTAGAAGCCGCGAATGGCGTTGAAGGGAACGACCAGGCGTTCCGGGGTATCGGAGAAGGAAAGGCCGACCTCGAACTGGGTATCGGAGACCTTGAGATCCCAGAACTGGTGCTGGACGACGATGGTCATCTGTTCCGCGTACTTCGCCTTGAGGTGCTGCGAGATGCGCACGCCGGGGGCGCCGGTCAGGAAGGTGATGAAGAAATGATGGTCGCCCGGCAGACGGCCCGTGGCCGCAACCTCGGTCAAAACCTTACGGATGACGCCGCGCAAAGCGTCCTGCGCCAGAATATCGTAACGGATGTGGTCCTGCCCCATACGGTCCTGTCTTTCCATTCTCTCGTCTTTTAGTCAGACGCGTTATGCCATGCCGACCGGTTGCGGGGAAGCCCCGACGAGCATCCGAGTCAGTTCCATAGTATTCGACTGGGGAGCGAAGGTGAAGGCTTCTGTTGCCAGGTGCCTTCGGACCCCGCCTTAAAGTGCTACCTCCAAGGACTTAGTTCGGATTTCCCGCACCGCCATTAGGCAGCGAGAGCATAACCCTTAGCGTTGTTGTCGTTTGCAACTACACTTTTTGACCCGATAACGGTGGTATCATGCCGAGCAAAAGTTCGATCTTTAAGCCCTTGTCGATCCTATTTCGCCCCCATCAAAAGCCGGTCTGCAAGGTTTGCATGCGACCGACCGGTTTTTGGTGGAGGCGCCGGGTACCGCCCCCGGGTCCAATAGGTTTATTACACCGACCGTTTATTGCCATAGCCGGACCGAAGTCCGGCAACCGTGATATAGGCGCTTCCTCCCCTGGTGAAAAGGGGTGGCAAGCGTGAAAGGCCCCGATTACCTCTCCGTCACGATGAATTTTACCTCGGCTCGGAAGAATGGGGCTCCGGTCGGCTGTTCCTGGCCGTTCAGGCGGGGCAGCCCGCACTCCCTAGCGGCATTACGGCGTACATCGCGCCGTCGAGCCGGTCTTCCAGGGAGCAGGCCGCGCTCCTGACGAAGCGCGGCCGCAGGGTCACTTTAGCAGGGTCACTTTACCTGCGTGACCGTCAGCTTGCCGTTGACCCGTTCTGCGACGAACTGCACGTTCGCCCCCTCCTTCAGCTTGGCCAGCAACGCGTCGTCGCCGACCTGAAAGACCATGGTCATGGCGGGCATTTCGAGACCCTTCAGCTCCTCGTGGATGAGCGTGACCTTCTTGGCCTTGGCATCGACCTTCTTGACGGTGGCCTTGGTGAATTCCTGGGCGAATGCACCAGCTGCAGAGGTAAGGGTGAGCGTTGCTACTACCGCGAGTTTGATGATGGTTCGCATTTCCGGTCTCCTTCTGACCTTACTTGTTGGCGACGGTGACGTCGCCGTGCATTCCGGCGTCGTAGTGGCCGGGAACGAGGCAGGCGATCTTGAAGATGCCGTCATTGGTGAATTTCCAGACGATATCGCCGGACTTGCCCGGCTTCAGGCGGATCGCGTTCGGATCGTCATGCTCCATGTCCGGAAACTTCTCCATGACCGCCTTGTGCTCCATCACCTTCGCCTCCTGGTCGAGGACGAACTCGTGGTCGAGTTCGCCTTCGTTCTTGATGGTGAAGCGGATGGTCTGGCCCTTGCGGACTTTGAAGTCGTTCGGGGTGAAGATCATCTTGCCGTCGGGGGTTTCCTTCATGCTGACGCGGATGGTCTGGCTGACCTTCGACTTGTCGCCGGGTTCGCCGACGGCCATGGCTTCACCGTGGCCGCCCGCGTGACTGCCCGATGCCAGAACCGGCGTTGCGAGGGTGGCGAGGAGGAGGCCGAGGATTGCAGTTTTCATAGTCATGTCCTTTGATTGTTTTTGGAGTGCTCGATCAGCCGTGGTTCGAATGTTTCGAGGGTGGCTGCGTCTTTGCGTCTTTGGCCTTGGGGGCGTCGGGGAGGCTTCCCGTCCACTCCCAGGCCTGCGTGCCGGGCGGGTTCTCGTACCAGCCCGGATCGGTGTAATCGCCCGCCGAGATGCCCTCGCGGACTTTCACCACGGAGAACATGCCGCCCATCTCGATGGGGCCGTGCGGACCCCAGCCAGTCATCATGGGGACGGTGTTCTCCGGGATTTCCATCGACATTTCGCCCATGTCGGCCATGCCGGCGGTACCCATCGGCATGTATTCGGGGCGGATCTGCCTGATCTTTTTGGTGACCTCCTTCTTGTCGACGCCGATGAAGGTCGGGATGTCGTGGCCCATCGCGTTCATCGTGTGATGCGACTTGTGGCAATGGATCGCCCAGTCGCCGACATGCTTTGCGTCGAACTCGTAGGCCCGCATCGCGCCGACGGGAATGTCGATGCTGACCTCCGGCCAGCGTGCCTCTGGCCTGACCCAGCCGCCGTCGGTGCAGGTCACTTCGAAATCGTAGCCGTGCATGTGGATCGGGTGGTTGGTCATCGTCAGGTTACCGACGCGGACGCGGACCTTGTCGTTCTTCGAGACCACCAGCGGATCGATGCCCGGGAAGATGCGGCTGTTCCAGGTCCAGAGATTGAAGTCAGTCATCTCCATGACGCGCGGCACATAGGTGCCGGGATCGATGTCATAGGCGCTGAGCAGGAAAACGAAGTCGCGGTCCACCGGCATGAACTTCGGATCCTTGGGATGGACGACGAAGAACCCCATCATGCCCATCGCCATCTGGACCATCTCGTCCGAATGCGGGTGGTACATGAAGGTGCCGGACTTCACGAGGTCGAACTCGTAGACGAAGGTCTTGCCGACCGGAATGTGCGGCTGCGACAGCCCGCCGACGCCGTCCATGCCTGACGGCAGGATCATGCCGTGCCAGTGGACGGTGGTGTGCTCGGGCAGCTTGTTGGTCACGAAGATACGGACGCGGTCGCCTTCGACCGCCTCGATCGTCGGGCCCGGCGACTGGCCGTTGTAGCCCCAGAGATAGGCGGTCATGCCTTCCGCCATCTCGCGCTCGACAGGCTCGGCGACGAGATGGAACTCCTTGACGCCGTTGTTCATCCGGAAGGGCAGCGTCCATCCGTTGAGCGTCACGACCGGGTTGTAGTCGGGGCCGACAGACGGCCGGACTGGCGTCTGGGTTGCTGCGGAATCCATGACGGCAGCTTCCGGCAGACCCATGTTGGAGGTCTGACTCCACGACTGGGAGGAGACGAGGGCGGCTCCGGCGGCACCAGCTCCCAGCAATTGTCTTCTACTGAACATTTTCGTTTTCCTTTCTCAATGTCCGCCATTTTCGGCTTCTTCAGCCGAAGCGACCTCGGTCTCTGCCGAGGCGGAACCGGTGCTGCCGCCATAAATGACGGGGGCAAGGTTCGCTTCGGCGAGCCAGAAGTCGCGTTTGGCGTTGACGGCGAGGATGGTGGAGTCGATCTTTTCGCGGGTGTCGGCGATCAGTTCGAAGGTGCTGGTGATCATGCCGTTGTAGGAGAGGAGGGACTGCTCCTCGATGGCATTGCGCAACGGCAGGACGCTGTTTCGGTAATGGCGTGCGATATCGTAGTTCGACTTGTAGGCCAGATAGGCAGAGCGCGCCTGCGAACGGGCGTTGACCGCAAGTTCCGCCAGCTGGTTGGCTGCCCGCATGTAGGCGAGTTCACCCTTGCGCAGACGCGCCTGTCCGGAATCGAAGATCGGGATCTTGAACTCCAGCGACGCGGTCTTCGACACGTCCGAGAGGATCTTGCCGTCCTCGCGCTCGCGTTCCTTTTCGTAATTGCCGACCAGTTCGATGTCGGTGACGATGCGGGTGACATCCTCGAGCTTGTAGGACTGGGCGGTCGCCTGAAGCTCCAGGCGGGCGACCTGCAGATCCATGCGCTTGTGAATCGACTCGGCCTCGATGTCGCTGCGCCCGATCAGGGTCTTCGGCAATGAGGGGAGGCGGTTCGGAATCTGGAAGTCGATGTCGGAGCCGGAAAGGCCCATCAGCCTGACCAGCTCTTCCTTGGCAAGCTTTGCTTCGAGCCTTGCCTTGGCAGTCTCGCCGGTCAGCTCCGCATAGAAGACGTGTTCACGTGCCTGGTCGGCCTTCGGCATCGATCCGGCTTCGCCGATCTTCTTGGCGAGTTCGGACGCAGCGTCGGCGGCTACCTTGGCCTGATTGAGGTAGGCGACGTTTTCCCAGGCCGCCACGGCGTTGATCCAGGCTCGTCGCGTTTCGGCGGCGAGAGAGATCGTGGCGATGGCCGCGTTGAGCTGAGCCTGCCGGAAGCGTGTATCGGCCAGCTTGATGTTCTTGTCGTATGTCGCCAGCGCCAGAATATTGGCAGCGACGGCCCCTTCGAGAACACGATAGGCCTCAAGTCCGGGAGTAGCTATCCCGGTCAGGCCGACGGAGAAGGTCGGAAAAACCGAAAGCTGGGTCTGCCATGCGTCCGCGGCACTATCTCCGAGATCGGCATAGGAGGCCTGCAGGCCCTTGTTGTTCAGGAGGGCGACCTGGACCGCGGTCTCGACGTCGACGGTCTTCCTGGCCATCAGCGCCTTTCCGCGGTCCCGGACTGCCTGGGCCTGCTGTCGGTTCTGGACCCACACGGTTTGCTTGCCGATGGCCTCGCTGCTTTTCGACGAGGCATTCATGAAACCGGCATCTTTGGCGGCGTAATCCGTCGCAACGCAGCCGCCGGCGACGAGGGGAAGCACGATGACGGACACGAGCTTGATGTGACGTGCAATCATCCCGCTCATCCTTTTTTCGGAGCCTGGGCGTCGTTGAGACTGCGCCAGGGCTTCGGGTCGACGGGCATGCGATGGGTGTAGCCGTCAATCGGGCTCCGGTACCGAGGGGGGCTGACGTCGGGCACGGTGTCAGGGTGGTCTGTCGAAGCCACGACTTCAGGCAATGTGGATGCACATCCGCTGGCAAAAAGCGGAAGAGCAACCACCAGGAACAAATGTTTCATGGTGAAAATCCGAGAATATGATCGCAATTGCGCCATGGCGCTCGCTCGCGCACAGGCACAGCAAGACCCGCCCTGCGGGTGCTATTTCTCAGATATTAGGTGGACGATGGAGGCTCGGCTTTTGACCGGCAGTATCGGTGTCGTCGATGAATTCGCGAATGGAGACCACGCGCGGATGGCTCAACGAAGAGCCTGGGCAGGTGATGGCCGTAACACCGCAATAATCCGTGCAGCAGGAGTTCTTGGATTTTTCCGGGCTGCCGTGGTCATGCTGGTTGCCGTGATGATCGGCGTCGGCCATCGCGACTCGGTCGTCGCCATGGTGAGAGGCGTGACCATCTTCGATCTGGGAAACCTGGGCGGCGCTCTCGGGATGCATCGCAGCGCTGACGGCAGAAAAGCTGTAGCCAGCCAGTGACAAGATCATCACCAGTCTGAACATCAGTGCCGTTGCCTTAGATGTGATTCGATACATCCCGCTCATGCCTATGAGGATTGCCAGTGCCTTCGAGCTTGTCAATCGACGCCTTCTCAAACCACCGCTTCACGTCGTTTGTGTGGCATCGCAACAACGCCGCGGCGGCAGCAAGGATGAACCCGCCGCAATCGGAACATTGAGGCAATCGCCCGCTTGGCGATGGCTTGCAGCTTCCCATACTGGGAAGGTCAAGCGATTTTTTGCGGTGCGGCGACAATTCGAACTTCGCAACCGCCTATTCTCCATCTCCACGCGAAGTCACGAGGTGGGGCGGACGCTACAAGTTTTCGGCCTTGGAAGGTCAAGCGCTTAAAGCCGCGTTTCAGGCATTCTGCTTTTGCGTGGATCGACGTTGACGGGCAGGCGGTGCCGTGCTTCATCATCGATCGGGAGTGTCATTTTCGGCCGGCGATGCCGGTCTCGAAAAGGCAGGGCAGGGCCCGGATGGGATTGAGACGGCGTCATGGGCAAGCGGATCGTATTCACCGGCGGCAGCGGCAAGGCAGGACGGCATGTGGTGCCGTATCTTCTGGGGCAGGGGCATGAGGTCTTCAACCTCGACCTGGTGCCGCTCGATTGCCCCGGCGTCAACACGCTGATCACCGATCTGAGGGACGGCGGCGAGACCTTTAACGCGCTCTCGATGCATTTCGGCTTCAAGGGACTGGACAGCGGCAAGGGACCGGCACCGGTCGATGCGGTGGTGCATTTCGCCGCCGTGCCGCGCATCCTGATGCGCCCCGACAACGCGACATTCTCGGCCAACACGATCTCCACCTACAATGTCATCGAGGCGGCGATGAAGCTCGGCATCTCCAAGGTGGTCATCGCATCCAGCGAGACGACCTACGGGGTCTGCTTTGCCGAGGGCGACAAGGACTATCATTCGTTTCCGCTCACCGAAGACTACGATGTCGATCCGATGGACAGCTACGGCCTGTCGAAAGTGGTCAACGAGAAGACGGCGCGTGCCTTTTCCATGCGTTTCGGCGCGGATATCTACGCGCTTCGGATCGGCAACGTGATATCGCCGGAAGACTACAGCCGCTTCCCCGCCTTTCTCGCGGACCCGCCGTCGCGCAAACGCAATGCCTGGAGCTATATCGATGCGCGCGATCTCGGCCAGATCGTGCATCTCTGCATCGAAAAGGATGGGCTTGGGTTCCAGGTCTTCAACGCGGTCAACGACACGATCACGTCTCGCGAGCCGACCCGGCCGTTCCTGGAACGCTGGGCGCCCGGCACGCCCATCGTCGGCGAGATCGGCGAATTCGAGGCTCCGATCAGCAACCGCAAGATCCGCGACGTGCTGGGCTTTTCCGAAAACCACAACTGGCGGAAATACGTCTCCGACTGATCCGCACCGCTAAAACGGGGGAAAGCCGTCAAACGAGATTGGTCGGGCCGTCCTGTGCTACTATATGATTCCATGACGATGGAATCGGCGGCCTGACCCATGAAACAATATCTCGATCTTCTTCGGCATGTGATGGAAACCGGAACCGACCGGGGCGACCGCACCGGCAAGGGGACACGCTCGGTGTTCGGCCACCAGATGCGCTTCGACCTCGCAGAAGGTTTTCCGGTCCTCACGACCAAGAAGCTGCACCTGAGATCGATCATCCACGAACTGCTGTGGTTCCTGAAGGGCGACACCAATATCGCCTACCTCAAGGAAAACGGCGTTTCGATCTGGGATGAATGGGCGGACGAAAAGGGCGAGCTCGGCCCCGTCTACGGTTATCAGTGGCGCTCCTGGCCTGCCCCCGACGGCCGCCATATCGACCAGATCTCGCAACTGATCGAGGGCCTCAAGGTCAACCCCAACTCGCGCCGGCACATCGTGTCGGCCTGGAATGTCGGCCAGCTCGACGACATGGCGCTGCCCGCCTGCCATTGCCTGTTCCAGTTCTACGTCGCCGACGGCAAGCTCTCCTGCCAACTCTACCAGCGTTCCGCCGACGTCTTTCTCGGCGTGCCGTTCAACATCGCCTCCTACGCGCTGCTGACGATGATGGTCGCCCAGGTGACGGGGCTGAAACCGGGCGACTTCGTCCATACGCTCGGCGACACGCATATCTATTCGGATCATTTCGAACAGGCCAAGCTGCAGCTGACCCGCACCCCGAAGGCACTGCCCACCATGCGCATCAATCCTGCGGTCAGGGATATCTTCTCCTTCCGATTCGAGGATTTCGAGCTCGAAGGATATGAGGCCGATCCGCATATCAAGGCGGCGGTGGCGGTGTGAGCAGGCCTCGCCTCGTCGTCATTGCCGCGGTCTCGCAGAACGGCGTCATCGGCCGGGATGGCGACATGCCCTGGAGGCTTTCGACCGATCTCAAGCGGTTCAAGGCACTGACCTTGGGCAAGCCGGTTATCGTCGGGCGCAAGACCTTCGACAGTTTCGGCGGCAGGCCTCTCCCTGGTCGGCCGCATGTGGTCGTCACGCGTAATCCGGATTTCCACTACGAGGGCGTCGATGTGGCGGCGTCGGTGGACGAGGCACTGAAGATTGCCGGCCGCAGGGCCGAGGAGGCGGGAGCCGACGAGATTTATGTGCTCGGCGGCGGCGAGATCTATGCCCAGGCGATCCAGATCGCAGACATGCTGCGCGTTACCCATGTCGAAACCGATATTTCGGATGGCGATACGTTCTTTCCTGCCATCGATCCGGCGGTGTTCGAGAAGGTCGAGGAGATTGCCGTTCCGGTGGGCGAGAAGGACAGTTATCCGACCCGTTTTACCACTTATGCCCGCCGAACCGCGACAAACTGAAACATTTCGTTACCGTTGAACGGGAAGTTATTGAACCTGCGTTGAAAGCAGGTCGGTGCATCCCTATAACGGGCTATAGCCAGACGGCTGCCGCACGGCAGGGTCGCGGTTTGGGAGCGAATACGAACAAAGAGGTTTTGATGCCCTGGAGCAATCAGAATGGTGGCGGCGGCGGCCCTTGGGGCGGCGGTGGCGGTAATAATCAAGGGCCCTGGGGACAGGGACCGAACCGCCCACGCGGCGGCGGGGGCAGCGGCGGTCCGCCCGACCTCGAAGACATCATAAGGCGCAGTCAGGACCGGCTTCGCAGCGTGATGCCCGGCGGCTTCAACGGCGGCGCCTTCGCGATCGTGCTCGTCGTGATCATTGCCTTCCTCGCCTTCCAATCCGTCTATACGGTTCAGCCGGACGAGCGCGGGGTCGAACTGCGTTTCGGCCGCCCGAAGGACGAAATCTCCATGCCGGGCCTGCATTTCCATTTCTGGCCCTTCGAATCCGTCGAGATCGTCAAGGTTACCGAACAGCAGCAGAATATCGGCGCGGCTCGGGGCTCCAGTTCCAATGCGGGCTGGATGCTGACCGGCGACCAGAACATCGTCAACGTCCAGTTCTCGGTTCTGTTCACCGTGACCGATCCGAAGGCCTATCTCTTCAACCTGGAGGGCCCGGCTTCGACGCTGCAGCAGGTTTCCGAGAGCGCCATGCGCGAAGTCGTCGGCCGCCGGCCGGCGCAGGACATTTTCCGCGACAACCGCGAGGGCATCTCGACCGAGGTGCGCAACATCATCCAGGGCACGATGGACACCTATGGCTCGGGCCTTTCCATCAATGCCGTGCCGATCGAGGATGCAGCGCCGCCGCGTGAAGTGGCCGACGCCTTCGAAGAAGTGCAGCGCGCCGAACAGGACGAGGACCGTTTCGTCGAAGAGGCGAACCAGTACGCCAACCAGAAGCTCGGCCAGGCTCGCGGTCAGTCAGCCCAGGTCCGCGAAGAGGCATCCGCCTACAAGGACAGGGTCGTCAACGAAGCGCAGGGCGAGGCGCAGCGCTTCGTCTCGATCTACAACGAATATGCCAATGCGCCTGAAGTCACGCGCCGGCGAATCTTCCTCGAAACCATGGAAGCGGTCCTGAAGAACTCCAACAAGATCATTCTGGACAGCAAGGACGGCGTCGTTCCCTATCTGCCGCTCAACGAGATGATGAAGCAGCCGACACAGGGAGGCACCCGATGAACTCCAATCGACTCCCCGCATTCCTGATCGGCCTCGCCGTCCTGCTCATGCTCATCTATTCGTCGGTCTTCGTGGTCAACGAGCGCGAACAGGCGATCGTCGTGCGCTTCGGCGAAATCCAGGACGTCAAGCGCGAGCCGGGCATCTATTTCAAGCTGCCCTTCGCATTCATGGATGCCGACCGCGTCCAGTATGTCGAGGACCGGGCATTGCGCTTCGATCTCGACAATATCCGCGTCCAGGTCCGCGGCGGTGCTTTCTATGAAGTTGACGCTTTCGTCGTCTACTCGATCACCGATCCGCGCCTTTTCCGGGAAACGGTGTCGGGCGACCGCGAATCGGCCGAATCGCGCCTTCGCACCCGACTCGACGCGGCTTTGCGCCGGGTCTACGGTCTGCGCAATTTCGACGCGGCGCTTTCCAACGAGCGCTCTTCGATGATGCAGGAGGTCCGTGCCGACCTGAGTGCTGCGGCGGAAACCCTCGGGCTCGCGATCCGCGACGTTCGTATCCGCCGGACCGACCTCACCCAGGAAGTGTCGCAGCAGACCTTCCAGCGCATGAAGGCGGAACGTCTTGCAGAAGCTGAACTGATCCGCGCTCGTGGTAACGAGCAGGGCCAGCGCCGCCGCGCGCCATCGCCGACCGCCAGGTCGTCGAGTTCGTCTCGGAAGCGCAGCGGGATGCGGAAATCATGCGCGGTCAGGGCGACGCCGAGCGCAACAAGATCTTCGGCGAGGCCTTCCAGCGTGATCCGGCCTTCTTCGAGTTCTACCGTACCATGCGTGCCTACGTGGCTGCACTTGCCGACAACGGCACGACGCTGGTGCTGTCGCCGGATTCGGAATTCTTCCGGTTCTTCAACTCGTCCGCAGGTCAGGCACTTGCGCCGATCCAGCCTCCGGGCCGGCCGGCGCCGCCTGCCGCGCCCGCAGCGCCGGCGAACTGATCCGACAAGCTTGGGGCGGCGCAAAGCCGCCCCTTTCGTGACAAGACCATCCACAGGCGTAACGGTAGAGGGCGCGATCCTCACGAAAAGGTAATTTCCACAGTCGTCATTCCGCCTTATGCTCTGCCGAAACTCCGCCCGATTCAAAGGTTCCTATAGCCTGCCCGGATGGAGACCGCTCTTCCGGGGTGACGCGGACAATCCAACAGCGAGGACGCCAGATGGCCCATTCGGTTCGATCGACCTTCAAGCGCAGCGTCACGCTTGCGGCAACTTTTGCCCTGCTGGCGGCACCCTTGCAGGCGGTTGCCCAGACCCCGGTCCCTGCCGCTCCGGGGCAGAATGCCAATCCGCCGGCTGCCGGCTCTCCGGGCGCCATGCTGCCCGCTCCGCCGACGCCGTCTCCGACCATCAATCCGCCCCCGGCTCCCGGACCCATCGCGGGCGCCGGCCCGGGTTCGATCGCCGACCTCGTCGAGGGCCTGCTCGATGCCGTCGTCAACATCTCCACCTCTCAGAGTGTCAAGGACCAGGGAGCCGGCCCGCAGCCTCAGATCCAGGAAGGTTCACCATTCCAGGAGTTTTTCGAGGATTTCTTCGATGGCCAGGGCGGTCAGAACGGCAACCAGAAGGTTTCTTCGCTCGGCTCCGGCTTCGTGATCGATCCCTCCGGCTACGTGGTCACCAACAACCACGTCATCGAGGGCGCCGACGACATCGAGGTGATTTTCCCGAACGGCTCGAAGCTCAAGGCCAGGCTGGTCGGCACCGACACCAAGACCGACCTGTCGGTCCTGAAGGTCGAACCCAAGGCGCCGCTCAAGGCCGTGCGTTTCGGCGATTCCCGCCGCATGCGGATCGGCGACTGGGTGATGGCGATCGGCAACCCGTTCGGCCTCGGCGGATCCGTGACGTTGGGCATCATCTCGGCCCGCGGCCGCAACATCAATGCCGGTCCCTATGACAACTTCATCCAGACGGATGCGGCCATCAACAAGGGCAATTCCGGCGGCCCGCTGTTCAACATGCGCGGCGAGGTGATCGGCATCAATACCGCGATCATTTCACCGTCCGGCGGTTCGATCGGCATCGGTTTCGCCGTGCCGACGGAACTCGCCGAAAATGTCGTGCACCAGCTGACCGAATTCGGTGAGACGCGCCGCGGCTGGCTCGGCGTGCGCATCCAGCCGGTCACCGACGACGTGGCGGCAAGCCTCGGCCTCGACAAGGCGCGCGGCGCGCTGGTATCCGGCGTGGTCAACGGCGGGCCGATCAAGAACGGCGAGATCAAGGCCGGTGACGTGATTCTCACCTTCGACGGCCAGTCCGTCAACGAGATGCGCGACCTGCCGCGCATCGTTGCGGAGAGCCCGGTCAGCAAGGAAGTCGACGTGGTGATCCTGCGCGACGGCAAGCAGCAGACCGTCAAGGTGACGCTCGGTCGCCTGGAGGATAGCGCCGATCCGGAGGAGGAAGACGACCAGCCGGCCCTGCCGGAAGGCCAGGGCGAAAACAAGACGCCGAACAACAATGCGCCCGGAGACCAGAAGGGCGAACTCAGCCAGGATCCGGCCGCAGCCTTCGGCATGACTCTCGCCGTTCTCGACGAGGACCGCCGCAAGAGTTTCAGCATCGTCGAAAGCGTCGAAGGTGTACTGATCACCGCCGTCGCGCCGAACTCGCCTGCGGCCCAGAAGGGGTTGAAGGTCGGTGAGGTCGTGGTCGAGGTGGCTCAGGATTTCGTCGAAAGCCCGGCCGACGTCGTCAAGCGAATTGCCGTCCTGAAGTCCGAAGGCCGTCGCAACGCGCATGTGATGGTCTCCGATCCTTCCGGAAACCTGCGCTTCGTAGCGTTGCCGCTGGAGTAGGCTTAGCGAACGGTCAGCGGATGCGTCCCGCGGCCGCTCTCTGGCGCTGCCACTCATCGCGCGTGATCGCATAGACCACATGCGGTTTCAGATGCGGGTGCGTATCCGGCACCCGCGGGTGTTCGAAATCCATGCCGGTGATGCGATGCAGGCCAAGGCGCTTCATGACGGCGGTCGATCGCCGGTTTTCGCCGACCGCGAAGGAGACGACCGCATCGAGGTGCTTTTCGCCGAAGGCGAAGTCCAGCAGGGCGCGGGCTGCTTCCGTGACATACCCGTTGCCCCAGAACCGGGTCGCCAGCCGCCAGCCGATCTCTACCGTTTCGACCGGAAAGATATCCGGCATGTTGGCGAGCGACAGGCCGCAGAAACCCATGGGCTCCTGCGTTTCCTTCAGTTCCAGCGCGTAAAAGCCGAGACCGGTTTCGGTGATCGCGTCGTTGAGTTTTCCCAGAAAGGCATCGGCCTCTTCGTAAGTGCGGCGGAACGGGAAAAATTCCATCACCTTCGGATCGGAGTTGATCTCGCGAAAAAGATCGCGGTCGCTGTCGATCCAGCTTCTGAGGCGCAGGCGTTCGGTTTCGAGGATGATCCGTGGGGGCATGGTCTCGAGCATCGCCCTACGACGCCGACGAAGAGGATTTCGGTTTTTGAAAGCTGATGCGCAGTTTGGTGCCGGTCGCATCGGCGAAACGTTGCAGGGTGCGGGTGGAGGGCATGGACCGGCCGCTCTCCAGCCGCGCGATGGCCGCCTGCGTCGTACCCATGGCCTTGGCGACGTCCTCCTGCGTCATGGAAGCCTGAGCACGTGCCTTGATCAGGGCCTCCGCGAGGGCGAACTCCTCTTCGAGGGCATCGTAGGCCGCAACGAATTCGAGGTCCTTGAACCATTCCTTCGCTGCTTCGCTTACAAGAAGACTCTTCTTGGTCATCTCACATCCTTTGCCCGTCTGAGCGCAATCTCAATTTCGCGTCTGGGCGTCTTTTGCGTCTTCTTCCGAAAGACATGCAGAACCACGATCCGATGTCCGGAAGCCGTTACATAGGCCGCTCGGGCTATACCGTCGCGTCCGCGCATTCGCATTTCCCAGATCGGCCCCTCAAGGTGCTTCACATAGGGTTCGTGTACCTTGGCGGGTCCTTCCAGCTCGATCAGCCTTACGATGCGGAGAAAGCTGGCGACAATATCGGTGGGAAACGCCTCAAGTTCGATTCTGACGCGATCGTTTAGAAACTCCATCTTCCAAGACATGAAATATACCATTTTTGCAATGATTTTCAATGCAAATGATGCGATGTATATTTCAATCCGTCAATCGCAAGGGTTGCAATCAGGCCGCAACGAAATCCGTCTTGCGATAACCCTGGATATAGAGAAGGGCTGTCAGGTCGCCGTGGTCGATGCGCATCTTGGCCTGGGCGGCGACGGTAGGCTTGGCGTGCAGCGCGACGCCGGAACCGGCGATGTCGAGCATGCCGAGATCGTTGGCGCCGTCACCGACGGCGATCGTGTCTTGCGGGGAGATGCCGAGCTTTTCCGCGATGGCAAGGAGCGCGTCCACCTTGGCCTGTTTGCCGAGGATGGGTTCGGCGACTTCGCCGGTGAGGATGCCGTCCTTTTCGAGGAGGATGTTGGCGCGGTTCTCGTCGAAGCCAAGCGTCGCGGCGATGCGGCTGGTGAAGACGGTGAAGCCGCCGGATACGAGGGCGGCGTAATGCCCCCTGGCCTTCATGGTGGCGATCAGTTCCGGTCCGCCCGAGGTCAGTGTGATGCGCTGGGCGATCACATCATCAACGACGCTGATCGGCAGGCCTTTCAAGAGTGCCACGCGTTCGCGAAGCGCGGGTTCGAAGGCGATCTCGCCGTTCATGGCGCGGGCAGTGATCGTCGCGACCTTGTCCTTCAGCCCGACGACATCGGCAAGCTCGTCGATGCATTCCTGGCCGATCATGGTCGAATCCATGTCGGCGATCAGGAATTTCTTGCGGCGGGTATCCGCGTCTTGGATGACGAGATCGATCGGCGCGTTGCCGATGATGGCCCTCAGCGCGGCCTCTGCCGCTTCGATATCGGAACCGTCGCGCAGCGCGATATCGCAGGCGATACCATCTGCCAGCCAGTAGAGACCCGAGGCTTTCATCGCCTCTGCCGCTTGTTCTCCGAGCCTGGAACTGAGAACGGGGTTTGACGGATGGGCAATGAGCGTGGCAACGAAAGCCATATGAGCGACCTTATCGACAATTTTGATGCGATCCTGATAACCGGGCCGACGGCCAGCGGCAAGTCGGCGCTTGCATTGCGCCTGGCCCGCGAGAAAAACGGCGTTGTCATCAATGCCGACAGCATGCAGGTCTACGACACGCTGCGGGTCCTGACGGCGCGACCGGCCGAGGACGAGATGGACTGCGTGCCGCACCTGCTCTACGGGCATGTGCCGGCGACGCGCGCCTATTCGACCGGCGAATGGCTGCGCGACGTGACGGCGCTTCTGCCGGAACTTGCGCGCGAGGGCCGGCTTCCGGTCTTCGTCGGCGGCACGGGGCTTTATTTCAAGGCGCTGACGGGTGGCCTTTCCGACATGCCGGAAATCTCGCAGGATATCCGCTGCGAGGTGCGCCTGCGCCTGAAACAGGAAGGGCCGGAGGCGCTGCATGCGGAGCTTTCGGCACGCGACGCGCCAGTAGCGGCGGGCCTCGAGCCGAAGGACGGGCAGCGGATCGTGAGAGCGCTCGAAGTTCTGGCGGAGACCGGTCGCTCCATCGCCGAATTCCAGGGCAGGCAGGGGCCGATGGTAATCGATCCTTCGCGGGCGAAGAAGCTCGTCGTGCTGCCGGACAGAAAGCTCCTCCACGAACGGATCGACCGCCGCTTCGAGACGATGCTGGAGACCGGTGCCGTGGATGAGGTGAGGGCGCTGCTGGCGCTCGATCCTGCACCCGACCTGCCCGTCATGAAGGCGATCGGCGTCACCCAGATCGCCGAGATGCTGGAGGGCCGCATGAGCCGGGAAGACGTGATCGAACGCGGCTCGGCATTGACGCGCCAATATGCCAAGCGGCAGATGACCTGGTTTCGCAACCAGATGGACGAAAGCTGGGAGCGGCTGGCCTAAGGCCGGCTCAATCCTTGTCGTAGAGACTGCTCAGCGGTTTCTTCAGCAGGCTTTCGCGCAGCGATCCTTCGCGCCGGAGCAGCGGGTTCGGGCGCGGTGCGCCTTCGGGCGCCGGGGGGCGCTGGAACGTCGGAGGCGCGGGCTGGTAGGGCGGCGGCTCAGGCGGACGTTCGCGGCGCAGTTCCGCGAAACGGTCGGGGCGAGGCACTGCGGATTGTTCGGGTGCAGTGGCGCGCGGCAGCATTTCCGGCCGGTAGGGTTCAAGCTGCGGGCTGCCTGCCATGGGTGGTGTCGGATTGATCGTCACATGGCCCGTGGCACGGATCTCCCGGTTCCAGCGATCGAGTTCGGCATCACCTGCCGGCGGGAAATCGTCGTCCGTATCCTCCGGGGCACCGGAAGTGCCTTCAGCGAAAGACGGAGTCGCCGTGGCGTAGCTTTGCTGGAAGGCGGAAATATCCGGGCCGCTGACGGCGCGCATGCGTGCGATCACCGTGCGCAGATCGACCGTATCCGGCGTATCCTCCGTGCCTTTGTCGGCGACGCCATTGGCCTTGGGCAGGTATTTTTCCTCGACGCGGGCAAACCGCATGCGCATCGGCACGGAAATCGCCTCGCCGAAGGCGATCGCCTCGCCGTTGCCGATCGACGACAGAAAGCTGGTCGTCGAGATCGACGAATTCGGGATCGCCGATTTGATGATTTCCTGGTCGCGGTCGTTGGACAGCCGCATGGCGAACACGGTCGAGCACTGCGAGAGGATCGTCTGGTCGAGTTCGCCGGGGCGCTGGGTGATGACGCCGAGCGAGACGCCGTATTTGCGGCCCTCCTTGGCGATCCGCGAGATGGCCTGCCTTGTCGGGAAGAAACCGAGTTCCCGGTCGGCGGGCACATAACGGTGCGCTTCTTCGCAGACGACGAGCATGTGGATGGCGCCATTGCTCCAGAGCGCCAGTTCAAACGCCATGCGGCAGAGGATCGAGGCGACGGAATTGACGACCTCCGACGGAATGCCGGCGAGCTGGAAGGTGGAGATCGGCCGGTCTCCGCCCGGAATGCGGAAGATATAGGCGATCGTCTCCATGATCGTGTCGTTGATCGTATTGTTGGAGAACATGAAATGGTAGCGCGGGTCGTTGATCGCCGACAGGATGCGCATCTTGAGCGACCGCAGGAACGGTTTTTCGCCGCGGCCTTCCAGGCGGCCGATCCGTTCGTCTATCAGCGCCAGGAGGTCCGCCATGCGGTAGGGTACCGGCGTATCGGCGGTGACCGAGCTTTTTTCCGTCGAGCGGCGCATCAGCGACGTTTCGTTGCCGCGGAAGGCGCGTTTCGCCTCCGGGATCAGGTCGCGCAGGATGTCGAGTTCTTCCGCCACGGCCGGGCGGCCGCGGAAAACGACTTCGGAAAACTCTTCGAGCCGCATCAGCCAGAAGGGCAGGTCGAGCGTTTCGGTATCGATGACGACCGCGTGATCGGGAAAGGCTGCGGCAAATTCGTTGTGCGGATCGAGAATGAGGACACGCAGCTTCGGGTCGGTCTCGATCGCCTTGTGGAGGAGCAGGGAGACGGCGGTCGACTTGCCGACGCCTGTCGAGCCGACGATGGCGAAGTGTTTCGACAGCATCGACGGGATATGGATCGTCGCGTCGATTGTGTCGTCCTGGGTCAGCTTGCCGATTACGCAGGTCTCGTTCTTGCCGGTATCATAAATGCGGGAAAGGTCGGCGGCACGAATGCGGTGCGCCACGGCGCCGAGATAGGGATAACAGGAGATGCCGCCTGTGAACTCGTCGCGACCATCGGGTCCCTTGCGCACCTCGCCGAGCAGTTCGGCCTCGATGTGGAAACCGGTATTGCCGTTTTCACTCCATTCCCTGCCGCCGGTCTGCATCGCATAGGCAAGCGCCACGACACGGTTTTCGCCGACGCTGATGGAGATCAGACGGCCGACGGACCAGAGCTCGGTAAGATCGGTCTCTCCGTGTTCGGCAACGGCGGAAATGGTAGCGTGCGAGCCGTTGCATGCGACGACGCGCCCAAGCATGCGGTTGCCGGGCTTCTGGACGTCGCGACGATCCTGCTCTCCTGCAGACGCGGAACGGTGCAGATCGTTGTTCAACAAACTCGGGCCCCTATCATTGGGGGTGGCGGATCAGGTTGCGGCTCGTCCGTCGGGTCGCTCCTCTCCAAACAGGAGGACTATATTGTGCCGGCCTTAACAACTCGTGTAGGAAGGCGCGCGGCTGAATGCATGGAAACGGAGCAGCAAAATCAGTCCAATGAGGATTTTTGGTGCATGCCCACGTTGACGAGCGACATTTATCTGGCTAACACTTCGCGCCATGAAGATCTCGATCGCTCTTATTGTGGTGGGAACGCGCATGGGCAGGACGGTGTAACCGTCCGGCGACAGCCACCCATGCGCGGAAAGACAGGCTCCTCCAAGGGGCCTTTTTTTATGCCTTCAATCCGGCTCGGAGGAGCCGCCGGTAAAAATCCAGCAGCGAATGGACCAAGACAATGACGGATACGAACAACCAGGGGCCAGATAACCAGACGCCAGATAACCGGATGACCGGTGCGGAAATCGTCCTGAAGGCTCTGAAGGACAATGGCGTCGAGCATATCTTCGGATATCCGGGCGGCGCCGTCCTGCCGATCTATGACGAGATCTTCCAGCAGGACGACATCAAGCACATTCTGGTGCGCCACGAGCAGGGCGCCGGCCATGCTGCCGAAGGTTATGCCCGCTCCACCGGCAAGGTCGGGGTCATGCTGGTGACCTCCGGTCCAGGTGCCACCAATGCCGTCACCCCGCTCCAGGATGCGCTGATGGATTCGGTGCCGCTGGTCTGCCTGTCGGGCCAGGTCCCGACGACGCTGATCGGCTCGGACGCCTTCCAGGAATGCGATACCGTCGGCATCACCCGGCCCTGCACCAAGCACAACTGGCTGGTCAAGGACGTCAACGAACTGGCCGGAATCATCCACGAGGCCTTCCGCATCGCCCAGACCGGCAGGCCGGGTCCGGTCGTCGTCGATATTCCGAAGGACATCCAGTTTGCGACCGGCACCTATACGCCGAAGCCGGAGATCGCCCAGAACACCAGCTATCAGCCGCGCATCCAGGGCGACATCAACGCCATTCAGGCGGCCATTGAGCTGATGGCCTCGGCGCGCCGGCCGATCCTCTATACCGGCGGCGGCGTCGTCAATTCCGGCCCGGGCGCCTCGCGGCTGCTGCGCGAGTTGGTCGAGCTCAGCGATTTCCCGATCACCTCGACGCTGATGGGCCTCGGCGCGTATCCGGCGTCCGGCAAGAACTGGCTCGGCATGCTCGGCATGCACGGTTCCTACGAGGCGAACATGGCGATGCACGACTGCGACGTCATGGTTTGCATCGGCGCCCGTTTCGACGACCGCATTACCGGCCGCCTCAACGCGTTCTCACCGAATTCGCGCAAGGTCCATATCGATATCGATCCGTCCTCGATCAACAAGAACGTGCATGTCGATATCCCGATCCTGGGCGATGTCGGCAGCGTTCTCGAAGACATGGTCCGCCTGTGGCGGGCTCTGCCGAAAAAGCCGGCAAAGGCGCAGACCGAGGAATGGTGGAGCCAGATCAACCGCTGGCGTGCTCGCAAGAGTTTTTCCTACAAGCACTCCAACGACGTCATCATGCCGCAATATGCGCTGCAGCGTCTGTTCGAGGCGACCAGGGGGCACGACACCTACATCACGACGGAAGTGGGCCAGCACCAGATGTGGGCGGCACAGTTCATCGAATTCGAAGAGCCGAACCGCTGGATGACCTCGGGTGGTCTCGGCACGATGGGCTATGGCCTGCCGGCGGCGATCGGCGTCCAGGTGGCCCATCCGGACGCCCTCGTCATCGACGTCGCCGGCGACGCCTCGATCCAGATGTGCATCCAGGAAATGTCCTGCGCCATCCAGCATAACCTGCCGGTCAAGATCTTCATCCTGAACAACCAGTATATGGGCATGGTCCGCCAGTGGCAGCAGCTGCTGCACGGCAACCGCCTGTCGAATTCCTATACGGAAGCGATGCCGGATTTCGTGAAGCTCGCGGAAGCCTATGGCGCCGTCGGCATGTATTGCGACGACCCGAAGGAACTCGACGGAAAGATCGAGGAGATGATCGCGGTCAAGAAGCCGGTGATCTTCGATTGCCGCGTCGCCAATCTCGCCAACTGCTTCCCGATGATCCCCTCGGGCAAGGCGCATAACGAGATGCTGCTGCCGGACGAAGCCACCGACGAAGCGGTTGCCAATGCCATCGATGCCAAGGGTCGCCAGCTCGTCTGAGACGAGCTGCACATCCTTCAACGAAATTCTGAGGAAATGGACCTAAGACCATGAATGCGCATCAGCAACCGACCGGTTCCGCTTACTTCATCGCCCCTGAGACGGCGAAAGCCGAAAGCCATACGCTTTCGGTTCTCGTCTCCAACGAACCGGGCGTGCTCGCTCGGGTGATCGGGCTGTTTTCCGGCCGCGGCTACAATATCGAGAGCCTGACGGTCTCGGAAACGGAACACGAAGCTCACCTATCCCGCATCACGATCGTCACGCGCGGCACGCCGACGGTGCTCGAACAGATCAAGGCGCAGCTCGAACGCATCGTACCGGTGCACAGGGTCGTCGATCTGACGGTGCGCGCCCACGCACTCGGCCAGGAGCGGCCGATCGAGCGCGAAGTGGCGCTGGTCAAGGTGGTCGGCCAGGGCGACCGCCGCGCCGAGACGCTGCGGCTCGCGGATGCATTCCATGCCAAGGTCGTCGATGCGACGGTCGAGCATTTCATCCTGGAGATCACCGGAAAATCCTCCAAGATCGACCAGTTCGTGGCGATCATGAAGCCGCTTGGCCTGGTGGAAGTATGCCGCACCGGGATCGCGGCGATGAACCGCGGCCCGCAGGGGATGTGACGGGTCGGGCGAAGGTCGATGTCTCGCGGGCGTTCGACACGCCGCGTCGGACGCTCGATCTCCGCTAGATCATTTCCAGCGGCTGCTTGCGGGACGGCGGCGGGAAGGCGGCGTCGAGCGCCGTCCAGTCCTCCTCGCTCAGTTCCAACTCGACTGCCTCGGCGTTTTCCGCAATCCGGTCCGGATTGGCGGATTTCGGGATGGCGATGACGCCGTCGCGTTCCAGCAGGAAGGCGAGCGCCACCTGTGCCGGCGTCGCCTGATAGGCCTTGGCGATGCGGATCAGTTCGCCGCTTCTGGAAAGCCGGCCCTGTTCGATCGGCGAATAGGCCATGACCGGGATGCCGCGCTCCTGGCACCAGGGCAGGAGATCGTATTCGATGCCGCGGCGGGAGAGATTGTAGAGCACCTGGTTGGCGGCACAGTTCTCTCCGTCCGGCACGTCCATCAGTTCCAGCATGTCGTCGAGATCGAAATTGGAGACGCCCCAGGCGCCGATCTTGCCGGCGCGGCGCAGTTCCTCGAAGCCGGCGACGGTTTCGGTCAGCGGATGTTCGCCGCGCCAATGGAGAAGATAGAGGTCGAGGCGGTCGGTTTTCAGCCGGTTCAGGCTGCGTTCGCAGGCTTCGATGACACCCTTGCGGCTGGCATTCCAGGGATAGACCTTGCTGACCAGGAACACCTCGTCCCGGCGGCCGGCAATCGCTTGCGCCGTGATCTTTTCGGCGCCGCCCTCGCCATACATTTCCGCCGTGTCGATCAGCGTCAGGCCAAGATCGAGGCCGCGCTTCAGGCTTTCGATCTCGATGCCGGCCTTGCGGGTATCCTCGCCCATCATCCAGGTGCCGAGGCCGAGGGCCGGGACGGAAATGCCGGAGGGCAGGGTGACTGTCGGGATATCGAACATGGCGTGCCTCGATCTGTCGCTTCTGGAAAACTCCATCCTACTCACATATGGCGTCGATTGAAGCTGCCAAGTTCCGCTTGAAGATCATGCCCAACGACCTTATCACCGGAACAACAGGCCGTCCGCGAAACGAGATGGTCAAGGAAACCGGGGCGGATTGGCGCTAGGAGAAAATATGTCGCTGGAAACCTTTCTGGCCCTCGTCCTGTTCGCCTTCACCACTTCGATCACGCCGGGACCGAACAATATGATGCTCTTTGCGTCGGGTGTGAACTTCGGCTTTACGCGGACCATTCCCCATATGCTCGGCATCGGTGCCGGTTTTCTGTCGCTGCTGATTGCGGTCGGCCTTGGCCTCGGCGCGCTTCTGCATTCGGTGCCGGTCGTCTACACAGCTTTGAAATTCGCCGGCGGCGCATATCTGCTCTGGGTCGCCTGGAAGATCGGCATGTCGCGGAGCCTGTCGGACGGCGAGACCGGTGCTCGGCCGATGACATTCATCGGCGCGGCGGCCTTCCAATGGGTCAATCCGAAGGCCTGGGTGATGGCGGTCACCGCCATGGCGACCTACACGAATCCGGATTATTACCTGCCGACCGTGATGATGGTGGGCCTGGCGTTCGCTGCCGTCAACTTGCCGAGCGTTTCGACCTGGGCCGGATTCGGTTCGGCGCTGCGCGAATGGCTGTCGGTGCCGGCGCGGCTGAAATGGTTCAACATCACCATGGCGCTCTTGCTTGTCGCGAGCCTGTGGCCGATGTTGCGCTGATGGACGATATCGGCGATTTCCTGTCTTCCCTGGCGACCGGCATCGGCTTCGTGCTGGCGACGGTCGCGCTGGTGCTCGTCAGTTATTTCATCGCGCGAAAACTACTCCATCCGGGTGTCGAAGGTGATCGGACATGGGATGTCGCGGGAAACGTGGCGGTGCGGGTGGCGACCTTGCACGGCCTGATCCTCGGCCTCGTCTACGCGCAGGAGCTCGACGACTATAAAGGCGTTCGCTCGACGCTGACAGACGAGGCGATTGCGATATCCGATGTCTATAACGACGCTCGCCGTTATGGCGGGCCGATCACCGTGCCGGTACAGGGGCAGCTTGCGACCTATCTGAAGGTCGTGGTCGACGAGGAATGGGATAGTCTGGCCCAGCATCAAGGTCTTTCGCCGAAGGCCTGGCAGATATGGGAAAGCGTCTACGACCAGCTTCTCGGCCTGATGCCGGCGACCGATCGCGAGCATTATCTCAGCAACCGGATGCGGGATCGCATCATCGCCGTCGCGCGGTATCGCCAGCTCCGCGAGGCGGCCTCGACCAGCCGCTTCTCGGGCCTGTTCTGGGGACCGGCACTGATCGGCCTCGTGCTGGTGTCGGCGACCTTTTACATCTACCGGCCGAAACGGACGCATCTTGTGCTGTTTTCGCTGTTCGGCGCCTATTCGGGCGTCATTCTCTTCTTTATCTTTGCCTTCGCCAACCCTTATGCGAATCCCGGCAAGCTGGAGCCTCGGCCCTTCCAGCATCTGCTGGAAGGCGATATCGGCAAAAGCCTTGCCAGCCGTTGAGGATGCACAGACATGCACGACGATCATCATCACCACGATCACGACCATGATCATCACCACGACAATCGCTACAGCGACATGCAGGCGCGGGTGAAAGCGCTGGAAACGGTGCTGACGGAGAAGGGGCTGATCGATCCGAAGGCGATCGACGCGATCGTCGAGACCTATGAGACGAAGATCGGCCCGCGCAACGGCGCGCATGTGGTGGCCAAGGCCTGGAGCGATCCGGATTTCGCCGAATGGCTGCGTACCGATGCGACGGCGGCGATCGCAAGCCTCGGTTATACGGGCCGGCAGGGCGAGCATATGCGGGCGGTGTTCAATACGCCCGACACCCATAATCTCGTCGTCTGCACGCTGTGCTCCTGTTACCCCTGGGCGGTGCTCGGCCTGCCGCCGGTCTGGTACAAGGCGCCGGCCTATCGTTCGCGCGCGGTCATCGATCCACGCGGCGTGCTTGCGGAATTCGGCGTGGCGCTGCCGGAGACGAAGAAGATCCGCGTCTGGGATTCGACCGCCGAACTGCGCTATCTGGTGATCCCGGAACGGCCGGAGGGCACGGACGGCCTGAGTGAGGAGGCGCTTGCCGATCTCGTCAGCCGCGATGCGATGATCGGCACGGCCGTTGCGGGGCCACGGGCATGAACGGGCCGCACGATCTCGGGGGACAGATGGGTTTCGGGCCGGTGGCGCCGGAAAAGGACGAGCCCTATTTCCATGCGGAATGGGAAAAGCGGGCGCTGGGGCTGACACTGTCGAGCGGTGCCTTCGGCGCATGGACGATCGACGAAAGCCGGCATGCGCGCGAAAATATTCCGCCGGCGGAATATCTGGGCGCCAGCTATTACGAGATCTGGACACGGGCGCTGGAAGTGCTGCTGGAACGCCATGGTTTCGCAACCAAGGCGGAAATCGACGCGGGCCGCAAGCAGATGGAGCCGGCTACGCCGAAGCGCATCCTGAGGGCGGACATGGTGGCCGGCGTGCTGGCCAAAGGTGGCCCCTGCGACCGGCCCGTCGGGACCGAACCACGATTCGAGCCGGGCGACCGGGTGCGGACGCGCAATTTCAACCCGGAGACCCATACGCGGCTGCCGCGTTATGCCCGCGCCAAGACCGGCGTCGTCGAGGCCGTGCAGGGCTCCTTCGTGTTCCCCAACGACAATGCGCATGGCAAGGGCGAGAACCCGCAATGGGTCTACACGGTCGTGTTCGACGGGCCAGAAATCTGGGGCGAGGGCGCCGATCCGACGCTGACGGTCTCGATCGATGCCTGGGAGAGCTATCTTGAGCGCGTGTGAGATCCCCTCGGCATTCGTGCAATCGCCGGGCTTGCTGAGGTCACCGGAAGGTGACCCGGTGTTTCCGGAGCCCTGGGCCGCGGAAGCCTTCGCGATGACCGTGCACCTGCACGAGCGCGGCTTGTTCAGCTGGAGCGAATGGGCGGAGGCTCTTTCAGGCGAGGTGCACAAGTCCGGCAGGGCCGAGGACGGCAGCGACTATTTCGACTGCTGGGTGGCGGCACTCTCCGGCCTGTTGGTGGGCAAGGGCGTCGCGGACGGCGAGACGATCCTCAAGCTGCAGCAGAGCTGGCAGCGGGCCGCCGAGGCGACGCCGCATGGCCAGCCGATCGAGCTGGCCAACGATCCGCTGCGGTAGGGAGATTCGGCGCAGACAGGTGTCGGAGGGGATAGCCCCTCATCCGGCTGCCGCCACCTTCTCCCCGTTTTAACGGGGAGAAGGGATCGAGCCGCGAGCTCTCAGGTCTTCTCTGCCGTCTTTGCATCAGGCACAGGGATGCGCCACGTTCGATGTTTGTGGGAGACGGTGCTGCTTGAGTCCTTCTCCCGCGCGCGAGGAGAAGGTGGCGGCAGCCGGATGAGGGGCTTTCGAAAGGCTCCTTCGCGGTCACGAAGGAAACTGCCGGTAACATTCCTCGGCGATCCGGCGCAGCATGTCGCGGGAGATTTCGCCGGTGACGGCGTATCCGAGCTCGCCATCGATCCAGTAGAAGGTCTCGACGGTGTCGGCGGAGGCGAACCGAAAACTGGTCGTGCGGTTTTCCTTGTTGCGGCCGACGAGCACGGTCAGGCGCTGGCCCGTCTGGTCCTCGTACATGAACAGGGCGCCCGGCTTGCCACCAACCGGCAGGAGGCGGCCGCCGACCAGCTTGAAGCCTTGTCCCTGCAGGTTCGGAACCTTGAGATTGGCGATCGACAGCCGCTTGCCGAGCCAGTTGGCGAGATGCGTTTCCTCGTTGGCGAAGACTTCGACCGGGTGGCGCACCTCGCTTGCATAAACGAGGAAGGCGTTGCGGGCTTCGCGAGGCAGGATTTCGGTATAGGCAAGCTGGATATCCGGGCGCTCGAACAGAACCGGACCATAATGGCCGCCGAGCACGCCGGCCGCGAAGATCACGACCGCCACGGCTGCCAGCGCGAAGCGGCGGGACGGTGGGGTATTGATGCGCGCCAGACCGCCCGTGAGAAGCTGGATATCGGTTGGTTTCGATCTTTCATGACCGGCGAAGGCGGCGCGCAACGCGTCGTTCTGCTCCTTCCAGTCGGCCACCATCTGTGCGGCGTCCGGGTTTTCTGCCAGAAAATCCTGCACGCGAGCGCGGTCGGCCTCGTCGAGGAAGCCGTCGGCATAGGCGTGCAGTTCCGCGTCGGTTACGGATCTGGCTTCGGTCATCGTGGTCTCCGCAATGGTATGACGTTTTCCTCCCGCATTTTTTCCCGCAAGGCCTGGCGCGCCCGAGACAGGCGCGACATCACCGTGCCGACCGGAATATCCAGCATGTCGGCGACTTCCTGATAGGCGTAGCCTTCGACGACCACCAGCATCAGCACGGCGCGCGCCTCCTTCGGCAGCGTCTCCAGCGCCTCCACGAGACGGTTCTTTTCCAGCGGATCGTCGGCACCGGTGCCTGCAGCCAAGCTCTCGGCCTCCTCGATGCCGACAGACGGGCGCCGCGCCACCGAGCGGCGGGCGTTGAGGTGAAGATTGGTCATGATCCTGTATGCCCAGGACTTGAAATTCGCGCCGCGCCACTGGCCGCGGCTGACCAGCGCCTTTTCGACGCAATCCTGCAACAGGTCCTCGCTCTCCGTGTCCGAGCGCGTCAGGCTGCGCGAATAGCGCCTGAGCGAGGGCAAGAGGGCGAGGATCTGCGCCTCGAAGGAAAGCGGCGCGGGAGCCTGTGCCTCGCGCGCCGTTCCGGAGGTGGATTGATCAGGGTTTTGCGACATCCCACACGCCGTTCACGCCGTCACCGGTGGTGTCGCCTTCCTTGGTGTCCTTGACCCAGTAATAGAGCGGCATGCCATCCTTCGCCCACTGCTTGGCCCCGTCCTTGCGGGTGACGATGGAGTATGCACCATCGGCCTTCGCATCGGAAGCGGCCATGACCGGCGGCCAGTTGGTGGCGCACTTGTCGTAGCAGTTGGAGGTGCCGGGCTTGTCGTTCTTGAAGGTGTAGAGCGTCATGCCCTTTTCGCCGGCAAGGACGTCGCCCTTGGTGGAGGTCTTGACGGTCTTGAACGGGCCGGCGGCAAAGGCCACCGAGGTCAGCGCTGCGAGCGCGAAAGGCACGAGAATGAAGGTTTTCATGGGGTGTCTCCCTGGTTGATGGCGGCCTCACATCGGCCACATAAGTCAAGACACCGGGAATGGCGGATTTATTCCCTCGGCGGGCAAAGATTTTTCGGAGATGATAATGCTTATCTCTTGATCCGAGTGTTCCGGGCGTCAGAACAGCGGGATGTCCGGCTTGGTCAGCATCAGCCAGAAGATGGCGATGACGGCGAAGAAAGCCGGGAAACCGCAGGCAAACCAGATCCGATAGAGCCGGTACCATTCCGGCGGCAGCGGCGCGGAATCTTCGCAGGCGATGCGGGCGATATCGCGCAGCTTGATCTGGATCCAGACGACCGGCAGCCAGAACAGTCCCGTCACCACGTAGAGAATGAGCGACAGGGCGACCCAGCCATCCGCCAGCGACCAGCCGATGCTCCTTGCCAGCAGGTAGCCGGTGACCGGCTGCAGGACGACGGCCGTGGCGGTGAAGACGGTATCGGCCAGCACGACCGTGCCGGCGGTGTGGGCGATCAGTTTCGGATCCTCGGTCCGCCGGGCGATCACCATGAAAAAGGCGATGCCGGCGCCGGTTCCGAGCAGCACCGCGGCGCCGATCACATGCAGGAGCCGCAACAGGCTGTCGGCATCCATCAGCGTTCGTCCAGAATGGCGAGGGAGACGAAGGTGAGGGCGATCGACGGCAGGACCTTCACGAAGACCCCAAGCGGATCGAGCCAGAGCTGCGGTTCCAGCAGCGTGCCGCCGGCCAGATAGGCGAGGCTGGTGACGATCATCCCGAGCATTGCCTTGCGTGCCTGGGGACGGACGAGGACGGCAGACCCGAGCAGGATGTCGAGGAGACATGTCGCGACGGTTATCGCCATGGCGAAGGAGCCCGGCATGATGGGCGGAAATTGGGCTGCCGCGGCGCTCAGGTCGACGAGCGGGATCAGGCCGGACAGCAGCCAGAACAGCGACAGTGTGAGAATGATTGCGGGTTTCAGGAGATAGAGCCGCGCGAACCAGAGGTCCTGGACGCCGCTCTGATGGGCGGCGAGGGTCTCTGCCGCATTTGCCAGGACGAGGCCGGCCGGTTTCGGCCTCAGGCTCCTGACGCCTTCCGACATCACCGTCATCGCCGTCGAGCGAAGCGGCGAACGCCAGCCTAGTCGCCCCGCAATGTCGGCCGCCGAGGTGACGGGTTTCGCAATGGCTGCCGGCAATGCAATGACGGTGGCTGCAGGCAGGCCGAGCCAGGTGCGGTGAAGCCGCACGAGGTCAGACAAGGTCAGGGTCTTGTCGGCGGCGAGATCGAGATCGCTGCCGGCTGGAATAGTGCCCTCGACTGCAAGGGAAACCGCGGTCGCGACATCGTCGAGTGAGACGGTTTCGACAGGATTTGCCGCATGGATGAGCGGCAGCGCGCCGGGAAGGCTCGCGAGCGCCCGGAGAAGCGCCGTGCCGCCATGAGCATTGCGGCCAATCACAAGCGCCGGCCGCAGGATGACGAAGGGGAGGCCGCTTGCCGAAAGCGCCTCGTCGGCACGACGTTTGGTGGCGAGGAAGGGCAAGTCGGCGGCTGTGCCATCCGTGCGGGCGGAAATCTGCACGATACGTCTGCCGCCGAGCGCCCGTGCCGCCTCGTAGAGCGACAGCATCGCCTTTTCCTGGGTAGCCGCAAGATCATCGGAAAGACCGTCCTGCAGCGCGCCGGCGCAATTCACGACGACATCCTGGTCCTCGATCAGCGGACGCCAGGTGGCGGCGGTCAGTTGTGCGAGATCGGCCTTTATCCACTCGGCCGCGGGCCATTTCAGGCGGGCTTTGTGCGGGTTTCGCCCGAGGCCGGTTATCCGATGGCCGTCGGCGACAAGCCTTTGCAGGATCGCCGAGCCGATAAAGCCGGTTGCGCCGAGAATCAGGATCTTCATGCCGCGATCATAGGGGGCGGTGATGAAAACTGAACAGCGGCAATCCCTCCCGGGCGGATGGGCGGAGAGAAAGGTTGTCGCCGTCCTCCAGAGGCCGGCAACGGCGCTCATCCCGGCCTTTGATTCATCTTTCGTTCTTTTTCGGTTGCGCTTGGCCGCAGAATCCTGCCAAGTCCCGTCATGCAATTTGCGCCGCAACAGGACGAGGCCCTCAAGGCCGTTTCACAATGGTTGAAAGAGGGCCGCAGCCAGGTCTTCCGGCTGTTCGGTTATGCGGGCACCGGCAAGACCACGCTTGCCAAACATTTCGCCGAGAATGTCGATGGCGAGGTGCTGTTTGCGGCCTTCACCGGCAAGGCGGCGCAGGTTCTTCGTTCCCGCGGGGCGCGCAACGCCAAGACGATCCATTCGCTGATCTACCGGCCGCGCGGCGAGGAGGCGGTCGAGGACGATGCCGGAAAGACTTCGATCTCACCGATGTTCTCGATCAACCGCCAGAGCCCGGTTGCCAAGGCAGCGCTGATCATCATCGACGAATGCTCGATGGTGGACGAGGCGCTCGGCAAGGACCTGATGAGTTTCGGCACCCCGATCCTGGTGCTCGGCGATCCCGGCCAGCTGCCGCCGGTGACCGGCGGTGGTTTCTTCACCGAACAGGAGCCGGATTACCTGCTGACGGATATCCACCGCCAGGCGCGCGACAACCCGATCATCCAGCTCGCGATGAACGTGCGCGAGGGCAAGGAGATCATGTATGGCGACTACGGTACCGCCAAGGTGATTTCCCGCAACGAGGTGACGCAGCCGCTGGTGATGGAGGCGGACCAGGTTCTGGTCGGCACCAACAAGACCCGCAAGCGCTACAATCAGCGGCTCCGGGAACTGAAAGGTTTTACGGCCGATTATCCGCAATCCGGCGACAAGCTGGTCTGCCTGCGCAACGACCCGGCCAAGGGGCTGCTCAACGGTTCGCTCTGGCAGGTGATGAGTTCGTCGCGCGAAACGGTAAAGCCCGGCATCAACCTGATGATCCGGCCGGAAGACGACGACATGGATCGCGGCGCGGCCAAGATCAAGCTCCTGAAACAGGCATTCGAGGAGCAGGAAGGCGAAATCCCCTGGGCGACCCGCAAGCGCTATGACGAGTTCGACTATGGCTACGCGCTGACCGTCCACAAGGCTCAAGGGTCGCAGTGGAACAATGTCGTGCTGTTCGATGAAAGCTGGGCGTTTCGCGACAGCCGGGAGCGCTGGCTTTATACGGCTATCACGCGCGCGGCCGAGACGCTGACCATCGTTCGATAGGAGTTAGCGTCCGCTGAAAGCTCGTCGGCCGATCAGTTCGGTACGAAACCGAGCAGCATCGCCTTGGCGACGGCCTGAAAGCGGTTGGTGGCCTGGAATTTCTGGATGATGTCATCCTCCATCCGGCGCAGGTCCTCGAATTCGAGGTTAAGCGCGCGAGCAAGCCGCGGCGCCGAATAACCTTCGGCCATCAGCCCCAGGCACTGTTTCTCGATGTCGCTCAGGACCAGGGACATCGGCTTGGGCGTGACAACCGCCTGACTTTCCTCCTCGGCCACCAGCAGGCTTTCGATCTGCTGCATCTGCCGGCGGATGTTGGAAATGTCGGCGGTGAGCTCCCGCTTGCGCCGCGCCAGCATGTCGTGGAACATCTCGTCCGCTTCCGCCTCCGAGGTCGCTGCGGCAAGCTCTTCCATCAGTTCCTGGATGACCGCAACCGGAATGCCGATCTCGCGGCAGGCATTGATGACCGCCATGCGATGGATCTGGACCCTGTCATAGACACGCATGCTGCCGGAGCGGCGAGCGGTGATCAGGCCCTTTTCCTCGTAGAAGTGAAGAGTGCGATGGGTGACGCCAAAGAGATCCGCCATTTCAGCGATCGCCACCGGCTGGGTGGGCATTTCAAAAGGCAGTGAGACCTGGGGGAGATAAGGGAAATTTCGGGCTGCTCCCGCAAGGGGCGCACCGTCGGTCATGGCCTGCATGATATCGCTCTGCATCGAGTTCCCTTGCGCCTGCGTTTTGGCGTCGCGGTCAGATGTGCATCTACAGGTTGCGACCTTGCGTCGAACCTCCTGGATGGAACCTCGGTACTGAAAATGCGGACCCGATTAAAATGGATGGCAGAATTCGCTGTTCAAACCGTATTCCGCCGCTTTTTGGCCTGCTCAGCGAACTCTGTTAGTTATAGATTAGCTAAAACTTTAGTAAATGGTAGCCCCGGTTCCTCGTGAATTCTCGTCCATCAAAACTCTTTATAAGTGCAATTTCCCAAACCTAGTGGCATTGCGAAGGCGCTTGGCCTAAAAGCGGATCGATTTCTCAAAGACCGGGTATTGCCATGCCGACCAAGCTTTCCGTGAACCTCAATGCCGTCGCCATGCTGCGCAACCGCCGGGATCTTCCCTGGCCGAGCGTCGAAGGCCTGGGGCGCATCGCGCTCCAGGCGGGCGCCGCCGGCCTGACGGTGCATCCGCGCCCGGACCAGCGCCATATCCGCTTCACCGACCTGCCGGTTCTCAGGGCGCTGATCGACGACGAGTTTCCAGCGGCCGAGTTCAATATCGAGGGATATCCGAGCGAGGATTTCCTGGCGCTCTGCGAAGCGACCCAGCCGGAACAGGTGACGCTGGTGCCGGACGACCCGACCCAGGCAACCTCCGACCATGGGTTCGATTTCCGTGCCACCCACGAGATGTTGAAGCCGATCGTGGCGCGGCTCAAGAAGGGCGGCATGCGGGTGTCGCTGTTTGCCGACGGCGACGGCGATGTCGAGGCGGTCAAGCTTGCAAGGATGACGGGCGCCGACCGTATCGAACTCTATACCGGTCCTTACGGCGGCTGTTTCGACAATCCGGCGCTTGGCGCCGAACTGCTTGAAAAGCTGGGACTGACTGCGGATGCGGCGCTCACCGAAGGACTCGGCGTCAATGGCGGCCACGATCTGACGGTCGCCAACCTGCCGGCATTGGTGAAGCGCATTCCGAAGATGGCAGAAGTCTCGATCGGCCATGGCCTGACGGCGGATGCGCTGGAATACGGCATGGCGGAAACCGTGCGCCGCTTTCGCCGCGCCTGCGGTCAGACGGTCTAGTTCGACGACGAAAGCTTCGCCTCGCAGAGCTCCAGCTCCCAGGTCTGGCCGTTGCATTCCGGTCCGAACAGGCTGTGTTTTTCCTCAGCGACGAGCTTGAAGCCAGCCGTCTCGTAGATGCGGATCGCGGCCGTCAGGCAATCGTTGGTCCAGAGCGACAGCTTCTTATAACCGGCGAGGGTCGAGAATTTGATGCATTGCTCGACCAGTATCCGGCCAAGACCGAGGCCGCGGGCGGCGGAGTCGAGATAGAGGAGGCGCAGCTTGGCTGTGTCGCCGCCGCCGTCGGCCACGACCACCGAGCCGACCCGTTTGCCGCCGCGTTCGGCGATCCAGCAGCGCTCCCGTTCCGGGTTGAAGTTGGCGATGAATTTGCCGGCGACCTCGGCGACCAGCCCTTCGAACTTGTCGTTCCAGCCGTATTCCCGCGCGTAAGCGACCGCCTGGGCTTCGATGAGCCAGCCCATGTCGCCGATCCGGTGCGGACGGATGACGACCGGTGGCGAGGGGGCGGCAGATTCCGGATCGAGAATGGTGCGGATCGCCTGCATGGAGCCGACCAGCTTTTCATGCCCCATCGCGTCTACCCCCCTGAGATCATTGGCGATCTGCTGGCGGGAGCGTTCGCCGAGCGTCTCGTATTCGGCCTGTCCCTTGGCGGTGACAACAAGGATCTGGCTGCGCTTGTCGTCGGGATCCGGCTCGCTGTCGATGAAGCCCGCCTCGCGGAATTTCTTCAGCAGCCGGCTCAGATAGGCGGGATCGAGGCCGAGATCGCGGTTGAGTTCGGTCGCCGAAACCCGTTTGCGGGCGCCCATCTCGTACAGGATGCGCGCCTCGGTCAGCGTGTAGTCGGTGTCGAGATAGCCCTTGGCGAGAATGCCGAGCTTGTTGGTGTAGAAACGGTTGAAGGCGCGGACGGCGTCGAGAACGGCAGGATCTGTCATCGGCAGAATCTCCTCTATGAAGATCCTGTCCAATATTTACTTGACTGAGTCAAGCAAACTTATGCTGCTGCCTGTTTTGCCGGTGACTGGCCGAGTGCGAAATCGACTGCGGCGGTGGCGTGGATGGCGGTGGAATCGACGCCGGGGAGCGGCAGGCCGGAGGGGTCGAGGAGGAGGCAGATTTCCGTGCAGCCGAGGATGATGCTGTCGGCGCCTTCAGCCTTCGCCTTTTCGATCATGGCGATGGCCCGGGTTCGGGAGGTGTCGAGGACCGTGCCGGCACAGAGTTCGTTGAAGATGATGTTATGAATATCGGTGCGATCGTCCGCGTCCGGCACCATGACATCGACGCCGAGCATCTTCATGCGCTCGGAATAGAAACCGTGCTCCATCGTGTAGCGGGTCGCGAGCAGCAGCGGGTGGTTCAGCCCTTTCGATGCCAGCGCCCTGGCTGTCTCGTCGATGACATGGATGAGCGGCACGTCGACCGCGGCCTGCACTTCCGGCGCCACGAGATGCATGGTGTTGGTGCAGATCAGCACGCATTCGGCGCCGGCCGTTTTCAGTGCGCGGGCGCTGCCTGCAAGATGCTCGGCCGCCAGATCCCAGCGGCCGGCTTTCTGCATGTCGACGATTTCGGCGAAATTGACGGAATGGAGCAGGAGATCGGCCGACGCAAAACCACCCAGGCGTTCGCGCACCATCTCGTTGATCAGCCGATAATACACGGCCGTGCTTTCGAAACTCATCCCGCCAATCAAGCCGATCTTGCGCATTTTTTCTCCAAACGAGATGGAATTTGGTAACTCCATCTCATTATCGCGAAATTCGGAGAGCCGCAATCCGGCGAGACGCTAGGCGGCGAGGGCGGCCTTCTGGGTCTCGAAATAGGCGGCGAGGGTCTGCGGCTTCTGGCCGGTCAGCATCTCGTAGTCGCTCGTCACCTGCTCGAAATTGCCGGCGCGGATATTGGCATCCGCCGAGACCAGCATCGCGACGACGAAGGCGGGCAGGCCGGCGCCGGCAAGGCCCTGGGTCAGCTGCTCGTCGGTGACGTCAACGACCTCAAGCGGCTTGCCGGTCGCGGCGGATGCGCGGGCGGCGATTTCCGCGGCTGTCAGGGATTCCGAGCCGGTGAGGGTCAAGATGCGGCTGCCTGCCGGCGGATTGGCAAGTGCTGCGGCTGCGGCACGGGCGCAGTCGTCGCGGCTGATCGTGGCGATCTTGCCCGTACCCACGGACGTGTACCATTTGCCGACCTGAAGATTGTGCGGCATGCCCATCAGATAGTTATCGTGATACCAGGCATTGCGCAGGATCGTGTAGGCGACGCCGCTTGCCTTGATGGCCTCTTCGGTGCCGAGGTGGTCCGGTGCGAACGTGATCAGCGACTTGTCCGCGTTGGGCAAGGACGTGTAGACAACGTGTTTTACGCCGGCCTTGGCGGCGGCGGAAACGGCGTTCCTGTGCTGCGTGATGCGCTTGCCGGGCGTCGCAAGTTCGTCGGTGGAGATGATCAGTACGCGGTCGGCGCCGGTGAATGCTTTCACGAGCCCGGCTTCGTCGTCGAAATCGGCTGCCCGGGTTTCCACACCGTTGGCGGCGAGGTCGGCGAGCTTGTTCGGATCGCGGCTGGCAGCGATGATGTCGGCGGGCGCGACCTTGGATGTCTCCAGCAGGTGACGGAGGACTGCGCGGCCCAGATGGCCGGTGGCGCCGGTGACGAGAAGTTTGGTCATGAGTGTTCCTTACTGGCAATGGCCGGCTGATGGGCGCGGCAGTGATTGTTGGTCTCAAAAAGAGACTAGCACTATAATAAGAATTGACTTCGATCTGTAAAGGAGGCAGTTTCGAGGGAGATCGTTACTTTAAGGGAACCAACTCCATGGCGCTCAATGCAAGCCGCAAGCCGGTCCTGGACGGCGAGGAATGCGACGTGTCCGGGTGGGACATGGATAACTGCCCGGTCCGGGACGTTCTCGACCGGATCGCCGGCAAATGGTCGGCACTGCTTCTCGGGGCCTTGGCGCGCCAGCCCTACCGCTTCGGCGAGCTTCGCCGGCTGGTGCCGGATATTTCGCAGCGGATGCTGACCCAGACGCTGCGCGACCTGCAGCGCGACGGTTACATCGAACGCGAGGTGTTTCCGACCAAGCCGCCGAGCGTCGAATACCGGATGACCGATCTCGGCCGCTCGCTCTTTGAGCCGCTTTCCAAGGTGATTATGTGGGCGGAAGCCAATCATCCGTCCGTCAAGGCCGCGCGCGTGAAATACGACGAGAGCGAATTGGCTTGATGTGAAAGGGGTTCCGGTATGGCGCCCGGATTTCTCCGACAAGGCCCGGCCAAAACCAAACCTGACCGCGGTCCGCCCTCCCGGCATCCCATAAAGCGGGCGCATCTCTTCCAATGCCGCCATTCCAAGGATCTGGTCAAATTTCCCCAGGCTGTCGGGCCACATTTTTGTTTCGGCCAGACATAAGGCGTTTATCGCACTTCAATCATCTTGCTGTTATGAAGCGGCAAAATGCCTGAGAAGGAGAAACCCTTATGAGCCGTTCCTGCCTTGCCGTCATCCTCGCCGCCGGCGACAGCACGCGCATGAAATCGTCGATGTCGAAAGTGCTGCATCCGATCGCCGGCCGGCCGATGATTGCACATGTCATGGCGGCGGTGGCATCGACCGGCGTGACCGAGGCGGCTCTGGTGGTCGGCCGCGATGCGGACGGGGTTGCCAAGGCCGGCGCGGTCGAGGGTGTTACGGTCGAGGCCTTCCTGCAGACCGAGCGTCGCGGCACAGGCCATGCGGTCCTCACGGCGAAACAGGCCATCGCCCGCGGTTACGACGACATCCTGGTCGCCTATGGCGACGTTCCGCTGGTCACCTCGGCTTCCTTCGCCGAGGCGCGGGAAAAGCTGGCCGCCGGAGCTGATGTCGTGGTGATCGGTTTTCATACGGACAAGCCGACTGGTTACGGCCGCCTGTTGGTCGAAAATGGCGAGCTGATCGCCATCCGCGAAGAGAAGGATGCGACGGACGAAGAGCGCAAGGTCACCTGGTGCAATAGCGGGCTGATGGCGATCAACGGAAAAAAGGCGCTGTCGCTTCTGGAGGGCATCACCAATCAGAATGCGAAGGGCGAATATTACCTAACCGATCTCGTCGAGATCGCCCGTGCTGCCGGCGGCAAGGTCGTGGCGGTCGATGCGCCGGAAACGGAGGTTGCGGGCTGCAACAACCGCGCCGAATTGGCCATGCTCGAAAAGCTCTGGCAGGAACGCCGGCGCCATGAGTTGATGATCTCGGGCGTCAGCATGATCGCGCCGGAAACCGTCTTCCTGTCCTATGATACGGAGATCGGCCAGGACGCGCTGATCGAGCCGAACGTCGTTTTCGGCCCGGGCGTCAGGATCGACAGCGGAGCGGTGATCCACGCCTTTTCCCATATCGAAGGTGCGCATGTGAGCGGCGGCGCGACCGTCGGGCCTTTCGCGCGGCTTCGCCCCGGCGCCGATCTTTCCGCGGGCTCCAAGGTTGGCAATTTCTGCGAGGTCAAGAATGCCAGGATCGACGAGGGGGCTAAGGTCAACCACCTGACCTATATCGGCGACGCATTCGTTGGTGCCCATTCCAATATCGGCGCCGGCACGATCACCTGCAACTACGACGGCGTCAACAAGCACGAGACGCGGATCGGCGCCAATGCCTTTGTCGGATCGAACTCGTCGCTCGTCGCACCCGTCTCGATCGGCGATGGCGCCTATGTCGCCTCGGGAAGCGTCATTACCGAAAATGTCCCGGCCGATGCGCTGGCGCTTGGCCGTGCCCGCCAGGAGGTGAAGCCGGAGCGCGCGAAAATCCTTCGCGAGCGGGCGCTGGCGCTCAAGGCCGCGCGGAAGGCGCAGAAGTAACGCGGCTATTAACGTTTGCGCGTTACTTTCCGACATCGAAAGTGACCGGCGGGCCGATTGCGCAAAACCAGCAATCGGCTAGGAGTTCGCGCGGGTTCCATGAAGCGGAGAGGGTCGTTCATGTGCGGAATTGTCGGGATCGTCGGAAATTCGCCGGTGGCGGCGCGTCTGGTCGATGCGTTGCGAAGGCTCGAATACCGCGGTTATGATTCCGCCGGCGTCGCGACCGTCCACGAGGGCCGGATGGATCGCCGCCGCGCCGAAGGCAAGCTCTTCAATCTCGAAAAGAAGCTCGACGCCGAGCCGCTGCCCGGCACGATCGGCATCGCCCACACCCGCTGGGCGACCCATGGCGTTCCGAACGAGACCAATGCGCATCCGCATTTCGTCGATGGCGTCGCCGTCGTCCATAACGGCATCATCGAGAATTTTTCCGAGCTGAAGGACGAGTTGCTGGCCGAAGGGGCGGTCTTCGAAAGCCAGACCGATACGGAAGTCGTGGCACACCTGCTCGCCAAATACACCCGCCAGGGCCTCGGCCATCGCGCCGCCATGCTGGCGACGCTGAACCGCGTTGCCGGCGCCTATGCGCTGGTGGTGATGTTCGAGGACGACCCGGGCACGATCATGGCCGCCCGTTTCGGACCGCCGCTGGCGATCGGCCATGGCCGCGGCGAAATGTTCCTGGGCTCGGATGCGATCGCGCTGTCGCCGTTCACCAACGAGATCACCTATCTGGTCGATGGCGACTGCGCCGTCATGACCCACAAGGGCGCCGAGATCATCGATTACGACGGCAAGCCGGTGACGCGGCAGAGCCAGATTTCTCAGGCGTCGGCCTTCATGGTCGACAAGGGCAACCATCGCCATTTCATGGAGAAGGAGATCTACGAGCAGCCGGAGATCATCTCCCATGCGCTCAGCCACTATATCGATTTCGCCGCCCATACAGTGAAGGCGAACGATACGGCGATCGATTTCGGCAAGGTGACGGGCCTGGCGATTGCCGCCTGCGGCACCGCCTATCTCTCCGGCCTGATCGGCAAATACTGGTTCGAGCGTTATGCCCGCCTGCCGGTCGAGATCGATGTCGCCTCCGAATTCCGCTATCGCGAACTGCCTTTGTCACCGAGCCAGGCGGCGCTGTTCATCTCCCAGTCCGGCGAGACGGCCGATACGCTGGCGTCGCTGCGCTACTGCAAGGATAACGGCCTCAAGATCGGCGCGGTGGTGAACGTCAAGGAATCGACCATCGCCCGCGAAGCGGACGCGATCTTCCCGATCCTGGCCGGCCCGGAAATCGGCGTCGCCTCCACCAAGGCCTTTACTTGCCAGCTTGCGGTCCTCGCCGCGCTCGCGATCGGCGCCGGCCGTGCTCGCGGCACGGTGACGGCGGGCGACGAGAAGGAGATGGTAAGGCACCTCGCCGAAATGCCGCGGATCATGAGCCGAGTGTTGAACGACATCCAGCCGCAGATCGAATCGCTGTCGCGCGAGCTGTCCCGCTTCAAGGACGTGCTCTATCTCGGCCGCGGCACCAGTTTTCCGCTTGCCATGGAAGGCGCGCTGAAGCTCAAGGAGATTTCCTATATCCACGCGGAAGGTTATGCCGCAGGCGAACTGAAGCATGGCCCGATCGCGCTGATCGATGAGCACATGCCGGTGATCGTCATTGCGCCGCATGACCGCTTCTTCGAAAAGACCGTCTCCAACATGCAGGAAGTGGCCGCGCGTGGCGGCAAGATCATCTTCATCACCGACGAGAAGGGTGCGGCGGCCTCCAAGCTTCCCACTATGGCGACGATCGCATTACCGAATGTCGACGAGATCATCGCGCCGATGATCTTCTCGCTGCCGATCCAGCTTCTCGCCTATCATACGGCGGTGTTCATGGGGACCGATGTCGATCAGCCGCGCAATCTGGCGAAATCCGTCACGGTGGAGTGATATCCACCGGCTTTTCCTTGCATCGCAACATCGCATCCGGCATTGTCGCACCAATGATTGCGGCAATGCTTAAAGTATGCAGGGAAACCGAATGAGCGACAGTCCAGAGCGAATATCGCTGGCCGGCCGTCTCAGGAACAACTTCCTAACCGGCCTGATCATCTGCGCGCCGCTTGCCATCACCATCTGGCTCACCTTCACCTTCATCGACTGGGCGGATAGCTGGGTCACGCCCTATATTCCGCAGCGCTACGATCCCCAATATTACTTCAACATCACCATTCCCGGCACCGGCCTTCTGATCGCCGTGGTGTTCATCACCATCATCGGCTTTCTCGGCAAGAACCTGATCGGCCGTTCGATCGTCAAGTTCGGCGAGTCGATCCTGCACCGCATGCCGCTGATCCGCAGCATTTATAAGAGCATCAAACAGATCTTCGAAACGGTGCTGAAGGAACAGTCGACCTCCTTCAAGAAATGCGGTTTGATCGAGTTTCCGAGCCCCGGAATGTGGGCGCTGGTCTTCATTTCCGGCGACGCGCAGGGAGAGATCGCCGCGAAGCTCAATGCGGATGGCGATGAAATGGTCGGCGTCTTCCTGCCGCCGACGCCGGTTCCGACCGCCGGTTTTCTGATGTTCGTGCCGAAGAGCAAGATCGTCATGCTCGACATGACGCCGGAAGAGGGCGCCAAGCTGCTGATATCGGGCGGGTTGATCGCACCGGACTACAAGCCTGTCCCCGGCGCGCCGACCGCCATCCTGCCGGCTCCTAAAATGCAGGCTTGAGACCTACCCGGCTCTCAGGAACCGGATCGCCTCGTCGCGGCGGTGCAGATAAAGCAGCACGCGCATGTTCTGGCCGCGTTCGCTGGTGAGTTCCGGATCCCGCTCCAGGAGATAGGCCGCATCCTTGCGGGCGATTTCCAGCAGGTCCGCATGCGCCTCCAGACTGGCGATCCGGAAACCCGGCGTGCCGGACTGGCGGGTGCCGAGCAATTCGCCTTCACCGCGCAATTTCAGATCCTCCTCGGCGATCAGAAAACCGTCCTCACTGTCACGCAGGATCGAAAGCCGCGCCCGGCCTGTTTCGCTGAGCGGTCCCTTGTAGAGCAGGATGCAGGTCGACGCCTCGTCGCCGCGCCCGACACGGCCGCGCAGCTGGTGCAGCTGGGCGAGCCCGAATCGCTCCGCATGCTCGATCACCATGATCGTCGCATCCGGCACGTCGACGCCCACTTCGACGACGGTGGTCGCGACCAGCAGCCGGATCTCACCGGCTTTGAAGGCGCCCATCACAGCGTCCTTTTCCGGTCCGCTCATGCGACCATGGATGAGACCGACATCGCGGCCGAGTTCCTTGGCGAGCACCGCATAACGCTCCTCCGCCGACATCAGGTCCGAGACATCCGATTCTTCGACGAGCGGGCAGATCCAATAGGCTTTTTTTCCTTCACCGATCGCGCCACGCAGCCGGGCAACGATATCGCCGATCCGCTCGGTGGGAATGGTGACCGTCTGGATCGGCTTGCGGCCTGCCGGTTTTTCGGTGAGCTTCGAGACATCCATGTCACCAAACGCAGCGAGAACCAGCGTGCGGGGAATGGGCGTCGCCGTCATCACCAGCATATGCGGAGAAATGCCTTTGGCCGTCAGCCGCAGGCGCTGGTGCACGCCGAACCGGTGCTGCTCGTCCACCACCGCAAGCATCAAATTGTGATAGTTGATCGCATCCTGGAAAAGCGCGTGGGTGCCGATGATGATCTGCGCTTCGCCCGAGGCGATCCGATCGATGATCTGGTCGCGCTCACGTCCCTTGGTGCGGCCGGTCAGCACTTCGACCGTCACGCCGGCGGCACCGGCGAGCTTCGAGATCGTCGCAAAATGCTGGCGGGCGAGGATTTCGGTCGGCGCCATCAGCACCGCCTGGCCGCCGGCCTCGACGGCGGCGGACATGGCGAGCAGTGCCACCAGGGTCTTGCCGGCGCCGACATCGCCCTGCAGCAGCCGCAGCATGCGATCTTCGCCGGCCATGTCCTTGATGACGTCCTCGACCGCCGCTTTCTGGCTCGGTGTCAGCGAGAAGGGCAGGCCGGCGATGATCCTCGCGGCAAGATCGCCCTTCACCCGGATCGGCTGGCCTGGGACCTTGCGCACCTTCTGGCGCACCAGCGACAAGGATACCTGGCCGGCAAGGAACTCGTCATAGGCAAGCCGGCGGCGGGCAGGGGCCTGCGGATCGATATCCGCCGCGTCGCGCGGATCGTGCAGCCCGCGAAAGGCCTCCGCCACCGAGGGAAAACCCTGGCGCGAGGCCAGCGCAGCATCCGCCCATTCCGGCAGGTCCGGCATGCGGGCGACGGCACCGTCTATTGCCTTGCGCAGCACTTTCGGCGTCAGGCCGGCCGTCATCGGATAGACCGGTTCCACCAGTGGCAGGTTTTCAGCCTCCGAGGATTTCACGATGAAATCCGGATGCACCATCGAAGGGCGGCCGTTGAACCAGTCGACCTTGCCGCTCACCATCACCATCTCGTCGATCGGCAGCGATTTTTCCAGCCAGTTGCCCTTGGCGCGGAAGAAGGTGAGCGCCAGTTCACCGGTGTCGTCATGCAGGAAGACGCGATAGGGCATATTGGATTTGCCGGGCGGTGGCGGCTGATGCCGGTCGACCCGGCCTTCGATCGTGACGATCGCTCCTTGCGGCGAGAGCGCGATGCCCGGTCGGTTGCGCCGGTCGATCAGCGAGGAGGGGGCATGGAAAAGCAGGTCCACGACACGGCAGTCGTCCGGATCGTCACGGCCGGTGACGCGGGCGATCAGTTCGGCAAGCTTCGGCCCGACACCGGCAAGCGAGGCGACGGGCGAGAACAGCGGATCGAGTATGGCGGGACGCATGGCGCGCAAAATGCGATGGATTTTGCCCATTTGGCAAGGTGACGAGGGCGGAAAAGCGTCCTATATGAACGGCAAAACAAGGACACGGCCATGACAGGACTATCCCGCACCAGCGCGGATCTCGACCCGCGCCGCAGGCGCATCCTCTATCGCTGCTGGCATCGCGGCATCCGGGAGATGGACCTGGTTCTCGGGAGTTTTGCGGAAGCCGAGATCGGCAAGCTCGCAGAAGCCGAACTCGACGAATTCGAGGCGATCATGGGCGAGGACGATCATGACCTTCATGCCTGGATCACCGGTGCTCAAGCTTTGCCCGAGCATATGAAGACGCCGCTTTTTGCGCGCGTCGCCGCCTATACGCCGGATTTCGATCCCGTCACCAAAGCCTCCCTGGAGCTAAGGCTCGGACACAAGATATGAATTCTGGCCCGATGATTCCCGGATTCGACGCGAAGAAGATTGCGGCGGCGCAAAGCCCGCTGACCATAGGCAACGTGCCGCCGGGCATGGAGCCGCTGATCGTGGCCGAGCTCGCCCGCGCCGGCCAGGCGGTTGCCTATGTCCTGTCGGACGGCCAGCGCATGCTCGACCTGGAGCAGATGCTGTCCTTCGTGGCGCCGGAAATTCCCGTCCTGACGCTGCCCGCCTGGGACTGTCTTCCCTATGACCGCGTCTCGCCGAGCGCCGATGTCTCTGCCCGCCGGCTGGCGGCCCTGTCCGGACTGATTTCCCATCGCAAAAAGCCGCATGCGGCGATCGTGCTCGTCACCGTCAATGCGATGCTGCAGAAGATTGCGCCTGCCGAGATTATCGAGAGCCTGGCGTTCTCGGCCAAGCCCGGCAACCAGATCCGCATGGACGACATCGCGGCGCGGCTGGAACGCAACGGGTTCGAGCGTGTCGCGACGGTGCGCGAAGTCGGCGAATTCGCCGTACGCGGCGGCATTCTCGATGTTTTCGTGCCGGGCACGGAAGAACCGGTGCGCCTCGATTTCTTCGGCGATACGCTGGAATCGATCCGCTCCTTCGACCCCGCCAGCCAGCGCACCACCGGCCAGTCGCGGGCCCTCGATCTCAATCCGATGAGCGAGGTGACGCTGACGCCGGACACGATCAGCCGTTTCCGCAAGAACTACCTGTCGCTCTTCGGGGCTGCGACCCGCGACGACGCACTCTATCAGGCAGTCTCGGAAGGCCGGCGTTACCCCGGCATGGAACACTGGCTGCCACTGTTCTACGACGGGCTCGAAACCGCCTTCGATTACCTCAGCGGGTTTCGCATCGTCACCGACCACACCGCGCGCGAGGCGGCCAACGAACGTTCGAAGCTGGTCGCCGACTATTATGAGGCACGGCGCGACTCCGGCCCGCAGGGCAAGGGCGCGGCGGCGCAGGCGGCCCCCTACAAGCCGGTGTCCCCGGGTCAGCTTTATCTCGACGGCAAGGCATTCGCCGCAGCGCTCGACGCCGTCAATGCGCTGCGCCTGACGCCGTTCAACGAGATGGATGCCGAGGGTCGCCGGGTGGTGACTTTGGATGCGCATGCCGGGCCGCGCTGGGCGAAAAACCAGACAGAGGAAAAGGACCGCGACGAACGCGTCAACGTCTTCGACCTCGTCGTCAAGCATATCGCCGACAAGCGCGCCGAAGGTATCAAGGTTCTGGTTACCGGCTGGTCTGCCGGTTCGCTCGACCGTCTTCTGCAGGTTCTTGACGAGCGCGGCCTGAAACGAATCCGGCAGATCGAAAAGCTCGCCGATCTCGATAAGCTCGAAAAGGGCGAGGCGGCATCCGCGGTTTTGAGCCTCGAGGCTGGTTTCGAGACCGACAGGATCGCCGTCATCGGCGAACAGGATATTTTAGGCGACCGCATGGTCCGCCGCGGCAAGCGCCGCAAGCGTGGCGCGGATTTCCTGACCGAAGTTGCCGGCCTCGACGAAGGTTCGCTGGTCGTCCATGCGGAGCACGGCATCGGCCGGTTCGTCGGCCTGGTGACAATCGAGGCCGCCGGGGCGCCGCGCGCCTGCCTGGAGCTGCATTACGCCGACCAGGCAAAACTCTTCCTGCCGGTCGAGAACATCGATCTCCTGTCGCGCTATGGTTCGGATGCGGCGGAAGCCCAACTCGACAGGCTCGGCGGCGGCGCCTGGCAGGCTCGCAAGGCGAAGCTCAAGAAACGCCTGCTCGATATGGCGGACGGATTGATTCGCATTGCCGCCACGCGCATCACCCGCCGCGCGCCGGTGCTTACCGCGCCGGAAGGTCTCTACGACGAATTCGCCGCCCGCTTCCCTTATGACGAGACCGAGGACCAGGCGACGGCGATCGATTCCGTGCGCGACGATCTCGGCGCCGGCCGGCCGATGGACCGCCTCGTCTGCGGCGACGTCGGTTTCGGCAAGACGGAAGTGGCGCTGCGCGCCGCCTTCTTCGCCGCCATGAACGGCGCCCAGGTCGCGGTCGTCGTGCCGACCACGCTTCTTTCCCGCCAGCATTTCAAGACGTTTCGCGAACGTTTCCGCGGGCTGCCGATCAAGGTCGAGCAGGCGTCGCGGCTGGTGCCTGCCAAGGAATTGGCCCAGACGAAGAAGGACCTTGCCGATGGCAAGGTCGATATCGTCGTCGGTACCCATGCGCTGCTCGGCGCCGGCATCCAGTTCGCCAATCTCGGCCTGCTGATCATCGACGAGGAGCAGCATTTCGGCGTCAAGCACAAGGAACGGCTGAAGGAACTGAAGAGCGACGTGCACGTCCTGACGCTCTCGGCAACGCCGATTCCGCGCACGCTGCAGCTTGCCATGACCGGTGTCCGCGAACTGTCGCTGATCACCACGCCGCCGGTCGATCGCATGGCTGTCCGCACCTTCATCTCGCCCTTCGATCCGCTGGTCATCCGCGAGACGCTGATGCGTGAACATTATCGCGGCGGCCAGAGTTTCTACGTCTGCCCGCGGCTCGCCGACCTTCCGGAAATCCAGGCCTTCCTCCAGTCGGACGTGCCGGAACTGAAGGTCGCGGTTGCCCATGGCCAGATGGCGGCCGGCGAACTCGAAGACATCATGAATGCGTTCTACGACGGCAAGTACGACGTGCTTCTGTCGACGACCATCGTCGAATCCGGGCTCGACGTGCCGACCGCCAACACGCTGATCGTCCACCGTGCCGACATGTTCGGCCTGGCGCAGCTCTACCAGCTCCGCGGCCGCGTCGGCCGTTCCAAGGTGCGCGCCTTCGCGCTCTTTACCCTGCCGGTCAACAAGACGCTGACCACGACCGCCGAGCGCCGCCTGAAGGTGCTGCAGTCGCTCGATACGCTCGGCGCCGGCTTCCAGCTCGCCAGCCACGACCTCGATATCCGCGGCGCCGGCAATCTCTTGGGTGAGGAACAGTCAGGCCATATCAAGGAAGTCGGTTTCGAGCTCTACCAGCAGATGCTGGAGGAAGCCGTGGCTGAGGTGAAGGGCGACGACGAGATTACCGATACCGGCTGGTCGCCGCAGATTTCCGTCGGCATCACCGTGATGATCCCGGAAAGCTACGTGCCCGACCTGCATCTGCGCATGGGCCTCTACCGCCGTCTCGGCGAAGTCACGGAACTGTCGGAGATCGACGGTTTCGGAGCGGAAATGGTCGATCGCTTCGGCCCGATGCCGGTCGAGGTACAGAACCTGTTGAAGGTGGTCTATATCAAGTCGCTCTGCCGCAAGGCCAATGTCGAAAAGCTCGACGCCGGCCCCAAGGGCATCGTCGTCACTTTCCGCGACAAGCAGTTCCCGAACCCGGCCAATCTTGTCGGTTATATCGCCAAGCAGGGAACGCTCGCGAAGATCCGCCCGGACCACAGCGTGTTCCTCACCCGCGACCTGCCGTCGCCTGAAAAGCGGTTGACGGCCGCGGCGCAGGTGATGACCCAGTTCGCGGAACTGGCTAAATCGTGACTATATGTCGGATTTATTGTCTGGGACTGTGACCACGGCGGCTTGCTGATCCGTCGCGACGGACGCGGGCAGGGCAACGTCGCGTGCCCGCTCGCGGGCGAGCGTCAGGAGGCCGGAGCCGATGATCAGCACGATGCCGATCAGCATCGGCAGGTCGACCCTGTCGCCGAAGACGAGATAGCCGAACAGGATGGCCCAGAGCATCTGGCTGTATTGTGTCGGTCCGATCACTGCGGCCGGCGCGTAGTTGGCGGCATACATCAGCCAGACGGTAGCCAGTGCCCCCAGCAGACCGTATCCCGCGAGCATGGCCCATTGCGGAAGGGTCGGCCAGCGGAAGTCCGGGATCATCAGGACGCCGAGGATGACGAGAACGCCAAGGACGCCGGCGCCGTAAAGCGAGATCTGCTTCTCCGATGGTCCGACGGCGCGATAGACGATGATCGAGATCGCCCCGGAAAACCCGGCAAACACCGCACCGACATGCCCGATCGAAAGCTCGCGGAAACCCGGGCGCAATATGACCAGCACGCCGACGAAGCCGATGATCACCGCGCTCCAGCGCCGGATGCCGACCGTCTCCTTGAGGAACAGCACCGACATGATCGTCACGAAGGAAGGCAGCAGGAAGATCAGAGCAAAGGCTTCCGCCATCGACAGATAGGTGAAGGCCGCAACACTGCCGATCGTCCCCACGGCCGCGGAGAAGAAGCGCAGGACCCATAGCGGCCGGTTGGTGCTTCTTACCACGTCGAGCCAGCTGTCGCCTGGTTTCATGAGATAGGGAAAACCGGCGAGCATGAAGACGGCACCGAAAAAGCCCATTTCATAGGGCGTCAGGGCGCCCTCGATCATCTTGACGCTGGCATCGCTCCAGGAATAGGCGGCAAACGAGCCGAAGGCGAGTAGAACGCCCTTCAGGGTCTGGTCGGTACGCACGCGGTTGTCCGTTCTCAGATCATGCCCTTGCGGGCTTCCGCCTTCAGCTTGGCGATTTCTCGCAGCGCATTGGCAAAGACATCCGGCGTCTGCGCTCCGCTGACCGCATATTGTCCGTCGATGATAAAGAACGGCACGCCGGTCACGCCCATCTTCTGAGCCGCCTCGATCTCCCCAAGGATGGTGTCCTTGTCGGCGTCGCTTGCCAGAAGGTTCTCGATGACCTTGCGGTCCAGGCCCGATTTTTCAGCGATATCGGCCAGCACGGCGTGGTCGCCGACATTGCGGCCTTCCTCGAAATTCGCCTTGAACAGGGCGGTCGCGACCTTGTCCTGAATTTCCCGGCTTTCCACGATCGCCCAATGCAACAGGCGATGTGCATCGAGCGTATTGGGACCGATCTTGATCGCCTCGAAATTGTACTTGATGCCGACCTCTTCGCCGAGTTTCTTCAGCATGTCGTGGGCACGTTCGACGGCTTGCGTGCCGCCGAGCTTGGCGGCAAGGTCCGCCTGATGGTCGACGCCCTCGGGCGGATGGTCCGGGTTGAGCCGATAGGGGCGCCAGTTGATGTCGACGCCGATCTCGTCCTGCACTTCGGCGACCGCCAGTTCCATCCTTGCCTTGCCGAGATAGCACCAGGGGCAGACGATATCCGAAACGATGTCGATGGTTACGCGCTCCATGGCGGCGTCCTTTCTTCGGTAACCGGAGAGACTGGATTATTGCGCCCGTTTATCCCACCAGGTGTTGAGCTGGTAGCCATAGAGCGGGAGTTTTTCCGGATAACCGATATGCTTGCGACGCGCCACCCATTGATCGGGGATATGATAGAGCGGAACGAGATAGTGACCGGAAATCAGCATCCGGTCGTAAGCCCGCACCGCCGCCTCGAAATCCTCCTTGCTGCGCACCGCCAGCATGGTCCCGATCAGCTTGTCGAGGTCGGGATCCGCAGTACCGGCAAAATTGAAGCTGCCGTCGCGATTGCGGGAATCCGATCCCCAGCGCCCGACCTGTTCGATGCCGGGCGAAAGGGACGCGGGATAGGATTTGACGATCATGTCATAGTCGAAATTGCCCGAGCGGGCCTGGTATTGGGCATCGTCGACGGTGCGGATCGACATGTCGACGCCGATCATCTTCAGCGTCCGCTGATAGGCGATCGCGAGCTTTTCCTGGTCCTGGGTCTGGGTCATGACCTCGAAGGTCAACGGCCTGCCCGAAGCGTCCGTCATCCTGCCGTTCTTGATCGCGTAACCGCCCTTCTTGAGAAGATCGACCGCATCGCGCAACACTTTGCGATCCGCACCGGAAGCGTCGGTCTTCGGTAGATGATAACTGCCGTCGAGCACTGCCGGCTCGATCCTGTCCTTGATGGCCCCGAGGATCTTGAGCTCCCGCTCGTCCGCCGGCTTGCCGAGCGAGGAGAGGGGCGAGTTCTGCCAGAAGCTTTCCGTTCGGGTATAGGCGCCTTCGAAAAGGTTCTTGTTGGCCCATTCGAAATCGAAGGCGAGTGAAAGGCCGGCGCGCACGTTCACGTCTGCGAAGAGTGCTCTTCTCGTATTGAACACGAAACCGAGCATGCCGGTCGGCAGCTGCGGCTTGAACGCATCCTTGATCACGTCACCGTTCTGGACCGCCGGGAAATCATAGGCCCGCGCCCAATGTGTCGGACTGCCGTCGGGATAGATGTCGATCGCGCCCTTCTTGAAGGCTTCGAACAACGTGTTGTCCTGCAGGAAATATTCGACGCTGATCTGATCGTAATTGTCGAAGCCCACCTTGGCCGGAATATCCTTGCCCCAGTAGCCCGGGTCCCGTTCATAGACGATGCGTTCTCCGGGCGAAATGGACTTGATCCGGTAAGGGCCGGAGCCAACCGGCGGCTTCAGCGTCGACTGATCGAAGGTGGCCGGATCGGTTGCGTGTTTCGGCAGGATCGGGGTGCCGGTGGCGAGAATGAGCGGAAATTCCCGGTCGGCCTTTTCGTTGAAGGTAAACCGTACGCCACGCTCGCCGACCTTCTCCATTTTGGCGACGGGCGTCAGCCGTGATGAGAAGGGAATGCGGGCCTTGTCGCGCAACAACTCGAACGAAAAGATCACGTCATCCGGGGTGACCGGCTGGCCATCCGACCATTTCGCCTTCGGATTGAGATTGAACTGGATGAAGGTCCGGTCGTCATTCCATTCGACGCTCTCGGCCAGCAGCCCGTAAAGCGTGAACGCCTCGTCGCTGGAACGGGTCATCAGGGACTCAAAGATGAGATTGCCGAAAGCCGGGTCCCAGATGCCGCGCGCCGAGGTGCGCATGCTTTTCAGGATGAACGGATTGAGGCTGTCGAACGTGCCGACGACGCCATAGGTTATTCGGCCGCCCTTCTTCACGTCCGGGTTCACATATGGGAAGTGCTTATAATCGGGCCCGAGCGCCGGACTGCCGTGCATGGCTACCCCATGGACCGGTTCGGCAAGGGCTGGGGTGCTGATGGCAAGCGCGGCGATAAGGGGGAGAAAGCGTCGCATGGGACCCATGGCGGTGAAATCCTCGCTGATTCGCCTGCAAAATAGCGCATGCCATGAGGCCCACCAACCACCGCCATGTGCAAAAGAATGATCGCCGACGTTAACTCCTTGTCAAAAAATACGAAAGAAGGACTGGATATCGATGTCTGCCCGATGTAACAGGTTGGCCACACGGGCGGGTCATTCAATTGCCTCATTTGACCGACAGGTCACAGGCAGTAGGACACCCCGAGGGAGTTGACGGCGTCTGCCGTACCCAGCGGATTTCAGGAGACGGATCTCGTTATGATGCTTAAGGCAACCCAAGTTCTGCGGACGGCGATGTCCGCTCTCGCTCTCTCGGCCGGCGCGATGGCGCTGCCGGTTGCAGCCCTTGCACAGGATGCTCCGGCCGCGGCCGCTCCTGGTGCACCGCCGCTCGGCTGGTTCAAGACCTGCACCAAGCAGGACGACAGCGATCTCTGCGTCGTGCAGAACGTCATTGCCGCCCAGAACGGTCAGCTCATCACCGCCGTCGGCCTGATCACGGTTGAAGGCAAGGTTAACCGCAAGATCATGCAGGTTTCGGTACCGACCGCGCGCCTCGTGCCGCCCGGCATCGTCATGCAGATCGACGGCGGCAAGGGCCAGAAGCTCGATTACATCGTTTGCCTTCCGGACAAGTGCACCGCCGAAGTGCCGCTGACGGACGCGATGATCGCCAGCCTCAAGAAGGGCGGCGAGGTGGTCTTCACCTCGATCAACTTCCGCCGCGCTCCAAACCCGATCAAGGTTCCGCTCACCGGCTTCACCGGCGTATTCGACGGTCCGGCCATGCCGCAGGAACAGATCGCTCAGAGCCAGCGCAGCCTCGAAGAAGGCATGCAGCGCAAGGCAGAAGAGACCCGGAAGAAGCTGGAAGACGCCCAGAACTCTGCAAAGCAGGGTCAGTAAGTTCCAGTCGGAACCGACAGTTCGAAGCCCGGCCATGCGCCGGGCTTTCTGATTCTGGACATGAAAAAAGCGCCGGCAGAATGCCGACGCCTTTTCTGGATGTTGCGAATAGAGGTTAGTGGGCCAGTATGATCTTGGGCTTCAACTGACCGGACGGGCCGCGATCGAAGATCTGGTAGACCTGCGGATTGCGCAGTGGAGCATCGTTTTCGTCGTGTTCCAGATTCTGCTCCGAAACATAGGCCACATACTCCGTCTCGTCATTCTCCGCGAGGAGATGATAGAAGGGCTGGTCCTTGTTCGGCCGGATTTCCGCGGGAATGGAATTCCACCATTCTTCCGTATTGGCGAATTCCGGATCCACATCGAACACGACGCCCCGGAACGGAAAGACCTTGTGGCGGACCACTTCTCCGATGGTAAATTTAGCGTTGCGTTGTTTCATGGTGCGATGTCCTTTCGCATCCTAATGTGGGAATAAAATTCTCCGACATCAAGAGATTAATGCAGACCGGCCGGCTTCGTTCCACGGGATAGACTTAAGGCTTAGCAAGCCTCCGCGGTCGGGTCGTCGCCAGCACTATGCCGCCAAGCACCAGAACGATGCCGAGCGCGTGATATCTTTCAAAAGTCTCGCCAAGGAATATCACCGCCATGACGATAGAGACCGGCGGCATCATGTAAAGCGTCACTCCCGCCGTCGCCGGCCCAAATATCCTCACCGTATGCTGAAAGCAGAAGAAGGCTGCGAGCGAGGCAAACAGGATGATGCCGGCAATCTTCGACCAGGCTGAAAGCGTCGTCGGCAGAAGCCCGCCATGGAAGAGTTCCCAGAGTGCCGGGGGCAGCAGGAGGAGCGACCCTGAAAAGCCGATCAGCCCGAACAGCGTAAATGGCCGGATCGCCTGGGCCGCCGGGCGGCGCAGCAGGAGCGAATAGATCGCAAAGGCGATCGCCGCCACGAGCATGCCGAGGTCGCCGACATTAAAATCCATGTGCGCCAAGGCGCCGACATCGCCACGCAGCACGATCACCGCCACGCCGGCGAATGCGACCGCCATGCCCAAAAGCTCCCGGCCGCCGATCCGGCGACCGGAAAACTGCCATTCGAAAAGGATGATGAACAGCGACGAGGTCGTGTAGATCAGCGTCGCGTTCGATGCCGTCGTCAGCGTCAGCGCCCAATAAACCAAGCCGCCGCTGATGCCGATGCTCAGGAAACCCAGCCACAGCCAGAGCCAGGTATGCCGGCGCACAAAGGTCCAGGCGGCCGCCCAGTCGAAATACAGCAGGGGCACGATGATCAGCGTTGCTCCGGCCCAGCGGATGAAGGCAGTGATGAACGGCCCGATCTCGCCGATCACGCCGCGCCCGAAGATCAGGTTGCTGGAAAAGAACACGGGAACAAGCGCGAAGATCACCCAGTCGGTCGGGCGCGGTCGTGGAGAGTTGGGGGAGGTCATCGGCACACCGGCAATGGAGGCGCAAGCCACAAGGCTCGGCGAAATGGAAAACGGCGGGCTTGCGGCCCGCCGTTCTCAACGCAGCCAAGCGCGAAATCGCGCCCAGTCGGATCAGGCCGAATAATACATGTCGAACTCGACCGGATGCGGCGTCATTTCGAAGCGCATGACTTCCACCATCTTGAGCTCGATATAGGCGTCGATCTGGTCGTCGTCGAAGACGCCGCCGGCGGTCAGGAACTTGCGGTCGCGATCGAGGTTTTCGAGGGCTTCGCGCAGAGAACCGCAGACGGTCGGGATCTTCTTCAGCTCCTTCGGCGGCAGGTCGTAGAGATCCTTGTCCATGGCCTTGCCGGGATGGATCTTGTTCTTGATGCCGTCGAGGCCGGCCATCAGCATGGCGGCGAAGGCAAGATAGGGGTTTGCCAGCGGATCCGGGAAGCGGACTTCGACGCGCTTCGACTTCGGTCCGGTGCCGAAGGGGATGCGGCACGAAGCCGAGCGGTTGCGAGCCGAGTAAGCGAGCAGAACCGGCGCTTCATAACCCGGGACGAGACGCTTGTAGGAGTTCGTCGTCGGGTTGGTGAAGGCGTTGATCGCCTTGGCATGCTTGATGATGCCGCCGATATAGAAGAGGCAGCTTTCCGAAAGGCCGGCATATTCGTCGCCGGCGAAGGTCGGCTTGCCGTCCTTCCAGATCGACTGGTGCACGTGCATGCCCGAGCCGTTGTCGCCGAAGATCGGCTTCGGCATGAAGGTCGCCGTCTTGCCGTAGGCATTGGCGACCTGGTGCACGACATACTTGTAGATCTGGATCTTGTCGGCGTTGCGCACCAGGGTATCGAACTTGACGCCGAGTTCGTGCTGGGCGGATGCCACTTCGTGGTGATGCTTTTCCACGACCACGCCCATTTCGGCGAGCACGGTCAGCATTTCGGAGCGCATGTCCTGCAGGCTGTCGACCGGCGGAACCGGGAAGTAGCCGCCCTTGACGCGCGGGCGGTGGCCGAGATTGCCGGTCTCGTAGTCCGTGTCGTCGTTGGACGGCAGTTCGGACGAGTCGAGCTTGAAGCCCGTGTTATAAGGGTCGGCCTTGTATTTGACGTCGTCGAAGACGAAGAATTCCGGCTCCGGGCCGACAAATACGGTATCGCCGATGCCGGATGCCTTCAGATAGGCTTCTGCCTTCTTGGCGGTGCCGCGCGGATCGCGGTTATAGGCTTCACCGGAAATCGGGTCGAGGATGTCGCAGAAGATGACCATGGTCGACTGGGCGAAGAACGGATCCATGTGGACCGTCGCCGGGTCGGGCATCAGCACCATGTCCGACTCGTTGATGGCCTTCCAGCCGCCGATCGAGGAACCGTCGAACATGACGCCGTCGGCGAACATGTCCTCATCGACGCAGACGACGTCCATGGTGACGTGTTGTAGCTTGCCCTTGGGGTCGGTAAAGCGCAGGTCCACGAACTTGACGTCGTTTTCCTTGATTTGTTTCATGATTTCGCTTGCGCTCGTCATATGACCTTCCTCGATGTACGATGACGATGAAACCCCGGCCTTTTGGCCCTAGGGCGTTTATTGGGGGCGTTTAGATGGCGTCCACGCCCGTTTCACCGGTGCGGATGCGGATGACTTCCTCCACATTGGAAACGAATATCTTGCCGTCTCCAATCCGTCCAGTCTGTGCCGCATTACGGATGGCTTCGATGACGGCATCCGCGTTCTCGTCCGCCAGGACGACCTCAACTTTGACCTTGGGCAGAAAATCGACGACGTATTCTGCGCCGCGATAGAGCTCGGTATGGCCCTTCTGGCGGCCAAAACCCTTGGCTTCGGTCACTGTAATACCCTGCAAACCGACCTCCTGAAGGGCTTCCTTCACTTCGTCCAGCTTAAAAGGCTTGATGATCGCTTCGATCTTTTTCATGAGAAACCATATCTCCGCTTCTCTCTTGAAGCAGGCTGTTACCCGCTCGCCCATGCCAATGCAGTTATCGTGCCAAACTCATACGACACTTTCAAAAGAATAATAGGGTTTTTCACTAATTCCCGACAAAACAGCAGCTTCAGCGACAAAATCGCTTCCGTTTTTCTCAAAATTTGTGCGTTGCGGCACAAGAATCGGAGTTTTTCGAAGTTTTTTCGATATTTTAGAGTTTATAAATGTACGCTATGTGATGGCTTAAATTTAGGCATTTGCATAATTTTTATGTCTATCTGGGTGGCGAGACGGCGCTTGTTTTCTGATCAGCTTTCCGTTCAATTGCGCCTATGGATGCTTCGCTTGGCTCATTGCTCCTCACACCCGACGAGATGGCGGCGGCGGACGCCGCCTCTGCCCGATACGGCATTCCGTCTTTCGATCTGATGGAGCGGGCAGGGCAGGCCGTTGCAGCGGCCGCGCTTCGACAATTTCCAGGCGCGTTGCGTTTTGCCGTGCTGTGCGGCCCCGGAAACAACGGCGGCGACGGATATGTGGCGGCCCGCGCGCTTGCCGAAGCCGGCGCGTCCGTTCGCGTCCATCATCTGGGTGACCCGCAGAAGCTGACGGGGGATGCCAGGCAGGCGCGCGAGCACTGCAATCTGCCCTCTGAGCCGCTCCAGACCTACCGGCCGATCGCGGGTGACGTGGTGGTCGATGCGCTGTTCGGAGCCGGCCTGACGCGCGACGTGCCCGACATCGTCGCGGATGTGATCCGCAATGTCGGCGAGGCGCGGATACCGGTTATCGCCGTCGACCTGCCGTCCGGTCTCTGCGGAAGGCGTGGCGTCCCGCTCGGGGCCGCCTTCCAGGCCGTGCATACCGTCACCTTCATGACCCGAAAACCGGGACATCTGCTGTTGCCGGGGAGGTCGCTCTGCGGTGACATCGAGGTTTTCAATATCGGCATTCCTGCCCGTGTCATCCGTGAGGTTGCCGGCGAGACGAGGGAAAACCGACCGGAATTGTGGCGCAGTCTCTTGCCTGAGCCGGGAAGCGAAACTCATAAATACCGACGCGGGCATCTGGCCGTGTTTTCCGGAGAGGCCGGCAAGACCGGTGCGGCTCGGCTGTCGGCGATAGCGGGCCTGAAGGCGGGGGCAGGGTTGGTGACCGTCGGCTCGCCGAGCGATGCCATGCAGGTCAACGCGGCCTCGCTGACTGCAATCATGCTGCATCCGGTCGACACGGTGAAAGATCTGGAAAACTGGCTCGGTTCGGCAAAACTCGCCGCTTTTGTGCTCGGACCGGGTTTTGGCGTCGGCAAGAAAACACGACAGTTCGCGCTGGCGCTTAAGGATCGCCCGCTGGTGCTCGACGCAGACGGGATTACCTCCTTCAAGGAAAAGCCTTCGGACCTGTTCGATGCCTTTGCCGGCGGAGAGCCCCATCTGGTGCTGACACCGCACGAGGGCGAATTCGGCCGGCTTTTTCCCGACATCGCCGCGGATGGCAACCTGAGCAAGGTGGAAAAGGCGGTGGCGGCTTCCGCCCGCGCCCACGCCGCCATTGTCTACAAGGGCGCCGATACGGTGATCGCCAGCCCCGACGGACGCGCCTACATCAACACCAACGGACCGCCATGGCTGGCAACCGCCGGTTCCGGCGACGTTCTGGCCGGCATGATCGGCGCGTTGCTCGCCCAAGGCATGCCCGCATTCGAGGCGGCCGCTGCAGGCGTCTACCTGCATGGCGAAGCCGGCAAGCGGGCAGGCAGGGGCATGACGGCCGAAGACCTCGCCGCCCATGCCCGCATCTGGCTGGATCCCTAGCTTCGGCTTTCCAGGAGTTCGCGCATCGCCATTGCGCCATAGGGCGCGTTCACCTTGCCCTCGTGGATGAAGAAGGCGAAGACGTCGCGCGGCTCCTTCTTGACTTCACGCTTCTCGTCAACCAGCGGCAGATCGTCCGGCACACCGCCTTCCGCCCAGGTTTCCAGCCTTTTCGCCCAAACCTTCATATCCTCTTCCGCATAACAGGTCTTGATATCGTCCGACCCCTTCTGCAGGCGCGCGTAGACGAAATCCGCCGTGACATCCGCGATCATCGGATAGTCGAAATGGTCGGCGCAGACGGGTGCGATATTGTATTTCGCCAGCAGCGCGATGAATTCCGGCGCCTTGAACGTGTCGTTGCGGACCTCGACCACATGAGTCAGCTTCAGCCCGTCCAGCTTGTTCGGCAGCAGTTTCAGGAAGGCTTCGAAATCATCCGCTTCGAACTTCTTGGTCGGCGCGAACTGCCAGAGCAGCGGCCCGAGATGGTCGCCAAGCTCGGTCAGCCCCTGAGTCAGGAATTTCTCGATCGATTCTCCCGCCTCGGCCAAAACCTTGCGGTTGGTGGTGAAGCGGCTCGCCTTCAGCGAAAAGATGAAGCCGTCCGGCACTTCCGATGCCCATTTGGCGAAGGTCTCGGGCTTTTGCGAACCGTAATAGGTACCGTTGACCTCGATGACCTTCAGTTTGCTGGCCGCATATTCGAGCTGTTTCTTCTTCGCCAGTTTTTCAGGATAGAACGTGCCTTCCCACGGCTCGAAGGTCCAGCCGCCGATGCCAGTGCGAATTGTGCCGGCTTTGGTCATGAATTGCCTCCCTTGTGCGGAGGTTCACTCCGCCGCTTCCACCTTCTTCATCGGTCGGCGCTCCAGCAGTTCCTTCAGGAAGTGGCCGGTATAGGACCGCTTTTCCTTGACAATCTGCTCGGGCGTGCCGGCTGCGACCACTTCGCCGCCGCCGGTGCCGCCTTCCGGGCCTATATCGATGATCCAGTCGGCTGTCTTGATGACCTCGAGATTGTGCTCGATGACCACCACCGAATTGCCCTGGTTCACCAGTTCCTGCAGCATTTCCAGAAGCTTGGCGACGTCATGGAAATGCAGGCCGGTCGTCGGCTCGTCGAGGATATAAAGCGTGCGCCCCGTCGAACGTTTCGACAATTCCTTGGCTAGCTTGACGCGCTGCGCCTCGCCACCCGAAAGCGTATTGGCCTGCTGGCCGACCTTGATGTAACCGAGACCGACATCGAAGAGCGATTGCAGCTTGTCGCGGACCGCCGGCACTGCCGAGAAGAACTCGACGCCTTCCTCGACCGTCATGTCGAGCACGTCGGCGATCGACTTGCCCTTGAAGGTGACGTCGAGCGTCTCGCGATTGTAGCGCTTGCCATGGCAGACGTCGCAGGTGACGTAGACGTCCGGCAGGAAGTGCATCTCGATCTTGATGACGCCGTCGCCCTGGCAGGCTTCGCAGCGGCCGCCCTTGACGTTGAACGAGAAACGGCCCGGCTGGTAGCCGCGTGCCTTTGCCTCCGGCAGGCCGGCAAACCAGTCGCGGATCGGCGTGAAGGCGCCGGTATAGGTGGCGGGGTTCGAACGCGGCGTACGGCCGATCGGCGACTGGTCGATATCGATCACCTTGTCGATATGCTCGAAACCGTCGATCCTGTCGTGCTCGGCCGGGATTTCGCGGGCGCCCATGACGCGGCGCGCGGCGGATTTGTAAAGCGTCTCGATCAGGAAGGTCGACTTGCCGCCGCCGGACACGCCTGTCACGGCGGTGAAGACGCCGAGCGGGATGGCAGCCGTGACATTCTTGAGGTTATTGCCGCGGGCGCCAAAAACCTTGATCTCCTTGCCCTTTTTCGGCTTGCGGCGTTCCGCCGGTACCGGCACGCCGAGCTCGCCCGACAGATATTTGCCGGTCAGCGATTTCGGATTGGCCATCACTTCGCTGGGCGTGCCTTCGGCCACCACCTGTCCGCCATGGATGCCGGCCGCAGGGCCGATATCGACCACGTAGTCGGCGGTCATGATCGCGTCCTCGTCATGCTCGACGACAATCACCGTATTGCCGATATCACGCAGGTGTTTCAGCGTATCGAGCAGCCGGGCGTTGTCGCGCTGGTGCAGGCCGATCGACGGTTCGTCGAGCACGTAGAGCACCCCAGTCAGGCCGGACCCGATCTGCGAGGCAAGCCGGATGCGCTGGCTTTCGCCACCGGAGAGCGTGCCGGAATTGCGCGACAGGCTGAGATAATCGAGGCCGACATCGTTCAGGAACCGCAGGCGTTCGCGGATCTCTTTCAGAATGCGGACCGCGATCTCGTTCTGCTTGGCGTTCAACTGTTCCGGAAGCACCTCGAACCAATCACGGGCAACACGGATCGACATCTCCGTGACCTGGCCGATATGCAGCTTGTTGATCTTCACGGCCAGCGCTTCCGGCTTCAGGCGATAGCCGTTGCAGGCCGGGCAGGGGGCCGCTGACATATAGCGTTCGATCTCCTCGCGCGCCCAAGCGCTGTCGGTTTCCTTCCAGCGGCGCTCGAGGTTCGGCACGATGCCTTCGAAATTCTTGACCGTCTTGTATGAGCGGGCGCCGTCGGCATAGTGGAATTCGATCTTTTCCTCGGTGCCTTCGAGGATGGCTTTCTGCGCCGTCGCAGAAAGCTCGTTCCAGCGGCTGGAAAGCCTGAAATCGAAAACCTTGCCCAGCGCTTCCAGCGTCTGGTTGTAATAGGGCGACGTGGATTTCGCCCAGGGCGCAATCGCGCCGTCGCGCAGCGTTCGGGCAGGCTCCGGCACGATCAGCGCTTCATCGACCTTCTGCTGCGAGCCGAGACCGTCGCAGGTGGGGCAGGCGCCAAATGGATTGTTGAACGAAAACAGCCGCGGCTCGATTTCCGAAATGGTGAATCCGGAAACGGGGCAGGCGAACTTTTCCGAAAACAGCACCCGTTCGTGTGTTTCGTTGAGGGATTTGTTCGCGGAACCGCCGGCCGAAGTCTCTTCCGGCGGCAGCGGCTTGTCGGCGAATTCGGCAACCGCCAGCCCATCGGCCAGCTTCAGCGAGGTTTCAAGGCTGTCCGCCAGGCGCGCGGCGATATCGGAGCGGACCACGAGCCGGTCCACGACGACATCGATATCGTGCTTGTATTTCTTGTCGAGCGCCGGGACGTCGGCGATCTCGTAAAACTGGCCGTCCACCTTGACGCGCTGGAACCCCTTTTTCATCAGGTCGGCGAGTTCTTTTTTGTACTCGCCTTTGCGCCCGCGGATCATCGGCGCCAGAATATAAAGACGCGTGCCTTCTTCGAAGGCGAGGATGCGATCGACCATCTGGCTGACCGTCTGGCTTTCGATCGGCAGGCCCGTTGCCGGCGAATAGGGCACCCCGACGCGCGCAAAAAGCAGGCGCATATAGTCGTAGATTTCGGTGACCGTGCCGACCGTCGAGCGAGGGTTGCGGGAGGTGGTCTTCTGCTCGATGGAGATTGCCGGGGAAAGCCCGTCGATCTGGTCGACATCCGGCTTCTGCATCATCTCCAGGAACTGGCGCGCATAGGCCGAAAGACTTTCGACATAACGCCGCTGGCCTTCCGCATAGATTGTGTCGAAGGCGAGCGAAGACTTGCCCGAACCGGACAGGCCGGTCATGACGATCAGCGAATTGCGGGGCAAATCGAGATCGATGCCCTTCAAATTATGCTCGCGCGCACCACGTATGGAAATGCTCTTCAGTTCGCTCATCTTCATGCTCTCGGGAGGATCGAAGGCCCTTATGTAGTGATTGATCCACGACTGTCGAGACGAAACTGCTGCCGTGCAACGCCGTTCCCGAGTCGGTTGACAGCACTATAGGAATAAAATAGAACAAATAAAGAACAAATTTGCCTGTGGATTAAAGATCGCAAAGACCCAATGGCTGGGTCCGATGGGCTAGAGTGCCGCGATTGATTTTTGGTGCCGTTACCGGGCGGCAGATGAGGTGACGAATATGGCTGGTAGTGTGAACAAGGTAATCCTGGTGGGGAATGTGGGGGCTGATCCTGAAATCCGCCGGACGCAGGACGGCCGGCCGATCGCCAACCTTCGCATCGCCACGTCCGAAACCTGGCGCGATCGCAACAATGGCGAACGCCGCGAGAAGACCGAATGGCATACGGTCGTCGTCTTCAACGAGGGCCTCTGCAAGGTCGTCGAGCAATATGTGAAGAAGGGCGCCAAGCTTTATATCGAAGGCGCGCTGCAGACCCGCAAGTGGCAGGACCAAACCGGCAACGACCGTTATTCGACGGAAATCGTGCTTCAGGGCTTCAACTCGACGCTGACCATGCTGGATGGTCGCGGCGAGGGCGGCGGTGACCGTGCTGGTTTCGGCGGCGGTGGCGGCGGCAATCGGGTAGGCAGCGATTTCGGCGGCAACGACTTCGGCGGCGGCGACGATTACGAGCGCAGGCCTGCTGCGGGGGGTGCGAGCCGCGGCGGTCCGTCTTCCGGCAGCCAGCCGGCCGGCGGCAATTTCTCGCGCGATCTCGACGACGACATCCCGTTCTAGGAGGGAGCGTCAACGCTTTTGTCAACTAAGAGCCGTAAGTCGTTTAGAGACAACGACTTACGGCTTTTTCTTTGACCGGAGATCCGTCGCGCTACAAAACCTAGTAGAGGAATTGCTAACACCGTAAACTTACACCCCAGCCGTTTACCGCTATCCAGTGCGAAAGTCAGGCCTGGGAGCAGGTTGAAAGAAAATCTAGGCCGGCAAGAAAAAAATATGTTGACGTGTCGGCAGGACTCCAGTTAGTTCATACATTGACAAATGGATTATAATTTGTAGCTTTCACCGTTGTTTCGGTGGGAGCTTTTTGTGCTGAAGTCTTCGCAAAATCCTTACAGCGTTCGATGGTCGATTTTTTCGTCCGGCGAGCGCATGCCCTTTTTGGTGCGAGCGGACGCCGGGTTGCCTCTCGAGGCTGCCACCTTCTGGATCATGGCGAGCAGTCGGCCTCTCGGCCATCAGCCAAACACCATGTTCAACCAACTCCGGTCGCTGATGCACCTCTACCTCTGGGCGGACCTGCGGGATATCGATGTCCACGGGCGCCTCCGGGAAGGCGTTTTCCTGTCCCTGAGTGAAATCATTGATCTGACCGGTTTCTGTGGCCGGTACCTGGCGGACATACTTCCCGAACTTGAACAGCGTTCTTCAAATGTCGTGGAACTGGTGAAGCGGGCAAAGCCGCAGCGAGGGCGTTCAGTTGTATCGGCCGAGAAGCGAAACCGACTGAACGTGATCTATGGGTTCCTCGAATTCACGAGCGCTGACCACCTTGCCGAACTTCAAAAATGGCCTGATCGATGGTTGGCCTACGACAAGATGCGGCGGGAATGTCTCGATCGAATTAGAGCGTACATTCGGGGCATCAGAGCGCCGAAGCGCGACGATGTCGGACAGCGAGAGGGCGTCGACCCGCAGGTGGTGCAGCGGCTGTTGACCATCCTTGAGCCGGACCACCCCGAGAACCCCTTCCGAACGGAAGTACGCTTCCGAAACTATCTCATCGTGAGGCTGCTCATAGAGCTCGGCATTCGGCGCGGAGAGCTTCTGGGTCTCTACGTAGCCGATTTGGCGCTCAGCGGGGCAAAGGGCTCTGTCACAGTGCATCGACGGCCGGATGACAAGCAAGACAACCGCCGGGAAAAACCAGCCGCCAAGACTGCAGCGCGGATACTGCCGTTGAGCGCCCGCGCCACGGAAATGGTTCATGAATGGGTCGTCAAGTATCGATCGAAACTACCGTTCGCAAAGCTGAATCCCTTCCTGATTGTCAGCATGCCCGACGGCAAACCAATGTCGCTTTCAAACGTCAATAAGATCTTCCTGGCGATACGTAAACGTGTTCCTGGACTGCCGGATGAGATAGGGCCGCATCCGTTGCGCCACTCGTGGAATGATGCCTTTTCTGAACTGATCGACCTCAAGGGCACCATCTCTCCGGAAGACGAGATCAAGTGGAGGAAGAGGCTCATGGGGTGGCGGAGCGATTCGACAGCTCAGCACTATCTGCGTCGTACCATACGGCGGAGGTCGGACGAGTTCCTTGCCGAAATTCAAGGAGACTTGGACATTCGAATTTGCAGTGAGGAGAGTGACGTATGACGTCGGTTCGTAGATCTGCCGGTTCCGACGACCTCCCGCGGCTTCCGACGGAGGCAATCACACGCGATGGAGTAACCTTTCATCCTCACTTAAATCAGTGGTCGCTGGGTGGCCTTTCCAATAGGCAGATCTTCAAATTCGACGAATTTGACCGTCTCTCGGAAGGGATAGTCCTGCGGCTCAAGTGGCTATTGATAGCGAAGCTTCAGGAGGCATCGTTCGCCCATTCAGTCAACCTTTTCAGAAACTTCCTCTTGTTTTATCGATCGGTGTTTTCGCGGTTGAATACTTGTTGCGAACGCATCGAACTCAGCCATGTTCTTACTTTCAAGGCGACGCTCAACGAGGGGACAGAGTGGAAGCTTGGAGTTGTTCGTATCTTCCTCACGGAAATGAGCAGGCTCGGCTTCGGTATCGCCTCGGAAGAGTTGCTCGAGTACCTCGACAGCTCGACCATCCGCGGCAATATCAAGGGCACTTCGATCCGCACTCGCGACTCTAAGCAAGGAGCGTTCAACGACATAGAGCTTTTGAGTATCCACTCTGCCCTCAACGATTCATATGCGCGCGGCGAGATTAGTCTGTTCCGTTTCGCAGTCGTCTGGTTGTTCCTGGCGTACGGCTGTCGTCCGATCCAGATCGCCGCAATGAAGGAGAAGGACCTCCTCGTAATCGAAAACAGCGAGGGCAAGTCATACGCGCTCCGCATCCCGCGAGCGAAACAGATAGGCAGTGGAATTCGAGGTCAGTTCAAGACTCGGTATTGCAGCAAGGATGTCGGGGCGCTGCTTGAACGTGTGATCGATCAAAACAGAGCTCGGCCGGAAACCCTGCGACTGCGCCCTGGTGAAGCGCCTTTGTTTATGTCAAGGCAAGTTGGCCTTATGCCGGGGTTGGAGTACCACCGGACCGCTCAAACCATTGGCGCTGCGGTGAACAGCACCATCGACCGCCTAAGCGGTCTTAAGGGGAATACGAAGCGGTTTAGGATCACCCTCGCTCAGCGCGCCGTCGACGACGGAAAGGACAAGTGGACCGTTGCGGAGCTGCTGGACCATTCGGACACGCAGAACGTCGAAGTATACTTCGAGGCTAGCCCTTCGATGGTCCTGCGTCTCGATCGGCACCTCGCCATGGAGCTCGCGCCTCTCGCCCAAGCCTTCGCGGGCGTCGTCGTAAAGACGGAAGGTGAGGCTCGACGCGGCGGCGATCGAACCAGTCGTATCTACGACCGAGCCCTTATCGACAACGTCACCGACCCTCTTGGGACATGCGGGCAGATGAGCTTCTGTGGTCTGGCCGCACCATACGCATGCTATACGTGCCGGCACTTCCAACCATGGATCGACGGGCCGCACGAGGAATTCATGGCCGCGCTCATCGCCGATCGCAACCGCATGGAGGGGGATGGAATATCGCGCAAGATCTTCACAATCAGGGATCGGACAATCATTGCAGCGGCCGAAGTTATTCAGCTCTGCTCCCTGGAGCGGCTGGTGGCATGAGCGGCACGGTCCATGAGTTCACCGGCGACGAGGCCACGAACCCGTCCGAACGCGTTGCCAAGTTCATTGCCCTGGCACGGGAGATCGAGGCTCTCGTGTCGAACGACGAGTGGGACTTAGACATCTGGCAGGTCGGATCCTCCTTCGTCACGAAAGGGCAGAACCGGGACAGCCGTGTCCTAGCGTACTACAATCGTGATACGACGCTTACTAACAGGCAGGAGGTGGTCGGTGGAGCTCCTCTCCTCGGACAATTCAGGGAATTCGCCAAAGCCTACGTCAGATATCATCATTCGACGTCGCCGGTCCTCTTCGAGCCCACGGTCAAGCGCCTGGGAGCCTTACAGTTGATAGAGGCGAGCTTCAGATGTTTGAATCTCGAACCGCGCATCGAATCCTTGAATGTCAGCGTCCTCAACGCGGCCGTCGCCATGGCTCAAGAAGGGGTAGGACCTGGGCGGCACTACCAATTCGCCGTGACCATCCAGAAGGTCTATCGGTTCTGCATAGACCGCAAGTTCCTCCACGCGCCCTTCCAGTGGAAGCACGGGGTGAGGAAGCCAAAGGAAAAGACTGAGGAGATAGGCAAGGAGGCGAGGGAATGGAGAGAACAGAAGCTTCCGAGTCCAGAAGCCTTCCTCGCGTTGGCGCATATTTATCGGAACTCGGAGAGCTTCGTCGATCGTCTCTACTCCGCCATCACTGCCATCTTCGTATCGATCCCCATACGCATCCACGAAGTCCTTCAGCTCCGAGAAGACTGCGAGGTCTACGATAAGGTAAAGGATCCCGCCACGGGTGATACATCTGACACTTACGGCATTCGGGTCTTTCCCGGAAAGGGACACCCGCCGCAGGTGAAGTGGGTGCCGACGCTGATGGCATCGCTCGTACAGGAGGCAGTCGCTCGGATCCGGGAAATGTGTGCCGAGGCTCGCTTGGTAGCGGCGTGGTACGAGAAGAATCCAGGACAGTTGTGGTTACCCGGCGATCTCGAGAAGTTCAGATCGTCTGACTGGCTGCCGAAAGACGGCCTTGTGCGGTTGATGGATATTCGTCCGGCCAAAGACGCGGCCCGGTGGCTGAACGTGCAAGGGGTTGAATGGCGGTCCGATGGAAAGACGCCCTTCATGAAAGAAGCGCGCATCTCGTCGTTGGCCGCGGTGCACCTCAAAGATCTGCCGGGAGATTTTCCTCACCTCAACCGCTACGACGATCAAAGATACTCGGAAACGCTTATCGTCCTGTTCGGCAACCAGGCTCATTCCGACAAGAGAACCTATCGGACGCTGATCGAGAAGGGGACCGTCCAATCTTACGACCATTGGCTGTCCGGACACGACGGGGGGAGGAAGCCGAGCGTATTCGAGCGATTTGGTTACACGGAAAGCGATGGCAGCCCGATAAAGATCAGTAGCCACGCGTTTCGCCATTGGCTGAACACGGTCGCTCAGTTGAAGGGCATGAGCGATCTCGACATCGCCAAGTGGAGCGGGCGAGAAGTCCCGCAGAACAAGGCTTATAATCATGTGACGCCCGAAGAGACCTTGAGTCAGATTAGGGCGGCGCTGGATGACGGAACCGGCAATGGCCCCATGTTCGAGGAAGGCAAGATGGTCGGCATCAACCGGCCCGTCGACCGCCGGGAGTTCGCCGAGGCCCGGATCGGTGCAGCCCTAACAACGGAACTCGGCATCTGTGTACATGACTATTCACTCCTTCCGTGCGAGACGCATGGCCACTGCATTGACTGCTCCGAGAACGTCTTTATCAAAGGCGACGTGAAGCATCAGGAGAGAGTATCGAAACGCCTCGTACTGAGCGCGAAACAGCTCGATGACGCCATCCGGGCTATGGGTGAGGGTCACGTTGGAGCCGACAAATGGGTTCGCTCTCACGAGGCTAGCATCGCCAAGATGCGATTAATGCTCTCAATGCATGACGATCCCTCGATTCCCGATGGCACCGTAATGAGTCTCCCAGGTGCATCGCGTGATGGCGAAGTGGCGATGGCCCTCCGCGACAGGGACGTCAATGAGCGTTCCTCCCGAGCCGGCAGTGTGGATGACGATCTGGTCGATGCCTTGGTGGACATGTGGGAGGATTGACTGGTGGCAAAGGCCCGTCTCAAGACCGATGAAATCGAACGGATCGTCGATATGCTGACTTCGTGGCGCGGCGATCTAACCTGGGAGCGATTACTGCAGCGCGTGGAAAGGCTTCTCCGCCGAAGCTTTACACGACAAGGCCTTGCCAAGCAGGAGAATATCCAGACGGCGTATCAGCAGGCCAAGGATCGTTTGCGGACAGATAAGCCGCGTGATACGGCGCCGCGGCCTGAAATCGAACTCTTGCAGAACACCATTGAAAGCCTAAGAGCAAAGATTGCCGTGATCGAGGCCGAGAGGGGCCGCTTCGAGGAGAAGTTCGCGACATGGCTTTACAACGCGCGGAGCCGTGGCATCTCAGAGTTGGACCTGAACAGACGACTGCCTGACGTGGACCGCGACGGGAGTGTGAAGGAACGATGAGCCAGAACTCCTTCCAACAGATCAGTGAGGAGCACTTCATCCGCCTCGAAGCCTACCTCGAAAAGATAGAGGCCGCTGGCCTGAAGCTGCCAAGCCGGGGCGGTAAGGTCAACAAGACGGCCGTCGCCACAGCGTGCGGGTTCAATCGGGAGACGTTCACCCAGAACAAGCGCTTCGAGAGGAGGCTCAGCGATGCAGTCGTCGCGCTGGGGCTTGATGGGCCAGCCGCTCCAGAGCCGCCGCGACGGGACGGAGCCGACAAGGCGCGTATCACCATTCTTGAGCAGCAGCTCGCCTCACTACGCGGTGAGAACTACGAGCTGCGGCGGAGGTTGGCAAGGTACGAGCATGCCACCTTGACAGGCAGGCGTGTGATCCCATGACGAAAATGCCACGCGGGCATCACATCGTGGAATTCCTCGCCTCTCGACCGGAGTTCGTCGGCGTCGGTAAGGCCACTGCCCAGCGTCTGTGGGAGACGTTCGGACCGGACCTCTATGCGATTCTTGGGGACGGCGATTTCCACCGCCTGTCGGAACTGCTCGACCGCAATCAGGCCGCAATCGTCGTCGAGGCCTGGCGCAATCAGCAGGCGCTCGCCGACTGTGTAGTGTTCTTCGACGAGCAGGGGATCGAGCTGAACGTCGCCCGTAAAGCCGTCGCCTTCTGGGGCGACGAGGCCGTCTCGAAGATGAAGGACAACCCTTACCGGCTGCTGACCGTCTGCACATGGCCGCAGGTCGACAGGGTGGCTACGGCTTTGGGCGTCAGCGGGAGCGACCCCCGTAGGCTCGTTGCTGCTGTAGAGAGCATCCTTTACGACCGCCTCGACCGAAAACATACCTGGTGCGGGGGACCAGTTCTGGTGGGTCTGGTGGCGAAACGACTGTGCGTGTCCGAAGAAGATGCTTTGACGGCGGTGGAACTTGCTGTCTCCGACGGGGCCGCGATCTCTATTGACGGTGGTTTTCAACCTGCCGGCGCGGCCTACATGGAGAGATTCATCGAAGCCCGGATCGACGCCCATGTCCGGCGCACCGTCGGCAATGACCTGTTCCTCGACGGCATTCGCTCCGAAGACGTCGCCAGCTTCCTCGCGAGGTTCGATCCATCAAGATCTCTGACGAACGAGCAATGCGACGCAGTCGGAATGGCTTTGAAGAACGCCTTCTCCCTCCTTATCGGCGGCGCCGGCGTAGGCAAGACCACTACGCTCCGCGCAATCAACGCAGGTGCCCGCCACTTCGGCATGAACGTCTTTCAGCTCGCCATCGCCGGACGGGCCGCGGGACGGATCGCCGAGGCGACGGGAAGGCCTGCACAGACCGTTGCGTCCTGGCTGAAGGGCGTCGCCGATGGGCGTATCGAGCTCGGTCGACACACCCTCGTGGGTAGTCGACGAGGCTTCGATGCTCGATCTTCCTACGCTCTACCGCATACTCTTTCATCTTCCGGAAGACGCCCGCTGCCTTCTGGTGGGTGACACGGCTCAGCTCCCGCCGATCGGTTTCGGTCTCACCTTGCATCGTCTCGTCCTGGAGAGTCGGATACCGAAGACAGAACTCACCAGGATTCTAAGGGCGTCGGAGGAAAGCGGCATTCCTCGGGTTTCCGTCGCTATACGCGAGGGCCGGGCCCCGCAAGTTCCGTCGTATAACCGCGAGCGAGCAGGCTGCACTTTCGCGGATGCGCCCGAGGCCCGCATCGTCGAAACCATCGAAGACATTCTTCACGATCTCCAGAGCGAGGAGGTGCAGGTCGTGGCGGCAGTATATGGCGGCGTCGCGGGAATCGATTTTATCAATGCTCATTTCCACGGTCTGAGAACGAATGCCGGATTCAGCGCCATGAATGGATTTGCCGAAGGCGACCCATGCATCTGGACTGTCAACGACTACGACCGCCACCTGTGGAACGGATCGATGGGAGTGGTGGACGGCTTCTATGGTGATAGCGTCGTCGCCGTATTCGACGGGAAGAGGCACTCGATCGGCGCCGGCGAGATCCAGAAGCTCAGCCTCGCCTACTGCATCAGCGTCCATAAGGCTCAGGGCAGCCAGTTCCGGAACGTGGTCATGCCCGTCCTGCCGACGGCGAATATGGATCGAGCAATGATCTACACGGCCATAACAAGGGCTATCGACAGGGTCATCCTCGTGGGGTCAGAAGCCGGGTTTGGCAGGGGGGTCAGACCAGATCCGAGGTCGCTCGACAGAGACGTGTCCCTGAGGCTCAGATCGAATGAACCGGCGGCTCATTCCCTCTCGAGCGAAGCCTGAAAGCAAGTCCAATCCGGTGCAAGTTGCACCGGCGCACGTCGATCGGAAACTTATCTTGGAAGAAAGCACCGCCCACATGGAGGTATTCACGTCCTTCGTCTTCGACGAAACGCTGCACTTTCTCACGCTTCCCGATGGCAGCCACGACGAGGCCTGGGACGTCGTGGGGATCGAAAGACTGATGAACAAGCATCTCGGAAGTGACGCCGGAGTCGCGAAACATTTCTTCCGTCGCGTTGATCAGTTATTCCCGGCCGGCTACGAAATGACCGTAACTATCAGGGACGCCGATATCTATCACATTACGATTACTTGCGATGGGAAGACCGAAGTATACCCCAATCGGTTCGTCTTCTTTGAGTCGTGATCGATCAAGCCGATCCACGTCGGTCATGTACTAGGCGCAGGAGTCCTAGACCAGAATGCCCATGCCGTGCGGGAAAATCTCAGCCGGATATTCTCCCGGTTGCTGTTCCTAGTGGGGCATGAACTACTGCGGTGGAACATAATGATTCTCGCAGGCAGACATGGCAACGATCCGAAAGATCGAAATACTGAATTTCCGTGGCATCCAATCGTTGGAGTGGCATCCGCAACCGGGATTGAACTGCCTGATCGGCCCTGGCGACGGCGGCAAGTCCACCATCCTCGACGCGATCGACCTCTGCGTAGGTGCGAGACGGACGGCCCAGTTCACGGATGCAGATTTCCATGCGCTGAAAGTGGGCGCCCCGATCGACATCTCCATCACTCTGGGCGACCTCGCGCCACCCCTTATGTCAGTCGAGACTTATGGGATCTATCTTCGCGGCTTCGACAAGGACAAGATGGAAATCCACGACGAGCCTACGGTCGGTCTGGAAACCGTCATCACGCTGAACTTGCGCGTGGAGAGCGATCTCGAGCCTATCTGGTCGCTCCAATCCGATCGGGCTGCAGCCGCCGGCCAGAGCAGGAATCTTTTGTGGCCGGACCGTGTCGACCTCGCGCCCGTTCGCATCGGAGTCCTGTCCGACCATAATCTCTCATGGCGTCGAGGTTCCATCCTCAACAAGCTTTCCGACGAGACCGCCGACGCCTCGACGGCGCTCCTGGCCGCGGCGCGGGAGGCGAGGAAGGTCTTTGGCAAGGACGCCGACAAGAACCTGACCAAGGCGCTGGACATCGTCACTACCGTGGCGGGAGAGCTTGGCATTGACGTCGGTGCAAAGGCCCGCGCGGAGCTGGAAGCGCATGCGGTCTCCGTGACTGCCGGCACGATCTCGCTGCACGACGAGGTGGGCGTTCCGCTCAAGAAGCTGGGAATCGGTTCGTCTCGCCTGATGATTTCTGGGCTGCAGCAAAGGAACGCGAGCAAATCTTCGCTCCTGCTCGTGGACGAACTCGAGCACGGGTTGGAACCACATCGGATCATCCGCTTCCTAGGGAACCTCGGCGCCAAGAACAAGGATTCGAAACTCCAGGTCTTCGTCACGAGCCACTCGCCGATCGCCGTCCGGGAGCTCGCCGTCGGGCAGCTATTCATCGTTCGCAAAATCGCCGGCGGCCATCACGTGCTATGGGCGGGCGATCATCCTGATCTGCAAGGAACCCTCAGGGTCCATCCAGAGGCCTTCCTGGCTCGCTCCGTGCTGGTATGCGAGGGGGCGAGTGAAGTAGGCCTTGTGCGAGGCGTCGACCAATACCTGTCGGACGCCGGGAAGAAGTCCATGCACGCCGAGGGCACCTGCCTTGTCGACGCAGGTGGCTACAAGAAGATCATGTCCCGTGCCCAGGCCTTCCAGAGGATGGGATACCGTACCGCAACGTTCCGCGACGACGACTATCGTCCCGAAGAAGTCGAGGAGACGGCCTTCGAGGCTTTGGACGGCAGGATATTCAAATGGCGCGAGGGCAGGAAGCTGGAGGTGGAGCTGTTCGAGAGCCTGCCCGTGAAGGCGGTAGAAATCCTTCTGTATAGATCCTTGGAGGACAGGTCCGAGCAGGAAGTCGACAGCCAGCTCAGAAGCTACTCCGACAACAAGGTGACGCTCGAGGTTGTGCGAAAGGAAATCGGAGAAGGGGAACTGAGCGCTGCAAGTAGGCTTGCGCTTGGAAATGCCGCCGGGGGAAACAAGGAAGGCAAGAAGAGCTGGTTTAAGACCGTGTCCGATATGGAGGAGATCGGCCGGGACGTCGTCGTGCCCTACTGGGCGGAATCCGACCAGGATTTCCGAAAGATCGTGAAGGCGCTTCGGGACTGGACCATCAATGGCTGATAACGAGATCGACCTTCTCGATATCCGTTGTGGCTCGGTGACGGCGCCGGCGGGATGCGGCAAAACCCAGCTTATTGCGGATTCCCTTGCAAGGCATTCCGGGAATAAGCCGATACTGATCCTCACGCACACGAATGCAGGCGTCGCCGCACTTCGAGCGAGGCTGGAACGTGCCGAAGTCCGTGCGTCGTCGTACCGGCTTGCCACGTTGGACGGTTGGGCGCTCAGAATGCTAAAAACGTTTCCAGGCCGGTCCGGAATCGATGCCAGGCATCTGGATTTGAAGATTCCTGGAAAGGACTACCCGGCAATCAAAAACGCGGTGGTCGAACTTCTACACGGCCAGCACATCGACGACATTCTGGCCGCCAGCTATAGCCGGCTGATCGTCGACGAGTATCAAGACTGCGGCCGGGAGCAGCACGCCATCGCCTGCCATCTCTCCGGCATCCTCCCCACGGTCGTGCTTGGGGATCCGATGCAGGAGATTTTTAGTTGGAACGGCGACCACCCGGACTGGAACGACGACGTCTGCTCGAACTTCTTCGAGGTCGGTGAACTGAAGACGCCATGGCGGTGGATCAACGCGGGCGCACAAAATTTCGGAGAGTGGCTGCTAGATGCTCGCAAGACCCTTCTGGCAGGAAACCAGATTGACCTTCGGGACGCCCCCGCGGAGGTCGAGTGGGTTCATCTCGACGGTGATGACGACGAAGAGAAACGGCGCCGGGCCTGCAACGCGAGATCACCGCAGCGCGGAGGCGAGGTCCTGATTATGGCCGCGGGAAATCAGAAGAGGCTTCAGCAGCGGATCGCCATGCAGACGCCCGGAGCGGTCACAGTAGAGGCGGTGGACCTCACCGACCTGACTGACTTTGCCGCGGGTGTCGTCCTCGACCGGCCCGGTGATCTTGAATACGTCCTGTCCTTCGCCTCGCAACTCACCACGCAGGTATCCAAGGACGAGCTGATCAGGCGGGTCGCCGTCCTCGAGCGAGGCGCCGGGCGCAAGGATGCGACCGCTTCGGAGCTCGCGGCTATCGACTACAAAGCGACGGGCTCCGCGCAGCACCTCATCGATCTCTTCAAAGCGCTCGAAAACAACCCAGGGGCAAGAACCTACCGGCCGGAGATTCTCCGCGTCTGCATCAACGCTTTACGTTCGTCCGCTCCGAATGAACCCGACGCATTTCTCGCAGCGACCATCCGCATCCGCGAGCAGAGCAGGATGCTGGGACGGCGCGTGCCGCCACGCGCGGTCGGCAGTCCGCTTCTGTTCAAGGGACTGGAGGCCGACGTTGCCGTCATCCTGGATGCTTCCGACTTCGACAATGTTCCTAAGAGGAACATGAAGAACCTCTACGTCGCGATTACGAGGGGCTCGAGGAAACTGGTCGTGTGTTCAGAGAGCCCACTTGTTGGCTGACAAGAGCAGGTCGTCGTTCTGTAGGTATCCCGACAATGGCAATGGATGCACAAAAAATCGCGGGTCCGACGAAGCCTGACATGTGTGTTCTACCGTCTTGTCCATCCGTTCCCTGTTCGATCCCCAGGAGGGGTCGAACCCGCCGTCAGGCGGAAACGATGTTCCCCGTCCCGATAAGCCTCGGAGTCCATGTCGGAGATCGAAGTCACCCGGAGGGCCGAAGGACGGTCGAGGGCTTGCCCGAGCGCCGTTGACATCGATCTCCGACATGGCAGGCTGAAGCGCGGGATGGGAGGATGTATGCGAGCTCCGCTCGCATTCCGCATCGTTACGCGACTGCCATTGTATGCGAGGGATACTGCGTGTCTTGGCAATTTTTCGCGATATCGAGCTATGAAATTCGACCGTCGGCTGATGGATGTCTATCGAGTTGAACTTCCAAGGTGATGAGGTTGTTGTTCACCACTCCCCATCCGCGCCCGTCTGCCGGCTGAAGGAAGACGATACCTCGCTCTTCATAGAACTCTTGCAATCTGATGACTGTGTCGAGGAGGCGGTGCCTACCTTGCTCTATCCGTTGGATGCTTGATCGTGAAATCCGGGAATGAACTTCGACGTCCTGCTGGGTCAGTCCCAAGAACTCTCTCGCAAGGGTGAAAACGATCGCTGGTGGTACCTTCATAAGGATTCATTCGCATGGATGCCTGCGGCGGGCAATTCGGTAGGTGCAGGATCTTGACGCCGGAAGCTACGGGCGTCACAACGGAAGCTCAAGGCGTCCAAAAAGAAGCATTCAGCTTCTATTCGGACGCGATCACGAATCCTTTCGCAACGCCTTTTAATGGAAAATCGAATCATGCACGCAAGACTGCTGGCGGACATCGACGGACTGGAGAGCCTGGCCGACGACCTACGGCGCTTGAAGGCAAATAACCTTCGAGCAATTGACCTTGGTGAGGATCTGCCATCGCTCGAGCGATTCCGCTGGTCCGCAAGAAAGGCGCCCTGCCTGGAAGGAATCGTTTTCGGACATCCCGTCCTGCATGACGGCGGCGTCATCCTGACAAGCGAAGTCTTCGCTTATTTCGAAGAAGACGGACAGTCTTTCGTCAGAACGCTGAATCGGTGGTACCGACTGGCGAACGCGTCGCTGGACAGGAGGCTCGACGCATGAAACATCATATGTCACGTGCCGCTTTCAAAGATCTCCGCCGTAACCTCGGCTATTTTCTTGCTCACAGCTCACTGCGCGCGACATTGCGCCCGTTCGGTCAGTTCAGGGGAAACACCCGCGGGATCATCATCGTCATCGTAGATGCCAGATGGATCAATCGATATGCGAAGGCCGCCGAACTCCTAATGCGGGGAGATCGACGGGCGCTCTTTCACAATGACGCGTCGCGACGCACTGTCCGGGTTCTGGAACCGTCCACCAGGAAATTGGGGGCCGGCTGGGTCGATACCCTGGGTGCTCATCACCAGTTGATCATCCTTTCTACTTCGTTCGACATCGTCCCTCCAGCGGTACGGCAGGCCGCGGACGTCATCGTCTATGCCTCGAACCCTACCCCACGTCAGATTGCTGCGGGGCGCCGTCTCGCCGGCCTTTCTTCGCTTCCTACCGATCTCGTCTGGAGACTTTCCCAGGCGGATCTCGGCGTCGTCGAATCCTTCGCCGGGCGCCAATCGTTTTCCAGCGATGAACTCGCAGAGGCACTACAGGCACGGATTAATCTAACCTCGAGGCAGAAACTCAGTGACTTGCCGGGTTTCGCTTCGGCTTGGCCTTGGGTGACTGCACTGAAACGCGATTTGAAAGATTGGAACGCCAACGCTTTGGAGTGGAGTGACGTTGATCATGGCGCCGTCCTCATCGGTCCTCCGGGGGTCGGCAAAACCCTTTTTGCTGAGGCTTTGGCCGCGGAGCTAGAAGTTCCTCTCGTCGCGACGTCGGTTGCGGCATGGCAGGGCAGCGGGGAGGGACATCTCGGGGACATGCTCAGGCGATGAGGGGATCCTTTGCGGAGGCGCGCTCCAAGGGATGCGCCATTCTCTTCGTTGACGAACTGGATGGAATAGGACGACGAGGTTCAGGAGGGAAGAATACCTATTATGAATCCAACGTGGTGAACTGCTTTCTGGAACTGACCGACGGGCTCGTCGACATGAAGGGCGTGATCCTCATAGGTGCCACGAACCGCCTCGAGGACGTCGACCCCGCCGTCCTTCGATCTGGACGATTGGAGGAACATGTCCATATCGACCCTCCCAACGAGGAAGAGCGAGCGGCAATCCTCCGACATCATCTATCAAACGTGATCGATGTCGCGCAAATCCGGAAGATTACCGACCGGCTCCGAACTGCGACGCCGGCCGATCTTCGGAAGCTTGCCCGGAGAGCAAAGCGGACCGCGCGAAGCAATGGGCGGGCGCCGACCCTCGACGACGTGAGGGCCAGCCTTCCCGTTAGAAGGCGACTGCCTGAATCCATCGTCCTTAGGATGGCGGTTCATGAATGCGGTCACGCGCTTGTTGCCCTCGCTAGCAAGCTGGCCGATGGAATTGTCGTCGAGCTGGAGGACAGCGTCCTGGAAGAGGGACCCGACATGCAGGAGGGAGGAAGGACTCACTACCATATGACAGAGGAAATCCTGCCTACCGAAGCGACGCTGCTTGCAAGGATTCGTATATCGCTCGCCGGGATGGCTGCGGAGGAAGTCGTCCAAGGATCTCGCTCGATCGGCGGCGCCGGCATCGCGGGCTCGGACCTCGACACCGCCACCCAGATCGCGACGAAACTCGTGCTATCCTATGGGATGGGCAAGAGCCTTCGGTTCCATGCGGACAGGAACGAGATCGACGCCTTGTTCATAGCGCCCACCGAAGCTCATGCGGAAATTAGCTCAATCCTGGCGCGTGAATATCGAGCGGCGAAGGAACTCCTGAACAAGGAGAAGGCTCAGTTGATGAGAATGGCTGCAGAACTCGTCGTCGACCGGAAATTGGAATTGCGGCGGGAGCCGGTTCTGAAGGCATAAATTGATCTATCTAAACGACTTCGGTGGTCGCTTCATTGACGGTGCTGTGGCGGATCAGGTCTGTCCGCCGCAGTGCTACGAATCCCTGCGGCGGGCAACGCGCGAAGATCTGTTCGCTTCGGCTTAATGACATGACTTCGCCTCACAATACGAGGCACCCCATCGAACGATAACAAAAGGCCTGAACAAGCTCAGGTAGCAGTTCCATTCACTGGTGCATCGCATAAGATGCGATCGTGCTAAGATTCGGAGCGCTGAATGTTGCTTGAGGGCGAAGGCATCGACGAGATAATGATCGAGCTGTACAAAGCGCTCGATGCCGAAGGAGCCGTGAACACAGGTTCACGCGGCGACATGAAGGAGAAGCTTGGCGTCTTCTTCCGGATGACCAATCCGCGAGCACGGATCAGCCGATCCCAGGACCGAGGCAAGCCTTTCAGTGCGCTCGGCGAGCTTCTATGGTACCTCGCTGGTCTCAACACACTCGATTTCATCAAGGCTTACATTCCGGACTATGCCGATGACGCGGAGGATGGTGTCCTTGCCGGTGCCTATGGCCCAAGGATCCACGCCATGCGCGGCAGCATCAATCAGTTGGAGAACATCACTTCCCTGTTGCGAAAGAACCAGACGTCCAAGCGAGCTGTCATTCAACTCTACGACGCCGCTGACAATGATGTTTACCACAGGGAGATTCCTTGCACGACCGCGCTGCAGTTTCTGATCCGAGAGCGACGGCTCCACATGTCCGTGACGATGCGTTCAAACGACGCTTACAAAGGACTCCCGCATGATGTGTTCTGCTTCACCATGATCCAGGAAATGATGGCCTCGCGGCTGGGCGTCGGTCTCGGGAACTATCTCCACTACGCGGCGAGCATGCACGTCTATGACGAGTCGATGGAGGCGATGAAGCGCTACATTCACGAGGGCCATCAGAAGACGATCGAGATGCCACCGATGCCGGGCGGCGATCCATTTGCGCTGACCGGCCGCCTGATGGACGCGGAAGCCGAACTGCGCAGCGGAAAGACGATTGACGCCGTGAAGGTGTTCGAGGATCCGTACTGGGCTGATATCGTGCGGCTGCTGCAGGTGTTTTGGGCGACGAAGAAGGAGGACGCGCCAGGCTTCGAAGATCTCGACGCACTTAAGGGCGAATTCCACCACGAGGTTTACCGGACCTTTCTTGAACGACGCCGCAAGATTCGACTGATAAGAAATGCAGGCAAAAAGACTTCTGGAGAAGATTGCGATGTGGCCGACAAGAAGCGGTAGATGGGATGAGATCCGGCAGGCGCTCCAAACGCACTCCCAGACCGTTCGCGACCTGCCAGGCGTAGCAGATGACGATAGCCGCAGCACCCTGGCGATGCAGTTCATCGCCAGCCTGCGGCGCGAGGATTACTATCGCCGGGTCCAGGAAAAGCAGATCGGCGCCGCCAAGGCCGATCCAAATTCGGGCGCCTTCGATCCTGAGCGGGCGGTGGTGTACCAACTCCAGCATGGCGACGTCGAGGAGGCCGCATGGCTGGTTTTCCTCATGACCCATTTCGCCCGGCCGGCATCGACTGGTTGGCTCCGTCTCACGCAAGTCTATGGCCGGCTGGGGCAAGGCACATGGAATTGGTTGACTGTGAGCTCGGATCCCGACCAGATGATAGAATGGCTTGCACAGAACTGGACAAACGTCGGCGGAAAGTTCGGTAACCATCGAAAGTACGAAAGCCTTCGTCCGGATTCCAACCGCAATTTCGGCAGCGTTCTGAACAGCTATCTCGCATGGATCGGTGAAGACGGCCATCAGTCGTTCTTCGCCGCCATGGTCCAGCAGACGGGAAACGATCCCACGCAGATATTCGACGCGCTGTATCGGAGCATGAAGGTTTCGACGTTCGGTCGACTGGCGAAGTTCGACTACTTGGCAATGATCGGCCGATACGGAATTGCCCCGATCGAGGCGGGTTCGGCGTATCTGAAAGGAGCGACCGGGCCGGCGTCCGGAGCGCGACTGCTTTTCACGGGTTCGGTTCAGGGCGTCGCGACCGAAACTCAGCTACAGAACTGGCTCGACGAGCTGGACGCCAGCCTCGACGTCGGAATGGCGGTTATGGAGGACGCGCTCTGCAACTGGCAGAAAAGTCCTTCGTCCTTCGTCCACTACAAGGGCTAGACCCGAACCGGGTTGATCTGAGCCCAATCCCAAGTTCTCTTCAGGTAGTTCAACTTGTCCGGTCCTAGCATTCCGCGATGCTGCATCTGCCCGACCGTGAGGCCCGCGCCGATGCCGATCGACACGCTGAACCGAAGGATGTCGTCCCTTTTCGGAGGAACCCGCTGGAACTCCGATTCCCTCAGCGGTGGGATGATACATTCGGCCGCGAACTCGTTGGCCTCCTGTTCCCGGTCGGCGTCGCTAGGAACGGCGTCGTCATCGACGAACGTATCCGCCTTATGGAGGACGAGATGTCCTATTTCATGGAAGACGGTGAACCAGAACTGGTCATCCCGCTTGTACCTGAAGCTGAGAAGAAGCATGGCTTTGTCGGGGTCGACCATCCTGATCGCGCCGCTTGCCCGACACCCTTCGGGCGCCTTGACGATGACGAGGGCCACCCCAGCCTCGGCACACAGGGTGCGAAGCTTCGGCAGGAAAGCCTCGGGATGCCTGATCATCGAAAGCTTTCGGATCGCCTCGAGCCGATCCAGAAGGTTTCCCGTATTCCAGACCCGCGTCTGGACCATGTCGGCCTCGAGCTCGCCGCGTCTCAGCCACAGCAGAGTGGCGTCTTCCTTCGCGGCGAAGGACTTGGACGTCCGGTAGTCGGTCTCACCAACGAACCGGCCGTAGCGAGCAGTCCAGGATTCAGCGTTTGGAACGTTGTAGAAGACCAGCCGCTTGCGGATTTCTTCCGCGCGCTTCTCGGACGACAACCTCCCGCCGGCTTTTCGTCCGGGAGCAGGAAGGCGCAGTAGAACGTCCTCGAGGCCGCTTTCCTGAACCTGTATGACCGCACGATGGACGGCCGCTTCGAAATTTTCTTGACGCTTTAGCCAGAACTTCGGTGATGCGCCTAGCGCCTCGGACAGAGTGTTCGCGGTCTCTTCGTCGATACGGCGCGATCCGTCGAGCAGTGTCCTAACCGTCTCGATGCCGTCACGGAAGCACTGCGCGAGATCGTTCGCGCCGATCTCGCGGCGCTGCATGATCGCCCGTATCGAGTCGCCTGGCTTCGAAAACCAATTCGCTGTTGCGTGCTCTTCGATCATTGTACTTCCGATATGGACATCAACTTAATGTATTCAACACTTGCCCAGACGATCCGTCCATTCACGTCGAAGGCTGCGTTCTCGTCCACGCTGACGAAGGTCGCCATGTAGCTCGAACCGATCACCACTTGAAAGGAATTGTCAGCAAAGGTCGTCACGTTACCCCCAAGAATCTGGTGCCACTCATCGACGTAGTCGAATGCCTCGGCGTCCGCGATTTCCGAAACCAGGCGGTCGGCGTAGGTCCGACCGAAGCGTTCTTCGGCTACCTCGCGCTTCTGACAGCATCGCTTCAGGTCTGCGGTATCGTAGGAAATCTGCATACGATTCTCGCTACTGTCCGCGACTTTGACAATGAGCCTTGAGGCTTGTGCGACGCTGCTGAGCGGGATGAAACTTCATTGCGGCAGTGCTGAACCATGTGGCTTGGCGGCCTGCTTCGCTCGGATCCTGTCGATCCTGGCCCAGTTCCGATCCAGCTCGCGCTCTCCTGCCTCCTGCATGTCTACGCCGTTCGCGTTGCAGAGCGCGGCGAGCGTCACGAGTACGCCGCCGGTCTCCTGCGCGCGGTCTCCCGGCGCCCGGCTGTAGACGTAGTCGACGAGATCCTGCGCATCCTGCCTGGAGCATCCGTTCGCCTGCGCAAGCTCCACTGCTTCCTCAAGAAAGCGGTGGGTCCGCTCCCGTGCATCGGCATGGGAATGGGGCGGGAAGCATGCAACGACCCATTGCCAGACCCGTTGCTGAAAAGAGTTCCCCGACATGAATTCTCCTGAAAGTTGTCTGCAGAAGACACTGAGTCCCGTTCTTCTTCAAGCTCCAGGCGCGAATTGGTCCACAGTCATGACGCAGGCTGCGTCGAAACAGGATGCCGCCGCCGTCGTGTAGTTGATAGTTGACATCGTTCGACCCGACCGGCGTCCTATCTGATGGCCTACGTACGCAAGTTGGTTGATAATATGCGTAAGCGCAGCCCCGTTCACACCTTGCCCCAACTTTTTGAAGACCGCAGAGGTCGATAACACCCCAGCACATCTGCGTCGTGATACCTTGGCCTTCCATTGTTATCGGGAGGCCAAGATGTGCAAGAGAGTGGTCATTTACGCGCGGTATTCAACAGATCAACAAAATCCAGCTTCGATAGAAACCCAGCTTGATCTGGGGACTTCGTTTGTTGTGGAGCGCGGTTGGAAGCTGAGCGGGACATATGTTGATGCTGGCATTAGCGGCGCTAGTTTCGAAACACGGCCAGGCCTTCAGGCTGCGCTGACAGGTGCGCGAGAGGGAGCCTACGATGTCCTACTCTGCCTTACGCTTGACCGGCTCTCGCGAGACCTGGAACACAGCGCTAAAGTGTTGAAGCTGCTCCAGTTCCATGACATCGAACTTTGGACCGTGCATGGCGGCTCTCAGGTGTCAGCCATGGAACTTGGCCTGAGGGCGGTCCTGAATAGCGAGATGCTGGAGCAGGTTCGATATCGAACGAGGGAAGGCATGAAGACCGTAGCGAAGACGGGCCGAGTTCCCGGCGGCATTTGCTACGGCTACTCGATCAAAAAGATGATTGGAGCGGACGGCGAACCGATCCGTGGCCTGAGGGAGATCATTGCTGCCGAGGCGGCTGTGATCGTGTGGATATTCGAGCAATACGTGAAGGGCCTAAGTCCCGACGCCATTGCAGAAATCCTCAATGGGCAGGGTATACCTGGCCCTCGCGGGCTGGCTTGGAGAGGAACGGCGATCCGGGGACATCGGCGAAGAGGTAGCGGAATTCTGAATAATCAGATGTACATCGGTCGCCTGGTGTTCAACAGGCTCATATACAGAAAGAACCCAGTAAGCGAACGCCGGGTGTCTCGGCTCAACTCGCCAGAGCAACATATCATTCAAGAGGTTCCTACGCTTCGCATTGTCTCGGACTCACTCTGGAAAAAAGTAAAACGGAGGCAAGCTTTGCCTCGCCACCGGATAACAACTTCGGCCCGACCGTCTAGCCCACGTGGTAATTCCAAGGCAGGAGATGCGCGATTTGGCTCTGCTTTTGGCCGTTAACGAGGGCGGTTAGTGTGCTGGTCAGATAGCCAAATGGATCGACGGCGTTGAGCTTACAGGTCTCGACGAGCGATGCGATGGTCGCCCAATTCTCCGCTCCCGTGTCATGACCGGCGAAGAGCGCGTTTTCTTTCGGTTCACCGCTATGGGCCTATGCGATCACAGATCAGCGCGGCGACGACAACGTGGGGACGGAACAGCGGTTACTAATATGCACGGATGGACAACAAAGATCCGTACGCTCTGGTCGCGCTCGACGACTTTGTGTGACGTCTTAGGAAGAGGTCGGGCAACCTCCTGTGGCTGCTCGGCGTCGGAGCGTCGGCGACACCGGAAATCCCAACTGCAGGCGAGATGATGCGGGAGTTCAAGTAAACCCTGTACGTCAGTCGGAGAAAGGTATCCACTAACGCCGCCCACATGATGCAGACGTGGCGCCCGGAGTTGCTCCGCAGATATTTCCACGATGTGGTAGAGGTAGGCCGCGTAATCGATAGCCGCGAGCCGATAATTTTTCTACAAGGATGCCTCTATTGGGGATATCGTAATGAGTCTTATCAAGTCCAGAAAGCGCGTTGCCGATCATGGAGAGGTGTTCACGCCGCCCTGGCTGGTTGAAACTATGCTCGATCTCGTCAAGGGCGAGACCGAGCGCATCGACTCTCGCTTTCTGGAACCCGCCTGCGGCAGCGGTAATTTTCTCGTTCCCATCCTGCAACGCAAACTCGCCGCTGTGGAGCTAAAGTTCGGCAAGTCCGAATTCGAGAAGCGTCACTATGCCCTGCTTGCGTTGATGTGCGCCTACGGGATTGAGCTTTTGGCAGACAACATCGCTGAATGCCGCGCGAATATGCTGGAAGTGTTCGCCGACTACCTGAAGCTGGACGAGGCGGACGAGCTCTACCACGCAGCCTCCTTCGTCTTGTCGCACAATCTCGTTCATGGCGACGCCATGACCATGCGCGATACGGAAGGCGCACCGATCCGCGTGGTGGAGTGGGGCTATCTCGGCAAGGGCAAGTTCCAGCGACGGGATTTCCGGCTTGATGTACTGACAGGTATGGCAAGTTTCAGCGCTGAAGACTCGTTGTTTGCTCATCTCGGCAAGCACGAAATATTCACGCCAGCCAGAGTATATCCTCCCTCGACAGTGCGCGATCTGGCGGGCGGAGATAGTTCGGGGGAAGCCGCATGACCGAACAGGCAGGGTTTACGCTGCGGGGGCGCAACCCCGATGTCCTGACCTGCATCGCCAACCTTTCCAACGACGAAGTGTTCACTCCGCCAGAGTTCGCCAAGCAGATGCTCGACACGTTAGCCGAGGCATGGGCGGCGAACAACGGTGGCGCGAATATATGGGCCGATAGTTCGATTCGCTTCCTTGACCCGTTCACTAAGTCCGGCGTGTTCCTGCGGGAAATCGCCACGCGGCTGATCGTTGGGCTGGCGGAGGAAATCCCCGAACTGCAAACGAGGGTTGATCATATCCTGACCAGGCAGGTATTCGGCATCGGCATCACGATGTTAACCAGCTTGCTCGCGCGGCGCAGCCTCTATTGCTCCAAACACGCCAACGGCGGACATTCGGTCGCCAAAAGTTTTACCTGCGATGAGGGCAATATCTGGTTCGAGCGCACCGAGCATAGCTGGGATAACGGCCGGTGCGTGTTTTGTGGGGCCAGTAAGGAGGCCCTTGATCGCGGAGATGGATTTGAGACTCACGCCTACGCGTTCATTCACACCGATGACATCAAAGGCCGCATCGGCGAGGTTTTTGGAGGTAAAATGCAATTCGACGTTATCATCGGGAACCCGCCGTATCAAATGACGGGTGGCGGCGGCGGAAGCAATGACTCCCCCATCTACCAGATGTTTGTTCAGCAGGCCGTGAATTTGGAGCCGAAGTACCTTTGCATGGTTATACCTTCCCGTTGGATGGCCGGCGGTCGTGGACTCGGCGAGTTCCGCGCCGAGTTTCTCGGCGACCAACGTATCCGCACCCTTGTCGACTACGAAAACGCGAAGGATGCTTTCCCTACTGTCGGCATCGGTGGCGGCATTTGCTACTTCCTATGGAACCGTGACAATCCTGGGCCGTGTGAAAGCACCTATCATCGAAATGGCATGACGATTGGGCCGCATCCACGAGAATTGGACGAGTTCGATGTATTTGTTCGTGACAAGCGAGCCGTCGATATCCTGCACAAGGTGCTGGCGGCCGGGGAGCGGCCCTTCGAGGAACTTGTCAGCGGAGATACGCCTTTCGGATTGGCTACGAATTTCACGAGCTACATTCGGGATACGATCCCAAACGATAAGCAGGTAAAATTGTACGCTAACATCGCGACGAAACGGGTCCATGGGGCGATGGAGCGCGAGGCGATCACCAAAAACACTCAGTTGATTGACGTTTGGAAATTGTTTCTCCCTGTCGCTGGTTCAGGCCGTGAGCGCGAGAGAAGCGGCGTGGACATTGTTCTAGGCCCATCAATCATCGGCGAACCGGGATCTGTATGCACCCAAACTTATCTTGTCGCCGGTCCTTTGATGTCAAAGGATGAAGCGGAGAGCGTTGAGTCCTATCTGCGAACGAGACTGGCGAGGTTCCTTATCTCGCTCCGCAAGCCAGCGCAGCACGTTTTCCGGGGAATGTATCGCTGGGTTCCCGTCCAACAATGGAACCTGAAATGGACCGACGCCGCCCTTTACGAGAGATATGGCATCACCGATAATGAGATCGCCTTCATCGCACAGATGATCCGTCCGATGGGCTCGGGCGATGAATAAGCCTACCATTGAAGAAATCCTTACTCCCAAACCGGACGCGCGTCCGCGCATCTATGCTTATGCCATCGCCGACGCGGCGCACGCTGGATTGCTCAAGGTCGGCCAGACCACACGCGACGTTAGGCAGCGCGTAGCCGAACAACTCAAGACCGCCGCGATCGCCAACTATACCATCGAACTCGATGAAGCCGCCGAGCGCGACGATGGCGGCATCATCTCCGATCATGCCATACGACAGGCGCTCAAGCGCAAGGGTTTCCACAACCCGATGCTGGAGTGGGTTCGGTGCACTGTCGCAGATGTGAAAACCGTGCTGACCGAACTACGGGCGGGTCAGCAATTCACAGGGACGCACCACGAAACCTTTCCGCCGCGCGATGAACAGAAGGCGGCGGTGGAACAGACCTATGCCTACTATCAATCCCGCTGGCAGCAGGACGCGGACGCCGTTCCGCGCTTCCTCTGGAACGCGAAGATGCGTTTCGGCAAGACATTCACCACCTACCAGCTTGCCAAGAAACTCGGTGTAAAGAGGGTGCTGGTGCTAACCTTCAAGCCTGCCGTCGAGGATGCTTGGCAGACCGACCTCGAATCGCATGCCGATTTCGACGGTTGGCAATACATGTCACGGAACGCGGCTGGTGACCCGCGCGCAGTACCGGCAGCGACGCCGCTGGTTTATTTCGGCTCATTCCAGGACCTTCTCGGACGCGACAAGGCGGGTAACATCAAGCCGCGGAATGAATGGATTCACACGATCGATTGGGACATTGTGGCGTTCGATGAATACCATTTCGGCGCGTGGCGCGACACCGCCAGGGAGTTGTTTGAGGGCGAGGATGCGGCGGTCGCTAAACAGGAAACCGGTCTCGAATACGCCTCTGCTCTGGATGAGGTGAACGAAGACCTCGGCGTGCTTTCGGAGAGTGAGGTCGAATTCCTGCCTATCACTACGCGCGCCTATCTCTATCTCTCTGGCACGCCCTTCAAGGCGCTGGCGACAGGCGAGTTTATTGAGGAACAGATATTCAACTGGACCTACACGAATGAACAGCGCGCTAAGGCCGACTTTGCTGAGAAGAATCCGGGAAAGCGCAACCCCTATGGCGCGCTCCCGCAAATGCGGCTTTTAACCTACCAGATGCCCGACGAGTTGCTTGCAATCGCCAGCGCCGGGGAGTTCGATGAATTTGACCTCAACGCGTTCTTTTCCGCCACCGGCCCAGGTCAGACGGCGACATTCAAGCATAAAACAGATGTGCAGAAATGGCTCGATATCATCCGCGGCGGTCATGCGTCCCAAGCGGTGGAGAGCCTGAAATCTGGCACGCGGCCGCCATTCCCGTATTCGGACGTGCGGCTGCTTCCCTACCTGCAACATTCATTCTGGTTTCTGCCCAACGTCGCCGCCTGCCACGCGATGGCGAACCTGCTGGCGGAGCGGCAGAATGCCTTCTGGCACGATTACAGGGTGATCGTCGCGGCGGGAACATCCGCTGGGATCGGACTCGAAGCCTTGCCGCCCGTCCGGCGGGCCGTCGGCAGCGGTTTCGACACGAAGACCATCACACTTTCCTGCGGCAAGTTGACCACCGGCGTAACGGTGGCGCAGTGGTCCTCGATCCTAATGCTGCGCAATTTGAAGTCCCCGGAGACTTATTTTCAGGCGGCGTTCCGGGTACAATCTCCCTGGTCGATCAAGAATCCCAACGGCGATAACCCGAATGAGGAAGAAATCCTCAAGCCCGTTTGCTTCGTGTTCGACTTCGCGCCGACACGCGCGCTGCGGCAGTTGTCGGAATATGGCATCGGCCTTTCTCCTGGCGAACCGAATCCGGAAAATGCGGTGCGGGAGCTTGTCTCATTCCTGCCAGTGCTGGCCTATGACGGCGCGAACATGACGCAGATCGACGCTGGCGGCATTCTGGACATTGCGATGGCAGGAACTTCGGCGACGTTGCTTGCCCGCAAGTGGGAATCGGCGCTGCTGGTGAACGTGGACAACGCTACACTCGCCCGCGTTCTCAATGATCCCGATGCGATGGCAGCCGTCGAGCGTATCGAGGGCTGGCGGGCGCTTGGCGACAACATAATCGAAACGATCATCAACAAGAGCGACAGGGTCAAGGAGCTCAGGAACAAGGCGAAGGAAGGCGAGCTTACCGCAAAAGAGAAGAAAGAGCTAAGCGACGAGGAAAAGGAATATAAATCCAAACGTAAGCTCGTGCAGGAAAAGCTCATAAAATTCGCCACCCGGATCCCGGCCTTCATGTATCTCACGGACTTCCGCGAAAACACACTTCAGGATGTTATCACCAAGATCGAACCGGACCTTTTCCGGACTGTGACTGGTTTGACCGTCGCCGATTTCCACCTCCTAGTGAGATTGAAGGTGTTCAATACCGAGCGGATGAACGAAGCCGTCTTCGCGTTCCGCCGATATGAAGATGCTTCGCTACGCTACACGGGTATCGAGAGCCATGAAGGCTTGAGGCACTACGGTCTCTACGACACCGTTGTGGCGATTGAGCCGGACGTGAGTCTTGAGGAGATCAGGGAGGTATATCGAAGTAACTGGGGCCAACTCCCGGTTGGCTCGGTGTGCCTTGATATCATCGACTTCCTAGCATCCAGGCCGCTCGATCAACTTCAGTTCCTCACCTTCACGACGCTCTCCGAGGCGGCGGGCAGGGAAGCTATCGACACGGATGTCCTTGCTGCTGTGAACCTGCTGACTGGATCCAGGACCCCGGTGTTGAAGGTGCATGCCATGCTCGTCGACGAGGACGATGCCGAGTATGAGCTGTCGCTCGAGGACTTCACGGAGGCGCGACGGACCGGCGTGCTGAGACATCCGGAAACCGGAGCGTTAGTTCGAGATTTCGAATCCCGTGTCATACCGTTCTTCGCGCCGACCGAAGAGCTGCAACGTGAGCTTACAGATGCCTGATCTCAAGGATTCTATCGCGTTCATCAAGGCCTCGCTAAGCCACTCGACACCTGCTCAGATAATGCTCGACATGATAATGGCGACTGCACATGAACAGCGCCTGACACTGGTCGAGCGGGCAGTGGATTGGGTGGCTCAGGAGTTCGTGAAGACAAGTCATGTCCGGCAGACGATGGGCGAGGACACCCTGACTGTCGAGATCGTCACGTCGATGAAGGCGATGGGCTTCCAGGCCGCGCACGACACGCAGTACGGCGGCCACTGCGATATCGTCGTCGAGGCCCGAGACGATTTCCTTTGGATCGCCGAGGCAAAGAAGCACAAGGACTACGACTGGCTGCTAGCAGGGTTCGAGCAGCTCGACCGTAGATATAGCACAGGCCTTGCGGGTCAGGATGCCGGGGAGTTGATTATCTACTGCTTCGGGGCTAGGGCGGATCTCGTCCTTTCAGAATACCAGTCAAGGCTCGCTGTCGCACGGAAGGATGTCAGGTTCGACGGCGCCATAACACAAGGACTGTTCCGGCGATCGGTCCATACCCACATCAACACGGGACGGGACTTCCAGGTCCGGCATTTGATCGTGCCCCTCTACTTCAACCCTACCAAGTAGCAGGGCGCAGGTCAGGAATAGGCTGTATGCACAGCCTCACGCCCGGTCTCAGCCGTTTTGTAAACTACAGGCGCGTTTTTGGCCTGGAATCCGATCATATATTTACATTTTAGCGGAACGACGTGATGACTATTCCTGTAGGAACCTGATATTGCTGCTATTCTCTCTCTCAGTTTACAGTTTCATTCCCTATTACCGTTCTGATCGGTCGCCCGGCATCTATTTATAAAACGGCAGCTGCCTGAATTGTCGATCAGGCGGCCGCCTTGTCGGCGAGCATCGCGACCAGGACGTCCGATTGCGATAGAATGCCGACCAGTTTGTTGTTCTCCCGGGTTACCGGCAGGTAGTGCAGGCCCTCTTCGGCGAAGATGACAATCGCGTCTGCGATCGGCGTGTTCGGGCGAACCGTTTTGACCGGCGCTGTCATGATGTCCTTGACCGTGTCGTTCGGCGCGCTGGCACCCGACAGGACGAGGCGCAGGCGCTGTGCAAATCCGATCCTCGGCCTGCCTCTCGTCCAGTTCGCCTTGTCGAGGAAATCGGTCTGGGTGACGATGCCAACCACTTCCGCCCTGTCGTTGGTGACCGGCAACGCCTTGAAATGGTGGGCACGCATCAGGTCGTGTGCCTCCTTGAGCGAATTGTCGGGTGCCACCGCCACCACATCGCGTGACATGATGCTGGCGCAATCGAGATGGCCGGCGCGCCGGCGATAGGAGCGCAGTTCCGTCCGCCGCAGGATCGTTTCGAGGTCGTCGCGGTCGATATCCAGGAACTCGTCGTATTCTTTCAGGACATCGTCGAGGTCGGCGGAGGTAAAGCCGATGCGCTGGATCGAGGCCGGATCGGTCGTGCGGTGATCGGCTGCCGTCGGCTTGGCCGCGTGCGGGTATCGGCGGCCCGTCAGATTGTTGAAGGCGAGCGCGAGCAGCAGCAGGGCCAGCGAATTGCCGGCGACAGGCCAGATCACGAAACCATATCCGAGTTCGTGGATAACCGGTCCGCCCAAGACCGCGGTCAGGGCGATCGCCCCGCTCGGGGGATGCAGGCATCGAAGGGTCATCATCGCGGCGATGGCAACGCCGATTGCCACCGCAGAGGCCAGGAAGGGGTCGGGTATCGAAAGCGCGGCAGTCACCCCGACAAGGGCGGCGACGATATTGCCGCCAAGGATCGACCAGGGCTGGGCAAGCGGGCTGGAAGGCACTGCAAACAGCAATACGGCCGAAGCTCCCATGGGGGCGACCAGCGCCGGAAGCGTAGCATCCGCCTTCAAAGCCAGACTTCCCAGCAACCCCGTCACCAGTATCCCCAAGAGCGCGCCAAGTGCTGCGCGCAGTCTTTCCCTGGGGCTGACGGGAGTGGCTTCCGGCAGGAGCCGGCGCAACAGGCGGCGCATCATGAAGACCTTCGATTGAGGTGAGATGAATCGCGTTTTAGCAGAAAATTCCACTCTGTCGTGCGGTCTTGCCCAAGGCTGGATCTCACCCGAAGACCGCGAGCCTTAGAGATTGAAGGCCGAGCGCACCCCGTCGACCACGAACTGAACGGAGAGCGCCGCGAGGATCACGCCTAGCAGGCGGGTGAGGATCGCCCTTCCGGTGACGCCGAGAAAACGGTCGAGCCGTTCGGCGACCAGAAGCGTTGCGTAGACGAGCAGCATGATCAGCGCGATGACGCCGATGAAAAGCGCGCGGTCGAGGACGCCGGGCAGGGTGCCGGAAAGCAGGACGGTGGCCGAGATCGCGCCCGGTCCGGCAATCAGCGGCAGCGCCAGCGGAAACACCGCGATATTGTGGATGTGGTCGATAGTGATCGCGGCCTGGGATGTCTTCTCCTTCCGCTCCTGGCGTTTTTCGAACACCATTTCGAAGGAGATCCAGAAGAGCAGCAGGCCGCCGGCAATACGGAAGGCACCGATCGATATCCCGAGCATCCCGAGCACGCTCGAACCGAACAGGGCGAAGACGGCGAGGATGCCGAAGGCGATCAGCGATCCGCGGAAGGCGACCTGGCGGCGCTGGACGGCGGTCATGCCGACGGTCAGGCCCAGAAAGACCGGCGCGAGCCCCGGCGGATCGAGTGTCACGAGCATCGTGGTCAGGGCATTGACCAGCATATCGGGGGTCGCCATATCGTCTCCCTGTCAGGCTGCAATCCTTGCAGTCGCATGCGAAGATTGTTAGGACAGGCCGGCAGCGAAAGAAAGCCCACCCCATAAGCGTCGCGGCATGTTTCGACCTCGTTCAAAAGCCGTGTTAAAGCCGCAAAAGCTGTTCAAAACCATTGTGGAAATTGGCGCTCGGAACCGCTTTCCGCTATAAAAAAGAAACTGATTCCGAACAGAGATCGTGATCCGATTTGACTGAGCAAAGCACACCCGGCGGCGGAAAGCTGCCTCCAGGCATCGAACCCATTTCCATCATGGAAGAGATGCAGCGGTCGTACCTCGATTACGCCATGAGCGTCATCGTCAGCCGCGCCCTTCCTGACGTCCGCGACGGATTGAAGCCGGTCCACCGGCGAATCCTCTACGGCATGTCGGAACTCGGCATCGACTGGAACAAGAAATACGTCAAATGCGCCCGTGTCACCGGGGACGTGATGGGTAAATTCCATCCCCACGGCAACTCGGCGATCTATGACGCGCTGGCGCGCATGGCGCAGGACTGGTCGCTCCGCCTGCCGCTGATCGATGGTCAGGGCAATTTCGGTTCGATCGACGGCGACCCGCCGGCGGCCGAGCGTTACACCGAGTGCCGCCTCGAGAAAGCGGCACATGCGCTGCTCGACGACCTCGACAAGGAAACGGTCGATTTCCGCGACAACTACGACGGCACGCTGTCCGAGCCTGTCGTGGTGCCGGCGAAATTCCCGAACCTTCTGGTCAACGGCGCAGGCGGCATCGCCGTCGGCATGGCGACCAACATCCCGCCGCACAATCTGGTGGAAGTGATTAACGGCTGCATCGCCCTGATCGACAACCCGGCGATCGAACTGCCGGAAATGATGGAGATCATTCCCGGTCCGGACTTTCCGACAGGCGCATTGATCCTCGGGCGGGCCGGTATCCGTTCCGCCTACGAGACCGGTCGCGGCTCGGTCATCATGCGCGGCGTCGCGGCAATCGAGCCGATGCGTGGCGATCGCGAGCAGATCATCATCACCGAAGTTCCCTTCCAGGTGAACAAGGCGACCATGGTCGAGAAGATCGGCGAACTGGTGCGCGAAAAGCGTATCGAGGGTATTTCCGACCTGCGCGACGAATCCGACCGCCAGGGCTACCGGGTCGTCGTCGAGCTGAAGCGCGATGCCAATGCCGACGTGATCCTTAACCAGCTCTATCGCTACACACCGCTGCAGACCTCCTTCGGCTGCAACATGGTGGCGCTGAACGGCGGCAAGCCGGAACAGCTCGCGCTGCTCGACATGCTGCGCGCCTTCGTGTCCTTCCGCGAGGAAGTGGTTAGCCGGCGCACGAAATACCTGCTGCGCAAGGCTCGCGAACGCGCCCACGTCCTGGTGGGCCTGGCGATCGCGGTCGCCAATATCGACGAGATCATTCTCCTGATCCGCCGCGCGCCGGATCCGCAGACGGCGCGCGAGCAGTTGATGACCCGTCGTTGGCCGGCTCAGGACGTCGATGCGCTGATCCGCCTTATCGACGATCCGCGCCACAGGATCAATGAAGACGGCACCTACAATCTCTCCGAGGAACAGGCGCGCGCCATCCTCGAGCTCCGTCTCGCCCGCCTGACGGCACTTGGCCGTGACGAAATCGGCGACGAACTCAACAAGATCGGCGCCGAAATCAGCGACTATCTCGACATCCTGTCGTCGCGCCTGCGCATCCAGACGATCGTCAAGGAAGAGCTCGCTGCCGTGCGCGACGAATTCGGCACGCCGCGCCGCACGCAGATTCTCGATGCCGGCCTGGAAATGGACGATGAGGATCTCATCGCCCGCGAGGACATGGTCGTCACCGTTTCGCATCTCGGTTACATCAAGCGCGTCACGCTCGGCACCTATCGCGCCCAGCGTCGCGGCGGCAAGGGCCGTTCCGGCATGGCGACGCGCGACGAGGATTTCGTCACGCGCCTGTTCGTGGCCAACACCCACACGCCGGTTCTGTTCTTCTCCTCGCGCGGCATCGTCTATAAGGAAAAGGTCTGGCGCCTGCCGATCGGCACGCCGCAGTCCCGCGGCAAGGCGCTGATCAACATGCTGCCGCTGGAGCCGGGCGAACGCATCACCACGATCATGCCGCTGCCCGAGGACGAAACGACCTGGGAAAACCTGGACGTGATGTTCTCGACGACCCGCGGCACCGTTCGCCGCAACAAGCTGTCGGACTTCGTCCAGGTCAACCGCAACGGCAAGATCGCGATGAAGCTGGAGGAAGAGGGCGACGAAATCCTCTCCGTCGAGACCTGCACCGATCAGGACGACGTGCTGCTGACCACCGCGCTCGGCCAGTGCATTCGCTTCCCCGTCGGTGACGTGCGCGTCTTTGCCGGCCGCAATTCGATCGGCGTACGCGGAATCACGCTCGGCGACAGCGACCGGATCATCTCCATGACCATTGTCGGCCATGTGGACGCAGAGCCCTGGGAGCGCGCGGCCTATCTCAAGCGTTCGGCGGCCGAACGTCGCGCCGCCGGCGTCGACGAGGAGGATATCGCTCTTGTAGGTGAGGAAGTCACCGAGGAGGGACAGCTCTCCGACGACCGTTACGAGGAACTTAAGGCCCGCGAGCAGTTCGTGCTGACGGTTTCCGAAAAGGGCTTCGGCAAGCGGTCGTCTTCCTACGACTTCCGCACCTCGGGCCGCGGCGGCAAGGGCATCCGCGCCACCGATACGTCCAAGACAGCGGAGATCGGCGAACTCGTCGCCGCCTTCCCGATCGAGGACAACGACCAGATCATGCTCGTCTCCGACGGCGGCGTGCTGATCCGCGTGCCGGTCAACGGCATCCGCATCGCCAGCCGCGCCACGAAGGGCGTCACGATCTTCTCGACTGCCAAGGACGAAAAGGTTGTCTCGGTCGAGCGTATCAGCGAGCCGGAAGGCGAAGAGGAAAACGGCAACGGCCTGCCGGAGGAAATCACCAGCGAGACCGGTGATCTGGGCGCAGCCGCCCCGGAAGCTGACCCGACGGACGAGGGTGCGGCGGAATAAGCCGCACCTCAATCAAAAGCCTGGCAAAATAAAAAGCCGGAGGATGAAATCCTCCGGCTTTTGTTTGAACCGCTTGCGACGGGAAAGTCTGCGGGAACGCGGTTCGCTACCGTCAAATCGTCAAATCGGGCAATCGGTCAGAACACGCTGTGGCGGCGCGAGAAATCCCTGAAATCCTTCATGTCGGCGCGTTCGCGCCGGAGTTCGGAAATCGTTGAGGCCACGGAAGCCACGAACATGATGCTGATCAAACCTGCAAGTACTGTCAACGTCACGAACATGGGGTTCCTTTCTCGTCCGTGTATCCGCCTCAGTAGTACGAGAGATCGCTATAACGGCCCGTTACCTGCGGATAATTCAGATCTGCCAATTGGGATTTATCTTGATAAAGGGTTACCGTTGCCGTCAGCATCACCGCAATCATGGCCGTCCAGACCAGGTTGATCATGGTGATCTTGTCCAGCATGATCGTTTTCCTTCTCGCGATCATCGCCATCTGTCCTTCTTGTTAGCCTGAACGCGCATCGCGCAAACAGGTTCCACCGCATTTTGAGAGTTACTTAACCGTGTGGCTCTGAAGCGTCCTTGAATGCTCTGTTCATCTGGCGTTCAGAATTCAGAGTCTTTTTCAGGCTTATTCCGGTCCGAAGGCGACTACGAAGGCCTCCAATGCAAAAGCGAGAACCACGGCTCCCAACACCATCAAAGCCAGCATTTGTCGTCGTTTCTCCCGAGATACGCACGGGTCTTTGGCCCGCCACGATCGTCATAAGACCACAGCGCCGCTGAAACGCCCTTGAACGGACAATTCATCTTTCGTTCATAATTGGGAGATGCTTGCGGTTGGGCGGCTTCCATGACAAAAGGCGTGGAATTTCGCTGAAACAGGTCCGGACCTCGGCATGACCACCGCTTTTTATCCCGGTTCTTTCGATCCGATGACCCATGGCCATCTGGACGTGCTCGTCCAGGCGCTGAATGTCGCGGACAAGGTGATCGTCGCGATCGGCATTCATCCGGGCAAGGTGCCGATGTTCACCTTCGAGGAACGGGCGGAACTCATCAGCGCCTCGCTTGCCGAAGCGCTGCCGGGCAGGGCCGGCCACGTTTCCGTCGTTTCCTTCGACAAGCTGGTGGTTGATGCCGCGCGCGCCAACGGCGCAAGCCTGTTGATCCGCGGCCTGCGGGACGGCACCGATCTCGACTACGAAATGCAGATGGCAGGCATGAACCGGCAGATGGCGCCGGATATCCAGACTGTCTTCCTGCCCGCGGGCACCGCGTCGCGGCCCATTACGGCCACATTGGTCCGGCAGATCGCGGCGATGGGCGGCGACGTCAGCGCCTTCGTGCCTGCCGCGGTCCTGAAGGCCCTGAACAACAAGCTGAAACGCTGATCGTTTCCGAACCCCGGAGATCTTTCCATGAAACTGCTTCGTCTTGCCGTCGCCGGCGCTGTCGCCCTCGCATCCATGGTCCTGCCGGCTCTTGCCGGCCCGGATGATTTCCTCACCATCCAGCTGAAGGATGGCCCGGTGGTGATCCAGCTGATGCCGGAAGTCGCCCCGAAACATGTGGCGCAGATCAAGGCGCTCGCCGCCAAGGGCGAATACGACAATGTCGTCTTCCATCGCGTCATCAACGGCTTCATGGCGCAGACGGGCGACGTGCAGTTCGGCAAGCAGGGGGGCAAGAGCTTCAACCCGGCCCGTGCCGGCATGGGCGGCTCGGAAATGCCGGATATCCCGGCGGAATTTTCGAAGGTACCGTTCGAACGCGGTATCGTCGGCATGGCGCGGTCTCAGGACCCGAATTCCGCAAACTCGCAATTCTTCATCATGTTCACCAAATATCCGAGCCTCGACGGCCAGTACACCGCCGTCGGCAAGGTCGTGTCCGGCATGGAACTGGTCGACAAGATCAAGCGCGGCCAGGGTGGCAATGGCGAAGTCACAGATCCCGACAAGATGATCAAGGTCACCGTCGGCAAGAAGTAGGCCGCAGGAATTTAACGAAGGGCGCCCCTGTCGCAGACGACAATCGGGTGCCGAATTAAGGAGAAAGCATATGGCCGAGATCAAGGATCCGGAAAACACCCTCATCATGGAAACCACCAAGGGCAAGGTCGTCATCTCGCTTCTGCCCGACCTGGCGCCGGGCCATGTCGCCCGCATCAAGGAGCTTGCCCGCGAGAAGGCTTATGACGGCGTCGTTTTCCACCGCGTCATTCCCGATTTCATGGCCCAGACCGGCGACGTGAAGTTCGGCAAGCAGGGTGGTGCGGACTTCAACCCGGCCCGCGCCGGCATGGGCGGTTCCGAGAAGCCGGACCTCAAGGCCGAATTCTCCGCCGTTCCGCATGTGCGCGGAACCTGCTCCATGGCCCGTTCGCAGAGCCCGAACTCCGCCAACTCGCAGTTCTTCATCTGCTTCACCGACGCGCCCTGGCTGAACAAGCAGTACACCGTGTGGGGCCAGGTCATCGAAGGCATGGACTTCATCGACCAGATCAAGAAGGGCGAGCCGGTCAAGGATCCGGATTCGATCGTTTCGGTGCGCGTCGCCGCCGACGTCTGATCTCGACAGAATGAATGGCCCGCTCCGTCTGCTGGCGGGGCGGGCTTCGCTTTTTGGAAAATCAATGCGCGTCGATCTCTTCGACTTCGATCTCCCGGAAGAAAATATAGCGCTGAGGCCCGCGAGCCCGCGTGACAGCGCCCGGCTGCTCGTCGTCAGGCCGGAAGGCGAGCCGGTGCTTGCCGATCACCGCGTGTCGGACCTGCCGGGTTTCCTGAAGCCGGGTGACGCGCTGGTCTTCAACGACACCAAGGTCATACCGGCGCAGCTCGAAGGCATCCGCCACCGCGAAGGAGCAGGCGGCCAGCAGGTTTCCGCGACGCTGCACATGCGCGTCGCACCCGATCGCTGGAAGGCCTTCGCCAAGCCTGGAAAACGCATCAAGATCGGCGACCGGATCGAATTCGGCCATGGTGGGAATGCCTGCCTGATCGGTTCGCTCGCGGCAACCGTCGAAGACAAGGGCGAGGGCGGCGAAGTCACCCTGCGCTTCGACCTTTCGGGTCCGGCGCTCGATGAGGCGATCATGTCGGTCGGGCACATTCCGCTGCCGCCTTATATCGCGGCCAAGCGCCCGGAAGATGCGCAGGACCAAAAGGACTATCAGACCATCTACGCCCGCGAGGAGGGTGCCGTCGCGGCTCCGACCGCCGGCCTGCATTTCACGTCGGAGCTTTTCTCGAGCCTCGAAGCCGCCGGTGTCGAACGGCATTTCGTGACGCTGCATGTCGGGGCAGGGACTTTCCTGCCGGTCAAGGCGGACGACACGGCCGAGCACAAGATGCACCAGGAGATCGGCCATGTCAGCGCCGAGACCGCGGCGCGGCTCAATGCGGTGAAGCACGCCGGCGGGCGAATCGTCTGCGTCGGAACCACATCGCTGCGTCTGATCGAGAGCGCCACTGCCGACGACGGCACGATAAACCCCTGGAGCGGCGCGACCGGCATCTTCATCACGCCCGGTTACCGGTTCAAGGCGGTCGATATGCTGATGACCAATTTCCATTTGCCGCGATCGACGCTGTTCATGCTGGTCTCGGCCTTCTGCGGGCTGGAGACGATGCGCGCGGCCTACGCCCATGCGATCGAAACCGGCTACCGCTTCTATTCCTATGGCGATTCCAGCCTTCTTTTCCGGGACAACCGATGACCGAGACCTTCCAGTTCAATCTCAAGGCCACCGATGGCGGCGCCCGGCTGGGCGAAATCACCATGCCGCGGGGCACGATCCGCACGCCCGCCTTCATGCCGGTCGGCACGGTCGGCACGGTCAAGGCCATGTATCTCGATCAGGTACGCGATACCGGCGCGGATATCATTCTCGGCAATACCTACCACCTGATGCTCCGCCCCGGCGCGGAGCGCGTCGCCCGGCTGGGCGGCCTGCATGAACTGATCCGCTGGAAACATCCGATCCTCACCGATAGCGGCGGCTTCCAGGTCATGTCGCTTTCGGGCTTGCGAAAGCTCGACGAAAAGGGCGTCACCTTCAAGAGCCATGTGGACGGCAGCCTGCACCACATGTCGCCGGAGCGCTCGATCGAGATCCAGGGCCTGCTCGGCTCCGACATCCAGATGCAGCTCGACGAATGCGTGGCGCTGCCGGCCGAACCGAAGGAGATCGAGCGGGCGATGGAACTCTCCCTGCGCTGGGCCGAGCGCTGCCGCGTCGCGTTCGGCGATCAGCCCGGCAAGGCGATGTTCGGCATCGTCCAGGGCGGCGACCAGCCGGAGCTTCGTATCCGTTCCGCTGAAGGCCTGAAACAGCTCGATCTCAAGGGGTATGCGGTCGGTGGGCTTGCGGTCGGCGAGCCGCAGGACGTCATGCTGAAAATGCTGGAGACGACGCTTCCGGTCCTGCCGTTCGAAAAGCCGCGTTACCTGATGGGCGTCGGCACGCCGGACGACATGCTGAAATCGGTCGCGCGCGGCATCGACATGTTCGACTGCGTCATGCCGACCCGTTCGGGCCGCCATGGGCTTGCCTTCACCCGCCGCGGCAAGGTCAATATCCGCAATGCCCGCCATGCGGAGGATATGCGGCCTCTGGATGAAGAATCGAGCTGCCCGGCCGCGCGTGACTATTCCCGCGCCTACCTACACCATCTCGTCCGCGCCGACGAAGCTCTCGGCGGCATGCTGCTCTCTTGGAACAACCTGAACTATTATCAGGATCTGATGAAGGGCATCCGCCAGGCGATCGCCGAAGGCCGGTTCGCCGATTTCTACGCCGAGACCCAGGAAATGTGGGCGAAGGGCGATATCGATCCGGTTTGACTAGAGGCTGTCAGATGCCCTGGCTGGCGGTGTTGCGGATCATCCGCACACCGTTGACCTTGTAGGACCCGTCGTCCATCAGCCGCATCTCGTAGATCGCCGTCCAATCCTTGCCTTCCTTGGCGCTGATCATCACTTCCTGCAGCACCACTTCGCCGCCGCCGATCATCTTCGAGCGGCCGAAGGCATAGTTGCCTGCGTGATAGACGGGTTCATAGGTTTTCCGCACCATGTCCAGGAACCGGTCCTTGTTCGGATAGAGGCTGCGAATCCCGGGCGAGGCGAAGGAATAGGCCTTTTCCGCGTCATCCTTCATGAGTGCGGCGATCTGGCTGGAAATCACCGCCTGGGCGTTGGCGACGGGGTCCTCGGCTTTGACGGCGGTAAAGGAACAGAGAGCGAAACTCAGAACGACTGCAAGATATCGAACCAGCATCGGGTTTTCTCCAGGGGCGAGCACCAGAAGGCTAGCGCCTTTGCGCGCAAGGAGAAGATGGCGCATGCAAATTTTTCGTGCAACGCCTTTCTTCAAGGCAAACGAATCCGAATGATTACAGAATGATGACGCCTCAAAGTGGAGGTGGCCGTTATCCGCACATTTTCGTGATGTTTCGCCCGCTGGTGGCGCAGGGCAGGGTCCCGGTATCGCCGCTTGTCGAGGAATAAGGACGCTGTCAGAAATCCGGGGGGAGTTTGATTCGCCCCGGACATGCCATTTCGATGAAAAGCCTTTTACCGCCTGCTCTGCTCTATTTCAGCAATGCGATCCTGTTCATTTCGCTGTTTACCCGTTTGCCGGCCATTCAGGGCTCGATGGGGATCGACAAGGCCGAGCTCGGTCTGGCCCTGCTGAGTGCTCCTGTCGGCACATTTCTCGCCCTGCCGCTGGCTGGCCGCATCAACGACCGTCTGACCCCGCGGCTGACGGCGCTCGTGACCTTGCCGATCTGCGCCCTGCTCAGCCCGGCGCTCACGGCCCTTCCGGTCGCCGGGTTTGTGATCTGCTTCTTTTTGTTCGGTTTTTTCCGCACGATTTTCGATGTTGCCGCCAACATGATTTCCGCCGGCATCGAGCAGCGCACCGGCCGGAAGGTGCTGTCGCGCAGCCATGGTTTCTGGTCTGTCGGCCTGCTGGTTGGATCCTTGTGTTCCGGCTTCCTGGCCGAGAAGGCGGTGACGCCCTTCGTTCAGCAGACGCTCGCTGCCGGTTTCGTCATCGTCGCCTGCCTGCTGGTCTTCTGCATTACGTCGAAGGAACAGGCATCCCAGACGCCGCCCGACCGCAAGGGTTCGGTTTACGTGCTTCCAGAGCGGACGATACTGTTGATCTGCGTCATGGTGTTCGGCCTTTGCATCGTCGAGGGCGCGATTTACGACTGGGGCATTTTTTTCCTGCGCGAACAGTTGCAGGCCGATCCGGCGATTGCCGGCGTGCTCTACGCCGCCTTCACCATCGGCATGGGGTTGACCCGGCTCTTAGGCGACATGCTGCGGGATAGTTTTGGCCCGAGGGTTCTGGTGCGTGCCTCGGCCGTTTCGGTTGCAGCCGGGATTGCGCTTCTGGTAGCGACGCCGGACCTGACGCTTGCGGGTGCGGCACTTTTCCTGATCGGCTGTGGCGTGGCGCTTGCTTTTCCGCTGGCTGTCTCGACGACGATCGCACTCGGCAAGGGCAAGCCGTCGGAAAACCTTGCGGCGCTGTCCCTGACGCTGATGCTGTCGACGATCGGCGTCCCTCCGCTGCTCGGCTTCATCGCCGAACATATAAGCCTGGTTGCGACCTTCCTCGTGCTTCTGCCCTGCGTGCTGGTCAGCTTCCTGATGGCACCGGTCGCCGAAGGCAGACGCCTGACCTGGCCGCGCGGCATCGCTGGGCCACGGCGGATAGATCAAGAGAACTAGTCTGTGGGAAAGACAGGCAGGGGCATGACCCTGCCCATAATTGGCCACAAGAGTCGGTGAGGGGTTGAGACCGCTGGCCTTAGCCGTTAGACAATGAAACCGGATTTGCCGAAAACAGGTGACACTGTGATCGACCCTTATGAGATGCTTGGTGTTTCGCGCGAGGCGGATGGCGTAGCCATCAAGTCTGCCTATCGCAAACGCGCGAAAACGGTTCATCCGGATGCCGGCGGCGACGTCGATGCATTCGGAAAACTGACCGTGTCCTATGAATTGCTCTCCGATCCGGTACGCCGAAAAGTCTACGACGATACGGGTTACGACCCGGAACTCGCCGACACGAAAGATCTGCAGGGGCTGGTGATTCTCGAAACGCTGGTCAACGAGATCATTCTCGACGAGCGCGAGCCGGGAAGCTTCGATCCCGTCGCCGCCATAAGGCGCAAACTGACCGACAAGATCGTCAATGCCCGCTTCCATATTCTGGAGATGGAGCGCCACCGCGCCCGCATCCGCAACCATATCGACCGCATCGGTCGCAAGCCCGAAACGGACGTGCTGGGCCGCATGCTGAAATCCCGGTGTCAAGCGATCGACGACGCGATCGGCAGGGCAGAGACCGAGATCGAGAATATCGAGCAGGCATATGGCATGCTTGACGGGTATTCCTACGAGGTCGAGGTGATCGAAATCAAGACCGCGGCCGAATGAGGGCCACGGCACATCCCTTGACACCGAAATCAGCTTCAAGACATAGCTTCAGCCCATTCAACTCAAAGGGTTTTCGATGGCGTTGACCATACGTGAGGCCGTCCGCGGGGACGCTGCGGCGCTGCTCGGTTTCATCCGCGAACTGGCGATCTACGAAAAGGCCGAGCACGAGGTCGTGGCCACCGTCGAGACGGTCGAAAGCTCCATTTTCGGCGAGACGTCCGTGACCCGGGCGCTGGTCTGCGAAGAGGATGGTGTACCTGTCGGCATGGCGATCTGGTTCTTCAGCTATTCGACCTGGCAGGCGAGAAATGGGCTTTATCTCGAAGACCTGTATGTGACGCCGGCAGCGCGCGGGCTCGGCGCCGGCAAGGCGATGCTGAAACGGCTTGCGCAGATCGCCGTCGAGAACAGTTGCGGCCGGTTCGAATGGAGCGTGCTCGACTGGAACGAACCGGCGATCCGGGTCTACGAGGCGATCGGCGCCGAGCCGATGACCGAGTGGATACGCTACCGGCTTTCGGGCGAGAGGCTGAAGGGCTTTGCCGAAGGCAACGGTTTGGCCTGATACCTTATCGTGCTGTCGCTTTTCCGATCGTGCTAACGTTTCGGGTAGCTCGTCGCGAGAGGAGGGCGTACCTATCTAAAGCCTTCACGTCAGATCACAGGAGACTTGGATGACTGCCGAATTCGGCCCATACATACAGATGCGCAAACTCGCTCAGCAGATGGCAATCCAATATCAGAAGGATCCTGCCATCGACCTGGCGCCTCTTCTTGCTCATTTCATGGATGAGGTCGAAGTGAACGTGGCGTCCGATCGCTTCGATCACTCCGGGTTCATGGAAAAGATTCGCGGGCCCTTGAAGCTTGATGCTGAGGTGACATTAGACCACCGCCGCAAGGAATTCCTGAAGGCCGTCGCTGATGCGCTGCAAGAACGCATTGAACGCGAAGCAGATTCCGCCACCCTTCTGGTGTCATAGGCCGCTGCCTCGTTCGTCACCGTCCTCATCGTATTCGAGGACCGTCTCGCCATAGCCGCGCGAGCCGCCCCAGTTCTCGGGCATGCTGCGGAGCAAGTTGACGCTGCGGTCAAAGCTGCTAAAAAGCCAGCCATTGAGTGATTGGGTAGCAAATCGGCAGCAATTGCCGCTTTCGAGAATTTCGCAGGAGTGGATTTCTCAACCTTATCAGTCAGATGGAAGAGTGTCCGAGTGGTTTAAGGAACCGGTCTTGAAAACCGGCGTGCGGGAAACCGTACCGTGGGTTCGAATCCCACCTCTTCCGCCAGCCCTGCTGTGTCCGACCCGGAGACATAGGTAACAGACCGTCCTCTAAACTTCGGTTTCGCGCTACAAAGTCAATGAGCGCCCGGCGCTTATCGGCGGTCACTGCCGCCGATTCATGAGCAATGCTGTCGTTCGTTTCAGACCTCCCGGTCGAGGCAGAAGAACGAAAGCGCAGCGCCGAAACACAGCAGCACCACAGCGACGATAAGTGAGAGATGCATGCCGTGCATAAACGGGGCCGTCGCTGTATCCCGCACGAAATAGCCGCACGTGGCGACGCCGAGCATGCCGCCCACTTGCCGCGCCGTGTTGAGAACCCCCGACGCGATGCCCGCCCGTGATGGATCGACCGAGGAGAGGGTCACATTCGTCATCGTCGGCACCATCAGCGCGATGCCGCTCGCCGCCATCAGCATGGGCATGGCCAGCTGCCAATAGGAGCCGCCGACACTGACCGGGATCAGCAGAAGATATCCGGTCGCTGCCAGAAGAAGGCCGAACACCATGAGCCGGCGCGCGCCCAGGCGTGTGATCAACCGGCCTGCGATGATGTTCATGACCATCAGGACGACGGTCATCGGCAGAAAGGCCATGCCGGTTTCCTGCGGCGAAAGATGCTGCTCCAATTGGAAGAACAAGCTGAAGACGAAGATCAGGCCATAGTAGGCGAAGTTGACGACGACGCCGGTGATCGAGGCAATCGAGAAGGCAGAACTGGAAAAGAATGCCAGCGGCAGCATCGGCGCGCGGCTGCGCGCTTCGATCAGGAGGAAGCCTGTTGCGGCGAGGATGGCTACGATAAGGGTCACGAGAATCCGTGGATGCGTCCAGCCAAGTTGCGCCGCATCCGTCAGCGCTGTTGCCAGCGATGCGAGTGCAATGATGGCGGCGGCCTGACCAGGCAGATCGAGCGAGCGGCCCTCGTTCCTGGGACTTGGCGCAGAATAGCGCAGGATCAGGGCCAGACCGACGAGCCCGACCGGAATATTGATCAGGAAGACGCTGCGCCAGCCGAAATGCGTCACCAGAAAGCCGCCGACTACCGGGCCGGTCGCCAGCGCAATGCCGCCTGCGGCCCCCCACCAGCCGACCGCGCGGTTCCGCTGTTCCTTGTCGGGAAAAGCCTGCTGGAGCAACGACAACGAGTTCGGGACCAGCAGCGCGGCGCCGACGCCTTGCGCGAGGCGCGCCGTGACCAGCGTCGCAAGCGTCGGCGCCAGCCCGCACCCAAGCGATGCGAATGTGAAGAGAACGAAGCCGGTGATGAAGATGGCCCGCGCGCCAAAGCGGTCGCCCAGTGCTCCGGCCATGAGCAGCAGGGCGGCGAAGACGAGCGTGTAGGCATTGACGACCCATTGGAGGCCTGCGACGTCGGTTGAGAAGCTCGTGCGCAAGGCATCAAGTGCGACGTTGACGACGCTGACGTCGAGAAGGACGACCACGAAGCCAAGCGCAGCGGCGGCAAGCGTAATGCGTGGGTGTAGGGGAAAAGAGACAGACATCGAGACAACCTTAAGAAAATAATCTGTCTCGAAATTACGCCGAGGATTTCTGTGCGAAAATTCAGTATATATGCCAGTGAACCTTGAGAAATCGCACAGATGGCCGATTGGGAAAATCTTCGTCATTTCCTGGCAGTGGCGCGCAGTGGCACCCTGTCCGGTGCGGCTCGCGCCTTGAAGGTGGACCACGCCACGGTCAGCCGTCGGCTGGCCGCGCTTGAAGCCGAACTGGATGTGGCGTTGATCGACCGCCTGCCGCGATCCTGTCGCTTGACGGCGATTGGCAGCCAAGTCTTCGATCAGGCCCTCGCGATGGAAAGTTCAGCGGATGGCGTTGCCCGGATTGCGCGGGCTGCGCATACGCCTCTCATTGGCAAGGTCACGCTCACCGCTCCGCCGGTGCTGGCGGCGCATCTGCTGGCACCGCATCTCGCGCACTTCCGGTCCCGCTATCCGGATATTCGTCTTTCTCTCGCCGCGCAGGCGCAGCAGGTATCGCTCAGCCGCCGGGAGGCGGATGTGGCTCTCCGGCTGGTGCGCCCCGAGGAGACCGGCAGTTTCGCGCGAAAACTTGGGGTGATGCCATTCGGCCTCTACGCGCGCCGCGACTATGCGCATCGCGATGTGCCGGATCGATGGCAATTTATCGCATACGACGAGAGCTTTGCCGACATGCCGCAGCAGAAATGGTTGCTCGGCATTGCTGGCGCACGGCCGGTCGCGTGTGAGTTGAACGACATCAGCGGGCATCACATTGCGGCGCGGGCGGGCGCCGGCGTCGCCGGACTGCCCAACTTTTTAGGAGACGCCGACCCGGACCTCGTGCGGATTGGGGAAGACATTCCGTCGTTCTCCCGGGACATCTGGCTTCTCGTCCATCGCGATTTGCGCAAGACGCCTTCCGTCCGCGCTGTGATGGATTTCGTCGTCGCGCTCATCACTGAGTACGACGGTTTTTCCGTGTGATCAGATCGCCCCGAAGCGCGTCAGAATGGGAACCCGGCTGACCGAAGCAATCGTGGGCGCGCAGCAATAGCCTATGCTGTGCGACCATCCTTGCTGCAGTCGAGAATCGATGCTCGGCCCCAAGCCGTGATCAAAAGCGGCACTAGAGCGCTATAGCGCAGACGTAGTGCTCATCTTCGTCGGGCACGGCCCGCCAGCCCTGCCTCGCATATGCTCGCATAGCCTCGCTTTGCCCCTTGTAACATCGGCCATTTGCGTGCCAGTTATGTGCATGCTTTCGCATCCATTCGCACCAATGCCCACATGTTTGCGGGCATAAATGCGGGCATCGAGGTGCGAAAATGTGGGCATGGAAACACGTGGCGATGGCGGGGCTACAGGCTGGGTGTGCGAAGAGCATGCAGATAAGCCATGGAGCGGCCACCGGGCGTGTGGCTGCGGCGCCGTCCGGATGCCTCAACACCCCAATCGGTCGGCCGCAATTCAAAACCCCGCCTAGTCAGCGGGGTTCTCTTTGAGCAACAATTGCGCCCGGCAATCAACGCCTCGCTGGCTCGCGATAGCGAGGCAGGATGCTTTTCACGAATTTGGTTCCTGCTTGTACCCCGTCTTCAACGCATTTCGAATAGAGGTCCGTCCCCTGCTTGTCGTGACAGCTACGTTCAGCTGAATTTCTGATTGATCTATGTATCTTCCATTCGTCTGGCGTTTGGGTCTGGCAGGCAGTCAAGGCAAACGCTGAAACAGCAAGTAAAAAGTACTTCATAAAATCCCCCGGAATAACTGACGGGATTATGACGAACTTCCGCAGCGTGTCGAGGCTCAACTAGCATTGCGCGAAGTTTGACCCCGCCTATGTGTCTGGGGTGGTGGGGTGATCGCAGAAGGCCGGTTGGGTAGAGGCTTGCCATACATCAGGTTCAGCAGGTGACCGGTCTTCCGCCATTGTTGGCGTATCATGATACCGCGCCATGATTTTCCCCTTACGCGTCGTCACCGCGGCTCCACGGACAGGCTGAGATAGGTGGGGTCGAACTCGGCCACCTCCTGCAACCGTTCCCAGTCGAGAGTGGTGATCGTCTGGTTGGACCAGGAGATCAGGCGTTCTCGCCTGAGCGTTTGGATGACGCGGTTCATGTGAACGAGCGACAATCCAAGCACATCAGCCATCTCACCCTGCGAGAGCGGAAGATGAAACGTCCAGCCGTTGGTGCGGCGGACCACTCCCAGCCGGACGTAGAGCTCGCAAAGAATATGGGCGAGATGGGAGGTCTTGGAGCGCCGCCCCATGGCGACGATCCAGGCGCGATGGATCGAGCCGTGGATCAGCGTATCGAGCCACAACATCCGGGTCAGGTGCGGCTGTTGTTCCGTCACCTGCTTCAGGTCGGCATGGTCGCAAAGGCTGACATGGCATGGAGAAAGCGCAACGACGCCGTGATCCATGGTTTTCAGCAGGAAGGCGTGCAGGTCGACGAAGTCGCCGGCGACGTGGATCGCGGTGATCTGCCGGGTGCCTTCTGCCGTGAGCTTGTAACGGGCCGCGAAGCCGTCCACGAGCAGGCTGCTGTAGCCGGGCCGCGACCCCTCGACCACCAAGTCTTCTCCCGCCAAGAAACGTCTTTCACGACCCGTGATACGCCTGAGGATGTCGCGCTCTTCATCGGTGAGAAGGTCATGCTGTTCCAGGTTGAGAAGCAAGGAGTCGATCACGGTTTTCCTCTGCGGCTATCAGTATCCAAGGCAAGAACGGATGAGCAAGCTATATAGATCCCTCCGAAACGCTGACATCGGGCGGGAACAAATGCCGCCAAAGGAAATTCGGTCGATAAATACTCAAAGCAGTGAGCAAGGCATGGCGCGATATTTCTTCGATTTGATCAATGGCGACGGGCCTGTGCGTGACAATGACGGTCAGGAAATATCGACCCGCGAGGAGATCAGCCGCGAGGTCAGCCGGATATTGGCGGACATCGCCCGCGAGGAGTTCCCGGGCCGGGGGAAGGGGTCGATCTCCATCGAGGTGCGTAACGAATATGGGCAGGCGGTATTTACCGGTCACCTGTCTTTCCAGACACGATGGCATGATGATCCGGAACTTTGACTGTGCAGTATCTGGACTCCGGTGGAGCTAAGCTTGGCCCGTGGCGGCCGTTGTTAGTGAATGATTAACCATATCAAATAGAATTTTATCTTTCCCCCCGTTTTCATTCGCATTTTTGCCGCGATGCTAGCAAAAGTTCGCTTCCATTGTGTCCGGCGGCATAGGGGTATGTCCCGGACTGGTTCAATGGCTGTGGAAGGCTGTGCGGTCGCGAGGGCCGGTTGCAGTCTGTTGCAGTGAAGGCGGCATGGGACGGATGAGTTTGGGTGTGAGTGGCGGCAAGCTTTCGCTGGGTGCGAAATGGCTCGGGATGACGATGGTGTGCGCGGGGATGGCGTCCTGTGCCACGACCGAGGCACCGAAGCCTAATAAGCCCAGAAGCAAAGAGTATTTTTCCGAAAAGGAATATGGGGTCAAGGCGAGCCCGCGCGTGGTCGGCGACGGCCGGCCCGTGCCGAAGGGGGGCGGGCGCTTCATGGTCGGGCAACCTTATGAGGTGAAAGGCCAGACCTATGTTCCCAAAGAAGATCCCAATTACAACAGAAGCGGCCTTGCCTCCTGGTACGGTTCGGCCTTCCATGGCCGCTTGACCGCCAATGGCGAAGTCTATGACAGCGACCACCTGTCGGCCGCGCATCCGACCTTTCCGCTGCCGAGCTATGCGCGCGTGACCAATATCGACAACGGCACCTCCGTCATCGTCCGGGTCAACGACCGCGGCCCTTATCATCCAGGCCGCATCATCGACGTTTCCGACAAGACCGCCGAGATGCTCGACATGAAGCGGATCGGCACGGCTCGCGTCAACGTGCAATATGTCGGCCGCGCCCGCATGGATGGGAAGGACATGCCGTTCCTGATGGCATCCTACATCCGCAAGGGCGACCGCCTGCCGTCGATCCGGCCGGAAGGCCAGATCGCAACCGGCGTGATGGTCGCGTCGAACCAGACGCTGGGCGACCAGCTTCAGAGCTACGGCTCGGCCATGCCGCGTCCGATCGCGCTTTCAGGCCGAACCCCGAGCGGCCTGGCGCCGGCCGCTTCCGCGCCCCAGGCCTTCGAGGCCTTCGAGAATTTCTCGACATTGCCGCAGGTCGGTCCGCATCCGGTCGAGCGGCCGGTTGCCGGGGGTGCCCCCGCGCAGAACCGGCAGGTTGCTTCATCCTATCCCGTCGAAGCTCAGGCGCGGCCACCGCAGGGGCGGGGCCTGGAAGCCGCCTATTCATCCACGCCGCAGGCAAAAACTCCGCAGGTCGTGTTCGGTAACATGGTGCTGGAAGGTCCCAAGGCCGCTCAAAAGCCCGTGCGCTAATTCATGGGCGATTGCGGGGTGCAATCGCCACTGCTACGCATAGGTGAGACCGTTCGTGGGGTGATCATGCGGCGCCTGTTGATTCTGCTTTGCCTGGTATTGCTGCAAGTATTCCTGCAAACGGGCGCGCTCTCGGGAGCCGCCAACGCGCAGGAACCGCCGCCCGCCTTCGTGACCAAGGCGAAGCAGGTTTACATGGTCGAGGCAAAGACCGGCACGGTGCTGCTCGCCTCAGGCGAAAACCAGGGCTTCCCGCCGGCCTCGCTCGCCAAGCTGATGACCATGGAACTCGTTTTCAGTGCGCTGAAGCGGGGCGAGATCAGCCGCGAGACCATCTTTCCCGTCTCTGAGTTTGCCTGGCGCACCGGCGGCGCGCCCTCGGGCACCACGACCATGTTCGCGGCGCTGAAATCCCAGATCCGTGTCGACGACCTCATCAGGGGCGTCGTCGTCCAGAACGGCAATGATGCCTGCATCGTGCTGGCGGAAGGCATCTCCCGTTCCGAAGCCGAATTTGCAGCCCGAATGACTGCGCGCGCCAAGGATCTCGGGCTCGGCCGTTCCGTCTTCGGCAATTCCACCGGCCTGCCGGATACGGAGAGCCGCACGACCGCCCGCGATCTCGTCGAACTCTCTCGTCATATCTTTCGCGAATATCCGGAATTCTATCCGATCTATGCGCAGCCGGATTTCACCTGGAACAAGATCTTCCAGCGCAACAAGAACCCGCTTTTCTCGCTCAATATCGGTGTCGACGGGCTTGGGGCCGGTTTTGCCGAAGGTTCGGGTTATGCGCTGGTGGCGTCTGTGGCACGCAACGGCACTCGGCTTTTCCTTGCCATGGGTGGGCTCGCGAGCGACAAGGAGCGGCTGGAGGAGGCGAGGCGAGTGCTCGAATGGGGGCTTTCCTCGTTCGAGACCAAGGTCCTGTTCAAGCAGGGCGAGGTGATCGGCCAGGCGAGTGTCTATGGCGGCACGTCGAGCCATGTGGATCTCGTCGCCCGGGAGCCGGTCGATATCTATCTGCCGGCCAACAATCCCGACCGGCTCTCAGGCCGAATCGTCTATCGCTGGCCGCTCAGGGCTCCGGTGACCGAAGGCCAGGATGTGGGCGTGCTCAGGATTTCCGCAGGCGACCGGGTGGTGCGGGAAGTGCCGCTGGTGACCGCGAAATCGGTCGGAACGGGCAGCCTCGTCAGCCAGGCGACGGACGCGCTGCTGGAACTGATGTTCTTCTGGCTTTGACAACACGATGTTTCGCAACGCACCCATATGCGTTATAAGATGAAGCATAAAATGAGTGCGGAAAGACGCGTGGCAGAACATTTCGGATTGTTCGTAACTTTCGAAGGCGGCGAGGGAGCTGGCAAGTCCACCCAGATTCGCCGGCTGGCGGATCAGCTGCGCCGCCGCGGCCATGATGTGCTGATGACCCGCGAGCCTGGCGGCTCGCCGGGGGCGGAGGCCGTGCGCCATGTTCTGCTCTCGGGGGCTGCGGAAGAGTTCGGCGTGCGGATGGAGGCGATCCTGTTTGCCGCGGCCCGCAACGACCATGTGGAGGAAGTGATCCGGCCGGCGCTCGAAAGCGGCGCCATCGTGTTATGCGACCGGTTCATCGATTCCTCGCGAGTCTACCAGGGTGTCACCGGCAATCTGGAGCCCGATTACATCGAGGCGCTGCAGCGGGTGGCGATCAACGGTGTCGTGCCGGATTGCACGCTGATCCTCGACCTGCCCGCCGAAGTGGGGCTGAAACGCGCCCGCAAGCGCGGCGCCGACAGCGCGCCCGATCGTTTTGAGCGCGAAGAGATCGAAACCCACGAAAAACGCCGAGAGGCCTATCTCGAAATCGCCGAGGCGGAACCGGAACGCTGCCACGTGGTCGACGCCGAGCGCTCGGAAGACGAGATCGCCGAGGAGATTTTCGCGATCGTCGAGCCGCTGGTGCGAGAACTGAGCTTTACCCAGAAGAGCAGCGCGGAATCCGTCGGATGAGCGAGGAAACCGCCGGCATTCTGGAAGGCGCCGTGCCGCCGGCGCGCAATCCGCATCTCTATGGACATCAGGCCGCCGAGGAATTTCTTGCCCGCAGCTACCAGTCGGGCAAGGGCCATCACGCGATCCTGATCGAGGGTCCGGAAGGCATCGGAAAGGCGACGCTCGCCTTCCGTTTCGCCAATCATGTTCTGTCGCATCCGGATCCGGCGACTGCGCCGGACCGCCTCGCCGATCCCGACCTCAATTCATCCGTCAGCCGGCAGATCGCTTCCGGCGCCTCGCACAACCTGCTGCATCTGGCGCGCCCGGTGGACGAAAAGACCGGCAAGACGAAAACCGCGATCACGGTCGACGAGGTGCGCAGGGCCGGGCATTTCTTCTCGCAGACTTCCGGCACCGGCAATTGGCGGATCGTCATCATCGATCCGGCCGACGACCTCAACCGCAATGCGGCAAACGCCATCCTGAAAATCCTCGAGGAGCCGCCCCGGCGGGCACTCTTCCTGGTCCTCTCCCACGCGCCCGGAAAACTGCTGCCGACGATCCGTTCACGGTGCCAGTCGCTGCGGCTGTCTCCACTCGGTGACCAGGACCTTTCGAAGGCGCTTGCAGGCCTTGGCATGCCGCTCGACGGCGGCAAGACGCAAGAGATGGTGCTCGGCATGTCCAAGGGCAGCGTTTCCCAGGCGCTGAAACTCCTGAACTACGGCGGCACAGAGATCATTTCCGCCTTCGACGAGGTGATCGCGGCCGACGGTCCGACGGCCCGCAAGGCGATGCACCGGCTGGCGGACGTGCTGTCCGGCAAGGACAGCGAAGTGATCTTCGGCTTTTTCCTAGAGCACTTGAGCGATCACCTGATCGACAAAGCGCGCAACGCGGCCCTTGCGGGCGATCTTCCGACGGCCGACAGGCAGGCGAAACTCGTCAGCGACATGACCGAGAAGATCACCATCGCCCAGGCCTATAATCTGGACCGCAAGCAGACGATCCTGTCGATCCTCGATGCTGCGCGGCGCTGAACCGAGGGCAGGGGCGGGAACCTCATAAGGAACTTTGTGTTTCGCATCCGCGAAACATGCGCTAAGAGCGGCATGATCCAAATCCAAGTGTCCGAGTGCCCCTGATGTCCGACAAGACGCCCTATTACATCACCACCGCGATTTCCTACCCGAACGGCAAGCCGCATATCGGTCATGCCTACGAGTTGATCGCGACGGATGCCATGGCGCGCTTCCAGCGCCTGGACGGCAAGGATGTTTTCTTCCTGACCGGCACGGACGAGCATGGCCAGAAGATGCAGCAGACGGCGCGCGCCGAAGGCATCGCGCCGGAGGCCCTTGCCGAACGCAACTCCGGTGAGTTCCTGGCGATGGGCAAGCTGCTGAATGCGTCCAACGACGATTTCATCCGCACCACCGAGCCGCGCCACCACGAGGCCTCCAAGAATATCTGGAACCGGATGGCCGACAATGGCGACATCTACAAGGATACCTATGCCGGCTGGTATTCGGTGCGCGACGAAGCGTTCTATGCCGAGGACGAAACGTCGGTCCGCGATGGCGTCCGCTACGGGCCGCAGGGAACGCCGGTGGAGTGGGTTGAGGAGTCCAGCTACTTCTTCAAGCTCTCCGAATATGGCGACAGGCTGCTGAAGCATTACGAGGAAAACCCGGATTTCATCGGCCCCAACGAGCGCCGCAACGAGGTGATCTCCTTCGTGAAATCCGGCCTGCGGGACCTGTCGGTGTCGCGCACCACGTTCGATTGGGGTATCCAGGTACCGAACGATCCGGCGCATGTCATGTATGTCTGGGTCGACGCGCTGACCAACTACATCACCGCCACCGGCTATATGGAAGACCCGAACGGCCCGCGCGCCAAATACTGGCCGGCGGACGTGCATATCATCGGCAAGGACATCATCCGCTTCCACGCGGTCTACTGGCCGGCCTTCCTGATGTCTGCCAAGCTGCCGCTGCCGAAGCGCGTCTTCGCACACGGCTTCGTGCTCAACGCCGGCGAGAAAATGTCGAAGTCGGTCGGCAATGTCGTCGATCCGTTCGAGCTTCTGGAGAAGTTCGGGCTTGATTACGTGCGCTATTACCTCTGCCGCGAGATTTCCTTCGGCCAGGACGGCAATTGCAACGACCAGCTGATCGCGACCCGCGTCAATGCGGATCTGGCCAATGGCATCGGCAACCTTGCCAGCCGCTCGCTGTCGATGATCGTCAAGAATTGCGACGGCCATGTTCCGGAACCGGGCGAACTCACCGATGCCGACAAGGAACTGCTTGCGGCTGCCGACGGGCTGATCGCCGTCTGCCGCGAGGAAATGGACAAGCAGCTCATCAACCGCGCTCTTGCGGCCATCATCGGTATCGTTTCCGAGACGGACCGCTATTTCGCGGCGCAGGCGCCGTGGGTGCTGAAGAAGACGGATCCGGCCCGCATGGGCACGGTGCTCTACGTGACGGCGGAAGTCGTACGCCAGATCGCCATCCTGTTGCAGCCGTTCATGCCGGACTCGTCTGCCAAGCTGCTCGACCTCGTGGCTTCTCCGGCCGAGAAACGGGATTTTGCGGCGCTTGGCGAAGCCGGTCGCCTGAAGCCCGGCACGCCGCTCGAAGCCCCGACGCCGGTTTTCCCGCGTTATGTGGCTCCGGAAGCGAGCGCATAAGGCCTTATCCATGCTGATCGATACCCATTGTCACCTGGATTTTGCCGATTTCGCCGAGGAGCGTGACGCGATCGTGTCGCGCGCCCACGAGGCCGGCGTCGGCCAGATGGTGACGATCTCGACACGGGTTCGAAAACTGGACGGACTGCTGGCCATCACCGAGCAATATCCGTCCGTCTTCTGCTCGGTCGGCACGCATCCGAACAATGCCGGCGAGGAACTGGACATCCAGACCGAAGACCTGGTGCGGCTCGCCAATGCGCATGAGAAGATCGTCGCGATCGGTGAGGCCGGGCTCGACTATTTCTACGACACGCAGACGCCGGCCGACCAGAAGACCGGGCTGATCCGCCATATCGCGGCCGCCCGCGAGACCGGGTTGCCGCTCATCATCCATAGCCGCAGCGCCGACGAGGACATGGCCGAGATACTGACGGCGGAAAGCGGGAAGGGGGCCTTCCCTTTCATCCTGCACTGTTTCTCGTCCGGCGCTGACCTTGCCCGCATCGGCGTCGAGCTCGGCGGATATGTCTCTTTCTCAGGAATCCTGACATTTCCTAAGTCGGAAGACCTGAGGACGATTGCCAGAGCCGTGCCGCTCGACCGGCTGCTGGTCGAGACCGACGCGCCGTATCTTGCGCCAAAACGCTGGCGCGGCAAGCGCAACGAGCCGTCCTATGTGGTCAACACGGCCGAGGTGCTGGCCGAATGCATGGGCGTCACCTACGACGAGATGGCCCGGATCACCACGGAGAACGCGTTCCGCGTCTTTTCCAAGATGCCGAGGCTTTGACCTGTGGCGAGGTATCGGCGGCGCTTCACCATTCTGGGCTGCTCGTCGTCGCCGGGCGTGCCGCGGCTGAATGGCGACTGGGGCGCCTGCGATCCGAGTAACCCGAGGAACCGCCGCACGCGTGCCGCCTTCATGGTCGAGCAGATCGCGCCCGATGGCGGCAGCACCGTTGTCGTCATCGATACCGGTCCGGACTTTCGCGAACAGATGATCGCGGCCAAGGTCCAGCGGGTCGATGCGGTTCTCTATACCCATGCGCACGCTGACCATCTGCATGGCATCGACGACCTGCGCGGTTATTTCATCCTGCAGCACCATCGCATCCCGATCTACGCCGACCCGGTCACCATGGGCCGGATCCGCCAGGGGTTCGGTTATTGCCTGGAAACGCCGCCCGGCGGCAACTATCCGCCGATCGTCCGGCCGTTCCTGATCGAGACGATGGACGAGCCGATCGTCGTGGACGGGCCGGGCGGACCGATCGGTTTCCTGCCGCATCTGCAGGTCCATGGCGACATCCATTCGCTGGGTTTCAGGATCGGCGACGTGGCCTATTGCAGCGATGTCAGCGATTTTCCGCCTGAGAGCGTCTCGAGGCTCGGCGGGCTCGACGTGCTGATCATCGATACGCTGCAGTACAGATACCATCCGAGCCATTTGTCGCTCGAACAGGCGCTCGAATGGATTGCGAAATTTGCGCCGAAACGCGCGATCCTGACGCATATGCATCTTCCGCTCGACTACGACACGGTGATGGCCGAAACGCCGCAGCATGTCGAACCGGCCTATGACGGTCTCGCGTTCGAGGTTGCCTTCGATCTCTGATCTCTTGCCGGGTCGACGGAATGGCCGCAAATCCTTGGTTTCCAGGGCTTTTGGATATATCGGTTGGTTCCATAATCTATCTTATGCGATATTTGTATCAATTCGGGGTGGGTTCAAGGATGAAGTGCGACTTGCGAATGATGCCAATGGGTTATCACTCGCAAGGAAGATGCAATGAACCGCACCTACTCCCAGATTGGATTGGACGAACGCCGTAAGATTGCTCGCTGGAGGACGGCTGGCCTCAGTGTCGCGGTCATCGCCGAGAAGCTCGGACGACATCGTTCGACGATCTTTCGTGAAGTTAGACGCAATATGTTCGTCGACAAGCAGATACCTGATCTCAGCGACTATTATTGCGTGACGGCGCATGAGATGGCTTGCGAACGTCGTGCGAAGCTGCGGAAGCTTGCATGCTTCTCACACGTTCGACAATCGGTGATCGAGCGGATCGTTCACGGCTGGTCACCGCAGCAGATCGCCGGCCGAATGCGGCTGGAACGTCATCCGATCTCGGTGAGCCATGAGACGATCTACAAGTTCGCCTATTCGGCCGACGGCCATGCCATCAAGCTGTGGCGGCATTTGCCGGAGCATCGTGCCAGGCGCAGACCACGACACGCCAGACGCAAGCACGGCCAAAGGTTTAGCCCGGACTTGAACATCCTGCGCCGCCCAGGCGTCGTTGCCGATCGCAAGCAGTTCGGCCATTGGGAATGCGATCTGATCCAGTTCCGCAAGAAGTTCGGAAAGGCCAATGTGACGTCGCTTGTCGAGCGGGTCAGCCGCTTTGCGATCTTTCTGCGCAACAATGATCGGCAGTCCCGGCCTGTTATGGACGGCCTCATACACGCCCTCAAGGCCCTACCCCATCTTGCCCGCCGTTCGATCACCTTCGACCGCGGCACGGAGTTCACCGACTGGCCGTATCTCCAGGCCAGCATCGGCACCCAAACGTGGTTCTGCGATCCACAATCACCCTGGCAGAAGGGCACGGTCGAGAACACCAACGGCAGGGTAAGGAAATGGCTTTCGAGAGAGGTCGATCCACTGTCGGTCACAGACGCCGATCTGATCGAGATCTGCAATCGGCTCAATGCGACACCGCGCAAATGTCTTGGCTATCGAACGCCAGCCGAAGTCTTTCGCAAAAAACTGCTCGCTCAGATGAGACACGCCGGTTAGCTTGGGCAGCCCCGCAAGTCGCGGTTCAGCATGAATTCACACGGGAACGTCGGCGACGGATGCCCGTTCCCTCTCTCGTTGAGGCTTTCGACCGTTGGTCTCTTCGTCAAGCTCGGCGCAAGCAAGCGTCCCTAACGTCAGCCTCACCCGGAATGATTCCGGTTTAGATTGAGGACAATGATATGTCGAACGAAGCCAATGGCCACCAGCCGTCCGAACAGTCGCTCGCGCTGTTTCTTCAGGACAACGACGCGGACAAGCTGACCGATATTTTGGTCGAGGCGCTCTACGAAGCCTTCCGCATTCTCGAGGACGAAGTCCGTCCGGAAACGTTTCACTAGATCGTCCGCGCTGCTCGGGGGCTGGAACATGCTTGTCTTTTGCGTGCGAACATGATTGCCGTACGGCATTAGCAGCCCTCACGGATTCTCCCATCATGTTCGCAAGCGCCACGCCCTTCCTCACCATCGGCCTTCTGATTCTGTCGAACGTCTTCATGACGTTTGCCTGGTACGGGCATCTGAAATTCGAGAGCAAGCCGCTTTATCTCGTCATCATGGTAAGCTGGGGCATCGCTTTCTTCGAATATTGCGCCCAGGTGCCGGCAAACCGTATCGGCTACGGTTACTTCAATGCAGCGCAGCTGAAGACCATTCAGGAGATCATCACGCTCTCGGTCTTCGTCATTTTCTCCGTGCTTTATCTCGGCGAACCGATTCACTGGAAGCAGATCGTCGGCTTCGGTTTCATCGCGCTCGGAGCCTTCTTCATCTTCACCAAGTAGACCGCCCGCAAGGGTAAGGATAGTTGCGGAGAGGCCGCTTGGTCGGCATTGTCCGGATCGTTTTCGCTTTTCCGTCGGCACGCCTTCATTTCTATCTCGGTTTGATTTAGAGACAGTCCTTCAATCCGCCTTTTCCGGGCGGTAGGACTGTTCGCAAGGTAAGTTGATCGATGCTTGATTCCCTCAGAAACGCCGCCCGCTCCTGGGTTGCCAAGTCGCTTCTCCTGCTTCTGGTTGCCTCGTTTGCCGTCTGGGGTGCTTCTCAGTCGCTGGTGACGACCGGCGGCAACACGGTGATGACCGTCGGGGACCAGCAGATTTCGAGCGAGGAATTCCGCCTCGCCTATCAGCGGCAGATCGCCAATCTCAGCCGCCAGTTCGGGACACAGCTGACGGCCGAGCAGGCCCGCGCCTTCGGCATCCAGAACGAGGTCTTCACCCAGCTCGCAGCCGGGGCCGCGCTCGATCAGCTTTCTGACGACATGAACCTTGGCCTGTCGGAAGACCGTCTCGCCAACCTGATCGCCGAAGACCCGGCCTTCAAGGGCGTCAATGGCCAGTTCGATCGCAACCTCTTCACCTCGCGCCTGCGCAATGCTGGCATTCGCGAAGACGATTACATCAAGGAGCGCAGCAAGGTCGCGGTCCGCAGCCAGATCGTCGAGGCGGTTTCGGACGGCTTCCAGCCGCCGAAAGTGCTGGTCGATGCCTTGAAGAGCTATCGCGACGAAACCCGCTCGATCGACTACGTCCTGCTGTCCAACGCCAATATCGATCCGGTGAAGGCGCCGGCAAACGATGTACTCGCGGCATGGTTCGAGGGCGTGAAGACCCGTTACCGCGCACCCGAATACCGCACCTTCACCTATGTGAAGCTGCAGCCGGGCGATATCGCCGACGCATCTTCGATCACCGACGAAGCGGCGCGCGCCGAATATGACAAGCGCAAGGACAGCTTCAAGACCCACGAAACGCGCACGATCGAGCAGCTCCCCTTCCCCAACAAGGAAATGGCGCAGGCCGCCGCAACGCAGCTGAAGGACGGTACCGCCACCTTCGACCAGATCATCAAGGATCAGGGCAAGACCGCGACGGACGTTCTGCTCGGCGATTTCACCAGGGACAACGTGCCCGATCCGGCCTTTGCCGATCCGGCATTCAAGGTCGCTGCCAGCGGCGGGACGACGCCGGTCATCGACGGCACTTTCGGCCCGGTCATCCTGCGCGTCACCAATATCCGCCCGGAGACGACGCGTTCGTTCGACGAGGTCAAGGAAGATATCCGCAAGCGGCTTGCCGTCTCTTCCGCGTCGCAGGAAGTGCTGAGCGTTCACGACCGTTTCGAGGACATGCGCAGCGGCGGCACCCCGCTCGAGGACACTGCCAAGGCGCTCAACCTCAAGGCCGTCACCGTGACATCCGATGCCTCCGGCCGCGACGAGAAGGAGCAGCGCATCACCGAACTGCCGGCTTCCACCGCGCTGCTCGGCGATGTTTTCCGTACCGAGCCGGGCGCCGACACCATTCCGGTCAACCTCGGCAATGACGGTTATGTCTGGTTCGAGGTGCGCAACATCGTGCCCGAGCGCGACCGCCCGCTCGCCGATGTGCGCGAAAAGGCCGTTGCCGACTGGACCGCAGAACAGCAGCGCCAGGCGCTCACCGCCCGCGCGACCGAACTGAAGGGCCGCCTCGACAAGGGCGAGACGCTTGCCGCCATCGCCACCGAACTTGGCGTAGCGGTCGAAAACAAGCAGGGCCTGCGCCGCGGCGCCGAGGATGCGATTTTCGGCAACGAGGCGATTTCGGCGGCCTTTTCCGGCCCGGTCAATACGACAGCCACCGCGATCGGTTCCGACGGTGAAAGCCGCCTTCTGATGAAGGTTACCGCCGTAGACCAGGCGACGACGGACGCTGTTTCCGGCGACCAGCAGCTGCAGCAGATGGCGAACGCGGCCGGCGACGACATGCTCGATCAGATGGTCAACAGTCTGAAGACCAGCTACGGCGTGTCCGTCAACCAGAGCGTGGTCGACCAGGCCATGCTCCAGTAAACCAGAGGGACGGCCGACCATGCCTGAGCTGAAACCCCTGCTTGCCAAGGTTGCCAATGGCGAGAGCCTCAGTCACGAAGAGGCGCGCGGCGCTTTCGAGATCCTGATGTCCGGCGAGGCGACGCCGTCTCAGATCGGCGGCTTCCTGATGGCGCTGCGCGTACGCGGCGAGACGGTTGCCGAGATCACCGGCGCGGTCGAAACCATGCGGTCGAAGATGTTGCCCGTCTCCGGCCCGGCCGACGCCATCGACATCGTCGGCACGGGCGGCGATGGTCTCGGCACCTATAACATCTCCACCCTCGCCTCCCTGATCGTGGCCGGCTGCGGCGTCCCTGTCGCCAAGCACGGGAACCGGGCGCTGAGCTCGAAATCCGGCACGGCCGATACGCTTGGCGTTCTGGGCGTCAACCTGGAGATCGGCCCCGAGCAGATCTCCCGCTGTATCACGCAGGCCAGCATCGGCTTCATGTTCGCCTCCATGCACCATGCGGCCATGCGCCATGTGGGTCCGAGCCGCGTCGAGCTCGGCACGCGTACGATCTTCAATCTGCTCGGCCCGCTTTCCAACCCGGCCGGCGCCAAACGCCAACTTCTCGGCGTCTTTGCGCCGAAATGGATTGGCCCGATCGCCGAAGTCCTGCGCGATCTCGGTTCGGAGACGGTCTGGGTCGTCCACGGCGGCGGCATGGACGAGATCACCACCACGGGTGTTACCCAGGTGACCGCGCTGGAGGATGGCAAGATTCGCTCCTTCGAGCTGACCCCGACGGATTTCGGCGTGCAGCCTGCAACGCTCGACGAACTCAAGGGCGGTGATGGCGTGCACAACGCGGCCGCATTGCGCGCGGTGCTCGGCGGTGCCAAGAATGCCTATCGCGATATTTCGCTCTGCAATGCGGCTGCCGGGCTGGTCGTCGCCGGCAAGGCGGAGACGATCGCCGACGGGATGAGGCTTGCCACCCGTTCGCTGGATGGCGGCGAAGCGGCGGCAGCTCTCGACCGTCTGGTTGCCGTCTCGAACGAAAAGGATTGAGGCCATGACGGATATCCTCAAGAAGATCGAAGCCTACAAGCGCGAGGAAATAGCCGCTGCCAAGGCGAGCGTGCCGCTTGCCGACCTGAAGGCCCGCGCCGCAGACCAGCCCTCCCCGCGCGGTTTTCATCGCGCACTGAAGGCCAGGCAGGATGCCGGTGCCTTCGGGCTGATCGCCGAGATCAAGAAGGCAAGCCCGTCCAAGGGCCTGATCCGCCCGGACTTTGATCCGCCGTCGCTTGCCGCCGCCTACGAAGCCGGTGGCGCCACTTGCCTTTCGGTTCTCACCGATGCGCCGAGCTTCCAGGGCGCGCCGGAATTCCTCACCGCTGCCCGCAACGCCTGCTCGTTGCCGGCGCTGCGCAAGGATTTCATGTTCGAGACCTACCAGATCCATGAGGCCCGCGCCTGGGGCGCCGATTGCATCCTGCTGATCATGGCTTCGCTTTCCGACGACGAGGCGCGCGAGCTTTACGACGTCACGGCTGAACTCGGCATGGATGCGCTGATCGAGGTCCATGACGAGGAAGAGACCGAGCGGGCGCTAAAGCTCCCCTCAGCCCTGATCGGCATCAACAACCGCAATCTGCGTACCTTCGAGCTCAGCCTTGAAACGAGCGAGCGGCTGGCCCCGATGGTGCCGGCCGACCGTCTGCTCGTCGGCGAAAGCGGCATTTTCACCCACGAGGACTGCCAGCGCCTGAAAAAGGTCGGCATCAACACCTTCCTCGTCGGCGAAAGCCTGATGCGCAAGGACGACGTAGCCGCCGCAACCCGGCTTCTCCTGACCGGCGAGGCTGCTGCCCAGGCGGCGGAGTAATGGCGGGCCTCACCCATATCGGTGCCTCCGGCGAGGCGCATATGGTCGATGTCGGCGACAAGGCCGAAACCACCCGTTCGGCGACCGCGCAAGGTTACGTCCGCATGTTGCCGGAGACGCTCGCGCTGATCCGCGAGGGCAATGCCAAAAAGGGCGACGTGATCGGCACGGCGCGGCTCGCCGGCATCATGGCCGCCAAGAAGACCTCGGATCTCATCCCGCTCTGCCATCCGCTGATGCTCACCAAAGTGGTCGTGGATATCACCGAGGACGAGCAGCTTCCGGGTCTTCGGGTGACCGCAACCGCCAAGCTGACCGGCAAGACCGGCGTCGAGATGGAAGCGCTGACGGCCGCCTCGGTGGCCTGCCTGACGATCTACGACATGGCCAAGGCGGTCGACCGGGCCATGGAGATCGGCGGCATCCGCCTTCTCGAAAAGACCGGCGGCAAATCCGGAACCTACCGCGCGGAGGATTGAGACATGGCGCTGCTGCCCGTTTCCGAAGCGAAGAACCGGCTGCTCGCCCATGCGACCCCAATCGAAGCGGTGGACACCATCGCTCTCGGTGACGCAGACGGCCGGGTCCTTGCGGCGGACCTCGTTGCCCGCCTCACCCAGCCTCCCTTCGACGCGTCTGCCATGGATGGCTATGCGCTCAAGGCTTCCGACGCACCGGCGATCGGGGCCGAACTGACCGTGATCGGCACCGCAGCCGCCGGCCACGCCTTCGAAGGCACGCTGAACAAGGGCGAGTCCGTCCGCATCTTCACCGGTGCCCCGGTACCGGAAGGCGCCGATTCCATCCTCATCCAGGAAGATGCCGAAAAGCTCGAAGGCGACCGGATTCGCACTAAGTTCGAAGTCGTGAAGGGCCGGCATGTCCGCCCCCGCGGCCAGGATTTCGCCGAGGGCGAAGCGGTCTTGCCGTCTGGCACGGTGCTCGACTTCTCGCATCTGACGGTCGCCGCCGCCATGAACCATGGCGCGCTCCCCGTCTACCGTCGTCCGCGCGTGGCAGTCCTCGCAACCGGCGACGAGCTTGTTCCGCCCGGCGCCACACCCGGAACGGCGCAGATCATCGCCTCCAACACGTTCGGCGTTTCGGCCCTGGTGCGAGACAATGGCGGCGAGGTCCTCGATCTCGGCATCGTCCGCGACCGGCCCGAGGATATCACAGCAGCCATCGACAAGGCCCGCGCGGCCAAGGCCGACGTATTGGTGACCCTCGGCGGCGCCTCGGTCGGCGATCACGACCTGGTGCAGTCGACGCTGAAAGCCGCCGGCATGGAACTGGATTTCTGGCGCATCGCCATGCGGCCCGGCAAGCCGCTGATGGTCGGCGCGCTCGGCGATATGCACGTCCTCGGCCTGCCGGGCAATCCGGTCGCAAGCCTTGTCACCAGCCTGCTCTTCCTCGAACCCCTGATCCGCAAGCTCGCGCACCTGCCGGAAAGGCGTCGGGAGGTGCAGGGCATCACGGCACACAGGCTTGGCGCCAACGACCAGCGCCAGGATTATCTGCGCGCCAGGCTGACGCGGGACCGCGACGGCAATCTGGTCGCCGAGGCGTTCGGGAAGCAGGACTCCTCGATGATGAAGATCTTCGCCCATTCCGACGGCCTCATCATCCGCCCCGCGCATGCTCCGGAACTGCCGGCCGGTGCCCCCTGCCCGATCCTGCTGATCCGCCCCTGACGGTGATCCGATCCGCTGCGAAATCCGTACCTTGGGGCAGCAATGCCCTGAACGGAGAAGACCGTGTCTCTTGAAAAGCCGGCCCCCGCCATCCTCTGGTTCCGCAAGGATCTGCGCCTAGACGACAACCCGGCACTGCACGCTGCGATCGAGGCCGGCGGCCCGGTCATCCCGGTCATCCCGGTCTATATCCGCGAGCCGGCACACCTGAACATCGGACCGCTCGGTGCCGCGCAAGCCTGGTGGCTGCATCACTCGCTCGCAGCACTCAAGGCATCGCTGAAGTCTCTGAACAGTGACCTCATCCTTGCCTCCGGCAAGGCCGAGGACGTGCTCGCCGATCTCGCCCGCAAGACCAATGCAACAACCGTCTTCGTCAACCGCGCCTATGAGCGGACGCTGTTCGACCGGGGCATCGCCATTGAATTGAAAAAGCGCGATATCGCTATCCGCGCCTTCCATGGCCAGCTCCTGCGCGAGCCGAAATCCATCCGCACCGGTGCCGGCGGCGCCTTCAGGGTGTTTACGCCATTTTGGAACGCGCTACAGAAGGTGGGCGAACCGCACGAACCCATGGACGCGCCGACGAAAATCCCCTCGCCCGAGCATTTTCCACCTTCCGAGAACCTCGATCACTGGGCTCTGTTACCGAAGAAACCGGATTGGGCTGCGGATTTCGGAAAAATCTGGGCGCCGGGCGAAGCGGGCGCGCAGGAAAAACTTGCCGACGTCGTCGATCGCGAACTGCACGACTACAGGCGCGGCCGGGATCTGCCGTCAGTCGATGCCACCTCCCTGCTCTCACCGCACCTGGCGCATGGCGAGGTCTCGGCCGCCCGCATCTGGCACGCCGTCCGGGGCCTGCCCCCCAAGGCTTCTGAGGATGTTGCCCATTTCCGCCGCGAACTCGCCTGGCGGGACTTCTGCTACAATCTGCTGGCTGAATTCCCCGAACTTCACGACAGGAACTGGGACGACAGGTTCGACGGCTTCAAATGGGAATACGACGCCTGGGAGTTCAGCGCCTGGACGGCGGGCCTGACGGGCTATCCCATCGTCGATGCAGGCATGCGCCAACTCTGGCGCACAGGCTTCATGCATAACCGCGTTCGCATGATTACCGCGTCCTTCCTGATCAAGGACCTGATGATCGACTGGCGCCGCGGCGAAAGATGGTTTCGTGACACGCTGGTCGATGCGGATCCGGCCAACAATTCCGCCAACTGGCAATGGGTCGCAGGCTCCGGCGCCGACGCCTCGCCGTTCTTCCGGATCTTCAACCCCGTCCTGCAGGGCGAGAAATTCGATCCGGATGGCGATTATGTCCGGGAACATGTACCGGAATTGGCAAGGCTGGATCGCAAATACGTCCACAAGCCTTTCGAAGCGCCAGAGCATGTCCTGGAAAAGGCGGGCATAGAGCTCGGAAAGACCTATCCGAAGCCGATCGTCGATCACGCTTTTGCCCGCGACCGGGCACTTTCTGCCTATCGCGACATCCGCTGATCGAGTCCGAGCGGCTAGGACGAAACTATTCCTCGTCCTGTCCGCGTTCGATCAATACCCAGACATGGCCCGCGGGATCGAAGATCGAGGCCACCTGCCGGCCGTTCATGTCCGTCTGGATCCGGTCGCGCATCATGCCGCCGAATTCGAACGCCGCATCGACAACGCTTTCGACATCCGGCACCGTCAGTTGAAAGATCGTGCTGACGGCGCCGTCGTTTTTCGGATGGTAAGGTCCTTGATAGGAAGGAGCGGCTTCCCTTTCCGGATCGGATCCGCAGACGACGATGCCGATCGGTCCGAGTTGCAGCTCGATCATCGTCAGCCGCAACATTTCATACGAGTTCGTTTCCGTGGCGCCGAAGACGTTCTTGTAGAACTCGGCCGTGTCGCGTTCGCGCCCCTGTGCCACGAACAGGCTCAAACTCAAGCTGAAATCGCTACCCAACATCGTCCATGCTCACCCGTGATTCCCTTGCAGGATAAAGGAGTTATTGTGGTGGTGTCATGTCAACCTTGGAGGCCGCCGTTCTTTAAAGGACACTATGCACCGGATTCGCTACCGGGGCCGGCATAACGCGCCCGTGGGCGGATCAGGTGCCCGCTCTCGACCTGCTCCATGGCATGCGCCAGCCAGCCCGTGGTGCGCGAAAGCGCGAAGATGACAAGCGGTGCGTCTTCGGGAAGCTCGAAAGTCGCGGCAAGCGATGCCAGTGCGAAATCGATGTTGATCGGCTCGCCGAGCAGTTCCTCCCCCGCTTCGGCAAGCGAGACATAGAGCGGCGGGGCTTCGAAACTCGCCATCAACGCCCGCGCCCGTGGATCGCCATGCGGATAGAGCCTGTGGCCGAAGGGCCTGACCGCGCCTTCCGAGGACAGCATGCTACGGATCGCCTCGCGCACGCCAACCGACGCCGCCTTTTCCGCGAGCACCGGGACGCTGGTCCAGGCGCCGCCATGCCGCGGACCTGTGAGCGTGGCAAGACCGGAAAGCGCCGCAGCGGAGAGTGCCGCGCCCGACGACGCCGTCACGCGCGCCGCAAAGGCGGAAACGTTGAGTTCATGTTCGGCCGCCAGCACCAGTGCCCTGCGGATCGCCTGGGCCGCCTCGGGACGCTGCCAGCCGAGTGCCAGCCGCTCATGCAAGGGCCGCGGTTCCGGCCAAGGCGCAAGCGCCATGGCGACGGTCGAGAGCACGTCCGCCGCTTCGGCGCGCAGGATGAAGGGTTTCCGCCGCAGCGCCGGCAGGTCGCTCATCACGCGGGCCGCGAGGCCGGCAAAGGCGGTAGCCATGCGGCTGGAGCCGCTCTGTCCTGCCCTGCCCGCCGTGACCTGAACGTCTTCGGTATCCCAGAGAAGCGATGCGACCTCTTCCAGCGTCGCATGTTCGTACAATTCGACGGCATCGCGCCCGCGATAGAAAAGCCGCTCGTTGGCAATCGTCGAGATTGTCGTCGGCAGGACCGGATCGCCCCAGCGGATCGCGTCCGCTGCCACCGCCGCCGATTGTCGCCGCCCCGCATGCCGTTCCGAGAGGCGCCTGACGTCGTCGGCCTGATAGAGGCTGCGGCGCGGATCGGCAGGATCCGGCTTGGCGCGGATACGGCCGCGGCTGACATTGGCGTAAAGCGTCTGCGGTTTGGTCCCGAGGCGGGAGAGCGCTTCTTCGGCGGTGATCCAGAGCATGTTCATATTGATCGATTGCATCAAGATTGACGTCAATAAGAGTAGGTCGGATCATCAGGCTCGTAAAGGAGAAACACTCATGAAAAACAACGGACTTGAAGATGTCATCGCCGCCGAGACCCGGCTTTCGGACGTGGACGGTGAAGCTGGACGCCTCGTCATTCGCGGCGTATCTCTCGACCTGCTTGTCGAGCGCGCGACCTATGAAGACGCTGCCGCATTGCTGCTGGATGGCTTTCTGCAACATCCCGTCACCGCGGCCGATCTCAAGGCCCGCCTCGGCCAGGCCCGCGCCGACGTTTTTGCGCATGTGTCCGCGGCAGATGCCGCGCTTTTGAACCTGCCGCCAGTCGATGCCATGCGCGCCCTGATCGCGCGGCTGCCGGACAGCGAGGATTTCGAAACGACGCTTCGGCTGCTCGCCGCTCCCGCCGTCTTCCTGCCGGCCGTGCTGAGGCTCCAGAAGGGAGAGACGCCGGTGGCGCCCAGCCCGTCGCTTTCCCAGTCCGCCGATATCCTCGCCATGCTGAATGCCAGACTGCCGACGCGTGAACAGATCGCCGCGCTCGACGCCTATCTGGTGACGATCGCGGATCACGGTCTCAACGCCTCGACCTTCGCCTCGCGCGTCGTCGCCTCGACCGGCGCCGGCCTCACGTCATCGGTGTTGGCTGCCATCAGCGCGCTCAAGGGGCCGTTGCATGGCGGTGCGCCGGGACCGGTGCTCGACATGCTGGATGCGATCGGCAGCGAGGACAATGCCAGGGCCTGGCTCGGTCAGGCGCTCGATCGCCGGGAACGGCTGATGGGGTTCGGCCACCGTATCTACCGCGTCCGCGATCCCCGCGCCGATGCGTTGAAGGGTGCACTGAAACCGTTGGTCGACACTGGTCAGGTGGATCTCGACCGTATCCGCCTCGCCGAAGCCGTCGAGCTGGCAGCGCTTGCCATCCTCAAGGAGCGCAAGCCCGATCGGCCGCTCGACGTCAACGTGGAATTCTACACCGCCCTTTTGCTCGACGCGCTGAAATTCCCACGAGAAGCCTTCACCGGCGTCTTTGCGATCGGCCGCACGGTCGGCTGGATCGCCCATGCACGCGAGCAGGCGCTGGAAGGCCGACTGATCCGGCCCCGCTCGGTCTATGTCGGCCCCCTGCCCCAGGCGGCGTGACTGGCGATCACATCTGGATGGACATGCCGCCGTCGACGGTCAGCACATGGCCGTTGACGAAAGAGCCGGCGTCGCTTGCCAGGAACAGCGCGGCGCCGGCGATCTCCTCGGGCCGGCCCCACCGCTGCAGCGGCACGCGCTGGCGCATGAATGCGATCATGTCGGGGTCCGCGGAAATCCCCGCATTGGTCTCGGTGGCGAACATGCCAGGCGCAATCGCATTGCTGGTGACGCCGAACGGGCCGTATTCGGACGCAAGGCTTCGCACCAGGCCCGTCAGGCCCTGTTTGGCGACGGGATAGATGGCATCGCCCGAACGGGCCATATTGCCGATGATCGACGTGACCGAGATAAGACGGCCATGGCCCTGAGCCTTCATGATCTCAGCGGCATTGCGGGACAGCGCGATTGCCGAGAGCAGGTCGGTCTGGATCAGGTTCAGGATTTCGGCATCGCTGAACGCGGCAAACGGACGCCGGTCGCGGGCACCGACATTGTTGATCAGGATATCCAGCCGGCCATGGTCTGCGTGGAGTTTCGCGATCGCCTCGCGCCCGGCATCAAGATCCGCGACGTCGAAGGCGGCCGCGCTCGCCTTGCCGCCCGCGCCGGCGATGGAAGTCACGGCCTGTTCCAGCATGCCGCCGGAGCGGCCGCTGAGCACGACATGCGCGCCGGCCTCTGCCAGAGCCTTTGCCATCTGCAGGCCAAGCCCCCGGCCGCTGCCGGTGACGAGCGCTACGCGTCCATTGAGAGAAAATCTGTCGAAAATGGCCATACCGCACCGCTGAAATGAAAAGAGCATTTCCGGTGAGCATAGGGGATGTCGCAGCACTGCCGCCAGAGCGAAAAGGAGGATGTCTGCGGCTGATGGCAAAAAGGCAGGATGCGGGATCCTGCCTTTTCGGATTTCTTCAAACGAGGCGGCTTTGTTCCAGCGCCGCTTCGACGAAGCTCGCAAACAGCGGATGCGGATCGAGCGGCCGGCTCTTCAGCTCCGGATGGTACTGGACGCCGATGAACCACGGATGGTCGGGATATTCGATCGTCTCCGGCAATACGCCGTCCGGCGACATGCCCGAGAAGACCAGGCCGCAGTTTTCCAGCCGGTCCTTGTAGTCGATATTCACCTCGTAACGGTGACGGTGACGCTCGGAAATATCGGTCGAACCGTAGATCTCGGCGATCTTGGTGTCCTTCTTGAGCGCCGCCTTGTAGGCGCCAAGCCGCATCGTGCCGCCGAGGTCGCCGGCCGCCGAGCGGATTTCGAGCTCGTTGCCCTTCACCCATTCGGTCATCAGGCCGACCACCGGCTCCTTGGAGGGGCCGAATTCGGTGGAAGACGCCTTCTCGATGCCGGCGAGATTGCGGGCAGCCTCGATGACGGCCATCTGCATGCCGAAGCAGATGCCGAAATACGGCACCTTGCGTTCGCGCGCGAAACGGGCCGCATTGATCTTGCCCTGCGAGCCGCGCTCGCCGAAACCGCCAGGTACCAGGATACCGTGAACCTTCTCGAGCCACGGCGCCGGATCCTCCTTCTCGAAGATCTCCGATTCGATCCACTCGAGATTGACCTTGACGTGGTTGGCGATACCGCCGTGGTGCAGTGCCTCGATCAGTGACTTGTAGGCGTCCTTGAGGCCCGTATATTTGCCGACGATTGCGATCGTCACTTCGCCTTCCGGCGTGCGGATGCGGTTGCAGACCTCTTCCCAGGCTTCCAGACGCGGCTTCGGAGCCGGCTCGATGCCGAAGGCGGCCAGGACCTCGTTGTCGAGGCCTTCCTTGTGATAGGCCATCGGCACGTCGTAGATATTGGCGACGTCGAGCGCCTGGATAACGGCGGAAGCCCGCACGTTGCAGAACAGCGAAAGCTTGCGGCGTTCGGCCTCGGGAATTTCGCGGTCGGCGCGCACCAGCAGAATATCCGGTGCGATCCCCATTGCCTGCAGTTCCTTGACGGAATGCTGGGTCGGCTTGGTCTTGAGTTCGCCGGCCGCCGGAATGAACGGCATCAGCGTCAGGTGGACGTAAATCGCGGTGCCGCGCGGCAGGTCGTTGCCGAGCTGGCGGATCGCTTCCATGAACGGCATCGCCTCGATGTCGCCCACAGTACCGCCGATCTCGCAGATGACGAAATCGTAGTCGTCATTGCCCTCGGTGACGAAATCCTTGATCTCGTTGGTGACGTGCGGGATCACCTGGACGGTCGCGCCGAGATAGTCGCCGCGGCGTTCCTTGTCGATGATGTTCTTGTAGATGCGACCCGTGGTGATGTTGTCGGTCTTGGTCGCCGAACGCCCCGTGAAGCGTTCGTAGTGACCGAGATCGAGGTCGGTTTCCGCCCCGTCGTCGGTGACAAAAACCTCGCCGTGCTGCGTCGGGCTCATCGTGCCCGGGTCGACGTTGAGATAAGGATCGAGCTTCCTCAGCCGAACCCGGTAACCTCGTGCTTGTAACAAAGCTCCGAGTGCCGCGGCCGCAATTCCTTTTCCGAGGGAAGAAACCACGCCGCCAGTTATGAATACATATCGCGCCATGGGATTCACCGGATACCTTTTCATTGGTGATTCCGCCAGCCCAAATCGTCTGCTTTATAAAAACGGCTGTGGAATCTTCACAAAATAAAACCGGCAGGCTTTTGGCCTGCCGGAGCTTGAAACATCGACCGCGCCTTATTGACCGGTCGGAACACCCGTCGGTGCAGCCGGAGCGGCAGGCGCCGAACCGGTCGCGGGGGCTGCAGGAGCCGGGGTTGCACCGGTCGCAGGCGTTGCCTGGGCCGGAGCGGATGCGCCGGAACCAGAGGGAACGCCGTTGCCTGCCGGAGCGGGCGCAGGTGCCGGGCCGAGCTGATCGAGAATGCCGCCGCCGGTGCCCTGCTGGCTCTGCGGGATGCGGTTCAGGATGTCGCTCGGACGGGATTCGTACCGGGCGAGGATGCCAAGTGCCAGCGAGGTGATGAAGAACAGCGTCGCGAGGATGGCGGTGGTGCGGGTCAGCGCATTGGCGGTGCCGCGCGCCGACATGAAGCCGGAGCCGCCGCCGATGCCGAGCCCGCCGCCTTCGGAGCGCTGGATCAGCACCACGCCGACGAGCGCCAGCACGATCATGAGATGAATAACGATCAGAACGGTCTGCATGAATTAAAAATCCCTGCCCCTCGACGAGGCAATAGAAGAAGATTGGCGGCTCTTTACATGAGGCTCGCGTGCATTCCAAGCCCTTATCAAAAAGCTTTAGGCCGTCAGTCCCTCATAGACCCGATAGATGGCGAGAAAGTCCTCGGCTTTCAAGCTCGCGCCGCCGATCAGTGCGCCATCGACATTCTCGACACCCATCAGCTCCCTGGCATTGCCCGGCTTGACCGAACCGCCATAGAGGATGCGCATCACCCTGCCCTCGTCGCCGAACCGCTGGGCGAGTTCTGCCCGCATGAATGCATGGGCGATTTCGATATCCTTGACGGTCGGTGTCAATCCGGTGCCGATCGCCCAGATCGGTTCATAAGCGACGACGGTGTTGGCGGCGTTTGCCGACAGGGGCAGCGAGCTGAAAATCTGGCGTTTCAGGATGTCGAGGGTCTGGTAGGCGTCGCGTTCGTCACCGGTTTCGCCGATGCAGACGATCGCGGTCAGGCCGGCCGCATAGGCTGCTTCCGCCTTGGCGCGGACAAGATGATCGGTTTCGGCATGGTCGGCGCGGCGTTCGGAATGTCCGACGATCACATAGGTGCCGAAACAGTCGGCGATCATCTCCGCGGAAATATCGCCGGTATGGGCGCCGCTGAGGTTCTGGTGGCAATCCTGGCCGCCGATCTCCAGCGGGCTGTCGGTCGCCAGGGCGGTTGCGACATAGAGCAGCGTCGCCGGCGGGCAGATCAGCGTATCGACCTTTTCCGACAACGATCCCATCACGCCATCGGCAATCGTCTTGATTTCGGTCAGGGACTCGCGGGTGCCGTTCATCTTCCAGTTTCCGGCAACGAGCGGGCGCACATCAGGCGTCATCGGCAAATATTTCCTCTCCGTTCGGTTCCGACGAGCAAAACCGAGGCCTCCGTCTATTCGGGAAACTGGTTTTAGACATATCCTGCGCGAATTGGTATGCAAAAGACAGGTTTTGGTTCAGGACCTTGGTTAACGAACGGCCTTTCAGGGGCTGGTCAGCAGAAAATTCAGGACCTTCCTCCAATCGACCATCCGGATCGGCGTGCCGTGGCTGCCCGTCGCAAACAGCGTGAACCGGGTTGGGTAGCGCGCTGCCTTCAGCTTGCGATAGACCGCTTCCTGATCCTGCGACTTGTAGACGCTGTCGCTGCCGCCATGCGCGAAATAGATTGGCAACCGGTGCTTTGCCAGGGGCGATTTCGCCAGATCCGGGTCGGGCGGCCCGCCGAGTTGCGCCATGCCCTTCAGATGCCGGACGGCCTGTTCGTCGCGGCTGATGCCCTGGCATATGAACCCGCCCATCGAAGCGCAGGCGAGGATGACCGGCCGCCCGGAAGACCGGTCGAACGCATAGCGGATCAGCGCCGCGATATCGGCTACCCCCTTGTCGTCGAACGAGGTGACGCTCGGCGAATAATAGGTGCCGCCATTGCCGACAGTGAGGTTTTTCAGCCGGTTGAAATTGCCGCCGAACGTATAGTCGTTGACGCCGAGCCGGCGGTCGCCGCCGCGACCGTGGATGAAGATCACCGTGAAGGCGGCGCCGTCCGCCTGTCCCACCCTGGTGACATCGAGCCGCCGCCCGGAAAGGTCCAGCGTCTCGTTCTGCTGATAGCGCCTGACGCCCAGGGAAACGTACTCGTCCTTGACGCGCCGTTCCGGCTCGCGATCGCGGCCGTTGATATCGCGCATTTCCTGGTAGTCGATCACCTCGTAGGCGCCGCCGTCCAGGGACTTCTGCACCGTCATCTGGGAAAAAAGCTCATCCTTGAAAGGCTTTATCGGCCCTTCCTGCGCTTCTGCCCGCACAGTGACAAGAGTTGACAGAAGAGCAATAACCGTGCCGAAAACGAAATGAACTGTGGACATGCTTTGTTTCATCCGGTTCCTTCAGCCTCGCAAGCTTGCCATGGCCCGGTCGGCGCAGCATTGGTGAAAAACGACCGTTTCCATGCGGCATCGCGAAAAAGCCGGGTTTCTGGCAGAATCGCGAGTGATTCGAAACAGCACGAGATGGGTATGGCTTCCTCTTCCGCACCCCGACAGGTAGTACCGACGCAGCCAATGGATGACAATAACGACCTTTTTGCCGATTTGCCGGTGACAGCCAAGGCGGTCGCCGTTGAACCCGCGCCCGCCCTCAAGGCGGAACCTTCGACACCGCGCCCAGCACCGACGACATTGTCCGGCGACGACTACGGCGCCTCCTCGATCCGCGTGCTCGAGGGCCTGGAGCCGGTCCGCATGCGCCCCGGCATGTATATCGGCGGCACCGACGAAAAGGCGATGCACCACCTCTTCGCCGAAGTCATCGACAATTCGATGGACGAAGCGGTTGCCGGCCATGCGGACTTCATCGACGTCCATCTCGATGCCGAGGGTTTCCTGACCGTCACCGACAACGGCCGCGGCATCCCCGTCGAGAATCACCCCCAGGTGCCCGGCAAGTCGACGCTCGAAGTCATCATGACCAAGCTGCATGCGGGCGGTAAGTTCGACGGCAAGGCCTACGAGACCTCAGGCGGTCTCCACGGCGTCGGGGTTTCCGTCGTCAACGCGCTGTCCGATCTTCTCGAGGTGGAAGTCGCCCGCAATCGCAAACTCTACCGCCAGCGCTTTTCGCGCGGCGTGCCGCAAGGCGGCCTGGAGGAACTGGGCGACGTCCACAATCGCCGTGGCACCAGGGTGCGCTTCCATCCCGACCCGCAGATTTTCGGCGACCACGCGAAATTCGATGCCGGCCGCATCTTCCGCATGGCGCGCTCCAAGGCCTATCTGTTCGGCGGCGTCGAAATCCGCTGGAGCTGCGATCCGGGCATGGTGGCCCCCGGCGGCGACATCCCGGAAAAGGCGGTCTTCCACTTCCCGGGCGGCTTGAAGGATTATCTCTCCGCCACGCTCGGCAAGGATTTCACGGTCACCCGCGAAATCTTCGCCGGCCGCACCGAAAAGACCGGCGGCCACGGCGCGATGGAATGGGCGATCACATGGTATGGCGGCGATCCGGAACTGCATTCCTATTGCAACACCATCCCGACGCCTGAAGGCGGCACCCATGAGGCGGGCCTGCGCATCGCGCTCACCAAGGGCCTCAAGAACTATGCGGACCTGACCCAGAACAAGCGTGCGAAGGACATCACCACCGATGACGTGATGATCTCGGCGGTCGGCATGCTGTCGGTCTTCATCCGCGAGCCGGAATTCGTCGGCCAGACCAAGGACAAGCTCGCGACCGTCGAAGCCCAGCGCATCGTCGAAAACATCCTGCGCGATCCCTTTGACCATTACCTCGCGGGCAATCCCGCCGAGGCTGCAAAGCTTCTCGAATGGGTGATCGAACGCTCCGAAGAGCGCATGCGCCGCCGCAAGGAAAAGGAAGTCAACCGCAAGACGGCGGTGCGCAAGCTGCGCCTGCCCGGCAAGCTCGCCGACTGCTCGCAGAACACCGCGGAGGGTGCGGAACTCTTCATCGTCGAAGGTGACTCGGCAGGTGGCTCCGCCAAGCAGGGCCGCAACCGCGCCAACCAGGCCATCCTGCCCTTGCGTGGAAAAATCCTCAACGTCGGCAGCGCCAGCCGCGAAAAGCTGTCCGCCAACCAGCAGATCGCCGATCTCATCCAGGCGCTCGGCTGCGGCACCCGGACGAAATACCGCGAGGAAGACCTCCGTTACGAGCGCATCATCATCATGACCGATGCGGACGTCGACGGCGCCCATATTGCCTCGCTGCTGATCACCTTCTTCTATCAGGAAATGCCGGAACTCATCCGCGGCAACCATCTCTATCTGGCCGTGCCGCCGCTCTACGTCCTGCGCCAGGGCGGCAAGACCGTGTACGCCCGCGACGACGCCCACCGGGCGGAGCTGATGGAAACGGTGTTTAAGGGTAAGAAGGTCGAGATCGGCCGCTTCAAAGGCCTCGGCGAAATGATGGCGGCACAGCTCAAGGAAACCACGATGGATCCCGCCCATCGCACACTGCTGCGCATCTCGATCGACGACGTGGATTTCGAAGGCACGCGGGAAGCCGTCGACAATTTGATGGGCACCAAGGCGGATGCCCGCTTCCGCTTCATCCAGGAACGCGCGGCGTTTGCCGAAAACCTCGATATCTGAGCCGGACTTCCGGCTCGGATACTTCCGGTTTGATTCATGAAAGTGGGTTTCGTTCGCCGAGCACCTTGGTAACGGCGCCGATCAATGCGGTCGCCTCATAAGGCTTGAGGACGACAGGCGCCGAAAAGCTTGCCGGGATGATCGACTTGTCGCTGTAGCCGGTCGCGAAAACGAACGGAATGTCACGGCGGATCAGCTCCTCGGCGATCGGCAGCGATGTACCGGAGCCGAGATTGACGTCGAGGATTGCGACGTCGAACCTGAACTCCTTGAGCTTGCGGAACGCGTCGGCGACAGAGGGCGTCGTCGTCACCTTGTCGATGCCATGCTCGGCAAGCATTACTTCCACGTCCGCGGCGATCAGCATCTGGTCCTCCACCAACAGGAATTCGAGGTCCTGCAGCCGCGGCATAGCCATGTCGTGGCCAACGGCGCTGTCGCTCTCCTCGGCTTCGACCTCCGCCAGCTCCTCATCGCCGTGGATGTGTTTCGACGGCACCAGGAAGCGCGCCGTCACCCCTTCGGGCGGATACTCGATCTTCGCCTCTCCCTCCAGCTCATAAGGCACGCTGCGGGTGATAAGGACGCTGCCGAAACCGGCTCGTGACGGCAGTTTTACCGGCGGCCCGCCATTTTCGGTCCAGACGAGTTCGCAATCGTAGTTTGGCAGCCGTCGCCACTCGACGTCCAGCCGTCCGCCGTTGACGGAGAGCGAACCGTATTTGGCCGCATTGGTCGACATCTCGTGCAATACCAGCGCCATCACCGAAAAGGCGCGGCTGTCGAGCCATATGCGCGGGCCCTTGAGCGTGACGCTGCGGGTTCCCTCCCTATAGGGCTTCAGCTCCGCTTCCAGAAGATCCGACAGCACGCCGCCGTCGCCGCCGCGCACGACCTGGTCATGGGCGAAGGCAAGCGCCTGGATGCGTCCCTTCAGCGAGCCGACATAATCCTTGAGGCTGACCTCGGCATCGACCGAATGTCCGACCAGCGCCTTGATCACCGCAAGAATGTTCTTGACCCGGTGGTTGAGCTCCTCGTTCAGCATCCGCTGGCGCACGTCCGCCTTGCCGCGTTCGTCGGCCAGCAGTTCGTTGTGATGGAGGACAACCTCGACAAGCACGGCGCGGATCGCATCGGCGATCTCGCGGTCCGCATCGGTCCAGGGCTGGGCCTGCTGATGCACCATCTCCTTCCAGATGGCGAAACTCTTGCGGGGCGTCAGTCGGTCTCCGAGCGGCCCGGTCGCGTAGGATTTTTCAGGGTTGCCCGCCCATTCGAGCGTCTGCACCATTTCCCGGCGGAAGAAGAACAGGTAGTCGCGCGGTCTCTGCGAAAGCGGAATGGCCAGCACGCCGCAGATCGTGTCCGGAGAAATGCGCAACTCCGGCAGATCCACCGAGAGCTGGAAACTGGACCAGATCCTGCCGCCCGCGACACCGCCGACCAGTTCGGCAAGCTCTGCTATCAGGTCCTGCGGCGGCACGGCTCCGTCGCCTGTCCATACGCCGTCGAGCAACAGGCCGACGCCGTCGCAGGTCAGCATCTGGCTGAATTCTCCAAGCGAACTGCGCAGCAGGCCGGTGATGTCGGCGTGATGGGAGGCGGCCTGCAGGAAGCGGTCGAGCGACCGTCGCGCCTGCCCCGCGGTCTCCATGAGCTGCCGCTGTTTCAATGCGCTCAGATGCAGCGAGAAAAACTCACCGAAGGTTTCCGCCGCCACCCGTTGCGGCATCGAGAGCACTTTCGGAGAATAATGGTGGCAGGCGATCAGGCCCCAGAGTTCGTCGTCCACCACGACCGAGATCGACATCGAAGCGGCGACGCCCATGTTGCGCAGATATTCGCAATGGACGGGCGAAACGCTGCGCAGGTGCGCGAAGGACAGATCGAGCGCCTCGCCTGTCTCGTCGGTTTCCGGCACGATCGCGATGCGCGGGTTGCTGGCGTCGGAAATCACCCGGACGGTGTTCTTGACGTAAAGCGCGCGGGCCTGTTTCGGGATGTCGCCTGCCGGGAAATACTGGCCCTTGAAGCTTTCGAGGTCGCGCCTCTTGTATTCGCTGACGACTTTTCCGGCGCCGTCCTCCTCGAAACGGTAGATCATCACCCGGTCGTAGCCGAGCATGGCATAGATCAGTCGCGCCGAGCTTTCGATCAGCCGGTCGAGGCTGGCGACGTTGCGGATGCGGCTGATCAGCATGCGCGCCACTTCGAGCGGCTGGTCGGAATCGGTCGATGCCGGCTCGAACTCCAGGATCACCTTTGATTCGAAACGATGGATCGCGACGTCGAAAGCGGCTCCCGAGGCAAACCTGAGGCCATGCCGAAGCGCCGGCCTCGCCGGGTTGTCTGACGTGGCGAGCGCATTGCGCAATGTGTGCGCCGCCTCCCCGCCAACGATCTCCTCCAGTCGCCGGCCGTTGATGTTTCCCGTGATCGAAAGCATGTCCGCCACATTGGCGGAATGTTGTACGATTTCCGCGCCGGCGGCGTCGCAAGCGATGAGGCATCCATGCGGTTGAATGCTGCCTGGGATATGGATCGGCTCTCGGTCGCAATTGCTAAGGTCGACCGCATCCCTGTGAGGCATATTACAAGTCCCTGAAGACAGTCCGACCAATACAATGGGGACAGCAGACGCTTCGGCATCCTTGAGGTTAGGAAAACTTCATCAAGAAGGTTTGCAGCATACTTCCGGCTCTGCCGGAAGGTGATTTCATATTTCTATCGCATCTGCCGTCTAGGGCAAGGAGTAAGCTTCCTTTTAATGGATGACGCATTAGTCTTGTACCCGTGAACCTCATAAGCCATATGATGGTGAAAATGAAAAAAGGAAATTCGGTGAGCGGAAATAACGATCGCAAGGGCCCGAAAGAGCCGCGCTGGCTTGGGCCAGTCGCACCGAGCAGGGTCGCGCTCATCCCGCCGATCTCCGCTGCTCGCTGGCTTCTCGTGCTTGTCGCCGCTGCCGGCATCTATTTCTTCCACGGATTCCTGGTTCCGGTTCTTGCCGCCCTTGTCATCGGCTTTGCAAGCTGGCCCCTTTATCGGGAACTGCTGCGCCGGATCGGCGGCAACACGACCATCGGTGCCTCGCTCGCCATCATCTTCATCCTGACCTTCCTGATCGTGCCGATCGGCATCGCCATCTCCTATACGATCGGCGAAGTGCGCCAGTGGATCATGTGGGCCGCCGAAGTGAACCGTTTCGGAGCGCCGCCTCCCGCATGGATCACCGGCCTTCCCTGGGTCGGGGAATGGCTCGGCATCCAGTGGGTCCAGCATGTAGGCTCGCCTGGCGCTGTCGGCGAACTCATCCAGATCGTCTCGGGCGCTAATATCGGCAATATCTACCGCGCCATCGTGGCGGCAGGCGACGGCGCCTTCCATCTGGTGCTGACGCTGCTCTTCATGCTGATCGCGCTGTTCTTCGTCTATCGCGACGGCGGCTCCTTCAGCGAGCAGATCGACCTTCTCGGCGAGCGTATCCTGCCGACCCGGTGGGAGCGGATCTCGCGTGTCGTCCCGAGGACGATCAGCTCCACCGTGACCGGTCAGACACTGATTGCGATCGGCGAAGGCATCGTCCTCGGCATAGCCTACTGGATCGCCGGCGTCCCCTCGCCCGTCACGCTCGGCGTATTGACCGGCCTGATGGCGCTGATCCCCGGGGGGGCACCGCTGTCTTTCTCGCTGATCTCGTTCTACCTGGTCGCCAACGGCGCCTATGTCGCCGGTGGCGCTCTTTTCGTCTGGGGTACGGTCGAACTCTTCATCGTCGACAAGACGCTTCGCCCCCGCCTGGTCGGCGGCCCGATCAAGCTTCCGTTCCTGCCGACCTTCTTCGGCCTCGTCGGCGGCGTCAGCACCATGGGCTTCCTCGGCCTGTTCATCGGCCCGGTCCTGATGGCGCTGCTCGTCTCGATCTGGCGCGAATGGATCCGGGAAGTGAAGATGGCCGATGTGACCGAGATCGAATCGGCCGATTTGGCCAAGGGGCCGGCGACATCTCCGGACCTTCCTCCCGATCTTCCGGTGGTCAGGAAAGTCTCTTCTCCATGAAGACGCTCAGCGGATCGGGCCGGTAGTTCGAAAACGGCCCGATTTCTGAAAAGCCGTAGGCGCGATAAAGCCCGATCGCCTGCGGTTGATGGATGCCAGTCTCCAGCCGGATCGCCGAGAGGTGAAGCTCGCGGCCGCGTTCCAGGATCGCATCCATCAGTCGCTTGCCGAGTTTCAGCCCCCGCGCCATCTCGTCGACGAACATCCGTTTGATCTCACCGGTACCGTCGCCCGCCTCGACCAATGCGCCGCAGCCCAAAATCGTGTCTCCGTCGCGCGCCACGAAGAAGGAAACGCCGGGACCCTCGAGTGTCGCGACGTCCACCATATGATTGCTCTCGGCGGGATAAAGCGAGGCCACATAGGCGTCGGAGAGTTCAAGAAGCTTCAGCACGCCCGCCTGGCGCGGCGGTTCGATCGCTATCGTGACGGTCATTTCTGCCTCCGGGAGCTTTGGTACGAGCAGGGCTTAGCGGATGCGGCATGTGTGCGAAACCTGCCTTGGTCGGGTCAAGATTGTCCGATCTAAATCATCCACCACATTCCAGGGGACGACATGAATTCCGCACTGATTGTCATGACCATTCTCGGCTGCAACGACGCCGGAACGGACTGCCACTATATTGCCACTGCCGAAAATCGTTGGCCCAGCATCGAACTCTGCAACGCGGTGTCGGAGCAGCAGTTGTCCGGTTATGCCAACCAGCCCTATCCGATGCTCATCGCCGTCTGCCAGAAGCCGGAAACCACCGAGATCGCCAAAGCGCCAATCCCGCAGTCGCGGCCCGAGACGCCGCAGCCCGCGCCATCCGCGCAACCAGCGCCCGTGATCGACCAGGAACCGGTGACGCAGCAGGAGAAGGAAACGCTTGCGGGCCGCGCCATACAGCGGGTCAAGACCGTGCTGCCGACGACCGAAGGCGTGAAGACGCTGATGACCAGTCCGGTGCGGCTGGTCGAGAACGGCTATTCCTGGGTCGCCAAGAAATTCCAGCGCTGAATGGGCTTACGCCGCCAGCGACACTCCGTTCGCGTAGGACCGCGCGCTGAGCCGGACTTCCAGACGATGCAGCTTCTCGATCATGTCGAGGAGGTCGGAGACCGGCGAAAGCTGCATGTCCGACCGCTGGAACTTTTCGAGCAGCAGGCCGGCGATATTGTCGAGCGTGCCGGTCGACGCCGCCTTGCGCCAGAGGAAAACCGCTTCGACGAAGACGGCGGCGATATCCCGTCCGAGGCCCGAGGCTTCGAAGAGCGCCCGCACCGCATGCATACGGCCGGTCGCAAGGATCGCCCTTACGCGACGGTCGTCGAGCCCGGAAAGCGAAACCATCGCGCCCGCAAAAAAATCGACCTTGCCGCTGCAGAGCGCATGGATGAGAAAGGCGGGCGTCAGCCGTCCGGCGGTGCGCAAATGTTCGACCAGGCCGGGGATTTCGTCCTGCAACACGGTGCCGGCGATGGCGACGGCCGCAGCCTCTCCTGCCTCGCGGGTCATGTGCTCGATCCGCGCCGGCGCCATGCTGGTCCGCACCAGTCCGGAGCCGGCGAGCGCTGCGGTAATGTGGTTCACGAGCATATGGCGGGCGTCCGCGGGCAGCGCGTCGCGCTCCAGCAGAAGGTTGCGGATTTCGCAGCAATGCCCGAACCGCTCGGCGATCCGCCTGAGCGAAACCCGGGTGATCGAGGCGGTCTCGTTTTCGAGAAGGATGGTGACTTCGCATTCGTCGCCAATCTCGGCGATCGCGGCGGCAACCCCGCGCGAAAGATTCGGCCTTGCGGCGATCATTCCCCGGGTGAGGCCGTCGCTGCGCCCGGCAAGATCGACGAGGTCGTTTTCGGTCAGTACGGGCGAACAGGCGATGACCGTGCAGGCGATCTCCGGCTGGTCTTCGGCAAGGCACACGATGACGGCCCGCGGCGCATTGGGGGAGTCCGCCAGAGCCTCCGCGAGCGCCAGGCGCACGTGCGGTGACGGGTCGTCGAGCAGGTAGGTCATGGCAAGGGCCGCGGCGCGATGCTGCTCGCCGCCCATGGGCGAGCGGAGATAGGCCCGGCCGAGAGCATTGGCCGCCTTCGCCCTCTCAGCCGTTCTTGCCGTTTCTGCCCAACGAAGAAATGCCTGTACGATCACACTCGGCCTCGACTACACATGCCAGTTCGGATCTGGCTGGCTTGATCAGTCACGCTAGTGCCAAAAAGTTTAAGATTGGTTCACCACGTTCCTTAACCATGGCGAAGTCCTTGAAAATACGGTCCTGGCTTGTCGTTGAACCCTCTGCGAACGCCGAAACGGTCCATTCGGCCGGTGCGGACGTGACCGTGCTCGACCTCGGGGATGCCCTTGATTCGCGGAATGCGGTTGGTGAATTCTGCCGGGCATGGGCCGACTTGGCGCCGGCCGCGGACCTGTCGTTTCTCCTGCCGGGTTTCCCTGCGGCACGCACGGAGGAGACCATTGATCTCGCCGTCAGACATGGCGCCGCCTCGGTCGTGCTCCGGGGGGCCCGCAACGGGGCCGACGTCCAGAGGCTCGACATGGCTTTGCGCGTCGCGGAGATCCGTGCAGGGCTGGCGCCGGGCGAGACGCAGATCGTCGCGCTCGCCGATGCGGCCGGCATCCTCGCCGCCCCCAGCTTCGAACGCTGCAGCAATCGTCTGGTGGCCCTCGGCTGGGAAGGCAGCTACGATCACTCTTCCGATACCGCGCGTCTTGCGGCTGGAACCATCGCACTCACCGCCGCCGCCACAGGCATAGCGGCCATCGACGCCGTCTCGCCCGCGGGGGATGCGGCCGGCCTTCTGTCCGACTGCGAAAGAGCAAGAGCGAACGGCTTCTCCGGCAAGCTCTGCCGCAGCCTCGATCAAATTCCGATCATCAATCGGATTTTCAGCGTTTAGGCTCGGCGCCCGTTGGCCGGGTCATTTCGAACACGTCCGCGCCGCCGTCGGCGTAATCGCGATAACCCATGCGCGCGATCGGCCGGGCGAGCCCCATGTCGATCCGCCCGCCCCGCAGGATCTCCTCGCTGATATGGATGCCGACCACCTGGCCGAAAACCATGTAGGCTTCCGCCGGCTCGCCGTCCAATCCGATCGGCTGGATCACCTGCGTGACGCGGCATTCCAGCACCGTATAGGCCTCCGCGACGTAAGGCGCATCGATGAGTTCCGCCATCTTGGCGGTCAGTCCCGCCACCTCGAATTCGCTGACGCCGTAGGGCACCGGCTCCGAGGAGGCGTTCATCTGTTCGGCTAGGTGACGGCTTGCGAGGCTTGCAGTGAAGACACCGGTTTCCTCGGCGTTCTTCAGGCTGTGCTTCCGGCCGCTGGAGGAAAACATCACCAATTTGGGGCTGTCGGATATGGCGTTGAAGAAGGAATAGGGAGAGAGGTTCATCGAACCGTCCCTCCCCTTCGTGCCGATCCAGCCGATTGGTCGCGGCGCGACGATCGCCTTGAACGGATCGTGCTTCAGCCCATGCTGGTTGGTGTCGGTCGTGTAGAACATCGAAAACCCTATTCGCCGGCGTAGGTGACGATCTGCGACAGTTCCGGCCGCGGGCGGTCCGGCGTCGGGAAATCGCTCGAACCGATATGGATGAAACCGGCGACCTTTTCGCCCGGCCTCATGCCGAGGAGCGCCAGTGCCTCGTCGTCATAGGCGACCCATTCGGTACGCCAGTTGGCGACATAACCATGCGCGCTCGCAGCCATCAGCATGTTGAAGCAGACGGCGCCGGCCGAAAGCACCTGTTCCCATTCGGGGATTTTCGGATGCGGTGCCGCGGTGCTGACGACGGCGACGACCAGCGGCGCGCGGGTGAAGCGCGTCAGTTCCGCCTGCCGGGCGACGTCGGTCATGTCTGGCGTCTTCTTGAGCGACAGGGCAAGAAACTGCTCGCCGAGCGTCCTGCGCACCTCGCCACGATAGACGACCACGCGCCAGGGGGCGAGCTTGCCATGATCCGGAATGCGGGTTGCGAAGGTGAGAATCGCCTCAAGTTCTTCCTGCGACGGGGCCGGTTCCTTCATCTGGGCTACCGGCGTGGAATGCCTGTCGCGCAGGAAATCGATGAGTTTAATATCATTTTGCATGGTCAAAGCTTCCATTTGGATCTGGCGCGGTGGGAAGGTCTTGAAATTGCCTTGTCATTGGTCTTCAAGTGACGTCTCGGAAAACAAGAGTCAACCGGTACGACAGATGGCAGGCACTTCCCTCTCGGCACGCTGGTTCCTCGCCGGAGCGATGGCTCTCGGCTCAGCTTTCAGCGCATTCGCCCAGGAAGACGCCTTCAAGAATTTTCGCGCGCTGGACAGCACGGCGAAAATGCCCAAGCTCAACGCCTTCTCGGCCCTGCCGGGCGGGCCGCTCGGTGCCCTATCGAGGGACGTGCAGTTCGACGCCAAGCTGACGTCCGACGGCCAGCCCATGCAGGAAGGCCTGACTTGGCGCGTCTTCAGCCCGATCGCCGGCGAAGACGGAAAATTGCCACTGGTGGCCAGTTCCGAAGGCGGCTCCGCCTCGTTCCAGCTCCCCCCCGGCGACTATTTCGTCAATTGCGCCTTCGGCCGCGCCGGCGTTACCAAGAAACTGAAAATCCCTGAAAATGGCACCGTGCCGAAACAGACGCTGGTGCTCGATGCCGGCGGTTTCGTGCTGAATGCGGTTGCCGGTACCGATCAGCGCATCCCGCCCAAGGAGCTGAGCTTTTCGGTCTATTCCGCCGAAGTGCGCGACAACGGCGATCGGGCGCTGGTGATGTCGGACGTCAAGCCGAACACGGTCGTGCGGCTGAATGCCGGCACCTATCATGTCGTCTCGGAATATGGCGACGTGAATGCTGTGGTGCGGGCCGATATCCAGGTGGAGGCCGGCAAGTTGACCCAGGCGGTGCTGCAGCACCGTGCCGCCCAGATCACCCTGAAGCTGGTTTCCCAACCGGGCGGGGAAGCGATTGCCGATACGGCCTGGTCGGTACTGACCGCTGCCGGCGACATCGTCAACGAAAGCGTCAGCGCTTTCTCGACAATGGTGCTGTCAGAGGGCGAATATCTTGCTGTCGCCCGCAACAAGACCAAAATCTATCAGCGCTCGTTCACCGTCAAAGCCGGCCGCAACACCGAGGTCGAAGTGCTGATGCGCGATACGCCCCAGGTCGCCGGCGCTGTCGCCAACGACCGGAACTAGCAGGGTTTCCGCAGTTGTCTCCGAACCTCAGCCGGTCTGACGAAACCATCCCATCTTATCGCTGCCTATTGCTTTTGACGGCGCCTGCACTCACAGGCGCCGTCATGACTTCGGTCAGGCCGCCGCCTTCGCGGCCTTCCTGGCTTCGAGACGGCGCAGCACGTCTGGCGGCGTCGCCTCGAGGCTGAGCGAGGCGATCGCCTCGTCCAGCGTCATCGAGGTCTGGGCCTGCGAGCCGAGGCGGCGGATGTTGACCGAACGCTCCTCGGCTTCCTTCTTGCCGCAGACGATGATGACCGGCACCTTGGTGACCGAGTGTTCGCGGATCTTGTAGTTGATCTTCTCGTTGCGGAAATCGGTCTCGACGACCATGCCCGCATCGCGAAGCGCTTCCGCGACCTCGCGGCCGTAATCGTCCGCATCCGAAGTGATCGTCGCCACCACTACCTGCATCGGCGCGAACCAGAGCGGCATGTGGCCGGCAAAGTTCTCGATCAGGATGCCGAGGAAACGCTCCATCGAACCGCAGATGGCGCGATGGATCATCACCGGCTGGGTCTTTTCCGAGTTCTGGTCGATATAGAAGGCGCCGAACCGTTCCGGCAGGTTGAAGTCCACCTGCGTCGTGCCGCACTGCCATTCGCGGCCGATCGCGTCCTTGAGCGTATATTCGAACTTCGGACCGTAGAACGCGCCCTCGCCCGGCAGGATGCCGGTCTTGATGCGGCCTTCCGACTGCGCCTCGATCGTCTTCAGCACGTCCAGCATGACCGATTCGGCACGATCCCAGAGCGCGTCGGTGCCGACGCGCTTGTCCGGCCGGGTCGAGAGCTTGACCACGACTTCCTTGAAACCGAAGTCCTCGTAGACCGACAGGATCAGGTCGTTGATCCGCAGGCATTCGGCCGCCATCTGCTCGTCGGTGCAGAAGACGTGCGCGTCGTCCTGGGTGAAGCCGCGAACGCGCATCAGCCCGTGCAGCGCGCCGGATGCTTCGTAGCGGTGCACGAGGCCGAATTCTGCAAGCCGAATAGGAAGTTCGCGATAAGACTTCAGACCATGCTTGAAGATCTGCACGTGACCCGGGCAGTTCATCGGCTTCAGCGCAAAGATACGGTTGTCCGCTTCCTTGTCTTCCGGATGTGTGAAGGCATAGGCAGACTTCACCGCGAACATGTTCTCCTGATACCAGCCCCAATGGCCCGAAGTTTCCCAGAGCGAGGCATCGAGCACCTGCGGCGCGTTGACCTCTTCATAGGTGCCGGCAAGCCGGCGACGCATATAGGCGGTCAGCGTCTGGAACATGCGCCAGCCCTTGCCGTGCCAGAACACGACGCCTGGACCTTCCTCCTGGAAATGGAAAAGATCCATTTCGCGGCCGAGCCTGCGGTGGTCGCGCTTTTCCGCCTCGGCCAGCACGTGCAGGTACTGGTCGAGTTCTTCCTGCGTCGCCCAGGCCGTGCCGTAGATGCGGGTCAGCATGGCGTTGTTCGAGTCGCCGCGCCAATAGGCTCCGGCCACCTTCATCAGCTTGAAAGCGGTACCGATCTGGCCTGTGGAGGCCATATGCGGGCCGCGGCAAAGGTCGAACCAGTCGCCCTGATAATAGATCTTGAGATCCTGGTCCGCCGGGATCGCATCGATGAGCTCGACCTTGTAGTTTTCGCGCTTCGCGGCAAAAACCTCCCTTGCCTTGTCGCGCGACCAGACCTGCTTGGTGAACGGCTTGTTGCGCTGGATGATCTCCTTCATCCGCGCTTCGATCTTCGGCAGGTCGTCGGGGGTGAAGGGCTCGTTCTTGGCAAAATCGTAATAGAAGCCGTTTTCGATCACCGGGCCGATGGTGACCTGCGTGCCGGGCCACAGTTCCTGAACGGCCTCCGCCATCACGTGTGCTGCGTCGTGCCGGATCATCTCCAGCGCCTGCGGATCGGTGCGGGTGACGATCGCGATCGAACCGTCGGTGACGGGATCGGCAAGGTCCTGCAGCGTGCCGTTGATGGTGACGGCGACGGCCTTCTTGGCGAGCGACTTGGAAATGCTCTCGGCAACGTCACGGCCGGTCGTGCCGGCGTCGAAAACGCGGACGGAGCCATCGGGAAATGTAAGGGAAACGGATTGGGACATGTCTTTCTCCTGTCCAGTCCCGCCAACGAATGCGGGTGGTGTTGGAATAAATGGCGGTCGCCGTTGGGGCGCAGCCGGCGTGGCTGTTAAATGTTTTTCGCGTTTTAGTAAAGGCGAGCGGCCGCTCAGCCGATCATTTCGGCAAGCCCGGCGACCGTGTTGGCGTTGCGGATCGTGCCGATGCCGAGCTTCCTGGTGGTCATCGCCGACAGCAGCCGCGTCTCGCTCGCCTTGCCGCCGAAATCCACCCAGAGGTCGCCGTCGACGATCGAAATCTTCTCCTCGCCGCGATGGCGTGCGAGCAGGTCGAGGACGCTCTCGTCGAGCGGCTTGCGCATCACCCGCACGCCGACCTCGGAACCCTCTCCCGATGGAAAGGGATTGCTGGCCGCGAGCTTCAGCCAACCGTCGCCGGTTCTTGCGATGATATCGATATGTTTGCCGAACCGCTTCTCGAACGCGGTCTCCAGTTTCTGCTCGAGATCGCCGATCGACGACCTGCCCGTTTCGAAGACGAGGTTGCCGGTCGAAACTAGGGTCCGGCAGTTCCGGTAGCCGAGATCCTCCGCCATGGCGCGAAGGTCGGCCATCACGACCCGCTTGCCGCCGCCGAGAACGATGCTGTGAAGCAGCGCGACATAGGTGATCATCAGTTCCTCAAGGCGATGCCGGTTTGACATGACGGCGCCAGTATCTCCATGGCGTCCACCAATGCTGCCGCCCTTCCAGCGCTTCCGGCACCGGGTCGAGACCGCTTGTGCCGCCCGGCCCGCAGCGCGCCACCCGAAACAGGGTCATCCAGCCGCCTGGCCATAGTCCATGCCGAGCGACCGCCTCGTATCCATATTCCGAACAGGTCGGGATATGCCGGCAGGAATTGCCGATGAAGCCGGACAGTGTCAGCTGGTAGAGGCGGATGAGCCCCATGCCGAACAGCCGGCCTGGCGTTTTGGTGAAAGGACCGGACCAGTTGCGCGAGCGGCCTGTTTTCGGTTGAGGTTCGGAATGCTGGCAGTCGGGAGCACCGCACATCGGATCAGACAGTGGCCGCTTCGGACCGCTCCTTCGCCTCAATCTGGTCGATCGCATCGACGACCGCTTCGAAGGTCAGCATGGTCGAGGCATGGCGGGCCCTGTAGTCCTTGACCGGCTTCAGGTAACGCATCTCCTCGAACCGGCCGTCCGGCCCCTCGCCGCCTTCCTTCAGCATGGCGAGCATGTCCTGGCGCGCCTTGCGGATCTCGGCAGTCGTTGCGCCGATCACATGCCGCGCCATGATCGAGGACGAGGCCTGGCCGAGTGCGCAGGCGCGGACCTCATGGGCGAAGTCCGTAACCCGGTCGCCGTCCATCTTCAAATGCACGCGGACCTTCGAGCCGCACAGTTTCGAATGTTTTTCGGAACTCGCATCCGCATCGGGCAACACGCCCGCATGGGTGATGTTGGCGGCAAATTCGAGGATCTTGCTGTTATAGATGTCGTCCATCAAGGCTCGCTTTTGAAACCACCGTCGCGCGTTGAACACTGCGTCTCGTCCGGCGGGCTACCATAAAAGGGTTCCTGCCATTATATGTGATGTCCGGGCGAGATCATCAAGAAAGGATGTTTTCACGAAATCCTACCGAAAACGGAACAGGATATCTTGTAAAAATGTTCGTCGAAGGTCAGATATCGCCGGATTGCCCAAAAATCAGCCGCAGGTGCTCAGCGGCTGGTCAGTCCGTGAGTAACGCCAGTCGGATGCGGCCTTGAACCGCATCAGGAGACGATAGATGGATGCCATTGTGAAGAATTTCCCGGCTTCTAAAGAGAAGCAGGTACGCCCGTCGCAGCAGGAAGCCGAAGAAGCCGTGCGCGTCCTTTTGCGCTGGGCAGGTGACGATCCGGCTCGCGAAGGCCTTCTCGACACCCCGAAGCGCGTCGCCGCCGCCTATCGCGAACTGTTTGCCGGTTACGAACAGTCGCCGGAGGACGTGCTCGGCCGCACTTTCGAGGAAGTCTCGGGTTATGACGACATCGTTCTGGTGCGCGACATCCCTTTCTTCTCCCATTGCGAACACCACATGCTGCCGATCATTGGCAAGGCGCATGTTGCCTACCTGCCGAACGGCCGCGTCCTCGGGCTCTCGAAGATCGCCCGCGTCGTCGAGATCTTCGGCCGTCGGCTGCAGACCCAGGAGAACCTGACGGCGCAGATCGCCAATGCGATCGAGGAAACTTTAAAGCCGCGCGGCGTCGCCATCATGATCGAGGCCGAGCACCTGTGCATGGAAATGCGCGGCGTGCAGAAGCAGGGCTCGCATACGATGACAACGACGTTTACCGGCGAGTTCAAGGCCAACGCCGCCGAACAGGCCCGTTTCTTCACGCTGGCCCGCAACCGCTAAGGCGCGGTTTCCGGGCGGAGTTTCCCGATGTCGCTTTCTTTCGACCAGCCTTCCGCCGACAAGACGGAACTCGAAGGCGCTGGCGCCTTCACGCCCCGCTTCGATCAGAACGGTCTCGTCACCGCAGTCGTCACCGATGTTCGCGACGGCGAGTTGCTGATGGTCGCGCATATGGATGCGCAGGCGCTGGCACTGACCGTCGAGACCGGCGTCGCCCACTATTACAGCCGCTCGCGTGCCAAGATCTGGAAGAAGGGCGAATCCTCCGGCAATCTCCAGACCGTTCACGAACTGCGCACCGACTGCGACCAGGACGCCGTCTGGCTCAAGGTCTCGGTCGCGGGACACGACGCCACATGCCACACGGGACGCCGCTCCTGTTTCTATCGGGTTGTCACCCAAAGTGATGGTCGGGCGGTTCTTGAAATCACCGACGATCAGCGTCATTTTGACCCAGGCGTCGTCTATTCGGATCAAGGAACCATTTAGGCATCTGCCCCGTTTTTTGGCATGTCTCGACTGAATAAACGATTTTGAAACCTGTCGGTGCGTTAATCGACAGACCGGGGTTTGTTCAGCTGTGGAGGGTCTTTGTCGATGCTGAACTGGAGTTGGAACCGTCACGATCCGCTTGCGGCACCTGCCGAAGGCGGCGAAACGAAAATCCTCGAACCTACCCCTCCTCCTACCCTCGAATCCCCCAAAAAAGCAAAGCTTGCCCTCGCCCTCGGCGGCGGTGCCGCGCGCGGCTGGGCGCATATCGGCGTGCTGAGAGCGCTTGACGAGGCCGGGATCGAGGTCGGCATGATTGCCGGCACCTCGATCGGCGCCCTGGTCGGAGGATGTTATCTTGCCGGTAAGCTCGACGAACTCGAAACCTTCGCCCGGTCGCTGACCATGCGCCGGATCGCCGGCCTGCTCGATCTGACGATCGGCGGCGGCGGCCTTCTCGGTGGCATGCGGTTGACCAAGCGGATGCAGGAACACCTCGAAGGCCTGTCGATCGAGGAACTCGACCGTCCGTTCGTTTCGGTTGCGACCGAACTTCACACCGGCCACGAGGTGTGGATCTCCAGCGGCTCGCTGATCACCGGGCTTCGCGCTTCCTACGCCCTGCCGGGCATTTTCGAACCGGTGAAATGCAACAACCGCACGCTCGTCGATGGCGCACTCGTCAATCCGGTGCCGACTTCGGTGTGCCGCGCCTATGAGCAGCCGCTCGTGGTCGCCGTCAACCTGAACTACGAGATTTTCGGACGGTCGGCTGTCGTCAAGCACAATGCCAGCGTCCAGCCGATCGATGACGGCCGCAAGAAACCCGAGGACGTCCGGGTCGGTCTGACCGGCACCATGGTGCAGGCTTTCAATATCATCCAGGAACGCATCTCGCGGGCGCGGCTTGCCGGCGATCCGCCGGATCTTGCGCTGCATCCGCGGCTTGCCGATATCGGACTGTCCGAGTTCCACCGCGCCGGCGAAGCGATCGACCGCGGCTATACCGAGACCATGGCGCAGATTTCGGCGCTGAAGCGGATGCAGGAAGTCTTCGCTCGCTGAGCGGCGGCTGGCCTCGCCAGTCATGTAGAGCCTCGCCTTTCGGCGAGGCTCGGCCCAAAATCAGCCGGCGATATAGGCCTTGATCTGTTCGGCCTCCAGTTCGATCTCGCGGATGCGGGACTTCACCACGTCGCCGATCGAGATGATGCCGGCGAGCTTTCCGTCCTGCTCGACAGGCACGTGGCGGAACCGGCCGGAGCTCATCATTCCCATCAGTTCATCGACGGTCGTTTCGTCCTTGCAACGCTGCACCGACGTGGTCATTGCCGACTTGACCGGTTGATCGAGCACCGCGGCGCCCTTGCCGGCGACGGCGCGCACCAGATCGCGTTCCGTGAAGATGCCGGCGATGCGGCCTTCCATGCCGGTCACCACGACGGCGCCGATCTTCTTGTCGTTGAGGATTCCTGCGACTTCGAGCAGCGTTTTGTCGGGACCGACGGTCACCACGTCACGCCCCTTTGCATCCAGCATGTTCTTGACGATTATTGCCATGGCTCTCTCCTCGCAACCAGTTCGGCTTGGACATCGTCCGTTCCCGAAAAGCAAAGCGCCCGGGTGGAGGAACCGTCCCTGCACGTATGCTGAAGTGTAGAGCGAGGCGGGAAAGAGATCAAGGACGCGCGAGCGGCATGACGCGGCGTGGCAAGGGATCGAAAAGACCGAACAGCAGGAAGCCGAACAGGAAGCCGCCGATATGCGCATCCCAGGCGATCGGTCCCATATCCGCGCCGAACAGCGTCACCCCGAAGGCGATCAGCAGGTTGCCGGCGAACCACATGGCAGTGAAGATCACCACCGTGCGGTTGCGGAAGGAGCCGAGGATCGACTGTCGCGGATAGAGATGGCCGTGGGTTCGGTCATAACCCCGGCGTTCCGGGAAGGCGAAACGGCAGGCCGCCCCCATCAGTGCCGAGACGACGCCGGACGCACCGATCAGCAGCGTCTCGTTGCCCCAGTTGAGCGCGGCATGGAAGAAGGCGGCAGCCACCGCCGAGAAGATCCAGAAGATCACGTAGCGCAGGGTGCCGATCCGTCGCACCACCGGCGCCCCGAAGGCCATCAGCCAAAGCGCGTTGAAGAGGATGTGTTCGATGCCGCCGTGAAGAAGCGAGTAGGTGACCGGCGTCCACGCCCATGCAAAGCCCTGCTCGCCGAGCGGATAGACGTAACGCAACGGCGTGAATGCCAGGTTCACGACCATATAGGCGCGCGTATCATCGTCCAGCACGTAATCCCGCACGATGTAGATGACCGCAAGCAGAGCCAGCGTCACGACAAGGCTCCGCGGAAGATTGAAAATCGGCTGCGAGCGCTCGGCGCCGTCATCCGCCTCGGGCTGTTCGTTTGCCATATCCGGCCCGTCGTTCATGCCAGCCCCTTCTGTCTTCTCGTTTCCCGGCGGAATGGTCGACAGCCATATAGGAGCGGCCGTTCAAATGAAAGCGCACCGGGATCACAGTCACGCCAGGGAATCGGCAGGTCATGGATCGTTAACCACGCTGCCTTTGCGGTGGCACGGTTTTCGCTGGTCGAGAAGGACCAGCCGCGCATGAAGCGCGATCTGTCTCGAAATGTAACAGGTAAGATGAATGCGCAACCAGGCCAGCCGGGCGATCTTCGACTACTGGATCAATCTCAAGCACGACGGGGCAGTTCCCCTCAAGACCGAGATTGATCCGGCCGCCCTGCGTCATCTTCTTCCCCATCTTTTCATGGCCGCCCTGGACCCTGCCGGCACGCTGGCATTCCGCCTGGCCGGTACCCGCATCTGCGAACTGTTCGACCGTGAATTCCGAGGCCAGGCCTTTGCGAATCTCTGGCCGGAGACCGACCACCGGCAGCCGGTGGAAATCGCCCATAACGTCATTCATTCGCAACAGCCCGCGCTTCTGGACGTTCTCGCCTCGAATGGCCACATCCGCCATGCCTATGAGATGTTGCTTCTGCCAATTCGATCCGTGGAGACGGCGGCGAGCGACCGGATCTTCGGTGCCCTCCTGCCCCGGCTCTCTCCCTATCCCGTAACGGCAACGCCGGCCGCTTTCCTGACGCTCGAGAACTGGACGTTCCTGACCGGCAGCGGTTCGCATTTCGGCGTGCCGGTGACAGGCGATCGCGGGAGTTTCCACGGCATGGCAGGTCGGCTTCCGTCCGACCGGCCTCCCTCATGAGAGCGAATGCCGGTCGCGGCAGATGGCAGCCGCTCGGCGCTCCAAAACCTTCTGTTAACCGCGGCGCGTTAATACTCGTGACGATAGACTTAGAAGAGAAAAAGCTCTCTCAAATGTATTCATTTCAGCCGGCTCATACTTCATCGACACCCAGTGTTCCCGCACAGCGTTCCTTCCAGCGCGTGTCCGTCAACATTCCAGGACGGCTGATGCTGGCGACGCATGAGGAATTCCCCTGCAACGTCGTGGACATGTCGCCGGGCGACGTCAGCTTTGCCTGCGTTGGTCGTCCCCTCGTCGGCGAACGCGTGATCGCCTATCTCGATCATATCGGCCGGCTGGAAGGCATGGTCGTCAGCCTGTCGGAAACCGGCTTCGTGATGTCGATCAACGCGACGGACCGCAAGCGCGAGAAGCTGGCCGCACAGCTGACCTGGATCGCCAACAAGCATGAACTCGGCCTGCCGGAAGATCGCCGCCACGATCGCCTGGCGCCGCGTGTGACCCGCACGGAGATCACGCTCGACGACGGCCGGCGTTATGCCTGCCGGATCGTGGACCTTTCGCTGTCGGGCGCCGCGATCGATATCGAGATCCGCCCGGCCCTCGGCACGCCGGTCCGGCTCGGCAACATGCGCGGCCGTGTCGTGCGCCACTTCATGGAAGGCGTGGCGATCGAGTTCAATTCGATCCAGTCGCGCGAAACGCTGACCGAATTCCTCTAAAAGCGTTCTTATCTCCGCGATCTGCCAAGCGTCCCGTTCGGGGCGCTTTTTTGTTTGTCAGCCTCCGCCAGCCGTCCTGTTTCGTTGCTGGACAGGCCGGAAACGCCGGCGGGTTGTGCCGAAACGGGCTTTCTTTCAAAAAAATGTCTCCTTTCGGCACTTTTTTTGAGGTCGGGAATCGACCTCGGCGAGCCCGATTCGACCGTGGTGCACCCTGACTCTGCCCTTTCCTCTCCTGCTTGAACACAACCAACCGCCGCCCTCTCCGCTTTCCTGGCGCTCCGGCGGCTGCTCCTGCCGTCCCTAAGAAGTGCTGGAATTACAGCTGGATAGCGGGAAAGCCGCAATGCAGGCGGTCGCCGATAGAACATGTTTTATGAAAAACAGCGGCAAATTTGCCTCGAATTTTATGAAAGTTCGAGATGCATTTGAACCATGTTTTAGACGAATTGAATTCAAATAAGATATTGATTTTACTGCGAGATTTTCCGGTCGATCAAACCCTGTCTGGCAGTGTTCTTCCCACAACGGGGAGACATAAAAATGAAGTACAGCAAGGGACTGGGCCTCGCCGCCATCACCGCCGCCATCGCAATCTTTACCGCCGGAAATTCGTTCGGCATGCCGGCCGGCGGCGTGCGTGTTCTCGGCCAGGCCAATCCGCCGCTCGGCCATTATGAATTCTGCAAGACCTATGTCAGCGAATGCGCCGCGACCTACAAGGACGCCGGCCCGCTGGCGCTGACCGAAGACAAGTGGCGCACGCTTCTGGACGTCAACTACACGGTCAATTCCTCGATCACGCCGATGACCGACCAGGAGATCTACGGTGTCGAAGAGCGCTGGGCCTATCCCCGCACCGTCGGCGATTGCGAAGACTTCGTGCTTCTCAAGCGGAAAATGCTGATTGCCAAGGGCTTTTCGCCGTCCGACCTGCTGATTACCGTCGTCCTGCAGCCGAATGGCGAAGGTCACGCGGTCCTGACGGTCCGCACCGATCGCGGCGACTTCGTGCTCGACAACATGCGCAACAAGGTCATGGTCTGGTCCGATACCGAATACACCTTCCTGAAGCGCCAGGCGAACGACGATCCCGCCCGCTGGGTCAAGCTGCAGGACGGTCGCGCCACCGCCGTCGGCTCGGTCGGCCAGTAATCCACCTCCTATCGGCTGGGGACCGCGGCGACCCGAGTCGCGGTCAATGTGCAGGGCTGAATCTTGCAAGGCGATTGCCGGGCTGTCCCGGTTTGGATTTGCTTTACGAAGCGTTAATCATAACGATCCAGACTGCGGCCAAATCGCCTTGCCTCTTCCCGTATTCCTGTCCCGTTCCGGCGCTGGCGAATCCCCTCTCTAATGAGAACATGGAGCGCACGTCATGGCAGGTCCGGCCCGGAACCTCTCGGCTGCAGAAGAAGCACCGCTCCTCTCCAATCGCTTCGTTTATCGCCTGACTGTCGTCATCGCCGTCCTTGCTCTGTTGACGGCGGCGATCAGCATCAGTGGCCATTGGTTCGGCCAGCGTATCGCGCTTGCCGGCCATACCGACAGTACCGAAGAATTCCTCATCCGGATCGGCCAGGACAAGCTCAAGCTTCCGGCCAACGCGATTCGCTTCCGCGACCAGCGCCGGGCCGGTATTGCCGAGCGCGTCGACCTCTATCTCACATGGCCGGAACTCGAAGGTTACAGTGCCGGCCTGCGGTCGCGCTTCGATGACGTCGGCCAGTCGTCCTCATTGATTTTCCTGCAATTATCCCAGAGCACCATGTCTCGCGACATGTCCGGCCGGCTGGAGCCGATATACTCCAAACTGTTCGACGGCGCGCCGCAGCAAGCGGCCTTCGGATTGACGCTTCACCGGTTGCGGGCCGATTCGGGCTACGGCAGTGAAATCGTCCTGACCGGGCGGGTCGCCAGCGCACCGGACTACGTGGTGCGCTGCGTGCTGCCGGCTGCCGGCGACAGGGCAACCAGCGGCGACTGCCAGCGGGATATCCACATCGGACAGGACCTGACGGTGCTCTATCGCTTCTCCAGCGCGCTTTTGAAGGACTGGCAACATATTGATGCCGCAGTTCGCCTCTTTGTCCAAAACCGGTTGGCGAAATAAGCCGCTACGGACGGTCGGGTCCAAGCCCCAAGTTGATGTCTAAAATGCAGCATATCTAAGCAAGCTGCTGTTCATCATAAACCTCTTGGTAACGCTAATCCCCTAGATTGAAGGGTAACGGTCGTGGCGGGGGCGCGTCCGGATGTGACTAATGTGATGCAAGCGATGAGTGCGGCAGTGTCGAAAAAAATGTTCTCTGCATTCCCTTCGAAGGGTGATGCGACGGTTCCGGGACGTTTCCTCGGGTTTCTCTTCACATTGGCTGTGGCGATTTCGATGTTTTCGACGCCCGCTGCCGCAGGTCCGAAATATGCCGGCATCGTCGTCGATGCCAAGACCGGCAAGGTTCTCTATTCCGAGGATCCGGATGGTCTGCGTTATCCCGCGTCGCTCACCAAGATGATGACCCTCTACCTGACCTTCGAAGCGCTTGAAGCCGGCCGGATCAGCCTCGACACTCAGGTGCCGGTCTCCGCTCATGCCGCATCCGAGCCGCCCTCCAAGCTCGGCGTTCGCGCCGGCGGCTCGGTCTCGGTCGATCAGGCCATCCGCGCACTCGTCACCCGCTCCGCCAACGACATTGCCACCGCTCTCGGTGAATTCATCGGCGGCTCCGAAGAGCGCTTTGCGTCATTGATGACCGGCAAGGCGCGCGCGCTCGGCATGACCCGCACCACCTATCGCAACGCCAACGGCCTGCCGAATACCGCGCAGATGACGACGGCACGCGATCAGGCGCGTCTCGGCATGGCCCTGCGCCAGCACTTCCCGCAGTATTACGGCTACTTCGCGATCCGCAGCTTCAATTTCGGCAAGCAGACGATCGGCAACCACAATCGCCTGGTTGGCAACGTCAAGGGCGTAGACGGCATCAAGACCGGCTACACTCGCGCTGCCGGCAGCAATCTCGCAACCTCGGCCCAACTCGACGGACGTTCGATCGTTGCCGTCGTGCTCGGTGGCCGCTCCAGTGCTGCCCGTGACGCAACGATGCGCAAGCTGGTCGCGGAATATCTGCCGGAGGCATCTCGCGGCGGCAACAGCAACCTGATCGCACAGGCGGCCCCGGCCGCGCCGGTTGCGCCCGCTCCCTCCGTGCCGGTCAGGTCCGCTTCGCCGGTTGCCGCGTCCCAGTCCGACGCACGCCGGATGGCTGCCCTCGACCTGCCGCCGAGCGGTCCGCTGCCGGGCGCCCGTTATGCCGAGCAGCAGGCCGCGGCCATGGCGCCCGCCGCATCGGCCTATGCCGCAGAACCGGAACAGAAGAAAGTCATCACCCAGGCGATGAACTCGGCAATGGCCGGCGTCTCCGCCGTACCGACGCCGGCTCCGGAATATATGCCGGCCAAGACCGAGGTGGCCGTCGCGCACCGGACCGGCCGCCCGGCCGTCGATGACGTGACGACCGCTTCCACCAAGGTCTCTGCCTCTGCGACACCCGCAAAGCCCTCCTCCGAGGCGTCGATGGCGTCGAACGGTTGGGTCATTCAGATCGGCGCCTCGCCGAACCAGAAACAAGCTCAGGATCTCCTGCAGAATGCGCAGGATAAAGGCGGCAAGGTATTGCGTTCCGCCAAACCCTTCACTGTCGCCTTCAGCAACAATGGCGAACAGATCTACCGTGCCCGCTTCGGCGGCTTCGATGACCAGAAGACGGCCATCGATGCCTGCAACGTGCTGAAGAAGAAGGGTATCAGCTGCTGGGCGTCGCTTCAGTGAGCGTCGCCGCCGGCGATCAAGGAAATACCCGCGCCGGGCCTTCGGCGCGGAGGGATCTCGAAAGTAACGAGTAGACGGGGTTTCCGATGGCAATGAATGAAAACAGCGCGGAACTGGCCTTCAAGCCGGCGCAAAAGTCCAGAGCGAAGGGCGTCGCCCTCAATCCGCTTCACGAGGCGGCCATGCGGCTTGCCGGTCTCGGCTTGAATCGCTCCAAGGAAAAGACCCGCGATCTGGTCGCTATGCTGCTCAGCCACGGCGCCCGCGCCTGGCGGCATTCGCAGCCGGAAGCCAATGTCCACCTCCATATCGGCATCCGCGCCGGTCGTGCGCCAGTTCGTATCAGGCTTCGCTGATCGAGCGATCCGCAGCTACAGAAGTCCAAGCTCGGCGAGTTCGCGCCGCAGATCTTCCGGAAGCGCCGCAACGTCCTCGCCCAGTTTGCCGAGGTCGCGCGGCGCTTCCTCGTTTTTGAGATATCGCCATCCCTGGAAAGGTCGCTTCGGCTGCGGCGCGGTCTCGATGACCTCCGGCCCGAGCACCAGCTGGCAGCGCTGGATGCCGTCGCCGCCGGTCACCGTGCGGATGTCGAGCAGCTTCTGCCGCGCCATCACCTGCCCCTTGATCACCCAGTAGAGCGATCCGTCGTCGAGCAGCTCCTCCATGCGCTTCGGCGCCATGCGGGTCGTATGGATGCTGTGCGGATCGAGGCCGGCAGCCATCGCATTGAGCGACCGCTCGGCGACCCAGTCCTGGAGATCCTGGATCGAATCGGCGCCGACGCAGAGTTTGATGAGATGTAGAGCCATGGTCTGGTTGAAGACCCATCCGGGCGTGAGGTCAAGCGTTTGCTCGGTTCACTCCACAGGGGGACGGTTCAGCACTCGACGACGTTGACCGCAAGGCCGCCCGTGGAGGTCTCCTTGTATTTCTCGCTCATGTCGTTGCCGGTCTGGCGCATCGTCTCGATACAAGCGTCGAGCGGCACGAAATGCGTGCCGTCGCCCTTGATGGCGAGCGAGGCGGCCGTGACCGCCTTAACCGCGCCGAGCGCGTTGCGCTCGATACAGGGCACCTGCACGAGGCCGGCGATCGGATCGCAGGTCATGCCGAGATGGTGTTCCAGCGCGATTTCGGCGGCGTTTTCGATCTGCTCCGGCGAGCCGCCCATGACGGCCGCAAGCCCCGCTGCAGCCATGGCCGCAGCCGAGCCCACTTCGCCCTGACAGCCGACTTCGGCGCCCGAGATCGAGGCATTGTGCTTGATGATGCCGCCGATTGCGGCCGCCGTCAGCAGGAAGTTATGGACGTCGGCCTGGGTCGCGTCCTCGTGGAAATGCAGGTAATAACGCACCGTCGCCGGAATGACCCCGGCCGCGCCATTGGTCGGCGCGGTAACGACACGCCCGCCGCCGGCATTCTCCTCGTTGACGGCCATCGCGTAGACGCTCAGCCAGTCGTTGGCGAGCAGCGGGTTCAGCCGGTTGCTGCGCCATTCCTCGTTCAGCTTGTCGTGGATCGACTTCGCGCGGCGCTTCACCTTCAGCCCGCCGGGCATTATCCCGTCGACCTTGAGGCCGCGGTCGATACAGCTCGACATCGCCTCCCAGATCCGGTCGAGACCGGCATCGAGTTCGGCGGCGCTCATTTTGGTTTCTTCGTTGGCGCGCTTCATCTGGGCGATCGTCAGGCCTGAACCGCGCGCCATGTCGAGCATCTGCCTGGCGGAGGCGAAGGGATAGGGAATGCGCGCATCGCCGGCCGATTTCTTAGGCGTCCGCATGGCCTCCAATTCGGTATCGGTCACCACGAAACCGCCGCCGATCGAATAGTAGATACGCTTCAGGAGGAGCCGGCCGTCGCGGTCGAAGGCGGAAAAACTCATGCCGTTGGCATGGCCCGGCAACGGCTGCTTCTTGTCGAAGATCAGGTCGGTTTTCGGCTGGAATTCGTAGGCCGGATGGCCGGGCGGCGTGACGCGGCCGGTCCGCTCCACTTGGCCGATGATTTCGTCCATCCTGTCGGGATCGACGGAGTGCGGCTCCTCGCCGACCAGGCCGAGTATCACGGCCCTGCCCGTCCCGTGACCGATGCCGGTGAACGCGAGGGATCCGTGCAGGCTGACCTTCAATGCCGCGACATGTGCGCCGGTCGGCCGCGGCCAGTCGTTGGACAGGATGAGATCCAGGAAGCGGTTGGCGGCCGACATCGGTCCCATCGTATGGGAACTCGACGGGCCGATGCCGATCTTGAAAACGTCGAAAACGGACAGAAACATGAGAATCCATGGGGTGATACGAGGGTGGCCAAGCCTATGTCAGAGCGCCGCCGTGCCTTGGCGGCTGCCCGACATCCGGTGAACCGGCCGCGACATGGTCTTAAAATAGAAACGGCGCGGTACGAATACCACGCCGAGAACTGAAATTCCGGAATTTCGCTGAGACGGTCAGATAGCGCCGAAAAGATACGCGAGGGCCAAAGCGCCTGCAAATCCTACCAGCGCCTTGAAGGTCACGCCCCAGCAGGACTTCTGAACGGTATCTTCCATGTCGTCTCCAGGTTCTTGCCGCATTGATCAACGTCCGCTCCGGGTCGTCATGCCTAATGGTCTATTAAAATCCGGCGGCCTCGGCAATCCAAAAATGGCGGAAACATGGCGGAAGGCCAAACGAGCCATGTTCGCAACGCCCGCCCAGCCCAAATAGTTCCCTTGCCGATGCAGGAGGCTTGCCGCCGAAACCGAAACAAAGCATGACGGGACGGATCAAGACCGATTCCTGCGGTGAGGCCCATGACGAACGCTGATTATGTTGCGCTTGCCCTGTTTGCCGCGCTTTGGGCCCTTTATTCCTGGGTGACCGCTGGCTCTGGCTCGCGGCTGTTTCCGCGCTCCAGCCTCAACCGGGCGATGGCCGAACGGCGGAAGGACTGGATCTACAACTCGCTTCGCCGCGACCTGAAGATGATCGACACCCAGATCCTGGCAGGTCTGCAGAACGGCACCGCCTTCTTCGCCTCGACGTCGATCTTTGCGATCGGCGGCTGTTTCGCGCTGCTGGGCGCCACCGAACAGGTGGAAGCGGTCTTCCGCGACCTGCCCTTTGTCGCTTATGGCGGCCGCACCGCCTTTGAACTGAAAGTCGCCGGCCTCACCTTCCTGTTCGGTTATTCCTTTTTCAAGTTCGGCTGGTCCTACCGGCTGTTCAATTACTGCACCATTCTCTTCGGCGCCCTGCCGATGCTGCACGACACCCATGCCGACCGGGCGGCTGCCGAACGGGCGGCCGATCAGGTGGTGCGGATGAACACGATCGCGGCCGGTCACTTCAATTCCGGCCTGCGCGCGCTGTTTTTGTCGATCGGCTATCTCGGTTGGTTCATCGGGCCCTATATGTTCATCGCGATGACCGTTGTCGTGATCGTCGTGCTCACCCGCCGCCAGTATTTTTCCGAGGCCCGGCTGGCGATCATGGACCGCGGGACGCCCTGAGATTTGATCCGGAAAGACAAGCAGTGACCGTTGCCGAAACCGAAAATCCCACCATGCGCAGACCCCGTATCCCGTTGATCGATACGCTGCGCGGCGTCGCCCTCATTGCCATGGCGACCTATCACTTTACCTGGGATCTCGAGTTTTTCGGTTACGTCGATCCCGGCACGGCGACCCAGGGCATCTTCAAGGTCTATGCCCGCGCCATCGCCAGTTCGTTCCTGTTCCTGGCGGGCGTCAGCCTCGTTCTCGCGCATTTCCCGGCGATCCGCTGGCAATCCTTCTGGAAGCGTTTCGCCATGGTGGCTGGTGCTGCGCTCGCGATCAGCATCGCGACGCTCATCGCCTTCCCGAGCGAATGGATCTATTTCGGCATCCTGCACAATATCGCGCTGTCGAGCCTGATCGGCCTGGCTTTCCTGCGTTTGCCGCCGCTTCTGACCGGCGCGATTGTCGTTCTGGTCATTGCAGCAATGATCGTCGACTACAGCCTTGTGCCCGGCGCACTGGATTCGGCCCTGTTCGACGCCCGTTACCTGAGCTGGCTCGGCTTTGCCGAAGTCCCGCCCCGCTCGAACGACTATGTGCCGCTGTTTCCCTGGATCGCCGCCCTGCTGGCCGGGGTGGCGGTCGCGCGGGTCGCGCTGGCGCGGAACTGGCTGCCAAGGCTCGCCGCCGTCCAGACGCAGCCGAACCTGCTCTCGACAGCCGGCCGCCACAGCCTGATCGTCTATCTCGTCCATCAGCCGGTGCTGATCGCGCTCGTCTATCTCTTCTCGCTGGTGCATCCAGCCCCGCCGCCGGATCCGCGGGTCGGCTATGTCAGGAGCTGCGAGGCAGGCTGCACGGGCCAGGGCAACGACGCCGGCCTTTGCCGGAAGTTCTGCGGCTGCACGGCCGACAAGCTGATCGCCCAGTCACTGATGACGCCGCTGCAATCCGGCACCATCGCCCCGCAGGACGAGCGGGTGCAATCGCTCGCCGAACAGTGCTCGATCGAGGCGCAATAGCGGTTACTGAAGATCAGGTGCCGACGCCGATTTCGGCAAGCCGGGTCAGGCAGGCTTCCTCGACATTGTCGAGTTCCGTCAGCGTGTCGTCGATATCCTTGCGCTTCTGGCGCAGGTCGTTGCGCTTCTCGTCGATGCGCGTCATCAGCAGCTTGAGCTGCCCGAGTTCGCCCGGCGGCTCCTTGTAGACCTGGATGATCTCGCGGATTTCGGCGATCGTGAAGCCGATCCGGCGGCCGCGCAGGATTTCCTGGATCAGCCGCCGATCCGTTGCCCGGAATAGCCGCGTGCGACCCCGGCGTTCGGGGTGGATAAGACCCTCGTCCTCGTAGAAGCGCAGCGTGCGGGTCGATACACCGAATTCACGCGTCAGCTCCGTAATGCTATAATACTTGTTCACGATCATGTCCTGCTACTCGTGAGCCAAACTAATTGACTTTTACGTAACAGTCAATTTTCTGGGCTCAGGGGAGCATGAACCACCAGGTCGCCAGACCGAGGAACGAGAAGAAGCCGGTCGTGTCGGTAATCGCGGTCACGAACACTGCCGACGAGACCGCCGGGTCGGCCCCGGCCCGGTCGAGAAGCAGCGGGATCATGATGCCGGCCATGGCGGCCGCAAACATGTTGATCAGCATGGCGGTGGCGATCAGCCCGCCGATATGGACGTCGTGGAACCACAAGCCGGCCACCATGCCGACGAGACAGCCGATCACCACGCCGTTGATCAGGCCGACGCCCGCCTCGCGTCGCGCGACGCGCCAGGCATTGTGGATGTCGAGATTGCGGGTCGCGAGCGCCCGTACCGTTACCGTCATCGTCTGCGAGCCGGCATTGCCGCCCATGCCGGCAACGATCGGCATCAGGATGGCCAGCGCCACCACCTGTTCGATCGTCGCCTCGAACAGCGAGATCACCGAGGCGGAAATGAAGGCGGTGAACAGATTGACCAACAGCCACGGCACCCGCGACCGCGAGGTTTCCCGGACCGAGTCGGACAGTTCCTCGTCGCCGACACCGGAGAGGCGCATGATGTCCTCTTCCGCCTCTTCCTGGATGACGTCGACCACGTCGTCGATGGTGAGCACCCCGACAAGGCGGCCGTTGTCGTCGACGACGGCGGCCGAGAGCAGGTCGTATTGCTCGAACAGCTGGGCGGCTTCTTCCTGGTCCATGTCGGCAGGAATCGGGTAGTTCGTCTCCCGCATGATCGTCTCGATCTTCACCTGCCGCTTGGCGCGCAGGATACGGTCGAGGTCGAGCACGCCGAGCAGCTTGAAGGTCGGATCGATCACGAAGATCTGGGTGAAGCTCTCCGGCAGATCCTCCTCGTCGCGCATGTAGTCGATCGTCTGGCCGACGGTCCAGAACGGCGGCACGGCGACGAATTCCGTCTGCATGCGGCGGCCGGCCGACTGTTCCGGATAGTCGAGCGCGCGTCGCAGCCTCACCCGCTCGGTGAACGGCAGCTGCGCCAGGATCTCTTCCCGGTCCTCGTGGTCAAGGTCTTCGAGAATGTAGACCGCGTCGTCCGAATCGAGTTCGCCGATCGCCGCCGCGATCTGCGCGTTCGACATCTGGTCGACGATCTCCATGCGGATATTTTCGTCGACTTCTGTCAGCGCAGTCAGGTCGAAATCGTCGTCGAGCAGCCGCACAAGCGCGTGGCGCTGGTCGGGCATGATGGCTTCGAGCAGGTCGCCGAGTTCCGATTCGTGCAGGCGCGCCACATGGCTGCGCAAGAAAAGCGTGTCGCGATCGGCGATAGCTGCGCCGACCATCGCCAGGAAGTCGGCGCGGATCGAGCCGTCCTCGGAATAGATGTCGTGACCGGCATCGTCGGTTTTTGTGCGCAGGCGGTGATCTTCGCCGATATCGCTCATCTGCCGCCCTCGCTGCTGGTCTTCGACAAAAGGAGAATGGCGGCAAAAAACATATTGTCAACAACTGGATAGCCGCGTCCGCCGCTATTGCTCATGCCACCGGTTTTCCTGCTAGAACAATTGCCGTTCCGGGTCCAGAGTGCGCTGCAGAACGATACTAAACCCGGCCTACCGGAACCTTAAGAAGCGGCGAGAGGAGTTCGAAAAGTGGCCATCCGAACCATCCTGAAATATCCGGATCCTGGCCTGTCCAGACCCTGCGAACCGGTCACGGTCTTCGACGCGAGCCTGACTGCGCTGGCCCATGATCTTCTCGATACGATGCGGGCAGCGCCCGGCGCCGGCATCACCGCTGCGCATATCGGCGTCTTCACCCGGCTCGTGGTACTGGAACTGTGGAAGGAAACCGGTCCGCGCTTCTACGCCAATCCGGAAATCCTGGTCGCCTCGGACGAGCTGATGCGGCATATGGAAGGCAGCGTTTCCATGCCCGGCGCAAACGACGAGGTCGAGCGTCCGAAAAGCATCAGGTTCCGCTATCAGGATCTCGACGGTGCCGTCCACGAAGAGGAAGCCGAGGGCTTCTATTCCATCTGCATGCAGCACGAGGTCGACCAGCTCGACGGCATCTTCTGGCTGAAGCGGCTGTCCCGCCTGAAGCGGGATCGGCTGCTGCGCAAATGGGGCAAGGGAAAATAAAAAATCGGGACCGAACCAAATCAGCGTTCGCCCGTTGTGAGGTCGCAAGCCCAGCAAGGAGCTACGACCATGAATGCGACAGCAGACAAGACCGCAGCCGAACTTGAGCAAAAAGTATCAGAGCGTCTGGCCGCACTGCCGGACGTCGATTCATCGATGATCGAACCCCATGCCGAGGGAACCAAGGTTATCCTCGAGGGTTCCGTCGATACCGTGTTCTCGGCCAGGAAGGCCGTATTGAGCGCGGAAACCGTGGATGGCGTACATGATGTCGAAAGCCATCTGACCCTGACGGGCAAGAATGGTCCATCCACGACCCATTGAGGCGAAATACCCGGCGCACCGGCCCTTTTTCTTGGGGGTGCGCCGGGTCCATTTGGAAATGACAGGAGGCGCTCGTGCCGGGCAAGAAAAAAGCTGACGATATTTCGCGCGAAGAAGATTTCCGCGATTACGATGACCGAAATATCGACGAAGGCTGGCCCTATGACGATGCAACCGGCGCCCGCCCCGTCGACAACGCCGCCTATGGCGATCCCAAGGCCAATTTCGATACGGACCGCAATCGTGGCTATCAGGTGGATAACGTTGAAAGCGACGGATCGGAAGAGCGGCTGGTCGACACCATTCGCCCCGGCACGAAGGGGATCGAGGAGGCCGACGATCTCGAAGAGCGGGTGACCGACGCGATCGAGGAGCTCGATATGATCGACATGGCGTCGATCGACGTGCATGTCGAGGACGGCACAGTCACGCTCGAAGGCGCCGTCGACGATGCGCCGACCTCGCGCAAGATAGCCCGCCGGATCCAGCGCGTCGCCGGCGTCCGCGAACTGGTCAACAACCTGCGCCTCGAAGGCGTCGACAGCCACATTCCTGACGACGACTGAGGGGCCTGATGGCCACTAACCGATCGTCAGAGAAATATCCGGCGAACTTTTCAGCGTATTGCTGACGGTGCAGATTTCCTCAGCCATATGGGCGATCTGCAGCCTCTGCTCGTCGTCGAAATCCCCTTCGACGCGGAAATCCACGATGAATCGGGTGATTCTGGAGGGCCCTTCATGGGCCTTTTCGCCCGTGACATGCACCCTCACCTCGGACAACCTGTCGAGAATGCCGAGCTTGCTCGCGGCGATCCGGCCGCTGAGCACGAGGCAGGCGGCAAGCGATGAAAACATCAGGTCGAGCGGATTGAATCCCGGCTCGGACGCGCCCGTCACCACCTCCACATGTCCGTCCGTCTCGCTTGTCACCTGCGGGTGACCGAGGCGTCCGAGGACGGCGGTCGCGCCGATTGGCCGTGTCTTGATTTTCAGTTCGACCATGGTCTTGTCCTTACCTTGCACATACGAGCGTGGAGCGAACCAATAGATAGGCGAGGAATTTCAGGATCGCATCCGGAATGCGCCATACGACTCGATGTTTTGACTTCGGAGCGGCAGATGGCGCCAACTTCTCGGATGCCTTTCATCCGGGCAACAAAAAACCCGCCGAAGCGGGTTTCTGTTTTGGTGCGGTCGAGAAGACTCGAACTTCCACGTCTTGCGACACAGCGACCTCAACGCTGCGCGTCTACCAATTCCGCCACGACCGCATCGTGGTAGATGCCGACTTGCGCCGGCGGGGCTGCATGTAGCAAAAGCATTTGGGGTGCACAAGTGCGCCGTGACAGATTTTTGAAGGATAAAAATTCCACGTGTGAATGCCTATATAAACCGGGCCGAAATCGGCCTCTTGCCGCACCCTTTTGTTTTTGCCAGAAGATTTTCCATGCTCACACGCACCGATCTCAATCTGTCCATGCTGCCGCAAACAGGCTCTCCGCCGGTGCGCTGGCGAATCTCCGATGGCCTTGTTCCTTATGAAGAAGCGGTGGCCGAGATGGAGCGTGAGGTGGCGGCGATCGCCGATGGCCGTGCCGACGAGCTCGTGTGGCTGCTCGAACACCCGCCGCTTTATACCGCCGGCACCAGCGCCGACGCCGCCGACCTGATCGAGCCGGACCGATTCCCGGTGTTTTCCACAGGCCGCGGCGGCGAATACACCTATCACGGACCCGGCCAGCGGGTGGCTTACGTGATGCTGGACCTTAAACGCCGGCGCCAGGACGTGCGCGCCTATGTGGCAGCGCTCGAGGAACTGGTGATCCGCACCCTCGACATGATGAACGTGCGCGGCGAACGGCGCGAGGACCGCGTCGGCGTCTGGGTGCGCCGGCCGGAAAAGCCTCTTCTGCCGGATGGCTCGATGGCGGAGGACAAGGTGGCCGCCCTCGGCATCCGCCTGCGGCGCTGGGTGAGCTTCCACGGACTGTCCCTCAATGTCGATCCGGACCTCTCGCATTTCACCGGCATCGTGCCCTGCGGCATCAGCGCCTATGGCGTCACCAGCCTCGTCGATCTCGGCCTTCCGGTGATGATGGCGGATGTGGACATGCGTCTGCGCGAAGCCTTCGAGGAAATCTTCGGCGCCACGGCCTCCGACCCTGCCGCCGCCTGATCGCGGCTTGAACATCGCACAACGCTGTGGTTGAAGAACCCGGTTCCTCGAAAGTGCCCGGCATGCCCCCTTCCACACCTGAAAATCCGCTGAAGGGCATGGCCATCATGGCCACCTGCATGGTCATCCTGCCGGTGATGGATGCCATCGCCAAATATATGGCGACCTTCGAGGCGATGTCGCCCGGCCAGGTGACCTTCTACCGGTTCTTTTTCCAGCTCGTCTGCATCCTGCCGCTTGCCGTCTTCACCGGTGCTGCCATCTTCCGGCCGAAACGCCCCTGGATGAACCTGCTGCGCGGCGGACTGCATGCGGCGGCCAGCCTGATGTTCTTCGCGGCGGTCAAATACATGCCGCTCGCCGATGTCTTCGCCATCTATTTCGTCGAACCCTTCATGCTCACCATGATGTCGGCGATCTTTCTACGCGAAAAGGTGGGCTGGCGGCGGTGGCTGGCGATCGTCGTCGGTTTCGGCGGCGCCATGATCGTCATCCAGCCGAGCTATGCGATCTTCGGCTGGACGGCGCTGCTGCCGGTCGCCTGCGCCTTTCTCTTCACGCTCTACCTCTTCCTCAACCGCGCGATCGGCGAGGCCGATTCGCCGCTCGTCATGCAGACCATGGCGGGCGTCGGAGGAACGCTGTTCATGGCCGCGGCCCTTGTGATCGGGGATAGTGCAGGCGCCGAGGATTTTCTGCCGTCGCTCCCCGCCTCCTGGCTCGGCCTCGTCCTGCTGATGCTGCTCGGCTCGATCTCCGGCTATATGCATCTTCTCGTGGTGCGTGCCTTCCGGCTGGCGCCGCTGTCGCTGCTTGCCCCTTTCCAGTATTTCGAGATCATTTCTGCGACTGTGCTCGGTTACGCCCTGTTCGGCGATTTCCCGACAGCCTCCAAATGGCTGGGAATCGCCATCATCGTCGCCTCCGGCCTGTTCATCATCTGGCGGGAACGTTCCAAATCGAAGCAGGTGGAGAGCCTCTGACGGCGTTGTTTCCAGTCGATTAACCGCGCTTGTTGTCTGCCCCTCAACTTATCTCAATTATCACCCACATTCAGTTTCATGATGAAACGGAGAAAAGAAGATGAGCGGGTTCCGCTTTTCTTTTCCGGCATGTGTCATCGCCGGGAAGGGTCGGATTGTGGCCGACGATATTTTGATGCTGCGCAAATACGCGTTCCCGGATGGCATTCGCTCCTCCGAAGACGCGCTGGTCTTGTTTGCGCTGAATAATTCCTGTCCCGAGCAAAGCTCTGATTGGTCGACCTATTTCGTCGAGAGCCTGAGCGCATATCTCGTGCACGGCACGGAGCCGTTGGGACGCATCGACGACGCGAATGCCGGCTGGCTGATGCGGACGATCGCCGCCGACGGCGCCGTTAATTCGGCCCTGGAGCTCGAACTGCTGCTGCACGTCATGGAACTCGCGTCGGAGGTGCCGGAAAGTCTCTCGGCCTTCGCGCTCGACCAGATCCGCCTCGCCCTCGATCCCGGGGCGCGGGGCGCCTATCGTGCCATCCGCCCCGCCTCTGCCGGCATTACCGCCTTTGACCTCACCTATATCTGGCGGGTGCTGCGGGGCGCGACGGAACGTGGCCGGCTGATGCTGTCGCCCGTCGAAGCGCTGGTCCTTCGCGAGATCGATCGACTTGCCGATGCTGAAGCCCATCATCCCGCCTGGCGGGAGATCATCGCGGCGGTGGCGGTATATGAGAGGCCGAAGGAAGTGCTGCGGTCTGGTCCCTGGCTGGTGACTGATGCCGGTCATCGCCTGGCGCGAGAGGCGGCGGCCTGAGGAACGACGCGTAGCGCGGCTGCTCGTTCGCATTTTAGCGGTTGGCTAAACCGCCTGGAAAATCAATCGGCCTAATGGTGTCCCTGATGATCGGCCGATGGCGAGCCGACAGGCCTTAGAGGTCGATATGACGTCCACTGTTTCCGCCGTCCTGCTGCTGACGATCAATCTCGGCCTGCTCTGGCTGCTGATGGCTGCACCTGTCGGCCGCCGCACCATCGCGCTGCGCCGGACGCTCGAAATCGCTCCGGAACGTCTATGGCACGCCTTTCACCCCGGCGGCGAGGAGGCAAGCTGGAACCCTTCGATCCTTTCCTCCGGGACGGAAAACAACCGCGGCGGGATCGAGATCGCCTACAGCCATCCCGACCGCCACGGCGCGCCGATCCGGCGGGTCTTCAAGGTGGAGGAAACTGTCGACAGGACGCAGCGCAGCTACGAGAGCCGGGCACGCGTCGTCGACGACACCGCGCTCGATATTTCCTTCTGGCGCAATTTCGAGGAATACCGTGCCGTGTCGGCGGTGCCCGGCGGTTCCGCGATCACCCTTGCCCAGACAGACGACTATCGTGGCCTCGCCGTCTACCTGTTTCGCTATTTCATGATCCGCCGCGAGCTTTCGTCGCTGACCGCCTGGCTGAAAAACGGCCGACCGAAGACGGGCGGCCTGATCGAACATCCGGTCATCCAGATAGTCCTGGCGCTGCTCTCGACGCTGCTGCTCTGGCCCTTCTTTGGGCTCACTGCGGCGGGCCTGACGATCTCCATAATCCTGACGCTGGTCATCGTGCTGCATGAACTGGGGCACATGGCGGCCTATCGGGCCTTCGGGCATGAACGGGTCAGGATGATCTTCGTGCCGTTTCTCGGAGGCATCGCCATCGGCGGGCGGCCCTACAACAGTCGCTTCGAAGTCGCCACCTGCGCGCTCATGGGGGCCGGCATGTCCGCCTTCCTCGTACCGGTGGTGATTTCCGTCCACGACCTTTCGACGGCCCACCTATTGTCCTCGTCCCTGCGTGAGCCGGCTCTGGTCTTCTTGCTGATCCTCGGGGCCTTCAACCTCCTCAATCTCCTGCCTATGACCCAGTTCGACGGCGGCCGGGTGCTGAGGCAGATCTTCCCCACGCGCAGCCTGCTCGTGGCCGGCAGTTTCGGAATCACGCTTCTGATGCTCTGGGTCGGTTACCGGATCGGGCTCTCGTCGATAGCCCTGATCGCGGCACTGGCCGTCTTCACGCTGATGAGCCTGATGGGCATTGCGTCCGCCAAGCCGCGCGAAAGTCTCGATCCCATGCATCCGGGCGAGCGGCTGATGGCGGGCCTCGGTCTCTATGCCGCGGTCGCCGTCCATTCCTACGGTATCGTATACGCCTGCGACCGCCTTTTCGGCTGACCACGCGCCTTTCGATATCATCTGCCAACGACGTCTCCGCCCATTGACATCAACCGGCCAAGCGGCTCCAAAGGTTACATGAAAAGCGAAAACCCCACATTACCGTCCGGCTATTCCGCCGTACCTCCGGGCAAGATTGCCACCGTCGTGACCTGCCTCGAAATGTTCGAGAAGCCGCGCAGGAAAACCGCGACGGCGCCGGACACGCTTACCCTGGAACGCTGGCAGTCTCCTGCAATCGACGAATATCGAGCGCTGTTCCGCGTAGTCGGCGAGAACTGGATGTGGGTCTCGCGGCTGGTCATGAGTGACGACGAACTTGCCTCTGTCCTGAATGATCCGCGGGTCGAGATTTACGTCCTTCTCGACGGCGGCCGCCGGATCGGCCTCCTGGAACTCGATTTCCGGGAAGAGGGCGAATGCGAGCTCGTCTATTTCGGTCTCGTCGGCGGTGCCATCGGCAAGGGCGCCGGCCGTTTCATGATGAACTGGGCGATCGAGAAGGCCTGGGCGCATCCGATCCGCCGTTTCTGGGTGCATACCTGTCACTTCGACCACCCGGCCGCCATGCAGTTCTACCAGCGGTCGGGATTCACGCCCTACGCCCTGATGGTCGAAGTGCTCGACGATCCGCGCCTGACCGGCGTGACGCCACGCACGACCTCGCCGCACGTGCCCCTGGTCGGACCCTGATCCGCTCACCGAAATGCGACCGCGAACGGCTCGTTCCGGCTTGAGCCGGCCCCCTCGCCTGTGCCAAGGTCGCGCCGAATCTAAAAAGCCTCAAGGGAGAACATCATGGATGTCCGCGCCGCCGTCGCCGTTCAGGCTGGCAAACCGCTCGAAGTCATGACCGTGCAGCTCGAAGGCCCCCGCGCCGGCGAAGTGCTGATCGAGGTGAAGGCGACCGGCATCTGCCATACCGATGATTTCACCCTGTCCGGCGCCGATCCGGAAGGCCTCTTCCCGGCGATCCTCGGTCATGAGGGTGCTGGCATCGTCGTAGACGTCGGCCCCGGCGTTACCTCGGTCAAGAAGGGCGATCACGTCATTCCGCTCTATACGCCGGAATGCCGCGAATGCCCGTCCTGCCTGTCGCGCAAGACCAATCTCTGCACCGCGATCCGCTCCACCCAGGGCCAGGGCCTGATGCCGGACGGCACCTCGCGCTTCTCGATCGGCAAGGACAAGATCCACCATTACATGGGCTGCTCGACCTTCGCCAACTACACCGTCCTGCCGGAGATCGCGGTCGCCAAGATCAACCCGGACGCCCCCTTCGACAAGGTCTGCTATATCGGCTGCGGCGTGACGACCGGCATCGGCGCTGTCATCAACACCGCCAAGGTGGAGATCGGCGCTACCGCCATCGTCTTCGGCCTCGGCGGCATCGGCTTGAACGTCATCCAGGGCCTGCGGCTTGCCGGCGCCGACATGATCATCGGTGTGGACCTGAACAACGACAAGAAGGCCTGGGGCGAACGCTTCGGCATGACCCATTTCGTCAACCCGAAGGAAGTCGACGGCGATATCGTGCCTTACCTCGTCAACCTGACGAAGCGCGGCGCCGACCAGATCGGCGGCGCCGACTACACGTTCGACTGCACCGGCAATACCAAGGTCATGCGCCAGGCGCTCGAAGCATCGCATCGCGGCTGGGGCAAGTCGGTCGTCATCGGGGTTGCCGGCGCCGGCCAGGAAATCTCCACCCGTCCGTTCCAGCTCGTCACCGGCCGCACCTGGATGGGCACCGCCTTCGGCGGCGCCCGCGGTCGCACCGACGTGCCGAAGATCGTGGACTGGTACATGGAGGGCAAGATCGAGATCGACCCGATGATCACCCACACGATGCCGCTCGAGGACATCAACAAGGGTTTCGAGCTGATGCATGGCGGCGAATCGATTCGCAGCGTAGTGATTTATTGAGCGCGGTTCCAAAACGTGCGGAACACGCTCCGATACTGCGAATAGACCTAGGATTTAACTCCGTTAATGTGAGGGACGCAGAAGATGTACAAGTTTGAAATCTACCAGGACAAAGCTGGGGAATACCGTTTTCGCTTCAAGGCTTCGAACGGCCAGTCCATGTTCTCTTCCGAAGGTTATTCGGCCAAGGCTTCCGCCGTTTCGGCCATAGAATCGATCAAGAAAAACGTACCCGGCGCAGCAGTCGACGACCAGACCACCAGCGTCGCCTGAAGCATATCGTGCGCGTAGCCCGCTGGGCGGGCTACGCTGCCTCCCGTTGTGCGGGAGGTCGCCGGATTGGGCCTGAGTATCCCCCATGATCTACGTCGATGCCGATGCCTGTCCGGTCAAGCCGGAGATCCTGAAAGTCGCGGAACGCCACGGCCTTGAAGTGACGTTCGTCGCCAATTCGGGGCTTCGCCCGTCCCGCGATCCGATGGTCCATAACGTTATCGTCTCGGCCGGTTTCGATGCCGCCGACAACTGGATCGCCGAACGCGCCGGACCCGCCGACATCGTGGTCACCGCCGACGTGCCGCTGGCCGTGCGTTGTGTTGCTGCCGGCGCGCTGGTGACCGGCCCCACGGGCCGCGTCTTCGACGAGACCAATATCGGCATGGCGAGCGCCATGCGCGACCTCGGGGCGCACCTGCGCGAGACCGGCGAAAGCAAGGGCTATAACGCCGCCTTTTCGCCACGCGACCGATCGAAATTCCTGGAAACGCTGGACAGGCTCTGCCGCCGCGCCAAATCAGCCTCGTGAGCGATCGGAAAACCCGGATGCCAAGCCCCTGGCACAGATTGAACCATCACCGGCATGGACCGTTCTTCGCCGGCACGATCGCCTCGCTGGCGTGCCTGCCGTTCCTGATCCTCTCCGTGCCGGAACTCGCCCCCGGTATCGCGGTGATTGTCTTCTTCCTGATCTATCTCGTCATGATGGCCGTACGCATTCCAAAGCTCGATGGCGCCACGCTGAGAAACAAAGGGCAGAACGACGACGAGCCCGCCCCGGTCATCTTGGGCGTGACCCTGCTTGCGGTCGCCGCCGCCGTCGTTTCGCTGTTCGAGGCGCTGAACCGCTCGCAACCTGCAAGCCTTGCCGCCGTCTCCCTCGCCTTCGCATCGGTCGTGCTCGGCTGGCTGACGATCCACACCATGTTCGCCATGCATTATGCCCATCGCTTCTGGCGGCCGGGGGAACAGGCGGAGGAGAACAGCGCCAAGCGCGGCGGTCTCGATTTTCCCGAAACAGACGAGCCCGGCGCCTACGATTTTCTCTATTTCTCGTTCGTCATCGGCATGACCGCCCAGACGTCGGACGTCCAGATCACCTCGACCGGAATGCGCCGCATCAACCTCCTGCATGCGGTCGTGTCCTTCTTTTTCAACACTGTCCTTGTCGCCGCGGCTGTCAACGCCGTCGTGTCTATGGGCAACTGATATCCATTCAAGGAGCACCGATGAAGGTCCTTTCCCAGAACACCGCCTTCGGCGGCATGCAGGGCGTGTTCATGCACCCGTCCGAAGCCTGCAAATGCGAGATGACGTTTGCCGTCTTCGTGCCCCCGCAGGCGATCAAGGAGCCCTGCCCGGTTGTCTGGTATCTCTCGGGCCTCACCTGCACCCATGCGAACGTCATGGAAAAGGGCGAGTACCGGCGGATGGCGGCCGAACTTGGCCTCATCATCGTCTGCCCGGACACCAGCCCGCGCGGCAATGACGTGCCCGACGAGCTCACCAACTGGCAGATGGGCAAGGGCGCCGGCTTCTATCTCGATGCCACGGAAAAGCCGTGGGCCGAGCACTACCGGATGTACACTTACATCACCGAGGAACTGCCGAATTTCGTCAGCCAGCATTTTCGCATGGACATGGACCGCCAGGGCATTTTCGGCCACTCGATGGGCGGCCACGGCGCCATGACGATCGCGCTGAAGAACCCGGAACGGTTCAGGAGCTGCTCCGCCTTCGCGCCGATCGTAGAGCCCTCGACCGCCGACTGGTCATCCCCCGCCCTCGAGAAATATCTGGGGCCGGATCGCGCCGCCTGGCGGCAGTACGATGCCTGCGCACTGGTCGAAGACGGCGCCCGTTTCCCGGAATTCCTGATCGACCAGGGCAAGGCCGACGGTTTTCTGGAAAACGGCCTGCGCCCCTGGTTGTTCGAAGAGGCGGCCAGGGGAACGGATATTGACGTGACGCTGCGGATGCACGAGCGCTACGACCATTCCTACTACTTCATCTCGACCTTCATGGACGACCATCTGCGCTGGCACGCGGAACGGTTGGGCTGACCCTCACGGAAACAGCGCGGTCGCCATGGTCGGGCGGCGCTGGCCGTCGAGGCGGAATTCACTGGAGATGCGGTCGGCGATCTTTTCGGCGAGGTCCCGGTCCGCGGTATCCCCGTCCAGAAGGAAGATCGACGTCTTGAACGTCCCCCTGGCGATCGGTTCGCCGGTATTCACCGAGATGGCCTGCACCGTCACCTTCGCCTCGTGCCGGCCGCCGATCAGCATCGGCAGATGCGACATCTCATCGATGCGCACCGAGATGATCGTCCGCGGCAGGGCGATCGACCGGACGGTTGCGCGGATCGCCTCATCGACCAGCATGTCGGTGGCGATTACCAATCCCTTCGGCACATCCGGCCGCGCGGTCACGAAGGCGCCGCGCACGTCATAGAAAAGCTTTTCCTGCGCCGTGTTTGCCTGTTCCAGACGGAACGACATCAGCGGCAGGGCCGTCAAAGCGATGAGACAGAAACGAAACAGACGACGGAACATGAAGGAACCCGCAAGACGGCACCTTCTGATGTTCCAACGAACACGGTTAGAGAACGATTAAGCCGAGGGCTTCAAGGCAAGAAAAGTTTCCGCCGCCGCCCGCATTTCCTCTAGCCGCTTGGCGCGCCGGTTCTCGGCTTCCGAGTCCGCGCCCCAATGTTCGTTCGTCCAGTCCTCGTCGAGATGGGCGAGCGTCCAAGCCTCGTCCGGGGTGAGCCGACCTTCCGCGAAGGCAAGCGCCAGGATCGCCGAACCGGTCAGCGTCGTCACCGTATGCAGCACGGCGAGTTCGATCGGCGTGTCGTATCTCCTCAGCGTCACCGCAAAGGCGGCGGTCGCCTCCTTCGGCTGCTCCTGCGGCATCACGCCCTCGACCAGGATGAAGCGGGCGCCGAGTTCGTTCGCGGCCCACTCGACGATCGGGTCCCAAAGGTCGTTCTGGCGCGCCACCAGGTTTTCCGGCGCTTCGGCACGGTAGCAGAGCAGGTCGCTCGAAGAGAACCTGAGAATGTCCTCGAACACCGCCTGCGGGTCGGTAGCGATGCCGTCGATCGCGGTGTTGACGAGCCGCGTCACCGGCATCGTGCCTGGATCGATCACGTCCACCTGATTGGCCCATTCGTCGCGGATCAGTTCGGCAAGCCGTGCCGTCGGGGCGACGAGGCCGTTCTTTGCAGGCGTTCTGACCGGCCGGCCATCGAGGTGGATGGCATGGCCGTCTTCGCCCTCGGCAACCGATACTTCCTTGTAGAAGCGCTTCGGCAGCGGCTTGTGCATCTGGATTTGCGCCCGCCGCGTCGGGTCGGGATGGCTCAGCGCTTCGGAGGGATCGGGAAACATGTCACGCATGGAAATAAAACCTCAGCCGATATGGCTCAGCAATTCACTCGGATGATGGATGATCGCGTCGGCGCCGGCCTTGTTCAGCTCGTCCACCGAGGCATAACCCCAGGCAACGCCGATCGCCGTGGCGCCGGCCGCCTTCGCCATCTGCATATCGTAAATGGCATCACCGATGACAAGAGTGTCGGAAGGTTTCATGCCGGTCTCGTCGCAGCATTCGGTCACCATCGCCGGATGCGGCTTCGAGGGACAATCGTCGGCGGTGCGAGACACCATGAAAAACTTGTCGAAGCCGTGCGTCTCGACGACCAGATTCAGCCCGCGTCGTGATTTTCCGGTAACCGCGCCGATCAGCAGGTCCTTGCGCGGACCGATCGTGTAGATCAGGTCGCGGATCCCTTCGAACAAAGGCTCCTTGAAGCCGAGATCCTGGCGCACGACGGCAAACAGCGTCTTGTAATAGGCCATCATCTCGACGGCTTCCTCGTCCGCATGCGGCTTGCCCTGCATGCGGGCGATCGCGATGTCGAGCGTCAGCCCGATGATCGCCTTGGTGTCTTCCACCTTCGGTTCCGGCTTGTCGAAATGGGCGAAGGTGCGGCGCATGGTTTCGTGGATCAGGCTCGCGCTGTCGACCAGCGTGCCGTCGCAATCGAAAAGAACCAGTTTCATTCGTCGTCGTCCCTGCGCCCGTTTTCCATGTCGAACCCGAGAAGGTTCCAGCTCTGCACCATATGCGGCGGCAAAGGTGCCGTGACCTTCAGCCGTCCGCCGTTCGGATGCGGGATGTCGATATGGCGCGCGTGCAGATGCAGCTTCTTCTGGATGCCGCCCGGAAAATCCCAGTTGTGGTCGTCGTCGAAATATTTCGGGTCGCCGATGATCGGATGGCCGATATGCAGCGCATGGACGCGCAGCTGGTGGGTGCGGCCGGTATAGGGCTCCATCTCCAGCCAGCAGAGCGTTTGCGCCGCCATTTCCAGGACGCGGTAATAGGACACCGCGTGATCTGCCCCCTCCTCGCCATGCCTGGCGATCCGCATGCGGTCGCCATCCGGCGTCTGTTCCTTCACCAGCCAGGTGGAGATCTTGTCCTCGTGCTTGCGCGGCACGCCCTTGACCAGCGCCCAATAGGTCTTCTTGGTATCCCGTTCACGGAAGGCGGCAGTCAGCTTCTGCGCAGCGCCCCGGGTGCGGGCGATCACCAGCACGCCCGATGTGTCGCGGTCGAGCCGGTGGACGAGCCGCGGTTTCTCCCCCTTCGGGCTCACCCAGCTGTCCAGCATCTGGTCGATATGGCGCGCGACGCCCGATCCGCCCTGGACGGCCAAGCCCGCCGGCTTGTTGAGCACGATGACCTTCTCGTCCTCGTGCAGCACCATGCGCGACAAAAGTTCGAAATCGCTGGAATGCTTGAGATCCTTTCCGGCGATCGGCCCCGCCTTCTTGGCATCCACGTCCAGAGGCGGGATGCGCACCGTCTGTCCCGGCTGTACGCGGGCGTCGGATTTCACCCGTCCGCCGTCGACGCGAACCTGTCCGGAGCGCAGCAGTTTCTGGAGCGGCCCGAAACCGAGGCCCGGGTAGTGGATCTTGAACCAGCGGTCGAGACGCATTCCCGCTTCGTCCGCTTCGACGCGGATATGCTCGATGCCTGCCATCAAAGCTCTTTCATATCTATGTGTGGACCGGCGGCCCTTTGCCCGGTCTTTAGAGCATTGCCCGCCCAAGCGCCAGTCCGGCGAAAACCGCGCCCAGCGAGATTGCGACGCTCGCGACGATATAGGTGACGCCCACCATGGTCGCGCCCCGCTCCAGGAGCGACACGACATCCAGCGAAAAGGCCGAGAACGTCGTGAAGCCGCCGAGAAAGCCGGTAATGATCAGCAACCGCAGCTCGGGCGACGCATCGAAGCGCCGGACGATGAGTTCGGCGAGAAAGCCGATCGCGAACGAGCCGGCGACGTTGACCGCAAGCGTCCCCCAGGGAAAGGTCGGCCCCCAAAGGCGCAGCGCCCAGAGCCCGACAAGATAGCGGCAGACGGAGCCGATCGCCCCGCCGATGGCGACGAGAAGCATGTTGGTCATGGAGCTTTCTCTAGAACAGAAACAAGAATCGTCAAATCGATAAAATGCCGACGTTTTGTTTAAAGGGGAACAAATCAGGGCCGCCGTAATTATCATATTCTGAGAAAACAGGGTGGTAGGCGAGATGACACTACTGGTCAGCATATCGGCAAGCACAGCCGCACTCGCCATCGAGGCGCTGAAGCCCGGCCGGCGCATCTCGGCCAAGGATCAGGTCAAGGACATCAAGGCCGATGCGGACCGCAACCAGCGCCGCGCCGAAAACGCTAGCGACCCCACCGATACCGAATTCATGATCCCCGCCACCACCGTTTCGCTCGACATGCTCACCGCCGACCAGAAGCCACGCCAGCAGGTTACGTTCAGCCAGGTCGAATCGGCCTATCGCGATCTGGAAGATTGAGGTCACTCGGCAGGTCCTCAGGCCGCCACGCATCGGATATTCTCCCGCCCGCTCTCCGAGCGGGCTTTTGCGTTGCGGTGGTAATCGATGAAGTCCGCGGCCGGCAGCGGTTTCGAGAACAGCCAGCCCTGGCCGAGACCCACGTCGTGGGCCCTCAGATAGTCCGCCTGCTCCTCCGTCTCCACGCCTTCCGCGACGATCTTCAGGTCGAGCGTCTTCGCCATTTCGATGATGTGGCCGGTGACCGCGCTGGTGGCGCTGTTGCGGCCGATCGTGTCGACGAAGGACTTGTCGATCTTCAGCGCATCCATGGGCAGCCCCTGCAGGTACTGCAGGCTGGAATATCCGGTGCCGAAATCGTCGATCGCCACCGAGTGGCCCCTTTGCCGGGCCTCTGTCAATGTCGTCCGCGCCGCCTCGATGTCGATGAAGCCGCGTTCGGTGGCCTCCAGCCAGATCTGCCCTGCCGCTATCCCGGTCTTTGCGAGTTTCTTGTCGAGCACATCGAGGATGCGCCCGGAGCTGACATCGGCGGCGGAAAGGTTGACGGCGATATGCAGCGCACCTTCAGCCCTGAGCAGTCCTCCGAGATCGGCGACAATCGCTTCGATGACCTGGTCGGTGATCGGCAGAATGAGCCCGCTCTCCTCTGCGAGCGGAATGAACAGGTCCGGGCGCACCAGCGACCCATCCGGCCGCCGCCAGCGCACCAGTGCCTCGGCGCCGATGCAGATGCCGGTCTTGAGCTCGATGATCGGCTGGTAGTGGACGATGAATTCGCGCTTGCGCACCGCGATCGCCAGCTCGCCGAGCGGCGACAGTCTTTTCTTGGACAGCCAGACCACAACGCCGACGATGAAGATGGCGACGAAGGCGCCGACCGGCAACAGCAGGAGCTGTTCCTCCCGCAGCCTGCCGGTCAGGTTGGAGCGCGGCTCCATGGCGATCGCGATCAGCCCCTTATCGTGCGCCACCGCGTAGAGCGCCGAGGATGTCATGCCGTTCTTCGGCTCGTCGATCAGCGCGTTGACGAGGTCCTTTTCCGGGGAGTTGAGTTCGTTGATCAGCATGCCCTGCCGGTTGGCGAGCGCCAGGGAGATGTCGGCGTCCACCAGGATATCGACAAAGCGGGCCGGATCGACCAGCACGTTATAGGGGCCATAATGGAGCGCCATCATGGGATTGCCCATGCTGACCGCCGGCTGCACGCGTGTGGCCACTTCCACGCCGTCCGGCGTCATGTAGTCGATCCACGGCCTGTCGACCTTGCGCTCCTCGATCCCCCACGAGGTGCATTTCAGCAGGCCGTTCTCGAAGTAACCGACTTCCTTGACCGAAGGCGTATTGAAAGCGATCACCCGCATCCGGGCGATATGCTGGTCCGAACAAGGCACCAGGCGCGGATAGGCGAGCGAATCGAGTGCCGCCCGCGCATCCTCGAACGTCCTGCTCGCACGCATGATCGTCTGCTCGGCGAGCCGTTCGAGATTGTTCTGCTGTTTCTCGACCGTGATGATCCACGAAATATAAACCATCGCGCCAATCGGAATGACTGCGCCGAGCAGGCCGAGAAAAATGGCCGCCGCAATCACCCGAGAACGTCGCAGTTCCATTGCCGAAACCTTTGATAAGAGGTCTTGGCTTATTCATCGCGGACTTCTGTTAAGATTCATTGATACAACTCGATCAGGTTGTATCGAAGCATTTTCTAAAACCCCGCCAGTTGCACCGCCTGGGCGGAAACCCGTCGGCCTGCTAGGTCCGCTTGCCGGCAAAACGCAGTGGAAGACCGTCGAAGGCCTTGATTTCCTTGAGGACGAAGGTCGTCTGCATTTCCTTGATGCGCGGTAACCGCCGCAACGTCGACATGGCGAAATCCGCATAGGCGTCGAGATCCGGTGAGACGACCTGCAGCAGGAAATCCGCGTCACCCGCGATGCTGTAGCAGGCGACCACCTCGTCGAGCCCGATCACCTCGGCAGCGAACGCTTCCGCCTCTTCTTCGCTATGACTGTCGATCTTGACTCGGATGAAGGCGAGCACGCCGAGGCCGATCGCCTTTCGGTCCAGCACCGCCTTGTAGCCTTGGATGACGCCCGTCTCCTCCAGATGCCGCACGCGCCGCCAACTCGGAGATGTGGAAAGCCCGATCCTGTCCGCGAGCGCCTGATTGGTCAGCCGGCCGTCCTCCTGCAACGCTTCCAGAATTCGTATATCCGCCGGCTCGACGTCGTTTGCCATCAAATCCTACCCCTAACTCCATTTCAAGAGGCGGATCCTACCTCGAAATGCTGGAAGCGAGAAGTAAAAGGCAGGATCGACCGGACGCTCTCGAGTAATCTGCAGACCCTCTTCCACTGATGGATACCCTGATCGCCCATGACCGACGACACTCGCATCGCCATCATCGTCAACCCAACCCTGCCGCTCGGCCTCCTTGCCAACACGGCTGGCGCCATCTCGATCGGCCTCGGCGCTCGCGTGCCCGCGCTCGCGGCTCGCCGGCTGACCGATCGCCGCGGTCGCACGATAGATATCAGTTCTTCCCTGCCGGTGCCGATCCTGCAGGCGCCGGCGGATATCATCAGATCACTGATGCTGAAGGCCATGGAGCAGCTCCAGAACCACGCAATCGTGCCTTTTCCAGCCTTCGCCAGGTCCCTGCACGATTACCGCGACTACGAGATCGCTTTCCCCGATCGCGATCTCGCGGAAGAGGAGATTGACGGCCTTGGCCTCGCCGGGCCTTCGAAATGGATAAAGTCGCTGACTGGCAGCCTCAAACTGCTGCGCTAGAGACGAAGAGCCCGCTCCGGGAAGCGGGCTCTATCGAAATCACTTGTGTACGTGGCCGCCCGGCCCCGCCGCCTCGACCGGCAGTGTGATATCAACCTTGCCGGCCTTCTCGAAGGTCAGTGTCACCGGCACCTTGCCGCCCTGCTTGAAGGGTTCCTTGACCTTGATGAACATCAGATGCAGTCCGCCGGGCGTCAATTCGACGGTTTTGCCCGCCGGCAGGGCGATCCCGGTATCGAGCTTGCGCATTTTCATCACCTCGCCCTGCATCGCCATCTCGTGCAACTCCACGGTGCCCGAGGCCGGCGACGAGACCGACACCAGCATGTCGTCGGATTTGCCGGTGTTCCTGATGGTGAGATAACCGCCGCCAACCGGTTGGCCGGGCAGCATCGCCTTGGTGAAGGCGCTGGTGATTTCGAGGTCGGCGACCTTGGCGGGCGCATCTTGCGCGGCCGTGGCGCCCGCAATGACGATGCCGGTCGCAGCGAAAATGCCGAGGAAGGCGAGTTTGGTGAAGGTTTTCATGGTATATCCCCATGCGGTGACGGGATCTGTGCCGATCGACCGCGATTGATCTGAGCAGGTTGACGGATCAGATGGAAATCGGGGGCGCGCGGGATTTCGGCTGGATAACGGCGGTCGTGCCGAGCACTTCGGGAAACTGGCCGAGCGGATTGGCAAGCGAGGCATGCTCTCCGCCAAGCCAGGCCTCTTCGTCCGGCGGGGGCAGGATGACCGATGCGGAGAGCAGGCAGACTTCGCAGAGCGGTTTTGCCGCCGGCATCCGGTGACCGTGGTCGCCTTCCGAGCAGATGTCGGCAAACGTGCCGTCCGGGAGCCGATAATCTTCGCTGTAGGAATCGAGCGGCGCTGAGGCCTGCACCGGCTGATGGGCAAATCCCAGCAAAAGCAGCAGCATCGCGCAGAAAACGCGCGTTAAGTTCGCCGCCGTGTTGAGCCGTGCCGTCATCGTCTCGCCTGTCCGAATGCCTGCCGGAATAACCCAAATCGCGGCAAAGCGCAAAAGCCCTTTTTGCCGCGGTTTTTTCAGTCATGTCGCCCCGCATTGCATTAGATCAAATCGCATTTGCTGCGCTGCGACAAAAATCTTGGTGCCAGCGACATCAGGGGCTTGCCAAACCGTCATCGAGGTCGATAATACCGCCCAGACTCGCTGGGAGAAGCCGCTTCAATGCGGTGCCGAAGGAGCAACCGCCCCGGAAACTCTCAGGCAAAAGGACCAGCAGTCGACCGACAGGAACTCTGGAGAGAAGCCCGAAGAGGGCTCGCCGAAGGGATAACAATCTCAGGCGACAAGGACAGAGGGGGCTCATAAACCGGTGCGTCACTGCGCCTGAATCTGAGCCGGCGCTTGAAATGCGCCAACCCTGGAGGCGTCCTTGGACGATCAAACCGTTCTCAAGACCACCCCGCTTCACGCCCTCCATCTGTCGCTCGGCGCCAGGATGGTGCCCTTTGCGGGTTACGACATGCCGGTGCAATATCCGGCGGGCGTGCTGAAGGAACATCTGCACACCCGCAGCGCCGCCGGCCTGTTCGACGTCTCCCATATGGGCCAGGTCGTCATCCGCGCGAAATCCGGAACGTATGAAGATGCAGCACTCGCGCTCGAAAGCCTGGTGCCGGTCGATATCCTCGGCCTGAAGCCCGGCCGCCAGCGCTACGGCTTCTTCACCGACGACAATGGCGGCATTCTCGACGACCTGATGATCACCAACCGCGGCGACCACCTTTTCGTCGTCGTCAACGCGTCGTGCAAGGAGGCCGACCTTGCCCACATGCAGGCGCATCTGACCGGTTGCGACGTCGAACTTCTCGACGACCGCGCGCTCATCGCCCTCCAGGGTCCGCGCGCCGAGGGCGCCCTGGCTGCTCTCTGGCCGGATGTCACCTCCATGACGTTCATGGACGTCCGCGACGCGTCTCTGCACGATGTCGACTGCATCGTCTCCCGGTCCGGTTATTCCGGCGAGGACGGGTTCGAGATCTCGGTGCCGGCAGACCAGGCCGAACAGATCGCCAAGGCGCTGCTCGAAGACCTGCACTGCCAGCCGATCGGTCTCGGCGCCCGCGATTCGCTGCGCCTCGAAGCGGGCCTCTGCCTCTATGGCAACGACATCGACACAACCACCTCGCCGATCGAGGCAGCGCTGGAATGGGCGATCCAGAAACCCCGCCGCCTGGGCGGCGCCCGTGCCGGTGGTTTCCCGGGCGCCGACCGCATCCTCGGTGAACTGGCGAACGGCACCTCCCGCCGCCGCATCGGCCTGAAGCCGGAAGGCAAGGCGCCCGTCCGCGCCCATGCCAAGCTTTATGCGGATGCCGAAGGCCAGACCGAGCTCGGCGAAGTCACCTCCGGCACCTTCGGCCCCTCGGTCGAAGGCCCCGTCGCCATGGGCTACGTCCCGACCCGCTTTGCCGAACCCGGCTGCCAGATTTTTGCTGAGGTGCGCGGCAAATACCTGCCCCTCACCGTCGCCGCCCTTCCCTTCATCACCCCCACCTACAAACGATAATCCTCCGGAGAGAACCATGTTGAAATTCACCGCCGAACACGAATGGCTGAAGCTCGAGGACGGTATTGCCACCGTCGGCATCACCTCTCACGCTGCCGAACAGCTCGGCGACCTCGTTTTCGTGGAACTGCCGGAAGTCGGCGCCGAACTGACCAAGGATGGCAATGCCGCGACCGTCGAAAGCGTCAAGGCCGCCTCCGACGTCTATTGTCCGCTGGATGGCGAAGTGACCGAGGTCAACCAGGCGATCGTCGATGACCCCTCGATCGTCAATTCCGATCCTCAAGGAGCAGGCTGGTTCTTCAAGCTGAAGCTCAAGAACGCCGCCGACGCCGACGCGCTGATGGACGAAGCCGCCTACCAGGACCTGATCGCATGACCACCGACAGCACCGATTTCCATTTCACCGACTACCAGCCCTACGACTTCGCCAACCGCCGCCATATCGGCCCCTCTCCGGCTGAAATGGCCGAGATGCTGAAGGTCGTCGGCTACAAGAACCTCGACGCCCTGATCGACGCCACCGTCCCCGCCTCGATCCGCCAGACGGCGCCGCTTGCCTGGGGTCCAGCGCTGACCGAGCGCGAGGCGCTCGACAAACTGCGCGACACGGCCAACCGCAACAAGCCGCTCGTCTCCCTGATCGGCCAGGGTTATTACGGCACGATCACGCCGCCGGTCATCCAGCGCAACATCCTTGAAAACCCCGCCTGGTATACCGCCTACACGCCCTACCAGCCGGAAATTTCGCAAGGCCGCCTCGAGGCGCTGCTCAATTTCCAGACGATGATCTGCGACCTGACCGGCCTCGACGTTGCCAACGCCTCGCTGCTCGACGAGGCGACCGCCGCCGCCGAAGCCATGGCGCTCTGCCAGCGCCAGGCGAAATCCAAGGCGACAGCCTTCTTCGTCGATGCCGCCTGCCACCCGCAGACCATTGCCCTCATCGAAACCCGCGCCGCCCCGCTCGGCTGGAGCGTCGTCATCGGCGACCCGATGACCGATCTCGATCCCGTCGACGTGTTCGGCGCCATCTTCCAGTATCCGGGCACCAACGGCCATGTCCGCGATTTCACCGGTCTGATTTCCCGCCTGCACCAGACCGGCGCGGTCGCTGCCGTCGCCGCCGACCCCTTGGCGCTGACGCTCTTGAAATCCCCCGGCGAAATGGGTGCCGACATCGCCATCGGCTCCTCCCAGCGCTTCGGCGTGCCGGTCGGTTACGGCGGCCCGCATGCGGCCTATATGGCGGTCAGGGATGCCCACAAGCGCGCCATGCCCGGCCGCCTGGTCGGCGTCTCGGTCGACAGCCGCGGCAACCGCGCCTATCGCCTGTCGCTGCAGACCCGCGAACAGCATATCCGCCGCGAAAAGGCGACCTCGAACATCTGCACCGCCCAGGTGCTGCTTGCCGTCATGGCCTCCATGTACGGCGTCTTCCACGGCCCGGACGGCCTGAAGGCGATCGCCCAGCAGGTCCACCGCAAGGCCGTGCTGATGGCCAAGGGCCTGGAAAAGCTGGGCTACGTGATTGAGCCTGACACCTTCTTCGACACGATCACCGTCGAAGTCGGCCACATGCAGGGCCTGATCATGCGCGCCGCCGTCGCCGAGGGCGTCAACCTCAGGAAGGTCGGCGAAACCCGCATCGGCATGTCGCTCGACGAACGCACGAGGCCGGCCACCCTTGAGGCCGTCTGGCGTGCCTTCGGCGGCAATTTCAAGGTCTCGGATTTCGAGCCCACGTGGCGCCTGCCGACCGCACTCCTGCGCAAATCCGACTACATGACCCACCCGATCTTCCACATGAACCGCGCCGAAAGCGAGATGACCCGCTATATCCGCCGACTCTCGGACCGGGACCTGGCGCTCGACCGGGCGATGATCCCGCTCGGTTCCTGCACCATGAAACTCAATGCGACGGCCGAAATGCTGCCGATCACCTGGCCGGAATTTTCCGACATCCACCCCTTCGTGCCCGCGGACCAGGCGCTTGGCTACAAGGAGATGATTGACGACCTGTCGCAGAAACTCTGCCAGATCACCGGTTACGACGCCTTCTCCATGCAGCCGAATTCCGGCGCGCAAGGCGAATATGCAGGCCTGCTCACCATCCGCAACTATCATCTCGCCAAGGGCGACACCCACCGCGACGTCTGCCTCATCCCCACCTCCGCGCACGGCACCAACCCGGCGTCTGCCCAGATGGTCGGCATGAAAGTGGTCGTCGTGAAGGTCCGCGACAACGGCGACATCGACCTCGACGATTTCCGCGCCAAGGCCGAACAGCATGCCGCAAACCTCTCGGCCTGCATGATCACCTACCCCTCGACCCACGGCGTCTTCGAGGAAACGGTGCGCGAGATTTGCGAGATCACCCACGCCCATGGCGGCCAGGTCTATCTCGACGGCGCCAACATGAACGCCATGGTCGGCCTGTCCCGCCCCGGTGACATCGGCTCCGACGTTTCCCACCTCAACCTCCACAAGACCTTCTGCATCCCGCATGGCGGCGGCGGTCCCGGCATGGGCCCGATCGGCGTCAAGTCGCATCTCGCCCCGCACCTCCCCGGCCACCCGGCGACGGATGGACGCGAAGGCGCGGTCTCGGCCGCCCCCTTCGGCTCGCCGTCGATCCTGCCGATCTCCTGGTCCTACTGCCTGATGATGGGCGGCGAGGGTCTCACCCAGGCGACCAAGGTGGCGATCCTCAACGCCAACTATATCGCGGCACGGCTGAAGGGCGCCTATGACGTGCTCTACAAGTCGGAGGCAGGCCGCGTCGCGCATGAATGCATCATCGACACGCGCCCGCTCAACGCCTCGGCCGGCGTCAGCGTCGACGACGTCGCAAAACGCCTGATCGACTGCGGTTTCCACGCCCCGACCATGAGCTGGCCGGTCGCCGGCACGCTGATGATCGAGCCGACCGAAAGCGAGACCAAGGCCGAGCTCGACCGGTTCTGCGATGCGATGCTGGCGATCCGCGAGGAAGCCCATGCTATCGAGGAAGGCCGCATGGACAGGCAAAACAACCCGCTGAAGAACGCCCCGCACACGGTCGAAGACCTGGTCGGCGAATGGGACCGTCCCTATTCCCGCGAACAGGCCTGCTATCCGCCGGGCGCCTTCCGCGTCGACAAATACTGGTCCCCGGTCAACCGCGTCGACAACGTCTACGGCGACCGCAACCTCGTCTGCACCTGCCCCCCGCTGGAGGCTTACGCGGAGGCGGCCGAGTAAGGCCGTCTCTATCGTCATCCCGCCCTCCGATCTCCCTCGCGATAAAGCGATTGCCTAAGGGAAGTGAGGCGGTGCAGCAGTCTTAACCCTCCCCCTTGTGGGGAGGGGGGCCGGCAGGCCGGAGGGGTCTTGATGTGAAGTGAAGACCCCTCCCCAACCCTGCCTGGGTTGAGCCACTCGTCTCAACCCGTCCTTCGGACCCCCGCAGGGGGAGAAGCTCCACGCATCGCCTCCGCGCCCCGTTCCGGCACAGCTGTGCCACGCCGCGCTACGCTTCCCTTACCCTTCCCGTTCAGTCTTCCTTGAAGCTCTTGCGGTAAAACCGGTTCCATCGGGATTTCGGGGACGGTGGCGATGGGTCTGTCGAGTGTGATGAGCATTGCGGTTTCGGGCATGCAAGCCCAGGCAAAACGCCTCGCAACCGCCGCGCACAACATCGCCAATGCCGGTACGCCCGGCTACAACCGCCTCGACACGCATGTCTCGACGCAGACCGATCCCGGCGGCGTCACCACAACCGTCACCCCCTCCACCTCCGTCGTCTTCCCCGACAGCTCGAATGTCGACATGGCCAGCGAAATGCTCGACGCCCTCACCGCCGCCCAGGGCTTTAGGGCCAACGCGGCTGCGTTCGAGACGGGGGCGGACATGTGGGATGTGTTGATGAGCATCAAGCGGGATTGAGGGGGCATCTGCTTTGGGCAGAGATGGCGTTAGGCGGAAGTCTGGCGCCGGTGTGAATGATTTTCGCCCGTAATGGTCATTCAAGCGGATCTTGCGATGTCCTGAAAGCTGCCGGTCCGATTGGTCACCGAGCCCGACGAACCTCGAAGACGAAGCCGCCAAAGTTCATCACGAATTCTGGCCGAAGCATCTGGGCAAGGCACAGTCGCTTCGTCCGAAATGCTGCTGGGGCCAGCATCGAGGTGGTGTGTCTGAACCAGTTCCGTCGCATCTTTTCAAATTGGGTCTTCACAATTGCCAGCGCAGCAATGCACCTCCTGCAGAACGGGAGGAAACATGGTAGGATCGCGAACTGGCTTTCCGTACTGATGGAGACCGTGATGGACCTGCTTCGGCGGCTGAGGGATCTGTGCGATGCCTTCAACGCTCATGATCTCGATCTGATCATGAGCTACTTCGCTGAAGACTGCATATTGGAGATGCCACGCGGGCGCGATCCATGGGGGTCTCGCCTGGAAGGCAAGATCAAGGTGCGAGAGGCTCTGGCGTCGCGCTTTCAGGGCCTGCCTGACGTTACCTACAACAACGCTGAGCACTTCGTTGATGAAGCATCCGGAACCGGGATATCGAGATGGACCCTCATGGGTACGTCGATCAACGGGACAAAGACGGAAGTCCAGGGTTGCGATCTTTATACGTTTCGGAATGGTCAGGTGATCCGCAAAGATTCCTATTGGAAGATCGTCGAGTAGCTACAAGACCAGATGTTGACGCTCTTGAACTGCCTCAGCTTTGAGCCGTCGGTCAGCTTTCGGCGGGGCGCTGAGAGGTGTCACTTATTACTTACCTTACGAGGCAACTTTCAGCGCCCCGTCCGATCCTCGCCCTCGGGTTAAACCCGAGGGTCGCCCGAGGATGACGAAAGAAACCGAGGATCGCCAAGGGAGGAGTGTGTCCGATGGGATCTCGACAATCTCCGCCCTCACCCCGCCAGCTTCTTTTCCTCGGGTTGAACCCGAGGGCCGCCCTCGATATCCACCGCCGCGAAAGCGGCCGCGATGACCTCCGGTCCGGCACCCGGTCGGGTGGCGTCGGTGGAAAGGATCTGGCGAAACCGCCTTGCGCCGGCAAAACCCTGGAACAACCCGACCATATGCCGGGTGACGTGATGCAGCCGCCCGCCCCGGGCCGTCAACTCCGCCGCGTAATCCATCATCGTATCGCGCAGCGCCAGCCAGTCGATGTCGGGGTTAGCGACACCTGCAGGGTTAGCACCCGCCAAGAACGCATCCACCCCGGCCAGCAGTCCGGTATTGTGATAGGCGGCGCGGCCGAGCATCACCCCGTCCATATGGGCGAGATGGTTTGCCGCCTGCTCCAGGTCGGCGATGCCGCCGTTGATGCCCATGAATACGTCCGGGTTTTCCCGCTTCATGGCATAGACGAGGTCGTAGTCGAGCGGCGGGATTTCGCGGTTTTCCTTCGGCGACAGCCCCTGCAGCCAGGCCTTGCGGGCATGGATCCACACCGCATCGGCGCCGGCGCCGATCACCCGGGCGAGGAAATCCGGCAGCACGTCCGTCGGCTCCTGGTCGTCGACGCCGATCCGGCATTTCACGGTGACCGGCACGCTCGACACCCGCTTCATCGCCGAAACGAGGTCAGCCACATGCGCCGGATCCCGCATCAGGCAGGCGCCGAACGTGCCCGACTGCACCCGGTCCGAAGGGCAGCCGACATTGAGGTTAATCTCGTCATAACCGTAATCGGCCGCGATCCTGACCGCCTCGGCAAGCTTTGCCGGATCCGAACCGCCCAACTGCAAGGCAACCGGATGTTCGGCGGGCGAAAAGGAAAGGAGCCTCTCGCGCGGCCCATGAATGATCGCGTCCGCCACCACCATCTCGGTATAGAGCAGCGCGGACTTCGACAGCTGCCGGTGCAGGAAACGGCAATGCCTGTCCGTCCAGTCGATCATCGGCGCGACGGCGAAAACCGGAGCCTTGAAATATCCAGCCTTTCGAGCCGCTTGTGTCACTTTCTTCACCGTCTTTTTCACGTCTGCCTTCGCCCGTATCAGCCGCTTCGGGGTCTGGACCGGGTACAGCCCGGCAAACGGAGCTGCGATATACCAAACGAACAGACGGCCCCGGCACCATTGCCGGCCTGCAGTGCAGGGATGCCGCGTCGGCTTTCCCTACTCCATCGCCCCCGTCGGGGTCAATTTCGGAGCTGTCCGGCATGCATTCGCCATCCGCCAAAGCCGGGCGTTGCCCTCATCGGGTATCAGCAACACCCTCCTCCTCGACGAATATTCCCCATGCGGCAATGAACAGGGCAGCGACGAGCGGTCCGATGACGAACCCGTTGATGCCGACCAGGGAAATGCCGCCGATGGTGGAAATCAGGACGACATAGTCGGGAAGCTTGGTCTCCCTGCCGACCAGGCGCGGTCTCAGAAGATTATCGACAAGACCGATGACAAGAGCGCCCACCGCGACCAGCACGATGGCCTTCACCCAAAAGCCGGCAAGCGCCAGGTAAACGGCCGTGGGCATCCAGATCAATGCAGCACCGACCGCAGGCAGCAGCGACAGGACGCTCATCAGGACGCCCCACAGCAGGGCCGGCTCCACCCCGAGCGCCCAGAATGCGACGCCGCCGATCGAACCCTGGATAATGGCGATGATGATATTGCCCCGAACGGTCGCGTGGATGACGGCCGTGAATTTGGAGGCGAAGCGACGGGTATGCGCGTCGCTGAGGGGCAGTGCCTTTCGGATGGTGCGGGCGAGCACCTGCCCGTCCCGGAACATGAAGAACAGCAGATAGAGCATCACGCCGAAAGTGACGAAGAATTGCACGGTGTTCTGGCCGAGGCTCAAGGCGCGTCCGGCAAAGAAACCGCCGCCCTGCATCAGCGCCGTGGAGATGCGTTCCCGAAGCGTGTCGAAGCCCTCCAGCTCGATCCGCTCGATCCAGCCGCGGACGAATACGGGCAGCCCCTCCTGCAGTTCCTGGAAAAACCTCCGGACATCGATCTCGCCGTTGTCGATGCGTACATAGAGAAGGTTGCCCTGCTGAACGAGCGAGCTGAGGACGACCAGCCCCGGAATGATGACGACGCAGAGGCAGATCAGGACGGAGAGCGCTGCGGCAATATTTCTGCGCCCGCCCAGCCAAGCCTCTATACGGGCGTGGAGAGGAAAGAAGACGATAGCAAGGACGACTGCCCAGAATATCGCCGAATAAAACGGCAGGACGACTGCGACGAACGCGACGGTCACCAGGACCAGAAGCACATAAAAACCGACACGCTGAAGGGGCATTCGACTTTCCGCTTTGAAACCGCCGGAATGGTAACACAATACGGCCGCGGCGTGGCTCCGGTCTTTACCCCATTGTCCAGTTTTGCGCATCCGCCTTGACGGCCGCCGCATAAGCCGCCGCGCGCTGCATGGGGTTAGATGATCGGAGGGGCAGAGTTCGAAACGCAGGCAGCTGCTTCCCTTGCCGGATCGCGAAAGCCGGCAACGCGATCCGTTCCCGTCGCCTGCACCGTCTGGATACGTTATTCGTTGATCTCAGGCTCGACGACCCTTGCCAGGTTCCGCAGCGATTCCTGCCAGCCGAGATAGCAGGCCTCAGGCGGGATGACGTCCGGTACCCCTGCCTGCGTTATATTCACCTCGGTACCGACCGAAACCTTTTTCAACGTCACCGTGACTTCCATTTCGCCCGGCAGGTTGGGATCATCGAATTTGTCCGTGTAGCGCACGAGTTCCCCCGGGACGAGTTCAACGAATTCCCCACCGAAGGCATGGCTGTTGCCGGTCGTGAAGTTCCGGAAGGACATTCTGAACTTGCCGCCGACTTTCGGTTCCAGGTGATGCACAGTGCACAAGAAGCCGTTGGGCGGAAGCCATTTGGCAAGCGCGTCAGCCTCGATGAACGCGCGATAGACCTTTTCCGGGCTGGTTGCGAGAACGCGATGCAGGCGAATGGTGTTCGGCATGGTCGTGATCCTTTTAAGATGTGGAATAGACGACTCTAAGGACGAACCGGATTTTGCCAATCCGACACCTTCTCGTCCGGTTTCAAAAAAATCTTCCGTCTTCCGGACAAGACCGGATGGTGGCCCCCCAATACCTACCGGTCAGACCTCAGCCTTGAAAAAGCAACAGATCCCGGCAACTATGTTAGCTGGCTAACATCCTGAGCCACCAGTTTGATTCTCCACCCGGCTGATTATTCACGGAAATGCGATGCCCTTCATTATTGCAATCGTCACCATTGCCGGACACATAGCTCTCCTTCTCTGGGGGACGCGGATGGTGCAGACGGGCATCCAGCGTGCTTTCGGCCCCAATCTCAGGTCTTTTCTCGGCCGGGCGCTGAACAATCGGATAAAGGCGTTTTTTTCCGGATTGGGCGTCACGGCGATTCTTCAGAGCAGTACGGCGACCGGGCTGATGGCATCGGGGTTTGCGGCCGACGGACTGGTCGATCTTGTCCCGGCCCTTGCCGTCATGCTGGGCGCCAATGTCGGCAGCACGCTCATCGTGCAGGTCCTGTCCTTCGACGTGGCCGCCGCGTCGCCGGCTCTCGTATTGCTGGGCGTCCTGATGTTCCGCCGTACGCAAAATCCGCAGGTCCATGACCTCGGTCGCGTGTTTATCGGGCTCGGCTTCATGTTGCTCGCGCTGCATCAACTGCTCGATGTGCTGAGGGAATATGCCGATACACCGGCCTTCGCCGCGGTTCTTTCAGCCATTTCGACCACGCCGCTCCTCAGCCTTCTGCTCGCGGCCGCTTTGACCTGGGCAGCCCATTCCAGCGTCGCGGTAGTTCTGCTCGTCATGTCGCTTGCGAGCCAGGGGCTGATCGATCCCTACCAGGCCTTCGCACTGACCCTCGGCGCCAACCTGGGAACGGCGATCAATCCGGTTGTCGAGGGGCAGTCCGGGAACGATCTTGCGGCCAGACGGCTTCCGATCGGCAACCTGATCACCAGGATCCTCGGCGTTCTGGCAGCGTTCGCGCTGCTCTCGCCGATTACGGCGCTGATGATCCAGATCGAGGGCGATGGTGCCCGGCTGGTCGCGAATTTCCACACGGCGTTCAATCTCGTGGTCGCGGTCGTCTTCATGCCGTTCCTCTCGCCGTTCGCAAACGCCCTCACCAGGCTGCTGCCGCGGCGGATCGACGAGAGCGATCCCGGCCATCCGCGATATCTCGATCCGTCTGCCAAGGAAACGCCGGTCGTTGCGTTGCAGGGAGCGGCGCGGGAAGTCCTGCGGCTGGTGGACGTGCTTGAGGAAATGCTGGCGGGAACGAAGGCTGCCTTGACGAGCACCGATCGCCGCGCCCTGGCGGAACTGCGGCGGAAGGACAACGTCCTCGACCGGTTGAATACGGCAGTCAAACGATACCTCACGTCCATCGACCCGGAAGAACTCAGCGATATCGACCGGAGACGCCTTGACGAGATCCTGCTGTTCTCGACCGGCCTGGAACACGCGGGCGACGTCATCGACCAAAACGTGCTTCCCCATCTCGTCAAGAGACTGCGCCGAGGCATGACCTTTTCGAAGGAAGGCCAGCATGAGCTGAGCGGCCTGCTGGACCGTCTCTCCAACAATCTGCGCACCGCCGCTGCACTTTTCATGTCGCAGGACGAACGCGTCGCACGCATGCTCGCCGACGAAAAGATCGTCTTCCGTCGGGCCGAGCGGGACGGAACCAACGCCCATTTCGACCGGCTGCGCCAAGGCGATTTCGATACGGCGGAAACCAGTTCTCTGCACCTGGACCTGTTGCGGGATTTCAAGCAGATCAATTCCCATCTCGTCGCGGCCACGGCCTATCCGGTTCTGGAACGGCAAGGCGAGCTGCTGCAAAGCAGAACCACCCACCAAAGCGTCGGCGACCAGGTTCAAAGTTAGCCTCGATTGCGCCTCTTGCGACCCCGCGGCTCAAATTCGACGAGCAGCGACTTGAGCTCGATCTCGCGAACGCGTCGTGCCGCTTCATCAGGGCTGACCCATTCGAGAATACGCTGCCCCTGTTCCTTGAAGCCACCCGCGACCTCCGTGACTTCGATCTGGAACACGTCGACGATACAGGGGACCACATCGCCGTCGTCGAGTTCTTTAAGGTAGGTATAGCGGCCGACCGGCTTCTTCTTCACCGTCCCGCTTACGCCTGCTTCTTCCCAGGCTTCCGTCGCCGCCGCCTCGAACGGCTTTTTTCCCTTCATCGGCCAGCCTTTCGGGATGACCCACCGCCCGGCCTCGCGCGAGGTGATCACCAGGATTTCAACGTGAGGGCCATCCCCCCGGTATCGAAAGCATAAGGCGCCATATTGTTGGTGAAACGTTCCGGCGAACAGCCTTCCCGGAACTGCCGCAAGTTGCTTGAGCAGCGTCTGGGACCTGTCCGGTCGCGGCTTGCTGCGTTTTTTTGTGGATTTCATGCGGATCAAACTGTCGATTTTGCGTGTTGCTTCAATTGCCCGAGCATGTTTATGACACATTTATGACAGTCAGCCGCATGGAAGGTCGCACGGTATGATGAGTATTTTTCGGAAGCTGATGCCGCGCGAAGACAAATTCTTCGAAATGTTTTCCCAGCACTCGAAAGCTGTGGTTGCGGCCGCCCACGCGCTTGACCAACTCCTCAAGGGCAACGAGGTCGAGAAGAACTGCGAGCTGATCGTCGCATTGGAGAATGACGCCGACGACATCACGCGGGACGTTCTTCTCGCCGTACGGCGGAGCTTCATCACGCCCTTCGACCGCGGCGACATCAAGGACCTCATCCAGTCGATGGATGACGCGATCGACATGATGCATAAAACGGTCAAGACGATCAGGCTGTTCGAGCAATCCGGCTTCGATCCGCTCATGCAGGAGATGGGTGGCGAAATCGTCAAGGCGGCGAATCTCATGTCGGAAGCAATTCCCCTCCTCAACAAGGTGGGCACCAATGCGCACCGCCTTGCGGCGATCGCCGAGGAGATCACCCGCGTGGAAGGCCGGTCGGACGACCTTCATGATCAGGGTCTGAAAGACCTGTACCGGCGTCACGGCGCGAGCGGCGATGCGATGGCCTACATGATCGGCAGCGAGATCTATGGCGAGTTGGAGAAGGTTGTCGACCGTTTCGAGGATGTTGCCAACGAGATCAGCGGCATCGTTATCGAGAACGTTTGATGGATATGTCTCTCGCCTTGCCACTTCTCTTCGGGCTGATCGCACTCGCTCTGTTCTTCGATTTCCTTAACGGTCTTCATGATGCGGCCAATTCCATAGCGACGATCGTGTCGACCCGCGTCCTGCGGCCGCAATATGCGGTCGCCTGGGCGGCGTTCTTCAATTTCATCGCCTTCCTTTTCTTCGGCCTGCACGTGGCGGAAACGCTGGGCACAGGCATCATCGATCCAGGGATTGTTTCGCCCCAGGTGATCTTTGCCGCCCTCATGGGGGCAATCATCTGGAATATCCTCACCTGGATCTTCGGAATTCCGTCCAGTTCCTCGCACGCGCTCGTCGGCGGCCTGGTGGGTGCCGGCCTGGCAAAGGTCGGCTTCAGCTCGATCGTCTGGAGCGGTCTCGGGAAGACGGTAGGGGCGATTTTCCTCTCGCCGGCCATCGGCTTCCTGCTGGCCCTCGCGCTCGTGCTCCTGGTTTCCTGGCTCTTCGTCCGGCAGACGCCGTTCGCGGTCGATCGGACATTTCGCGTGATGCAGTTTATCTCCGCCTCGCTTTATTCCCTCGGCCACGGCGGCAATGACGCGCAGAAAACGATGGGCATCATCGCGGTGCTTCTGTTCAGCCAGGGATATCTCGGTCCGACCTTCTACGTGCCCTTCTGGGTGGTGATCTCCTGCCAATCCGCCATGGCGCTCGGCACGCTCTTCGGTGGGTGGCGGATCGTCCATACCATGGGCTCGAAGATCACCAGGCTCAACCCGATGCAAGGCTTCTGCGCCGAGACGGGCGGAGCGTTGACACTGTTCGGAGCGACCTGGCTCGGCATTCCCGTCTCGACAACACATACGATCACAGGAGCGATCGTCGGCGTCGGGGCGGCCCGGCGCGTTTCGGCGGTACGTTGGGGTCTTGCCGGCAACATCGTGATCGCCTGGATCGTGACCATGCCGGCAACTGCGGCGATATCAGCGGCATTCTACAGCGTGGCGGATCTGCTGCAATAAATGCAATCTTTGCCGCGGAGCCGACTTGCCGCGGAGGGGTTCGGCGGCAAGTCGGCTCCGCGGCGATCATGAAAGATAGTCGGCGCCAGTGTCAGCCAGCGAGTGCCACGGCGTCGGCGCCGGCAGGAATGCGGGCCGGTGACGACGGGTCGGTTGCCGCAAGCCAGACTGCCTCGGCCACGTCGAGTGGCCGGGTGACGGCCGACTGCTCCTGCTCCCAGCTGGCGAACACCCTCTGGACCAGGCCGGCATACGGCTCGGGGAAGCCACCCTCGGCCTGCATGCGGGACCGCGCGTTTTCTCCGAACCGGGTGTCGGGCGCCCTGCCCGGCTGCACCAGATGCACTCGCAGATCGAACTCCTGGAGTTCCAGCGCCAGCACCGCGGTGAAAGCATCCACCGCAGCCTTGCTCGCCGTATAGACCGAAAGCAGCGGAAGCGGCTTCAACGTCACGCTCGACGCCACATTTACCACGACGCCGGTTCTCCGTTGCCTGAATTGCGGCAGGACCGCCTGTGTCACGGCCATCGTCCCGAGAGTGTTCGTCTCGAAAATCTCGCGGGCGATCTCCATTGATGTGCCTTCAAGGGCATTCAGCCAGCCGATCCCCGCATTGTTGACCAGCACGTCGATTGGTCCGGCGGCATCGACGGCCCGGCGAATGCTGTCCGGATCGGTGACGTCGAGGGCGAGGATCTGGAGGTGCTCGGAGGGAAGGAGAATATCCTCGCGCGGCGAACGCATCGTCGCGACAACCTTCCAATCGCGGTCGAGGAAATATTTGGCGATCTCCAGACCGAATCCGGACGAGCAACCGGTGATGAGAACGGTTTTCATGGTGGCTCCTTATCGTGTTTTGCAGCACCTGAAATCTAGACCGCCGGGGCTGGACTTGCTACAATCAGAAGTCCGGTTCTCATTCGTGAAAGTCCTGATATGGTCGATCCATTCGCCGAAGTGGTCACATTGCTCCAACCCAGCGTCCCATCGACGAAGCTCGTCAGCGGCGCAGGGGCGTGGTGTGTCCAGCGCCTGGAATCGGGCCAGCCCTTCTACTGCGTCATCCTCGAAGGCTCGTCCCGCCTGACCGTCGAGGGGCAAGAGCCAATCGACCTGCATGAGGGTGACTTCGTTCTGATCCCCTCGGCCTATGGCTTCAGCATGTCGAACCTGGAACCTATGCCGTCGGAGGGCGTCGATCCGTTGACCGTCACCAGGTTCGCGGACGAAATAAGACATGGCAATCCGGATGGGCCGCCCGACGTCCGGCTGATGGTCGGCCATTTTGTCTTCGGGTCGCCGGACGCCGCCCTGCTGGTTTCACTCCTGCCGCAATTGGTGCACGTTCGCGGCGAGAGACGGCTTGCGACCCTTGTAAAGCTGGTGCGGGAAGAGGCTCGCGAACAGCGGCCCGCGCGCGACATGATCCTGGCGCGCCTGTTGGAAGTGCTGCTCATCGAGGCGCTGCGGTCCACGGCAGGCGCCGCAGCGCCGCCCGGGCTTCTGCGCGGACTGGCCGATGGACGGCTCGCGGTCGCCATCCGGCGGATGCACGCCGATCCGACCCTGGACTGGACGGTGGAGCAACTGGCCCAGGAAGCCGCCCTCTCCCGTTCCGCCTTCTTCGATCGTTTCCGCCGCGCCATGGGCGTCACCCCCATGGAGTACCTGCTTTCGTGGCGCATGGCTCTGGCGAAGAACCTTCTGCGGCGTGGCGACGGCGGAATGAAGGAGATTGCCGAACGTGTCGGATACAGTTCCGCAAGCGCGTTCAGCGTTGCATTCACCCGCTTTGTCGGATTGCCGCCGGCGCACTATGCGCGCGTAGCGACCCAAACATAAGCTCGCCTAGGGGCGCCTTGATCGGGAACCCCCAGCGATCTTCGAGTTATCGGGCGTCTACTACCTGGCATCCGGGATCGTTGCCCTAAGAGCCTCCGAGAGCTGCCGGAGACTGTAGGGCTTGGGCAAAATCTCCACGCCTTCCGCGGTCGCGGCACTCTTGAGCACGTCCGCATAGCCCGATGTGAGCAGGATTGGCAATTTTGGATGCCTCTGTTTGACCTCCTTGGCGAGATCCACCCCATTGATGCCGCCGGGCATCATGATGTCGGAAAACATCAGGTCCGGCTCGGCATCCGACGCGAGCACGCTGAGCGCTGCCGCCGCCCCATCGACGCGGGTTACGGAATAGCCAAGCTGGTCGAGCATGTCGTTGACCAGCATGGCGACGCTGTCGTCGTCTTCCACGACGAGGATCTTTCCGGCGACACTCCTGTCTGTCTCGCCGTGGGCGCGGGACAGATGGTTGCCGCTCGCCTCCAATGACGCCTCCATCGACCGGGGAAGCCAAAGGTCCACGGCCGTTCCGACCCCTGGTTCGCTGTTGATCTCGACCGATCCTCCGGAGGCCTCGACGAAACCGTAAACTTGCGCGAGCCCCAATCCTGATCCCTTGCCGACTTCCTTCGTGGTGAAAAACGGCTCGAACACCCGCTTGAGAACCTCGGGCTGCATTCCGATGCCGCCATCGGCGACGGTGATCTTCACAACGTCACCGCTTTTGCCCGATGAGTCGACGGTGGAATTGGCGGCGCTAATGACGATCGTGCCGCCCGCCGGCATTGCGTCGCGCGCATTGACGCAAAGGTTCAAAAGCACGAGCTCGAGTTCGGAAGGGTCGGCCTGCACCGGCCACACGCCCGTATCGACGTCGACATCGACGGTGATATCTCCGCCGAGCGTCCGGTCGAGAAGTTCTCGCATCTGGAAAATCTGCTGGCGAAGATCGACAGGCTGCGGCTTCAATGGCTGCCGCCTAGCGAAGGTCAGCAATTGCCTGGTGAGCGACGCTCCGCGATTGACCGCCTGCAGCATGCCGCTTTTGATACGCTCCCGCCGCACCGGATCGTCGCGTTTGTCGAGAACGTCCAATCCGCCGGAGATGACCATCAGGAGGTTGTTGAAATCATGCGCGACCCCGCCGGTCAGCTGGCCGATCACCTCCATCTTCTGAGCCTGGCGCAGCGTCTCCTGCGTCTTCCTCAGCTCGTCCTCGCGCATCTTGTGGTCGGTCACGTCGCGGGCGCTGGAATAGAGCTTGCCGTCGACGACGACCGCCACCCAGGAGAGCCAGCGATAGTCGCCTTCGCGGGTCAGACATCGGTTTTCGAAATGAAGCACGGGGATGCCGCTTTGCGCAGCCTGGAGCGCAGTCTCGCTCGCGACGACGTCGTCCGGATGCAGGAGCGCCCGCAAAGGCGTGCCCAGAAGTTCCGTCTCGTCGAAACCGAGGGCTTTCTTCCAGGCGGGATTGGTCCTTTCGAATATGCCGGTCGCAAAATCGATCACCGAGAGCAGGTCAGGGCTATATTTCCACGTCCGTCCCCGCTCGCGCGAATGTTCCAGAACGCGGCGCTCCAGGTCCGCATTCAGCTCACGAAGGCGGGCGGCGGTTTCTCTCAAAACCGTCTCGCGTCGATCCCGCGACAGCCTGATCAAGGCCGCAATGCGCGCCACCAGTTCCCGAGCCGAAAACGGTTTCACCAGGTAGTCGTCCGCGCCGGCATCGACACCCTCCAGCCTCGCCTCTTCGCCGGCCCGGGCCGACAGCAGGATGAAGGGCGTGTCCTTAAGTTCGCCATCCGTCCGTATTCTCGACAGCAGGCCAAATCCGTCGAGGCCAGGCATCATCACGTCGGAAACGATGAGGTCCGGGCGCCTGAGGCGGGCTGCCTCAAGCGCCGCCTCGCCGTCGGCCGCTGTCTCGACCGTGAAGCCGGATATCGACAGCAGCCGCTCCACATAGGCACGCATATCTGCATTGTCGTCCGCCAGGAGAACATGTCCCATCGGAGCAAGCGTTTCGGCCGTCTCCGTGCTCGCTGCCGGCGGCATCGAAGCGATGGTGGCGCCGCCTGCCGACAGCCAGGACATTGCTTCATCGACGAAAGCCTGGCGCCTGCCGACATTGCTCTCGACCGGCTGGGAACTTCGCATCTGTTCCGGGGGGATATGCGCCTTTCCGAATGGTATCGAGATCGAGAAGGCCGCGCCTTCGCCAAGCCGGCTTTCGGCACGGATGTCGCCGCCCTGAAGATGCACCAGTTCCTGCACCAGGGCGAGCCCGATACCGGAGCCTTCGAACGACCTTCCTTTCGCACCTTCGATGCGATGAAAGCGCTCGAACAGGCGTGGCAATTCTTCGGCCGCAATGCCGGTACCGGTATCGCGGACAGTGATTTCGGCGCGTGCCTTGTCGTCCGACGCCTTCACGCTGATGCGTATCTCGCCCTCGAACGTGAATTTGAACGCGTTGGAAAGCAGGTTCAGGACGATCTTTTCCCAGAGATCGCGGTCGAGATAGACCGGCTGCGGCAAGTCTGCGATTTCGACAACGAGGCTCAGCCCCGCCTTTTCGATCGCGGACCTGAAATTCGATGCCAGCTCCGCGGTCAGGCTGCCGATATCGGTCGGCTCGAAGGACGCCTGCACGCGCTGCGCCTCGATCCTCGAAAAATCGAGGAGCGTGTTGACCAGTTTCAACAGCCGGTGGCCGTTGCGCTGGGCAACGAGAATTCGCTGCCTGTCATCAGCCGAAAGCCCGTCCGTCTGCTGAAGCACGTCGGCGAGCGGCCCCAGCATCAGCGTCAGCGGAGTACGGAACTCATGGCTGACGTTCGAAAAGAACATCGTCTTGCTCCGATCGATCTCCGCCAGCGCCTCGGCCCGCCGCCGCTCGTCGGTACGCGCCCGCACGGCGGCGACGGCGGCGGTGATCGCGGTCGCAAGCAGTTCGTAGAAGCCCATATAGGCGTCGTCGAAAGGCAGGCGTGGCGAGGCGCCGGCCACCACGAAGACCGGAGGCAGGTCCAGGCCGGGGACGGCGATGGGAAGGAGGAGCGCCCGATCGGGAGGCTCATCATAAGGCCCCGCACCCGCAAAGAGATCGGAAAGCCTGTTGACCCCCGTGGGGCCGCCCGTCGCCAGGGCACTCTCCATCGGCCATGGGGCGTTCGAGTGCGGATCGATTGAGGCCATGGATGCAAGGCTTCGATCCGGCAGGCCATAGTGCGCTGCAAGCCGATAGCTGCTCCCATCCGACGACAAATGATAAAGAAGAAGGAGCGGCAGATCGAACTCGAACTGGGCAAGGACTTCAAGGATGCGCCGCGACAGGTCCTCCATGTCTTCTGCCGAAGCCAGGCTGGCGTTCAGATCCCGGAGTGCGCGGGTTCGCCGTTCCGCCAGCATGGTCGCCGTCGTCTCCGTCACGGGATGGAACAGGCCGCCGATTTCGCCCGTCTCGTCCCGTATCGGCGACAGCGAGAAGGTGAAGAACGTTTCCTCCAGATAGCCGTTGCGGGTCAGGAACATCCGCTGGTTTTCAAGGAACGACGTGTTGCCCTGGCGCGCCTGACGAAAAGGTTCACCGATCGCCGGCCAGGCGCTCGACCATGTGACGCTGTAATCCTCCCCGAGCGCCCGCGGATGAGCATCCCCGCACGCCGTGCGATACCCGTCATTGTAGATCTGGATGTTCTCGTCGCCCCAGATCACGTTGATCGGAAAATTTGAGGCGAGGCAAAGGCTAACGGTGGTCCTGAGGCTTTGGGGCCATTGATCGATCGGCCCCAGCGGCGTGCTGCTCCAGTCCTTTGTCCGGACGAGCTCAGCCATCTCGCCACCCCCCGCCAGAAAGTCGCCGGTGAGTATCTGCTGTGTCGACAACCAGGTAGCTCCCATCTGGCAGCGGCTTGGGAACCTAACACTCGATACAATAGGCCCGCAGCTCGGCCGTTATAATATCCAACTGTGTTCGTGGGGGCCGCCTCTATGCCGCAGATCCATGGCACTATTCCTGACGAGAAAGGTCGTCGCAAGAACAGAACGGCTTACCCAAAGTATTAAACGAATCACCAAAACAGCCTAGCATGAACCATCAGGGGTTGAAATTGAACTCGATGAAGGCCCTTTTGCTCGTGTGTCCCCGTGATCGGGGAGACGGTAAACACTTTGGGGCTCCATGTTGCTGCTTGCGAAGCGACCGGTAAGAGCTTTGCTTGAGACCCTTCAGCCACTTTTTCTCAGGTCGTGAAAAAGGACTAGGATTAACCCGCGAATTGGGAGACAAAGGGCGCCGTCTTTATCGCCCCCGTGCCCACAGTTTTCCAGGATATCTTCCATGCTTGCGACCGTGATCCCCATGCCCGAAACCGTTCTTCTGCCGGTCGAGGGAGTGGCGGAGCGCTTTCCGGTCCGCCGGGTCTATTGCGTCGGCCGCAACTATGCCGACCACGCGATCGAAATGGGCGGCGATCCAACTCGCGAGCCGCCGTTCTTTTTCCAGAAGAATGCCGACAACATCTATAACGGAGAGACCTTCCCCTACCCGCCGCTCTCCTCCAGCGTCCACCACGAAGTGGAACTGGTCATGGCACTGTCCGGCGGCGGCGCCGATATATCGGTCGAGGACGCGTTGTCCAAGGTCTATGGTTACGCGGTCGGCATCGACTTCACCCGCCGCGACCTGCAGGATGTCGCCAAGAAGATGAGCCGTCCTTGGGAAGCCGCCAAGGCCTTCGAGAAATCGGCCCCTGTCTCCGCCCTCGTCCCGGCCGAGAAGATCGGTCATCCCTCGGCAGGCGGCGTCTGGCTCGACGTCAACGGCGCGCGAAAACAGTCCGGCGACCTCAATCAGCTGATCTGGAAACTGCCTGAGATCATCGCCGAATTGTCGAAACTGTTCGTCCTCGCCCCCGGCGACGTGATCATGACGGGCACGCCCGCCGGCGTCGGCGCGGTGGTGCGCGGCGACAAGGTCACCTGCGGCATCGATGGCGTCGGAACGCTGTCGCTGACGATCGTCTGACGAAACCGCGACAGGGAGGACAACCATGCCGCTTTACGCTCTCGGAGAGTTCGAACCGAAAACGCCCGGCCCCGATCGTTTCTGGCTGGCGCCGGATGCGACCGTCATCGGCAAGGTGGAACTCGGCGAGGATGTCGGCATCTGGTTCGGTTCGGTATTGCGTGGCGACAATGAGCCAATCGTGGTGGGCCAAGGCACCAACATCCAGGAAGGCGTGATGATCCATACGGATCCGCGCTATCCGGTGGAGATCGGCGAGAACTGCACGATCGGCCACCATGCGATCATCCACGGCTGCACGATCGGCGACAATTCATTGGTCGGCATGGGTGCGACGATCCTGAACGGCGCGAAGATCGGCCGGAATTGCCTGGTCGGCGCCAATGCGCTGGTCACCGAGGGCAAGGAATTTCCTGACAACTCCCTGATCGTCGGCTCGCCGGCGAAAGTCATGCGGGTGCTGGATGACGAAGCGGTCGAGAAGCTGAAACAGTCGGCTGTCCGCTATGTCGCCAACTGGAAGCGGTTCGCCCGCGATCTTCGGCTTCTTTAGGCGGCGCAGGCGCCGCACAGCCCGCGGATTTCGATCGTCGTCTTGGCGGGCTTGAAGTTCTTGGCCTTCGCCCAGTCGCCAAGGCGGTGATCGACTTCGTGGTCGTGGAATTCCGATACATGGCCGCAACTCTCGCAGATCGCAAAGGCGACCGTGCCGTGCCCGTGGCCATGCCCCTTGCCGCAGCATTCGCTTTCCGGATGGGCGCAGGCGACGAAGGCGTTGAGGCTTTCAAGCCGATGCACCATGCCGAATTCCAGCAGCTTGTCGAGCGCCCGGTAGACCTGCAGAGGCGCGCGAAAACCGTGGTCGCGCAGGCGGTCGAGGATCGTATAGGCGCTCATCGGCGCATCCGCACGGTCGAGAACGTCAAAGACGAGCGACTGGTTCTTGGTGAGCGCCGGAGCGGATGTCGGTGTGGATATTGGTGCGTTCATCATCGCACTCCTTGGTTGCCGGCCCTGTCGGCCGTGTTTTTCCCTGCTGCCGGAAGCAGGCTTAGAATGAAAAGTAAGAGTGCCGCGACCACAATGGAAGGGCCGGACGGCGTATCGTAGTGCAGCGAGCCAAACAGGCCGCCGACCACGGCCAGCGCGCCGATCAGAGAGGCGAGCACCGCCATCAACTCCGGGCTTGCCGAAAACCGCCGGGCCGTCGCGGCCGGGATGATCAGAAGCGCGGTGATCAGCATGATCCCGACGATCTTCATGGCAATGGCGATGACGAGCGCCATCAGGAGCATGAAGAGCAGCCTTGTCCGCGCCGGCTTCATGCCCTCGGCTTCGGCCACATCCTCGCTGACGGTGGACGCGATCAGCGGCCGCCAGAGCCAGATGAGGGCTGCGAGCACCAGCACGCCGCCGCCCCAGATCAGCGCGATATCGCTGCGCGTCACGGCGAGGATATCGCCGAACAGGAAGGCGATGAGGTCGATCCTGACCCAGGTCATGAAGGCGACGAGCACGAGGCCGATCGCCAACGCCGAATGGGAGAGAATGCCGAGCAGCGCATCCGCCGACAGCGACTGCCTCCGCTGCAGCGCCAGAAGCAGGAGCGACACGACCACCGCTACGCCGAAGACGGCGATCAGCAGGTTGATCTGGAAGAACAGCGACAGCGCCACGCCGAGCAGCGCCGAATGCGCCATCGTATCGCCGAAATAGGCCATCCGCCGCCAGACGACGAAACAGCCGAGCGGCCCGGCGGTCAGTGCTACGCCGATGCCGGCGACGAGGGCGCGGGTGAAGAAGTCGTCAAACACGGCCTTCTCCCTTCACCCCGGCATGATCGCCATGATGGTGGTGATGCGAGTGGTCGTGATCATGCGCATGGTCGTGCGCATCATGATGATGATGCCCGTCATCGGGATGGCAGTGATCGGTGACCGAGCCGTCGCCATGCATCACCCGGCCATCCGGCAGATGGGTGTGATCATGATGATGGCTGTAGACCGCCAGCGAACGCGAATTGCCGAAGAGTTTCAGGTAGTCGGCGCTCTGGCTCACCACTTCCGGCGTGCCGCGGCAGCAGACATGGCCGTTGAGGCAGATGACGGTGTCGGTGCCGGCCATGACCATATGCAGGTCGTGCGAGATCATCAGGATGCCGCAGCCGGTCGTGGTGCGGATCGAGCGGATCAGGTCGTAAAGCGCACTCTCGCCGGCAAAGTCGACGCCCTGGACGGGTTCGTCGAGCACCATCAGGTCCGGCTTGCGGGCGATCGCCCGGGCCAGCAGCGCCCGCTGGAACTCGCCGCCGGACAGATGCCGGACCTCGGCATCGATGAGGTGGGAAATGCCCGTCGAGGCCAGTGCCGCCAGCAGATCGGCGTCGTCAAGCGGGCCGGTCAGCCGCATCAACCGACGCACGGAAAGCGGCATGGTCCAGTCTATCGACAGCTTCTGGGGGACATAGCCCACCCGCAAGCCGGACAGTCTTGCGACCGATCCTTCATCCGCGCGCAGCACGCCGATGGCAAGCTTTGCGGTCGTCGACTTGCCTGCGCCGTTCGGGCCGATCAGCGTCACGACCTCGCCGCGGCGGATCGAGAAATCGACGCCCCGCACCAGCCATCGGCCATCCCGGCGAATGCCGGCATTGGAAAGAGATACCAATTGGCTTTCGGTTTTGGGGGCGCGAGCCCGATTGGACATCAGCATGTTTTTCCGGATTCCCTGTTGTCAGTGGCTATGACACACGTTATAGCATAACGCAATTGATGTAATAACATTACGATGCAATACAAGGACACAGCATGAAGCCGGCTTCGATCTCCCTCCTCTCCGCCGCAGTGTTCTCCATCGGCGCTGCCCCCTGCTTTGCGGCACCGGACGTGGTGGTTTCGATCAAGCCGATCCATTCGCTCGTCGCCTCGATCATGAAAGGTGTCGGCGAGCCGAAACTGATCGTCGATGGCGCGGCCTCGCCGCACACGTTCTCGCTGAAGCCCTCCAATGCGGCCGCCATCGAAGGCGCCGACGTGATCTTCTGGATCGGGCCCGGCATCGAGGCCTTTCTCGAAAAGCCGCTGGATGCGCTGGCCGCCTCGGCGACGGTGATCGAGCTGGAGGATGCGCCCGGACTGAAAAAGCTGCCGTTCCGCGAAAGCGGCGCCTTCGAGGCCCATGACCACGGGGATGAAGCGGAAGAGGCGCACGATCACGACCATGCAGCCGAGGACCATGCCGGTCATGACGACGACCATCACGATCACGGCGGCTTCGATACGCATCTCTGGCTCGATCCGATGAATGCCAAGGCGATGGCGGCGGAAATCGAAAAGACGCTGGTCAGTGCCGACCCGGCGAATGCCGCCGCCTATCAGGCAAACGGCGCGGCTCTGATGAAGGATATCGATGCGCTCGATGCCGAGCTCAAGGCGACGATTGCGCCCGTCAGGCACAAACCTTTCATCGTCTTCCACGACGCCTACCAATATTTCGAGCATCGTTATGGGGTGAGCGTCGCGGGTTCGATCACCGTCAGCCCGGAGACCATGCCCGGCGCCGAACGCGTGGACCAAATCCAGAAGAAGGTGAAGGAACTAGGCGCCACATGCGTCTTCGCCGAACCGCAGTTCGAGCCGAAGCTGGTGGCGGTCGTGACCGAAGGCACGCCCGCTCGCTCAGGCACGCTCGACCCGGAAGCAGCGACGCTGAAATCGGGTTCCAGCCTTTACTTCGAACTGATGCGCGGACTTGCCCGCTCGATGAAGGAATGCCTGTCGCAAGGGACCTGAGACCAGCCACCGAGAAGCATGATCGCCGGTCGCATAGCGGCGGATGTGTGAGGCCTGCGGGAGGGAAGGCAATACCCCCGCAGGCCGATCTTTTTCACCGAGCCGCGATGAAGCTCGAAATCACGCCGCTTGCAACACCGACCAGCAGGAAGTCGTTATCGACCTTGACCCAGTGGTAACCGCGCGGCGGAGCCGACAGGCGGTAACGGCGATAATCGCGAATCTCCGCCATGCGACGACGCTCGGCGGCCGTCATGCGATGGCCCTTGGACCAGCGCGGCTTGACGACCACGACCTTCTTGTGGATGACGACGTTGCGCTGCACCGTGCGGTGACGGTCCGGAGGCGAATGACGATCCTGCGCCTGCGCGGCAATCGGCGCGGCAAGCACGGTTGCGGAAAGAAGAATTGCAAAAAATGTTTTCATCGGGTGTCTCCTCGTGTTGAGCACGTCCGGAAACTAGGACCCGAATGATGAACCATATCTGAATTATCACATTATTCTGTAATGAAATTATATGGTTCCGCTGATTTCTTGATATTTATAATTTACTGTATTAGCGCCTCATAAACAAAGTAATCGAAATCCGCCGTCTTCGCTCGCCCCGACGTATCGAAGGCGAACATGCCAACAAATGCGCCGGTGAAGGAGCCGTGTTCGCCGCGGCCGCCTTCGTCCGAGATGACGCCGGCATCGAGTTTGGGGCCGAGTTCCTGCCACTCGTTGGAGCCGCCGGCGCGCCAGAAGAATTGCAGGTCGTTGTCGCGGATCTCCATGGCAAGATGCACCGGCCCATCGGGCACGGAAACGCCGCTTCCGGCCGGAAAGCTCATGCGCCCATGCGGGAAATCGCCGGGGCAGGAGAAGATCGTTACCACGCGGCCGAGCTTCTCGTGCAGGGTCACCACCAGCGAATGGAACTTGTGGCGATTATAGTAGTGGGTCAGGCCCGCGACCTGCTGATAGGTGTCAGGTGAGAACTCGATAACGGTCTCGGCGCGGAAGGAATGGTGTTCCTGCCGGCGGGCGACCAGCGATTGCTCGAACCAGGAACCGATGCTTTCGCGGCCGAAAAGGCGCAGGTGACCCGAACGCTCGGTCAGGCTGAACAACCGTTCCGGATGCGGCGTGCGCAGCCACTGGAATTCCGGCGGCAGGACCGTGTCGTTGAATGAGCGTTCGATGCGGGCAGGCTGTTCGATGCGCCTGGCATCGCCCGGCGCCGGCACATCGACATCCGGCACGACGCCGCCCTGGGCGAGATAGAGCCAGTCGTCTTCCCAGATGCAGCGCTGCAGCGCCGTTTCGCGGCCGAGCGTGCAGCGGCGTTGCGGCGCCAAAGGCCGGCCGCAGAGATGGGTGTGGTAGGCTTGGCCATCCGGCGTCTCGACATATTGGCCATGGCCGGCACGTTGCAAGACGGCTTTCGGATGGTCCTTCGAGGTGATCAGATGCGTCTGCGGATGCATTTCGTAAGGCCCGTCGATTGAGCGCGCGCGCGCCATGGTGACGGCGTGGTCGTAACCCGTGCCGCCTTCGGCGGTGGTCAGGTAATACCAGCCGTTGCGCTTGAAGACATGCGGTCCCTCGACCAGACCGAGCGGGCTGCCGGGGAAGATGTTCTTGATCGGGCCCTTGAGCGCCCTCGCCTCGAAATCCCATTCCTGCAGCAGGATGCCGTCGAAGGCCGGATGGCTCGGCGCCCCACCGTAACTTTCGGTGCGGTGGTTCCACTGCATGTTGAGGAACCACTTGCGGCCGTCGTCGTCATGGAAAAGCGAGGGGTCGAACCCGGAGGAATTCACATAGATCGGATCGGACCATTCACCCTCGATCGTCGGCGAGGTGACGATGTAGTTATGGGCATCCTTGAAATTGCCGTCGAAGCGCTTGACGTCCGTATAGACCAGGAAAAACAGCCCGTCGGAATAGGAGAGACACGGCGCCCAGATGCCGCAGCTGTCGGGATTGCCGCGCATGTCGAGTTGGCTCGCGCGCTCCAGCGGCCGGCGTACCAAGGTCCAGTTCACCAGGTCGCGGGAATGATGGATCTGCACACCCGGATACCATTCGAAAGTCGAGGTGGCGATGTAATAATCCTCGCCGACGCGGCAGATGGACGGATCGGGATTGAAGCCCGGCAGGATGGGGTTGTGGATCATGTTTTCCTCCCAAAATAGAAACTGAGCCCTTGCCCCTCATCCGGCTACCGCCACCTTCTCCCCGCTTGCGGGGAGAAGGACTTTGGAGCGCCGGCCGTGCCACATCTCCCTTCTCCCCGTCAGAACTGGGAGAAGGTCCCGGCAGGGGGGATGAGGGGCAGATCGAAGCCGCCCTTTCCTTACCGCGACGGCCCTGCCCGCTCGGCCGATTTGGCCCAGAGGTTGATGTCGGCGTCCTTGGCATAGGTGTCGATCTCGGCAAGTTCGGCTGCCGTGAACTCAAGATTGTCGAGCGACCTGACGCAGTCCTCGACCTGTTCCGGGCGGCTGGCGCCGATCAGCGCCGTGGTCACGCGGCCGCCGCGCAGGACCCAGGCGAGCGCCATCTGCGCCAGCGTCTGGCCGCGCTTTTCGGCGATGGCGTTGAGCGCCTTGAGGTTGGCGATGTTCCGGTCGTTCAGGAAGGCCGGGCGCAGCGACTTGCCCTGTGCGGCGCGGCTGCCTTCCGGAATGCCGCCGAGATATTTCGAGGTCAGCATGCCTTGCGCCAGCGGCGAGAAGACGATCGAGCCGATACCGAGATCTTCCAGCGTATCGAGCAAGCCATCTTCCTCGACCCAGCGGTTGATCATCGAATAGCTGGGCTGGTGGATGAGGACCGGCGTGCCGAGTTCCTTCAGGATCGCCGTCGCTTCCTGGGTACGCTTCGAATTGTAGGACGAGATGCCGACGTAGAGCGCCCTGCCCGAGCGAACGATATGGTCGAGCGCGCCGCAGGTCTCCTCGAGCGGCGTGTCCGGGTCGAAGCGATGCGAATAGAAGATATCGACATAGTCGAGACCCATCCGCTTCAGGCTCTGGTCGCAGGAGGAGATCAGATACTTACGGCTGCCCCATTCGCCATAGGGACCCGGCCACATGTTGTAGCCGGCCTTCGAAGAGATGATCAGTTCGTCGCGATATCCCTTGAAATCCTCGCGCAGGATCTGGCCGAAGGCCGTCTCGGCGCTGCCGGGCAGCGGGCCATAGTTGTTGGCGAGATCGAAATGGGTGATGCCGAGGTCGAAGGCCTTGCGGGCGATCGCCACCTTGCGTTCATGCGGCGTGTCGTCGCCGAAATTGTGCCAGAGGCCGAGCGAGATCGCCGGGAGTTTCAGTCCCGAACGGCCGCAGCGATTGTATTTCATGGTTTCGTAGCGGTTGGACGCTGGTTGCCAGGTCATGTCGTTTCCTCCGAATGAAATGCGGCGCGGCCGATGTCTCAGGCGGTGCGCGCCGCATTCATAGCCGATCAGCGCAGAAGCGCCAGCGCCTCGTCGATGCCGAGCGCCGCCGGCTGGGTGCAGGTGGTCGAAAGCTCGATGAACCGCCCTTCCTCGCCGGATTTCAGGATCGAGGTCATCACGTCCACGCCGTGGAGCGTACGTTCCAGCGAGCAGCGGGCATCGCGGCCTTCGATCAGCGCCATTGCCATGTCCGCAAGACCGGCCGTGCGGTAGTTGGCGCGCGGCCCCTGCGGATGCTCCTGGTTGTTGATGCCGAACGGATGGTCCCAAGGCTCCAGCGGCTGGATGTCCTTGTTGCGGCCGCTTGCCTCGACCATGCCGCCGAAGAAGTTCGGGTCGGGCACGAAGATCGAGCCCTCGGTGCCGTAGAGTTCCATGTTGGCGTGGCGATGCGACCAGACATCCCAGCTTGCCGACAGCGTGATCGTCGCGCCGCTGACGAATTCGAGCAGCGCGTGGATGTTGGTCGGCGTTTCGACCGGGATCGATTGTCCTTTGAATGGTCCCTCACTGGTGACATTACGCGTCGGGCTCGCCATGGAGGTGAGTGCGCCGACCCGCTTCACCGGACCGATCAGGTTGATCAGGTTGGCGATGTAATACGGCCCGAGATCGAGGATCGGCCCGCCGCCTTCGAGGAAGAAGAATCCCGGATTGGGGTGCCACATTTCCATTCCGGGGCTCATCACATGGCAGGTGCCGGAGGTGATGCGGCCGACGCCGCCTTCATCGATATATTTGCGGGCAAGCTGGTGGGCACCGCCGAGGAAGGTGTCCGGCGCGCAGCCGACCGAAAGACCCTTTGCCTTGGCAAGCGCCTGCAGCGCCTTGCCTTCCTCGATCGTGATGACGAGCGGCTTTTCCGAATAGACGTGCTTGCCGGCTTCGAGGATCGCCTTGGAGACCGCAAAATGCGCCGCCGGGATGGTCAGGTTGACGATCACGTCGAGATCGTCATTGGCGAGCAGCTGCTCGATCGACTGCGCCTTGACGCCGTATTCCTCGGCGCGCATTTCGGCGGCCTGCTCGTTGATGTCCGCGCAGGCGAGCACCTTGAGGCCTTTGAAGAGCGGCGAGAGCTTGAAGTAGGTGGTGGAAATATTGCCGCATCCCATGATGCCGACGCCAAGTTCCTTGGGCATGGAAAAACTCCGGAAAATGCTGTGATCAATAGGTCTTGAAGGAGGCGATCGAGCGCGTCAGCAGCCGATCGAGATCCTTCGGATTGTCGTGTTCGAGGACGTAGTGTTTTGCCGACGTCTTCTTCAGCGCCGCCATCAGGTCCTTCCACGGAACGGTGCCGTGGCCGACATCCGCCCAGCCGTCCTCGTCCGCGTTTTCGCCGGCAGGCGCGATGTCCTTGACGTGAACGGCGGTGATCCGCTTGGCGTAGCTCTCGATCCAGGCGAACGGATCGGCGCCGCCGCGGATGACCCAGGCGATATCCGCCTCCCAGGCGAGATCGGGGCCGCCGGCAAGAATCTGCTCCTGTGGCGTCGAGCCGTCGGCCAGTGTCTTGAACTCGAAGTCGTGGTTATGCCAGCCGAATGTGTAGCCGGCATCCCAATAGCGTTTGCCGACGGTCTGCAGACGCTGGCCGAAGGCGAACCACCCGGCGGCATCGGTGGGGCGCTGGTCGGCGACGAGATGCGGGCAGTAGATCGCCTGGACACCGAGCGTCCTGGCGATCCGTAGCGCCTGTTCGGGCTCCTTTTCAAGAAGGTCGATGCCGAAATGGCCGGTCGGCATGGTCAGCCCGTTGGCGTCGAGATCATCTTTGAGCGCCTTCAGGCCCGCATCGTCGAGCGTCGCATAGATGCCGCCATAACCTTCGACCTCCGTATAGCCTGCCTGCGCGACCTTCTTCAGGACGTCCGAGAGTGGCGGAAAATTGCGCGCGCAATAAAGCTGAAAACCGAGTTTCGTCATGGTGTTCCTCCTTGATAAAGACCTCAGCCTGCCGCCTGGCAGGAATAGAGGTCGTAGATGCGGAATTGCGGGATCGCGTCTGTCGGCGCGGCGGGCGTGAAGCGGATGCTGCGGCTTTCGCCGCTGGCAAGATCGAAGGCGTTGTCGGAATAACGGCCGGGCGTGCCGCTTTCGATCAGCACGAAAAGGGCGAGCCCACGAGTCTTGACCAGGAGGTCGAAGGCGCCGTCACCGGACGGAGACACGGAAAACTCCAGCCCTGCCGGTTCGAGTTCCTGCGCCTTGTAGCTGCCCGGGACATGATGCCCCTCGCCGCCCATTCCGTTCGATGCCCTGAAGGTCCAGGCGAGGATCGTCCCATCCGGAACATCCACAGCCGGCAAGCTCAGTACGGTAACTGCGGCATCCGGCGTGCAGCGGGCTTCGACACTCCGAAGCCCACGGCGCTCACCCTTGAGTGTCAGGAGCGACAGGTTGAGCGTCGCCGTCACATCCTCGGCCGTATCGTTGACGAGCGAGAAGCGGATCTCGCTTCTGTCGTCGGACGGGATCGCCGCGATCACTACCGGCTGGAAGAAGCGCCGCGCCATGTAATGCAGCACTTTCCAGCTGCCGCCGTAATCGAGGCTGGACCAGGAGGCGACCGGCCAGGTGTCGTTGAGCTGCCAATAAAGCGTCCCCATGCAATGTGGCTTCAGCGACCGCCAGAAATCGACGGCAGTCTTGATCGCCAATCCCTGTTGCACCTGGCTCAGATAGACGAAATTGGCGAAATCGGTCGGAAAGCGGAAATTGCGGAACATCGTGCCGGCAATGCGCTCGTTGCCGCCGGCATTCTTCTGGTGGTGCTCCATCACCGGAGAGGCGATGTTCATGTCCTTCGGTGAGGCATAGGTCTCGATGACCGGCAGCGACGTGTAGGACTGGAAGCCGAATTCCGAGCAGAAGCGCGGCCGCACCGAGCGGTAGCTGTCGAACGGCTTGTTCTCGTGCCAGACGGACCAATAGTGCATGTCGCCGGAACCGTCCGCATGCCAGGCATCGCCGTAGTCGAGATAGCCGGACGCGGGGCTGGACGGCCACCAGATGGCGTCGGGCGCGGCCCTTTCGAGCGCCTGTTCGATGACGCGGTTCAACCGGTCGTAGGAGACGAGGTAGCGGTCGCGGTTCTCACGGGATTCCGGAAACCAAGTCAGCGCGCCGACCAGTTCGTTGTCGCCGCACCAGAGCACGATGGAGGGATGCGAGATCAGCCTGCGGGCCTGGTATTCGACTTCCGCCGCGACGTTTTCGAGGAAATCCGAGGTCGAGGGATAGAGGTTGCAGGCGAACTGGAAGTCCTGCCAGACCATCAGGCCGAGCCGGTCGCAAAGATCGTAGAACCAGTCCGCCTCGTAGAAACCGCCGCCCCAGATGCGGATCATGTTCATATGGGCATCGACGGCGGAGCGCAGCAGGTCCTCGGTCTTTTCGGGACTGGACAGGGAAAACAGCGCGTCCGCCGGGATCCAGTTGGCGCCGCGGCAGAAGATTTCGCGGCCGTTGACGCGGAAGGCGAAACGACTGCCGGCTTCGTCCGGGTCGGTGAGCAGTTCGACGGTTCTGAGGCCGATCTGACGGGTGACGGCCTCGGTAGGTGTGCCAACGGTCAGCTCGTAAAGCGCCTGTTCGCCGCTCCCGGAGGGCCACCAGAGTTTCGGGTCGTCGATATGGAATAGTTGGGCCACCGTCGTTTCGCCCGCGCGCACCCCGCAATCGAGCCGGACCCGTTCGCCTCCGAGCGAGAAGAACACCGGCAGCACGCCCTGCTCTTCGGCATAGAGCGTCACGGTGACAACGAGATCGACCGCGCCTGCCTCATGTCTCTGACTGGTGACGACATGTTCGATGCGGGCGGTTTCGAGCTTCCTCAGCGCGATTTCGCCGTAAAGCCCAAGCGGTGCGAGTGCGATATTCCAGTCCCAGCCGAAATGGCATTGCGGCTTGCGCAGCATGTTGCCGTTCGGGATCGGCGAATTATTCGTGGAATAGGGAATATAGAACGGCTGGCGCCCCTGCCGCTCCGCCCCTTCGGCGATGCTGGAACGGAAGAGCACACGGATCGTATTTTCGCCGGCCCTGAGCGCCTTCGACACGTCCGGCCGGTAGCGCCGGAAGCAGTTGTCCGCCTGAAGCACCGGGATGTCGTTGACGAAGACGGTCGCGACCGTATCCAGAGAGGTGATGTCGAGATACCAGGAGCCTGCCGGATCATCGAGCGTGAAGCGCCGCTCGATCGTCCAGTCTGCGTTTGCTACCCACTGTACGTCGTTCTCGTTGCGCCCGAAATACGGGTCGGGGATGATACCCGCCGTCTTCAGCGCGGTGTGGACGTCGCCGGGGATCGGCATCTCGGTGCGATGCGTTCCGTCGGCAGACGCTAGCTGCCAGGGGCCGGATAGGTTGATTTCCACTACGATGCCCACCCGCAAAATTCAGGGCGTACCGGGCCAGCCCCCCTCTGCCCTGCCGGGCATCTCCCCCTCAAGGGGGGAGATTGGCTGGGCGCACCCCGGTCACGTCGACCATGAGCGTCGAAGATGGCGAGACGTTGCCACGAGTCGATCTCCCCCCTTGAGGGGGAGATGTCCGGCAGGACAGAGGGGGGTATTACCTGCCGCGACGACAATTGCCCCAAGGGCGATCGACCCCCATCAGACTCGCTCTCGCACAACATCAGATCCGCTCTTCCGTCTCGGCGTCGAACAGCGAGGCCATGGTCATGTCGAAGGCGAGGCGCACCTTGGCACCGACGGCGTAACGCCTTGCGCCGCCGATGCGAACCGACATCACGTGGCCCGCATGTTTCAGCCAGAGCAGGTTGTCGGCGCCCATGGGCTCCTCGATATCGACGATCGCCTCATGCACTTCGCCGCCAGTGATGTCGCCGTCCACCTTGATATGTTCCGGCCGGACGCCGAGGGTGACCTTGCGTCCGGGCTTCAACGGCTCGGAAGCATCATAACCGTCGAGAGAGAAGCTGACCCCATTGGTCCTGAAGACGGCGCGACCGCCCTCCTCCGCCAGTTCGCCGGTCAGGAAATTCATCGCCGGTGAACCGATGAAGGCCGCCACGAAACGGTTCTTCGGCTTGTTGTAGATCGTCACCGGATCGTCGAGCTGCTGGATGACGCCGCTTTTCATGATGGCGATGCGATCGGCAAGCGTCAGCGCCTCGATCTGGTCGTGGGTGACGTAGATCATCGTGTTCTTGAGCGCCTGGTGCAGCCGCTTGATCTCGACGCGCAGTTCCGAGCGTAGTTTCGCGTCGAGGTTCGACAACGGCTCGTCGAACAGGAAGACATCCACGTCGCGCACCAAAGCGCGGCCGATCGCGACGCGTTGGCGCTGGCCGCCGGAGAGCTCCGATGGCTTGCGCTTGAGAAGCGGCTCGATCTGCAGGATGCCGGAGGCGCGCGCCACGCGGCGGTCGATCTCGGCCTTCGGAATCTTGGCGACGCGCAGGCCGAAGGAGAGGTTCTTCTCGACCGTCATCTGCGGATAGAGCGCGTAGGACTGGAACACCATGCCGATGCCGCGGTCCTTGGGCTCTTCCCAGGTGACGTTCTTGTCCTTGATGAAGATCTGGCCTTCGGTCGGCTCGAGAAGTCCGGCAATGCAGTTCAGCAACGTGGACTTGCCGCAGCCGGACGAGCCGAGCAGGACCAGGAATTCGCCGTCATGGATGTCGAGGTTGAGGTTTTCGAGCACCTTCACTGAGCCGAAGGACAGCGACAGGTCGCGGATGGAAACGCTGCTCTGAGTGCGCGCGGAAACGTTGTTGAGCATCAGGCTTACCCTTTGACTGCGCCGGCCGCGATGCCGCGGACGAAAAGCCGGCCGGAAACGAAATAGACGATCAGCGGAACCGCACCCGTCAACAGCGTCGCCGCCATGTTGACGTTGTATTCCTTCACGCCCTGGACGGAGTTGACGATGTTGTTGAGCTGGACGGTCATCGGATAGGTATCTGGTCGGGTGAAGACCACGCCGAACAGGAAGTCGTTCCAGATACCGGTGGTCTGCAAGATCATCGAGACGACGAATATCGGCAGCGACATGGGCAGCATGATCCTGAAATAGATCTGCCAGAACCCCGCCCCGTCGATGCGGGCCGCCTTGAACAGTTCCTCCGGCAGCGAGACGAAATAGTTGCGGAACAGCAGCGTCTGGATCGGCATGCCGAAGATCGAATGCACCAGGATGAGGCCGTAGAGCGAGCCGTAGAGGCCCAGTTCGCGCAGCACGATGACGATCGGATAGATCATCACCTGATAGGGGATGAACGCGCCGACGATCAGGATCGTGAAGAAGATCTCCGAGCCCTTGAACCGCCAATTGGCGAGCGCGTAACCGTTCACCGAGGCGATCGCGATCGACACGATCACCGACGGCACGGTGATCCGAACCGAATTCCAGAAGCCCCGCGAAAGGCCGTCGCAGTTCAAGCCCGTGCAGGCCTCCGCCCAGGCCTTCACCCAAGGCTCGAAGGTGATCTCCATCGGCGGCGAAAAGATGTTGCCGAGACGGATTTCCGGCATGCCCTTTAGCGAGGTGACGACCATCACATAGAGAGGAATAAGGTAATAAATTGCCGCAAGGCCGAGCGCGCCGTAGACGATGATATTGCGCGACGAAAGCACCTTGCGAGGGCGTTTTCCCTGCGGCCCGGTTTCCAGCCGGGAACCGGCCGGACCGGAAATTGCAGGCCCAGAGACGGGCATCGTGAGCGATTTATCCACGCTTGCGTCCTCCGAATTCGAGATAGGCCCAGGGCACGATGATGATGGCGACGGCGAGCAGCATCATCGTGGATGCCGCAAAGCCCTGGCCGAGGTTCTGGGCGAAGAACATGTAGTCGTAGACGTATTTGGCGGGCACGTCGGAGGCGATGCCGGGGCCGCCGCTCGTCTGCGCCACGACAAGGTCGTAGATCCTGACGATGCCGCTGGCGATGATGACGAGCGTGGTGACGAAGACCGGCCGCATCATCGGGATGATGATGAAGAGATAGGTCTTCCACATCGGGATGCCGTCGACGCGCGCCGCCTTCCAGATGTCCTCGTCGATGCCGCGAAGCCCGGCGAGCATCAGGCACATGACGAGCCCCGTCCCCTGCCAAAGTGCGGCGATCAGGATGCCGTAGATGACGATATCGGAATTGTAGAGCGGATCGAAGGTGAAGCTCGTCCAGCCGAGCGAACGGACGACCGACTGCACGCCGAATTCGGGGTTCAGGATCCATTGCCAGACAAGGCCGGTGACGATGAAGGATAGCGCGAACGGATAGAGGAAGATCGTCCGGAACGTGTTTTCGAAACGGATCTTCTGGTCCATCAGCGCCGCCAGCAGGAAACCGATCGTCAGGCTGAAGATCAGCGACAGGCATCCGTAGGTCGCCAGGTTCTGGATCGAGACGATCCATCGCGGCGTATCCCAGAGCCGCTCATACTGCTCCAGCCCCACGAAGGACAGGCGCGGCAGGAGCTTGGAATTGGTGAAGGAATAAACGACGGTCCAGATCGTGCCGCCGAGGAAGATCACCACGGCCGTCAGCATCATCGGGATCGAGGCAATCTTCGAATTGAGATTGCGGAATAACTGGTTGGGTCGGCCGGGCTGAGTGTGCGCCGCCATGGTCAACTCCTCTGGATAGCAAAGGCTGCAGGAAGCAAGCCACCACCGGCCCCGCCCCTTTCGGACGCGGAGCCGGCCGTTGGATTGCCGTCTGTCGGATCAACCGGCCTTGGAGAAAATAGCGACGAAGCGCTTCTGGGCTTCCTCGGCAGTGATCGACGTATTGGCGAAGAACTGCGACATCAGGTCTTCGAGCTGCTTCTGCGTATCCTGCGTGATGAGCTGGTCAGTACTGGTGACGACATTGCCCTTGGCGAGGATCTCGAGACCCTTCTTCATGCAGTCGTTGGCGGCCGCAAGATCGACGTCGCCACGCACCGGCAGCGAGCCCTTCTTGAGGTTGAAGGCCACCTGCGTCTTAGCGTCGAGAAGCGCCGAGGCGAGTGCTTCCTGTGCCTTCGTCTTCGCCGCATCCTTGAGGACCGGGAAGTAGAAGGCGTCGCCGGCCGTCGAGATGACCTCGTTCACACCGAGGCCGGGCAGGCAGGTATAATCGACACCGGCCTTCTTGCCGGCCAGCTGGAATTCGCCCTGCGCCCAGTCACCCATGATCTGGCCGCCGGCCTTGCCGGTGATCACCATGTTGGTGGCCTGGTTCCAGTCCTGTACATTGGTGCCCTTCGCCATCTTGCGGGCATCGTCGGCCGCCTTGAAGACCTTGGCCATTTCCGGACCGGCCGCGACCTTTGCATCCTTGTCGCCGTAGACCTTCTGGTAGATGTCCTTGCCGCCGATCGCGACAGTCAGCACGGCGAACAGACCGGTCGACTGCCAGGCCTGTCCGCCGACGGCGAGCGGCACGATGCCGGCCTTTTCAAGCGCCGGAGCCGCTGCGACATACTCGTCCCAGTTCTTCGGAACCGCAACGCCCGCCTTCTTGAAGGCGTCGTTCGAGAGCCACAGCCATTGCCAGGAATGGATGTTGAGCGGCACGCAATAGATCTTGCCCTCGAAAGTGCAGGATTTCAGCAGGCCCGCGGGGCGAACGATCTTGTCCCAGCCTTCTTTCTTGGCGAGATCGGTGAAATCGCGCATCAGGCCTGCCTGGACCAGCTCCTCGGCCTGGCGGCCATGGTTGAACTGGGTGGCCGCCATCGGATCACCGCCGGTGATGCGGCTGATCATGATCGGACGGGCGGTGCCGCCGGAACCTGCAATCGCGCCGTCAACCCACTTGTTGCCGGTTGCGTTGAAAGCCTTGGCGAGCTCCGCGACTGCGGCGGCCTCGCCTCCGGATGTCCACCAATGGGTGACTTCGAGATCTGTGGCGTGAGCCGCGCCTAACGGCAGCATCACGGTTGCGGCAAGAACAGCCGCCATAGAACGAATATTCATGAGTCTCCTCCCTCACTGAAACGTTGCCGTAAAAACGTAAGGCAATCGCCGATATGACGCAACCGGTTTTGTCCGAAAAAATTCGGCCGCTGAGAAAATACAACCATGAGGGGATTTCGTGAAAAAACGTCGGCTCACTCTCTCACCGCAATATGCAGTTCATCCGCCATGTTTCCGGCCACTATCGCCCAATATCAGGAAGTCTGGCTTTCGCAGTCGCAAAAATCATTTCGCATCTGCGTTGTGCAACTCAGGGGAACAGGAATTTTCCACTCGACAAAATTCCTCTCGACATTTTACCTGTATCGTTTCAGTTATTGATTTCGTATCGGAGGACAGGGAGGTGTCGCGACGTTTCCGGGCAAGCTTCGGCCCTTTATAGTGGCCACCTGACTCGGGGGCAGCGACGGCTAATCATGGATGACAGCGGAAAACAGCGGACGGGCGGAACGCAGACGGTGGTCCGCGAACGCCCTACCTTGAAAACGATCGCCTATATGACGGGCCTCGGCATCACCACCGTCTCGCGGGCGCTGAAGGATGCGCCGGATATCGGGGCAGACACCAAGGAACGCGTCCGCCTCGTCGCCAACCAGCTCGGCTATCAGCCGAACCGCGCCGGTGTGCGCCTGAGAACCGGCAAGACCAATGTCATCGCCCTGGTGCTGAGCATCGACGAAGAGCTGATGGGCTTCACCAGCCAGATGGTGCACGGGATTTCGGAAGTGCTGGGTGGTACGCAATATCACCTCGTGGTGACGCCGCATTCCTTCCAGAAGGACCCGATGGTGCCGGTGCGCTATATCCTCGACACCGGCTCGGCGGACGGGGTGATCATCTCGCGCATAGAGCCGGATGACGCGCGGGTACGGCTGATGACGGAGCGGAACCTGCCCTTCGTCACCCATGGCCGCAGCGACATGGGGATCGTCCATCCCTATCACGACTACGACAACGAGGCCTATGCCTACCAGGCCGTTCAGAAGCTGGTAGAAAAAGGCCGCCGGAGGATCGCGTTTCTCTCGCCGGGAAGCCGCTTCTCGTTCTACGTCCACAGCCGCGTGGGTTTCGAACGCGGGCTTGCCGATTTCGGTGCAACCGAAGTGCCTATGGGTCGCGTGACCAGCGAAACGCCGCTCGACGAGATCCGCGCCTATGCCGAACGGATGATGCGCGTCGCCGAGCCACCTGATGGCATCGTCTCGATCAGCGGTTCGGCGACGATCGCGCTGGTGGCCGGCGTCGAGGCGGCGGGCAAGAAACTCGGGCACGACATCGACGTGGTCTCGAAGCAGTCGGCTGATTTCCTCAACTGGATCCGCCCGGAGATCTACACGGTCAGCGAGGACATCCGCCAGGCTGGGCGTGAGCTCGCCAAGGCCCTGATGGCGCGCATCGATGGCGTTGGCCCGGAACTGCTGCAGAGCGTCGCAAAGCCCGTCTGGTCGAAGATGGCGCCGAAGGACTGAAACAAGAACGCCCGCCGGATCGGCGGGCGTTTTTTGTCGTCTGGATCAAGGATCAGGCGAATTCGCTGAGGCCGCTGCCCCACGGGCCATGGTGCTTGTCGACGCCGTCGAGGCGGTCGAAGCCATGGGCGCCGAAGAAGTCGCGCTGTGCCTGGATGAGGTTAGCCGTGCCGCGCCCACGACGATAGGCGTCGAAATAGGAAAGCGCCGAGGAAAGAGCTGGAACCGGCAGGCCGGAGAGAGCGGCGTAGGATACGACGCGACGCAATGGGGCGTCGGTATCCTTGACCATCTGGGCGAAGGCCGGCGTGACGATCAGGTTCGCCACATGCGGGTCCTTGGTGAAGGCAGACGTGATCTCATCGAGGAAGGCCGAGCGGATGATGCAGCCGGCGCGCCAGATCTTGGCGATGGTCGGCATCGGCAGGTTCCAGCTATATTCGGAGGATGCTGCCGACATGACCGCAAAGCCCTGCGCATAGGCGGCGATCTTGGCGGCGAGCAGCGCGCTTTCGAGATCGGCGATGAAGGCAGCCTTGTCCTTCGGCGCCTCAGCGACCTTCGGCAGGCCGAAGATCTTTTCGGCAGCCAGGCGTTCGGTTCTCTGGGACGACAGGACGCGTCCGGCGACGGCGGCTTCGATGGCGGTTGCGGCGACACCCATGTTCTGGGCCTCGATGACCGACCACTTGCCGGTGCCCTTCTGGCCGGCGGCATCGACGATCAGATCGACCATCGGCTTACCGGTGATCGGATCGGCGGCCTTAAGGACCGTCTGGCTGATCTCGATCAGATAGGAGTTCAGGCGGCCCTCGTTCCACTTGCCGAACACGTCGCCGATCTCGGACGCGCTCATGCCGAGGCCATCGCGCAGGATGCCGTAGATTTCGGCGATCATCTGCATGTCGGCATATTCGATGCCGTTGTGGATGGTCTTGACGAAATGGCCGGCGCCGTTTTCGCCGAGCCAGGCGACGCATGGCTCGTCGTTGAATTTTGCCGAGATCGAGGTCAGCACCTTCTCGACGCGCTTCCAGCTCTCCTCGGTACCGCCGACCATGATCGACGGACCGTGGCGCGCACCTTCTTCACCGCCGGAAACGCCCATGCCGATGAAGGTCAGGCCGCTGTCCTTCAGATTGTCGAAGCGGCGCATCGTGTCGCGGAAATTCGCGTTGCCGGCGTCGATCATGATGTCGCCGGCCGAAAGGTAAGGCTTCAGAAGCTCCATCTGCTGGTCGACCGGATCACCGGCCTTGATCATGATGATGATTGGCCGCGGCGGGCGGATGGAGGCGACGAATTCTTCCAGCGTCTCGCAGGGAACAAGCTGGCCCTGCAATTCGCCGGCCTCGGCGTAGAACTTGCGGGTCGCTTCCGGAGAGCGGTTGAAGACGGCAATCTTGTTGCCTTTTTCGGCAATGTTGAGCGAGAGGTTAGAGCCCATGACGCCGAGCCCGATAAGGCCGATTTCTGCCTGTTCCACGGAAGTGCCTCCATATTGAGATTCGAGGGTGTTGTCGCATTCATATAGGGAAACGGCAAGGCGATGGCGACGCTAAACGATTAAATTTCCATGACACTCTGTCTCCATAGCGGCGACGCAGCGACATGTTTTCTCGGAGGCGGACGGCGTCTTGCGGCTGCCAAAATCGGATGTCACAAGGAGTTATGAATACGGCCAAAGATACGCCGATCCTGGCAATGCGCGCCGGCACTTACCGAGAGCGGCCGGCGCACGGGCCGTTTTCGAGGCTGTTTTCCCGTGTCTGGTCGCATCGCCTGCCGCAGGAATTCGAGGGACAGATTGCGGTCATGCCGGACGGCTGCGCGGACCTGATCCGGGCCGGCGGTCAACTGTTGGTGATCGGCCCCCACCGCACCGCCGCCTTTCCCGCCCTGCATATGACGCCCGACGCGAAGGAACTGACGACTTTGACGCCCAAGGAGATCCGCAGGCAGTTTTGCGGCTGATTGTCCGCTTTGTTCAAGAACCGCTGCTTCTCTTCTGTTAGACCGAGGGAAAATCGAGGAGGTCACCATGTCCACCCTGCCCGCCCGTATCATCCATATCGGCATCGAGAGACCTTGGCAGCACGTCTATGCCTTCGCGAGCCGCCCGGAAAACATGCCGCTCTGGGCATCCGGCCTTGCATCCGGGCTTACCCCGGACGGTGAAGACTGGATCGGCGACGGCGGGCCGGTCGGTCTGGTGCGCGTGCGGTTCTCTCCCGACAATCCATTCGGCATCCTCGACCACACGGTGACGATGGGAGACGGCCTTGTCGTCGAGAACCCGCTGCGCGTCGTGCCGAACGGCGATGGTGCGGAAGTCATGTTCACGCTGTTCCAGCGCCCGGGCCTCGACGATGCGGCTTTCGAGGCAGATGCCGCCCATGTGCGGAAGGATCTCAGAGCGCTGAAAAACCTGCTGGAAGAAAAGAAATAGGAAGGTCCGATGGGAACCAGGGGAGCGGATCGCAAGATCGACTATATCGAGTTCAACGTGAAGGACGTCGAGGCCGCCAAGGCTTTTTACGGCTCGGCCTTCGGCTGGACTTTCACGGACTACGGACCGGACTATTGCGAGTTTCAGGACGGAAGGCTGACGGGAGGATTTGCGAAATCGGCGGATGTAACCGCCAGAGGCGGCCCGCTCATCATTCTCTTCGCGGATGACCTGGAAAACGCCCTTGAGCGGGTCGAAAAAGCCGGCGGTCGGATCGTCAAGCCGATCTTCTCATTCCCGGGCGGACGGCGTTTCCATTTTGCCGATCCGGAGGGTTACGAGCTGGCCATCTGGTCCGACAAATAAGGGTCAGGCCGCGGGGCGCCGGCGTCGGTCGGCAGTTTCCTGCATGACCAGAAGCGCGCCGATCAACTGCGACGAGCCGGAAACGCAGGGAGACATGCGGCAACGGACGACGACCGTCTGGCCGTTGGCCTGATCGGCGTAAGTCAATGATATGCTCTCGCCGGCAAAGCAGCGATCGAGGTTCGGCTTGAAATCGTTCTTGAAACGATGAAGGCCGACGAATTCCGCGAAATGCCGGCCGATCAGCGCGTCGCGCGCCAGATCGAGACGACGCGCGTTGGTCTCGTTGGAATAGAAGATCCGATAGCCCGGCGCGATCACCACGATGCGGTCGGAAATCCGGTTGAGCAGGGCGTCGTCGAGAAAACCGTCTGCCGTCGCATCGGCGATCACACCATGATCGAGCGATTCCGGTTCCGGACGGCGATTGGCCGACAGACCGGTCTCAGGAACGACGTAGCGTTCCACAAGCATCTGCAGCAGATGTCCGTTGCGACGGACGCAGCCGCGGTCGTCGGCCTCCTCGTTCAGGAGATCGAGTGCGAAGCGGAATTGCGCCTGGATGCTGGCCGGATCCTTGCTCTGGCTCGAAAAGACAGTGAGCAGAAGCGGATCGAGGTCACGATCGAGCGAGGCGGTTGCATCATCGTCGTTGCGTTCGACGGCCCGCCGCAGATCGGCATATTTTGACCAGAACAGATCGATCAAAGCTTCCAAAATGCCCTCCCCCTCGTGCCGGAGATTATCGCCGATTCTTCCCCAAGATCGACGCCTCCGTTATTCAATGCGAATCAGATTAATTTATCCCTCAAAAGCAGACGCGATTTCTAGCCGGTCATATAAAACAGAAATTGCAGTAACGCGGTCCGAAAAGTCTCGAAATCTGCTTACAGATAGCGCTTGATATGCCACCGGTCGTGGTACCAGAGCCACTGTTCCGGATATTCGCGGACCCAGCTTTCCACCTTGTCGTTGAGCAGCTGGCCGGTCGCCTGGAGATCGAGTTTGCCGTTGGCGTCCCGCGGCAATTCTATCTTCGGTTCGATCTCGAGCCGGAATCGATTGCCCGGCAGGCGGATGCAGCGAGCCGGATAAACTTCGGCGTCGAACTGCCGGACCAGCTTAGCGAGCAATGGGCTCGTCTGGACGGGCTGTCCGAAAAAGCTGGTCTTGAGGCCCTTGCGGAATTTCTGATCCACCAGAACGCCGACACCACCACCCGTTTCGAGCTTGCGCGCCAGCGCAAAGGACGAGCCGGCATGCGAAGGCACGAGCTGGCCCATGCGGGCGCTGCGGAAGGCGAAGACCTTGTCGGCGATATAAGGATTGTTCGGCGGCCGGAAGAGAACCGTCACTTCGAGCCCGAACGCATTGCCGGCGACCGGCAACAGTTCGAAATTGCCCGTGTGTGCGGTGAAGACGATGAACGGCCGCGGATTGTCGCGCAGGTCCGCGAAGATCGGAATGCCGGAGACTTCCACCCTGCCCGGTTTCTCCTGTTCGGGATCGAAATCGAACAGCCGGTCGAGGAAAACGTATTCGGCGGCGAGCCGGCCCATATGACCCCAGCTCGCGATGGCTATCTCTTGCAGCTCCTCATCGGTCTTTTCCGGATAGGCGTTGCGCAGGTTGACGAGCATCAGCTTGTGGCGACCGAGCTTCGGCCCGATGCGACGCGCCATCCTGTCGGCGAACCGGATGCCCGGATCCGCCGGAAAGATCTTCAGGAAATTCAGGAGCCCGAACGCGCTCTGCGCCACCAGCCATTGCTGGAAGTGCAGGAGCGCCAGAGCGATCCGGGTCAGGAACATCTTCACGGGGGACGCCTCAGTCCATCCGGAGGACGATCTTGCCGAACACCTGGCGGGTTTCCATCCGCTCGAGCGCCTTGTCGATCTCGGCGAAGGTGACTTCGGTGTCGATCACAGGATGAACGATGCCCTGAGCCATCTTCTGCATGGCATTCGCCATGTTCTCCATGCGGCAGCCGAACGAGCCGAACAGCTTCAACTGCTGCTGGAACAGCATCATCAGGTTCATGTCGGTCGAGACGCCCGACGTGGAGCCGCAGGTGACGAGGCGGCCGCCGCGCTTCATGCAAAGCATCGAACCGGCCCAGGTGTCCTTGCCGACATGTTCGAAGACGACGTCGACGCCCTTCTTCTTGGTGAGCTTGCGCACGACGCCTTCAAACCGGTCGGTGCGGTAGTTGATGACGTGATCGGCCCCAAGCGCCTTGGCCCGCTCGATCTTGTCGTCGGAGCCGACGGTGGTGATAACCGTGCAGCCGATCTTCTTGGCGAGCTGGATCGCCGCCGTGCCGATGCCGGAGCCGCCGGCATGGACGAGGATGGTCTCGCCCGGCTGCAGCTTGGCATTGTCGAACAGCATGTGCTCGACGGTCCCGAAGGTGACCGGTGCGAGGGCTGCGGCAACCGCATCGACGCCCGGAGGTGCCGGAACCAGCAGGCGAGCCGGAAGGTTGGCCTTCTCCTGTGCAAAACCGTCCAGATGGAAGCCGTGCACGCCGGAGACGTGTTCGCAAAGATTGTCGCGCTTCTCACGGCAGGGCTTGCAGAGGCCGCAGGTACGCGCGCCGTAGATCGATACGAGCTGGCCCGGAAGGACGCTCGATACGCCCGGCCCGATCGCCTCGACGACGCCGGAGGCTTCCGCTCCGATCGTCAGCGGCATCTTGCGCTTGGCGAATGCCATGCCGCGCCAGCCCCAGACGTCGATATGGTTGAGGGCGACGGCCTTGACCCGCAGCGTTACCTCGCCTGGGCCTGGGGCCTCCGGCTCGGGAATGTCCACCGCTTCGAGCTTCCGGTCATCGATCAGTTGCAGAGCGCGCATAATAGGTCTTCCTTCGCCCGGAGGCGTCCCAATTCGTCAAACGTGATTGGCGACGGTCTCTAAGCCGGTTCCAGCGTCATGACAAGGCTGGCGTTCTGTCCACCGAAGCCGAATGAGTTGGAAAGCACCGCCGTGGGCTGCCCGTCCCGCTTTTTGTTCGGCACGACGTCGAGCACGATGGTCGGATCGGGGTTGGTATAGTTGATGGTCGGCGGCAGGGTTCCGGTCAGCATCGTCTGGATGGAGAAGACGGCTTCGACAGCTCCGGCCGCCGTCAGCGTATGGCCGATCATCGACTTGTTGGAGGAAACCGGGATTTCCTTCAGCCGATCGCCGAAGACGGCGAGCATGGCACCATATTCCATCTTGTCGTTTTCCGGCGTCGAGGTGCCGTGCGCGTTGATGTAGCCGATGCCGCTTTCGTCCATGCCGGCATCCGCCAGCGCCGCGCGGATCGTCGCAATCGCCGGGCCGCCGTCCGGCGAGGAACGGGTGCGGTGGAAATGGTCGGCCTTTTCGCCGCAGCCCTTCATGATGCCGAGCACCTTGGCGCCGCGGGCGATTGCCGATTCGAGCGATTCGAGCACCAGGGTCGCCGCGCCTTCGGCGATGACGAACCCGTCGCGATCCTTGCTGAACGGCTTGGAAGCCTTTTCCGGCGGGTCGTTCTGGGTGGAGAGTGCTGAAAGCAGCGAGAAGCGGATCAGCGCCTCGGCGCTGACAGAACCGTCGGTCGCAACCACCAGCGAGCGGTCGGTGCGGCCCTGGCGGATCGCTTCGACGCCGAGCTGGATGGCCGTGACGCCGGAGGCACAGGCCGTCGAGAGGGTCACGGGCAGTCCGCGGGTGCCGAACTTGTCGGCAAGGCGTTCGGAGATCGAGCCGAACTGTACGGCTTCGAGGAACACCGGATCTGGACGCTCGCGCATGGCGGCGAGGAAACGGTCATAGGCGTCGCCTTCGGTCTTCGATGGCGGAGCGCGATCGGCCAGCGCGAAACGGTCGCTCCATTCCGGCTCGACTGGCGGTGCCGCAAGAAAGAGCGGTCCGTCGAAATCGCCGGAAAGACCCGACTGGGCAAGCGCTTCGGTGGTTGTCTCGCGGGCGAAGGCAAAGGAGCGTTCGACGGAATTTTCGGCCGGGACAGCGATGAAATCCACCGTGCCGCTGATCCGGGTGGACAGGCCCTCCGTCGGGAAGCGGGTCACCTTGTGGATGCCCGAGGTGCCTGACGTCAGCGCCGCCCAGTTGTCGGCAAGACCCTGGCCGAGCGAGGTGATGACGCCCATGCCGGTGATCGCGATGATCGGGCGGCCGAGATGATCCTTGAAGCGGTTGTCGCTCATCAAAATCTCCTTTACGCGGCCGAGAGGACTGCAAGGCCCTCGCCGCGCGTATAACCGACTGTCGTCACCACCGCATGTTTCGCGGGCGCCGCCATCGGCTTTTCGTTCCGGGCATCGAATGTGGGAACTTTCGCCGCGCCATCCAAGGTCAGTGCCGCGAGTGCGAGACCGAGCGGGAACTGCGCTTCCATGCCGTGGCCGGTGACACCGCCAAAGCCGCGGATCGCCGCTCCGGGGAATTCCGTCTCCAGCACCGCCTTTTCCCGCGCCGCGAGATCGACGACGCCGCTCGCGCCGGAAAACACGATCGTATCGGCCTTCGAAATGCCAGAGGCATGGCCGGCAAGACGGCTGAGGCGCTTTTCGAGCCTGCCCTCGTCGCGATTGCCGCGATCGCCCTCGATCGCGTCGATGACGGCGTAGATATGCGCGCCGCGGGCTTGCGCATGGGCGCGCGATTCGAGCACCAGGAAGGCCCCGACCGTACCCATGATCATGCCGCCGCCATTGTCGGCCGAGCGCGACCAGAGCGGATGCCAGCCGCCCGTTGCATGCGCCTGGATGCCTTCGACCAGAAGGATGATGTCGGCCCGTTCGGCGATGAAGGCGCCGCCGACCAGGCTGTGGGTCGATTGGCCGGCCTTGATGCGGTGGAAGGCGGTCTCGACGGCGGAGATGCCGGCCGCTTCTTCGCCCATGAAGGTGCGCGACGAACCGGTGACCTTGTGGACGATCGAGATATTGCCGGCGACTAGGTTGGAAAGCTGGGCCAGAAACAGGGTCGGACGAAGCTCGGTCGTCAGCTTCTCGTTCAAGAGCATTTCACGGTCGTTGCGCTTCAGCGCCTCGTCGACGATCAGCGAATCGACCTTGATGTCGCGCTCGCCGCCGCCTGCGGCAACGATCATGTCCATGGAGGCGCATGCATCGGCATCCGTCTTGAGACCGGAATCGTCGAGCGCAAGACCGGCCGAAAAAACACCGAGCCGCTGCCAGTTCTCCATCTGGCGCTGGTCGCCGCGCTTGGCGATCTGCGCCGACCAGTCGATCTCCGGCATCGGATGCACCGGATACGGCGCGAAACGATCGGTCTCGACATTCGGCGCACCGGTTTCGGCCGCCGACAGAAGCGCGATATGCGGCTCCTTGCCAACGCCCTGGCTGGTGACGATCCCGATACCAGTGATCACGACATCATTGTCAGACTTCATAATGTCCTCTTTGCACACCGGGTTCGATGGGTGGGCTATTACGCGCTTGCGGCGATCGCGTCCATCAGGCCGACTTCTTCGGCGCGCTTGCGGACGATCGGCGCCAGCGGGATTTCGCTGAAAGGCATGGTGCGCAGCTTGAGCTGGGCGTCGCAGACCTTCTTGCCGGCGCTGGTGATCTTCGCTTTGGTCACCGCATACCCCGATCCCTCATGCTCCAGAAACGCCTCGATGTCGAGAACCGCGTCTGGCTCGACGAAAGTGCGCATCTTGGCGCCGTCGACCGACATCAGAAACGGCATGGCGGCGAAATCGGTGGCAGCAAGCACCAGGAAACCGGAGGCCTGCGCCATGGTCTCGATCAGCAGCACGCCCGGCACCAGCGGCATTCCGGGAAAATGGCCCTCGAAGACAGGGCTTTTGGACGGCACGACGGACTGCGCCTTCAGCACTTTAGCCGTGAGATCGACCGCCACGACGCGGTCGATCATCTGGAAATATTCGAGCAGCATGAGATTGCCGGCCCGGGATGATCGGTACGATCAGCCCTTCGCCGCCTTCAGCTCGTCGATCTTGGCACACAGGTTCTTCAGGACGAAGTACTCTTCGGTCGAAACCTTGCCTTCGTTCACTTCCTGGGTCCACTGTTCCAGCGGAATCTTGATCCCGAATTCCTTGTCGATGGCGAACACGATATCCAGGAAATCCAGGCTGTCGATGCCCAGGTCATCGATCGTGTGGCTTTCCGGCGTGATGGTCTCGCGATCGATTTCGCTGGTCTCAGCAATGATGTCGGCAACTTTGTCGAATGTAGCAGTCACGCCCATGTCCTTCGCAGAATATCAAAATCAAGGTTCCACATAGGGAAATCGATCACAAATGCCAATGGCTTCGTCTTCCCGCATGAAAATTTGCACCGGAACTGTTGCCTAAACAGCAATCGGCTAGGCGCCGGAGGCCCGGCTATCGACCAGCGCGGCCCGGATTACCTCCAGAACCTCGCCCGATCGGACATCTGTGCACACCCACTGGCTCGGCTGGCCGTCCCAGGCCGTGCCGACGAACTTGCGGCTGCTGTCGGGGGCCTGGATCGTTTCGCCGTCAGCAATGCCGCCACAGACGACTCGCACCGGCCCACTGCGGAGGATGAAGAGATCCGGCCTTACCAGATAGACGCAGGCCGTGCTGTCATGCACCGCCATGCCGGAAATGCCGACCCGGCTCTTGTAGAATTCGATGTAATATTGCGACAGGTCGGACAGCAGCTGCACCGACTTTTCGCCCGACTTGGCCATGTCGGCAAGATATTCCCCCGTCATGATCGTCTTCATCGTGACGTCCAGACCGACGATGGTGACCTTCCACGGCGTGGTAAAGATGATGTCGGCGGCTTCGGGATCGCCATGGATATTGGCTTCCGCTGCCGGCGTGACGTTGCCGTTCACATCGAAGGCGCCGCCCATGACGACGACTTCCTTGACGAGACCGGCGAAATCCGGATCGGCCTGCAGCGCCAGCGCCAGATTGGTCATGCGGCCGACGGCAATCAGCGTCACCTCGCCCGGATTTTCGCGCACGGTATCGATGATAAACTGATAGGCAGGACGGGGATCGAGCGGCCAGTCGATCGTTTCAGGCAGGCCGATATTGCCGAGACCGTCTAGACCGTGCACGACGGAAGCCGCGCGATCGTCACTGCGCAGCGGATCGATGGTTTTATCGGCGCCTTTGGCAATGGGGGCTGAAATTCCCCATTCCCGATGCAGGAACTGGGCATTGCGGGTGGTGAGATCGAGCGGAACATTGCCGAAAACGGTCGTCACGCCGAGAAGATCGATTTCCGGGTGGCGGTGCAGAAAGAGCAGTGCCATCGCGTCGTCGACGCCAGGATCCGTATCGAAAATGACCTTGTGCATAAGCTTTTCCTCGTTCGGCTCTTCGAAAGCCGCGCACAATAACGCCAAACCGATGATGCGCAATCCCGGAAGCAACATGGCTGGGGTTCCGCTGGAGGCGGTTGCAGTCGTGACGGTTCGATGCGAGAAGCGCGCCGCACCCGTCCGGATGCGCTTCCGCCGACAGAGTCTCCTCCCCTTGACCGACCTAGCATTCCAATTCCTCTTCCTGCTGTTTCTTGCCGGCATTTTTGCCGGTTTCGTCGATTCGATCGCCGGCGGCGGCGGGCTCATCACCATTCCGGTGATGCTGATCGCCGGCATTCCGCCGCTCGAATCGCTTGCTACGAACAAGCTGCAGTCGCAGTTCGGATCGGCATCCGCGACGATCGCCTATGCGCGCCGTGGCCATGTGAACTTGAAAAGCCAGCTGCCGATGGCGGCGATGTCGATGATCGGCGGGGCCGTGGGCGCCGCGCTTGCGTCTCTGGTGCCGGCAGGCTGGCTTGCCGCGGCAATCCCCTTCCTGCTGATCGCCATCGCGCTGTTCTTCGCCATCAAGCCCAATCTCAACGATATCGACAGTCACCGCCGGGTGACGCCCTTCGTGTTCGGAGTAACGATCGTCCCGTTGATCGGCCTTTATGACGGCATATTCGGGCCCGGCGCCGGCTCATTCTACATGCTGGGTTTCGTGCTGCTCGCCGGCTTTGGCATGCTGAAGGCGACCGCCCATACCAAGCTCATCAATCTCGGCTCCAATTTCGGATCGTTCCTGGTCTTTGCGGCAACCGGGTCCGTGCTCTGGAAGATCGGCCTGATCATGGGCGTCGGCCAGTTCCTCGGCGCCCAGGTCGGCTCGCGGATGGCCATGAAGAACGGCGCCAAACTGATCAAGCCGCTGCTCGTCATCTCCTGCCTGGCGCTCGCCCTGAAGCTGCTTGCCGATCCGACCCATCCCGTCCGCGTCTGGTTGGGCTTCTAGCCCTTCATCCTGAGCGGCAGACCGGCGGCCACGAAGAAAACCTCGTCGGCAGATGCCGCGATCCGCTGATGCAGCCTTCCGGCATGATCCCTGAACTCCCGCGCCATCTTGTTGTCCGGCACGATGCCGAGGCCAACCTCGTTGGAGACGACGATCAGTTTCGTTGAGAGGCTTTCGAACCGGCCCACGAGTGTGGCGGCGGCAGTGTCGATATCGCGCTCGTCCATCATCAGGTTGGTGAGCCAGAGCGTCAGGCAATCGACAAGGATGACCCTCCCCGGCGCATCGATCTCGGTTAGTCGCTCCACCAGATCGAGAGGCACTTCATGTGTGGTCCAGCCGCCTCCGCGATCCGCGCGATGTCGGGCGATGCGCTCGTGCATCTCTTCGTCATAGGCACGGCCGGTGGCGATGTAGTGCCGTTCCAGGCCGCTCTCCTTGGCAAGCCTTTCCGAAAAACCGGATTTGCCCGAGCGGGCGCCGCCGAGGACAAGGGTAACGTGGCCATTGCGTGTCATGGAGAAAGTGGCCTGAACCAGAGGGGACCGGACGATTCGTAGACAAGAGGCGTCCGGCCCTGTTGGTGATGATGTCTCTGGATTTCCATTGCCGTCGAATGGTGCAGCCATATACGCCGGGTGTCAACCAACACCGCTTGCCGTCGATCAGCTTCATCGACACAGGCCGCCACGGCTGGCCGGGTCCGGCCAGCCGATTTTCGGCCACAAATCCGCACGTCGGGCAAAGGAGGCCGTGGCCCCGTATTGACCCATCACGAATTTGACAACGAAGAAGTGAAGTGTCCGCGGGCCAACAAAACGGGGCCTGCCATCGGACGGCAAGGGCGACCGGTACGCACTACCTGATCCGGCGCCAAGCGCGAGCTAACCGCCCGCATGAAAAGCAATAACGCCACATTCTTACCGGATGGTTAGTGAACTCCATAAGCCGCGCGATTTTCTCGATTTTTCTGTTCTTTGCGAAGGAATGACGCCGTGAGCGGCGGCGGCTGCCGGAAAAGGCCCAGCCGCAGGATCGCGTGGGTATGTGCATGTTGATTTCTGAGGAGGAAGACGTACCGTCATTTGAACTGACATAATAAATGCACAGTATCCGTGAAAAGCTGTGGCAGATGCGAACGAGACCTATACTCTCGACAGCCTGCTTGGACTGAATCCAGCGGTGTGCACCACCTCGCGCTCGATTGAAGTGAACAGTGAAAGGAAAGACCGGGAGGTCGCTGAATGAAAAAAATCCTCGCTTCCACGGTCTTTGCCGCCGGTCTTTATGCTTTCACAGGGTCAGCCTCGGCGGACTGCGGTACTGTCTCGATCGCCGAAATGAACTGGGCTTCGGCCGGCATTGCGGGCAATCTCGACAAGATAATCCTGGAACAAGGTTTCGGCTGCACGGTCCAGCTCGTCCCGGGCGACACGCTTCCGACCTTCACGTCCATGAACGAAAGAGGCCAGCCGGACCTCGCGCCGGAATTCTGGATCAACTCGGTGCGCACTACACTCGACAAGGCCGTTGCCGAGGGCCGCATGATCGTCGGCGCGGAGATCCTTTCCGACGGAGCCGTCGAAGGCTGGTGGATCCCGAAATTCCTGGCCGACGCGCATCCCGATATCAAGACCGTGCAGCAGGCACTGACCCATCCGGACCTTTTCCCTGGGTCGCAGAAGCCCGGAAGGGGTGCCGTCTATAACTGCCCGTCCGGCTGGAGTTGCCAGGTTTCCACCGCCAACCTGTTCAGGGCGCTTGGGGCCGAGGAAAAGAAATTCGATCTGATCGATACCGGCACTGCCGCCGGCCTCGACGGTTCGATCAGCAACGCCTTCGAGAAAAAGACCGGGTGGCTCGGATACTACTGGGCTCCGACGGCTTTCCTCGGCAAATACGAGATGGTGAAGCTCTCCTTCAACGTCCCGCACGACAAGGCCGATTGGGACGCCTGCACCGCAGTGCCCAACTGCCCGAACCCGAAGGTCAACTCCTATCCGACGTCCCAGGCCTTCACCCTGGTCACCAGACAATTCGCCCAGAAGGCCGAGGTGGCGATGGACTATATCAAGAGGCGCAAATGGACCAATACGACGGTCAACAGCGTGCTCGCCTGGCAGGAAGCGAACAAGAGCACCAACGAAGCTGCCGCCAAACATTTTCTGGAAAGCAGTCCGGACATCTGGACCAAGTGGGTCGCTCCCGACGTCGCCGACAAGATCAAGGCGTCGCTCTGACGCGATTGCTTGAACCGCCGCTGGTGAAGCCGCCGGCGTCGCGAAGAGGCATGCGGCTGCGAGTTGCAATCATATAAAGGTTTCTTTATATGATATTTCCATCGCAAGGAGCGCCGCCATGCCGACCGCCAACGCACTGACCGAACTTCTGGCCGAAAAGGGCGTGCTGCTGGCCGATGGCGCGACCGGCACCAATCTCTTCGCCATGGGCCTGGAAGCCGGCGAAGCGCCGGAACTGTGGAACGAGGCCGCGCCTGAAAAGATCGAGAAGCTGCATCAGGATTTCGTCGACGCAGGCGCAGACATCATCCTCACCAATTCCTTCGGCGGCACGCGCCAACGGCTGAAGCTGCACAAGGCGGAAGGCCGGGTGCACGAACTCAACCGGCTTGCCGCCGAGATTGCCCGCAAGGTGGCAGACAGGGCCGGCCGCAAGGTGATCGTCGCGGGTTCGGTCGGGCCGACCGGCGAACTGCTGGTGCCGCTCGGCGCCATGACCTATGAGGACGCGGTCGCGGCCTTCGCGGAACAGATCGAGGGCCTGAAGGCCGGGGGCGCCGATGTCGCCTGGATCGAGACCATGTCCTCGCCGGAGGAAATCCGCGCGGCGGCCGAAGCGGCCGTCAAGGTCGGGCTTCCCTATACCTATACCGGTTCCTTCGACACGGCCGGCAGGACGATGATGGGCCTCGATCCCAAGCAGATCCACGGCGTGGCTAAGGACATCGGTGAAGGCCCGGTCGCGGTCGGCGCCAATTGCGGTGTCGGCGCATCCGATATCCTGTCGAGCCTGCTCGACATGACGGCGGCCGATCCCGATGCCGTCACCATCGTCAAGGGCAATTGCGGCATTCCGGAATTTCGCGGTTCGGAGATTTTCTATTCCGGTACGCCGCCGCTGATGGCCGAATATGCAAGGCTCGCACGCGATGCCGGAGCAAAAATCATCGGCGGATGCTGCGGCACGTCCTGCGAACATCTGGCCGCAATGCGCGCCGCGCTCGACAGCTATACACCCCGGCCGAGACCGACGATCGAGGAAATCGTCGACAAGATCGGCCCGCTGCGCAATAAGACCGCCAGTGAATCGGGCGGAGATTCCGCCCGGGAAAGACGTCGCCGCCGCGGCTGACGCGTGAGGCTGAAGGACACAGACATGGCAAACATATCCCCGATCGGCAGTCGGGAAACGGTAGCGGAGAGCCTTTCGGCTTTCTCCGCCGAAAATCAGTCCTGGCTCGCGCTGCTGATGGACAATCCGACGTCCGACGATCTGATGCTCGATGGGTTGCACCTCTACCTGCATAACGCATCGGAGGCGAAATTCCTCAATTCGTTGAAGCTGCAGAAATGCGGCGAATGGATCGGCAATGCCGCCCCTGCCCGGCTGCAGATCCGGCTGATGGAAGCGGCGAAGTCCAGCCAGCATCCGGCCTATTCGGCATTTCGCGATGGGCTGGCCCGCTCCGGCGGCCTGGAGCGGGCCTATCCCAAGGTCTGATTACCCTAACGACGGTCCAGGGTCTCGGCCAGCCGCACCAGGTCGAGGAACCCGCCGCGATACCCGAACGCGTCCTCGCCGCGGGCGTTGCGCGCCATGTCGAGGATCAAGCGGTAGGGATAGGCATCGAGCGCATCGGTGCCGCGCAGTTTCTGACCGAAGGCGGCGACGGCCGTGGCGAAACGCACGTCCTGAGGCGCCGCCGAGAAGTCGCGCACCGCATTCATCTCCGTGACAACAGTGGTGATCAGCTTGCTGGCGTCGCCATCCGGCTGCTTGTAGCGGATTTTGACGAAGGCCATTTCATTGGAGACCGGGATTGGCGCCGACGCCGCGGCAGGGCCGTAACGAAGCGGGTCGTTGAGCGCCGAGGCACTGCCTTTGGGCGTCACCTCGTAAATCGCCGTCACCGCATGGCCGGAGCCGATATCGCCGGCATCCACGCGGTCGTTGTTGAAATCCTCGCGCTTCAGGGCCCGGGTCTCGTAACCGACCAGCCGATATTCGGAAATCTGCTGCGGATTGAACTCCACCTGGATCTTGACGTCCTTGGCGATCGGGAAAAGCGTCGAGCCGGCCTCGTCGACAAGCGCCTTCTGCGCCTCGGCGAGCGTATCGATATAGGCGGCCGTGCCATTGCCGTTCTGAGCGAGCGTCTGCATCAGGCTGTCGTTGAGATTGCCCTTTCCGAAGCCAAGAACCGACAGGAAGATGCCGTCCTTGCGGCGCTGCTCGATGATCCGCTTGAGCTCTTCGTCGCTCGATACGCCCACGTTGAAATCGCCGTCGGTCGCAAGCATCACGCGGTTGACGCCGCCCTGGATGAAAGCCTGACGGGCCAGGCGGTAGGCCGCATCGATACCTTCGGCGCCGGCCGTCGAGCCGCCGGGCCGAAGATTGTCGATTGCGGCGAGAATCTTGTCCCGTTCGCGGGCGGACGTCGGCTCGAGCACCGTCCCGGCATTGCCTGCATAGGTGACGATCGAGACCTTGTCCTCCGGCTTCAGCTTGCCGACCAGCAGGCGGAAGGCGCTTTTCAGGAGCGGCAGCTTGTCCGGCGCGTTCATCGAGCCTGAGACGTCGATCAGGAAAACGAGATTGGCGGCAGGCTGCGCGGCGGACGCGGTCTCGAAGCCCTTGATCCCCACATGCATCAGCCGCGTGCCGCTATTCCACGGCGTCGGCGTGACGGTGACGGTGGTACGGAACGGTTCGTCTGCCGTCTGCGGCCGTGGCCAGTCATAGGGGAAATAATTGATCATCTCCTCGACACGCACGCTGCCGGGATCGGGCAGATGTCCCTCCAGCAGCGAGCGTCGGACGAAGGCATAGGACGCGGTATCGACGTCGACCGAGAAGGTCGAGACCGGATCGGTTGCAACGCTTTTCACCGGATTGGTGTCGGCATTGGCAAAACGGTCGCGGCTTTCTTCGAGCGGCGGCAGGATTTCGCGCTCGGTTGGCGCATAACGGGGAGCGGCGGCCAAAGGTACCGCACGCTCGGCCAGGACCGGCGGCGGTGCCATGGGAGCGGGCGCCACGCTTCGTTTGGCCGCACCACCGCTGGCCTCCTGCTTGTTCAGCAGCCGGGCAATGTCCGACTCGACAAAATCGCTTTGCCTGGAGGGTTGAGCCGTTTGCGCAGCGTCATTCCCCCGCCCCGCTTCCGGCTGGCGCGGTTCAGGCGGCTTCGCGACCGTCGGCACCGGAACTCTTTCCGCCGTGGGCTTCGGCGCGTCCAGGACTTGCGGCAGGGTGACCTGGCCTGAGTTCGGCAGGTTTCCGCGCGTCAGTTCGAATGTCAGCAGGGCTGCTGTGGGAATGATCAGCATCGTCGCAAGCGCCGAGCCGGCGAGATAACGGTGTTGGGTGAACATGCGGGCGCTCCAGATCCGGTTGAGAACGGAGCTTTGACGCCGCCACCAGGAACTTCCTTTGCTGCGCGCGGTATTTTCTTCCGTCTCGTCGAACGCCTGCATGGCGGCGGCAAGCGCGCGGGTGCGTGCCGCATCGGAAGCGCGGGGCGCGGGGGCTAAATTGCCGAGCTGGTCGAATTCGTCCGTCATGGTCAAACCGCCTCCTTCTTCAGAAGGTCCTTCAATCGTTTACGCGCCTCGTGCAGATGCCAGGAGACCGTATTTTCACTGCACTCGAGAATGCCCGCCGCGGCCGCATGGGAGAGCCCTTCGCCATGAACCAGCAGGACCGCATCCCGCTGTTTTTCCGGCAGCCGGCGCACCGCCGCCCACAGCCAGTTGCCGCGATCGTCTTCCTCCGGCTCCAGATGCGAAAAGAAGATCGGGTCGTTTGCAAGCCGGTCATGATCCCGTCGCCGGCGGGAGGACTGGCGCTGATGGTCGCGCACGGCATTCAGTGTCAGCGTGTAGAGCCAGGTGCGGAACGCCGACTGCCCCTTGAAGCTGCGGATCGCCTTGCCCAAGCGGATGCAGACATCCTGGGCGATGTCTTCCGCATCGCTTTGCGAGCCGCACCAGCGCCAGGCGACGGCATGAATGAAATCGTAATGCGTCTCGACGAGCGCAGAAAACGCATTGCGGTCGCCCTGGCATGCCTTATCGAGGATTTCCGCGCTCACTTATCCGCCCGCTTTTCCGTCGCCCAAGAGCTTAGACGTTTCACTCGGGAAATTCCTTGGGATACCCGAGAAAAATTTTGAGCTCACCGCATCAGCGCTTCCATATGGAACCGGAGCTGCCCCGGCGGGTAGCGATGCTGCACCCCGACCGGACAGACATTGCGGGCAACACAGCCGGAGACCATGCACGTCGCCTTGCCCGCATCGCTTGCAAGATACGCGCGGCATCGGGGAGTGTCGAAGCCCGACGGGTCGACCGCATCGACGGGACAGGCCGACAGGCAGGGCTTTTCGGCGCAGCTCTCGCAGGGGTGCTTGGCCTCATCAGGCGGTTTCCCTATCGCAAAGGGAAAGCCGAGAGCGCCGCGATAGCCGTGCCAGAGCCCGAACTCCGGATGGATGAGGATGCCGAGCGGCGACGACTTCAGACCTTCGGCCTTCATCGCCCATTGCTGGAACGGCTGCCAGGGCGGGTCCGAGGGAAAATAGGCAGCGGCTCCGAGCTGCTCGGCGAGCGGCCGGATCAACGACTTCGACCACGTGTCGAGGGGATCGGGACCGTCATGGCCTTTTCGCCATTCCGTGAACGCCGGCCAGATCGAACCGCCGACATTGCCAAGCAGCACGACGGACCTTGCAGCGGAGCCGTCACCTAGCAACGGCCCCTCGCCCGCTCCGAAATTCACCACGCCGCGGACCAAAATGCCGTGGAGTTCGAGCCCCGCGGCAATCTCGTCGACAACTGGTGAAGGCGGCCTCACCGAGGCCCCTGGTATTTGTAGTGGGGGCGCCAAACCCCTTCCTGGACGAAATCGGCGACCAGTCTGGCGCCGCCTTGCTCCCTGGCGGCATCGGGCTCTCTTCAGGTGAAGGCGTCGGGCATCGAATCCTTGCGATCCTTGATGAACGCGAGCAGCGCCTCGTCGATCGCGGGGTCGAGCGGCGGCGCTTCATAGCTGTCGAGCCAGGAGCGGCAGAGCGCGTTGGCGCGCTGCTCGATCCGCTTCTCGCCCTCGATCTCCCACTGTTCGAAGGAATTGTTGTCCATCAGCGCCGAACGATAGAAGGCCGTCTGGAAATGGGCCTGGGTGTGGGCGCAGCCGAGATAATGGCTGCCGGGACCGACTTCGCGGATAGCGTCGAGGGCCTGGCCTTCTTCGGACAGATCGACACCCTGCGCCATCTTCTGCATCATGCCGAGCTGGTCCTGGTCGATCATGAATTTCTCGTAGGACGACACCAGGCCGCCTTCCAGCCAGCCGGCGGCATGCAAGACGAAATTCGTGCCGGCAAGCAGCGTCGTATTGAGCGTGTTTGCCGATTCGTGCGCGGCCTGGGCATCCGGCACTTTGGAGCCGCACAGCGAACCGCCGGTACGGAACGGCAGGCCGAGGCGGCGGGCGAGCTGGGCCGCGCCGTAAGAGACCAGTGACGGTTCCGGCGTGCCGAAGGTCGGAGCGCCGGACTGCATCGAGATCGACGCCGCGAACGTACCGAACAGCACCGGCGAGCCCTTGCGGATCAGCTGCGTCAGCGCAGCACCCGCCAGCACTTCGGCAAGGATCTGCGTCAGCGTGCCGGTTACCGTCACCGGGCTCATGGCGCCGGAGAGAATGAACGGCGACACGACGGAGGCCTGGTTGTGCCGCGCATAGACCTTCAGCGCACCGAGCATGGTCCCGTCGAACACCATCGGAGAGTTCGCGTTGATAAGGTTCAGCGTGACGCAATTGTTCTCGACGAATTCGTCGCCGAACACCAGTTTCGCCATGGCGACGGTGTCCTCGGCACGTTCCGGCGCGGTGACCGATCCCATGAACGGCTTGTCGGAATACTTGATATGGCTGTAGATCATATCGAGATGCCGCTTGTTGACCGGCACATCGACCGGCTCGCAGACCGTGCCGCCTGACGAATGCATCGACGGCGCCATATAGGCGAGCTTCACGAAATTGCGGAAATCCTCGATCGTCGCGTAACGGCGCTTGCCGTCGAGGTCGCGCACGAAGGGAGGTCCGTAGACCGGCGCAAACACTGTCGCCTTGCCGCCGATCTGGACATTGCGCTCCGGGTTGCGCGCGTGCCAGGTGAATTCGCTCGGTGCGGTCTTCAGGAGTTCGCGGCAGAGGCCCTTGGGGAAATGCACCCGGTGGCCCCTGACGTCGGCACCCGCCTTCGCCCAGAGCTCGAGCGCCTCCTCGTCCTCGCGGAATTCGATGCCGATCTCTTCGAGGATCAGATCCGCATTGCGCTCGATGAGAGCCAGGCCCTCCTCGTCCAGCACCTCGTAGACGCCGATTTTGCGGGTGATATAGGGCAAGGAGACACCGGGACCGTTGCCTGCGCGGGCCGCGCGGCGGCCTGCCGCTCCCCGCTCGCCGCGGCCGCGCCTGGCCCCGCTGCTTGCCGGTTCCGTCTCTGGGGTCAAATCGTCCATGATGTTCCTCGCCTCCGCTTTGAAAAGCGCCTCAAGCTTTTTTGATGCGCCATGCTAGGCTCAAGCGCAAGCGCAGCCCCGCCTTTCTGCGTCACAGGTTTGTACAGGACAGACATCGCGCGGCGATCTTCCGTCGTTTTTCCGACGCGCCGCTGTCGCATACGAAAGAAATTGCCAAGCAAATTAAAGGTACAGATAGTCGGGACGGTAACCGTCTGATTTGCCGGCCTTCGACCCGGCCCCTCGAACGAAGGGAATCATTGAATGTCCGACGACGAAATCATCCTGGCGGAACTCTCCGACGAAGAACTCGTGCAGCAGATGCACGACGATCTTTACGACGGCTTGAAGGAGGAAATCGAGGAGGCGACCAACATCCTGCTGGCTCGCGGCTGGACGCCCTATGACGTCCTCACGAAGGCCCTGGTCGAGGGCATGCGCATCGTCGGCATCGACTTCCGCGATGGCATCCTGTTCGTGCCGGAAGTGCTGCTATCGGCGAATGCCATGAAGGCCGGCATGTTCATCCTGAGGCCGCTTCTGGTCGAGACCGGCGCTCCGAAACTCGGCAAGATGGTGATCGGCACCGTCAAGGGCGATATCCACGACATCGGCAAGAACCTCGTCGGCATGATGATGGAGGGAGCGGGCTTCGACGTGGTCGATCTTGGCATCAACAACCCGGTCGAGAACTATCTGGATGCGATCGAACGGGAACAGCCGGATATTCTGGGAATGTCTGCACTGTTGACCACGACCATGCCCTATATGAAGGTCGTCATCGATACGCTGAAGGAAAAGGGCATGCGCGACGACTATATCGTGCTGGTCGGCGGCGCACCGCTCAACGAGGAATTCGGCAAGGCGGTTGGCGCCGATGCCTATTGCCGCGATGCGGCGGTCGCTGTCGAAACGGCAAAGGAGTATATCCGCCGCAAGCACAACAGCCTTGCCGCCGGCGCCTGAGGCGCCGAACGGCTTGCTGACGGCGACGCCTTAGCGGGAAGCAGCGCGATCGACCCGGCGCCCCGCATCCTGAGTGGCATTGACGGTATTGGCGGTATCCTGGCCCATGCCGCGAATGGTATTGCCGCAGGAAGTGAGGGAAACCATCGTCGCGAGAAGAGCGGCGATCATCGTGACTGTCTTGGCCGTCATGTTAGAATACTCCAATGGAGAGAGATGAAATCGTGGCGGAAATGGAATTTCCGGCAGAGGAACGTTCAACTCGCGAAAAAGTTCACGTGATCGCTTGCGGAGCGATCGCCAGGGAAATCCTCGCTGTTTCCAGGCAGCAAGGTCTTGGTCACATCGACCTCAACTGTCTGCCGGCGATCTGGCACGCCTATCCGCAGAAGATCGTTCCGGGGCTGGAAAAAGCTGTCGCCGAGGCGCGGGACGCAGGCTTCGAAAAAATCTTCTTCGCCTACGCCGATTGCGGAACCGGCGGCGACATCGACCGGCTCTGTGAACGCGAGGGCATCGCCCGCATAGAGGGCCCGCACTGTTATTCCTTCTTCGCCGGAAACGACGCCTTTGCCGCAAAAGCGGACGAAGACCTATTCTCATTCTTCCTGACCGACTTCCTTGCCCGCCAGTTCGAGGCCTTCGTCATCGAACCGCTCGGCCTCGACCGCCACCCGCAGCTGAAGGACATCTATTTCGGCAATTACCGAAAGCTCATCTATCTGAGCCAGGAGGAGGACAAGGTCCTTCAGGAGAAGGCGCGGGGGGCCGCCGATTATCTCGGCCTGGAATACGAATACCGCTTCACCGGCTACGGCGACCTCACGCAGGCGTTACGCTCGGTTTAACCGTTTCTTCGGGCCTTCGGCGGAAAAGTGCGGCCCTCAGCTTTTGCGGAGGGATCGATGCAGGACGGGAATTCTCGGATCGTGGTGATGACATCGGGCGGGGTGAACCCGCAGGTGATGATCAACGCATTGGCAAAACGTTTTCCCGACCTGCATGTCGTCGAGGAACAGCCGGAATCGAAGGGCACGCTGCTGAAACGCCGCGCCCGGCGGTTCGGTTGGCTCGCCGCGCTCGGCCAACTGGCCACGATGATCGCGTCGCGGCTCACCAAAAGCGTGGCGGCAAGGCGCTCCGAGGAGATCATCCGCGACTACGGCCATTCCGCCGAGACCAACCCGGCAATCCCCGTGACGCACGTGACCTCCCTCAACGATCCGGCCTGTCACGCAGCGGTGACAAGCCTGAAGCCTGCCGCTATCTTCACCATATCCTGCCGCATCCTGTCGCCTGCGACGCTTGCCGCTGTCCCCTGCCCGGTCATCAACTTCCACGCCGGCATCAACCCGATGTATCGCGGCCAGATGGGCGGCTACTGGTCGCGCGTCGAAGGCGACGAGAAGAACTTTGGCGCAACCGTGCATCTGGTCGACAAAGGGATCGACACCGGAGGGACTCTCTACGAGAATCGCGTGGCCCCAGCGCGCTCGGATTCGCTCGCTACCTATCCGCTGCTGCTGACCGCCTCTTCCGTCGATATCAGCGTCCGCGCGCTTCAGGATGCGATCGACGGCACGCTGAAGCCGTACCAGCCGCAAGGCCCGTCCGCCCTGCGTTTCCCGCCGCCGATCTGGACCTGGCTCTATCACGGGCTGACCCGGAAGATCTGGTAACCGTCATCCGGCCCGGCATCCGGCAAGGCAATCCCATCGCCGCGTCGTATTTTGCCGGGTGCGACGTCGTCGCAAGCGCAGTCTTGTGGCTCGCACCCGTGCATGCTGCGCCTCAACACGGAGGAATTCATGGCCGACCGCATCGTCGTCTTCTGGCGGGATATTCCGGCGCAGGTGATCATCAAGAAGGGCCGCCAGACCGCCAAGCGGGAATTGTCGCTGCGCTTCACCGAGGCGATCGACATGTGCGCGATGCGCAGCGGCGCTGCCGGCACCGACGACTATCTCGCGGAATGGCGCAAGGCCGATCCGATACCCGTGTCCGACGATCTGGAAGCAGAAGCCGACCGGGCGGCAGCCGAGCTCGAAGCAGCCTATGACAGGGAAAAACTCGTCGCGCTGGTGAAGACCGGCGGTCGCGAAACCGCCTGACGTTCAGACAATCACATCGTTTCTGCGCCGCATCGCGCGCCTGGAGGAAGAAATGACCCGCACCATCGTCGCATCCGCAACCCGGGAGATCGTGATCGGCTTCGACCAGCCCTTCTGCGTGATCGGCGAACGCATTAACCCGACGGGCCGCAAGAAGCTCGCGGCCGAGATGATCGAGGGCAATTTCGACACCGTCATCAGGGATGCGTTGGAACAGGTGGCGGCGGGTGCCACGATGCTCGACGTCAATGCCGGGGTCACCTCGGTCAATCCAAACGAGACCGAGCCCGGCCTGCTCGTCCAGACCCTGGAGATCGTCCAGGGCCTCGTCGACGTGCCGCTGTCGATCGACAGTTCGGTGACAGCCGCAATCGAGGCAGCGCTGAAAGTCGCCAAGGGCCGGCCGCTGGTCAATTCGGTGACTGGCGAGGAGGAGAAGCTCGAGGCGATCTTGCCGCTCTGCAAGAAATACGACGTACCGGTGGTGGCGATCTCCAACGACGAGACCGGCATTTCGATGGATCCGGACGTCCGTTTCGCGGTCGCCAAGAAGATCGTCGAACGCGCCGCCGACTACGGCATCAAGCCGCACGACATCGTCGTCGATCCTCTGGTCATGCCGATCGGCGCGCTCGGAACCGCGGGCCTGCAGGTGTTCGCGCTGCTGCGCCGCCTGCGCGAAGAGCTGAAGGTCAATACGACCTGCGGGCTCTCCAACATCTCCTTCGGCCTGCCGCACCGCCATGGCATCAATGCCGGCTTCATCCCGATGGTGATCGGCGCCGGCATGACCTCGGCGATCATGAATCCCTGCCGGCCGCAGGAAATGGAAGCGGTGCGCGCCGCCAACGTGCTGAACGGCACGGATCAGAATTGCGGTAACTGGATCATGACCTATCGCGACTATAAGCCGGTCGAAGGCGGTGGAACTGCTGCGACGGCTGCACCTTCGGCTGCCAGCGGCCGACGTGGCGGCCGGGCCGCACGGGCCGGCGCCGGAGCGCGGACGGAGTAAGTACAGGTATCATGGCGGATATTTCCAAGAGAGATCCCCTCGTCCTCTTCATGCCGTCGGGCAAGCGCGGCCGGTTTCCGGTCGGCACGCCGGTGCTCGATGCCGCGCGCCAGCTCGGCGTCTACGTGGAGAGCGTCTGCGGCGGGCGGGCGACCTGCGGGCGCTGCCAGGTCTCGGTCCAGGAGGGACATTTCGCCAAGCACGGCATTACCTCGGCAAACGACCATCTGTCGCCGCCAGGCCCGAAGGAAGAGCGCTACGACCGCGTGCGGGGGCTTCCCGAGGGGCGCCGCCTCTCCTGCTCGACCCAGATCCTCGGCGATCTCGTCGTCGACGTGCCGCAGGATACGGTGATCAATGCGCAGGTGGTCCGCAAGGCCGCCGACGAGCGCGTCTTCGACCGCAATCCGGCGATCCGCATGTGTTATGTCGAGGTGGAAGAGCCCGACATGGAAAAACCGCTCGGCGATCTCGACCGCCTGAAGGCGGCGCTTGCCAGCGACTGGCATTTCGACGATCTCGATGTCGATTTCCATTTGATTCCGAAAGTGCAGCAGATCCTGCGCAAGGGCGAGTGGAAGGTCACGGCGGCAATTCACAAGGACCGGGACGACGACCGGGCGCGGCTGGTCGCGCTCTATCCAGGCCTGAAGAACGAGGCCTACGGGATTGCATGCGACATCGGTTCGACGACGATCGCCATGCATCTGTCGTCGCTGCTGTCGGGTCGCACCGTGGCGTCGGCGGGCACATCGAACCCGCAGATCCGCTTCGGCGAGGATCTGATGAGCCGCGTCTCCTATGTGATGATGAACCCGGCCGGCCGCGAGGCGATGACACTGGCCGTGCGCGAGGCGTTGAACGGCCTCATCGACAGGGTCTGCGCCGACGGCGGCGTGTCGCGGACCGACATTCTCGACAGCGTCTTCGTCGGCAATCCGATCATGCACCATCTGTTCCTCGGCATCGATCCGACGGAGCTTGGCGGAGCCCCCTTCGCGCTTGCCGTTTCCGGGGCGGTTCAGGTTAAATCCTCCGAGATCGGCCTGCCGATGAACGAGGGCACCCGTACTTATCTCCTGCCCTGCATCGCCGGCCATGTCGGCGCCGATGCCGCGGCGGCAACCCTGTCGGAAGGTCCGCACCGGCAGGAGGAGATGATGCTGCTGGTCGATATCGGCACCAATGCGGAAATCGTGCTCGGAAATTCGACCCGCGTCGTCGCGGCCTCCTCTCCGACCGGTCCTGCCTTCGAAGGTGCCGAAATCTCGTCGGGCCAGCGGGCAGCACCCGGAGCCATCGAGCGGATCCGCATCGATGCCGCAACCCTCGAGCCGCGCTTTCGGGTGATCGGCATCGAGCCCTGGTCGGACGAGCATGGTTTCGCCGACGCTGCCGCTGCGACCGGCATCACCGGCATCTGCGGCTCGGCGATCATCGAAGTGATTGCCGAAATGTATCTGGCCGGACTGATCTCTGAAGACGGCGTGGTGGACGGCACGATGGCGGAGCGCAGCCCGCGCATCCTCCAGAACGGCCGGACCTTCTCCTATCTCGTGCATGACGGCGAGCAGCGCATCACCGTGACCCAGAACGACGTGCGTGCCATTCAGCTCGCCAAGGCGGCGCTCTATGCCGGCGTCAAGCTGCTGATGGACAAGCAGGGCGTCGACCATGTCGACCGCATCGGGCTTGCCGGCGCCTTCGGCACGTTCATCGATCCGAAATATGCGATGGTGCTGGGTCTCATCCCGGATTGCGACCTGGCCCGCGTCAAGTCGGTGGGCAATGCCGCGGGGACTGGCGCGCGGATGTGCCTGCTGAACCGCAGCTATCGCCGCGAGATCGAGGAAACCGTCAGCCGGATCGAGAAGATCGAGACGGCTCTGGAACCGAAATTCCAGGAGCATTTCGTCTATGCCATGGCCTTGCCGAACAAGGTCGATGCCTTCCCTCACCTGGCGGCGGTCATCACCCTGCCGGAGCGCAAGGCGCTGGCCGAGCCATCGGGAGAAGGCGGCCGCAGACGTCGCCGCAGCCGCGAGTAGGATCAGGCAGCGGCGGCGACCAGGGAGCCGAAAGCCTCGCGGATGCTTTCGGCCACGGCCTTGCCGGGCACCGAAAGCTGCGGTGCCGTCAACAGCCGGATATCGAAGTTGATCAGGTCCGGCAGACCCTCCTTCGCCCCGAGTATCTGCATGTCGTCGGTGACGTAGGAGCGCGGGAACGGCGCGATCGCCAGATCGGACAGCACGGCGGCGCGCTGCGCCATCGTATGGGCGCTGGCATAGGCGATGCGATAGCTCCGCTTGTGTTTCTCAAGCTGAGAAATGGCATCATGTCTCCACACGCATCCGTCTTCCCAGACGGAGATCGGCAGCGGATCGCGCAGATAGGCCGTGCCGCATTTGGCGCCGGCCCAGACCAGTCGTTCCGTGTGAATCATCTCGCCGGCCGTCGAGAAAGGCCGGGTGGCACAGTTGATTAACGCCAGATCCAGCCGCTGCTCATCCATGCGCTTCTTGAGCGCCAGGCTCATATCGACCGTGACATCGACCATGATGCCCGGAAAGCTCTCGCCGAAGTCCTTGAGCACCTTCGGCAGAAGGCGCTCGGCGATATCGTCCGGCGCGCCGAGACGGACCACGCCGGAGAGTTCCGGCATGACGAAACGCGACACTGCCTCATTGGAGAGCGCGAGCATGCGCCGCGCATAGGAAAGCAGCATCTCGCCGTGTTGCGTCAGCGACACCGAGCGGGCATCGCGCAGGAAAAGCGTCGTCTTCAACTGCTCTTCCAGTTTCTTGATCTGCATCGAGACCGCAGACGGCGTACGCAGAACTGCATCGGCCGCGGTCGAGAAATTGCCGGTTTCGGCAATCGCCACGAACGTGCGCAATACGTCATTATCGAGCAGCGGAAGCGGCGGGCGGAATGGAACAGTCATGTCAGCCTCTATCAATAATTCTGAACTTAAGCACCATATCATTTCGTTTGATTGAATGTCAAACGGGCGGCATACTCAAAAACATCGGAAGCGAGCGTCGATACCAAACAGAATTTCATGAGACGCATAACTTGCATCCGATTGATTGATGGATTGATGGCGTTCATTGTCCCGACTGAGCGTTGTCCCATGAGACACCCAAGGAGAACCGACATGACTATGATCACCTATCAGGAGAGCGATCGCTCCCGTTTCCGGCCGTCATCTTTCGCCTCGCCCATCCGCCCCGTCCTGGACGCGGTTGTGAGGCTTCGCGATCAATGGCGTCGTCGCCAGACCGAAAGAATGCTGGAAGGTCTGCCCGCAGAAATCCGCAAGGACATCGGATGGCCGACGACCAATGCCGCACCGCATAGCCGATAACCCTCCCGCCCCATGGCCCGCACGCATGAACGGCGAAGCGGGCCATGCAGGCTGAGGCACGCTTTGAGCCTGCTGCCTCCGGCAATTAAGCCTGCGACCCGCCTATGTCGCAAAAATGTTATCAGCCTGTCGTCGAAAGCCCTTCTCCGCCGCCTTTCCCCGTGCCAATGTCGCTTTTGAAGAAAAGCGGGCCGCAATGCACGGCCACGAACAAGGGGAATGACGGCATGAATGTGATGACCAAAAACCCGGCGGCAAAGCGCTCTCTCGTCTTTTTTCTTGTTCCCCATTTCACCATGCTGCCTTTTGCTGCAGCGGTGGAGACACTCCGAATTGCCAATCGGATGCTCGGCTACTCGGCCTATACCTGGCGGCTCTGTTCCGCCGACGGCGAAAAAGTCTATTCCTCGAGCGGCATCGGCATTGAAGTAAACTCCTCGCTCGCCGACGAACGTCGCAGCCTCTCCGGTGAAAGCCGTCCGAACATGGTTCTGGTCTGCTCGGGCGTCTACGTGGAGGAATTCAACAACAAATCGGTCAACGCCTGGCTGCGCGAAACCTATAACCGCGGCATTGCCGTTGGGAGCCTCTGCACCGGAGCGCACGTTCTGGCCCAGGCCGGGCTGCTGAACGGCAAGCGCTGCGCGATCCACTGGGAGAACCTGCCGGGCTTTGCCGAGGCATTCCCGCAGGCCGAAGTCTATGCGGATCTCTACGAGGTCGATTCGAACCTCTATACCTGCGCCGGCGGCACCGCCTCTCTCGACATGATGCTGAACCTGATCAGCCAGGATTTCGGCGAGAACCTCGTCAACCGCGTCTGCGAGCAGCAATTGACCGACCGCGTCCGCAACCCGCACGATCGCCAGCGCCTGCCGCTGCGGGCCCGCCTCGGCGTCCAGAACGCCAAGGTCCTGTCGATCATCGAGGTCATGGAAAACAACCTCTCCGAGCCGCTGTCGCTGGTCGAGATCGCCGACGACGCCGGCCTCTCGAGGCGCCAGATCGAACGTCTGTTCCGCCAGGAAATGGGCCGTTCGCCGGCGCGCTATTATCTGGAGATCCGGCTCGACCGGGCGCGGCACCTGCTCGTGCAGTCCTCGATGCCCGTGGTCGAGGTGGCGGTTGCCTGCGGGTTCGTGTCCGCGTCGCATTTCTCGAAATGTTATCGCGAGGTCTATAACCGTTCGCCGCAACAGGAACGGGCCGAGCGCAAGCTGAATATGAATACGTCGCGCACTGGGGTCGTGGCCTGAGCCGTGGGCTTGCGGCGGGTCAGCCTGCCGCCTGCAGCACCATCGTATAGTCAGAAAACACTCTATTCCGGCCATGGCTTCTCGCCATGAACAGGAATTGTTCTGCGGCATTCAGGTAGTTGTCGAACGTTTCCGGGCCGCCGACCTCCGCCAGTCCGATCGAAACGGTGATCGGAAAATCGATATCGCCGAAAATGATCCTGATGCCGGCGATCTCCAGCCTCAGCTTTTCGCACAACTCCGTCGCGGCTGCTCCATCGAGATCGACCAGGAGCATGCCGAACTCTTCATCACCCAGCCGGGCAAAAAGATGCCGGTTGCCGCCGCACGCAGCCCTGAGCCTCGCGGCGGTGGCATTGACGACCTGGACGATGGTTTCCTTGCAATGGACATCCTTCAATCGCTGGAAATGGTCGATGTCCACGATCGCGACGGCACAGGACATCCCCTTGGAAAGACATGTCCTCACCAACGGTTCGCCAAGCCGGTAAAACTCCTTCAGGTTGGCAAAACCGGTCAACGGATCGGCGGCCAGACCGGCCGCCTCCATCTGGACGCGCGACGACGCCACCAAACCGTAGGTCGGGTGCTCCTTCTCCCGGAAATGCTGGCTTAGAAGGTACGGCATGCGGAATCCTTCGGGGATCAGGCGACGTTCTTCACCGCCGTTTCCTGACGTCTGGCCTGCATCGACCGGATCTGGACGAGCGTATCCAGGTTCTGGTTGACGCGGCAGTAAAACTCCTCGTCGATGAAGGGGCGCAGCATGAAGTCATTGCCGCCGGCCTTCAGGAAGCGGGCCGAAAGCAGCCGGTTCGAAGAGGACGAAACGCCGATGATTCTGAGTTCATGCGAGCCCCGCACCGAACGAATGCGGCGAGTAAGTTCGAAACCGTCGATATCGGGCATGTTGTAGTCGGTGACGACAAGGCCGATATCCGGGTTCTTCTTGAGGATATCCAAGGCCTTGGCCCCGTTCTCGGCAACGCTGACCCGGAAATTGTAGCGCTTCAGGCGGCTTGAGAGCAGCGCTCGTGCGGTCGGGCTGTCGTCGACGATCAGGACGTGGTGGCGATGATTGGTAAGGAACCGGCAGACCGATTCGGCGAGCATTTCAACCGCGAAGACATTGTCCTTGAGGATATAGTCGACGATGTCCTTGGTCAGCAGCTTGTCGCGGGTTTCTTCATGGAAGGTCCCGGTAAAGACGATGGTCGGGATCGACAGATCGACGAGATACTCCAGCGCCTCCCCGTTTTCCGCGCCTGGCAGATTGATATTGGAGATCGCCAGCATTACCGGTTCGGCGGAACGGTCATAGGCGAGCTGCAATTCCTCGAAGTTGCGGCAAATCTCGACCTCGATGCCGAACAGCTCCTTGAGCCGGGTCCCGATCATCGATGTGAAGACGTTGGAATCCTCCGCAAGCACGATGCGGGAGTTTGCCAGTGATTGGCCGGAATACTGCATCCCGGAGATGCCGAGGAATGTCATGGTGCCCCTATCGAATAAGATATTATCCCCTCTGATAAACATCCCTAATGGAAACGGTTTGCAGAACCGTTAATCGGAGCCACATTACGATATCAAAACGGAACAGGCGGCCCGAAGACCGCCCGCTAACGTCAATGACTTCTTACTTTTAAGCGGTTTTCAGGCCCGCAGCGCAATGTTGTCGGTGTCGAACGGGCTTTCCGCCACGACGCTGGCATTGTAGAGGCTGCCGAGAATCTTGATCTTGAGCCTGGTGCCGGTCTCTGCGTAGCCCGGCTTGACCATCGCAAGCGCCAGCGACTTGCCGATACGCCAGCCGTAGGCGCCATTGGTGGCGCGGCCGATCAGCTCGCCATCTTCGTTGTAGATCGCCTCCGAACCGCGAGCATCGACATCATTGGCGCCTTCGATGACCAGCGTGCAGAAATTCCACTTCAGCCCCTTTTCCTTGTAGGAAAGCAGGCCTTCCTTGCCGAGAAATTCCTTGTCGGTCTTGATGAACCGGTCGAGGCCGGATTCATAGGCATTGTACTCGATCGACATTTCGCGCGGGATCAGCCGGTAGGATTTCTCGACCGACATCGAGAGCATGGCGCGGATGCCGAAAGGCTTGATGCCGAATTCGGCACCGGCTTCCATCAGCTTGTCGAAGATGTAGTTCTGCATCTCGATCGGGTGATGCAGCTCCCAGCCGAGTTCGCCGACAAAATTGACGCGAAGCGCATGGGCGGACGCAATGCCGACGGAAATCTCCTTGCCGGAAAGCCAGGGGAAATCCTTGTTGTCGAGACTGGTGCGGGTGAGTTTCTTCAGGACCTGGCGTGACTTCGGGCCGGCCAGGACCAGCACGCCGAGCTTCTGGGTGATCTGGGTCAGTTTGACCGAGCCATCCGTCGGCGCGAGCTTACGCAGGTAATCCTGGTCATGCGCCTCATAGGCACCCGCGGACACGAGATAGAAACGATCCGGTGCCCATTCGTAGACGGTGAATTCGGAACGCACCCCACCCTGCTTTGTAAGCAGGTGGCAGAGCGCGATGCGGCCGCGCTTCTTCGGGATCGCATTGGCAAAGATCGAGTCGAGGAAAGCGCGCGCGCCCGGACCGGACACTTCCATCTTGGCGAAGGCCGACATGTCGAGCACGCCGACATTCTCGTGGACATTCTTGACCTCGTTGCCCACGTGGTCGAAATAGTTCGAGCGGCGGAAGGACCATTTTTCGACGATCCGGCCATCTTCCAGCGCCGGCGCGTGATTGTGGGCCGTCAACACCTCGACGCCGACGCCGAGGTCTTCCGCAGGCACTTCATAACCTTCAGGCGCGAACCAGTTGGCGCGTTCCCAGCCGTAGACGGAGCCGAACACGGCACCCATCTTCTTCAAGCGATCGTAGACCGGCGTCGTCTTCAAGGGACGAGCGGCGGAACGCTCCTCATCCGGATAATGCATCGTGAAAACATTGGCATAGGCCTCTTCGTTCTTCTCGATGAGGTAACCTTCCGTTGCGTAAGGCCCGAAACGGCGCGGATCGACGCCCATCATGTCGACGGTCGGCTCGCCATCGACGATCCATTCCGCCAGCTGCCAGCCGGCGCCGCCGGCGGCGGTGATGCCGAAGGAATGGCCTTCGTTCAGCCAGAAATTCTTGAGGCCAGGCGCCGGACCGACGATCGGCGAGCCGTCCGGCGTGTAGGCGATCGCACCATTGTAGACCTTCTTGATGCCGACGTCGCCGAAGGCCGGCACGCGCACGATGGCGGTCTCGATATAGGGCATCAGCCGGTCGAGTTCCTCGTTGAAGAGCTCGTATTCGCTCTCGTCGGACGGACCGTCGACGTAACAGACGGGTGCTCCGACTTCGTAAGGCCCGAGCAGCAGGCCGCCGTTCTCCTCGCGCATGTACCAGGAGGAGTCCGATTCGCGCAGGACCCCCATTTCCGGCAGGCCCTTGGCCTTACGCTCCTGGATCGCCGGATGCGGCTCGGTGACGATATACTGGTGCTCGACCGGAATGACCGGAATGTTGATGCCGACCATCTCGCCGGTCTTGCGGGCGAAGTTGCCGGTGCAGGAAATGATGTGCTCGGCGGTGATTTCGCCCTTGTCGGTCGTCACCTTCCAGAGCCCGTCCGGCTGTTGTTCGATGGCGGTCACGGTCGTGTTGCGATAGATCGTGGCGCCGAGGTCGCGCGCGCCCTTGGCAAGCGCCTGGGTAAGGTCGGCCGGCTGGATATAGCCGTCGTCCGGATGCTGGATGGCGCCGAGGATGCCGTCCGTCTCGCAGAGCGGCCAGATCTCCTTCACCTGTTCCGCCGTCAGGATATTGACCTTGACGCCGATCGTCTCGGCGATCCCGGCATAATACATGTACTCTTCCCAGCGGTCCTTGGTGCGGGCGAGGCGGATGTTCGAGACTTTCGAGAAACCGACATTCATGCCGGTTTCTTCCTGCAGTTCCTGATAGAAACGCACCGAATATTTGTGCAGCTGGCCGACCGAATAGGAGAGGTTGAACAGCGGCAGAAGGCCTGCCGCATGCCAGGTCGAACCGGAGGTCAATTCCTTGCGTTCGATCAGGACGGCGTCGCTCCAGCCCTTTTTCGCCAGATGATAAAGCGTCGAAACACCGACCACGCCGCCGCCGATCACCACCGCCCGTGCATGTGTCTTCATGGAAAGAACCCCTCTTCGGCCTCGTGCGGCCTTTTCGCAAACTGCAGGGACTATGCAATTCCGACAGGCGGGCCAAACGCCTGATTACGACATGCCAAGAGCCAGCCCGCGACGATCATCAGAATGGTCGCGGGCTCGGACCGGAGGGACGGTCATGCGCCCCCTCTTGCATCGTGCTCCTCCTGCGGGATCGGTCGGCCCCGGTGAAAGATGATTTCCTGCTGCGGGAACGGGATCTCGATCCCCTCCTCCTTGAACCGCCTGAGGATGGCGATCCTCAGATTGTTGCGGATTCTCAAGCCCTCGCCCATGTCGGCCAGATGGAACCTCAGTTCGAAATTGAGCGAGGAAGGACCGAAGCTCAGGAACTCCACGTGCGGTTCCGGATTGCGCAGCACTTCCGGCACCTGATCGACCAGTTCCAGAAGGATATCCATCACCTTCTGCGGATCGGCATGGTGGCTTACCGCGACCGGCACTTCGGAACGGCCGATCTTGTTGCGATGCGTCCAGTTGCCGACCGGCGAATTGATGAGGTCGGAATTCGGGACGATGATCGACTGCTTGCGGAACGTCTCGATCTCCGTGGCGCGTACCGAAATGCGCTTGACGATACCTTCCGTCGCCCCGGTCACCACATGGTCGCCCACCTTGAAGGGCCGCTCGACGAGCAGGATCAGGCCGGACACGAAATTCGAGACGATATTCTGGAGACCGAAACCGATACCGACCGAGAGGGCGGACGCCACCAGCGCGAAGCTCGAGAGATCGATGCCCGCGGCCGAGACGCCGACAATGACCGCAAGCCCGATGCCGAGGTAACCGATACCGGTCTTGACCGAGTTGCGGACGCCGAGATCCACCTGGCTGCGCGCCAGCACATTGCCGTCGATCCACTTCTGCACCCAGCGGGTGACGACGAAACCGAGGCCGAAAAGCAGAATGCCGCCGAGAATGCCGACGATCGAGATCGAGATGTTGCCGATCCGGATTTGCGTGAAGAAGCTGTAGATCCAGGCTTCGATATCAGCAATCTGGAAGCCCCAGGTCAGCAGGATCAGGGGGATGCCGAGGATCAGCGCAAAGGCATAGATGCCGAGTCCCGCGACGAGGCCTGCCTGGTCGAGGGACACCTCGCCGAAATTGAAGCGCTCGGCGAGCCGCCGGCCGACCGCCGTATCCGTGAACGACCCCTGTTTCGAAACCGCCCTGCCCGACAGGAGCCCGATATAGATCAGCACGATCACCGCACCGGTCAGCACGATCTGGGTCGAAGCGAACCGGGCAAGCCCCACATACCCCGTCAGCACCGACAGAATCAGGAGCAGGCCCATGATACGAAGGAACAGCGGAAAGAAGCGCGGCCACCGGTGTCCGGGCCCATCGGGATCCTCACCCTCGACAAGCCGCGGCTGGACGAAGGAGATGGCAATCAGGATCAGGCCGATGATCACCGAGGCGAGCAGGCTTTTGACGATGGTCAGAACCAGCGGCGAATTCAGCGCCTCGCTGATCGCCCCGAGCAGATAGTCGAGCCCGTTGACGATCGCCATGGCGAGTACGGCGAGCGTCAGCAGGCGGGCACCGCGATTGGTGATGCGGACGAGCCGCCACTCCGGTTCGCCCGGCGCCAATACGCCATAGGTGAGCTTCCAGACAAAATTGACGAACCAAACGAAGCCGAAGAAGGTCACCACGATCGGCGTGATATCCGTCCGCAGCACGTTGAACCCGTCGAGGAACAGGAAGGAAGCGACCAGGAAAGCCGCCAGCGACACGGTCTGGATGACCGTCGACCAGAACGCTACCGACAGACGCCTTATGTAGGAAGGATGCTCATGGTCGTTTCGCCGGATGAAGCGCCCGAACAGCCGGTATCCTCCGGACAGGAAGAGCATGGCCGCCCCAAGCGACAGCGCCAGAGCACCCAGCAGCTGGAGCTTCTTGAATTTCCAGACGAAACTGATCCAGCCGCTGAAGGTGGAACCGAAATTCCTGACCTCGGCCACGAACGCGTGGCCGGCATCGGCGAACAATTCGCCCGACAGTTCGGTATGGCGGAACAGCGTCTGGGTAAACAGCGTGCGTCGCAGATTGGTGATCGTGTTGGCGACCTGGTTCGCGCTGTTGGAAAGCTGGCCGGCGTCATCGACGATAAGATTGAGCTCGGAGCGCTCGTTCAGCAGCCGGTTGCGCTCTTCGACGACCGCGGGCGCTTCCGGAGGCTGGCCGGCTGCCGGCGCCTCGCCGAGGCTCTTGAGCCGGGCCTGGATCTGTTCGACGCGGGTGCGCATGGCATCCGAGGCCGAGCGCATTTCGCCGACGATCGTTTCTGCCTGGACCCTCAGTTCCGCCAGACGTGCATCGTCGTCGGCGTCGCTTTGGATGCGGTTGCGGAAGCTATCGAGTTGCTGGCGGATCGCATCGATCTTTCCCTTCATGTCCGAATTGATCGAATCGAGGGTGACGTCGGGTGGCACCTGCTCCTGGCGCTGTCCCTGCGTCTGCTGTGGCGTCTGGGCCAGGACAGGCGACGACGAGCCCAGTTGGGCGACGGCGATCATGAGTGCCGTGAGAAGCACGCGGGTTATCCGCTGGATGGTTGAAGGGCCGGTCGTGAAAAGTTCTGTCAAATGTCTGCTCTTTTGTCTTTCGATCGGATTCGTCCGCGAAAATAGAGTGACTTCTGGGCGAAGAAAAGGAATGCTGCAATCAGGTTCCGGGAATTGTTCCAATTCCCGGAACCTGGACCAATTCTCCGCGTTTCCCCGTCCCAACAACCACTGAGGGTAAGTCATGGAACAGGCAGGTATCGGCTGGATCGCAGCCATAATCATCGGCGGCATTGCCGGCTGGCTCGCAGAGAAGTTCATGAAAAGCGACATGGGCTTGATCATGAACATCATTCTGGGCATTGTCGGCGCCATCATCGCCAATGCTATTCTCGGAGTCTTCGGCGTCGCGCTCGGCGGCTGGATCGGCTATCTGATTGCCGGCTTCATCGGCGCATGCATCCTGATTGCCGTCGCACGCATGTTCCGCCGATAACTGCCTTTAAGATCAGAAACCGGCGCCGGGCCTGGCCAGATATTCCAGCTCGGCGGCGGTTGATTCCCGGCCGAGCAGCGCATTTCGGTGTGGGAAACGGCCAAATTCGCGGATCACCACACGGTGCCGTTCCGCATAATCCAGATATTCCGGATCACCCAGCAGGGCGAAGAGTTCGACCGACCGATCCTGATCGGCGAGCGTCTCCGAATGTTCGAAAGGTAGATAGAAGAAGCCGCGCTGCTCGGGCAGGACAGCCATATCCGCGCCAGCTTCGATCGCCAGTCTGGCCTCACGCAAAGCCAGCCAATCCGTTGCAAAGGCAAGCGGAGTGCCGCGATAGAGGTTGCGGGAAAGCTGGTCCAGCACGATCACCGCTGCGAGCCGATTTTCTGAAGATGTCCGCCAAGCGTCTAGCTCGCCGCGGGCAAGCGAAAGATGAGTTGCCGCGAAATGCCGGCGCATTGCCTCGTCGAGCGCCTCGTTCTTCTCGAACCAGTCCTTGCGGGTGAGTTCCCTGAACCAGAAGGTGAAAACTTCCTCGGGGGTTTTTACGTCGGCCTGCGCCATGGCATATCTCCCTAGTCGAGACGGAGTGTGGAGATATCCTTGCCGGTCATCCGGGCAAGGGCTTCGACGACCATGTTATGATCCTCGCGCTGCGGCAGGCCCGACACCGTCACGGCCCCGATGCAGCCGACACCGGCGACCTTGATCGGAAAGCTGCCGCCATGCGGCGCGTGGTCCGCCGCGGAAATACCATATCGGCTTTCCACCGTGTCTCCCTGGAGTTCGAGCTTCCGCCCGATTGCATAACTCGACTGGAAAAAACGGAGTACCAGATTGCGCTTGCGGCGTACCCAGTTTTCGTTGTCTGCCGTCGTGCCCGGCAATGCCGTGTAGAAGGCCGGCATCGAATGCAGCCGCACGTCGATGACGACGCTCAGGCCCCGCTCGACGGCCATGTGGCGAAGCAGCGATCCGAGGTCCCAGGCAGTGGTCAGGTCGAACCGGTCGAAGACGAGTGCCTTCTCCTGTTCCGCGATCTTCGCCATGTCTTCTTCGATCGTCATGCGTTCCCCTCCGGATTGCGATGGCGGGGATTGATGACGACAAATCCGGCGAAAGTAAAGTTACTCGGCGGCGGCGAGTTCCCGGACGGGGAAGAAGGCGGCAAGCTCGTCGATGGCAAAACCGATCCGTTGCTGCAGGGACTCCGAGACGATCCGATAGTCGACGAAATCGCGATCGGACGCGTAGACGGCCGTCGGCAATGTATGAGCCATGAAGAAGCCGAAGAGCGGCCGAAGCTGATGTTCGACCATCAATGCGTGCCGGTCGCCGCCGCCCGTTGCGGTGATCAGGATCGGCTTGGCGCGCAATTGTTCCGGATCGATCAGGTCGATGAAATGTTTGAACAGGCCGGGATAGCTTCCCTTGTAGGTCGGCGAACCGACGATCAGGAAATCGGCATCCACGACATCGGCGAGCACCTTGGCGGCCGCTTCGTCGAGATCGCCCTGGCGTTGTGCCTGACCGAGAGACGGCCCGACATCGGCGAGGTCGTGAAGCCGGACGTCGAATCCATAACGTTCGGCAGCAACGGCGGCGATATGTTCCACCAGCGCAAAGGTCTTGGATGGGCGGTTATAGCTACCCGCAAGACCGACGAGTTTCAGGGCCATGGAAATTCCTCTCTGCGCAACGACTTTCTGCAGATTAGCGTCGGTACCGCAGCATGAAAGCAAGGAACCTGCCGCAGATATCCCGCCAGGAGAAAATCATGCTCCTGGAATGCCCGTTTACGCGATGCGGGCCGTCCGCGGCGCAGCGCGGGCGATCTGGGTCGTGATCTCCTCGGCAAGCGCCTTGGCCTGCACACGGATATCCGGCACCGCCGTGATCTCCCAGAACTGGCCGGCGGTGAGCGCTCCGGCTGCAAACAGGCCCGGCTGCGGCCGGCCCTCCGGATCGAGAACCCGAGAGTGCCGATCGACGGAAATGCCAAGTCCGAGTTCGTCCATGGAGATCATCTGTCGATTGCGCATCTCGGTCAGCAGCGGCGAATGGCCGATGCCCGCGCGCTCCATGCCCGTGCAGTTGACGATCCAGTCGGCATGGAGGGAGACGATGTCAGGCGTCCCGCGCTGCCTGAATCGGACACGCGCACCCTCGCCATCGCTGTCGATCGAGCGAAGGAAGCCCGCATGGACCGTCACCGTGCCATCCTTCAGAAGCGCGTCGAGGCGCGCAAATACCTCCGGCGCGATACGATGACGATGGACATTCCACCAAGCCAGCGCGTGCCGAAGGAACCGGGAGCGCTGATCGGCACTGAGGCTCTGCCACAAAGCCTGGGTCTGCGGCCGCAGGCCGTCGACGACACCCCGCCAGTCGGCGCCGTTCTCCACCTGCCGGCGCAAAGCGTGAAGCAGCGCGCTGATCTCCCGGGTACCCGGCAGGTCCGGCGTGACCGGGGCGGCGCGCCTTGTCGGATGCGGATGCGGCACCAGTCCGCGCCGCGACAGGACATGGATGCGGCCGCGATGGCCCTGGGCCCGCAGCGACAGGACCTGATCGATCATCGTCAGGCCGGAGCCGAAGATACAGAGTTCGTCGGTGCGACCCACACGCGAAAGCCAGCCGAGGCGCCAGGGATTGTCGATGGTTCGGGCGCCGACCTCCGGATCGATGCGATCCTTCGGCAAGGGCAGATCGGCATTGCCAACGCCGAGCGCAAGGATCACGGCGCGAGCACGCAATTCGCCGCCATTGTCGAGATGGAAGACGAGCCCGTCCTGTTCGCAGTGAACACAGGCAGTGGCCTTCGCCCGGATGAAATCCACATGCGCCCGCCGCTCGCGGGGCCTCAGCAGCGAGGCCAGCGTGTCGCGCAGGTAGAGGCCGTAGTCGCCGCGAGAAGCGAAGTCCTCGGGGAAAGCCGCCCTGCCCTGGCGGCGCAGCCATTCGACGAAATCGTCCGGCCGGTCCGGAAACACGCTCATCCGCGCCGCAGGCACATTGAGACGGTGCAGGTAAAATTCGGTGCGGTAGGCGGTGCCCCGCCCGAAGCCGGGATCATCGCCGACCACAGCGATCGAGGCGGAGCCCGGCAGGAAGCGAAGGAGATTGATGGTAAGGGCGATTGCGGAAAAACCGGAACCGACGACGGCGACATCATAAGTCATCAAGCACACTCCTCGTCCTTGGTTGCTTTGGGCGAAAGGCTGTCTTGGGAGCCACGGAAACACGGTTTTGGATCCGCTTCCGTGACCGCTTCAATGTCTACCAACTTAATAGAGATTGACGAGGAGTAAAGGCGTTTTCGCGTCTCTATCAGTTGCATGCCTGTTCGGGCCGCGGCAGCGTCGGGGCTTCGGCGCTTGGATTGGTATTGCTCGGCGTCCCCGGCGGCTGGCAGTGATCTTCCTGATCGACGGTGCCGGTCGTGCTGTTGGTCGTCGTCGGATCGGCAACCCCGGGAAGCGTCGTGGCGGCGGAATTGGCAGCGGGTGTGGTCGTCGTCGTGCCAGGCAAGGTGGGAGTTGCGCCAAGGCCGGATGTCTGGGCCAAGACGGGTACTGCGAGCGACAGCAAGAGGGCGGAAAGCGCGATGGCCCTCTTCAGCATCTGAAAATTCCTCCGGTTGATCGGAGGAGATAACCGGAAGCCATGCCACTTGGTTCCTGCGAGCCGTCTTCGGCCCACCAATGTTCAGCCCGGCATCATCTCGTGGATAGAGGACAACAGCAGGTCGTGCTGATAGGGTTTCGGCAGGAACACCGTGTTGGTCGGCAGAAGCATCGGATCGAGGCTGACAACGCCCGACGTGATGATGATGCCGATGCTCGGGCGGATGGCGCGGATACGCTGAGCAAGCTGAATGCCGTCCATGGAGCCGGCCATGTTGACGTCTGTGAAGACAATGTCGATGTCCTCACGGTTGCGGAACAGCACCATCGCCTCGTCGGCATTGCCGGCTTCCAGTACGAGATGCCCGACTTCCTCCAGCGCATCGAGCGTGGTGAAGCGGATCAGCGGTTCATCCTCGACGACAAGCACAACGGCCTTCTGCGCCATCAACGTCTCCTTCATCCTTTGGACGCCTGCCCCCACAGCATCCCCAGGCGAAAAAATCTCCGCGCCGTGAGTGGCAGGTTGGGGACCCGCTCCGCCGTGAGGCCATATAGGAGGCAGGTGAGTCGCGGCAAGTGGAGGTAGAGCGGATGAAAGCTACTACCCGAACAACCTGCCTTCTCCCCGGGGCGAAATCAGGCTTCGATAACGGACTATGCCATTTGACGGAACGCAAAATGCGCTTGCCAAGCGCCTGGAAATATTCTGTACCAATCCGCATTAAACGTCGCTGGAAGATCAGCATAGTCTCATCCCTTCGATCTACTCCCGGTTCAGGTTGACGCTTCATGATGGAACTCTTCACCGCAGGTGGCTTTGCGGCTCTTCTTGAGGTCGTTGCCATTAACCTCGTTCTTTCCGGCGATAACGCCATCGTCATCGGCCTGGCTGCCGCCGGTCTTCCAGCCGCACTCCGCAGAAAAGCGATCATCTTCGGCATTTCCGCCGCCACCGTGCTCCGCCTCGTGTTTGCGGTGGTCGCCACCTATCTTCTGGCGATCAAGGGGCTCCAGCTTGCGGGCGGCCTGCTGCTCGGCTGGGTCTGCTGGAAGATGTGGAGCGAACTGCGCGAAGGCCACAGCGACGACGCACATGCGGCCGCCGAAGCGAAGCAAAAGGCCGCCAACAAGACCTTTTTCCGGGCCGCCACCCAGATCGTCGTCGCCGATGTCTCCATGTCGCTCGACAATGTGCTCGCCGTCGCCGGCGCCGCCAAGGAGCATTCCATAGTGCTGATCCTCGGCCTGATCATCTCGATCGCGCTGATGGGCGTGGCGGCCAACTTCGTCGCCAAACTCCTGTCCCGCTTCCGCTGGATCGCCTATGTCGGCCTTGCCGTCATCGTTTATGTGTCCCTCGACATGATCTACCAGGGCTCCGTTGAAGTCCTGCCGCTCATCCAGGGCGTTTAAGGCTCCTTCACCCACGAACCTTGACGGTGTTCGCGACTCGATCCGCGGTGCAACCGGCAAGCGGCGGCTCGATCCGCCGCTCGCGCAGGAGAGGCTACAGGGGCCATCGGCGCGTAACGGTGCGTCGATCTGAAACAGGAAAGTCATTCTTTCCTTACCAAGTCTTTGACATTCGGGATGTTCCCATTGATCATGTTCGTCGAGCAAAGCTACGTGGCCTCCAGCCGGCATGACGCCGGTCAGGGGCTCGCGGACCCCCTACTCGCAAGAGTTGGTGAGCCCCGTCCTAGTCAATGAGTAACGATCTTGAGCGATAGCCACGACGATCATCACCACCCTCATGACGATGACCATGACGGTCATTCCAACGTCGATTGGCGCGAGCACGGCGTGAAAGTCATTCCCGGCAATTCGCTCGATCCCAATACCGCCCAAACCCCCGGCATGAACCGCGCGACCGCGATCAACAATGCCCGTGCCGGCGCCGAGAAGATCTGGGCCGGCACGGTGACGATCCATGCCAACGCCAAGACCGGCGCCCATCACCACGGCGATCTCGAAAGCATCATCTATGTGCTGAAGGGAAAAGCGCGGATGCGCTGGGGCGACAACCTGGAATTCGTGGCGGAAGCCGGCCCCGGCGATTTCATCTACGTGCCACCCTATGTGCCGCACCAGGAGATCAATGCCAGCCCGGACGAGACTTTGGAATGCGTCCTCTGTCGCTCAGGCCAGGACCCGGTGGTCGTCAATCTCGACATCGAACCGATCGAGAAGCCGGAGGAAGTCCTGTGGAAGGACCCGATCCACAAATAGAGCTGCCTCTTGTTGGCCTCACGCGGGCAGATCCGTAAAAGCGCAGATTTCAGACCGCAATGCTTTGATCGGCGCAAATGCCGCCGCAATCTGCCGTTACGCTGCCGGCCTACTGGAGATTGACCGCCTCGAACCTCTCCTTTAGAAGGCGGCATTCCGTTCCGAAGCAAAGACTTCGGGATTTTTAACGCTCCGGAGCTGATGCGGATGGCGCTGTTTCCGCAGGACAAGCGGACGAGAGACCGACGCGAACAGGAAAGCCACCTGTCGCGCTGGCCGGTCTTTGCCGCCGCTCTGCTGATCGCCGCCCTGTTCGGCCTGCTCTCGAGCGTCGTCAAGGACGTCCAATTCCCCCGCGGCATTCTTTCGGCCGACAGGACCAGCGACACTCCACACCTGACCAAGCGCGAGCCTTTGCGCGCACTGGCGGCCATGGACCGCAAGGACGCGACAGGCGCCCATTGGCACACCGGCGGCGGTGCGCTGGAAGCCCGCGCCATCGAGATCACTTTCCCGGTCTTCGCCCCGGCCTTCACCCCGAAACCGTCTTCCCATCCGGCAGCCTCCCCGTTCTGGCATGGTTCGCTGCCGCGCGCGCCGCCGGCCCGCGTCTGAGATATCGCGCGCCAAGCGCTTGAACGACATCAGCATTCTGCCCCAGCCGCTCGACAGAGCGAGGCTCGGGCCCAGCAGGATTAAACATATGAGAAATTCCCCATGGTTGGTGGCGAGCTATGCCGTCATCATCATTCTCGGCATTCTGGTCGCCCTACCGAACGTGATTCCCCAGTCGGCGCTCGACCGCATGCCGTCGTGGCTGCCGCATAGCCGCGTGGCACTCGGCCTCGACCTGCGCGGCGGCTCGCATCTCGTGCTCGAGGTGGACCGTCCCGACCTGATCAACGAACGCATCCAGAGCCTGCTGCAGGACGCCCGCCGCGTGCTGCGCGACAAGAACATCAACACTTCGGCGATCCGCCGGTCCGGCGATACGATCACCGTTGCGGTGCGTGACGCGGCCCAGCGCGATGCAGCCGTGACGGAACTCCAGACGCTCGCCAACCCGATCGGCCTCGGCACGAGCGTCGGCGGCAGCGATCTCGCGATCACCACGCCGACCGACAACACGATCTCGATCGCCCAGACGGAAGCCGGCATCAACTCGCACATCACCGCGGCTGTCGAGCAGAGCCTTGAAATCATCCGCCAGCGCGTCGACCAGGTCGGCGTCGCCGAGCCGACCATCCAGCGGGTCGGTTCGGACCGCGTCCTCGTGCAGCTTCCGGGCGAGCAGGATCCGTCCCGGCTTCGCCAGCTCCTCGGCTCAACCGCCAAGATGAGCTTCCATCTGCTCGGCCAGCAGGGCGAGGCCGGCGTCACCATGCTCGCCGACGAGAGCGGCAACCAGTATCCGGTCCTCGACCGCGTGGAACTGTCCGGCGACCGCCTGACGGATGCCCGCGCCGCCTTCGACCAGCAGACCACCGAACCGGTCGTCAACTTCCGCTTCGACAGCGCCGGCGCCAACCGCTTCGCGCAGATCACACAGCAGAATGTCGGCCGTCCCTTCGCGATCGTGCTCGACAACAAGGTTCTCAGCGCTCCGGTTATCCGCACGCCGATCACCGGCGGTTCGGGCCAGATCTCCGGCGGCTTCTCGGTTTCGGAAGCCAACACGCTGTCTGCGCTGCTGCGCGCCGGCGCCCTGCCCGCCAAGCTGACCGTCATCGAGGAACGCACAGTCGGTGCCGACCTCGGCGCCGATGCCATCGAGATGGGCATTTTCACCGGCATCATCGGTTTCGGCCTGGTGGTCGCCTTCATGCTGTTTCTCTACGGCACCTGGGGCATCCTCGCCAACGTCGCGCTGTTCATCAACGTCATCCTGACCTTCGCCGGCCTGACGCTGATCGGCTCGACGCTGACCTTGCCCGGCATCGCCGGCGTCGTACTCGGCATCGGCCTTGCGGTGGACGCCAACGTCCTCATCAACGAACGCATCAAGGAAGAGACGCGCAAGGGCCGCAGCGCCTTTGCGGCGATCGACGCGGGCTTCAAGCGCGCCTATTCGACAATCGTCGACAGTAACGTCACCAGCCTGATTGCCACGGTCCTGCTCTTCTGGTTCGGCTCCGGTCCGGTGCGCGGTTTCGCCGTCACCATGGGCCTCGGCATCATGATCTCGATGTTCACGGCCGTGTCGGTCGTTCGCGTCGCGATGGTGTTCATCACCGCCCGCAAGAAGCTGAAGAAGATCGACATCAGGCCGCTGCTGCCGATCAAGCTCGTTCCGGACGGCACCCATATCCACTTCATGAAGGGCCGTTTCCTCGGCATCGGCGTCTCGGTCATCCTGTCGATCGCCTCGGTCGTGCTGTTCTTCACGCCGGGCCTCAACTATGGCGTCGACTTCCGCGGCGGCATCCAGATGGAAGTCACCACCACGCAACAGACCGACCTTGCAGCCTTCCGCTCGGGCCTTGGAGAACTTGGCCTCGGCGAAGTGGCCCTGCAGGAATTCGGCGGCAAAAACCGCGTGCTTGTCCGCGTCGAGCGCCAGCCCGGCGGCGAACAGGCCCAGACGGAAGCCGTCGAAAAACTGAAGGCGGAGATCACCAAGATCGACCAGACCGCCAAGGTGGAACGCACCGAAGTCGTCGGCCCGAAGGTCAGCGGCGAGCTTGCCACCGCCGGCTTCCTGTCGGTCGGCCTCGCCTCGATCGCCATGATGATCTACATCTGGGCACGCTTCGAATGGCCGTTCGCCGTCGGCGCGATCGCGACGCTCGTCCTCGACGTGACGAAGACGGTCGGCTTCTTCGCTCTGACCGGTCTCGACTTCAACCTGACGGCTATCGCGGCATTGCTGACGCTGGTCGGTTATTCCGTCAACGACAAGGTCGTCGTCTACGACCGCATGCGTGAAAACATGCGGCTCTACAAGAAGATGTCGTTGCGCGACGTCATCGACCTGTCGATCAACGAAACGCTCGCCCGAAGCCTCTATACCTCGGCAACTGCCTTCCTGGCCCTGTTGCCGATGGCGATCTGGGGTGGCAGCGCGGTGGAAAGCTTCGCAGTGCCGATGGTCTTCGGTATCGCGGTCGCAGCGCTCTCGTCGGTCTTCATCGCAGCGCCGATCCTGCTCTTCCTTGGCGACTGGCGCACCCGCCACAAGGCGCAGGCCGAAGCCACCGGCGAAAAGACCGTCGGCGACGGCGAGCGCCCAAGCCAGGCCTGAGGCTCCTTGTCACGAAATCAAAAGGGCGGATTTTTCATCCGCCCTTTTTCATTGGCTCCGCTATAGCTCTCCATCATGTTCGATTTCGCCGCCTATGCAGGGCTGTTCTCCGCCGCCTTCATCGCCGCCACGATCTTTCCGATGCAGTCGGAAGCGATCCTGGTCGGGCTTATCCTGGCCGACCGGTATTCGCTCGTCGGCCTGCTGTTGGTTGCCTCGGTCGGCAATACGGCGGGCGCTGCGGTCAACTGGCTGCTCGGTCGGGGCGTCGAGCGATTTCGCGACAGCCGCTGGTTTCCGGTCAGCGAGGAAAAACTGGACAAGGCGCAGGCCTGGTATCGAAAATACGGAAAATGGTCGCTCTTGCTGAGCTGGCTGCCGATTGGCGGTGACGCCATCACGGTCGCGGCCGGCGTGCTCAAGGAACCGCTGCCGACCTTCCTGATCCTGGTGTTCATCGGCAAGGCGCTACGCTACGTCGTGCTCGCCGCGGCGACGCTCAGCCTAATCTGATCAGCGCCCCTGCCCCTCGTTGCCGAAATCGGCAAGCGTCTTCCAGAAATCGCCGAAGAACTGATGCGCGAAGGTTTCGAGCGAAGTGCCCGGCTGCTGTTCGTTCCAGAGTTCTCCGGCCGTCCGCAAGGCGCCTATGACCACAGCGGCGAGCAGTCGCACGCGCAGCCGCTCCTCGTCGCTCCGGCTTCGAGCCTTCAGCGCTTCCGTGAGCTTCAGCTCGAGCTTGGCATATTTGAGCTGGTCGCGGGCTTTCAACGCCGGCGTGCGGCGGATCAGTTCTCCGAGAGCCATCGCTCTTTCGTCGGCTGCCGAGACGATGGCGCTGACGAGGCCGTGTTGCACGGCCTTGACCGCCGGCTCGTCCGCTGGCCGGGACGCGATCGCCGCCATCAGATGGTCGGCAAAACCGTCCTGCCAGGCGAACACGACCTCTTCCTTGGACGGGAAATAGTCGAAGAAACTGCGTTTCGAAACCTCGGCCCGTTCGGCAATTTCCTCGATGGTCGTGGCATCGAAACCTTGCTCGAGGAACAGGCTCATCGCCGCTTCCTCGATGCGTTGCCGGGTTTGCCGGCGCTTGAGCTCCCGCCGGCCTTCCTTGGCGCCATCAGTCGTGCTGGTCATTGCATCCGATTTTGTTCAGCCGCCCGCTTCGTCGGCATTGTGGACCGGACCGGCGTCTGCCTCGGCACGATACCTGGAACGCTCTCGCGTCAGGTCCAGTGGCTTGCGGCGGGAAATCCGGTATACGGCAGCCGGTGGCAGGTTGCGCACGGTGTGGCCGATATGGACGGCCTTCAGACCCAGCCGGTCGAGGATCGGCCGTGGCACCGGGCAGCGCGGCCCATAGGTGAACTGATAGAACGAACCGCCCGGACGGATATAGGTAAAGGCGCCGCCGAGGATCGCGGTAATCTTTCGCGGTGACATGGAGAGCAGCGGCAAGCCGCTGATGACCGCGCCGACCGGTTCCCCCTCGAAAATATCTTCATGGGCGAGCTTTGCCGCGTCCATCTGCAGAACCCGCGCTTCCGGAAACCGCCGCTGCAGGCCGGGAACGAATTCCGGACCGTATTCGATCAGGGTAAGGTCGGATTGGGCAACGCCGCGCGCCAGCAGCGCGCGGGTGAACACGCCGGTGCCCGGACCGAGTTCGATGACCGGCCCATCGAGGGGAGCGATCTCCTGGGTCATCAGCCGCGCGAGCGAATCCCCCGAAGGCGCCACCGCCGCAACCCGCAATGGATTGCTGATCCAGGAACGGAAGAAATGCAGGAAATCGGAGAATGCGGCATCTGCTGTCATGGTCAGAGACTCACCGGTTTGAAAATGCAATCGAGTATTCCGCCGACCTTCACAGCCCGCATGGCAATTCCAAGGCATGGGAACCCGGTTCGAGAAAAACGCGTATATCCGCTGCAGAATTGTGCAGTGCAGCGCCCACACCCTTACACTTAGGATATATTTGCACCGAGTGCAAGTTTTAATGAGGATTTTGCGTTGCGCCCTTGGCTTGGGACGGAACGATTTGAAACCCCTATTTTTTCGGGAACAACCGGCGCTTGTTCCCATTGAACGATCTGCCGGAGGGAATCGACAATATCAGGAGGAGCTTATGAAAGAGCCGGTCGCGGAATTGGGCGAACAGAAGACGGAACTCCACCGGGTCATGGGGCCCGGATTGCTGCTGCTGTTCATCGTAGGGGATATTCTCGGCACGGGCATCTATGCCCTGACCGGCCAGGTGGCCAAGCAGGTCGGAGGAGTGGTCTGGCTGCCGTTTCTGATCGCCTTCGTCGTCGCCCTCCTCACCGCCTTCAGCTATCTCGAACTGGTCACGAAATATCCCCGAGCTGCCGGCGCCGCGCTCTACACCCACAAGGCTTTCGGCATCCATTTCGTGACCTTCCTGGTGGCCTTTGCGGTGATGTCGTCGGGCATTACCTCGGCGGCGACCGCATCGCGTGCCTTCGCCGCCAACTTCGCGACCTCGCTCAGCCTCGATCTCGGTGCCTGGGGCGTACCGCTGATCGCGGTCGGTTTCATCGCTCTGGTTGCCGCCATCAACTTCAGGGGTGTCGGGGAAAGCGTCAAGATGAACGTGCTGCTGACCGTGGTCGAACTGACCGGCCTGCTGATCATCATCGGCATCGGCTTATGGGCCATCGCCGGCGGTCAGGGCGACGTTTCCCGCGCCTGGACCTTTGCGGCGCCCAACAACGGCGGTGTCTTCTGGCCCGTCATTGCGGCCACCACCCTCGCCTTTTTCGCCATGGTCGGCTTCGAGGACTCGGTCAACATGGCCGAGGAATGCAAGGAGCCAAGCCGGATGTTCCCCAGGGTGCTGCTGACCGGCCTGGCGATAACGGGCCTGATCTATGTCCTGGTGGCGATCTCGGCGATCACGCTGGTACCGGCCAGTGAACTCGGCCAGGGCGAAACGCCGCTGCTGAAGGTCGTGCAGGCCGGCGCACCGGGTTTCCCGATCGGCATCTTCGCGGTCATCACCATGTTCGCAGTGGCCAATTCCGCGCTGATCAACATGATGATGGCGAGCCGACTGATCTACGGCATGAGCCGCGAGGGGGTTCTGCCGCAGGTGCTCGGCAAGGTCCATTCGGGCCGTCGCACGCCCTATATCGCGATCGGTTTCACATCGCTGCTGGCGGTCGCGCTGATCCTGTTTGCCGGCGGTGTTCCGGCGCTCGGCGGTACGACGGCACTGCTTCTTCTGTGCGTCTTTGCGATCGTCAATATCGCAGTGCTGGTGCTGCGCAAGGACACTGTCGATCACAAGCATTTTCGCACGCCGACCATCCTGCCGGTACTCGGTGCGATCTCCTGTACCTTCCTCGCCGGCCCCTGGACGGGCCGCGATCCGGTTCAGTATCTGATCGCTGCCTGCCTGCTCGGCCTCGGCGTCGTGCTTTGGCTCGCAACAATCAGCATCATGCGGGCGTCGGCCCGGCCTGCCTGACACTCAATCCTTGCGGCGAACCGAAAGCCGTCCGTCCTCGCCGATATGCGGCACCACATCGAGATAGCCGGGTATTTTCGAATGCCCGGTTTCGATCGGATGGGCATGGGTGGCGGTGATGACCATGACGTCGGCCCCCGCCGCCTCGCCCGCCTGGATGCCGGCCGGCACGTCCTCGAATACCAGCACGTCCGACGGGCTGACGCCGAGACGTTCCGCGCCCAGGATATAACCTTGCGGATTGGGCTTGCCGACGGTGACGTCCTCAGCAGTCACCATATAGCGCGGCAGCGGAATGCCGGCCGCGGCAAGCCGCACTTTGGCGAGTTCGATCGGCGATGACGTGACGATCGCCCAGCGCTCCGGAGGCAGCGCGGAGAGGAATTCCACCGCGCCCGGGATCGGCACCACCCCTTCGACATCCTCGATCTCGCCGCGCAGGATGCCCTCGGCTTCGACGGCCGGATCGATGCCCGGCAGGTTCAATGCGCTGATCGTGTCGATCCCGCGCTTGCCATGCATGGTCGGCAGGAATGCCTCCACGTCGAAACCCATCTTCGCCGCCCAGCGTCCCCAGACGCGTTCGGCGGATGCGATCGAATTCAGGATCGTGCCGTCCATGTCGAACAGGAAAGCAGCATAGGTTTTTTCGGGAAGGGAGAGATCGGCGGCGGGAAGAGGCACGGAAAGTTCCTTTAGCGTCGGATTCCGACTCGGAAGATGGCCGGAACTGCCGCATTCCGAGTAAATGCAACGATGCCGAAAGGCAATTGCCGGCAAGGAACCGGTGATCTCGTTCGGGCTATTTCGATCGGGAACGCAGGAATTGAGACAGGGCAACGCCGATCGCGATCCCCACGGCAACACCGATGCCGATATTGTCGAAGACGGCTGTCCCGAGCACCGTGCCCAGCCCGACGCCGGCGGCTATTCCTGTCGCAATGGTCATCGCGAGACCATTGCGTACCCACATGGCGAGAGTTTGTCGTGCATCCTTGTCTTCCCGCATCGAAGCGATAGAACTTGGCGACCACGCCGGACAGGGAGGATGTTTTGGCCGAAATTTCCGTAAGGCATGCGGATCTTGCCGATCGCGGCGTGCTGATCACCGGCGGCGGGTCCGGCATCGGCGCCGCATTGGTGGAAGGTTTTGCGGCACAGGGAGCAAGGGTCGCGTTCCTCGATATCGCGGACGAACCCAGCCGCGAATTGGCAGAACGCCTTTCCAAGACCGCCAGGCATCCGGTCCTCTACCTGAAAGCTGATCTGCGCAACGTCGCGGAGACGAAAGCCGCCGTCGACAGGGCTGCGCAGGAACTCGCGTCGCTGTCGGTGCTGGTCAACAATGCCGGCTGGGACGACCGCCACGAATTCGAGACGGTCACCGAGGAATATTGGGACAATGCCCAGGCGATCAATATCAAGCAGATGTTCTTCGTCTCGCAGGCGGCGGTCCCGCACCTGCGCAAGGCCGGCAGCGGCGCGATCGTCAATTTCTCCTCGATCGCCTATCTGCTCAACATGGGCGGGCTGCCCGCCTATGCGACCGCCAAGGCCGGGATCATCGGCCTGACCAAAAGCCTCGCCGGGAAGCTCGGGCCGGAGAATATCCGCGTCAACGCCATCCTGCCCGGCATGATCGTCACCGAACGGCAGAAAAAGCTCTGGCTGAATGACGACAGCATTACGGCAATGGTCGCGCGCCAGTCCCTGAAGCGGGTGCTGGTGGCTGAAGACCTTATCGGCCCCTGCCTGTTCCTTGCCTCGAATGCCTCCGCGGCCATGACGGCCCAGACAATCATTATCGACGGCGGTGCCCTCTAGACACAAAAATACCGCGCGGGTTCCCGGTGGAAAGAACCCGCGCGGCGCCGGAGGTAGACCTTACTCCGCTGGAGAGAGAGCGGGAGCCGCCTCCTCCGTACCGTGCTGCCGCAGGGGGCGGCTGCCGGTAAGCAAACGTGCCAGCATGTAGAAGACCGGTGTCATGAAGATGCCGAAGAATGTCACTCCGATCATGCCGGAGAACACGGCGATACCCATGGCGGCGCGCATTTCCGCACCCGCACCGGTCGAGACGACCAGCGGCACGACACCCATGATGAAGGCCATCGACGTCATCAGGATCGGACGCAGGCGCAGACGGCTTGCCTCGACCGCGGCCTGGAACGGCGTCCTGCCCTCAAACTCCAGTTCCCGGGCGAATTCCACGATCAGGATCGCGTTCTTCGCCGAGAGACCCACAAGGACCACGAGCCCGATCTGGGTGAAGATGTTGTTGTCTCCACCGGTGAGCCACACCCCGGCCAAGGCAGCAAGCACACCCATCGGCACGATCATGATGATCGCGATCGGCAGCGTCAGGCTTTCATATTGGGCAGCGAGCACGAGATAGACGAGCAGCAGCGCCAGCGGAAAGACCACGATGCTGGAATTGCCGGCGAGGATCTGCTGGTAGGTCAGGTCCGTCCATTCGTAGTCGATCCCGGAAGGCAGGGTCTCTGCCATGATCTTTTCGATCGCAGCCTGAGCCTGGCCTGACGAGAAGCCCGGTGCCGGGCCACCGTTGACATCGGCGGAGAGGAAGCCGTTGTAGCGGGTCGTGCGTTCTGGACCTGTCTGCGCGTCCACCTTCAGCAGGGCCGAAAGCGGGATCATCTGGCCGGACTGCGAACGGACCTTCAACTGGCCGATATCTTCCGGCTTTGAGCGGAATTGCGCATCCGCCTGCACCCGGACGCTGTAGGTGCGGCCGAAGGCGTTGAAGTCGTTGACATAGAGCGAACCCAGATAGACCTGCAGCGTTTCGAAGACGTCGGTTACCGACACTCCGAGCTGCTCGGCCTTGGCGCGGTCGAGATCGGCATAGAGCTGCGGCACGTTGATCTGGAAGCTCGAGAAGATGCCCGCGAGTTCCGGCGTCTGGTAGGCCTTGGCGATAACCGCCTTGGTGGCCTCGTCGAGCGTCTGGTTGCCCAGGCCGGCACGATCCTCGATCTGCAGCTTGAACCCGCCCGTCGTTCCGAGGCCGTTGACCGGCGGCGGCGGGAACATGGCGATGAACGCATCCTGGATGCCGGCATATTTCTGGTTCAGCGCCATGGCGATGGCACCACCCGAAAGCTCCGGCGTCTCGCGCTTCTCGAAATCGTCGAGCACCGCGAAGACGATGCCGGCGTTCGAGCCGATCGTGAAGCCGTTGATCGACAAGCCTGGGAACGCGATGGCGTGCTCGACGCCAGGCTGTTCCAGGGCGATGTCGCTCATCCGCTTGATCACCTCTTCCGTGCGGTCGAGGGTTGCACCGTCAGGAAGCTGAGCGAAACCGATCAGGTACTGCTTGTCCTGCGCAGGCACGAAACCGCTCGGCACCGCGTTGAACATGCTGTAGGTCATCGCCACAAGCGCGAAGTAGATGATCATCACCAGGCTCTTGCGGGAAAGCAGACCACCGACCGTGCGTCCGTAGCCGTTCGAGGCGGCTCCGAAGGCGCGGTTGAAGCCGCGGAAGAACCAGCCCAGGATCGCGTCCATGAACCGCGTCAGCAAGTCCTTCTTGGCGTGGTGGTCCTTCAGCAGAAGGGCTGCCAGCGCCGGCGACAGGGTGAGCGAGTTGATCGCCGAGATGACGGTCGAAATGGCGATCGTCAGCGCGAACTGCCGGTAGAACTGGCCGGACAGGCCGCTGATGAAGGCGAGCGGCACGAAGACCGCGACCAGCACCAGCGCGATCGCAATGATCGGGCCGGAGACTTCCTTCATGGCCTTGTAGGTCGCATCACGCGGACTTAAGCCGTTCTCGATATTGCGCTCGACGTTTTCGACCACGACGATCGCGTCGTCGACGACGATACCGATCGCCAGCACCAACCCGAACAGCGTCAGCGCGTTGATCGAGAAGCCGAATGCGTACATGACCGCAAACGTGCCGATGATCGAGACGGGAACGGCGATCAGCGGGATGATCGATGCCCGCCATGTCTGGAGGAAGAGGATGACGACGAGAACGACGAGCGCGATCGCTTCAAGCAGGGTCTCGATGACCTTCTCGATCGAGGCGCGCACGAACTTGGTCGTATCGTAGACGATCTCGTATTTGACACCTTCCGGCATCGCCTTCTGAAGTTCGTCCATCGTCGCACGGACGTTATCAGCGATTTCAATCGCGTTGGAACCGGGCGCTTGAAGTACGGCAACGGCGACCGCCGGCTGGCCGTCAAGCAGCGAGCGCAGGGTGTAGTCGGCCGCGCCGAGCTCGATACGGGCAACGTCGCGCAACCGCGTGATCTCGCCGTTTTCGCCGCTCTTGACGATGATGTTGCCGAACTCCTCCGGAGTGCGCAGGCGGCCCTGGGCATTCACGTTGAGCTGCAGCTCGACACCCGGCCGGCTCGGCGATGCGCCGATGATGCCGGCGGCGGCCTGGACGTTCTGGCTACGGATCGCATTCGAGATGTCGCTTGCAGCGAGCGAATGTTCGGCCGCCTTCTGCGGATCGATCCACACGCGCATCGAATAGTCGCCGGCGCCGAAGACTTGAACCTGCCCGACGCCCTGGATGCGGGTGAGCCGGTCCTTGACGTTCAGCGTCGCGTAATTGCGCAGATAGGTGATGTCGTAGCGATCGGTGTCGGAGACGAGATTGACGACCATGATGAAGTCGGGCGAGCTCTTGACAGTCGTAACCCCGAGCGCACGCACTTCCGCCGGCAGGCGCGGTTCCGCCTGGCTGACGCGGTTCTGCACCAGCTGCTGCGCCTTGTCGGGGTCGGTGCCCAGCTTGAACGTCACAGTCAGCGTCAGCACGCCGTCGGACGTCGCCTGGCTCGACATGTAGAGCATGTCCTCGACGCCGTTGACCTGCTCCTCGAGCGGTGTCGCCACGGTTTCGGCGATGACGGTAGGGTTGGCGCCTGGATAAGTGGCGCGCACGACGATCGACGGCGGGACCACATTGGGATATTCGGAAATCGGCAGCGACCGCATGCCGATCAGGCCTGCGACCACGATAAGGATCGACAGCACGGCCGCAAAGACCGGTCTGTCGATGAAAAACCTGGAAATATTCATGTCAAAGCCCTCTCTCCGGGGTTGAACAAGAGGCGAAACGGCCCCGGCTCGCGGCCGACAAGGCCGCAAGCTCCACGAACCGGAACTGGATGAGTGTTGGAAAGCGGCGGACTAGCCGCCGCTCAGAGCATTACTTGTTGGCGACCTTCGCCTCTTCCTCGGGCTGGACAACGGCGCCCGGACGAATCCGCTGCAACCCGTTTACGACGATCCGGTCGCCCGGATTAAGGCCCTTTTCGACGATCCGCATGCCGTCCACCGCCGTGCCCAGCTCCACCTGCCGGTACGCAACGGTATTGGCCGCATCGACCACGAAGACGAACTTCTTGTCCTGATCGGTGCCGACGGCCTTTTCGCTGACCATCAGGTGATCCTGTGCCTTCGGCTGGCCCATGCGGACCCGCACGAACTGGCCGGGGATCAGCTTGCCACCGGGATTGTCGAAGACGGCGCGCACGCGGATCGTGCCGCTCGAGGCATTCACTTCATTGTCGATGAGCTGCAGCTTGCCGCGGATCGGAGTGTCCTTGCCGGCGAGCGTGCTCACCTCGACCGGTACCTGTGCAATATCAGGCGCGCCGTCGACGAGCGGAAGGTCGGCGAGCGTGCGTGACACCAGTTCCTCGCCGGCGTCGAAGCTCGCATAGATCGGATCGGCGGAAACCAGCGTCGTCAGCGGGGCGGACGCGGAACCTGCCGCCACCAGATTGCCGACGGTGATTTCCAGCCTGCCGGCCCGGCCGGCGATCGGTGTCCCGGATCTCGGTATAGTCGAGATTGAGCTGGGCCGTCTTCAAGGTCGCCTTCGCCGACTGGAGGTTGGCGAGGGCCTCGCTCTGGGCGCTCTGGCGCTGGGCAAGATCGCTCTGCGAAATGGTATTCTTGGAAACGAGGTTCTTGCCGCGATCGAGTTCGGTATTGGCAAGTTCGACCCTCGCCTGCGCCGAGGCCACCTGGCCTTCGGCCTGAGCGACCGCAGCCTGATAGGGCTCCGGATCGATGCTGACGAGCAGGTCGCCCTGCTTCACCAACCCGCCTTCGCGGAAATGCACCGACTGGATGGTGCCGGCGACCCGCGGCCGGATCTGGACGCGGTCGACGGCTTCCAACCGCCCGGAGAATTCCTGCCAGGTGGAAACATTGCGCGGCTGGATGGTGGCGACCGTCACGGGGACGGCCGGCGCCGCAGCAGCTGCCGTCGCAGACGCGGCGTGGGCGCCCTGCGGCAGATCGAGATAGACCGAAGCGCCGGCGATCAGTGCAGCCGTGCTCAGTCCAGTGCCCCAAAGGGCCCAGCTTTTGATCTTCGATGTCATCTGTAGTCTCCTTACGGCCTTGGGAGCTGGCCGTTATTTACCTTCAAATATGCTATGTTTCGAACTTAATTCTTTGACGAAATCAGTGAACTCGGCACAAAGTGCTGTCATCCACTCGCCGTCGCCTTCTCTGTAAATGCCCGTCCAGCCACAGCTGGCCGGGAAAATCTTCCGCCTGACCGAAACGCCGGCCTCGCTCAGACGCGCCGCATAACCGAGCGTTTCATCGCGCAACGGATCGTCTTCCGATGTCACGATGAGAGCCGGCGCGACACCCGAAAGCCGCGAACAGAGGCAGGGCGCCGCATAAGGATGCTGGAACCCGCAATGGGAGCCGAGATAATGGCTCCAGCCCTCCGCCCAACGTTCGCCCATGCCGATTTCGTCGGCCTTGCGGAAGGATTGCGTCGTCATCATCGGGTCGATCATCGGCGACAGCAGGATCTGGCCGCTCAGTTCGCCCGGCATCAGGTCGCGCGCCTTCAGCGCCACGCCTGCCGCGACATTGCCGCCCGCCTCGTCACCCGCGACAAAAAGCAGGGACTTCGCGCTGCCGAACTGCTTGCGCCGGCCGGCCAGGCACTGAAGCGCCGCAAAAGCGCATTCCATCGCTTGCGGAAACATGTTCTGCGAGACGCTGCTATAGTCAGCTTCGAGTACCACGGCCCCGGACTCGGCCAGTGCTTTTGCAACTGGACGTTCGTTTTCGCCGCGCTCCTCATTGAGAAACGCCCCGCCTCGCAGATAAAGAACCAGCGGCGGAGCCTTAGCCTTAGCTGCTCCTTCATAGACACGCATCGGCACAGCCGGCATTGCCGACTTGTCAAATGCGATGTTTTCCCACTGCGCGGTCATTGAAAAATCCTCGGACAAACCCCTAGTAAAAGCGGGGTACTTGCCGTCAATCTTGAACCTGATATTATTATTCGGCTTAAAACACACAAGCTCACGGCATTCGACAACACTATTCCATATTTCGGAACAATGTTGCGGCGCAGCAGGAATCAGGACAATGGATCAGCTTTCGGCAATGCGCGTGTTCGTCCGCGTCGTGGAAACCGGCAATTTCACCCGGGCTGCAGCGACCCTCAACATGCCCAAGACGACGGTCACCAATCTCGTCCAGAGCCTCGAGAGCCATCTGCGCACGACGCTGCTCAACCGGACGACCCGCAAGGTGATGGTGACGACCGATGGCGCGCTCTATTATGAACGGGCGATGCAGATACTCTCCGAGCTCGACGAACTCGACGGCAGCATGTCGAATTCGCAGAGGCAGCCGTCCGGGAGGCTACGGGTCGAAATGGCCGGCGCCTTTGCCGATTTGCTGGTCATTCCGAATTTATGCGACTTCCATAAGCGTTTTCCCCAGATCAGGCTCGATATCGGGGTCGGCGACCGGCTGGTCGATTATATCGCCGAAAACGTCGATTGCGCGCTGCGCGCCGGCACCCCGACCGACCAGTCGCTGATTGCCCGCAAGGTCGGCGAGATCAGCATGTCCGCCTATGCGGCACCGCTCTACATCCGCAATTTCGGCGCGCCCGAACGCCCGCAGGACCTGCAGGAAGACCATCTGGCCGTCGGTTACCTGAATGCCCAGTCCGGCCGGGTGAGGCCGCTGGAATTCCATCGCGACGACGAAAACGTGGAAATCACCCCCCGTTACGTAGTCTCAGTCAACGACTCTCGCACTTATGTGAACGCTGCCATATCCGGCATGGGCATCGTGCAGGCGCCGCGCTTCATGGTCAGGGAGGCGGTGGAGAAGGGCGAACTTGTCGAAGTGCTCTCCGACTGGCAGTGCGGATCCCTGCCCCTCTACATCGTCTATCCGCAGACCCGCCACCTCTCCAACAAGGTGCGGGTCTTCGTCGATTGGCTCGCCAAGCTTGTTCAGAACCTCAAGGTCGAGGAAAGCCGCGAGCAGATGCGCAAGGCGAGTTAGCTTTGGCTTACTGTACGGCGACGGACTGACTGGCGGCCGGCGTCTTGCGACTGAGTATCACCGTCCCAGCGAGGCGTCGCCCGAGAAGGCAAGTCCTTTCATCGTTTGCTGCGCAAGCCGAGAAATCATGCCCTCCGCGAAGGAATTTATGCCTCGGCACGTGCGAGGATGATAAAGCGCTCGGACGTTTGTTCGATGAATGGAATACCGACAGCATGACTCGTTGGGGACACGTCACAATCGCTGTTCTGGGCGGTATCGCCGCTGCCCTACATGTGGGCAAGGTGCCGCCCGCCATCCCCCTGCTGCGCTCCGAGCTCGGCATCGACCTCGTGGCCGCCGGCTGGCTGATGGGGCTTTCAAGCGCTCTCGGCGCCGCCTGCGGCATCCTGATCGGCCGTTTCACCGACTACCTGACCCATCGCCGCGCCATGGTTCTCGGCCTTGCCCTGCTGATCGCCGGCAGCGTGATCGGCGCCCTCACCCATTCTGAAACCGTGATCTTCGCCAGCCGCGTGCTCGAAAGCGTCGGCCTCATCATGGTCTCGGTCGCCGCCCCCGGCCTGATTGCTGCTTCCGTCGAGCTGCGCGACACCGGCCTTGCCTTTGCGCTCTGGGGGATCTGGATGCCGGTCGGCGTGGCGGTGATGATGATGATCTCACCCTTCCTGCTGCCGAGCTTCGGCTGGCAGGGCTCATGGGTTTTCGCCGCCATGCTCAGCGTCATCCCGATGGTTGCGCTGCTGGCGATGAGGGTGCCGAAGCCGCAGCCTACGGGACATCCGACAACCTCGCTGCTGACGGCCGTCAGCCTCACAGCCTCCAGACCGATGTCCTGGATACTGTCGGGAATTTTTGCCGCTTACAGCGCAAGCTTCATGTCCGTCTTCGGCTTCCTGCCGACGCTGCTGATCGAGGAAATGGGAACGGGTCTGACGGCTGCATCCATCATGACCGCGCTCGCAGTGCTCGCGAACGGCGTCGGCAACGTAGTCGGCGGCATCTTCGCCCGTTGGGGCGCGCCGCGCTGGGTGCTGATCGCCGCCCCTTGCGTCATGCTGACACTCACCGCCTTCGTCGTCTTCGGCCACAGCTTCCCGCTTTGGATACGCTATGGGGCCTCGGTGCTCTACGCGGTGTCCGGCGGCGTGCTGCCGGCCACCATCATGGGGTCGCTGCCCGTCTATGCGCCGCGCCGCGACCTCGTCGGAACGTTCAGCGGCTTCGTCATGCAGGGGTCCAATATCGGCCAGGTCTTCGGACCGATGCTGCTCGCCTCGATCGTTGCGGCGTCCGGCTGGCAGGGCGCGCCGTTCTACATCGCCGCAGCAACGGGCCTCGGCCTAATCCTATCGCTCTGCCTGCGCCAGACCGAACGCCGCATAGCCGCGACGAGGCCGGAGACGGCGGGAACGCTGTGAGCCAGAAGAATGTGAGAACGGCTCATCCGGCAAAGCGCGGCCAACAAGCCGGCCTCGATTTGCGCACTGGCATGCAACGTAAAATCGGCTAGTCTCCCCCCTGATCAGACAAGCGAGCCAGCTCATGAAACATCACGTCGCCGCCTCTTCCAAAACCTGCGCCTGGGGTTATTTCGATGCGGCCCGGGAGCCGGTGCTGACCATCGACAGCGGCGACACGGTGGTGATCGATTCTGTATCCGGCCCTGCGGAAGTTCTGCCCAAGGAAGGGTTCACCATCCTTCCCGAACATCTCGAAATTCACGAAAACTGCCGGCCGATCATGCAGGGCCATATCCTGACCGGGCCGGTCGCCGTGCGAGGCGCCAAGCCCGGCCAGGTTCTGGAGGTGAAGATTCTCGATGTCGAGCTGCGCCAGGACTGGGGCTACAACGTTATCCGTCCGCTTGCCGGCACGCTCCCCTACGATTTCGAAACGCCGCGGATGATCACCATCCCGCTCGACAAGCAGAGGAATGTCGGCCGCCTGCCCTGGGGTCTCGACCTGCCGCTGGCGCCCTTCTTCGGGGTCATGGGCGTCGCTCCGCCGCCGAACTGGGGCCGCATTACCTCGATCATGCCACGTTCGCACGCCGGCAATATCGACAACAAGGAACTGGTGGCCGGCACCACGCTCTATCTGCCGATCTTCAACGAAGGCGCGCTGTTCTCCTGCGGCGATGGCCATGGCGCCCAGGGTGACGGCGAGGTCTGCATCACCGCCATCGAAACTGCACTGCGCGGCACCTTCCGGCTCACCGTTCGAGAGGATCTCGATTTCACCTATCCCCGCGCCGAAACGCCGACGCATTACATCACCATGGGCATGGATCCGGATCTCGACCAATGCGCCGTCATGGCGCTACGCGACATGATCGTGCTGCTCGGCGAGAAAGGCGGACTGGCGCGGGAAGATGCCTACACGCTCTGCAGCCTCGCCGGCGATCTTCGAATCACCCAAACCGTCAACGGCTGCAAGGGCGTGCATATGATGATGGCGAAGACCCTGGTCGACCGCGCCGCCTGAATTGGAGATCAGCCGAAAGGCGACTGGCATTGGCGGCGGGGACCACCGGCGAAGGGTTGATAGCTGTTGTCCTCGGCCTGGTAGGACCGATAACGGGCAAAACACCACTCCTCGTGCGATCCGGCCGGGGCGCCGGTGTTGACCGCCTGCGACTGCGCATAACCCGCCGTTCCCTCGTCGGCCCGCTGATCGACACGCGCGGCGGGGCTCTCCGGAAGCGGCTGCAATTCGTCCTGTATCTGCGGGGCTTGCGGCTCATCACGCATCGGTGCGGCGGCAACGGTCTCAGTCGCGGCAGCGCCTGGTGCCTGGCACTGCCGACGGGGGCCGCCGCTCAAGGGCTGGTAGCTGTTGTCTTCGATGCGGTAGGATCTGTATCGCGCGAAGCACCAATCCGCCTGCGCGGGATCGACCATGGCTTTCCGCTCTCCCTGCGGCTGCGGCACTGAGGCCGGCTGCTGCGGATTGACGGACGCGGTCACCGTATTATCAACTGCCTCGCCCGCGGCGGTCTGTTGAACAGCGGGCGTTTCCCGGGTTTCGGCCGCAAGTGAAGCCGGAGGCGTCGCACTGGGCAGGCGCTGGTAATCCTGGTTGACGGCGTCAACGGCCTTGGGCTTTGAGGTCCATAGGTCAGGCGTGTTGATATTGGCGAACTTATGGGGTTCAGGTTCGGCGATCACATTGGCGGTGATGATCACGCCGCTCAGGAACACCAGAACGAGCAGAACAAGGCTCCCCAAAAACAAAAGAATTGGCTTCACGACCGCGCTCCCATTTCCGTTTTGCGGCCAATGCCGAATCAGGCGCCGGAGTTCCCGTCGCAGGAGCAAAAGAAACATGATTGGAGATCACGGATGATGACAGGGCGACATGCGCCCGTCTTCGTCCAACTCTTCAAAAGAGGAGATGGTGGGTGATGTAGGGCTCGAACCTACGACCCGCTGATTAAGAGTCAGCTGCTCTACCAACTGAGCTAATCACCCAAGAACCGGCTGTGCGAGGCGTGCTCGCCAGCGGTGTGAGGGGCGTATAAAGGGGATCGTACGGCTTGTCCAGCGGCTCGGCGAAAATTATTCGTCAGACCGGCAAAAAATCCATCGGGTCCGATCTCGCGCCCGACGGAAACCTCTCCGCAGCTCAACAAGCGTTGCAAAAACGAAAACTTTCAAAGTCTTAGTGCGTCACAATATCGCAATCTTCGACAAGACGGCGAAATTCAAAGATAGAGCGTGCCTTCCGCAACCTTGATTGCCTGGCCGCCGATGCGAGCCCTGGCGATCTCTCCCTCCTTCACGTCGATATGCAGGTGGATCAAGGACGGACGCCCCATCTCCACCCCCTGCTCCACCAGCACCGGGTGATGGCCGTCCGGGAGGGCATCGAAATGCCGGATCGCGCCGGACAGTGCGGCAGCGGCGGCGCCCGTGGCCGGATCCTCGGAAATCCCCATGTCCGGAGAGAACATCCGGGCATGGAACTTTGCCTGATGGTTCACGCCGCTGCGGCAATAGACGTATGCCGAGGCAAGCGATCCCTCGACAAACGGCGCTGCCTTTTCCCACAGTGCCGTGTCGAATTCGAGATTCTGTACCGTCGCCAGATTGTGCAGCGGAATCATCAGGAAGGGCACGCCGGCGCTCCAGATGGAGGCGACATGGTTCTCGAAACCGATATCCGTGGATTTTACGCTCAACGCATCGGCCAGCCCCTGCCGGTCGAGCGGAAGCTCGATCTGTACCGGTCTTCTCGGCAGGTCGAATTCGGCAAATCCGGCCTCGCCGGCACGAAGCCGTACGGCGCAGCGCACAGGGCCGACATTTTCCTCCAGCACGCAGACAAGATCCATGTCGGGCTGCCCGGCCCCATGATTGAGTTCGGCGAGCGCAACCGCCGTTCCCACGGTCGGATGCCCGGCGAAAGGCAACTCCTTGCCCGGCGTGAAGATGCGCAGACGAGCTGCATAGGCTGCATTCGCGGAAGGCTGAACGAACACCGTCTCGGAGAGATTCATCTCCCTGGAGATCGCCTGCATTTCGTCGTCGGCAAGGTCGTCTCCGTCGAGAATGACCGCCAGCGGATTGCCGGCAAGTCGTCTGTCGGTGAAGACGTCATAGATGCTGTAGCGACGGGCCAACCACACCTCCCCGTGTTTTCGATGGCGCCAAACTGCCCGACCGGTCGGCTCAAAGCAACCCTGTTCAGCGCATCGACCGGCCGAAAAACAGGTCGAGAATCGGGAACATCAACGGGCTGTAGGGATGCGCGCCTCGATCGGCCGAGCGGATCGCCACGGCTCCGGCAATCTCCTTTTCCTCGTCGTGCACCATATGGTCGGCAATGCGCTCCAGCATCTCCTGCGCCGTAAGGTCGAATCGATAGAAGCGGAAGCCGACAACCCGGTGTCCGCCGTGGCTGGCGAAGAGCTGCCGGTCCGCCTTTGCTTCGGCGAGATCAAGGCCGGTTTCTTCCCGCACTTCACGGTGCATATTGGCCTCGAGATCCAGCTTGCCGTCGATGATATCCAGGAGATCGAGGGAGCCGGCGGCGCAATAGACCTGGCCGGGATTGGCGGTCCTCTCGCTCATCCGGACGGCGATGATCGCCCCATCGGACGAAACGGGCACGGCGAAGCCGAAGAGGTGAAAGGCGCCGGTCGGATCGGGCTGTCTCCGCCACCATAGAAGCGTCGAATAGGGGATGACATGCGCCTCGCCGATGATCACGCCGTCCCGAAACGAAAGCCTGTTCTGCAGCACCATCTGGCCGTTGAAGAGATGCGGATTGGCCGCCACTTCGCGCGCCCAGTTCTCCTCGATCTCGTCCCGGTGCGCGACATAGATGGGATGCGCTCCGGGCAGGACCGAAAGATCGAAAGCATCGACCTCGAAGACCGTATTTTCGGCAGGCCAGCCGCTGATCGCCTGGATGGTCATAGAAGCTCCAGCGACATCACGACGGGGCAATGGTCCGATGCCTTCGGCCGGTCCCAGCCGATGCGCGGAAACCGTTCCACTTCCTGTCCCGGCGGAAAGACGGTGCGATAGGGTTGGCCGCCGCGGATGATTTCCGGCACGCTATCGGGGTTGTGCTCAGCAAGCGCCGGCGACAGCCAGATATAATCGAGCTGGCAGAGGTGCTGCTCCTCCGGCCCGCGCGCATGGTAAAGCGTCCAGCGATCCATCACATCCCGACGCGTCGTCGGGTTCACCACGAAGCCGTCGTCGGTGAAGACGTTCAGTGCACTCACCTCTTCGCGCCGCGGCTCGAACCGGTATCCTTCGCGGCGGGTGCCGATCACCTGCACCTTTTCCTGATAGTCGTTCATGTCGCCGCAGATGGCGAAATTCTTGTCCGCTGTCTGGCCTTTACCGAAGCGGCGTTCGACGATCTGGCGCACCGCCCTCGCCTCCGCCATGCGGATCGCCATCGTGCCGGTGCGGCCATCCTGGCCGTCGCGGGCATTGCCCATGGATTTGAAATGCACGACGAACAGCGAGAACTGCTTGCCCCCGATCGTCAGCTCCAGTTCGAGGCAGTCGCGCTTGAAGATCTTGTCATGCGCCTGGTTGCCGAGCGCCAGTTCGTCGTTGAAGAGGCCGAGGTCCTGATAGGTCAGCATGGCGTGGCTGCGCACGTCCTGTACCTCGATCTTCTCGCCGCTGCGGGTTTCCTCGCGCATCAGCACGGCGACGTCGATGCCGCGCGAATCATTGCCCTCGACCAGGAATTTCTGGCGGTAGCCGTTGCCGACCATGCGGTAGAGATAGCCGTATTCGAAGGCCTGCAGCGCCGGCATGCTGTCGACCTCCTGGAGGCAGAGGATGTCGGCGTCCGCTTCCGCGATCGCCAGCGCCGAAAGCTGCCGCGTGTCGTCGGTCTCGGCGATCATCCGGGCCTGTTCGAGCTGCTGATAGACCGCCTTGTCCTGCACGTCGTAGAGCCGCAGCACGCGGTCCTGCCGGAGCTGATTGCGCCAGCCGGAGAAATCGAAGCGCGTCATCAGGTTTTCAATGTTGAACGTGCCGAGACGCAGCGACATGAGAGGAATTCCTTTTCTTGGCGAACACCATAACCATGGCGACGCCCGGCTACAATCTCCAGGCCGCGCGGATCACGATCGACAGATGATCGCCCACCTTGACCGGATGGCGGCTGAAAGCGCGCAGTGCCTGCCCGTCCGGCAGAGCGAGACGCAGCGCATAACGCTCGCCTTCGAACAGCACCGAGAGGACGGTGGCCGCCTGTCCTTCCGCCGCAATTTCTACGTCCTGCGGGCGGACGAGGATATCGGCTCGCGGCTCTCGTGCCGGTCCGGCAAGAATCTCCTGCATCGCGGGCCAGTCGAAAAGCCGCCTGTCACCGAACGGTGATGGCAGCGACAGGATCGCCCCCTGCCCGACGAGGCCACCGACCAACCGGCCTTCAGGGCGCGCATAGATTTCCTCCGGCGTCGCCACCTGCAACAGCTTGCCCTCGGACATCACGGCAACGTCGGTCGCAAGCGCCATCGCTTCCGCCTGGTCATGGGTGACATAGATCATCGTCGCGCCGGACCGGGCATGGAACTCGCGAAACGTCTCTTCCATCTCCTGGCGCAGGTGCCGGTCGAGATTGGCGAGCGGCTCGTCGAGCAGCACGACATCCGGCTCGGTGACGAGGCAGCGGGCGAGCGCGACGCGCTGCCGCTGGCCGCCGGAAAGATCGGCCGGGCGGCGGTCCGCATAGGTTTCGAGATGCACGGCGGCGAGCGCCTCCCTGACCTTGCGGTCGCGTTTCTCGCCCGAAATGCCGCGCACTTTCAGCGGATAGCCGACATTTTCCGCCACGCTCATATGCGGCCAGAGCGCATAGGACTGGAAGACCATCGCCATGTTGCGGTGTTCCGGGGCCACCATCTCGCTCGCATCCGCAAGCACCCGCTCGCCGAGCAGGATCGAGCCGTCGCTCGGCTGTTCGAAACCGGCGATCATCCGGAGCACCGTCGTCTTGCCGCAGCCGGAAGGTCCGAGCAGCGCCAGGAAACCGCCTTCGCGTACCGTCAGCGACACGTCGTTGACGGCCGCCCGCCCGCCCAGGTCGAACGTCTTGGAAAGACGGTTGAGAATCAGCTTCGCCACGGGACCACACCTTTCGGCAGACGTTTCGCCATCAACTCCAGCACCACCATCATCGCGATCACCATGATGACCACGAGGACGGACAATGCCGCGGCGATATTGAAACTGCCGCTGTCATCGAGATTGTAGATCAGCACGCCGAGCGTCTGCGTGCCCGCCGACCAGAGGAGCGCCGAGACCGTCAGTTCGTTGCAGGCGATCAGGAACACGAGGATCACCGAGGCGCCTGCCGCCGGCGCCACCAGGGGCACGATAATATCGGCGAGCCGGCGCGCGAAACCCGCCCCGGAAAGCCGCGCCGCCTCCTCGAGAGAAGGATCGAGCTGGCGGAAGGCGCTGACCACGGGCTTCAGGCTGACGGCGAAGAAACTCGAGAAATAGGCGATCAGGATGATCCAGATCGTCCCGTAGATCGAGATGCCGATCACCGGAATGGGTGCTGCGAACAGCAGGATGAAGGCGACCGCCAGCACGATGCCCGGCAGCGCATAGGGGATTTCCGCCAGCGCCGAAATGAGGCCCACGAATCGGCTCTTGCTGCGCACCAGGAAATAGCCGGTCAGCACCGTCACCACCAGGAGACCGAAGGCGGTGGCAAGCGACAGCGAGAGGGAATTGGTGAAAGCGATGCGGGTCGCCGCCTGGCGCAGGAGGATTTCCTCATAGGCCTTGAAGGTGACGGTCGCGGGGCTGAGCGGCACGCCATAGGCCGGCGCCAATGAACTTGCGACCAGCGCGATCAGCGGCATGGCGAGGATGAGGAAGATCGTCAACCACAAAAGCAGTTCGGCAAGCCAGCGCCAGGCGCCGAGCCGAAATACGGCGACCTGCCCCGACAGGCCGATGACGCGATAGTCGCGACCGCGCAGCACCCGTGCCTCGACCATCAGCCCGATGACCGACAGGATCGCAATCAGGCCGGACAGGACGGAAATGTCCGCGAACGTACGGGGACCGAAAGCCGCGAATTTCGAATAGATCAGGGTCGGCAGTGTATAGATTCCGGCTGGAATACCGAGGATTGCCGGAATGCCGAAATTGCCGACGCAGGAGACAAAGGCGATTGCCGCTCCCGCTGCAAAACCCGGCAGAGACAAAGGCAGGATGACATCTTTCAGCACCTGAAAGGACGATGCGCCGGAAAGCCTTGCCGCCTCCACCGCGTCCCGCGGCAGCGCCAGAAGCCCGGCCCGGAGCGACAGGTAGACGAGCGCGGCATTCTGAACCCCATAGAGCAGCGCGATACCGCCGATCGAATAGAGCGGCTGCGGCGAGCCGAGCGGCGGCGCCAGCCCGATCGCCTTCAAGAGCGCGCTCGAAGGCCCGGTCATGCCGATCCAGGCAAGCGCCGTCACCTGCGGCGGGATCATCGTCGGAAGCATGAACAGGAAACCGAGGAGAGCCTTGCCGCGGATGTCGAACAACGTCAGCAGCAGCGCAAAGCCGCCTCCCAGAACGACGGCCGCGATCATGCCGAAGAAGGAGGTGGACAACGTATCATAGACCGAGCGCCACAGGCCCGGATCGGACAGAAGTTCGCTTGCCCCGCCCCGGAAGGCGGACATGATTCCGGTCGCTGCTAGCCGGCCGAGCGGCAGCACGCTCAGGCAGAAGATCACTGTTACGACAAAAGGAAACAGCCAGCGTGGCTGGCTGTTTCCCTGATTCTGAGGTCGCGTCATATGGCGCTTATATCAGCCTTTGATGCCGAAGATATCCGCGAAGCCCTTGACGTCCTTCTCGGAGTTCTTGAGCGCCTCGGGAGCATTGATCGGCAGGACCTTGATTGTCTCGCGCGCCGGGAAGCCGGCCGGTACGGCCATGCCGTTGCGGGCCGGAATATAGCCGAGCTTCAGGAAACCTTCCTGGCCCTTCTGCGAGAGCACGTAGTCGATGAACTTCTTGGCATTGTCCGCGTGCTTGGTGGAGGCAAGGATCGCAGCCGGCTCGGTCACGGCAGACACGCCTTCCTTCGGGAAGACGAACTCGACGGGAGCGCCCTTCGCCTTTTCGCGGATCGGCAGGTAATCGACGACGAAGCCGTAGGCTTTCTCGCCGGAAGCGACGGACTTCAGGATCGCGCCGTTGCCGCCGGCGGCAATCGCGCCGTTCGCCTTGAGGCTCTTGTAATAATCCCAGCCGAGGCCGGGGACGCCAGCGAGCGTCTGGGCGTGGATGAGGGCTGCACCCGAGGCGAGCGGGCTCGGCATGGTGACGAGGCCTTTGGCTTCCGGCTTGGCAAGGTCTGCCCAGCTGGTGGGCTTCATGGCGGCCTGGGTGTTGTAGATGATGCCGGTGGTGATCAGCTTGGTCGAATGGTAGAAGCCGTCGGCGTCATAGAGCGCCTTGTCGTAATTGGCGGCTTCCGGCGACTTGTAGGCCATCAGCTGGCCGGCCTGCTTCATCCGCTCGAGCGTCACCGTGTCGGCGATCAGGAGAACGTCGGCCGCCGGATTGCCGGCCTGGATCTCGGCATTGAGCTTGGCCATGATCTGCGGCGTCCCGTCACGCACCCACTGCACGTCGAGGCCCGGATTGGCAGCCTTGAACCCATCGACGGTCGCCTGGGCGTCCTCGTTCGGCTGGCTGGTATAGAGCACGAGATCGGCGGCCTCGGCGGCGCCGGCAATCATGCCGAAGGCCACGAGGGCAGTGAAAGCGGAAAGAAGGTTCTTCATCGGAGCATCCCTGTTCGAACATAAGCTGCGGACGATAAGCATTCCTGCTTGACAGCCATGTGACAGGCAGGCGGGCAAGGCCAATCTCGCGGCCAGTTTTACCGGCGCCAAACAGAATTCGAAGACTAAATTTACTGTGCTCCGATCATTCCGGCACAACCACCGCGCAAAACCCGCCCCCTCAATTGTTTCGCAACCAAATCCTGCCATCCCCTGCACCAGGGTATAGTTCGGGGATGGAAGATGAAAAGCCGGGAAAACTTGGGTGCGCGACTGCGCTATGGGTTCGACAAGAGCATGGCGGGCGGCGCGATTGCGCTGATCGGCTGGCTGGCGCTGATATCGCTGATCGTCATCATGATCGCCGGCGCGATCCTCGCGGTCACCGGGATCGCGCCCGAGGGAGCAGAGTCGCTCGGCTTCGTCGAGGGCACGTGGGAATCGCTGATGCGCACCTTCGACGCCGGCACCATGGGCGCCGACCAGGGCTGGAGCTTCCGCATCATCATGCTGCTTGTGACGCTCGCCGGCATTTTCGTCTTCTCCGCGTTGATCGGCGTCATCTCGTCCGGCCTCGAGGAAAAGCTCGACGAGCTGCGCAAGGGCCGCTCGCGGGTGCTCGAAACCGAACACACGATCATCCTCAACTGGTCGCCTTCGATCTTCGATGTCATCTCGGAACTCATCATCGCCAACCAGAGCCGCCGCAATCCGCGTATCGTCATCATGGCGCACAAGGACAAGGTGGAGATGGAAGACGAGATCGCCACCAAGGTGGCCGATCGCAAGAATACCAAGATCATCTGCCGCAGCGGCGACCCGACCGATCTCTACGATCTCGGCATCGTCAACCCGCAGACGTCGCGGTCGATCATCGTCCTGTCACCGGAAGGTGAGGATGCGGATCCGCAGGTGATCAAGACGGTGCTTGCGCTGGTCAACGATCCCAGCCGGCGGCCGGAGAAATACATGATCGCCGCGGAAATCCGCAATGCCGACAATGCCGAAGTGGCCAGGATCGTCGGCGGCGGCGAAATGCAGCTCGTGCTCGCCGACGACCTGATCGCCCGCATCGTCGTCCATACCAGCCGACAGGCGGGCCTGAGCGCGGTCTATTCCGAACTGCTCGATTTCGACGGCTGCGAGATCTACACGCTCGAACAGCCCGGCCTCGTCGGAAAATCCTTCGGCAATGCCGTTCTCGCCTACGAGAACAGCACGCTGATCGGCCTCTGCGACAAGGACGGCGCCATCCATCTCAACCCCAACCCCAACCAGGTGATCGTCGCCGGTGATCGCGCGGTCATCATCGCCGAGGACGATGGTGCGATCAAAACCTGGTCCGGCGACATGGGCATCGACAAGAATGCCATCAAGCCGATCGTCAAGCGAACCAAGACCGCGGAGCGCACGCTGATCCTCGGCTGGAACCGCCGCGGCCCGATCATTGCGTCCGAACTTGTGCGCTATGTGGCGCCCGGCTCGCGGCTGACGATCGCGGCCGACACGCCGGAATTCGAAGACGAAATCGCAGCACTTAAACTCGACAAGGCACGGCTCGCCGTCGATCATCGCGTGATCGACACCAGCAGCCGTTCGGCGCTCGACGCACTCGATATCCCGTCCTACGACCATGTCCTGGTTCTCGGCTACAGCGACAGCATGATGGCGCAATCGGCCGACACACGCACGCTGATCACCCTGCTGCAGCTTCGCAAGATCGGCGAGACGGCCGGCAAGCATATCAGCGTGGTCAGCGAGATGATCGACGTGCGTAACCGCGAGCTTGCGGAAGTCACCCGCGCCGAGGATTTCGTCGTCAGCAACAAGCTGGTCAGCCTGATGCTCGCCCAGGCCTCCGAAAACGAATCCATGGCGGCGATCTTCGACGAACTTCTGGATGAGGCCGGTTCCGAAATCTACATGCGACCGATGGGCGACTATGTGGATATCTCGAAGCCGGTGAACTTCTTCACCGTGGCGCTCGCTGCCCTTCGCCGCGGCGAAATCGCGATCGGCCACCGCCGCCAGCGGCCGGGCGATGCCGACGCCAGAAACCTCGGCGGCGTGGTCGTCAATCCGCTCCGCACCGAAATGACCACCTATACGGACACCGACATGCTCATCGTGCTTGCGGCCGACTGACCGGACAAGCAGGTCTGAGAAACAAAAAAGCCTGCCGTTCTGCGGCAGGCTTTTTTACGCTCGAATGTTTTGATGATCAGGCAGCAGCGCGGATTGCGCTGGAGATCAGGCGGCCGAGCCGCTTGATGCCCTCGTCAATCATCGCTTCGTCAGCGCAGGAGAAGCTCATGCGCAGCGTATTGGCATTGCTGCCATCCGCATAGAACGCCTTGCCCGGAACGAAGGCGACCTTTTCCGTGGCGATCGATTTCGCCAGCAGTTCGGCGCCGTCCATGCCTTCCGGCAAGGTCACCCACACGAACATGCCGCCTTCGGGGCGTGTCCAGGTGGCGGTCTTCGGCATGTATTTGTCGAGTGCCGCCAGCATCGCATCGCGGCGCTTGCTGTAGACGGCCTTGATCTTGGCGACCTGGGCGTCGAAACCGCGCGAGGCGACATGCTCGATGGCGATCTGGTTGATGGTCGAAGAATGCAGGTCGGCCGCCTGCTTCATCAGCACCAGCTTGCGGATGACGGGCATCGCCGCGACCACGAATCCGACGCGCAGGCCCGGCGCCAAGGTCTTGGAGAAACTGCCGCTGTAGATCGTGCGGGTGTTCTCGATACCGCCCCGGCGGGCAATGTCGAGGGCCATGATCGGAGGAATGGCCTCACCATCATAGCGCAGATGCTGATAGGCGGCGTCCTCGAGGATTGCGATATCGAGCTCGTCGGCAAGTGCCAGCAGCTTTTCGCGAGCGGCCAGATCGATCGTCTCGCCGGTCGGATTGGAGAAATCGGCGGACAGATAGGCAAATTTGACGGCGCCGCCGTTCTTCGCCGCGGTGTCGCGATAGGCCTCCGGGGTGCGATTGCCGTTCAGCGACAGCTGGTCGTAATTCGGCTCATAGGCATTGAAGGCCGACAGCGCGCCGAGATAGGTCGGCCAGGTGACCAGCGCCGTATCGTTCGGCGACAGGAACAGCTTGCCGAGGTAATCGAGCGCCTGCTGCGATCCGGAGGTGATGAAGACGTTGTCGGGCGTGCAGTCGATACCGATCTTGGCGACGTCGCGGGCGATCCATTCGCGCAGCGGCTTGTAGCCTTCGCTTACCGAATACTGCAGCGCCGACCCGACCTGGGCACTGGAAAAAATGTCCGAATAGGCTTCCTTGAACGCCACGTCCGGAAACAGCGCCGGATCCGGAATGCCGCCTGCAAACGAGATGATGTCGGGCTGGTCGAGCAGCTTCAGCAGTTCGCGGATTTCAGAGGCGCGCATGCGGCTGGAGCGCGTCGCAAAGATTTGTTCCCAATCAAGCACGGGATGTTTCCTCTTATTTCAATTTTCTATGTCCAATCTTTACACAAAGACCGATAGGTCAGCAAGACTGACCTATCGGGTTGCGTCAGATTTTTTGGCCTTTGATTTTGCCGGTAACGATACTATCTTACGCATAGTCTATCGATCTCTAGAAGGTAAGATCATGGCGACAGCAACATTATCCTCGAAATTCCAGATTTCCATACCCAAGGAAATCCGCGAAAAGCATAATTGGCAAGCTGGGCAACAATTTGCTTTCATTCCGCAAGGCAAAGGGGTCATTCTCGTGCCGGTGCCGACCCGCGAGGAACTTTACGGCATGGCCAAAGGCGCCGACACCTCGAATTACCGTGACAGGAACGATCGATACTGATGGCTCGCGTCATCGACAGTTCGGCGTGGATCGAGTGGCTTTCCAAGACCGCTACCGGCATTCAAATGAATGCCCAGATTCCTCAGATTTCCGACTGCATAGTGCCGACAATCGTGCAGTTGGAGGTCTTCAAATGGCTGGAGCGGGAGCGCAACACGAGCGAGGCCCAAGGCTTCCTGGCCTATACGACGTTCGGGCAAGTCTTCGTCCTGGATACGAATATAGCCAAGGAAGCGGCAAGGTTGTCAGTCGAATTCAAGCTGTCGACGGCCGATGCGATCATTTATGCGACCGCCCGTCTTAGCGATTCAGACCTTCTGACCTGCGACAAGCATTTTGAAGACCTGCCGCATGTCATCTACGTGCAGAAGCCGGGGGCGGAACGTTAGCCCCACCCCCGGACCTGAAAAGCTTAGTTGACGCTCTTGTCGACCAGCTTGTTCTTGCCGATCCAGGGCATCATGCCGCGCAGCTTGGCGCCGACTTCCTCGATCTGGTGGCTGTCGTTCATGCGGCGGATGCCCTTGAAGCGCGAACCGCCTGCACGGTATTCCTGCATCCAGTCCGAAGTGAACTTGCCGGTCTGAATGTCCTTCAGAACACGCTTCATCTCGGCCTTGGTTTCTTCGGTGATGATGCGCGGACCGGTGACGTACTCGCCCCACTCGGCCGTGTTGGAGATCGAATAGTTCATGTTGGCGATGCCGCCTTCATAGATCAGGTCGACGATCAGCTTCACTTCGTGCAGGCATTCGAAATAGGCCATTTCCGGTGCGTAGCCGGCTTCGGTCAGGGTTTCGAAACCGGCGCGGATCAGCTCGACGAGACCGCCGCAGAGAACGACCTGTTCGCCGAAGAGATCGGTTTCGCATTCTTCGCGGAAGTTGGTTTCGATGATGCCCGAACGGCCGCCGCCGACGCCGCAGGCGTAGGAGAGAGCGAGTTCAAGCGCGTTGCCGGAAGCGTTCTGGTGAACGGCAACGAGGCAGGGAACGCCGCCGCCCTTCTGGTATTCGCCGCGAACCGTATGGCCCGGGCCCTTCGGCGCGATCATCACGACGTCGACCGAGTTCTTCGGCTCGATCAGGCCGAAATGGATGTTGAGGCCGTGCGCAAAGGCGATTGCGGCGCCGTCGCGGATGTTGCCGGCGATTTCGGCCTTGTAGATGTCGGCCTGGAGTTCGTCCGGGGTCGCCATCATCATCAGGTCGGCCCACTTGGCGGCTTCGGCGACGGTCATCACCTTGAAGCCGTCGGCTTCGGCCTTCTTGATGGTCCCGGAACCGGCCTTGAGTGCGATCACGACGTTCTTGGCGCCGGAGTCCTTGAGGTTCAGCGCATGCGCGCGACCCTGGCTACCGTAACCGATGATGGCAACGTTCTTGGACTTGATGAGGTTGATATCGGCATCCCGATCATAATAAACGCGCATCGATTTTTTCCTTCCCTATGCGTGAGGTCTGTTGATGATTGTCATCGTCCAGCGGAGACGCCGAGCGCGTCCGCCGATTGTTTCTGCGTGCCGTGCAGCGTGAGAAAAGCTGCGACCGCCCTCTCCGCCTGGCGCGCATTGTCCTTGAGGCCTGGCTCGCCGAGCAGCATGCGCACATGCAGGTCGGAAACGATCAGGCCGTAAAGCGTGTGATAGGCGGCATCCGCATTGTCGAAGCGCAGCAGCCCTGCCCTTTTTCCCTGGTCGATCAGCGCCATGGCTCGGCGATCGATCTGCCGGCGGCCGTGTTCGAGCAGAAGTTTCCCGAGCTTCGATCCTTCCCGGGTCGCCTGGCCGATCGCCAGCCGGTTCAGCGCCAGCGAGACGTCGCCGGCCAGAACCTCCAGCAGATCGCGGGCGAAAAGTTCGAGATGGTCACGCAGAAGATCGGCGGTCAGCCGCTCGCCCGAACGCTCGAAGGTGCGCACCTTGCTCGCCTGATGGGCAATCATCGCGGCCAGAAGACCTTCGCGATCGCCGAACCACTTGTAGAGGCTTTCCTTGGAGCAATTGGCGGCGCGGGCGAGCCCCGAGGTCGTCAACGCCTTCTCGCCGCCTTCCACGAGCAGCCGAAGCGCCTGCTCCAGAACGGCGTTCTGGCGCGGCGAAAATTCGGGCATGTCGGTGGCGTCGGCTCTCACGGTTCTCAATCCTTTTGCGTACCGTACGGTACGGTTCTGCCCGTATAAAGCATCCGCCGCCGCCGTCAAGCCCGTTCTTCGAGAAGCGATCATCAACGATCAAGGTTTTTACGCTAAGCCTTCCCGGAGCCGATACAATCGCCCGAACGATGAGGGGGACCATTCATGAGCCGGGTATGCAGCGCCATTGCCGCCTTCGCTTTTCTTGCCGTTGCGGGCGTTGCCCATGCCGCCGAAAACCGTTGCGGCTGGATCCAGAATCCGACACCCGGCAACTGGTGGCTGGACGACGCCGAGGATACCTGGACCATCCGCAGCCAGGGAAGCGAAGACGAGCCCGAAGGCATGGATCTCATCCCGGACATTTCGGAACGCGACTACGTCCGTACCAACGGCAGCTACGGTTACGCCTGCGCCTGCATGAAGGTCGATACGGACAGCGACGGACGGATCACCAGAATCCATTCGTTCAAGCAGCTTAAGCTCGCCCGGTGCCGCAACGACAAGGCGCTGAAATTCCCCGGCTGATCCACGAGGGTTTTGAGCCTATTCCGCGGCGGCCAGGATCGCACCCACGTCACGCAGCGGTGACTCGCCGTAGAGCCGGCTGTATTCGCGGCTGAACTGCGACGGGCTCTGGTAGCCGACCCGGTGGCCGGCGCTGCCGACATCGAGCCCTTCCAGCAGCATCAGCCGCCGCGCCTCGTGCAGGCGCAGCTTCTTCTGGAACTGCACCGGCGTCATCGCCGTCACCGACTTGAAATGGTGGTGCAGCGAAGACGGGCTCATGCCCACATGGTCGGCCAGGTCCTCGATCCGCAGTGTGCGGTGGAAGTTGGCGCGCAGCCAGCCGACGGCGCGGGCGATCCGGTTGCTGCGGCTTTCGGACGTCGCGATATGCAGGAGCCGAGGCCCGTCCGGCCCGGAGAGCACGCGATAGATGATCTCCTGCTCGATGAGCGGCGCCATAGCCGCGATATCCGCAGGCCGGTCGAGCAGGCGGAGTAGCCGCGTCGCTGCATCAAGCAGTTCGGGTGTTGCGACATTGGCGACGATGCCGCGCATGGCGTCGGTGCCGGAACTCGGTCGCGGAACGTCGACCCGCTCCAGGAGGGCGGAAAGCCCATCCGGATCGATTGCGAGGGCAAAACATAAGTGCGGCACCTCCGGACTTGCGACCGTGACGCGCGATGTCACCGGCAATTCGATCGAGGTGAGAAGACAATCACCCACGCCATATGCGATTGTCTCGTCCCCGAGCTTCACGCTCTTGGTGCCTTGCAGAACCAGACAGATGCAGGGCCGGTAATCCATATAAAGTGGCGCGGTCGGGACCGACCGCCGGCCGAGCACGAGGTTTCCGATAGCCGTGAACACTTCCCCATCCTCTTGAACATGCCGCGCGGCAATCGAGGCCGCCTCGTGATAGGGATTGAAGGGCAGTGTCATGGAGCCTCCGCAATGAGCTGGTGACTGCTTTTCCTACGCCGGCTTGTCCCTGAAACCAACAGGCGGGCGATCACTTTTGCAGGATCGTGCAAAAAGCTCGCAGGATCGCTCTAACGCTATTGCGCCACCCGAGGGCATAGTCCGCCCGTCCAATTCCCTCCTAACCCACAGATGAATGGAGCTCACATGGCTATTGCAAAAGGCTATGCCGCGACCGACGCGTCGAAACCATTGACGCCTTTCACCTTCGAGCGCCGCGAACCCAATGACGACGATGTCGTCATCTCGGTACAGTATTGCGGCGTCTGCCATTCGGACATCCACCAGGCCCGCAACGAATGGGGCAATTCGCGCTTTCCGATGGTGCCGGGCCATGAAGTGGCCGGCGTCGTTTCGGCCGTTGGCTCCAAGGTCACCAAGTTCAAGGTCGGCGACCGCGTCGGTGTCGGCTGCTTCGTGAATTCCTGCACCCAATGCGCCACCCGCGATGTCGACTACGAACATTTCCTGCCGGGCCTCATCCAGACCTATAACGACGTCGAGGCCGATGGCACGACGCCGACCTATGGCGGGTATTCGGATTCGATCGTCGTCAAGGAAGGTTATGTCCTCTCCTTCCCGGACAATATCCCGCTCGACGCCGGCGCTCCGCTGCTTTGCGCCGGTATCACGCTCTACTCGCCGCTGCGCCACTGGAAGGCCGGCCCCGGCAAGAAGGTCGCGATCGTCGGCATGGGCGGGCTTGGCCATATGGGCGTCAAGCTCGGTGCGGCCATGGGCGCCGATATCACCGTGCTCAGCCAGACGCTCTCGAAGAAGGAAGACGGCCTGAAGTTCGGCGCCAAGGACTATTATGCGACCAGCGACGCAGAGACCTTCACCAAGCTCGCCGGCACATTCGACCTGATCATCTGCACGGTCGGCACGACGATCGACTGGAACGCCTATCTCGGCCTCCTGAAGTTCGACGGCTCCATGGTCGTGGTCGGCGTCCCGGAACATGCGGTCCCGGTCCATGCCTTCTCGGTCATCGCCGGCCGCAAGAGCCTTTCGGGCTCGATGATCGGCTCCATCAAGGAAACCCAGGAAATGCTGGATTTCTGCGGCGAGCACGGCATCACGTCCGAGATCGAGAAGATCAATATCCAGGATATCAACGAAGCCTACGAGCGCGTCATCAAGAGCGACGTACGCTACCGCTTCGTCATCGACATCGCCTCGCTCGCAGCCTGACAGCCCAAAAAGTCGAAACAGAAAGGGCGGTCCACGGACCGCCCTTTTTAATTACGCCGACCATTGCCGGTTGCCGAGATGAGCACGCCGTTCGAAACGATATTGCGATCGGTTCCGGCCGCTTTTCCTCACTTCGGCAGCTTGTCGTCCACGCCTTCGACGTAGAAATTCATGCCGAGCAGGACGCCGTCCTGCGCCTTTTCGCCGGCAGCGAGCCACGCGCTGCCGTCCTGCTTGTTGATCGGGCCGGTGAACGGATGCAGTTCGCCCGACTTGATCTTGGCTTCGGTCTCTTCGGCCATCGCCTTCACGTCGTCCGGCATGTTTGTATAGGGCGCCATGGTCAGGATGCCGTCCTTCAGGCCGTCCCAGATCTGCTCGGACTTCCAGGTGCCGTCAAGCAGCGCCTGGGTGCGCTTGATGTAATAGCTGCCCCAGGTGTCGACGATCGCGGTCAGCTGCGTCTTCGGGCCGGCGGCGATCATGTCGGAAGCCTGGCCGAAGGCGAGGATGCCGCGCTCGGCGGCGACCTGCATCGGAGCGGTCGTATCGGTGTGCTGGGTCAGGATGTCGACACCCTGGTCGATCAGCGCCTTGGCGGCGTCGGCTTCCTTGCCCGGGTCGAACCAGGTATTGGCCCAGACGACCTTCAGCTTGAAGTTCGGGTTGATCGACTTTGCGCCCAGTTCGAAGGCGTTGATGCCCATCACCACTTCCGGGATCGGGAAGGAGGCGATGTAGCCGGCGACGCCCTTCTTCGACATTTTCGCGGCGATCTGGCCCTGGATATAGCGGCCTTCGTAGAAGCGCGAATTGTAGGTCGCGAGGTTCGGGCCGGCCTTGAAGCCGGTCGCATGCTCGAACTTGATCTCCGGGAATTTCGCGGCGACCTTGACGGTGGCATCCATGAAGCCGAAGGACGTCGTGAAGACTAGCGCGCAGCCGGAACGGGCCATGCGCTCGATGGCACGTTCTGCATCCGGGCCTTCCGGCACGTTTTCGAGGAAGGGCGTTTCGACCTTGGCGCCGAGTGCCTTGTCGAGCTGCTGGCGACCGAGGTCATGGGCCTGGGTCCAGCCGCCATCGGTCTTCGAACCGACGTAGATGAAGCAGACCTTCTTCTTTTCCTGAGCCACGGCGCCGGTCGAAAAACCGCCCATCAGGGCGGCCGATGCGGCAAGGGCGATAATCAGTTTCTTCATTTCCTAACCTCTATTGGCTTGAAGACGTTTTGTTTTGGTTCCGCGGTCACCGGTCGGGGACAAAGGGTTTCCCGAGCGAGGCCGGCGTATTGATGAGCGTCGTGCGACGATTATGCGAAATGATGATCAGCACGACAATAGTCGCCGCATAAGGAAGTGCGGACAGGAACTGCGACGGGATGACGATGCCGAGGTTCTGCGCCACGATCTGCGCGTGCAGCTGGCCGATCCCGACAGCGCCGAAAAGGTATCCGCCCGCCAGAATCCGCCATGGCCGCCAGGAGGCGAAAACGACGAGCGCGAGCGCAATCCAGCCACGGCCGGCCGACATGTTCTCCACCCATTGCGGCGTGTAGACGAGCGAAAGCTGAGCGCCGGCAAGTCCGGCACAGGCGCCCCCGAACATGACCGCCAGGTAGCGGGTACGGATGACGTTGATGCCGAGCGCATGGGCCGAGGCATGGCTGTCGCCGATCGCCCGCAGCTTCAATCCGGTCCGGCTCCTGAACAGGAACCAGTTGATGCCGACGACAAGCGCGATCGATACGTAGAAGATCAGGTCCTGGCGAAAGAGGACGCGACCGAAAAAGGGGATGTCCGAAAGCAACGGAAAGACGATCGGCTGCAGTTTTATGCCCGGCTGGCCGACGAAGGCCTCGCCGATCTGCCCGGAAAGCCCGAGACCGAGGATGGTGAGCGCAAGGCCGGTCGCCACCTGGTTGGCCACCAGCGTCAGCGTCAGGAAACCGAAGAGCAGCGAGAAGATGCCGCCGCCCAGAATGCCGGCGAGGATGCCGATATAAGGAGAGCCCGTCAGTTGCGCGGCCACGAAGGCGCAGGCAGCCCCCATGATCATCATGCCTTCGACGCCGAGGTTCAGCACGCCGGAGCGCTCGGTCACCAGTTCGCCGAGGGCTGCGAGAACCAGCGGGGTGGATGCGGTGATGACGGTGAGAAGGATCGCCTCGAACATCAGCCCTTCACCTCCGCCGTTTTTGTGCCCGCAAAGATCAGCCGGACCCTGTAGTGGATCAGGGTATCGCAGGAGAGCACGAAGAAGAGCAGCAACCCTTGAAAGACGCGGCTGACCTTGTCCGAAATGCCGATCGACAGCTGCGCCGCCTCGCCGCCGAGATAGGTCAGCGCCAGCACGAGGCCTGAAGCGATGATCCCGAGCGGGTTGAGCCGCCCGAGGAAGGCGACGATGATCGCGGTGAAACCGTAACCCGGTGAGATGACCGGCTGAACGTGACCGATCGAGCCGGACACCTCCGAAATGCCGGCAAGCCCGGCAAGCGCGCCCGACAGCAGCATCGAGAACCACACCATGCGGCGGGCGGAGAAGCCGGCAAAGCGCCCTGCCCGTTCCGACTGACCGAGCACCGAGACCTCAAAGCCCTTCAGCATGAAGCGCATCATGAACCACAGCGCCACGGCCGCGACGATCGCGAAGATGAAGGCCCAGTGGGCGCGGCCGGACGACAGGATCTCCGGCAGTACCGCTTCGATCTGAAAGCCCTTGGTCTGCGGGAAATTGTAGCCTTGCGGATCGCGCCATGGTCCGCGCACCAGCCAGTCGAGATAGAGCTGGGCGATATAGACCAGCATCAGGCTGGTCAGGATTTCGTTGGTGTTGAAGCGGGTTTTCAGCAACGCCGGTATGCCGGCATAAAGCGCGCCGCCGATCATGCCGAGGATCAGCATCAGAGGGAGGATCAGCGGCGAGTGCCAGGCCGGATACATGACCGGCAGGATCGAGCCGGTGATGGCGCCGATGGTGAACTGGCCTTCGGCCCCGATATTCCAGTTGTTGGACCGGTAGCAAACCGACAGGCCGACCGCGATCAGGATCAGCGGCGCTGCCTTGATCGCCAGCTCGTGCAGCGACCAGACTTCCAGCAGCGGCTCGATGAAGAAGCTGTAGAGCGCACTGACCGGGTTCTTGCCGAGCAGCCAAAACATGATGGCGCCGAAAAGCAGCGTCAGCGCGAGCGCCAGCAGCGGCGAGAGGATCGAGAACAGCGTCGAGACGCGGGCGCGCTTCTGGAGCTCAATGCGCATGCGCCGTCTCCGGAATGGAATGGCTTTCGTGGATACCGCCCATCAGCAGACCGATGCGTTCGAGCGTCAGCATGCCGGCCGGATAGGCCTCGGAGAGACGGCCTTCGGAGATGACAGCGATATTGGTCGCCACCTCGAAAATCTCGTCGAGATCCTGGCTGATCACCACGACCGCCGAGCCGGACCTGGCGAGATCGATCAGCGCCTGGCGGATGCGGCTTGCGGCACCGGCATCGACACCCCAGGTCGGCTGGTTGACGACGAGCACGGAAGGTTGCCGGTCGAGCTCGCGCCCGACGATGAATTTCTGGAGGTTGCCGCCGGAGAGCGAGCCTGCCTGCGGATCCTCGCCGCTCTTGCGGACATCCATCGCCTCGCAGATGCGGCGGGTGGCGGAGCGGATCGCGTCGAAGCGAATGACGGAAAAGGCGCCGCCGGACAGAAAGGCCTTCTTGTCCGACTGGCTGCGGGCGAGCAGGAGATTGTCCGAAAGGGCCATGGCGGAGACCGCGGCATGGCCGTGGCGCTCTTCCGGCACGAACCCGGCGCCAAGCAGGCGGCGGCCGTTGATGCCGGTGCGGCCGACCGCCTTGCCCCGGATGCGGATCGCCTCGTCTTCGGCAACCGGATATTCGCCCGAAAGCGCGTCGAAGAGTTCACCCTGGCCGTTGCCCGCAACGCCGGCGATCGCCAGCACCTCTCCGGCCCGGACCTTCATGGCGATGTTCTTGAGCGACACGGCAAAGGGCGTGCGCGCCGGAACCGAAAGATTGCTGACCTCGATGCGGATATCGCCGAGTGCTGCCGTATTGTCTCGATGGACTTCGGCGACATCGGAGCCGACCATCATCCGGGCGAGCGACGCCGGTGTTTCCTGGCTCGGATCGCAGGCGCCGGTGACCTTGCCATGGCGCAGGACCGTGGCGCGATCGCAGATGCGGCGTACTTCCTCCAGCCTGTGGCTGATATAGAGAACCGATCGGCCCTCGGCCTTCAGCTTGAACAGCGTCTCGAACAGCCGGTCGGCCTCCTGCGGGGTCAAGACCGAAGTCGGCTCGTCGAGGATGATCAGCTTGGGATTTTGAAGCAGCGCCCGGACGATCTCGATGCGCTGGCGCTCGCCGACGGAAAGGTCCGCCACATGCGCCTGCGGATCGAGCGGCAGGCCATATGCCTTGGAAAGCGAGGCCGCTTCCTCCGAGATCCTGGCAAGCGAAATCTTGGGGTCGAGCGACAGCGCAATGTTTTCCGCGACCGTCAGCGCCTCGAACAGCGAGAAATGCTGGAAGACCATGCCGACGCCGAGCCGGCGGGCCTCGCCCGGCGAAGCGATCGTCACAGGCGCGTCTTGCCAGAGGATCTGGCCGGCGCTCGGCTGCAGGACGCCGAAGAGCATTTTCACGAGCGTCGACTTGCCGGCGCCGTTTTCTCCGAGCAATGCATGAATTTCACCGGGCGCGATATCCAAATCGATCGCGTTGCAAGCCGCGAAGCTGCCGAAAAGCTTGGTCAAACCTCGAACCGACAGAAGCGGAACGGTCGCCGGACCCTCGGATAACGTCACTGAACCCCCTCGTTCACCACGGGCCTACCTTCTTCGAGGTTTTTCAGGGCGACGCGGCGTATTGACTTTGACGACATCCGGCGATCATTCCGGACATTCGACTGATATTGATACCGTATTTGTTGCTTCGCACAACACTAAAGAAAGGGGGTTGAAGCAAGGTCCAACTATTTTCCGAGGCTGGGGAAAAGCTGTAGCACGCCGCCGATGCAATAGAGGTAGATGCCGCTCAGTACGACACCATAGACGACCCAGTCGGGTGTTTCGAAATGCAGGAGCAACGAATAGCCGCCGAGCGCGCACCATATGAGGCAGACGGCCAGATTGAGCGGGCGGAGCCGCTTGACGCGCACCGGATGCAGGAAATTGATCGGCAGGAAGGTGAGAAAAACCGATACGGAGACCAGGACCAGGGCCGCCGTGGCGCTTGCATCGATGACGAATAACGTGAACACGACCATGTTCCAGACAACCGGAAAGCCGGAAAAAAAGTACTCGTCCGTCTTCATGCCCATGTCGGCATAATAGACCGCGCTGGAGACGACGATGGCGCCTGCGGCGACGAAGGACCATGGCTCCCCGATCATGCCGCTCTGGTAAAGCGCAAACGCCGGCAACAGCACGTAGGTCACATAGTCGATGATGTTGTCGAGCGTGTCGCCCGACCAGTTGGGCAGGACTTCCTTGACCCGCACCTTGCGGGCGATCGGTCCATCGATGCCGTCGACCAGGAGCGCCAGCCCCAGCCACCAGAACATGTCGACAAAGCGATGCTCGGCTGCCGCGACGACCCCGAGGAAAGCGAGGAACGAACCTGATGCCGTCAGGAGGTGAACCGAGAAGGCACGGATTTCGGCATACGGAACTTTTCTGTAATTGAAGATTCGTCTAATCACGCGTCAGTCCCGCCTTCCCTCATCCGGCGAGGTATGCGGCCAATCACCGCGCATTGCAACCGGCTTGGCCCCGCCGCAAGAGATAGAGCATTGCTTTTTCCATGCTGCGCTGCCGTGCCCCATGGATATGCCCGCCCCGAAGCTCTAGATAATCGAGAGCAGATTTTTGCAGAGCAGGACGACGGACATGCAGCATTTCGAGATCGCCGTGGTGGGCGGGGGACTGGCCGGATCGGTTGCCGCATTGGCGCTCGCGCGCGCCGGCCGCAAGGTGGCTATGATCGCGCCCTCCGCCGCGAAAACCGACGAGCGTACGACCGCACTGATGGACCACTCCATTCGCTTTCTCGAACGGCTTGGCGTCTGGGAGGCCATAGCGCCTTCCGCCGCGCCGCTCTCGGTCATGCAGATCATCGATGGCACCAAGCGACTGCTCCGCGCGCCGACGGCGCAGTTCCGGGCGCAGGATGTCGGCCTCTACGCCTTCGGCTACAACATACCGAACCGGGCGCTGTCGGAAACGCTGGATGCGGCGGTGGCAGCAGAACCCAACGTTACCAACGTCGCTCAAACCGTCGAAACCTTCGATTTCTCGGCCGAGAGAGTGATGCTGACACTGTCGGACGGCACGATCGCCAGCGTCGATTTCGTCGTGGGTGCGGACGGGCGTCAGTCGAAAGCGCGGGAAACGGCCGGCATCGGCGTGCGGCGCTGGTCCTATCCCCAGTCGGCGGTGGTATTGAACTTCGCCCATACCCTGCCGCACGGCAATGTCTCGACCGAAGTCCATACGGAAAACGGACCGTTCACCCAGGTTCCCCTGCCCGGCCTTCGCTCCAGCCTCGTCTGGGTCGTGAAGCCGGATGAAGCCGGCCGTCTCGTCGAGCTTCCCGTCGAGGAGCTGTCGCGGCTGGTCGAAGACCGCATGCAATCGATGCTCGGCAAGGTGACCGTTGAAGGCACGGCACAGGCATGGCCGCTTTCCAGCCTGATGGCGGAACGGTTCGGCAAGGGTCGGCTGGCGCTGATCGGCGAGGCCGCACATGCCTTTCCGCCGATCGGAGCGCAGGGCCTCAACCTGTCGCTGCGCGACATCATCGCACTTTCGGAATTGCTTGTCGCCACCAGCGACCGCCCGATTGCAGCCGATGCCGGCGATCGCTTCAACCGGCGCCGCGGCCCGGACATCGTCAGCCGCACAGTCGGCGTCGATCTCCTCAACCGTTCGCTGCTGTCGGATTTCCTGCCCGTCCAGATGCTGCGCGCGGCGGGCCTGCACATCCTCACCAACGCGCCGCCGCTGCGAAACCTGCTGATGCGGGAAGGCATCGAGCCCGGCCGTGGGCTGCGCGCCGTCGTCGACGCCTTACGGAAAGAGATCCGGCGGTAAGGTACCGGAGTTGATGAGGTAAAGCAGCACCGGCAGTGTTGCCACCGATGCGGCCGTAATGATCAGGATGCTCGCCGAAGCCCTCTCCTGCCAGACGCCGTATTGCTGGCTGATGACAAAAACGTTGGTCGCCGTCGGCAGCGCCGAAAGCAAAGTCGCGGAATAGATCCACACGGGATCGAAATTGCCGATCAGCGACAGGACCGCATAGGTGGTCATCGGCAGCACGATCAGCTTGAAGGCCGCGATATAGCTGATCTCCACAGGCACGCGCTTGATCGGCCGGAGCGCCAGCGTCACCCCCATGGCAAACAGCGCGCAAGGAGCCGCCGCCTGGGCGAGGTAGTCGATGAGCCGCTGGAAGGCAGCGGGCGGCTGCACGGCAAATGCCGCGAAGCAGAATCCGAGCGCCGTCGAGATGATGAACGGGTGCAGCACGACTTTCCGGACGATATCGGCGACCACTTGGCTGGCCGGACGTCTGTCGCCGCCGGCCACCGCCATCATCGCAGGCGCGACGATAAAATGCGCGGCGTTCTCGAAGCAGACGATCAGCGCCACCGGCACCGCTGCCGCCTCACCGAAAGCCAGCAGCGCCAGGCCCGGCCCCATATAGCCGATATTGCCGTAAGCGCCGGCAAACGACTGGATGGTGCAATCGGCAAACGAATTACGACGCAAGAAGAAGCCGATCAGGAAGAGAACGAAGAAGACCAGGTAGGTCGCGCCGATCTCGCCGAAGATGAAGTCCGCCCGGGTCAGCTGCTCGACGGGGGTGCGGGAAACGAGCTTGAAGAACAGCGCCGGCAGGGCCGCGTAGATGATGAACGTATTCATCCAGCCGAGCGCTTCAGCCGGCTGTCTCGTCACCTTCGCGGCCAGATAACCGATGAGGATCAGCCCGAAGAAGGGCAGCAGCAATGCAATGATATCGGCCATCGGTACCCTGCCCGCTGACCGGGCCGTATTGGAAGACGCTTTTCCGTTAGCCGATTTGCATCAGGATTGGAAAGGTCTGCTGGAACCAGATTGCGGCCGAAGTGACGAAACCGAAGATGAAAGCGAGCCCGGTCAGGATCAGGAAGACCCCCATGACCTTCTCGACCATGCCGAGATGGCGGCGGAAGCGGGTGAGGAACTTCATGAAGGCACCGGAAAAGCCTGCGGCGATCCAGAACGGCACGGCCAGGCCCAGCGAATAGATGGCGAGCAGCGCCGCTCCCTCGCCGACCGTATCACGGGATGCGGCGACGCCGAGGATGGCGCCCAGCACCGGGCCGATGCAGGGTGTCCAGCCGAAAGCGAAGGCAAGTCCCATGACATAGGCGCCGGAGAGCGTCGCCGGCTGGCCGCCGCCCTGGAAGCGTGCCTCGCGGGCGAGAAGGCCTATCCTGAAAACACCCAGAAAATTCAGGCCCATGACGATGATGATCAGGCCGCCGAGCTTCGACAGGAGATCGAGATGCTGACGCAGCAAAACGCCGATCGTCGAGGCGCCGGCCCCGAGCGCCACGAAGACGGTCGCGAAGCCGAGCGTGAAGAACAGCGCCGACTTGAGCACCGCCCGCCGTGTTCTGGCCCCCGAATCGATGACCGCCGCCCCTCCGCCACCCCGGAACTGCTCGACCGAAATGCCCGCCATATAACAGAGATAAGGCGGCACGAGCGGCAGCACGCAGGGAGAGAGAAACGACAATGCGCCGGCAAGAAGCGCACTCAGCAGGGATATTTCGGCAATCGACACGTGTGGCTCCGGATGGCGGGCCTTTCCGGGAGCCCGCGTCTTACGCTTGAGGTAATGGCCGAACGCGGCGAATGCCAATCACCTTTTCGCACCGCGGCGGAAAAGCGTCAGATAGCCGCATTTTTGCTGTTTTTGCGGGTTGACCGCAAGGGGGCACCTGCCTATGTTCCGCGCACTTTCAAGGACGCGCTTACCCGCGGCCGCGGGAGAGCGTAGCTCAGTCGGTAGAGCAACTGACTTTTAATCAGTAGGTCCAGGGTTCGAATCCCTGCGCTCTCACCAATAAATTCAACGGCTTACTGCCTTGAACTTGGTCGAAAACCAGCTAAAATACCCTCACACAGTTTTGAGGGTAATGGCATCCCACAAAGTGCTTGGTGACAAGGTCCGTGTGTACCGTCGCCCCACAGTTCCGTCTGGCAGTGCTCCACCTACCTTGAAGGAAAGGAGTGGCGAGTCAGCACCAAAACCGACAGCCTGTCCCAGGCCAAGGAATTTGCGGAAGACTGGTATTTTGAACTCAAGGGCAAAAGCCGCGCGGGGGGCCTGAAGAAGGAAAAAACCTTCGCAGATGCCGCCAAGCAGTTTTTTCTGGAGTACGAGGCGATCACCAGCGGCGAGCGCAATGCCCGCTACGTGAAGGACCATGAGGCCCAGCTTGAGAATCACCTGATACCCTACTTCGGCGACAAGGCGTTGAGCGCCGCCACCGCTGGTATCTTGCAGGAATACCGGGTGATGCGGCTGCAGTCGAAGGGCCGGACTGGTAAGCCCCCGTCCCGCAGCACCTTGCATCATGAGACGGTAACCTCCGCCAGGTCATGAAACCGCCTTGCGGCACGGCTGGATAGGTCGCCTGCCCGATTTCTCGGCGCCCTACCGCGCATCCAGCAAGGTCAACCATCGGGCCTGGTTTTCGCCCGAGGAATACAAGCAGCTCTATTCCCATACCCGCGACCGGGCGAAATCGGCGTTCAAGCTGAACTGGCAGCATGCGGCCGAGCAGTTGCACGATTTCATCCTGTTCATGGCCAATACCGGCCTGCGGCCCGACGAAGCCAACCGGTTGGAATACCGTGACGTCACCATTGAAAAGGACCCGGAGAGCAAGGAACGGATCTTGGTGATCGAGGTGCGCGGCAAGCGCGGCGTCGGCTACTGCAAAAGCCACGGGCGCGGTGTTTCCGTTCGAGCGGATGAAGAAGCGCAACAAACCCAAGCCAACCGACCTCGTCTTCCCGCAGGACCACAAGAAACAGTTCAACCGGGTTCTCACGGACTGCGACCCGAAATTGACCGTCAGGGCAACCGCCGTTCGGCCTACAGCCTGCGGCACACCTATATCTGCCTGCGCCTGCTCGAAGGTGCGGACATCTACCAGATTGCCAAGAACTGCCGGACGAGCGTGGAGTTGATCGAAAAGCACTACGCAAGTGCATCTCAAGAACAAACTGGATGCCAAGGCCGCCAACGCGCGCCGCCCGGGAAAGCCTTCTCAGGCGCTTGTGCTGGAATAGCAGCCAGTCGCATGAGAAACGTAGTCTCCGGCATTCCAGAAACTGGGGTAGTTCAGCGCGCCGTCAGATCCGCACAAGCTGCGGTTGTTTAGATAGTTCCACAACTGGAGGCTATCTATGAGTATTCCCGGTATCGGCCATTCCACCGCTGCAAGTTATCGGCCTGCGAGCATTTTGAACCCAAGAGCGCCTGCTCCACTTTCGGAAAAGGCGAGCGTTTCCTTGGTCACGGACGCTCTCCCGGACGATGACGACATCGGCGTGTACGATACTACCGGCAAAGTCCCGGCGCCCTCGAACAGCTTCGAGACCGCTCGGGCGAACGGCTACGAAATCTTTATGCCAACTCGCGCTGGCTACTCCTCCAACAACCTTGCGCTTGCGGTCACAGACCCGGCTGCAGAACCTTTCTCAGCCGGGTTGACCAAGGATCAGGTCGCAAATGCGGCGCGTGGGGCAATTGATGCGCGATACGCTCAGATGAGCCGGGAAGGGAAGCCTTTCGATATCAATAGCATGGAAGGCGTGGACTGGTATGCGGCATTCGGTGATCTCGACCGACGGGCGCTAAATGCCATCTATACGGACAAGAGCGGCGCCTTCAGCGAAGAGGAGAAGGGCATCGCCCATTCCATTATGTCTCAGCAGCAGGGGCTTGCAATCGGCCTTTATGGCGGCCCAACGCGCCTGGTCGACAAAATACAATCAGGCTTCCGCCGCTGTCACTCAAAGCCCCGAAGCGTTGATGACGATGTATAAGAAGACAGTGGAGTGGCTGGACAAGCTGAGCCTTGAAGAAAAGACCACTTCGCCGATGTGGGTTGACCAGCGAGCGGGCAGCCAATGGGGTTACGAGGAGACCGCGAAAGGGCTCGGCGTTCTCGCCGATGACCTGAGTTCAGGTTTCTCCTTCATCGACATGTACATCCGATCGATCCGCGAGCTTGGTGAGCTCGGCGTTGACCATACCATCGAAGACGCTCCATCATATGGCAAGGTATGGGAGCTTTTTGATGAATATCGATCCAATCTCGAAAGCAGACCTGAAGCTGTATATGTGTAGCATGGTCGGAGCTATGCGATAGCCTTCTGACCCATGCTCGTGCGCAATCTCAGTCCAGCGGGCGAAGCATCGTGCATCCGGTCCATCGCATTGGCTGCCAGTATCCGGCCGTCACCGAGCTTGAACTCGCCCTTGAAGTCGGCGCACCACAGATCGTTCGGCAGCAATGCTTGAGATAGGGTGGTTCCCTCGGCCCGAAAGCGGTGTCGCCCGCGGGCATGGGCGACCAGACCATGTCGATCGAGCACCGCATGCACCGTGCTCTTGGACGGCACGCGCACATCGCCGGCCAGGCGCCTGACCAGCAGTTCTCTGATCTTCCTGGCACCCCAATGCGGCTTGTTCTTCTTGCATGAGACGATCATCGCCTCGACCGGCTCAGGCAGCTGGTTGGCGTAACGCACCGGCCGCCGCGAGCGATCCGTCAGTGCCTCCAGGCCGGCTTGCCTGTAGCGATTGAAGATCTTGTAGCCGGTCTTTCGCGAGATGCCGAACTCCCGGCACACATCGCTCATGCCTTCGCCCTCAAGCAGCCGGGCGACAAAACGCAGACGTTCCTCCATCACCGAAGTCTCTTTCCACGGCATCAACACCTCCCGCAAAAAAGCGAAAAGTGTTACCCATGTCTCCGGTACAAAACGTCACCTATCTCTCAGGTCGGGCACATAAATCATACACTTAGACGGAAGCCATGCGAGTGCAGTGGTTTGAGGTGCATGGGCCAAGGCTCCGCGCGCTGTCTCGTTCGCCGTGGCGGGTAGAATCGCTGCGCCTGCTTCGTCACAATGTGGGTGGACGAAGTGCAGCCGGTCTGTCACAAGCCGATCAGGACGCGACTGCCGTTAGCTTTAGAACGGGGTCGGGCGACCGATTGACGTCACGTCGCTGCCACGAGATCACGTCGGCCGTCCTTTTTCGATCCGGTCGCAGGTCCCGGCACGCCGAATCGCGTCGCAAAAAGCCCCGCCTCACCCATTACAATTTGCTCATCTTCAGAGCGCACGCCGTTGATTACAGCCACGTCATGTTTGCGGCGGCCAACTGCGTACGGGCGAAAACTCAGGCACGGCGTCAAGCTCTTGAAATATCTTATTTCGTGGGATCGAGGATATGGTGGGAGCGAAGCATTTAGCCGAAAATTCGGCAGATGCGGCCTCCCAAACCTTATTTATTATTAAGCTGACCTTCGAGGCTCATGGGCGTATTTCTGGCTTCGAGACTGAATGCTGCCGATGCGCGGAGAGTTCGTGACGGCGGAGCCAGTTCGATAACCGTTCGCTGAAGGTGGAGCTCAGATATGCGCTCGCTCGTCCCGATAAACCAGCCTACTCCCGTGTCGCCGGCGCCCTGCCCGGTCATGCACCTTACCGGACCGCCCGGCAATCGACTGCGACAGCCAGGTGTTCGAAGCCGTTTCACCTGCCGTCCAGGGAACCTGGTTTCCTGATGCCGCGACTTCCCTGCAAGGCCGGCTTTTCAGCTTCGTAAATCTCCAGGACCCCAACCGATCGGCCGCACTCCTCGCGCGGCTTCGATCCTCTTCGCCCCCATGCGCGCTTCCCGCCGCCGGGGCTGCAGATTGAAAGGAAGACCTCCATGTCAAATATCCTTCGCAGACATCGGATCGCCGCACTTCTCGGCGCCGCCATCGTCGCAGTGCCGCTCTCCGTGCCGGTCATTCTCGGCACCAACGCGGCGGATGCCGCAACCACGGCAACGTCCGTCTCCGGCCCGGTTTCCGGCATCGTCGCTCCGGGCGGTTCGTTCGCACCGATCGTCTCCGCCGACAAACCCGCCGTCGTCACCATCACCACCACGATGAAGGCGCAAAACGTCGCTTCGAACGACAGCTCGCCCTTGGACGACAATTCGCCGTTCGATGAACAGTTCCGGCAGTTCTTCGGCCAGCAGGGCATTCCGATGCCGCGTCATATGCCGCAGCAGCGCCAGACTCCCCGGACCGAAGCCCTCGGCTCCGGCTTCGTCGTCACCGCCGACGGCTACATCGTCACCAACAATCACGTGATCGACAACGCGATCGACATCAAGGTGACCCTCGACGACGGCACCGAGGTCCCGGCCAAGCTGATCGGCGCCGACGCGAAATCCGATCTCGCCGTCGTCAAGATCGACGCGCCGAAGCCCTTGGCGACGATTGCCTGGGGCGATTCGGACAAGCTCAATGCCGGCGACCAGATTCTGGCGATCGGCAATCCGTTCGGCATCGGTACGACCGTCACCGCCGGCATCGTTTCGGCCCGCGGTCGCGATCTTCACAGCGGCCCCTATGACGATTTCATCCAGATCGATGCGCCGATCAACCACGGCAATTCCGGCGGCCCGCTGGTCGATCTCGAAGGCAAGGTCGTGGGTATCAACACGGCGATCTACTCGCCGAACGGCGGTAGCGTCGGGGTCGGTTTCGCCATCCCTTCCGACCAGGCCCGGAAGGTCGTCGCCAAGCTGATGAAGGACGGCTCGATCGAGCATGGCTTTATCGGCGTGCAGATCCAGCCGGTGACGGCGGATGTGGCGAGTGCCATAGGCCTCGACAAGCCGGAAGGCGCGCTGGTCGCCAATGTCAACGACGACACGCCGGCCGCCAAGGCCGGTGTCCGGACCGGCGACGTCATCACCGCGCTCGGCGGCCAGCAGGTCAAGTCGCCGCGGGACCTGTCGCGCATGGTCGCCGACCTGACACCCGGCGCCAAGGAAGATCTGACCGTCTGGCGTCAGGGTCAAAGCCGCAATCTCAGCATCACCGTCGGCGGCAACGAGCCCGACCAGCAGCAGGCTTCGGCAGACAATGGCAGCAAGTCCACGCAAGGTGCCCAGCGCGTTCCGACCATCGGCGTCGGTCTTGCCGACCTCACGCCGGATATCCGCGAGGCGCTCAACCTGCCGCGCCGGGAAAACGGTGCCGTGATCGAAAGCGTCGCTCCCGACAAGCCGGCTGCCGATGCCGGCCTGCAACCCGGAGACGTCATCGTCTCGATCAACCAGCAGCCGGTCAAGTCCGCCAAGGAAGCCAAGGCGGCGGTCGCCGAAGCCGGCAAGTCCGGGCGCAAGTCGGTCCTGCTGCTCATCCAGCGCGGCGAAAGCCAGACCTTCGTCGCGGTTCCCTTCTCGATCGGCTGAGCCCCGGCCTCGCCTTATCGTCTCCGCGCCGCCCGGTTGTCGCGACCGGGCGGCGGTCGTTTTGTCCCACCTTCGATCTCCCCCAACGCAGCGACGAGTTCTGAAAATCTCGCCCGCGCCCGAGCAAGCACCAGCGCCTCGGCGATGGGTTTGTCCACGACGTCCTCCAGAGCCCGCGCCACCCGACGGGCCGCTCTCTTCAAGTCGCCGGGAGCGGCTTCGCTGCTCACGATCTCGGCCGCCAGGATGTACATCCGCCGATAGCTCCTTGCTTCGGCGGCCGCCGTCATCCACGTCATATGGAACTCAGTCATGCCGGCTTAGATGGGAGCCGCCTCATGAAAGTCAGGCGCGCCATAACGGTAGAGTCAATCTCGCTTTAACCAAAACTTAAGCGTGAATTACCATCTTCTGACGAAACCGGCGCCGGAACCTTCGCAGGCGCAGGGCGTTTGCCCGGCCGAAGGAGCATCCTTATGCGCATTATATTCGTGGTCATGATTGTTTCCGTACTCAGTATCCTGGCATTCAAATATGCCGACCAGTCGCTTGGCGGTGGCGACATCATGGCTTCACCCATGGAACTCTCGGCTCAAAACTGACACGGTTGCATCAGGCGATTGATCTTTTCCGCCTGTCCCCGAGGATCGGCTTGACCACTTCGGCCTCACCCCCAATATTCCTGCGGTCCCGCCCCAATCCATCTTTCACGCCTGAGAGGTTTTTATGACCAAGCCAAAGATCGCAATCATCATCAGCAGCACGCGCGACGTCCGGTTCGGCGACAAGCCGGCACAGTGGATCTATGATACGGCATCCAAGCGCGACGACATGGAATTCGAGATCGTCGACTTGCGCGATTTCCCGCTGCCGTTCTTCAATGAAAAGGCGTCGAACGCCTGGGTCCCCACCGAAAACGAAGTCGGCCAGCGCTGGCAGAAGAAGGTCGCCGAATTCGACGGCTATATCTTCGTGATTGCCGAGTACAACCGCTCCATCACGGCGGCGCTCAAGAATGCGCTCGACTTTTCCTATCCGGAATGGAACCGCAAGCCGGCGGCAGCCGTCGGTTATGGCAGCGTCGGCGGCGCCCGTGCGGTGGAACACTTCCGCACGATCGCAGTCGAGCTCCAGATGGCTCCGACCCGTCCGGGCGTACATATCCAGGGCGCCGATTTCTTCGCGGTCTGGCAGCAGGGCAAGGCGCTGTCGGAACTCACCCATCTGGAACCCGGCGTGAAGACCATGCTGGACGACCTTTCCTGGTGGGCAACAGCCCTCAAGACGGCGCGTGAAAAGGCCTGACCGCCTGTCACGCCACATTGATCCCAAGGTTCCGGTCCCGCCGGAACCTTCCGGTTTTCCGGGGGTTGTCAGGCTATAAAGGAGACGTAGCCATGAGCGCCCAGAATGTCCTGATTGCCTTGGGATCCGCCATCGCGGGCGGCCTTGTCGTCGCGCTTCTGATGCATCCCGCCGGACCGGTCGCAAGCACGAAGTCCGATCGCCTCAGCGGCCCTCCGGCAGAGACCGCCTTCCTGCCGGAACGCTTCGGCGTTCCGGGTTCCACACAGTGACTTCGACGCGCTGAAATTGCGATCCGAAACACGAAAAGGCCGGCGCCGCTTTCCAGGCGCCGGCCTCTTTATGTCGATCAGTCAATGGACGGCCTTGCCGCCCTCTTCTTCCTCGAATGTGACCGCGACATCGCCGTCTGCCGAAAGACGAACTCTGTCCCCTTCGATATCGGCGACAAGCTCCAGCGGAATGAAGTGATGGTGACCTCGATGGCCGCCTTCGCCGCTGTCCTTCCTGGTCAGCTTGATACGGCTGCCTTCGACACGGTCGACCGTTCCAATATGGACGCCATCGGCGCCAATGACTTCGGCATGTTCCTTGATTCTTGCAGCATCGATCATTGGAAATCTCCTTTTCTGCGCCTCGACAACGCATGAATGAAGATATCGATGCATGCTCTCCGAAATTGGGAGCCGCTTCACAAACACGCCGCCCGCATTGAACAACCGGAACTGCGGTGCACGCCCTCGGTGAGGCATAAAAGCGCTTGAACGTAGCCTCGGTTTTGCTGATCACGGCGAACACAAGATCGGCCGCAGCGTGGTGGGTGCCCACCTCCATTAGAATAGATAGGAAAGCGACGGCGGGAACAGAGAATTTTTCGAAAGCAATACTTCCAAAATGTCCATAACTTTACGACCCATTACTATCGTTCGCATTCCAAGGCACGGTGGGTCGGAAAATATTCTTACATTCCCTAGATTACCGATATTTAAGTTTTTTCGCTTCCGGTTTCATGTCATTGAGAGAGCAGAAGAATATCGTCCGGCGACCACGCTTCCGGCGGATTTGCGCCGCAGGACGGCGCAGCGGGAGATTTAGCCCCGGTTGTATCGCTACCCAGCAAAGGACAGACCGTTGAACGTGCAGAATACCCCTGACCCGGCAACAAAGACCAGCGGCACGCCCGATCTCGCCGCGATCCTGGCCACTTCGGGAAACCAGCGCAAGAAGCGCCGCTGGGTCTGGCCGACGGTCCTGATCGTTGTCGTTGCCGCCGCGGCAGGCGCCTACAGCTATTTGGGCAGCAGCGGCCCACGCTATGACTACACCACCCAGCCGGCAAAGCGCGGCGGCCTCTCGGTCATCGTCACGGCGACCGGCTCGGTCCAGCCGACCGATCAGGTGGACATATCGAGCGAATTGTCGGGTACCGTCCGCAAGGTCAATGTCAGCTACAACAGCGCGGTGAAACAGGGCGACGTGCTGGCGGAACTCGATACCAACAAGCAGGAAGCGGATGTCCAGAGCGCCCGCGCCCAGTTGGCTTCCGCAAGGGCCAACGTGCTGAAGGCCGAAGCGGAAGCGGCCTCGGCCAAAAATTCGTTCGACCGCCTGACCGGCCTCGTCAACAACCGCATTTCCACCCAGCAGGAGCTCGACGCGGCGAAATTCACCTATGATTCGGCGCTTGCTACCAAGGCCGTCAACGAGGCGTCGGTTCTTTCCGCCGAGGCCAATCTGCGGCTGTCGGAGCTCAATCTCGTCAAGCTCAAGATCGTCTCGCCGATCGACGGGATCGTGCTGACCCGCGACGTGGATCCGGGCGCCACTGTCGCCTCCTCGCTGAATGCGCCGGTGCTGTTCACCATTGCCGGCGACCTGAAGCGCATGGAGCTGCAGGTGGCTGTCGACGAGGCGGATGTCGGCCACGTCCAGCAAGGCCAGTCGGCGAAATTCTCGGTCGACGCCTATCCCGATCGCAGCTTTCCGGCCACCATCCAGGCGGTGCGCTTTGCATCCGAAACCGTTTCCAACGTCGTGACCTACAAGGCGATCCTGACGGTCGACAATGCCGATCTTCTGCTGCGTCCCGGCATGACGGCAACCGCGGACATCACCGTGCAATCGGTCACCGACGCGCTCCTCGTGCCGAATGCGGCACTGCGCTACTCGCCGCCGACGACGGCACGCAGCCGCGGCAATTTCCTCACCCGGCTTTTCGCGCCGCCCCGTCCACGCGGCAATCGCGGTGGCAACGAAGCTTCGAGTGCTGGGCGTGCCGTCTGGGTTCTGCGCGCCGGCGTGCCGACACGGGTTCAGGTCGAAACCGGGCCGACCGACGGGCAGTTCACGGTTCTGAAATCCGGCGAGATAAAGGATGGCGATCTCCTGATCACCGACGCTGTCGCCCGAGCGACCTGAGGAGGCTCCGATGACGCTTCCTCCCATCATCACCTTCAGACAGGTCTCGAAATTCTACGGGCACGGCGAAGCGACCATCCGTGCGCTGGACCGTATCGACCTGTCGATCACGGCGGGCGAGTTCGTATCGATCATGGGGCCGTCCGGCTCGGGCAAATCCACGGCGATGAACATTATCGGCGGGCTCGACGTGCCCACCTCCGGCGAATACCTGTTCCAGGGCATTCCGACGAGCGGATTCGACCGCGCGCAGCTGACGCTGCTGCGGCGTCACATGCTCGGCTTCGTGTTCCAGGGGTTCAACCTGCTTGCCCGCACGTCCGCCGTCGAGAATGTCGAACTGCCGCTCATCTATCGCGGCATGGATCACCGCGAGCGGCGCAAGCGCGCAATGGTCGCGTTGGAACAGGTGGGCCTCAAGGGCCGCGAAGGCCATACGACCCAGGAACTGTCCGGCGGCCAGCAGCAGCGCGTGGCGATCGCGCGCGCCATCGTCGCCGACCCGGCGGTGCTGCTCGCCGACGAGCCGACCGGCAATCTCGACACAAAAACCAGCACCGAGATCATGGAGCTGATCACCCGGCTCAATCGCGACAACGGCATCACCGTGATCATGGTCACCCACGAAGAGGACATCGCAGCCTATGGCAAGCGGCTGCTGCGCTTCGTCGACGGCCATCTCGCCTCCGATCAGGCGCAGGTGAAGGATCACGACCATGTTCTTTGAGACGGCCAAACTGGCCTGGCGGGCGATCAGCCGCAACATGCTGCGCTCCTTCCTGACCGTTCTCGGCGTGGTGATCGGCGTCGCGGCCGTGATTGCCATGGTGACCGTCGGCAATGGTACGACGGCGAAGGTTCAGGCCGAACTTTCCCGCCTCGGCACCAATACGCTGTTCGTCCGCCCCGGCCAGTGGGGGCCGGGACGCGCCAGCAGCGAGGCAAAGCGCTTCAGCGACAAGGACGTCCTGGCGATCCAGGAACAGGTAACCGGGCTGCGCGCCGTGGCGCCGCTGAACCGGGGCACGGCAACCGTGATCGCCGGCGGCGCCAACCATTCGTCGAGCGTGATCGGCACCACCAACGACTACCTGATCGCCCAGGACTGGGACCTCGCACTCGGCCGGCAATTCCTCGCCAACGAGGACCGCGGCAGCCAGGCCGCCTGCATCATCGGCGAGACGGTGCGCAAGGAACTTTTCGGCGCGGCCAACCCGGTCGGGCAGAATATCCGCGTCAGCAATGTCGCATGCCCGGTTGTCGGCGTGCTCGCCGTCAAGGGCCAGTCCGGCATGGGCGACGACCAGGACGATACCGTGCTCATGCCGCTAAAACTGCACCAGCGGCGGATCGGCGGCACGACGACGATCAGCAGTATCATCCTGTCGGCGCAGGACGGCGTGGCGACCACCAAGGTCCAGTCGGACGTCGAAAGCCTGCTGCGCGAACGGCGCAGGATCGCGATCGGCCGCGAGGACGACTTCTCGGTCAACGACATGTCTCAGATCGCTGCCGCGATGACCGGCACGACGGTGCTTCTGACGGGTCTGCTCGGCGCGGTCGCGGCGGTCAGCCTCTTGGTCGGCGGTATCGGCATCATGAACATCATGCTGGTTTCGGTCACCGAACGTACCCGCGAGATCGGCATTCGGCTGGCGATCGGCGCGCTGGAGCGACAGGTCCTGACGCAGTTCCTCGTCGAGGCGGTCATGCTGTCGATCTTCGGCGGCGTCAGCGGCATCGTTGCCGGCCTTGCGCTCGCCTACGGCGTGGTGAGCTTCCTCGGCGTGCCTTTCGTCGCGAGCCCGACGATCATCCTGCTTGCCTTTGCCTTCTCGGCGGCGATCGGCATGGTCTTCGGCTATTTCCCCGCTCGCCGTGCGGCTCAACTCAATCCCATCGAAGCGCTTCGCCACGAATAAGCGGCGGCGCTTGGCAAGAGCGCTGCCGACAATTGCATACCTTTAGCTGATATATCAGCCTCCATTGCTATTCCGAATGCGACATGGCACTCTGTGATATATCAGGGAGGATGAGGCGCATGGCATCCGAGGCGGAATCGCTCAGCAGGCAGGCCTATCGCCAGCTCGAAAACCTGATCGTCACCATGCAGTTGCAGCCCGGCGCACTGGTCACGGAAAAGCAACTCATAGGCCTTGCTGGCCAGGGGCGCACACCGGTGCGCGAAGCGATTCAGAAGCTCGAATGGCAGGGACTGATGAGGGTACGCCCGCGCGTCGGGCTGCAGGTCACCGAGATCATCGAGAGCGACCATGATGCCATCATGCAGGTGCGGCGCCAGCTCGAACCGGCTGCCGCAATGCTGGTCGCCGAACACGCCGACGAGGAACAGCGCACCGCCCTCCTCGACTGCGCACGGGCAATGGGTGCCGCTGCGGTCACCGGTGATATTCCCGGCTTTCTGGAGGCCGACAAGCGTTTCGACGAAATCCTGGAAGAGGCCTGCCCCAACCGCTTCCTGACCACGGCACTGGCACCACTTCAGACCCATAGCCGGCGGCGGTGGTTTTCGACAGCCTCAATCGAACGGCTCGATCAGGCGGTGACCCGGCATGTCGCCGTCATCCGCGCCATAAGGGCGGGCGACGTCGAAGCGGCACGAGAAGCGATGGAGGCGCTCCTCGCCCATATGACGAATTCATGAGGTAATCAGGCGCGGACTTCTGTTTCGCGCTGCTTTGCGAGCGCAGCGAGATCCGCAGGCTTCAGCTCGACCGACTCGCCGCAACCGCAGGCAGACGTCTGGTTCGGATTGACGAAGGTGAAGCCCGAGCGCATCTGCGTCACTTCGAAATCCATCTGGGTGCCGAGGAGATAGAGCACCGCCGAAGGCTCGATCCAGACGGCGGCGCCGTCATGCTCGATCCTGTCGTCCTTCGCATTCGGCTCGGTGACGAGATCGACGGTATATTCCATGCCGGCACAGCCGCCCTTCTTGATCCCGACACGCAGGCCTTTGGCCTCCGGTCCGGAATTGGCGACGAGCTGTTTGACGCGGGTGGCGGCGGCATCGGTCATCGTCATCACTGCAAAGCCCATGGGCTCATTCTCCTTCCGCACACGGATTCAAGGTCCGGTGTTTCACGATTCAAATGTAGTACCGACCGATTAAGCGATCAATACCAGCCGACAGCCACCTGGGCTTCTTCGGACATGCGCTCCGGCGTCCACGGCGGATCGAAGGTCATTTCGACCTCGACGCCGGACACGCCCTCGACGGCGCCGACGGCGTTTTCCACCCAGCCCGGCATTTCGCCGGCGACCGGGCAGCCCGGTGCGGTCAGCGTCATCATGATCTTCACCATGCGGTCGTCTTCGATATCGATCTTGTAGATCAGACCGAGTTCGAAGATGTCGGCAGGGATTTCCGGATCATAGACGGTTTTCAGCGCTCCGATGATGTCGTCGCTCAGGCGCGCCAGTTCATCGGCCGGGATGGCGGATTGGATGATCCCTTCGCGGGCATCCCATTTCAGTTCCGTTTCGTCGACAGCCATCACAAGGCTCCCCAAACAAGAAATTAGCCAAAGAAATTGCGGGCGTAGTCGAGCGCATCGGCCAGCGCATCCACTTCGGCACGGGTATTGTACATGCCGAACGATGCCCTGCATGTGGAGGTGACGCCGAACCGCTTCAAGAGCGGCATGGCACAATGGGTACCGGCACGGACCGCCACCCCCTTGCGGTCGATCACCATCGACACGTCATGGGCATGGATACCGGCAAGCTCGAAGGAGAAGATGCTGCCCTTGCCCGGCGCATTGCCGATGATGCGCAGCGAATTGATGGCGCGCAGGCGTTCCGCGGCGTAAGCGGCGAGATCCGCCTCGTGGCGGGCGATCGCGGCGCGGCCGATTTTGTCCATGTAGTCGAGCGCATAACCGAGCCCGATCGCCTGGACGATCGGCGGCGTGCCGGCTTCGAAACGATGCGGCGGATCGTTGTAGGTCACGATGTCCTCGGTGACGTCGACGATCATCTCGCCGCCGCCCTGGAAAGGACGCATCTGCCTCAGGCGATCCGACTTGCCGTAGAGCACGCCGATGCCGGACGGGCCATAGAGCTTGTGGCCGGTCATCACATACCAGTCGCAATCGATATCGCGGACATCGACCGGCATGTGCACGGCCCCCTGGCTGCCGTCGATCAGAACCGGAATGCCGCGCTCATGGGCGATGCGGCAGACTTCCTTGACCGGGACCACGGTGCCGAGCGCGTTCGACATATGGGTGATCGCGACGAGCTTGGTCTTTTCGGTGAGAGACTTTTCAAAATCCTCGATATGGAAGGCACCATCGTCATCGACCGGCACCCAGACCAGCTTGGCGCCCTGCCGCTCGCGGATGAAATGCCAGGGCACGATGTTGGAATGGTGCTCCATGATCGTCACGACGATCTCGTCGTCGGCACCGATATTCGGCATGCCCCAGCCGTAGGCGACCGTGTTGATCGCCTCGGTCGAGTTCTTGGTAAAGACGATCTCGTCCACCGAACCGGCATTCAGGAACCGGCGCACTTTTTCGCGCGACGCCTCATAGGCTTCGGTCGCCGCGTTCGAGAGGAAATGCAGGCCGCGATGGACGTTCGCATATTCGCTGGAATAGGCGTGGCTGATCGCGTCGATCACCACCTGCGGCTTCTGGGCCGAGGCGCCGTTGTCGAGATAGACCAGCGGTTTGCCGTGCACCATCGTCGACAGGATCGGAAAATCCCGGCGGATCGCTTCCACATCGTAGGTCGTCGAGTGTGCGCTCTGGTCCATATCAGGCCCCTTATCAGGCATGCTTTTCAAGCCAGGCCGAAATGACGCCTTCCAGCGCCTCGACCAGCTTTTCTTCCTCGAGTTCCTCGATGATCTCGGCAACGAAAGCATTGACCAGCATGGCCCGTGCCTTGTTCTCCGGAACGCCGCGCGCCATCAGGTAGAAGAGATGGCTGCTCTCGATATCGGCAACCGTCGCGCCATGACCGCAGACCACGTCGTCGGCGAAGATTTCGAGTTCGGGCTTGGCCGAGAACCCGCCGTCGTCGGTCAGAAGCAGCGTGTTGCAGGACATCTTGGCATCGGTCTTCTGAGCGTCGGGAGCGACCCGGATCATGCCCTGGAAGACGCCGTTGGCGCGGTCGAACACGACGTTGCGGATGATTTCCGTCGAATTGGTGTTCGGCACGTTGTGGCCGAGAACCAGCGTGACGTCCGTGTGGCTTTCGGCACCGAGGAGGTTGACGCCCCGCAGTGTCAGTTCGGCGCCCTCACCGGCCACGTCGATTCGCAGTTCCTGGCGCACCAGCTTGCCGCCGGCATTGATGACGAACAGGCGCAGCTTGGCATCAGTGCCGAGCTTTACGCGGATCTGACCGAGATGGGTGTCCTCTGCGGCCTGCTGCTGCAGGATGATCCAGGTGATGTCGGCGCCGTCTTCCAGCGTGATGTCACTGATCGAGGACACGAGTGCAGCGCCTTCGGCCACCGACCGGTGACGTTCGATGATCGTCGCCTTGGAAACGGCACCGAACGAAACCGGGAAGCGCGTATGGACCTGGCCCGCGGCATGCAGGGCCTGCAGTTCGATCGGCGCGTCCAATTCCGTATTGGCCGGAACCGTGATCGCATAACCATCGCGCACGAAACTGCCGTTGATGCGGCCGATCGCGTCGTCCTTGTCGAGCGCCGTCAAGCCGGCAGCGGCCGAACCGTCGGCGAGCCTGTCCTTGAAAAGCGCGATCTCGACGCCGTCAACGGCAGCCTTCGCGTCGGCTTCACCCTGCAGGATCGAAAGGACCTTCGATCCCTCGACCAGCGGCGCGATCGGATCGATGGCGGACACCAGCGTCACGTCGGGGACGCTGCGCAGCAGGTTCTTGAGGTCGGTATAATGCCAGGCCTCGATGCGGCGGGTCGGCAGGCCGGCCTTCTTGAGCTCGTCCAGCAGCCGGTCACGCGTGCCGATGACGGCGCCATTGCCCGGCAGCTCGCCGATCTGGGCGCCGAAGGCTTCGACCAACGCGGTTTCGGCAGCCGTGAGACGGCTTGTCGTCTGCATGTTCATGACAACATCCTTCCCTGGGGCCGCTTAAGCCGCTTCTCCGATGATATCGGCATAGCCGTTCTCTTCCAGCTCAAGCGCAAGCGCCTTGTCGCCGGAGCGGATGATCTGGCCCTTGTAGAGGACGTGGACCGTGTCCGGCACGATATAGTCGAGCAGGCGCTGGTAGTGGGTGATGACGATCGTGGCGCGATCCGGCGACTTCAGCGCGTTGACGCCGTCGGCGACGATCTTCAGCGCATCGATGTCGAGGCCGCTGTCGGTCTCGTCGAGGATGCAAAGTTTCGGCTCCAGCAGCGCCATCTGCAGGATTTCGGCGCGCTTCTTCTCGCCACCGGAGAAACCGACGTTGAGCGGACGGCGCAGCATGGCCTGGTCGATCTTCAGCTTTTCGGCTGCTTCCTTGACGCGGCGGATGAAGTCCGGCGTCGTCAGTTCGGGTTCGCCACGGGCCTTGCGCTGCTCGTTCATCGCAACTTTCAGGAACTGCATGGTGGCGACGCCCGGAATTTCGAGCGGATACTGGAAGGCGAGGAAGATGCCCTTGGACGCGCGTTCGGCGGGGTCGAGTTCGAGAATGCTCTCGCCATTGTACAGGATATCGCCCTCGGTAACTTCGTAGTCCTGGCGGCCCGACAGGATGTAGGAGAGCGTCGACTTGCCGGAACCGTTCGGGCCCATGATGGCGGCGATTTCGCCGGCCTTCACGGTGAGGTTCAGGCCGCGGATGATTTCGGTGCCGTCTTCGGCGATACGGGCGTGCAGGTTCTTGATCTCAAGCATGTTTCTTATCCTTCCGGATTTATTCGGTGACGCGTCAGTGCGCGATATTCGGACAGCGGGCCATTAGCCCACGGAGCCTTCGAGCGAGATGCCGATCAGCTTCTGGGCCTCGACGGCAAATTCCATCGGCAACTGCTGGATGACGTCCTTGACGAAGCCGTTGACGATCAGCGCGATGGCTTCCTCTTCGGGAATACCGCGCTGCATGACGTAGAACTTCTGGTCCTCGGAAATCTTCGAGGTCGTCGCTTCGTGCTCGATCTGCGCCGATGCGTTCTTCACGTCGATATAGGGCACGGTATGGGCGCCGCACTGGTCGCCGATCAGCAGCGAGTCGCAATTGGTGAAGTTGCGCGCATTCGAAGCCCTGCGGTTGATCGACACCTGGCCGCGATAGGTATTGTTCGAATTGCCGGCGGAAATGCCCTTGGAGATGATGCGGCTCGACGTGTTCTTGCCGAGATGGATCATCTTGGTGCCGCTGTCGATCTGCTGATAACCGTTGGAAACTGCGATCGAATAGAACTCGCCGCGCGAGTCGTCGCCGCGAAGGATGCAGCTCGGATATTTCCAGGTGATCGCAGACCCGGTCTCGACCTGAGTCCAGGAGATCTTCGAGCGGGCGCCACGGCAATCGCCGCGCTTGGTGACGAAGTTGTAGATGCCGCCTTTCCCTTGCGCATCGCCCGGATACCAGTTCTGCACCGTCGAATACTTGATCTCGGCGTCATCGAGGGCGACGAGCTCGACGACGGCGGCATGAAGCTGGTTCTCGTCGCGCTGCGGCGCCGTGCAGCCTTCGAGGTAGGAAACGTAAGCGCCTTCCTCGGCGATGATCAGCGTACGCTCGAACTGGCCGGTATTCTTTTCATTGATGCGGAAATAGGTGGAGAGCTCCATCGGGCACCGCACGCCCTTCGGCACGAAGACGAAGGAACCGTCGGTGAACACGGCGGCGTTCAGCGTCGCGTAGAAATTGTCCGAGGTGGGAACGACCGAGCCCAGATATTTCTTGATCAGCTCAGGATGTTCGCGGATCGCTTCGGAGATCGACATGAAGATCACGCCGGCCTTCTGCAGCTCTTTCTTGAACGTCGTCACGACCGAGACCGAGTCGAAGACGGCATCGACGGCCACCCGCGGCGTCTCGACGCCGGCCAGAATTTCCTGCTCGCGCAGCGGAATCCCGAGCTTCTCGTAGACCCTCAACAGCTCCGGATCGACTTCTTCAAGCGACTTCGGGCCGGCAGTGCTTTTCGGAGCGGCGTAGTAGTAGAGGTCGTTGAAGTCGATCTTCGGATATTCGACGCGTGCCCAGGTGGGCTCTTCCATGGTTAGCCAGCGACGATAGGCGTCGAGACGCCATTCCAGCATCCATTCCGGCTCCTGCTTCTTGGCAGAGATGAAACGGATGATATCTTCCGAAAGACCTTTTGGCGCCTTGTCCACTTCGATGACGGTTTCGAAACCGTATTTGTACTGGTCCACATCGATCTGGCGAACCTGATCGATCGTTTCCTGCACGGCAGCCATGTCATACTCCAATTCTTGCCGGTTCAAATTCCGGCAATTCTTGTCATCAATCCGGGGGGACAATCGCCTCCCTTATGTAGGCGCCAGAAGGCGGTTTTCACACCTTTTGGCAAGCGGAAATTTGCGCATGCGCAATTTTGGAAGCGGTCATGCCGCCTCCCCCGCCGGTTTTCGCCGGCCGGCAATCTTGGCGAAGGCGGCAAGCGCCCGCGCGATATCGTCTTGCGTCGTGTCGACGCCGAGCGAAATCCTGAGGGCCCCGAGCTTCGGATCGCGCCCCATGGCCGTCAAAACATGGCTCTCGCCAACCTTTCCCGCCGAACAGGCGGAACCGGCGGACAGGGCGATACCTTCGAGATCGAAGGCGATCTGGCCGGTTTCCGATTTCAGCCCCGGCAAAGTGAAAAAGCAGGTATTCGCCACGCGCAGAACTCCATCGCCATGGATAATGGCATCCGGGGCAGCCTGACGCATTCCGGCTTCCAGCCGGTTGCGCAACTCTTCGATCGCGGCATTGCGTTCATGAAGGTTTTCACGCACCGCCTGGGCCGCCGCGCCGAACCCGACGACGGCATGGAAATTCTCGGTGCCGGAGCGATGGCCCTTTTCCTGCCCGCCGCCACGGATCAGCGGTTTCGGCATCAGCACTTCGCCGCGCGACACGAGTGCGCCGACGCCCTTCGGACCGCCGATCTTGTGCGACGACAGGATCAGGAAATCCGCATCCAGCGCATTGATGTCCACCGGAATGCGGCCGACCGCCTGAACAACGTCTACCACCATCAAGCCGCCATGGGCATGGGCGATCGCCGCCGCTTCCCGCACGGGCTGGACGATGCCGGTCTCGTTGTTGACCAGCATCACGGCGACCATCGGCATGCCGGTGCTGCGATCATGCGCAGCCAGCAGCGTTTCCAGTTCTGAAAGATCAACGATACCGGCCGGCGTCACCGGTACTTCGGTCACCTGGGCCGGATCGAAACGGCCGCCTTCGCGGATCGCCGGATGCTCGATTGCCGAGACATAGACGCGGCTCATCGTCAAAGGCGCCCGGCCCATGCGGAAATCCGGGGTCAGGACGTGATTGGCGGCTTCCGTCGCGCCGCTGACGAAGGTCACATGCGCAGGATCCGCACCGACCAGCGCCGCCACCTGCCGGCGCGCCCTGTCGATTGCCGCACGTGCCGCCCTGCCCTCGCCATGGACCGACGAGGCATTTCCCGGCAATTGCAGCGCATCCAGCATGGCGGCGCGGGCCGGCGCGCTCAAGGGCGCGGTCGCGTTCCAGTCCAGATAAGTGCGATTCAGCGCCATTGCCTGATAGGCTTTCGTTTCTAGATAGCAGTCGAGTTACATATAGCTGGCCGGAAACCGCATTTTCCTTGAAATTTCCGTCAGCCTTGCCTTAAGAGACATCGCATCGGGCGCGCAAATGAAAGCCGCCCAAAGTTTCGAATGGTTCTAAACTGAGTTTTAGAAAAGCTGAGCGGCTTCGTCAAGTCAAACTCGACGTGATACTCGCCTAGAACCTGAACATATTGACCGGAGTACCGATGCCCGAAGTCATTTTCAACGGCCCAGCCGGCCGCCTTGAAGGTCGTTACCAGCCATCCAAGGAAAAGAGCGCCCCGATCGCCATCATCCTGCACCCGCATCCGCAGTTTGGCGGCACGATGAACAACCAGATCGTCTACCAGCTCTTTTACATGTTCCAGAAGCGCGGTTTTACCACGCTCCGGTTCAACTTCCGCGGTATCGGGCGTAGCCAGGGTGAATTCGACCACGGCGCCGGCGAACTTTCGGATGCGGCCTCGGCGCTCGACTGGGTGCAGAGCCTGCATCCCGATTCGAAGAGCTGTTGGGTCGCCGGTTACTCCTTCGGCGCCTGGATCGGCATGCAGTTGCTGATGCGCCGTCCCGAGATCGAGGGATTCATGTCGATCGCCCCGCAGCCGAACATCTACGACTTCTCGTTCCTCGCACCCTGCCCGTCGTCCGGCTTGATCATCAACGGCGACAGCGACAAGGTGGCACCCGAAAAGGACGTCAACGGGCTCGTGGAAAAGCTGAAGACGCAGAAGGGCATCCTGATCACGCACCGGATGGTCGAGGGCGCCAATCACTTCTTCAACGGTCAGGTGGATACGCTGATGGGCGAATGCGAAGACTATCTCGACCGACGCCTCAACGGCGAGCTGGTGCCGGAACCGGCAGCCAAGCGCATTCGCTGATCGCTTTCAAAAACCGCTGGGAACGGCCGCTTCGGCGGCCGTTTTCATTTGACGGCTTTGATCGATTTCGGCTCTGGAGAGCCGATGTGCCGCGCCTGCCTGACACGATTGCGGCCGGAGCGCTTGGCTTCGTAGAGAGCGGCATCGGCGTCCCGCATCGTCCCCGCAAGATCGCCGCCTGGCGCAAGCTCCGCGACACCGAAACTCGCGGTCACCGCGAAGGAGGGAGCAAGCCCAGCGACGGCCATCTCCATCGTCCCGGCCCTGAGCGCCTGCGCAGATATCGTCGCCATGTCGAGCGTCGTGCTCGGCAGGAAAATCGCGAATTCCTCGCCGCCGATACGGCCGACCACGGCATTCTTGGCAGCGCTTGCCCGCAAGAGATCGCCGAAGGCCTGGATCACCAGGTCACCCACGTGGTGGCCGTAGGTATCGTTGATGCGTTTGAAATGATCGAGATCGCAAATGATAACCGCGTGCGCGACCCTTGGCGCCAGCGCCATCGCGGCCTTCACGCCATTCTCGAACCCGCGGCGATTGGCGAGACCGGAAAGTGCATCCTTTTCCGAATTGCTGCGCTCGTCCGCCATGATCTCCAGGACGAGAACCGACAGCAGCGTCAATCCGACCGCCACCATCAGCACGGCCGTCGAGCTTTGCGAGATCAGCGCGTAATTGGTGCCGATATAATCCTTGGCGGTCGTGCCCGCCCCGGCAATCACCGCAAGGCTTGCCTTGGCGAAGAAATGCAGGCCGGTCGCCAGCAGCAGGTAACCAAGCGCCCGGTCGATCGCCAGGCGGCGGTTCGATGAAAAGACGGCCGCCGCACTCGAAAGGAGCACCAGGGCAAACGGTGTCTGGTAGGAAAAGGCATGCGCAGCCGTTCCGCGCGGCAGGTCGTAGATCAGCAGGTCGAGAGCGATGCCCGCCACCAGGAAACAGCCCGCCCAGACGGGCGCGACCTTCCGGCCGTAGAGAGCGCCGACACCGACCCTGAGCAAGGTCATGCCGGCGAGCACCGATGCAAAGGCGCAGATTGCCCAGAACTTCGTGAGATACGCATAGGCGACCATCAGTTCGCAGACTGCCGAGAGCGAGGCGACGGTAAAAGCGGCGGCAAACCAGAGCGCGGCCGTCCGCGAGCGGCTGCGTGTGGAAACCACAACGAAAACCGCACCGAAGCATATGGCGATGATAAAATTCACCGCGAGGAAAAAGGCAGCCCCGTTCATCAGCCCCATCAAGCAGGAGACCTGCAAACCACCCGGTTACCGTGTCCGGGCCGGATGTTAAAAGCGCACGAAACAAGAAACCGTTAATGCATAAACTGCCTTTTCGCACTCATTATTGCGTCGCGGGAACTGCATGGTCCCTTGCTGGCCGCCGTCCATTCGGGGCGCTGATCACACCCAACATCACTTTTGAAGTGATTACCGGCAAAAACAGTGCTAGAGGCGCGGCCACATATCCCAAAACCCACCCTGCCAGAGTTAGATCATGTCCAGGTTCAAGTCCGATTTCCTCCGCACGCTCGACGAGCGCGGTTTCATCCACCAGGTCTCCGACGAGACCGGTCTCGACGAACTGTTTTCGAAGGAAATCGTCACCGGCTATATCGGCTTCGACCCAACGGCGCCGAGCCTGCACGCCGGCAGCCTGATCCAGATCATGATGCTGCACTGGATGCAGAAGACCGGCCACCGGCCGATCTCGCTGATGGGCGGCGGCACCGGCATGGTCGGCGACCCATCGTTCAAGGACGAAGCCCGCCAGCTGATGACCATCGACACGATCGAAGGCAATATCGCTTCGATCAAGCGCGTCTTCTCGAACTATCTCGCTTATGGCGAAGGGCCGAGGCAAGCGCTGATGATCAACAATGCCGACTGGCTGCGCGGTCTCAACTACCTCGAATTCCTGCGCGACGTCGGCCGGCATTTCTCGGTCAACCGGATGCTGTCGTTCGAAAGCGTCAAGACGCGCCTCGATCGCGAGCAGTCGCTGTCCTTCCTGGAATTCAACTACATGATCCTCCAGGCCTATGATTTCGTGGAACTGGCCAAGCGGACCGGCTGCCGGCTGCAGATGGGCGGCTCGGACCAGTGGGGCAATATCGTCAACGGCATCGACCTCGGTCACCGCATGGGGACGCAGCAGCTTTTCGCGCTGACTTCGCCGCTCCTGACCACGTCCTCCGGCGCCAAGATGGGCAAGTCGGCGACGGGCGCCATCTGGCTCAACCCGGACATGCTGTCGGCCTATGATTTCTGGCAGTACTGGCGCAACACCGAGGATGCCGACGTGCCGCGCTTCCTGAAACTCTACACGACCCTGCCGATGGACGAGATCGCAAGGCTTTCGGCGCTCGGCGGTTCGGAGATCAACGAGGTCAAGAAGATCCTTGCAACCGAAGTCACGGCCATGCTCCACGGTCGCCCCGCGGCGGAACAAGCGGCAGAGACCGCCCGCAAGACATTCGAGGAAGGCGGTCTTTCCGATAACCTGCCGTCTGTCGAGGTTCCCACCGCCGATCTCGAAGCCGGGATCGGCCTCCTGTCGCTGATCGTGCGCGCCGGCCTTGCCGGTTCGAACGGCGAAGCGCGCCGTCACGTCCAGGGCGGCGCCGTGCGCATCAACGACCAGGCCGTCAGCGACGAACGCCTGACCATCGGCACCGGCGAAATCACCGGCGACGGCGTGATCAAGCTCTCGCTCGGCAAGAAGAAGCACATCCTGGTGCGCCCGGCTTGAACCACGCTCCTTGGCAATGACTTGAAATGGGCCGCTTTCGCGGCCCTTTTTACTGGAATTCAAAGATCTGGCGGAAAATCCCGGGCGCGATCAGCGACAGCGGGTTGACGGTCAGCCTCGGTTTTTCGAACGGACCTTCGAGCTTGAAGGTGATGCCGAGCAGGCCGCGATCGCGGCCATTGCCGAGAATGGCGCCGATCAGCGGCAGCTCGCCGAAAAGACGGTTCAGGCCGTAAGCGGGCATGAACGTCCCGGTCATGTCCATATTGCCCTTGGCATCGCGCACCATGCCCTGGAAGGTCGCACCGATCTGCTCGCCGCGCACCACGCCGTTTTCTATGGCGAACGCGCCATTCCGATAAAGCAGGCTTGCAAAACCGCGCTGGAATTTTGCCGAATTGACGTCGATGTTCTTTTTCGTGGCCGTACTCAGGGTGCGGCCCTCCTGGTCAGGCGTCGCGACGAGAGACTGGAGCTTGGCTTCGTTGACCAGCGCGAAATTGCGCAGGTCGATGGCACCGGTCCAGGCATCGCCCTGCGCCTTCAGCCGCAGGTTCAGGAGCCCGCCGCGCATGTTGTCGTAGAGGTTCATGAAGCGGATGATAGCGCCCGCGTCGCCGCTGGTGATCGAGATCGTTTCGCCTGCATTCATCTCGCTGACGACCGCCTGCCCGCTTTCCGTCGAGCCGGAAAAATCGGCCGTCGAGATATTGCCGCCGCGGCTTGAAAACAGGAACGCCACATTCGAAAGGGTCTGGTCGTTGAAGCCGATCATGCGGTCGAGCTTGCCGCGCACGGTGGCGTTGCTCGTATCGTCGCCACCCCGCTTGGCGGCGCTGCCGCTCTTTCCGCCTCCGCGTATCTTGGTGACGACAGGCCGCATATCGACGACCGAGCCGCTGATCGAGACGTCGAAATTGCCCTTGGCGCGCTTGACGCTCACCGCATAATTGTCGGAAGGCGAGAGCTGCATATGCGAGAAGTCCGCGGACGTCAGGCTCCCGCCATTAAGCACGAAGCTGCCGCGCGCACCAAAACCGTCGCCGGAGAGCTCGAAATTGCGAATGTCGGCACGCTCACCCGTGTCGGACAGCTCGAATTGCGCCTTGGCCGGAATGCCGCCGCCCTTGGTCCAGCCCAGCCACGGAACGGAAAGAGTGGCCCGGCTGAGATCGAGCAGGACCGCCTGACGGGTTTCGTCGATCCGCGTCAACTGCGCCGTCACCGTCCCATCAATGACATCGGAGAGACCGGGAGCGAGTTTTTCTCGCTGATCGTTGTTGAGAACGGTCTTGATGATCCGCTCGCGCTTTGTCGGAGAGCCCGGCCCCACCGGTTCGACCAGAGTGATATCGGCCGGCACATCATCGATCTTCCCTTTGGCGTTGAGCCGTGCGGTCAGGTTGTCGATGTCGAGCGTGCCATCCAGATCGCCGATCTTGCGACCGGAAAACTGCGGGCCGAGATTGATGTCGTCGAGAGCGACATGGGCGCTCCAGGTGGGCTTCGGCGGGTTGTGCGCCAGGATCAGCCCCATATGGGCCTTGAGATCGACGCGCGCATGGCCGGTAAAATCCTCCGGCTTGAACTCGGTCCCCTTCAACGCATTGATCGGCCGGAAATTCGCAAGCTCGGTCAGCGCGTCGGCGGGTCCCACGATCTTGAGCGAAAGGTCCGCCATCAAAGGCTTGGCATAGGTGGACGGTATAGAGAACCGGCCGCCTTCGACGGCGACGAACCGGCCGGACGGGAAGAAAGATGACGCGCGCGCGACATCCACCTGCATCACCTCGCCCTTCAGATCGAAGCGGCCGTCGATATCGCGCAGCGGGGGCACGTCGCCGGGAAGATTGATCCGGGCATTGGCGAGATCGAAGCCGATCTGCAACTCGTTCTTGTCGAGTTCCATCGGAATGCCTGGCCCCTTCATCCGGCCGGCCGGAATGAAAACGGCGATCGAACCGTTGGTAATGGTGCCGCCGAACATATTGTCCATCACCCAGTCGCGCGGTTTCCGCGCCATCCAGAACGGCCAGAGCTGCTTGACCCCGGTCACTTCCATATGCGGCAGTTGCGCCCCGAAACTGATCTCGGGAGACTGGTTTCCGAACCGTACCTTCAGGGAGCCGGCCATGCGGCCGAGGGGGCTGGAAACCCCCATTTCATCGAACTGAAGCTCGCGATCCGCCGACAGGTAACGCCCGTTCGCCTTGAGATCGAAGCGCGCCGGCTGTTCGCTTGTCGTGGCACCGACGGCTGTCGCCCCGCTGATCAGAACGTCGAGACCGAAACCGGGACGCTTGTCGTCCGGATTGAGCCTGTCGAGATCGATTATCGCGCCTGTGAACGGCAGGATGGTCGGGCCGAAACGGGCCTCGGATTTCAGCAGCTCGATCGAATTCTTCGAAAAGTCGTAGGCCACATTGATATTGGCGCCGCTCAGGGTCTGCTGGATGCCGTCGAAATAGAAATGACCGGGCGACTGGCGTAGCGTCGCAGTGATCACCGGCTTTACGGCCTCGCGGGAGCGAACCGCTGCAAGATCGAGATCGAGAGATCCCTCGATTCCTTCGCGCGGCTGACCGTCCTCGGTTCGCTGCAGCATGAAAGACGTCACCTCGAGGCCGGTCAGCTTGGCCGAGAGTGACGACGTGACCCCTTCGATGGTCTTCGACGCAGCAACGAGAACGGCTTTGCGGCCGTTGAGGCTGATCGCGCCGTTGATCTCGACCTCTCCTTCGGCGCTGCGCGTCAGTTCTAGATCGTCGACGACCAGCACGATCGGCTTGCGTCCAGGCGCTGCCGGCAGCAGGATTTCGATGCCGGCGATGCTGACGGAGCCCGTCCCGGTTCGCTCGATGAGCGCGCGAGCTTCGTCGAGGCGCTGGAAAATCTCTTCGAGCAGCGCTGGCATGGCGTCGATGCGGACTTCCGAGATCGGCAACGGATCGCCGGAGGGCAATTGCGCGGTGTCGAGACGGATATGTTCCGCTTCCATATGTTTGATCGACACACGGCCGCCGAGAAGCGCCAGCGGATCGACCGCCATGCGCATGGCGCCGGCGCGGCTCAGATGTTGGCCGGTCGCCTGTTCGACGATATCGACGTCACGCGCCTCCAGCGCAAGGCGCAATCTCGAATCGAAGCGAATGGCTGTAGCGCCGACAGTGGCCACATAGCGTGGACCGATGGCGTTGTTGATCGCGCTCTGGGCGCGCGAGGAAAGCGCGCTGTCGACCATGCCGCCCTCGATCGCGAAAACGGCGCTGCCGACCGCAAGAACCACCAGCAAAAGGAAAAGCAGCACCGTCTTGCCGATTCGCCTGCCCCGCCGGCTTGGCAGCGGGCAGTGCACGATGATCGGATCCTCGACCTGCGCGGAGGGTAATTCATGCAGCGGAACGAGTTCTTTCCGGCTGAAACTGACCCTTTCTCCGCGAATTTCCGACATCAGGTTGAGAACTCATCTTTCTGCATTCGCATTGGTGCCGGGCGCAACGGCTCTGGACGTCGCCGGGGCGACTATATACCGATTGCGGCGAATATCACTCAAGATACCGGCGAAAGAAAGGAAATCCATGGGCGACCTGACCATTGGCGACATCGCACCGGACTTCGAACTGCCGCGGGATGGCGGCGGCACCGTTTCCCTCAAGACGTTTTCGGGAAAACCCGTCGTCCTCTACTTCTATCCGAAGGACGACACGGAGGCCTGCACCAAGGAGGCAATCTCGTTTACCGGCCTCTTGCCGGAATTCGAAAAGGCGGGCGCGCCGGTCATCGGCGTCTCGCCTGACAGCGTCAAGAAGCATGACAAGTTCGCCAAGAAGCATGGCCTTTCGGTCATCCTCGCGGCCGACGAAGACACCGCCCTTGCCAATCTCTACGGCGTCTGGAAGGAGAAGAGCATGTATGGCCGCACCTATATGGGCGTGGAGCGCACGACCTTCCTGATCGGCGCGGACGGGCGCATCGCCCGGATCTGGCCGAAGGTGAAGGTGGCAGGCCATGCCGAGGAGGTGCTCGAAAGCCTCAAGGCGCTATAGGCAGGAGACAAATCGATGGTGGGCGAGTTTTCGATCACGTCGCTGAGGGGCGGCGCAACGGCGGCAATCCTGTCGGCCGATCTCGATATCAAGACGCGGCTGGCGCAGGAGACTGCAACCCGGTGGTTCGAGCGGCGGCTGTCGCTCCGCTCTCCACTCGATCCCCCCCTGCCCGAGCGGCCCGGCCGGCCGGCAAAACCCGAGCTGGTGCCCCCCAAGGCGGTCGGCAAACGCTCGCTGCACACCGTCAACGGCCGTATCGCGACCCTGCATGCGATCGCCCATATCGAGCTCAATGCCGTCGACCTCGCACTCGACATCGTTGCCCGGTTTGCTACCGAGCCGGTGCCGAATTCCTTCTTCGACGGATGGATGCAGGTGGCTTTCGAGGAGGCGAAACATTTCCGGATGGTGCGAGCCCGGCTCAACGACATGGGCGCCGACTATGGCGACATGCCCGCCCATGACGGCCTCTGGCAGGCGGCCCATTCCACCCGCAACGACCTCACCGCCCGCCTCGCCGTCGTACCGCTCATTCTCGAAGCCCGCGGGCTCGACGTAACGCCGTCGCTGCAGGCGAAGATGCGGGAGACCGGCGATCTCGAAAGTGCGGCGGTTCTCGACGTGATCTACAATGACGAGAAGGGCCATGTGGCGATCGGTGCGAAATGGTTCCGCTTTCTGTGCGCCCGCGAGCGCAAGGATCCGGCGGCGACGTTCCAGCAGCTGGTGCGCGCCAATTTCCGCGGATCGCTCAAGGCGCCGTTCAACGATATCGCACGGGCCGAGGCGGGCCTGACGCCGTCATTCTACCGGTCGCTGACCTCCACTAGCTACGCCTGAATGCCCGAAATTAAAGCGTTCGTTAACCATATCCATGTGTAATCCCACCAATGGGAACAGCGGCCGGACGAGTCGCATCTCCGGGAGATCCGCGTGGCGAAGGGAACCGAAAACCGGGTGTTTGGGAAGCGGGCGCCTCAGCACGTTCTCATTTTCGCCAGCGGTGAAAAGATCCGCCACATGACCATCCGGCCCTGGATGGCCGCGTTGACCTTCTGCTTTCTCGGCGTTTTCGCGATCGGCTATCTGGGGGCCACCTCCTATCTGGTGATCCGCGACGACCTGATCGGCGCGACCATGGCGCGGCAGGCTCGCATGCAGCACGATTACGAGGATCGGATCGCCGCGCTGCGCGCCCAGCTCGACCGCATCACCTCGCGCCAGCTCCTCGACCAGCAGGTGGTCGAGCAGAAGGTCGAGAAGCTGCTGGAACAGCAGAACGCCCTCTTTTCGCGCCACGGCAAGCTTGGTTCCCTTCTGAACCGCGCCGAGGAGTCCGGCCTCACGACGCCGGAAACACCGGCACCGACCGCACTTCAGCCGCCCGCCAGGGAACGCCAGGCTTCGCTTTCCGGTGGTAGCGGCGGCGTCAAGGCGATCGAGAAACTCCTTTCCGGCGAAACCAGCGGCACGCCGCTCCAGACGTCGCCCGCGCTTGGTTATGCGCCGTTGCGCGAAAACATCGCCGACAGGGCCGATCGGGTCTTCTCCAGAGTGACGCTGTCGCTGAAGAACATCGAGACGGAACAGCTTGCCAAGATCGCCAACCTGACGACAGACGCCTCGGAAACCGCCGACGCGATCGCCGCAATCCTGAAGCGAACCGGCGTCGAGGTGGCATCGGCAGACAGGGTGACGGAAGATGCCGCCAACGGCGTTGGCGGCCCCTATGTCGCGCCGCAAGCCAATATCGGCGCCTTCGATGCCTCGCTCGACGAACTCGATGCCGCACTCAGCCGGCTGGAAGCCGTGCGCGAGACCGCGCGCGACCTGCCTTTCGGCAATCCTGCACCCGGCCGTGCGGTCACCAGCCGCTACGGCAACCGCATCGATCCCTTCCTCGGCCGGCTTGCGCTGCATGCGGGCATCGATTTCCAGGCCTCGACCGGCGACGACGTGAAAAGCACCGGCGCCGGCAAGGTGGTTTCGGCCAGCTTCGCCAGCGGTTACGGCAACATGGTCGAGATCGACCATGGCCAGGGCATCACCACGCGCTACGGCCATATGTCGAAAATCCTGGTGAAGGAAGGCGACGAAGTGGCCACCGGGGACGTGATCGGCAAAGCAGGCTCGACCGGCCGCTCCACCGGCCCGCACGTCCATTACGAAGTCCGCCGCGACGGCGATCCCATCGATCCCGTCCATTTCCTCAATGCCGGGATGAAGCTCACGACCTATCTCAATTGAGCCGGGCTTTCGGCAAGAAAGCAATTCTTGGCCGCCGGAACGATAGCCGGCTTGGCCCGCGAGTATCTTCATTCACCAATCCGGCGGCCAATCGCCTTGCTTTCCTTGACTTTTGGACATTTTGGTCCTATGTCGCGGGCCAGTGTCGAGCAGCCATGCGTCGACTCCCATAGTGTTCGTACAGAACCGGAACGGAAACAGAATTCCCTTTGACCACATTTGCTGATCTTGGCCTGAGCCAGAAAGTCCTCTCCGCTGTCACAGACGCGGGTTATACGATCCCCACGCCCATCCAGGCAGGGGCGATCCCGCATGCCCTGCAGCGCCGCGATATCTGCGGCATCGCGCAGACCGGCACGGGCAAGACGGCCTCCTTCGTTCTCCCGATGCTGACGCTTCTGGAAAAAGGCCGCGCCCGCGCCCGCATGCCGCGCACGCTGATCCTCGAGCCGACCCGCGAACTCGCCGCCCAGGTCGCCGAGAACTTCGAAAAATACGGCAAGAACCACAAGCTCAACGTCGCACTTTTGATCGGCGGCGTGTCCTTCGACGACCAGGACCGCAAGCTGGAACGTGGCGCCGACGTCCTGATCTGCACGCCCGGCCGCCTGCTCGACCACTGCGAGCGCGGCAAGCTGCTGATGACCGGCGTCGAAATCCTCGTCATCGACGAGGCCGACCGCATGCTCGACATGGGCTTCATCCCGGATATCGAGCGGATCGCCAAGATGATCCCCTTCACCCGGCAGACGCTGTTCTTCTCGGCCACAATGCCGCCGGAGATCCAGAAGCTCGCCGACCGCTTCCTGCAGAACCCGGAACGGATCGAAGTCGCGAAACCTTCGTCGACCGCCAAGACCGTGACGCAGCGCCTCGTCGCTTCCCACAACAAGGACTATGAGAAGCGCGCCGTGCTGCGCGATCTGATCAAGGCCCAGGACGACCTGAAGAACGCGATCATCTTCTGCAATCGCAAGGTCGACGTCGCCGATCTTTTCCGTTCGCTCGAGCGGCATGGCTTCTCGGTCGGCGCGCTGCATGGCGACATGGACCAGCGTTCGCGCACGACGATGCTGCAGAATTTCCGCGACGGCAATATCCAGCTGCTGGTCGCCTCCGACGTCGCCGCGCGCGGCCTCGATCTGCCGGATGTCGGCCATGTCTTCAACTTCGACGTACCGATCCATGCGGAGGACTATGTCCACCGCATCGGCCGGACGGGACGTGCCGGCCGCTCTGGTCGCGCGTTTACCCTCGTCACCCGCTCCGACACCAAATATCTCGACGCCATCGAGAAACTCATCAACGAGAAGATCGAATGGCTGAACGGCGACATTTCCGCGCTTCCGGCGCCGATGGAAAGCCATGAGAGCGACCGCGGTGGCCGCAAGGGCCGCGATCGTGATAAGGAGCGCGGCCGCGGCAGACGAAGTGATTCGGGACGTGGCGAGACTGGGCGCGGTGCTTCGAGTCACAAGGCTGACACGAAGATCGAAGATAATCCGATTGAAGCAGTCGAAGAGGTATTTGTGGAAGCTAGGGTGGAAACCGTGAAACCGGAACGCAAGGCAGACAGGAAGCCGCAGAACAACGGTGGCAACCGCAATTCGCGGCCGACGCCTGCACCGGCACCCGCAAACGACGACAATCGCGAGCGTCGCCAGCGTTACCACCGCGACCATGACGACGGCCCGACCCCGGTCGGCTTCGGCGACGACATTCCGGCTTTCATGCTGATCGTCGCAAACGCCGCCAAGGCTTAAACTTCCGTGGCAAGACCCGGCATTGATTTCCCCGGCGTCGGCGCCGGGCTGGTCATCCTGCGCGACGACGGCAAGGTTCTGCTTTGCCGTCGCCTGAAAGCGCCGGAAGCGGGCTTCTGGAACATTGTCGGCGGCAAGGTCGATCCGATGGAACCTTCCTCGGAAGCTGCCCGCCGCGAAGCTGAGGAAGAAACCGGCCTCACCATCGGCAAGGTCGATTTTCTCTGTGTGGCCGAAGAGATCATCGAGGCCGACAGACAGCACTGGGTGTCGCTGATCTACGTCACCAGGGATTTCACCGGCGAACCTTCGCTCACGGAGCCTGACAAGCTGTCGGACATCGGCTGGTTCGACCCTAACGACCCGCCTCTCCCGCTTTCACCGTTTTCCGCCAAGGCGTTCGCACATCTTTCAAAATGAACTCGAACGAAAGCCGCTCCGGAAAACCGAAGCGGCCGACTTGATGAAATCATTTTGACAGAATTTCCGGACGCGACCCTGGTCGAGAGATTCGGCAGCCCACGCCCCTCAATACAAGACGAACGTACGCGCTTCGCATTCTGTCCAGCAAGATGCGAAATCTAGCACTCGGGGATCCAGGTTCAGGATTTCGAGTTGGCACGCACGGCCGCGTCGAATGCGAGCCGCACCCATTTGCGCATCTCGTCGGGATCGTCGAAGGCGTCTTCCGGCACCGACCAATACGGCATCAGCACCGGCTTTCCCTTCTTTCCCTCATAAAACCATTGCCTGGCGCCGGCCGCTTCGAAGTCCGGTGCGCTCACAGCATCCACCTTCAGCATGATCTCGCCGCGCAGATCGATCGCGACGATCAAACCATCGTGATAGATGCCCTTGCCGCCGAACATGCGGCGTATGGAAACCGGACCGAGCCCCTCGAACATGTCTTCTATGTCGGAGTTGTCCATTCGCCTACCTTTTCAAAATCCCGCCGGCGGCGGTCACCGCCTCGGGTGTATCGACATCCAAATGCGCGGCAGGCCCTATGTCCACGTCGATCACCGAAAGTCCGGAGTTCTCGATGATCGCACGGGCTCCGACATCGCCTTCCAGCCGCAATACGGCATCATAGGCAATTCGCGGGAGAATGATCGGGTTGCCGCGTTTTCCGTCCGAGACCGAACGGACCACAACACCGCCACCGGCCTGCCGGAAGGCGGCGATCAGCATGTTCAGATGATCCGTCGTGACGCCCGGCATGTCGGCCAGCATGACCAGGATGCCGTCCTTCTGGGCCAGTTCCGGACTTGAGAAACCGGCAACCAGCGAACTTGCCATGCCGGAAAAATAGTCCGGATTGAAGTGAGACCTGATATCGAGGCCGGCCAGCGCCATCTCGATCTCGTCGCGCCGATGACCGGTTATGGCAATGACAGGCGAAGCCTGCGACGCGAGCAATATCCCGGCGGTGCGGCGGACGAGCGGAATGCCGTCGAACTCGGCGAGCAGCTTGTGCGGCCCGTCCTTGCCCATGCGCCGCGCCTGGCCGGCGGCAAGCATCAGGGCACCGACCGATAGGGTCGCCGCCTTTTCCGCCGTGGCATCACGCGGGCGCGGGCGGGTCGGAATCTCCATCAACAATCCGCCGACGCCCATGCCGGTGATATCGAAGGAGGTCGGCGTCTCGCCGGCCATCAGCCGGTTCAGCACCCAGTCGAAACCGTTTTCCTTCGGCGAACGGGCGCAGCCCGGCGCACCCAGCACCGGGACCTTGCCGATCCGCCCGAGAACGAGAAGATTACCGGGGTCGACGGGCATGCCGACCTGATCCACCTCGCCGCCCGCGCGGCGGATGGCGGCCGGAATGACGTCATCCGGATCGGCCACCGCCGAGGCGCCGAACACTATAATCATAGCCGGCTCATTAATTTCCTCCCGTCGAAGCTGTTGAAGAACCTCGGTAAGGCGTTCGGCGGAATGGGGAATGCGGATCTCTTTCATTAGCCGACTACCGGACGGCGCAAGCCTCTGCTCCAGCAGCTTCGCGGTCCGATCCATAACCGACACTTTCAGCGAAGGAAGCTCGGTCGCGACCAGCGTCACCGCACGGGGACTGAAGGCCTTTACCTCGAAAGCGACCGATTCTGACAGCAGCGCCACCGCCTCAGCGACCTTCACACCGCCGACCGCGAGCGGGATGATCTTGACAGTCGCCACCATGTCGCCGGCGCGCACCGCCACATGGTCGGCAAGACAGGCGAGCGTGATCGCCGGATCGATACGGTTCAGCGCGTCCACCACCCTCCTGTCGGCGACAAAAAGTCCATCGACCCTGGCATAGATGTTGACGCGGCCGGTCGCCGCCTCCGAGAAACGCAGATTGTCCGGCGTGATCGCCTCGGCGATCGCCTGGGCCGCCTCGTCCTCCAGCATGTCGCCGGGTTCGAGCCTGACCCCAACGACGGATGCGACGCCTTCTTCCGAAAGCCGGGCTATATCCTCCCGCGACAGAAGTTGTCCCTTCGACATGCGCCCGGCGGCCAGTCTGATACTGTGCGCCAGCACGACGCCTTCCGCTTCGCCGAGTTCGAACGTCCCGTATCTCATGATGTCACCCTGCAGTGACAAGATCGCGCCGGCGGAACGCCTGGACGATCTGTGCCAGCGTGGCGAGCGCGATTTCGGCAGGGCTCGCGGCACCGATATCCAAACCGATCGGCGCGGCGATGCGGCCGATCTCGTTGTCGGTGCGGCCCATTTCCTTCAGCCGCTCCACACGCTTCGCATGGGTTTTCCGGCTGCCGAGCGCGCCGACGTAGAAGCAGCCGACCCGCAGCGCTTCGGAGAGCGGGAAATCGTCGATCTTCGGATCATGGGTGACGGCCGCCAGTGCCGTGTAGGCGTCGAGCGGATGGTCCTTCAACACGTCTTCCGGCCAGTCGGCGATCAGCTCGACGCCCTCAAAACGTTCTTCCGTCGCAAAAGCCGTGCGCGGATCGATGATCGTCAGGTCATATCCGGCGACCGGGGCCAGCCGGGCGAGCGCCTGGCTGATATGCACCGCGCCGATCACCACGATGCGCGGCGGCGGCAGATGAACGTTGAGGAACAGCGACCGGCCTTCGACCTCGACCGTCCCCGCCTTGCCGCTCCGAAACGCTTTTGCGGTTTCCTCCCCGAGCAAACCCGATACGCGTTCGCCCTCCAGAATTACCTGCACCTGATCGTTGGCGAGATTGGTTACAATAACGGCAGCCCTGCGGGAACGCCTGGCGGCATTGAGCTTCGTCAGTACCTCGAGCTGCATCAGCCGAGCCTTTCCACATAAACCCGGATCCGGCCGCCGCAGGACAGGCCCACCCGCCAAGCGGTCTCGTCAGCAACGCCGAATTCCAGCATTTTCGGCGCCCCACTCTCGATGACGTCTAGCGCCTCCGTGATGACCGCGCCTTCGACGCAGCCGCCAGAGACGGAGCCTTCGAAATTGCCTTCACCATCGATGACGAGATGGCTGCCGGTCGGGCGTGGCGCCGAGCCCCAGGTTTCGATCACCGTTGCGATCGCCACCTCGCGGCCGGCCTGCTTCCAGCTTTCGGCGGTCAGCAACGGGTCCAGAATTTCGCAAACAGTCATGCGCCCCTCCTCATGTCCAAATAGCGCCGCGGGTCCGCGGTCTTTGTATGGTCATCCGACAATGCCATCGCCAAATCGGCCAGCGACTGTAGGTTATGAACGGCGCGAAACTCGTCCACATGCGGCAGCATGGCACGCACGCCACGTGCCCGTGCCTCGAAACCGTCGAAGCGCAAAAGCGGGTTCAACCAGATCAGGCGTCGGCAGGAACGGTGCAGCCTGTCCATTTCCCGTTCCAGTTCCTCGACCCCTTCCCGCTCGAGGCCGTCGGTGATCAACAGCACGACGGCGCCCTGCCCCAGCACGCGGCGGGACCAGAGCCGGTTGAACTCGGCAAGCGTCGCACCGATCCGGGTTCCGCCGGACCAGTCGCGCACCGCATCGGTGCAACCCGACAGCGCTTCGTCCGGATCGCGGCGGCGCATCTGGCGGGTGACATTGGTCAGCCGAGTGCCGAACAGGAAGGTGTGCACCCGGGTGCGCTTTTCGGTCAGCGCATGCAGGAAATGCAGGAAGATGCGGGTGTACTGGCTCATCGAGCCGGAAATATCGGCAAGCACGACCAGCGGCGGCGGCGCGGTCTTTCGCTCGCGGAACCGTGGCAGGATGAGATCGCCGCCGCTCTTCATCGCATGGCGCATGGTCGCGCGTGGATCGATCCTCGGCGGGCGGTTGGACGAACGGAACCGACGTGTCACCACCTTGTCCAGCGGCAGGGCAAGCTTGACCAGTTGGCGCCGGGCTTCCGCCAGTTCGGCCGCGCTCATCTGGGCGAAATCCATGCGCTTGAGGATTTCGCCGGCAGAGGTCGTGAAGCGGGAGTCCACTTCGATCTCCGGCGGCTTGCTGCGGTTTGGGGTCTCCGGCTGGTCGGCGGTCAGCGCCTCGCTGACACGGGTGGCGCCGGCCTTCTGCTTTTCCCGTTCGCGATTGTCGGCGGCCTTCGGCGACATCATCGCGATCATCTTGCCGACCAGATCGCGGGAACGCCAGAACAGGCGAAATGCCTCGTCGAAGACAGGCTGGTCCTCGTGGCGCCTGACGAAGACGGCTGACAGCGCCGCGTGGAATTCCTCGCGCGAGCCGATGCCGATCGCGTCGACCGCGGCAATCGCATCGGCGGCAGCGGCAGGCCCGGTCTTCAACCCGGCACGGCGCAGAACGCGGGAAAAATAGACGAGATTGTCCGCGAGCCGGCCATCATCGCCAGATCTTCCTGAACCGAACCCACCAGCACCGGCGGGAAGCGGAGGGACTATCATTCCGTCGTCGCCCAAGCCAGCCATGGCCCCTATCCCGCTGCCAGAAGTTCGGCCTTCACTTCGGAAAGCACCCGTTCGCCCTCTCCGCCTTTGATGCGGGCGATATCGTCCTGATATTTCAAGAGCGTGCCGAGCGTATCGGCGATCGTTTCCGGATCGAGGGCGATCCGGTCGAGTTCGGTCAGCGCCGTCGCCCAGTCGATGGTTTCGGCAACGCCGGGGTTCTTGAAGAGATCGACTGTCCGGAGCTTCTGCACATAGGCGACTACCTGCCGCGACAGGGTTTCGGAGCATTGCGGCACCTTGCGGCGGATGATCTCCAGTTCCTGGGCCGCATCCGGATAATCGACCCAGTGATACAGGCAGCGCCGCTTGAGTGCGTCGTGGATCTCACGGGTGCGGTTGGTGGTGATGATGGCGATCGGCGGCTCAGCGGCCTTGATCGTGCCGAGTTCCGGGATCGTCACCTGGAAGTCGGACAGCACTTCCAGGAGGAAGGCTTCAAAGGCTTCGTCGGTGCGGTCGAGTTCGTCGATCAGGAAGACCGGCGCCGGGCTGCCCGGCTGGCCGAGCGCCTGCAGCACCGGCCGGCGGATCAGGTGGCGTTCGGAAAACAGATCCGCCTCGATGCGCGTGCGATCCTTGACGCCCGATGCTTCCGAAAGCCGTATGTCCAGCATCTGCGCCGGATAGTTCCATTCGTAGACCGCCGAGGAGATATCGAGGCCCTCGTAACACTGCAGCCGGATCAGCGGCCGGTTCAGGGCCTTGGCCAGCGTCTTGGCGATCTCGGTCTTGCCGACGCCGGCTTCGCCTTCGAGGAAGAGCGGGCGTTTCATCTTCAGCGCCAGGAAGATCACCGTGCCGAGCGAGCGTCCGGCTAGATAATCCTCGGCACCCAAAAGCGCGATCGTCTCGTCGATCGAGGTCGGTAAAGCGCTCGTTTTTCCTTCAGGCATGATCACACCCTTTCAAACGGCATCCTATAAGCTACGAAAGCCGCGATCCAGATAGATGAGCGAGGGATTCGCCTCGCCGAAATGCATGGCCTTCACCTCGCCGAACATGACGAAATGGGTCGAAACCCGTTTTATGTCGGTCAACCGGCAATCGAAGCTGACGACGGCATCGGCCAGTACGGGAGCACCGGTCACCAGCGTCTTCCAATCTCCGAGCGCAAACCGCTCCTCGGCGGGAATGCCGCTCAGGCCCGCGAATCCCGTCGCCAGCGCCTGATGATGCGCCGCCAGCGAATTCAAGGCAAAGACGCCGCTCTTCTCGAAGATGGCATTGCTCGCGTTGCTGCCGTTCAGGCAGACGAGCACGGTCGGCGGGTTGTCCGAAACCGAGCAGGCTGCCGTCACCGTCACACCGCGCCGGACGTTTTCGAATTCCGTTGTTACAACCTGGACGTGGCCAGCATATCGTGCCATGCCGTTCCGATAGTGGACGGGGTCGAGGAGAGGCTGGTCCGTCAAAGGCATCTCTTGAAAGGCAGGGGGACTGCTGTCAGTCCCGCATTACTCTTCGAGATATGGTGGCAAAAACCCTTGATGTCCACCGGAGTTGCGGCTTTTTACTTCGACAAGCCGATTCTCTTTGACGGCTGCGATCAGAAAGCTAAATGTCGCTTCAAGAAAGAATCCCAGGAAAAACATGACAGCACGACGTTTCATCATCGCCGGACTGCTGGCTTCGTTTCTCGGATGCGGATCGGCACCGGCGGCAGTAATCGGGGTGGTCGCGCCGCGCTCCGGCCCATACGCACCGCTCGGCACTCAGGTCTTTCAGGGCGCACGCGCCGCAGCGGAGGCCGGCGGCGACACCATCGTCGAGATCGATGAGAGCTGCGATGAAAACGGCGGCGCTGCCGCCGCCAGGAGCCTGACGAGCGCGAAGGTGTCCGCCGCTATCGGTTTCCTCTGCGTCGAGACGCTCTCCACCGCATTGCCGCAGCTGAAGGCCGCACAGATTCCGGCCATTACCGTCTCGGTGCGCTCGAAGATCCTGATGGAGGACACGCTGCGCAACGGCTGGCCCTTCTTCCGCATGGCGCCAGCCGAAGGTGACGAGGCGGAGAAATTGTCCGAAACCATCCTCAGCATCTGGAAGGCCGAGCCGATCGCGCTGGTCGAGGACGGCACGATCTACGGCCGCGAACTCGCCAGCGCCATCCGTCAGCGCCTCGAACCGATGGGCATCACGCCGATCTTTACCGACACGTTCCGACCCGGCCAGGAGCAGCAGGTGGCACTGGTGCGCCGTCTCGCCAAGGCGGGCGCAAGCCATGTATTCGTCGGCGGCGACCGCAACGACATGGCGATCATCGCCCGCGACGGTGCCTCCGAAAACTTTCCCCTCACCTTGCTCGGTGGCGACAACTTGCGTGCGGCCAACCGTCCGGTGCCGCTGCGCGAAGGCGTCCTGGCCGTCGCCCTCCCGGATTATGCCAGCCTGCCCTCCGCGGCAGCGGCCGTCGCAGCCCTGCGCGCGAAAAATATCGACGCGGACGGTTATCTGCTGCCGGCCTATGCCGCGACCGAACTTGTTCACCAGGCGGTGACCGCGGCGGCAGGCCAGGCCCTGGCACAGACGATCGGCAGCCGCTCCTTCAATACCGTGATCGGCCCGATCGCCTTCGATCGCGGTCATGAACTGAAGGACAATCCGTTCCGCCTGCTCGAATGGCGTGGATCCACGTTCATCCTGTCGCGTCCGGCGACAGACTGACGATTGTTCCGCCCACGCCGCAATGTTAGAGGGACCGTCGACAACGGAGACTTTCGCCCCATGACGCTCGCCACCCCCCTGCCGATCCGTATCGCCCCCTCCATTCTCGCCGCCGATTTTTCGAAGCTCGGCCAGGAAGTTCGCGACGCCGTCGAAGCGGGAGCCGAATGGGTCCATCTCGACGTGATGGACGGGCATTTCGTGCCGAACATCTCGTTCGGTCCCGACGTCATCAAGTCGCTGCGACCTTACACCACCGCCTTTTTCGACTGCCACCTGATGATCTCGCCGGCCGATCCTTACCTCGAAGCCTTCGCCAAGGCCGGATGCGACGGCATTACCGTGCATGTCGAGGCCGGGCCGCACCTGCACCGCTCGCTTCAGACGATACGCTCGCTCGGTAAGAAGGTCGGCGTCACGCTCAACCCGGCAACGCCGCTCTCGGCGATCGAAAACGTGCTGGACGATATCGACCTGATCCTGATCATGAGCGTCAATCCGGGCTTCGGCGGCCAGAAGTTCATTCCCGCGATGACCGACAAGATCCGCGCGGCCAAGGCGATGATCGGCAGCCGGCCGATCGAGCTGGAAGTCGATGGCGGCATTACCGCCGACACGATCGGTGCGGCAACCGCTGCGGGCGCCAATGTCTTCGTTGCAGGATCTGCGGTTTACAAAGGCGAAGGAATCGCGGCCTATCGTGAGAACATCGCGCGGCTGAAAGCTGCGGCGGAGGACGGACGCAGATGATATCAGCCTTGCGATCTTCGGTTCCGGTATTTGCGGCGATGTTATTCGCCGGTTCCACATCCGCGGCCGATATCGCAAGCGTCCGCCCGATCGGCTTTTCCGCCGACGGCGCGGTTTTCGCCTTCGAGGAATACGGCATCCAGGACGGATCCGGCTTCCCCTACGCCAATATCTACGCGCTCGACCTCAACAAGGATACCTACCTGCCGGGAACGCCGTACCGCGTGCGGCTGGAAGAGGATGGAGCGACGATCGCCAAGGCCCGCTGGCAGGTGCACAATCAGGCGGATGGGATGATCGAAACCCACGAGCTCGCCAATCATCCGGGTGAACTCGTCGCTTTCAACCCGATCACCGAGATCGGTAACAACCCCCATCAGCTTCGCTATCGCAGCGTTCCGGCCGTACCGCCGGTCGGAGAAGCCAATACGCTCGTCCTCGACGAGGTCCCGCAACCGCTCGGACCGCAATGCGAAGGCATAGTCGAAAAGACGGTCTCCCTGCGCCTTCGCTTTACCGAACGGAACGGGAAACCTGTCAACGACGTGGTTCACGAAGACCAGAGAATTCCGGCCTCCCGCGGCTGCGTCACCGGTTACCGGCTCGCTGGTGTCGTGAGCGGCTCGTCGCTCGAAGGCGTTCCGGTGGAGGTCGCGCTCATCATGGTCCTCAGCGCCGGTTTCGAGGGCCAGAACGGACGCTGGATCGCCGTTCCCGTGAAGACCGCGCCCTAATCCTCTTTGATTGCCTCAAAAACTTGAGCTTGGCCGCGCTTCTTGCTAAAGCGCAGCCGACACTCGTGAAGGAAACGACAAGCCCATGATCCCCCGTTACTCGCGGCCCGAAATGGTCGCCATCTGGTCGCCCGAAACCAAGTTCCGCATCTGGTTCGAGATCGAGGCTCATGCCTGCGATGCTCTTGCGGCGATCGGCGTGATCCCGAAGTCGGCAGCGGAGACGATCTGGGCGAAGGGTGGCTCGGCCACGTTCGACGTTGCCCGTATCGACGAGATCGAAGCCGTCACCAAACACGACGTCATCGCCTTCCTCACCCATCTCGCCGAATTCGTCGGCCCGGACAGCCGCTTCATCCACCAGGGCATGACCTCGTCCGACGTGCTCGACACCTGTTTCAGCGTCCAGCTGGTGCGCGCCACCGATCTGCTCGTCGCCGATATCGACAAGCTGCTCGAAGCGCTGAAGCGTCGCGCCTTCGAGCACAAGGATACGGTCACGATCGGCCGCAGCCACGGCATCCACGCGGAGCCGACAACGTTCGGCGTCAAGCTCGCCCAGGCCTATGCGGAATTCGACCGCAACAAAACCCGGCTGCTCGAAGCTCGCGACGAGATCGCCACCTGCGCGATTTCCGGGGCCGTCGGCACCTTCGCCAACATCGACCCCCGTGTCGAGGAACACGTCGCCGCCGCCCTTGGCCTGAAGCCGGAACCGGTCTCGACCCAGGTCATTCCGCGCGACCGTCACGCCATGTATTTCGCGATATTGGGCGTGATCGCCTCGTCGATCGAGCGGCTGTCGATCGAGGTCCGCCACCTGCAGCGCACCGAAGTCCTCGAAGCGGAAGAGTTTTTCTCGCCGGGCCAGAAGGGCTCGTCGGCGATGCCGCACAAGCGCAATCCGGTTTTGACCGAAAACCTGACGGGCCTTGCCCGCATGGTGCGCTCCTACGCATTGCCGGCCATGGAGAACGTCGCGCTCTGGCACGAGCGGGACATTTCCCACTCCTCGGTCGAGCGCATGATCGGCCCGGACGCGACGGTAACGCTCGATTTCGCCCTGGCCCGCATGACCAGCGTGATCGACAAGCTGCTCGTCTACCCCGAGAACATGATGAAGAACATGAACAAGTTCCGTGGGCTTGTTCACTCGCAGCGGGTGCTGCTTGCCCTTACGCAAGCCGGCGTCTCCCGCGAGGACGCCTATCGCCTCGTCCAGCGCAACGCGATGAGGGTCTGGGAAGAAGGCAAGGATTTTCTCGAGGAGCTGCTGGCGGACCAGGAAGTCCGGGCCGCACTGTCCGAAGAGGACCTGCGCGAAAAATTCGACCTCGGCTATCACACCAAACACGTGGACACGATCTTCCGCCGGGTCTTCGGCGAGGCTTGATCTTGCCCCTCTGCGAACACAGATAGGCGCCATGAAGGCATCCGAAGCAGATATATTGATCGTCCCCGGCTACACCAATTCCGGGCCCCATCACTGGCAGACCCGTTGGGAGCAGAAGCTGACGACGGCCCGCCGGGTGGAGCAGGAAGAATGGTCGAAGCCGGTGCGCGAGGACTGGGTCACACGTGTCGCCGAAGAGGTGAACCGTGCGACGCGGCCGGTCGTCATCGTCGCCCATTCGCTCGGCATCCCGACCGTCGTTCACGCCGTGCCGCTGTTCACGAAACCGGTGGCCGGCGCCTTCTTCGTGGCCCCGCCGGAAGTGGACAATCCGTCCATCCGGCCCAAACACCTGCAGACCTTCGGCCCCTACCCGCGTGATCCGCTTCCCTTCCCGTCGCTGACGGTCGCGAGCCGCAACGATCCGTTCGGCTCCTACGAACATGCGGACGACATCGCTTCCGCCTGGGGTTCGATGCTGGTCGATGCCGGTGAAGCCGGCCACATCAACCAGGATTCCGGCCATGGGCCGTGGCCGGAAGGCACAATGGTCTTCGCTCAGTTCCTCAGTCGTCTCAAGCCTTGAAAATACGGCGGAATCCCGGCTGGCCCATAATTTTCGGGTGCGTTAATTCGAACAGCATTTTTAAGCTGGACTTAATTGACACTTGCTAAGGTGCGCGTTCGTTTTCTAGCGAGCCAGGCTGCGCCGATGCCGTTAAATGTTCTCTCACGCCTATTGGACTCCGGCCCCGGAGACGAGATCGGCGTTCTTGAGACGATATTTCAGGCAGATCCTTTCCCGATTGCCATCATCGATCATGCCGCCGTGCTGCTTTTTGCAAACAGCACATTCAAACGCGAATGGCTTTTTGGCGAAGGCCGGCTACCGACTACCCTGTCAGCCCTCCTGCATTCCGACGACCAGGCCAAGGTCCCTCGGGCGATCCAGGGCCTGAACATCGATTCCCCAACGGAACACCTGGAACTGCGCATCGTAAGCCCGACCGGTTCTCAGCGATGGGTGTTGGCGACCGTCATACCGCTCAGCAAAAATTTCAAAGGCGAGTGCCTGTTTGCTGTCCACCTGACGGATATCACCGACCAAAAGCGGCAGTTCGAAGAACTTGCCGAACGCGAAAGTCGCTGGGACAACGCGCTGGTCAGCTCCGTCTCAGGCGTCTGGGACCATAACTACGCGACCGGCCAGAAATATTATTCGCCGGTGTGGCGGCAGATCCGGGGAATGTCGCCGGACGACCCGCTGGCCGCCAGCACGGAGGAATGGCTCAAGCTTGTCCACCCGGACGACCATGCGCGTGTCATCCATGCCATGGAGCGGCAGAATGCCGGGGATCCGGCCTACGCCGTCTTCGATTATCGCGAACGCCACAAGCAGGGGCATTGGGTCTGGATCGAATGCCGGGGCGCCTGCGTCGAATGGGACGCGAACGGCAAGGCGACCCGCGTGGTCGGCACGGACACGGACATCACCGCACGCAAGGCCGCGGAAGAAAAGACCGCCCAGATGTCGCGGCGGCTCGACATGGCGCTCGAAATATCCGGCATCGGCGTCTACGAATCCGACTTCTCCACCGGCGAGGTTGAATGGGACGAACGGATGTTCCGGATCTACGGACTGGAAAAGAGCGAGGAAGTGAAGATCGGCGGGCTCTGGGAGAGCTTCCTGCACCCGGACGATGCCGCACGCGTTCAGGCAAACGTCTCCGCCCATATCGATGAGGGCAAACGTTTCTCGGACCAATACCGCGTGATACTGCGGGACGGCTCCGAACGCGTCGTGCGCACCCGCACCATGTCTTTCATCGACGGTAACGGTCACCAGAAGATGGTTGGCGCCAACTGGGACGTCACGGCCGATGTGACGCTTCACCGGGAACTGGAACGGGCAAAGACCCTTGCCGAGGCGCGCAACCGCGAACTCGAAGCCGCCCGCAGCAGCATCGAGCACAATGCGATGCACGACTACCTGACCGATCTTCCAAACCGGCGTTACCTGGACGAGATGCTGGACCGCGTGGGCGCGGAATGTGCCCGCGACAGACACGGTATCGCGATCCTCCATATCGACCTCGACCGCTTCAAGCAGATCAACGACACGCTCGGCCACAGTGCCGGCGACATGATGCTGAAACATGCGGCGAAAGTCCTCAAAGGCACGATCCGTAAGGGCGATTTCGTCGCCCGTATCGGCGGCGACGAATTCGTCATCCTGTCGAAATTCGAAGGATCGCCGCGCAAGCTCTCGCATCTGGCCGATAGGATCATCAAGGAGTTGCGCAAGCCGGTATCCTATGAGGGCCACGATTGCCGTTTCGGCGCCAGCATCGGCATCGCCTGCCATACGGGAGCGGAGGTCGATGCGCGCCAGCTTCTCCTGAATGCCGATATCGCGCTCTACCGCGCCAAGAATCGCGGCCGTAACCGGCATGAGTTCTTCTCCGCCGACACCCAGAACGAAATCATCAGCACCAAGCGCATTTCGGACGAGATCCTTCTTGCTCTCGAGCGCGACGAGTTCATTCCGTATTATCAGCTGCAGTTCGACGCGCAGACGCTGGAGATCGCCGGCGTGGAAACGCTGGCGCGGTGGATGCACCCGGAGCGTGGCGTCCTGTCTCCCGACAAATTCCTCGAAATGGCCGAGGACCTCGACGTCGTCTCGGTGATCGACGGGATTATCCTCGACAAGGCGCTTGCCGATTTCCGCGATTGGCGCGCCCACGGCCTTTCGATCCCGAAGCTCTCGGTCAACGTTTCCTACCGTCGGCTGCACGACGCCTCGCTGTCGCGCAAGCTCAAGAAGCTCAGGATCGAGCCGGGCACGGTATCCTTCGAGCTGCTGGAATCGATCTTCCTCGACAATTGCGATGACGATGTCCTGAAGAACCTGGCACGCATCCGGAAGCTCGGCATCGAGATCGAGATAGACGATTTCGGCACCGGTCATGCCTCGATCATCAGCCTCCTGCGGCTCAATCCGCGTGCGCTGAAGATCGATCGCGAACTCGTCCGCCTGGTCTCGCAGTCGCAAAAGCAACGGAAGATGGTCGGATCGATCATCGAGATCGGCAAATCGCTGAATATCGAGGTTGTCGCAGAAGGCGTCGAGACCACCGAGCAGATCCGCATCCTGCGCGATCTTGGCTGCGACATCCTCCAGGGTTATGCGCTCGCAAGGCCGATGCCGCGCGGTAGCATTCCGGATTTCATACTTTGCGGCCGTTGGCGTTCCGGCGAAAGCCCGCCACCCGAGAACCGCAAGCGGCACCCCTCCGGCAGCTGAGAACCCGCTTCGAGGGCATAAAGAAAGCCGCGCCGACGGGCGCAGCCTTCCTGCAGGCTTCGAATATAGGGCTTACTGGTTCTCGATCTGATCAACCGCCTGAGCCAGAAGCTCCACCATCTTGGTGCGGATATCCTGGTCGGAGATGGAGACGCCGCCGGCATCGAGATCGCTGCGCAGCTTGCGGAACACATCCTCGTCGCCCGCTTCCTCGAAGTCGGCAACGACGACTTCCTTCGCGTAAGCGTCAGCGTCTGTCTTGCCGAGCAGGCCGGCTGCCCAGAGGCCGGCGAGCTTGTTGCGGCGGGCGAGCGCCTTGAACTTCAATTCCTGGTCCAGGGCAAACTTGTTTTCAAAGGCTTTTTCGCGATCGCTGAGGCCACTCATCTCGGGTCTCCCAAAGTGAACTTTATGGGAACCCCCCATAATCAAAAGAGGAGCGAAGCGCAATCGGCGGGATGTCGATTCCGGTAGAGACGGAAGCGGAATCGTGGCGCGCAATTGACGAATGCGAGTTCCGCCTGGGTGCCGATCTTCTGTCCGCTCCCGCTCCTTGAGCGCGGACACCAGCAGGTCCGGCATATCCGCGCCTGGAATTGCGATACCTTCGGCGTCGAAATCATGACGCAATTTGATGGCTAAGTCCTGCGAAGCCTTGCTGTCGAGGGTGGAAATCCAGAACTACAGGCGTAGGCGCCTGCATCGGCAATGGCGCGCGGCACAGAAGCCCATCAGCCCGTTGCGACGGGCTCCTGGCGAAACCGCAAGCTTTGCTCACAGGTAAAATTGGTCCTCAACGGCTTTGGCCCGGTCACAAAGAGCATATATGTCATGGGTCCCCGCTTTTCCTGTTTATTACCGTCCTTTCAGCCCGGACACCCCAGTTGGTAGAGCAAAACCTTCGAGAACCCTGTAATCTGAAGCTCACTGATTCCTGATTGCGCTTCGCCCACAAAGGTTTGGAGGCCCGCATTGTGAAACCCGTTCTTTTCCGATAAGGGACCGCTCAAACATTATCCATTGCGTCCGTCAGGGGCGCCAACAACGAGACAAGAATCATGAACCGTCGCCGCCGTATCTACGAAGGCAAGGCCAAAATCCTTTATGAAGGCCCCGAGCCCGGCACGCTGATCCAGTTTTTCAAGGACGACGCGACTGCCTTCAACAAGAAGAAACATGACGTCATCGACGGCAAGGGTGTTCTCAACAACCGTATCTCGGAATACCTCTTCACCCATCTGAACAAGATCGGCATCCCGACGCATTTCATCCGCCGGCTGAACATGCGCGAGCAGCTGATCAAGGAAGTGGAGATGATTCCGCTCGAGATCGTGGTGCGCAACGTTGCCGCCGGATCGCTCTCGACACGCCTCGGCATCGAGGAAGGCATGGTCTTGCCGCGCTCGATCATCGAGTTCTACTACAAGTCCGACGCTCTCGCCGACCCGATGGTCTCCGAGGAGCACATCACCGCTTTCGGCTGGGCGAACCCCGCCGAACTCGACGACATCATGGCGCTCGCCATCCGCGTCAACGACTTCCTCTCAGGGCTTTTCCTCGGTGTCGGCATCCAGCTCGTCGATTTCAAGATCGAATGCGGCCGGCTGTTCGAAGGCGACATGATGCGCATCATCCTCGCGGACGAAATCTCGCCGGACAGCTGCCGCCTCTGGGACATCGAGACCCGCGAAAAGATGGACAAGGACCGTTTCCGGCGCGACCTCGGCGGGCTCGTCGAAGCCTATTCGGAAGTCGCTCGGCGTCTCGGCATCATCAATGAAAACGAACCGATCCGCGGGACCGGACCGGTTCTCGTCAAGTAATCTGGGGGTTGGATCAGTGATCAAGGCACGCGTGACGGTCACGCTCAAGAACGGCGTTCTCGATCCGCAGGGCAAGGCCATCGAAGGCGCGCTCGGCAGTCTCGGTTTTTCCGGCGTCGGCCATGTCCGCCAGGGCAAGGTCTTCGACCTCGAACTCGAGGGCGCCGACAAGGCGAAAGCCGAGGCGGACCTGAAAGCCATGTGCGAGAAGCTGCTGGCAAACACGGTGATTGAGAATTATACTATCGCACTCGACTGAGAGTTGCGGAGTATGTGATGGCTGAGATCACAAGTGAATTGATGTATGAGCTTCTCAAGAAGATTCATCAGCGATTTGATAAAGTCGAACTATCAATTGGTGAGTTGCGAGCCGACCACATGACCTTAAGAGGACAACTTCACGTTCTCCAAGGGGATATGAACAATCTTCGCGTCACGGTTGGGCATATTGAAAATCGACTCGACCGTATCGAAAACCGCCTCGAACTGCGCGAGCTCGCCGAGGCCCAGGCAAGGTTTGAACCGCACCCATGAAATCCGCCGTCGTTCAGCTTCCCGGTCTCAATCGCGATCGCGACATGATCGCCGCCCTCACCAAGATTTCCGGAAAGGCGCCGATTACCATCTGGCAGACAGAGACCGACATTCCGGACGATGTCGACCTCATCGTCATACCGGGCGGGTTTTCCTATGGCGACTATCTGCGCTGCGGAGCGATCGCGGCCCGCATGCCGGTCATGCAGGCAATCAGGGACAAGGCCGACAAGGGCGTCAAGGTGCTCGGCGTCTGCAACGGTTTCCAGATCCTCGTCGAAGCCGGCATGCTGCCTGGCGCGTTGATGCGCAATTCCTCGCTGAAATTCGTCTGCAAGGAAGTGAAGCTCGAAGTGGTCAACGCCGACACCGATTTCACACGGGCCTATGAAAAGGGCCAGGTGCTGCGCTGCCCGGTCGCCCATCACGACGGCAATTACTTCGTCGACGCGGACACGCTGTCCGGCATGGAAGATCGTGGCGAAATCGTCTTCCGTTATGCCGAAGGCACCAACCCGAACGGCTCCCTGAACGATATCGCCGGCGTCATGAACACTCGCGGCAACGTGCTCGGCATGATGCCGCATCCGGAAAACCTGATCGAAGCCGCCCATGGCGGCAATGACGGGCGCGGGATTTTCGCCTCGGCGCTCGATGTGATCGCCGCGACCGCCTGAACCTTCATCTTATCCGGATCGATCCCCAGAACGATCAAAACCACGTCAGGACGTTTGATGCCGTTCACTTATCGCCTGCTCGCTGCATTTCCTCTCGCCGCCCTCGGCATAGCGCTTTCCGCCTGCCAGTCGGACCGGCCGGCGGCGGTGACGGCGAACCGTGCGGCGCTGCCGACGATGGAGCGCGTGGCGATTGCCGCCAATAGCTGCTGGTTCAAATCGGGCGACGCGGCCTTCAAGCCCTATCGGCTGGCACCTGAGCTCAATTCCTTCTCCGGCCGGCCGCGCATTCTCGCCGTGCCGCGCAACAGCCCCGAGTCACGCCCCATGCTGGTCGTCCAGGCCGAGGGCAACCCTGCCCGTCTCGACGCCTTCGGTCCGATGATGGGCGGCCCGGAAGGCGAGAGAATCAAGCGCGATGTGCTCCGCTGGGCTGGCGGCGCGAGCGGCTGCTGATATTAACCATTTGAATTTACATCCCTGTAAACAATCTGTTGCAGCTCTGCACCGGCCCGCCCGAATCTTTGCGTTTTTTCGCCACAAGTCATAACGGTCTGTGAACCGGCGCTGGACTGGCGCTACCCGTCATTGTACCACTTTCGTCATCGAGAAGCGGGCGGCCCGTATCGGGATCGCGCCAGCCGCAAGAATCGCGGCGCGTATGAGGGCGATGGAATGAACAAGGCATTTTTCGGATCCGTGGTCGGTGCAGTTCTGGCAGCGTCGGCGCTGTCTTCCACGGCCGTTGCGCAGGAGCGGCTGTTCGACGAAGTGCGAATCGGCGTTTCCGGTTCGATCCAGAGCAAGAGCACGTTCGAGAAGGGCGCTTTCCCGTCCGCCACCGTCTTCTTCGACCCCTTCGACCAGCGTCATGCCCAGAGCTTCATGGACCACATGCTGCGTCCGCGCGTCCATGTCGGCGCAATCGTGTCGACGGCAGGCGAAGCGAGCCAGGTCTTTGCCGGCTTCACCTGGACGGCACCGATCACCGACAAGATCTTCGTCGATCTCGGCTTCGGCGGCGCCTTCAACAACGGCAACCTCGACAAGCCGAACGACGGTCCGAAGCTCGGTTGCCATGTGCTCTTCCATGAGTCGCTCGGTCTCGGCTACAACATCACCAACAACTGGCGCGTCCTTGCGACCGTCGAGCACTCTTCGAACGCCGATCTGTGCGATCACAACGACGGCCTCTCCTATGCAGGCATCGCCGTCGGCTACAAGTTCTGATCCAGATAGGCTATCTTTTAACTGAGGCGCCGGTTTTCCGGCGCTTTTTGTTTTCCGGCCGGACCGCCGCATGGCAGTATTTTCCTGTCGCGCCGCATTGCGACATAGGTTAAAGAGCGCCAAGAGCTTGGCCCTTCAATCCAGAGAAGATCATGACCATCCCGAACAGTATCGCGATCACCCCCGAACTCGTCGCCTCGCACGGCTTGAAGCCCGACGAATATCAGCGGATTCTCGATCTGATCGGCCGCGAGCCGACATTCACTGAACTCGGCATCTTCTCGGCCATGTGGAACGAGCACTGCTCCTACAAATCCTCCAAGAAATGGCTGCGGACGCTACCGACCAAGGGACCGCGCGTCATTCAGGGGCCGGGCGAGAATGCCGGCGTCGTCGATATCGACGATGGCGATTGCGTCGTCTTCAAGATGGAGAGCCACAACCACCCGTCCTATATCGAGCCCTACCAGGGCGCGGCGACGGGTGTCGGCGGCATCCTGCGCGACGTCTTCACCATGGGCGCCCGTCCGATCGCGGCCATGAACGCGCTGCGCTTCGGCGCGCCCGATCATCCGAAGACCAAGCATCTGGTGTCCGGTGTCGTTGCCGGCGTCGGCGGTTACGGCAATTCATTCGGCGTTCCGACGGTCGGCGGCGAAGTGGAGTTCGATCCGCGCTATAACGGCAATATCCTGGTCAACGCGTTTGCGGCCGGGCTTGCCAGGTCGAATGCCATCTTCCTGTCGGAAGCCAAGGGCGTCGGCCTGCCGGTCGTCTATCTCGGCGCCAAGACCGGCCGCGACGGCGTCGGCGGAGCCACGATGGCATCGGCCGAATTCGACGAGTCCATCGAGGAGAAGCGCCCGACAGTTCAGGTCGGCGACCCCTTCACCGAAAAGTGCCTGCTGGAAGCCTGCCTCGAGCTGATGGCAACCGGCGCCGTCATCGCGATCCAGGACATGGGCGCGGCCGGCCTCACCTGCTCGGCCGTCGAAATGGGCGCCAAGGGCGACCTTGGTATCGAACTCGACCTCGACAAGGTGCCGGTGCGCGAAGACCGGATGACGGCCTACGAAATGATGCTGTCGGAGAGCCAGGAGCGCATGCTCATGGTGCTGCAGCCGGAAAAGGAAGACCAGGCCAAGGCGATCTTCGTTAAGTGGGGCCTCGATTTTGCGATCGTCGGCAAGACCACCGACGACCTGCGCTTCCGCGTGCTGCATCAGGGCGAAGAAGTCGCCAACCTGCCGATCAAGGATCTGGGAGACCAGGCGCCGGAATACGATCGCCCGTGGGTCCCATCGAATGCCCGCGCGCCCCTGCCCGCTTCGCAGGTCGCGGCACCCGCCGACTATAATCAGACCCTGCTGAAGCTCGTCGGCTCGGCCAACCAGTCCAGCCGTCGCTGGGTCTGGGAGCAATATGACACGCTGATCCAGGGCAATTCGCTGCAGCGCCCGGGCGGCGATGCCGGCGTCGTGCGCATCGAAACCCATCCGACCAAGGCGCTCGCCTTCTCGTCCGACGTCACGCCGCGTTATGTCGAGGCCGATCCGTTCGAAGGCGGCAAGCAGGCGGTCGCCGAATGCTGGCGCAACATCGTCGCCACCGGCGCCGAACCGCTCGCCGCAACCGACAACCTCAATTTCGGCAATCCGGAAAAACCGGAAATCATGGGCCAGCTGGTCGGCGCCATCAAGGGCATCGGCGAGGCCTGCAGGGCGCTCGATTTCCCGATCGTTTCCGGCAACGTGTCGCTCTACAACGAGACCAACGGCGTCGCGATCCTGCCGACCCCGACGATTGCCGGCGTCGGCCTGCTGCCCGACTGGCAAAAGATGGCGAACATCGGTTCTGCCAACGACGGCGACAAGCTGATCATGATCGGCACGGACGGCAGCCATCTCGGCTCTTCCGTCTATCTGCGCGACATTCTCGACACGATCGACGGCCCGCCGCCGGAAGTCGATTTGAAGGCCGAGCGCCGCAACGGCGATTTTGTCCGCTCGCTCATCCGCAACGGCCAGGTGACGGCCTGCCACGACATCTCCTCGGGCGGTCTTGCGATCACGCTTGCCGAAATGGCGATGGCCTCGTCCAAGGGCATGAAGGTCAGCGTCAAGGAGCAGCGCGGCCCGGCCCACGGGGTTCTGTTTGGCGAGGACCAGGCTCGCTATGTAATCGCGGTACCGGCTGATCTTGCCAATTTCGTGCAAGCGAATGCTGAAGGCGCGGGCGTACCCTTCCGCACGCTCGGCACGGTCGCAGACGACAGCCTCGTGGTCGACGACCTCATCAACGTTGCGGTCTTGCAGCTCACGGAAGCGCACGAAAGCTGGTTCCCGGCCTTCATGGCCTGATACCCGGCCAAACGCACCGGCGCGATTTGCCGCGGTCCAGGATCGCGGTTTGTCTGCACGCGTGAACAAACGTGAAGCGCAAGGGATTGATGGACTCGGGCTGTCCGGGTAAGCATCGCTATTTTTCTGACATAGGAAAGTAAGCGCGCAAAAATGCTTATGCCGATTTTGACCTGGTTGAGGTCATCGGGCCCGACCTGGCACTACAGGCGCATCTGGCTCGATGCACTGATCATCACCCTTTGCCTGAACGTTCTGGCCTGGATGATTTTTTCGAAGATGGGGATGACCACCCACGACATCTTCGATGAGGATGGCCCCATCGAAGACCTTCAGTCTGCATCGCTTGCCGTCACCGCCCTCTTTGCCGTGATGGCGGCCTTGGGGACGAGGATACTGGCACGTTTCGTCGCAATCACGACGGCCTGCATCTCGATCGTCTTCTTCATGCGCGAGATGCCAGTATGCCGTGGAAGTATGACAGTTTATTGTGTGTCGAAGACATGGCTGCCGATTATTATCGGCGCTGCCGTTCTCGTCCTGCTGATTGCGACCATCGTGTTCGAATACCGTCATAGAGGCGGCATCCTGCGCGCCATTCATCCGCGCCTTTCCTGGCCGCTGGGCCTGGTTGCCGCCGTTCTCGCCTGCAGCCAACTTGCCGAGCATTTCGATATTGTCGTGATGGAGGAGAGCATTGAATCTTACGGCTTCATGATCCTGGCCCTGAGTTCCATCTGGCTTTTCCGCTTCTCCCGCACGCAACATCTTCCACCGCTCAGAACCCGAGCCAAAGCCAGCCTCCACAAGGTGAAACACGTATTCTTGCACCATTGAGGCGGAGCTCTTCGATCCAGCTTTGACCGGAGAGCAGCTTTGAGGCAGTGTATCCTGACAAAAGGTTCCGCGGTTTTGAGTCCCGCGGAGAGAAAAGGGATGACGTCATGGCTATGAGACCCGGTGAAATCGAAGACCTGATCAAGGCCGGCATTCCCGGTGCCAAGGTCACCATCCGGGATCTTGCCGGCGACGGCGACCATTATGCTGCGGAAGTCGTGGCGGAAGCGTTCCGGGGAAAAAGCCGGGTGCAACAGCACCAGATGGTCTACGAGGCCCTGAAGGGCAATATGGGCGGTGTGCTCCATGCGCTGGCATTGCAGACTTCGGCGCCGGCGGAGTGAGCGATGGCTGACCTGATCAAGGAGATCGTTACCGGCCTCGTCGAAACTGCCCTGAAGGAACTTCTCGGCAAGTCGCATGGCCGCACGCCCGCCAAACGCAAGAAGCGGCAGATCCGCTCGGCCACGACCGGACGTTTCGCCAAGAAGGCTGCGCGTACCAAACCCGCAAGCAGACGCGCGGCGAAGCCGGCGACGAAACAGGTGAGCCGCCGGCGCACCACGGCAAGCCGCAGCAAGCAGCGCAGCCGGTGACGACAATGTACCCGGCGGTAAACGGCAGCGATGCTGGGCAATAAGCGCCTTGCGACGGACTATTCCGCTGGAATTCCCGATGCCACGTTGCTATTTAAGGCAGATGACGCAGCGCAGCGGCCCTTGAAACCGCATGTGAAAGGATAGGACATGAGCGGAATTACCGATTTTATCGCCAACGAAGTGAAGACCAATGACGTGGTTCTCTTCATGAAGGGCACCCCGCAGTTCCCGCAGTGTGGGTTTTCGGGCCAGGTCGTACAGATCCTCGATTATCTCGGCCTGGACTACAAGGGTGTCAACGTGCTCGCCGATGCGGAAATCCGCCAGGGCATCAAGGACTATTCCAACTGGCCGACCATTCCGCAGCTTTACGTCAAGGGCGAATTCATCGGCGGCTGCGATATCGTCCGCGAGATGTTCCAGTCCGGCGAACTGCAGACTCACCTGCAGGAACAGGGCATCAGCGTCCGCGGCGCGGCCTGAGATCTTCCGGGCCCCGGTCCGGGATTTTTAGAAGACATTTTCAAGGCGCCGCTCCCCACGGCGCCTTTCACGTTGTTTTTAGGAAGCTGCTGTGACCAATCCCTCACAAACGGCCCCGGACCGCCTGCGCGGCATGGGCCGGGTCGAATTCATCGCCATGATGGCGATGCTGATGGCCATCAATTCGCTCGCCATCGACATCATGCTCCCTGGCCTGCAGGAGATCGGCGCATCCCTCGGCGTCGCCAACGAGAACCATCGGCAATACGTAATCTCGGCCTATCTCTTCGGCCTCGGCGCCGCGCAGATCATCTATGGATCGATCTCCGACCGTTTCGGTCGCAGGAACCCGATGCTCTTCGGCCTCGGGCTCTATTTCGTCTGCGCGGTCGGCGCCGTCATCGCGCCATCATTCGGCGCGCTGCTGGTCCTTCGCTTCATCCAGGGTGCAGGAGCGGCCGCAACCCGGGTGATTTCCGTTTCGATCGTGCGCGACGTATACGGTGGCCGCGCCATGGCGGAAGTCATGTCGCTGATCATGATGGTCTTCATGGTCGTGCCGGTCATCGCGCCGGCAACGGGCCAGGTGATCATGCTGTTCGGCAACTGGCACCTGATTTTCGTGTTCATGGCAGTCGCCTCGCTCTGCATCGGCTTCTGGATGTATTCGCGCCTTCCAGAAACGCTCGATCCGGCCGATGTTCGTCCCTTCACCCTTTCCTCTATCCTGCGCGCCTTCCAGATGGTTCTGACCAATCGCCTCGCCCTCTGCTACACGATTGCCAGCACATTCATCTTCGGCGCCATGTTCGGTTTCATCAATTCGGCGCAGCAGATCTACGTCGGGATCTACGACCTGGGCGTCTGGTTTCCGCTGGTCTTCGCCTGCGTGGCGGTGTTCATGTCTGCGGCCTCCTTCCTGAACGCCAGGTTTGTCGGGCGTTTCGGCATGCGGCGTCTTTCGCACGGTTCGCTGCTTGGCTTTATCGGCATCACATTCGTTTGGATGCTCGTGCAGATCTTCGGGCCTCAACCCATGCCACTGGCGATCTTCATCGTGTTTTTCGGGCTCGCCATGTTCCAGTTCGGATGGATCGGCTCGAACTTCAATTCGCTCGCCATGGAGCCGCTCGGCCATGTCGCCGGAACCGCGTCCGCCGTGCTCGGCTTCATGAGCACGGTCGGCGGCGCGCTGATCGGCGTCGCGATCGGCCAGGCCTTCAACGGTACGGCGCTGCCCCTGGTCGCAGGCTTCTTCACCGTCTCGATCATCGGGTTGATCTTCGTGCTGATCGGCGAGAAGGGAAAACTCTTCCAGCCACAGAATCCGAAGATCTGAGAGACAGTCCCCAACAAAAAAGGCCGGAGCAATCCGGCCTTTTCTTGTTGATGGCCGCTATCTCAGTGACCGATGATCTCGTTGCGCAGCATCTGCCAGCTTTCCTTGTCGGTCGCGAGCAGCAGCCCGCCATCGACATGGTGCGGCATGTAAGGGGAGCCGTCGAAGCGCGCCACGTAACCGCCCGCCTCCGTGCCGATCAGCGTGCCGGCCAGATGATCCCAGGGCATCAGCTTGTTGTAGAGCACGAACTGCACGTGGCCGCCCGCAAAGGTGCGGTATTCGTGAGCCGAGCAGCGATAGTTGGCGAAGAACCGGACCTTGGCGAGATTGCCGAGGATCCGCTCGCGCTCGCCGCCGAAGAAATATCCGGGCGACGCCATGCCGATCATGGCTCCGATCGGGCGGGATTCGGCGACCGAAAGCCGGATCGCCTCGCCGTCCGGCCGCCTCATGAACGCGCCGGCGCCCTTTTCCGCCATCACCCAGTCGTCGCCCATCGGATCGTAGATAATGCCGGCGACAGTCTCGCCCTTCCAGACGACGGAGGCCATGACGCCGAAAGCCGGAATGCCCGAGGCGAAGTTGAATGTGCCATCGACCGGATCGACGACCACCGCAAATTCCGCATCGGCGAGCTTGGCAAGCAGCGACGGATCGGCCGCCACCGATTCCTCGCCGACAAAGAGCGCGCCGGGCGCGAAGGCTTCGAGCTCGCGGCGGATCATCCGCTCGGCGGCCTCGTCGGCCTCGGTCACCAGGTCGGACGGCTCGCTCTTTGAACGCACATCGCCGCTGCCGAGCCGCCGGAACCGCGGCAGGATTTCCGCCTTGGCGGCAAGGCGCAGGAGATCGGCAAGCTTCGTGATGTCGAGCGGAAGGGTCATGGCAACGGTCTCTTGGGGGATGGTGCGGGAAGACTGGGTTCGCGAAAAATTCAGAGGTTTTGAGCGGCTTGCAGGCCGGAGAAGTCGAAGAGTTTCGGATCGAGCAGGTGCGACGGGTTCACGTGCGCGAGCGCGCGCAGCATCGTGTCCTTGCGGCCCGGCATGCGGGCCTCGATATCAGCGAGCATCGCCTTCATGGAATTGCGCTGCAGGCCATCCTGCGAGCCGCAGAGATCGCACGGGATGATCGGGAACTGCATGGCGGCGGCGAATTTGGCCAGGTCGTCCTCGGCGCAATAGGCAAGCGGCCTCAGCACCATCACATCGCCCTCGTCGTTCAACAGCTTGGCCGGCATGCCGGCGAGCCTGCCACCGTGGAAGAAATTCATGAAGAAGGTTTCAAGGATATCTTCACGATGATGGCCGAGCACCAGCGCATCGCAGCCCTCTTCGCGGGCGATCCGGTAGAGGTTGCCGCGCCGAAGCCTGGAACAGAGCGAGCAATAGGTGGCGCCTTCCGGCACCTTTTCCTTCACGATCGAATAGGTATCGCGATATTCGATACGGTGCTTCACGCCGATCGAGGCGAGGTAGGCCGGCAATATATGCTTCGGGAAGTTCGGCTGGCCCTGGTCAAGATTGCAGGCAATCAGTTCGACCGGCAGCAGGCCGCGCCATTGCAGGTCGAGCAGCACGGCGAGCAGAGAATAGGAATCCTTGCCGCCCGAGAGGCCGACCAGCCAACGTTTCTGGCCATTCAGCATGCCGAAATCGTCGAAGGCCTGCCGCACCTGACGCAGCAGACGCTTGCGCAGCTTGTTGAACGAGACGGAACTCGGAGCATCCCGAAAGAGCGCAGGCACGAGGTCGTCGACGGCATCGTCCAGCTCATCGTCGATTTTGGCCGTCACGCCCATTCGCTTTTTCCTTGAAACCGAAAAGCGGGCCAAGCCCGCTTTTCCTGTCGATGATCAGGCGCCGAGAGCGGCCGCCACGGCTTCGAGCGCCTCATTGGCCTTGGCGCCATCCGGACCACCGGCTTGGGCCATGTCCGGCCGACCGCCGCCGCCCTTGCCGCCGAGCGCTACGGATGCGATGCGGACCAGATCCACGGCGCTGAAGCGCTCGACCAGATCCGGCGTGACCGCAACCACGGCGCTTGCCTTGCCGTCTTCCGAAACGCCGATCAGCGTGACGACGCCGGAGCCGAGGCTCGCCTTGCCTTCATCCGCCAGGCCCTTGAGGTCCTTGGCGTCGATGCCGTTGAGCGCCTTGCCCATGAACTTGACGCCGCCGATTTCGCGGAAGTCGTCAGCCGAACCGCCCTGCCCGCCGCCCATGGCGAGCCGGCGCCTGGCGTCCGCCAGTTCCTTCTCGAGCTTGCGGCGTTCGTCGATCAGCGCTTCGACGCGCGAAACCAATTCCGCCGGCTGCACCTTCAAGGCGCCTGCGAGCGTCTTCACGCGCTCGTCCTGCTCCGCAAGATAGAGACGAGCGGCCTCGCCCGTCACCGCCTCGACGCGACGAACGCCTGCACCGACCGCGCTTTCGCCGAGAACGCGGACAAGGCCGATATCGCCGGTCGCGTTGACATGCGTGCCGCCGCAGAGCTCGATCGAATAGGGCTTGCCTGCCTTCGGGCCTTCGATCGCCTTGCCCATCGCAACGACGCGAACCTCGTCGCCGTATTTTTCGCCGAACAGCGCCATGGCGCCCTCCGCGATCGCGTCGTCGACGCTCATCAGCCGGGTCGTGACCGGCGCGTTCTGGAGGATGATGGCATTCGCCATGTCCTCGACCTTCTGCAATTCCTCGGCCGACATCGGCTTCGGATGCGAGACGTCGAAACGCAGGCGCTCGGGCGCTACCAGCGAGCCCTTCTGGGCCACGTGGGTACCGAGCACTTCGCGAAGCGCCTCATGCAGCAGATGGGTGGCCGAATGGTTGGAGCGCAGGCGCGAACGACGGGCATGATCGACCGTCAGCGCCACCGCATCACCGACCTTCAACGTACCCTCAGCGACAGTCGCGATATGGACGAACAGGCCCTCGCCCTTCTTCTGGGTATCAGAGACGTCGAGCTTGCCATTGTCGGTCGAGATCACGCCGGTATCGCCCATCTGACCGCCGGATTCGCCGTAGAACGGCGTCTGGTTCACGACGACCTGAACCTGTTCGCCGGCAGACGCGCTGTCGACGGCCTTGCCGTCGCGGACGATCGCCTGCACCACGCCTTCGGCGGTTTCGGTGTCATAACCGAGGAACTCGGTCGCGCCGTGCTTTTCCTTGAGCTCGAACCAGATCGTTTCCGTCGCCTTGTCGCCGGAACCGGTCCAGTGCGACCGGGCTTCCGCCTTCTGGCGCTCCATGGCGTCCGTGAAACCGGAAATATCGACGCCGATCTCACGGGCGCGCAAGGCATCCTGGGTCAGGTCAAGCGGGAAACCATAGGTGTCGTAGAGCTTGAAGGCGGTCTCGCCATCGAGCATGTCGCCCTTGTGAAGCGTGTTGGTCGCATCCGACAGCAGCGACAGGCCGCGCTCCAGCGTCTTGCGAAAACGGTTCTCCTCCAGCTTCAGCGTTTCCGAAATCAGCGATTCCGCACGCACCAGTTCCGGATAGGCGCGGCCCATCTGCTGGATGAGCGCCGGCAGCAGCTTCCAGAGCAGCGGATCGCGGGCTCCGAGAAGCTGCGCATGGCGCATGGCGCGGCGCATGATGCGGCGAAGCACGTAACCGCGGCCCTCGTTCGACGGCAGGACGCCATCGGCAATCAGGAATGCGGAAGAGCGCAGGTGGTCGGCGATGACGCGGTGGCTGCCACGATGCTCGCCTTCCGCCTTGACTCCGGTCGCCTCTTCCGAGGCCGAGATCAGCGCCCGGAACAGGTCGATATCATAATTGTCGTGCTGGCCCTGAAGGACGGCCGCGACACGCTCCAGGCCCATGCCGGTGTCGATCGAGGGGCGCGGCAGGTCGATCCGCTCTTCCTTCGTCACCTGCTCATATTGCATGAAGACGAGGTTCCAGATCTCGATGAACCGGTCGCCATCCTCTTCCGGCGAACCGGGAGGACCGCCCCAGATATGGTCACCATGATCATAGAAGATTTCCGAGCACGGGCCGCAGGGCCCGGTATCGCCCATCGCCCAGAAATTGTCGCTGGTCGGAATGCGGATGATCCTGTCGTCAGAAAGACCGGCAATCTTCTTCCAGAGGCCGAAAGCCTCGTCATCGGTGTGATAGACCGTCACCAGAAGGCGCTTGGCGTCGAGGCCGAATTCCTTGGTGATCAGGTTCCAGGCAAGCTCGATGGCGCGTTCCTTGAAGTAGTCGCCGAAGGAGAAATTGCCGAGCATTTCGAAGAAGGTGTGATGACGAGCGGTGTAACCGACATTGTCGAGGTCGTTGTGCTTGCCGCCGGCGCGAACGCATTTCTGGGCCGTCGTGGCAGTCGTATAGGGGCGCTTCTCGAGGCCGGTGAACACGTTCTTGAACTGCACCATGCCGGCATTGGTGAACATCAGCGTCGGATCGTTGCGCGGCACCAGCGGGCTGGAGGAAACAACCTCGTGCCCGTTCTTTCGGAAATAGTCGAGGAAGGTCGACCGGATTTCATTCACGCCGCTCATGCTACGCCCTTTTTACCGCCGGATGCGGTCCTATTATTCGAAAACCAAAGGCTTGTATCGCCCACACCCCCAACTGTCCAGCCGCTCCACCGCCTAACCGAACGAGAAACCGGCCGCACATCTTTCGATGGCGACCGGCTGATTGGAAGCGTTCGGAGAAAACCCCGCGTGCCGCGAAATGACTTACATCTCGGCAGCCGTGTCGCTGTCGTCGGCATCCGGACCGCCATTCTGCAGGAACCGGTCGGCAATGAGGCCGGCATTCTGGCGGAGCGACGTTTCGATCTCGCGGGCGAGCTCGGGATTGTCACGCAAGAAAATCTTGGCGTTTTCGCGACCCTGGCCGAGACGCTGGCTGTTATAGGAGAACCACGCACCGGACTTTTCGACGATGCCGGCCTTGACGCCGAGGTCGATCAGTTCGCCGGTCTTGGAAACGCCTTCACCATACATGATGTCGAATTCGACCTGCTTGAAGGGAGGCGCCATCTTGTTTTTGACGACCTTGACGCGGGTCTGGTTGCCGACCACTTCCTCGCGTTCCTTGACCTGGCCGATGCGGCGGATGTCGAGGCGAACCGAGGCGTAGAATTTCAGGGCGTTGCCGCCGGTGGTGGTTTCGGGGGAACCGAACATCACGCCGATCTTCATGCGGATCTGGTTGATGAAGATCACCATCGTATTCGACTTGGAGATCGAAGCGGTGAGCTTGCGCAGCGCCTGGCTCATCAAGCGCGCCTGCAGGCCCGGCAGGCTGTCGCCCATCTCGCCTTCGATTTCGGCACGCGGCGTCAGGGCTGCGACCGAGTCGATGACGAGGACATCGACGGCACCGGAACGGACCAGCGTATCGGTGATTTCAAGCGCCTGCTCGCCGGTATCCGGCTGCGAGATCAGAAGGTTCTGGAGATCGACGCCAAGCTTGCGAGCATAGACCGGATCGAGCGCATGTTCGGCGTCGACGAAGGCGCAGATGCCGCCCTTCTTCTGGGCTTCGGCAATCGTCTGCAGCGCAAGCGTGGTCTTGCCCGAGCTTTCCGGACCGTAGATTTCAATGATGCGGCCCTTCGGGAGACCGCCGATTCCCAGTGCGATATCGAGGCTGAGAGAGCCGGTCGATACCGTCTCGATCTCAACAATATTCTCGTTCGAACCGAGCTTCATGATCGATCCCTTGCCGAAGGATCGTTCGATCTGCGACAATGCCGCTTCCAGCGCCTTACTCTTGTCCACGCCTTTATCCTCTACGAGCCGCAAACTATTCTGTGCCATCTGGTCCCACCTTTAGGTTATTGCCGCCGTGCAAGCAATGAAGCAGCCGATAAAGGTGATGTACCTATTTTGTTCTCATTTGGCAAGAGCCAGCCAACAGATTGAGTCAAAATAGATATTTTCATTTCGTTCGTAAAATGTTCCCCCTTCCCGAGGTGTGGAAAATTCGCGTTTGAAATCAACGCGGCGCCCCGACGGCGGAGGCGAATCGCGACCTTGGATATTTATGAGCGGCTGTCCGATTCTCACTCCGAATCGAGCATTTCCCGGACCGCGACGGCAAGCTGCTTCAGCGAGAAGGGCTTCGGCAGAAAGCCGAACTTGGCGTCTGCCGGCAGGTTGCGGGCAAAGGCATCCTCGGCATAGCCCGAGACGAAGATGAACTTCATGTCCGGATAGATCTTGCGCAGCTCGGTCAGAAGCGTCGGCCCATCCATTTCCGGCATGACGACGTCGGAGACGACGATATCGACCTTGCCCTGGAGCTCTTCCATGATGTCGAGCGCTTCGGTGCCAGAACCCGCTTCGTGCACGGTATAGCCGCGGGTTTCCAGCATGCGCTTGCCGCCGCGCCGGACGGCCTCCTCGTCCTCGACAAGCAGCACGACCGCCGACTTGCCGGTGAGGTCGAGGTCGTCGGAAACAGGCGTCGACACGGCAGGCGCGACAGCGGCCGGCTGTACCTGCTTACCGGCTGTGGCAGCGTCCTGGACGACGACGGGCGCTTCGGGAATGTGGCGCGGCAGGAAGATGCGGAAACTCGTGCCGCGTCCGACTTCCGATTCGGGATAGATATAGCCGCCGGACTGTTTGACGATGCCATAGACCATCGAGAGACCGAGGCCGGTGCCCTTGCCCACTTCCTTGGTGGTGAAGAAGGGTTCGAAGATCTTGTCCATGATTTCGGGCGAAATGCCCGTGCCGGTGTCGGAGACCTCGACCATCACGAAATCCTCGGCCGGCAGATCCGCCTGGTGGAAACCGCCCGCATCCTCGGCGGATACATTGCGGGTCTTGATCAGGATCGTGCCGCCCTGGGGCATGGCATCGCGCGCGTTGACGCAGAGATTGATCAGCACCTGCTCGAATTGCGACAGGTCGGTGCGCACCGGCCAGATGTCCCGGCCGTAGTCAACTTCGAGCTTCACATTGGTGCCGGAAATCAGCCGGTCGACCAGCATGCGCAGGTCGCCGACGACGTCGGTGAGGTTCAGCACCGCCGGCCGCATGGTCTGCTTGCGCGAGAAGGCGAGCAGCTGGCGCACCAGCACGGCGGCGCGGTTGGCGTTGCGCTTGATCTCCATCAGGTCGGCAAAGCTCGCGTCCGAGGGGCGCGCCTGCAGGAGGAGGTGGTCGGAGGACAGAAGGATAGCCGTCAGGACGTTGTTGAAGTCGTGGGCGATGCCGCCTGCCAGCGTGCCGACGGCATTGAGCTTCTGGGTCTGGGCCATCTGGGTTTCGAGCGCCTTCTGCTCGGTCGTCTCGACGGCATAAACGATCGCGGCCTCTTCCGGCGCCTCGTCGCTCTCGTCGATCACGGCGTTCACATAAAAGCGCACATAGCGGTTCTCGTCGCCCGGGTGGCGCGAATCGATCGGGGCGATATCACCCTGGCCATCCTTGGCGGCGGCAATCGCCTGCATCAGATGCTGGCGGGAATTGTCGTGCACGATGCGGTCGAGTTCGATGCCGGCATCCACGTCGTCGCGGGAAACGACGCCGGCAAACAGTTTTAGGAACGGCGCATTGATGCGCAGGATCCTGCCTTCGCCATCGACGGAGGCGATCGCCATCGGCGTATTGTTGAAGAAGCGCGTAAAGCGCATCGCGGATGCCGACTGGTCGCCCTCGCCGCCCTTCGGCCGCGTCAGCACGATGGTGCGGCTTTCGCCCGGCGCGCCGTCGCGGGTGGCACTGACATTGTGGACCAGCTGGACCGGCAGACTCTGGCCGTTGGCGCGGCGCAGGTCGAGGTCGAGCGTCTCGGTGCGCTTCAGACCGGGTGCTGCCTGTACCGACTGGATCAGCGCCATGCCCTCGCCCGCCACCAGATCGGCGATCGTCACCGAGCGCGGCACGAACTTGGTCAGGTCGATGCCGAGCCATTCAGCAAGCGTGGCATTCAGATAGAAGATTTCGCCCTTCTTGCCGGCGGAGAAGAACCCGACGGGCGCGTGGTCGAGATAATCGATGGCGTTCTGCAGCTCGCGGAAGAACCGTTCCTGGTCGTCGCGTTCCGAGGTGATGTCGGTGATCTGCCAGATGTCTAGCTGGCCCTTGCGGCTGTCGGCGGGCGTCAGCAGACGTGCCTTGAGACGGTACCAATGGGCCCCGGAACCGTTACCGGTCGTCCGTCCGATCGGTTGGAGAAGCCGGAATTCCTCGTGGCCTTCCCGGCCTTCGCGAAGAGCCGTCGTCAACCTGTAAAGCGCCTCGGTCGATTCGCGGGTCTTGGACAGAAGCGCTTCCAGCGACTGCACGTTGCTCGCCTTGGTCGCGCCGGTCATCCGGCCATAGGCGGCGTTGGCGTAAAGAATACGGCCCTTGGCATCGGTGATCAGAATACCGTCGGGATGATTGGCCAGGAAACCGCGGGCGAGTTCGTCGGAACGCGACTGCGGCATGACCTCGACGAGGCCGATGATCGACGACACCAGGAAAAATATGCCGACCATGGCGAGAATGCCAAGCAGGCCGAGCACCAGTTCGTTATCGAGCGCATGCTGGAACAGTACGAACCCGGCTGCCACGCCACAGAGAACGAGCGCCAGAAGGACGATCCGGATGATGGTGCCGCCACGCGTCCCTTTTTCTACCAGGGGCGCCTCGTAGTTGCCGCTCTGCTGCAACTTCGTCATCAATTCCTCGCATTTCGACCGGCGCCGCGGCCATGAACATTCAGGGATCAGGAATCCCGCGATTCCTTATTAGCAAGTTGCAGGTTAAGCAAAAAGCTCTGCCGGGCCACAAAACCCGGGACAGTTTGGCCGAGTGACCTATCTTTCTTGTCTACGCTATTTTTCAGCGCGGGACAGTGACAGTTAGCAGCTTGCTTCGGTAGGAAAAAAGTCGTTTTTTACCGCGGCGTTCATATGAGGAGTGCAAGAGATGTTCGAAGAACTGATGGGCGCCTATGGAGGCCGCCTGGTGATCGCAGTCGTCGGCGTCGGCATTGGGCTTCTCGTCCTCATCGGCGTGCTCTGGCTCATCCGCCGCCGTTCCGGCCCTTCGCCCTTCGTGCGCGGCGGCAAGAACCGCCAGCCGCGGCTTCAGGTGCTGGATGCCGCAGCCGTCGATGCAAGGCGTCGACTGGTTCTCATCCGCCGCGATGGGGTCGAACACCTGATCATGATCGGCGGTCCGACCGATATCGTCATCGAAAGCGGAATTTCCACGGCGGCACCTGGCATGCCGGCAACGGCAGCCAACCGGTTCCAGCCGATGGACATGACGGTTCCCGTTCAGGCCGCGGCCGCCATGGAAGCCCGGCCGGCGGCCGTTGCCGAACCACGCCCTGCCCCGATCCCACGCCCCGCGGCTCCGGAACCGCGCGTCGAACCGGCCCGGGAAAGTGTCGTGCCGCCGCGAGAGACACCGCGCGCCGTTCCGCCGGCGGCTCCCGCTACCGGACCGATACCGATGAGCGGTACACTGGCGCCGCGGCCCGCAGCGCTAGCCCCGGCTAACAATGCAGCAGTTCCCGAACCGACGGCCACCCCCAGGATCGAGCCGCCGGCCCGTCAAGCCCCGGAGGTAAAATCCGAACAGTTGCGGCCGATCGCGGCGCTGGCAGCCGCGGCAACACCTCCGCCGCCTCCTGCCCCCGTCCTTGCCCAGGTTCCCGCTTTCGACGACGCAGCCGACGTGCTCGACGCCGCCCGTGGGCGGGTCTTCCAGGAAGCACCCGAGCCCCGCGCCGTGCCGGTCAGCGCCGCGATCGTGCCGCCTGCCCTGCAATCGGCCGCCGACAAGCCGAAACAGCTCGGCAGCGACTTCGAACGGATTCTCGAAGAGGAGATGGCCAACAACCTCGCGGCCCGCGAGCCTGCCGTCATCCCCCCGCCGAACCGTCAGGTGCAGCCAAGGAACCCCGGCGTGCCGCCGGTCACCGGTGCCACGCCGGAACCGAGCCTGCAGTCGGAAGTCGCCCGCATCTTCGGCGAGATGTCCGTCACCCGCGACAAGTAAGCCGGCGCGAAGTTTGAATTCCGCCAAGAAAAAAGGCACGGAAAACCGTGCCTTGAATTCGTTTGCGACTGATCGGGCGGATTATTCGTCCCGATAGACCTTTTCGCGGCGCTCGTGGCGTTCCTGTGCCTCGATCGACAGCGTGGCGATCGGACGAGCGTCGAGACGCTTGAGACCGATCGGTTCGCCCGTTTCCTCGCAGTAACCGTAGGTACCATCGTCGATCCGCTGCAAGGCGGCATCGATCTTGGAAATCAGCTTGCGCTGGCGGTCACGGGCTCGAAGTTCGATAGCTCTGTCGGTTTCGGAGGAAGCCCGGTCGGCGAGATCGGGGTGGTTGGCGCTCTCTTCAGCCAGATGGCCGAGCGTTTCGCGCGCTTCTCTCAGGATATCGTTTTTCCAGGCAATAAGCTTTGCCCGGAAATACGCTTTCTGATTTGCATTCATGAACTCATCGTTTTCAGAGAGCACATAATTGCTAAGATCGATCTTCTCACTCAACGCGATTCTCCTGAAGAACATCTCATGCGGCGCTCTATATCCTATCCTCCTATGCCGATTCAAGCCTCGCGCTCAGTATTAAGGCATTTTTAAAACTGTCATAAAAATCCGCTAAACGGCTATTTTTTAAGCTTTTATTCTGAATGCCCGAAACTCTTCTCCACAGGAGGCTGCACCGGGGCAGGCTGTTTCAGAACATCTGCGGCAGTTGACGAGTCTCGTGTCGAAAGGCTACCCATCGCTTCCATCCTCTTAACAGCGGTGCCGGGCATGACGACGATCACTCCTCCTCCTTCCCGCATCTACCTGCTGCGCCATGCCAAGTCGGGCTGGGCGGAGCCGGGACAACACGATTTCGATCGCCCTCTCGACAATCAGGGCTTCGCACAGGCCGAGATCGTTGCCGACAAGGCTGCCGATCGCAACTACAGGCCTGATATCCTTCTCAGCTCCACCGCCACGCGATGCCGCCAGACTGCCGAAGCGATCCGCCGCGCGATCAGCGAGGAGATCGAGCCTGTCTTCGTCGATGAACTCTATAACGGCACGCTCGGCACCTATCTCGCCATCCTTGCAGGCCAAAGAGACAGCGGCTCGGTCATGCTCGTCGGCCACAACCCGACCATGGAAGAGGTCCTGGAAGGGCTGATCGGCGCCGACCAGATGATAGCGGCGGTCCCCGGCGGCTATCCTCCTGCCGGCCTCGCGGTGCTCGATTATCGCGGCATTGTCGCCGGCTCGGATGCGGCCTGGACACTAACCGACTTCCTGACGGCCTGAACTGGACCCAAGCGACGGCTTTGCGGCCTCGCAACGGCTCCCTATATAGGCGTAAACTCTGGACCCGGAACGACGCCTTGCCGCCTTCGCTTACCAGCTTCTCGGATGACGCGCGCATCGCGCTCGACAATCTCGCCGACCGCGCCTCGGGCCTCGTGCATCCGACGATCAGGCTCGGCGTGACCGGCCTGTCGCGGGCCGGCAAGACCGTGTTCATCTCGTCGCTCGTCCACAATCTGCTGAACGGAGGGCGGCTGCCGCTATTCGAAGCCATGCGCTCCGGCCGGATCTCGGCGGTGCGGCTCGAACCGCAGCCGGACGATGCCATCCCGCGCTTCCAGTACGAGGACCATATCCAGGCCCTGGTGCGCGACCGCATCTGGCCGGATTCGACCCGCGCCATCTCGGAATTGCGGATCACTCTCGACTACCAGAGCGCCAGCGGCTGGGGCCGGATGTTTTCGCGCGGGCGGCTTTCGATCGACATCGTCGATTATCCCGGGGAATGGCTGCTCGACCTGCCGCTGCTGGCGCAGGATTTTCGCACCTTCAGCGACAATACCGTAACCCTTGCCGGAACCGGCATCCGCGAGGAATTGTCACGGGAATGGCTCGCCCTCGCGAACGGCATAGATGCGGACGCCCCGGCCGACGAAATGACAGCCAGGCGGCTGTCGGAGGCCTTTGCGGGCTATCTCAAGGCCTGCAAGGCGGACGAACGGTCGCTTTCGACCCTGCCGCCCGGCCGTTTCCTGATGCCGGGCGATCTTGAGGGCTCCCCCGCGCTCACTTTTGCGCCGCTGCCGAGCATGCCCGAGACCAAAGCGCCGAAGGGCTCGCTGCGGGCGATGATGGAGCGCCGCTACGAGGCCTACAAGAACGTCGTGGTCAAACCGTTCTTCCGCGAGCATTTCGCACGGCTCGACCGCCAGATCGTGCTGATCGACGCGCTGCAGGCGATCAATCGTGGCCCCGAGGCGGTGCAGGATCTTGAAAGGGCGCTGACCGACGTGCTCGCCTGTTTCCGTCCCGGCCACAACAGCTTCTTCTCCTCCCTGATCGGCCGCCGGATCGACAAGGTCCTGGTTGCGGCCACCAAGGCGGATCACCTGCATCACGAAAGCCATGACCGCCTGGAACGGCTTACCGGCCGACTGGTCGACCGCGCCGTCCAGCGAATCGGCATGGCCGGCGCCGGCATCGAGGTGATGGCGATCGCATCGGTGCGCGCCACCCGCGAGGCGACCGTCAAGGAAGACAACCACCTCCTCCCGGTCATCGTCGGCACGCCGATTTCCGGCGAGATGATCAATGGCGAGCGCTTCGACGGACTTAAGAAAACTGCTATATTTCCCGGTGACTTGCCGGAAGATCCTGAAGCATTCTTTCAAAAACTCGATTCGGCCGGCGCCGAGCTTCCCGAGATCAATGTGGTGCGCTTCCGCCCTCCGGCGCTGGAGGAGGCGAATGGCGGCATGAAGCTCTCGGTGCCGCATATCCGCCTCGACCGCGCCATGCAATTCCTGTTCGGAGACCGCCTCGCATGAGACCGCCCGAGTCACCTCAGAACGGCAAGCGCCGACCCGCATCTTTCTCCGTCGAAGAGGAAAGCGCGTCCGGAAACGAAACCCTGCCCGTCCCTCGCCGCAGCCCGCGCAGCTTCGAGGACGGCGTCGTGGTGACGCCCGACGAAGAGGATCCGTTCGTGACGCCGCCTGAACTGGCAGCAGAGGCGATCCCCGTCGCCGAGCCCCGGGCGCGCAAAAAATTCTCGTTCGTCAACCTGGCGGCGGCGGCCTTCGGGACCTTCCTGTCGCTCGCCTTCGGGCTCTGGGCCGATAGCGTCATCCGCGACCTGTTCACCCGAGCCGACTGGCTTGGATACGCGGCACTCACCGCACTTGCCGTCGGACTTGTCGCCGTCGCCGTGATCGTCGGCCGCGAGATTTTCGGCATGATGCGGCTTTCCGCCGTCCAGACCCTCAAGGCCCAGGCGGAAGAGGCCGCCCTTTCCCCTCGTCCTGCAGCTGCCCGCACCGTCGTCGCCGCGCTCACCAGGATCCTCAGTCACCGGGCGGAGACCGCCAAGGGGCGCGCCAACCTCGACGCGACGAAAGACGAGATCATCGACGGTCCTCAACTCATCGAACTGGCCGAACGGGAGCTCCTGGCGCCGCTCGACCGCAAGGCCCGCGCGCTCATTCTCGGATCGTCCAAACGGGTCTCGATCGTCACCGCCGTCAGCCCGCGCGCCATCGTCGATCTCGCCTATGTGCTTTTCGAAGTGACGCGGCTGATTCGCGCCATGGCCGAGCTTTACGGTGGAAGGCCCGGCACGCTCGGGCTCCTGAGGCTGATGCGGGACGTGATCGCCCACCTCGCCGTCACCGGCTCGATCGCCGTCGGCGATGGTGTCGCGCAGCAAGTTCTGGGACATGGCCTCGCCTCGAAACTGTCCAAGCGTTTGGGCGAAGGCGTGATCAACGGCCTGCTGACCGCACGAATCGGCATCGCCGCCATGGATCTCTGCCGGCCGCTGCCCTTCCGGGCGGTCAAAAGGCCGGGAATCGGCGATTTCATCTCGGATATCGCGACTGTCGGCGGGCGGAAAGATGAACAATAGAGCGTCTGACCATGGCTCAGACCCGGCCATCGTCACCACTCATTAACCATTCCCACTTAAATTACGGGACACTTAAAGTTGCTGCTCGTCAGGGGAAAGTACATGTATTCGCGCTTCTTTTCGCTTCTTGGCGGGTTCGCCGTTCTGACTGTCGCGGCCACCTCCGCCGTGGCGCCGCAGGCTGAGGCCGCTCCGCGTGACAAGGTTTTCTTCCAGTCGGTCGCGGGCGTCTGGAAAGGCCCCGGCGAAATCGTCGCCGGAAAGTACAAGGGCACGAAATTCAGCTGCAACCTCACGGGCGCCGCCGTTCCGGACAGCAATGTCGGCATCAAGCTCGACGGAACCTGCCGCGTCGGCGTGTTCCAGCAGCCGATGTCGGCGACGATCACCCAGAGTGGTCGCGGCTATACCGGCAAGTTCCTGGATGGCGCCGAGGGCAAGGGGCTCGACATCATTTCCGGCTCGGTCAGCGGCGACAAGGTCGTCATGGGCATCAACCGCAATCAGCTCAACGGCGCGATGGTCGCGAGCCTGCGCGGCGAGAACAAGATGAACATCACCATCTCGATCAAGGTGGAAGACCAGATGGTTCCGGTGATCGGGCTCAGCCTCGACCGAGACATGGATTCGATCGCCGTCGGCTCGATCCAACAATAAGACACCAAGGGCGCCTCAGGCGCCCTGCCACCAGTCCTGGCTGCCCCGCCGCGCGACCTTGATGCCTGCAATATCGGCTCCACCAAGCCAGTCGCGCACTTTCCTTCCCTTCACCAGAAGATCCGGGGCGATGTCGGCAAGCGGCATCATCACGAAGCCGCGGTCAGTCATGCGCGGATGCGGCACTTCCAGTTTTTCGGTCTTCTGTTCCCGCGTCCCATAGGTCAGGATATCGATATCGATGGTGCGTGGTCCCCAGCGCTCCAGGCGGACGCGCTTCATGCCGCGCTCGATCGACAGGCAGACGTCCAGCAGGTCCTCCGGCTCCAGTGAAGTTTCCACCAGGACGCAGCAGTTGAAGAAATCCGCCTGGTCGGTCTTGCCCCAGGGCGGGGTCGAATAGAGTTTCGAGACGGCGAGAACGCGGCAGTCCTCGCGCCCATCGAGCTGCCTGAGCGCCTCGGCCATGGACGACGGCGGATCGCCGATATTACCGCCGAGCCCGAGAGCCGCGACCTCGAACGTCTTTTCAGGCGAAATGCTCAACACGCACCTCCGCATAATCCAGGATGCCGGGGATCGGCACGCTCGGCTTGCGCACGGCGATCTCTGCCCGGCGGATCTGCGGCGACCAGGCGCAGAGCGCCTTGGCGATGTCCTTGGCGAGCGTCTCGATGAGGTTGCGGCGGTGGCCGGTCACCACCTTCTCGACGATCTCGTAGGCAATGCCGTAATGCACCGTGCTCGCGACATCGTCGTTTTCGAGCGCCTCGTCCGCCTCGACGTCCATGATGACGTCGATGAAGAAACGCTGGCCGAGCGTGGCCTCCTGCTCGAAGGCACCATGCTTGGCGTAGAACGCACAGTTCTTCAGCGTGATCGTGTATGTCGCCATCAAAGGCCCTCTCTAGCGTTATAAGCGGAGGCTGCGGCGAGAACCGCGTCGGCCATCGCCAGCGCGTCGCGGTTGGCGGCAACGTTGTGGACGCGGAAGATCGAAGCCCCCGCCAAGCGCAGGATTGCGGTGGTCGCCGCGGTGCCGACGTCGCGTTCGTTCGCCTTTTCCCGTCCCGTCAGCGCGCCGATGAACCGCTTGCGCGACGTGCCGGCGAGCAGCGGAAAACCAAGCCCGTGCAATTCGGCAAAACGCGCCATCAATTCCATATCGTCGTCACGGTCCTTGGCAAAGCCGAAGCCGGGATCAAGCACGATCGCCTCGTCGGGAATGCCGGCGCTGCGCGCGATCTCGAGAGATTGCCGCAGGAAGAATTCCTGGTCGGCGATCCGGTCGGCACGCTTTTCCTGCTCGCGGCCACGGCCGGTATGCATGATGCAGACGCCGGCAGATGTTTGAGCCGCGACGGTCGCGATCTCCGGCTCACGCTGCAGGCCGTGGACGTCGTTGATGATATGGGCGCCTGCGGCCATTGCCAGGCGAGCGGTTTCGGCCCGGTAGGTATCGATCGAGATCAACGCATCGGTTTCCGCGGCGAGTCTTTCGATCACCGGCAGGACGCGGTCCTGCTCTTGCGCCGCCGTCACCTCGGCGGCGCCGGGCCGCGTCGATTCGCCGCCGACATCGAGGATGGCGGCACCGTCGCGGACGCAAGAAACCGCGTGAGCCACCGCGGCATCGATGTTTGCGTAGTTTCCGCCATCGGAAAAGGAATCGGGGGTGATGTTGATGATCGCCATAATCTGGCCTTGGCGACCGAGTTCAAGGACACGGCCCCGCCCCACACGCCAGGTGCTGTTGCGCTGCGATATCACCGGCCGGCCGTCTTTCGAAGGGTAACGCAAAATTTGGTGCCTTTGTGTTGCGCTCAGGCTGGCTATGCCCCAAGGTCCCCATAAGTTCAACGTCGCAGGCCATAGAATGTTCTCCATGCGCAGAGTCCGCCGGTTTTTCGGTGTCTTTCTTCTCCTCTGCGTGTTCCCTGCGACGGCCATGGCAGAACCGATCATCAACAAGACCTATTCCTATTTCCGGATCGGCGGCCGCACGGCCGAGGACCTCGACAAGGAACTGGAAAACCGCGGCCCTCTCACCCGCAGCACCGGCCATCGCCATCCCGGCGCCACCGAAATCAAGTTCGGCGGCGACGTCACCTATGTGGAAAAGGGCGGGCGCTGCTCGGTCGGCGGGGCGCGCGTGACGCTTCGAACCCACATCATCCTGCCGCGCTGGGGCAATCGCGGCCGCGCCACCGCCGATCTCGGCTTCATCTGGGATACCCTGTCGAAGGACATCAAGCGCCACGAGGAGCGGCATGCGGAAATCGCCCGCAACCACGCGCGCCAGCTCGAACGGGAACTGCTTGGCCTTCCCCCCAACAGAACCTGCGATGCACTGGAAAGACAGGTGGCGGAAACGACCCGCCGTGTTCTTGAGGCGCATGACCGGGAGCAGCTGCGATTCGACCAGATCGAGGCGGCCAATTTCGACTCGCGGATGATGCGGCTGCTGCAGTATCGTTTGAAACGATCCGGCAATTGATCCGCTTTCTGGGGTGAATCAGACCGACCAACCGCGCCCGGGCTTTTGCGGAGCTTGCGTCATCCCTCGTCAATGACGGGTGATTTATGGTGATAGTCTAAAATAGAAATCTCGGATACAACCTAAGACATAGCTTACCTACCAACGCTTCGAAAAACGAGGCACATGAGGTAGATAGCCGCAGGATCAGCGTACTTTCCGGTTTTCGAACCGATGTGTCGGACGCAGTTGTTTCAGGTGTTCCTGAGTTTGGTTCCCAGTGTTTCAGTTCTCCTGGCGCGTCTTCAAGCCGCAGGTGTTTCCTCCCTCCCCTGCTGGCGATGCGCCCGCCTTGCCTCGCTTGCCGCTTTTGCGGAGCGAGGCTTTTTTTTGCCCGGAAACAGGCCGGAAACAGGCATGTCGGCAAAGTGACGATCAGGCCACGATCAGGCTTGACGCTCGGGTACGTTGACCACGAGCCCGTCGAGATCCGCCTTGATCTTGATCTGACAGGAAAGGCGCGAGTTCGGCTTCACCTCGAAGGCGAAGTCGAGCATGTCTTCCTCCATGGGAGCCGGCGGGCCGACCTTTTCGGTCCAGGCCTCGTCGACATAGACATGACAGGTGGCGCAGGCGCAGGCGCCGCCGCATTCCGCCTCGATGCCGGGGACGGAATTGCGAACCGCATTCTCCATAACGGTGGAGCCCGGCTCGGCTTCGATATCGAAGCGCGTTCCGTCAAAGGCAACGATGGTCAGTTTCGTCATGATAGGGAAATCCGGGATGTTGAAGGGTCAGGGCACACTATTTAAGCGCGCTTTCTTCCGATAAAACCCCGGCGCAGTCAACATTTTCGGGCGCCGCCGGCTGTTCAATCGGCGCCCTGCATACCGATTCGGCGAATCGCTCAGCGGCAGAGCTTGTTGATGAAGTTTTCGGCTTCGACGACGGCGGCAGCGACCGCAGCCCGCAACGAGGCGTCGGAGCCGTTGTCTTCAAGTCGCTCGGCAGCGGTCGAGACCTTGAAGGCGCCGACTGCGCTGGCCGCACCCTTCAGGCGATGCGCGGCTGCAACGACATAGGCGCTATCGGCGCTCGCGATGTCATGCAGTGCACGGCGTGCCTGGCGTGCGAACATCTGGAGCACTTCGACTTCGAGGTTCTTGTCGCCCATGGTCTGGGTTGCAAGATGAACGAGATCGATCGGACGGGACTGGGAAGGGCAACCGCCCCTCAACGTTTCTGGAGCTTCGAACGCGATACTGACCGCTGCCATTGCCATGAACCTGTTTTCCCTGTTGCTCTTCTGATAATGTCCCGAATTGTGCGGGCCAATCGGAGCTATCCCGTTAAATTCCGGCACAATCTGGGCCGGTTTCTTCCCATATGGTTAATTTCTGCTAAGCTCCCGGGATTTTAGGACTTTTGCATCTTCGCATGGTTTAAATTCTGTTAACAACATTCCACAGCATCGTTCGGAGGCAGGCGTCATAATTGTGCAGGGTGGCCGAATGTGCCACTACAATACGCCTAAGGTGGCGAGGAATATCGTCCTTTTGCCCCGGATGGTAGGTTGGTAAGCTTTCATTATCATCCGTTTGAAAGAACGGCCATCCGACTTGAAAATGAATAGGAAACTGGAAATCCGCTTTGCGGGTGGAGAGTTTCCGGCAGGCAGCGTTCCATCTATCGGTCTGCGGGCGGCAGCGCGTCAGATGGGATTTGCCGGGCGAGTATGTAACGAGGCGTAACCGCATGGCAAAAAACCCTAGCAGCGAGTCGATCGATGAGACGGCGTTCCAGGCGTTGGAAGATGCCCTAAAAATCAATTTCAACGATGATCAGCCGCGCCCTAGATCAGTGCCCCATGCCTCGGAGGCAAGAGTGTCAGACACTAACAAACCGCGTCAGACCCAGTATCAGGACGATGCCGCCGAATCATACAGATCGGCAGCCAACGAAACCGCTGCCAAGTCCCCCACATTCCAGCCCGCCAACGATGCGGGCAAACGCAGTTCGACTGCAATCCTGCGGACGCTGGAAGGCGGCGCGATGCGCTCGTCCATCCGCAATGCGGTGATCGTCTCGATCCTCTGGGCAATCGGCGGCATCGCTCTCGGGCAGATGATCTACGGCAACCAGCTCTGGCAGATCACCTCGGTCGAAGGCGTTCTCGCCGCTCCCGGCATCGTCGCGCTGGCGGTCTGCATCCTTGTTCCCATCATGCTGTTCTTCGCCTTCGCGATCATGATGGCCCGCGCTCAGGATCTGAGAACCGCCGCCCGTTCCATGGCCGAGGTGGCGCTGCGCCTGTCCGATCCGGAAACCGTCGCCTCCGAACGAATCATGAGCGTCGGCCAGGCCGTGCGCCGCGAAGTCTCGGCGATGAACGAAGGCATCGAGCGCACTATCGCCCGCGCCGCCGAGCTGGAAACGCTCGTCCATTCGGAAGTGAATGCGCTGGAGCGGAGCTTCACCGACAATGAACTGCGCGTTCGCGGCCTCGTCCACGAACTCGGCGCCGAACGCGACGCGATCGTCAACCACGCGGAGCGCATCCGCTCGTCGATCGTCGGCGCCCATGATCAGCTCAAGGAAGAGCTGTCGCTTGCGACCGAAGAAATCTCCATTCGCCTGGCGACATCAGGCGAAGCCTTTGCCTCGATGATCGAGACGCGCGGCGCGGCGCTGATGGAGAAGTCCAACGCGGCCGGCGAGGCACTCGGCAGCCTGCTGACCACAAAGACCGAAAACCTGCTGCAGACGCTCAATTCCTCTGGCTTCGCGCTCGCCCACGAGTTCGACGAACGCATGGATGCGATCAATACCGTGCTGTCGCAGCGCGGCCAGGCGCTTCTCAACGAATTCCAGACGCGCGCCTCCTCGCTCGACGCCAATACCGAAAAGCTCAACGCAGCGCTTGCAGACCGCACCCGCCAGCTGAACGAGACGCTGCTTGCCCGGACCCGCGAGATCACCGACGGGCTTGCCGAAAGCGAACAGACGCTCACCGGTTCGCTCGGCGGCATCCTCGCGGCTCTCAACAGCTCGCTCGAAGAAAAGACCTCGTCCTTCCGCCAGAGCCTGCAAAACACCGTCGAAGACGTGGTCCTCGACCTCGACATGCGCTCCGGCTTCTTCGAAGAGCGCCTGCAGACGACCGTCGGCCTGCTCAGCACGACCTTCGACGACAGCATTTCTCAGTTCACCTCCGCCTTCGACCAGCGTGCCGGCACACTCGACAGCAAGCTGATGGACAGCCTCGCCCGTATCAACGAGACGGTGGCAAGCGGTTCGGATGCGATCGAAAACATCCTCTCGTCCAGCGTCGAGCGCATCAGTTCCTCGCTGACCGACCAGTCGCTTGCACTCGAGACGACGCTCGGCACCGGCCAGGAAATGCTGGATGCCATGCTCGGAAGCCGCTCGCGCGAACTGTCCGACGCGTTGTCGGCGCGCAGCACCGAAATTCAGGATACGCTGGCCTCCCGCGCCACCGAAATCCAGGATGCGCTCGTCACGCATACTGGCGAACTCCAGGACGTCCTCGGATCGAGGACCAGCCAGCTTCGGGATGTACTCGGGACACGCACCAGCGAACTCCAGTCCGTGCTCGTCTCGCGCACCGAGGAACTTCAGGAAGCCCTTGAAGCACGCACAAGCGAATTCCAGGACGTCATCACCACGCGCACCGGCGCACTCCAGGAAGCACTCGAAACACGCACCACAGAACTCCAGGACGTGTTGACGACGCGCACCAGCGAACTCCAGGGCGTGCTCGCCTCGGGCACCGGGGAACTGCACGGAGTGCTCGGAACGGGCGCCACCGAGCTTCAGGATGCGCTTGCACTGCGCACCGGCGAGCTCAAGGACGTGTTTGCTTCCGGCACCGGCGAACTTCACGCCGGCTTTGCCAGCGCCCGTCAGGATATCGAAACAACGATCGCCGACCGCAGCAGCAGCCTTCTCAGCACGCTTTCGGAAAACCAGGCGAAGTTCGAACAGAGCCTGGCCATCCGTTCGGGCGCCATTGTCGCCGCCCTTTCCGGCAGCCACGATCATCTGACCGAGGTGCTGAGCCAGAAATCCAGCGCGATCGAAACGCTGATGTCCGGCGCGCCGGAGCGGCTCGCCGGCATGTTCGACGAAAAGTCGGAGCACATCTCCCGCACGCTCATCGCAAGCGAGCAGCGGCTCGGCGACGAGCTGGGTCGGCGCGCTTCCGAAATGCAGACGTCGCTCGATGCCAATCGCGAGCGGCTTTCCGAGATCCTCGAAGACAAGTCGATGGAGATCGCCACCTCCTTCGCGCTCGGCGAAGATCGCCTCGCCGGCATGCTCGAAGAGAAATCGGACTCCATCACGCGCGCACTTTCGGAAACCGAACAGCGCATGAGCGGAGATCTGGCGCGCCGCACTTCGGAAATCAACGAGGCGCTGGGCGTCAACCGGGACAGGCTCGCAGAAATCCTCGACGACAAGTCGATGGAAATCGCCACCTCCTTCGCGCTCGGCGAAGACCGCCTCGCCGGCATGCTCGACGAAAAGTCGACGGCAATCGCTAACACCTTCATCGATGCCGACGTCCGCATCGAGCAATCCTTCGCGGCCCGCGCCGAAGCGATCCGCAACGCCTATGCCGAGAACCAGCTCAATCTTGACCAGTCGCTCGAAAACCGGACGGCCGAGATCGCCCGCGTTCTCGAAAGCGGCGGCGATCGCCTCGAACAGACCGTCGGCAGCGCAAGCGACCGCATCGAAGCCGCGCTGACAACCGGCGCACAGCGTTTCGAAACGGGGATGGCGGACGGGCTGGAGCGCGTCGAAACCGTTCTCGGCTCGACTCAGGAACGTATCGCCGCAACCATCGGCCTTGGTCACCAGCAGCTGGAAACGACGCTCGGTTCCGGTTACGAGCAGATCCGCGACACCCTGGACGAACGCACGAAGTCGCTCGCGACAACGCTCGGCGACGCCCAGAGCCAGATCGGTGACCTGATGCAGGATCAGGTCACCTCCTTCGGCACCTCGATCGCGGCCAGCGCCGGGATGCTGGAAATGTCGCTCGAAACGCAGCAGAACGCCCTGCGCGGCGCCATCGACACTGCCGGGCAGTCTCTGGAAGAACGCCTGCGCGACAATGTCGGTACGCTCGCCGTCCGGCTTTCCGATGCCGCAAGCGAAATCGGCCGCTCCGCCGACGCCTTCTCCAACCGCATCCGTCAGACGGTCGGCGGGGTTCAGGACGCGCTCGAAGAAACCGGCAGTCGCATCGAATCGACGTTCGGCGGGCTTGAAGGCCGAATCCGGGGCGAGATCCTCGAGGCGGCTCAGCTCGTCGACGAGGCCGGCGTCAATCTTTCCAGCACGCTCACCACCCGCACGGCCGATCTGGAACGCGTCGCCGCCGAGGCTTCGGACCGCATCACCGAGACCATGGACGGCCGCACCGCCCGCATCGAGGAACGCCTCGGCACGATCGACCGCGCGCTGACCATCGGGCTCGACAACGTCACCAAGACCATCGAGAGCAAGGCCGTCGGCCTCGCCTCGACACTGCGCGAAGCGGTCAGCGCCGCGGCGCAGAGCATGGACAGCGAAGCAAGCCGCTCCGCCGAGGTACTGGCGCGTGCCGGTGCCGAGTTCACCGAAGAACTCTCCAGCCGCAACGCCGAATTCACCAAGGCGATCGAGGAACGGTCGACCCAGATCGTCGGCCGGATTTCGGAGACCCAGAACCGGCTCGCCGGCCAGGCGGCGACCGTAGCGCTTGCCTTCTCCGAAGCGGGCAATGCGATCGTCCACAAGGTCGCGGAGGCCGACAGCCTGGTGAAGCGCCAGGTCACGGCAATTTCCGAGGCACTCGACGAAGCACAGAAGGCGCTCGACTCGCGCGGCGACGGTATCCGCACCACGCTCGCCGATACCGCAAACCAGCTCGACACCGCCATGGACGCCGTCGACCGGGCACTCGCTGCCCGCGGCGACGCCATCCACTCGGCTCTCGACGCCCGCGCCCGCGATCTGAACTCCATGCTCGCCGGCCGCTCGGCCGAATTGGCACGCCTTCTCGATGAAAAGGCAAAGCCCATGGTCGAGGAATATGCCGCGACCGGCCGAACCGCCATCGAACAGATGACGACCGCTGCCCAGCAGGGCGCAGAGCTGCTCTCTGCCGCAGCGCACGAAACATCGGCACGGCTTTCCTCCGCCGCGGAAGAGACGACCGCACGGCTTTCCTCCGCCACGGAAGAATCGACGGCGCGCATTCGCAACGAGAACTCGGCGCTTGTCGACGCGATCGCCGCGCGGACCAACGAGACGCTCGCCGCCATCACGCAGCGGACCGAAAGCGCCGCCGGCACGATGCGTCACGTCGAACAGGGCCTATCAGCCAGCGTCAACAGCCTCATCGACAAGCTGGCGGAAAGCAATTCGAGCATTTCGGCGCTGGTCCAGGAGTCGGCAAAGGAACTCGGCAGCACCGCCGATGCCGTCGCCCATCACCTTTCGGAAGCCGACCGCAAGCTCAGCGTCACGGCCAACCGGTTCGTTCAGTCGGCAACCAACTCCGCCGATATCGTTTCCGGCTCGACCCGCATGCTCGAAGACAATATCGGCCGGATGTCGGACGTCTTCGGCAACACGCTGGAGCAGGTCAGCAGCCTCGTCGGCCGTTTCGACGACCACTCGAGGGTGCTTGTCGAAGCATCCGAACTCCTCGGTGCGGCACAGTCCAATCTCGTCAGCACGCTGGACGAACGCCAGAATGCCCTTCGCAACCTGTCGACCGGCCTGGTCAAGCGTTCCGAGGAAATCGAGACGACGATGCGCAGCCTGACGACCCTGGTCGACGGTGCTTTCGAGCGGGCGGAAGAACGCTCGCTGCAGGTCGGCTCGCGGCTTCGCGAAAGCCTGCATGCCTCGTTTGCCGATATCGGCCGGACGCTCGGGGAAACCCAGCATCGTGCCGAAGTGACCGCCGATGCGATGCGCGAGGCACTGATCAGCGCCGGCAGCGACGCCAACCACGCCATCGAGACCACGCTGTCCGACGCCGAGAAGCGCACCCGCGATCTTTCCGAGCGGATGCGCGGCAGCATTTCGCAGTCGCTCAGCGACGTCGAGCAGCTGCTGTCGGATGCCACTACCCGCTCCGGCAGCGCCGCCGAACAGCTGCGCGATACGCTCAGGGAATCGGTCGAGGAAGCCATCAACCGCTTCGCCGGCGCGACCGACGAAATCCGCCGCTCGGCACAGGATATCCGCCGCGAGCTGGATACGACCCGCACCGAACTGAAGCGCGGCGCCTTCGACCTGCCGGAAGAAGCCAAGGAAAGTGCAGCCGCGATGCGGCGTGCCGTCGCCGAGCAGATCAAGGCGCTGCAGGACATCTCGGCACTGGTCGGGCGTTCGACGCAGAACTTCGAGATCTCCGAAGCTTCGGCACCGCGCCAGGCGCCTGCTCCCGCTCCGCAGCCGGCTCCCGCCCGTCCGCAGCCTCAGCCTCCCGTTGCGGCCATCCCGCAACCGGCTCCGCCTGCGCCCCGCAACGATCCCTATGCCGGAAACGCGCTGCGCGGCACGCTGCCGCTCGACCGTCCCGCACAGGCGCCCGTCGCCCGTGCACCGGAACCGGCACGCGGCGGCACCGACGGCGGCTGGATCAGCGACCTGCTGCGCGGCGCATCGCGCGACGAGTTCACCGAGGCGGCTGCACCACGCCAGCCACAGCAGCCGGCACCGCGTGCAGCCGAACCGGCCCCCGCTCCACGCGGCGGCAATGGCGACAACCGCAACCCGCGCCACATGGTGGAATCGCTGAACTCGCTGTCGGTTGATATCGCCCGCGCCATCGACCACGACGCATCGGTCGACCTGTGGCGGCGTTACCAGCGCGGCGAGCGCGACGTCTTCACCCGTCGCCTCTACACGCTGAAGGGCCAGCAGACCTTCGACGAGATCAAGCGCAAGTACGACCGCGAACCGGAATTCCGCACCGCCGTCGACCGCTATATCGCCGATTTCGAAAAGCTGCTCGCCGACGTCGCCCGCACGGACCGCGACAAGACGGTAACCCAGAGCTACCTCACCTCGGATACCGGCAAGGTCTATACGATGCTGGCCCACGCCGCCGGCCGGTTCAACTAAGAACCGGATCGGAACACCCGATACTTAAAAGCCGCCTTTCGGGGCGGCTTTTTTGTTTGGAGCTAACGAAAGTCTGGATCAGCGATTGATGTCGAGGAATGGCAAAGGCAGGCCGGATTTCCAGCCTCCTGGCAAAAAAGACATGCAAGGCTCCCGGAGGAGGCCTTCATGACCCGCCTTCGATCACAGAGCTTTGCCACTTGGCACCGATAGCATCGGCATGGACAAGCCACGGATGATGCTGCGAAGAGGTCTTCCTCTTTCGCACATTCATAAGAACGATTTTGCGGGATTGGACGCCGTCACTCGTCGCGTCGATCCGACGAGACAGGCGTCCCCGTCGGCGGTGTACTGGATCAAGTAGGGCCGGCCCGTGGAACTCAGAATATCCGCGAACCTGACTTTAGCCGTTTATGCCTCACATCGACTTCAGCGACCAGTCGACGATCTCGGCACCGACCTTGGCGAAGGCGCGATCCAGTGCCTCGATGAAATCGCGGTTCTCGGCGCCCGAGACCGGAGAAGTCGCCTTGAACACGCTCTGGGCGCGCACGGTGCCGTTGCGGTCGTTGAGGATTTTGGCCGAGATCTCGACATTGGCGAGGCGGGGGCTGCCAGCGGTCACCTCGAAGGCGCGGATATCGGTCACGACCTGATAGTCGATCGCAAGGCCCTGCCCCGGCTTCCCGACGCCGCCGAGGCGGCCGGAATTCTCGAAAGCTTCCACAAGCTTCGACTGGACGAGCGCCGGCAGGCGGTCGCCCCAGCGGGAATCGGCGAGATACTGGATCTCGGAAGGCGAAACGCGCACGATCACCTGCTCGCTGTTCAGCAGCTTCAGCGCCGTGGGTTCCGGCACCAGGATCTGCCGGTTGCGGGCGGAAGCGCCCCTGCCGGAGGGAGTGATCGACAGATCGAACGTATCGTTGTTCGCCTTGCTGCCGCAGCCGCTCACCAGAGCCGCAATCAGCGGCAGGACAAGCAGAGCCGAGGCGCGGGTCGCCGCACGTCGCATCAGTAACTCCGAACCGGTCATTAAAACCCCACTGTCAAACACCGAAAACGCTGCGCTTACCGCCGCGTCCTGCCGTCATATTCCTTCACCGTCTCGCCGCCGAAGATCAGCCGCTGCGGATTCTGGTCGAAATTGGTGATCGTCTGGTCGAGCGACTGCACCGTGCGGCGCGCGTCGTTGACCAGCGTCTGGATGTCCCTCAGGCCGCCTGCAGAGAAGCGCGACAGGTTGTCGGCGATCGGCCCGACCCGCGCATTGATGTTGTCGGCAACGGTGCGGAAGGATTCGAGCGTCTTGCGCGCCTCGGCGAACAGGCCTTGCGAGTCGTCGCTCGACACAAGTCCGTCCACCTTGGCGAGAATGCCATCGACGCGGCTCGAAGCGTCGTTGAGCTTCTTTGCCAGATCGGTGAAATCGCCGATCGCCCGGTCGATATCGTCCTTGCGATGGGCGAAATTGTCGACCACGCTGCGGGCCGAGCCGATGGTCTGGCGGGCGTCCTCGGAGGCGGCAGTGATATTGCGGATCGTCGTCGCGACCTGATCGGTATTGACGGCACCCAGCACGGTATCGGCGCGCTTCAGAAGGGTCTGAGCGTCCGCTCCCGCTTTCTCGAAATTGGCGGCAGCGTTGCGGACATTGGTCACCAGGTCGTCGAACTTGTCCGAGGCCGTGGCGATATTGCGCGTGGCGCGCTCCGTATTGGAAACCACGGCATTGATCTTTTCCGCATCGATCGCGCTGACCAGCCGCTCGGCGGCTGCAAGCGTGGAGTTCAGCGTTCCGGAAACCCGGTCGATCGTCGTCGAAAGCGTCGAGAGGCTGTTCAGGAACTTGTCGATGCTGTCGGAATTCTGGGCAAGCGCCGAGGTGAAGGTTTCCACATTGCGGATTGTCTGGGTCAGCGGACCTCTTGCATCGGCGACAAAGCCTTGAATATCGCCGATCGCCGCGTCTGCCCGGTCGAGGATCTTGTCGGCGGTGGCGAGCAGGTTGGTGACGCTCGACTGCTCGGCGATGAGCACGGCGGGCCGGCCGTTCTCGATCGATTTCTGGAGGATGTTCTCCTCGCCCTTGGCGCCGCCGGAGAGTTCGATATAGGCAGCCCCCGTCAGGCCCTGCACTTCGAGTGCGGCCTGGGTGGACTGATAGACGGGCGCATCGGCCCGCACTTCGGTAAAGGCGATCGAATAACGGGGATCGTCCGGATCGATGGTGAGGCTGCGCACCGAACCGACCGGGATGCCGTTGAACCGGACCGGAGAACCGACCGACAAACCGTTCGCCGAGCCCGGAATGCGGATCGCAAGTTCAGCCGTCGGTCCGCCGCGGCCGGATTGTGCCATCCAGTAGACGAAGCCGAAAGCGGCAGCGATCACCAGCAAGGTGAAGAAACCGACAAGGGCGTAGTTGGCTCTCGTTTCCATAGATTACGTCACTCTTCTACTTCTGCCGCAGGCTGCTTTTCTTGGACCACGACTGACCGCGCCCGCTTGCCGCGGAAATAGGACTGTACCCATGGATCGTCATAGGCAAACATATCCTCAAGCGTACCCTCGACCAAGACCCGTTTCTCGCCGAGCACAGCTATTCTGTCGCAGACGGAGAAAAGGCTATCGAGGTCGTGTGTCACCATGTAGACGGTCAGGCCCAGCGTATCGCGCAGCCTGGCGATCAGCGCGTCGAAATCGGCAGCGCCGATCGGATCGAGGCCGGAGGTCGGCTCGTCGAGGAAAACAAGGTCCGGATCGAGCGCCAGGGCACGTGCAAGTGCAGCGCGCTTGATCATGCCGCCCGACAGTTCTGATGGATATTTGTCGGCCGCGTCAGGTGGCAGGCCGACCATTTCGACCTTCAGATAGGCGAGCTCGTCCATCAGCGACTGCGGCAAATCCAGATATTCGCGCATCGGCAGCTGAATGTTTTCCTTCACCGTCAGGGCCGAGAACAGCGCTCCGTGCTGGAAAAGCACGCCGAGCCGCGTATCGAGCGCCATGCGCTCGTCTTCCGCGACCTTGTCGTAATCGGCGCCGAGAATGTGGATCGTGCCGGAACGGTGCGGCAGCAGGCCGAGCACGGTGCGCATCAGCACCGATTTACCGGTGCCGGACGCGCCGACAAATCCCAGGATCTCGCCACGATAGATGTCCAGGTTCAGGTGGTCGAGCACCAGCTTCTCGCCGAAGCCGACCGTCAGGTCGCGGACCGACAGCACCACCTGGCGGCCGTTCGCCTTGTCCTTGAGCCCGGTCCGGGGTGCCTCTTCCACATCGTTCTCCATCAGAAATCGATCGCGGAATAGAAGAGGGCAAACATCGCATCCATGAAGATCACGGCGAAGATCGACTTCACCACCGAGGTGGTGACGTGCTGGCCGAGCGATTCGGCACTGCCGCCGACCTTCATGCCCTCGACGGCGGCAACGATACCGATCGCGAGCGCCATGAACGGCGCCTTGATCATGCCGGAGGCGACGGAAGTATGGTCGATCGCTTCGTGGAGCCGCGAGAGATAGGTATCGAAGGTGATGCCGGAATAGACGAGGGCTACGACGGCGGCCCCGAACAGCGCCGAAAAATTGGCGATGATCGTCAACAGCGGCAGCGCCACGGTCAGCGCCACAAGGCGCGGGAAGATCAGCACCCCGACGGGATTGAGACCGATCACCGTCAATGCGTCGATCTCCTCGCGCATCTTCATCGAACCGATTTCGGCGGTGATGGCGCTGCCCGAACGGCCGGCGATCATGATCGCGGTCAGCAGCACGCCGATTTCGCGAAGCTGCAGGATGCCGACGAGGTCGACGACAAAAATCTCGGCGCCGAAATACCGGAGCTGGAAGGCGCCCTGCTGGGCGATGATCGCGCCGATCAGGAAGGACATCAGAACGATGATCGGCACCGCGCGCACGCCCATGCGGTCGATATGGGTGACGACCGAGGCCGGCGAGACGCCTGCGCCACGGCCGAGCTTCATCTGCGCACCGCGAACCGCCGAGCCAAGAATATGCATGGCCGCATAGAAATCGCCGCCGAGCGAGACCATGACTTCGCCGACCGGTGCAAACAGGCGTTCGAACAGGTTTCCCTTAGCTCCGCCGTCCGCAGGCGGCGCAGGAACGTGTTCCGGCAAGACGCCGATCAATTCCCGGATCGGGCCTTCGCCGCCCACCAGGGCCGCCTCTCCGCCCTGCCCGCCCTTGGCGGTCATCAGCCGGCGGATGAGCCAGGCGCCGGCTGTATCGACGCCGGTGATACCGGAAAGATCGATCTCCACCTTGCCCCGTTTGGCGGCATTTTCGAACCGCTCGAACTCCTTGAGCACAGGCGCTATCGTCGGGCCGCGCCATTCGCCGGCCAATACGTACCGTTCACCGCCGTCGCCGGGCATATTTTCGGCCTTGATTTCGGCTGGCTGGAACGTCACGTGTTTCTTTCGCGCTTAAGCTTGTCAGGAGTTTCAATACGATGCGGTTGATCGCACTTTCGAGACCGGCAATATAGCTGCGTCATAGGGATTTGCCACAACGGGACGCGTAAAACCATGAGCCGTCACCTCGAAGCCACAATAGAGACGTTTCCAATCGCCGGTTCGTTCACGATTTCCCGCGGCTCCAAGACCGAGGCGGAGGTCATCACCTGCGTCGTCAGGGAGAACGGCGCCTCCGGCCGTGGCGAATGTGTGCCGTACAAGCGCTACGGCGAGAGCCTGGACGGCGTCATGGCGGAGATCGAAGCGGTCTCCGATGCCATCCGCGCCGGTCTGAGCCGCGCAGAACTACAGAGGCGGATGAAGCCGGGTGCCGCGCGAAATGCCGTCGACTGCGCTCTCTGGGACCTCGAGGCAAAGCTGAGCGGGCAACGTGTTGCCGATGTGATCGGCGCCACCAGCCGCAAACCGTTCGTTACCGCCTTCACGCTGTCGCTCGGGGAACCGGAGGCCATGGCGGCCGAAGCTGCAAGGAACGCGCAACGTCCGCTTCTCAAGGTCAAGCTCGGAACCGAGGATGACGAGGCGCGGCTGAGGGCCGTTCGTGACGCCGCGCCGGCCGCGCGGATCATCGTTGATGCGAACGAAGGATGGACCGAGGAAAACCTCGCCCACCACATGGCGATTGCCGCGGAAACCAATGTGTCACTGATCGAGCAGCCATTGCCTGCCGGCCAGGATGCGGCGCTTGCCCGTATCCGCCGCCTGGTTTCCGTCTGCGCCGATGAAAGCGTGCACGCCACGCAGGACCTGGAAAGCCTCCGCGACCGGTACGACGCGGTCAACATCAAGCTCGACAAGACCGGCGGACTGACCGAGGCGCTGGCGATGAAGGCGGAAGCACAGCGGCTTGGATTTGCCGTGATGATCGGCTGCATGGTCGGCTCCTCGCTCGCCATGGCGCCGGCCGTGCTGCTTGCCCAGGATGCGGACTATGCGGATATCGACGGGCCGCTGCTGCTTTCCCGCGACCGGCCGGACGGGCTGCGCTACGAGGGTTCCCTCGTCTACCCGCCGGAAGCGACCCTCTGGGGCTGAAGTCTTGCCGCAAGCGCGATGATCGACAGGCCGACCAGCGCCAGGACCGACATCGCCACATAGCTCGTCGGGCCGAACTGGCGGTACAGTACGCCGGAGAGCACCGTCGCCAGCGCGAGAAAAACGCCGTTGTAGAAGACATAGGCGCCCTGCATCGAGGCCTCCTGGTCTTCGCGCACCGCCTCGACCAGCCGGTGCTGGATGCCGATATGCACGAAGGCGAACGTGAAGGCGTGGGTGGCCTGCAGCGCCAGATATCCCCAGAAGTCGAGCGGCATCGGAAACAGTGTCCAGCGGACCACGGCAACGGCACAACCGATTCGCATCAGCGTCCAGGGCGAAATCCGTCTGGCAATCCAGCCGGCGGCGAAGAAGACGATTATCTCCGACAGGACGGCCGCGCTCCACAGGACGCCGATCGAGCCGCTCGAAAAGCCGATCTGCTGCCAGTGGATGGTGCCGAACGTATAGAACATGCCGTGGCCCGCCTGCGCCACCGACGCGCCGATCATCAGCAAGTGCAGGTCGAGCCTTCTGAGCGAGCTCGGCTGAGGCATCCTCTCCGGATCCGGCCTTGCAACCGCCCGGCCGAGCTTCGGAGCCGCGAAGGCGACCGCGACGGTCAGGAGAAAACCGACCGCTATCGCCCAGGGGATGGCCTGGAAACCCCAGAATCCGCGGAGTTCGCCGACGACGAGCGCCACGGCCACGAAGCCGACGGATCCCCAGACGCGCATCGAACCGTACTGAAAACCCCAGCGCCGGACCCCGCTGACGGCGATCGATTCGACGATCGGCGCATAGGGCGCGAAAACCGCCGCCTGAACGGCGATGACGATGAGAACCGGCCAGAAGTCGTGGGTGAAGAACATGGCGAATGCGGTCAACAACGACAACGCGCCGGACCAGGCGAGCATGAGGATCCGTTCCGTCATGCGGTCGGCAAGCAGGCCGGCAACCGGGGCGGCAGCCACGCGCAGCAGAAGCTGGGCTGCGAGCACGAGGCCGATTTCGAATTCGGTAAAGGCAAGCCCGTCGAGCCAGACGGGCAGATAGGGCAGAATCACTCCGTTCACCCCGAGCGGCGCCCCATAGGCGATCGCACAGCGCAACTGGAAGAACCGGGGCGCAGCTTGCGCCGTATTTGAGGGAATCACGATTTCACGGGTGGGTTGCTGAAGTTTCAGCTTACCTAACACACACCCTTGTGCCTGCCTATGGCCAGATGTAGCCCTCCGGCCGGGCCGTCCATCTGTGGCAGGCCGTTCAGGCGGCCCGCATGTCCTCGATGGATTGCGGCGCCGGCAAGGACTTGATCTCCGCCGTGGCGGCGATGTTCTGCCAGGAAATCATTTCCAGCGTGCCGTCGAAGTTCTCGGCGATCGCCGTGCAGCTTTCCACCCAGTCGCCGGTATTGACGTAGTGGATGCCGTCGATGTCCTCCATGACGGCGTGATGGATATGGCCGCAGATGACGCCATCGACATTGTTGCGGCGGGCTTCGTCGGCAACGACCCGCTGGAACTCGCCGATGAAATTGACGGCGTGCTTGACCTGTAGCTTCGCCCAGGCGGAGAAGGACCAGTAGGGCATGCCGAGACGGCGGCGGATGGCGGCAAGGCCGATGTTGATGACGATCGCCGCGTCATAGGCCCAGTCGCCGAGATAGGCGAGCAGGCGGGCATTGCGGACCACGACGTCGAATTCGTCTCCATGCAGGATCAGGTATTTCTTGCCGTCGGCCATCTCGTAGATCTCGCGCTCGGCGACTTCGATGCCGCCGAAATGCGTGCCTGGGAAAGAGCGCAGGAATTCATCGTGGTTGCCGGGGATGTAGACGATGCGGGTACCCTTGCGCGCCTTGCGCAGCAGCTTCTGAACCACGTCGTTGCAGCCCTGCGGCCAATACCAGTTGCGCTTCAGCCGCCAGCCATCGACGATGTCGCCGACCAGGAAAATGGTATCCGCTTCATGATAGCGCAGGAAATCCAGGAGGAAGTCCGTTCGGGCTGCCTTGGAGCCCAGATGAACGTCCGAAATGAAGAGCGTTCTGAAATGTCTTGTATCCATCTCACCGGTCACGAAGTCGTCCTTTCGCTGCCGCTTCTGTTGGCTTCAAAACCAGACTCGTGTTTCAGGATGATGACAGGGACCGGGAAAGGTGCGTACCGCGCCCAATCGGCCATGTTCCAATTTCCGCCGTGACCGCAAAATTAGCTGCTGTTGCTTTGGGTCGATTGATGTAATGAGAGGTCTCTCCTTTCGACCCCTCAAAGACAGAACATGCAAGCCCAGGAGGAAACATGAACGCGCAGGACAAACCGAAGTCGCCGACCATGCCGGTCAGCGGCGATCTCGACGAGCAGGCGCTGTTCTTCCACCGCTATCCGCGGCCCGGCAAGCTGGAGATCCAGGCGACGAAGCCGCTCGGCAACCAGCGCGACCTGGCGCTTGCCTATTCTCCGGGCGTTGCAGCACCGTGCCTGGCGATCCGCGACAACCCGGACTTGGCCGCGGACTATACCGCCCGCGCCAACCTCGTCGCCGTCGTCTCCAACGGCTCGGCCGTGCTCGGTCTCGGCAATATCGGCCCGCTGGCCTCGAAGCCGGTCATGGAAGGCAAGGCCGTCCTCTTCAAGAAATTCGCAGGCATCGACGTTTTCGACATCGAGATCGACGCGCCCGGCATCGAGGCGATGGTCTCTACCGTTTCGGCGCTCGAGCCGACCTTCGGCGGAATCAACCTCGAAGACATCAAGTCGCCGGAGTGTTTCGAAGTCGAACGCCGGCTGCGTGAAAAAATGAACATCCCGGTCTTCCACGACGACCAGCACGGCACGGCGATCATCGTCGCCGCCGCAGTCCTGAACGGGCTGGAACTCGCCGGCAAGAACATCGCCGACGTAAAGATCGTGACGTCGGGCGCCGGTGCCGCGGCGCTTGCCTGCCTGCATCTCCTCGTTTCGCTCGGCGCCAAGAAAGAGAATATCTGGGTCCACGACATCGAAGGCCTCGTCTATGACGGGCGCAACACGCTGATGGACGAGTGGAAGGAAATCTACACCCAGAAATCCGACAAGCGCGTGCTGGCCGACAGCATCGGCGGTGCCGACGTGTTCCTCGGCCTCTCTGCCGCCGGCGTACTGAAGCCCGAACTCCTGGAGCAGATGGCCGAGAAGCCGCTGATCATGGCGCTCGCCAATCCGACGCCGGAAATCATGCCCGAGCTTGCCCGCGCCGCCCGGCCCGACGCGATGATCTGCACCGGCCGTTCGGACTTCCCGAACCAGGTCAACAATGTCCTGTGCTTCCCCTACATCTTCCGCGGCGCGCTCGATTGCGGCGCCCGGACGATCAACGAGGAAATGAAGATGGCGGCGGTCAAGGCGATCGCGGCGCTTGCGCGCGAGGAGGTCTCCGACGTCGCGGCGCGCGCCTATTCCGGCGAGACTCCGATCTTCGGCCCCGACTACCTCATCCCCTCGCCTTTCGACCCGCGCCTCATCCTGCGAATCGCACCGGCGGTCGCCAGGGCTGCCGCGGAGACCGGCGTCGCATCCCGGCCAATCCAGGATTTCGAGGCTTATCTCGACCAGTTGAACCGCTTCGTCTGGCGCTCCGGTTTCGTCATGAAGCCGATCTTCAGCGCCGCCAAGGTATCCGAAAAGAACCGCGTGATCTTTTCGGAAGGCGAGGACGAACGCGTGCTGCGTGCCGCCCAGGTCCTGCTCGAGGAAAAGACGGCGATGCCGATCCTGATCGGCCGTCCTTCGGTCATCGAGGCGCGGCTGGCGCGTTTCGGCATCCGTATCCGCCCGAATGTCGATTTCGCCGTGGTCAACCCGGAAGACGATCCGCGCTATCGCGACTATGTCGACGAATATTTCGCACTGGTCGGCCGTGAAGGCATCAATCCGGAGGCGGCACGCACAATCGTGCGCACCAACAATACGGTGATCGGTGCCCTGGCGGTCAAGCGCGGCGATGCCGACGCGCTGATCTGCGGCGTCGAGGGACGCTACGACAAGCACCTCAGCGACGTGAACCAGATCATCGGCAAGCGGCCGGGCGTCTGCGCCTTCTCGGGCCTCAGCCTGGTCATCTCCCAGCGCGGCGCGATGTTCTTCACCGACACGTTCGTGAACTACAACCCGTCCGCGCAGGAAATCGCCGAGATCACCATTCTGGCGGCCGAGGAAATTCGCCGGTTCGGCATCACTCCGAAGGCGGCGCTGATCTGCCATTCGAATTTCGGCTCGCGCGATTCCGAAAGCGCCCAGAAGATGCGGGCCGCCCTGAAGCTGGTGCGCCAGCAGGCGCCGGAACTGGAAGTGGACGGCGAAATGCAGGGCGGTTCTGCCCTGTCGGAAACGCTGCGCAAGCGGGCCATGCCGAACAGTTCGCTGACCGGCGAGGCCAACCTGCTGGTCTTCCCGAACCTCGATGCGGCAAACATCTCGCTCGGCCTCGTGCGCAACCTGACGGACGCCCTGCATGTCGGCCCCATTCTTCTCGGGGCGGCCCAGCCGGCGCATATCCTGTCGTCCTCGGTCACGTCGCGCGGCGTGGTGAACATGGCGGCGCTTGCCGTCGTGGAGGCATCCCAGCCCAATCTGCAAGCTCAACTCTGAGCTGCATTTCTTCTCCTGCTTTGGCGCGGGCCCCGTTTGGGGCTCGAAAGGCACCGGGGATGGATTTCGGCGTGCGGTGATCGCGGCTTTATGAGATTGTCAACCGACACGCTCCATGATGCCATCTCCCATTAGGAGAGGATGCCGGAATTGCCGATACCGATTCGCGGCCTGCTGACCATACCGCTCTTGCTTCTGCCTGCCGCAGCGCTGGCGGGAGACCCTGCCGTTTGTGCGGTCCTTTACCGGAAACTTGGAAACAGCCCGCAGATCATCGGCAGCACGTCCGTGGCGCGCAGCTATGCCCAGCAGCTCGGCGAATACAATTCGGATATCCGCGAGCTCCGGATCGACATGCGCCGCGCCGGCTGCGGCAATGGCAGCATCGTGGTTCTGGGTGGCCCGAATGCCGAGGTCTGCGGCCAGATGCGGGATGCGCTGGAGCGAATGGAGCAGAGTCGCGACGCGCTTGCGGCGGAACGGAACAGTTCGCGGCAGATGATCCTGCCTTCGGAAGAGCGCAATGCCATTCTCGCCGCCATTCGCGAGCAGCGCTGCATCCCTTCCTTCGAGCCGCTGCCGCCTGTTGTCGACGACCGCCGAAAGGTGCCGGGCATCGAGCTTCCCACCGAAGAGCAGCCCTATTCCGGGGTTACCAAACTGCAGACCCGCCCGCAAAAGCCACAGGCCGCGGTCCGCCCGCCCGCCTCACCGCCGCCCGAGCGGCCATACGATCCAAACAAGAAGGTGCGCACCGTCGGGCCTGCTTTCCTGCCCGAAGCGGATATCGATCTCAGCAATCCGAAATCGGCAGGACCGCAGCCGCAGCAATAATCAGCGGTTCTCCCATCGGTCCTGAAAGACCAGTTCATCCAGGGCCAGGCGCTGGCGCCACCCCTTGAGCGCCAGTTCCGGCTCGCCATAGAGCTGGTCGATATAACCGAGGCAGAGCCAGGCGACGATCTCGATGCGGTCGGGAATGCCGAGCAGCGTGCGCACGTCCTCGTCGCGAAAGATACTGACCCAGCCGACGCCGACGCCCTCGGCCCTTGCCGCCAGCCACAGGTTCTGCACGGCGCAGACGGTCGAATAGGCATCCATGCGCGGATTGTGGGTGCGGCCGAGCACGACCGGGCCGGCACGATCCGGATCGCAGGTGACGCAGATCGACAGCGGCGCCTTGACGATGCCTTCGAGCTTGAGGCTGCGGTAGAGGTCACGGCTCTCGTCCGGAAACATCTCCACGGCTTCGTCATTGGCACGCGAGAAGGCGGCTCGAGCCGCCTCCCGCACCGCCGGATCGCGGATGAGGACGAAATTCCAGGGCTGCATGAAGCCGACCGAGGGTGCGGCATGCGCGGCGGCAAGCAGGCGCTTTACCAGGTCGTCCGGCAGCGGATCGGGCAGGAACTGGTCGCGCACGTCGCGGCGCGTCTCGATCGCCCTGTAGACGGCCGCACGTTCGGCCTTCGAAAATTCACCGGCAGGCAGCAAGGCATGCGCGAAAGGATCATGCTGCATCGTTTGTCCCCAACAATGCCGTCGCTCCCCTGCCTTTGAGAGCAAGGAGAGGTCCGAAACCTTTCCGCCGTCCGCGCGGGGTCGGTCTATCGTGTCAGGCCGGTCTTCTGACTTGGCTTCATCCGCTTCCCGCCGCAGCCTTCCCGGTTTCCCAGTGGCCTCAAATCCTGCGGCCGAGCGTCCACCTCACAGCGTTGGGCACGTTCCGGATCTGCCCCGGATTCCCGATTCTCCGGCTTGTCGCCGGCACCTGACAGGATCGGTTATGCCCCCGCGCCATCCTCGGCGCAAGGTGTTCATGCGACGGGGAAATAGCGCACGTAGGCAAACTCATCGCCGTCAGGTGACCAGTTGGGCGAGTTCATCGTGCCCTGACCGCCGAAGAGATCGAACAGCGTCTCGACATTGCCGCCATCCATGTCCATCAGCCGGACGCGGACGTCGTGGTCGCGCGGATGGTCGAAGACATCGGCGTCGTAGGAGACAAAGACGATCTTGTCACCTTTCGGTGACGGATGCGGAAACCAGTCGCCGTAACCGCCGTCGGTGATCCGCTCGGCCGGGCCGCCTGATGCCGGAACGCGCCAGATCTGCATCAGCCCGGTGCGGCTGGAATTGAAGTAGATCCATTTTCCATCCGGCGAATAATCCGGTCCGTCGTTGCGGCCCTCGCCGAAGGTCAGCCGCGACTCTGCACCGCCTTCGATGCCGATCGTATAAATATCGAACTCGTCGCCCCGAATGCCGCAATAGGCGAAGTTTTTTCCGTCCAGCGACCAGCCGTGCCAATAGGACGGCAGGTTCTGCGTCACCAGCCTCGGCGTGCCGCCTTCGGCGGGAAGGACATAGATCGCCGACTTGCCGAACTCCACCTTGTCGGAAATGGCGATCAGCGAACCGTCCGGCGAAATGCCGTGGTCATTGTTGCATTGTCCGGCAAAGCCGGTATCGACGCGCTGCGGACCGCCGTCTCCATCCGGTGACAGCCGATAGATCAGGCCCTCGCTGTTAAGCATCAGGTAGCGCCCGTCGGGCGACCAGTTGGGCGCCTCGAACAGGGCTTCGGTCTGCCAGACCACCCGCATCGTCCTCGTCCGGATATTGAAGATCTCGACCGAGCTGCGCAGGGCCATGATCCTCTCCTACCGATCCCTGAACCGGTTGGTGATCGGATAACGCCGGTCGCGACCGAAGTTCTTCTTGGTGATCTTGACGCCCGGTGCCGATTGGCGCCGCTTGTATTCGGCGAGATAAAGCAGGTGCTCGATCCGGTGAACGGTGGCGATGTCGTGGCCGCGGGCGATGATCTCTTCCGTGCCCATCTCCAGCTCGACCAGGCATTCGAGGATGTCGTCGAGTACCGGATAGGGCGGCAGCGAGTCCTGATCGGTCTGGTTGGGTCGCAGTTCCGCGGACGGCGCCTTGGAGATGATGTTCTTCGGGATCACCTCGCCGCTTGGACCCAAGGCCGTCGGCGGCAGGTGATCGTTGCGCCAGGCGGCCAGCGCGTAGACCTGCATCTTGTAGAGATCCTTGATCGGATTGAAGCCGCCGTTCATGTCGCCGTAGAGGGTCGCATAACCGACCGACATTTCCGACTTGTTGCCGGTCGTTACCACCATCGAGCCGAACTTGTTGGAGATCGCCATCAGGATCGTGCCGCGCGCACGGCTCTGAAGGTTCTCCTCGGTAATGCCTTCCTCGGTTCCCTCGAACAGTTCGGCAAGCGCCGACGAGAACCCGTCCACCGGCTCGGCGATCTGCACGATGTCGTAACGGCAGCCGAGCGCCCTGGCGCAATCGGCCGCATCCTTCAGCGAATCCTCCGACGTATAGCGATAGGGCAGCATCACCGCGCGCACCCTCTCCTCACCCAGCGCATCGACGGCGATCGCCGCGCAGATGGCGCTGTCGATGCCGCCGGACAGGCCGAGCACGACCGACTTGAAACCGTTCTTGTTGACGTAGTCGCGGAAGCCGAGGAGGCAGGCGCGATAGTCCGCTTCCTCCTTTTCCGGGATGCGCGCCATCGGCCCGCGGGCGCAATGCCAGGTCTCGCCGATCCGTCTCCATTCGGTGACAGCAACGGCCGGCTCGAACTGGCTCATCTGGAAGGCGAGCGACTTGTCCACGTTGAAGGCGAAGCTGGCGCCGTCGAAGACCAGTTCGTCCTGGCCGCCGAGCTGGGCCGCGTAGATCATCGGCAGGCCGGTCTCGATCACCTGTTTCAGCACGACCTGATGGCGGATATCCACCTTGCCGCGATAATAGGGCGAACCGTTCGGCACGAGCAGGATTTCCGCGCCGCTTTCCGACAGGGTCTCGCAGACGCCGAGATCGCCCCAGATGTCCTCGCAGATCGGGATGCCGAGCCGGACGCCTCGAAAATTCACCGGTCCGGGCATCTCGCCGGCGATGAAGACGCGCTTCTCGTCGAACTCGCCATAGTTCGGCAGGTCGATCTTGTCGCGCACCGCGATCACCTTGCCGCCGTCGAGCACGGCGATCGAATTGTGCCGGCCCTCGCTCCCCTGGCGCGGAAAACCGATGATGACGCCGGGGCCGCCGTCGGCCGTATCGGCCGCAAGCTCCTCGACCGCCTTCAGGCAGGCCTTCAGGAAAGCCGGTTTCAGGACGAGGTCCTCCGGCGGATAACCGGACAGGAAGAGCTCGGTGAACAGGATGATATCCGCCTCTTCGCGGGCAGCATCTCTTCGGGCTTCACGAGCCAGCGCCAAGTTGCCGGCGATGTCGCCGACGGTCGGGTTGAGCTGGGCGACGGCGATGCGGAAAGTCTGGCTGATGTCCTGGGTCATGGTACCGATTTAACGTCAGCCGCAGGCGGCGGCAACGTTGTTCCTTGAGTTTTTTATGGTTCAGGCGGATGCGGGACGATCGCCCGGATAATGCGGCACGCCGTCCTCCGGCAACTGGTAGAAATCTCCCTTGTGGGCGCAATAGATATGCTCGCCCATGACAAGCCCGCTCGGCTGGTCGAAGGCGCCCGCCAGGATCGAAATGCTTGCCGCGCCCTCCGCCTGCCAGAACAGCGCCGAGCCGCATTGCGAGCAGAAGCCGCGCCGCGCCTCATCGCTGGCGCGATACCAGCTCAGCGTCTCCTCGCCTTCAAGCGTCAGATTCTCGGCACGAACGCTGGTCGCCGCATAATAGAGCCCGGTCTGGCGGCGACATTGCGAACAATGGCAGGCCGTGACCGTCCGCAGCGGACCAACCGTTTCAAACCGGATCGCTCCGCAGAGGCAACGACCGCTGTTCTTCTGCTGCATGCACCATCCCCAATGAACGCGAGACGCTCAGTGTCGCGAGCACGGGCCTCGGGGTCAAATCTATTCGGTTGATGATGACCATCAGGGGAAACAATACGAAGAAAGGCCGGCGTCACCGCCGACCTTTCTGATTTCCAACCATCATGCGCGGCGGTTCAGCCGTTGACGACCATCCGCTTTTCGTCGCGGCCGCTCTTCATCCGCTCGGCGAGCAGGAAGGCCAGTTCCAGCGCCTGGTCGGCGTTGAGGCGCGGGTCGCAATGGGTGTGGTAGCGGTCCTGCAGGTCGCCGGCGCTAACCGCACGGGCGCCGCCGGTGCATTCTGTGACGTCCTTGCCGGTCATCTCGATATGGATGCCGCCCGGATGGGTGCCTTCCGCACGGTGGATCTGGAAGAAGCTTTCGACTTCCGACAGGATCCGATCGAACGGCCGGGTCTTGTAGTTGTTGAGCGTGATCGTATTGCCGTGCATCGGGTCGCAGGACCAGACGACCTTCTTGCCCTCGCGCTCGACGGCGCGGATCAGCTTCGGCAGGTTCTCGGCGACCTTGTCATGGCCGAAACGGCAGATCAGCGTCAGGCGGCCGGCTTCGTTGGCCGGGTTCAGCGCGTCGATCAGCTCGATTAGGTTGTCGGCCTGCAGCGAGGGACCGCATTTGAGACCGATCGGGTTCTTGATGCCGCGGAAATATTCGACATGCGCATGGTCGAGCTGGCGGGTGCGGTCGCCGATCCACAGCATGTGGCCCGACGTCGCGTACCAGTCGCCCGAAGTGGAGTCGACGCGGGTGAAGGCTTCTTCGTAACCGAGCAGCAGCGCTTCATGGCTGGTGAAGAAGTCCGTCTCGCGCAGGCTCGGCTGGTTTTCGGCCGTAATGCCAATCGCCTTCATGAAATCCATGGTTTCGCTGATGCGATCGGCGAGCTTGCGGTAACGCTCGCCCTGGGGGCTATCCTTGACGAAGCCGAGCATCCACCTGTGGACGTTTTCGAGGTTGGCATAACCGCCCATCGCAAAGGCGCGCAAAAGGTTGAGCGTCGCCGCCGACTGGCGATAGGCCATCATCTGACGTTCCGGATCGGGAATGCGCGACTCTGGCGAGAACTCGATGCCGTTGATGATATCGCCGCGGTAGGACGGCAGTTCGACGCCGCCCTGCACTTCAATGTTCGACGAACGCGGCTTGGCGAACTGGCCGGCGATGCGGCCGACCTTGACGACCGGAAGCTGGGCGCCATAGGTCAGGACAACCGCCATCTGCAGGAACGAACGGAAGAAGTCGCGGATATTGTCCGCGCCGTGTTCGACGAAGCTTTCTGCGCAGTCGCCGCCCTGCAGCAGGAAGGCATTGCCTTCCGCGACGCTGGCGAGCTGCTTCTTCAGGCGGCGGGCCTCACCGGCAAAGACAAGCGGCGGAAAGGTGGCGAGCTGAGCTTCAGTCGCCGCCAAAGCGGCGTTGTCCGGGAATTCCGGGACCTGCTGGATCGGTTTTTGCCGCCAACTGCTCGGGGTCCAATTCTGTGCCATCTCGCTCACCTGTTTCAGCCTCGGCCATCCTCTGCCGGGCAAGTCTTTAAAATCGAGGCGGCTTATAGACCTTAACAGCGGCGTTGCATAGCCGTTTTGCCCGCTTCACCGCCGGCCCCGTCCCCCGCGAGACGCCACGAATATCAAGATGACGCCGTAGTCGGCCGGATCGCATGCAGTATGAAATCAGGACATACCTTCAATCTTAATGCCGTTCTTAGCCACAATTTCACGAATTTGCGCGACGTTCCTGCCGGGTTTTCTTGCTGGGGAGCAGGCAATGCATCCGATGACACGTTTCTGGAAGGATCGCGGCGGCAATTTCGGCGTCATGACTGCCTTTCTACTGGTTCCGCTGATCGGAACAGCCGGCATGGCGCTCGATTTCGGGCACGCGCTCTCCGTCAAGCAGCAACTCGTCGGTGCGGCCGATGCGGCCGCCGTCGGCGCGATCGCCGAAAAATCGAAGGCCGTCGCTCAGGCGATGCAGCTGCCGGGCGACGGAAGCGTGGCGCTCGATCCGGCCGAGGCACGAAGCATCTTCCTCGGTCAGATGCTCGGCGAGCTTTCCACCCTGCCGGTCAATGTCGATATCGCGGTCGCGAAGAACAACGGCATCCTGACCTCGCATGTATCGTTCAGCGCGACCTTGCCCACCACTTTTATGACGATCCTCGGCAAGGACGACATCACCGTTTCCGGCCAGGCCACCGCGCAATACCAGACGCCCTCGTTCCTCGACTTCTACATGCTGCTCGACAATACGCCTTCGATGGGCGTCGGGGCGACACCCGCGGATGTCGCCAAACTCCGGGCAGCCACCATCAATGGCCGCAACGGAAAAGACAAGGATTGCGCATTCGCCTGCCACGTCGTCTCGGAAAGCGGCGTCGAGGACAAGGACAGCTATTACAACCTCGCCAAAAAGATCGGAGCGACGATCCGTATCGACGTTGTGGCCGATGCGGTCGCCGCGCTGATGACGACCGCCAAGGATACGCAGACCGTCAACAATCAGTTCCGGATGTCGGCTTACACGTTCGGGCGCTCCGCGCTCGACGCGAACCTCTATACGGTCGCCACTCCGACGACCGATCTGGAGGCCCTCGGCAAGGCCACGGAAAATATCGGGCTGATGAGCATCCCGAGTCACGATTACCCGAACAATCAGACCGACTACAATGCGGCTCTGACAGGCATCGACGAGAAGATCAAGTCGACGGGCCTTGGCACAAGCACCGCCGACCGGCAGGCGATCGTCTTCCTGGTTGGCGATGGCGTCGGCGATGCGCAGCGCTCCAACTGCAAGAAGAAGCTGACCTACACGAAAAAGGGGTCGGAACAACTGCCGCGCTGCATGGAACCGATCGACGTCGAATACTGCAACGACATAAAGCTTCGGGGCGTGAAGATTGCCGTGCTCTACACAACCTATCTGCCTCTGCCCGAGAACGGCTTCTACAACAACTGGATCGCCCCGTTCCAGCCAAGCATACCGAACAACATGCGGGCCTGTGCCACCGAAGGTTATTATTTCGAGGTGAGCCCGACCGAAGGCATCGCCGCCGCCATGAATACGCTTTTCCGCAAGATCGTCAGCGCGCCACGGATCACCAGCTAACAGGAACTGGCGAGCGCGTCAGATGCGCTCACCGTTCTTCACCCGGTAGCTCGGGTTGTACATGGTGACCAGCTCTTCCGCTGCCGTCGGATGGACGGCCATGGTGCGGTCGAAATCATCCTTGGTGACGCCGGCCTTCAGCGAAATGCCGAGAAGCTGCGCCATCTCGCCGGCATCGTGGCCGAGGATGTGGGCGCCGACCACCTTGCGGCTTGCCGCATCGACCACCAGCTTCATGATCATTTTCTCCGCCCGTCCCGAAAGCGTCGCCTTCATCGGCCGGAATTCGGCGCGGTAGACCTCGAGTTCCGGATAGTGCTTGGCGGCCTCCTCTTCCGACAGGCCGACAGTGCCGATCTCCGGCTGCGAGAAGACGGCGGTGGCGATCAGGTCGTGGTCGGGGGCGGTCGGATTGTTCCTGTATTCGGTTTCGATGAAGCACATCGCCTCGTGGATCGCCACCGGCGTCAGCTGTACCCGGTCGGTGACATCGCCGAGCGCATAGATATGCGGCACGCTGGTTCGGGAATATCTGTCGACGACGATGGCGCCGCGCTCGTTCATCTCGACGCCCGCGGCCTCCAGGCCCAGCCCCCCGGTATTCGGATCGCGCCCGAGTGCCAGCATGATGGTGTCGACGGCAATCGTCTCGCCGCTCATTGTCCTGGCGACAAGCCCGCCTGCCGGCGCCTTGGTGACCTCCTCGATCACGTCCGTCAGCACGATGCGGATGCCCTTCTCGACCATCGCCTTGTGCAGGCCCTGGCGCATGTCGTGGTCGAAGCGCGACAGGATCTCCTTGCCGCGATAGATCAGCGTCACATCGACGCCGAGGCCGTGGAAGATGTTGGCGAACTCGACCGCGATATAACCGCCGCCGGCGATCAAGATGGAGCGCGGCAGTTCGGGCAGATCGAAGGCCTCGTTGGACGAGATGCAGAGCTCATGGCCGGGCAGCGCCGCATGCGGGTTGGGCGCGCCGCCGGTGGCGATGACGATCTTTTCGGCGGTCACGGTCCTGCCGGTCTTCACGAGCCGGATCGTATGGGCATCGACTAGTTCGGCGCGGGTCTCCAGGATTTCCGCACCGTTGTTCTCAAGACCCTTGCGATAGAGGCCTTCGAGGCGGGCGATCTCCCTGTCCTTGGCGGCGATCAGCTTCTTCCAGTCGAACGTGCTCGCTCCGGCTTCCCAGCCGTAACCGACCGCGTCCTCGAAATGTTCGTGATATTGCGATGCGTAGACGAAGAGCTTCTTCGGCACGCAGCCGCGAATGACGCAGGTGCCGCCAAAACGATATTCCTCGGCGATCGCCACCCGCTTGCCGAGCGATGCCGCCACGCGGCCCGCCCTCACCCCGCCCGATCCGCCGCCAATCACGAAGAGATCATAGTCATAGGCGGTCATGGTATTCTCCTTGAGAGCAGGCGGCTGGACGTGGCTCACATATAGGGATGAGAGGCACAAAAGGAAAAGCCCGGATTGCTCCGGGCTTCCTTAAAATTCGACGGGCCGACGATGTTGTCAGGGCTTCGGCGCGGGCGCCGGAGCCGGAGCCGGCTTTACAGCCGGAGCAGCGGGCTTTGCCGGAGCAGCAGCGGCCGGAGCAGCGGGCTTGGCCGCAGGCGCAGCAGCGGGCTTGGCAGGAGCCGGCGGAGTAGCAGGCTTTGCCGGTACTGGTGCAGCAGCCTGTGCTTCAGCCGGAGCCGGATCGACGACCGGCGCCGCGATCGGGTTTGCGTCGATGATGCCACGCAGCTTTTCCGAACTCTGGTTGGTCAGGTCGCGGGAAATCCCGTTTGCCCAGATTTCAGCGGCCTTGGTCAGTTCACGGCTGACGAGCGGCTGCGTGGTCAGCAGCTTCTTGCCGGTCTCCGTGTTGAAGAAGGTGGAAATCGACTTCAGTTCATCGACCGAGAAGCTCTTGGCGTAAATTGTCGCCGCTTCCTTTTCGAGATCGGCACGGCGCGGTGCAAGCACGAGCGCCTGCTCGTCGACGACGTTGGAAATCTGGCCCTGGAAGTTCGGAGAGGCCTGGATGAACTGGGCCTTCAGACGCTCTGCCAGGTTGGGCAGGATATTGTCGTAGCGATCCGTGACGTTGAGCGCCGTGATCGCATCGCGTGCGGCGGCGAGCTGGGCTTCCGAAACTTCCTGCGCGCGAACCGATACCGTGAAGGCGCCGGAGAAGAGAATGGCCACAGCGGCGGCACGGCCGATAACCGCGAATCTGATCATGAGTTGGTTGCTCCTAGTTTACTTCGCCTCAAGCGTCCGCGCTCCAGCCTCACCGGCAATGATCGCTAAGGACGCCATATGAATGAACAGCCCGTGTTCCACGACACCGGGAATGAAATTAAGCTCCGCCGACAGTGCCTCTGCATCAGGAATGCGGCCAAAAGATGCGTCGAAAATGTAGTGGCCGCCGTCCGTCGTGAAGACTTCAGCCCCCGATTTGCGCAGCTTCAACTCACCGGTCAATCCTAACCGGGAAGCGGCCTTTTCGATGGCAATCTGGGTCGCCGTCTGGCCGAAGGGATTGATCTCGATCGGCAGCGGATAGGCTCCGAGCATATCGACCAGCTTGCTTTCGTCGGCAATCACGATCATGCGGGCAGACGCCGCGGCAACGATCTTTTCGCGCAGCAATGCGCCGCCGCCGCCCTTGATCAGGGTCAGGTTGGCATCGACTTCATCGGCACCGTCGATCGTCAGATCGAGTTCCGGAAGCTCTTCGAGCGATTTCAGCGGAATGCCGAGCTCGACGCAGAGCCTCGCGGTGCGCTCGGACGTCGGCACGCCTTCGACCTTGAAGCCGCCATGGACCTTCTCGGCGAGTAGCCTGACGAATTCGTCCGCCGTCGAACCGGTGCCGATACCCAGCCTCATGCCATCCTCGACATAGGCCAGTGCCGCTTGCGCCGCCTTGACTTTCATTTCCCGGGCGTCCATCCGCCAAAAGCTCCCTTTGTTTTTGCCGACCCGCTGTTTACACGCCTCTCCCCGCAAACGAAAGTCCCCTCGCGGCGGGTTTTACGAAGCCATGGGTTTTACGAAGATGGGCGAATCTCGCATATTTGCTTTTCACGGCAGCATTGCTTAATCCGGGACATCTCCCGAACGACGCTCAAGAGGTTCCTTTGACCGCCCCACTCGTCATTTTCGACCTCGACGGCACGCTGATCGACACCGCACCGGATCTTATCGACAGCCTCAACTATACGATCGAGGACGTCGGTCTCCAGCCGGTGACCTTCGAGGACCTTACCCATCTCGTCGGCCAGGGCGTGCGCGTGATGATCCGCCGCGCCTTCGAACTTCGCAGGGTTCCGCTCGACGAGCAGACGGCGGCCAGGCTGTTCGATCGCTACATGGACCACTACGAGGCGCAGATGCCGGGTAGAAGCCGGCCCTATGACGGCGTCATCGCCTGTCTCGATCGCCTGTCGGCGGCCGGGATGCGGCTCGCGGTCTGTACCAACAAGTCCGAACGGCTCGCCTTCCCGCTTCTCGAAAAGCTCGGCCTTCTGGGTCGCTTCGTCGCGATGACCTGCGGCGATACCTTCGCCGTCCGCAAGCCGGATGCCCGGCACATTTTCGGTACGATAGAACGGGCCGGCGGCGATCCCCCGACAAGCGTCATGATCGGCGACAGCGTCAACGATATCCTTGCAGCGCAGAATGCCGGCATCGCCTCCATCGCCGTAACCTTCGGTTATTCCGACGTGGCAGTCGATACGCTCAACCCGGATCGGGTGATCGGCGGTTATGACGAACTGACCGTGGAGATGGTGGAAACGCTGATTTCCGCCGATGTGAAGCGGCTGGCGGCCGCCAAATAAAAAGCGGCCCGGAGGCCGCCTTCTTCTGCAATCCGAAACTCGTTCTCTGCCCGGAAGCTGACCTCAGCTCTGGGCCGCCCGGACCTTGGTGGTGGCCACGAAAGCCTTCACCGTCGCATCGTCGCGGCCATAGACGTCGTCAAAATACTCGACCTTGCCGTCCTTGTTCGGCCAGGCGGTGAAATAGGCGACGTAGACCGGGATCCTGACCGGCACCTTGGCGGCGACGTTCTCGCCGGCGGCGATCCGTCCGTTCACGTCCTCGATCGTGGTGCCGAGTACGGCGGCCGCCATCTTGCGCGGTTCGGCAAGACGGACACAGCCGTGGCTCAGCGCCCGCATGTCGCGCTGGAAGAAGCTCTTCGAGGGCGTGTCGTGCATGTAGATCGCGTGGCTGTTCGGGAACAGGATCTTCAGGTCGCCGAGCGCATTGTCACCCGAGGGCGGCTGGCGCACGGAAATCTTGTCGGTCGAGCCGAACCAGTTGACGCTGCTCGACGGGACCGCCCTGCCGCCGACCGATACCTCGTAACCCATCCGGTCGAGGTAGCTCGGATCCTGGCGCAGGTGCGGCAGCATCTCGTTGATGATGATCGACTGCGGCACGCCCCAATAGGGATTGAACTCGACGGTTTCAATTTCGTCCTGGAAGAAATAGGTCTGGTTGGACTTGCTGCCGACCACGACGCGCATCGAGAACTGTTCGGCACCACGGTCATGGTAGTAGACCGTGAACGCCGGCTGGTTGATGAAGACGTAACGCTGGCCGAGATCGTCCGGCAGCCAGCGCACCTGCTCCATGGCGACTTCGACCTTCTGGATCTTGTCCTTCGACGTATGGCCGACCATCTTGCGCACCGTCGCATTGCCGATGACGCCATCGGCCTTGAGACCGACTTCCGCCTGGAAGGACTTCACGACATCGACGAGTTCCGGCGTGTAGTCCGGGGTCTGCTGATAGGCCGCCAGCGTCGCCGCATGCTTGGTCTTCAGCGCTTCCGAACCGGTATGCTGGATTGCGGCGATGATGTTCGCCATATCCGCGCTGCTCTTGCCCGGCTTCAGGAGAATGTCGCTCGGCAGCGAGATCTGCGGACCGTCGTTGGCCGCTGCGGCGCGCAGCGTTGCAAGCTCCGCCTTCAGCGCCTGGAATTGAGGGCTCTGCGGCGCGAGGCCTTCAAGATAGGCCGCCACGTCGGTGCCGGTCTGCGCGAAAGGCAGGACGAGCGACAGCTTGCCGTCCTTGCGCTTGAAGTCGTGGTAACCGGACACCTTGTTCGGGTCGATGCGGCCACGCGTCATGTCCTGGGCGAACGTCAGCACCTTTTCCGACAGCGCCAGTTCGAACTGCATCAGCGAGCGATCGTGGCTGTCGGCGGCGGAAACCGGCGCAGATGTCGTTGCGGAGACATTGATGGGGGTCGCAGAATCCGTCGGCGCCGCGACGCTTGCCGTGGTCAGCGCCGGGACCGGCAGGATATAGTCGGCTGGTTCCAGCCCGTATTCGCCGGCCCGCTCGAAGAGCGACAGCACGCCCCTCGCCTTCTCATTGACGTCGCCTCCGGAAATCCACAGGGGCTCGGCAGCCTTGCCGTAGAAGGCCTCGAGAGCGGTCGCGATTTCCGCCGGAGCCGAAACCCTGGCCTCGGTGAGGAGGCGCGTGCCGTCCGTCGCAGACGCTGCGGCGAAGGCGGCGGTCTTCACGGCCCGCTCGGCATCGGGTTTGTAGGTGTAATATCGGGGACCGGAGACTTTCGGCAGCGGCTCGGGATCGGCGAGGCTGCGCTCGGTCGGCATGCCGGTATTGCCGCCGACGCCCGGCAGGCCGTTATCGGCCCGCCCTGCCCGTTCCGCGCCGGGACCGCCGCGCAGGAGGTCGAGAAGTGTCACGGCATGTGCGGGAACGGCCGCTCCGGTAAACATCGAGATGCCGGAGACGAGCGCCAATGCGATCGAAGTTTTTTTGTGTTTGTGCTGCAATGTCGTCCCCGTCACCTGCATCCGCGTCTTGATCCGCGGGCTCGAATATGTATCACGCCATCTAACCGATCGCGCGAGGGATGGAAAGAAACGCCCGAGTGGCCGGCGGATTTCGGCTCCTCCGGAAACAGCATCGGCGCGCAGCCGGAAGGTTAAGAAACTATTCGTTAAATTTTTACTGACGACCACCGACAAGCACCCGGCCGGAGGGCGGATTCCCGTGTATAATTCCGGGGTCCGTGTCATAAAAGGCACGACGAAAGCCTGCCAAAAAGCCTGTTCGGCCGGCTTGCGGACGTTCACCAATCGTATAGTAATGCCGCCGGCCGGCTCCGACGCGGTAACGCGTTGTTGATCTTTCAAGACACCGGCAGCGACCACGAGCAAAAAGAGGCAGCGAAGATGGCATCGACCCGCACCGAAACCGATACGTTTGGCCCGATCGACGTGGCGAGCGACCGTTATTGGGGGGCCCAGGCGCAGCGCTCGCTTGGCAACTTCAAGATCGGCTGGGAAAAACAACCGCTCGCGGTCGTGCGTGCGCTCGGCATCGTCAAGCAGGCCGCCGCCCGCGCCAATATGGAACTGGGCGGCCTCGACGCTTCGATCGGCAAGGTTATCGTCGAAGCGGCGCAGGAAGTCATCGACGGCAAGCTCGACGACCATTTCCCGCTCGTCGTCTGGCAGACCGGTTCCGGCACCCAGTCGAACATGAACGCCAACGAGGTGATCTCCAACCGCGCGATCGAAATGCTCGGCGGCGTGATGGGCTCCAAGAAGCCCGTGCACCCGAACGACCACGTCAACATGAGCCAGTCGTCGAACGACACCTATCCGACGGCCATGCACATCGCCTGCGTCGAAACCATCGTGCGCCACCTGATCCCGTCGCTCAAGCATCTGCACGAAGCGTTGGAAGTGAAGGTCAAGGCCTTCTCCCACATCATCAAGATCGGCCGCACCCATACGCAGGACGCCACTCCGCTGACGCTCGGCCAGGAATTCTCCGGTTACGCGGCGCAGGTCGGCTCGGCGATCGCCAATATCGAACTGACGCTGCCGGCGCTTTCCAAGCTCGCCCAGGGCGGCACGGCGGTCGGCACCGGCCTCAACGCTCCGGTCGGGTTTGCCGAAAAGGTCGCCGAGGAGATCTCGAAGATCACCGGCCTGCCCTTCGTGACCGCACCGAACAAGTTCGAGGCGCTCGCCTCGCACGACTCGATGGTTTTCGCACACGGCGCGATCAACGCAGCCGCCGCCGCGCTCTTCAAGATCGCCAACGACATCCGTTTCCTTGGCTCCGGCCCGCGTGCCGGCCTCGGCGAACTGTCGCTGCCGGAAAACGAGCCGGGTTCGTCGATCATGCCGGGCAAGGTCAACCCGACGCAGTCGGAAGCGCTCACCCAGGTCTGCGCCCACATCTTCGGCAACCATGCGGCTCTCACCTTCGCCGGCAGCCAGGGCCATTTCGAGCTCAACGTCTACAATCCGATGATGGCCTACAATTTCCTGCAGTCGGTCCAGCTGCTCGGCGACGCCGCGGTCTCCTTCACCGACAATTGCGTGGTCGGCATCGAGGCCCGGGAAGACAATATCCGCCGCGGCGTGGAGAACTCGCTGATGCTGGTCACCGCCCTCAACACCAGGCTCGGCTACGACATCTGCGCCAAGATCGCCAAGACCGCCCACAAGAATGGCACGACGCTTCGCGAAGAAGCAGTCGGCGGCGGATACCTGACGAACGAGGAATTCGACCAGTATGTCCGCCCGGAGAACATGATCGGCCCAAAATAAGGCGACCCGATTTACAATATAACGAGAAAGCCCGCCTCCCGAAAGGCGGGCTTTCTCTTTCGGTCAGCCCAGATGGGTTAATTCCGATAATATATCAACATTCTACCGGTGAATAACTTTTCGGGATCGAAGTCTGTAAACCCATTAATTTTGAGGGAAAAACGGGTATTTCAGAAATGCGAAATAAATTTAAGAATAAGCTCTTCATCTCCCACCCCTTAATTCTTTTCGAACATTTTTCACATACTACTTCGTTTCATAGCATACAGGTGGGACCTAGTGGGGATCGTCGATGACGACGGCAGCGGCGCCGAGAGCGCAATCCAGCGATCTGATCGGCCAGATCATCTATGCGGTGCGATCGATGGGGGTCGCGCCGATCCCTCGCAACTATCAGCTTTTTTATGAGGCCTATATCGGTTCCAACCCCGATCTGACCCGCGATCTGGCGGCACTCGGAAGCCGTGCCACGCAGGAGGAGCTGGACGGGCTTTCGCATCGCTATCTCGGAACCGGACAGGTGGCGGTCATCGAAGACGCCCACACCCGGCTTCTTGGCGAACTCGACGCGCTTCTGAAACTGTTGCGTCAGGAACAGAGCTCGCTCGAAAGCTACGGCAAGCTGCTAGGAGAAACGGCGCAGCGGATCAACTCCAAGAGCAATTTTTCCAACGACCTGCTGACCAGCGCGCTGGCGCTCCTGAGCGAAGCGACGGGTAGCACCATGGCGCACGGCGAAAAGACCGTCGGCGGCGTCGTCCAGCGCTCGCAGGAAATGGATCAGGTGCGCCGCGAACTCGATGAGTACAAGCGTATCGCCAACACCGACTCCCTGACCCGGATCGCCAACCGCCGGGCCTTCGACGAACGCCTTGCGGCGACCTACGACAATACGGCCCTGCTGCCGGTCACCGCACTGGTGCTGGCCGATATCGACAACTTCAAGAAGATCAACGACAGCTACGGTCATCCGGTCGGCGACAAGATCCTCGCGACGGTTGCCTCCGTGATCCGCTCGAACGTCCGCAAGGATGTCTTCGTCGCTCGCTCCGGCGGCGAGGAATTCGCGATCATCGTCGAAGGCAACACGCCGGAAGAGGTGATGATCATCTGCGAGCGGGTCCGCCGCGCGCTGGAAACCCGCATCTTCCGCAATTCGCGTTCCGGCATCGACTACGGCCCGGTCACTATTTCTCTCGGCTTTGCGATGGGCTCGCAGGCAAGCGATCCGGGAGAACTCTACGCCAATGCCGATACGGCCCTCTACAGCGCCAAGCACTCTGGCCGGAATCGCTCGGTCTTCTTTGAAGACAGCATGAAAAAGGACTATGTCGGCAAGAGCTGGCTGATCTACAGGAAGTAGAATTCCCTTATAAAATCCCCCGTCCCCTATGGCGGATCGATTCGATCGTCGCCTCGACCGCTGGGAATGTCCATGAGGACGCCGACGACGGACGTCTTCTTCACTGAGAGAACGCCGGCGCGGCGTCTACCACATGGTCCTGGCGGCGCGCTCCGGCCATTCCCGGTCGTAGGCCTCCTTGTCGAAGTCGGCCTTGGCTGCCTTCAGCAGCGTTCCGGGCGTCGGCAGGTTCTTCGGATCGACGAAATGCTCCGGGTTCCAGAGTTCGGCGCGCATGAGGGCGCGGGCGCACTGGAAATAGACCTCGTCCACGGTAATGACCGTGACGCTGCGCGGATGCCGGCCGTCCATCTCGAAGCTCTCGAGCAACGCGGGCTCCACCGAGATCACGGCGCGGCCGTTGACGCGCATCGTGGTGTTCGAGCCGGGCACGAGAAACATCAAAGCCACGCGCGGGTCGCGCACGATATTGATCAGCGAATCGATACGGTTGTTGCCGCGCCAGTCGGGCAGAAGCAGGGTCGTATCGTCCTGAACACGCACCGCCCCGCCGAGATCGCCGCGCGGCGAGCAGTCCAGCCCTTCCGGTCCGACGGTCGCGAATGCGACGAAAGGCGAGGCCTCGATCATCTGCCGGTATTCCGGGGTCAGCGTCTTCGTCACCTTGGCGAGCGACGCTTCCGAGACGCCCTCATAGATCGCCTTCAGTTCCTCGACGGATGTGATGATGGTCATGGCTCGCCCCTTCGATATCGGCGGGCCTTAGCCCGCGCGGGCGACACTATGATGACGTCTCCTGTGGATCAAGCAGCGGCGTCTTTACCGGGCTTGGCGACGATGGAGGTTTCGCGCAGCGGCCGGCCATCGGTCGTCAGGAACGCCGCGATGGTCTCGATCACGCCGCGGTCGCTGACGATGCGGCGATGCCCGAGCCCGTTCGCCCATTCGAGCCGTGCCGTGGCAAGCCCCTCGAAACGGCGGGCGTGGCCGGCTGCCACCTCCTTGTCCTCCTCGGCATGCACGACCAGCAGCGGCGTCCCCAGCCGCGCGGCGCTCGCGACCGTGTCGAAGTCGTCGAGCGAGGCGCCGGCTACCTTTTCCGCCCGCCGGATCAGCTGCGCCTTGACGCGCGGCGGCAGGCCGACCATCCGCGAAAAATCGTCGAACAGCCAATGGATATGGCTCGGGGCTCCGATAACCACCAGTCTCGACGGAGAGATCGCGCCGGCCTCCTTCATCACCCCGCCGGCGGCAAGCATCATGCTCGCACCGCCGAAGGAATGACCGATGGCCGCGTCGAAATGCCCGAAGCGGCTCTCCGCCGCAACGATCGCCTCGACGGCCTGGCGCATGTTGAGGCTGCGGCCGCTGGAAAGCCCATGGCCGGGGAAATCGAGCACCACGACCTCGGCGCCGGTTTCGGCCAGGCCCGCCGGCAGCGCGGCGATATAGGCGGCACTGGAGCCCCAGCCGTGCACGACAAGGTAACGGGGCCGTCCAGGCTTGCCGTCGCCGTTGAAGCGGTAGGCCATCACCGTCGAGCTTCCGACGGTGAGCGGGATCTTCTGGGCGGCCGAGAGCCGCTCCCGTCCCTCATTCTCCATCGCCCTCGCCTTGACGCCCTTGGGACGACGCGAGGGCGTCAGGCAGAAGAGCCTAAAGGCGAGCCCTGCTGCGGCATTGGGGAAAGGCCGCCCCATGGCGGCAAATCCGAAACGGATGACCTTGAGTGCAAAGGATGGCATAGTGAGAAAACCCAATAATGTTCAATGCTGAACAATAAAGTACAATGATGAACAAAAATCAATCCCTCCTCTGGGATCATCCGCGTTTTCGCAGTTGGATTGCCGTTGCCCGTGCCTGCCAGTTGATGCAAACCGTGCTGACCCGCGAGCTTACCGAACTCGACATCAAGCCGCCGCATCTCGACATCCTGATCAATCTCTACCGGTTCGAGGGGATCTCCCAGCAGGAGCTCGCCCGCAAACTGCTGGTCGGGCGTTCCAACATGAGCATGGCGCTGCCGCAGATGGAAAAGCGCGGGCTGATCGAGCGGCGCGGCGACACGAAGGACAAGCGCGTGCTGCGCCTCTACCTGACCCGGGAAGGCCGTTCGGTGACGGAAAAGGCGATGGCCATCCAGACGGCACTGATCGAGCGGACGCTCTCCTCCGAGCCGCTGGATCAATGCATGGCGATGGCCGAGTCCATGGAGCGGCTGATCGTCACCCTGCAGTCGGAAATCCGCGAGGACAGCCGCGAACCGGCCTGATCACCGCTTGACGCCTAGCGCGTTCGCTGCGGCGGGTCGCGGGAGAGGCCCTTCTCTGCGAGATCGCGCTCGTAATCGGCAAACAGCTCGGCGCCGCGCTCGCCGAGTTCGCGCAGGTAAGGCCAGGTGAAGATGCCGCTGTCGTGGCCGTCGTCGAAACGGATCCGCACCGCATAATTGCCGGCCGGCGTGATCGCCGCGATGCCGACATTGCGCTTGCCGGGCACGGTGACCTTCTGGCCGGGACCATGGCCCTGCACTTCCGCCGAAGGCGACAGCACGCGCATTGTTTCGGCCGGCAACGGAAACGCCGCCCCGTCGCTGAAGGTAACGTTCAGCGTGTGGCGGTCCTTGGAGACCCTAAGTTCCGTCGGCCAGATGTCGCTCATGCTTTTCAGGCTCCCGATTGTCATATGCCTGGCGGAGGATTATGAGCTACGGCGTTTCGCCGCAAGCGGTTTTATGGCCGGCCTGTTCATCCAGACCAACTGTCGTATACTTGACGCGACGGCTCGAAACCCCCACTTTCGGGGTAAGGGAGATTATCACTTGAACAGTTTCGCAGGACCGGTTGGAGGAGCAGCGCCGATCATCGCCGACCAGGCGCCGATGATCGATCCGTTCGGCCGCGCCGTCACCTATCTGCGTGTCTCGGTCACCGACCGCTGCGATTTCCGCTGCACCTATTGCATGGCGGAAAACATGACGTTCCTGCCGAAAAAGGACCTGCTGACGCTGGAGGAGCTCAACCGGCTCTGTTCCGCCTTCATTTCCAAGGGTGTCCGCAAGATCCGCCTTACCGGCGGCGAGCCGCTGGTGCGCAAGAACATCATGTTCCTGGTGCGCGAGCTCGGCCAGCACGTCAAGGCCGGCGCTCTCGACGAGCTGACACTGACCACCAACGGTTCCCAGCTCGCCAAATATGCCGACGAGCTCTACGACAGCGGCGTGCGCCGCATCAATGTCTCGCTCGACACGCTGAACCCCGAAAAATTCAAGGCGATCACCCGCTGGGGCGATTTCCACAAGGTCATGGAAGGCATCGACGCCGCCCAGAAGGCCGGGCTGAAGATCAAGCTGAATGCGGTGGCGCTGAAGGATTTCAACGAATTCGAGATCGCCGACATGCTGCGTTTCGCGCATGGCCGCGGCATGGACATGACGGTGATCGAGACCATGCCGATGGGCGAGATCGACGAGGACCGTACCGACCAGTATCTGTCGCTCTCCAAGCTGCGCGCCGATCTCGAAGAGCAGTTCACGCTGACCGAAATCCCCTACAAGACCGGCGGCCCTGCCCGCTATGTCGAGGTGAAGGAAACCGGCGGACGACTGGGCTTCATCACGCCGATGACCCATAATTTCTGCGAGAGCTGCAACCGCGTGCGCCTCACCTGCACCGGGACGCTCTACATGTGCCTCGGCCAGAACGACGCGGCCGACCTGCGCACCGCGCTGCGGGCATCCGAGAACGACGGCTACCTGTCAGCCGCGATCGACGAAGCGATCACCCGCAAGCCCAAGGGCCACGATTTCATCATCGACCGCACCCACAAACGCCCCGCCGTCGCCCGCCACATGAGCGTCACCGGCGGCTAGGGCGATGGACAAACCCGGCCCTGTTCGCTAGTTTTGTCGGGCAAATCGGCTTTCGCGAAAGTGTTCATGACAGTATCGATCAAAATCGATGACGATCTGGAAAACCGTGTCCAGAAGCTGGCCACCTCCAGACAGCAGTCGCCGGACGGCATCATGCGGGAGGCGATCCAGCAATATGTGGAGCGCGAAGAGGCACGTGAACATTTCGGGCAAGAGGCCTTGGCATCGTGGGACGACTACAAGGAAACCGGCCTGCACCTGACCGGCGATGAACTCCGCAAATGGCTGAACACCTGGGGCACCGACGCTGAAACGGAGTCGCCGGAGTGCCACAAGTAATCATTACCCGCCGCGCGGTAGTGGGGATCGAACGCTGTCGAGCGTTTCTCAAGAATGCTGATATCCAGATCGTTCACCGCGCCAGCAGGGCGATAGACAGGCAAATCACCCTGTTGGAAACATCTCCGGAGATCGGTCGCCCTTTTCCGGGTGAGCGCCAGTTGCGCGAGTTGCTCATCCCGTTCGGCGACTCTGGCTACGTCGCCCTTTATCGGTACGATATCGAGGACGACGCAGTTTATGTCCTGGCATTTCGGCATCAGAAGGAAGCCGGCTACTAAACTGGGCAGACCCCAGTGCTGACCTGATGCTTCCTCCTAAAATCCTACAGATCGAAACGCCATCGCAAACCACCCGTTTCCCGCCGCCCAACAAAAAAGCCGGAACTCGCGTCCCGGCTTTCGAAACATGTGAGGCCAAACCTTACGCCGCATCGCTGCGGCGGAAGCCGCCCCGGCGTTCGTTGGCGCCGGCGTGGAAGTTGACGTTCGGGTCGCGCGTCTTGAAGCGCTCGATCTTTTCCGACAGCATTTCCACCCGCCTGCGCAGGCCGTGGATCTCGGCGTTGTTTTCCTCGACCATCGCCGCATTGCGCTGGGTAATCAGCTCGACCTCCTGAACCGCCTTTGTGACTTCGTGGATGCCGGTCGACTGCTCGCCGGTTGCCGCCGAAATCTGGGACACCAGTTTGCGGACATCGGTGATGTGGGTGATGATCTCGGTGAGCGCCGTACCGGTCTCCTCGACCAGATGCACGCCGTTGCTCACCTGTGTCGAACTCGCCGAGATGAGGCCCTTGATTTCGCGGGCAGCGCCGGCGCAGCGCTGCGCCAGTTCGCGGACTTCCTGGGCGACGACCGCAAAGCCGCGGCCTGCCTCGCCGGCACGGGCCGCCTCGACGCCGGCATTCAGCGCCAGCAGGTTGGTCTGGAAGGCGATCTCGTCGATGACCCCGATGATAGTCGCGATCTTTTCGGAAGAACGGCTGATCTCGCCCATGGCATCGACCGCGCGGGATACGACCTCGCCGGAGCGGACGGCGAAATCCTCCGTCTCGTTCACCGAGACGGACGTCTGCTTGGCGCTCTCGGCCGTCGAGCGGACGATTTCGCTCAGATGGCGCAGTGCGCGCGAGCTCTGTTCGAGTGCTGCCGCCTGCTGTTCCGTGCGCCGGGCAAGATCGTCCGCCGAAGCGGCGAGATTACCGGTGCCGCCGTCGATTTCCTCCGCGGTCGAGCGCACGTCGGCGAGCGTGGCGCGGAGCGCCTCGACAGCCTGGTTGTAGGTGCGTGCCATCTCGATGAAATCTTCCGGCAGGTTTTCGTCCATGCTGCGTTCAAGGTCTCCCTCTGCAAGCTTGCCAAGCATGTCGTTGAGTGCGGTCAGCGCCTGGCGCTGTTCCCCGGCAATGCGGGCACGCTCGGAGGCGCGGCGCTCGGACTCGGCGGTCGAGAGCTCGCGGGCCGCGGCGGCATCCTGCTCGAGACGGACATTTTCGACCGCGGCATCGCGGAAGACGGTGACCGAGCGGACCATGTCGCCGATTTCGTCGCCACGTTCGCGGCCCTCGATCTTGACCTCAAGATCGCCGTCGGCGAGCCGCTTCATCACTTCGGTGACGCGACGCAGCGGGCCGCGCAGCGTTTCCACCAGCATCAGGCCGCCGGCAATGGCAAGCAGCGTGCCGACCACCATGGCGATGAGCGACAGCTGGGCGGAACGTTCGCTGTCTTCCTTGCCGACCTCCTGGGCCTGGGCCACGAAATTCTTGAGGCCGGCCATGCCGCCCGTCAGGGTTTCGCCGGCGGCGGCGCGTGCCTTTTTCCAGTCGGCGGCGATGGACAGAAGCTTGGCGGTATCCTCCGCGATCGATTTCAGGCGCGGCTGAAGCGTCGTCGAGAACTCGCGCATGGCCGGGTTTCTGGCAAGCTCGGAAACTTCCGCGCTGGCAGCATTCAGCTTTGCCATGACATCGAGGACGACCTTGCGCGCGTCCTCCGTCTGGTTGGCGCGCAGCCGCTCGACGTAGAGCTGCATGGCGTCGATCAGGCGCAGCGACTCGGCACTGCGGTCGAGGAGCGTGCGCAGGCTCGCAACCTCGCCCTCGATGCTGGCGAAACGGCTGGCCGCGTTGCCGGCCTTGCTGGTGACTTCCGCCTCCATTTTCGCCTGCAGTTTCTCCATGCCGGCAACGGTGTCACGTACCGCCTTCGCCTTTTCCGGAACGTCCTGATTGCCCTTGATGGTGGCGGCAAGTGCGCTGATCGCGTCATTGATCGGCTTCAGCTGCTTGATACCGTTCGGGGTGAGGAAGGCCTGAACCTCCTGGAACGTCTTGTCGAGAATGCCGAGATACATGTCGGCGGTGCTGATCGCGCCGTCGTCCGTGCCGGTCTCCTTGACGGAATTGCGAAGCTCGCCGATCTGTTCGGCGATCGCCTTGTAGGCATAGGCTTCCAGCACCATGCCCTTGGCGAACTTTTCCTTGCCTTCGAACTGCTTGCGGACGTTGGCGACCTGATCCGAGACCCCTGTCGCGACGGTGCGAACGTCGTCGATGCTTTGGTCGAGCGCCGCGGCGTTTTCGTCGCGCCTCTGCTTGATCTTCCAGAGCGCGTCAGTCTCGGTGCGCATCTTCGGGGCGAGGCCTGTGACGACGGCGATACGCTCGCGGTCTCCATCGGTGACCAGCAGGTCCTTGAGCACGTTGACGCCGCTTTCCTGCTTGTCGATCGCGGCCTTCAGGGCCGCAAGCGACGAATTGTCCGGCTTGCTGTTGAACTCCTGGAGGACCGCCTGGAGATTTTCGAAGTCGCCGATGTTTTCGATCGTCGCACGCGTCACCGTCATATGGCCGTTCAGCATGCTGGCCGTATAGTAGCCGGCAAGGCCGACGCCGGCGATCAGGAGCACCAGCGGGATGACGAAAAGAAGGACCTTGGTGACGATCCTGCGACTCTGAAGAAGACGATCGATGAAAGACATTTTTCCCCCAACTGCAAACCAGATGCGGCTTTCGCTTCTGCGGCATCGCGAAACGGCAACGGCACGATTCCAGCGTCATGCGGGAACGAATGCGATTCACAATCGTCAAATTCGGTTGAACAACGGTTAATTCGGGACCCTTACATTTCGTTCCGGTTCTACCCGAAAGAGTACCGCCCGGGAGGCAATCGGGCTGGCGACGCGTAAGCCGTTGCTTTAAGAGACCGGGTACCGGAGGAATCTCGCAGATGGCATGGTCTGAAAATTCGCGGGGCGCACTGTTCATGGCGCTCGCCATGGCGGCATTCACCTGCAACGACGCGCTGGTAAAGTCGGTCACCCCGGAGCTCAGCATCCCCCAGATCATGGCTGTGCGCGGCGTCATGGCAACGGTGCTGATCTTTTGCGTGGCGCGTTACATGGGCGTAAGCCTGTCGGTCAAGGCGGTCATGCATCCGCTGGTGCTGCTGCGCACTTTCTTCGAGCTCGGTGCCACCCTGACCTTCCTCTCCGCGCTTGCCCATATCGAATTTGCCGCCATTTCGTCGATCATGCAGGCATTGCCGCTTGCCGTGACGTTGGGGGCCGCCCTTTTCCTGAGCGAGCCGGTCGGCTGGCGGCGCTGGACGGCGATCGGCATCGGCTTCCTCGGCGTGCTCATCATTATCCGGCCCGGCCCGGAAGGCTTCACGCCGGCGGCCCTGCTCGCCGTCGCCGCCTGCTGTTTTACGGCATGCCGCGATCTCACCACCAAGCGCATCCAGGCAGACATCCCTTCGTTGACGGTGACGCTCTTCACGTCCCTCGCCAACACGGTTCTCGGAGCAATCCTGATCGTGCCGATGGGCGGATGGCAGCCAGTCAGCACCTATGCGCTGGGACATCTGGCGATCGCGTCCGTGCTGGTCTTCGCAGGTTACCAGGCGATTATCCAGTCGATGCGGACGGGCGAGATCTCCTTCATCGCGCCCTTCCGCTATACCGGCCTGCTGTGGGCCTTGGTCATCGGTGTTTTCGCCTTCGGCGAACGTCCGGACGCCTATATGCTCGTGGGCGCGGCAATCGTCATCGGTTCCGGCCTTTATACCTTCTATCGCGAACGCAAGCGGCAGGGCATTGCCACCAACAAGGCGGCCGCCGCCCCGCCGATCTGAGGAAAAATTGGATCGAAAGGGCCGAAAGGCAGGCGTGAAAGGACGAGACGACGTGCAGCAAAGCCGATTTCTGGATAGACGAACCCCGCCCCATATCCTGACGCTCGTCGTCTGCGCCGGACTTGCCGCCCTGTCGCTCAATGTCTTCCTGCCGTCCCTTTCCGCCATGGCGACCCATTTCGGCACCGACTATGCCGTCATGCAGCTCGCCGTCTCCGGTTATATCGCCGGCACCGCCTTGCTGCAGCTGGTGCTCGGTCCGCTTTCCGACCTCTTCGGCCGCCGCCGCGTGATGATCGGCAGCATCCTGATCATGCTGCTCGGGACGGTGATCTGCCTGATGGCCGCAAACGTCACCGTCTTCATGATCGGAAGGCTGTTGCAGACCGCGGTCGTCGCAGGGTTCGTCCTGCCGCGCGCGATCATCCGCGATACGGTGCCGATGGAGAGCGCCGCCTCGATGATCGCCTATGTGACCATGGGCATGTCGCTGGTGCCGATGATCAGCCCAACGATCGGCGGCGTGCTCAACGACATGTTCGGCTGGGAGGCGAATTTCGCGCTGATGCTCGGCCTTGGCCTGCTGACCCTGACGCTCGTCTTCACCGATCTGGGCGAAACCAACCATGCGCCGGCCGCCAGCTTCACCGCCCAATTCCGCAGCTGGCCGGATCTTTTCCGCTCGCGACGCTTCTGGGGCTACACGTTTACCTCGACCTTCTCGTCGGGCGTGTTCTTCTCGTTCCTCGGCGGCGCGCCCTTCGTCGGCACGGCGATCTATCATCTGTCGCCGACCATGCTCGGCGTGCAGTTCTTCCTGATTGCGGCCGGCTACATGGTCGGCAACTTCGTTTCGGGCCGCTATACCCGCCAATTCGGCACGATGACCATGATGATCTCCGGCAGCCTGATCAGCCTTGTGGGCGTTCTCATCACCGCCGGTTTCCTCGTCGCGGAAGCGTCCTCGCCGCTCGCCTTCTTCGCGCCCCTGGCGTTGACCGGCGTCGGCAATGGCCTCACGCTGCCGAGTTCCAATGCCGGCATCGTCAGCGTGCGGCCGCATCTCGCCGGCTCCGCTTCCGGCCTCGGCGGCGCGATCACCGTGGGCGGCGGCGCCGCGCTGTCGACCCTTGCCGCGGCGTTACTCAAGGAAGAGAGTGGCGCCATGCCGCTTCTCGTCGTCATGGGCGTCTCGACCATCCTTGCGCTCGTTGCGACCGCCTATGTCCGGCAGATCGACCGCCGCGAAGGCGCGATCCCGACGAGGGATGGGGACTAATGACCACGTCCGCCAAACCTCCCACCCGGCCTCCGGGCCTTATCCTTGCCGGCGGCAAATCGAGCCGCATGGGGGCCGACAAGGCCTTTCTCACCATCGGCGGTGACACGATCCTCGGCCATGTGGTGCGGCGGCTCCTGCCCCAGACCTCCGAAATTACCCTTAACGCGCCGACAGGTTTCCCCAATCCGCTCGGCTTGCGCCTGCTGCCGGACCCGGTTCCCGGCCAAATCGGCCCGCTTGCCGGCGTGCTCGCCGGCCTGCGCGACATAAAGGCCCGCGGCCTTCGGGCAACCCATCTCCTAACCGTCCCCTCCGACAGCCCGTTTGGGCCCGCCGATCTCGTGCGCCGGCTCGAAACCGAGGCGGACGATCCGGACGCGATCGTCATCGCCTCGTCGGACGGCCGCGATCATCCGGTCTTCGGGCTCTGGCCGGTCTCCCTCGCCGGCGATCTGGAAACCTGGCTCTCCGACCCCGACAACCGGCGGATCAAGGCGTTCCTCGAACGTCACCGCGTGGCGACCGTCGAATTCCCGGTGGTCGAGACGCCGCAGGGGCTGCTCGATCCCTTCTTCAACATCAACACGCCCGAGGATCTTCAAGAGGCGCGTCGTTTCGCCGAGGAACTTTCATGACCCCTCCCCGCATCTTTGGCATTTCCGGCTGGAAGAACTCCGGCAAGACAGGGCTGGCGGTGCGGCTGGTGGCGGAATTCACCCGCCGCGGCTACGCGATCTCGACGATCAAGCACGCCCACCACGATTTCGACATAGACAAGGTGGGGGCCGACTCCTTCCGCCACCGCCAGGCCGGTGCACACGAAGTGGCGATCGTTTCGGGCACCCGCTTTGCGATCATGCACGAATTGCGTGGCGCGCCGGAGCCGAGCTTCGAGGAAATCCTCTCCCGCCTCGCCCCCTGCGATCTGGTGCTGATCGAGGGCTACAAGCGCGAGCCCGTCCCGAAGATCGAAGCCCGCCGGCTCGAGGCGAATAACCGCGAGCCGCTGGCGCCGAGCGATCCCCACATCGTCGCCATCGCCGCCGACCACCCGGTCCCGGATGCCACCATCCCGGTCTTCGACCTCGACGATACGAACGCGATCGCCGATTTCATCGCACAGGTGACCGGGCTTGGCGGTTAGGCCTTGCCCTGGTGCTCAACCAGATAGCGCGTCGCAAGCGCGACATGGCGAGGAATGGGCTTGTTCTTACGATAGTCGGCGACGAGCCGGCGCGAGATCTCCAAGGCCGACGCCATGCCGTCCAATGTCATTCCGAGCTCATCCATAGCGTTGCGAAAATCACCGTTGTCGAATGTGATCGACGGAAGCGCGGCGAGCCATACGGCCGAGAATTCAAGGTCTTCGCCCGGCCATTCCAATGCGTTACGATATTCACTGACCCGCATTTGGCGGAAGAGTTCGTCGTCATGACGAAGCGGAATATAGATGCGGCGGCTCTCCAGTGCGGGCGCCAGATCGACGACCTTCGTCTCTCCATCTTCCCAGACTATTCTCACCTTGCGCCCATCGAGGAGCTCAGCGTCCACTATCCTCGGCAAAGGCCCACCGACGGTAACGATCTCCCTATCTTTCATTGAGACGCTCCCAAGCTTCATTCAACACTTTCCTGTTTTTCCGTACCCAAGCCAGTGCGCGGTGCAGGCTTTGCCGATCGATGGAGCCTGCAAGAGTTTCCAGGTCTGACAGGCGGACCAGCACTTCGTGATCCGGCGTAACGATATGAAAATGAGGCGGATGGTGATCGTCGGCAAAAATCTGGATCTTCAGATTTCCGAGTTTTACGATAGTCGGCATCACCCCACCCCATACCGCGATCAAAATAGTGCATTCAATGCACTATTTCAAGACGCAAAAAGCCGCCGGATCGCTCCGGCGGCTTTGGTTTGAGGTGCCCGAACCGCTTACTGGTTCGAAGCGACCGGTTTGACCAGCGGCGTGATGCGGCGCACGGTCACGCGGCGGTTTTCCTGTTCGGGCCCGTCGGTGCGGACCTTGAGGTAACGTTCGCCGTAGCCCTGCGTCGCCAGGTTTTCCGGCGGGATGCCGAATGCGTCCGTCAGCACCCGGGCAACGCTTTCGGCGCGTTCGTCGGAGAGAACGAGATTGGCATCGTCGGCACCGACGGCATCCGTATGACCTTCGATCAAGAAGGTTTCGGCAGGATCTCGCTTCAGAACCTTGCTGATCGCGTCGGCCACCTTGCGCAGCGAACTCGCCTGGTTCATCGGGATTTCGGCACTGCCGGTTGCGAAGGTGACCGTATCCAGGTCGATACGCGGCACCTTGTCCCGGATACGGGCGGAGTAGCGCACTTCGTCCAGCGAATAGACCCGCTCGACCCGCTCGACCGGCGGCTGTTCCAGGAACTCGTAGTAATCCCGGTCCGGGTCGGTCGAAGTGTCGATGATGTAGTCGTTAAGCGGCACGCCCAGCCGCATCGGCGGCAGGTCGTCGCCCGGATCGCGCCAGACGTAGTCGCGGCCGCGACGATTATCCATCAGCTCCGGCGAATAATAGAGAACGTATTCCTCACCGCCCCTGACGATACGCGAGCGCTGGACGATCTCGCCATAGCTGTTGCGGACGGTGACGATCCGCGTGCCGTCGTCGCGCACGATGATCTCACGCACCCGGCCGTCCCGGAGCTGCTCGTATTGCGGCGCCCGATCGCGATCGTTGTAGAACCGACGGCTGTCGTCATGACGAACGACGGATTGGTTGTCGATCGAGATGATCACGCGTCCACCATCCCGGTCGCGACCGCCGTTACGGTCACGGCCGGCTGCGTCGCGGAAATCCCAGCCGCGAGGCCGTTCGAACTGCGGACGCTGGTCGAGGCGCTGGCCGCGCTCTTCGGACAGCTGACGAAACTCCTGCTGCTGTTCGCGGGTGGCACGTGTGCTGCCCTGAGCCTCCGCATCGGATTTCGGCGGTGCAAGCTGCTGCTGGTCGGCCTGCTGCGGAGCTTGACGGCGCGGACGCTCTCCATCCCGCAGCGGACGTGCAGAAGGCGCTTCCTTGGCGCTGTCGAGCACGGCTGCCCCGTTCTGAACGGGCAGTACGACCTGCTCGCCGATCTTGGCGGCGGCCGGATCCTTCGCAAGCTCCTTGGCACGTTCGACCTGCTGAGGCGTGGTCGCCATCTGGGGTGCGCTTGGCTGGGTGGCCGGCTGGGCTCCGGTCGCCTGCTGGCCCGAAGGCGCCACTGCCGGCTGTCCTTCCGTCGACTGCCGGAGAGGCGTTTCGGCGGCAGGCGGCTGAACCGGCGCGGCCTGGCCATTTACCGGCGGCTGCTGGTTGCGCCTGTCCTGCGCGGTTCCAGTGCCCGGAACCTGGCCAGGAACTTGTCCAGGTGCCTGGCCGGTTGCGTTGCCGCGAGCCGGATTTTCAGGTGCGGTTCCCGGCGTGGCAGCGCGATCGGTCGCGGGGGCCTGCGGAGGCTTCGGCGTGTCGGCCTGTTTCTGGGTCGGAGCGGCGTTGCGATCCTGGGCATTGCCGCTGGCCGGCTTTTCAGGTGTCGCTTCCGGCGTCGCGGCGCGATTGGTGGCAGGCGGCTGCGGCTTGGGGGTTTCGGCCTGCTTCTCGGTCGGCGCTGCCTTCGGCTGCTGGGCGTCGCGGCGCACGGGTGCCTCAGGTGCTGCTTCCGGGGTTGCGGCGCGATTGGTTGCCGGCCGTTCGGGCTTCGGCGTTTCGGCCTGCTTTTCAGCGGGCGCCGCCTTCGGCTGCTGGGCTTCCCTTGCGGCCGGCGGCTCGGTCTGGGGTGTCGCCTGCTCGCGCTGGCGGCGCGGCTGGGCGTCGTTTCCGCCCTGACCCTGACCCTGGCCGGTCTCCTGCTGCTGACGGCGCGGACGCTCCTGCGCCGGCGCCTCGGCTGCCGGACGCTCGGCCTGCGGAGCCTGGCGCGGTGCTGCTTCGCGCGGAGCGGCCTCACGCGGGGCGGCTTCCGGCTCGGCCTTGCGCTGGCGTTGCGGCTGTTCCTGCTGCTGGGCCTGGGGCGGTGCCTGCGGCCGTTCGGCCGGAGCCTGCTGTTGCTCTTCCGGCGGCTTGCGGCGCGGGCGCGGCTGTCCTTCGCCTTCCTGGGCGCCCGGAGCGCCTGGCGGCACGATGATCTGTTGCTGGACCTGGATGACGCCCGGCATCTGGCCGGCTTCCATAGCAGGTCTCATAGGGGTGGCACCGGCCGGCTGAAGCATCAGCGGCAGCGACACGAAAGGTGCTGCGACACTGGCGAACAGTCTGAATTTTTTCGACATGGACATTTCCTCTTCTAGGGTGTCATCCCTTTCACGCGCGTCCTCTATTGCCGTTTTTCGGCGGACTTACGCGGCGCCTCAACTGAATTGCACCAAAATGGTTCCGTCGCAGCCTGTTGCGGATGGCCTGAACCTCGTATGAATGTGTTGTTCATCAGTCGGCGGCAACCAGACGTGCACGTAAAATGCCGTTGCAATTTTTCCCGAGCAGGTATCTAAAAATCCACTCGGAGCCCGCCTGTACGCGCGGCCCGTCTCCCTGCGGCCGAAAAAGACCAACACCGCAGGTTGCCAACAGAGAGGATCAAAATGAACATCTCCACCCGATTCCTTGCTGCCGCCTCGATCGCCGCCCTGTCGCTTTTCGCCGGTTCGGCGATGGCGCAGGAGAAACTCGTGATCGGCACCGAAGGCGCCTACCCGCCCTTCAACAACCTGGAAGCCAATGGCCAGCTCACCGGTTTCGACGTCGATATCGCCAAGGCGCTCTGCGACGAGATGAAGGTCACCTGCACCTTCGTCACCAATGACTGGGACGGCATCATTCCGGCGCTGCAGTCGAAGAAATTCGATGCGATCATTGCTTCCATGTCGATCACCCCCGAGCGGAAGGAGCAGGTCACCTTCTCGAAGAAGTACTACAACACGCCGCCGGCCATCGCCGTCCCGAAGGATTCGCCGATCAAGGACGCGACCGCCGCCGGCCTCAAGGGCAAGACGATCGGCGCGCAGGGCTCCACCACCCATTCGAACTATGCCGAAAAGCATATGCCCGACTCGGAGCTGAAGCTGTATCCCACGGCTGACGAATACAAGCTCGACATCACCAACGGCCGCATCGACGCCGTCATCGACGATATCGTCGTGCTGTCGCAGTGGATCAAGTCGGATGCCGGCAAGTGCTGCAAGATCCTCAGCCCCCTGCCGATCGACGTCGAGATCAACGGCGAAGGCGCGGGCATTGCTGTCCGCAAGGGCGAAACCGCACTGGCCGACAAGTTCTCGGCCGCCATCGTCGCGATCCGCGGCAACGGCAAATACAAGGCCATCAACGACAAGTATTTCGATTTCGACGCCTACGGCCAGTAATCGACCGGAGAACCCGGTTACCGCGCGGCGGGAGGCTTGCCCTTCCGCCGTTTTTCTTTTTAATGGCGTCAACACAAGACAAAAGCGGCACACAAAAAGGCCGCAGGGGAAAACGACCTTATGAGCGGATTCTTTTCCGCCCTCTTTTCGGCGCTTGATCCGCTTTGCGGGCCTGTCGGGCTTTTTTCACTGTTCGGTTCCGGTAGCCTTGTCGCCTGCGGCGAGGCCGGCTGGGGCGACGAGATCGCCTTTGGCGTCAAGGTGACGATCACGCTCGCCATCGCCACCCTGCCCGTCGGGCTGGTCATCGGCTTCCTGATTGCGCTTGCGGCGCAATCCGAGGACAAGCTGCTGAGGCTCGCCGCCGGCATCTACACGACGATCTTCCGTGGCCTGCCGGAACTGCTCACCCTGTTCATCGTCTATTATGGCATGCAGATCCTCATCCAGGCGGTGCTCGCATCTTTCGGGTACGAGGGGCGTGTCGAGATCAACGCCTTTTTCGCCGGCATGGCGGCGCTCGCCGTCGTCTTCTCGTCCTATTCCTCCGAGGTCCTGCTGTCGGCCTTCCGGGCGATCCCGCGCGGCCAGTATGAGGCGGGCGATGCGCTCGGTCTCCACCGCTCGCGCACCATGCTTCTCGTCGTCCTTCCGCAGCTCATCCGCATCGCACTGCCCGGCCTCACAAATCTCTGGCTGATCCTGCTCAAGGACACGTCCTACGTCTCGGTCATAGGGCTTGCCGACATCCTGCGCCAGACCGGCATTGCCGCGCGCGTCAGCAAGGAAGCCTTCTTCTTCTACGGCATCGCCTGCCTGCTCTATTTGATCCTCGCGATGATCTCCTCCGTCGGCCTCGGCTTTGTCGAGCGCTGGGCGAAACGTTCGGAGGGGCATCGATGAGTTACGTCAAGGAGCTGATTCCACCGCGCGCGCCGCCGGCCCTGGCCGTCAGGTCGCTGGCGCCGGCGCGTGTTGCCGGCATCGCCGTTCTCTTGCTTTGGGCAGCCCTTGCGATCGCGCTCGCCTTCATGATGATCAACGGCTGGGATCAGGACAAATTCCAGCGTTATGGCCCGCGCTATCTCCACGGCCTCTGGACCACCATCTCGCTGGTCGGCCTTTCCGTCATCCTCGGCGCCATCCTCTCGGCACCGATCGCCTTTGCCCGCATGGCGAAGAACAAGGTGCTGAACAGCATCGCCTACGCCTATGTCTACGTGTTTCGCAGCACGCCGCTGCTCGCCCAGCTCTTCCTGATCTATTACGGGCTCGGCAGTTTCCGCCCGCAGCTCGAATCCGTCGGCCTCTGGTGGTTTTTTCGCGAGGCCTGGTATTGCGGCCTTTTCTCTCTGACGCTCAACACCGCCGCCTATCAGGCGGAGATTCTGCGCGGCGCGATCGAAAGCGTGCCGCGCGGCCAGCACGAAGGCGCCGCAGCACTCGGCCTCTCGAAACGCAACGCCTTCCGCAAGGTCATCCTGCCCCAGGCGCTGATCGTCGCGCTGCGCCCTTACGGCAACGAGATCGTGCTTCTGATCAAGGGATCGGCCGTCGTCGCGATCGTCACCGTCTACGACCTGATGGGCGAGACGCGTTACGCCTTCTCCCGCACGTTCGACTACCAGAGTTATCTATGGGCGGCGATCTTCTATCTCGCCATCGTCGAAGCGCTGCGGCACCTCTGGGCCTTCATCGAGGCGCGCCTGACGCGCCATCTGAAGCGTTAGCAGCACTCGCAGATCAGAGCTGCTAACATACTGAAAAATATCACGAATGTGTTCTTAAGGTGCAATTGCAAAGCTTCGGTTAACCGTGGCATGCTCCCCTATCGTATGACGCAACGACGTCAGTTCGAAACAACAAACGGGAACTGCTGCATGTCTGAAATGGAAATGATGCTGAAAGGCTACGGGCTGACGACCGCCCAGATCTTCTACCGCATGCCGGACCATCCGGCCCTGCTGCAAAGCTATGTCTGGCAGAACTACGACCTGGCCCCGGATTTTCCGGAGATGAACGGTTTTCTGAAATTTTGGCAGGAGAAGCTCGACGGCCCGCTCCATTCCGTCCGCTATGTCCATCGCAAGCTGATCTCGGCCAGCGAATGGCGGGCGGTGAAGGGCGAGTTCATCCTGCACTAGAGAATAGCGGCCTAGAGCGCGTCGATTTTAATCGGGCCATATCCGGCTGCTGCGAAGTGCCGATGATAAATGCCTTATGCGGGAAATCATTCCCTTGGTTGCCGCTTTGGCCCGATTGACTTCACACGTTTGACGTGAAAACTGCATCTATGCTTAACGGCTGCTAATGATGAGAGTGGCTGGTAATGCTGCGCGGTGGGGGCTGAGGGTGCGACTGCTGGAACAGCGCGATGCCGAGGCCGTGCGGGACATCCTGAAGCAGCATCATGCGACCACGGCGTTTCGCGACCAGCCGTTTTCTGACTGGACGGTGAACGAGCATTTCAAGCGGGCCGTGTCGTGCCCGCCGCGCAGCTTTAAATTGCGCAATGAAATGATGGTTAAATTAGGAGTCAGAGTAAATTTTATGAAAGTATTTGGCCGCACTCTTCTAATTTCAATCTCGTTTTTCCTCATGTATTACTCAAGCCAAACTAGAAAATACTTTTTATTCATGCTAGCTTGTTATTTTTTTTCGAAAATCCTTGATTACTCAGTTAAAGTCTCCAACTCCGGTAGAATTCCAAATGCCTACAAGACTTTTAATTTGCTTATTGACTGGATTTGGAACGGATTTCGAACAAAGGAATAGCGTAGATGTCTGATTTGCCAACGTGAAGGGTTTGCAAATTATTATCTTCTGTTGTGCTCGAATTGGATATGTGGCGACTTTCCAGAGGTTAAAATGCCAAAACTTATTGATGAAAAAATATTTCCTTTTCACATAAAAGACCATCCTCAACTTCAGAGCTACATGAATATTACAATAATATCATCGATAATAATCGTCGCATCTGCAACATATCTGCTTGGATATTTTTTCTCTATTGGATCTTTTGACAGATTGCTATCTTCAACCTTGAGCTTAAGTAAATCATTTCAATATCGATTTGAAGATTTGAACAAATACGACAATTTTTCCGGGTTCTATTATGTTGCCGGATTGATAAATTACTTTTTGTGGAGTATTTTCTTATTCTTTTCTTCTATTGTTGCTTATTCTAAACGAAAAACAGCAAATATTTCCGGTGGACATAATAACGTAATGATAATTGGGACAGGGATATTTTATTTTATCGCTTTATTCTCTACGTACATATTGCTCTTCCATCACGTTGGGATTTCTGAAGAAAAATATGTTCGCACGTCTCGCTTCTTTACAGTATACTTTTTTCCATTTTTCTTGGGAATGTCAATTTTTTGGGTTCAAGCGTGTGCCTTTTCGACCGCAGCATTATTTCATCGTTTGAATAAGGGATAGCCATGAGCAGCTCCTCAGAAGACCAGCAACCAGACGGGAGCCAATATTCAGGCGACGGATCGGCTGATGAAAGCGGCGGGGCGAGGTTCTTGGGTGGGGCTTATGCGGTTAAGTAGTTTTAACTGGGACGCCTTCAAGAGAGCTTGTGCATATCACGGCGTGGAATTCATATTCCCTTTGATTTTCCTGTTTTCTTACGTTATTTTTGGGGATAAATTTAAGTATGAAAGATATTATGCGATATGTTTTATTGGCATAACAATATTGCCAATGGTTACAATTCTAAGAATATTACATTCTACTTTTACGGATCGGTTGAAAAAGTAATATTTTAATGATTTTACCGTGAGCTGTGACAACAGAGAGTATGCTCCCCGGCACTTGGCTGCGTGCGGGAGTTTCTAAAGGGCGCCTGAGCCATTACGTTCTTTAAGTGGCACATTTACTCGAGCCTCAATTGCTTTTGAGATAATTCCAAGGGCAAATGACAAAGAAGGCTTCGCTTTACGTGACGGTAATGCTGTTGGAGCTGGAGTGGGTGGAGGACGATAGAACCGGAAAAATTCATCATCGATCCGATCCATCCAATGCCGGGACTAAACAGCTAACGTTTCAGACGTGCACTTCGCCATGGGCGAATTCGCCGTCGTCCGGCTCGCGATGCAGGGCTGAGAAAATCACGGCGGCATAAAGCAGCGCGACGAGCGCAAGCACGCTCCATCCCGGCAGCGGACCGAGCGCTGCGTTGTTGACCGCCTCCGACCATGAAAAGACGACATCCGCCTTGGTATCGTTGGGCAGGAGCTTTGGGGTCGAGATCTTCAGAAGCCACGCCATCAGCAGGATGGCGTACATCCAGACGTAATTGCGCCTCACCCGGCGAAACAACGCCTCGCGATAACTGATCAGGAAACAGGGATTGCGCAGGCTCGTGGCGATCGCCTGCGCCCAGTCGGGCTTGAGGTCCGCCTGCGGATAAAGTGCCTGCGCGAAATAATGGCGTTCCAGTTTGCGAACCCTTGCGCGGTAGACGTCGAAGAAGCGGTAGCGCCGTGCTTCGATCAGGAGAAGCAGCGAGATCAGCAGCATCGCAAACAGAACCACGCCGTGATGGGACGTCGGCGTCGACAGCGAGACCGACAGCAGCGCCGCCACCACGGTGATCGACCAGTTCGAGGTGCGGTCGATGCGGTCGCGCCAGCTGGTCATCCGCCCGAGTTCGCCGCGGTAATAGTGGATGATCACATTGGCCTTTTCGGCGGAGGTCATCGGCAGCGACGGCGCCCGCCGCTCGACATTCTGCTCCAGCGGGCTCTGAGCCTGATCGGCAGGCATGACGTTCTCCAGAAGGCGTTTCCCAGATCCATCTCTTCAACGAATGAGCACCCGCCCTGTTCCGGCTGATGGACAAATACCGGCCATCGGCTTAAAGCCGCTTGCGAAACGAAGGACGCGAACCATGAAGAAGATCGACGAGGAAGCCCTGGCAGAGGCCTATAACCGCGCGCTGGCGCTGGAAAAGGCGGGCGATATCGACGCAGCCGTCAAGGCCTATGAGCAGGTGCTCGAGCTCGATCCCGAGGACCACGGCGGTGCCGCCGTGCGCATCGCAGCCATGGGCCGCGGCGAGACGCCCCCCAAGGCGCCGGACGCCTATGTGGAAACCCTGTTCGACCAGCACGCCGAAAGCTTCGAGGACATTCTCGTCGAGCAGCTGGGTTATGCCGTACCTGTGATCGTGCGCCAGCGCCTGCAGGAGCTGAAGCTCGGGCCGTTCAAGCGGATGCTCGATCTCGGCTGCGGCACGGGACTGACCGGCGGCACGCTCCGCGACATGGTCGACGACATCACCGGCATCGACATTTCCGAGAACATGGTTGAGATCGCCCACGAGAAGGATCTCTACGAGACGCTTTACGTGGCCGAAGTCGAGGATTTCCTCGAAGACAATGACGACGAGCCCTTTGACCTGGTAACCGCCACCGACGTGCTGCCCTATCTCGGCGCACTGGAACCGCTGTTCTTCGGCGCGGCAGAAAACATGGCTCCCGGCGGCCTGTTCGTCTTCTCCTCGGAGACCCTGCCCGACGAGAGCTTCGCCGGCCGGCCCTACATTGTCGGCCCGCATCAGCGTTTCGCCCATGCGGAAACCTATGTCCGCGAACGCCTCGCCGCCACCGGCTTCGAGCTACTCGAAATCTCCGGCATCAACGTGCGCATGCAGGACGGCAACCCGACGCCGGGACATCTGGTGATCGCCAAGTTGACGATAAAATCATGACAATCGAGGTTGCGGGCTCAACCTCTGAGCACGCGCAATTGCAGACAACCTCACCGCGACATCATGGGTGGAGCAAACCATCTTCTCATCACGTCGCTTCACCGATAGTTTGCCCTCCGCAACGGAGGGATTCGGATGACGCCGCAGCGCTATCTTCTTGCCCAGGCCTATAACAATGCCTGGGCCAACCACCGGCTGCTGAAAGCATGCGGAGAGCTTTCACGGGAAGAGCTGGACGCGACGCGGGTCAGCTTCTTCCCGTCGATCATCCACACACTCAACCATATCCTGACCGTCGACTGGCTCTATATCAGCGCGCTCGAAGGCAATTGCCTCGGCCCCGCCGCCTTCGAGCCGGAAATCCCCTGTCCCGTCTTTGCCGATCTCGATCGCGAACAACGCGCCGCCGACAGCCGCCTCATCGATCACTGTCGACGCTTGGACGAGAAAACCATCGCCGAGGACATCCGCATTCCGAGGGCGACATTCGTGCAGGTCGAACCTGCCGATCGCCTGCTGATGCATCTCTTCCAGCACCAGATCCATCACCGCGGCCAGGTTCACGCCATGCTGTCCGGAACCTCGGTCGAACCGCCGCAGCTCGACGAGTTCTTCTGCACGGGCGAAGACCAATTGAGAAAACAAGATTTTGCCGAACTCGGCTTCACCGAAGCCATGATCTGGAGTTGACCATGCTGTATTTTATCATCAAGGCCCTGCACATTCTTTCCGACTTCCTGCTGATCGGCGGCATGCTGATCAATGCCTTCGTCATCGGCATGGTACCGCCGACCATCCGCACCGGCGTGATCTCGGCGCTCAGGAAATACGACCGCACCGTCACCACCGCAGCGCTTGGCGGCGCCTGGCTTTTCGGCCTGTGGCTCGCCTTCGGCTACGGTTTTTATACCTCCGGCTGGTTCGGCTTCAAATTCCTGATCGTCCTCATGCTGTCGGCCCTGCACGGCATGCAGGGCGCCTGGATGCGCCGCATGGAAGCCGATCCGCATCTCGACCCGCCGGCTTTCGTGCGCGCCGGCCTGCCGATCGTCCTCGGCTCGGTCGTCGTCATCGTCGCGCTTGCGGTCATCAAGCCTTTCTGAACCCGCCGCCCGGTCCCTGGCAATTTTCAGCCTGCGGCCAGCGGAACCGATGAACCGAAATCTGCGCTTTTCGCCGAACTGCGCTTTTCCGGAGGTCCGCTTTGCTCTAATCCTCTGCCCAACAAAATTGTGGAGGTTCAGCATGGCGAAAGTGGCATTCATCGGTCTCGGGGTGATGGGTTATCCCATGGCGGGGCATCTCAAGGTCAAGGGCGGCCATGACGTGACCGTCTACAACCGCACGGCTGCCAAGGCCGATGACTGGGCAGCCAAGTTCGGCGGCAAGGCAGCAGCCACGCCGGCCGAAGCGGCCAGGGATGCCGATTTCGTGTTCGTCTGCGTCGGCAATGACGACGATCTCCGCTCGGTGACAATCACCGAGACCGGCGTTCTCGCCGGCATGAAACCGGGCTCCATCCTGATCGACAACACCACCGCCAGCGCCGAAGTCGCCCGCGAGCTCGATGCCGCGGCACGGGAAAAGGGTGTCGGTTTCATCGACGCGCCCGTCTCCGGCGGCCAGGCGGGTGCCGAAAACGGCGTGCTCACCGTCATGTGCGGCGGTGACGAGTCGACCTTCGAGAAGGCCAGGCCGGTGATCGACGCCTATGCCCGTATGGTCGGCCTCATGGGTCCGGCGGGCAGCGGCCAGCTCACCAAGATGATGAACCAGATCTGCATCGCCGGGCTCGTCCAGGGGCTGGCCGAATCGATCCATTTCGGCAAGCAGGCCGGCCTCGACATCGAGAAGGTCATCGAGGTGATTTCCAAGGGTGCCGCCGGCTCCTGGCAGATGGAGAACCGCTACAAGACGATGAATGCCGGCAAATACGATTTCGGCTTTGCGGTCGACTGGATGCGCAAGGATCTCGACATCGTGCTGACCGAAGCCCGCCGCAACGGCGCCAAGCTGCCGGTCACCGCGCTGGTCGACCAGTTCTACGGCGACGTCCAGGCGATGGGCGGCAAGCGCTGGGATACGTCCTCGCTGCTCGCACGGCTGGAAAAGAAATAGGCCAGCCATGATCGGCCCCTCCTCCGACGTCGCCGGGATCATCGCACATCTCGAAACGCTGCGATCGGAGGAGAACATCCTGGGGATGGCCCGTTTCGGCATTGTCACCGACCGGGCGATCGGCATTTCCAATCCCGACCTGCAGAAGATCGCGCGGGCGATCAAACGCGATCATGGCCGGGCGCTGGACCTCTGGCGCACCGGCATTCGCGAGGCGCGCATGCTGGCGATCTATACCGCCCATCCCGCGTCGCTGACGCCAGCCGAGGCGCGTGGATGGTCGGAGGATTTTACCTCCTGGGAAATCGTCGACACTGCCGCCGACCTTTTCGTCGAAACGCCGTTCTGGCAGCAACTCGTCGCGGATTTCGCCGCAGACGACCGCGAATTCGTCCGCCGCACCGCCTTTGCCATGATTGCCGGCGCCGCCGTCCATCGCAAGGACGAGCCGGACGGCACCTTCATCGCCTATCTGCCGCTGATCGAGGCGCATTCCACCGACCCGCGCAATTTCGTGAAAAAGGCGGTCAACTGGGCGCTCCGCAATATCGGCAAGCGCAACCGCACCTGCCACGCCCCTGCCCTGGCACTCTCCGAAAAGCTCGCCGCCTCGCCGGACAAGACCGCCCGCTGGATCGGCAAGGACGCCGTCAAGGAACTGTCGAGCGAGAAGCTTTTGGCGCGGTTGAAAGCTTAGCCGGCTTTACCAGCCCGATATTGCCGCGGCGTCGCCCCCGCAAACATCCGAAACGCCTTGATGAACGAACTCGTGCTTTCGAAGCCGCAGGCGAGCCCGATCTCCGTCACCGGCTCCTGCCCGGCCAGCAGCATCTCCTTGGCCTTCACCATCCGGGCCCGATGCCGGAAATCGCGAAAGCTCATGCCGAGTTCCGCATCGAACCGCCGTGACAGCGTCCGTTCCGAGAGGCAGGCAACCTCCGCCAGGGCGCCGAAGTCGAGATCCCGGTCGAGCTGTTCCAGCATCCGGTCGACGGCGACCGCCATGCCCGGCGACTGCGGTTTCGGCAACCAGGTCTCGTCCTCGTCCGCAGCAAGCTCTCCCGCCACGGAGGCCAGCGCCTTGAAGAACCCATTCGCGGCTTCGTCGGCCGCATCGCGTCCTGCATCCCAACGCATGACATGCAGGGTCATCTGCCGCGCCAGCTCGGAGAGGCCAAAGACCCGGCAGGCCGGCAGCGGCGCTTCGAATTCGCGATCGCCGAACAGAACGGAGGACGCCGTGGCCATCCCCTTGGTGCGCACGGCAATCACCGTTCCCCGCGCGATCAGCGCCGCCCTTTGCGGCGGCAGCATCCAGCGGCGGTCGCCGATATCGAGAATGAAGGTGCCAGCCGAAGCGTAAAGCAGATAATCGGCATCGAAGGCCCGTTCGATCTCGAACGGCTCGCCAAAGACCCGATGATAGGCATGGGAAATCGTCGCCATCGCTGCCGAACTTGTTCTACGCCGCCTGCTGCCCCCGCATCTGCTTTAGCAGTTCGGCGGTGTCGAGCAATGCGCAATGGCGGACGATCTTGCCGTCCTTCAAGACAAAGGACCGGTAGGCACGCACGCGGATCGGATTGCCAGACGGTTCGACGCCCTTGAAAGCCGCCTGGTGTGTGCCGCGCAATGTCAGCTCGCACATGACGCCATCGCCTTCGGCGGTCATCCGCTCGATCGACCAGACCGCATCCGGCATGATCCGCTTCTGCACCGCCACCATGGCGCAATGCCCTTCGGCATTGGCGGGCGAGTAGACGGCTTCTTCGTAATCGGCCGCGAAAAAATCCGCGAAACGTTCTGTCAGACCGCGGTTCCAGATCTCTTCGATATATCCGCCGACGATCGCCTTGTTGGCCTTGGCCTGGTCCTGCATGGGGAACTCCATCTTTTTCAATGAAGCCCAGATAAACGAAAACGGGCCGCCTCAACTCGGCCCGTCCTGCCAGAAAATGATCCCGATCCGCCAATCGGCAGATTATTCCTCGCCCGACTTCTGGTTGTCCAGCATCATGTAGTCGAGCGGCAGTTCGGTCGTATACTTGATCTGCTCCATCGCAAAGACCGAGGAGACGTCGCGGATCTCGATCTTGGCGATCAGCCGCTTGTAGAATGCGTCATAGGCGCCGATATCCGGCACGACGACGCGCAGCAGGTAATCGACGTCGCCGCTCATGCGGTAGAATTCGACCACTTCGGGGAAATCCACCACCACTTCCGAGAACCGCTTCAGCCATTCGATCGAGTGGCTGGCGGTGCGGATCGAGACGAAGACCGTGACCTTGGTATTGACCTTGACCGGATCGAGCAGCGCCACGCGGCGACGGATGACGCCATCCTCTTCCATCTTCTGGATGCGGCGCCAGCAAGGCGTGGTCGAGAGACCGACCTTCTTCGCGAGGTCCGCGACGGCGAGAGTGGAATCTTCCTGCAGAATACGTAGGATCTTGCGGTCGAGGCGGTCCATTCAGTTCCCTTTCGAAATGATTTTTCGTTATACACGTAATTCGTAGCAGTTAACCGAAATTTGTTTCACGTATCAAGCTATCCACATGCTGTCGCAGCACCGGCAGCAGATCCGCCTCGAACCACGGATTCTTTTTGAGCCAGCCGGTATTGCGCCAGCTCGGATGCGGCAGCGGCAGGATCCTTGGACCTTGATTGGCGAAGACATAGTCGCGCCATTTCTGAACCGTTTCTGTCATGCCCTTGCGTCGTCGGCTCCCCAGATGCCAGGCCTGCGCATAACCGCCGACGGCGAGAACCAGTTCGATCTGCGGCATGGCAGCGATCACCCGGTCGCGCCAGAACGGCGCGCATTCGAGCCGCGGCGGCAGATCGCTGCCCTTGGCATCATAACCCGGAAAACAGAAGCCCATCGGCACGATCGCGAACTTTTCCGAATCGTAAAACTCTTCACGGGTCACCGCCATCCAGTCGCGCAGGCGGTTTCCCGAGGCATCGTTGAACGGCAGCCCGCTTTCGTGCACCCGAAGCCCCGGCGCCTGGCCGGCGATCAGCACCCTCGCGGTCTTCGACAGCACGGCCACGGGCCGGGGCTCATGCGGCAGACGGTCGCCCTCGCCCTTCGCCGGCGCGTCGCGACAGATGCGACAGGCGGCAATCGCACGGGCCAGATCGGCGACATATTCCTCGCCCCTGGCGATGCCATTCCTGCTCATTGCCAGGCCATCACCCGTTTCGCCCAAGCCATAAACGCCTCCACCAGGCTCGTGTCGTCCATCATGCCGCGGCTGGCGCGCCAGTCGCGCGGGCTTTCGAACTGGCCGGCCCACACGCCCAGCCGTTCGCGCCGCGCCGCCACCTGTTCCTGCGCATAACGCCCGGAAGCGACGGCAAGGCCTTGCCGCACCAGCGTACCGTTGACGCTCGTCGTACCTGACCGGCAGCGCACCAGAAGCCGGCGATATTTGTCCCGCTCGCGACCGAGGCATTCGGCCTCGCCGTCTGCGACGAGCCGGACCAGCAGCCGTCTCGCCTCTTCCCCGCAGGCCCATGGCCTGCCGCGACCGTCTTCGCAGGTCTGGTCGAGTTCCGGCGCATCCACGCCCTGCAGCCGCAGGCGCTCGCCACCCACCGCCAGCGTGTCACCGTCGATCACATGGAACGGGCCGTGCACGATGCTGTCGGCCGCTTCGTCCAGCCTGGCGGCGATCAGCACCAGAAGGATGAAGAAGGCCGCGAGAACCGCGCCATTGCGAATAACCCTGAATGTTCGAGCCACAATCCAGCCTTATTGGAAAACGGAAGCTTCAGGAAAATGGCAAACAAAACCTTTCCCGGCAGGACTCTCTTAAGGATTTGGCCATACTCTCTCAACACCCGGGGTATCAGTTCAGTGGCCATGAGTAACGGCGTCAGCACTTCGACCGACAAGAATATCGTTGATCGCTCGCGCAGCCACCGCAACAAGGCTGTGTCGAAAGCCGTGCGCGCCACCCGGGAACGACTGCAATCCAGCTCCCAGGGCAATCAGGTCTTCGACCGCGACATGATCGCCATGCACGTCAATGCCGTGCTACAGAGTGCATCGGTCATGCCGATCTTCATCGTCGTGGTGACGGCGATCGGCGTCTATCTCAACCCGAATGCCAATCTCTTTGCCTGGGCGCTGCTGATGTTCAGCGTTCATGCGATCAACGTGCTGCTCGCCCGCCGCGCGAGCCGCACGGACATCGCCTCGACCGAGGTCCAGAAATGGCGCCGCAGGCTGCTCGCCGCGCAGATGATCGTCGGCGGCGGCTGGGCGCTGTTTGCGCTACAGAACTGCAATACCTGTTCCGGCGACAGCTATTATTTCTACAAGGGCGCCGTCCTCCTCTTTGCGATCTCGATCACCGCAATGAGCAGTTTCATGCTGCGGCTCGGCGTGCTGTTCGGCTTCCTGCCGATGATCCTGGCGCTGCTTGCCACCGCCGTCCTGTCGCGCAATGTTCTCGATATCGGCATGACGGCGATCTGCGCCACCGCGGTCGTCTTCTTCCATTATATCGCCGACCGACTCTACCGCTCCAACCTGACGCTGATGTCCTATCAATCCGAAAAGGACGACCTGATCGCAGAGCTGGAAGTGGCCAAATCCATGTCGGACGAGGCCCGCCGCCGGGCCGAGGAGGCGAACCTCGCCAAGTCCCGGTTCCTTGCCTCGATGTCGCACGAGTTGCGCACGCCGCTCAACGCCATCCTCGGCTTCTCCGAAGTCATGAGCTCGGAGGTCCTGGGACCGCTCGCAAACCCGACCTACAAGGAATATGCCGGCGACATCCACCGCTCCGGCCAGCATCTCTTGAACCTCATCAACGAGATCCTCGACCTGTCGCGCATCGAGGCCGGCCGTTACGACCTTGCCGAGGAATCACTGTCGCTGCTGGAAATCGCCGAGGATTGCATCGGCATGGTGCAGCTGCGCGCCAGCGCCAAGAACATCTCGATCAGCCAGCAATTCGAACCCCACCTGCCGCAGGTCTGGGTGGATGAAAAATCGATGCGCCAGGTTCTCCTGAACTTGCTTTCGAACGCCGTCAAATTCACGCCGCAGGGCGGCGAGGTTACCGTCAAGGTCGGCTGGACCGCCGGCGGCGGCCAGTATGTGGCGATCAAGGACAACGGACCCGGCATTCCGGAAGAGGAAATCCCGGTCGTGCTCTCGGCCTTCGGCCAGGGCTCGATCGCCATCAAGAGCGCCGAACAGGGCACCGGCCTCGGCCTGCCGATCGTCCAGGCGATCCTTGCCAAGCACGACGGACAGTTCATCCTACGCTCCAAGCTGCGTGAGGGCACTGAGGCAATCGCCATCCTGCCGGCGACGCGCGTGCTGCAGAGCGTGCCGGCCGTCGCCGACGCCCAGACGGTCGCCCGCCGCCGCAAGAGCTTTGCCTGAGGCGATCGCTCTTTTCCACATCGCGGTTTGCGTGCATAATGCTGCCATGACCAAACTTCTCGACCGAGCCATAGAAGCAGCCAGGGAACTTCCTGCCGAAATGCAGGATGAGATCGCCCGTATCATGCTGACACTCGTGGACAAAAGCGACTCTCTGCATCAGCTCACCGCCGAAGAGGAAGCCAGTTTCGTCAAATCGCTCGATCAGGCTGCACGGCGCGAATTTGCGCCAGCCGAGCATGTTCAAGCCATCTGGTCGAAATACGCAGGGTGACGATTCGCTTCACCCCTGAAGCGACCATCGAACTTGAGGACGTCCTCGGCTATCTAGCCGCTCATTCACCGGGAGGCGCCCGCAATGTGAGCGCGCGGATTCAGCAAGTATTGAGCAATCTTTCGGAATATCCACTGACCGGTATGCGCACCAGCCTTGAGCCGATGCGGCGTGTGGCCGTCACACCCTATCCGTATCTGATATTTTATCTGCCCGGCGATGATGAGATCATTGTCGTCGGCATACGCCACGCTGCACGTGACCCTTCTTCGATGCCGGACCAACCGTAACCGGCGCTCACCCCCACAGGCTCTGCACCACCACATAAAGCGCGAAAAACCCGTTGGCACACAGCAGGCAGAAGACCGCGAAGGAGCCGAGATCCTTGGCGTGGCGGCCGACGGTGGAGATTTCCGGGGAGATGCGGTCGACCAGTTCCTCGATCGCGGTATTCAGCGATTCCACCGCAAACAGCACCAGCATCAGGATGGCGAAGACGAAATAGTCGAGCGCGCCGGCGCCGACGACCGCAAAGAGCACGAGGGCTGCCGCGAAGGCGATCACCTCGTGGCGAAAGGCTTCCTCCTGCCACAGGCGCGCAAGCCCCTGCATGGAATAGCGGAATGCCGCGATCACCCGGCGAATGCCGGTCGCTCTTTCGATATTGCTGTCGAGTGGCGTCTTTTCCATTCGGGCTCAGTGGCTCTTGTTGCTGACGCCGGCCTGTTCGAAGGTCGCCATGCCGGAATGGCAGGCGGCGGCGGCCTTGACGATGCCGGCGGCAAGCGCCGCACCGGTGCCCTCGCCGAGCCGCATGCCGAGCGCCAGAAGCGGCGTCTTGCCGAGCTTCTCGATCGCAAGCAGGTGTCCCGGCTCGCCGGAGACATGGCCGATCAGGCAGTGGTCGAGCGCTGCCGGATTGGCGGCCTTGAGGATCGCGGCCGCGGCCGTCACCACATAACCGTCGAGCAGGACCGGGATTTTTTCGACGCGCGCAGCCAGGATCGCGCCGGCAATCGCGGCGATCTCGCGGCCGCCGAGGCGGCGCAGGATTTCCAAGGGATCGCTCAGGTGGTCCTTGTGGAATTCGACGGCAGCCTTCACGGCCGCAATCTTGCGCTCCATGAATTCGCCATGAGAACCGGTGCCGGGACCGACCCAGTCCTCCGCCTCGCCGCCATAAAGCGCGAGGTTGATGGCGGCGGCGATCGTCGTGTTGCCGATGCCCATTTCGCCGATGCAGAGAAGATCGGTGCCGCCAGCGATGGCCTCCATGCCGAAGGCCATGGTCGCCGCACAGTCGCGCTCGGACAGGGCTGCCTCGCTGGTGATGTCGCCGGTCGGGTAGTCGAGCGCCAGGTCGAAGATTTTCAGGCCGAGATCATGGGTGACGCAGATCTGGTTGATGGCCGCTCCGCCGGCTGCGAAATTTTCCACCATCTGCTGGGTCACCGACGACGGGAACGGGGTCACGCCATGCCGGGTGACGCCGTGATTGCCGGCAAAGATCGCCACCAGCGGTCGGTTGACGGCCGGCGCGCGGCCCGTCCAGGCGGCAAGCCAGAAGGCAATTTCCTCGAGCCGGCCGAGCGCGCCCGGCGGCTTGGTCAGCTGCGCATCGCGCTCGCGCGCCGCAACCAGCGCCCGCGGGTCCGGTCCGGGAAGGTTCTGCAGCAGGACACGGAAATCGTCGAAAGGCAGGCCGCTCACGCTCATGGAAAGTCTCTCTTGTAGCTCGGTCTCGTATCGCGGCCGGGAAAACTTGTCTTTCCCGGCAAATCGCGCTTCTGTGCGCAAACTCATAGTCGGGTCGGAAGGGAGGAACAACTGCCAAACGCAACGGAATTCATCGCGGACCTCGCCCGCTCGGTCGGGTTCCTCAGCCGCCTGCCGGTGCCGGACCGATTCTTCCGCGGCCATGACGGCACGATCTCGCGGGCGGTGCGGGCCTTTCCCATCGCGGGACTGATCATCGCCGCCCTGCCCGCGCTCGTTCTCGTTCCCCTGCAATCCGGCGATCCTCTGCTCGTTTCGCTCGTCGCACTTGCGCTGCTGACGCTGCTGACCGGCGCGCTCCACGAGGACGGACTTGCGGATGCGGCGGATGGTCTCGGGGGCGGACGGGACAAGGACCACGCGCTCCTGATCATGAAGGACAGCCGCATCGGCGCCTATGGCGTCGTGGCGCTGGTGCTGTCCTTCGGCCTGCGCGCTTCGGCGCTTGCCGCATTGTTCCGCGAGGATGCGGTCACGGCGGCGCTCGCCGTGCTTGCCGTTGCCGCCGTCAGCCGCGCGATCCTGGTCGCCCATTGGCGCGCGTTGCCGTCGGCGCGGGAACGCGGTGTCGCAGCCGGCGCCGGCCTTCCGGAGGATGGCGCCCGCAATATTGCGCTGTTCACCGCCGCGGTAATCGCGCTTGTCCTTCTCGTCCCCGTTCTCGGCTTGCCGAAGGTTCTGTTGTCGCTGATCGTGGCGGCGCTCGCCGGGCTCGGTTTCACCCGTTTCGTGCGTCACAAACTCGGCGGCCATACGGGCGATACGATCGGTGCTACTCAACAATTGAGCGAGATCGCCATGCTGGCCACTCTTGCTCTTGCCGCGTGAAACCCCGATATACTGAGGCATGATTTCGCCCTGTACCCTTGTCTGCTCGATCGACCTCAAGACCGGCTATTGCTTCGGCTGCGGACGGACGCGCGACGAGATCGCCGGCTGGATGGACTATACGGATATCGAGCGCCGCGCGCTGATGGACACGCTTCCCGCACGGCTGGAAACCGTCGAGCGAAAGCCGCGGCGGGAGACACGCCGCCAGCGTTTGACGAAGGAACGCGACACCGCATGAACGCGCTCGCCGGCATCCTCATCGTCCTTGGCATCGGCCTCGCATTCCTGATCTTCAATCACGATGCCGGTCAGACCTTCGGCATCGACAACGACGATTTCGGCCAGATCATCTATCTTCTGCCGATCGCCGGCCTGCTCGCCGTCGGGATTCTCGCCGGCCGGCGTGGTCATGCCGGTGAAGTGCTGCGCAACATCGCCCTCTGGCTGCTGATCATCCTCGGGCTGGTCACCGCCTATCTCTACCGCGACGACGCCCGCAACGTCGCCGCCCGCGTGACCGCGGGCCTGCTGCCCGGCACGGCCGTGGTCACGACGACGAGCGACGGTCTCAACGAGGTCATCATCCACAAGACCCGGGGCAGCCATTTCCAGACCAATGTCAGCGTCCAGGGTAAAGTCCTGCCGATGCTGGTCGATACCGGCGCCAGCACCGTCGTGCTTTCCTACGATGATGCCCGCGCCATCGGCCTCAATCCGCAGAGCCTCGATTTTTCAGTGACCGTGATGACCGCCAACGGCCGGGCGATGGCAGCGCCCGTCCGCCTCGACGAGATCTCCATCGGTCCGATCGTGCGGAAAAACATCCGGGCGATGGTGGCGGAAGACGGACGGCTCGGCGAGAGCCTGCTTGGCATGAGTTTCCTCTCCACTCTCGGCTCCCTGCAGATGCAGACCGACGAGCTGAGATTGCGGGACTGACGTCAGCCGAAATCCCGAATGGCCTCGCCTTCGGCCTTGCCGCGGAAATGGCTTGGCGGCGTGCCGATGATGCGCTTGAAGGCGCGGCTGAAGGAGGCTTCGGCATCGTAACCGAGCCGTTCGGCCACGGTTGCGACCCGTTCGCCGTCGCGCAGCCATTGCCGCGCCTGGTGCATGCGCACCCGCGCCACGTAGCGCGCCGGCGTTTCGCCGACCACGCGCAGAAACCGTTCGGCGAAGCCCGACCGCGAAGCACCCATCAGCCGGGCAAGCGAGGCGATGTTCCAGTCGCGTTCTGGCTGAAGATGAATGGCGGCCAGCACCCGGCCGACGTCGGGATTGCGCACCGCGGCGATCCAGCCGGTCGTGTCGCCGCAGCCGTGTTCGACCCAGGTGCGGATCAGCGTCGCGGTCAGGACGTCGGCGAGCCGTGCGAGAATGCCGCCGGCGCCGACCCGGTCCATGTCCACCTCGCGCGCCATGGCATCGAGAAGATGCGGGATCGACGGCTCGTTCCTGGCGAGATCGCTGGTCAGCATCGCCTCGGGCATCAGTTGCAGCAGCGGATGCAGCTTGTCGATGTTGAAGCGCATCGAAGCGGTCAGCGCCACGGTGCCGCCGCAGGCATCGGCGCATTGCACGTCGAAGACGCCCTGGCAGACCTCCTTGCGCCCGAACCGGTCGAAGGGAAGCGGCGCCAGGCCGGGGAGGCTTGCGATCACATGCGCATCGCCGCGCGGCAGGAGGGCCGCATCGCCCTGCCGCAATTGCAGCCATTCGCCCGACGGCGTCTGCAGCCATGCATTGCCCGACGAAATGAAATGGAACCGCGCCGCCTCCTGCGCCGGGAAGGACGTCGCCCAGGGCTCGGCGAGCCGGCAGCGTCCGTATTCGACGCCGTCGAGCCTTAACCCCCGCAACATCTCGGTGAGCGGATCGGAGACGTCTGACGGGGCTTCTTTGGACGAACGGTCAAGCATATCGGATTTTCTAGCATGGAAAGTACAGGTTGTCACGCCTAAGTCTGGTCCATCCTCCCGGTACGGTCCGCCGTGCCACCTCCCAAGACAGGACATGACCATGACTGACAGCACTTTCGAAGAGGACGATGCCGTGCGCGACGCATCGTCCCCGAACACATCGGCCAAGGCCCGTTGGGACGCGGTCATCGCGCTCACCCTCGGCGTTTTCGGCCTCGTGACGGCGGAGTTCCTGCCGGCGAGCCTGCTCACTCCCATCTCCGCCGATCTCGGCATCAGTCCCGGCGTCGCCGGCCAGACGGTGACGGTGACCGCCGTCGTCGCGGCGTTCGCCGGCCCCGCAGTCGTGATCGGCACCCGCAGCTTCAACCGGCGCTGGACGCTGTTCGGGCTGACCGCCCTTCTCATCCTCTCCTGCGCGCTTGCCGCCCTTGCCAATGGCCTGACCGTGCTTCTCGTCTCCCGCGTGCTGCTCGGCGTCGGGCTCGGCGGCTTCTGGGCCATGGCCGGGGCGCTTGCCATGCGGCTCGTGCCGATGAACCACCTGCCGCGCGCCATGGCGATGATCTTCACCGGCGTTTCGGTGGCGACCGTGATGGCAGCACCGCTCGGCGCCTATATCGGCTCCACGCTCGGCTGGCGGGCGGCCTTCGTGCTCGCCGGCGCGGTCGGCGTGCTGGCGCTGCTCGCCCAGGTCGTTACGGTCCCTTCGCTGCCGCCTGCCGGCCACGCCGGGCTCGGCACGCTGGCGGAGGTCCTCAAGCGGCCGAAGATCCGGATCGGCCTCATCGCGACGCTGCTCATCGTCGCCGGCCATTTCGCGGGCTTCACCTATATCCGCCCCTATCTGGAAGACGTTCCGCGGCTTGACGTCGAGATGGTCTCGCTCGTCCTGCTCGCCTATGGCGTCGGCGGTTTCTTCGGCAATATCGCCGGGGGGATGATCACCGAACGCAGTTCGACGCTCGGGGTGGTCTTCGCCTCCGGCCTGATCGCCGTGTCCGCCGTGCTTCTCGTTACCCTTGGGGCTTCGACGGCGGCAGCAGCGGTTGCCATCACGCTCTGGGGTTTTGCCTTCGGCGCCCTGCCGGTCAGCATCCAGAGCTACATCACCCGTGCCGCCCAGGACGAGGCGGAAAGCGCCGGCGCCCTGCTGCTGACGACCTTCCAGATCGCCATATCCAGCGGCGCCGTGCTCGGCGGCCTGCTGATCGACGCCCAGGGACCGCTCGGCGTCATGACCTTCCTCGGCATCGCATCCCTTCTCGGTGGGTCGGTCATGGTCATGCGCGGCGGACGCCAAGTGCAGCTCAGCCAGGGCTGAGCCTGCCCTCTAAACCGTTATCGGCTGCGGTCAGTTGCGCAGCCGATAACCCGTCTTGAAGATCCACCCGAGGATCGACAGGCAGATGACCAGGAACAGGCCGATCATGCCGAGGCTGATCATCGGATTGACGTCGGCGATCTCGTAGAAACTCCAGCGGAAGCCGGAGACGAGATAGAGGACGGGATTGAAATGGCTGACCGTCTGCCAGAAGGGCGGCAGCATATTGATTGAATAAAAGCTGCCGCCGAGGAAGGTCAGCGGCGGCACGACCAGCATCGGAATGATGTTGAGCTGCTCGAAATTCTTCGCCCAGATGCCGATGATGAAACCGAACATGCTGAAGGTGATCGCTGTCAGCACCAGGAAAAGCACCATCATGAACGGATGGGCGATGCGGATGTCGACGAAGAAGGAGGCGGTGGCGAGGATGATCACCCCGATGATCAGCCCCTTGGTCGCGGCGGCACCGACATAACCGATGATGATCTCGGTCATCGCCACGGGTGCGGAGAGAATCTCGTAGATCGTGCCGGTGAATTTCGGGAAATAGATGCCGATCGACCCGTTGCTGATGCATTGGGTCAAAAGCGTCAGCATGATCAGGCCGGGCGTGATGAACGACCCGTACGAGACACCCTCGACCGTCTGGATGCGCGAGCCGATCGCGGTGCCGAAGACGATGAAATAGAGCGAGGTGGTGATGACCGGCGAGATGACGCTCTGCAGCAGCGTGCGCTGCAATCGAGCCATCTCGAAGAGATAGATGGACTTGATCGCTTCGAAATTCATGCGTCTTCTCCCACCAGCGCCACGAAAATATCCTCAAGCGAGCTCTGTCGCGTGGAAAGATCGCGGAAATGAATGTTTTCTGCGGCAAGTGTCGACAGCAGCGATGCGATCGTGCCCTGCCCTTCCTCGCCCTGGTATTCGTGGACCAGCGCCGTCCCGTCGTCTGAAAGCGTCAGGTTGTAGGCACTCAGGCTTTCAGGCAGCGCCTTCAGAGGCTCTGTCAGCTCGAGCCGGAGCTGCTTACGGCCGAGCTTCTTCATCAGCGCCGCTTTTTCTTCGATCAGCAGCAGCTTGCCACCGTTGATGACGCCCACCCGGTCGGCGATCTCTTCCGCCTCCTCGATATAATGGGTGGTGAGGATGATGGTGACGCCGCTCGCACGCAGCTTCTCGACCAGCTGCCACATCTCCCGGCGCAGGTTGACATCGACACCGGCGGTCGGCTCGTCGAGGAAGAGAATTTTCGGCTCATGGGCAAGCGCCTTGGCGATCATCACCCGCCGCTTCATGCCGCCCGAAAGCTCGCGCAGCATGCTGTCCTTCTTGCTCCACAGCGACAGTTCCTTGAGGATGCTCTCGACGAGCGCCGGATTGGGCTTCTTGCCGTAGACGCCGCGGGAAAAATTCACCGTGCTCCAGACCGTCTCGAACATGTCGGTCGTCAGTTCCTGCGGTACCAGCCCGATCTGCGAGCGCGTCTGACGGAAGTCCCTGACGACGTCGTGGCCGCCGACCAGCACCTTGCCGGTCGAAGGATTGACAAGGCCGCAGATGATCGAGATCAGCGTCGTCTTGCCGGCTCCGTTGGGGCCGAGAAGCGCGAGGATCTCGCCTTCCTCGATCTCGAGATCGACACCCTTCAGCGCCTGGAACCCGTTCTCGTAGGTCTTGGTGAGTTTATCTATGGAAACAACGGAGGCCATGCGGAACGGTCTTCTCAAGGAATCGATTTGCGGGATGCGCCGCGAATATAGGCACCCAAACCCTCGAAACCATCCCTCGTGGAAGAATATTGCTCACGGTTTCAGAGGATAATCGACGTGAAGAATTGCGCCGAGATGAGGATCAGGAAGATGCCGAAGCCGATTTCGAGCTGTCGCTTCGACATGACATGCGCAAGCCGCGCACCGATCGGCGCCATGTAGAGCGTGATCGGGATCAGCAGCGCCACAGCCAGCCAGTTGATATAACCGGTCGAGAACGGCGGCAGGCCGGGCTTCCCCCAGCCGCCCCAGACATAACCGACGAGCCCCGGCAGCGAAATCAGCACGCCGACGCCCGAGGAGGTCGCCACCCCCTGGTGGATCGACCGGCCGTAGAGGGTCATGAACGTGTTGTTGAGGATGCCGCCGCCGATGCCCATCAGGCCGGACAGGATGCCGATACCGGTACCGACCAGGAACTTGACGGGGTTGCCCGGCAGGTCATCGCCAAGCTTCCAGCTGGCGCGATTGAAAATCATCCGGAAGGCAAGCACCAGCGCGATGACCGCGAAGATCAGCTGCAGTTCCGCGCTGGTCGCCTTGGCGGCGATGACGGTTGCAACCAGCGTGCCGAGCGGCACCGCGACGATCCAGCCCTTGAGCAACGCGGTATCGACCGCGCCGCGCTGCCGATGCGCCATGTAGGAGCGGATCGAGGTGGGCACGATGATCGCCAGCGACGTGCCGAGCGCCAGCTGCATGCGCACGTCCTCGGGAACGCCGAGCAGCCCGAAGACATGGAAGAAGATCGGCACCAGGATCGCACCGCCGCCGATTCCGAACATGCCGGCAAGAATCCCGGCGACCGCGCCGCCGGCCAGAAGCGCCAGGATGAAGGGGAAAAGCGCTGCGATGGACAAATTGCGGTCTCCGTCCGACATCGGGTCCGAAGAAGGAGATACATCCACTGCCGCTGTCATTTTTCCGTGACGTTCTTACAGCATTGTCCCCATCAGGCAAGCAACGGTCCCGCCTTTTACGCCGCACGTAACCTCTTGCGCGACCGTCATGACCAGAGCGTTTCAGTGATTCTCATTTCCGCTTGCCGCATACGTACTGTTTTCAAGTATAAGTTCTTGCGTAACCGGAAGCACGGCTCCTCCCCGCGAGCCCCACCTCCACCCTCGCCGGCTCCCTGAGCCGGCTTTCTTTTTTGACGGGCGGTTCGAGCCGATCCGGCTCAGGTGCTTAAGTGAGACCCGGCACGCCATGGGCTTGGTCAGCGCGCCGGGTCCCGTTGCCGCAGCAGGGGTAAGGCCGCGGGGGGCGGGCTGCGGCGTCGCCACTCTTGCTTCGCCGGCGCTTATGGTTCCAGTTTGGTTTCCGGATATGGTTTATCGACGGTTAATGTCCACAGGCTGACAGTCGCTCCGTGTCTCAGGGGTATCGGGCCTGGGCAGTTCAGGCGCGGCGTTTGCCGGGAAGCGCATGCCGCCACGCCGTTTCCAGCGCGTCGCGGAGATCCGGCTCTTCGAGTTCCGAGAGAATCGCCGTCGTCCAGCCCTGGCGGCCCCAGGCGTTCGGGACCGGCGAAAAGGCGTTCGGCAGCATCTCGCATTTGATCTGCTGCTCGTCCGGCGTGAACTTGAAATTCGCGGTCAGTCCGTCGGCCGCCAGCGTCACGTAGATGCGCCTGACCTTGAACGCCGCCCTGTCGAAATGCGGCGCTTCGGAGGTTCCTTCCAGGGCAAGGGCCAGATTGCGGAGCATGTCGTCATCGGCCATCGCCGGACCTCAGCTGCAATAGCGCTTGCCGCTCCTGCGGGAGCGCAGGTCGAAGTGAAAATGGTTCCAGTGTTCCGCATTGCTGCCGGGACCCAGCACGGTGTTGAAATATTTGCAGCTGTCGTTGCGCACCGCCTTCAGAAGACCGCCTTCGCGCATCGAGAACAGGCCCTTCTTGCGCACGTCGATCTCGTGGCCGTCCTTCAGGACGATCTGGCCGATATCGATGGCGTTGCCCTTGGCATGCTCGGACATCGGGTTGTTGCGCTGGTTGCTGTTGTTCATCCGCCGGCAGGAATAACCGCCCATCGGCACGATCTTCTGGATGCCGGTGAGATAGCGGTAACGGGCGGAAGGAGCGAGTTCGTTCTTGACCCATTTGGCAAAGGCGAGCGTCGTCTGGCAGTTCAGCGTGACGGCCGGCTTGACGTCGATATTGCCGGAGAGGCCGGAGAGTTTCACCGGATAAGGCACCCTGCAGCTCGGGCCTGCGTCGATGGGCGGCCGGTCATCGAATTCGACGCCGAGGCGCCTCAGCTCCGCGCGGCAGCTCACTTCCGACCGCGGCATCACATCGCGCTGCCAGGGCATGTCGCGCTGGCTCATCGGGCCGCTTTCGCTCATCGGATTGTTGGGGCGCAGCATCGCCACCTGCTGGGTGCCGGCAGGTGCCCGGCTTGGCGGGATGACACGCGACCCATCGCTCCAGGTCATATCGTTGTTCGCCAGGTCGCCCTGCAGGCCGGCGCCCTGACGCTTCGGCGGCACGAGCACGCGGTCGTCGTTCATGGACTGGGGCATCTGCTGCGAGATCGGCTGGCGGCGTGGCTGCAGCGCGCGGGGATTGTCGGTGCCGATGCCATCGACGACAGGCTGGTCGCCGACACCTTCGGCGATATCGGAATCCTGCTCCTCGGCAAGTCCCGTCACGTCGCTCTCGTCGGGACCGAAACCGAGTTCGGCGTCGATGTTGACGCCCTCTTCCGGAATGGTCATCGGTCCGGCGTTGCGGGCCGTGTTGCGGCCTCCGACGGATGCCTGCTGCTGCATCGCCTCGTCGCTATCGATCATCGGCAGGCGGCCCTGGCGGGCACCGGATGGCTGCTGCGACACAGGTGCATTCAAGGGCGCGGACTGCACCTCAGCCGGTGCCCGCAGGTAATGGCCGCCGTCATTGGCGCCGGAACCGGGATAGGCCGAATTGGGGTAACCGGTGCCGGCGAGATTCGGCGTGTTCGCGTAGTTCACGCCGCTTGCCTGCGAAACCGGGGCCGGGTTCGTGGGATAGGCCTGCTGGGAAACCCGCTCGCCCGGGATGTCGCGCATCGGCTGGATCGCCCCGACCCGGCCATTGTCGATCGGCGCGGGCGGAACGAGGTCCCCGGCGGAACAGGCAGCCAGCATTGTCGGGATGATCAGCGAGCCGATCACCCGCCGAGAAAGGGGAGCATACGCCATACCAGTTGCCACTCTTCCGGTGCCGAAATGACACACGCTGAGAGTTTAGGCAAAGTCGGTAAATGAACCTTTGAGAAATCAAGGCCCTTTCGTGACCTTTCGATGCAATTTGCGGTCGTTTCAGGACGCTCGCCTTCCCGTGGCCGCCATTCTGGCGATCCATTTCGCGCCATCGAAATTCCCGGCATTGACCGTGCCCACCAAAGTCGCCCGCACCGGCCGGATGCCGGCGAAATGCAGGATGCCGATTTTCAGCGCCTTCAGGCTGTGGCATCCGTAGACGATCCGGTAGTACCAGGCAGGCATGCCCATGGTGATCACCACCCGCGCCGACTTGCCGCTCAGAAGGCCGCTGTCGAACGGTCCCCGCGACGTATCGTAGGCAAAGCCCGGCCGCGCCACCTGTTCCAGGAACGCCTTGACGAGCGCCGGCATCGAGCCGAGCCAGAGCGGATAGACGAAGACCAAGTGGTCCGCCCGTCTGATCTTCACCTGCGCGTCGAGGATCGGCGGGCTGAGCGTCCCGTGCTGCTGCTCCTTCTGCGAGGTCAGGAACGGCACGCCGATGCGGGCGAGCTCGATGCGCTCGACAGAATGCCCGCCGGCCTCGGCTCCCCTGGCATAGGCGTCGGCCAGCGCATGACAGAGATGCGGCTCGGCGGCGTCCGGGTGTCCCTGGATGATCACGATCCTCGTCATCATAGTCTCCGTTGAAGGTGCCCCAGCGTTTAGGGACAACGGAGGTCCGCGTATTTGACCCTCGTCAATGCGGCCGGCGTCAAAAGGCCGCCGGGCTTGTCGCGCCGGCGGCCTTTGTCTCTTAGCGGTGATCAGTGCGGATCAGGCGGCGCGGGCGCGCGACACATGACCGGCGTGGGCCCCGCGGCCGCCGTCAGCGAGCCTGAAGGCCGAAAGAAGGCCCTGCAGGTGCAGGCTCTGTTCGGCAAGCGTCTGGCTCGCCGCGGTGGTTTCCTCGACCATCGCCGCGTTCTGCTGGGTCATCTGGTCCATGTGGTTGACGGAGGAATTGATCTCCTGAAGCCCGGTCGCCTGTTCGCGGGCGGCCGTCGCAATCGTGTCCACATGGGCGTTGACCCGTTCGACAAGGGTGGCGATTTCGACCAGCGCGTCGCCGGTGGAGCGCACCAGCGCCACGCCGCCTTCCACCTCGCGGGCGGAATTGCTGATCAGCGTCTTGATCTCCTTGGCGGCATTGGCGGAACGCTGCGCCAGTTCACGCACTTCCTGCGCCACGACCGCAAAGCCCCTACCCGCCTCGCCGGCCCGCGCCGCCTCGACGCCGGCATTCAGCGCCAGAAGGTTGGTCTGGAAGGCGATCTCGTCGATCACCGAGATGATCTGGTTGATGCGGCTGGAGCTCTCCTCGATGCGGCCCATGGCGTCGATCGCATTGCGGACGATCTCGCCCGAGCGGCCGGCGCTGTCCTTGGTCTCGCTGACCATGGTGCGGGCCTCGACCGCCCGTTCGGATGCGGTGCGGACGGTTGCAGTGATCTCGTCGAGCGCCGCTGCGGTCTCTTCGAGCGCCGCCGCCTGCTGCTCGGTGCGCTTGGAGAGATGGCCCGTCGCTCCGGAAATGTCCGAGGCGCTGTCGCGTACGACGAGGCTCGTCTCGGAAATCGCCGCGATCGCCTGGTGCAGCGAACTGACCGCGGCATTGAAGTCGTGGCGGAGTTTCGCATAGTCCTCGCCGATATCGGCAAGCGCCACGGAAAGGTCGCCCCCGGCCAGCGCCTCGAGCGCCCGGCCGAGCTCGCTGATCGCGCGTCCCTGGCGATCGGCGGCAGCCGTCATGGTGCGCTCGTTGTCGGAACGCTCGCTGGCGATCATGCGGGCCTGTTCGGCCTCGCGAGCCTGCAACTGGGCGCGTTCGTCGACGGAGTCGCGCAGCACGGAAAGCGCCCGGGCCATGTCGCCGATCTCGTTCTTCTGTTCGGTGCAGGGGACGGTGACACGCGCCTCGCCCGATGCGATCGACTGCAGAGCCTGCTTGATCTTGCCGATCGGGCCGGTCACCGTCTTGACCACGAATGTGGCGCCGGCGATCAGCACCAGCGCGCCGATGCCGAACATCGAGGCGAAGTTGATCGCGTCGCGCCGGAACATGGCGTGCAGGTCGTCCACATAGACGCCAGTGCCGACGATCCAGCCCCAGGGAGCGAAACCGGCCACATGCGAATACTTCTCGACCGGCTGCTCGGCGCCGGGCTTCGGCCAGTAGTAATCGACGAAGCCCTTGCCGGTCGAGCTTGCCTTGACGGCGTTGACGAACTCGACGAACAGGAACTTGCCGTTCGGATCCTTGTCGTTCGACAGGTCCTTGCCGTTCAGCTCCGCCTTGATCGGATGCATGACCATCCGCGGCAGCATGTCGTTGATCCAGAAATAGCCGCTGCCCTCGCCGTAACGCATCACCGAGATGACGGCCTTGGCTTCGCTCTGGGCCTGTTCGCGGGTCATGGCACCCGAAGCCTCCAGAGCCTGGTATTTCTTGAGCACGGTCAGCGCCACATCGTTCATCTGAGCAAGGCCCGCCTTCCGTTCCCGTTCCGACGAGGCGTAGCTCTGGAACAGGCTGAAGGTCATGGCGCCGCCCAGAATGACGAGCGACAGCAGCACGAGACTATAAAGGCGCCAGGAAATGGCGAGACGTTGCATGAGGTCCCCCTTATGTGCAATTCGCCTTAAATTCTAATGGCCGTTGGTTACCAGGTGGTGAAGCGCACGAAAATCGCGATTGACGCGAATTAGCCCGACCTAAATTATTGATGTTGCAACATTTTTTCTTTGAGTTTCCTTCCTCCTCGCGTCCGGTTAGTCTCGCGGCGGGAGGAGTCGCCCTGGAAACCGCTGCGAAAGAGAGATGACGATGACAGCAACTGCCAAGCCTACCGGCGAACTGACGCTCCGCACCCTGGCAATGCCGGCGGATGCCAACGCGGCCGGCGACATTTTCGGCGGCTGGGTGATGGCACAGATGGACTTGGCGAGCGGCATCCGCGCCGCCGAACGCGCCCGCGGCCGCGTGGTCACCGCCGCGGTCAAGGAAATGGCGTTCGAACTGCCGGTCAAGATCGGCGACACGCTGAACATCTACACGGAAATCACCCGCGTCGGCCGCTCGTCGATCACGCTTATGGTGGAGGCCTGGGCGCAACGGGCGCGCCACCGGATGATCGAGAAAGTCACCGCAGGAACCTTCATCATGGTGGCCCTCGACGAAGACGGCCGCCCGGTGCCGGTGCCGGCCGAGGAATAGGAAGCGGGGAACAACCATGGATGCCGCGACCGCCGCCGAAACCTTCACGCATATCCGCGTGGTCATGGGCATGGTGGTGAGCCTCAGCCTGGCGCGGTTGCTGAACGGCCTCGCCGGCATCGTCCAGCATCCGCGCGCCGCGCGCATCTACCCCGTCCATCTCGGCTGGGTAGCGTTCATGTTCCTGTTCCTGGTGCATTTCTGGTGGTGGGAATACCGGCTGCACGCCCTGCCGGTCATCGGTTTTGCGGCCTATCTCTTCCTGATCGCCTTCTGCGCGCTGTTCTTCTTCCTCTGCGCCCTGCTCTTTCCCACCTCGATGCAGGATTACGACGGCTACGAACATTATTTCATGTCGCGGCGGACTTGGCTCTTCGGTTTCCTGGCGGCAATGCTCATCACCGACATCATCGATACGGCGCTGAAGGGATGGGATTATTTCCTCTCGCTCGGCTACGAATATCCAGCCCGCACCGCGATCTATATCGTGCTCAGCATCATCGCCGCGATCACCGCCGACCGACGCTACCACGCCGGTTTCGTCATCTTCGCGCTCGCCTATCAGCTCTATTGGATCTTTCGGGTCTACGACATCCTGGCATAGCGCAACCCCGCCCGATCACCCCCTCAGATAGGCCGAGGACGTATCGAAACTCAGGCCGGGAAAGACCTTGGCGGTGAGAGTGTCGGGCTCGATGCCGAACTGCCTGTAGAGCATGGCGGCGGCAACCTCGCGCACGTCGCCGGTCGGCATCAGGTCGCGGCGGTCGAGCAGCTTGTCTTCGGAAAGGCCCGGCCACTTGCCCAGGACCTTGCCGCCAGGGATCGCCCCGCCGGCGAGGACCGCAAGCCCGCCGGTTCCGTGGTCGGTGCCGTTGGTGCCGTTCTCGCGCGCCGTGCGGCCGAATTCGGTCATTGCCAGCACGGCGGTCTTCTTCCAGGCGTCTTCGCCGAGCGCTTCCTTCAGCGTGAGGATCGCGGTCGAGAGATCGCCGACGGCTTTCCTGAACTGCCCCTGCTGGCCCACATGGGTATCCCAGCCGTTGATCGAGAAGCTGGCGATCCGGTAGTCCTCGCGCAGCATGCCGCCGGCGAGTTTCGCCATGTCGGCAATGCCAGCGCCCCGCTTGGCATCGCCATAAAGCGAGTCCGCCGACATGTCGGTCTTCTTCGCCTCCTCCATCGCCTTGGCAAACGCCGGGTCGCCGGCATACAACCGGTCGAGAAAGGCGATCTCGTCCTGCGCCAGCGCGAAATTGCTCTGTGACGACCAGGAGTCGGCCTCGTTCGGTCCGCTGAGGATCAGTTCCATCGAGGTATTGATGTCGATCGCCCTGCGGGCGTTCGAGCGCGGGATGACCGCCAGCGTGCGGTTCAGCCAGCCGGTGCGCTCGCCCTTGCCGTTGCCGCCCGTCTCCAGCATGTCCTGGCCGTCGAAATGGCTGCGCTGGTCCCGATAGGGCGTCGAGACCGCGTGCACGAAGGAGAGCTCGCCCGCCTGCCACAAAGGCATCAGCGCGGAGGCTGCCGGATTGAGACCGAAGAAACCGTCGAGATCGATGAGGCCCGTATCGGGCCTCAGGCCCAGTTTCGGCCTCAGCGCCGCATAGGCCGGATCGCCGTATGGCTGCACGAAATCGAGCCCGTCCATGGCGCCGCGCAGGATGATCGTCACGAACCGGTTGTCGCCCGGCATCGCGGCAAAACTCACCGGCGTCAGGACGGAGGCTCCCGCCGCACAGCAAGCGCCGGCCAGAAAACCGCGGCGAGACAAAGCAAAGCCGTGTTGAAAGCTCATTTCCTATCTCCTGTTGAATTCAGGGGACGCCAGCACCATCGTGATGCCGTGAACCTTGTTGGGCGCCTGCGCGATGACCCTCGCGGTTTCGGGATGGGCGGCATCGGCAAGTGCGGCCTGAAGGAAAACGGATGGCTCCATCTTCTGCCCGAAGATACGCGCGACCATTCGCGACCACGAAATCCGCTCGCTGAGCTGGCTGGGGGTCAGCCATACGCTCGTTTCATCCGCAAAACCTGCGGGGCTCGGCGGCTGCCAGATCGGTTGGCCCATGCGCTGCAGCGCGCCGAGCGTCAGGGCATTGGCGCGCCCCGCCTTCTTCTTGGTGTCTTCCCTCGCCGCCATGCCGGCCAGGTCCATGGCCTTCTGGACCGGACCCTCGTCTTCGTCGCCGTCATCCATGTCGCGCAGCAGATTGCCGAAATTCTTCTCCGGCAGATCGAGCGCGCGGAAACCGGAGACCACGAATTCGAACGGCTGCTTGATCTTCCGGCCGGGATCCGACCAGGCACGCGGATGCGCGAGCATGGCGCGATAAACCTCGGTCAGATCGCCGCGGCTCTTCGTCCAGGCCGCAACCATCGCCTCGACCATCTCCGCGGGCGCGTCGTCGGCAATGAAATGGCGGACGAGCTTGCCGCAGATATGCTGCGCGGTCTTCGGATTGGCGGCCAGGTCTTCGAGCATCAGGACATGGTCCTGACCGTCGCCCTCGTCGTCGCGATAGGTCCGGCCGAGCAGGTCGACGGGTCCCGCCTCGGCGAACCGGGGCTGATAGACGACCTGCATGGCGCGATCATCGACGGAAAGTCCCGTCAGGATCAGCGCGGCGGCCCGCACGTCCTCCTGGGTATAACCGCTGCCGGCGCCCAGGGTGTGGAGTTCGAGCAGCTCGCGGCCGAGGTTTTCATTGAGCCCGCGCCCGTTCTTGCGGGCGGCGACGGAATCGGGTCCGACGCTCTGGTCCTGGTCGAGATAGATCAGCATGGCCGGATGCAGGATGGCGGCGGACAGCAGCTTGATGAAGGAGCCGCCGAGATTGGGGCGGATCGCCTGCGCCTCGTAGAGCGGCACGATCATCCGCATCGGCAGCGACTTCATCACGCTGGTCGAAAAATGGTCGACCCAGAAGCTCGCAAGGCGCTCATAGAAGCCGAGCGGAGAATGGATCGCCTGGGCAAGTCGCGCCATCGCATCCTGCCGGTAGATGCGCCGCGCCTCGCCCTGGGTCGCCTTGCGGACGTCTTCGTTCGGATTGCCGGCCCTGCGCGCTTTCGCCTCGGCGGCGAGGAGCGAAACGACACGGGTTGCCGTGTCTAGCCGGCCAGCTATACCCTCGCGCGGAAAACGGGGCTTTCCGGAAGCCCCTTCCTCGATCTGTCCCAGCAGTGCCTCGACATCGCGGGGCGGCTCTTCGCCGGGGCGAAGACCATAACCGTATCGTATGGCGGCCAGGGTCGGGGTGGGAAGAGCCATTGAATCACTCCTCTTTGGACCCCCTCAGAGTCCCGAAAAAATGTGTTGGAAACCAAAAGGAATTGCGGCCATTTCGTGACATGGACAATTTGTAATTCACGACCGGCCGGGAAGTTCCAGCGGGGCGCGAAAAATCGGGTTTATTGCAGGATCTTCCCTAGCCTCGGAACAACTCGGAGGCATTCGCACAATATTGAGGCGCAGACGGCGGACGATTACCTATTCATTTAGGATAAATCGGTCGGCTTGAGGAAGATCTCCCGAAAGCAAGACTTTCTTATCGCCGTCGTTCGATAGTGTCGGCATTGATCCGGAACTCCAGCCCAAGCAGATCGATGGAAGCCGAACTCAGAACAGGTCAAGTCGACCCGGCCCTCGCACTGGACGTGAAGCGGGCACAAGCTTCGACCATGCTCGAACGCCTGGCCTCGACGCTCGCTACCAATGCCGCGATATCCGCTTCGGCACTTTTCGTCACCACGATCGACCGTGGCCTGACCTTTCCGGCCACCCTCTGGTTCATGGCGGTGATCGCAAGCCTGGTCCTGCGCATCGTCCTGGCCTGGATCCTGGCGCGTTGGGAAACGGTCGAACATGCTCCGCAACAGGCACTGGACGTGCTGACCTTCGGGGCACTCGTCAGCGGCCTCGCCTGGGCCGCTCTTCCGCTGACCGTACCCGATTTCCATGCGCTTGGCGGAGATAGCGGCCTCTATCTGATCATGTGCGGCATGGCGACCGGCGCGGTGCTCATGGGCGTCGGCCACAACCCGGTTTCCCTCGCCTTCGCAATACCGCCCAACATCTCGGTGATGGTGTCGCTTGCCGCCAGCGGCGGCGCCGGCGGCTGGCTGCTCACCATCGACGTCGTGGCGCTGACGCTGGTGCTGATCCGCAGCAGCCGCACCAGCGAGGCGACCTTCGTCGGCAACGTGCTCGGCAAACTGAAGGCGACGGCGCTTGCCGATTCCCTCTCCTGCGCCAACTCAGACATCCTGCGCGCCAACTACCGGCTGGAAGTGCTGGCTAATTGCGATCCGCTGACCGGGCTTGCCAACCGTGCCGCCTTCAATACCGCCCTCGATGCGGGGATTTCCGCCGCCCGCGCCACGGAAGAGCAACTGGCCCTCCTCATCCTCGACCTCGACCGCTTCAAGACGGTCAACGATACGCTCGGTCACAGCGCCGGCGACGCCCTGCTCGTCGAGGTCAGCGATCGGCTGCGCTCGGCGATCGACGGCAAGGGCACCATCGCCCGGCTCGGCGGCGACGAGTTCGCGATCATCCTCGGCGGCGCAGATGCCGCCGGAACTGCCCGGGATTTGGCGAGGCGCATTCTCGAGCACAGCCGCCAGCCGGTCATGCTCGAGGGCCAGCCGACCGTCGTCGGCACGTCGATCGGCCTGGCGCTCTTTCCCCTGCATGCGGATACGGCGGAAGACCTGTTCATCAGTGCCGACATGGCGCTCTACAGGGCCAAGGACGGCGGCCGGCGCCAGTGGCGCGAATTCGAGCCCGCCTTCCGCTCCCAGGCCGACCGTCAGAACCAGATCGAGCAGGAACTCGCAGACGCACTTGCCGCCGGCGACGTCGAGGCCTGGTTCCAGCCGCAGATCGACCTCGCCTCCCAGCAGATCACCGGTTTCGAGGCGCTGGTGCGCTGGCACCATCCCTATCTCGGGCCGATCGCGCCGCCGGAAATCGTCGCCGCCGCGCAGGCAGGCAATCTTGCCGACCGGCTGACCGCGACCATCGCCGAAGCGGCCTGCGGCCTGCTGGCCCGCCTGCCCGCGCTCGGCCTGCCGCGCGCGACCGTCGCGATCAACGTCTCGCCGCGCGAGTTCGACCTCTATTCGGTCACCGACGTACTCGACCGCATCACCGCCGCCCACGGCATCGATCCGGCGCTGTTCGAGATCGAGATCACCGAGGAGGCGATCCTCGATACGCTGGTCGCCGGCGAGCAGCTGAAGCGCATCGAGCGTTCCGGCTACAAGCTCGCCGTCGACGACTTTGGCGCCGGCCATTCCTCGCTTGCCTATCTCGTGGCGCTCAAGGTCGACCGGCTGAAGCTCGACCGGCGCTTCATCACCGGCGTGCATCTCAGCCGCCAGAACCAGGAGATCGTCGGCGCCATGGTCGGCCTCGGCCGGGCATTGTCGATGGAAGTGGTGGTCGAAGGCGTCGAGAGCGAGGAAGAGGCCAATGCGCTGAAAGCGCTCGGCTGCCAGTTCGCCCAGGGCTATTTCTTCGGCCGCCCGATGCCGGCCGAACGCATCCCCGGCTGGATCGAATGCCGCCGCGCCACCACCCAGCGCCAGGTGGCGTAAACCTTCCACCTCCTCCCGCGCCCCAAAAATCCGTTTCCCTTTTGTACTCGTTTTGTGACCTGCCCCTCTTCACTTTCGCGATGACTCTCTCCATATTCGCGGCATGGCCAGATCACCGAAAAAATCGCCCGCCTCGAACCCGGACAATCACAACGGTTTCGAGGAAGCCCCGCAATCGTCGTTCGAGGGCGCGCCACTGCAAGGCAGCGTCTCCGACTGGGTGAAGCAGCTGGAAGCCGAGGCGGAAGCCTCCGGCGTCGAGACGCAGCGCGAGATCGCCTCCAAGGCGGGAAAACACCGCAAGAGAATAGAGATCGCGGCGCGCGAGGAAGCCATCAAGGCCGCTAAGGCGGCGCCGACCACGGCCAAGAACACTACCGCCTCGAAGACCGCCCGCGGCGTGTCGATCGGCGCCTCCTCCGATCCGAAGACGCGCGCCCGCGCCGGCCTCAACCCGGTCGCCGGCATGGACACGTCGCTGGAGGACGCCGAGACCCTGGCCGCTGGTTCGGTCACCGCCACCGTCGAGGCCCTGTCGGCGCTGATCGAGAGCGGCAATCCGCTGTTCAAGGACGGCAAGCTGTGGACGCCGCATCGCCCCGCCCGGCCGGAAAAATCCGAGGGCGGCGTCACCATCCGCATGGCCTCCGACTACGAGCCTGCCGGCGACCAGCCGACCGCCATCCGCGACCTCGTCGAGGGCATCAATTCCGGCGAGCGCTCCCAGGTCCTGCTCGGCGTCACCGGCTCGGGAAAAACCTTCACCATGGCCAAGGTGATCGAGGCGACCCAGCGCCCGGCCGTGATCCTGGCGCCCAACAAGACGCTGGCGGCGCAGCTCTATTCCGAGTTCAAGAACTTCTTCCCGGACAACGCGGTCGAATATTTCGTCTCCTATTACGACTATTACCAGCCGGAAGCCTATGTGCCGCGCTCCGACACGTTCATCGAGAAGGAATCCTCGATCAACGAACAGATCGACCGGATGCGCCACTCGGCCACCCGTTCGCTGCTCGAGCGCGACGACTGCATCATCGTCGCCTCGGTTTCCTGCATCTACGGTATCGGCTCGGTCGAGACCTATACGGCGATGACCTTCCAGATGTCGGTCGGCGATCGATTGGATCAACGTCAATTGTTGGCAGACTTGGTGGCCCAGCAATACAAGCGCCAGGACATCAATTTCGTGCGCGGCTCGTTTCGCGTGCGCGGCGATACGATCGAAATCTTCCCGGCCCACCTGGAAGATGCCGCCTGGCGCATCTCGATGTTCGGCGACGAGATCGACGCGATCACCGAGTTCGACCCGCTCACCGGCCAGAAGACCGGCGACCTGAAATCGGTCAAGATCTACGCCAATTCGCATTACGTCACCCCGCGCCCGACGCTGAACGGCGCCATCAAGGCGATCAAGGAAGAGCTGAAGCTGCGCCTCGCCGAGCTCGAAAAGGGCGGCCGCCTGCTCGAAGCCCAGCGACTGGAGCAGCGCACCCGCTACGATATCGAGATGCTGGAGGCGACCGGCTCCTGCGCCGGCATCGAGAACTATTCGCGTTACCTGACCGGCCGCAATCCCGGCGAGCCGCCGCCGACCCTGTTCGAATACATTCCCGACAACGCCCTGCTGTTCATCGACGAAAGCCATGTCTCCGTCAGCCAGATCGGCGGCATGTACCGGGGCGACTTCCGCCGCAAGGCGACGCTCGCCGAATACGGTTTCCGCCTACCCTCCTGCATGGACAACCGGCCGCTGCGCTTCGAGGAATGGGATGCGATGCGCCCGCTCACCGTCGCCGTCTCGGCGACGCCCGGCAACTGGGAGATGGAACAGTCCGGCGGCGTCTTCGCCGAACAGGTGATCCGCCCGACCGGCCTGATCGACCCGCCGGTGGAAGTCCGTTCCGCCCGCTCCCAGGTCGACGACGTGCTCGGCGAAATCCGCGAGACCGCCGCCAAGGGGTACCGGACGCTGTGTACGGTGCTCACCAAGCGCATGGCCGAAGATTTGACCGAATACCTGCACGAACAGGGCGTGCGCGTCCGCTACATGCATTCGGACATCGACACGCTGGAGCGCATCGAGATCATCCGCGACCTGCGCCTCGGCGCCTTCGACGTGCTGGTCGGCATCAACCTTCTGCGCGAGGGCCTCGACATTCCCGAATGCGCCTTCGTCGCCATCCTCGACGCCGACAAGGAAGGTTTTTTGCGCTCGGAAACGTCGCTCATCCAGACCATCGGGCGTGCGGCGCGTAACGTCGACGGCAAGGTCATCCTCTATGCCGACAAGATCACCGGCTCGATGCAGCGCGCCATGGACGAAACCGCCCGCCGCCGCGAAAAGCAGATGGAATACAACACCGCCAACGGCATCACGCCGGAATCGGTAAAGGCACGAATCTCCGACATCCTCGACTCGGTCTACGAACGCGACCACGTCCGCGCCGACATTTCAGGCGTCTCCGGCAAGGGTTTTGCGGATGGCGGCCACCTGGTCGGCAACAATCTGCAGGCCCATCTCAACGCGCTCGAAAAATCGATGCGCGACGCCGCCGCCGACCTCGACTTCGAAAAGGCCGCCCGCCTGCGCGACGAAATCAAACGCCTCAAGGCCGCCGAACTCGCCGTCATGGACGACCCGATCGCCCGCGACGAGGCCCGCGCCGTCGAAGGCGGCAATGGCAAGAGTGGCAACGGCAAAGCTGGAAACGGCAAAGGCGGAGCAAAAGCCCGCCGCGAGTCTCCTTCTCCCCAGCGGGGAGAAGGTGCCCGCAGGGCGGATGAGGGGGAATCCACACCCTCGACCTCCCTCTTCGCCAAACCCGGCCTCGACGACATGGGCCCGGGCACCGACACCGCGACGCCGCTCTTCCGTAAGCCGGACCGTTCCGACATGGGCCGCGACATCGCCGAGCCCTCATCCTCGGGTCAGGCCCGAGGATCGCTGTTCCGCAAGAACGACCTCGACGAAATGACCGTCGGCCGCACCGAAAAACCGGTCACCGGCAAGCTGCCGCCAAAACCGTCATCGCCGCCGCCGTCATCCGCAACCTCAACGCCGTCATCTTCGTCCTCTCCGTCGTCATCCTTGGGCTTGACCCGAGGATCCACCGACGACCCCCGCCCCCTCGTGCGCGGCAAGGTCGGCGCGGGAAGTTATGAGGATGCTGGCGAGCAGAAGCGGAAGAGCCGGACGAAGGGGAAGACCGGGCGGCCGGGGCGGTAGTGTTCCGCTTACGAAGTAGCTTCTCTTAGGCTTCGGAGTTCAGTCTGGGCCATAAGTTTGACTCAAATGACGCCGACAGCCACACTCAAGCTTCGAAAGATAGCTTACTTTAAATTGCGGAGCTTCATATGCAGAATACATCTCATGCTGTTATGGCTCAACGCTTCGAGGCCAAGGATAGCCCCGACGACTTCCCTACTCCTCCGTGGGCAACGCGCGCGTTAGTTGAGCATGTCATTGGAACCGATAAGGTGGCTGGAATGACATGTTTAGAACCTGCGGCGGGAAGAGGATATATGACGCGCCCGTTGCAAGAATATTTTAGCGATGTGGACTCTGCGGACGCGTATCCATACGGATTTGCGCGCGTGCGTGACTTCCTAACATACCCTTATGAAGCACTTTCACATGATTGGGTTATTACCAACCCCCCATTCCGATTGGCTGAAGAGTTTTTCGAACGGGCAATGTCCGTGGCTAGACACGGAGTCGCAATATTAGCGCGAACTGTCTTCCTTGAAAGCGTTGGGCGGTATGAAAGCATATTCAGCAACACTCCTCCCACCCTATTCGCTCAGTTCTCTGAGAGAGTCCCGATGGTCAAAGGGCGCGTAGACCCGAAAGCCTCAACGGCAACTGGATATGCCTGGTTTGTCTGGATTAAGAACACGGAGCTCTGTGCCTCGAAGCTAACTTGGGTCCCACCCTGTCGGAAATCCCTTGAAAAGCCTAACGATTATTCTAATGCTTTTTCTCAAGATGCTTCAATCCTGCTTCCGTAATCTGAAGGCCACCTTTAATTCCCCTAAGTAGACCGTTAGTTATATAGTTTCCGTCGACTCCTCTATGCGACCGAATATTGCGAACACGTTGCTCCCACATTTGCTCTAAGGGACGCTTGATAGACGGAGCTCGATCCGCAGTCGTAAGCTCCAATATTTTAGGTATTTCGGAAATCAAGTAACTATAAGGTGCCTGCCCTTTCGGGACTTCCTTTAGTATTCTAAGTACCGCTTCAGAAAGCTCTGCTTCGCTTGTAATTCGGAACCCGCTGCCCATTAATATTTCTCCCTTTCAAATAATAGGCACTTACTGACGCCAAATAATCAGATTTACCCCGAATGCGCTACCCATACGGGAAAATTTCCGACGCCCAATGCAAAAATTGTCTCCCTCAGACACCTCCCCACCCCCTATCCTTCCACCCCTCCCTCGCATAAGCATCTCCTCACATCCAACCGGGGACGACTCACCCATGCGCATGCCGGCCCTCCTCTTCGCCCTGCTCTTCCCCCTGCTGGCCGCAACCGGCGCCGAGGCGCGGAACTACGCTTCCCCGCAGGCGCTGATCAAATCCCTCTATGCCGACACGATCGACCCGGCCGAGGACGATGCGCCCTCGCCCTATTCCGCCTATTTCTCCGAGGCGCTCAACGAGAGCCTGGCGGCGAATGGCGAGGCGGTGGATTTCGATCCTATCCTTGCCGGGCAGGATGGCGTCGCCAGCAATGTCCGGCTTTCCCCGCCGATCATCCTCGGCGACACGGCCGAGCTGGAAGTGTCCTTCCGCAACGGCAAACGCTCGGCGACGCTCTTCTACACGCTGGTGCGCGAAAATGGCGGCTGGAAGGTGGACGACATCGCCGACCAGTCCGGCGACGACCCCTGGAGCCTTCGGGAGCTTTTGGGGCAATAGGGGGCGGGGTTTTTACGCGGCGGGCGACTCGCCCTCTGTCTTTCTTTTGGGACAGCATTTCTCCTCCGTCATCTTCGGGCTCGACCCGAGGATCCAGCAGCGCCGCGTCGGCGGCGCGGGAGACTCTCCCGGACACGACGCCTGATAGAAGGGGTGTCGCCGTGCGACGGCACAGCGACTGGATCCTCGGGTCAAGCCCGAGGATGACGGTGGAAAACGTCAACCCTGCCCCTAAGCGGGGATGCTCCCGGACACCTCCTCCAACCCTTTCAACGCCTTACCTAAAATCTCCGCCCTCTCTCATCCCCGCCCTCCCAACCCGCGCCTAAAATCCCCCCGTTCCGTCGCGGATACACCGGCAGGCGTGCCGGCGAGGCGGGGCCGGCGCCGGGTGGCAGGAAACGACGTAAGTCCTTCCATTCGGGGTTCGCGGAAAATGGTCTCCCTCCGGCGACACGGGGAGAGACGAAGGCAAACGGACCGAGCCTTCGTCTCTTGAAGCCCGAAACAGCGCGCCGGGCGTGCCTGTGCGGCACACAGGGTGGCAAACCGGATGGTTTCGCCGGGCTTTGACAAGTCCGACCGACCCTCGGGATTAACCCGAGGGAATCGGAGAAACCGGCGGAGACCTGTGGAAGCCTTGCCGATAACTCGGTTCGGACGGGCGCCACGGGTCAGACGAACATCGTCCGGGAAGGCCACGGCAGAGGGGCCGAAGTCGCGGGCATAAACAGCCGAACGAGGCGCTGAGAGGTGTCACTTATTACTTACCTTACGAGGCAGCTTTCAGCGCCCCGTCCGATCCTCGGGTCTCGCTTTGCTCGCCCGAGGATGACGAAAAGAAAATCTAGGATCGCCAAGGAGTTACCATGCCTTACGAAAAGCCGCCCATCGAAACCTATCTCGCCGCCCGCACCGCCGAAATGCTCGCCCTGCCCCACATGGCCTGCCGCCGGCGTTCATGCCGCCGCCGGAATGCCTGCTACTGGCATTTCAGATCGAACAACGAACCCTGCTGCCTGCAGAACCTGGACGCCGCGCAGCGCCAGGTTTTCGATGTGGTCTACGATGAGGCACGCGGCGCCCGCGATCACCTCGGCCGAAACGGCCTGATGTTCGCCTCGCGCCGGCCCGGCTGGCGGGCGCTGGAGGATGCCGGCGTCGAGATCGCCCGCGCCGCCGTTTCGAAAACGGATCGCAGACGCTGGAACGCCTATCGGCGCGAGCGGGAAAAGCTGCCGCCGCCGGAGGGCGAATGATCAGGAATGTCGGGGGATGTGGAAATGGTGCAACGGGGTTGAACATGCCGCACCGCCCCCGGCCGCTCGCTTTGGCTCGCGGCGTTCCTCGCTGCAATCGATTCACTGGATCGATTTGCCAGCCAAAGGCCGTCGCGTCCTGCCCGGCCGCTCGCTTTGGCTCGCGGCGTTCGAGGCTCAAAACGCTCCACTGGAGCGTTTTGCCGGCCGCAGGCCGTCGCCTCTCACCCCACAAACGCCCTTTCGATGACGAATTCGCCGGGCTTGTTGTTCGATCCTTCGACGAGGCCGGCCTTTTCGAGCAGGTCCTTGGTGTCCTTCAGCATCGCGGTCGAGCCGCAGATCATGCCGCGGTCGACGGCGGGGTCGAGCGCCGGGACACCCAGGTCGGTGAACAGTTTGCCGTTCGCCATCAGGTCGGTGATGCGGCCCTTGTGGGAGAATTCCTCACGGGTCACGGTCGGGTAATGCTTGAGCTTGTCGCCGACCAGTTCCGCCAGAAATTCGTGGTTGCGGATCTCCTCAATGAGGTCGAAACCGTATTTCAGCTCGGCGACGTCGCGGCAGGTATGGGTGAGGATGACCTCGTCGAATTTTTCGTAGGTCTCGGGGTCGCGGATAAGGCTGGCGAAGGGCGCGATTCCGGTGCCGGTCGAGAACATGTAGAGCCGCTTGCCGGGCGTCAGCGCGTCGAGCACCAGCGTGCCGGTCGGCTTCTTGCGCATCAGCACCGTGTCGCCCGGCTTGATCGCCTGCAGATGCGAGGTCAGCGGACCGTCCGGCACCTTGATCGAGAAAAATTCCAGCTCCTCGTCCCAGGCGGGGCTGGCGATCGAATAGGCGCGGTAGACCGGCTTGTCGCCGACCATCAGCCCGATCATCGCGAACTCGCCCGAACGGAAGCGGAAACCGGCCGGACGGGTCATGCGGAAGCGAAACAGGCGGTCGGTATAATGCTCGACGGCGAGCACCGTCTCGGCATAAACGCCGTCCGGAATCTTTGCCTGAACCTGGGCCACTGCGAATTCTTCCGTCTTTGCTGGAGCGTTCATGCCTATCGGTCTCTTCGTCTCGTCGTTTTTTCGCAGAAGCGAAATATACCATATGGCCCCGCATTTGAAGGCATCCGCGTGCCTTTGTCGCAGAGCTTCAGGAAAATACGTGCGGGAAATTCACCTTTCGGCCGGTCGTTCCCCGGCCTCAGGCGGTCACGGTGCGGCGGCGCCAGCTATAGCCCTCGCCCTTTTCGGCGTCGCGGGCCGTCGGCTGGTAGTGCTCGGCGATGCCCGGCAGCCGGCCCTCCTCGAGCCGCTTCAGCGCCGTGGCGTTCTTCACCGAAAAGCTGTCTATGCCACAGCGCAGCATCAGCGGCACCTGGTCGATCAGCACGTCGCCGACCGCCCGCAGCTCGTTCCTGTAGCCGAGCCGGTCGCGCAGCAGCGAGGCATGGCTGAAGGCGCGGCCGTCGTTGAAGGCCGGGAAATCCACCGCGACGATCTCGATGCGGTAGAGATAGGGTTCGAGCTTGCGCACGTCGTCCGCCGGCCGGATCAGCACGCCGAGGCCGACATCGTTGCTCTCCTCGGCCCGCGCGATCATCTCGTCGAGCGGCAGCAGCGCCTTCTGGTCCTCGGTCGCCTTCACCTCCTCGGTCTCGATCACCCAGGGGTCGTTCTCGACGAAGCCGGTTTCTCTCCAAAGTCTGGTCATCACGCCGCCTCCGCCGCAGCACCGCCATAGAGCGCTTCCTTGAAAGGCTGCGGCCCGACGCGGCGATAGGCTTCGAGGAAGGTTTCTTCCTTCGAGGTGCGAAGGCCGAGATAGGTGTCGACGATGGTTTCCACCGCATCGGTCACCTTGTTCGGCTCGAAGCCGCGACCGATGATCTCGCCGATCGAGGTGTTCTCGTCGCCGGAACCGCCGAGCGTGATCTGGTAGAGCTCGGCGCCCTTCTTCTCGACGCCCAGCAGGCCGATATGCCCGACATGGTGATGGCCGCAGGCATTGATGCAGCCGGAGATCTTGATCTTCAGCTCGCCGATCTCGGCCTGGCGCTCGGCCGCACCGAACCGGGAGGAGATTTCCTGCGCAAGCGGGATCGAACGGGCGTTCGCCAGTGCGCAATAGTCGAGCCCCGGACAGGCAATGATATCGGTGATCAGCCCGGCATTGGCGGTCGCGAGGTTCTGTGCCACCAGCGCGCGGTAGAGCGGCTCGAGATCGGCCAGCGCCACATGCGGCAGGATGACGTTCTGCTCGTGGCTGATGCGGATCTCGTCGAAGGCGAATTCCTCCGCCAGATCGGCGATCGCGTCCATCTGCACGTCGGAGGCATCGCCCGGAATGCCGCCGATGGGTTTAAGGGATATCGTCACCATGCCGTAGTCGGGATGCTTGTGCGGTTGCACGTTCTGGTCGACCCAGCGGGCGAAGTTCTCGTCGGTCTTCTTCCAGCCGGCGAGCTGCGGCCAGCCTTCGGCCCGATCGACCAAGGCCGGCGGCGCGAAATAGGCGGTGATCGCCTGGATGTCCTTCTCCGGCAGCTTCAGCTCGGTGCCCTGCAGATGGGAGAATTCCTCCTCCACCTGGCGGGCCAATTCCTCGGCACCGGTCTCATGCACGAGGATCTTGATACGCGCCTTGTACTTGTTGTCGCGACGGCCGTGCAGATTGTACACGCGCATGATCGCGGTCGTGTAGGAGAGCAGGTCTTCCTCGGGGAGGAAATCCTTGATCTTCCGGGCGATCATCGGGGTGCGCCCCTGCCCGCCGCCGACATAGACGGCAAAGCCGATCTGGCCGTCCTCGTTCTTCTTCAGGTGCAGGCCGATATCATGCACCTGGATCGCGGCACGGTCGCGCTCGGCGCCGGTGACGGCGATCTTGAATTTTCTGGGCAGGAAGGAAAATTCCGGATGGACCGAGGACCACTGGCGCAGGATTTCGGCGTAAGGCCGCGGATCGGCAACCTCATCGGCGGCAGCACCGGCGAAATGGTCGGCGGTGACGTTGCGGATGCAGTTGCCCGACGTCTGCAGCGCATGCATCTCGACGCTGGCGAGCTCGGCCAGGATATCCGGCGTGTCGGAGAGTTTCGGCCAGTTGTACTGGATGTTCTGGCGTGTGGTGAAATGCCCGTACCCGCGGTCGTATTTGCGGGCAATATGGGCGAGCATCCGCATCTGCTTGCCGTTCAGCGTCCCATAAGGGATCGCGACGCGCAGCATGTAGGCGTGCAGTTGGAGGTAGACGCCGTTCATCAGGCGCAGCGGCTTGAAAGCATCCTCGGCCAGCTCACCGGCGAGGCGGCGGCCGACCTGATCGCGGAACTGCTCCACGCGGCTCGAAACAAAAGCGTGGTCGAATTCGTCGTAACGGTACATGACTTCCTCAAACTGCGATGAAGGCCGGGTCGGCGGGACGGTAGCCGGCAGCATATTCCATGGTCGGGCCCTGGGCACGAATACGTTCGCGAAGGCGCAGAGGCCAGAGCTTGCCGTCCTGCTCCTGCACGTCGACGACGGCAACGTCAACCACCCGGTTCTCGGCAAAATCGCGCTTGCCGATCGCCTCCAGCGAGGCCACGGCCTCCGCATGGCGGGCGACGATCGCGTCCTGCAGGTTTTCCACCCAGTGGCCGTTCGCGTCGAGCCAGACGGCGATGCCGTCGGACAGGCGGTTGGCGGTCAGAACCTTGTCGGTCATCCTTGCATTCCTATTTCCTGGCCTACTTCCTGGCTCATGTCCTCGCGCACCCTGGCTTTGAAAGCCGAAAGCGGTTCGGACTTGTTGAAATTCGCACCGGCGACGGCTTCGCCGATGATCACCATGACCGGGCCGGAAAGATCGTCGCGCGCTTCCAGGTCCGGCAACTCGCGCAGGACGCCGTGGAAAAGCCGGCGGTCGGGGCGGCTGGCATTCTCGATCACGGCGACCGTGGTTTCCGGCGCAAGGCCGGCGCCCATCAGGCGTTCGGCGACCGAGGCGGCAACCGTGCGGCCCATATAGACGGCGATCGTCGCCGCCGGAGATCGCAAGGCTCGCCCAATCGGGCAGGACATCGCCGGTCAGGTCATGGCCGGTGGTGAAGATCAGCGACGAGGCAACGCCGCGCAGCGTCAGCGGCAGGTCGAAATCGGCAGCGGCGGCAAAGGCGGAGGTGATGCCCGGTACAATCTCGTAAGTGACCCCGGCGTCGCGCAGTGCCGCCATTTCCTCGCCGGCGCGGCCATAGACCAGCGGGTCGCCGGACTTCAGGCGCACGACACGCTTGCCTTCGCGGCCGAGCCTGACCAGCAGCTTGTTGATCTCGTCCTGGGACTTCGAATGGCAGTTCTTGCGCTTGCCGACCGACAGGCGCTCGGCGTCGCGACGGCCCATGTCGACGATCGCCTGCGGCACCAACGCGTCATAGACGATCGCGTCGGCTTCCATCAGCACGCGCTGGGCCCGCAGCGTCAAAAGATCCTCGGCGCCCGGACCGGCGCCGACCAGCCAGACATGGCCCGCGACGCGACCGGTGGTCGACAGCAGCGCATTGGCCGAGCGGCGGGCGGCGGCCATATCGTTGGCATCGACGGCGCTTGCGACATCGGCCGAGAAAAAGCGGCGCCAGAAGATGCGGCGCGATACGCCGCGCGGCACCAGCCGTTCGGCGGCATCGCGATACTCCGCGGCGAGGCGCGCCAGCGCACCGAGCGACGGAGACAGCATCTGGTCGATGCGGGCGCGGATCATCTGGGCGAGCACCGGACCGGCACCTTCCGTGCCGATGGCGATGGCGACCGGTGCTCGGTTGACGAGTGCCGGTGTATAGAAATCGCAGAAATCCGGCTGATCGACGGCATTGGCGGGCACTTTTTCGGCGCGGGCGGCAGTGACAATCGCACGATCCAGCGCGGCATCGCCGGTCGCGGCGAACACCATCACCGCGTCCTTGATCTGATTTGAGACCTGATCCGGCGAGAAATCCGAATGAACGATCTCTATGCCCTGAGCGGCCAGCCAGTCGGCGTAGTCCTGATCCGGTGCGGAGGCGCAAGCGACGATGTCCGCATCGGTGTTGCGCAGTAGCCGGGCCTTGGCATAGGCTTCGTCACCATTGCCAAACACGACAACGCTCCGTCCGCTGACGCGGAAGAAAGCCGGAAAGACCGACAGGCGTTGTTGGCTTGGAGACATGCGCATATCCTGAATCATATGACAGCAATATCCACAATAACGCATCGGAATTGAAGGAATGGATATTCGAACTGGATTGCGAGCCGGTATTTCTGTTTTACGATCAACCGGTTCTTGAGCAAAAGCCACCGCGAACGATATTTCTCTAGTATTTCTGTAGACTAAAGTGTTTTTTTGCCTCGATCCCCTCGTTCCGCGCCATAAACTGCCTAGACACCTTGCAACAAAGAGTTCCCATGACAATCGCCGCCCGCCTTCTCGACGTCATCGAAAACGACATATTGCCCCTCACGGAAAAGGGCGTTGCCACCGGCAACAAGGTTTTCGGCGCGGCGATCCTCAAGAAATCCGATCTGTCGCTGGTGATTGCCGAAACCAACAACGAGCTCGAAAATCCGCTGTGGCATGGAGAGGTGCACACGCTGAAGCGCTTCTATGAAACCACGCGAGATCTTCCCACCAAGGATCTGATTTTCCTGTCGACTCACGAACCATGTACGATGTGCATGTCGGCAATCACCTGGGCCGGGTTCGACAATTTCTACTATTTTTTCAGCCACGAGGATTCGCGCGACGCCTTCGCCATTCCGCATGACCTGAAGATCCTCAAAGAGGTGTTCGGGCTGGAGCCCGGCGGCTACCGGCGCAACAATGCCTTCTGGCATTCCTACGCCATTGCCGACCTCGTCGAGAGCGAGGAAGAGCCGCTTCGCACCGCGCTCAAGGCGCAGACGACCCGTATCAAGGCGCGCTATGACGGGCTTTCCGGCGTCTACCAGTCGTCCAAGGACAAGAACAGCATTCCGCTCGCCTGACATTCCGACATTGAAGGACCAAGAAGATGGAAGCATCGAAGGATATTTCGCGGCTGATCGAGATCATGGCGGCGCTGCGCACGCCGGTCACCGGCTGCCCCTGGGACCTCGAGCAGAATTTTGCGACCATCAAGCCCTATACGATCGAGGAGGCCTATGAGGTGGCCGATGCGATCGAGCGCAACGATATGGACGACCTTTGCGAGGAACTGGGCGACCTGCTGCTGCAGGTCGTCTTTCATGCCCGCATGGCCGAGGAAGCCGGCGAATTCGCCTTCGGTGACGTGGTGCAGGCGATCACCAGGAAGATGATCCGCCGGCACCCGCATGTCTTTGCCGTTTCGGATGCCGCGACGCCGGATGCGGTGAAAGTGCAGTGGGACGACATCAAGACGGAAGAGAAGCGCGAGCGGGCAGAACGGCGGGCACGGCGGGGGATTACCGAAGATTTCAAGGCTGGTTATCTCGGCAGCGTGCACCGCGCCCAGCCGGCGCTGACCGAAGCGCTGAAGCTGCAGCAGCGGGCGCGCGAAGGTCGGCTTCGACTGGTCGGAGGCCGAGCCCATCCTCGACAAGATCGAGGAAGAGGTCGGCGAACTGCGCGAGGCGCTGCGCGACGGAAACCAAGGCAAGATCTCGGACGAACTCGGCGACCTGATCTTCGCTCTGGTCAATATCGGCCGGCATGTGAAGGCCGACCCGGAAGAATCGCTGCGCGGCACCAATACGAAATTCAGGCGGCGATTCAATTACATCGAGACGTCGCTTGAAAAGTCGAGTCAGACGCTGGAAGAGGCAACCCTGGAGCGCATGGAAGAGCTCTGGCAGGCGGCAAAGGCGATCGAGCGGCAGATCGGCTAGGAGATGTGGAGCTTTATTTGACCCATAAGATTGTTACGGCGAGCGCGATCGCGGCTCGATAGTTACGGGCAGTCTTTATCATATCTCGTGGCAACGCGGCGAAACTGTTTGAGCTTGGACAAGCAGCATTCGATCGGGTGGCATTGGGCATAAAGTTGTTTGTCGACCGGATATTTCTGGGCGCGTGATGGGTTATTCGGAAGGAATCCGCACGGCAACGGGAAATGGCGTCAAGTCTCGCGCAAGTTGTTTCCATCTAGGGTAGTGGCGCTGGAATCACCGGCGCCACCATTTCACGCAGGAGGATCCATTGGTTGCCTTGACAGGTTTGTTTACAGCGACGACCGATTATCGGCAGAACCTGCGTTCGACGCCACCGTCCGCTTCCGCTCAATCTCGCGAAGAAAGAGATCAGAAAGTCAGTGCTGCTATCGCGAACGGTGCCTCGCAGAACGAGCTGAAAGCCGCCCTCATGGAGGCGGCATTTAATCGCTACAGCGAGGAGGAACTCGTTGCGGACGAACAGCGGATCGAAACGGCGGAAGTCCTCAAAGCGCGATTGCGGGAGGGTATCGACGATCCGGAAGAAGCTCTGAAGGCCAAGGCGGCCCTCGTGGCGCCCGGGCCCTGGTCCGATGAGGAGAAGCTGAAGCTCGCGCGATCCCTGGAAGCGAGTGGCCAATTGGACGGCTTGGTGAGTGAACGGCTTGCGCAACAGAGAATGCGCACCAGAAGAGAAATGCAGGTCAATTTCGTTACGATCGAGGAGCTGAAAAACCAGGATCATTCCGGCTGGACGCCTGATCCGGAAATATGGAAACCGGGACCGCAGGGGGTGGGCTGGGTTTTTGCCCTGTCGAGAGAGGAGCTCATAGCAAGGGGCATTCTAATCGAGCCAACCGCGGAAATGTTGGCCGATCTCTCGGCACTCAAGACGAATGCAGCGCAGGAGCTTGCCGACCTGCGGGCGCAGAGCAAAACAAATCCCGATCTCTACGCCCCCGTCGTGAAGAACGACGTTATCAATGAGGCCAACGTTGCGGCCCTCCTCAAAGAAGATATCAGACCCCGGATCGACTATATTAGCCTGCTGATCCGCAGCGGCGAGGCGGACAAATATCCGTTTCAGGCAGGCTATGGCGACAGAACGACGACCTCGGCCACCGAATATCTCTTCTGGCTTCAGGAACGGTCCATGGAGCTTCAGGAAGACGGAACGTATTTGCCCGGAATGTTCCCGGGTGCTGGTGCTTGAAGACTGTCTTCGAACGTGATCTTCGCACTTTAGCCAAGGTCCATGCGGCGTCTGATTCTAGATCGCAGGAAACTGCATTTCCTGCGTCCGTGTACCTTTAGGAGTCCACGCCCCCTGGGGGTATATCCATCCCACAAGCGGCCGGCGTGTCAGCCGCTCCCGATCCCGAAGAATTGGCGTCAGCCGCAGCGCAGAACGGAGTGCCGAGTTATCAGGCTATCCGCTCGATGGCCGCGAGTTTTGCCGCCCGGCCTTCGAAAAGGCGGTTGAGCGCCTTCCGTGAGGGCTTCTCCACGAGGTAGAAGCTCGCCAGCGCGGTTGCCAATGCAGCCAGAAGCAACACAGGGGTCGGCGCCGCGCCTTCGCGGTAGAGCTTGTAGAAGGGCTGCTGCCACAGATAAAGCGAGAAGGACCACAGTCCGGCATAGGTGAGCACCTTGGTCGACAGCAGCTTGCGGAAAACCGGCGCCGCGCTGTCGATCGTGGTGATCGATAGTGCCAGCATGGCGGTCGACAGACCGAAGGAGAGGACCTGGAATGGCATCCCTTTCGCCGCGACCGCGATCAGCAGCGCCAGCGGCGACACCCACCAGGGAGCCTGGCGGTTGCGCAGGAACAGCCAGAGACCGCCAGCGATGAATATGCCGGCAACGGAGACGTCGCTGCGCCAGTGGGTATAAAGAACGCTGGCGCCGAGTTCGGTGCGGATGATGCCGTTCAGCATGGCAGCAGTGCCAAGCGCGATGATGAGAGCGGCGACCGGAAGCAGCCAGCGGCGGGACAGGAACGCGATACCGGCCAGAAGAATATAGGCATGTTCCTCAACGCAGAGCGACCAGAGGTGATCAAGCAGTGCCACCGGATGCGTATACACCATGGCGTAGTTGAGCGTGAACGTCAGGGCCAGCACCGCCGCGACAGGGCCGTGCGAGATCCCGGTGCCCTGGAAGGCAAGCGTGGTGATGACGACGAATGCGAAGAGTGCCGGATAAATTCGCGAGAAACGCCTGAAGAAGAAGGTCGGCAATTCTGCCCGCCTGACGAACAGGATTTCCGACATCAGCCGGCCGGACAGAACAAAGAACAGGTCGACCCCGAACGTACTGGCCCCCGGCCAGAAATCATCGAGCCAGAAATGGCCGACGATCACGCAGATGACCGCAATACCTCGCCATCCATCGAGATAGTCCAGGTGCTTTCCGGTCTCTTCGTGCGGCCGACTCTGCATCATTGCGCCACCCCTGTTGCCGGCCGGTGAATGATATTGCGGGAATCGTGGCCGTCCTCGTCGGCTCATGTTGCACCGCAAAAAGCAGGCAACATCATGGCGCGGAACCCGACGCGGAAGTCGCGTATGGCGCGCTCCTTACCGCTCCCAGTCTTCCTTCGCCGCCTTCGGGCCGTTGCCGAGCTTGCGCTCGAACTCGGCGGCCTCGGCTTCGGACATGCGGACGTCCAGGGTGACGGAACCGTCCTCGTTGTCCTCGCGGCCGTCGACGACGGCGTTGCTGTAGACCCAGGAGACGATGGAGAGCTGATCCGCCGGGATGACGATCGAGGTTTCGGTAAGCACGCCGGAGAGACGTTTCGAGATCTCGTCCATCAGGGCATCGACGCCCTCGCCCGAGATCGCCGAGACGGCCATGACGTTCTCGCGACCGGCAGCACGTTCGGCAATCGCCTGATGGGCTTCCGGGTCGAGCCGGTCGATCTTGTTCCAGACCTCGATGATGCGCTTGGCGGCTTCCTTCTCGTCGATGCCGAGATCGGAAAGGATGCGCATGACGTCGCCGGCCTGGGCGGCGTTGTCCGGATCGGACATGTCGCGCACATGCAGGACGAGATCGGCTTCCAGCACTTCTTCCAGCGTCGCGCGGAAGGCGGCGACCAGATGGGTCGGCAGGTCGGAGATGAAGCCGACCGTATCGGAGAGGATCACCGTGCGGCCATGCGGCAGCTTCATGCGGCGAAGCGTCGGATCGAGCGTCGCAAACAGCATGTCTTCGGCCAGCACGCCGGCACCGGTGATGCGGTTGAACAGCGTCGACTTGCCGGCGTTTGTATAACCGACCAGCGCCACGATCGGGTGCGGCACCTTGCGGCGCTTGGCGCGGTGGAGCTGGCGGGTGCGTACGACCTGTTCGAGCTCGCGCTCCAGCTTGACGATGCGGTCCTGCAGCAGACGGCGGTCGGCCTCGATCTGGGTTTCGCCGGGGCCGCCCATGAAGCCGGCACCACCGCGCTGGCGTTCAAGGTGGGTCCAGCTGCGGACCAGGCGGCCCTTCTGGTAGTTGAGATGCGCCAGATCGACCTGCAGCGTGCCTTCCTTGGTGGAGGCACGGCGGCCGAAGATCTCGAGGATCAGGCCGGTCCGGTCGATGACCTTGGCCTGCCATTCCTTTTCCAGATTGCGCTGCTGCACCGGGGTCAGCGGGTGGTCGACGATGACGAGGCCGGCATCGTGCTCGTCGAGCAGCGCCTTTATTTCCTCGATCTTGCCGCTGCCCATCAGCGTTCCCGGACGGGGCTGGCTGATCGGGACGATCAGCCCCTGCACGATCTCCAGGTCGATTGCCTTTGCAAGGCCGATCGCCTCTTCGAGACGGGCTTCGTTGGAGCGCTGCGGTGCGGGTGCCTGACTTGCGTCACCCTGCCCGGCCTTCGACCGTCCCTGCTTGAGGACCGGCACGATGACGAGTGCGCGCATATCGTCCCGGCGCTTTTCAGCCTCCGGGACCATGGATTCATTGGAAGTATCGCGATTTGAAATCTGTTCTGTCCTGTTAGGCCGCATTCTCTTCGGTTTCGAACATCTGCATGGGCTGGCCCGGCATGATGGTCGAGATCGCGTGCTTATACACGAGCTGAGAGTGGCCGTCACGGCGAAGCAGGACGCAGAAGTTGTCGAAAGAGGTTACGACACCTGTCAGCTTCACCCCGTTGATCAGGAAAATCGTCAGGGAAATCTTCTGCTTGCGAACGGTATTGAGAAATAAATCCTGCAGGTTCTGAGAACGTTCCGCCATAGCGCCGCTTCTTTCTTTTTTGCCGGCCAAAAGCCGGAATCATGATCAAGCTTGATAAGAGACGGCAGGGAAGCGCCCCGTGCTTCCCTTCCCCCGATGTTTGACTATCAAATCGCCGTCTTTTCCGCAACGTCGAAAAAGGTGTCGCGAATACTTGACGATACAGTGCCCGGATGGCCGTTGGCCACCGGCCTGTTGTCGATTTCGACGATCGGGACGCAGATCCCGGTGGCGGAGGTGAAAAACACCTCGCGCGCCGCCAGCATCTCTTCCGTCCTGAACTCGCGCTCGACCACCGTGAGCCCGAGTTTTCTGGCGACGTCGATGAGCGTCGTGCGGGTGATTCCCCTGAGGATGCCGTGCTCGGCCGGACGGGTCACCAGTTCGCCGTCCGGCGTGACGATCCAGACATTCGAGGAGGCCCCTTCCATGACGATGCCGTTGCGGTCGATGAAGATCGCGTCCTGGGCGCCGGCTTCCTTCGCCTGCTGCTTGGCGAGCACGTTCGGCAGCAGGCCGACCGTCTTGATGTCGACGCGGTCCCAGCGGTTCTCCGGCAGCGTGATGACCTTGATACCATTCGCATATTTCTTCGCGGCGACCGAAGGATCGGTGCTCTTGGCGGTGATGGTGATGGTCGGCGGCGTGCCCTCTGCGGGGAAGTAGTGGTCGCGGCGGGCGGCACCGCGCGTCACCTGCATGTAGAAGATGCCGTTCGTCACCCGGTTGCGGCGGAGCACCTCGCGGATGACGAAGGTGAGCGCGGCGCGGCTCATCGGAGAGGTCATCCTCAGTTCGCTCAGCGAGCGGTCGAGGCGGTCGAGATGCCGGGTCAGGTCGACGATCATGCCGTGACGGACTTCGCAGACCTCATAGACGCCGTCAGCGAACTGGAACCCGCGATCCTCGACATGCACCGCGGCTTCGGAATGGCGAACATATTGTCCGTTCACATAGGCAATTCTCGACATCGGATGTCCCTGCTCTTTTCTAAAATCGGTCAGAAATACTGGATGGAAACGCGGAAAAGCTGCTCCACATGGCGCACGGCTTCGGCGGTGGCAAACAGCACCACCCGGTCGCGCGCCTTGATCTTGGTGTCGCCGTTCGGGCGGATGACGGTCTCGCCGCGGTAGATCGCGCCGACACGGATGCCGTCCGGAAGTTCGAGTTCGCGGAACGGCCGGCCGACCAGCGGGGAGGTTTCCAGCGCCTCGGCCTCGATAATCTCGGCAGCGCCGTTCTCAACCGCGTAGACGGAACGGATGCGGCCCTTGCGGACATGCTGCAGCACGCGCGAGATCGTCACCGCACGCGGATTGATCTGCGCATCGATGCCGAGCGCGTCGGTGACCTGATGGAACGAGGTGGAGTTGATCAGCACGAGGTTCGACTTGCAGCCGAGCGATTTCGCCATGACCGCGCCGAGGATGTTGATCTGGTCGCTGTTGGTGAGCATCACGATCAGGTCGGCTTCCTGGATATCCGCCTGGGTCAGGATGTTCTGGTCGAGTGCCGAGCCGTGCAGCACGATGGTATTGCGCAGCTGCTCGGACACCGCGACCGCCTTGTCACGATCGCTCTCGATGATCTTCAGCCGCGTCCTCGGCTGGTGTTCCTCGATGGTCCGGGCGACGTAATACCCGATATTGCCGCCACCGGCGATGATGATGCGGCGCGCCTCCTGCTCCTCGTGGCCGAACAGGCCGAGCGTGCGGCGAATGTGTTCGCGCTGGCAGATGACATAGGCGAGATCGCCGACTTCGAGCTCATCTGCGGAACGGGCGACGGTCAGGACGCCATTGCGGACGATGCCGACCACGGTCGCCATCAGGTCCGGGAAGAGATCGGACAGCTGGTGGAGCGGCGTGGCGACCACCGGGCAGTCCTCCATGCACTCGATCGCAACCATCGTGATGTGATCGTCGGCGAACTTGACGACATCGGTGGCGCCGGGGAAGGAGATGCGCCGCAGCACCATCTTGCCGACCTCGATCTCGGGCGAGATCGTCACGTCGATCGACATGTTCTGGCGGCTGAAGAGATCGGCATATTCCGGCTTCAGGTAGTTCTGGGCGCGGATGCGGGCAATCTTGGTGGGTACGGAGAAAAGCGCCTGCGCGACCTCGCAGGCGACGATATTGACCTCGTCGTAGAGCGTCACCGCGATGATCATGTCGGCGTCTTCGGCACCGGCCTTTTCCAGCATGTCCGGATGAGCGCCGTGGCCGACGTAACCCTTGACGTCGAGCGTCTCGGTGATCGCAGCGATCAGCGTCGCCGAGGTGTCGATGACGGAGACGTCATTGTCCTCCTGCGACAGCCGTTCGGCGATGCCGTAGCCCACCTGCCCCGCGCCGCATATGATCACCTTCATCGGCTACACACCGAGCGACTTGAGCTTGCGGTGCAGGGCCGAGCGTTCCATGCCGACGAATTCCGCGGTGCGGGAAATATTGCCGCCGAACCGGTTGATCTGGGCGATCAGGTAGTCGCGCTCGAACATTTCGCGGGCTTCGCGTAGCGGCAGCGTCATGATGTGGTAGTCGCCCTTGGCGGAGACCTTCGGCAGCATGTCGCCGAGATCGGTCGGCAGCATGTCGGCTGAAATAGGCGAATCCGGACCGTCGGAACGGGCAAGGATCATCAGCCGCTCGATGTTGTTGCGGAGCTGGCGGATATTGCCCGGCCAGTCATGGGCCTGCAGTACGGCCATGGCGTCCTCGCCGATCTTGCGGGGGCGGATGCCTGCCTGTTCGGAGATCTGGCGCATGAACATGTCGACCAAGAAAGGAATGTCCTCGCGGCGCTCGGCCAGCGCCGGCACCTTGACCGGCACGACGGCCAGCCGATGGTACAGATCCTCGCGGAACGAACCGTCGGCGATCAGGCTTTCGAGATTGTAGGCGGTCGAGGAGATGATGCGGACATCGACCTTGACGCGCTTGGAGCCGCCGACGCGCTCGAACTGCTGGTCGACCAGCACGCGCAGGATCTTGTTCTGCGTCTCTCGGGGCATTTCTCCGACTTCGTCGAGATAGAGGATACCGCGATGGGCCTCCTCCAGCGCGCCGATCTTGCGCGCCTGGCCAGGCGCACCCTCGGTGCCGAACAGTGCCATCTCCATGCGGTCGGGCGTTATCGTCGCAGCGTTCAGCGCCACGAACGGACCGGTCACGCGAGACGACCGCTTGTGGATCATCCGCGCCACCAGTTCCTTGCCGGATCCGGAGGGGCCGAGGATCATCACGCGGCTGTTGGTGGGCGCGACCTTCTCGATGGTCTGGCGGAGCTGCGAGACGGCAACCGACGTGCCGACCAGTTCGGCCGCGTCGCCGGTGCGCTTCTTGAGCTCGGTCACCTCGCGCTTCAGCTTGGAGTTTTCAAGCGCCCGCTCGGCAATCAGGATCAGCCGGTCGGCCTTGAACGGCTTTTCGATGAAATCGAAGGCGCCGCGCTTGATCGCGGACACCGCCGTCTCGACATTGCCGTGGCCGGAGATCATCACGACGGGCAAATCGGGATGCCGGCTCTTGACCTCGTCGAGCAGCGCCAGACCGTCGAGCTTGGATCCCTGCATCCAGATATCCAGGAAAACCAGCCGCGGCACGCGATCGGATATCGCTGCCAGCGCGCTGTCGCTGTCGTGAGCCGTGCGGGTTTCATGGCCCTCATCGGACAAAATACCTGAAACGATATCGCGGATATCCGCCTCGTCATCTACGACCAGAATATCAGACGCCATAAGCCAATTCCTTGTTATTATCCGTTCCCGGCACTGCCACCTGTTCCAGATGCGGCAGCAGCACCCTGATCATGGCGCCCTTGCCATGATCGAAATCGGCGGGAGCATCGTGCAGTTCGAGCTGCCCGCCGTGTTCTTCGATGATCTTCTTGACGATGGCGAGCCCCAGACCCGTGCCCTTGTCGCGCATGGTCATGTAGGGCTCGAGAATGCGGTGCCGGTTTTCGGCCGGAAGGCCGCTGCCGTTGTCGATGATATCGACGACATAGGCGTCCCGCGCCTCATCGTAGACCGAGCGGACCTTCACCTTGCGGCCGTCGCGCTCCTGATCGCTCGGCACCGCCTCGATCGCCTCGACGGCGTTCTTGATGAGGTTACCGAATGCCTGGCCGAGCATGCGCGCATCGAACATGCCCTTCAGCGGCTCGTCGCCAAGCTCGCGGATGAAATCCACATGGGTCGTGCCCATCTCGCGCAGGAAGATCGCGTCGCGCAGGATGTCGCGCAGATCGGCCTCTTCCTTGGCGGGCTTGGGCATGCGGGCAAAGGAGGAGAATTCGTCGACCATGCGGCCGATATCGCCGACCTGCCGCACGATCGTATCGGTGCACTGGTCGAAGACGGCGCGGTCGTCCTCGGCGATCTGCTTGCCGTAGCGACGCTTGAGGCGTTCGGCCGAAAGCTGGATCGGGGTCAGCGGGTTCTTGATCTCGTGGGCGATGCGGCGGGCGACGTCCGCCCAGGCGGTCGAGCGCTGGGCGATGACGAGATCGGTGATATCGTCGAGCGTGACCACATAGGAATCGTGCGCGGCGCGCTGTTCCTCGCGGGTAACCTGAACCGACAGCGTCCGCTCCTTGCCGCCGCGGATCAGGTTCACCTGCTTGCGGAATTCGCCCCGGGCCCTGCTGCGCGCCTCGGTGAGGACGTGGTCGATCTCGGGGGCGACATCCTGCAGCTTCTCGCCCATCAGCTGTTCGGCGGGAACGCCGAGGAAATGCTCCGCCGACGGATTGACGATGGTAATGCGGCGGTCTTCCTCAACGCCGATGACGGCGGCGGTGACGCCGGACAGCACCGCCTCGATGAACCGGCGACGGTCGTCGACTTCATCCTTGGCCTCGAGGATCTCGTCGCGCTGGCTGCGGATCTCCGAAATCATCTTGTTGAACGTGCGCGACAGGCTGCCGACGTCGCCATCGGCGGCGCGCACCGGCACGACGACGTTGAGATTGCCGGTCGCCACACTGTCGGCGGCGCTGATCAGCAGCCGGATCGGCCGGACGATGCGGTCGGCGACCGCGATCGCCGTCCAGATCGCCGCGAGCAGCACGATCAGCGCGAAACCGAGATAGAGCACCGCAAAGGCGATCTGCAGCGATGTGCGGCCGGCTTCCATCGCCTGGTATTCGGCGGCGTTCTCCTCCATCAGCCGCATCGCCGAGATGACCTTCGGATCGACGGCGCGGATCGTATAGAGATAGGAGCCCGGAATGGCGTCGAGCTTGATGACGGCACCGACGAGGTTGGTGACGCCTGGCGGGATCAGGGTCGGCTGGCCGGCCGCCGCCGTCTTCAGCGCATCCTCCGGGATCGCCGGCAGCGGCTTTTCCGTCTTGATGTCGGCCTGGACGATCGCCTGCCCGTCTTCGCGCACCAGGAAGGCTCCGAGCATGCCGCGGCCCCGCGCCTGGCGGGTCATCAGGTCCACGAACCCTGTACGGTCGAGATAGAACATCGGCCGGTTGCGCTCGAGGTCGTTCGACATCGACACGGTCTGGCCCTGAAGATAGCTGGCATTCTCGAGCATGTAGGCACGTGCCACGTCCTGGGACGACTGCACGATCGACTGCGTCCGCAGCGAAAACCAGCGATCAAGGCCGACATTGAGCGTAAGGCTGGCGAAAATCGCCACCAGAACCGCCGGCGTGATCGCCACGATCGAGAACAGAACGACGATACGGACATGCAGGCGGGCGGCGGCACGGCCGCGGTTGCGCGCCCTCACCAGCCGGACGATCTCGCGGCCGATCAGATACATCAGGCCGAGAATGAAAAGCGAGTTCAGCGCGGCCGAGGCGATCACGACATTGGTGGTCGGGGCGATCGGCGTCAGGCCAAGCAGGATGAACAGCGTCACCGACGCGCAGATCAAGGCTCCGCCGGCGAGCAGAAGGCCGGGGAGCGCAAACGACGCGCGCCGATCCTGCACTGACACCGCTGGCTCGTCTTCGGCCATCGGCGCTGTTACGCCTTCCGTCATCGAATCCACTCCGATCCCCAAAACCCTCGCGGGAGATCGATCCAACCCGGTCGGACCGGGCGAAGCGACAGCCACTTTCCAGAAAAGGGCTGGCCTACCCCCTCAACGGCCGCCACTCCGTCGAGCATTCACCAAACCCTGCGTGACCTTTAAGCAACGCAATGTGGCGAAAATGCAACGATGAGCGGAAGGTGTCAAGCAGTCGGGAACAAACTAACCATCAAGCCCCACGAGAGCTGCGATAGACCGAGACGCCCAGTTCCCGGATCTTCTTGCGAAGCGTGTTGCGGTTGAGGCCGAGGAGATCGGCCGCCTTGATCTGGTTGCCGCGGGTGGCCGTCAGGGCCGCCAGGATGAGCGGATATTCCAGCTCCGTCAGGACGCGATCGTAGAGACCCGGCGGCGGCAGGTTTTCGCCGAAGCTCGCGAAATAGGTGCGCATGTTTTCTTCCACGGCCTGCGCAATGGTGAGCGAACCGCTGCGGGTGCCCATCTTGTCGATCGGGCTGTCGGGAACATCCGAGCGCAGCTCCGATTCGATGATCTCGCGGCTGATGACCTCCTGCGGATAAAGCGCCATCAGGCGGCGAACGAGGTTTTCCAGCTCGCGCACGTTGCCCGGCCAGGCATAGGCTTTCATCAGATCCAGCGCCTCGCTGTCGAAACGCTTGGCATCCAGCCCTTCCTTCTCGGCCATCTGCATGAAGTGACGAACGAGGTCCGGAATGTCCTCGGCACGGTCACGCAACGGAGGCAGGCGCAGCGGCACGACGTTGAGGCGGTAATAGAGGTCCTCGCGGAAGAGGCCCTGGTTGATCAGGTGCTTCAAATCCTTGTTGGTCGCCGCGACGATGCGGACATCGGTGCGGATGGGCGTGCGGCCGCCGACGGTCGTGTATTCGCCCTGCTGCAGGACGCGCAGCAGACGCGTCTGGGCGTCCATCGGCATGTCGCCGATCTCGTCGAGGAAAAGGGTTCCGCCTTCGGCCTGCTCGAAGCGGCCGGTGGAGCGGTTCTGGGCGCCGGTAAAGGCGCCCTTTTCATGGCCGAAGAGTTCCGATTCGATCAGGTCGCGCGGGATGGCGGCCATATTGATCGCGACGAACGGGCCGTTGCGGCGCTTGCCGTAGTCATGGAGCGCGCGGGCGACCAGTTCCTTGCCGGTGCCGGACTCGCCGGTGATCATCAGCGTCAGGTCGGTCTGCATCAGACGCGCCAGCACGCGGTAGATTTCCTGCATGGCGGCGGAGCGGCCGACCAGCGGCATGCCGTCCTGCATGTCGTCGTCGAGGCGGGCGGGCTTGCGCTTCGGTTCGGCAAGCGCCCGACCGATGATGGCGATCAGCTCGGTCAGGTCGAAGGGTTTGGGGAGGTAGTCGTAGGCGCCTTTTTCAGACGCCTTGATCGCCGTCATGAAGGTGTTTTGGGCGCTCATGACCAGCACCGGCAGCTCGGGCCGAGCTTTCTTGATGCGCGGCAGAAGGTCGAAGGCGTTCTCGTCGGGCATGATCACGTCGGTGACGACAAGGTCGCCCTCGCCGGCCGAGATCCAGCGCCACAGGGTGGCGGCATTGGAGGTGATGCGCACTTCATAGCCTGCCCTGGTCAAGGCCTGGTTCAGAACGGTGCGGATGGCCGCGTCGTCGTCGGCGACAAGGATCGTGGCAGTCATTTTACGCTTCCTGTGGAGTTCAAGGCGCGGCCGTCCATGGCCTCTTCCTTGTGCATGGGCATCAGAACACGGAATATCGTCCGGCGCGCCTGGCTGTCGCATTCGACGATGCCGCCATGGCCGCCGATGATCTTGGCGACCAGGGCCAAGCCAAGGCCGGAGCCGTTCGTCTTGGTGGTGATGAAGGGATCGAAGAGATGCGGCACGAGATCGGTCGGAACGCCCGGGCCGTTGTCGATGACGCAGAATTCGAGCGGCAGGGAAATCTTGTCCCGGGTGCCGGCGACCGAAAGCTTGATGCCGGGGCGATAGGCGGTGGTCAGCATGATTTCGCCATCCGGCTGGTCGCCGACCGCTTCGGCCGCGTTCTTGATGAGGTTGAGGAAGACCTGCACCAGCTGGTCGCGGTTGGCGAACACCGGCGGCAGCGACGGGTCGTACATTTCGGAAATCTTGATGTTGCGGGCAAAACCGGCCTTGGCGACCGCCTTCACGTGATCGAGCACCGAATGGATGTTGAGCGGCACCCGGTCGACCGGCCGTTCGTCGGAAAAGACTTCCATGCGATCGACCAGCGAGACGATTCGGTCGGTCTCGTCGCAGATCAGCTGGGTCAGCGCCCGGTCGTCGTCGGGAACGACACTTTCTAGAAGCTGGGCGGCGCCGCGGATGCCCGAGAGCGGGTTCTTGATCTCGTGGGCGAGCATCGATGCCAAACCCGTCACCGAACGGGCGGCGGCGCGGTGGGTGAGCTGGCGGTCGATCTTGTCCGCCATCGACCGTTCCTGGAAGACGACGACCACCGAACCCGGCTCGCTGACAACAGGCGCAACATAGAGATCGACCAGCTTGTCCTGGCCGAGACGTGGCGACGACAGGTCGACGCGGTATTCGTTGACGGGGGCCTTGCGCTCGCGCACCTGGTCGATCAGGGCGAGAAGCGGGCTGCCGAACGGGATGAAGGTGGAGATCTTGTTCTTGGCGAGGTGGGAAGCGCTGGCGCCGAAGAAGGCCTCCGCCTCCCAGTTCGCGAACGCGACCTTGCCCGCCGCATCGACCAATATCACCGGGTTCTGTACCGAGTTGAGGACAGCCATGGCGAGCGCGTTGCCCATCGTGGCATCCTGCGCCGGGGACTTGCTCATGCGGCCTCCTTCTGAGCGGCGGCGGCTTGCCCGCCGAGCGCTGCAATCATCCGGCGCGAGACATCGGCCGGGTCTTTCGAAATCATGATGGCGGCCTTTTCTTCGACGGGCACACCCGATGCATAGCGGTCGAGATACCAGCCGAGCTGTTTTCGAGCATGGCGCAGGCCGGCCTCGCGGCCGTAGAGTTCCAGCATCGCTTCATAGTGCTCGACGACGAGATCGGCGATCTCGGCCTGCGTCGGCGCGACGTGGCCGGCAAGCGAGCCGACATGCCAGGGACGCCCCTGAGCACCGCGCCCGACCATGACCGCATCGGCCCCGGAGCGCGAAAGGATAGCTTGAGCATCCTCGGGCGATTCGACGTCGCCATTGGCGATCAGCGGGATGGAGATCGCGTCGCGCACCGCGCGAATTGCATCCCAGTCCGCCCTGCCCTCGTAGAACTGCATGCGGGTGCGGCCGTGGATCGTCACCAACTGGATGCCGGCCTGTTCCGCCCGCCGGGCGATCTCAGGCGCATTGATGGAATTTTCGTCCCAGCCGAGCCGCATCTTCAGGGTCACGGGCACGCTGACGGCGTTGACCGTCGCCTCGATCATGGACAGGGCGTGGTCCGGATCGCGCATCAGCGCGGAGCCCGAATAACCGCCCGTCACCTTCTTGGCCGGACACCCCATGTTGATGTCGATGATGTCGGCGCCGTTATCGGCGGCGATTTTCGCGGCTTGTGCCATCGGCTGCGCCTCGCGGCCGGCGAGCTGCACCATGTGCGGCGAAATCCCGGCGCCCTTGAGCCGCGCCCATGATTCGCCGCGGTTCAGAATAAGCTCGCCGCTGGCGACCATTTCCGTTACCACGAGCCCAGCGCCATAACGCCAGGCAAGCTGCCTGAACGGCAGATCGGTGACGCCGGACATCGGCGCCAGGACCACGCGGTTGCGAATGGCGACAGGCCCGATCTGAAAAGGCTTGGCAAGATCTTGAGAACTCAAATGATGATCTTTCGGGCACATGAGATTGTTGCACTATTTTTATTCAGGTCTCGGGCGTTTGCCAAGAGCAATTCCGGAACTGCGTTATTTTTGAGCGGCATGCTGGAATTCAGGCTTTTGGTCCTATAGTTCTGCGCCTGTCAATCCAAAACGAATTACGGGTCGGGGACGACAAAGCCATGACAATCGGTCCCAAGACAATCGGTATCGTCATCGTCGCCGCAGGCCGCGGGGAACGGGCCGGTTCCCCTGAGGACGGCCCCAAACAGTACAGGCGGATCGGAAACAAGCCGGTCATCGCCCATACGCTCGAACGGTTTCTGACCTGGCCCCGCAGCGGCCCGATCGTCGTTGTCATCCATCCGGACGACAAGGCGTTGTTCGCGGCGGCAACCGTCGGCGTCAAGGGAGCGGCGGGCGTGATCACCACGTTCGGCGGCGAAACACGGCAGCGCTCGGTCTACGAAGGCCTGCGCGCCCTCTCTGGCACCGAGGCGACCCATGTGATGATCCACGACGCGGCGCGGCCCTTTATCGACCACGGCGTGCTCGAGCGGGTGGCGCAGGCGCTCGACGAGGGGCAGGACGGCGTACTGCCGGCCGTTCCCGTCAGCGACACGCTGAAGCGCGGCGGTTCCGACGGACTGGTGCACGAAACCGTACCGCGCGCCGGGCTTTATGCCGCGCAGACGCCGCAGAGCTTTGTCCTCTCCGAAATCCGCACCGCACACGAAAAAGCGGCGGCACTGCGCCGCGAGGATTTCACCGACGACGCCTCGATCGCCGAATGGGCCGGCCTGCCGGTCACACTGGTGGAAGGATCGGTCGACAATATCAAACTCACCGTGAAGCGGGATATCGCCATGGCCGACGAAAAACTCTCGCAGACCCGCTCCTCGGCCGCCCTTCCCGATGTGCGAACCGGCAACGGCTACGACGTGCACCAACTGGAGCCCGGCGACGGCGTGACGCTCTGCGGCGTATTCATTCCCCACGACCAGAAGCTCTCCGGCCATTCCGACGCCGACGTCGCGTTGCACGCCTTGACCGACGCGCTGCTCGCCACCTGCGGCGCCGGCGATATCGGCGACCATTTCCCCCCCTCCGACATGCAGTGGCGCGGGGCGGCGTCGAAGATCTTTCTCGACCATGCGGCAAAGATCGTCCGCGAGCATGGCGGCACGATCATGAACGCGGATATTTCGCTGATCGCCGAAGCGCCGAAGATTGCCCCGCACCGCCAGGCAATGCGCGAAAACCTTGCCGAGATTCTTGGCATTTCGCTCGACCGCTGCTCCGTGAAAGCGACCACCAACGAGAAGATCGGCTTTGTCGGCCGTCGCGAGGGCATCGCCGCGATCGCCACGGCGACCGTCGTTTACCGCGGAGACGCCGCGTGAGCCTGTTTCCCGCTGATATCGAGGACCAAGCCAGGCGGATCATCATGGACTTTACCGCGCGCGGACTGATGGCCGCGACTGCCGAATCCTGCACCGGCGGGCTGATCGCCGGGGCGCTGACGGAGATCTCGGGGTCATCGGCCGTCGTCGACCGCGGTTTCGTCACCTATACGAACCAGGCGAAGATGGACATGCTCGGGGTGTCGGATGCCACGCTGGCGACGCATGGCGCGGTTTCGAAGGAAACGGCGCTGCAGATGGTGCATGGCGCGCTTTATCGCTCGCAGGCGAGCGTAGCCGTCGCCGTGACCGGCATCGCCGGGCCTGGCGGCGGATCGGCGGACAAGCCGGTCGGGCTTGTGCATCTGGCCGCGAAGAGCCGCGCCGGAAAGCTCCTGCACCGGGAAATGCGCTACGGCGATATCGGCCGGACGGAAGTCAGGCTCGCGACCGTGCGGACCGCGCTGGAAATGCTGGCCGAAGCTGCAAGCTGACCGAGGTTCCGGCCGCAGACTGACCGGGCATTCCGATCAAGGATCTGGGCAGAGCGCAGCGACATCCGGCCCGAAATCTTCCGCGCTCACCTTCTCGCGATCCCACCATGTCTTGCCGTCTTTCACGAAGGTGGTCGCCATCCACTGATCCATCGTTTCGCGCAGCTTCTTCGCCGCCGTCTGAAACTTGGGGCTTGCCCGAACCTCCTCGAAACATTTCACCACCTTTGGCTGAGAGGGCAGCGCGCGCGTGACGTAAAGCATGTGAAAATCCAGGCTGCTCAGCGCCTCGCCGGTTTCGACCGCGGCTACCTTTGCCGCATCGGCTGCCGAGAGATCGATATCCAGGGTCTCGATATGGACGCGTTCGCCGGGCTTGCGGCCGGGAATGCTGAACTGGTCACCATCGACGCCATAGCTGCGGCTGACGATGTCGATATCCTGGAGTTTCGACGAGACGATGCCGGTGGTTGCGAATGCCAACAGAGAGGTCTTCGGATCGGACTTGGGAAACTTTTCAGTCTGCCTGATCTGAGCCACCTTGCCGACCGGCAGGGAGCCTGGCTCGGGCTCATGGGTCAGGCGCACATTCAGGAAGATTTCGAACTGCGCGATCCGGCGCGGAAACATTTCCCGATCGACGAAAACACCCATGGCTGGCGTCGCGGCATCTTCCGAATGCACAACGAACTTGAGCTCCGGCGACAGCCAGTATGCCCCGCTGATCGCCTTGCCGTCCTTGTCCGAGACGATCACATAGGTACCGGGCTGGCGAAGCTTCGAGAGATCGGCTGCAAAGGCGGGCATCGCCAGGAGCACAGCCAGAAGCACCGGCCACATCATGCGTGAGAGATGTCCTGCCATGCCAGCCTCCCCTGCGGTGAGGAGACTATCCGCCAGAGCGAGGCGGTTCGCAAGAGCGGGCGCTATTTCGGCAAGCGGGTCAGGTGTAGATCTTGTCGGCCCTTGTTTCGAAGGCTTCCGCGAACATGCGGAAGGCGCGGTCGAACATCGAACCCATCAGGGCGCCGAGGATCATGCTCTTGAACTCATAATCGATGTAGAAATGCACGATGCAGCCCTCCGGGCCGGCATTCGGCGAGCCGTCGGCCGCCGGCTCGAAGCTCCAGCGGTTGTCGAGATATTTGAACGGGCCCTCGATATATTTGACGTCGATGATCCGCTCGGCCGGATTGAGCAGGACCTGGGTGGTGAAGGTCTCGCGGATCGCCTTGTAGCCGACCGTCATGTCGGCCACGAGCAGCGTCTTGCCGTCGCGCTCCTTGGAGGAGCGTACGGTCAGCGCTTCGCAGAGCGGGAGGAATTGCGGATATTTTTCGACATCAGCAACGAGCGCGTACATCTTTTCAGCGCTGTGCTTGACGGGACGGCGGATTTCGAACTTTGGCATGATCCCGAGTTAAGCGCCCGCTCCGATAAGATCAAGAAGATCGCGCATCTCGGACCTCGATTTCAACATCAGAACGGGCTTTCCAGCTGCTTGCGCAGCCAACCCCGCAAGCACGCGCGGTCCATAAACCTTCTCCCAGGTCCACACGAACCGGAAGAACTGCCACTCCATCTTCTCCACGCAGCCGGGTGCCATTTCCGGGCGGGTGCGGCCCCTGTTGGTGATCCAGCGGCTTAAGATTCCCCAGATGCACAGCCAACGCGGCATGCGCACCCAGATGACGAGGTCGGCGCGCGGCACCCGAATGTCGAAAGTAGAGGTATTGGTGCCGTCCATGATCCAGCGTTCACCGGCGGCAAACTCGGCGAGGAGTCGATGCTGTTCCTGCCTTTCACGCTGCACCCAGCCTGGCAGCCAGAGCACGTCCCGGTCGATCGAGATGTAAGCAAGCCCGAAACGGCGGGCGATCTTCTGCGACAGCGTCGATTTACCGCCCCCGGAACAGCCGATGACCAGAATTCGATCGGCCCCGCGGATCTTGTCTGCCGCTTCGGCAATTCCCACGTAACGGATCGCATTCACGCCAGATTCCATGTCCATCATGCTCTCCCGTGAATCAGGCTCTCGGCATCGTGATCGGCGGTAACAGCCAATGACGACAGGAGGATTTCAATGTCAGGCAGACGGCGCTATAGAGGCCGCCGAATGCGATCGTGACAGGGCGTTAACTCGGACGTCGGAGTGACCGGCTCAACCACCGGTTATCTGTTGATGTCAGATGGCATTCAGATTAATAAGATTTAATGTAGCATCCATCCGGTTGTAGTGATCAGAGTCGCAAGCAAGCGTACAATTGGTATAATCAACCGACAGCAGACCGGGCGCAGCCGAAAGAGGCATCCATGGACGATTTCTCGCAGATGATAAAGCTGCTCGAATCCGCAAAGCAGCTTGCAGACATGAACCAGCTCCCCATGCTCGTCTATCTCATTGAAATGGCTAAGGCCGAAGCGCGCGGCCACAGGTTCACGCTGCGCGAACGAAGACGCGGCCAGGACAGACACGAAAAGGTCCAGGCAGCCGAATAGGCCCGGACCGGCTGCCGCCCTACTCGGCGGCGGCCAGGACTTTCTTCTCGCGCGCAGCCCTGAGGCGAGCGAAATCGTCGCCGGCATGATGCGAAGACCGGGTCAGCGGGCTGGACGACACCATCAGGAAACCCTTGGAATAGGCCACGGTCTCGTAGGACTTGAACTCCTCCGGCGTAACGAAGCTTTCTACCTTGTGGTGCTTTCGGGTCGGCTGCAGATACTGGCCGATCGTCAGGAAATCGACGTCGGCGGTGCGCAGGTCGTCCATCAGCTGCAGCACTTCGTTGCGCTCCTCGCCAAGCCCCACCATGATGCCCGACTTGGTGAACATGGTCGGATCCAGCTCCTTCACCCGCTGCAACAGCCGGACGGAGTGGAAATAGCGGGCGCCGGGGCGCACCGTCAGATAGTTGCCGGGCACGGTTTCCATATTGTGATTGAACACGTCCGGCTTGGCGGCGACGACTCGCTCCAGCGCACCGGGCTTCTTCAGGAAGTCGGGCGTCAGGATTTCGATCGTCGTTGCCGGCGACGCGGCACGGATCGCCCAGATCACCTTCTCGAAATGCTCTGCGCCGCCATCTGCCAGGTCGTCGCGGTCGACGGAGGTGATGACAACGTGGGACAGGCCCATCTGCTTGACCGCCTTGGCGACGTTTTCGGGCTCTTCCATATCGAGCGCGTTCGGCTTGCCGGTCGCGACGTTGCAGAAGGCGCAGGCGCGGGTGCAGATCTCGCCCATGATCATGAAGGTGGCGTGCTTCTTGTCCCAGCACTCGCCGATATTGGGGCAGCCCGCTTCCTCGCAGACCGTCACCAGCTTGTTTTCCTTCACGATCGCACGGGTTTCCTGGTAACCCTTGGAGACCGGCGCGCGGACGCGGATCCACTCGGGCTTGCGCATGACCTCGGTATCGGGACGATGCGCCTTTTCAGGATGACGGACGCGCTTTTCTTCGCTGATATCCGTCCTGTCGAGAATGGTGACCATAAGAACCTGCTTTCAACCGCCTGTATTGCGGCTACCGTCAGCGCCTGACGAGTTTGGCAATGAATAGCAAAATGCAGGAGCCGATGAAACCTGCAACCAGGTAACCCAGCCATCCGTCTGCAACATGGATGTTGAACCTGTTGAAGATGCCGTTGGCCAGCACCGCGCCGACGATGCCGATGACGATGTTCATGAAAATGCCGAAACGGACATCCATCAGCTTGCCAGCGAGCCAACCCGCCAGGCCGCCGATGATGATCGCCGCAATCCAACCTACACCCATGAGAACCCCCGTTGAAACCAAGTTTGAAAGATATGGGCGACCACTCGCCCGTTCGCAATATTGGTGGACAGGCCGACCCCACCTAAATCGTCATCCTCGGGCTTGAGCCGAGGATCCAGGCCGCGTCCTGCGAGGGAAGAGTGATCCTCGGGTCAAGCCCGAGGATGACGGCGGATGTGGCACCTCCCCACCCATCCCAAACGCAGGCAGCGAGCAATGCAGTGCCTATTACGCATTCAGCGCCCGGCCATAGGCGTCGAGCACGCTTTCCTTCATCGTCTCGGAGATGGTCGGATGCGGGAAGATGGTGTGCATCAGGTCTTCCTCGGTCGTCTCCAGGTTCATGGCGACGACGAAGCCCTGGATGAGTTCGGTGACCTCAGCGCCGACCATGTGGGCGCCGAGAAGTTCGCCGGTCTTCTTGTCGAATATGGTCTTCACCATGCCCTGGTCTTCGCCGAGAGCCACGGCCTTGCCGTTTGCGGCAAACGAGAAGCGGCCGACGCGGATGTCGCGGCCCTCAGCCTTGGCCTTGGCTTCCGTGAGGCCGACAGAGGCGACCTGCGGGTTGCAATAGGTGCAGCCCGGGATCTTCAGCTTGTCCATCGGGTGGACGTTGGGCAGGCCGGCGATCTTTTCGACGCAGATGACGGCCTCGTGCTCGGCCTTGTGGGCGAGCAGTGGCGGGCCGGCGACGTCGCCGATCGCGTAGAGGCCGGGCACGTTGGTCTTGCCGTAGCCGTCGATGACGATGAAGCCGCGGTCGGTCTTGACGCCAACGGCCTCAAGGCCGATGCCTTCGATATTGGCCTGGACGCCGACGGCGGAAATCATCCGGTCTGCGGTGATCTCCTGCGTCTTGCCGTCCTTGAGTTCGATCGTCGCGGTGACCGAGTTGGCACCCTTCACGACCTTGGCGACCTTGGCTTCGAGCAGGATCTTCATGCCCTGGCGCTCGAACTGCTTCTTGGCGAGCGCGGAGATTTCCACGTCCTCGACCGGCATGACCTGGCTCATGATCTCGACGACGGTGACCTCCACGCCCATGGTGCGGTAGAAGCTTGCGAATTCGATGCCGATGGCACCCGAGCCCATGACCAGCAGCGACTTCGGCATCTCTTCCGGCTTCATCGCCTCGAAATAGGTCCAGATCAGCTTGCCGTCCGGCTCGATGCCCGGAAGCGCGCGCGGACGGGCGCCTGTCGCGATGATGATGTGCTTGGCCGTATAGGTGCCCTCGCCCAGCGTGTTCTTCGGGATAGGACCGATCGGCTCGACGGGCTTCTTGGTGGTCTTGGAAACGACGATCTCGCCGGGCTTGGTAAGCTTCGCCTCGCCCCAGATGATGTCGACCTTGTTCTTCTTGAACAGGAAACCGACCCCGTTGTTCATGCGGTGCGCGATGCCGCGCGAGCGGTCGACGATCGCCTTGACGTCCGGCTTGATCGTGCCTTCCAGCGTCAGGCCGTAATCTTTCGCATGGGTCGCGGTGTGCATGACGTCGGCCGAGCGCAACAGCGCCTTGGTCGGGATGCAGCCCCAGTTGGAGCAGATGCCGGCGAGGTGTTCGCGCTCGACGACGGCGACCTTCAGCCCGAGCTGGGATGCCCGGATGGCGGCGATATAACCGCCCGGACCGGAACCGATAACGATGACGTCGTAGGATTGAGCCATTGCTTTCCTGCCTTTATCTTGGGGGCCAGCTTCAAGCGGCCCGCCTCGGGAAATCTTGTTCTACAGGCCCAGCATCATCCGGACGACGGGCTCGAGGCCGCGTCCGATGGCACGGGTATTGTCTGCATCGAGATGCACGCCGTCGATGGGCGTCGTTTTCGCCACCGATCCCGCATCGAAGAAGCCGCAGCCTAGTTCGTCGGCGAGGTCCCGATAGAGCGATGCGAGCATCGACGACTGCTCGATGGCTCCCCGATACAGCGCTCCGGTCATCGGGTTTGCGGTTTCGCAGAGCGTCGGCGGCGACACGATGAGGATTTCCGGCGTCTCGCATTCCCGGCCCCAGTCGTGAAAGCGAACGAGGCTGACCAGCTTTTTCACGCCCGCCCGGGCGCCGATCGCCGTGCCGTGGATGATCGGCTTCAGGTCGTTGGTGCCGAGCATGATGATCACCAGCTCGAGCGGACCGTGGCTATGAAGGACGGTCGGCAACAGCGTCGCGCCATTGCGGTCACAATCCGCAAGATTGTCGTCATAGGCCGTGGTACGGCCGCCGAGACCTTCAGCGACCACATTGACCGCGGGACCAAGCGCCGCCTGCAGGACGCTCGGCCAGCGATCCTCGAAGGCATGGCGGCCGCCGGTTGCGGCATCCGTGCCCCAGGTCAGAGAATCGCCATAGCAGAGAACGGTTTTCATCGAAGCGCTCACAGTTCCCCTCCCCCTTGCGGACACCCTCCCCGCAAGGGGGAGGGAAAGACCGGACTACACCAGCATCGCCATCGGGTTTTCGATGTAGCGCTTGAAGGCGGACGCGAGTTCCGCACCGAGCGCGCCGTCGATGACGCGGTGGTCGAAGGCGAAGGTTGCGGTCATGACCGTGCCCACCTTGATCTCGCCGTTCTTGACGATCGGCTTCTCGACGCCTGCGCCGATCGAGACGATCGAGGCCTGCGGCAGGTTGACGATCGAGGTGAAGTTGGAGACGCCGAACATGCCGAGGTTGGACACGGACGTCGTACCACCCTGGTATTCTTCCGGCTTCAGCTTCTTGTCGCGGGCGCGCCTGGCGAGATCCTTCACCTCGTTGGAGATGGCGGACAGCGTCTTCGTTTCTGCCTTGCGGACGATCGGGGTGATCAGCCCGTCGGGGATGGATACGGCCACGCCGACGTCGGCATGCTTGTGCAGCACGCGGGCCGTGGAGGTCCAGGAAGCGTTCGCCATCGGGACATCGCGCAGGGCCAGCGCCATCGCCTTGATGATGAAGTCGTTGACCGAAAGCTTGAAGGCCGGAACCTCGCCCTTGTCGGTCTTCTTCATCGGCGAAGACTTGTTGATCTCGGCGCGCAGCTTCATCAGCGCGTCGAGTTCGCAATCCATCGAAACGAAGTAGGACGGAACCGTCTGGCTCGACTCGGTAAGGCGCGAGGCGATCGTCTTGCGCATGCCGTCATGCGGCAGAAGCTCGTACGAACCCTCGGGGAAGAGCTTGAGGACGGTATCGTCCGCCGGCCCCTTGGCCATGGCCGGCGCGGCAGCGGCCTGCGGAGCGGCAGCCGGTGCGGGCTTGGCACCACCGGAAGCGACAGCCTTTTCGATATCGGCCTTGACGACACGGCCGTGCGGGCCGGAGCCGGCAACCGCCGAAAGATCGAGGCCGGCTTCCTTTGCGAGGCGACGGGCGAGTGGAGACGAGAACGTCTTTGCGCCGGACGACGATGCCGGGGCAGCAGCCGGAGCCGATGCTGCGACAGCAGGCGCCGGTTCTGACGCCTTCTGAGCCGGAGCGGCTTCCGCCTTCGGGGCGGGTGCAGCCTCGGCCTTCGCAGCCGGAGCAGCACCACCGCCGGCAGCGGCAGCCGCGACATCCTCGCCGTCGGCGGCCAGGATGGCGATCAGGGCATTGACCTTGACGCCTTCGGTGCCGGCCGCAACGACGAGCTTGGCAACGGTGCCCTCATCGACGGATTCGACTTCCATGGTCGCCTTGTCGGTCTCGATCTCGGCGAGCACATCGCCGGACTTGACCTTATCGCCTTCCTTGACCAGCCACTTGGAAAGATTGCCCTCTTCCATGGTCGGCGAAAGGGCAGGCATGGTGATGTTGATCGGCATCGAGACATCCTCCCCTTATTTGTAGCAGACGGTTTTCACCGCCTGGACGACTTCGCCGACATTCGGCAGCGCCAGCTTTTCGAGATTGGCCGCATAAGGCATGGGCACGTCCTTGCCGGCGATCGTCAGGATCGGCGCGTCGAGATAGTCGAAGGCCTGCTGCATGACGCGGGTGGCGATTTCGGTGCCGACCGAGTTCTGCGGATAACCCTCCTCGACGGTGACGAGGCGGCCGGTCTTCTTGACCGACTCGATGACGGTCGGCAGGTCCATCGGGCGCAGCGTGCGAAGATCGATCAACTCGACGTCGATGCCTTCCTTTTCCAGCTCGGCGACCGCCTTCACGGCATAGGTCATGCCGATGCCGAAGGAAACGATGGTGACGTCGTTACCCTTGCGGTGGATGCGCGCCTTGCCGATCGGCAGGACGAAATCGTCGAGCTTCGGCACTTCGAACTGGTGACCGTAGAGGATTTCGTTTTCCAGGAAGACGACCGGGTTCGGATCGCGGATGGCGGCCTTCAGCAGGCCCTTGGCGTCGGCAGCCGTGTAGGGCATGACGACCTTGAGGCCCGGGATCTGGCTGTACCAGGAGGCATAATCCTGGCTGTGCTGGGCGCCGACGCGGGCGGCGGCACCGTTCGGGCCGCGGAACACGATCGGCGCACCCATCTGGCCGCCGGACATGTAGAGCGTCTTGGCGGCCGAGTTGATGATCTGGTCGATCGCCTGCATGGCGAAGTTGAAGGTCATGAACTCGACGATCGGCTTCAGGCCCGCCATGGCGGCACCGACGCCGACGCCGGCAAAGCCGTGCTCGGTGATCGGCGTGTCGACGACGCGGCGGGGTCCGAATTCCTGCAGCAGGCCTTGCGTGATCTTATAGGCGCCCTGGTATTCGGCGACTTCCTCGCCCATGACGAAGACGTCCTCGTCGCGGCGCATTTCCTCGGCCATGGCGTCACGGAGCGCTTCGCGAACCGTGGTCATGACCATCTCGGTGCCGGCCGGGATATCCGGATCGGCGGCGGCCTCCGCCTTGGGCTGGGCCGGGACCGGGGCTTGAGCCGGAGCAGCGGCCGGCTTTTCTTCCGGGGCAGCCTGTGCTTCAGCCTTCGGAGCCTCCTTGGCAGGAGCCGAAGACCCGATCGCATCGGCGCTCTCGCCATCTTGCAGGAGCACGGCGATCTTGGTGTTGACCTTGACGTTTTCGGTGCCGGCGGCGATCAGCAGCTTGCCGATCACACCTTCATCGACGGCTTCCACTTCCATGGTCGCCTTGTCGGTCTCGATTTCAGCGATGACGTCGCCGGAGGTGACCTTGTCACCTTCTTTTTTCAGCCACTTGCTGAGCGTACCTTCCTCCATGGTCGGAGAAAGGGCGGGCATCAGGATATCGATTGGCATTGGGTTCCCTCCCCGCGATCAGAGCAGAATGTCGGTGTAGAGCTCGGACGGATCCGGCTCCGGATCGGCCTGGGCGAAATCGGCGCTATCCGAAACGACGTCGCGGATATCCTTGTCGATCGCCTTCAGCTCGTCCTCGGTGGCCCAGCCCTTTTCGAGGAGGCGCAGGCGCACCTGCTCGATCGGGTCGTGCTCGGAGCGCATCTTCTGCACTTCGTCCTTGGAGCGATATTTCGCCGGGTCGGACATGGAGTGACCGCGATAACGGTAGGTGAGCATTTCGAGAATGATCGGACCCTGACCGGAACGGCAGTGCTCGAGCGCCTCGTCGCCGGCGGCCTTCACGGCGCGAACGTCCATGCCATCGACCTGGATGCCGGGGATGCCGAAGCCGGAACCACGCAGCGAGTAGTTCGACTGCGCCGTCGCACGGGCCGTCGAGGTGCCCATCGCATAACGGTTGTTTTCGACGATATAGACGATCGGCAGCTTCCAGAGGGCAGCCATGTTGAAGCTCTCGTAGACCTGGCCCTGGTTGGCCGCGCCATCGCCGAAATAGGCGACCGAGACGCTGTTATTCCCGCGATACCTGTTGGCGAAGGCGAGACCGGTTCCGAGCGAGACCTGGGCGCCGACGATGCCGTGGCCGCCGTAGAAATGCTTCTCCTTGGAGAACATGTGCATCGAGCCGCCCTTCCCTCGGGAATAGCCGCCCCTGCGTCCTGTGAGTTCCGCCATGACGCCACGCGCGCTCATGCCGGTTGCCAGCATATGCCCATGGTCGCGATAGGCGGTGATAACCTGATCACCCTCCTGCTGCGCCATCTGCATGCCGACGACGACGGCTTCCTGGCCGATATAGAGGTGACAGAAACCGCCGATGAAGCCCATGCCGTAGAGCTGGCCGGCCTTTTCCTCGAAACGGCGGATGAGCAGCATTTCACGATAGGCGTGAAGATCCTGATCCTTGCCGAAATCCGGGGTGTTCTTGCCCGTAAACTCCTTGGCGGAGGATTTCGAGGCCGATTTGATTGCAGACTTTGCCGCTGGTTTGCGGCCGGATACAGACGCGGTTTTTGTCGGCGCCATTCATCCCTCCCTTTGAGTTCTGCGTTGAGAGCGAGATTGCGCCCTGACGTGTATCGCCAGATTCCCACCCTGGTGTCGGGGCGTACCATAGGCAAGAAAGCCTGCCCCAGCAATGCCATAAATGCATGGCTCACATTCCGCACAACCCACTGAAAAGGTTATGGAAATGTAAAATTAACCGAAATTCGGTTAATTTAGAAGTAGTTGTTGAAGATGACGATTTCGTCGCTGCGGGAAATATTCAGCTGATAGCGGGCGATCTCGTCCAGCATGTCCTTGTCGAGCGAACCGTCGCTCATCAGCTGAACCTGCCGCTCCAGCGTTTCGCGCCGGGCGGTCAGCTTGGCCAGTTCCTCCGCACGCGCCTGCCGCTGACGCTCGAATTCCTCCGTGGCGATCAGACCGAGATCACCGTGGATGGAATGATAGCCGAAGTAGGACAGAAACGCGACTGTGATGGCGGGAAGAACAAAACGGCCGAATTTTCTTTTCTTATGATGCTTTGTCCACATGCCGCTCTAACGCCTTGCCACGCTTACGGGATCTCAAATCGGATCCGAAACAGAGCTTCAAATTCGCAGAACTTGCTTAAGCAATCGTTGACCAGAATCGAGTCCGAAAAAAGCCCGCGTCTTTCGGCGCGGGCTTTGGAATTATGATGCAATGATTTGCTGGCCCTTCGCTTGGGCTCAGGGCGTACGTCCTTCGAAACGATCACTGGATCGTTTCGTCGGCTTCGCCAAACAGTCCTTAACCCTTCAGGATGCCGCGACCGGCATAGACCGCCTGCGGGCCCAGCATTTCCTCGATGCGGATGAGCTGGTTGTACTTGGCAAGCCGGTCGGAGCGCGACAGCGAGCCGGTCTTGATCTGTCCGCAATTGGTGGCGACGGCAAGATCGGCGATGGTCGAATCTTCCGTTTCGCCCGAGCGGTGCGACATGACGGCGGTATAGCTCGCCTTATGTGCCGTCTCGACGGCATCGAGCGTTTCCGACAGCGAGCCGATCTGGTTGACCTTGACGAGGATGGAGTTGGCAACGCCCATTTTGATGCCGTCGCGCAGGCGGGACGAGTTGGTGACGAACAGGTCGTCGCCGACGAGCTGGCACTTGGCGCCGATCTTGTCGGTCAGATACTTCCAGCCGGCCCAATCGTCTTCGGCCATGCCGTCTTCGATCGAAATGATCGGATACTTGGCTGCAAGCTCGGCGAGGTAATCGGCCATGGCTTCCGGCTCCAGCGTGCGGCCCTCGCCTTCCATTTCGTACTTGCCGTTCTTGAAGAACTCGGTCGAGGCGCAATCGAGCGCCAGGCAGACGTCGTCGCCAGGCGTGTAACCGGCCTTCTCGACCGATTTCATGATGAAGTCGAGGGCTTCGGACGCGCTCTTCAGGCCCGGTGCGAAACCGCCTTCGTCGCCGACATTGGTATTGTGGCCCTGAGCCGCCAGTTCCTTCTTGAGGACGTGGAAGATCTCCGAGCCGATGCGCACGGCGTCCTTCAGCGTTTCGGCGCCGACCGGCATAACCATGAATTCCTGGAAGTCGATCGGGTTGTCGGCATGAGCGCCGCCGTTGATGATGTTCATCATCGGCACCGGCAGGACATGGGCATTGGGGCCGCCGACATAACGGTAGAGCGGCAGGCCGGACGTTTCGGCAGCAGCCTTGGCGACGGCGAGCGAGACGCCGAGGATGGCATTGGCGCCGAGGCGCGACTTGTTCGGCGTACCGTCGAGGGCGATCATCGTCTTGTCGATATGGATCTGGCTTTCGGCATCAAAACCGCCGATCGCATCGAAGATCTCGGTGTTGACGGCTTCGACCGCCTTTTGGACGCCCTTGCCGTGATAGCGCTTGCCGCCGTCACGCAGTTCGACGGCTTCGTGCGCGCCGGTGGAGGCGCCCGACGGAACGGCCGCGCGGCCCATCGAACCGTCTTCCAGATAGACATCCACCTCGACGGTCGGATTGCCGCGGCTGTCGAGAATTTCGCGTGCGATGATATCGGTGATGGCGGTCAAGGGTCTCTCCCTGGGTTTGGACTTGACGTCATGAGGTCACTGAAAATGTCTCATAATCAATGACACGAAAATTACAATCGAAGCAGTTTGCGCGCTTTTTGTGAGCGGGCTCAAACCGCCTTGGCGACGGCATCGAGCGCAAGCAGCTTTTCGAGCAGCCGCGGCATGTCCTTCAGATGCACCATGTTGGGGCCGTCCGAGGGCGCGTTGTCCGGGTCCTCGTGCGTTTCGATGAACAGGCCCGCTATGCCGACGGCGACCGCTGCCCGCGCGAGGACCGGCACCATGGTGCGGTCTCCTCCTGTGGAGCCTCCCTGCCCGCCAGGCTGCTGTACGGAATGCGTCGCATCGAAGATCACCGGCGCGCCCATGGACGCCATGATCGGCAGCGAACGCATGTCGGAGACCAGCGTGTTGTAGCCAAAGGAGGCGCCACGTTCGCACAGCAGAACGTTCGGGTTGCCGCTCTGGGTGATTTTGGCGAGCACGTTCTTCATGTCCCAGGGCGCCAGGAACTGGCCCTTCTTGACGTTGATGACGCGGCCGGTCCTGGCGGCTGCGACAAGCAGGTCCGTCTGGCGGGAGAGGAAAGCCGGTATCTGCAGGATGTCGACCGTCTCCGCCACGACGGCGCATTGCTCTTCCGTGTGAATGTCGGTCAGGACCGGAAACCCGAATTCCTTCTTGAGGTCGGCGAAGATCTCCATGGCGGTTTCGAGCCCGATGCCGCGCTTGCCGGAAATCGACGTGCGGTTGGCCTTGTCGTAGGAGGACTTGTAGACGAGGCCGATGCCGAGCTTGCCGCAGAGTTCCTTCAGCGCATCCGCCATCATGAAGGCGTGGTCGCGGCTTTCCATCTGGCAGGGGCCGGCGATCAGCGACAGCTTTGCATCCTGCGCGAAAACCACCTTGCCGTCTCCTTCGCCGACGGAGACGCGTGGATTGGCGGTAACTTCCATGAACCTATTCCTCGAAGCCGAACAAAACACCCTGGCCGGGCGCCGCCGAGACGAGAACACGGCCCTCCCGGCGGACGAATGCGACGTCATTAGCAGCAAGGGTGATCTCTGTCACGGCAAGATCGGCCGTCTTGAAGATGATCGCCCGGCCGCGCAGGCCTTCGGCGCCCGGCGTCGACGGAAGGGCGAATTCCGCTTCGAGTTCGTGATCCTGCAGGATGCGAATGCGGGCATTGGCCGCGGCAAGCTCGAGCGATGCAGGCTCCGGCTTGGCCTTTGTCATCAGCACCTGCTCGGCCAGGGCTGAGAAATCGGAGGGCGCCGATGCCGACAGAATGATCTCGCCCAGCCCCAAGACCGCATTGGAATGGCGCTCCAGTTCGCCGCGATCGGCCGGCAGAGGGTTGATGCGCTGGCAGGAAAACATCAGGAAGTCGGGTGCCCGGTCATCTGCCGCAAAAGCCAGCCGGAAGCTCGCCTCGGTTTCGGAGCCGTCGGGCAAGGTCATCCCGCGGGAAAATTCCAGCACGTCGCCTGCCGAGACGCCACGCATTTTGAAACGCGCGTGATCGGCCATCGCGTCGCCCGTGGCGACAACGAGCCCCGAGAAGCCCTGCCTGTCGCGTGCCCCGCGGAAGGCCAGATCGCGTGCGGTAAAAACGTTGCCGCGCTTGGCGGCAGCGCTCGCATGGCGGCGATTGGCAAGGGCCAGCGGCTCCAGATAGCTGCCATCCGAGAAGAACACACAAGCATTGGCTGTGCCGAAAGGATGAAAAGCGTCGGGCGCAACTGTAAAACCGAGCTTCGTGAGCCGGGAACGCGCAGCGGTAAGTCCCGCCACCGGCAGCACGAGATGATCGATCGGTCTTGCGTTCACGCGAGGGCCCCCGGGATTGGAATCGCATAGCTACTTTGGCAGCGGGCTCGCGCCGCGCAAGTGGTGAGACACGAGATATCTGGCACGCATCTATGAAGAAAAAATCATCATACTTCACGAAAATTTAGGGACTTGCGGAACACATATGGAACATATAGTGTCTGTTCTGGATTTGTTTCCGACTCTGAGGGTGCCAAAAGATGCTCACGCGCAAACAACAGGAATTGCTTCTGTTCATTCACGAACGCATGAAGGAATCCGGCGTCCCGCCGTCATTCGACGAAATGAAGGACGCTCTCGACCTCGCATCCAAGTCCGGCATCCACCGCCTGATCACGGCACTTGAGGAACGCGGCTTCATCCGCCGCCTGCCGAACCGGGCCCGGGCGCTCGAAGTCATCAAGCTGCCGGAAGCCTATTCGCCGAGCATGCAGCCGCGGCGCGGTTTTTCGCCAAGCGTCATCGAGGGCAGCCTCGGCAAACCGCAGCCGGTCGCGGCGCCTCAGAAACCCGCCGCCAACGACGACTCTTCGAACGCCACGACCGTTCCGGTCATGGGCCGCATCGCCGCCGGCGTGCCGATCTCGGCGATCCAGAACAACACGCATGACATCGCGGTGCCAGCCGAGATGATCGGTTCAGGCGAACATTATGCGCTCGAGGTCAAGGGCGATTCGATGATCGAGGCCGGCATCCTGGACGGCGACACCGTGATCATCCGCAACAGCAATACGGCCAATCCGGGCGATATCGTTGTGGCGCTGGTGGACGACGAGGAAGCGACGCTGAAGCGCTTCCGCCGCCGCGGCGCATCGATCGCCCTCGAGGCCGCCAACCCCGCCTACGAAACCCGCATCTTCGGGCCGGACCGGGTGAAAATCCAGGGCAAGCTCGTCGGTCTCATCCGCCGTTATCATTGATCATCCGCCGGAGCGGTTCCGGCAACGATCTGTCGAACGCCTGGCTTCGCCAATCATAGTGGCGGTGCCTGCTCCAGGGACGGTCTGCGCCCGCCATGGCCGCACGGGCCTGCCAGCGCCGAATGTCGGTCGCGCCGTTGAGGAAAATCTCCAGGGCGCCCGCCTTGCGAAGCGTGGCACCATTGATCATCAGGGCGCCGGACCGGCATTGGTCGAAGCGGGCACGCGGCGCAATGACAAGATTGGCGGCATCGCAGGCGGCGCCTGCATAACGGCTATCCTCGACAGCGATGACGATGCCCTTGCCGGTGCCTGCCGCACACCAGGCGGTCGGCTCACAGGTGAAGCGGCCGGCAGGCGCCTGTTTTATACTCGATTTTGCCGTTTCGAGTTCCTGCGGTGTCAGTTCGCGGCGCCCGTTGGTTTTCTCGCCGGGAGGCTTGTCGTCGGGTGGCCTCTCGTCGGGAGGCTTGTCCCTGGGTGGCGACATTTCGGGCTTGGTGGGATCGCCGAGCAGAAGTGCCCTCTTCCATTGGTCGTAGACAAAGTCGGGCGGGCGGGCGCGATTGGTGGCGACCCCTTCTCCATCGACAAGTGCGACCATCGTCCCGTCTTCCGAGATCAGGATGTCCGGGAGGGGCATCGACCGCTCCTGCCAGGAAAGCAGCAGAGCGGTCGCCATCAGCGGTAGGCCTATCAGTCTCAGTCTCGTCCTCAGCAGCGTCAGCAGCAGAAACCCTGCCGTCGCGACGGCCAGGAACCAGGGATGCTGCCGCCCTGTGCCGACATCGCCGCCCCAGGCCGCGATGTGTTTGGCAATGGCGATCACCCACTCCAGGCCGAGGCCCATGAGCTTCATGAAGGGAGCATCGAGGCCGAACGGCATCAGCAGCATGCCGGCCAGCCCCGCCGGCATGACCACGAAGGAGATGATCGGCATGGCGGCGAGGTTGGCGGCAAGGCCGTAGGTGGCGATACGGTGGAAATGCTCGACCGAGAACATCGCCGTCGAGATGCCGCCGATCAGCGAGGTCACGAAGACGCCGGCCGCGAAATTCCAGGACGCCAACAGCGGCGTCACCACAGGGTGACGGAATGGCAGAGGTTCGGGATCACGGCGTTCCGCCCTGTGTTTCCAGAGCGCGTAGCCGGCGACCAGGGCAGCGGTGGCGGCAAACGACATCTGGAAGCTCGGTCCCAGTATTTCCGAGGGCGACATGGCGATGATGACCAAAGCGGACAGCGCGACATTGCGCAGGCTGATCGACGGGCGATCGAAAAGCACGGCGACCAGCATGATCGCCATCATGATATAGGCCCGCTCGGCGGAAACGCCGAAACCGGAGATCAGGTAGTAGGCCGTCGCCATCATCAGCGCGCCGAATGCGGCGATCTTCTTGACCGGATAGGCCTGGGCGAAGCCCGTGAAGACGGAAAGCACGGTGCGCACGCCGACAAAGAAGATGCCGGCGGCCAGCGCCATGTTCAGCCCGGAAATGGCGACGATATGGGCGAGGCCCGACAGGCGCAGCGCCTCGGTGGTGTCTTCGGAAATCGCCCGGCGCTCGTCCGTGACGATCGCCGCGGCAAAGGCGCCGGGATCTCCGGGCACGGTCTCCCGGATACGGGTTGCGATTGCGCTGCGCAGATCGAAAAGCCCGGTTTCGACCTGCCCAACCCAGCTCCGGTCCGATTGGACGGCAGCCTGCTTTTTCGGCCGTCCATAGAAAAATCCAACCGCACCGATGCCATCGAAATAAGAGGAAAAGGCAAAATCGTTGAGGCCTGGCAGGGCGGGTCCCGACGGGGGCGAAATGCGGGCGCGGCCGCTGATCGTCTCGCCGGTCCGGGCGGGTTCATGGCGGGACCTTGCCAGCAGAGATACACGCTGCGGTGGGCGCCTGACTTGCGGATTGTCGGTCCGCTCGATGCGGACGATGTAACGCCAGTTGCCCCGGGCATCGACCTCCCTGCGCTCGACCACGCCGGCGAGCTCGGTCGTCACCGGCGTATCGAGAATCACGGTGGACCGCCTCCAGGTCTCGAACTGCGCCAGCATCATGCCTGCGAGGAAGAGCGTGAGAGCGAGCGGCAAGAGGTGCGTGGCACCGGACCGGTAGCGCGAGACGGCCACAAACATCGCGCAGGCGCAAAAGAGGAGGAAATACGGCCAGAAAGCCGGGGTCTGCGGCAGAGCAAACCAGCAGGCGGCCCCTGCCCCGACGACAACGGGCAGAAAAAGGAAGCCGTGGCCATGGGCCACTTCCTCCTCCAGCATGACCGGGAGGCGGCGCCGCAGCCGGTCAAGGCGTCGGCTCGTCGAGCGGCGAAAGGAGCCGCCTGACGTGTGAACCGGTGGGTGGCGTTTGATCGCGGGAAAAAGTTCGGCCAGATCCCGGACCTTGACCGAGTCGGATGAGCCTCCGTTTACGCGCAGATCCGGCGACGGGGATATCAGCTTCCCTGCCTCGGCACGCGTCGGGAATGCATCTTCCTCCGGCATGAAACGCTCTGTTCGCCCCACCGCCAAACATGCGGCAATGCAACCTGCGCGTTTCCTCCCCGGCCGTCAACCGGCCGTTAAATATCGGGAATTCCGGGCCGCGAAAAGGGCTTGCAACAGGAAGTTGGACATCCAAGCAAAAGCCGCTGCCCAATAATTTTTCGCGCTGCACAAAATGCCGTCACGACAGCTTGGCATCAGCTTTCGGATCATATAGCTAAACGGTGGACGCTTAATTCTTGTGGCGCTTTTAGGGCGCCATGCCGCCAAAAGGTTGGAGGATCAGCATGACGGAAACAAGCGCAAATCTGGTAATCGGTGACAAGAAGGTCGACCTTCCGGTCAAGTCGGGCACGATCGGTCCTGACGTGGTCGATATCGGCGCTCTCTACAAGCACACCGGTACCTTCACCTACGACCCTGGCTTCACCTCGACGGCGTCTTGCGAATCCAAGATCACCTATATCGATGGCGACGCGGGCATCCTGCTGCATCGCGGTTATCCGATCGAACAGCTCGCCGAGCATGGCGACTTTCTGGAAACCTGCTACCTGCTGCTTTACGGGGAACTTCCGACCGCTGCGCAGAAGAAGGACTTCGACTATCGCGTGACCCATCACACGATGGTGCATGAGCAGATGAGCCGCTTCTTCACCGGCTTCCGCCGCGACGCCCATCCGATGGCCGTCATGTGCGGCTGCGTCGGCGCACTGTCGGCCTTCTATCACGACTCGACCGACATCACCGATCCGCACCAGCGCATGGTCGCTTCGCTGCGCATGATCGCCAAGATGCCGACGCTTGCCGCGATGGCCTACAAGTATCATATCGGCCAGCCCTTCGTTTATCCGCAGAACAACCTGGACTATGCGTCGAACTTCCTGCGCATGTGCTTTGCCGTTCCGTGCGAAGAGTATGTGGTCAATCCGGTTCTGTCGCGCGCCATGGACCGCATCTTCATCCTGCATGCCGACCACGAGCAGAACGCTTCGACCTCGACGGTCCGCCTCGCCGGTTCCTCGGGTGCCAACCCGTTCGCCTGCATCGCGGCTGGCATTGCCTGCCTCTGGGGCCCGGCTCATGGCGGCGCCAACGAAGCAGCGCTCAACATGCTGACGGAAATCGGCTCGGTCGACAAAATCCCGGAATACATCGCCCGCGCCAAGGACAAGAACGATCCTTTCCGCCTGATGGGCTTCGGCCACCGCGTCTACAAGAACTACGATCCGCGCGCCAAGATCATGCAGAAGACCACGCATGAAGTGCTCGGCGAACTCGGCCACAAGGACGATCCGCTCCTGCAGGTCGCGATGGAACTGGAGCGCATCGCGCTCACCGACGAGTATTTCATCGAGAAGAAGCTCTACCCGAACATCGACTTCTATTCGGGCATCACGCTGAAGGCGATGGGCTTCCCCACCACCATGTTCACCGTGCTCTTCGCTCTCGCCCGCACCGTCGGCTGGATCGCCCAGTGGGCCGAAATGATCGAAGATCCGCAGCAGCGCATCGGCCGCCCGCGTCAGCTCTATACCGGCGAAGCGCAGCGGGACTACATTCCGGTTTCCAAGCGTTAATCCGCAATCGGCACCCAACAAAAAACCCGGTCAGAAACGACCGGGTTTTTTAGTGTCCAGAACCTCAAGAACGATGCCGGCGGCCGCTTCGCCCGGCGGCACAGGCACCTGCAGGCGCTCCCAGGTGAGGTCGAAGCCCTCCAGCATGGCGCGCCTCTGCATCGTATCGGACGAAAGCCGCTCGGCCCAGCGGCAGAGGCTTGCCGGCCGCACCACCTCGTTGACGTATTCCGGCACCACCGCATAATCGGCGATCAGGTTCGGCAGAGCGCCGGACCAGGTCTTGATGCGTTTGGCGAGCATGGTGATCAGCCAGTCGGTCTTGTAGGCCGAGACCACCGGGATTCCGGCTAGGCCAAGCTCAAGGATCACCGTTCCGGACGCCGCAAGCGATGCATCGGCCTCAGCGAATGCCGCCCATTTGCCGTCCGGATCGGTGGTGATCTCCAGCTTGCCCTCGAAACCAGCGGCGATCTCCCGCACCAGCTTTTCCTGGCGGGGAACCGTTGGCAGCACAAAGCGCGTCGGTCCGTTGCGGGCAACGAACTCGCGGGCCGCCTCACCGAAGATCGGTAGCAACGCCTTGATCTCCGCCGAACGGGAACCCGGCAGAAGCATGATCGTCTTTTCTTCCCCCGGCGCCTTCACCGGGCGTCCGGCCCGGATGCCGCGGACCTTGAGGAGCGACGGATCGGCTGTCAGACGATGGCCGACGAAGGTGGTTTCCGGCCCGCCGAGGCGCTTCATGGCCTCAGGCTCGAACGGCAGCACAGCCAAGACATGATCGACATAGGCGAGCATCGCCTTGGCGCGGTATTCCTTCCACGCCCAGACGCTCGGGCAGACATAATCGACAATCGGCAGGTCCGGCAGAGCGGCGCGCACTTTCCTGGCGACGCGATGGGTGAAATCGGGGCTGTCTATGATGATCAGCACATCCGGCTGTGCCGCAACGATGGCGGCTGCCGTCTGTTTGATCCGCTTGATCAGGTTCGGCAGGCGGGCGATCACCTGGGTGAGCCCCATGATCGACAGTTCGGAAAAGTCGAAGAGCGAGACAAGACCCTGAGCCTCCAACGCCTCGCCACCTACGCCGACGAGTTCGACCGGGCCGTCATGAGCTGCCTTCAGGGCTGTGATCAGATCGCCGCCGAGAAGATCGCCGGATACTTCGCCGGCTATGACGCCGACCTTCAAGGTCCTGACCATTACAATCCTCCCTGCGGCAGGCCGGGATCGATGCCGCAGACGAAAATACCGGCAGCATCGGCCGCGGCAATCATCTTGGATTCTTCCAGCACCAAAGCGCGTCCCGCCTCCACGGCGATGCCGGCGAGACCGGCCTTGATGGCGTTTTCGATGGTCGACGGGCCGATCGTCGGCAGATCGGCGCGCATGTCCTGCTGCGGTTTGCAGAGCTTGACGAGCACGCCCTTGCGGCGGGCCGAAATGCGGCCTTCGGCGCGCAAGGCCGCCACCCGCTCCAGCATCCGGTCCGTGCCCTCGACGCCTTCCAAAGCCACGACACGTCCGCCGACGCTGACCGCGCCCTGGCCGATATCGAGCTCGCCGAGACGTTTGGCGGCTTCGGAGGCCCGATCGATATCGCGCCGGTCATCTTCCGACGGCGCATGGGTGCCGAGCGGACCCGTCTTCGCAAGCAGGCCGGGCACGATGTCGTGCGCGCCCAGCACCTCGCAGCCCATCGCCTCGATGAGTTTGATGACCATCTGGAGCACCGAATCGTCGCCGCCGGAAAGAAGCGTGCGGACGACCGAGGGGACCTTCAGGATGGTACGGAAAGTCGGATTGATATCGCGCCAGTCGGGCCTTCGGGCGACACCGCCCGACAGGATGACGCGGGTGATGCCCTTGTCGCGAAACAGGCGCTCGATCGCCGAAAGGTCACCGACGCCAATGGAGACCGCTTCGAAACCATCGAAGCTCTGATCGGATTCGCTTGCGAGCGCTATGATCAGAGGCGCTTCACCGGCCGCCTGGGCGGCTTTCGCCACATAGAGGGGCAAAAAGCCCTTCCCGGCGATGATCGCCAGCCGGCCCTTCGGCGCAAGGCTCGGGAGGCCGGCCATGCGGGATCAGCCTTTGCCGCGGAAGGTCGAGGAAATGGCACGATCACTCTCGGCCGCGATGAAATCGAGGATTTCCATCGCTTCCTTGCAATCGGCGTAGTCGTCGCGGATCGCCGCTGCGTTGGCGCGGATGTTGCTCTCGCCCTCGAAGATCTGCTTGAAGGCGCGGCGGACGGTATGGATGGTCGCCCGCTCGATGCCGGCGCGGGTCATGCCGACGACGTTCAGGCCGCCGAGGACGCCCGGATTGCCGTTCAGCATGCCATAGGGGATGACGTCGTAATTGACGGCTGAAAGTCCGCCGATAAAGGCCTGGCGGCCGATGCGGGTGAACTGATGCACGGCGCAACCGCCGCCCAAGATCGCCCGGTCCGCCACGTGGACGTGGCCGGCCAGCATGACGTTGTTCGACATGATGATATCGTTGCCGAGCTGACAGTCATGCGCGACGTGCGAATTGGCGAGGAACAGGCAGTTGTTGCCGACCACCGTCTTGCCGCCGCCGCCAACCGTGCCGCAATTCATCGTCACGCCTTCGCGCATGACGCAATTGTCGCCGACCGTCAGCGTCGAATCCTCGCCTGCCTCATGCAGGCTCTGGGAAACGCCGCCGATGACCGCCATCGGAAAGATACGGCAGTTACGGCCGATCTCGGTGCGACCGCTCACCACGGCATGCGACAGCAGTTCGACACCATCCTTCAGCACCACGCGCGGGCCGACATGCGAAAACGGGCCGACGACGACGTTCTCGCCGATGACGGCGCCGTCCTCGACCAAAGCTAACGGATGGATGCGCGCGCTGGCTGCAATGCTGCTCATTCTTCGTCCTTGCGCCGGATCATCGCGCCGATATCGGCTTCGGCAACAAGTACGCCGTCCACCTTCGCGTCACAATGGAATTTCCAGATATTGCCGCGCTGTTTCTGCTTGGTGACATGGAATTCGACCCGGTCGCCCGGCACAACCGGCTTGCGGAAGCGGGCATTGTCGATGGTCATGAAGTAGACGAGATTGCCGCCCTCGCCTTCTTTCCTGGCGCAGATGGCGCCGGCAGTCTGAGCCATGCCCTCAACCAGAAGCACGCCCGGCATGATCGGCCGCTCCGGGAAATGTCCAGTGAAATGCGGCTCATTGGCGGTGACGTTCTTGATGCCGATCGCGGAATTGTCGCCGTCGATCTCGACGATCTTATCGACCAGGAGAAAAGGATAGCGGTGCGGCAGCAGCTTCATGATTTCCTGAATATCGGCCGCGCCGAGCACCGGCTTGGTCTCATCAGTCATTCTTCTTTTCTCCTCTGCGTTTCGCCCGCTCATCCGAACGCATCATGATTTCCGCGATGTCGCGAAGGAAATCCGGCATCGGGCGGGCGGGAATACCACCGTAACGCGCGCCGGCCGGGATATCCGCCACCACGCCGCTCATAGCGGCAATCTGGACGCCGTCACCAATCGAGATGTGTCCATTAATACCGGATGCGCCGCCGATCAATACGCCGTCGCCAATCCGCGTCGAACCGGCGATTCCGGCACCGCTGGCGATGCCGCAATGACGGCCGATACGAACGTTGTGGGCAATCTGAACCTGATTGTCGATCTTGGTACCTTCGCCGATGACCGTGTCGTCCATGGCGCCGCGGTCGACCGTCGTGTTGGCGCCGATCTCGACATTGTCCTGGATGATGACGCGGCCGATCTGGACGATCTTCAGCATGCCGCGCGGACCCGGCGCAAAACCGAAGCCGTCCTGGCCGATGCGGACGCCGTTGTGAATGATCACGCCATTGCCGATGAGAGCCGCGACCACGCTCGACCCGGCAGCGATCGTGCAATCCCTACCGATCTTGACGTCGGCGCCGATGATGGTTCCGGCGCCGATGCGAGTGCCGGTGCCGATCTCCGCCCGCGCACCGATCACGGCCATGGGCTCGATCTCGACGCCCGGTTCGAGCCTGGCAGTCGGATCGACAAACGCGGCCGGCGAAATGCCCGGCGGAAAAGAAGTGATCGGAGACGGCCGCATCGCGACCGGATGCAGAATAGCGCCGGCCTGCGCAAACGCCGTGTGTGGGGTCTTTGTCAGCAAAACCGGGATATGGGCCGGAATGATCGAACGGATCGCGGTATCACAGATAATCGCGGAAGCCTTGCAGCTTTCCAGTTCGTGCCGGCTTTTCCGGGACAGGATATAACAAATCTCACCCTCGCCGGCCCGCGCTACGGGTGCGACGGAACGGATCAGCCGATCGCCGGCAGTGCCATCAAGCAGTTCAGCCCCAAGAAGGGCGGCCAACTCGCGCAGGCTCACGCCATCATGGGGCGGAAAGAATTCATTGTGGTCCATAAAGCTGAAGCTCCAGAACAGATTTCCGCCCGCAACCGCGAGCGGAAACGATCAGAACTGGTTCGCCATGCTGAACCGGAATTCCTGGGTTTCGTCGAAGTCTTCCTTCATGACCGGATGCGCGTAGTCGAAGCGGATGTTGCCGAACGGCGACGCCCACATGATACCCGCACCGACGGAAGCGCGCCAGTTCATGCTGGTGCCCTGCGCGGTGCTGGTGCCGAGCGGGACATCATTGCCGTAAAGGGTACCGGCATCGGCGAAGACGGCAGCACGCAGACCAAAGTCTTCCGGAACAGCCGGCATCGGCATTGTCATTTCGGCAGAGGCCGTAAAGTAGGTCGTGCCGCCGAGCGCATCGCCGTGATCGGTCGTACGCGGACCGATACCGTCGTTTTCGAAGCCGCGGATCTGACGACCGCCGATCGTGAACTGGTCGAAGACATGCAGATTGTCGCCGGTGGAGACCACATGGCCGGCTCCAACCGCGATGGAGCCGATCAGGTCAGCTTCGGTCGACAGAAGCTGGAAATAACGGGCACGGCCGGAGATCTTGTAGAAGTCGGAGTCACCACCGAGACCGGCATATTCATGCGTGACCGTCGCGTAGATACCTTCGCGCGGCAGCGTCTGGCTGTCGAGCGTGTTGTAGGTCAACGTCTGCGAGATCGACGACTGAACGAACTTGCCGTTATCGATCATCGAGATGTAGGGCGACGAAAGGTTATCGTCAGCGGTGCCGGGAAGACCGTCACTACCGAAGGCCCCGTCGTTCTCGTACTGGATTTCCTTGTAGGTGTAGCGGAACGTGGTTGCCAGATCTTCGGTGATCGGCGCCGTCACACGCAAGGTGACACCCTGCTCTTCATAGTCGTAATAGCTGTTCGAAGAGGTCGAGCTCTTGAAGAGGTCGAAACCGGCTGCCAGACGGTAACCGAGGAAGTAGGGCTCGGTAAACGAAAGGTTGTAGCTGCGGGCTTCGTCGAGACCACCGCCGACTGCGACGCGGATGAACTGGCCGCGGCCGAGGAAGTTCTTTTCTTCGATCGAAGCTTCGAGCAGGAAGCCGTCGCCGCCCGCAGAGTAACCGGCGCCGATACCGAACGAACCGGTTGGCTGGTCCTCGACATCGACAACGATGACGACGCGGTCAGGCGAAGTGCCCTGCGAGGTCGAGATGTTGACGGTCGTGAAATAACCGAGCGCCTCAAGGCGACGCTTGGCGCGCGAGATCATTTCCTGGTTGAAGGCATCGCCTTCGCTGAAATCGAATTCGCGGCGGATGACATAGTCACGCGTGCGGGTGTTGCCGCGGATCTCGATGCGCTCGACATAGGCGCGCTCGCCCTGATCGACGAGGTAGGAAACACCGATCGTGTGGTTTTCCATGTTGCGATCGCCGCGCGGCGTGACGCGAGCGAACGGATAACCGGCCGCAGCGACGCGCTTGGAGATCGCTTCCATCGACTTCTGGATTTCGCGGGCATTGTAGACGCTGCCGGCGCGGGTCTGAACCAGACCTTCGAGGTCCTGGCCGCTGATGCCCTCGACCGTGGATTCCACCGAGACGTTGCCGTACTCGTAACGCTGGCCTTCCTCGACCGTGAAGCTGATATTGTACTTGTTGCCCGATTCATCGAGCACCGCTTCCGACGAGATGACGCGGAAGTCGGGATAGCCGTGGTTATAATAGAACTGACGCAGCGCTTCCTCGTCGGCGCGCAGTTTGTCCTCGCTGTAGACGTCCTTGCGGGTCAGGAAGGACAGCGGACCGGATTCCTTGGTGATCAGAACCGACTTCAGGCGGCCATCGCCATAGGCCTGGTTTCCGACGAAACTGATGTCGGCGATCTTTGTGCGGTCACCTTCGTTGATGACGAAGGCAAGGTTGACACGCCCCTGGCCGACATCGGCGGTCTGCGTGGTGATCTGGACGTCGCTGCGGCCGATCGCGCGATAGGCTTCGCGCAGACGCTGGATATCTGCGTCCACCAATGCCTGATTGTACGGGCCGAGCGGCTGGGTCTGAACGACTGCCTGAAGCTTGTCGTCGGTGATCTTGCGGTTGCCGTTGAACACGACCTGGTTGATGAGCTGGTTCTCGCTCACCGACACGACGAGCGTGCTGCCGGAAACACTGATTTTGACATCCGAGAAATAGCCGGTCGAATAGAGCTTGCGGACCGATTCATCGATGTCGTTATTGGAGAAGTTGACACCCGGGCGGATGGTCAGGTTGGAACGGACAGCCTCCTCGCCGGCGCGCTGTGCGCCGCGGACCTGAACACTCCGGATAACCGCCGCTTCGGCAGAAAGTGCGGAAGCAAGTACCAGTACACCTGCGCCCGATGCAACAACACTAGCAGACAGCGCAAACGCCGACACTGCGTTCAAGAACTTTGAACCAGCCTTCATTTCAATTCTTACCTTTTCCCGTTGTCCCTCGGCGGGTGGTGCCCGACTCCGGCCACGTGTGTCGTTTTACCTTCTTTTGACCTACAAGCAAGGTATCGCGTTAATTTCTGTTTACTTACTTCCCTTGCGTGACCCAATGGCCACGCAACTGTTGGAAACATGGTGAATAAACAGTTTCTTTTACGATTTGAAGGACATCAGCCGATCAGATTGCTGATGTCGTTGAAGGTCGCGAAGACCATGAGGCTCAAAACCATCGCAAGCCCGATGCGGAAGGCGATCTCCTGCGCACCCGCGCCGAGCGGTCGGCCGCGGATGGCCTCGATCGCGTAAAAGACGAGATGACCGCCGTCCAAAACTGGCACAGGCATGAGGTTCAAAAGCCCGATCGAGACGGAAAGAACAGCTGCGAGCTGAACCACCGCCGCAAAGCCGAGCGTCGCCATCTGGCCCGACGCCTGAGCGACCCGGACCGGCCCGCCGAGCTGGTCAGCCTTCATCCGTCCGGTCACCAGATTGCCGATATAGCGGAAGGTGCCGGTGACGATATGGCCGGTCTCGGTGACGCCTTCTGCAACGGCCTGCAGCGGCGTGAACGTCTCGATGCGGAAATTGCCGCGCTGTTCGTTGGTGACGATGCCGATCAGGCCGAGCTCGACCTTGTTGCCGAACTGGTCGGTGACCTCGGAGCGCTTCGGCACCATCGGCAGATCGAGATCCTGGCCGTTGCGCTCGACCGTCACCACGATCGGGGTGTCCGGCCTGATGCTGACATAACGCCGTACATCGTCGAAAGTCCGGATGCGGGAACCGTCGAGCGCCACCAGCCGATCGCCGGGCTCAACGCCGGCCGCGAGGGCAGCGCTTCCCGGCTGAACCTCGGCGACCACGGGATCGGCGACGACCTTGCCGTAGACGCTGAAGAGGACGGCGAAGATGGCAATCGCCAGGATGAAATTGGCGATCGGGCCGGCAGCAACGGTGGCGGCCCTCTTCCAGAGCTTGGCGCCAGCCAGCGTCTGAGCCTTTTCTTCCTCGCTCATGCCCGCAAGGCCGCTTGCATCCGGCAGGCTCGCGGCGTCCTCGTCGCCGAAGAACTTGACGTAACCGCCAAGCGGGATCGCTGAGAGCTTCCAGCGAGTGCCATGACTGTCGGTGAAGCCGACAAGCTCCGGCCCGAAGCCGACAGAGAAGGCGGTGACCCGGATGCCGCACCAGCGTCCGATAAGATAGTGGCCCATCTCATGCACGAAGACGAGCAGGGACAGTACCAGCACGAAGGGGATGATATAGCCGGTAAGGAAGCTGAGGATGGCCATCAAAATTTCCGTTTCAACATTGTACCGGCTGCCCAGACCTCAAAACCCGAAGAGGAAGCCCGCAACCGATACATCAAGATGGCCCGTCGTGGCCGTATAAACAAGCGTTAGCAGGAACGCTGCGAAACAGGCGAAAACGAGGCCGTCGACGCGATCCATGACGCCGCCATGCCCCGGAATGAGGTGACTGGAATCCTTCACGCCGAACCGGCGCTTGATGAAGGACTCGAACAGGTCGCCGATCTGGCTGGCGACGGAAAGCAGAAATGCGATCGCAACCGTCCAGGCAGACAGCCGGGAGAAGACGCCGAGCGTCAGGGCGGAACTTGCGATCACGCCGGACACCGTACCGCCGACCGCACCGGACCAGGTCTTGCCGGGCGAAATGCGCGGTGCAAGTTTCGGCCCCTTGAGAGCGCGGCCGACGAAATAGGCGAGGATATCGGTCGCCCAGACGACCGCGAAGATGAAGAGGGTCGCAACGAACCCCGCCTGGTCTTCGGCGCGGATCGCCGCCAGCGAGATCCCGCTCAAGCCTGCGTAGAGGATGCCGCCCGGAAGCCACCAGCTGCCCTTGCGCAGCAGCACGAGAAGAACGGCAGTGACTATCGCGCCGCCGAGAATCGCAACCGAGAGCTCACCTTCGTCGACCAGCAGGTCGATGGCGATCAGAAAAATCGCGACCCAGCCGAAGGCGTTCGCACGAAAATCGCGCTCGGCGGCCCGCGTGATCGTCGACCATTCGTAATAGATCAGGACCGCCATGGCGGCGGCCACCATGCGGAACGCCAGGCCGCCATACCAGGTGGCCGCCAGCACCACGATCGCCAGAACCACCGCGGATGCGATTCGGCGCCTCAGTTCAGTGCTCATCAACCACCCACCGCTATCGTCTTGTTCGACAGGCCGCCGAAGCGCCGGTCGCGGGAGGCATAAATCTTCAGGGCGTCGAAGAAGAGTTTCCGATCGAAATCGGGCCAGTAGTCCGGCAGGAAGACCAGCTCGGAATAGGCCGCCTGCCAGAGCAGAAAATTCGAAAGCCGCTCCTCGCCGCTGGTGCGGATGATGAGGTCCGGATCGGGAATGCCGGCGGTATCCAGCTTTGCGCTGATCTTGTCCGGGTCGATCTCGGAAGCCTTGAGGACACCAGCTTCGACGTCGCGGGCGAGCATCGCGACGGCACGGGCGATCTCGTCGCGAGCACCGTAGTTGAAGGCGATGACCAGCGTCAGTGCCGTATTGAACCTTGTCGTTTCCTCGGCTTCGAGAAGAAGCGGAAGAATGTCGCTGCGCAGCTTCTCGCGTTCGCCGATCACCCGGATGCGGACATTCTCGCGGTGCAATTCGGCCAGATCCTGGCGGATGAAGCGCCGGAGGAGACCGAGCAGATCCCTCACCTCGGTTTCGGGCCTGCTCCAGTTCTCCGAAGAAAACGCAAAGAGCGTCAGATATTTGACACCGGCATCGCCGGCAGCCCGCACCGTTTCGCGAACCGCTTCGACGCCCTTGCTGTGTCCGACCGTACGAGGAAGCCCGCGCTTGTTGGCCCAGCGTCCATTACCATCCATGATAATGGCAACGTGTTGAGGGATGATCTCAAGCTCGGGATTCACCATATTCTAAACGGCTCCTTTGGCCGCCGGAATATGGCGGCAAACCAGGCCTAAGTTAGACCTGCATGATTTCCTTTTCCTTATCCGCAAGCAAGCGGTCGACTTCGGAAATCGTATCATCCGTCATCTTCTGCACTTTTTCCGACTGCGAGCGGCTCTCGTCCTGGCCGATGTCGCCGTCCTTTTCGGCCTTTTTCAGGCCGTCCATGCCATCGCGGCGGACGTGGCGCACGGCAACCTTGGCCTTCTCCGCATAGTCATGCGCAACTTTGACCAGCGACTTGCGGCGCTCCTCGTTGAGCTCGGGGAGCGGAATGCGCAGGTTCTGGCCATCGACGATCGGGTTGAGGCCGAGGTTTGATTCGCGGATCGCACGGTCGACGGCGCCGACCATCGACTTGTCCCAGATGGACACGCCGAGCATGCGCGCTTCCGGCACGGTGATGTTGGCCACCTGATTGAGCGGCACGCGCGAACCGTAGGCTTCGACCATCACCGGATCGAGAATGTTGGCCGAGGCGCGGCCGGTGCGCAGCGATGCGATATCGCTTTTGAACGCGTTGATCGCGCCTTCCATGCGGCGCTTAATATCGTTGAGGTCGATTCCACTCATCCGTCTACTCCCGTATGTTGTCTGGGCGGCCCGCGACGCCGCGCCTCAATTGTCCGCTACGATGGTCTTGCGGCCGCCGCCGGTCAAGATTTGGGCGAAGCCGCCCTTCTCATGGATCGAAAAAACGATGATCGGAATGGAGTTTTCGCGGGCAAGTGCCACTGCCGCCACATCCATCACCGCCAGACCCTTTTCGAGCACTTCGCCATGCGTCAGTGTCTCGAACCGGGTCGCCGTCGGGTCCTTCTTGGGATCGGCCGAATAGATACCGTCCACCTGGGTGCCCTTGAAGATCGCTTCCGCACCGATTTCAGCCGCGCGCAGCGCAGCCGCCGAATCGGTTGTGAAGAATGGATTGCCGGTGCCGCCAGCGAAGATCACTACCCTGCCCTGCGCCATGTGATGCACCGCCTGGCGCTGCGAGAAACTCTCGCAGATTTCCGGCATCGAGATCGCCGACAGAACCACGGTGTCGACGTTCAGCTTGCGCAGCGACGTGGCCAGCGCCAAGGCGTTGATCACGGTGCCAAGCATGCCCATGTGGTCGCCGGTCACCCGGTCGCCGCCCTTGGACGCCACGGCTACGCCGCGGAAGATGTTGCCGCCGCCGACGACCACGCCGACGTCGACGCCCATGGCGCGCGCTTCGGCAATATCGGAGGCGACTCGATCGGCAACCGCGACATCGATGCCGAAACCCTGGCCGCCCATCAGAGCTTCACCGGAGGCCTTGAGCAAGACACGCTTGTAGAGGGGCTGAGGCGACATGGAGGCTCCTTGAAATCAAAAATACGGGCAGGGTCAAACGGCTTGCGGATACACGAAGGGCACCGGCTTGTCACCGGTGCCCTTGCGCTTTCGACAGCTTTACCTAACGAATATCAGCCTTTGGCGACCGCTGCGACTTCAGCGGCGAAATCCGATTCTTCCTTTTCGACGCCTTCGCCGAGCAGAAGACGGGCCATGCCGGTGACTTCGATCGTAGCACCTGCGAGCTTTTCAGCATCCTTGACAGCCTGGCCGACGGTCACGTCCGGGTTGATGACGAAGGCCTGCGACAGGAGAGCAACTTCCTCGAAGAACTTGCGCATGCGGCCGTCGACCATCTTTTCGATGATCGCTTCCGGCTTGCCGGAAGCGCGCGACTGCTCGATGAAGACGTTGCGCTCGCGCTCGGCCACAGTCGCGTCGACTTCTTCGGCGCGGATGGCGAGCGGGTTGGTGGCAGCGATGTGCATGGCGACCTGACGGCCGAGCGAAGTCAGGACTTCCTTGTCGCCGACCGACTTCAGGGCAACCAGAACGCCGAGCTTGCCGATGCCGTCGCCGGCAGCGTTATGGACGTAGGTCGCGACGACGCCGTGCTCGACCTGCAGCAGGGCGGAACGACGCAGCGTCATGTTCTCGCCGATCGTGGCGATCGCGTCCTTGATCGTGTCGGCAACCGGCTTGCCGGAAGCGGGATAGGTAGCAGCCGAGATCGCCTCGACGGAACCGTCGGTCGTCAGGGCGACGCCGGCGATGCCGCGGACGAGGTCCTGGAAGGCATCGTTGCGGGCAACGAAGTCGGTTTCCGAGTTGAGTTCGATGACGACGGCCCTGTGGCCGGCGCTGGCAATGCCGATCAGGCCTTCAGCCGCGGTCCGGCCGGACTTCTTGTCGGCCTTGGAAATGCCCTTGGCGCGCAGCCAGTCGATTGCCGCTTCGATGTCGCCGTTCGTTTCGGTCAGCGCCTTCTTGCAGTCCATCATGCCTGCGCCGGACTTTTCGCGCAGTTCCTTTACCAGTGCAGCGGTGATTTCAGCCATTGTTTTGCCTCTTGTCGGTTCAAGTGCTTCTCGCCGGAAAAACGTCGGCGGACTCAAAAGTTTTGGGACGAATGTACCCGGAAGTGTGACAGCGTGATGAAGACATCATGCATGCGATCGCCTCGACGACGGAGCGGTGGCGGATCGCCTTGAAACGACCAAGGCCAGGGATGGTATCTCTGGCCTCGATCGAATTTCAGAAAGGAGGAGCGGCCAAGCCGCTCCATCCAGACCTTAAGCTTCAGCTTCTGCTTCGCCTTCGAGCGCCGGCTCGATCGGAGCCTCAGACGAGGCGCCGATGTCACGGCCCGAAGCGCCCTGCTGGCGAGCGATGCCGTCGATGGCAGCGCGAGCGATCAGGTCGGTGTAGAGAGCGATGGCGCGCGAAGCGTCGTCGTTACCCGGGATCGGGTAGTCGATGAGGTCCGGATCGCAGTTCGAATCGATGATGGCGACGACCGGGATGCCCAGGCGCTTGGCTTCGTCGATGGCGATCTTTTCCTTGTTGGTGTCGATGATGAACATCAGGTCCGGGGTGCCGCCCATGTCGCGGATACCGCCGAGAGCCTTGTCAAGCTTCTCGCGTTCGCGCTCGAGGTTCAGGCGCTCCTTCTTGGAATAGCCGGACTGTTCCGAGTTCAGGATCTCGTCGAGCTTGCGCAGACGCTGGATCGAGTTCGAAATGGTCTTCCAGTTGGTCATCATGCCGCCGAGCCAGCGGGAGTTGACGTAGTACTGGGCCGAACGCTTGGCCGAGTCGGCGATCAGTTCGGACGCCTGGCGCTTGGTGCCGACGAACAGAACGCGGCCGCCGCGGGCGACGGTGTCGGACACGACCTGAAGGGCGCGCGACAGCATCGGAACGGTCTGGGCCAGATCGATGATGTGGATGTTGTTACGATCGCCGAAGATGTACGGCTTCATTTTCGGGTTCCAGCGGTGAGTCTGGTGGCCGAAGTGAACGCCTGCCTCGAGAAGCTGGCGCATAGAAAAATCGGGCAATGCCATGCCTAGTTATCCTTTTCCGGTTGAACCTCCGCAAGGCGAACAGCACCCTCTTCGAGAATGCCACCGGGCGGAACGGTCCGGATTTCTCCCGGACAATCCCATGCCTTACGTGTGGAATGCGGCTGGCCATACATTCGATTTGCCGCAAAAGCAAGAGCCTTGAGGAAATTACCTCAGCGTAAGCGAGTGACCGGTAATCAGCGGGGGGGCGACTATTTCGCCGGCGCCGGGCACGGGTCCTGCTGCGGCTTCAACAGCTCCAGCTTGGCAAGGCTGCCGGACAGCACGAAGTCGCCGTAATCCATGGTGAGATCGCGGGTGATGCCGTTCTCATAGAGCTTGAACGACATGTTGTAGACCGGGGTCGGATCGCCGACGGCATTTTCGTTGAAATAGGCGATCGTCACCGGCCAGAAGGAAGACTTCGCAAACTCGCCGGCCTTGTCGGCATCGACATCGTCCTTCTGCGCGGTCTGCGACTTGCCGATCACCGTCGTGGTCAGCAGCGCCTGGTCACCGTTTTCCGAGCCGTCGAAGACCCGCGCCTCGAAGAAACTCTTACCCTGCTTGGCATTCGCGATAACGTCGAGCATGTGGCTGGTCGGAAAATCGCTCGACGGCAATTCGATCTCACGGCCGTCGGGCTGGGTGATTTCCACCTTGATGCCCTTGTCGACGATCGACGCGTCGCCGCTCAGCTGCTTGTCGAGCTGCTCGTCGGTGAAGGACTTGGTCTCGAAATGGAACTGGTTTGCGGCCATGTCCTCGAAGGTCGTGGTCTGCTGATCGCTAAGGCGCGTCTCCTCGCCTGTATTGATCTTGGTGACCAGCCGGAAATTGGTGGAAAAACCGGTGCAGGCCGAGCCGGTGAACTCATAGACCATGCGGCCGAACATGCCTTCGATGCCGGAACGTTCGGAGGCGTTCTTGAGCTTCAGGTCGTAAATGGCGCGATGCGGGACGAGCAGCCGGGCGGCAGCGTCGGTATTCGCGTCCGCGGAGGTGGCAGCCACAAGGCTCAGACCGCCGGCAAGGATCACCCCGAGGCTCATTCGCAACATTCACATTCTCCTGTTGGACTCAGTTGGTGATGTTATAAGAACGCCATCTGACCAAGCTAAGGCCTTGATGCAGGATTTTTGAAGATTTTACAACAAAACGGGAGTCGAAAATGACCGAAGCCATCGAAGGCCGCCTGCAGGAAATGGGGATCGTGCTCCCCGTCGCGGCAGCACCCGCCGCCAATTACGTGCCCTACACGATCAGCGGCAATACTCTTTATCTTTCCGGCCAGTTGCCGATCGAAGGGGGCAAGGTCGCGGTAACCGGCCTTGTCGGGCGCGATGTGGATCTGCCGGCAGCGCAGCGGGCAGCGGAACTCTGCGCCATCAACATCCTCGCCCAGGCGAAGGCGGCACTCGGCGGCGACCTTGGCAGGATCCGCCGTGTCTTGAAGCTCAACGGCTTCGTCGCGTCGACACCTGATTTCGTCGAGCAGCATCTCGTCATCAACGGCGCCTCCAACCTGATCGCCAACGTGCTGGGCGATGCCGGCAAACATGCCCGTGCGGCCGTCGGAATGGCCTGCCTGCCCCTCAACGCCTCCGTCGAAATCGACGCCATCATCGAGATCGAAGCATGACCTCCGCATCCTGGATCAAGGACCTCCCGGTCGCCCATCGCGGCTTTCACGACATGAACCATCAGGTGTGGGAAAATACCCTGTCTGCCTTTTCGCGCGCGGTGGAAGCCGGCTTTGCGATCGAATGCGACGTGCAGCTTGCCTCCGACAGCGTGCCGGTGATCTTCCACGACCATGATCTCGAACGGCTCTGCGGCATCAAGGGCGACATCCGCGAGAAGACCTCCGCGGAACTCGGCATGCTTTCGGTCGGCCAGACCAAAGACAAAATACCGACCCTGAAGCAGATGCTCGCACTCGTCGCCGGCAAGGTGCCCCTGGTCATAGAGATCAAGGGGCGCGAAGGCGACGGCGAGGACGACGGGTTCGCGGAAGCCGTGCTCGAAGTTCTCGAAGGTTATCAGGGCAAGGTGGCGCTGATGAGCTTCGACTATCACATCCTGCGCGATCTCAGAAAAGCCGGTTCGCCCTACCCGCTCGGCCTGACGGCCATGGGCGACAAACCGGAGGAATTTTTCGAGCATGACGAAGCCATGCAACTTGGCCTCGACTTCATTTCCTATCACTACCCCCACCTGCCGAATACGTTCATCACAGCACAGAGAGCGACCGGAATTCCGGTCATTACCTGGACCGTGAGGGATGCAAACGGGCGCGAACATACCTATAAATATGCGGACCAGATGACATTCGAAGGTTTTGATCCGCGGGAGGCTTCCTCCCCCTCCCTGTAAAGCAGAGCATGACCGGTAATCTTACCATCCGCATCGAAAAGTCCTTCTGCGCGATCAGCCCGGCAAGCTGGTCGCGCCTTTCGGGCACTTCCAAGTCCTCGTCCCTGGACGTGCCCTACAATCCGTTCCTGTCGCATGCCTACCTTTCGGCGCTGGAGGAATCAGGCTCGGCCACCGCCAAGACCGGCTGGCTCGGCCACCATCTGCTTCTCGAAGACGACAAGGGCATGCTGATCGGTGCGGTCCCCGGTTATCTCAAAAGCCACAGCCAGGGCGAATATGTCTTCGACCACGGCTGGGCCGACGCTTTCGAGCGGGCCGGCGGGCGTTATTATCCGAAACTGCAATGCACCGTGCCGTTCACGCCCGCGACCGGGCCGCGGCTGCTGGTCTGCGAAGGTTACGACAGCGATTCGACCGAGCTGACGCTTGCGGCCGGTCTCCAGGAGGTGACACGGCAGCTCGGCATCTCGTCGGCGCATGTGACCTTCGTTGCCGAAGACCAGGTCGCCGCCTTCGAGGAGGCCGACTACCTGCACCGCACCGACAAGCAGTTCCATTTCATCAACGAGGGTTATGAGAACCACGACGCGTTCCTGGAAACGCTGGCGTCCCGCAAGCGCAAGGCGCTGAAGAAGGAACGCCGCGCGGCCCTGGAAAACGGCATCAGCATCGAATGGCTGACCGGCAAGGACCTGACCGAAGAGATCTGGGACCAGTTCTTCACCTTCTACATGGACACCGGCGGCCGCAAATGGGGCCGGCCCTATCTAACCCGGACGTTCTATTCGCTGATCGGCGAGCGCATGCCGGAAGACATCCTGCTGGTGATGGCCAAGCGCGAGGGAAAATACGTCGCCGGCGCGATCAACTTCATCGGCGGGGATGCGCTCTACGGCCGGCACTGGGGCTGTATCGAGGACCACCCCTTCCTGCATTTCGAGGTGTGCTATCACCAGGCGATCGATTTCGCGCTCGCCAAGGGCCTGAAGCGCGTCGAGGCCGGCGCACAAGGGGAACACAAGCTGGCACGCGGTTACCTGCCTGTCACCACCCATTCGATGCACTATATCGCCCATGCGGGGTTGAGGCGCGCGATCGCCGACTATCTGGAGCGCGAACGGGAAGACGTCGAGCAGATGACGGAATATCTTGCCGAGCACAGCCCGTTCCGCAAGGGCGAGCGCCAGCAGGAACAGGACTAGGTCTTTAAAAAACGACCGGACCACAAGGAGAGGACATCACGATGAGCGGCCAAGCTTACGACAGCAACAACATCTTCGGAAAGATCCTGCGCGGCGAGATTCCGTGCCACCGGGTCTACGAGGACGACGATACCCTTGCCTTCATGGATGTCATGCCGCAATCGCCCGGTCACCTGCTGGTGATCCCGAAAACCCCATCGCGCAACATCCTCGATGCCGATCCTGCCGTGCTTTCGAAGCTGATCCCCGTGGTGCAGAAGCTCGCCAAGGCCGCCAAGGACGCCTTCGAGGCGGACGGGATCACGGTCATCCAGTTCAACGAACCGGCTTCCGGCCAGACCGTCTTCCACCTGCATTTCCACGTCATCCCGCGTTACGAGGGACAGGCGCTGAAGCCCCATTCGGGCCAGATGGAAAACAACGAGGTGCTTGCGGCAAACGCCGAAAAGATCATCGGCGAATTGGGTAACTGACCCCTAGAAGCCGCCCCACCAGATACCCGCGACCAAAAGCGCCATCGGCACGGCCACACCCACACCGACCTTGCGGCCGGTCGCCACGAATACCGCAAACCCGATGCCGGCGGCGCCGACCCTCAGCCAGAGCGGCGTGCCGGCGAGCGTGCCGTTCGGGAAGACGATCAGCTTGGCGGTGACGGCCATGACGAGCGAGGTCGCCACCGCCCTCACCCAATACAGCGCCTCGGAATCCTCGTTCAGCCGGTTGCCGGTGAAAACCCCGAGCCAGCGCCAGATGTCGGTCGCCACGAAACCCGCGACCGCGATGACGATGAAGGTCCAGTATTCGGCAATCATCGCCTAGCCTCCTGCCCGAGGCGCGTTTTCTTCCGACGCGCCCTGTCGATCAGGTAGGCCGCCGTTCCGCCGCCGACGCCGGCGCAAAGCACGTCGAATTGCGGGGTCACCAGCGCCAGCGTCGGGCCGAGGATTACCCCCATGACAAAGGCGATCTTGACCACCGGCTGGCGTGCGCTCGCCCATATGGAAGCGTTGAAATAGACCGGCGTCAGGAAGAAGAGTACGCCCGCGACGGTCGGCGGAAAGCCCGAGACGATGTCGTAGAAGACCCCGACGACAAGGGTGCCCGTCAAGGTCAAGGTCACGCCGAAGCCGGCGAAATAGATTGCCCGGTATTCGCGCGGAACGTTGCGCAGCGTGGTGATCGCGAACACCCAGGAGGTGATGGCGATGAAATGCGACAGGATCAGCAGCAGCCAGATCGGCGTGCGCCTCGTGCGCATTTCCGGGATGACCGAGGCGACCATCGGCATCATGCGGATCGAGGAGAGCGTAACCGCGAGGAAACAGGCTGCGATATTGGCACCGCTCGCCATGCTGCCGACCAGGATGACCTGCGCCGGAAGCGCCCAGATGGCCAACGACATGAAGACCGCCTCGGCGCGCGTCAGTCCCGATTCGAGCGCAAAGGCGCTGAAACCGACGATCGAGGTCAGGAGAATGAGGGCCGGAAGCGAGAGCAGGCCCCGCATGCCGGTAAAGAACCAGGATAGGGCGTTGCGGTCGTCATGTTCAGGCGTTGCATCCGTCATTCGGCGTTCGTCTTCCGCTCAGGCCTGAAGATAGGCCGGCGGAACATGATCCGTCAGCCAGACGCCATTGTCGGCCCGGAAGAAAGCACGACCATCGCGATACATCCTGCCGGCATCCACCTTGAGCACGACGGGTTTGCCATGCCGGCCACCGACCTTGACGGCGGTTTCCTCGTCGAGCGACAGATGCACATGCTGGCGTTTGCCGGGTTTGAGACCTTCAACCATGATCGGCTCAAGATTGTCCCTCGCCGTGCCATGAAACAGGACTTCCGGTGGCTCACTGAGCTCCAGACCGAGATCGACGGCGACGGAATGTCCCTGGGCCGCCCGGATCAGCTGGCCATCTTCAGAAAGCGTGAAGCGCTTCTTGTCACTGCTGGCGACGACTGCCTCCAGGATCGGGCGGTCGATTGCAAAACCCTGTTCGCGGGCTTTGGCGATCAGGATATCGACGGATGTCCAACCATTTGCGTCCAGAACGATGCCCAAGCGTTCAGGTGCGTGGCGAAGCACATGGCTGAGAAGCTTGCTGATTTCGGTCGACATCCGGCAGTTCCTGACTGAGCAATGCCCGTGTTCGTGACAATGCTGCCGGGCTTACAAAAACGGCGATGCCGGGACAAGCCCGGCATCGCAAGAGTTCCATGCGAAACTGTTATTTGCTCTTCGGCACACGCGGCACCGTGGTGCTCTTGCGCGGCGGCGTCTTGGGCGCATCTTCCGATGCTATCACGTCCGCGTCGACCATGGCGCGAGCCCGGGCCGAGCCGCCGTCCTTGTCCTTCGGCGCCGACTTCTTCGGTGCCTTGGGCTTGGCAACCTTGGTCTCGGCTTCCTCGGCGGCCTCTTCCACCTCGGCCTCCGGCTTCGGCTTCACGGGCGTCGCTTCGGAAATCGAGTCGAGGATGAGCTTGTCCTTGCCATCCTCGCCCTTGCCGACGGTAACGCGAACCACGCCACCCTTACGCAGCTTGCCGAACAGGATCTCGTTGGCGAGCGGCTTCTTGATGTATTCCTGGATGACGCGCGAGAGCGGGCGGGCGCCCATCTTCTCGTCGTAACCCTTTTCCGCCAGCCAGGCGATCGCATCCTGATGCAGGTCGAAGGTGACGTTGCGTTCCGAAAGCTGCGTCTCGAGCTGCATGACGAACTTCTGCACGACCTGATGGATGACCTCCGTCGGCAGCGGTGCGAACGGGATGATCGCATCGAGGCGGTTGCGGAATTCCGGCGTGAACAGGCGGTTGATCGCCTCTTCGTCCTCGCCGGTGCGCTTGGACGAGCCGAAGCCGATGGCGGCCTTGGCCATTTCCGACGCGCCCGCATTGGTCGTCATGATCAGGATGACGTTGCGGAAGTCGATCTTCTTGCCGTTGTGGTCGGTCAGCGAACCATGGTCCATGACCTGCAGCAGGATATTGTAGATATCCGGATGCGCCTTCTCGATTTCGTCGAGCAGGACCACCGAGTGCGGATGCTGATCGACGCCGTCGGTCAGGAGACCGCCCTGGTCGAAGCCGACATAGCCGGGAGGTGCGCCGAGCAGCCGCGAGACCGTGTGGCGTTCCATATATTCCGACATGTCGAAGCGCAGCATCTCGACGCCGAGGGAAGCGGCAAGCTGCTTGGCGACTTCCGTCTTGCCGACGCCGGTGGGACCGGAGAAGACGTAGGAGCCGATCGGCTTGTTCGGTTCGCGAAGGCCGGCACGGGCGAGCTTGATCGCCGTCGACAGGGCTTCGATCGCCGCATCCTGGCCGTAGACGACCGACCGCAGTTCCTTTTCCAGGTTGGCGAGAACCATCTCGTCATCCTTGGAGACGGTCTTTGCCGGAATCCGCGCCATGGTGGCGATCGTGGCTTCGATCTCCTTCTCGGTGATCAGCTTGCGGCGCTTGGAGGCCGGCAGCAGCATCTGGGCCGCACCGGTCTCGTCGATCACGTCGATCGCCTTGTCAGGAAGCTTGCGGTCGGAGATGTAGCGGGCCGACAGTTCGACGGCCGACTTGATCGCCTCGTTGGTGTAACGCAGCTTGTGATAGTCCTCGAAATAAGGCTTCAGGCCCTTCATGATCTCGATCGCATCCTCGATCGACGGCTCATTGACGTCGATCTTCTGGAAGCGGCGAACCAGAGCCCGGTCCTTTTCGAAGAACTGGCGGTATTCCTTGTAGGTGGTCGAACCGATGCAGCGGATCGCGCCCGAAGACAGAGCCGGCTTCAACAGGTTCGAGGCATCCATCGCGCCGCCGGAGGTGGCGCCTGCCCCGATGACCGTGTGGATCTCGTCGATGAACAGAACCGCACCCGGATACTCTTCGAGTTCCTTGACGACCTGCTTCAGGCGTTCCTCGAAATCACCGCGATAACGGGTGCCGGCGAGCAGCGTGCCCATGTCGAGCGAGAAGATGGTGGCGTCGGCCAGAGCCTCCGGCACCTTGCCTTCGATGATCCGCTTGGCGAGGCCTTCGGCGATCGCCGTCTTGCCGACGCCCGGATCACCCACATAGAGCGGGTTGTTCTTGGAGCGGCGGCACAGAACCTGGATCGTGCGGTTGACTTCGGCATGGCGGCCGATCAGGGGATCGATACGGCCATCGCGGGCCTTTTCGTTCAGGTTGACGCAATAGGCCTTGAGGGCGTCCTGCGGCTTCTTGGCGGAACCTTCCTCCTGGTCGCGGGCGGAAGGCTTGGCTTCCGGTTCGCTGTCTTCGGCGCCGCGCGGCGTGCGGGTCTGGGAGGTGCCCGCCCGCTTGCCGATGCCGTGAGAGATATAGTTGACCGCGTCGTAGCGGGTCATTTCCTGCTCCTGCAGGAAAAAGGCCGCATGGCTTTCCCGTTCCGCGAAGATCGCGACGAGAACATTGGCGCCGGTCACTTCCTCGCGGCCCGAGGACTGGACGTGGATCACGGCGCGCTGGATGACACGCTGGAAGCCGGAGGTCGGCTTCGAATCCTCGTCATAACCGGTGATCAGGTTGGCAAGTTCATTATCGACATAGTCGGTGACGGTCTTGCGCAGCGTTTCCAAATTGACGTTACAAGCGCCCATGACCGCGGCTGCGTCGGCATCGTCGATCAACGCCAAAAGCAGATGCTCGAGCGTGGCATATTCGTGATGCCGCTCGTTGGCAAAGGTCAGTGCCTGATGCAGCGCCTTTTCTAGACTAGGCGAAAATGTTGGCACGTCGGGTTCCTCACTTCTTTTCCATGACACATTGCAGCGGATGCTGGTGTTGCCGGGCGAAGTCCATGACCTGGGACACTTTGGTTTCCGCTACTTCGTATGTGAATATTCCGCATTCCCCCACGCCGTGATTGTGAACGTGGAGCATGATACGCGTCGCTGCCTCCCTGTCCTTCTGAAAGAAACGTTCCAGAATGTGGATGACGAACTCCATGGGCGTATAATCGTCATTCAGCAGCAGTACGCGGTAGAGATTGGGCTTCTTTGTTTTCGGCTTCGTGCGCGTGATGACCGAGGTACCGCGATTTGCGCTGTCTCCGTCGCCACCCTTTTCAGCTTGCATCAAGATCGGCAGTGCGATCATCTTCATTCATTCCCCAGTCATCCGGCGGGTTCGTCCGAATGGCCGAACGGCCGGACTTTAGTCTTCCTAACTTAGTTCATTGAACGCGGATTTTAAGCCCCCTTTGCGGCCACGCAATCACTATTCCGCTAAAGAGATCACGGAACATGCCGAAAATCGGGAATTTCCGCATTGGCATGAATCAAAAAGGCCGGCAGCGTTGAACGCCGCCGGCCTTCTGACTGTGAAGGCGTCGTTTTGGGGGCCGCTATGCGCGTTACGCGGCGTTTGCAGTCACCATGGCGGTCGACTTGGCGACCGGCGCTTCGTAGGGCTTGTAAGCCGTCTTGGCGAGATCGGCATACATGTCGGTAATCTTGGTCGACTCGGCAATAAAGCTCTCATAAGCCGACTTCACGTAATTGGTCTGGAGTTCGAACGCCGCCTCGACACTGCGGGTGGAAGCGAGCGCTTCCATGAAACCCGTCATGTCCTGAAAGGACTTCTTGGAATAATCGGTCGCTTCGGTCGCGATCGCCTGATAACCCTTGGCGATCTCGGAATAGCTCTTCAGCATCCCGTCCATCGCTTCCTTGCTTTTCTTGCTGGCCTCATCGAAATTGAACATCGCCGGTCCCTTTGTTCTATTCGGATGCGCTGATAGAATGCGGCACGCCGATAAAAGTCAAGGATGATTTGTGCGCCGCAAAATCACCTTTGGTTGCAGCCGCATGCGTGCGAATGCATAAACCGATAGAGCGTCCTGATTTTGCGAAGATATATCAGCGGATCACAACCAACGCACAAAACGTCGCAGCCATTTTCCCATCCGGCGGTCGCTCCGCACGAATCACAAAAGCGGGCCAATCAGCCCGCCCTGAAGTCGTGCGACCGGAACGATCGCAGATCGACGTCCGGGAGATCGATCAGAGATCGACGTCCAGGATCGCCATGGAGAAATTGTAGGAGCGGTCGCCATCCTCGTCATCGATGTAGATGACGCCGAGAAACTCGTCGCCGAGGTAAACTTCGGCCGAGTCGTTCTTACGCGGACGCGCCTTGACGATCGCCTGCGGATTGATCACGCGCTTGAAATAGGCGTCGAGCTTCTTGATTTCGTCCGGTTTCACGTTTCTCTCCGTCAGCGGTTCTAAGTGCGGCGCTTTTGGCATGGGACAACGGCGAAAGTAAAGTCGCCAGAAACAGCCTTGCCGCTCTTTTGCGATGTTCGCTGAGGCCGATGTTCAGCAAACCCCAAACATCGAAAAGCGGCGGGCGAACGCAGACGAATCAGTCGTCGGCACCGAGAAGCTGGTCCATCAGGCGCGACGGTTCCGAACACCCGGCACTCCCGACCACCTTCGCCGGCACGCCGGCGACGGTCGACTTCGGCGGTACGGCCTTCAGGACCACCGAGCCGGCGGCGACGCGCGAGCACGACCCGACCTCGATATTGCCGAGAATCTTGGCGCCGGCACCGATGAGGACGCCGTTGGCGATCTTCGGATGGCGGTCGGCACCCTCCTTGCCGGTGCCGCCGAGCGTCACCCCATGCAGGATCGAGACGTTGTCGCCGATGACGGCCGTCTCGCCGACCACGAGGCCGGTGGCGTGATCGAGGAAGATGCCCTTGCCGATGCGGGCTGCCGGATTGATGTCCGTCTGGAAGACGCTGGAGGAGCGGCTCTGCAGATAGAGCGCAAAATCGCGGCGGCCGCGGTTGAACAGCCAATGCGCCAGCCGGTGCGTCTGGATCGCGTGGAATCCCTTGAAATAGAGAACCGGCTCCATGAAACGCAGGCAGGCGGGATCGCGGTCGTAGACGGCCTGGATGTCGACGCGCATGATGGCGCCCCATTCCGGCCAGTCCGCCAGCATTTCCATGAAGGTCTGGCGCAGAAGGACGTCCGGAATATCCCCATGGGCAAGGCGTTCGCAGATGCGGTGAACGACGCATTCCTCGAGCGAGCGATGGTTGAGCACGGCAGAATACAGAAATGCGGCGAGCAGCGGGTCCTGCTCGGTCGCCACGCGTGCCTCCTGGCGCAGCGTATCCCAGATGGGATCCATCGTTGCGACCGGCTCCTGGCGGATTTCAGTTCTTGCGGCCATCGCCGTCTCCTCGTTTGCCGTATGGCAGAGCTTTTCAGGGCCAGTATATAGAATAAGTTTACGCCGAGACCAATGGGCGCAAAATCGCATTCCGTTGATCGTAAGAATGAGGAAACCTACGGCCTTGCGGAGAGTTCCGCGTAGAAGTCGATAACCGCCTTCTTGAACACCCGGTCACCGACCGCGAGCATGTGGTCGCGTCCGGGAATATCGAGGGCAATCGCGTGCGGCATCAGAGCGGCCAGCTCCTGCGCGGAACCGGCGATGTCGTCCGTGGTGCCGACCCCGATGAGCGTCGGCGCGTCGATCCGCCCCATGTCGGCGCGGCTCACCAGATCCCGCGAACCGCGGATACAGGCGGCAAGGGCTTGCCTGTCGCTTTTCGTCTGGTCGGCAAAGGCGCGGAACATGCGGCCGCGGGCATGGCTGACGTCATCGAGCGACGGAGCGAGCAAGGCGTCCGCGATCGGGTCCCAATCCCCTACCCCGTCGGTCATGCCGATCCCGAGGCCGCCGAGGACCAACGAGCGCACCCGATGCGGATGGGCGAGCGCGGAAAAGACCGAAATCCGTGCGCCCATCGAATAACCGAAGACATGCGCTTCCGGGATCCTCAAGTGATCGAGGAGCGCCATCGAATCCTCGGCCATCACCCATGGCCGATAGGCTTCCGGATCGCGCGGCTTGTCGCTTGCCCCGTGCCCGCGATTGTCCATGGCGATGACCCTGTAACCCGCGTCGCCGAGCGTCTTCAGCCAACCTGGATGCACCCAGTTGACCAGCGCGCTGGAAGCAAACCCGTGGATGAGCAATACCGGATAACCCGACGGATCGCCTTCGTCGAAATAGGCAAGATCGAGACCCTGGTGGGAAAACTTGGAGAAGGCAGGCGCGTTGAGATTCATCGGGGCAGTCCTTATTGACGCCGGGAACATAGGCGATGAACCTCGGCGTTTGAACCCGTGCCCGATACGAAATCGACGCGCCTGCGGCGGTTTTCCCACTACACAATCGTCAAGCGGGCCGCTAATGTCCGGCGCAAATCAGACGCGCCGCATTCAAGTATCGGAGACCATCATGGCCGGGCACAGCATTCCCCATTTCCAGAACGACGGCGGACATCGCTTGATCCAGATCGGCGTCAAGGAATTCATGTGCACCGGTGCCTCGGTTCCCTTCGACCATCCGCATATCTTCATTGACATGGGCGACGACAACGAGAAGGTCTGCTCCTACTGCTCGACCCTCTACCGCTACAATCCGTCGCTGAAGGCCGAGCAGACCGACCCGCCGGGCTGCGTTTTCCACGTTAAGGCCGCCTGATCGGCATTCCGACATGCCCATTGAAAGAGTAGCGATCATCGGTGCCGGCATGGCCGGGCTGACGGCCGCGCTCGCCTTCGCCCGTCACGGCATAGCCTGCGACATTTTCGAGGAAGCGGCCGCCCTGATCGAGGTCGGCGCCGGCCTGCAGATATCGCCGAACGCGTCGCGCGTGCTCTCCGAACTTGGCGTCCTGCCCGCGCTCGAAGCCGTCTGGACCGAGCCGGAGCGGATCGCGCTCGTTTCCGGCACGTCGCTCAGACCGCTTGCACATGTTCCCGCCGGACGTTTCGCCCGCGAGCGCTGGGGTGCGCCCTATGGGGTTCTCCACCGTGCGACGCTTCAACAGGCATTGCTTGCCGCGGTCGAACAGAACCCGCTCTGCAGCATCCATCTGGATACGCCTGTCCGCAAGGATCCGCACGGGACGCTGGCCGGGATCACCGGCCAAACCTATCCTCTGATCGTCGGCGCCGACGGCGTCTGGTCCAATCTGCGCGCCGACATACCGAAGAGCCCGGAGCCGGATTTTTCACGCAATGTCGCCTGGCGCTTCACGATTCCCGGCAGGGCCCGGCCCGACTGGCTGGACGCGAACCAAGTCACCGCCTTTCTCGGGCCGTCGACCCATGTGGTCGCCTACCCGCTCAGGGAGATCGACGGTTTCAACATCGTCGCGATCGCCTCCGGCATCAGCCCCGGCAAGACGTGGGATGCGCAAGCGGGCGATGCGCAGCGGCGCATGCTGCTCGGCCAGTTCCATCGCTGGGACCGGCGCATCGTTCAGTTGATCGAAAAGGCTGAAAAACCGACCTTCTGGCCGCTTTACCAGGTGAGTGCCGGGCGCTGGCACAACGGCCGCGACATGGTTCTGATCGGCGACGCCGCCCATGCGATGATGCCGTTTGCGGCCCAGGGCGCATCGATGGCGATCGAGGATGCTTTCGTGCTGGCGAACCGGGTGGCAGGTTCCCTGCCCCTTGAGCAAGCCCTGACGAATTTCGAAAGCGAACGCGCGGCGCGGGTCGCCAAGGTGCGCGCCCGCGGCCTCTTCAACCGCTTCGCCTATCACGCCCGCGGCCCGATCCGGCTCGGCCGGGACATCGTCCTGTCGCTGCGTCCGCCGCAATCGCTTGCGGCGGATTTCGACTGGCTTTACGGCTTCAAGGCAAGCTGATCAAATCGCGGCCGCGGCCGCGAAACCGATTTCCAGGTCCTTCTTCAGATCGGCCACATCTTCGAGACCGATCTGCAGGCGAATGACCGGCCCTTCCGGCGGCGCCTTGCGGATGGTGCGGTCCGACAGGTTGACCGGCACGGCGAGGCTCTCGTAACCGCCCCAGGAATAACCGAGGCCGAAGAAGGACAGCGCGTCCAGGAAAGCGTGCGCCTTGGCCTTTGCCTTGTCGCCCTCCGCCTCCAGCACGAAGGAGAAGACGCCGCTGGCGCCCTTGAAGTCGCGCTTCCAGATCGCATGGCCCGGAAAGCTCGGCAGTGCCGGATGCAGGACGCGGAAAACGTCGTCGCGGCTCTCCAGCCATGTGGCGATATCGAGCGCGCTCTTCTGGTGATGCTCGAGGCGCACGCCCATGGTGCGCAGGCCGCGCAGGATCTGGTAGGAATCATCCGGTGCACCGCAGATGCCGAGCGCAATGCGGGCTTCTTCGAGTTTCGGCCAGTGCTTGGCGTTGGCCGAGACGGAGCCCATGATGATGTCCGAATGGCCGGACGGATATTTCGTCGTCGCATGGATCGAGACGTCGACGCCGAAATCGAGCGGCCGGAAATAAAGCGGCGTCGCCCAGGTATTGTCCATGGTGACGACGCAATCGTGCCGGTGGGCCACGTCGGCGATCGCTCGGATATCCTGCATCTCCATGGTGTTGGAGCCCGGCGCTTCGGTATGGATCAGCCTGGTGTTCGGCTTGATCAGCGCTTCGATGCCGGCGCCGATTTCCGGGTCGTAATATTCGACCGCGACGCCGAGGCGCTTCAGCATCGTATTGCAGAAGTTGCGGCACGGCGCGTAGACGGAATCGACGATCAGGGCGTGGTCGCCGGCCGAGAGATAGGCGAGAAACGGCACCGAAATCGCTGCCAGCCCCGAGGGAACGAGGATTGTCCCGGCCGAGCCTTCCAATTCGTCGAGCGCTGCGCAGAGCGCATCGGTCGTCGGCGTGCTGCGGGTCCCGTAGGTATATTTCTGGGCCCGTTTCTCCATCGTCGCCGCGTCGGGAAACAACACGGTCGAAGCGTGAACGACCGGCGGATTGACGAAACCGTGGTAGTCGGACGGGTCGTTGCCCATATGGGCGAGACGCGTGTTGGGGCCAGCGCCGGTGAACAGGGACTCGTTCGTCTTTTTCATGTCGGGGAGAGCTTTCGTTGGCAATGGAGACGCCAAGTTTTGCCGTCGGAGCAAGGCCCGGTCAACCCCGCGAACGACGTCTGAAGCAGATACATCAGGCTGCCTGCCACACCACGGAAAACGCACCTCTTTTGATCATCCACTGCTCAAACTTTAAGTAACTGAGCGTTTTCTGAGCCGGGTTAACGAATTTACCTCATTTCAGACGCAATTCGAAAAGGCGACACTTGACCCTGCGTTGTTTTGCGAATGAGATAGCAACGCCTGCACCGGGAGGGTTAGCGGGCGGCCGGCCGTATTCGAAAAAACAGGGGAGCGGCCCGGTGCCATCAAGTCACAGAAAACCACAGATAAAGGTTGGGAAAATGAAAAAGACGCTTCTGTCAGCCGCTATTGGCGCAGCGGTCCTTGGCTTCGCATCGGCGGCATCGGCCGCTACGCTTGATACCGTCAAGTCCAAGGGTTTCGTTCAGTGCGTCGTCAACACCGGTCTCGCCGGCTTTGCCGCACCGGACGCATCGGGCAACTGGTCCGGTTTCGACGTTGACTACTGCAAAGCCGTTGCAGCTGCCATTTTTAATGACGCAACGAAGACGAAATATACCCCGACCACTTCGCAGACCCGCTTCACGGCGCTGCAGTCGGGCGAAGGCGACGTCCTGTTCCGCAACACGACCTGGACGATCAACCGCGATACCGCGCTCGGCTTCAACTTCCGTACCGTCAACTACTACGACGGCCAGGGCTTCATGGTGCCGAAGAGCCTCAACGTGAAGTCGGCTCTGGAGCTTTCCGGCGCTGCCGTCTGCGTTCAGTCCGGCACCACCACCGAGCTCAACCTTGCCGACTACTTCAAGGCCAACAAGCTCGAATACAAGCCGGTCGTCTACGAAAAGCTGCCGGAAGTGAACCAGGCCTATCAGGAAGGCCGTTGCGACGTTTACACGACCGACCAGTCCGGCCTCTATTCGCTGCGCCTGTCGCTTTCGAACCCGGATGAGCACATCATTCTGCCGGAAATCATTTCCAAGGAGCCGCTCGGCCCGGCCGTTCGCCAGGGCGACGACCAGTGGTTCGATATCGTTTCGTGGACGCATTACGCACTGGTGCAGGCTGAAGAATTCGGCCTCACCAAGGCCAATGTCGACGACATCCGCAAGTCCTCCACCAACCCGGACGTCCGCCGCTTCCTCGGCGTCGAGAAGGATACCAAGATCGGTACCGACCTCGGCCTGACCAACGACTGGGCCTACAACATCGTCAAGGCCGTCGGCAATTACGGCGAAGTGTTCGAACGCAACATCGGCCAGAACACTCCCCTCAAGATCCAGCGTGGCCTGAACGCGCTCTGGACCAAGGGCGGCCTGCAATACGCTCCGCCGGTTCGTTAATCGGCGATAACACGACCGGATAAGGCGGCCGATGCCGCCTTATCCCCTATAAGAACAAAACGCATAAAAAGAAAAAGACCTCAAAAATGAGGTCACAGGGGAAAAGGCCAGCATGACAGATCACGCTGCAATTGCGCCTTCCGAAGCGCGAACTCTCAGATCCTACGTTTACGATCCCAAGATCCGGGCTATTTTTTTCCAGATCCTCACGCTCGTTATCGTCGTCGCCATCGGCTGGTCGATTTTCGACAACACCGTCGCCAACCTTGCGCGCTCCGGTACCGCTTCCGGATATCAGTTCCTCAAAGGTCGCGCCGGTTTCGACATCGGCGCCTCGCTGATCGACTATTCGAGCGATTCGACCTACGGGCGCGCCATCCTCGTCGGTTTCCTGAATACGATCCTGGTGGCGTTCTTCGGCATCATCACCGCAACCGCCATCGGCTTCATCATCGGTATCGGCCGTCTTTCCAAGAACTGGCTGATCGCTAAGCTCTGCACCGTCTATGTGGAAGTCTTCCGCAACATCCCCGTGCTGCTGATCATCTTCTTCTGGTACAAGGGCGTGCTTTCGTCGCTGCCGCAGGTTCGGGACTCGCTCAAACTGCCGCTCGGCATGGTGCTCAACAATCGCGGCCTCGCCTTCCCGAGACCCGTCTGGGGCGATGCCGCGTGGGTAATCCCCGTTGCGTTGCTGATTGCCATCGTTGCGACGTTCATCGTGGCGCGCTGGGCAAAACAGCGGCAGATGCGGACCGGCCAGCAGTTCCATACGATCTGGGCGGCCATCGGGCTGCTCGTCGGCCTGCCGGTTCTCGCCTTCCTTGCCGTCGGCGCTCCGCTGACGTTCGATTTCCCGATCGCCGGCCGCTTCAACCTGTCGGGCGGATCCGTGATCGCCCCGGAATTCGTGGCTCTTTACCTGGCCCTCTCCTTCTATACCGCCTCGTTCATCGCCGAGACGATCCGCGCCGGCATCCGGGCTGTCGCAAAGGGACAAAGCGAAGCGGCGGCAGCACTCGGATTGCAGCCCAGCACCACGACCCGTCTCGTCGTCGTGCCGCAGGCGATGCGGGTCATCATCCCGCCGCTCACCAGCCAATATCTCAACCTCACGAAAAACTCGTCGCTCGGCATCGCCGTCGGCTTTCCGGAACTGGTCGCCACCGGCGGCACGACGATGAACCAGACCGGACAGGCAATCGAAGTGGTGTCGATCTGGCTCGTCGTCTATCTCAGCATCAGTATCACGACCTCGCTGTTCATGAACTGGTTCAACGCCAAAATGGCACTGGTGGAGAGGTAAGATCATGAACACGAAAACCATTTCCTATGTCCGCCAGGAGATGATCGCCCCGACCCCCGCTCCGCTCAGCACCAGGAGCGCATCGGGCTGGATCCGCACCAATCTTCTCGCCACGCCGAAAGACGCCGCGCTGACGATCCTCGCGGTTGCCCTCCTGGTCTGGGCGCTGCCCGGCATGATCAACTGGCTGTTCGTGCAGGCGGCGTGGTTCGGAACCGACCGTTCGTTCTGCACCACCGCCGTGCAGGGCGGCATCAAGCCGAATGGCTGGAGCGGCGCCTGCTGGGCCTTTGTCGGCGACCGCTTCCAGCAATTCATGTTCGGGCGCTACCCGATCGACGAGCGCTGGCGGCCTATCCTGGTGGCGGTGCTGTTCATCTGCCTGCTCGTGCCGGCCCTGATGCCGAAACTGCCTCGCAAGGGCCTGAATGCGCTGCTGCTCTTCGTCGGCCTGCCGATCCTCGCATTCTTCCTGCTGCATGGCGGCGTGTTCGGGCTCCAGAAGGTCGAGACACCGCTCTGGGGCGGCCTGATGGTGACGCTGATCCTCTCCTTCGTCGGCATTGCCGTGTCGCTTCCCGTCGGCATTCTGCTGGCGCTCGGGCGACGTTCGACGATGCCGGTGATCCGCATTCTCTGCGTCACCTTCATCGAGGTCATCCGCGGCGTGCCGCTGATCACGGTGCTGTTCATGGCGAACGTGATGCTGCCGCTCTTCCTGCCGACCGGCTGGACGATCGACAACTTCCTGCGCGCACTGGTCGGCGTGGCGATCTTTGCCTCCGCCTACATGGCCGAGGTGGTTCGCGGCGGCCTGCAGGCCATCCCGAAGGGACAGTTCGAAGGCGCCGATTCGCTCGGCCTCAGCTACTGGCAGAAGATCCGGCTGATCATCATGCCGCAGGCGCTGAAACTGGTCATCCCGGGCATCGTCAACACCTTCATCGGCCTTTTCAAGGACACGTCGCTGGTGTCGATCATCGGCATGTTCGACCTTCTCGGGATCGTACAGCTGAACTTCACCGACACGACCTGGATCAGCCCCGTCACACCGATCACCGGCCTTATCTTCGCTGGCTTCATCTTCTGGCTGTTCTGCTTTGGCATGTCGCGCTACTCCGCCTTCATGGAGCGGCACCTCGACACCAACCTGAAGCGATAGCCGACCTGAAGCCGTGCCTAGCCACAAACGATAAAATTAAGGGGATATAAATGGCAGACGCCCAACCCAAAAAAATGACCGTCTCGGCTACCGACGTTGCCGTCGAAATCATCGGCATGAACAAGTGGTACGGCGATTTCCACGTGCTGCGCGACATCAATCTGAAGGTGATGAAGGGCGAACGCATCGTCATCGCCGGCCCGTCCGGCTCCGGCAAATCGACGATGATCCGCTGCATCAATCGCCTCGAGGAACACCAGGCCGGCAACATCATCGTCGACGGCATCGAGCTTACCAACGACCTCAAGAAGATCGACGAAGTGCGGCGCGAAGTGGGCATGGTGTTCCAGCACTTCAACCTCTTCCCGCACTTGACGATCCTGGAAAACTGCACGCTCGCGCCGATCTGGGTCCGCAAGATGCCGAAAAAGCAGGCGGAAGAGATCGCCATGCATTATCTCGCCCGCGTCAAGATCCCGGAACAGGCCAACAAATATCCGGGCCAGCTCTCCGGCGGCCAGCAGCAGCGCGTGGCGATCGCCCGCTCGCTGTGCATGAAGCCGAAGATCATGCTGTTCGATGAGCCAACCTCGGCGCTCGACCCGGAAATGGTTAAGGAAGTGCTGGATACGATGGTGAGCCTTGCGGAAGAAGGCATGACCATGTTGTGCGTCACCCACGAAATGGGTTTCGCCCGCCAGGTCGCCCATCGCGTCATCTTCATGGACCAGGGCCAGATCGTCGAACAGAACTCGCCGGCGGAATTCTTCGACAACCCGCAGCACGAGCGCACAAGGCTGTTCCTGAGCCAGATCCTGCACTGACAGGCTTACGGGCACGCAATCCTGGGGCGCTTCGGCGCCCCATTTTCGTTTCACCAGCGGAAGAAATAACGCGCATTGACGCTCGTGACCGGTTCGGGCGCATCCGAGGTGCGGTCGAGCGCGCCGCTGACCGTCATGTAGCGGCCGAGCCTCTTTTCCACGGCGACGCCTGCTCCGAGCGTGCGAAACCCATTGCTGCCACTTGCCCGCCCAACCAGCGCCGTGCTGCTTGGGCTGTGCGACAGGCGAACCGACTGGCTCGCATCGAGGCCGCGCCATTCTCCCGAGGTCCCGTCATACCGCAGGCCGTAGCTGCTGCGCCTTTCGATATCGATCATCGGCGTGGCGATTTCCTTTTCGTAATAATTCATGGTGATCCCGGCGCTGCCGGTATTGCCGTCGAGATCGACACCGACGCCGCGGTTCAGCTGATAGGCGGGCGTCTGGATCTTTTCCGCCGTGAAATTGCTCCAGAACTTGATGGGTGTATCCAGCGGGGTTCCGCTCGCCGACGTGTCGACGCCCATCGACACGCCGGCCTCGGTTTCGAGCCGGGTCGGCAGCTTGAGGCCGAGCTTGACGGAATAGCTGGTATCGGAATTGCGGATCGGCTTCCAGATCAGTGGCTTGTCTTCCGCAAACCCCGGACCCGCCGTCAAAAAACACGCAAGCGCCAAAACCGCGCCGGCGGACGATATCCTCTTCATATCAATCCCCACTCGAAGCTCAAAACAAGCACAAGGTCCGGGCAATTCGAATTGCCCGAATGAAAACCATTTCAATGTGTTGGAGGCGTTTTCCGAGGGCCGTGGCCGCTCAATCGCCGATCTGTCTTCCGCTCGCGTGACGCTACGGAACCGACAAGAAGCATCATACGAAACAATGCGGCAATTCCGAATCCTCAATGCGGCAAGAATGGGGTTTCGGGAGCTCAACCACTTCGAGCGGCAGCGGCAAGCGACCTCAGGTGCTACTCAAAACGCTCGTCCGTGTGTTGCACCGACGCCGATATGACATTGTCGATAACGACGTGGGATAGAAGTATCGGCCCCACTGCCCAGAGCGCTCGCATATGATCGGTATCCTCATGTCGGCGATGCGCTTCCTCGCTGGTGAAGGCCTCCGCGAGCAGCAGCTTGTCGGGATGATCCGGCATCGGGACCAGTTCGATATAAAGGCAATCGGGATCGAGCCGGCTTCTCTCCAGATGATCACGCGCCGCTTCCAGATATTCCTCGCGCTTGCCAGGCTTGGTTATGAAAAATCCGATGATGCATTTCATCTTCCCCTCCCAAGGTAGCCACGCCAACCGGCGATACGCCGGCTTGGATTATAGGCCTACAAACAGCTTAGGAACAAATCGCCCGACATCGCGTTCCACGCGGCATCTTAATCAAGCGGAGAGCGAACAGATGAACCTCAAGCTCGCATTGGGCGTGGCACTTGGCCTGGCCTGCACATCGATGGCGGCTGAAGCCCGGTCGGATTTGCGGCTCTACGGAGCAGTGCCTGTGGAAAGCAGCCCTCAACTCATGCAGGCCTACAACAGGGCGCTGGCTCGATGCCTCCCCGAAGCTGGTCTGGCAGAGGCTGGAGCGATCGCCGAGGCCAGCCTGCCTGCGGTGCGGCTGCGAGGTTGCCTGTATCGCAACGGCTTCTTCTACCGGGGCGTCTATGCCTACCCGGTGGCCATGTCCGTCTACCGCATCCGGTAGTCGCGGGGGATCAGTTGGAACGGTCCGGCTGGACAGTCTCTTTGCACGGCATCAGCACCTCCCGCCAAAAGCGGAAAGTGTCATCCATGTCTTAGGGACAAACTGTTACCTATGTCTCCGGGTCGGACATCAGAGACTTGGCGACCCCTGCAGGACTCGAACCTGCGACCTGCTGCTTAGAAGGCAGCTGCTCTATCCAGTTGAGCTAAGGGGCCGATCTCGGCAGCGGCGCCCGGGAAGGCCCGAGCGGCTCAAAAATCAATGCGTCCAGGGCTGGCTGCGGTTGAAACGGAAGTTATCGGTGTAGGAAACGATCTGGCGATTCGGATCCTTCGGCGGGATGACCCGGTATTCGACGCCTTCACGCTTGGCATAGGCTTCCGCCTGTTCCTGGCTTTCGAAAGTCAGCCGAACCTGCTGCTTCATGTCGCCTGAGGATGTGTAGCCAAGGATCGGATCGATGCGGCGCGGCTGTTCCTGGTCGAACTCCAGCACCCAGAGATGGGTCTTGGCCTTGCCGGACTGCATGGCGGTCTTTGCGGGACGATAAATCTTGGCGGCCATTCCTGTAACGCTCCATGGGCTGGAACGGATGAGGAGCCTCACCTGAAAGCGTTGGTCGGAGTGGAGAGATTCGAACTCCCGACCCTCTGGTCCCAAACCAGATGCGCTACCAGACTGCGCTACACTCCGTTCCTACGTTGGTTGCGAGATACACGGTTCCCCCTTGTGCCGCAACAGCAAAATGGAACCGCGGTTACGCTAAAGCAAACAAGCCGAGGATAACCGGCGGATCACCACTGATTGCCGATGCGTTTGCTGATCACCTTGTCGCCTACCTTGATGCCGAGCGACTTCGAGCGGCCTGCATTAAGCTCCAGCACAAATTTCACCGGTCCGCGCGAATCGATGATGTCGCGCGAATGGGGCACGGCGTTCTCGCGGATGTGGGAGATCGTGCCGTCGCCCTGGATGAACAACATGTCGAGGGAAAGGATGGTGTTCTCCATCCACATCGAGACCGGCCGCGGCGTGCCGAAATCGAAGAGCATGCCGGCGTCCGGGGCCATCACCTTGCGGTACATCAGCCCTCGCTCGCGCTGAGCATCAGTAAAAGCGAGTTCGACGGAAAACTTGTAGGTCTGGCCAGCCGCCGTCTTTATCGAAAGCTCGTCGCGCGGAAAGGTCACGTCCTGCGCAACCGCGCCACCCGCCAAGATGAGAAAAAGCGCCGCAAGGGCGCTTTTCAGAAACGTTGGAAACGAGAAACGCATCAGTGCGACCGGCTCACGGGATTGGGATTGTCGGGGTGGATTTCCGCCGCCATCAGGCCCTTGTCACCCGGCCCGAACCGCACCAGCACGACCTGGCCCGGACGCAGCTCGGTGAGGCCGAAGCGGCGCAGCGTCTCCATGTGCACGAAGATGTCTTCCGTCCCCTCGCCGCGCGTCAGGAAGCCGAAACCCTTGGTGCGGTTGAACCACTTTACCAGCGCCCGTTCCAGGCCGCTGGTCGCGGTCACCTGCACGTGGGTGCGCACCGGCGGAAGATCCGAGGGATGGACGGCGGTCGACTGATCCATGGACAGGATGCGGAACGCCTGATAGCCGCGATCCCGCTTCTGGATCATCGCGACGATGCGTGTGCCTTCCAGGATGGTCTGGTATCCGTCTCGACGAAGGCAGGTCACGTGCAGAAGCACATCCTGCATGCCGTTGTCTGGAACGATGAAGCCGAACCCCTTGGCCACATCGAACCATTTGACGACGCCAGTGATTTCGATCAGCTCGACCGGCTCGCCCGGAAGCTCTTCGAAACTGCCAACGTCTTTCGATGACATTCTGTCTGCCATATCCTGTCGGCCCCTCGATTACGCGTTACGACGTGACGATCAACTGATTCTTAGAGGATAGATTAACATCTTGCTAACCATCTAGCGCAAGTCCCTGCCTTGGCTTTATCCACCTTCATCTCTATCGAGAGTGCCTTGCTCCAGGCTGGCGTCTGCGCCATATCCAGCACGGACCCGAACGAGGTCTATCGGCGACTGGATTTATCGGAGGAAGACACCATAATGCGTTATCTTCATACCATGGTCCGGGTGAAAGACCTGGACGCCTCACTTCATTTCTACACTACCGTTTTCGGCCTGAAAGAGATCCGGCGCATCGACAACGAGAAAGGCCGCTTCACGCTGGTCTTCCTCGCGGCGCCCGACGATCTCAGCCAAGCCAAGGAAGTTCTCGCCCCCTGCGTCGAGCTGACCTACAATTGGGACACCGAGGATTATACCGGCGGTCGCCACTTCGGTCACCTCGCCTATGAGGTCGATAACATCTACGATTTCTGCCAGCACCTTTCGGACAACGGCATCATCATCAACCGTCCGCCGCGCGAAGGCCGGATGGCCTTCGTCCGTTCGCCGGACGGCATTTCGATCGAACTCCTCCAGAAGGGCGACAACCTGCCGGTTGCCGAACCCTGGGCCTCAGCTCCGAATATCGGCAGCTGGTAAAACTTTTCAACGCGGCGGGTTCTTTTTTACTCAACCGCCGCGTTCTTTCCCCAAGCTTGCCCCAGGCTAACGTCGCCTGCCCCGGCCGGCTTGTCCATGGCGCCCTTCCGCGAGATGCTCGGGCACGATGATTCGCGGCATGACGGCCGCGATAGGAGCCGACGGGGCATGCCTTTGCCAAAAACACCTTTCCTTTGTTCCAACGCCCGCATGACGCTGGCGATCGCCTGCCTTTCCGCGCTGACGCTCAGTGGCTGCACCACCACGAAAAAGACCGCTGACGCCACGACACCGGCGCCGCGCACCACGGTGGCGGCAAGCGCCAAGGGCATCCTCACCAAGGGCGGCACCACGGCCTCGAACCGCCGGACCGATCCGGCCATCCCCAAGGCGGAGGCGCAGTCAGCCCAGGCACCGGCGGCAATCGCACCGGCCGCCGTTCCCACCCCGGAAAATACGTTCCCGCCGGCACCTGCACAGCCACAGCAGGCCTCCATTGCGGGCCTTTCGACGCAATCGACGGGCGTACGCGCCGACAGCGCTACGATCTTTTCGGCAAACCCGCCGATGGCTGCGGCCGCCCCATCCGGCAACGGCCCGGTTCCGGCCAATCTGCCGCGGCGGAATTTCAACGCCACCACCGCGAGCGTCTACAGCATGCCGCAGGCCACGCCCGCCGCAGCCTGCGGGACCGACGCTGAGGGCACTCCTTTAAGCTGCTGATTTGACGCAGTTTTCATTCGAACAGCCGGCGCGGGAAAAGCCGTCATTTTTTTGTAAAAAAGATGGCTTTGGCGCTTGCAGGAAAGAAATCCCCTCTCTATAAGAGCGCCACGAAGCGCAGGCGCCCTTCGTCTATCGGTTAGGACACCAGATTTTCATTCTGGGAAGAGGGGTTCGACTCCCCTAGGGCGTGCCACTTCGTTTTCCCCCCTCAATGATTTCAATGCGTTGCAAGCCAAATTGGCCAACGGGGTTACGGCGTTAGCCAATTTCTGTTTTCCGTCCGTTCTCATGACACTGCTTCCCACTTCTTCATCGCGCTGCTGGCGAGCTTCTTCTTATCAATGTCATCGACATAGCCCTGCACTTCCTTGGCATTCTGGTGGCCGGTTATAGCCATGATCTCCCATACGGTGCATCCGGCTTCGGCCAATGCGCGACACGCTGCACGGCGTAGACCGTGAGGTGAGCGATGAGGTGAAAGCCCGGCTTCTGTCGCGGCCTCGATTATCCAGTTGGTGAAAGCTTTCTCCGATCTCGGTTTTCCATAGGCCGTACTGATGTAAGTCCTAATGTTTACAAGCTTCTCGCTGTTCCTGATGCGAAGGTATGGCAGAAGCTTCGGGTGGATAGGGATGTTCAGCTCCACTCCCGTTTTCCGGGCGGTAATGGTGAAGAAACCATCCTTCAAGTGCTTTGGCCCCAGCTTGACCGCATCGCTGCGGCGCAGGCCGGTGTAGACGAGGATCTCCAACGCAACGCGCTGCGGCGTCCCCTCGCCCCATTTCTCGCGAAACTTGGCTATGTCGGCATCGGTCCACATTTCATAGTGCGTCTCCTCATGCTTCACCCGCTTTACGCCGATCATCGGGTTATCTTTGAGCAGCCCAAAATCCACGGCAAACTTCATCAGGGTGGAAAGACGCTTGCCTAGGTTCTTCGCCTGCGCAGTCGAGGTCAACGCTCGCTTGTTCAGGATAGCGTTGATGTGCTCGCGTTTCAGACCGGCGGCGGGCTTGTCGCCGTGCTCAATACGAAACGGCTCCAGCACCGATTTATAATTCCGCTGGGTGGCGGGAGAAAGCGCGAGGAAATCCGCTGACGCATAGTACTTGACGATCAGCGCATTAATGGTGCCGGGAATAGTTTTCGAAGCCCCAGCCCCGACGTTCTCGACTTCGCCCGCCTCTGCCTTCCTGTAGTCCGTCCAGAAGTCCTCCGAATAGATCGGCCCACGCAAGGCGACCTTCGGTTGACCGGCGCGGCGGTAGTAGATGCGCCACTTTTTATCGTCGCGTGGGTCCTTGTGCATCTGGACGTACTTGGGACGCTTGTGCCGGATCATTTCAGCACCTCATCCCATGGGTTTGTCAGAATGTCATCGGCTGGTGATGGCTCCCCGATGGACACAGTGATAGACCCATCCGGGGCAGCGGTTATGCCGATCACAGACTTCCCCATGTTCTGCACGGTGGCCACGAGCTTCTTTACATTGACGACGCTAAGACCGCCCTTCGTCGACTTGGATTTCGCCTTTAACGCCTTTTCAAGAAAGGGGAGCATCTTTGCTCCAATCCGGAGGCACGCGATCGATAATTTCGGCACCGCCGTTCGTGGTCGATGCAAGATGTTCGGCGTATCCCCTTGCTTCGGCATAAGTTCTGAATGGATGATGCTGTCCGCTTTTGCGCACCCAGAACGTTCCGTGCCGATCTAACTCAACGTTAATCTTGATATTTTGCATCTCAATCTCTCCAGAGGTCACGCAGTGGCTTGTTGCTCAGACTGGCGCGCGGCCTTCAGTAGCGACTGAATTTCGCCGTTCATTGAACGATCATTCTCCTTTGCTCGCATCAGCAACCACTGTTTTAGGTCGGGGGACAGGCGGATTTTAAGGTCTTGGTAGATAGCTCCAGACATCACCTCCTCATGGGTTAAGTGCCCCATTTTTGGGGTAACCCAAAATTGCTCAATCAGGATGGACTGTCAACCCAATTTTGGGTTAGATGCCCCTCATGAAAAACCCAGCTCCAGATATGAAAATTCGCGTGACACCCGCTCTGCGAAGCATGATCGACGCAGCAGCTCGGACAAGCGGAAGAACCATGAATGCCGAGATAGCAGCCCGCTTGGAATGGTCGTTTGACAAAGGCTACGATGCATCGGCCGAGGTTGAGGCTGTGAAGGCAAATGCACTGAAGAAAATTCAGGCTTCCCCGATTATTCAGCTAGAGAAGCAGATGATAGCTGTCGAGGCTCGGGTAGAGCGGCAAATTGAAGAATTGCAGCAACGTGTGGATGAGCTAGAGGCGAAGGTCGCAACCCTGTTAAAAAAAGCTTAGATAGGACTACCTACATGGGGACGCGTTGGAAATGCCTAAGCAAGAGGAATACGAGAAAGACATTGTAGATCTTACGGCACGGGGCTTCCGATTGTACTACGCTTTGTACAAGGAACATGGCACAGCGGAAGATGTACAAACGATACCAAAATCGGCCGGGGAACTACCCCGGTTTAGTCTTGCTTATCAGGGGTGGTATTCAGAGTGCTTAGCGCTTCTCACGCAGATTGCGCCAGAAAGAGTTGATGACTTTCGAGCGCTCTATGCGCCTAAGACGCAGCGTAAGGAAATCGACTTCTCCAACTATACGATTAGCGACTGCCTGAAAGGGCTTGTCGGGCGCCGCTACGGAGACATTCTCTACGAGCCACGGTCTGCCGCCTCCGCAATGTTACAGCAGGCGTCAATGATCGAAGGTTTGAAGAACCGTTTTAAGTCGACACTCTACGATATCAAGACGCTCGTGCATGCCGACCTGTTGGATGATGAACTCCACGCGGCTGAAGAACTGAACAAGAATGGCTTTCAGCGCGGTTCCGGGGCCGTTGCCGGGGTTGTTCTAGAAGGCCACCTCGCTGCGGTTTGCGAGCGTCATCAAATTGCCCTTCGGAAGAAAGACCCCGCTATCTCCGACTTAAATGATGCCCTCAAAACTGCTTCGGTGATTGACACCGCGCAGTGGCGTTTCATTCAGCATCTTGGTGACATCCGCAATAAGTGCGATCACAAGAAAACAACTGATCCCTCAAAGGAAGAGGTTGCGGAGTTGATCGACGGGGTACGTAAAGTCACGAAGACAGTTTTGTGAGGCCGGCAAAGCCTTCATGTGATGTTGAGGGCCGACATTCAAATTAAGAGAGTTTCTGGGTGAGGTCCTGAGCAATTTCTTTCATGCGAGTAATGTGTTCCCCTCGCAAGTTGCGTTTCTTATCCAGCAATCCCTCGACTTGATCAGAAGCTCCCCGGGCAGGTTTCGTCCTGACATCCTTAGCGGGGATTGTAACAAAATGATATTTCGGAAAGCGTTTCTTTAGCGGCTCTATAAGATCGGTTTTATCGCCGTCGAGGATGCCCGCCACCTTTTCAAACCCCAAGTCCTCAAGGATGGCGGCGATTTTGTCCATCTTATCTGCACCACCGACACCCCAGCCGAAGAATGTCCCGGGCAAGCTTACGCCAAGCTGATTGAACACCTCAGGGTAAAGAACGACATCCTCTTGACCCTCGGCCAAGATGATACCGTCCTCTTGGAAAAACAGCTCTCGGGCGTTGATACCGAGCACGTGTGGATTATTAATATCGTTGATCAGGGCGCTTATATCAGCCTTCGACTTGTTGGAAAGCTCATGGACTGCCGTGCCCGACTTTTCATCAGATGTAACCCGCATTAAGTGTGCGCCGCTTGCCAGCGCCGTTAAGTCCACGAAATAAGGGGAATGGGTCGAAATGACGATTTGCCGGTCGCGGGCGTATTCCGCAAGGAGCGCCGCCAAACGTTTTTGCAAGCTTGGGTGAAGAGATAGCTCCGGCTCGTCGATAACCACCATGTTGTGGGGCTGGCTATCATAGAGCGCGTCCACTATCGCGAAAATGCTCACTATGCCCTCGCCTAGGCCGTCGCTCGTATGGGAGTGTTTCCCGTTGACGAATTTAAGGTAATGCGTGCCTTGATCTGAGAGGTCGATAGACCACTGGGGCATATATCCGAGAACCTTGGCCAACTCGGCGTTGAATACGTCAGGCGACTTCTCAATTTCAAACAGCCGTCCTTCGAAGCCGGTCAGCTGACTGGCGCGACTGGGTGGCAATCCGTAATTATTGACATAGGCCGCGCGCTGCCCGTTGTTCTTGCCAAAATAGGGCGAGAAAGCACGTCTAGACGGAACTATGAAAATTTCAAACCTTTCATCTCGCGATGATCGTGACGCTTCGCTGGACCCGGGCCGGAGGGTCTGCACCGTCTCAGTCTTTCCATTGACAACATATCCAAGGGCGACGTAATCACCCTCTATGTTCCTCATGCCGTTGGAAAAGCTCGGTGGATTGTGACCTGTCCTTGCCCTCAAGCATTCGATAATTGTGGACTTCCCTGAATTGTTTGCCCCAGTAATAGTCGTTAGGCCGCTCCCAGGCTTACCATCGGGAACAGCGAACGAGATCGACTTCGCACTGCGGAACCCTCGATACCCCTTTACGATAAGCTTTTCTAACACGGAAACCCCTTCCCTAGGTTGAATGGAAGAGATGGCATGGCCTGTCGTAAAAGATCAAGGTTTTGATTGAACTACCGCTTTCCGTACCCGGATAGCAGCCCGCCCGGGCGCATTTGGCCGATTGTCCAATCTGTCATCTGTTGATCAATCGCCTTGCTGACTTCCTTCGCCATGTTCTTCGCGTGGGCATCATCTTTGGCAGGGTCACCACTGGAACCGCTGGCCTGCACGTTGATCTGCGGAGCGAATACGTTGGTCAGTGAGCCGCCGGAACGGGATTTGGCGTTGCCGACTAACCCGCCATCGGCCATAGCCGGGGCATGACCGGAGTTAATGGCCTCCAGCACGGCACGGTGTTTATCGGTGGCACGGGCATTCACCACGAACTCCCCATCGGAAAGCATGGTCGGGATGCTGTCGCTGGTCGAGGTGCCGGGACCACGGACACCGCCACCGCCCGCCATGTGTGGCAGCATGGAGGTCGAGACAAGGCCACCCTTAGCCCTGAACAGGAAGCCCAACAAGCCGCCGAACAGGCCGCCGCCGGAACTACCGCCGCCGCCAAGCGGACCTTCGCCCAATAGAGCGGCTTGTAGCGCCACCTTAATGAGCTGCTGTCCCAACTGTGCCAGCGCCTGTTCTGCCGTCGTCGTGCCGGTGAGAATGCCGGTCAAGGCGTCCACGGCGGTGTTTCCCAGCATCTGGCTGAACTGTGCGGCCTCCTCTTGCGTCTGGGCAAAACGGGTGGTCGCCTGTTCGGCCTGCGCCATGCCCTGCGCAAGCTGCTGGATTTCGGCGCGCTGTTGCGGTGTGACGCTGATGCCCTGCCGCTGGGCATCGTTGAGCATCTGTTGCTCGTAACGATAGGCGGCAGCGGCCTGCCCCGTCATGGTTAGGGCCTGCTGTTCGGTCTGCTGACCTTGAGTGAACTGTTGGGCATCGGCAATGATTGCCTTGTAGGCGTCCGACTGCTGAATGAGGGCATTCGTCTGGGTCTGGATTTGCTGCGCCCGCGCCTGCCCCCGTGCGTCGGCATCCTCGATATGCCAGTTCTCATTCGATAGCGGGAAGGACAGGCCATAGTTTCCGGCGTTCTGATGCACCCAGTTGCGGGCGGCATCGGAACCATATCCCAGGTCGGCAGCATTGCCCTTGTTGTGCTGGCTGTTTCCGGGCGGTGCCACCCACTTCCGAGCGGCTTCCGGGGAGCCGTATTTCCGCAAGGCCTCCAGCCAAAGCTCTTGCTGGCGTTCCGGTGACCGATACCCGGAATTGATGGACACGCTGCCCTTGAGGTCGTCCGGCATACTGGCGAGCATCGTGGCAAGCTTCTGCTGGAAACCAGACTGCATGCCGGTGACATGCTGCGCATTCTTCCCCGATGCAAGCACATTGGAGAGGTATTTCGTCGGGTCGTCGGTGGTGGATTTGATATTCAGCGAGGACAGGGCTTTGCCGCGAAGCTCGTTCGCCATGTAGACATCGCCCATGGAGCGGGCTTTGCTCAACGCGGCCTTGTAGGTGTCCTCGATCCGGGTCTTGGCGTCCAGCGTGGCGAGACTGTCGGCAAGCTCGGGGATTTCCTTCTTCAAGGCACGGATGGCGTCGGCAAAGGAGTTCAGCCCCTTTACGCCGTTGCCAGCGGCACCACCGGTCCCGTCCAGCGCGGTATTCAGGCCGTTGACGGACGGGGTAGCTCCGTTGGCGTCCTGCCCCGTCTTGTAAATGAAGTCGTCCTTTAGGCCGTTGCGGCGGTCGAGGATGTCGCGAAGCTTCATCGCTTCGTTGGTCAGGTCCTCGATAAGCTGCTTCTGGCGATCAATGTTCAGGTCAACGGCAACGTCGCCCGGGAAAGCCGTCTTCTCTAGGCCAAGGTCGTCCAGCCGCGCTTTGGCTTCGTTCAGCTTGTCATAGACGCCGACAAGGCGGTCTTGCACGTTGCGGGTCGATTGCTCATCGATCTTGTTGAACCGGTTCAGCACGTCATCAGCGGCACCGACAAGGCCAAGGATGGCCTGCTTGGTGTAGGTGGAAATGGTGGTGCCGATGGCGTTGAACTTCCTGTCCAGTTCATCGGCCCGGGCAATCACCTCATCGTCCATGACGAGACCTAGTTCGTTGGCCTCACGGATCAGCTTGCGGATGCCGTCGGCTCCCCGGTCGAGGAGTTCCACGAACCGTTCGCCCCCGGTCCCGCCGAACAGCTCATCCGCGACACGGATTTGAGCTGCCTTGTCCAACTGCTGGAGCTTTCCAACAATTTCGACAAGCAGCGCGGACGGGTCTTTCAGCTTGCGCTTCAAGTCCTCGGCACCGAAGCCAAGGCGCTGGAACGCTTCCGCTGCCGAACCGCCACCCGTGACGATGAACTCGTCCGCGCGAAGGGAAAGCTCTTTCATGCCATCGGTCAGAGCGTCCACCGGGATACGGGATTGCCCTGCAACATAGGACAGCTCTTGGAATGCCCTTGCGGACAAGCCTGCGCGCTTGGCCTCGCTGCCGATATTGGCAATGCCCTTGGTGATGTCACCGACACGGGACAAGATGCCCTCTAGTGCCCCGACAGACAGGCCGGTGACGAGACCGGCGATGCCGCCTTTGAGGCCAGCCAAGGCGACGTTGACGCCCTGCGAGGCCTTCGACATGGACTGTTCAAGCGCATCGGCGGAGCGTTTTGCCTGTCGCTCGATAGCTTGGAAGTTCTGGCTGGACGTGCGGTTCGCCCGTTGGAAGTTGCGCTCGAAATCTCGGATGCGGGCTTCCAAGGAGACAACAAGCTGTTCGGTATCGGTCGGCATGGGTGTCTCCTCAGAAGATCAGCAGGCCGTCGGCCCGCTCGTCGCTGTCATAGATTGATCGGTTATCCTCACCGAGCGAGGCACGGCCCACGGCCATGGCGGCAGCAACGGCACCATCAATGCGGTCACGGGACTTGCCCTTGTGAAAAGCCTTGTTCCCCGCCTTGTCGGTCTCGACTGCAATATTGTCGAAGCACCAACGCAACACGGGGTGACCGCCATGCCGGAAGCGTCCGGCGATGATGGCGCGTTCCAGCTCCTTGATTGCGGGAGCCATGGTGATCCAGCCTTGGCGCATCTCAATTGCCGGATAGCCGTCATCAGCAAGGTTGCTCATCATGACGCGGCCTAAATGAGGGTCGAAGGCAATCTCCCGGACTTCGAAGCGCTCGCACAGCTCCCGGATGGTGTCTTCCACCACACGGAAATCCACCACGTTGCCGGACGTGGGTTCGATGAAACCTTCATCTGCCCATTGCGGATAAGGCACGCCGTCTCGGTCTGCCCTCTTATCGAGGTTGTCCCGGGGGCAGAAGAACCACGGATGGACGATATAACCCTCCTGCCCATCACGCCACGCGGCGACGATCACGGTCAGGTCGGAATTGCTGGACAGGTCCACCGCAAGCCAGCACGGTTCGTGCTCCAGCTCCTCAAGATCAAAGGCGGCAGCGCCCTTGTCATAGATCGGCATATCCACGAACGGGTCGGATGAATGCCCCAGCCAGATATTGAGGTGGAGCTGCCGGAATGCCTCCCGGTCTGCGGGTCGTTCGGCGGCTTCCCGGGCGAGCTGGCGAAGGCCATTCAGGTCGGGATAACCGTGGATGAGACCGGGATTGCATGCTTTCCAAACCTCCTCATCCTGCCAATCAGCATCGGGCGAGGTTTCGAACAGAATGGGCAGGGTGGCCGGATCGTTGATTTTCCCGGCAGCGACTTTGCGGGCGTAGTCGATCACCTCGAATGCAATGTTTTCCTGCCCCCGTCCTGCCGTGGTGATCACGATGCAAAGCGAGTTCGGCACCTTCACGAGGCCGGTGCGGATGACATCCCAAAGGTCACGCTTTTTCCAAGCGTGTATTTCGTCAATTAGGGCGAATGACGGGGTGCGTCCATGCTGGGTCCCGGCATCGTTGGACAGGCTTTCAAGGAAAGAGCCGTTTGGGAACGTCATCCGGTTCTTGTACTCTTGGAGCTTGATTGTCCGGCCTTCCTCGAAACGACGGCTGGCCTGACCCTTCCGCCACAGCTCCTCGCTCCCGGCTTGGATGATGCTTTGTGCTTCCGTAAAGGCGAGCTTGGCCTGTTTCCGGTCTGCGGCGGCGGTCAGTACCTCACCACCCGGAACCGCTTCCGGTCCCATGGTATGGAGAAGAGACAGAGCGGCACCGAGCGAAGTCTTTCGGTTGCCGCGCGGGAGCATGATCGTAACTTGCTTGATGATGCGGTTGCCGTCCGCATCGCATGGGCCATAGATTTGCCGAACGATCCGCTCTTGCCACAGATCAAGCTGGAAATTGCGGTCTGGGTGCTGTGACTTCGGATGTTTCAGGCTGCGAAGGAAATCGACTGCCCGTTGGCCGTACCCCAGCGGATCGGGAATGTCGGCAAACGGATTTGCAATCAATTTCACTTTCTTCTTTTTCAGGATAAGGGCCATGGTCAGGCTCCTACCGCTACGCACCGGAGGTCCAAGCCCTCCCGACGGCCAAGCTCTTTGATTTCCTTCACGTCGTAAGCCTGTCCCTGATAGCTGACACGATCCGAAGGGTTGAGGTCATCGCGATAACGGACGCGGAAAACGACGGCGATTTCTGACGAGGAACCGAAGGAGCGCATGAACTCCTCAGTGCTGGCCTGCACGAGCTGGGCGCGGACGGTCGCGACATCGTTCCAGCCCTCGGTCTCGGTGCCGTAGTCGTCCACGGTCAGACCGCTGCGCTGAATGGTGATGGTCTTATCTAGCTTCCCGGCTCTCATGCTGCCTCCACCACGTTGGCGGTCAGGCTGATGACACCATGGGAATGGATGCCGTTCGGATCGCGTAGGAACCGGCTGGACGTCACATAAAGGTCGGCAACATGGAGGCCGGTCGCCGTCCAGTTCGTATCTTTGAGGGCGTCACGGATGGCACCCGCCACCTGTTTCGAGAACGTGAGGCCGGTCTCCTTCTGCCAGATATGCAGGTCCACGAACACGTCGTGGCGAGCGCGGGCAATATCACCGCCCGGGACCGTCTGGCTTTCCCCGATGAGGATGCACGGGAAGACGGCAGGAAGGCCGTTCCGGTCCACGATATTGGCGGCAGGAACGAGGCTTGTCACCACCGTGGCGGCCACGAGACGGACGCGAATGGCCTTCTGGAGTTCGAGGCTGGGTTCCATTACTTGGCCTCCTTCACGGCTTTGCGGATTGCCCGCTTGATGCGATTGGAGAGGGTCTTCCTCTTGAGCCGGAAGGCAGGCCAAAAGAACGGCTGCGCTGCGGCTTCGGCTGTCCCGTGCTCCACGAGATGGGCATAGCGAACATCGGTATTCCCCGCCGTCACGATCACCTGATTTTCGCGGGCCACGGTGCTGCCCCCGGGCTGGCTGTATGGCGGGGTGCTATCTCCGGGAGCCGTAACGCGGATGCTGTCTTTAAGCGCTCCGGTATCCTCCGGTGCCAACAGGCGCATGCTCACGGACAGGTCACGGCCTGCGGTGATGAGTGCTGGGGTCACCGCCTGCTTGACGTTACGGGGGATGGCCTCAAGTCGCTGGGAAAGGCGTTGCGTCTGTTTGCTCAAAACACGTACTCCCGATGAGCGGCAATGAGCTGCCAGACCCCGAATGGAATTTCTTCGGCAGCGATGCCCACGAGGGAAGCTTCCCGGTTCTCATAGAAATGGCCGGTGAGCTGGAGGATGGCTTCCCGCACGTCGTCGGGCACGTTTTCCGAACCTTCGAAGCCCGATGCCAGTGTGAACCCCAACAGCTTTTCGATATGGGCTTCCGCCGCGTCGATTTTGCCCTGAATGAGGGTGTCGTCCGTGGTGTCCGTGACGTTCAAATGCGCCTTGGCCGTAGCCAGTGAAACGGTGCTCATAGGCTGTTCTCCTGATGCAAATCGTGCGCGTGCCACCTGCCGCCGGTATCCTGTAAGACAAGAAAGTTGGAAGACACCCCCCCACCGGCTATGTGGCTAGAATGCTTGGAGGTGATTTGATGAACGCTACGACCGGGATCGAACACGCATTGAGGATAGCCCTCGCTGCCAACGTGGCTTTGCATGCTCGTTGGAACACGGTGAGATGGAAGTTTCAGAAATTTGGTCCTGCAATAGGAAATCAGGTGAATGGGGATATTGCGACCGATTTGCTTCTGCGTCAGATGGAGGCAGAGGTGCTTGAACGTGTTACCCAGAGGCCAGCAGACTTCTCCACGATCCACGCCGAGAGCTTCTTGCTTCACCTTACGCAATACTGGCTTCTCAACGTCTATGAGGTTGTGCGGTCCTCGTGCCAGCAAGCTAAGCGCCTCGACATTCCCCACGAAAAGCTCGCTGCGCTTCGGGATCGCCTTGCACTCGTTCGTATTCCCATTGCAAAGGCAGAGATTGCGCAAGCCAACAGATTGAAGCCGACAATTGAGCTTGTGCGGCAGAACGCTGCGGAAGATGAGGAGCCGATCCTGTATGCGGCGGATGGAAGCTACATCGTGCCGCGTGAGATGTGCGGGCTGACGGGCTCTTTGGCTTGGTGGACGATTGACTTGAAAAGCGACGATATGAAACTGATCTCGCGACGTGAGTTGTCCGATGAGACACTTGCGGTTTTCGACTGATGTTCCGACACTCACTGGCGCTTCTCCTGCGATTGCAGTGGGCCATCGTGACAGGGCTGGCATGCAGGCACCCACTTGCTACGATCCCAGAAGATGGCCTTGTTTCCCCGATGAGGGGTGGAGTGATGGACGACGGCGGAAGGCGCACCACAACGGGCGCATCGTGGGTGCTTGGCTAGGAAACCAGCACGGGCCTCCCGCCACTTGCTATCGTATCCGCGTTGTGGGGCGGTCGGGCGCTGTGCATCATGGCGAGCCTTGCGCTCCCGGTCCCGCGCAATGGAGTGCTCACAGCGTTGACCGCTGGGAATGACACAGCCACATGCACGGATGGAGGGAGCGCGGTAAGGCATTCACTTCCCCCTCACGCCTATGTCGAAAAGCTCCAGCTCGCAGCTAAGCGCCTCCAACACCCTGTCCAGCGTTCGAATAGTCCAATCGCCTCTACCGGCCTTAAAGCGTCTTAGGGACGTGCGGGAGACCCCCGATATCCGGGCAAGCTCATTACTGGAGATGCCACGGTCACGTTGGAGGTCGGTGATAATAGCGGGCCAATCGTTTTTCATGCCGCCTCCTTAACGGTGCCGAAGGTGGTGAAGACGCTGCGGAACTTCTCCTCCAATGGCCGGTCATCCGTGAGCTGATCTTTCCCGCCGCCATAGATGGCCTTGAGCATGTCCAACCGCCCTTCATAGGCGAGGACGATTTCAGCGGGGGTCGCATCGAGTGCGACTTCCGGGGACCATCCCAGCCAGCCGGTGGCCTTCTTATAGAGGTCTTGAAGATGATCTCGGAACGGAACGGATTTGGCAGGCTTACCCTTGGGAGCGGCCTTCGGTCCCTTGGGAGCGGCCTTCGGTGCATCGTCGGGATCAACGCCCGCACATGCCATCACGTATCGCAGCAATGGCGCTTTCAGGGTGTCCAGCTGTTCGAGGATGCGGTTAGCTAGGAAATCGAGGTCCGTATGATCTTGGATGACTTCCACGGCAGCGGTCAGGTTTCCGTCCATGATGTCACGGGTGAGCTGCTGGAACGATCCGGGGCGGCGCTCCAGACGGATTGCACAAGCCAAAGACGGGCGAAGCTCGATGGCCTCGCCCGCGATGGTGACGGTGATGGTGTCAGCCAGCCTCATCGACTTGACCCCCTTTAGGAAGCCGATGCCGGGACTTCGATAATCGCCCCGCTGATGGCGAGCGAGAACGTCGTCTGGACGATGCTGTCAGCGTCGTTGAAGCTGTTCCTGCGACTGGCGACGATGGCGTTGAAATAGAAAACCGAGTTCTTCGGGCTGGCTCCGGCACTCGGCTTGTCGTTCAGCTCGACCTTGAAATTGTAGCCGGCGCTTCCCTGTTCGGCTGCAACAAGGGCCTGATAACCTTCATCGCCGCTGTCGCGAGCCACCACGAGTTCCATCGTGCCGTTGTCGCGGCTGCCCTTGGCCTTCTTCACATAGTCCTGATCGACCAGCTTGGCCGTGACGATCTCGGCTTCGGAACCGGCCTCGCCTACGTCCATGATGTTGGTGATTTCGGTCCAGTCATCCGCTGCATAGGCGACGGCAGTGGCGAAGGATGCTGTGGTCCCGATGCTGACCTTGGTCTTTGCGGTGGTGGTAATACCCATGTTGGTGACCTTTCACTTAAGGATGATAGGAGGCGGGAGAGCATCCCCCGCCATGCGGGTCAGGCCACCGGTTCGTGGCGGGCATTTCCCCTGATGAGGATGACGGCAATCGGGGTGCCGGTGCCGTGGGTGCCGCTGAAATCGGCCAACAGCTTGAGGTAACGGCGGTTGCCGATGTATCCGACCTTGGTAATCGTCGGATCGGCATGAGCGGCCTTGAGGGCATAGACGATGCCGCCCGCGTCCACCGTATCCACGCCCTGCACGTCCTCAGCAGTCACGGCTTCATAGGTCGCGTCATCGTCGCTGTGGGTCAGCTTGAATTCGACCTTGTTCGTGCCGTTGAAGGTGATGCCACCGGTGCCCACGTGGATGGCAAACATGGCGCTGTCGAAGCCAGCAAGGTCGATTGTGGCGGGCGTACTGTCGGCGGCAAGCACGGCGGGCGTGATGACGTTGACCAGCCCGATGTGGGAGATGATGTCGCGCATGAGATTATTCTCCTGTTTCGTTTCGGGTGAGGTCGGCGCTCAGGACGTTGCCATCTTGAGCTTCTTGATCGCGGCAGGCTGAACGACGCCACCGCCGACCCAGCGCGTGCCGTGCATCCGGGTGATGGCGCGCGTGGCCTGCGTATAAGGGTCGGACAGGACGCCAAGCGCCTGCCGGTCCACGATGCGGTAAGCCGTGGCGAGGTCACCGAAGGCAATGGGGAATGCGTTGGCGACGACATCCGGCATGTCGATGGCTTCGGCTACCGGACGGCCAAGCAGAGTTTCTGGCTGACCCGCCTGAAATGCTGGCTGCCAAAGGAAATTCCCTTGTCCGTCCTTGAGCTTACGGACGGCTGCCAGCGTCGTGCCATTCATCAACCAGACGCCACGGTTCCGGTACTGTGCCGGGAGCGAGTACATCAGCGAGATAAATGCATCGATTGCGAAAAGGGTAGCGTGACCGTTGGGGACGTACTGCACGGCTGTGGACGTGAGGATGCCTTCCGGCTGCTTGAAGCCGTCACCCAGCACGAACGCGGTGCTTTCCTTCTTGCCGAAGTCCTCCGCAAACGCGAGGCGGACTTCCGCTTCGGCGGTGCCGTCGCTGCCCATCAGAAGCGAGTTCGAAATATCGACATATGTGGTCAGGCGCTTGGCCACGATTTCGGTCTGACCGAACGTGACGGTGCTTTCTTCGGCTTCCTCGATCTCGCCTTCCCACTTGGCGTTCGTCAGGCCCGTGCGGCGCGGATATTTCACCGATGGTGCGGTGGTCTGGCGAACCGTCGCATACTGCCGAATGGGCGAAAACTCGGTGATCTCGCGGATCATCTCCGAAGAGACTTCGGCAGGTGCCAGGTATCCGGCCTGCTGGTCATTGGCGACGGTCAGCGCCCGGAGTTCGGCTTCGCTGGTCTGGTTGCCCCGGCGCAGATAGTTGAGGAAGGCGCGGCGCTCGGTGGCGGCTGCCTCGTCGGTCTGTTCCTGCTGCTGGGTGCCGGGACGATTGAGGCGCGTTTCCATCGCAGCGAGACGTTCGGTCAGGGACCGGACTTCCGTCTGATGGGCGGTGTGCCGTTCGTCGGCGGCGGTGCGGAGTTCTTCCACGGCTGCGGTTGCGGCGGCAAGCGGATCGTCTTCGCGGGTCTCAATCGGCAACGCCGAACGGACTTCGATAACTTCATGCTTCATTGGTCAATCCTTTCGAAGCGTTGCGATTGCGCCCTGCACGGCGCGGGTGAAGGCCGAAACATCCCCGATAGACCGCACCTGCTTGATGCGGGCATTGCCTGCGCTCGGCAGGGCCACGAGGCTGATTTCGACCAAATCGATGTCGGTGAGGATGCGGAGGCCGTTAGAAGCGCGTTCGGCTCCACGGGCACGGAAACCGATGCTAAGGCCGTTCAGCGCCCCTGCTTTGAGGAGGGCGTGAGCTTCCTTGCCGCGTGCCGTCTCGGTGATGAGTTTGCCGGTGACAGCGAGGCCGGTGGCGTCTTCGCGGATGTCGGTCCAAACCCCGATCACCTCATCCGTGCGATGGCTCCAGAGCATCGGGGGACGGATGTTGCGGGCCTGATGTTCGGACAGGGTGCGATTGAACGCGCCGCGCTTCACCACCTCATTGAAGCTGTTACGCTCATCGAAGATGGCAGCATGGCCGGTGAAGCTCCCGGCGTCGTCGGCAGCGAACCGGATATCGAAATCGAGAGTGTCACCCGTCCGTGCGTCGCGGGTGTCGAGTGAAATTGATTTCACAAGCTCATGCTGCATCGGTCGTCACCTTCGGAAACATCAGGGCCTCAAGAACGGGGAGAGCGACGGCGTACAGCTCGGTGACCGCCATACGCGGCAGGTAGGCCGTCACGAGTGCGTCGGCTTCCTCTGGGTCAGTGCCGCCGCCGATCAGGCCAAGGCGGATGACTTCGGTGAGTTCATTGAACCGGAAGTCCCCCGCGAAGAAGCGGCAGGACAGGCCACCGATCCCGGCACCTGTCTTGCGTTCCAGCTCCAGCACGAGGTCGGGCGTCAAAGTGAACGCCTTCTCGCTGTCACCGAAAAATTGGCGATGTTCAGGCATCGGGCTTCGTCTCCTCGGTTTTGGGTGAGGCAGACTTGCCGCTGGTCGTGAATGGGTTTTCGAGCTTGTCGCCGTCTGGCATGGCGGGGAGGTTTTCGAGGCGGCGGGCTTCGTTGGCGGTCATGACGCCTGCCGAACGGAACTGGCTGATCGCGGTGGCCCGCTCGCTGGCGTTGCCCTGCAAAAGGCCGTCCACGACGAACTCAATGCTGATCTGCGCTAGACGGTCTTCCTCGGTCAGCAACACCCGGCGATAGGCAGCTTCCCACCCGCGTATCCACGGCATCAGCGAAAACGTGACGAGCTGGCGGTTGGCCTCGGTGATGTTGGACCATGTGGCCCGGGAGAAGTCGGCCAAGAATGTCGGGGGTACGTTGAAGGCGCGGGCGATCTCGACAATCTGGAAAGCCCGCATCTCTGCAAACTGCGCATCTACGGACGTGAATGCCAGCGGGGTGAAGGTGCCCCCTTCTTCGAGGACAGCCGTGCCCCCGCTGGCTGCGCCGGATGTTGCGGCCTGCCATGAGGCCTTAATGCGTTTGGCGACTTCGGCACCAAGCTTCTGAGGGAAGGACAGGATGCCGCTAGGACGGCCACCGGAGGCCATGAGCTTGGCCATGTATTGTTCGGCGACGATGCAAAGGGCGATGGCTTCGCGGGCAGTCTTCACTGGTGCTTGGCCGGTGATGCCGTTCAGAGAGGCGAGCGGACGAACATGCAGAACGTCACGGAAGCTGTAGAGCTTTTCCGTGGTGTTCTCGCGATAACGATAAACAGGCTCCCCGGTGCGCTCATCGATTTCGACGGTCACGGCTGTGGGGGGCAGGCGGATGAATTCGACCACGCGTTTGTCGGTGCCGCGATTGGCATAGGCAAACCCGCCGCCCTGCAATAGCGCATCGATGGTGAGCTGAGACCGAAGCGCCCCGGCGCTCGTCCAGTCGTTGGCATCGCGATGGACAAGGGCATGGACGGGATGGTCGGGAGCTGGTTCCCTGCCGCCGTTATCCGCTGGCTGATACGCCTTGCAAGGAAGCGTGCCGAGTACCCCCGCGAGGAGTTCGACAGCGGTACGGACGGCAGGGACTGAGAGTGCGGCAAGAGGAGTAACCGCAACTCCAGAGGTGGCGGGGGATGCCCCGAATAGCTCCAGCAACCATGGTTCCGGGTCAGCGAGCAAACGCTGTTCCGAGACGACGACGGCAGAGGTTTCTTTGCGGAAGGGCCACATTGGGGACAACCAGACAAGCGTTGGATTAGCGCTTGTGGGTGTCTTCCCACTCTATTGACACTCAAGGCGGTCCACTAAGGACGCGGGTCAATGAAGCATCTGGAAACTACTGCAAATCAGGGTCGGGGTCAACGTGGTCGGGTACGGCCCCAGAATAGGTTTGGGTGAACTGATACAACTTTAAGCGCCATATGAACTGCCGATAAACTCAGCGGCCCTAGACTGCCGCTATGAGCAACTTCACCGTGATGGTCGTCGCGTCATCTGCCGTCGTGTTTCTGGCAACGGGCGGGTATGCCCTCGTTCCCCGCGAACTGTGGGACCCCGCGTGTAACATCAAGGGAAATGTCTCGATAGGATCACGGGAGCGCATCTACCACGTCCCCGGACAGTGGGATTACGTTTCCACCATCATCCGACGCGACTATGGCGAACGGTGGTTCTGCACAGAAGACGATGCTCGTGAGGCCGGTTGGCGGAAAGCGGGCCGATAGGCGTGGTCACGGGGAGATTTGAGCAGGCTTGCGGTCCCATGGTTGGTAACCGGCTTTCTCACGCTCGCTGTTAACGTCGGCGAGGCATACACCTAGCAAGGCATGCATTACCACAATGGCTGGACTTATCCTCCAATCGGCCTTGTTAGCCGTGTAATGCGAGTTGACTAGGTCCACGAGCATATCGCCTTTGATCTGCTGCTCACCCATACAGCTATCCAAGCCGGTGCGTAGCGGCTTCATCCACGCCGGTTCCCCCGGGATGGATGTCGTTATCGAACTGTCCACAACACCAAGCAGATATGACGATTGTTGTACCGGTGCCATTTCCTTCCATCGCGCATAATTGCCGATGAAAGAAGCGGCGGCAGCGGACGGCACGAGAACAGACAAAATTAGCGCCAGCTTGTATATTGACCGGATCACGAACCACTCCTTTGAACTGCTCGAATAATATCGAATGGTCAAAGCAATGCCAGAGGGTCCGCTATGTCGTCGGTGTTCTTGTTTACGACCACATAGCCCTTCCGCACTTTGAACGGCGCTGGCGCTGCGGCACCTAGGGGCTTTGGGGGTGAGGAGGCATCTTCGGGCGAAGCCCTATCTCTTCCCGAAAGCAGATGAAATTGATTTCAATAGGTGTGAGGGTGAGGCTCGCCGAAGCCCTTACCCCTATTCTATTATATGACCGATCTATCTTGACCCCTGTAAGAAATAATAGAATGGGGTTTCACCCGTTAAATTGGGGGGTAAAGATAAGATCGGTCATTTTTCGATGTAGCGGCTTAACCGCCTGAGTTCGGGGGTGAGTTCTATAGCCTGCTCCTGTCGGTCCATTACGTATAGCTCTACCGCCACCTGCGGGAACGCTCGGATCACCGACATCGACGCAAACTCAAAGAACTTCTCTCCGCTGTCGCCCGCCGCCCATATCGCGACCTTCTCACCCGCCATAAATGCGGGCCAATCCGCTAGCACGGCTTTGAAAATATCGATCTGGTAGCCCTCCGGCCAAAGCTCGGCCAGACCGCACATACACCCGAATTCCTTGCCGGTGGTGAGCGTCGGCAGAACGTTTAGTAGGTGGTCGATTTTCTCAATACGCACCTCTGCCACTGCATCTGTCTCGGGGATGCCTGTCATCGTACAGGCAAGGGTGTCACGTTCAACAATGAGGGCTTTTCGGCATCGGTCCCGATAGCGCCTCAGAAGGCTGGACATATGCTTCGCCACCGAGGCCGCCGTCTTTGGTCCCGGCTCCCCTTCTCGCAGAAGGGTCTTATTGCTCCCGTCGATCCTCGCCACCTCCCTGATGAAAGGCGGCTTCGAGGTCAAGCGGAAGAACTTCGAGATCGACCATCCTCCGAGCCGTTCGCAAAACTCATCCTGCGTTGCGACTGCCCAAACGTAGCCATCGCGTTCGAATGGCGCGGTTGCTTGTGCGTCGGCAATCAGGCTCTTGAGCAGGTCAATATTACGATCTTCAATCGCCATAGTTTCGGTTCCGTAATGATTTTCATTGCATCATTCGGGAGCCGTGCTATCTTCTCACTATTCCTCTGTGAGCTTAGCGGCTCCGAGACTGAAAGCCCCGGTTCGTTGCTGGCCGGGGCTTTTCTTTTAGGGGTCTGAGGCGTTAGCCAATCAGGGAAATAGCTTTTTGTTTTCAATCCCGGCTTTTTTCACCGTTAGCCAATGCAAGTGATTGAAAAAGCTATCTAGTGACAGACCCCTAGGGCGTGCCACTTCCACCTCCCCCAAGCTTTTGTTTTTGTTCCTGTATCCAGCTTTCGCGCGTCATTTTGCGGCTGCGCGATTTTTTGCGTCTGCAAGCGCTGGAAAATGCAATTTTGCGCTTGCGGGATAGAAACACCCTGACTATAAGGGCGCCACCACGAAGCGCACGCGCCCTTCGTCTATCGGTTAGGACACCAGATTTTCATTCTGGGAAGAGGGGTTCGACTCCCCTAGGGCGTGCCACTTCCTCTCTCCGCAAAAGCGGATTCTTTCCCAAAAATCAGAACGTTCCTCACGGCGCCTTCACGGCGTCCAGCAGGCGAAGCTGCATACGCCGCGTGCCCTGCCATTGGTCGGCGCTGAGGCAGCCGGCGGCGTGAATCTGCGCGCCTCTGGAATTGAGCAGCATATTGCCGAGCGGCGTTTCGGCGGCGCGGAAGGCTATGCCTTCCAGCCGCGAGCCGTCGGCCGCCTCCAGCGTCACCTTGATATGCGCGGTCCCGACCAGGCGGGCATCCTTCAGCCGGTGGGCGGGGATGGCAAAGACCGGCTGCGAATGACCGGAACCATAGGGGCCGGCCTGTTCGAGCTGGTCGAAAAGTTCCAGCGTCGCTCCGGAGGCCGATAGCGCGCCGTCGATCTTCAGAACATGATTGGCAACCAGTGCCGGCACGCCCTCGCCCGCCATCTCCTCGAAGAAGGCGCGCAGGCGGCCGAGATTGCTGCGCTCGACCGTCAACCCGGCTGCCATGGCGTGGCCGCCGCCCTTGACGAGCAGGCCGGCATCCACCGCCGCGCGCACCATGCGGCCCATGTCGAAGCCGTTGATCGAGCGGCCGGAGCCCGTGCCCTTGCCGGACGGATCGAAGGCGATCGCGAAAGCCGGCCGCTTGAATTTCTCCTTCAGCCGCGCCGCGATCAGCCCGACAATGCCCGGGTGCCATTTGTCGCGCGCCGTGACGATGACGTTTGCCCCCTCGCCGTTGCCGTATTCAGCCAGCACCTCGGCCTCGGCCTCGGCAAGCATGGCGGCCTCCATGGCCTGCCGCTCGCGGTTGAGATCGTCCAGGCGGCCGGCGATCTCCTCCGCCTCGATCGGATCTTCCAGCGTCAGCAGGCGGCTGCCGAGAGCCGCGTCACCGATGCGTCCGCCGGCATTGATGCGCGGGCCGATCAGGAAGCCGAAATGATAGGGCGTCACCGGGCCGCCAAGCCCCGCCTTGCGGAACAGCGCGGAAAGCCCGGCATTGCCCATATGGCGGGCCGCAAGCAGTCCCTTGACCACATAGGCGCGGTTGAGCCCCTTCAGCGGCACCACGTCGCAGACGGTCGCCAGCGCGACGATATCGAGCCAGGCGAGCAGGTCGAGCGATTTGGCGCGCGGATCGCCGATCTGGCGCATGTGGCGCGCGGCCGCGACCAGAACCAGGAAAACGACGCCGGCGGCACAGAGGTGGCCCTGGCCCGAAAGATCGTCCTCGCGATTCGGATTGACGAGCGCCAGGCACGGCGGCAGTTCGTGGCCGAGCTGGTGGTGGTCGATGACCACGACGTCGCAGCCCTCGTCGCGCGCCGCCGCAAGCGCATCATGGCTGGTGGAGCCGCAGTCGACGGTAACGATGAGGCGGGCGCCGTTGGCGATCAGCTGGCGGATCGCCGCCGGATTGGGGCCATAACCCTCGAAGATGCGGTCCGGAATGTAGATTTCCGCCTCGACGCCGAAATGGCGGAGAAACCGGTAGAGCAATGCCGAAGAGGACGCGCCGTCGACGTCGTAATCGCCGAAGATCGCAACCTTTTCCTGCCGGGCGATCGCATCGGCAAGCCGCAGCACCGCCTTCTCGCAATCGGTGAGCGTATAGGGATCCGGCATCAGCGAGCGGATGGTCGGGTCGAGAAAGGCGGGAGCGTCGTCCAGAGCCACGCCGCGGCCGGCAAGCACGCGGGCGACGAGATCGGGAATGCCGTGGACCTGGGCAATCGCCAGCGCCCGGTTCTGGGCTGCCTGATCGAGACGCGACACCCACCGCTGATCGCCTGCGGAGCGTTCGACGCCGAGGAATGCGCGCGGAACGGGATCAACCGTTTCCACTGTCGACGAAAGCGCGGAGAAAATTCTTGTCATGGAGCGCTTTTAGCCTATCGCGAGAGCAAGAGGAATCGCTTTGACGGGATTGCCGGTTGGACCGAGCCGTCTTGCGGATGCCGGCCGGTCACAGCATCGACCAGACGAATGCGGAGCCGCTGATGCCGGCCGCGACTGCGAAGAACACAAGCAGGCAAACAAAAACCCGCCGCCCTTCGAGACCGTCGCCACGCGTCTGATCATTGGCATGAACGAAACGCATGGGCCGAGAGCCATGGGGCTCCGAGCGGACGCCACTGAGTTGCAGCCGGTATCCCTTGTTCCGCGTGTTCATTTTCCGCGTATTCACGGCCCGCATCTTCATGGCGATCGCGCAAGCCTCCTCGACAGTGATTGCCAGCGACAATCTACGTCCAGGGGCCTTGAGCGGCCAGTCAGGGAGCCTTCGCAGCCCTGCTTTTCACAGACGTTCCCGAAAGGTTCCGGCGTTACCCACAGGAAACGGCAGCGCCCGTCTTTTCGAAGCGGCCCTGTTTTTAAAAAGCCTTCGGGCGTTCGATGCGAATCACCTGAGGCTCGCCGACGAGATAACTTTCCGCCTTGATCGCATCGACCGCCTTGCGGACGGAATCCTCCGTGGTCGCATGAGTGACGAGGATGATGGTCTTCGGCGTATCTGCCGCGGTATCCGGCTTGGATCGCTGCATGATCGATTCCAGCGAGATGCCGTTTTCCGCCATGCGGGCGGCGATGCTGGCGAAGACGCCGGTGCGGTCGGCGACAGTCAGGCGAATGAAATAACCGCCCTCGTGGCTCTGCATACGGGCGCGCTTGTAGGGCGCCAGCGACGCGGCCGGTGTGCCGAGGACCGGAACGCGCTGGGCGCCCGGGCTGCTCTTGGCGATGTCGGCGATGTCACCGAGAACGGCGGACGCGGTCGCATTGCCGCCGGCGCCGGGGCCGACCATCAGCAGTTCCCCGAGGATATCGGATTCGATCGCCACCGCATTGGTGACGCCGTCGACCTGGGCGATGACCGAGTCGTGCGGCACCATGGTCGGATGAACGCGCTGTTCGATGCCGCTGTCGGTCAGCTGGGCAACGCCGAGCAGCTTGATCCGGTAGCCGAGATCGGCGGCTGCATGAATGTCCTCGATCGAGATATTGCTGATGCCCTCGAGATAGATCTCGTCGGCTGCGATCTGCGTGCCGAAGGCGAGCGTCGTCAGGATGGCGAGCTTGTGGGCCGTGTCGTTGCCCTCGATGTCGAAGGCCGGATCAGCCTCGGCATACCCAAGCCGCTGCGCTTCCTTGAGGCAATCGGCAAACGACAGGCCTTCCTTCTCCATCCGGGTCAGGATGTAGTTGCAGGTGCCGTTCATGATGCCGTAGACGCGCGACACGGTATTGCCGGTCAGGGATTCACGAAGCGCCTTGATGACCGGAATGCCGCCGGCGACGGCCGCCTCGAAATTGAGAAGAACGCTTTTCTCTTCGGCGATCTTGGCAAGCTCGACACCGGAGGCGGCAAGCAGCGCCTTGTTGGCGGTCACCACGTGGAGACCACGGGTCAGCGCCGCCCGCACGGAATCGGCGGCGGCACCCGAGGCACCGCCCATCAATTCCACGAAGACGTCGATATCGGCCTCGTTGGCCATCTTTTCCGGCGTGTCGAACCAGGCGATGCCGGAAATGTCGATGCCGCGGTCGCGCGACCTGTCGCGGGCCGTTACCGCCGTGATCTCGATCGCACGGCCGCAAGTCGTTGCCAATTCATTCGCGCGGGTCTGGATGATCCGGACGAGCGAGGCACCCACAGTGCCGAGACCCGCAATGCCGACTTTGAGGGCGTCTGCCATGCTATTCTTCCTGATTGCCTGGGAGGTGGCGGCCCGTCAGGGCCGCCGGAAATGCTGGTCCGATCAGCGGCGCGTGTTGAGCGAGATGACGTTGTGCATCGTCTCGTCGGCCGTCGACAGGAACTTCTTGATGTTGCGGGCCGCCTGGCGGATGCGATGTTCGTTCTCGACCAGTGCCAGACGAACATAGTCGTCGCCCATCTCGCCGAAACCGATGCCCGGTGCGACCGCGACGTCCGCCTTCTCGACGAGGAGCTTCGAGAATTCGAGGCTGCCGAGGTGGCGGAACTTTTCCGGGATCTTCGCCCAGGCGAACATGGTCGCTGCCGGCGGCGGCACTTCGAAACCAGCCTTGCCGAAGGAATCGACCATCACGTCGCGGCGGCGCTTGTAGACATTGCGGACTTCCGCGATGTCGGAACCGTCGCCGTTGAGGGCATGGGTCGCGGCAACCTGGATCGGCGTGAAGGCGCCGTAGTCGAGGTACGACTTGACGCGGGTCAGCGCCGAGATCAGCCGCTCGTTGCCGACCGCAAAACCGATGCGCCAGCCGGGCATGGAGAAGGTCTTCGACATCGAGGTGAACTCGACGGCGATATCCATCGCGCCGGGTACCTGCAGCACGGACGGTGGCGGTTCGCCTTCGAAGTAGATTTCCGAATAGGCAAGGTCGGAGAGCACGATGATGTCGTGCTTTCTGGCAAAGCTCACCACCTCTTTATAGAAGTCCAGAGAGGCGACATGCGCCGTCGGGTTGGACGGATAGTTGATGATCAGCGCCAAGGGCTTCGGGATCGAATGTTTCACAGCCCTTTCGAGTGGCGGGAAGAAGCTGTCATCCGGCTCGACGTTCATCGAGCGGATCACGCCGCCTGCCATCAGAAAGCCGAAGGCGTGGATCGGATAGGTCGGGTTCGGGCAGAGGATCACGTCGCCAGGCGCGGTAATCGCCTGCGCCATGTTGGCGAAGCCTTCCTTGGAGCCCAGCGTCGCGACGACCTGGGTATCCGGGTTGAGCTTCACGCCGAAACGGCGTGCGTAATAAGCAGCCTGGGCGCGGCGCAGGCCGGGAATGCCCTTGGACGACGAATAACGATGGGTGCGTGGGTCCTGTACGACTTCGCAGAGCTTGTCGACGATCGCCTTCGGGGTCGGAAGGTCGGGATTGCCCATGCCGAGATCGATAATGTCCGCGCCACCCGCTCGCGCGCTTGCCTTCAAACGGTTGACCTGTTCGAAGACGTATGGCGGCAGGCGTCGGACTTTATGAAACTCTTCCATCTTTCTCCCCGTGGAGGGCGCGCAGCGTCGGACGCGACGCGCCGGTGTCGCATGATTGGCGATTTTTTGCTTTGCGACCAAAAGCGCCGAAAGGCAAGTGCTATTTGCCGATATGGGGCTGGCTGGACTACTTGGCGATCTCTGCCAACGCGTCCTTGCCGTGATCGGCGGCGAGCTTGCGGTATTCGGCGACCCGGCGCTGATATTCGGCTTCCGAGATCGAGCCCGACCGGCGCAGGCGGGCGAGCGACGCAAGGCGCGGCTCGCTCTTGTTGTAATCCTCGTCCTCGATCTGCTCGGCCGCAGCGCGCAGCGTCGGATCGAAGGTCGGATAGACGCCGGTGTTCTGCCGGGTGACGGGGCCTGGCGGCGGCGCGGTCTTGTTCTGGACGACCACGGCCGGCGGTGCGGTGTTCGGAATACCGTCATCCAGGGCAAAGGTTTTGCCGTTGCAGCCGGCCAAAAGAGAGAGCGCGCCAAGACCGATGAAAAGCGGTAAGCTGCCGATCCGATGCCTCAGTTTTTCCATTTCCGTAACCCAGTTTCCGTCATCGGCCAATGCACCTGAAGGCGCCGATCGCTGGCACTTGTATTCGCTTTCAGGCACAATGTACAAACGAAAACAACTAACAAACTGTGGGGAGGCAGCACGTGGCGGAAAAGACCGACGATAAAGGGCAGGCCGGACAGGAATTTCCGGGATTCGACCCCAAATCGGTCGAGGCCTATGTGGTCAAGGACCCGCAGGCGCTCGCCATGAACTTCGCCCGGGCGCTCGAAAATCTCGGCAAAGCGGCATCGGAATGGCTCGGCCCCCGCGAACGCGGCGAGATCGGCGATTCGGTCGACCCGATGACCGACCTCGTGAAGACCCTTTCCAAGGTCACCGAATACTGGATTTCGGATCCGAAGCGGACGCTCGAAGCCCAGACCCTGCTGTTTTCCAGCTATATCGGCATCTGGACGCGGACGCTCAATCAGTTTTCGGGGCAATATTCCGGCCAGCCTGTCGCCTCCGAGACCGACACATTGCCGAAGGACAAGCGGTTCGCCGATCAGGACTGGGCAAAGAACCCGTTCTTCGCCCTCCTCCGGCAGCTCTATCTCGTCACCGCCTCCTGGGCCGATAAGCTGGTCAACGAAGCCGAAGGGCTCGACGAGCACACCCGGCACAAGGCCGCCTTCTACGTGAAGCAGGTGACGGCAGCCCTTTCGCCGGCCAATTTCGCTCTGACCAATCCGGAGGTCTATCGCGAGACGGTGGCCAGCAACGGCGCCAACCTGGTGGCCGGCATGAAGATGTTCGCGGAGGATATCGCCGCCGGGCGCGGTGACCTGAGGCTGCGCCACACCGACGCGACCAAGTTCGCGATCGGCCGCAACATGGCGTTGACGCCCGGCAAGGTGATCGCCCAGAGCGAGGTCTGCGAGGTCATCCAGTACGATCCGTCGACGGAAACGGTGCTGAAGCGCCCTCTCCTCATCTGCCCCCCGTGGATCAACAAGTTCTACATTCTCGACCTCAACCCGCAGAAAAGCTTCATCAAGTGGTGCGTCGACCAGGGCCATACGGTCTTCGTGATCTCCTGGGTCAATCCTGACGAACGCCATGCGAAGAAAGACTGGGAATCCTACATGCGCGAGGGGATCGACTTCGCGCTGACCACGGTCGAGAAGGCTACCGGCGAAAAACAGGTCAACGCCATCGGTTATTGCGTCGGCGGAACGCTGCTTGCCGCGACGCTTGCCTATCACGCCCAGAAGAAGAACGGTCGCATCGCATCGGCGACCTTCCTTACCACCCAGGTGGATTTCACCCATGCGGGCGATCTCAAGGTCTTCGTCGACGAGGAACAGATCGCCTCGATGGAAAAACAGATGAACACGGTCGGCTATCTCGACGGCTCGAAGATGGCGACCGCCTTCAACATGCTGCGCGCCTCCGAGCTCATCTGGCCCTATGTCGTCAGCAACTACCTGAAGGGCCAGGAACCGATGCCGTTCGACCTGCTCTACTGGAATTCCGACAGCACGCGCATGGCGGCGGCCAACCACGCCTATTACCTGCGCAACTGCTATCTCGACAACAACCTGAGCAAGGGCCAGATGAAGCTCGCGGGAAAGACGATCTCGCTGAAGGACATCAAGATCCCGGTCTACAATCTCGCCACCCGGGAGGACCATATCGCGCCGCCGAAATCGGTCTTCCTCGGCTCGTCGTTGTTCGGCGGTCCTGTGGATTTCGTGCTGACCGGTTCGGGCCACATCGCCGGCGTCGTCAACCCGCCCGACAAGCAGAAGTACCAGTACTGGACCGGCGGCAAGGCCGAAGGCCAGTACGAAGACTGGCTGACAAATGCAGAGGAAAACAAGGGATCCTGGTGGCCGCACTGGCATGCCTGGGTTGAAGCAAAGGACGACAGCCGTGTGCCGGCCCGCAAGCCCGGCGGCAAGGCACTGAATGCGATTGCCGATGCGCCTGGCACCTATGTGCTGGAACGCATCTGACCCTATTCGCAGATGCGCTTCGATCCGCCACTGGTGCCTGCCACCCTCCTGCAACGCTACAAACGTTTCCTGTTCGACGCCGTGCTGGCGGACGGCACGCCGTTTACCGGCTCCTGCCCGAATACCGGCTCGATGCGCGGTTTGACGACGCCGGGCTCGAAGATCTGGGTGTCGCTGCATGACAGCCCGACCCGCAAATACCGGCACACGTTCGAGATGGTCGAGGTGGACGGCGAGCGCGTCGGCATCAATACCGGCCTGCCGAACCGGCTCGCGGAAGAAGCGATCCGCGCCGGGCTGATCCCGAGCCTTGGCGGCTATCAGACGATCCTGCGCGAACAGCGCTACGGCCGCAATTCGCGCATCGACTTCCTGCTGATCGGCGACGGTCTTGCGAATGCGTATGTGGAGGTCAAGAACGTTCATTTCTGCCGCGAACCCGGATTGGCGGAGTTTCCCGATACGGTCACCAAGCGCGGTGCCAAACATCTGGAAGAGCTGGGCGACATGGCGGAGGCTGGTCACCGGGCGGTGATGATCTACCTCATCCAGCGGCACGACTGTTCGCGGTTCCGTATCTGCGGAGATCTCGATCCTTTCTATGCGCTCGCCTTCGAGCGCGCCAAAGCCCGCGGCGTCGAGGCCTATGCGGTGCATTGCCGCGTTTCGCCGGAGGAAATAACGCCTTCGGGGCTGATCGCCATGGACGAACCGGGCCCGGCTGCTTTATGAACGGGGAGATTGCGAGAGAAGAACCATGGTCAACTATATCGAGGCGGTTTCCGCCCCCCTGAAGAATACGGGTGCGATCCGCCTCTATAGCGCGGAGGACTTTGCCGGCATGCGCAAGGCCTGCCTGCTGACGGCGCGCTGCCTCGACGAGCTTGCGTCGATCGTGCAGCCCGGCGTCACCACAAACGCGATAGACCGCTTCGTCTTCGAGTTCGGCATGGACCACGGCGCGCTGCCGGCGACGCTGAACTATCGCGGATACACAAAATCCTCCTGCACCTCGATCAACCACGTCGTCTGCCACGGCATTCCGGACGACAAGCCTTTGCGGGAAGGTGATATCGTCAATATCGACGTCACCTATATCCTCGACGGCTGGCACGGGGATTCGAGCCGCATGTATCCGGTCGGGCAGATCAAGCGCGCTTCCGAGCGCCTGCTCGAAGTCACCTACGAATGCCTGATGCGCGGCATAGAGGCCGTGCGTCCCGGCGCACGCACAGGTGCAATCGGCGAAGCGATCCAGACCTATGCTGAAGCGGAACGCTGCTCGGTCGTGCGCGATTTCTGCGGCCATGGCGTCGGCCGGCTTTTCCACGACTCGCCGAACATCCTCCATTACGGCCGCGCCGACGAGGGTCCGGAGATGAAGGAAGGCATGATCTTCACCATCGAGCCGATGATCAATCTCGGCAAGCCGCATGTGAAGGTGCTTTCCGACGGCTGGACGGCAGTGACCCGCGACCGGTCGCTGTCAGCGCAATACGAACATGCGATCGGCGTCACCGCCACCGGCTGCGAGATCTTTACCTTGTCGCCCGGAGGTTTCGACCGACCCGGCCTGCCACCGCTTTCGAGGTAACGGATGGCCAGCCGCTCCGCTCCTCCGCCGGACGAACAGACGTCCTTCATCGAGGACGAGCGCGGCTTTTTCGCCGAACAGCTGACCAAGCCGAAAGCCATCAAGAAACCGGCCTCGATGGGCGACGACGAGCCGGGCGCGCATTACCACGGTCACCGCGAGCGCCTCAAAACCAAGTATCGCGAACATGGCGACACCGGACTTGCCGACTACGAGATCCTTGAACTCCTGCTGTTCCGGTCTATCCCGCGCCGCGATACGAAACCGCTTGCCAAGGCGTTGATCGCCCGGTTCGGAACGCTTGCCGGCGCTCTGGGCGCGCCGCTCGGATTGCTGCAGGAGGTCAAGGGCGTCGGCGAGGCGGTAGCGCTCGACCTGAAGCTCGTCGCGACGGTCGGTCATCGGATGCTGAAGAGCGAGCTGCGCGGCAAGCAGGTGCTGTCATCTTGGTCCTCGGTCATCGATTACTGCCATGCGATCATGGCCTATGAACCACGCGAACAGTTCCGCATCCTCTTCCTCGACAAGCGGAATGCGCTGATCGCCGACGAGGTGCAGGGTCATGGCACCGTCGACCATACGCCGGTCTATCCGCGCGAAGTCGTGCGCCGGGCGCTCGAACTGTCGGCGACCGCGATCATCCTCGTCCACAACCACCCGAGCGGCGATCCGACGCCATCGCGCGCCGATATCGACATGACGAAGACGATCGTCGACACCGCAAAACCTCTCGGCATCACGGTGCACGACCACATCATCATCGGCAAGGACGGGCATGTCAGCCTGAAGGGGCTAAGGCTGATCTGAGTTTTCGCGGCCTCAGGTCCGCCTTCCCTCAGGCCACCTGCACCAGATGGCCCGCGGAAACCTCGCGATACTCGCGCGCCGGCGGCTGGAAACCCATCGGACGAACCGGGCTCTTCAGCTCGTCGTTGGAAATGCCCCGGCGGATGCCGCGGCGGACCGGGTCCGGCACCGGAACGGCTGCCATCAGCTTTTTCGTATAGGGATGCTGCGGATTGTCGAAGACCGCGGCGCGCGGGCCGATCTCGACGATCTCGCCGAGATACATGACCGCTACCCGATGGCTGACCCGTTCCACCACCGCCATGTCATGGCTGATGAACAGGAAGGCGAGGTTGAGACTCTGCTGAAGGTCGAGGAGCAGGTTGCAGACCTGCGCCTTGATCGAGACGTCGAGCGCCGAGACGCTTTCGTCGGCGACGATCACCTTCGGATCGAGCGACAGGGCGCGGGCAATCGCGATGCGCTGCCGCTGGCCGCCGGAAAACTCGTGCGGATAACGGCCGGCCATGTCGGGCGAGAGGCCGACCTTGCGGAGAAGATCGGCGGTCTTCTCCCTGGCATCCTTCGCGTTGCCGAGCTTGTGCTTGACGAAGGGTTCGGAGATTGCGGCGCCGACCGTCATGCGCGGGTTGAGCGACGAGAACGGATCCTGGAAGATCATCTGGATGGTCTTGCGCATGTCGCGCAGGCCGGTCTGGTCGAGACGCAGGACATCGTAGCCGTCGAGCGCCACGTCGCCGCTGGTCGGCTCGATCAGCCGCATGATCGAGCGGCCGGTCGTCGACTTGCCGCAGCCGGATTCACCGACCAGTGACAGGGTTTCGCCCTGGAAGAGGTCGAAGGAAATATTCTCGACCGCATGGACGGAACCCGTCTGCGTCGCGAACAGGCCGGAGCGGACCGCGAAGCGGGTGACGAGGTTCTTCACTGCCAGAACCGGGGTTTTTCGCGTATCGACGGTGCCGGCGACTTCCTTCGGCTCTGCGGTCTCACCGGTGGTGATGTCGACGACCGGGAAACGGGTCGGCCATTTGCGGTCCTGCATCGAGCCGAGCCGCGGCACGGCCGACAGCAGCGCGCGGGTATAGGGATGTTTGCCGCGATGGAAGATTTCCTCGGTCGGACCGCTCTCGACCGCCTCGCCGCGATACATGACGATGGTACGGTCGGCGATCTCGGCGACCACGCCCATGTCATGGGTGATGAAGAGCACCGACATGCCCTCCTCTTCCTGCAGCACCTTGATCAGGTCGAGGATCTGTCCCTGAATGGTGACATCGAGCGCTGTGGTCGGTTCGTCGGCGATCAGCAGCCTGGGTTTCGAGGCCAAGGCCATGGCGATCATGACGCGCTGGCGCATGCCGCCGGAGAACTGGTGCGGATAGTCGTCGAACCGTGCGCCGGCATTCGGAATGCGGACCTTTTCGAGCAGCCGCACGGTTTCCGCGCGCGCCTGAGACTTCGTCAGTCCCTTGTGGCGCGTCAGCACTTCCGAGATCTGCCGTCCGATCGTGAAGATCGGGTTGAGCGAGGTCATCGGCTCCTGGAAGATCATCGAGGCGTCGTTGCCACGAACCCCCCGCATCTCCTTTTCGGAGATCGACAGGAGATCCCGGCCGGAGAGCAGGATGCTGCCCTCGATGCGGCTGGTATTGGCAGCCAGCAGCCGCATGATCGACAGCGAGGTGACGCTCTTGCCGGAGCCGCTCTCGCCGACGATCGCCACCGTTTCTCCCGGATGCACGTCGAAGGAGACGTCGCGGACGACGCTTTTCCATTCGCCATCGACCAGGAAGGATGTCGTCAGGTTCCTGACGGAAAGAACAGGTGTCTCGGTCATGGGAGTTTCCGTCATTGGGGCTTCCAGGGGGTGGCAAAGGAGGCGGACGCACGGCCTTCCGCTTCGCGGGCGGCTTCCAGCTCGGCGATCTTCTGGTCGATGACGCGGCGATCGATCATGCCATGCGGGTTTTCGCGGGTCGGCATGGTTTCGGCGACATGCAGGAAACGCTCCTGCGCCACCGCGTAGAGGCGGCGCAGTTCGCCGAGCGGATCGGCGTGATCGTCGGCATTGATGCGCAGCCAGGGATAATCCTGGTCGCGATAGAGAACCATGGCGGCGGACTGCTTGCCGCGCTTGTCGCCGCCGGCTGCCTCGCCGGCATCCATGGCGGCGAGCAGGCGCTCGGCGAGCGGCGCGCCTTCGGCCGCCTTTTCCTTGTAGACCCGCAGCGTCTCGGCGATCACCTGCGGCCCGGCCAGCATGTTGCCGGCGACGGAGACGTTGTCATCGACCAGATGGCCGGCCCAGTCGACGCAGATCTCGCCGGTATAGGCGGCATTGCGGCCATTGGCGTCGATCAGATGGAACTGGCGCTGACGACGGCCGTCATCGCGCGCCGTCAGCGTCTCGATGATCTCCTGCGGGCTCCTGCTCTCTTCCAGCAATTTCAGCCCATCCGTGCCGTAGAGCGGGCTGACGAAGGCCTGGGTGGCGACGGCACCCACCCTGCCCTTGATATGCGGGACTGCGGCGCCGACCGCGAAGAAGCGGCTGGCAACAGAGATCCCGAAATGACCCGTTTGCGGATCGCGTGCGACGATCGACCATGTCATGGCTTATCTCCCGACCGCATAGGCCTGCATCAGGCGCGGCGTTGCAGCCGCCCGCAGCAATCCGTCCGCATCGCGGCGCGCCGCGGTCAAACGGCCGACACTCCAGGGATCCGCGACCGTGATCTGGTGGCCGCGGCTGCGCAGATCGGCGAGCACGTCCGCACCGATATTGCTTTCGACCATGATGTTTCCCGGCTGGCTGGTGCGTGGATAGAAGGAGCCCGGGAAATGGGTGGTGTGGAACAGCGGCATGTCGATCGCCGCCTGCAGGTTAGGCTTGTGGTGGACGTAACGCAGGAAGAACGGCAGCTGCCACTGGTCCTGCTGGTCGCCGCCGGGCGTGCCGAACACCAGCGTCGGGCGACCCTGATGCAGGGCGAGCGACGGAGTGAGCGTCGTACGCGGACGTTTTCCCGGTTCGAGCGAGGTTGGCAGGCCGGGTTTCAGCCAGAACATCTGGGCGCGGGAATTCAGCGCGAAACCGAGGCCAGGCACGATCGGCGAGGACTGCAGCCAGCCGCCCGACGGCGTGGTCGAGACCATGTTGCCCCAGCGGTCGATGACGTCGATATGGACCGTATCGCCGCGCTTTTCGGTGAGATGCGACATGGTCGGCTCGTAGACCGCGCCCTTGCCGCTCACTTCCGCCAGCATGCCCATGGTGAGGTCGAACTGGTGGTCGTAACTGGGGACGCGGCCGGGGCGCAGCTCGAGCGAGGCTTGGCTGCCGATCAGCTTGCGGCGCTCGGCATTGTAGCCTTCCGACAGGAGATATTCGGTCGGGATCTGCGCGAAATCCGGATCGCCGTAATAGACTTCGCGGTCGGCGAAGGCGAGCTTCATGGCTTCCACGACAACGTGCACGAAATCCGGTCCGGCCGGATCCATCGCCGAGAGGTCAAAGCCCTTCAACAGCGCCAGCGATTGCAGGAGCACAGGCCCCTGCCCCCAGGCCGGCGTCTTGGCAACGGTCCAGTCGTGATAGTCGTAGGTCTGCGGCGCCTCGACGGTCGCCTGCCAGTTGGCCATATCGTCGGCAGTCAGCACGCCCTTGTGGCGGGCGCCGCTCGCGTCCATCACCTCAGCCGTCGAGACATAACGGTCGATCGCCTCGGCCACGAAGCCGCGATAGAAGGCATCGCGGGCCGCTTCGATCTGGTTTTCGCGGCCGGTCCTGGCTTCGGCCTCCGCGATGATGCGCTTCCAGGTCTCGGCGAGCACCGGGTTTTTGAAATTGCTCTGCGCCTCGGGCGCCACGCCGCCGGGTAGCCAGGTCGCGTGGGAGGTCGGCCACTCGGTCTCGAAGAAGCCAGCAAGCCCCTTGATGGTGGCGGAAACGCGGGCGAGCATCGGGTGGCCCTGTTCCGCGTAATAGATCGCCGGCTCGAGCACATCGCGCACGCTCATCGTGCCGTAGTCGCGCAGCATCAGCATCCAGCCGTCGAAGGCGCCGGGGATGACGGTCGCGAGCAGGCCGTCGCCGGGGATCAGCTTCAGGCCTTCCGACGTGTAGTGCTCAATCGTGGCACCTGCCGGTGCAGGCCCCTGCGCGCAGATGACTTCGACCTTGTCCTTTTTCTTCGAGTAGAAGATGGCCGGCATGTCGCCGCCCGGACCGCAGAGATGCGGCTCGACGATCTGCAGTATGAAGCCGGTCGCAACCGCCGCGTCGAAGGCATTGCCGCCCTTTTCGAGGATCGCCATGCCGACGGCCGAAGCGATCCAGTGGGTCGAGGTGACGACCCCGAACGTGCCGAGGATTTCCGGCCGTGTGGTGAACTCAGTCATGGTGTTGGTCCTTTCAAATCATGCTTGGCGCGGCCGTCATGCCTCGCGAGGATCCAGCGCATCGCGCAGGCCATCGCCGAGGAGATTGAAGCCGATGACGACGAGGAAGATCGCCGCGCCCGGCCACATCGCCATCCAGGGCGCCTGGCTCAGGAAGTTCTTGGCGACGTTCAACATCGAGCCCCAGGAGGGGGCCGGCGGCTGCTGGCCGAGGCCGAGGAAGGAAAGGCTCGCCTCGGCGATGATCGCGGTTGCGATCGTCAGCGTCGCCTGGACGATGATGGGTGCGAAAACGTTGGGCAGGATGTAGCGGGTCATGATTTCGAAGTGATTCAGGCCGACGGCGCGTGCGCCTTCGACATAGTCCTCCGTCTTGACCGCCAGGACCTGACCGCGGGTCAGCCGCACGAAGATCGGCATGGCGGACAGGCCGATGGCGATCATCGCATTCATCAGGCTCGGGCCCAGAAATGCCGCAAGCGCGATCGCCATTATCAGGAAAGGCATGGCGAGCAGAGCCTCCGTGATCCGCGAGATCACCATGTCCACCCAGCCACCGAAATAACCCGAGATCAGGCCGAAGGGCACGCCGATGCCGACCGCAATGGCGACCGAAAACACCCCGGCCATCAGCGATGCCTGGGCTCCCCAGATCATGCGGGAAAGAATGTCTCGGCCAAGATCGTCGGTGCCGAGCCAGTACATGGCCGAGGGCGCCTTGCGGATCGCCGTCCAGCTCGTGGCGACGGGATCGATGATCGGCAGGGTCGGGGCGCTGGCCGCAAGGATTGCGAAAAACAGGACGATGACGGCGCCGACGAGCGCGCTCCTGTTCTTCTTCATCTTGCGCCAGGCGCGGCTCCTGTCGCGCTTGGCTGACGCCACGGGCGGTGCTTGGTCGATCGTGGTCATAGGGTGGCCCTCAGACGCGGATTGAGGAGGACATAGAGGACGTCGGCGAACAGGTTCATCAGGATGAAGCCGACCGCCGTGCACAGCACGACGCCCTGCACCACCGCATAGTCGCGGTTGAAGACGGCGTCGACGATCAGCTTGCCGAAGCCCGGAATAGTGAAGATCTGTTCTGTCAGGACGGCGCCGGCCAGCAGTTCGCCGAACAGCAGCGCCGATAGCGTCACGACCGGCAGCAGCGCATTGCGGAAACTGTGGCTGAGGATGACTTCCCGCGGAGAAAGGCCCTTGGCGCGGGCGGTGCGGATATAGTCGGCGCTGAGCACGCCGATCATCGCCGATCGGGTATGGCGCATCAAGGTCGCGGCCAGCGCATTGCCGAGTACGAAGGCCGGCATGACCATGGTCTGCAGCGACCGGACGGGATCGACGAAGATCGACTCGAAGCCGGAAGCCGGAAGCCAGCCGAGCTGCACCGAGATCAGCAGGATGAGCATGATGCCGAGCCAGAAATTCGGGATCGACAGGCCGGTCAGCGCCAGCACGTTGGCGATGTAGTCGATGAAGGTGTTCTTCTTGACCGCCGCCAGGATGCCGATCGGTATGCCGATCAGCATGGCGAAGAACATCGCCATCACCGCAAGCTGGATCGTCACCGGCAGCTTCTGGAGGATCAGTTCCAGGACAGGCTGGTTTGTGCGAAGCGAGATGCCGAAGTCGCCGGTCAGCACGCCGCCGAGCCAATAGAAATATTGCACCACGACCGGATCGTTCAGGCGGTATTTGTCGCGCAGGAATTCGATGACGGCAGGGTCACGCTCCTCGCCGGCCATCGCCAGAATGGGATCGCCGGGCAGCAGTTTCTGCAGTGAAAAGACAAAAATGGAGATGATCAGCAAGGTCGGGATGGCGACCAGCAGACGCTTTCCGATGTAGACAGGCATGACGCCGTCCCCCGTTGAGCAACATTGTTACGAAGCGATGCGGAAAAAGTGCCGCACGGGGTCCAATCCCATGCGGCACGAGAGGCTTAACCCTTCTTGACGCCTTGCAGGCGGATCATGCCGTCCGGACTGGCCACGAAACCGGTAATGTTCTTCTTGTAGGCCCAGATCCAAGACTGATGGCCGAGATAGATAACCGGCATGTCTTCGTTGAGGATCACCGAAGCTGCATCGTATTTCTGCTTGCGGACCGCATCGTCGGTCGAGGCGCGTGCTTCGTTGAGCAGCTTGTCGACGTCCGGATTGCAGTATTTCACGTCGTTGATGCCGCCCTTGCAGCTGACAAACTGATGGATATTGCCATCAGGATCGACGCGGCCGGACCAGTCGGAGCGGCTGAGCTGGAAATTGCCGCGGGTCTGCTCTTCGAGCAGGGTGGCGAACTCGGTCGACTTGAGGCTGACGTCGAAACCTGCTTCGGCAACCATGGACTGCAGGATTTGCATCATCTGCTGGGCGACCGGGTTGTTCGGGATCTGCAGCTCGACCGGGACGCGGTCGAAGCCGGCGGCCTTGATCAGAGCCTTGGCCTTGGCGACGTCGCGGGCCGGAACCGGGATCGCCTTGTTGAACCACGGGCTGTTCGGCGGGAACGGCTGGTTGCCGCCGACGGCGGTGCCTTCGTAAACGATCTGGTTCATCGCGTCGCGGTCGATCGCCAGCGAGAAGGCCTGGCGCAGGCGCTTGTCCTTGCCGAACGGGTTGTCGGCGCGCGGGCCGTTACCAACATTGGCGTAAAGCGCCATATAGCCGATATTGACGGTCGCATCGTATTTCAGGCCCGAATTGCCCTTGACGGCTGCGACATCGGTCGGCGCCAGGCGTTCGATGAAGTCGAGGTCGCCCGACTGCAGGTTGGCGAGGCGCACGGTCGTATCCGGGATCGGCAGGTAGGTGACCTTGTCGACGAAGATCTTGTCCTTGGCCCAGTAATCCTTGAACTTTTCGAGCACGATGCGGTCCTGCTGGACGCGCTCGACAAACTTGAACGGGCCGGCGCAGACCGGCTTGGAGCCGAAATTGGCACCGAGCGCCTTGGCGGCGGTCGGCGAGACGATCATGCCGGCGCGATCGGAGAGCTGGGCGAGCAGCGTCACGTCCGGGGACTTCAGGGTGAACTTGACTTCGAGGGGGCCGGCCGCTTCGACCTTGGCGACGGATGTCAGCTCGCTCTTGCGGCGGGATTCCGGCAGGGTCATGTTGCGTTCGATGGTGGCAACCACGGCTGCGGCGTCGAGCGGGGTATCGTCATGGAACTTGACGCCCTCGCGGATCTTCATCGTCAGTTCCTTGCCGTCGGCGGACCATTTCCACTCGGTGGCGAGCTGCGGAACGATCTTCAGGTCGGGCGAAACGTCGACCAGCTTGTCGCACAGCGCGGTATAGACGATACGGCCGACGAAGGTGCGGGACTGGGCCGGGTCAAGAACGTCGGCATCGTCCTGCAGGCCGATGCGCAAATCGACAGCAAGCGCCGGAAAGGCGAAAAGCGCGCCGGCCAGCAGCGCGGTCGTAAGCTTGGTAAGTCGCATCATGATGTACATTCCTCTCTTGTTTTTAGGTTCCTGTTTTTAGTCTTGGCCGGTTTCCGGCTTCTGATGGTGGGCCGCGTGCGCGGCCAGTCAGCTTGCTTCGCTGAGCGATCCCCGTTCCACGGAGCCAAGGGACGTCGCGCGGATGAGCCGCTCCTGAAGCATCAGCAGATGTTCGCGCATCGCCTCCCCCGCCTGCACCGGATCACGCGCAGCGATCGCCTCTATGATGGTCTTGTGCTGGGCAAACGAGATGTTGACCGCATTGCCGCTCGAACGGGCGCGCTCGCGGATCGCCCGCCATGCCTCGTCCTGGCGGACACGGTTGATGACGTCGAAGATCGACAGGAAAAGCTGGTTGCCGGCGCTCTGGGCAATCAGCCGGTGCAGCGTCCCGTCCCACAATTCGCGGGCGTCGGCGTCGCTGCTCTCGATGATCTTCAAGGCGATCTCGTGCATCTTGGCGATATCCGCCGGCTTGGCGCGCATGGCCGCCAGCTGGGCGAGCTGCGGTTCGATCCTCAAACGGACTTCCATGATCTCCATGAAATCCGTGCCGGCGACGATAGCCCCCACATGGTTGCTCCATTCGCTCGGTCTTTCGCCGATAAAGGTGCCTGATCCCTGGCGACGCCAGATGAGACCTTCGGATTCGAGCACCTCGAGTGCACGTCGCACCGCGCGCCGGCTGATGCCGAGCATATCGGTCAAAGCCCGTTCGGTCGGCAGGCGGCCTTCAGAACCGAATTCCCCCGCCCTTAAAAGCTCCCTCAGGCGATCCAGCGCATAGCTCGAATTGTCGTGAGCCTCGCCCGCTTTATCCTGTACCATTTTCCGTACCAATTTTTGATTGGTCCGAATGGATGGCATTTCCCGGTCTCCGTCAAGTTAATTTTTCAGCAGTTCTTGCGGTGCACAAAATTGATGCATACAGATTGAAATCGAGGCTTGGACGAGCCGCAATCAAAACTTTAGAATAGGTGTCTACAAAGGGATTCGTGTGCTGCTGCATCGCGGCGGCCGTCAGATTCGGAGCGGAGAATTCCATGAACCAATACGACCTCATCGTCGTCGGCAGCGGACCGGCCGGTCGCCGTGCAGCCATCCAGGCAGCCAAGCTCGACAAGAAGGTTCTGGTGGTCGAACAGGGCAAGAGGGTCGGAGGCGTTTCGGTCCATACGGGCACGATCCCGTCGAAGACATTGCGCGAAACAGCGCTCAATCTGTCCGGCTGGCGCGAGCGCGGTTTCTACGGCAAGGCCTACCGGGTCAAGCAGGAAATCAGTGCGGAGGACCTGCGTCGCCGCCTGCTGATCACGCTCGATCACGAAGTCGAGGTGCTCGAACATCAGTTCGCCCGCAACCGCGTCCAAAGCATCCGTGGCAAGGCGACTTTCGTCACGCCCGACACGATGGCGATTGCCAAGGACGACGGCGACGTCATGCACGTCATGGGCAAGTCGATCCTGCTTGCGGTCGGCACCAAGCCTTTCCGCCCCGATTACATGCCCTTCGACGGCAAGACGGTTCTCGACAGCGACGAGCTGCTCGAAATCGAGCAGCTGCCCCGTTCGATGGTGGTCATCGGCGCCGGCGTTATCGGCATCGAATATGCGACCATCTTCAGCGCCCTCGATGCCGCCGTCACCGTCATCGATCCGAAATCGACCATGCTCGACTTCATCGACAAGGAAATCGTCGAGGACTTCACCTACCAGCTGCGCGACCGCAACATGAAGCTGCTGCTCGGCCAGAAGGCGGACAAGGTCGAACGCTTGGCCGACGGCAAGGTGATGGTGCATGTGGACAGCGGCCGCCAGATCATCACCGATATGGTTCTGTTCGCCGCCGGCCGCATGGGCGCCACCGATACGCTGAACCTCGCCGCAGCCGGCCTCGAGGCAGACAGCCGCGGCCGCCTCAGGGTCAACCCGGAAACCTTCGAAACCTCCGTTCCAGGCATCTATGCCGCCGGCGATGTCGTCGGCTTTCCGAGCCTTGCATCCACATCGATGGAACAGGGCCGCGTCGCGGCCCGCGTCGCGGTCGGCGCGATTGCCAAGGAACCCCCGAAATACTTCCCCTACGGCATTTATGCCGTGCCGGAAATCTCCACCTGCGGCCTCACCGAAGAGGAAATGAAGGAACGCGGCATTCCCTACGAATGCGGCATCGCCCGCTTCCGCGAGACCTCGCGCGGCCATATCATGGGCCTCGATACCGGCCTCCTGAAGCTGATCTTCTCCTTGAAGACCCGCCGCCTGCTCGGCGTCCATATCGTCGGCGAAGGTGCTACCGAACTTGTCCACATCGGCCAGGCGGTGCTGAACCTCAAGGGCACCGTCGAGTACTTCGTCGAGAACACGTTCAACTATCCGACGCTCGCCGAAGCCTACAAGATCGCCGGCCTCGACGCCTGGAACCGCATGGGCGAAGGCCCGAAGGAAGCGGTCACTCCACAGTTGGAGACCGTGGCGACGGTTAAGGCCGAGACCGCGACAGCAGAGAAGAAAAAAGCCGCCTCCAAGTGAGGCGGCAGCTCCGGACAAGCCCTTCCGGTCAAACGAAAAAAGCCGCCTCGAAAGGCGGCTTTTCTTTTGTGTATCGGAAACGCCCCGAAGGGCATTTCATCAACGCGAGTAGAATTCGACGACCAGCTGCGGTTCCATGATGACGGCGTAAGGAACGTCCGTCAGGCCCGGAACGCGGGCGAAGGTGGCAACCATCTTGTTGTGGTCGACTTCGATATAATCCGGAACGTCGCGTTCAGCGAGCGAAACGGCTTCGAGAACCGTGACAAGCTGCTTGGACTTCTGACGGACTTCGATGACGTCGCCGGCCTTGCAACGGTAGGAACCGATGTTGACGCGGACGCCGTTGACGGTGACGTGGCCATGGTTGACGAACTGGCGGGCAGCAAAGACCGTCGGAACGAACTTGGCGCGGTAGACGATCGCGTCGAGGCGCGATTCGAGCAGGCCGATCAGGTTTTCCGAAGTGTCGCCCTTGCGGCGGTTGGCTTCGTCATAGATCGAGCGGAACTGCTTTTCGCGCAGGTCGCCGTAATAGCCCTTGAGCTTCTGCTTGGCGCGCAGCTGCACGCCGAAGTCGGAAAGCTTGCCCTTGCGGCGCTGGCCGTGCTGGCCGGGGCCGTATTCGCGACGGTTCACCGGGGACTTCGGACGGCCCCAGATGTTTTCGCCCATACGGCGGTCGATCTTGTATTTGGACGATTCGCGCTTGCTCATCGTATTTCCTTTCAACAGGTTACACCGGCTTGTTGCCAAGCCGGATCAAGGAAACACGCCCTCCTCTGAGCCCTGATTTAAGAGCTCTGACAGGTCTCTCACGAAAGCGTCCGGAGAAAACCACGGGACATGTCAGTGAAACACCGGGTCTTTCGGCCCGGCGTTGGCGCGGTGTTTAGGCGGATGTCACAGGAATGTCAACTGCACCGGTCTCTTAACCTTTCGGCAAGGCTGTCTGCAGGCTTTTTTGACGCGGCAAGGCGTTGGCACCATCTTAAGGAAAGGAGGTGTTGTGTCATGAACTCGAAACTCTGGAGCAGCCCGATCAGGATCGAAAACCCCGAAACCGGCATGGTCCGCACCGTCAAGACGGTACGCGATGCGAAAACCGTCCTCGACCGCTTCTGGCCGGCCTATCACGGCAGTCAGCATCATCTCGCGGAACAGGTCTGCGACGAGGCGTTGAAGGGGAAGTCGAAGCCTTCGGAAGCCCGCCGCGCCTTTATCGCCGCGGCGGTGGAAGCGCATTTTCACATCCACTGAAGGCCTACTCGGCGGCGAGCCTCGCCTCGCCCTCATCCGGTGCGTCGGCACTACCCGGCGCGGTTTCCGCCTGCAGATCCGGGAAGGCGACAATGCGCTTGCCCGAAAAGTCCGCATGTACGATGATCAGGCCCTGTTCCTCGAAATAACCGAGCAGGCGCCGGGCGCGACGCGCCGAATGGGTGCCATAAGCGCGGGCGATCCGTGCGTCCGACGGACATGGTTCCCCTGATATCGCCGCCTTCGCCATCAGCAGGAAAACGCCCTGGAGGTCATCTGAAACGCCCGATGACAGCGACAGCGCCGTCGCCCAGGCGTCGCTTGAAGCGGTTTCCATATCGACGCCCGAGCGGGCGATCGCCGTGCGGCGGCGGAACTCGCCAAGCGACAGCGGCGGACCCGGCAGGCGCCGCATCCGGGCGCGCACCAGAAAATCCTGATACAGGACGGAATCCGTCCGGTAGGCGGATTGCGGATCGTCGAGGATTTCCGACAGGACCGCGGACAGCCGCTCCTCGCGCTCTTCGGCGGACAATTCCGGCTGGGCGACACGCGGTTCCTGCGGCGCCGGCACCGCGGCGGGTGTCGAGCGCGACAGTTCGGCCAGGATATCCGTCGTCGGCCGCGGCGCCGGCGGCGCACGGCGGACCAGCGGCCGGGTGAATTCTTCCGGATCGGGCGTGAAGATCAGGTCCTCGACGTCCTGCGGCGCATCCGGCAGCGGCATCAGCTTCGGGCTGGAAGAGCGCGCCGACGTCTCGACCGTACCGATAACGATCGGCAACGGCCGGCGCGACAGGGCCGGGCCGAGGGCGACGAAATTGCCACGCTTCAGGTCACGGAACATTTCCGCCTGGCGGCGGTCCATGCCGAGCAGGTCGGCGGCACGCGCCATGTCGATATCGAGGAAGGTACGGCCCATCAGGAAGTTCGAGGCTTCTGCGGCGACGTTCTTGGCAAGCTTTGCAAGGCGCTGGGTGGCGATGACGCCGGCAAGTCCGCGCTTTCGACCGCGACACATCAGGTTGGTCATGGCGCCAAGCGAGAGTTTTCGCGCATCTTCCGAGACGTCGCCGCCGACCGACGGCGCAAACATCTGCGCTTCGTCGACCACGACCAGAACCGGATACCAGTATTCGCGATCGGCATCGAACATGCCGTTCAGGAAGGCGGCGGCGGCCCGCATCTGCTCTTCGAGATCGAGGCCTTCCAGGGTCAGGACGCAGGAGACACGATTCTTGCGGATACGGTTGGCGATGCCGGCAAGCTCGGCCTCGCTGCGCTCGCCATCGACCACCACATGGCCGAATTTTTCAGACAGCGTGACGAAATCGCCTTCCGGATCGATCACCACCTGCTGCACCCAGGGCGCGGACTGTTCGAGCAGGCGGCGCAGGAGATGCGACTTGCCGGAGCCGGAATTTCCCTGCACGAGCAGACGGGTCGCCAGAAGCTCCTCGATATCGAGCTTGGCCGGATCGCCCCCGGACACAATTCCCATATCGATGCCGACCTGCAATGCACTTACCCCGTATGCTGTCTCTTCGCGGTGACCGTTGAGGCCGCGACTCCAGAACTCTAACAGAGATCGGGATTCGTTTCGCCGGGCAAGATCGAAAATGCACAGGCCTTTGCGAAACCGCTCAGGATGCCGCGCGACGATAGAAAGCGAGCGAGCCGGCAAGCGCCAGAAGCGCCCCACCGCAGAGCCTGTCGAGCCAGAGCGCACCCTTCCTCTTGAGCAGATGCACGGCGCGCGAGCCGAGCAGCGCATAACCGAACATGACGGCCAAATCGATCAGCGCGAAGACGAGCGCCAGGATCGCATATTGCTGAAACTGCGGCGCATCCGGGACGATGAACTGCGGCAGGAAAGCCGAGAAGAACAGGTATCCCTTGGGATTGGTGACCGCGACGAGGAAGCTCTTCAGGAAGATTGACGTTGCGGAACCCGAGCCGGCTGCAGCGCCTGCCGTTACGTCGAGCGAGCCTTTCGAGCGCAGAAGCATCAGCCCGAGAAACGCAAGATAACCGGCGCCCAGCCATTTGACGACCGAAAACCAGAATTCGGAGGCCGCCAGCAATGCGCCAAGGCCGAGGGCCACGGCGCCGATCAATACGAAATCGGAGATCATCGCTCCTGCCATGCCCGGCAGCGCGCGGCGAAGGCCATAACGCGAGCCGTTGGTGAGCGCGAGAAGCACGGTCGGCCCGGGTGTGGCGATGCCGATGAGCGCGACGATCGCGAAAGCAAACAGGGTAACGTCACTCACCGCTCTTCTCCTACCAGAGGTGCCGACCGTCGATGACCGTATGCGGCCATTCCTCGGCATCGAAATCGTCGAACAGCCTGGCATTCACGGCGATACGCCGGGTCTTGCCGTCCCAGGTGCCGTCCATCTGGAAATCCGGGCTGTCGCTATAGGTGGTGCAGCCGCATGTGCCGCAGAAATGATGCGCCACCGTTTTGGTGTTCCACCGATAGATCTTGTCACTCGCGGCATCGGCGGTGACCTTGACCTGTTTCGGCTCGTAATAGGCATGCAGTGCGCCGCGCCGGGAGCAGAAGGTGCAGGTGCAGCGGGTGAGTGCCTGCGGCAGCTCACCCTTGATCTCGAAAACGGTCTCGCCGCAATGGCAACGCCCGGTGATCATCCGCTATTCCTCCCCGATGAAGCTCAGGCGGCCGCGCGCTTGAAGCCGACCGACAGCAGGCCGGCGCCGATCATCAGCGAACCGCCGGTGCGGTTGACGATCCGCTGGACCTTCGGCTTGCGGATGGTGTTGCGCGCCATCGAGGCTAGCAGGCCGTAAAGCGTGGCGTTCAGGGTTGCGAGCACCAGGAAGGTTACTTCGAAGACGGCCATCTGGAAGAACAGCGGCTGGCTAAGATCGAGGAACTGCGGCAGGAAGGCCACGAAGAAGACGATGCTCTTCGGGTTCAGCGCGGTGACCACATAGGTGTGCAGGAAAATCTTGAACGGTCTTACCGATGTCACCTCCGCCTCGCCCACCTCGGCAGCCCGTTCCGAAACAGGTGCACGCCACAGCTTGATGCCGAGATAGATGAGATAGGCAGCCCCCACCCATTTCAGCACGGTGAAGAGCGCAGCAGAGGTCGCAAGCAGCGCGCCGAGACCGAGCATCGAAGCGGTCATCGCCGTGAAATCGCCGAGTGCCGTGCCGGCGACCGTGGCGGACGCCACCTTGCGGCCATGGCTCAGCGCATAAGAAATGACGAGCAGGATCGTCGGCCCCGGAATGGCCAGGAGAACCGAAGACGCGGCGACGAAAGCGAGCCAGTGTTCAAGCGACATGCGAATGTTCCTCCAGAGAATGGAGCGAGCAAGCCACCGATTTTTTCGGTTTGCAAGCGGTGTTTATTCGGTCGTCATGCGCCAGCGATAGAGCACGTCGGGCTCCTTTTCTTCGTTGGCCGCGCCATCGGTCTGCCTGATCTGTACAAAGCTGCGCGCTTCATAAAAACGGCGGGCGGCGGCATTGCGCTGGAAGGTCCAGACAAAAAGCTGCGAATGAACCCCTTTGGCGATGTCCAGCAGCCGGGAACCGATCCCCTGCCCCTGCACGCCCGGAAGGATATAGAGCTGATCGACCCAGTCCCTGCGAAATGCGACGACGCCGAGCAAGGTGCCGTTCCTCTCGGCGCCCCAGATGTCGCAAGTCGCGAAGAGATGCCCGCGCCAGTATCCGCGATCCTCCTCCGGCGTGTGAAGCTGAGCCAGCCAGGGCAGCCGGTCGTCGAAGGAAATACGATGAACGCTCGCGGCCTCCGCCATATCGCCACGGCAAAGTTTGTGGAAGACGACCGTCATTCTTTCAGCTCCAGCCATAGAATCCTCCACGAGAGGCCCCGGCGGAAAGCCCGCCGAGGACCCGTCTCAGCCCTTTCACAGCCGGAGGTCCCAAAAGATGAACCGAACATTTCCGCGGTCGTCCTCAAGTTCGGGGAAGCCGATATCGCGGCGCATCCGATTGGAAAGATCGGAGACTCTGTTCTCTTCTTGGCGACGTCTCCAGGCTGCCAGGAGCAGTGCACCAGCAGTCTTCCAGACGCCATGTTCGCGGCAGAGTTCATGAACCGCAGCCGAAAGGGTATCAGCAACCATAAATTGTGATTCACGCATGATTTTCCGTCCCGGCGCATGTCGCGGCCAGGTCCTCTGAGATGAAGAAAGACGTGCGGATGCGGACAGGGAAACGCGGTAAATCGCGTCGTCAGCCGGTCACGTCAGATCAATGGGAAAAGTGCCAAAACGGCGGAAATCCAGCCTTATACAGCCTGGAAGCACATACCGGCCGGCATCGATGTGCGATACACCGAGGCCACAATAGCCGTTCCGCCAGAAAGGCGCATAAACATGGTAATGAACTTCATTTCACGCCTCCTGTGTTCGATTTGCGGAATAGGTAAATAATACACGAGATCGCTCGGTGAGCAAGCGCACAATCACGAATTGCACTCACCACGAAGAAAGCGTGGTAAATAAGCCACACCGCTGGATCGCGCTCAGGCCCTGAGACCAAAACCCTGCATCAGCCGGCGGGTGGCGAAGTCGGGATTGCCGGAGGTGAAGACGGCGAAATCGTAGTTGTCGGGATGCTCGGCGCCCTCGACCAGGGGCACTTTTCGACGCGCCTGCCTGGCGATCGCCTCGGCGGGGTCGAGCCAGTCGACCGGCCAGGGAGCGAGCCTGCGGAACACATTGGCCATGAAGGGGTAATGGGTGCAGGCGAGCACGACGATATCGGTTTTACGGCCGTCCTTTTCGACGAAACAGGGCTCGATCTCGGCCATCACAGCCTCGTCGGAAATCGTCTCGCCGCGGATATAGGCTTCCGCCATGCGGGCGAGGTTCTGTGAGCCGACGAGGCGCACGTGACACTGGGTGGCAAAAGACTGGATGAGGTCGCGGGTATAGGCGCGTTTCACGGTGCCGGGGGTGGCAAGAACCGAGACGAGGCCGGAACGGGTGCGTTCGGCAGCCGGCTTGATCGCCGGCACGGTGCCGACAAAGGTCATCTTGGGGAAAGTCTCGCGCAGGTCGGCGCCGACCAGCGTGAAGGCGGTATTGCAGGAGATGACGCAGACTTCCGGATCGTATTCGTCGAGCAGTTTTGCAAAGAGCGCGATCACCCTCTCGCGCAGGGCCGGTTCCTCCCAGTCGCCATAGGGAAAACCGGCATCGTCGGCGACATAGATGAAGCCGCGTTCCGGGATCAGCACGCGCGCCTCGCGCAGCACCGTCAGCCCGCCGATGCCCGAATCGAACATCAGCACGGGTTTCGATTCATTCTTCCGCGTCATTCCCCGTAGTCTCCCCAGAAGCCCCCTTGGGCAGATCAGCCTTTTCAGGCTTCGGCCCGTCCTTTTTCGACCATCCGCGGGGAAAGCGGTCGAGCGAGTTGATGACGCCCCGGAACACGCTGATCTCCTGCTCCGTAAAACCCCGCCGCGAGATGACGGCGCGAAGGTTGTCGATCATTCTTGGCTTTTTCGCGGGCGGATGAAAATAATTACGGGCGTCCAACGCCTCTTCCAGGTGCTCGAAGAGACCGATGACCTGTTCCTTGGTGGAGGGACGCTGCTCGATCGGCAGAAAGACCGTCTCGGCAAGATCGTCCATGCCCGATTTCATCCATTCATAGGACATCAACAGCACGGCCTGGGCGATGTTCAGCGAGGCGAAGGCGGGGTTGACCGGAAACGTGACGATCTCGTCGGCGAGCGCCACTTCCTCGTTGGTGAGACCCCAGCGTTCGCGACCGAAGAGAATGCCGGTCTTTTCGCCGGCCTTGAACCTGGTGCGCAGGGTCTCGGCCGCGGTCACCGGCGAGCGCACCGGCTTGAAGCCGTAACGCTCGCGCGCCGTCGTCGCATATACGAAATTGAGATCGGCGATCGCCTCTTCGAGCGTTTCGAACACCTTCGTGCCATCGATGACGTGATCGGCCTTGGAGGCGGCGGAGCGGGCCTTTTCGCTCGGCCAGCCGTCGCGCGGGTTGACGAGGCGCAGTTCCGCGAGGCCGAAATTGGCCATGGCGCGCGCCACCATGCCGATATTCTCGCCGAGCTGCGGCTCGACCAGGATGACCGCCGGTCCTTCGGCTATGAGTTCGCGCTCGCTGTTGGTGCCTGACATCTCTGTTTCCGTATCCAAATCCAAGGCCGGAATACCGGTGACCGGGGCAATCGGCAAGCCTTATGCCGCCGCGGGGTAAAGCCTGCGCAGCATGGTGCCGATCATTTCGACGCCAACGCGACTGCCGTGCTTGAAGATCGGCAGATGGCGGCTGGCGCCTCGGATCAATTTGCGCTTCACCACGAAACATTCCGAACCCCGGGCCGAAAGCGCTCCGATATTGTTCAATACCTCCTCCAGCGCCGCCAGCACGTCGCCTTCCGGCTTGTGTCCTGCCTGGACCGCGTTGCGGGCGAAGATCCGCGCCCAATAGGTCGCTCCGAGGAAGATGCCGAGCGTCTGGCGAACCTGGCCTGGACGACTGACGACCGACCAGCTGGTGCCAAGCGGGCGTGCTGCGAGCGTGACCTCGCGATAGGCGGCATCGAGCTTATGGGAGAGCGCGATGATCTCAAAACCGCTCCGGCCCTCCCTGACCGCGAAAAGAAGCTCGCGCAGGCCGTCGAACCAGCGCCCCAGCGCAAGATCAAGGGTCGAGCGTGTCGATGCCGGGAAAACGAGGAAGGCGACGACGGTTCCCGCAAGCGCGCCGATCAGCGTCTCCTCGATCCGGAGCTGCAGCAGGTCAAGGGTCAGCACGCCGGTCATGCCATAGATCAGGCAGAGCACGATCGAGATGAAGAAGGTCATCGCAGCATAGGAAATCTGCAGACAGTAGAAGCCAAGAAAGATGCAGAGCACCGCGATCGGCACCGAAACCAGCGGATACCCGCCGATCAGCGTTGCCAATACGAGCCCGGATGCGATGCCGAGCAGCGTGCCGATCGAGCGCTGAAGGGCCCTGATCGCCGCATCGCCGCGCGACTTGGTGTTAGTGAAGATCAGGAAGGCCGTCAGCACCGCCCAGAACCAGCGGTCGCGCGACAGCATCAGCCCAAAAACCATAGCCAGGCCAGATGCGATCGTGATCTGCACCGCCGATCGCATCACCGGGTTCTTGAGCGAGAAATCGATTTTTGCCGACGGCGGCTTGGCGGTTGCATCCTCTATGGTCCGGAAACCGTCACGCCGCCCCTCCTCGATGGCTTCCGTCAAGGCCATCCTGACCTTCTGCAGCCAGATCAGGGCGGCGGCGCTTTCCGCCACCCGGTCATCGTCAGTAACCGCCGGGCTGGCTACGATCTTCTCGGCCATCTCCTGGTCGCCTTCGATCAGCGCATGGAGGAGCATGAAGGGCGGCAGTGCTTCGAACGACAGAACGATCACGCTTTCCGCAGCGAGATGCACGTCGAAAATCTTCATCGTCAGAGACGTCAGCGGTTCGTCTTCCGGATCGATCGTGCCGTCTGCCGTGCGTGGAAGGAAACCTTCCGCCATCAGCACGACGTCTTTCAACCGCTCCTCGAGCTGACGCAGTTCGCGCCGATCGCTATCCGAGATGATCCCGCCGCTCGACAGAAGCGCGAGCTTCATCAGGATATCGCCCACCCTGCCCTGAATCGCCACCAGCGACTGCAGAAGATCGCGCCGCCAGTCGTCCGGCAGGAGATAGGTGCGGACCAGATGGCCGGTAACGACGGCGATCACCGGACCGATGACCCCGAGCGGAAGGTCGGAAAGGTTTGGTTTCAGGTATGCGCCCATGAAATAGGACGTAAACGCGAACATGCCGACTGCAAATCCGCGCGGCCCGTAGACGCGCCCGACGGTAGCGCCAGCAATGACGACCAGGAACATCGGATCGGAAATGTAGCGGTAGTCTTCGAGGACGGCAGCCAGCCCGACGCAGACGAGGCTGACCGCGCCGCCGATCAGACGCGTCTTCAGCTGGTCGGACGGCAGCCGGTCGCGCACCGCGACGCCGCCTTCGATCGACAGGATGATCGCGAGCCCGTAGGCGATCGTCGGCAGTGCCAGGCCGGCGATGTGGATGAGCGCAAGGCAGGCCACCGCGGCGATGACGGTCAGGGTCACGCGTCCTGCCATGCGCAGGCGCGACAGCGCCGGGTCGTTGGCGAGCAGCCAGTCGCGAATCTTTGCGGCAAACGTCATCAACAACCCCAGGCGAGTGCCGATACCCGCTCCTGGCCGCCGACTATATCGCCTGGGCAAAGTTTGGCGAGACCGAGCACAGGTCTGGAGTCCACGATCGAGAGAGCGACGCGCCGCCCGATCACCGCCGGGTTACTCGCCCTTGGCGATCGACTGCATCTCTTCGATCACCGAATCCCGCTCGCCATCTGCGACGCGGTGGATGTCGTCGATGACAGGCTTGCCGCCTTCCTGGATGATGTCGAAATGCAGTTCGTTGACACTGTCCTTCACCGCCGCCTCGTCGACGCAGGTCCACATCTTGAAGGTCACGGTCACATCGGTCATGCCGTTGGCGCCCTGTGCCGAGGTCGTCTTGATGTCCTTCAGCGGACAGCCGTCCTGCGACGAGGTGATGACGTCGTAGCCGAAGGGGTCGCCTGGCTGGTTGTTCTCCGTATCATAGGCCGGGTGCTTGGCGGCTTCCGCATAGGCGCCCCGGAATTTCTTGCTGAACAGGCGCGCCAAGGGATCGGCATCGAAAATGTATTTCCATTCGCTGTCGACGGTATTCCAGTTGTCCTCGGTGATCTTCATCACCTCTTTCACGGGGTCGGTCACATCAGCCGCCGCGGCGAAGGTGGAGATCAATGAAAAGGCAAGAGCAAGCGGCAAGGTCCGCATAAGATCAAATCCGGCTGTTGGAGAGCGATTTGGCCGGACATTAATCAGGCATTATGGTTTGGCAAGGGCAATCGTCCGCAGGTCCGGAGACACCGCGCTTTCTCGCGCGAAAAGCCGCATATGATGGTCTCAATGCCTTTGCGTTCCGGCCCGGCGATGTTATAGCGCACCCACTGGTGTCCACCCGTCGGGACCTGGAGGTCCCTTCTACGTCCAAGAGGAATTCCATGCAAAAGATCAAGGTAGCCAACCCGGTCGTCGATCTCGACGGCGACGAGATGACCCGCATCATCTGGCAGCTCATCAAGGACAAGCTGGTCCTTCCCTATCTCGATCTCGACATCGAATATTACGACCTCTCGGTCGAGAACCGCGACGCCACCAATGACCAGGTGACCATCGACGCCGCCAACGCCATCAAGAAGCACGGCGTCGGCATCAAGTGCGCGACGATCACGCCGGACGAAGCCCGCGTCAAGGAATTCAACCTCAAGGAAATGTGGAAGAGCCCGAACGGCACGATCCGCAACATCTTGGGCGGCGTCATCTTCCGCGAGCCGATCATCTGCAAGAACGTGCCGCGCCTGGTTCCGGGCTGGACCAAGCCGATCGTCGTCGGCCGCCATGCCTTCGGCGACCAGTACAAGGCGACCGACTTCAGGTTCCCGGGCAAGGGCACGCTGTCGATCAAGTTCGTCGGCGAAGACGGCCAGGTGATCGAGAAGGAAGTGTTCAAGGCACCGGACGCAGGCGTGGCGATGGCCATGTACAACCTCGACGAATCGATCCGCGATTTTGCCCGCGCTTCGCTGAACTACGGCCTGATGCGCAAGTGGCCGGTCTACCTGTCGACCAAGAACACCATCCTCAAGGCCTATGACGGCCGCTTCAAGGATATCTTCGAGGAAGTCTTCAACAACGAGTTCAAGGCTCAGTTCGACGAACTGAAGATCACCTACGAACACCGCCTGATCGACGACATGGTCGCCGCTGCGCTGAAGTGGTCCGGCGGCTACGTCTGGGCCTGCAAGAACTATGACGGCGACGTCCAGTCCGACATCGTCGCCCAGGGCTTCGGCTCGCTCGGCCTGATGACCTCGGTCCTGCTTTCGCCCGACGGCCGCACGGTCGAAGCCGAAGCCGCCCACGGTACCGTCACCCGCCATTACCGCCAGCACCAGAAGGGCCAGGAGACCTCGACGAACTCGATCGCCTCGATCTTCGCCTGGACCCGCGGCCTCGCGCACCGCGCCAAGCTCGACGACAATGCCGAACTTGCAAAGTTCGCCTCGACGCTCGAAAAGGTCTGCGTCGACACGGTCGAATCCGGCTACATGACCAAGGACCTGGCGCTCCTTATCGGTCCCGACCAGCCGTGGCTCTCCACCACCGCCTTCCTCGACAAGGTGGACGAAAATCTCAAGGCGGCCATGGCTGCCTAAGTCCGAAAAATCGGCTAATCATTCGACGGCGGGGAGCAATCTCCGCCGTTTTCTTTTGTGCCGTTTTCTTTTGTGAGGGAGTTTCGCCATGACCGCCAAGACGACACCTGCGATCATCCGTCCGCTCGAGCCAGCCGACCGCACCGCCTGGGAGCCGCTCTGGGAAGCCTATCTGCGCTTCTACGAGACCGTGCTGCCAAAGGAGATGTACGATGTCACCTGGAGCCGGTTTCACGACCCCGCCGAGCCGATGCACGCGCTCGGCGCATTCGACGAGACCGGCAAGATGATCGCCATCGCACATGTCGTCTTTCACCGGTCCTGCTGGCTGCCCGAATGGACCTGCTATCTGCAGGACCTCTATGTCAAGAATACCTTGCGTGGCCGGGGAACCGGCGCAGCCCTGATCGAAGCCGTGGCGGACCTCGCGCGGGCAAAAGGTGCCGGACGGCTCTACTGGCTGACGCAGGAAAGCAATGCCGCCGCAAGGCGGCTTTACGACCGCATCGCCCAAAATTCCGGCTTCATCCAATACCGAAAGGCGCTCTAATTTGCCTCGGCGCCTTGATTGGGAATGAAGGTGCGCCAAAACATAGGGCATCACTTCCGGGAGGATCGCATGGCTGATGAACTGGTGCTTTATACGAACCCGATGTCGCGCGGCCGGATTGCCCGCTGGATGCTGGAGGAGGTCGGCGTCCCCTATCGTACCGAAATCCTGCATTTCGGTACGACGATGAAGGGCGAAACCTATAAAAGCGTCAACCCGATGGGCAAGGTGCCGAGCATCATGCACGGCAAGACCATCGTGACCGAATGCGCGGCGATCTGCGCCTATCTGGCGGATGCCTTTCCGCAAGCAGGTCTTGCGCCTGCCCCCAACAAACGCGCCGACTATTACCGCTGGATGTTCTTTGCGGCAGGTCCGCTGGAAGCAGCGGTCAGCAACCGGGTGCTCGGCTTCGAAGTGCCGAAGGAACGCGAGCGTATGGTCGGTTACGGCACCTATAAGGACGTGATGGATACGCTGGAAGCAGCCGTCCGGGCGAACGCCTATATCGCCGGCGACACGTTCAGCGCCGCGGACATCTATGTCGGCTCGCAGCTCGGTTACGGCCTGCAGTTCGGCACGATCGAAAAACGCGCCGCGTTCGAACAGTATTTCGGACGGCTTGCGCTCCGCGAGGCCTACCAGCGGGCCAACGACAAGGACAATGCCGCGGCTGCCGAGCTTCAGAAGGCGGGATAGACTTCAGCGATCAGCGGTCGACACCGGCCGGCGATCGTTTTGGCGACGGGGTCGGTATGGGCTTCGCGTTGCCCGTGTCGAAACGCAGCATCCATTCATTGCTCATGGAACTGGCAAGGATCAGCGGCGCGACAGGAGGCTTTTCAGGTTGAGCGCCAGCCGGCTGGATGACGGCAGAACGGACCGCCAAGGGATCCGGCCGCTCGATCGGAACCGGGACGTTCATCGCCACCATAGGCTCCGTGGCCGTTGTCGGGATGGTCGCAACGTCGAGTTCCTTCGCCTGGATCAGGCTCAACGGGTCGGGATTGCTCTGCACCAGCGCGAGCACGTATGCATCGACGGGCTTCGGCGGAGGCGTCTGCAGATCTCCGTCCCTGTCGCGCTTCTCGTAGAACGCGTTGCCGCCCGCAACCGTCACATAATGCATGTTCTGGTAGGGGAAACGTAAGCCCGCCGTATGGAAGAACATGGCGTCCTTGACTTCCGGGTTCCGCTCGCCGCGGATGATCGCATCGACGGCTGCGTCGAGTTCCGGAACCGTTGCCTCATTCATCGCCCGGGTCATCACGCCCGGTGCGAATTGACGCTCCTGGGCGACGATGCCGCAAATGGTTGACGGATAGGCGTCCGAGGTGAGCCTGTTCATGATCACGGTGCCGACGGCCATGAGCCCTTCACGACTCGACCGCTGGGACTCGAAATACATCGCCCGCTTCATGCAGTCGCGATCGGCCGGCGTGTAGTGGTAGACCTGCTTCTTCGAGACAGGTGCCGGCTTCACCGTCGTGGTGGCAGGAGAGATCGACGCAGTCGTCTGCGCCGACGTGCATGCCGACAGGAACATCATTCCAACCAGACCGATTGCCGGTCGGAGAAGGGCCTTATCGCTCGCCGTCATGAATATCCCCCCTGCGGTATAATTCCAGAAATCGCTACGGCGTGAAAAGGGATACCTCAAAAACTGATTCAGATCAAACGGCATATGAGACAATCAAAACTGTGCAGAAAATCGTTCCGGTTGCAGGCCGGCCACCCGGCAAGCCCCCTCGAACCGAGGTCTTTCCGCGCATGCCGGACCGACGTCTTACGATGGTCTTCCTAATGGAAAGTTGACTTCCCGACCTGCCGTTCACGGATATCCGGCGGACAGTTGTCGAAGAAGCCACAGCGTCTGCCAGCCGGAACCGATAGAGGCAGACGCCACTCCGCCTCTGCCTCAGTCTTGATCCCTAGCTCCGCAGCCCCGGTGCCTCGTAACCTGTGCGTTCGACATATTCCGTATAACCGCCGTCATAGCGGTGGATGCCGTCGGGCGTCAGTTCGAGCACCCGATTCGACAGTTCGGCGAGGAAATGCCGGTCGTGGCTGACGAACAGCATGGTGCCTTCGTATTCCGACAGCGCCTTGATCAGCATTTCCTTGGTGTCGAGGTCGAGGTGGTTGGTCGGTTCGTCGAGGACGAGGAAATTCGGCGGGTCGAACAGCATGGCCGCCATCACCAGGCGTGCCTTCTCGCCGCCGGAGAGCACCCGGCATTTCTTTTCGACATCATCGCCCGAAAAGCCGAAGCAGCCGGAGAGCGCCCGCAAGGAGCCCTGCCCTGCGCGCGGAAACTGCTCTTCCAGCCATTCGAAGACGGTGAGGTCGCCGTCGAGCAGGTCCATGGCATGCTGGGCGAAATAGCCCATCTTGACGCTGGCGCCGATCGAGACGCTGCCTTCGTCCGGCTCGGTCGAGCCCGTCACCAGCTTCAGCAGCGTCGATTTGCCGGCACCGTTGATGCCCATGATGCACCAGCGCTCGCGCCGCTTCACCATGAAGTCGAGACCTTCGTAGATCGAGCGGCTGCCGTATCGCTTGGCGACATTCCTGATGTTGACCACGTCCTCGCCGGAACGCGGGGCCGGCTGGAATTCGAAGGCGACCGCCTGGCGGCGCTTCGGCGGCTCGACGCGCTCGATCTTGTCGAGCTTCTTGACCCGGCTCTGCACCTGGGCCGCGTGGGAGGCGCGGGCCTTGAAGCGCTCGATGAACTTGATCTCCTTGGCAAGCATCGCCTGCTGGCGCTCGAACTGGGCCTGCTGCTGCTTTTCGTTCTGAGCCCGCTGCTGCTCATAGAAACCGTAGTCGCCGGAATAGGTGGTGAGCGACCCGCCATCGATCTCGATGATCTTGGTGACGATGCGGTTCATGAATTCGCGGTCGTGCGAGGTCATCAGCAGCGCGCCGTCATATCCTTTGAGGAACTGTTCCAGCCAGATCAGGCTTTCGAGGTCCAAGTGGTTGCTCGGTTCGTCGAGCAGCATGACGTCCGGGCGCATCAAGAGGATGCGGGCGAGCGCCACGCGCATCTTCCAGCCGCCGGACAGCTTGCCGACATCGCCATCCATCATCTCCTGGGTGAAGCTCAGGCCGGCGAGAACCTCGCGGGCGCGGCCTTCGAGGCCGTAACCGTCGAGCTCCTCGTAACGCGCCTGCACCTCGCCGTAGCGCTCGATGATCTCATCCATCTCGTCGAGGCGGTCCGGATCGACCATCGCCGATTCGAGCTCGTGCAGTTCGGCAGCAACGGTGCTTACCGGACCTGCACCATCCATCACCTCGGTGACGGCGCTGCGGCCGGCCATCTCGCCGACATCCTGATTGAAATAGCCGATCGTGACGTTCTTCTCGACGGAGACCTGCCCCTCGTCCGGCATTTCAGAGCCGGTGATCATCCGGAAGAGCGTCGTCTTGCCGGCGCCGTTCGGGCCCACGAGGCCGATCTTCTCGCCACGGTTCAGCGCCGCGGAGGCTTCGATGAAGAGGATGCGGTGGCTGTTCGATTTGCTGATGTTTTCGATACGGATCATGGGCGGGCGGGCTCGGAAGGTTTCATCACAACAAAAAGCCGGGTCGTCGCCGACCCGGCTTTTCTACACAATCAATGCGAAGCTTATTCGGCGCTGTCTTCAGCGGCCTTCTTCTTCGGTGCAGCCTTCTTCTTCGGAGCGGCGGCTTCTTCGCCTTCGGCGGCGTCGTCAGCAGCCTCGGCCTTCGCAGCCTTCTTCGGAGCAGCCTTCTTCTTGGCCGGCTTTTCAGCGCTTTCCGAGCCTTCCTCGTCTTCAGCCATCAGCTCTTCCTTGGTCACGACCTTGTCGGTGACCTTGATCTCGGAGAGCAGCTTGTCGACGACCTTCTCTTCGAAGATCGGCGCGCGCAGCGAGGCGGAAGCGCCGGGGGTGTTGCGGAAGAAATCGAGGATTTCCTTCTGCTGGCCCGGGAACTGCTGGAGCTGCGCATAAAGGGCGCGCTGCATTTCTTCCTCGGTCACTTCGACGCCGGCCTGTTCGCCGATTTCAGAGAGTACGAGGCCGAGACGAACGCGACGTTCGGCAAGCTTGCGGTATTCGACGCGTGCATCTTCCTCGGTCGTCTCTTCGTCTTCGAAGGTCTTGCCGGACTGCTGCAGGTCGGTGTTGATCTGGCGCCAGATGTTGTCGAACTCGGCGTCGACCAGGCCCTGCGGGGTGTCGAACTGGTACATGCCGTCGAGCTGGTCGAGGATCTGACGCTTGACCTTCTGGCGGGTGACGTTGCCGTACTGGCTTTCGATCTGGCCGCGGACGATCTCCTTCAGGCGATCGACGGACTCGATGCCGAGCTTGGAGGCGAGCTCATCGTTGATCTCGAGAGCGGCCGGAGCAGCGACTTCCTTGACGGTGACGTCGAAAGTGGCTTCCTTGCCGGCAAGGTTCGCGGCGGGATATTCGGCCGGGAAGGTCACGGTGATGGTCTTCTCGTCACCGGCCTTGACGCCGACCAGCTGGTCTTCGAAGCCCGGGATGAAGCGGCCGGAGCCGAGAACCAGTTCGGCATCTTCGGCGGTGCCGCCGTCGAAGGCAACGCCGTCGACCTTGCCGAGATAGTTCATGGTGACGCGGTCGCCATCGGCGGCCTTGCCCTTCTTGGTCTCGAAGGTGCGGGCGCTCTCGGCGATCTTCTCGATCTGCTCGTTGACTTCGTCTTCGGTGACTTCGACGACTTCACGAATGACGGAAAGGCCGTCTGTCGGCTGCAGTTCAATCTCCGGGATGACTTCGTAGGAGAGCGTGAATTCGAAATCGGCCTCGGCGTTGAGGATCTTTTCCGCTTCCTTCTCGTCCTCGGTCATGGCGACCGACGGCTGGGTCGCCGACTTCTCGCCGCGGTCGGTGAGGATTTCGGTCGGGCGTTCGCGGACGATTTCGTTGACGAGGTCCGCCATGATCGACTTGCCGTACATCTTCTTCAGATGGGCGATCGGAACCTTGCCCGGACGGAAACCGTTGATGCGGACCTTGTCCTTGGCGTCGGCGAGGCGCACGTTCAGCTGCGCTTCCATGTCCCGCTTGGGGATAACGACCTTGATTTCGCGCTTCAGCCCTTCAGCGAGCGTTTCGGTAACCTGCATTTTCATACCTTCATATCGTGGCGGCGGTGCTCAGACAGCCGTTGGTTTCAATGAGCACATCGCCGGAACTTTGAGAGACCGGCCGCGGCTTCAAGGAGCGCCGATCCTTTCGCCAGAACCGGCTCGGACCGCACTCCTGGCGGTGTTGATGCGGGGCGGTTCTGGTGCGGGTAGAGAGACTTGAACTCCCACGCCTTGCGGCACCAGAACCTAAATCTGGCGTGTCTACCAATTTCACCATACCCGCGCCCCAGCCGCGTCGAAAATCCTCGTCGCACAAGGCCTTCCGGAGCGCGCGTCTCTATATCACCCGTTTCGGCGCACGCAAAGGGAAAATGACGCTTTTTTGGCAGCTCCGAGAAACCGCGGTGGATAGGGGAATTTGGCCCCGCCCCACCCGATCGAACCCGGCATTATCGGGATATTTAACTTTTTATTAAATTCTAATGTGTACATTGGAATCAACGGCGATGCGAGCTATGCAATAACCGCATGCCATCCATACGGATATTGCACTGCACAATTTCGCTGCCATCTCATAATATTCAAATGCAGAGATTGATTGAAGGTTTTGATCTCTCTGGTTTGGACGGCTTGGCGCCCGTCATGAACGATACAGATGCCCTCGGGGAGTTTCCCGTGACAGGAATTCGAGCCGCGCACTCCTCCTCCCAGCGCGGGCTTGATGGGACTGGCGATCCTCCTCCTCCCAAATCGCCAGTCGTTACAAATGACGCCCACCGGACCTCCTCCCCCGGTGGGCGTTATTTTTTGTTCTGCAGCCTGCGATCTGCTTAAAACAAGCGCAAAAATTCAGCACTTCCGCATGGTAAACGATCTCGTAATGCGCCGGATGCATAGGTGGCATACCGAATAGGCGCTGTTACTTTTTGCAGCGCAGCATATATTACCGGTCATGAGATTGAAGTCAGCGCCGAACGGGCTGCTGGCAAGGGCCTAGAAAGGGACAAGATCATGAACATCGCACAGAAGCTCACCACCTGGCGCAAGTACCGCGAAACCGTCAACGAACTCGGCCGCATGAGCGACCGCGAGCTCAACGACCTCGGAATCGGCCGCGCCGACATCCGCCGCGTCGCACGGAATGCAGTCGGCTTCTAAGCCTCACGCAGACATCGCCGGACCTTCCAAAAGCGCTTCCTTCGGGAGGCGCTTTTTCTTTTTGTTCATGGAAATTTAACACTTCAAATACCTGCCTGATTTTCAGCCTGAGCTGCAAAATTCGGCAATCCCCTGCACATTTGCATGGCAGTCGCACATTTTTTGCACTGCACATTCTTATTATGCGGATGTATAAGACCCTCATCGCTGATGACGACAGAGCATCAGGAAAAATCTTGAGGAAACAACCATGAACCCGATCCGTATCGCCAAGAATTGGATCAGCTACCGCCGCACGATGAACGAGCTTGGAAATCTTTCGAGCCAGGCCCTCAGCGACATCGGTCTGACCCGCTACGACATCCGCCACATCGCGGCCCGCTCTTTCCGCTAATCCGCTGCTCGCAGGCGGACCCGCGCGGCGTGAGCCTTCGCGGTGAAAGATAAAGCGGTCCGAGAGGACATCCAAGGACGTATCAAAGGCACCTTCTCGGGTGCCTTTTTGATTCCGGTCCGGCAAATGGCGTGATAATGAGCCGGCCATGAGCAACATTTCCTCCTCCCCCATCTCTCCCGCCGCCATCCATGTCGTCGGCGGCGGCCTCGCAGGTTCGGAAGCCGCCTGGCAGATCGCCTCGGCCGGCGTGCCGGTGATTCTCCATGAAATGCGCGGCGTGCGCGGCACCGATGCCCACAAGACGGACGGACTTGCCGAGCTCGTCTGCTCGAACTCCTTCCGTTCCGACGATGCGACGGCGAATGCCGTCGGCGTCATCCATGCGGAGATGCGACTGGCGGGTTCGCTGATCATGGCATGTGCCGACAGGCATCAGGTACCGGCCGGCGGCGCGCTTGCCGTCGATCGCGACGGTTTTTCCGATGCGGTCACCGAAGCGATCGAAAAACATCCGCTCATCACCGTCGTGCGCGAGGAGGTCCAGGGCCTGCCGCCGAAGGAATGGGACCTGGCGATCATCGCCACCGGCCCCCTCACCTCACCGGCGCTGGCAGCCGCGATCCAGGCGGAGACGGGCGAGGATCAACTCGCCTTCTTCGACGCCATCGCGCCGATCGTGCACCGTGATTCGATCGACATGGATATCTGCTGGTACCAGTCGCGCTACGACAAGGTCGGTCCCGGCGGCACCGGCAAGGACTATATCAACTGCCCGATGGACGAGGCGCAATACAACGCCTTCGTCGATGCGCTGATCGCCGGCGATGCCATCGGTTTCAAGGAATGGGAAGGCACGCCCTATTTCGACGGCTGCCTGCCGATCGAAGTGATGGCCGAACGTGGCCGCGAAACGCTGCGTCATGGGCCGATGAAGCCGATGGGTCTCACCAATGCCCATAATCCGACGGTAAAGGCCTATGCGGTCGTGCAGCTCCGGCAGGACAACGCACTCGGCACGCTCTACAACATGGTCGGCTTCCAGACGAAGCTGAAATACGGCGCCCAGGCAGATATCTTCCGAATGATTCCCGGCCTCCAGAATGCCGAGTTCGCAAGGCTCGGCGGCCTGCATCGCAACACCTACATCCACTCGCCCGTTCTTCTCGACAAGAGCCTGACGCTGAAAAGCCGGCCGGGTCTGCGATTCGCCGGCCAGATCACCGGCTGCGAAGGTTATGTGGAAAGCGCGGCCATCGGGCTGCTCGCCGGCCGTTTCGCGGCGGCCGAACGCAAGGGCGAGACGATCCCGGCACCGCCGGCAACGACCGCTCTAGGCTCGCTGCTCGGACATATCACGGGCGGGCATCTGGTTTCGGAGGACGAGCCCGGCAAACGTTCGTTCCAGCCGATGAACGTCAACTTCGGGCTGTTTCCCGAGTTGGAACCGGGATCGATCGTCAAGCCGGAGGGCGTCAAGCGTTTCCGCGGCAAGGACAAGACAGTGATGAAGCGGCAGTTGCTCTCCGCCCGCGCGCTTCAGGATTGCGCTAATTGGCTCGGTCGGGGCTGATGTCCCCGGCGGGCGATGCCGGCTTTTCCTCGATATCGCGATCGGCAACGCTGACATAGTTGTCGAGCAGCCAGAGGGCCACCTCGGCTGCCTCCTTTTCCGTCGAGAAGAGGTAAGTGCCGTTCTGCGTCGACGCATCCAGAAACTCGACGGTGAAACCCTTGGCATCCGGCAATGGGGTCACGCGTACCCGGCCAGGCTCGATCAGAAAGCAGGCGTAGTGATTGCGGTGGCTGCGCATGAAGCCGGCCTTGTTGTCGTGCAGGCGCACGAAGATCGCCTCGCCATTGGCCGTCACATGCAGGGTGCGGATGGCTTCATTGGGAAAGGCGCGGCCGAACTCGAGGATTGCCACGCCCGTGTCATGCAGATTGCCGTCCTTGTCCCGGTCCTTGCCGGACATACGGGTGACGTAATAGGCAAGCGCCATGAGGAGTACGAAGATGATCGACCAGACGACAACGGGGCTCACACCGCTTCTCCTTATGATGGCGCCGGATTTGTGCTTCGTTCCTTAGCCGGCGAGCCTTGCGCGAATTTGGCGTCCGTCAAAAGCGTCTGGTGACGGAGGCCTTCATGAGCCGCAACTGGCGCCGCCATTGCGGCAGTTGCAGGGGCGCGTCGAACACCGAGGCACCTGCACGCGCGGCGCGGCGCAGCACCGGTTCGGCGAGCGCCACAGGCAGATAGGCCGGAAAGACCGCCGCCGGGATGGTCCCCGACCTTCTCGCCTTGGCCAGATGCTCCAACCCAAGCCCGGCAAGGGCCTCGATCGCGGCCGAAATGCGCGGCTTGTCCTCGCCGCGCAGAAATGTATCACGGTCGAGCCCGGTCGCCGAGAGAATATCGAGCGGCAGATAGAGCTGATGACGACGGCGATGGATCGGCATCAGGAGCAGGAAACCGGCGATCGCCTGCGCGACGCCAGCGTGGCCTGCGGCCCCCGCAGATTTTGCCGCATCCGCGGGAGAGAGAATCAGGCTCGCGAGCTGGATGAGCGCCGAAGCGGTCTCGCCGGCATACCCTTCGAGCGCGTTGCGGTCGGTGAGCGGATCGTCGTAGAGGTCGAAGATGCGCGCCTCGATCATGTCGACAAGCGTCTGGCGCGGCAGGCGATAGGTCTCGATCGCCTCGAACAGGCCGGCGGCGACGGGGTTGCCGGTGCTGTCGCCCGCAGCATTTCCTTCGAGTAGGTCGCGCCACCATTGCAGGCGGATTTCGCCGGGCAGCGGTTCACGCACCACGTCGCGGACACGGGCGATCTCGGCATTGAAGGCATAAAGGGCCGCAAGTGCGCCACGCTTGTCCTCCGGCGACAGAAGACAGGCGAGATAACGGTCGCGGTCGGTCTCCCGAAGCGTCGCGAGGCAGAGATCGCCGTTCTGTCTGGCTGAATCGGCCATCTGTCAGACTGCGATCAAAGCTGCCGCGACGGCGCGCGATTCGGCCAGCATGATGTTGAAAGTGCGCACGGCGGCACCGGTGCTCATCGGGTCGGAAGCGATGCCCTTGGCTTTCAGCGCCGCCTTCACCTCAGCCGGAATGGGCTTCAGATTGGCGCCGGTGCCGACAAGCAGGACTTCGATCTCGTTGGATTCGGCCAGTACCTTCATCAGGGAGGCGACCGTCAGCGGTTCGCCTTCCTGCAGTTCCCAGCCGTGAATACCCGACGGAAGGCAGAGCAGCGAGCCGCGATGCGACATGTCGGCGAAGCGGAAACCGCCGTTGCCGTAGGCATCGATCGGAGCGCGACCGGGAAAATGGGCGTCGCGGATTTCGATGCCTTTCGCCATGGGTCGCATGCCTTCTCGAAGAGGTTGCGAGCCGGAGATGATCCGGCTCTTTTTGAGTTCGGAGCCCTGTCACAAACAGGGCCACCGTATCGGCGCAGCTTTAGGAAGCCGTTCCGGTCTTTGCCGGTTCGGTCTTGACGGGCTCGCCCTTGACGCGAACTTCCGCGATATAGGCGCGCATGGCGCGGATCTTTACGCCTTCGGCGATTTCGACTTCCACTTCGGCATCGTCGATAACCTTGGTCACCTTGCCGGTTATGCCACCACCAAGAACGACCTGGTCGCCGCGGCGGATGTTGGACAGCGTCTCCTGGCGCTTCTTGGCATTGGCGCGCTGCGGACGGATCAGGAAGAAGTACCAGACCACCATCAGCGGCGCGAACAGGAAGAGCATCTCAAGGCCGGAGCCGAACGCGGAGGCTCCCGGTGCTGCGGCCGGGGCCTGGGCGAATGCTTCGGTAATGAACATCGAAAACTCCTAAGATTACCGGAGACGCCGGGCCCCCGTTTCAAGCCGCCGGAATATAGTTGCGATAGGCCGGAATGCAACAGAAACACGCCGGCCAGCGTACCGAATCCACGGCTCTCAGGCTTTTGATGCACTAACGAGCGTGTTACCGCAGCCGAAAGGCTCAAAAACTCGCCGATGCGACCGGAGAAACACCATGAGCGACGACATCAACACCCTGATCCTGACCGAGATCCGCAGGCTTGCGGATGCGCTGGAACGGCTCGCCGGCCCTCCGCCCGCCATCAACGACTGGAACGCTGCCGACTGCTTCGTCTGGGTACCGGCAAACCAGCGCCTGCAGCCGGTGCCGCGTCCGAACCGTGTCGCCCTGACGCTGATCCGGGGTGTCGACCATGTGCGCGATATCCTGCACGAAAACACCCTGCGGTTTGCGGAAGGCTTTGCAGCCAACAACGTGCTGCTGTGGGGCGCCCGCGGCATGGGCAAATCGTCGCTGGTCAAGGCGGTCCACGAGGACGTGCGCGCCGCGACGGGGACCTCGCTGAAACTCGTCGAAGTGCATCGCGAAGACATCGCCTCGCTCCCTGCCCTGCTCGATATCCTGAAAGCTTCCGGCCAGCGCGTCATCGTGTTCTGCGACGACCTTTCCTTCGATCACGACGATACGGCCTACAAGTCGCTGAAGGCAGCGCTCGACGGCGGCATCGAAGGCCGGCCGGACAATGTTCTGTTCTACGCGACATCCAACCGTCGCCACCTGCTGCCGCGCCACATGATGGAGAACGAGCAGTCGACGGCGATCAATCCCTCCGAAGCCGTCGAGGAAAAGGTGTCGCTGTCGGATCGGTTCGGCCTGTGGCTCGGCTTCCACAAATGCAGCCAGGACGACTACCTGAAGATGATCGACGGTTATGCCGAGCATTTCGAGCTCGGCCTCGATCAGCAGACCCTGCACCACGAAGCGCTCGAATGGGCGACCACCCGCGGCGGACGTTCAGGCCGCGTCGCGTGGCAATATATCCAGGATCTCGCCGGGCGGCTGAGGAAGCCGCTTTCCCGAGATTAAAACCTGAAAAAGCACTGAGAACGCAAAAAGCCCGGCACTGCCGGGCTTTTCTCCGTCCCTTGAAACGCACTACTTATTCAAGGAAGGTAATCGGGTTGACCGGGGTCGCGTCCTTGCGGACCTCGAAGTGGACCTGCGGGCGCTTCGCGTCGCCGCTCATGCCGGAGGCGGCGACCGTCTGGCCGCGGGTGATCTTCTGCCCACGCGTGACGTTGATGCTGCCGGCATGGCCGTAGACGGTGACCTTGCCGTCGTCGTGACGGACGAGAACCGTGTTGCCGAGCTGCTTCAGGCCGTTGCCCGCATAGATCACGACGCCGTTTTCGGCAGCCTTGATCGGCGTGCCTTCCGGAACCGAGATGTCGATGCCGTCATTGCGGTTGCCGTCGACGTTCTGGCCGTAGCCGGCGATGACCGCGCCATTGACCGGCCAGCGATACTTGCCGATGCCGGTAGACTGGGGCGCCACCGAGGCGACGTCCGACTTCTTCTCGACGTCGGCAACGGATGCGCTGTCGACGGCGGCCTTGGCTGCGGCCGGCGCCGGGGCCACCTGGGCAACCTGAACAGGTGCTGCGGGAGCAGCCGGCTTCGGAGCCACGGCCGCCACCTTTTCGACCGGCTTCTGCGGAATGGATGCGGTCTTGACCGGATCGGCTGCCGGAGCGGCCGCGCCGTTTGCCACCTTCAGCGTCTGGCCGATGCGGACGCCGCCCGAGGTCAGGTTGTTGGCGGCCTTCAGCTGGTCGATCGGCGTGCCGGTTTCGCGGGCGATCTTGGTGATCGTGTCGCCCGGCTTGACCACATAGGTGCCGCCGACCGGCTTGCCGCCCGGAGGCGTCAGCTTGGCGGGTTCGGCAATCGCCTTGTCACGCGCCGAGGTCGGCAGGACGGCGAGTTTCTGCTCGGGCTCCCGGGCAGGCGCCGGAGCCTTGTTCTGAAGGTCGATCGTGCCGGCGGCGTTCTTCGCCGAATTCTGCGCCGTGCCGAAGGTCGGGATCAGGACGGACTGCCCGGCAGCAACGGCGCCACCGTTTGCCTTCAGGATTTCCTTTTCCGGAACCCCGTAACGCGTGGAAAGCGTCGAAACCGTTTCACCGGGCTTCAGGGTCACCTTGGGAGCGTTGACCGTGGACCAGCCGGACATCGGCTTTGCGGTCGTGCCGGTGACGACATTGTCGGCCCTCAGCGTCGAGGCAGACGGAGCGACCAGCGTGTTGGCGGCCGGCTGACGGCCCGGGAAAGGCTGGGCGAGTGCTTCCTGACGGGTCGCCGGATCGCGACCCATCGGAGCTGCGTTACGCTGCGCCGTGGCACCGGTCGGAGCCGCCAGTTCCGAGCGCTGGACGGCGACCGGAGCGGATGCGGTGCGTGCCGGCGAGGTATAACCGCCGGAATTGCCGGGATAGGGCTGGGCCATGGCTGCATTGCGCGAACCGTAGTCGTTCCGCGGGATCGGCGGCAAGGCCTGAGCCTGGCCGGAGCCGAGATCGGCCTGCGGGGTCGGTGCGCGGCCATAAGCCCCACCGCCCTGTCGCTGCGGAATGGACGCCGTCGTTATATTGTCGGATTTCGAAAAGAGCCCCGAGAACCGCGTCGCGTCCGAACTGCACCCTGTCGCAGCGCTGGCAAGCAGTGCCGCGACAGCAAATTTGATTACGGATTTTCCGAATTTCGGAGAACTCTTCATACGCATGACTCGCTTACAGATACGCCACCATCGTGAGAGTCATTAAAGCGCGTTAGTCTTACTGCACCGTTAAAGGGCAGGCATTGTCCTAAAATTTTAGGGAAATTGATAACCATGACGGTCGAAATGCCATCGCGGCATGGAACAAACGGCCTTTAGAGCGCCGCTGCGATGTGGGGAACGATCGGCAGAAAGGGCACCTGGAACAGATCCTCCCGCTCGAATCGGCTGCCGGTCTTGGTGAGACGCACCATCATGCAGGACTCGCCGTCCGTGAGCGGCGCGACCATCGAACCGCCATGGGTGAGCTGCTCGGCGTAAAATCGCGGCAGCGAGGAAAAGGCGGCCGTGACGAAAATGCGGTCGAAAGTGCCCTCGCCCGGCATGCCATTGCCGCCGTCCGCCTGGCGCACGACGACATTGCGCAGCCCTAGCGCATCCATGCGGGCGTTGGCGGCGGTGACCAGGGTGCGGTATCGCTCGACAGTCAGCACCCGCTCGGCGATACGGGCTATGACGGCGGCGGTAAAGCCGCTGCCCGTGCCGATTTCGAGTACCCTATGACCGGGCTTGACCTGGAGGCGGTGCAGCAAGCGCACGGCGAGATCCGCACCTTCCATGAAGGAGCCGCAGTCGATCGGCACGGTGCGGCTGGAATAGGCGTCCTCGGCAAGCGACAGCGGCACGAACTGCGAACGGGGCGTCTGTTCGACGGCAGTCAGCAGATCGAGGTCAGAAATGCCTTCCGACCTGAGGCGCAGCACGAGCGCCGCAAAACCCTCTTTCTCGACCATGCCCGATTTCAATCAGCAGCTCCGAATCCCAGTGCTTTCGCCACACGATCCTGAACCGAATAATCGGTCAGGTCCAGCTTGAGCGGCGTCACGGAGATCTTGTTCTCCTTCAACGCCTGGATATCGGTGCCGTCACGGAAATTGCCCTTCCGCTCGCCGAATCGCAGCCAGTAATAGGGCTTGCCGCGGCCATCCTCGCGGGCATCGATCGTCAGGCCGAAATCGAGCTTGCCCTGCGATGTCACTTCGACGCCCTGCACATCGCCCGGTTCGCAATTCGGGAAGTTCAGATTGAGGAAGGTGCCGTCCGGCAGATCAACGTCGATGAGCTTGCCAATGAGATCCGCCGCGTAGGATTCAACGACGTCCCAAGGCACCACCCGACCGTCTTCGCGCCGCACGGCCTGGCTGAGCGCAAAGGAGCGCACGCCCTGCAGCGTGCCTTCGATCGCGCCTGCGATCGTGCCGGAATAGGTGACGTCATCGGCCATGTTGGCGCCATCGTTGACGCCCGAGAGCACCAGATCCGGTTTTCCCGGCAGGACTTCACGAATGCCCATGATGACGCAATCGGTCGGCGTACCGCGCAGGGCGAAATGCTTGTCTCCGACTTTGCGAAGACGGAGCGGCTCGGAGAGCGTCAGCGAATGGGCAAGGCCGCTCTGGTCGGTTTCCGGCGCGACGATCCATACATCATCCGAAAGCTGCCGCGCGATGCGTTCCAGCACCGCGAGGCCTTCGGCGTGAATGCCGTCGTCATTGGTCAGAAGTATCCGCATCAGGCCGCCCGTTCGATTCTGGTCAGGCCACCCATATACGGCAGGAGCGCGTCCGGAATTGTGACCGAGCCGTCCTCGTTCAGGTAATTTTCCATGACTGCGATCAGGCAGCGGCCGACCGCGACACCCGAGCCGTTCAGCGTGTGAACGAACTTCAGTGCCTTGTCGTCCTTGGACCGGTAGCGCGCATTCATGCGGCGCCCCTGGAAATCGCCGCAGACGGAGCAGGACGAGATTTCGCGGTAGGTATCCTGACCCGGCAGCCAGACCTCGATGTCATAGGTCTTGCGCGCGCCAAACCCCATGTCACCAGTGCAGAGCGTCATGGTGCGGAAATGCAGGCCGAGACGCTTCAGCATGTTCTCGGCGCATTCGGTCATCCGCTCGTGCTCGGCGATCGACGATTCCTGGTCGGTGATAGACACGAGTTCGCACTTCCAGAACTGGTGCTGGCGCAGCATGCCGCGCGTATCACGGCCGGCAGAACCGGCTTCCGAACGGAAGGACGGCGTCAGCGCCGTGAAGCGCAGCGGCAGCTTTTCCTGCTCCAGAATTTCCGCGGCGACCAGATTGGTGAGCGTCACCTCCGCTGTCGGGATCAGGTAGCGGCCATCCGTCGTCTTGAAGAGGTCTTCCTCGAATTTCGGCAACTGGCCGGTGCCGTACATGGCGTCGCCCTTCACCATCAACGGCGAAGAGACTTCCGTATAGCCGTGCTCGGTCGTGTGCATGTCGATCATGAACTGGCCGAGCGCCCGTTCAAGCCTGGCGAGCTGGCCGATGAGGACAGTGAAACGCGAGCCGGAGAGTTTCGTGGCGCGTTCGAAATCCATCATCCCGAGAGCTTCGCCGATCTCGTAATGCTCCTTGGCCGCATGGTTCCAGCGCGGCTTTTCGCCAACGACGTGCTTGACCACGTTGTCGTGCTCGTCCTTGCCGACCGGTACGTCGTCGAAGGGCACGTTGGGAATGCGCGACAGGGCGTCTTCGAGGGCCGCAACGGCGTCGCGCTCTTCCTGCTCGGCAACCGGCATCGTCTCCTTGATGGTGGCGACTTCGGCCTTCAGCTTTTCGGCAAGCTCGGAATTCTTCTGCCCCAGCGCAATGCCGATCTCCTTGGAGGCGGCGTTGCGGCGGGATTGCATGTCCTGAAGCTTCTGGATGACGGAACGGCGCTTGTCGTCGAGCGCCAGGAGAGTTGCCGCCATGGGCTCTGCGCCGCGCTTGTTCAGCGCTGCATCCAAAGCCCCTTCGTTTTCACGGATCCACTTGATATCGAGCATCTTGCCTTGCCTTTAGAGCGGAACGCCGCGGACTCGCAAAGCAGGCCGAAAGGCTTCAGGCCTTGTCCGTCTCTGCAACATCCGAAGATTCCTGCTCCGAAAGCTTGTCCTCGGCACGTTTGCGCTCGACGAGTCGTGCGGCGTAGATGGAAATCTCGTAGAGAAGGATGGTCGGTATAGCAAGACCGATCTGGGACATGGGATCGGGCGGCGTGAGCACCGCGGCAACGACAAAGGCCAGCACGATCGCATATTTACGCTTTTCCTTCAGCCAGGCGCTGGTCAGAATGCCGACGCGGGCGAGCAGCGTGGTGACGACCGGAAGCTGGAACACCAGCCCGAAGGACAGGACCAGCGTCATGATCAGGCTCAGATATTCCGAGACCCGCGGCAGAAGCGAAATGCCCACTTCACCTTCGGTCGGCGCCTGCTGCATGGCGAGGAAGAACCACATGACCATGGGAGTGAAGAAGAAATAGACCAGCGCGCCGCCCATCAGGAAGAGGATCGGCGAAGCGACCAGGAACGGCAGGAAGGCAGCCCGCTCGTTCTTGTAGAGGCCGGGCGCCACGAACTTGTAGATCTGCGAGGCAATCACCGGGAAGGCGATCACCAGCGCGCCGAACATCGCCACCTTCACCTGGGTGAAGAAGAACTCCTGCGGCGCGGTGTAGATCAACTCGGACTTGGCCAGATCGAGGTTGGCCCAGAGGACGGCCCATTTATAGGGAACGACAAGCAGGTTGAAGAGCTGCTTGGCGAAGAAGAAACAGACGACGAACGCGACGAAAAATGCGCCGATCGACCACATCAGTCGAGTGCGCAGTTCCATCAGATGCTCGATGAGCGGCTGCGGCTTGTCTTCGATGTCACCGCTCATGCGTCGTCCTTCGGGGTATCGGCTTTTTTCGGCGTGCGTTTGCGGGCCGGAGCCTTGACGATCGCCTCATCCACAACCTGGGCAACAGGGGCCGGTTGCTTTGGCGCAGCGCGACTGCGTTTCGGTTTTTCGACGACGGCGACCGGAGTAGCGGCAGTCTCGACGGCGGGCTTTGCCTTTTCGGCGGCCTTGCGGACCGGCTTCGGCTTTTCCACGACGGTTGCTGTCGCCGCTGCCTCAGGTGAGGCAGGCGCCGACTGGGCCGGGGCCGGAGCCGGGACCGGCGCAGGCGTGGAGGATGCAGGTGCTGCCAACGGGAAGTTTGCGGGAACCTCGGGAGAGGCGTCGACGCTTGACGTACCCTCGACAGCCTGACGGGCCTCGATATCGGTCTCGGCCACGGCCGGCGTCGGCATCTGCGTCGCCTTCTGCAGGTCGGCGCGAATTTCCTGCCCCATCTGCCGGAGCGGGTTGATCGCATCCCTCAGCGCGTTCGTCGGGTTCAGCCGCTGCGCATCCGAAATCGTCTTGCGCACGTCGTCGAGTTCCGACTCCTTCAGCGCTTCATCGAATTGCGAGCGGAATTCCCCGGCCATCTTGCGCAGATTGGTCGTCATCTTGCCAAAGGCCCTGAGCATGGGCGGCAAATCCTTCGGACCAACCACGACGATCAACACGATCGCAATGACGAGAAGCTCGGTCCAGCCGATATCAAACATTCAACGAGGCTCCTGGAACCCGCCACCCGGACATTACGACCGGGTGGTTTCCTTGGCCTCTTCAGCCTTGAGATCAACGGTCTTCGTCGTGGTCGTCGCGCCGTTCGCCTCGGTGGCGTCCTCGTCGCTCATGCCCTTCTTGAAGCTCTTGATGCCCTTGGCGAAATCGCCCATCAGTTCCGGAATCTTGCCACGTCCGAAGAGAACGAGCACGATGACCAGAACGATCAGCCAATGCCACACACTGAAAGAACCCATAAGTCCAACTCCATTAGTACCGTTTCATCGATGTAAGCTCTTTATGATGCTTTTTCAAACACCAAAATGTCGTCGGTGAACACCTTATCGAGACGTCCTTAACCTGCGCGACAACTCGTCGGCGCAGATCCGGCCTCGACCCGGCTGACTGGCCCTGCGAACCACGAACGTCTGGGATTCCCAGGCCGCTAAAGGGATCGTCCCGACTGAGTTCCCGCCGCAAGCTGGCCACCTGGGGGCACGGCCGCATCGCCTCTTCGGCATCGTGGCCGACTGCGATCACCGTCGCGACGCTCTCCATCAGGGTCGCCGGCGTTTCGGCTCGGATAATCTCCTGTAGGCGAGAAACGAGGCCGGAAAACGGCTCTTCCGTCAAAAAGCGACCTGCCAAGGAGTCAACGTGATGCAGCACAGCCCATCGTGCGACGGACGTGCTCCTGGGCCGCAACCACTCCGGCGAAATCACTCTTCCGCTTCGCCGCCCGGCGTCAGTAGGCCAAGTTCCTCGAGGTCGAGTTGGGTGATCGGGTCCTCGTCCTCGGCAAAATCGTCAACATTGATCGGGAGGGGTATCGCAAAGCCCGGGGGGATGCGGCCGGAAAGCAGACCGGCGCCCTTCAATTCTTCGAGACCGGGGAGATCGCGCAGTTCCTCAAGGCCGAAATGGTCGAGGAAATCAGGGGTCGTGGCGAGCGTCACCGGCCGTCCCGGGGTGCGGCGGCGGCCGCGGAAGCGGACCCAGCCCGCCTCCATCAGCACGTCGAGAGTGCCTTTGGACGTCTGCACGCCGCGGATCTCCTCGATCTCGGCGCGGGTGACGGGCTGGTGATAGGCAATGATGGCCAGCACTTCGAGTGCGGCCCGCGACAGCTTCTTCGTCTCGTTGTCTTCGTTGCGGATGACGAAGGAGAGGTCGGCGGCGGTGCGGAAGGCCCAGCGGTCGCCGGTCCGGATCAGATTGACGCCGCGCGGCGCATAGACCTCCGCCAGCCGCTGCATGACGGCATTGACATTGGTGCCGCGTGGCAGGCGTTCGGCCAGAAACGCCTCAGAGACCGGTTCGGCCGAGGCGAAGACCAGCGCTTCCGCGATCCGCTCGACTTCCGCCGACGAGAAGGATGGGAGTTCAGCCTCTTCTTCCGCAGCGATCGGCAGATCGTCGTCCTCTTGCGGCGTCAATCAACGCCTCCCTCGGCGGGCTGTGGCGAGGCGGGCTGCTGTGGCCCGTTTCCCTTGCGGAGAAAGATCGGCTGGAAGGCACCGTCCTGGCGGATTTCGAGCTTGCCCTCGCGCACCAGTTCGAGCGACGCGGCAAAGGCACTGGCGGTTGCCGTGACGCGATCCTCCGGGGGCAGATAGGGCAAAAGATAGTGTTGCAGCGCCGTCCAGTCGACGATTTCGCCGAGCATGCGCGTCAACAGTTCGCGGGCATCGACCAGCGACCAGACCTTGCGTCTCTCGATCGTCACCTGGGTGACGGCGGTGCGCTGGCGCAGGTTCGCATAAGCGGAGAGAAGGTCGTAAAGCGTCGCGTCATAGGCGGATTCGACGCGATGCGGGATATGTTCCGGCGCTCCGCGGGCAAAGACGTCGCGGCCGAGACGATTGCGGTTGACCAGCCGGGTCGCCGACTCGCGCATGGCCTCAAGGCGCTTCAGGCGGAAAGCAAGCGTCGCCGCCAGTTCCTCGCCGCTCGGGCCGTCGTCGCCCTTGGCCTGCTGCGGGATCAGCAACTTCGACTTGAGATAGGCGAGCCAGGCGGCCATGACGAGATAATCGGCGGCAAGCTCGATGCGGACCCGCCGGGCGCTGTCGATGAACAACAGATATTGCTCGACCAGTGCCAGAACGGAGATGCGGGCGAGATCGACCTTCTGGGTGCGGGCCAGGTGGAGGAGCAGGTCGAGCGGACCTTCGAAACCACTGACGTCGATCACAAGCGCCGGATCGTCCGTCGCACGTTCGGCGCCGGCATCCTGCCACAACTTGTCCATCGGAATGGCGTTCTGCGATGTCGTCGTTGCCATTCCCCAACCTCTTGCTGTCGAAAGCCGTCAGGAGACGGCGAGAAGACCCTGGAACTCCGAGCGGACCGCCTCTTCGCTCAAGCCGTCGCCGCGGCCGAAAGCCGCTTCCACCGCCTTCGCGCGCCGCAACGCTTTCCCGCCAAGCGGTATCGCTTCCTTCACGACGGCCTTCATTTCGTCCATCACGCCGTTGCAATGCAAGACAATATCGCAGCCGCCCCCAACGATTCTTGCCGCACGCTCACCGATCGTGCCCTTCAGGGCGTTCATCGACGTGTCGTCGGACATCAGCAACCCGTCGAAGCCGATATGGCCGCGGATGATCTCGTCGATCACCTTGCGGGAAATGGTCGCCGGCTCATCCGGATCGATGGCGGTGAAGACGATATGGGCGCTCATCGCCATCAGCTCGTCCTTCATGGCGACGAAGGGCAGGAAATCATGCGCTTCCAGCTCGGCGCGCGAGACGGTGACCACCGGCAGTTCGTGATGGCTGTCGGCCATGCCGCGGCCATGACCCGGAATATGCTTCATGACCGGCAGCATGCCGCCCGCCTTGAGGCCGTCGGCAGCTGCCTGCCCCATTTCGGCGACCGTCGTCGGATCGAAGCCATAGGCGCGATCGCCGATGACGTTGCTCGCCCCTTCGATCGGCACATCGAGCACCGGCAGGCAATCGACATTGATGCCGAATTTCATCAGGTCGAAGGCATGCAGGCGCGACATCAGCCAAGCCGCCCGCAGGCCCTTTTCGCGATCCCGGCGGTAAAGCTCACCGAGCACGGCGGCCGATGGATAACGCTCGATCATCGGCGGACGGATGCGCTGGACGCGGCCGCCCTCCTGGTCGATCAGCACCGGCGCATCCGGCCGGCCGACGGCATCGCGCATGGACGCGACGAGATCGGTGATCTGCGCCGGCTCGATACAATTGCGGGCAAACAGGATGAAGCCCCAGGGCCGCTCGTCCCGGTAAAGCGCCACTTCGTCCGCGGTCAGGGTCGGGCCGCTGGAGCCCAGGATCATTGCTTTTGATTCGCTCATGGTCCGATCTTAGATCATTGGTGGGCCAACGAAAAACGGGGCGCCTAGGCGCCCCGTTCGATTTCTTCGGATTTCAGTCCTTACCGGCCGACCAGGCAGGTGCCGCCGGCGGCGCGATACCGTTCGCAGAGCGCCACGGCGTCGTCCTTGCTGCCGGCCGGAATGCGGACGCGGTAGAACGTGCCCTTGCCGGCGATCTCCGCCGATTTGATATCGACGCCGCGGCCGCCGATCACGCTGCCGAACTTGGCGGACAGGCTCTGGTAGGATTTCTGGGCTTCGGCCTGGGACGGCAGCGAGGCGATCTGGATTATGTAGCCACCGGAACCCAGCGAAGCGACCTGGTTTTGTGCTGATGCCGGAGCGGCGGCTGCCTGCTGGCCCGGAGCACGGACATTGCCCTGGTCGGTGACGGCTGCGACCACATTGACCGGCTGTTCGGACGGACGTGCGATCGGAACCGGAGCCTTCGCCACAGGTGCGGAGGCCTGAACCGGAGCGGCAGGCGCCGGAGCCTGCACAACAGCAGGAGCCGCGGCAGCCGGGTTCGGCTGGGCGGGAGCGGCTGCGACGGGCGGCGTGACCGGGTTCGTTCTCACCACGTTGACGTGTTCGGCCGGAGCCGCCGGATTGGCGGGTGCCGAAACCGGAACGATACCGCCAGTGCCGGCATTCGAGTTGGCCGGCTGGGGTTGAGTACGGACCGGTGTCGCCGGCACGGAAGCCGGGACTTTTTCGGGGAAGGCAGCCGCTGTTTCGACCGGCTTTGCGCCGGCGGCGGGCAGCTTGGCAGTTTCCGGCGCGGCAAGCGCCGGGGCTGCGATTTCCTGCTCGACCAGCTTGCCGTCGGGGCGGACGATCATCGTCTTGACCTTGCGCGGCATGACGGTCACGGGCTGCTGCTCAGCAGCGGCATTGTTTTGCGCGGTCCGATCCTGCGGCAGGAGGCGTGGATCCTCAGTCTCGCCGACATCGGTCGGCTCGATATCGTTCTCGCCTTCGAGCGGCAGCGTATCGGGCATCAGGGTCTTCTGCACGACGTCGACAGGCTCCTCGTTGGAGGAGATCAGCGTACGCTGCTTCGGATCCTTCGGCGAAACGCCGGCGACCCGGTCGTAGACTGCCTTGTCCTGGTTGGGGACGGTCTTGCCACCCGGGTTCTCCGGCGCAATCTTGATCGGTTCGTTGTCTGCGGCAATGATGACCGGTTCGCCGCCCGACACGACACCCGAGACGCTGCTGCCGAAGAACGCGTAGGCTCCGACACCTCCGAGGATCACAACACCCGCAAGGGCCAGCGGCACAGCCCAGCTGCGGACGGAACGGCGCGCGTTCTCGACGGTCGCGACATAGTCGGCGTCGGAATAATGCAGTTCCTCGTGCTCGGCGGCAGGCAGCGGCGTCGTCAGGCTGCGGCGGAAATCCTCTTCCAGAGCCCGCTCGAAGTCGTCGAGATCCGTATAGTTCGGCGAACGGGCGGCTTCAGCCACAGTCTGCCGGCCTCTCGGCGCGATATCGATTTCCGGCTTGCGTGCCGGCGCGGAGGCCGGCTTGCCGGGGGCGGCCAGAAGCGTCGCAAGCTCGGCATCGATGTCGAGTTCGTAATCGGGACGATAGGCCGGCGGCTGTTCCGGCTCTTCTGCCGGCAGCGACGGCACGTCGAGTTCGGCGATCGCCTCCACCTGGTCTTCCGAATCGGCAATCTGGGCCGGATCGAACGGCAGGTCGCCAATCGATTCCGGTTCTTCGACGACCTGCGCATCCACGGCCGGTGCCGGTGCCGCCGCAGCGGTGACGGGCGCAACACGCGCGACCGGCGCCATGGAAGGAGCGGCGGCAGGTACAGGCTCGGCTTTCACAGGGGCTGCCGCCGGAGACGGCGCCTGAACCGGATGCGCCTTCGCCTCTTCGACGACGATCTCGGCAAGGTCGAGTTCGAGGCCATCGAGCGCCAACTCGAATTCCTCTTCGGAGAACGTATCCGTCTCGTCCAGAGGACCTGGTTCGGCAAGCGGGGATTTGGCAACCGGCGCATCCACAGAGGGAAGTGCCGGCGAGACAGGTGCGGCGGCGTGCGTCGCGGCTGGCTCGGATTTCGCCACGGGCGTCGCGAGCGGCTGTCCTCCGTTGGATGCCGGCAACGTATATCGCTGTACGTCGTAGATCAGTTCGTCAAGCGCGGAGAACCGATCCTTTTGCGGCGCGGCAGCGATCGGCGCGACGGTGACGGGCGCAGACTGAAGTTCCTGGGCCTGCGGCGCAGGGGTACTTGCGGAAACCTGTTGCCCGGCAGCCGGCGTCGGCTCGATCTTCGGGCTAGGGATATCGTTCCGAAGCGAAGGCTCGACGGCATATTCGTTCAATGCGGGTGCAGCCACTTGAGAAGCGGCTACAGCCGCCTGTGCGGAGGCAGCAGAGACGTCTCGTGCCACGCTGAAATTGCTGAGCGGCATCCGAAAGCCGGGAATGTAGGCGCCCTTGCCCCTCTCCGTCCTCGGCTCCGGCTCAAAGTTGGCTTCAGGTTCCAATTTCGCTTCAGGTTCGAACGCCACCTCGGGCTCGGGAGCAGTTTCAGCTTCGAATGTCGCCTGAGGTACGAACCGGACTTCCGGCTCAAATCTCGCTTCGGGCTCGAACGTCACTTCGGGCTCGATTGCCGCAACGGACTCGGCCGAGATCGAGTTTTCCAGTTCCGCGGCGAGATCGAACTCCTCCGCCGGGTCTTCTACCGACTCGGCGGGCGACATAGAACCTGCAGCAGGAAAATCGGGCAGATCGAAAACAGGCTCGACGCGCGCGGCTTCGAAAGCCGGCTCGACCACCGGTTCCGCAGCGACGACGTTCCCGTCAACGGCATCAACCGCCAAGGGCGGCTCCTCGTCGCCGAAAATGTCGGGGCGGTCGCCGAAAGCGCTATCGGCCTGCGGCACTTCCACCGCGGCAGATTCGGCCGGAACGAACTCCAGTTCCTCCGGCTCTACCGGCGGCGCGACGAAAGACTGAGGGACATCGTCAACCGCGATATCGTGGATGGGGTCGAGATGCGGCGCGTCATACCGTTCGAACTCCTGAAGAAGCTCGTCCTCAAGATTAAATGCCGGCTCGTGCCGCACAGGCGATGAAGTATCGGCGGAAGATGATCCGGGTCTGGCCGCGACGGGAAGATCGTCGTAGCCTACGATGCGGGCGAGCTCAGCCAGCGGATCATCATCTGCAAAGAAGTCCGGTAAATCATTCCGGCTACGCGCAAGGTTGTTATCGGCCATTACCTCGTCCACTCACCTACATTACAACGCATATGCCAGTGCAATGTGGGGAAATGGTGGCGATATCTACCGCATTTCTTCCGGTGCCGCAGTGCCCGTGATCCCAAGTCCTGACTTCAAAACAGAGGCGACAGCATGCACCAGCCCAAGCCTGGCAATACTCAATTCTCGGTTTTTATCGTTAACAAAGCGTAATTCCGGTTGTTCTTTACCTTTATTCCAATGCGCATGGAAGAAACTTGCCAGATCATAGAGGTAAAAAGCAAGCCGATGAGGCTCCTGCGCCTGGGCCGCAGCCTCAATGATCCTGGGGTATTCCGCAAGTTTGGCGACCAGCTGCATCTCGTTCGGATCGTTGATCAGGCTGCTCGAACCTTTTAGGTCGAGCGAATCGAAATCGAGACCCGGAAACGCTTCCTTTGCCTGCCGGAACACCGACGAGCAGCGCGCATGGGCATACTGCACGTAGAAAACCGGATTGTCCTTCGACTGTTCGGTCACCTTGGCAAAGTCGAAATCGAGCGGCTCCGAACTCTTCCTGTAGAGCATCATGAAGCGCACCGCGTCGCGGCCGACCTCGTCGACCACTTCGCGAAGCGTCACGAAGTTGCCGGAACGCTTCGACATCTTCACCGGCTCGCCATTGCGGTACAGCTTGACGAGCTGGCAAAGGAGCACGGTGAGCTTCGCCTGGCCGCCGGAGACGGCGCGCGCGACGGCTTCCAGGCGCTTGACGTAGCCGCCGTGGTCGGCGCCGAGCACATAGATCATCTCGTCGTAGCCACGATCGAACTTGTCCTTGAAGTAGGCAACGTCCGCCGCAAAATAAGTATAGCTGCCGTCCGACTTGATCAGCGGCCGGTCCATGTCATCGCCCACTTCGGTGGAACGGAACAGCGTCTGCTCGCGGTCCTCCCAGTCTTCCGGCAACTGGCCCTTCGGCGGCGGCAGCGTGCCCTTGTAGACGTGTCCCTTGAAGGTGAGGTCATTGATCGCCTGGCGTATGCGTTGCGCGCCATTGGCATGCAATGTCCGCTCCGAATAGAAGACGTCGTGATGGACGTTGAGTGCATCGAGGTCGTCACGGATGAGCGCCATCATCGCGTCGATCGCCTTGTCCTTGACGATCGGCAGCCAGGCGTCCTCCGGCATGTTGTGCAGGCGCGGACCGTATTCCTCCGCCAAGGCCTTTCCGACCGGCACGAGATAGTCGCCCGGATAAAGACCCGAGGGGATTTCGCCGATGGTCTCTCCGAGAGCCTCGCGGTAACGCAGGAAGACCGAGCGGGCCAGAACATCGATCTGGCTGCCGGCATCGTTGATGTAGTATTCCTTGGCCACGTCGTAGCCGGCGAACTCCATCAGGTTCGCCAGCGCATCCCCCACCACCGCGCCGCGGCAATGGCCGACATGCATCGGACCGGTCGGGTTGGCCGAGACATATTCGACATTCGCCTTCTTCTGCGCACCAACCTTGGAGCGGCCGTAATTCGTGCCCTCGGCAATGATCGAGGCGAGCAGGCGCTGCCAGTATGGCGCACCAAGCCGGATGTTGATGAACCCGGGGCCGGCCACCGAAACCTCGCTGACATCGGTGTCCGAGCGCAGCGCTTCGGCGATGATATCGGCAAGCGCACGCGGATTGGTGCCGAGCGGTTTTGCCAGAACCATGGCGGCATTGGTTGCCACATCACCGTGGCTCTGGTCCCGCGGCGGTTCGACTGCGATACGGCCGAAATCAATCTCGCTTCGCTTTTCCTTGATGATATCAAGGCCTTCCAAAGCGTTCTTAATTCTTGTTTCGAAGTCCGCAAAAAGATTCATGTTCAATCATCCCCGAAACGCGCCCGAGGACCCTTGCTGGCCAGTGTCATTGGTGGCGGTGCCTAGCGCAAATCCGGAGTCTGGTCAAACAGCTCCCCATGCGCCTTGATCGCGAACGTGTCCGTCATTCCGGCTAGATAATCGCCGACATGTCGTGCTCTCGCGGTTTCACCGAGACCGGAGATGTGGTTGACCCAATAATGGCTGCGCATCAGCGACGGATCATTCATATAGGCGCTGAAGAGATCCGAGACGATCTGTGAAGCGCCGGCACGGATGCGCATGATGTCAGGATGGCGGTAGATGCGCGAGAACAGAAGCTTCTTGATGCAGCGATCGGTCTCGGCCATCTCGTCCGAGAAAGTGGCAATGACGTGCCCTGCGGCACGGACGTCCTCGGCGCTCTGCGGATCCACCTTATTGAGATTGTGCTGCGCCACATCGATGACGTCCTCGACCATATGGGTGATCTGCCTGCGCATGATCTCATGGGCGAAACGGCTCGGTTCGAGATGCGGATAACGCGCCCTCACCTCCGTCATCAGCCTGGCGAGGAACGGGACCTCATCCAGCATCTCGAAGGTCAGCAGACCGGAGCGTAGCCCGTCGTCGATGTCATGGGTGTTATAGGCGATGTCGTCGGCAATCGCGGCGACCTGCGCCTCCAGGCTGGCATAGCTGGCAAGCTCCAGGTCATGCAGTTCGCAATAGTCCCGGATCGGCTGAGGCACTGGTCCGCGGGTCCCCTCGCCGGTCACGGTCAAAAGTGGACCATTGTGCTTGACGAGGCCTTCCAGGCTTTCCCAGGTGAGGTTCAGCCCGTCGAAATCCGCATATCGGCGTTCGAGCTTGGTGACGATGCGGAGCGACTGGGCGTTGTGATCGAAGCCGCCATAGGGCTTCAGCATCTCGTCGAGCGCGTCCTCTCCGGTATGGCCGAACGGCGTGTGGCCGAAGTCGTGGACCAGCGCCACGCCTTCGGCGAGATCCTCGTCGAGCTTCAGGGCGCGGGCAAGCGCGCGGGCGATCTGCGCCACTTCGATCGTATGGGTCAACCGGGTGCGGTAATGGTCGCCGTCGGGGCTGATGAACACCTGCGTCTTGTGCTTCAGCCGCCGGAAGGCGGTCGTGTGGACGATGCGATCGCGGTCGCGCTGGAATTCCGAGCGCGTCAGGCTGCCGTCCTCGGGAAACAGCCGGCCTCGGGATGCCCAGGGATTGGCGGCATAGACCGCACGTTCGCCACTGCCGAAACCCAGCGCCCTGGTATCGATCGTCATCCCGTCACCTGTTTGTTCATCCGCAGCCTGCCGCCCATTGACGTGCCGTTCACGTCTTCATACCTATAGTGAAGCTGCGCGCAATGCCGGTGACAGGAATCTCTCCGGGCCTTGAACCCGGCAGGAGGCTGATATTATGGAAATCAATGTAACTCTTTCGAATGCGGCGGCCAAGCGCATCGCCGAAATCGTCGGCAACGAAGCCGGCAAGCAGGCGCTGCGCGTCTCGGTCGAAGGCGGCGGCTGTTCGGGCTTCTCCTACAAGTTCGATCTCGCCGAAGCGCCTGAGGACGACGACGTGGTGATCGCCAATGGCGATGCCAAGGTGCTGATCGACAGCCTCTCGCTCGTCTACATGGCGGGTTCGGAGATCGACTTCGTCGACAACCTGCTCGGCCAGTCCTTCCAGATCAAGAACCCGAACGCAGTGGCAAGCTGCGGCTGCGGCACCAGCTTCTCGATCTGATAACACGTCCTTCCGCGCAGTTCGCCCTTTCCAACGCTTCCTCTTTCGCTAAAAGAGGAAGCGAACATGGAGGCAAGGGCCGATGAAGATCGCCACCTGGAACATCAACGGCGTCAAGGCGCGTATCGACAACCTGCGCCAGTGGCTGACCGATTCTTCCCCGGACATCGTCTGCCTGCAGGAAATCAAATCCGTCGACGAAACCTTCCCGCGGCTGGAGATCGAGGCGCTCGGCTATCACGTCGAGACCCACGGCCAGAAGGGGTTCAACGGCGTCGCACTGCTGTCGAAGACCAAGCCCGACGAGGTGATGCGCGGCCTGCCGGGCGGTGAAGGCCCGGACGGACAGACGGACGAGCAGTCGCGTTACATCGAGGGTGTCTTTTCCGTTCCGGGCGGCGCGATCCGCGTTGCCTCCATTTACCTGCCGAACGGCAACCCGGCCGACGATCCGGTCAAATACCCCTATAAGCTGGCCTGGATGGAACGGCTGCGCCTGCATGCGCAGAACTGCCTTCTCCTCGAAGAGCCGCTCATCCTTGCCGGCGACTACAACGTCATTCCCGAGCCGCATGACTGCTTCGATCCGGCGGTGTGGGCAACGGATGCGCTGTTCCTGCCGCAGACCCGCGCAGCTTTCCGGCGCCTGGAAAATCTCGGCCTTATCGACGCGGTACGCGCCACGACCGACGCGACCAAGCTCTATTCGTTCTGGGATTACCAGGCCGGCGCCTGGCAGAAGAACAACGGCATCCGCATCGATCATCTTCTGCTGTCGGCGGAAGCCGCCGACAGGCTGAAATCCACGGCGATCGAGAAACATGTGCGGGCATGGGAAAAGCCGTCGGACCACGTGCCCGTCATCGGCATGTTCGATTTCGGCTGATTGCCCGACAGATCGGCGAGGCGTCGGTTATTCGACGCCTCGGGCGAACTCCTGCGACAGGGCGACCGCACCGCGGCGATCCTCTTCGCCGACGACGGAGAATGCCTGTTCCTGCAATTGCTGCATCCAGATGCATTCCTTGGCGGTGCACTTGTCCAGCGCTGCCGTCATGAAAGCGAGCCCCCGCACCGTCTGACCTTCCTGGAAGAGGACGTTGCCGAAAACCGACATGGCGCCCGCATGGCCGCTCTTGCGGGCCTGGTTGAGCCATTTCTTCGCCTGCTGGATATTGGCGGTACCGCCCTCGCCGGCCAGAATCATCCGGGCGAGTTGGAACTGGGCTTCCGCCACGCCGAACGTGGATGCCGCCTGGAAATAGAGCTGGCGGGCCTGCGAAAGATCGGGCTTGACCGGGCTGCCCGGAATGCCGCGGCGATAATAGTTGGCCAGCGACAGAAGCGCGTTGATGAAGAAGCCGGTATCCTCCGAACCGGGTTCTACGCCTTGTGCCGCGATCTCGTTATAGATCTTGAAGGCCTCGAAATCGTCCTTCGCGACGCCGTCGCCATAGGCGTACATATTGGCGAGCGCCCAGCGCGAACCGGTATGGCCTTTCTCGGCGGCGTAACGATAGGCTTCGACCGCGTCTTCCTTCTGGCCGTTCTTATAGGCCTTGAAGCCGAACTTGAAGAGATCGAAAGGCCCCGACTCCTTCGTCACGCCGGATTTGATATCGAAGGCCGCCGCCGATCCCGCCAAAATCGAGGCGAGCGACGCTCCAAGAAGCAATACTCTCATGGATCCGATGTCAAACTTCGGCATTTCAGTTTCTTTCACTCCGCGCGCGACTTCCCGCCGCAGCCCGAGCATAGCCCGCTGCCGGAAAAAGGTTCGTCCGGGGATATCCCGTGCCTGCTCCTCCCGAGAGACGAATGAAACTATAGCCGCCGTTTCCGGCAACACTAGGACCCGTAACCGCAGCAATTGCGGCAGGACAGGACGGTGTCAGAATCCGTCCGCCTGAGCGCAAAAAGCCCGGCTTTTCATAAAGAAACCCGCCCATGATACTCCAATTACGCGCCCCGCCCCCGCGTTCCGCGCCTGTTCTTCCTCTATCGCTGCTCCCCGTTTGTGGCGGGAAGTGGACAGAAACGCGCCTCTCAAGGCACCTGACAATAGTCTCGAAAAAGTGTTGCTAAATCGTCACAAGAGAAACGACGAGACTGTTCCTCATCTGAATTAAAATTCGCCACAAAAAAGCCCGGTCGCGACCGGGCTTTCGGGTTTCAATCAAGTGGAGTCAGAACTTGACCTTCAGAGAAGTGGAGAGAGCAGCGACCAGATCGTCACCAAACCGGTATGTTGCTTCGTCACCCGCGGCAATACCGTCGATGGTCACGGCACTTGAGCTGCCGCCCGTCAGGATGCCAAGCACGCCCGCCAGACGAATCTCGACGTTCTTGTTCGGCGAGTAGGCGACACCTGCGCCGACGGTCCAGGTATCCGTGAGGGTGCCGAAGCCCTGCGAAGTCCCGCGATCCCAGGTGAGGCTGACCGCGCCGCTCCACTGTTCGTTGAACTTGTGGCCTACGCCGCCGGTGACCGTCCAACCGTCCCGGTATCCGAGTTCAAGCGCGGTGACTTCCACGCCGCCGGCATTGTAGAACGGGATCCGCTGCAACACGCTCCAATTGGTCCATTTGACCGATCCGAACGCGAGCCAATCGGGCGCGATACCGGACTGCAGCTTGAGTTCGATAGCCTCCGGCATCGCGGTTGAGCCCTCGACCGGAATAACCGTGCCCGCGCCTGGAACTAAGCCACCCAGAGCCGCAGGAAGGTTGGTAAGATCAACCTGCCCCGTGACGCTATCCAGCTTCACCTGGCTATAGTACATCAGGCTGGCACGGAGCGCGTATTCCGGAATTTCGTAGGCAACACCTGCTCGCCAGCCCCAGCCGTCACCTTCAAGATCGAGGCGACCGACACCAGAGCCCGACAGGCCGAAACCGGCGATAGTTTCCGGCGCCACGACTAGGCGTTCCTTGAAGCCGTCCATCTGGAGATAGTTTGCACCGGCGATGACACGCAAATCGCCCGGGCCGGCATCGAATTTGTAGGAGCAGGTCAGCGCATAGTTGTCGCTGTTGATCTTTGTTTCGATGTTCTGGTTTGCACCGGCCCAACGGGCGCCTGGATTGGTATGTGCACCATAGGGCTGCGAGTAATCGACCAAACAGTCGAAACCCTCGAAGCCCGCCTTGGCGCCGATACGCGGAGACCAGTAGTCCTCCGTCTCCTCCACCGAGTTGGAATAACCCAGGGCGTTGAGTGAACCATCCGTCGCGAATGTATCGGTGACGTTCTTGAGTTTTCTCTGGGGCATCACGAAGGTAGCCGTGGATTCGATCGCGACCGAAGACGGATCAAAAAGCAGATCGATATTGTATCCGCCCCGCTCGATGCCGCCTGCGAGCGCAGGCGACTGAAGGGTGCATCCAGCTACGAGAGCAAAGACGCCCCTTGAAATTAGTTTGCTTACCATAAAATCTCCCACTCCCTGGTAAGTGACCTAAATCAGTCTAGATGGTTCGCTTCAATTGACAACTTTCGGCTGTCCGGCGCTTCGCGGCGCAAACGCCCTACAGATTTACGTAAGCAAACCAGGAACCGGGGCACTGATGCCGATTTCGGCACAAAATTGCTCTTTCTTCCTTAACCGGCTCGTTAAAATTAGAATTTTATTATTTTAAGCCGGCTACCTGTGTCAATGTGGCAACAATGCGGCTTTCTGCTGGTGAGCAGTTGCACACGTGCGACCCGAGGCCGGCAAACGGTTGCAAAAAAGGAAATGCCGCGCCCGTTTCCGGCGCGGCACCCCTTGTTCCACTGAATCACGATGAAACGGTCAGCCGGCTTCGCTGATGCGCAGAAGAGCGGTCTTCAGGTTCGCCATCTGAACTTCCAGTTCGGCAAAGCGTTCGCGCTCGGCAGCAACCACTTCGGGATCGGCATTGGCCACGAACTTCTCGTTCGCCAGCTTTTTGCCGATGCGGTCCATTTCGGCCTCGGTCTTGCCGACTGCCTTCTCGATACGCGCCTTTTCGGCCACGAGGTCGATCAGGTTGCCGAGCGGCAGGCAGGCGGTCGCCTCACCGACGACGATCTGGGCGGAACCCTTCGGCGCCGCGTCGGCAAGCTCGATGGTTTCGACACGCGCGAGGCGGCGGACGGCCGCCTCGTGACGACGCAGGCGCGCCTGGGTCAGATCATTGGCGCCGACGACGATCAGCGGCGCAACGGCCGATGGCGGCACGTTCATTTCGGCGCGGGCGGAGCGCAGGCCGGTCACCAGATCGACCAGCCAGTTGATCTCCTCGGCAGCCGCCGGATCGGCGAATTCCGGTGCCGGCCAGTCTGCGTGGCAAAGCAGGCCGTCGCGCGTCTCGGTGTGGGCCCATAGCTCTTCCGTCATGAACGGCATGAACGGATGCAGGAGCTTGTAGGTCTCTTCCAGCACGTAGGCCGCACAGGCCTGGGCTTCTGCCTTGGCACCCTCGTCCTCGCTTGCGAAGATCGGCTTCAGGAGTTCCAGATACCAGTCGCAGACCTGGTTCCAGACGAAGCGGTAGAGCGAACCCGCCGCCTCGTTGAAGCGCTGGGTCTCGATCGCCTCCGTGACGTCGCGGATGGTCTCTGAAAGCTCCGTCAGTATCCAGCGGTTGACGGTGAGCTTCGTTGCCTCCGGCAGGAAGGCCGGATCGCGCTTGACGCCGTTCATCTCGGCAAAGCGGGTGGCATTCCAGAGCTTGGTGCCGAAATTGCGGTAACCGGCGATGCGGGCCGGATCGAGCTTCACGTCACGTCCCTGCGCCGCCATGATCGCCAGCGTGAAACGCAGGGCGTCGGCGCCGTATTCGTCGATCAGTTCGAGCGGATCGATGACGTTGCCTTTCGACTTCGACATCTTCTGACCGTTCTTGTCGCGAACGAGCGCATGGACATAGACGGTGTGGAAGGGCTCGACCGGATTGCCATCCTCGTCCTTCATGAAATGAAGGCCCATCATCATCATGCGGGCGACCCAGAAGAAGATGATGTCGAAACCGGTGACCAGCGTGCTGGTCGGGTAATATTTCTCAAGTTCCCTGGTCTGGTCCGGCCAGCCAAGCGTCGAGAACGGCCACAGCGCCGACGAGAACCAGGTGTCCAGCACGTCCTCATCGCGGGTCAGGATTTCGCCCGGTTTGAAATTCTCCAGGAGATCCTCGACAAGAGCCTTCATCGGGCCTTCATGCGAAAGGTAATGCTGGATGGCGGCCTGCAGCGCCTCTTCCTCGGTCTTTTCGACAAAGACCTGGCCGTCCGGACCGTACCAGGCCGGAATCTGATGCCCCCACCAGAGCTGGCGGGAAATGCACCAGGGCTGGATGTTCTCCATCCACTCGAAATAGGTCTTGTCCCAGTTCTTGGGCACGAACTTGGTGCGCCCTTCCTTGACGGAAGCGATCGCCGGCTGCGCCAGGGTGTGGGCGTCTACATACCACTGTTCGGTCAGCCTCGGCTCGATCGGCACGCCGCCACGGTCGCCATGCGGTACCATGTGCTTGTGCGGCTCGATCTTGTCGAGCAGGCCTGCTTCCTCGAAAATCTCGACGACGATCTTGCGGGCCGTGAAACGATCCTGGCCTTCGAGACGATCCCAGGCGCCATGAAGTGCTGCCGGATGATCGAGACCTTCAAGGAAATCCTCGTTGTCCTTGATGGTGATCGTGCCGTCGACATTCATGACGTTGATGGCACGCAACCGTGCCCGCTTGCCGACTTCGAAGTCGTTGAAATCGTGCGCGGGGGTGATCTTGACCGCGCCGGTGCCGGCCGTCGGGTCGGCATAGCTGTCCGTGACGATCGGGACCCTGCGGCCGACGATCGGCAGGATGACGTGCTTGCCGACGATGGCATTGTAGCGTTCATCCTCGGGGTTCACCGCAATGCCGGTATCGCCGAGCATGGTTTCGGGGCGCGTCGTCGCAACGACGATATAGTCGCGCGTCTCGAATTCGGTCGGCTTGCCGTCTTCGTCGAAGGCGACCGGATACTGATAGGTGACGCCCTCTTCGAGGGGATAGCGGAAGTGCCAGAGATTGCCGTTCACCTCGTGCTGTTCGACTTCGAGGTCGGAAATCGCGGTCAGCAGCTTCGGGTCCCAGTTGACGAGGCGCTTGTCCTTGTAGATCAGGCCCTGCTTGTAGAGCGTGACGAAGACTTCCAGGACAGCGGCCGACAGGCCCTCGTCCATGGTGAACCGCTCGCGCGACCAGTCGCAGGAGGCGCCGAGGCGCTTCAGCTGGTTGAAGATCAGGCCGCCGGATTCCTCTTTCCATTCCCAGACCCGGTCAATGAAAGCTTCTCGGCCCATTTCGCGGCGTCCCGGAAGCTGGCGCTCCATCAACTGGCGCTCGACGACCATCTGGGTGGCGATGCCCGCATGGTCCATGCCCGGCTGCCACAACACGTCCTTGCCGCGCATCCGCTCGAAGCGGATCATGATGTCCTGCAGCGTGTTGTTGAGCGCGTGGCCCATATGCAGCGAACCGGTCACGTTCGGCGGCGGGATCACGATCGTGAAGGCTTCCGCACCCGGCTTGGCGTTGGCGCCGGCGCGAAAAGCGTCGGCCTCGTCCCAGGCCTTGGCGATCCTCGGTTCTACTTCTGCGGAATCATAGGTCTTTTCGAGCATTTCCTGACCCGTTTTTGTTCTTTGAGAGCTATCGGGGTGTAAATAGGATGGGGTGTTCCAAGTCAATAAAAAAGCCGCCCCGTCGCCGGAGCGGCCGTCTTGGTCGACCTCAAGAACGGTTTAGCGGCGCGTGCCCCGGGATACGCGTTCGATTTCCTCACGCACCAGGCGCTCCACCAGCGTCGGCAGGTTGTCGTCCAGCCATTCCTGCAGCATCGGGCGCAGCATGTCGCCGGCCATGTCTTCGAGCGAACGGCGCTCCATACCGTTGAACACCGAGGCAAGCTCGCTGAAGGATTTCGCGACCTGGGCGCCGGCTTCGGCGGACAGAAGGTTCGCGGTCTCCTCGATCTTCGCCGGCAGGCTGCGCGGGGCCGGTTCTGCGGCGAGTTTCGGCTCTGTCTTCGGCTCGGTTCTCGGCTCGGACCGGAGTTCGGGCCGTACCGGCGCTTCGGCTCTGAGCGGAGCCGACAGCGGCGGGTCGAAGACCGGCATCATGACACGCTGGACCGGTTCCGGCTGCGGCGCGACCGGCTGCGAAACCGGAGCGGCCTGGGTGACAGGGGCGGCCTGGGTGACCGGTTCGCGGAATTCGGGCATGCGCGGCATCTGGCGAAGCTGAACCGGCTCCTCCTGGCGTGCCACCGGTGCGGGCGAGGACGGGGTTTGCGCCGAAGAGGCAGCCGCCGACGGGACCGGCGCAGCCGAAGGGCGCACGGGACCGGTGTCCTGCGGGCGGGTGGAAGCGGCCCGGACCCTTGCGGCGACATCTGCGAGCGACAGCGTACGATCCTGCTGTGCCGCCTGCGCCGGCGATCCCGACCCGTAGGTCATCGGCTCGTTGCGCGATGGGGCGCCGCGATCATTGGCAGCCATATCGGGAACAAAACTCGTCTCTTCGCCGTCTTCGATCTCATCGTCGCCATAGACCGGGGGAAGCTGGCCGCTGAGCGCGTTCTCGGCATTCGGCTCATTGCTTTCAATGATCCGGCGAATGGACGCCAAGATTTCTTCCATGGAGGGTTCACGCGCTACATTTGGCTGAGCCATTTTCATCCCCGCTGTTACCGGCACTCGAGTCGGCCCCGTGGAGGGTGAACCGAATCGACGTTACTCTAAGGTGTTGGGGGGGCTGGAAACAATGACAAGTGCCCCAGGCTTCCAACGGATACACAGTTTTGTTGGCCTTGTGAATCCCGTAAGTCACAGTTGCCGGAAACAAGTGACAGTGGCGTGAAGTAAACAGATGGCGCCGCCGGAAACGACAAAGGGGTCGCAAGGCCCCTTCCCGTTCATGGCGTTCGAACCCCGCCGATCGATCAGAACACGAATTCCCTCGCCTTGCGGAAGCCCGGCAGCGGTTTCACCGACGCATTGAAATAGGCGCTTTCGGAGACGGTACCCTGCTCCTTCACCAGCACCTTCGCCTGGGCGGCATTGCCATAACCGACGACGGCGACCAGCCGTCCGCCATCGCGCAACTGTTCCAGAAGCGCGAAAGGTACTTCCTCGACGGCACCGTTGACGAAAACCAGGTCATAGGGCGCCTCGGCGGCATAACCATTCTCGAGATCGCCGGTAACGACCGCGACATTGTCGTAGCCAAGCAAGGAGAGCGTCGCGGTCGCCTGCGCGGCCAGCGCCTCATCCGCCTCCAGCGAAACGACCGAGCCGGCGATCAGCGACAGGACGGCGGTCGCATAACCGCTGCCGGTACCGATTTCGAGCACGACGTCGTCCTTGGTGATTGCCGCAAGCTGCAGAAGCTTGGCAAGCGGCGAAGCCTCCATCAGGTAGCGACCGGGGGCAATTTCGATGTCCGTATCGATATAGGCGAGCGACTTTGCCTTTGCCGGCACGAAGGCTTCGCGCGGAACATTGTAGAAGGCCCGCAGAACCGAATGCGACGTGACATCGGTGGTGCGGATCTGATTTTCGACCATCTTCGTCCGTGCTGCTTCGAAATCCATCATCTCAGTCGTCCCAAATCACCCGGCGGTGCGCCGGTCTACGCATGACCGTCTTACTGACGGCAAGGCATGCTTTCAAGACACTGGTCGCTTTCGAAGCAAAAAAGCGGAGGAGACAGCCTCCGTCTCCGCGGGCCCAACCCTGGCGGGCCAGGCTCAAGCGTAGGCCGGCGGTGCTTCTTCCAGCTTGCGGATCGTCACATAGTCCCGACCATAGGAAGAACGCAGGCTGTGGTCCTTGTCGAAGGCAGACTGCTCGGCGGAGGTCAGCGGGAACATGCCGTCGGCGAATGTACCGGTGCCTTCGACCTCGTTGGCCGCCTGACGGTGTACGTTGATTATCCTGGTGATCATGCGCCTTCCCTCCGTTCCACCCCGTAATTGCTGAGCGGGCCTTTCTGTTCCGAGCCTAGGAGGAGAAAGTTAAAAATTAACCATGTTGCAGCGCACACAAAAATGCGTGGTAAATGCTTGGTATCAAAGCACGTTTGGATTTGAGGAATAGGTCCGGGAAGAAGGGGGAATTGGAGGCCTCGCCGAGAATCGAACTCGGGTGCAAGGATTTGCAGTCCTCTGCGTCACCACTCCGCCACGAGGCCGTCCGAACGCATAAAGAGCGAGTGGTGTCGGGCGTTTAGAACGAATCGAATAACGGCGCAAGCGGGTTTGGGCCGTTTGTCATTTTTTTCCTGCACGAGGCCAGGAAGGCCACAGCCGGCAGGTCGAGAATTGCATCCCCGGGCCCCGCCCCTGCGTTCGCAGAGCCCTCGGGATGAACGCCGGGATGTCATCCAAGCCGGCTTCATAAAAAATTCACCAAACCGACGGAACCAAGTTCTTTCGGATGAGTTCTCTACGCCGCAATGCAAGGTGTAGACATGACGAGTAACGTAACTGAAGCAGATGCCGTGTGGAGTTCCCCGGTCAGAGTACGCGTTGGATACGGTTTCCCGGAAACGATCCGCGGGCCCAAAGAAGCCCTGGAGTACCTCAACTGGCGCTGGCCGGTGCGCGAAGGTACCTATTACATCAAGGCCCTGAAGGAGTGTGCCGCCTGCCTGCAGCGCAAGCTCCCGCTGGAAAAGGTGCGGGAAACGTTCGTTCTCGCCAGCATCGAAGCCAAAATGCTGAACTGACCTAGATCCTTTCCCATGTCGACCGGGTTCCGCCATGAGGCGGAGCCTCGAAGCGCCGGCAACCTTGAGAAAGGATTTGTTAAGCTTTCTTACCGGGACGTTCGTTAAAGGATTTTCCTTAAAACGTGAGGCGACGGCGATGTTGTCGTCTTTTATCCCGTGAGAAGGATCGCCATGACGGCGATGGTTCAGTATGAAACTCAATGTTTCTGACGCCTTGGCGGCGTGCGCGACCGTTGGTTCGCTTTCCAGCATCCTGTATGTAGGGCATCTCTTCATGGCCCTATTTTAAAGCCTGCCGATCACACGGCGGCGCTTACGCTGGCCAGTAGAAGTCGGAACGGTAATCAGCCGGGATGTCGGCCAATCTGGCGATGGCTTCGGCAACGAAACCGATCTGCATGGCCAGATAACGGATTTCGCGCGGCACCGGTATGCCGGTCATTGTTTCGCGATTGCGCCAGGTTTCGTACCCGGTCGACCTTATCCTCCGTTCGGCTTCGCGAAGCACGTCGTCGCGGCTCGGCATCTCGCCCTCGGCCAGATCGGCAGGCTTCGCCACGCAGGCAGCAAGCCCACCCTCGATCACTCTCAGACCCATGGTCACCCTCGTCTTCAATCCCGGGAGCAATCCTAGTGATTCGAGGGGATATGCGCCAGAGTCCCCGCAGCAACACTAAAGTAGCGACAGCTCAGCGACTATGGTACATTTAGGCTGTTGCCGGGTGGGGGAGCACCGGGCGGCGAACATGCGGTAGGAGGAGACCGTGATGCAGTATCTGGAATTCATCACCACGCTCAATCCGGTGGTCCTGGCGATCCTCGCGATCGTGCTGGCCTGCGGTGCGTACGACTACTGGGCCCAGTCCCGGTAGAGGACTGCGTAACCCTTGATTTTCCGGGGGGCCGGACGTTCACGTTTCCGGCAGGGTGTGGCTCGCGCCTTTGCGAGGACACGGTTTGTTGATATCCATGCCGCCCAACTGAAGCGGAATGGAGAAACGAAGAGTGAGCGCAAGCATCGAGTTCGACGATACCTCAACTTCGCTGAGCGGCACGCTGCGGCAGCTTATCGACGGCATCACGGGTCAGTCGGTGACGCTGCGCCAATTGATGGACGCGGTCGGAGAACAGGGCCTGCTGCTCATGTGCGCCGTCGCCTCCCTGCCCTTCCTCCTCCCCGTGTCGATCCCCGGCGTCAGCACCGTGTTTGGAGCGGCGATCATAATGATCAGCCTGGCGATCACCGCCAACCGGCTGCCGTGGCTTCCGAAGAAAATCCTCGACCGTGAGCTCGATACGAAGAAACTGCTGCCGGCTCTGGAAAAGGGCGTCAGCATCGTCTCGCGCCTCGACCGGTTCCTGAAGCCGCGCATCTCCGCATTGACCACCGGGCGGCTCGTCAACAGGTTGAACGGCCTGGCGATCGCAGCCGGCGGCGTGCTCCTGATGTTTCCGCTGGGTCTGGTGCCCTTCTCCAACACGCTGCCGGCGATCGCGATCCTGCTTCTGTCGACCGGCATGATCCAGCGCGACGGGCTGATCGTGCTCGGCGGCTACCTCTTCAACATCGTGACTGTGATCTATTTTGGCGTGCTCGCCTATCTGGCGTTCAGCGCCGGTCAGGGAATCGCATCGATGTTCGCCTGAGTTTGGGGCAACCTTATCGCTGTTCGGCCTTGCGCGCCCGCCGCCTTGCCCACCAGAGCCCGATACGCCGCCGCTGACGCCGCACGAAGGGCAGATCGTGCGAAAGCACCAGGAAGCCGAGCGGCACCATCCAGAAGCCGAGAATCGGCAGGAAACCGAGCACACCGCCGAAAATCAAGCCGAGACCGACGGTGACTCGGCCGATCCGCGAGCGCGGCATGGGAATCTGTACGCTTCCGAGCGCCAGCTTGCCGCTTTGCGGGTCCATTCCAAATCGCTTCGGCTTCCGTTCGCCTGCCACTCTTGATTATCCTCACCGGTTAAGGGCCTAGCTTTGCCCGGGAAATGGGGCTTTAGCGGGGATAAAACAACCAAGTTCGATTTTTTTGCAAAAACCGCTTGGCAAAACGACAAAGCATTTGTATTACCCGCCGCACACGCCGCGACCCTTCGCGGATGATCCCTGGTAGCTCAGCGGTAGAGCATTCGACTGTTAATCGACAGGTCGCCGGTTCGAATCCGGCCCGGGGAGCCAATTTCAACAAAAGCGCGCTTTACGGCGCGCTTTTGTCGTTTCAGGTCCTGCGAATTCCGATTTCCACTCCCCGTCATCGCCATAGTGGCCGGCAGAGCCACAGGGCATCGGGAACTCGATGGAGGTCGCGATTCCAGGCCTTCAAATCGCGCGGAATGCAAAGACGACATGGTCGTCACCGGCGGAGATCTTGAGGATCGCCGCGCTGTAGGTCCCCGCGATGAGCCTGGCGCCCTGTTCCGCGCGGTGGCGAGCGGACCGGCTTCCCTGCCGAGCTATTTCAGGCCAAACAGTTCCACCGCGTTGTCGCGGAAGATCGCGGAGCGCTCGGCCTGCGTCAGCGGCACCTTGAAGGCGAAGCGTGGGTCGTCGAAATCCCAGTGCGGATAGTCGGTCGAGAACATCAGCCGGTCGGTGCCGATCCAGCGCAGGATATCGAGGAGGTGCCGGTTGTTCTCCGGCTCCTCGATCGGCTGGGTCGTGTACCAGAAATTCTCGCGCACATATTCGGACGGCTTGCGCTTCACATGCGGAACTTCGTCACGCATGCGCTTCCATTCCCGGTCGAGCCGCCAGACGAGCGACGGCAGCCAGGAGAAGCCGCCTTCGACGAGCACGATCTTCAGTTTCGGGAACTGCTCGAACACGCCTTCGAGAATCATGCTGGAGAGCACCGTCTGGAGGCTGTTGGAGGCTGCGTAATGTTCCTCCAGATAAAACGAGCTCCAGCCGGACGGTGTATTCGGGCGGTAGCCGAAGGCGCTGGTATGCAGCCCGATCGGAAGGCCATAGTGCTCGGCCGCCTCGTAGATCGGCCAGTAGCGGCGGCGGCCGCAGGGCTCCAGCGTGCGCGGCGGCATGGCGATCTGCACGAAGCGGCGGTCGGTGACGCGCCGGTCGATCTCGGCGACCGATTCCCTCGCGTCCTCCTGCGAGATGCAGATAGAGGCTTTGAGCCGCGGTTCCGGCCCGGCAAATTTGTCGATCTGCCAATCGTTCAGCGCCGCGCACAGCGCTGCACCGAGCTCCTGGTTGAAAGCCATGCTGCCGGCCGCGAGCGGCTGCAGGATGCCGAAATCGATGTTGCACTCGTCAAGCAGCTGTTGCTGCAGGAATGCCAGGTCCGATGCCGGCGGGCCGCCGTTCGGAGGCCAGGAATCGCGGCGCATGCCGTTGCCCGGCGTCATGCGCGGGTAGGGCAGCGTACCGAGCAAAGGGTTTGCCGTGCGCACCGCGAAATCCCGCACATGCGTTTTCCACCGTTCGGGCAGGTAGTCGAGCAACTGGTCCGGCCGGGAGAAAGCCGGATGCACATCGCAATCCACCACGCCCTGTGTCTGGGCACTTTCCTGGCTGCGTTCGAGTACTGGGGTTTCCATGGGAATCAGCCTCCAAATCTCGGATAGGTGGAGAGAACGTTGTCGCGAAGGATCTTGTTCAACTTGGCTTCCGGCAAGCCCTCGGGCAGCACGTCCAGTCCCTCGAAATGCCAGTGCGGATAATCCGAGGAGAACAGCAGCATATCATCGCTGAGCAAATGGTCGAGCGTCCTGGCGACGTCCTCGACGTCGTCGGGGCCGTCGAAAGGCTGCGACGTCATGCGGATGTGCCTACGGATGATGTCGGCCGGCGCGTCCTTGACCCACGGCACCTCGATGCGCGTGCCGCGCCAGTCCTTGCTCATGCGCCACATCAGCGCCGGCATCCAGGTGACGCCGGATTCGATCATCACCGCCTTCAGCTTCGGATATTTGACGAAGACGCCCTCGGAAATCAGGCTCGCGACCTGGGTGGAGAAACCCTGCGGCTGAACCACATGGTCCTCGATCAGGAAGGAGTGGAAGCCGCTATGGCTCGGCGCGTGGCGGAAATTCGATCCGGCATGGATGCCGATCGGCAGGCCGTGTCTTTCAGCCGCCTCGTAGATCGGCCAGTAGGTGCGGCGGCCGAGCGGCAGCTCGGTCATCGCAAGCGTCAGGACCTGCACGAAACGCTTGTCGTCGGCGCGGCGCTCGATCTCCTCGACCGCCGCCTCGACATTCTGGAACGGCACCAGCATCGATGCCCTGAGGCGGCTATCGCGGCTCAGCCACTTGTCGGCGAGCCAGTCGTTGGTGGCACGGCATATGGCGGCTGCGAGGTAAGGATCGAACAGGGCGTGGGCGCCCGAAACCACGTTGAGGATGGCGCCTTCGAGACCCAGCGGGTCGAGCAGGTTGTTCTGCACCTGCGCGAGCGGATCGCCGCTCCACGTCCAGTCCGGCCGCATATAGGGGCGTGTGCGCTCAGGGTAGCCCATCAGCTCCAGCACGTCGACTTCCCGCGACGTGACAATCTCCTGCCAGTAGTCGTCGAGATAGGGGATGAGGTCGGCGCGACGCGGTGTCGGCGGGTGGACGTCGCAATCGATCGCCCCGGCGGTTTCGAATCTGGCCATCTTCTTTTCCGTCTCGCTTATCGTTGACATCTGTGCTGCTTTCCCATGCGCGGCTTCATGCCGCCTGCGTCCCCATCTTTTCCTCGAGCCCCAGCCTTTCCTCGCGGATGAAATCCGCCGCCTTTTCCGCGATCATAACGGTCGGGGCCTGGGTGTTGCCGGAGACGATGGTGGGCATGATCGAGGCATCGACGACGCGCAGGCCGGTGAGGCCGTGAACCCGCAGCCGATCGTCGACCACCGCCGTGCGGTCGCGGCCCATCTTGCAGGTGCCGACGGGATGGAAGGTGGTGTTGAGGGTTTGGCGGGCGTAATCGAGCATGTCGTCGTGGGACTGCACGGCATCAGTCGGCGCTATTTCCTCCGGCTGGAAACGCGCCATGGCCGGGCTTGCGGCGATCCTCCGGACCGCCTCGATCGACCGTATCAGGATTTCGCGGTCGGCTTCCTCTTTCAGGAAATTGTGCAGGATGCGCGGCTGGGCCGAAGGGTCGCTACCCCCGACGTGGCAATGGCCGCGGCTTTCCGGCCGCAGGATGCAGGCCGACGAGGTGATGCCGGGGAACAGGTGCATGGCGCCGCCGAAACTCGGCGATGTGGAGCCGGAGACGTGGATCTGGACTTCCGGCGCCGGGGCATCCGGCGTGGTCTTGAGGAAGGCGCCGAGCAGCGTCGGCGAACCGCCGAGCGGCCCCCGTTTGGTCGCAAGATACTGCATGCCGAGCAGCATCCGGCCGAACCGCGTGCCGGCGCGGGTATTCAGCGTGTGGGTATTGCGAAGACGGTGCTGAACCCTGATGTGCCAGTGGTCCTGCAGGTTTTCGCCGACACCCGGCAATGCGTGCAGCACCTTTATTCCGGCAGATGCAAGGATGTCCGGCGCGCCCACGCCGGAGCGCTCGAGGATGGCCGGCGAGCTATAGGCTCCGGCCGACAGGATGACTTCCCTCCCCGCTTTCACCTCCTGGGTCTGGCCGTCGAGGCTGAACACGACGCCGCGCGCCCGCTTGCCGTCGAAGGTCACACGATCGACGAGAGCGCCGGTGACGACGGTCAGGTTGCGGCGGTTGCGGACCGGCTCCAGAAATGCACGGGCGGTGGAATGGCGCACGCCATTCTTGATGGTGGCGACGAAGAAGGCCACGCCCTCGTTGTCGCCGGAATTGTAGTCGTCCGCAGCGGGAATGCCCTGCTCGATCGCCGCCTGGCGATAGGCCTCCAGGGCCTCCCAGCGCACATTGGGGTCGGAGACCGCCCATTCGCCCTCCGTGCCGTGCGCCTCGGAATCGGCCCGGTGGAAAGTTTCCGAGCGTTTGAAATAGGGAAGCAAGCTTTCCCAGGACCAGCCGCGATTGCCGAGTTGCGCCCATTGGTCATAGTCGTAGGCATGGCCGCGCACGTAGATCAGGCCATTGATGGCGGAACTGCCCCCGAGCATTTTTCCACGCGGCAGTGCGAGCCGGCGGCCATCGAGGTAGGGTTCGGGCTCGCCCTTGTAGAGCCAGTCATATTGGGGTCTGCCGATGAGATGGGCGAGACCGAGCGGCATGTCGATATAGAAGCCCCGCCCCTCGCCGCCGGCCTCGATCATCAGCACCTCGACCGCCGGGTCCGCCGACAGCCGGTTGGCCAGAACGCAGCCTGCCGTGCCGCCGCCCACGATGACGTAGTCGTAGGTACGGGAATGCTCGAACGCACCCATGGTCTCTCCTCCACTTTCCGCAACAGGTAGCCGCGCGCCTCGCGGTCACGGCGCCGAAACGGGCACCGGAAGAGCCAAGGACACAGCGGCCGCACAATCGCAGCCTCCCGTACAATCATGGCATACGAGCCGGTCGGAAGGAAGTCGTGTTGCGGCAAAACCGAACGCAAAAGTATACATCGGAATGCTCCTGTTGTAGATCTATCCGCGGCAGGCTGCCGCAATTCGGAAAGAGGAAGCCGAACTGCGAGCTCGATGTATGCATGCCTGACTGAAGGAACACGAATAGTCTCGTCAATCTGTTTCATCGGGGAGGAGCCCGGAGATGAAAAAACAGCAGGACGGCATGCCGTCGATCATCCATGACAGCAGGATCAACCGGAGAACGCTTCTGGCGTCCGGCGCGGCGCTGGGAGGCGCGATGCTTTTGCCCGGGCAGATATTCGCCCAGGCGACGCCACCCAAGCCGGGCGGCACGCTGCGCATCGCCATGCCGTTCAATCCGGCCGCACTCGACCCGATGACCGGTCGCAACGTGCCGGACTTCAACTCGCTCTACGCGCTGTTCGACGCGCTGATCGCCTTCGATCCGGCGACGCTCGAGCTGAAGCCGATGCTGGCCAAGGACTGGACCTTCGCCGATCCCACGACGCTGGTGCTGAACCTCATCGACGGCGTGAAATTCCACGACGGCACCCCGTTCAACGCCGAGGCCGTGAAGTTCAACCTCGATCGTTTCATGAGCGACCCGCGCTCCAACGTGAAGTCGGACCTGGTTTCGGTCGCGTCGGTGGCGGTCACCGGCCCGAGCCAGGTGACGATCAAGCTCAAACAGCCGAACTATTCGCTGCCGACCATCCTGACCGGCCGCGTCGGCTGCATCGTCTCGCCCGCTTCCATCAAGGCGGCCGCCGACGGCAATGTCGACCGCAAACCCGTCGGCACTGGACCGTTCAAGTTCGCCGAGTGGCGCGACAACGACCTGATCCGTGTCGAGAAGAACCCGAACTACTGGCAGCCGGGCCTTCCCTATCTCGATGGCATCAATTTCCGCATCATCAACGAGCTGAACACCGCCGCCCGCACGGTCACCGCCGGCGAAACCGATCTTGCGCTCAACATGGCCGCGCAGCAGATCGCGACCGCGCGCCGCGTGCAGGACCTCACCGCCGAAGCCAATCCTTCGATGATCTTCTTCACCCTGATGATGAATTTCGCCAAGCCGCCGCTCAACGACATCCGGGTCCGGCAGGCGATGAACTACGCCATCAACCGCACCGAACTGAACCAGGTTCTGATGCTTGGCCTGGGCGAGCCGACCTCGACCATGTTCCCCAAGGATTTCTGGGCGGTGGATGCCGGGACGGCGCAGTTCTACCAGCACGATCCCGAAAAGGCGCGCAAACTGCTGGCCGATGCCGAGTATCCGAAGGGTCTGGAAGTCGAAACCTGGAGCTGGCCGGACCAGACATCGGTTCAGCGCCTCGAAGTGGTCGGCAACCAACTCGAGCAGGTCGGCATTCGCCTCAAGGTCACGCCCTCGCCGCCTCAGGTGGTGAACCAGGCCTTCTATATCGAAGGCAAGGGCGCGATGATCCTCAATCCGCAAGGTGGCTGGCTCGACCCCAGCCAGACCTACGAGCGGCTGTTCGGCGCGACCGGCCAGTTCAACGCCGGCAAGGTGGAAGACCCGCAGTTCCGCAAGCTGCTCACCGCGACCGGCACCTCGGCCGATGCCGGCGAACGCAAGAAGGCATTTGCCGCACTCCAGCGTTTCGTCGTGGAACAGGCGCTGCACCTGCCGCTGGTGACCTCGGCGGCCATGTCGATCCGCAACAAGAAGGTCAAGGACTTCAAGTACGACCGGCTGCACTCGCCGCGGTTCCACCGCGTCTGGCTCGACCAGACGGCGTGATCGGCCCGCCGGTCATCGGACAACGAAACAGCCCGGCCGCAAGGCCGGGCCTAGCCCTCCCTCAATCCCTGTGCTTGTCACAGGGATCCAGCCACGGCGCGTCTGCGCCGTGAAAGAGTCCTTGCATTCAAAGGCTTGAATGCGCTGGATCCCTGTGACGAGCACAGGGATGAGGAAAAGAGGTGTTTCACCGACGTTTGATGGTCGGGTCGAGGAGCACGCGGATCGACTCGCCGAGCGTGTTGAAGGCGAGCGCCGTGAACAGGATGGCGAAACCCGGCGCATACATCTGCTCCGGCGCCACCTCGACATAGTGGTAGGCGCGCGCCAGCATGCCGCCCCAGCTCGATTCAGGCGGCTGGACGCCGAGCGACAGGAAGCTCAGTCCGGCTTCCGCCAGAAGTGCCACGGCCAGCATCAGGGTCACCTCGACGATCACCGGCTGGATCGCATTGGGCAGGATATGGCGCAGGATCAGATGCAGGCGTGACGCACCGAAGCCGACGGCCGCCTCGACATAGAGCGCGTTCTTCACCACCAGCGTCTGCGCCCGCATCGTCCGGGCAAGCACCGGCGCGAAGGCGAAGCCGACGGCGATCATCGCATTGGTGAGGCCGATGCCGAGCGCGCCGGTGACGGCGACGGCCAGCACGAGCGGCGGAAAGGCGAGGACGCCGTCGATGATGCGGCTGCCGACCTGATCGACCCAACCACCGACAAAACCGATGAAGACGCCGAGCGGCACGCCGATCGCCACACCGATGCCGACGGCGAGGCTTGCGGCGTATAGCGCGTTGTAGGAACCGTATATCAGCCGGCTCAGCGTGTCGCGGCCAAGGTCGTCGGTGCCGAGCCAGTGTGCGCCGCTCGGCGGCGCCAGAAGGTCCATCAGGTTCTGCTTGTTCGGCGCATAGGGCACGATCAGCGGCGCGAAGATCGCCGCCAGAACCAGAACGGAGAGATAGGCAAGGCTGATCAGCGCACGCTTGTCGCCCCACAGCCAGGCCCAGAAGCGGAAGCGGACGGGCGGCGGAAGGGTCGCCTTGGCTGCCGGCGCGGCAGCGGTTTGGGTCATCACGGTCATGTTCGTATCGGTCATGTGGAGGCCGCCACTCTGGGATCGAAAGTCGCGTTGAGCACGTCGACCAGGAGATTGGTGAGGATCACAACCAGCACCAGCACCAGCGCCACGCCCTGCACCACCGGGAAATCCTTGTTGAGCGCCGAATAGCTGATGAGGTTGCCGACGCCGGGGATGGCGAAGACCGCCTCGATGATGACGGCGCTGGAAAACAGCCGGTTCACCTGCAGGCCGGCAATGGTCAGCATCGTCGCCGCCACGTTGCGAAGCCCGTGCTTCCACAGGATGGCGCCGGAACCCAGCCCCTTGGCGCGCAGCGTGCGGATATATTGGGAGCCCAGCACCTCGAGCAGTGCGCTGCGGACCTGCCTTGCCAGAACCGCGACGACGCCGGTCGAGAGCGCTACCGCCGGAAGGGTCGCGTAATAGAGCGCCTCCAGCGGCTTTTCGAAGACGGATACCGCACCGGTTGCCGGGAACCAGCGATAGCCGAGCGAAAAGAGCGTCACCAGGATGATGCCAAGCCAGAAATTGGGCACCGCGACACCGAGCGAGGCGACGCTGGTGATGATCTTGTCGAGCGTCGTGCCCTGGCGTGTCGCGGCAAGAATGCCAAGGGGAATGCCGAGTGCTGCGCCGAGGACCAACGCGTAAAGAACCAGCAGAACCGTATGCGGCAGTCGCGAGAGGATCAGCCGAAGAACGGATTCGTTCGAGAACAGCGAATGGCCGAGATCGCCCTGCACGGCATTTCCCAGCCAGAAGAAATATTGCACCAGCATCGGCCGGTCGAAGCCGTAGAACTGGCGGATTTCCGCGATCCGTTCCGCAGTCGCGTAGTCGCCCGCGATCATCATGGCCGGGTCGCCGGGCATCATGTAGACGAGGGAAAACACCACGAAAGTGGCAACAATCATCACGGGCACCAGCTGCATGAGCCTTTGAGCAACCATCCCGGGGACGCCGTACATCATCGATACTCCGTCGATCCGCAATTGACGCCGGCCATGTCAGCGGCCGGCACGGGAACACCGGACGTGCAGAAGCACTGCCTTCCGATGCGGGAGCGGCGCAGGCGACCCCGCTCCGCTCCGGTTTCCGCTCCCCGATGCGATGGCCGCGTCGGGAAGCACATCGCGTCGCCTCAGGCTTCCATCCACACCTTGTGGAAGCGCGGCCGCTGCAGCAGGCTGAAATTGAAGCCGTGCACCTTCGGCGTGCGTATGATGATGCCGGCCGACGAGAACTGCGGCAGGTGCAGCGCGTTTTCCAGCACGAAACGCTGCATCTTGAAGAGCACGTCCTTGCGCTTGGCGTTGTCGAACGTGTTCATCGACGCATCCATCAGCTCGCGATAACCCGGCAGTTCGATCTTGGCGGCGTTGCGATAGGCCGTCGCCGAGAACTGGCGGTCGTAGGCGGTTGCCGGATCCGGAAGACCACCGGTCGGGGTCATCAGCATCTGGCCCTTTTTCTCGGTGAGGAAGTACTGCATCGTCTGCGCCGGCTGCGCCGGGGTAACCTTCAGCCGGATGCCGGCTTCTGCAAGCTGGGCGCCGAGGACTTCCTGCCGCTGCACCGCCGCCTGGTCGGCCCAGGTGAAGGTGGCGATCTCGATGCCGTTTGCGAAACCCGCATCCTTCAGCAGCGACTTGGCGCGGTCGAGGTCCAGTTTGTAAAAATTCTCGGTCGCGGGGTCGTTGGCCCAGAAGCCCGAGGGGAACATGCTGCAATGCCCGCCGCCGAGGCCGCCCCACAGGACCTGGTTGAGCACCGGCCGGTCAAGCGCCCAGTTCATGGCCTGCCGGACACGAACGTCTTTCAGCGGCCCCTCGCCGTAGTTCAGGAAGGCCGTGTAGTAGATCATCGACGGCGTCGCTTCGGCGACCAGCTTCGGGTCGCGCTTGGCCACGGCCATCTGCTGGGCGCTCATGTTGAGGACGATATCGGATTCGCCGGCGGTCACCGTGCGCACGGCCGTATTGAACTCGTTGACGATGCGCATGTCGACGCCATCGAGGTAGGGCTTGTCGCCCCAGTAGTTGGTGTTTTTCACGACCTTGATCAGGGTGTTGTCCTGCCATTCGACGAACTTGAACGGCCCGGTGCCGACCGGCGCACGGTCGACATTACCGCCGGCGGCGGCCTTGACCGAAGCGGGCGACACGATGAGACCGGCGCGGTCGGTCAGGATCGCCGGCAGGGTGGCGTCCGGATATTTCAGCTTCAGCGAAACCTGATAGGGGCCGGTCGCCTCGACCTTGTCGACGACAGCAAGGTCCGATTTCACGTTCGAGCGATCGTAGGTGCTGCAGCGCTGCAGGTGGAAGACGACCGCCTCGGCATTGAACGGCGTGCCGTCATGAAACTCGACGCCCTGGCGCAGTTCGAGAACCAGCGTGGTTGGGTCGGTGAACTTCCACGAGGTCGCCAGCATCGGCTGCAGTTCGAGCGTCTGCGGATCGAAGCCGATCAGCGCGTCGAACATCAGGAGAAGGGCGTTGAAATCGGGATTGTTGCGGCCCGTCAACGGGTCGAGCGCGGCGGGGTTGAACGGCATCACCGCCCTCAAGGTGCCGCCGGATCTTGGTTGCGGGGCCTGGGCCCGTACCGTTGCCGGCAGCAGCGCAAGGCCGCCGGCGGCGACCGTTCCGGCCAACAGCGAACGACGGGTAATATCAGGGATCTTTCCAAATAAATCTGTGGTCACGTCTTCTCCTCCATTATCCATGACCGGCCGAGCTCGGCCGCTATGTCAGTGCATTCGTGGCAGATGCGGCATGGTTGGCGCCGTTCCCTCCGGCCAGGCCAAGACCACTCCTCTCCTTTTCGCCCAGCATCTCCTCGGCGAAATGGCATGCGACATGCCGCCCGGGCAGCAATTCGCGCTGCAGGGGTTCCTGCGTGCGACAGATGTCGCGCATCCGCGGGCAGCGCGTGTGAAAACGGCAGCCGCTCGGCGGGGCAATCGCGCTCGGTATCTCGCCCTGCAGGATGATCCTCTTCCGGGCGTCAGCCGCCGTCGGGTCAATCTCCGGTTCGGCCGAGCGCAACGCCTCCGTATAGGGATGCAGCGGCGTTTCGATCACGGCATGGGCGGGGCCGACTTCGACGATCTTGCCGAAATACATCACCGCCACGCGGTCGCTGATATGGCTAACCACCCGCAGATCATGGCTGATGAAGACGTAGGTCAGGCCGAACTGCTCCTGCAGCCGGGCGAAGAGATTGAGCATGTCGGCCTGGATCGACACGTCGAGCGCCGCCACCACCTCGTCGCAGACGATCACATTCGGATCCAGCATCAGTGCCCGCGCGATATTGGCGCGCTGCTTCTGGCCGCCGGAAATCTCGTGCGGATAGCGGTTGGCCATTTCCGCCGACAGCGACACCCGGTCCAGCATAGCGAATGCCTTTTCGCGCCGCTCGGCCCTCGTCCCCTCACCCGCGATGTTCAAGGGTTCGCAGATGCTCTGAAGGATGGTCATGCGCGGATCGAAGGCCGCATTCGGATCCTGCGAGACGATCTGGTACTTGCGCCGGTGACGGTTGAGCTCGCGGCGGGAAAACCTGAACGGATCAACGCCGTCATGCAGAACACCGCCACCGCTTGGGCTGAGCAGGCCGACGAGACAGCGCCCCAGCGTCGACTTGCCGGAACCGGACTCGCCGATGACGCCGAAAATCTCGCCCTTGCGCACGGTGAAGCTGACGCCATCGACGGCACGGATCAGCGAGCCGCGCCGCGGATTGCCGAAGCTGACATGGAGATCGTTGACATCAAGCGCCGTCTGTTTTGAAGAAACGCTTGCGCTCATGCTCCGACCCCTCTCAGTTCGAGCTCTTCCCAACGGGTGCATCGCACCTCCCTGCGGTCGAGGCCGTCTACGACCTCACGGTCGATCGCCTGGGGCAGTTCGCAGGGCTGCATGGAATAGGAACAGCGCGGCGCGAAGCGACAGCCCTTCGGCATGTGACGCAGGGACGGCACGCGGCCGGCGATCGAGGGCAGCGTGCCCCGTGCGCGGTTGCTGTCGGGGATCGAGTGCAGAAGTCCGGCCGTATAAGGGTGGCGGGGACCGGCGATGACGTCCCTTACAGGGCCGCCCTCGACGACCTGCCCTGCATACATCGTCACCATCCGATGGCAGCTCTGCGCGACCAGACCGAGATTGTGGGTGATGAACATGATGGCGGTCCCGGTGCGGTCGGCAAGGCCTAGAAGCAGGTCCATGATCTGTGCCTGGATCGTCACGTCGAGAGCGGTGGTTGGCTCGTCGGCAATCAGCAGACGCGGCTCGCAGACCAGCGCCATGGCGATCATCACACGCTGGCGCATGCCGCCCGAAAGGTTCATCGGGTAAAGGGTGGCGACACGGCGCGGCGATGCGATGCCGACCGAATCCAGCGCCGCGACAGCGCGCTCCGCCGCCTCCCGGCGGTCGAGCTTGAAATGCCGCCGAAGGGTCTCCTCGATCTGGTAACCCACGGTGAACACCGGGTCGAGGGCGCTCATCGGCTCCTGGAAAATCATGCTGATGTGCCGGCCGCGAATGCCGTTCATCTGCGATTCCGAACAGGACACCAGGTTCTGCCCGCCGAACATGATCTTGCCGCCAAGGCGCGAATCGCGCGGCGGCAGCAGCCGGAGGATCGAGAGTGCGGTCATCGATTTGCCGCAGCCGCTCTCGCCCACGACGCCGAGGATCTCCTTCGGCTTCACCGAAAGCGAAACATTGTTCAGGACTTCGACCCAACCCGATTGGTCACGCAGTGACAATGTCAGGTTCTCTATATCCAGAAGCGTGTCCTGGCCGGCCATCGTGGCCTCGGCAAGCTGCTGCATCCGGCCCTGATCCTCCTATCAGTCCCGCTGCCCGCTTGATCAATATCTGACATGCGGGCGGCTGATACGCATTCTCCTCACCGCGCCGAGGTCCCGTCAGGGATCCTGATACGCGGTATAGACTCCTCCCGAGAGCCTGATCATGTATACATTACACGTCACGACGACGAAAGCCAGAATGAAAATTGCCGTGGTCCGAACCCCTGGAGCCTTCAGCTCAGGTTCTCGCGGATGGCTTCCCAGCTCGCCACATCGGGCGCAAGCAGCAATCGGCCTTTCGTCATCGCGGGGCGATAGGGTTCGCCACTCAGAAGCCCGCTATGGCCGCCGGCCTCACGGTGGATCAGTTCACCTGCTGCATGATCCCACGGATTCATGTCCGCGTTGAGCGAAAAGGTCATGGCTCCGGTTGCCACCATCCGGTATTCGAAGGCGGAGCAGCGCCATGTAGTGGTGCGGCCAAAACGCAGGACCCGCGGCGCGAACGCCGCCTGCTCCTCGGCCGAGAACATGTGAAGCGGCACGAAGCCGCTCATCTCGCTGACCGGAACGGTTGCTGCCGCAACGCTGAGGCGGGTGCGTACACCGTCACGGGCGATATGCCAGGCCCCCTCGCCCGGCCGGGCCATGAGAAAATCGCCGGTCAGCGGATAGTGGATCAGCCCCGCGACGGTTTCTCCGCCGGACACGATCGCCACGATCATGCCGAACAGCGGCACGCCATGGGCGAAATTCCATGTGCCGTCGACGGGATCGATGATCGCGGCGAGTTCAGCATCCGCCAGGCGGTCGAGCAGCGTCGGATCGGCGGAGACCGCCTCCTCGCCGACGATCAGCGCCTCGGGAAAATGTGTGGAGAGTGCTGCGGAAAGCCGACGTTCCGCACCCAGATCGGCATCGGTGACGATGTCGTCCGGGGCGGTCTTGGCGCGGATGCCATCTGCGGTCACGCCAAGGAAACGGGGCAGAACCTCCGCCTCCCCCGCATTGCGCATATCCTCCATCAGGGCCTGGAGCACAGCCTCGGAAATGATCGTCATGCCTGGCGGGCCTTTATGTAGGATTTCAATGCGGCGGGCTGGTCCGTCTGGATAACGCTGATGCCCGCGTCCATCAACCGGCCCCAGATCAGGTCAGGATTGGCAAGAGCGGCGCTGTCCGTCCATTCGCCGCTGCCCGGCTGATCGAGCGTGTTGACCCACAGCGCCATGCGGGCCCTCGCGAAAGCCTCGCGATGGTGGGCGATCGTTTCGAGACTGTCGAAGCGGATTTCGCACATGAAGGGCGAGAGTTCGGCGAGTATGGCAAGTGCGTCGCCGGTGTTCTCGGCGGTGAAGCGCGCCATGCCCATGAACGGCACGCCGTCGATCTTCTGGGCCTTCACCCAGTCGACATCCGCAAGGGAATGGACCTTGGTCTTGAGATCCACATAGGCAGCGGCGCCCATCTCCCGGGCGCAGGCGGCGACTTCGGAGAAAAGCCCGCGATCCTTGAGATCGAGATCGGCGAAGATGCGGCCGCGGATGATCTCCAGCGCCTGCCTGAGGGTCGGGATGCACTGATCGGTCGCCGCGCGGCCCTCGCCGCCGTCGTCCTCGCGCAGCATGATCGCCTGCAGCTCCGCCATGGTGAAAGTCTCGGCGTCGCGGTCGATGCCGGCCATGCGTTCCAGCGTATCGTCATGCATCAGGAAAAGCTGGCCGTCGGCGCTCTTGCGTACGTCGAGTTCGACGATCTCGCAGCCGATCGCGATGGCGTTTTCGATGGCCGCCAGGCTGTTTTCCGGGGCGCCGTGCCAGGCGCCGCGATGGGCAACGACGGCGCAGCTGCGCGCCGGATCGGCGATGAAGTCTTTGTAGCTCATGAGGGTTTCTTTCATATGGCGCCTTTGGCGCCGGGCTTTCATTGGGCGCCGAAGGCACCGGGTATGGCCCGGCCCGTCGCTGCATCGAAGAGATGCAGTCGCGAGGTCGGGAAGTTCAGGAGAAGTTCGAGCCGGTCGGCGATATCCGCACCGAAGGGCGTCGCGATTCGGACGATCGAGCCGCCGAGATCGGCAGCCAGCACCGAATGGGAACCGAGATCCTCGCGGAACCGGAGTGCCGCCTTGACCGCATGGCCATCCGCCTTGCCATCGACGACGATGTCCTCCGGCCGGATGCCGAGCTGATAGGCGCCGGTCAGCGGGGCGTTCGCCACCACCTGGCCGTCGGCAAGCCTCAGCGCCGACCCGTCTCCGGTGACGGGCAGGATGTTCATCGGCGGGGCACCGATGAACTTGGCGACGAAGACCGAGGCCGGATGGTGGTAGATCGCCTTCGGCGTATCGAACTGCTCGATCCGGCCCTTGTTGAGGATCAGGATGCGGTCGGCGAGCGTCATTGCCTCCACCTGATCATGGGTGACGAAGACGGTGGTGGCGCCGATGCGGCGATGCAGGTCGGCCAGTTCGACGCGCATGTCGTGCCGAAGCTGGGCATCGAGGTTGGAGAGCGGCTCGTCGAACAGCAGCACGCCCGGCTCTCGCACGATGGCGCGGCCGATCGCAACGCGCTGGCGCTGGCCTCCGGAAAGCTGCCCCGGCTTGCGGTGCAGATAGTCGGCAAGGCCGAGCATCTTGGCGACCGCCGCGACCCGCTCGGCACGTTCCGCCTTCGCCATGCCGGCGACCTTGAGGCTGTAGGCCATGTTCTCGAACACGGTCATGTGCGGATAGAGCGCATAGTTCTGGAACACCATGGCGCAGCCGCGGTGTTTCGGCTCCAGATCCTGGACCTCGCGGGTGCCGATGAGGATCTTGCCGCCGCTCACCCGTTCGAGCCCGGCAATCATCTGCAGCAGCGTGGACTTGCCGCAGCCGGAAGGACCGAGCACGACGGTAAATTCGCCGGCCTTGAGTTCGACATCCATCGGCGGAATGACCACCGTCTGAGGGTCATAGGCCTTGGTCAAGCCTTTGACCGTGATGCTCGCAGCGGCGGCGCGGATGGCTGTATCGATGGCGTTCATCGTCATTTCTCCGAAAGCACGAGGCCCTGCACCAGATACCGCTGCAGAAGCGCGATCATCAGGAGGGGCACGAGGGAAACGATCACGGCGCCGGCCATGATCATCGGAAAGTCGGGCACTTCGCCGTCCGAATCCGGCAGCAGCCGCGCCAGGCCGACGACGGCGGTCTGCATGTCGGGCGTCGAGGAGGCGACGAGCGGCCAGAGATACTGCGTCCAGCCGCTCAGGAAGGTCAGCACGAACAGTGCCGCGAAACTGGTGCGCGACAGCGGCAGCAGGATATCGAACATGAAGCGGACCGGCCCCGCCCCATCCATGCGGGCGGCCTTGAACAGATCTCCCGGCAGGGTGCGGAAGAACTGGCGGAACAGGAACGTGCCGGTACCATGCGCGGCAAGCGGCGCGATAAGGCCAAAATGGGTGTTAAGAACGCTCAATTCGAGCTGTACCGGCGCGCCGAAGACCTGGGCGATCAGCCCGTTGAGGCCCGAGACGTCGAGCAGCGCATTGACCGGCGAGAACACGTTCGATGCCACCTGATAGGTGGTGATGACGCGGATATCGACCGGCAGCATGATCGTGGCGAGGATCAGCGCAAACGCGACGCCTGCCCAGCGGATGCGGAAATAGACGATCGCATAGGCCGACAGGAAGGACAGGATGCAGGTGGCGATCGCCAGGCTGAACGCCACGGCGAGGCTGTTGAGCATCTGGATCGGGATGCGCGTCTCGGTGAAGATGCGCGCTGCATTGTTCAGGAACTGGTCGCCGGGGTACCAGGCAAGCCCGTTACGCAGCAGGAATTCATAGGATTGCGATGCCGTCGCCAGCGTCAGGTAGAGCGGGCCGAGGATGTAGAGCATGCCGACCAGGAGGATCAGGCTCGCGGCGATGTTGAGGGAGCGTGCGTTCTCGATCATCTGTCAGCGCTCGTAGTTGATGCGCCGGCCGAGGAAGACGAACTGGGCGGCGGTGAGAAGGATGACGAAGACCATCAGGATCGCGGTCTGGGTGGAGGCGCCGGAGAGATCGTAACCGCTGAAGCCGTCCTTATAGATCTTGTAGACGAGCAGCGTGGTCGCGCCGCCCGGACCGCCATGGGTGATGGTATCGATCAGCGCGAAGGCCGAGGTGATGCTTTCGGTGAATTCCAGCACCAGCGTGAGAAAAAGCTGCGGCATGATCAGCGGCAATTGCACGTCGAAGATCCGCCGCCAGGGCCCTGCCCCGTCCATCGCCGCCGCCTGGTGCATGGTGCGCGGGATCGATTGCAGACCGGCCAAAAGGATCACGAAATTGAACGGGATGCCGCTCCAGACATGCGCGGCGATCAGCGTGATGAAGGCGTCCGTTCCATCGATGCCGGGCGCCCAGATGCCCGGAAAGGCCTTGTTGAGCGGCGCCAGGAGGCCGACGAACGGATTGAAGACGAAGGCGAAGACGACACCGATCGAAGCGCCTGCGACGCCCTTCGGCCAGACCAGAACGTTGCGGGCCGGCAGCGACAGGCGAATTTTCCGGTCGGCGGCGACCGCGAGGATCAGCGGGATCAGCACGGCGAGCGACGACGCGGTCACCATGAATATGATAGTGCGCCAACCCGCCTGCCAGAACTCCCGGTCGGAAAGGACACGGGCGAAATTGTCGAAGCCGACGAACATCGAACCGCCGCCGAACGGCTGTTCGAGAAAAAACGACCAGTAGAACGCCTGGAAGATCGGCACGTAGAAGAAAAGGACGATCAGCAGCATAAACGGCGCGACCAGGAGGACCGGCAGCCAGCGATTGCTGAAGAGGGTGGATTCGGAGGTCATGGGAAAAGCCCGATGTGAGGGATCGGCACGGACAGGACCTGTGTCCCGTCCGCGCCGATCAAGCTTGGATCAAGGCAGCTTGACGCCCTTGTAGGTCTGCTCGAAGCGGCGCAGCAGCTCGTCGCCGCGCTTCTTGGCGTTGTCGAGCGAGACCTGCATGGTCTGCTGGCCGCCATAGGCCTTCTGGGTCTCTTCCACGAAGATTTCTCGGAACTGCACGTAGAAGCCGAGGCGGATACCGCGGCTGTCGGCGGTCGGCGACTGGTTCATCGACTCGATGCCGAGGGCAGCGGTTGCGTATTTCGCAGCCTTCGCTTCGCCGCTCTTGTTGATCGCCTCGAGCACGTCGTTGGTGACGGGGACGTAACCGGTGGCCGCAGTGAACGCCATCTGCTGTTCCGGCTTGCGCAGGAAGTCGAGGAAGGCCTTGGCGCCATCGACCTGAGCCTGGTCATGGCCCTTCATGACGTAGATCGAAGCGCCGCCGACCAGCGTGTTGTGGCGTTGGTAACCCTTGTACATCGGCGCCATGTTGACGGTAAGCTGGTACTTGCCGTCGAAAGCCTTGGTGGAGGCGGCGTAGGAGCCGGAAGAGCCTTCCATCATCGCGCATTCGCCGGCGTTGAAGGCTGCGGTGTAATTGCCGGCCTTAGTGTCGGCATTAAGCTTGACCAGGCCTTCCTTGCGCCAGTCCACCAGGTTCTGGAGGTGCTTGGCGACGAAGGTGGTGTTGAAGACATATTCGGCGTCGAGGCCGTCATAACCATTGTGCCTGGATGCGATCGGCAGGCCGTGGCGGGCGGAGAACTGCTCCAGCACGCGCCAGGTATCGCCATCGGTGACGAACGGGCAGGCATGGCCGGCAGCCTTCAGCTTGCGGGCCGCATCGATCACCTCTTCCCAGGTGGTCGGGGTCTGGGTGATGCCGGCTTTCTCGAGCTCGGTCTTGTTCGTGTAGAACAGCAACGTCGAGGCATTGTAGGGCTGAGCGAACAGCTTGCCGCCGGACGTTTCGTAATAGGCGCGGGCACCGGCGATATAGTTGTCCCATTTGACGTCGGGCAGGATTTCCTGGACGGGCACGACGGCGTTCGACAGCATCAGGTCGAGCGTGCCAGCGTCGAAGAACTGGATCAGCACCGGATGGTTCTTGGCACGGAAGGCTGCAATCGCCTTCTGCATCGACACTTCGTAGCTGCCCTGGCCGACGCAGGTGACCTTGTGCTGGGTCTGTGCGGCATTGAACGCATCGCACTGAGCCTTGATCGCGGTTTCGACAGGGCCTGTATTGCCGTACCAGAACTCGATATTGGCGGCCTGCGCGGAACACGCGCCCGCCATCAGGGCGGCAGCCGCCGCCAGAATGGAAATCTTCATAATTGCCCTCGCCTGTTTTGGGATCGGCCGAGTGGGCTCGGCATCGGAACGACGGGATTACTACACTTTATGTGTAACAATTAAATGACGCCCGGAAACCCTTGTCGCGAAAGGGATTTCCAGCTAAGCAAAGGAAAACGCGAGGTAAACGGCTGTATGCAACCGCCATTATTACACCTCTCAGGTAATTGTGAGCGAGGGAGGTGTATCCGATGGCGTATTTTCCCGAGGCTCTGATCTCGCGGCAATTCCTGCGTGCAGGCGAAAGCGGCGTCGTCTCGCCGAACGAGCGCAACCTGCTCAAGCTCATCTGGCGCTATCCCGGTCTTTCCCGGTCCGAAGTCACGGACCATACCGATCTCACCCAGCAGTCGGTCTACCGGATCATCGACCAGCTCACGGAGCGCGGCATCGTCTCGCTCGGCTCTCCGAAACCGGGCGTCGGCCGCGGGCAACCGAGCCCGACGCTCAGGCTTGACGGTCGATACGCCTATTCCTGCGGGATCTCGGTCAATACCGATGTCATCGGTATCTGCCTGATGGACCTTGCCGGGAATGTTCTGGCTGAAAGCAGCGTGACGCTGCGCGGGCATACGATGGCGCAATCCCTCGATCTCGTCAGAGAACGGCTCGTGGAAGCGCAGAAACTCAACGCCCTATCCCCGGAGGCCCTTTTCGGCATCGGCTTCGCAATAGCGGGCTTTCATGTCGGGGGAACCCGCTACAACGCACCCCTTCCGCTCCACGAATGGTCGCTGATCGAACTCGGCCCGCTGCTGGCGGAATTTTTTGGCAAGCCGGTCTGGGTACACAATGGCGCCAATACCGGCGCAGTCGCCGAGTCCATGTTCGGAGCCGGCCGCTACATAAAACATTTCGCCTACCTGAGCTTCAACTACGGTTTCGGCGGCGGACTGATCAGCGACGGCGAGTTGCTGCTCGGCGGCAATGGCAATGCCGGCGAGTTTTCGGGCATCTACGACGAAGAGGAAAACCAGCGGCGACCGGCGCTACAGCTGCTCATAGAGAGGCTCATTCGCAACGGCGTCGATGTCCCCTCCATCACCTACATGCGCAGGCATTTCGACCCGCAATGGCCAGGCGTCACCGAGTGGGTGAACGAAGTCACGCCGGCTTATAACCGCCTGATCAATGCCATCCGGGCGATCTTCGACCCGCAGGCGATCGTCTTCGGCGGCCAGGTGCCGCGAGATTTGGCGCAGATGCTGATTGATAGGACAAAGAATTTTGACCGCCCCCGTTATGGAGTACCCCGCCCCGGCCCAAAGTTGATCATCTCGGAGATCGCCAGCGACGCGTCGGCGATGGGCGCTGCGATCACGCCGTTCCACTCGACCTTTTACTGACGCGGCTAGTCCACCTACCTCTCGTGCGCCCGGATCACCGCCAGGAAGGCATCGCCATAACGTTCGAGCTTCGATTGCCCTACCCCGGAAATGCCGAGCAGCGCATCGCGGCTCGTCGGGCGGGCGGTGGCGAAGGCGACCAGCGTCGTGTCCGGAAAGACGACATAGGGCGGCACCGAAAGCTCCTTGGCAATCCCCAGGCGCGCGATCCGCAGCGCCTCGAAGAGTTCGGCATCGGCCCCTTCCAGCGCAGACCGGGCGCTTGCCGCGCTCGGCGACGCGCTTCGCGATGCCTTGCCCGTCGTCGGGCGGTCCTTGCGGAAGCGCACCTCGCGTTCCCGCTTGAAGACGGCGCGAGCTTCCGGCTCCAGCTTCAGAGCGCCGAAGGCAGCATGATCGACGCTGACAAGGCCGGCGGCCAGCAATTGACGGTAGACAGACTGCCAGGTTTTTGACGGGATGTCCTTGCCGACACCGAAGACCGGCATGTCGGCATGGCCGAAGCGGGTGGTCTTCTCGTTTCGGGTTCCGAGCAGCACATCGATCAGGTGGCCAGTGCCGAACCGTTCGCCGGTCCGGTAGATCGCCGCCAGCGCCTTGATGGCGGCATCCGTTCCATCCCAGGTCTCGACGGGTTTAAGGCAGGTATCGCAATTGCCGCATTGGCCGCCATGCGCCTCGCCGAAATGCGCCAGGATCGCCTGTCTGCGGCAGCCGGGCGTTTCGCAGATGCCGAGCAGTGCATTGAGCTTGGCGCGTTCGACCCGCTTCACATCGTTGCCCGAAGTGCCCTCGTCGATCATCCGGCCACGCTGGATGACATCGGCCATGCCATAGGCCATCCAGACATCGGACGGCAGCCCGTCACGCCCGGCGCGGCCTGTCTCCTGATAGTAGGCCTCCACCGAACCGGGCAGATCGAGATGGGCGACGTAGCGCACGTTCGGCTTGTCGATGCCCATGCCGAAGGCGACGGTGGCGACAAGGCAGAGATCCTCTTCCTTGAGGAAGGCGTCCTGATTGGCGTCGCGGATGCTGCGGTCCATCCCCGCATGATAGGCAAGTGCTCGAATACCCTGCCCGTTCAGCCACTCCGCCGTATCCTCGACCTTGGCCCGCGACAGGCAATAGACGATACCGCTCGATCCCTTGTGGCGAGACAGGAAGCGCAGAAGCTGCTGGCGCGGCTGGTCTCGCTCGACGATTTCGTAGGCGATGTTCGGCCGGTCGAAGGAGGTGGTGAACACCTCGGCCGAGCGCAGCGCAAGCTTGTCGATAATGTCTTCACGGGTATGCGGATCGGCGGTCGCCGTCAGCGCCAGGCGCGGCACGCCCGGATAGTGCTCGGCGAGATGGCCAAGCTCGCGATATTCCGGGCGGAAATCGTGGCCCCATTGCGAAACGCAGTGTGCTTCATCGATCGCGAACAACGCAATCTTCGCATTGCCGATCATGTCCTTGAAGGCCGGCGTGACGATGCGCTCGGGCGTCACGTAGAGAAGATCGAGATCGCCATTGGCGATCGCTCGGCGGACATCGACGAATTCTTCGCGCGTCAGCGAGGAATTGAGCGCGGCGGCGCGCACGCCGAGCTGTTTCAGCGCCTCCACCTGGTCGCGCATCAGCGCAATCAGCGGCGAAACGACGATGCCGACGCCATCGCGGCAGAGGGCGGGGATCTGGAAGCAGAGCGATTTGCCGGCGCCGGTCGGAAACAGCACCACGGCATCGCCGCCCGACACGACCTGTTCGACGACCGCGGCCTGCTTGCCCCGGAACGATGAATAACCGTAGACGCGCTTCAGCACATCGAGCGGATTTTTCGTGCCTTGTCTGTCAAACAGGGGATCGATGCGGTCTGGGGTCGATGGCATGGAATCGCTTTCGTCGGAAGGACCGCACTATGGCACAGGTCCGGCGGCCAGAGCGAGCACCCGCGGCGCTCGGCCACGGCGTCCCGATATGAATTGAGACATGACACTCTCCCCGCTACTGCTGCCCGTTTTGCTTGAAGCGACTTTCGCAGGCGTATAAGCCTTGTCTGCCCGCCCCCTTCGCCCCGTCACCGGCATGGATATTCCGCATGGCTGCAGACCACGAACCGGATCACTTCGCTGACGACGGACCCGAGCACGCCCGGGTGGCGGTCAAGGTCGATATCGTCGTGATCGGAGCGGGTCAGGCGGGTTTGTCTTCGGCCTATCACCTGCGGAAACTGGATCTTGTGCCGGACAGAGACTTCGTGGTCCTCGACCAGTCGCCGGAGCCTGGGGGCGCCTGGCAGTTTCGCTGGCCATCCCTGACGCTGGCCACCGCCAACCGCGTCCATGACTTGCCCGGAATGCGGTTCGAGGAGGTGGTCGATACTTCAGCCAACCTAGTTAAGGCGTCGGTCGCGGTGCCCCAGTATTTTGCGGCCTACGAAGCCGCATTCGATTTGCACGTCCATCGCCCCGTCAAGGTAACGGTCGTCTGCCCAAGGGGTGATCGGTTGAGGGTCGAAACCGACCTCGGTGTCTTTTCGGCAAGAGGCCTGATCAATGCCACCGGCACATGGGAATCGCCCTACGTTCCCGACTATCCCGGCGCTGACCGTTTCCATGGGAGGCAGCTCCACACGCGGGATTATCGTACCGCCGAGGAATTTGCCGGCCAGCATGTCGTCGTGGTCGGCAGCGGGATATCGGCGATCCAGCTGCTCGACGAGATCTCCCGCGTCACCTCGACCACCTGGGTGACGCGACGGGAGCCGCAATTCCGCGACGAGCCGTTCACGCCGGAGGTCGGGCGCGCGGCTGTAGCCTTGGTGGAAGACCGCGTCCGCCGGGGCCTTCCGCCGGGTTCGGTGGTTTCGGTCACCGGCCTGCCCGTCACGCCGGCGATCCTGGCGGCGCGCGAACGGGGCGCGCTGAAAAGGCTGCCGATGTTTTCCGAGGTCACCGAACACGGGATACGCTGGGCGGACGGCTCCGAGCAACGGGCCGACGTGATCCTGTGGTGCACGGGTTTTCGCAGTTCGCTCGATCATCTCGCCCCGCTACAACTGCGCGAGGCGAGCGGCGGCATCCTGATGACCGGCCGGCTGGCGACGCAGGTCGCCAAGGACCCGCGTATTCACCTGGTCGGTTACGGTCCATCCGCTTCCACGATCGGGGCGAACCGGGCGGGCGGCGCGGCAGCGCGGGAATTGACGACCTTCCTCGGCGCTCCAGTCAATCACGACAAATGACGGGTTTAGCTGGCGCGCCTCACCAGCTTTCCTTCTTCCGCCTTGTAGAAATACTGGCTCGCCACCAGCCAACCCTTCAGCGGTCGAAGCGGCGGGATGCAGGTCAGGAGCATGAAGGGCAATGTCACCAGCAAGTGAACCCACCAGGCCGGCTGGAACTGCACTTCAAGCCAGACGCCGAGAAGCACGCTCGGCACGCAGGCGAAGCACATCACGAAAAAGGCCGGGCCGTCGGCGGGGTCGGCAAAGGAATAGTCCAGTCCGCAGGCTTCACACTTCGGGCTGAGCGTCAGGAAGCCGTTGAACATATGCCCCTGACCACAACGCGGGCAGCGCCCGCGCAGGCCGGTCTGCATGGGAGGGAGAGGAGGCCATTCGTGATCCATGATCATCGTCCTTGGGGAGCAAAGCGATCAAATCTCTTATTGATTGCAGTCATTATATAGATTTATGCATTCAATATGTCGAGTAGCCAGAATGCCGCAGGCATTCCGGCCGGGGATCGCAGAGTGGAGAGATCAGAAGAAGGAGCCGGCCATTTCGGGCGAGCTCTGCAGCGCATGGCCCATGAATTCCAGGGCCGCCCCGAGCGCAGGCCGCTGGATGGGACCGCCGAGGCATACGCGCACCGCTTCCGGCGCGGGGCCGTCGACGCAGAAGGCGTCGCTCGCCACAACACCGATGCCGGCGGAACGCATGTGGCTGCCGAACGTCGAGCGGGTCCAGCCCTGTGCCAACGGCAGCCAGATGTTGAAGCTGAGCGGGTCGCCGCGATAGCTGCCCTTCGGCAGTATGTCTGCGACCAGCGCTTGGCGGGCCATCGCTTCGGTCCTGACGAAGTGCAGGATATTGTCGGCCGTGCCGTCCTCGATCCAGCGGGTGGCGAGCGCTGCCGACAGCGGCGACGCCATGACGTTGTTGGCGCGCATGGCGCTGACGAACGGCCAAGCGGCCTTGGTGTCCGGGGCGACGACATAGGCGAGCCTGAGCCCGGCGCCGAGAGATTTGGAAAGCCCGCCGATATGCCATGTCAGGTCCGGAGCTATCGCCGCCAGCGGTACCGGGGCACGCAGAGGAATGAAGCCGTAGGCGTCGTCCTCGACGATCGGCACTCCATATTTTCGCGCCACGGCACAGATCTCCTCGCGACGCCGTTCCGGGACGGTCAGCGTCATCGGGTTCTGCAGGATCGGATTGAGATAGAGTGCCTTCGGCTTCGTCTTCTCGCAGGCCTCGGCAAAGGCTGCCGGCAGAATGCCTTCGTCATCCATCGGCAGGCCGACGAGACTCAATCGCAGTTGCGCGGCGATCGAACGCATGCCGGGATAGGTGATGTTCTCCGAAAGCACCGTCTCGCCCGGCTTTGCCAACATGCCGAAGATCGCCAGCAGCGCCGGATGCGCGCCTGGCGTGAGGAAGATACGCTCCTGCGACGGCACCATGCCGCGCCGGCCGAGCCAAACCGCCGCCGCTTCCTTGTCGACGCCGGCACCGCCGAACCCCTGATAACGCAGCAGAGGCACAAGATTGGTGGCGACTGCAGTTAACCCGCCCTGCATCCGGGCAATCAGTTCCGGATCGTCCGGCTCCGGCGGCATGTTCATGGAAAAATCGACGATCGAGGCCCGGCGCGGATCGGGCGCGGCGTCGGAAATGAAACCCCGGCGCTCCTTGTCGGCACCGCCGGTCACGAAGGTGCCGCGTCCGACATGCGAACTGACCAGACCACGCTTCTGGGCTTCCAGATAACCGCGCGCCACGGTGGTGAAGTCGACGTTGAGCACCTTGGCCAGCTCGCGCTGCGGCGGCAACCGATCACCGATGACGAGGTTGCCACTCCGCAAATCCATCTCGATGACATCGGCGATCGCCATGTAGCGCGGAGAGCGGCTGCGGGTCAGGTCAGGCTTCCAGGTCTTCATCCGTGACGTCCGATAGTTAGTCCTGGATTGACTGTATATTGTTGCTCAGTGAGTCTGTCATCAGGAAAAAGCGGGCATTGCGCCGCAGCCCACGGACCAGAGATGTCGACGATCGCCGCCCAGCTTCGCGACCCATGAAGCGCCCTACCCCCTCCGAGGATCGCTCTCGCCCAACACCTCCCTGGCGGGCTGGCTCCTGTTCGGATTGTCCGGAACATTGCCGTTGCCTTCCGCACGGTCGCGGTGGAGAGCCGCGCGGGCCAGGAGCATAAAGGTGATTGGCGTCGTCACCGTGACGAAGATGCCGATCAGTATTTCGTGGAATACGAGGCGCCCCGAGGAGACGGTGAAGAAGATCATCGAGGCCAGCATGATGCCGCCGATCCCCCAGCTGGTGCCGAGCGTCGGGGCGTGGATGCGCTCGTAGAAGGTCGGCAGGCGCAGGAAGCCGATCGCGCCGATCAGCGCCAGGCCGGAGCCGATCAGCAGGAAAAAAGCGACCGCGATGGCGGCCCAGACGGGCATGTCGGCGGCAGACTGCATCATTCGATCACCTCACCGCGCATCAGGAATTTCGCGAGCGCCACGGTCGCCACGAAGCCCAGCATGCCCATCACCAGGGCCGCCTCGAAATAGATCACCCTGCCGGTGCCGATGCCGAAGGTCACCAGCAGCAGCATGGCGTTGATGTAGAGCGTGTCGAGGCCGATGATGCGGTCCTGCGCCCTTGGGCCCCGGAACATCCGTACCGAAGCAATCGCCATCGCCGCGGCCAGCATGAGCTGGGCGATCGAGACCGCAGTGAAGAGAATGATGGCGCTCATGCGAATATCTCCATCAGCAGCTTTTCGTACCGGTTCTTGATCGTGTCGCGCCATTCCGCCTCATTGTCGAGGTCGAGGACATGCAGCAGCACTGTCCGGTCGTTGGAATCGTATTCCAGCCAGGCGGATCCGGGCGTGCTGGTCAGGACCACGGCGAGTACCGCAATCGCCGTGTGGTTCTCGATGTCCAGCGGAACGGTCAGGAAGCCGGGATTGTGGCTGCGCCGGCCGCTCTTAAGAATAATCCGGGCCACCGCGATATTCGATTTGACGATATCGTAGAGCACGATCCCGAACAGTTTCGGCAGCAGGTACCATTTGGCGAGCTTCGGCTTGTCGGGGCGCAGCGACGCCATCGCCCAGGAGGCAAAGACGGCGACCAGGATGCCGAGCACGAGATGGCCGGGCGTCAAGCCGTTGAGCAGCAACCACATCAGGATCAGCGACAGGGTGAGCAGCGGATAGGGTAGCATCACTTGCTCCCCGCGTTGGTCGAGGAGACGCCGTCATAGTCCGGCACCACCGCCGCATTGCGCACCGCGTCGATATAGGTCCTCGGATTGCTGAGTGTCCGGATCGTGGTGTCCATGTACTGCATCGCGGGTCCGGCCTGGACAGTCAGCGCAAGCGTCAGGAAAAGCAGGAACATCACCGGCACGATCTCGATGACGAGAACGCGCGGCACGGTTCCTTCGAGCGAGCTCCAGAAGGTGCGGATGCCGGCGCGCGTCATCGAAATCAGAGCGGCGATGCCGGAGAGAATGACGAGGGTGACCAGAATCCAGACGGTCGCGGTCGGCGGCACGCCGATCGCCCCCGTTCCCATCATCGCCGACAGCATCGCGAACTTGGCTATGAAGCCGGAAAGGGGCGGCAGGCCGGAGAGCAGGATGCCGCATGCGGCAAAGCAGATGCCGAGGATCGCCATCGTGCCCGGCATGGTAACGCCCTCGCCCTCCTCCGGCTCGTCCTCGTCCGCATCGCCATAGGCTTCCATGGTCACCGCAAGGACGATCGCACCGGCATCCTGTCCGCGTTCGACCAGTTCGATCAGCATGAAGAAGGCGCTGATCGTCAATGTCGAGCTGACGAGATAGAGCAGCGCGCCGGACGAGATCGCCCCGTCATTGATGCCGAGCACCATTAGCAGGGTTCCGGAAGAAACCAGAACCGAGAAGCCCGCAAGCCGTCCGAGCGCCTGTGAAGCCAGCACCCCGATCGTACCGAAGATGATGGTGGCGATGCCGCCATAAAGAAGCACATCGGCACCGAAACCGGCGGACGGCCCGTCGCCGAAGAGCAGCATGGTGAGCCGCAGGATGATGTAAATGCCGAGCTTGCTCATGATCGCGAAGATGCCGGCAACCGGAGCGGAGGCGGCACTGTAGGCGGTCGGCAGCCAGAAGCAGAGCGGCCACATGCCTGCCTTGATGAGGAAGGCGATGCCGAGCACGCCCGCTCCCGCCTCCATCAGCATCCGCCGGTCCGGCTCGATATCGGGAATGCGGGCGGCAAGATCGGCCATGTTGAGCGTGCCGGCGGTGCCGTAGATCAGGCTGACCCCGATCAGGAACAGAAGTGCTGCGGCTAGGTTGACGGCAATATAGTGCATGCCCGCCTTGACGCGCAGCGGCCCGGAGCCGTGCAGCAGCAGTCCGTAGGATGCCGCCAGCATCACCTCGAAGAAAACGAAGAGATTGAACAGGTCGCCGGTCAGGAAGGCGCCGTTCAAGCCGACCAGCAGCAACTGGAACATGGTGTGGAAATGCGCGCCGACCGCGTGCCAGCGGGCGAGCGAGAAGACCAGTGCGGCGACCGAGAGCAGCGCGGTCAGGATCAGCATGAGGGCCGAGAGCGCATCGAGAACCAGCACGATGCCGAACGGCGCCGCCCAGTTTCCGAGAAGATAGACGCCGTCGAAATCGTTCGGGCCGCTTTCGATCCGCAGAAGCGCGAGCGAGACGACGACCAGGATCAGCGTCGAGGCGAGGCTGATCATTGCCTTTACGACGCGCTGACGCTCGTCGAAGAACAGCAGGAGTGCGGCGACGACCAGCGGCACCAGGATCGGCGCGATGATGAGGTGATGGGACCAGCCAGTCATTTCGGCTCGTTCCTCCCATCGACATGGTCGGTGCCTGTCAGGCCCCGGGAGGCCAGCAGCACGACGAGGAACAGCGCGGTCGTCGCAAACCCGATGACGATGGCCGTCAGCACCAGCGCCTGCGGCACCGGATCGGCAAGCGTCGAATTGGGAACGCCATCGACGAGGATCGGCGGGACATTGGTCTTCACGCCGCCGACGCCAAAGATGAAGAGATTGACCGCATAGGAGAGAAGCGAAAGGCCGACAATGACCTGATAGGTGCGCGGACGCAGGATGAGCCAGACGCCGCAGCCCGTCATCACGCCGATCGCGGTGGCAAGAACGAGTTCCATCAGCCCTCCTCCGTCCTGGCCGCATCGATCGCCCGCAGGCGGTTGATGCGGATCGACTGATGCGCCAGCGCCACGAGAATAAGGACCGTCGAACCGACAACCAGCGAGAATACCCCGAGATCGAAGAGCAGCGCGGTGGCGGCCGGCATCTTGCCGATCAGCGGCAGCTCGACATACTGGAAATGCGAGGTCAGGAACGGGTAGCCGAAGAACCAGGCGCCGATGCCGGTGGCGGACGCGGTGAGTATGCCCGCCCCCATCCAGCGCAGCGGCAGGATGCGCAGGCGATCTTCCGCCCAGCGCGTGCCGCCGGCCAGATACTGCAGCAGGAAGGCGATCGACAGCGTCAGCCCGGCCGAGAAACCACCGCCCGGCATGTCGTGACCGCGCATAAAAATGTAGACGGCGAAGGTGATGATCACCGGGAAAAGCCAGGTCATGATGACGGAGGGCACCAGCAGGTAGTCGCGCACCGTATCGCCGGCCGAACGCTCGGGACGATCCTCATCGAAACTGTTCTGGATCCGCTGCTGTTCCGGCAGGTCCATGCTGTCGTCGGCGGGGCGGAAACGGCGAAGCAGCGCGAAGACCGTCAGCGCGACGACGCCGAGCACCGCGATCTCGCCGAGCGTATCGAAGCCGCGGAAATCCACCAGGATGACGTTGACGACGTTGCGCCCGCCGCCCTGCGAATAGGCGTTTTCGAGGAAATAGTTGGCGATCGCGTCCGGCACCGGCATGGTCATGACGGCATAGGCGATGAAGGACATGCCGATGCCGCAGACGACGGCAAGCGCCAGGTCCCGGAAGCGGCGGAAGCGCGCCCGCAGGCTGATCGCCTCGACCATTCCCTCCGTTCGCTTCGGCAGCCAGCGCAGCCCGAGAAGGATGAGGACGGTGGTGACGATCTCGACGAGAAGCTGGGTGATGGCCAGATCCGGCGCCGAGAGCCAGACGAAGGTGATGCAGACGATCAGCCCGACGCCGCCGAGCATGACGAGTGCCGCCAGGCGATGATACTTGGCGAGATAGGCGGTGCCGAAGGCAAGGCAGATGCCGAGCAGCCAGATCGCCGCGAAGGCCGGATCGATGCCGGAAAAGGCGATTTCGCGCGTCTCGAAACCGGAGAGATAGAGCGGCAGCAGCCCCGCGAGGAAACCGGTCGCCACCACCCAGCGAAGCTGCGGCTGCAGATTGCGGGTGCCGAAGCGCCGTTCGAGCGTGCGGGCCCAGCGCCAGGACACTTCCACAAGAATCCGCTCGAAGATGCGCTGGCCCTTGAGGTTGCGCAGGATCGGCGGACCGTCCTCGCAGGTCGCGAGATATTTCCGAAGCGAGAGATAGAGCAGCGTGCCGCCGACGAGTGCGATGGCGCTCATGATCAGCGGCAGGTTGACTCCGTGCCAGATGGACAGGCTGTATTGTGGCGTATCGGCGCCCAGCACGCTGACGACGGCGGTATGCAGGAAAGGCCCGATCGAAATCGCCGGAATGATGCCGACGATCAGGCAGGCGACGACCAGAAGCTCGATCGGAGAGCGCATCCAGCGCGGCGGCTCATGCGGCTTCGGCTTGGGCAGATCGGTCGGCGGCGGTCCGAAGAAGACGGTGTGGATGAAACGCAGCGAATAGGCGACGCTGAAGGCGCTGGCGAGTGTCGCCACATAGGGCAGGATGCGGTCGAGAATGGAATCCGCATGGGTTTCGACCGCTTCCGCGAAGAACATTTCCTTCGACAGGAAGCCGTTCAGCAGAGGAACGCCAGCCATGGCGGCACTTGCCACCATGGCCAGCGTGCCCGTGATGGGCAGATACCGGAAAAGCCCGCTCAATCGTCGCATGTCGCGCGTGCCGGTCTCGTGGTCGATAATGCCGGCCGCCATGAACAGCGACGCCTTGAAGGTCGCATGGTTGACCATGTGGAAGATCGCCGCGACCGTCGCCAGCGGACTTCCGAGGCTGAGCAGCGTGGTGATGAGGCCGAGATGGCTGATCGTCGAATAGGCGAGCAGACCCTTCAGGTCCTGCTGGAACATCGCGAAATAGGCGCCGAGCACCAGCGTGATGATGCCCGCCAGCCCGACCAGATAGAACCATTCGTAGGTTCCCGACAGGGCCGGCCAGAAGCGCACCAGCAGGAAGACGCCCGCCTTCACCATGGTCGCCGAATGCAGGAAGGCTGAAACGGGGGTCGGCGCCGCCATGGCATTGGGCAGCCAGAAATGGAACGGAAACTGGGCGCTCTTGGTCAATGCGCCGAGCAGGATGAAGACCAGTGCCGGCACGTAGAGGGAATGGCCGCGGATGACATCGCCGGCGACGAGGATCTTGTCGAGGTCATAGCTGCCGACGATGTTGCCGAGCAGCAGCAGCCCGATCAGCAGGCAGAAACCGCCGATGCCGGTGATCGTCAATGCCATGCGGGCGCCGTCGCGCGCGGCGGCATTGTTGTGCCAGTAGCTGATCAGCAGGAAGGAGAAAATGCTGGTCAGTTCCCAGAACACCGACAGGAGAATGACATTGCCGGAAATGACGATACCGAGCATCGCGCCCATGAAGGCGAGCAGGAAGGAGAAGAAGCGCGGAACCGGATCGTCTTCCGACATGTAATAGCGGGCGTAGACGACCACCAGAAAGCCGATGCCGGCGATCAGCATGGAGAAGAGCCAGGCGAAACCATCCATGCGGAGGGTGAAGTTGAGGCCGAGCTGCGGCAGCCAGGTCCCCTCGAAGCGCAGCACGCCGCCATTGGTGACGCCCGGATAGAAGGAGGCGACGATCAGCAGGGAGAGGAGCGCAGTTGCGCCCGCGACCCAGGACGGTAGCACGCGCGAGCGCGTTCGCAGCAGAGATACGGAGACCAGGCTTCCGAGAAAAGGCAGGACCAGAAGAACAAGAAGAAGATATGGTCCTGACGTTATCCCAATGCTCCGGCCTTTCCATGTGCTGCGCTTCGCCCAGCGCCTGCTGCGAAGATGCCTGCGAATGCCCCGTCTAGCAATCGAATCCAAATTGCCATATATGGGAGATATTGACCAATATGGGCAGTTTGGTGAGATGGGTCAAGCCGCAAAGAATGCAATTTTGACGCCGGCCTTGTGCCGCGCCGCCCGGGGCTTTCTGGATTGGACGCAGACCGATCTCGCCGACCGTTCGGGCGTGTCGAGAAGCACCATCCGTGATTACGAAGGCAGCCGGCACGACCTCCACCGCGCGACGGAGGCGCAGCTCCGCCTGGCTTTCGAAGAAGGCGGCGTCGCCTTCGTCCATATGGAGGGCGGCTGCTTCGGCGTCTGTCCGAGGGCCTTGCAGACGCCTCAATAGATCGAGCGGAGGGTGCCCCCAACCCGGCATCACCAGTTGGTGACCGAAACATCCCGGCGGCTTCAGTGCGGGACTTCCACAATTGGCGCCCCGCGCCAAAGAGGACCCGAAGGGCGCCGTTCAAACCCTCGGCATGCCTTCCGGCCGAAGCGCCTTCTTCAGCGCCGCGATGCGGAAGATGGCGTTCGGGGCGCCGTAGCCGCGATAGCCGCGCCGTTCGACGATCTCGAAGAAGAAACCTTCGCCATAGGTCATGCTGTAGAGCTGGAAATATTCGCCGTGCTCGTCGCGGTCGTAGAGGATGTTCTCTTCCTTCAGCCGCTCCGAAAGCTCCGCATCGAGGCCGAAACGGGCCTCGACGTCGCCATAGTAGTTGGGCGAGATCTGCAACGGCTTGAAACCGTTTTTACGCAGTGCCGCGGCCGTCGCAAAGATGTCGTCGGTCTGGAAGGCGAGATGCTGGACGCCGGATCCGAATTTTTCGGCGATGAAATGCCCCGCCAGCGTGCGTCGGTTCTCGGCGCCGTTCAAGGTGATCCGCAGCGTGCCGGAAGCGTTTTCGACCACCTGGCTGCGTATCACGCCGGCCGGATCGATGATGTCGACCATCGGCGTCTTCTGCGTCTCGAAGATCGAGGTGTAGAAGAGCAGCCAGGTGAGCAGCTCCTCGTAGGCGACGGTCTGGGCGATGTGATCGACATGCCTGAGATCCGCCTGCCCCACCTCGGCCTCGCCCTCTTCGCTGACGGGCTGGAAATCGATCTCGGAAAAGCGGCCGAGATTGCTCTTGTCGTCGATCAGGTAGACGAGCCCGCCGCCGACGCCGCGGATCGCCGGTATCTCCACCTCGCCCTTGGCCACCTGCTGCCGGAACGGTTCCGCCCCGAGCGCCACGGCCCGTTCGAACGCCTGCCCGGCATCCTCCACGACGAGAGCCATCGCATAGGCAGAGGTGCCGTGCACGGCAAACGAGGCGTTGGCAAAACCCTTCTCGTCGGTGTTGACGAGGAGACGGATATCGCCCTGGCTGTAGAGGCTGACCTTCTTCGTCCTGTGCACCGCCGTCTTGCGGAAACCGAGCGTTCGGAGAATCGCGGCAAGATCCGCTGCATCCTTCTCGTCGGAAGAGAACTCAACGAAACCGACGCCTTTGACTTTTGCGCGGTCCGGCATATCCGGTACGGTCAATGCCGAAGCGTTCGGGCTGCGCCGCACCTGGTCTCCGAGATAGATCAGCGAGCGGTAGCCGTCATCGGCAATCGCCCGGCTTGATCCGCCACGGAACTGGTCGTTGAAGATTTCCAGCGAGAAATAACCGTCGTAACCGGTCTCGGCGATCGCGGTGGTAAAGGCCGTAACCGGCAGATCGCCCTCGCCCGGCATGTTGCGGAAATGCCGCGACCAGTAGAGCAGGTCCATGTCGATCAGCGGCGCATCGGCAAGCTGGACGATGAAGATCTTGTCCTTGGGGATGGAGCGGATCGAATTGATGTCGATCTTCCGCGACAGCGTGTGAAAGCTGTCGAGGATCAGCCCGACATTCGGGTGGTCGGCGCGCCGCACGATTTCCCAGGCATCGCGGTGGTCGTTGATATGCCGGCCCCAGGCGAGCGCCTCGTAGCCTACTCTCAACCCGCGTTTGGCAGCCCGTTCCCCGAGTTCGTGGAAATCGGCAGCCGCCCGGTCGATACCGCCGAGCGACACCGGCGAGACGTTGGAGCAGACGAGGACCAGGTCGGTGCCGAGTTCCTGCATGACGTCGAACTTGCGTTCGGCGCGATCGAAGGTGCGGCCCCGATGTGTGGCGGGCATGCCCTCGAAATCGCGGAACGGCTGGAACAGCGTGATCTCCAGCCCATGATCGCGGACCATCTTTCCGACATCTGCGGGGCTGCCGTCGAAGGCAAGGAAATCGTTTTCGAAGATTTCCACCCCATCGAAACCGGCCTTGGCAATCGCTTCCAGCTTCTCGGGCAGCTCTCCGCTGATCGAAACCGTGGCTATCGACGTTTTCATGCGCTCCCTCCCATTTCCTCGGAACGTGGCCGAAGAGGCTCCTCAGATGCGCCGGCGAGCGACCTCCCGCTTCGGGCCGGCATCAGCGAAACTATTTTGTACTAAATAGTTCGTAACATCAAATGGGAAGTTCGTGATCTGGCGATGGCCAGCCTCGGCGACAACATTGGAACGCACCCCGGAGCCGCTGATGTCGGGGCTTGGCCCGCATTTAAGGCTTCAACCGTGCACTCCAGGCCAGCACTGTTTCCCCCATCGTCGCGAGATGGTCGGCGGCGGAAAATCCGGAAATCGTCTTGCGCGGTTTCAGGTCGTGGTCGCCGTCCTCCAGCCAGAGGATTTCGATGGTCTGAGAGAGTGCGTAGCCGCTGACTTCCTCACGCGTGCCGAATTCATCGCGGGTTCCCTGGCATATCAGCGCAGGAGCCTTGAGACCTTTAAGATGTTGGGTACGAAGCTGCTCCGGCTTTTCCGGAGGATGGAACGGATAACCGAGGCACAGCAGACCGGCGACCCCGCCCTCCTCGTAAAGCTCGTCGGCGATCATGCTCGCCACCCGGCCGCCCATCGACTTGCCGCCGATGATCAGGGGTCCCTTCGCGTTGAGTTCGGTGATCGCCGCCTTGTATTCGGGATTGAGCGTCTCGGCCCGCGGCGGAGGTTTGCGATCGCCGGAGGTACGGCGCGCCGCCATATAGCCGAATTCGAAACGCGCCACGCGAAAACCCTTGGCGGACAAGGCGTCCGTCGCCGCCGTCATCGATGCGGAATCCATCGGTGCGCCTGCGCCATGCGCCAGCAGGATCGTGACGCGTGCGTCTTGCGGTCCCTCGATCAGAAATCGCCCTGACATCTTGCTCCCTCAATTCGGGTTCATTTTTTCACATGCGCCTGTCGGACCACCCCGTTGGCGCACGTCCTTTGCATGGGCAAGCCATGGCCGCCCGCACTTTGGCGACTATATCAACGAGAGCAAGGCCAAGTCTCCTGCCCGGCCATTACAGATGGAGGAATGTCATGGATATGCAGAGCCTCACACCAGCAGTCGAACTTGCCAGAAAGAACGGCGTGCACTTTCCCAACGAAAGCGCCGCCTACAGGGAGGCGCGGGACGCGCTTCTCGCCGAGGAAATCGAACTCCGCCGCCATATCGAGCGCGTCGCCGAGCAGCGACGCCATCTGCCGCCGGGCGGACATGTGCCGAAGAACTACACGTTCGAGGGCGTGAACGGCAAGATCACGTTCGAGGAACTGTTCGCGGACAAGGAAACGCTGGTCATCTACAGCTATATGTTCGCCCCGGAGCGCGAACGGCCCTGCCCGATGTGCACGTCGCTGCTCTCGTCCTGGGACGGCGAGGTTCCGGACATCCAGCAGCGTGTCGCGTTCGCGGTCGTCGCACGTTCGCCGCTGCAGCGCCTGACCGATTTCAAACGCGAGCGCGGCTGGCACCATCTGCCGCTCTATTCGGACACGAGCGGCGAGTTCAGCCGGGATTACCACGCGATCGGCAAGGACGGCAGCGATGACGCGGCCTTCAACGTGTTCACACGCCGGGATGGAACGATGCGGCATTTCTGGAGCGGCGAGATGGGCGGCGCCACCGCCGACCCCGGCCAGGACCCGCGCGGCGCGCCCGATTTGATGCCGATCTGGACTATCCTGGACTCGACCCCGGAAGGGCGGGCACCGCACTGGTATCCCAAACTGTCCTACTAGGACTTAAGTCCGGCGTGTCCATTGTGGTGGAACGAAAAATGATGTCGCCACGTTCTCAGGCCACTTCAACCGAAAGGAAGTGACCATGAAAAAGCTCATCATTCTCTCCGCGACAGTCGGCCTCCTCGCGACCGGCGCAATGGCCCAGCAGAGCACGGTCAACGGCGCCGTGGGCGGTGCTGTTACCGGCGCAATCGTCGGTGGTCCGGTCGGCGCTGCCGTGGGCGGCGTGGTCGGTGCGGTCGCCGGTACGGCGATCGATCCGCCGCCGGAACGTGTCATCACCTATGTGCGCCAGCAGCCGGTACAGCAGTCCGTCGTGGTACAGGAACGCGTCGTCGTCGGCCAGCCCATCCCGCAGCAGGTCGTGCTGACGCCTATCCCGGAATCGCCGACCTACGCCTATGCTGTCGTCAACCAGCAGCGCGTCATCGTCGATCCGCGGACCCACACCGTGGTCCAGGTCGTCGAGTAATCGGTTTCGCATGCCAACCGGAAGCCGTCGTATCGAGAGGTACGGCGGCTTTTTTCTAACCGGCCCCTGCCTGATCAAAAAAATTCTTAAACTGAGGGAACCGATTGCGCGCTTCGTCGTTTTCTGAGGTTGGTATCCAGGGAGGACACGAAAGATGCCGCAAGCAAGTTGGCAAAAACCGGTGCGCGTCGCCTTCGGGCAGCTCGGGACTGAGGTCATCAACGGACCGTTCGAGGCGCTTGCCTTGTTGACGGATCGCTGGCCGGACATGCGCGGGCCGCACTTTGTCAAGGCGCGCAGCGTCTGCCGGGCAGCGCTCGACGGACGCAGGTCGCCGGAAGAAGCACGTCAGCAATTCGAAGAAGCTGTCAGCGAAGCGCAATTGCATCTGAACTGAACGAATGGGCCGGTAGTCGCCGGCTTCATGGTTCAGAGACCGATGATGTCGCCGAAGAGCCGGAGGGTGGAGCCGGAAAGGGCGATCGGCGCGAACAGTACGGAGAAACACAGACACGGCCCGCGCCTACCCGCGACCGGCCGGTGGTTCAGCATTTCGTCCGCGACCGAGACGTCGCCCGTGCGGAAATTGCCGCGGTGGTCGTGAAATTCGCCTTCAAGCACCAATGTCAGTTCAAGCCCATGATGGCCGTGCTGGGGAATCGCCCTCCCCGGCCGCACCCATAAAAGGCTCGTCTCGACATCCTCCGATTTTTCGATGACGTGATGACGCAACCCCGGCAGTTTCATCTTCCATCCTATGTCGGCAAGGTCCGTACCCACATAGGCCCGGAGCGACGCGGGGAAACTCGATTTTTCGAAGATTCTGGTCCGGGGCTCCGGCGGTGGCGCGGAGGCGAAGATTTCGGCCAACCGTCGCTCGCGGTCAGACAATGCTATGGGTGCGGTCTCCTGCAGGGCATCCCCTGCATAGCCCTCCAGGAGGCTGGCCAGTTTCGCGGCCGAGGACTGCATTTCCAGATGCGAACCGACGAGAACGTGAGCCGGCTCAGGAAGAGAGCCGGACACGTAATGCGCGATCAGAAGATCCAGCCGTTCGAGGTTCTGCAGCATGTCCAAATGCCAGTTTCACGCAAGAAATCCGGTCAAAGCGCGGTCAATTCATCGCGCAGCACGGATTCGTATCTGCTTCCACTGCACGTCTATACGTCTGGAGAGAAATTTGGATTACTACTTCCAATATAATAGGGCGCATTTTTTTAACGGCCTGTCGATACATTAGAAAACGGTGCTCCGAGCCCTCCTTTAGCCACCATCGCAACCGTAAATCCGACCGCGGAAAGATGGATTTTACCGGGGCAAACACTTTCCCGAAACAGAATTTCTTGCCCTTCGGTCCTTGTCCGTCGAAAAGACCCTGTTTACATGTGCGATGAACAAGAAGGCACCACCCCGATGACCTCCTATCCCTCCGTCCTCGACGTGATCGGCAACACGCCCCTCATCCGGCTGAACGGCGCTTCCGAAGCGACCGGCTGCGAAATTCTGGGCAAGGCGGAGTTCCTGAACCCCGGCCAGTCGGTCAAGGACCGCGCCGCGCTTTACATCATCCGGGACGCCGAAAAGAAGGGCCTGCTGCGCCCCGGCGGCGTGATCGTCGAGGGCACGGCCGGCAATACCGGCATCGGGCTCACCCTGGTCGCCAAGGCGCTCGGCTATCGCACCGTCATCATCATCCCGGAAACCCAGAGCCAGGAAAAGAAGGATGCGCTGAAGCTGCTCGGCGCCGAACTGGTCGAGGTTCCCGCCGTCCCTTACAAGAACCCGAACAACTACGTCAAAATCTCGGGCCGCCTTGCCGAGGCGCTCGCAAAGACCGAGCCTGCCGGCGCGATCTGGGCCAACCAGTTCGACAACGTCGCCAATCGCGAAGCGCATATCCAGACCACCGCACCGGAGATCTTCGAGCAGACCGGCGGCAAGGTCGATGGCTTCATCTGCGCGGTCGGCTCGGGCGGCACGCTTGCGGGCGTCGCCATCGGGCTGAAAGCCAAAAATCCGGATATCAAGATCGGCATCGCGGATCCTGAAGGCGCTGCCCTCTATGAATTCTACGCCCATGGCGAGTTCAAGTCGGAAGGCAATTCGATCACCGAGGGCATCGGCCAGGGCCGCATCACCGCCAATCTCGAAGGTTTCAAGCCGGACTTCGCCTATCAGATCCCGGATGCCGAGGCGCTGCCCTATATATTCGATCTCGTCGAGCACGAAGGCCTCTGCCTCGGCGGCTCGACCGGCATAAATATCGCCGGCGCCGTTCGGCTCGCCAGGGATCTCGGGCCTGGCCACACGATCGTGACGGTGCTTTGCGACTACGGCAACCGCTACCAGTCCAAGCTTTTCAATCCGGACTTCCTGAAGTCGAAGGGCCTGCCGGTGCCGGCCTGGCTGACGCAGAAGCGACAGATCGACATTCCCTTCCAGACGGTCTGACAGAATTTAAAGAACAGAGTGACTTATGCCCGTTGAAGCCCTCTACCGCGACGACTTCTATCTATCGACAGCAGAAGCGGCGGTGACGGCCATCCACGAGGACGGCGGCATCGAACTCGATCGCACCTGTTTCTATGCGGCGTCCGGCGGCCAGCCGGGCGATACCGGTTTTCTCGAGCGAGCCGACGGCACGAAAATCCAGCTCGGCCAGACGAGGCATGGCGGCAGCAAGGATATCGTCATCCATGTGCCGCTCGAGGGCGAGGCGCAGCCGCTGGTCGGCGAAAACGTGGTGATGCATATCGACTGGCAGCGCCGTTACAAGCTGATGCGCATGCACACCGCCTGCCACCTTCTCTCCGTCGTCTGCCAGTATCCGATCACCGGGGCCGCTGTCGGCGAAGAGGAATCGCGCGTCGATTTCGACATGGCCGACACGATCGACAGGCAAGAAGTCACGGCGAAACTCATGGAACTGGTGGGCCAGAACCATCCCGTCTACGTGCAGTGGATCACCGACGAGGAGCTTGCCGCCAATCCGGGCATCGTCAAGTCGAAGAATGTCCGCCCGCCGATGGGGCTCGGCCGCGTCAGCCTCGTCTGCATAGGCGAAAATTCCAGCGTTGACAGCCAGCCCTGCGGCGGCACACATGTCTCCGAAACGCAGGAGGTCGGGGCGATTCATATCGCCAAGATCGAGAAGAAGGGCAAGGAAAACCGCCGGTTCCGCATCCGGTTCGGCGAGCCCGACGCAGAGGCCTGATATAGGGTCCAAAGGAGATTTGACATGAGTGAAACCAGCCGTTTCGTCGTTTCGTCCGAGTGGCTTCACAATGAGCTCGGCAGTCCCGACCTCAAAATCCTCGACGCGTCCTTCTACCTGCCGGCACAGAACCGCGATGCCGACGCCGAATACGCGGCCGGGCATATTCCCGGCGCCATCCGCTTCGACCACGACAAGGTCGCCGACCATTCGACCGGCCTGCCTCACATGGTGCCGGCGCCCGATGTGTTTGCGGAGGCCGTCGGCCGGATGGGCATCCGCGAAAACGACCGGATCGTCATCTATGACGGCCCGGGCATCTTTTCCTCGCCGCGTGGCTGGTGGCTGTTCCGGATCATGGGCGCAAGCCAGGTCTTCGTGCTCGACGGCGGCATCGACGGCTGGAAGGCCGAAGGCCGGCCGCTCGAGACCACAATCCCCTCGCCCGAACCCGTCACCTTCACCCCGAATTTCCGGGTCGACAAGGTGATCGACTTCCAGACCATGCTGTCGATCGTCAGCGACGGCACGCGCCAGATCGCCGATGCGCGGCCGGCCGGCCGCTTCGCCGGTACCGACCCCGAGCCTCGCGCCGGCATGCGCTCCGGCCATATGCCGGGAGCGGCCAGCCTTCCGTCCGGCACGTTCTCGGTTAACGGCAAGCTCCGTCCGCTGGCAGAACTGCAAAAGGCGATCGAGGACGCCGGCATCGACTTCGGCAAGCCGGTGGTGACCAGTTGCGGCTCCGGCATCACCGCCGCGATCATCACGCTGGCGCTCGAATCCCTCGGCCATGAGGACAACGCGCTTTACGATGGCTCCTGGACCGAATGGGGCAGCCGTCAGGACACGCCTGTGGTTACCGGCCCGCCCTCGCCGAAAGCGGCGTGAGCACCATGGCGAAGAAGCCTGCTCCGCTCAATGCCCATGTCACCAGCCTGGAAATGACCGCACCGCCGAAAACCAGCCTGGCGGTGCCGGTGAATATCCAGACGGCGATCATTCGCGCCCCCGAAATCCCGCTTCACTACTACCGCTATCTCTACCGGCAGGTGGGAAAGCGCTGGCACTGGTACAAGCGGCTGCGCATGAGCGACGAGGAGCTTGCGGCCGCCATCCACAATCCGCGCACCTCCGTCACGGTTCTCTACGTCAACGGCGCACCCGCCGGCTTTTTCGAACTGTTCAAGGAAAGCGACGAGGTCATCGAGCTCTCCTATTTCGGGCTGTTCGAGCGGGCGATCGGGCTCGGCATCGGCAAGTGGTTTTTGCTGCAGGCGCTCTATGCCGCCTGGCAGGACAATCCGCAGAAGGTGACCGTCACCACCAACACCCTCGACCACCCGCGTGCCCTGCAGCTCTACCAGATGATGGGCTTCTCACCGGTTTCAACCTATGAGGCGCTGGTCCAGCCGATGACGGATGCCGAGCTCCTAAAGGCGCTCGACGGCTGATGTCGAGATTTTCACCCAAGGCGATGCTGATCGCTTTGGTGGTGATGATGCTTGTTGTCGTCCTGTTGTTTGTTTCCTGGTGGATTATCAGGATTGCCCTCTACGCCCCGCAAACCGTCAGCATCGACCGGGTCGACGTGCTGTGCTCGAAGCGGCCTCCTCGGCGGCAGATACCCTTCGTAACACCAGCGCGCCGGTGGAGCTGGGATTGCGGCGCGCTGCGGCGGCAGTTCGGGTCGCACGTATCCGAAGACACGTTCATTTCCTTCACCTACACCTCCCCCGCCGACAACAGGAGCTATCGCGGTACCCTGCAGCGCAGCCTGAACGACCGGAAGCTCTCTGCGCGGACAGGCGATCGGATCGAGATCGAAGCCTCTCGGCTTATGCCCGAAACCTTCACCGACTGGTCGAGCCCCAGCATCGCCGCCGAAAACATCATCCGCACGCCGGCAGCGGCTAAATGACCGGTCCGCCAGCGCGGCACATTTGATAGTCCTGAGGACGGCAAGTATCGGGTGGCGGGGAATAGCCGGCGGAGTCATCTCTTGTGCAACACGCACAGGAGAAAGCCATGACCATCGCCTTCATCGCCATGCCCGCCGCTGATGCCGAGCACCTCTGGAATGGTGGCACCGACGCATACGGACGCCAGCCGGAAACCAGGACCTCCGACGGCCCCGGTTATCCCTGCCGCCACTGCCTCCAGAATATCGATGCCGGCGAGGACTTGCTGGTTCTCGCCTACCGGCCCTTCCCCGAACTGCAGCCCTATGCGGAAACCGGCCCGATCTTCCTGCACAAGCAGCCCTGCCGGCGTTACGCGGCGGAAGAGGTTCTGCCACCCATGCTGTCGAGCACCGATTATATCGTCCGCGGCTACGGCCATGACGACCGGATCGTCTACGGCAGCGGCGCGGTGACACCGACCGAGAGGATCGCCTCGCGCGCCGAGGAACTGCTGGCCCGCTCCGACATCGCCTATGTGCATGTCCGCTCGGCCCGCAACAATTGCTACCAGTGCCGGATCGACAAGGTCGAGGTACCGGCATTTGCGGACCCGGCCCTGGTGATCTGAAAAGCGAAGGCGCGCCGTCCTACCGAAGCGGCGCGCCATCATGTTCGTTCTCAAGCCTGCTTGGGCTTCAGTTCTGAGTATTGTCGCCCTGCTCGTCGTCGCGTTCGATGTTTTCGGCGAAATCGAGCAGCAGCCTGACGATCTCGCTGCCCTTCTTTTCGTCACCCTCGATCTTGCGGGCGATCACCTCGCGGAGGTTGAGCATGGCGGAATCGATGCTGCGCGGCAGTGCCGGGCCGGTCTCGCGGCCACGGTCGTGGCGCTCCTGCCGCTGCTTGATGCGCTCGGCGAGCTGCGACAGCCGGTCGAGGATGGTCGCGGCAAAACTGCGGTTTTCGTCGAGATATTTGCGGCCTTCTTCGGTGATCGCGTAACGCTTCTTGTTGCCGTCCGCCTCGGCGACCACGTAGCCCGCCTCGTCGAGATAGGTGAGCGTCGGATAGACGACGCCGGGGCTCGGTGCGTAGAAGCCGTAGGTCAGGTCCTCGATGTGCTTGATGATCTCGTAGCCGTGGCGCGGCTCCTTCTCGATCAGCGCCAGCACCAGCAGGCGCAGGTCGCCCTGCACCAGGAAGCGTCCGATGCGGCCATCGCCGTCATCGCCAAAACCTCGGCCGCCGCCGGGGCCACCCGGGCCACCGCGACCGAAACCCCGGCTGAATGGCCCGCCGCGCATGGCCAACATCTCTTCGAACCCGCGGCCTTCGCGGCCCTTGCAACCACGACGGCCTTCGAACTTGTCTCTCATATGTCCAAGCATCTTCATTACTCCAGTTGATAACTATCTTTCGATATATCTTAAGATAGTTCGTATGGTGACTTTGTCGAGTCTCAAGATATATCTAAATCATATCTCAATGATTTTGCGCGCAAAAAAACGCCGGGCGCATCTGCGTCCGGCGTCTTCCCAGCCCTAAACTCGCAATCGAAGCGCTCTTACGCGACGCTCAGCAGGCTTTCCGGCGCGAAGGCCTCGTAGCCGAGCGCTTCCGCGACCGGCTTGTTGGTCACCCGGCCCCGGTGGACATTGAGGCCGTTGCGGAGATGCCTGTCTTCGGCGATCGCCCGCAGCCCACGGTCGGCCAGCGCCAGCCCGTGCTGCAGCGTCGCATTGTTCAGCGCATGCGCGGATGTCACCGGCACGGCGCCCGGCATGTTGGCCACGCAGTAATGCACGATGCCGTCGACCTCGTAGGTCGGCTCGGAATGGGTCGTCGCATGCGAAGTCTCGAAGCAGCCGCCCTGGTCGATCGCGACGTCGACCATGACCGCGCCCTGCTTCATGCCCGACAGCATTTCGCGGCTGACCAGTTTGGGAGCCGCGGCGCCCGGAATGAGGACGGCACCGATGATCAGGTCGGCACTGAAGACTTCCTCTTCCACCGCGTCGATCGTCGAATAACGGGTATGGACGCGGCCGTTGAAAATGTCGTCGAGCTGGCGAAGACGCGGCAGCGACCGGTCGATGATCGAAACATCGGCACCGAGGCCGGCAGCCATCCGGGCCGCATGCAGGCCGACGACGCCGCCACCGATGACGGCGACCTTGGCCGGCAGCACGCCGGGCACGCCGCCGAGCAGGATGCCACGACCGCCATTGGCCTTCTGAAGCGCGGTCGCGCCCGCCTGGATCGCCAGGCGACCGGCGACTTCCGACATCGGGGCCAGCAGCGGCAAGCCGCCGCGCTCGTCGGTGACGGTCTCATAGGCGATGGCGGTGACGCCGGAGGCGAGCAGACCCTTGGTCTGTTCCGGATCGGGCGCGAGATGGAGATAGGTATAGAGAAGCTGGCCGTCGCGGAGCTGCACCCATTCGGAGGGCTGCGGTTCCTTGACCTTGACGACCATGTCGGACTTTTCGAAGATTTCCTTGGCCGAACCGACGATCCTGGCCCCGGCTGCCGCATAGGCGCCGTCATCTGCGCCGATGCCGGCGCCGGCCTTGGTTTCGATCAGCACTTCGTGGCCATGGGCCACGTATTCACGTACCGCGCCGGGGGTAAGCCCTACGCGATATTCATGGTTTTTGATTTCCTTCGGGCATCCGACACGCATACAGCGTTCCTCTCAGGTTGTGGCTTTCGCCGGTTGATGTTCCCAGCCTCAAGCAAACCAGAGAATCGCGCGAATGTCCTTGCGAAGACGAATTGCGAAATGTCGTATTTTCGCAGATAATTGCTTGAATGGAGAATTTTTCGAAGGATCTGCGAATGAGCGCCATGGATGCCATTGATCTTGCGATCTTGCGGACCTTGCAGCAGGAAGGCCGCATCTCCAATGCGGAGCTTGCCGAGCGGGTCGGGCTGTCGCCGTCGGCCTGTTCGCGGCGGCTCGACATCCTCGAGAAAAGCGGCACGATCAGTGGTTACCACGCCCGCCTTTCCAACAAGGCGCTCGACTACAAGATGATGGTGATCGTCCACATCTCGCTGTCCGGCCAGTTCGCCAAGACGCTGACCGAATTCGAGGCGGCGGTGAAGCTCTGTCCCAATGTGCTGGTCTGTTACCTGATGTCGGGTGAATACGACTATATCCTGCGGGTCGCGGCCAAGGATCTCGAGGATTACGAACGCATCCATCGCGACTGGCTCTCGGCGCTGCCGCATGTGGTGAAGATCAATTCGAGCTTCGCGCTGCGCGAAATCATCGACAGGCCGAATGTGGGGCTGTGATCGGGATCGCTCGACTTTTACGGATCGTCCTAAAGGGATTTCAAGGCGCCGCGTATATCTTCCGCGCCTTAGGGAAACACGAGGGACAGACCATGATCAACGGACGAATGAAAACCCGCAGTGCCGAGCGCAAGAAGACCCGCATCCTGGGTACGGTCAAATATTTCAACCAGGCCGTCGAAGGTCGCGTTACCGACCTTTCGCCAACCGGCATGGCGCTCGATCTCGGCGGACGCACGCTGCATGCCGCCGACGGCAGCCCGGTCCGGATCGAAAGCGAAGAACTCGGCATTCTCGAAGGCACCGTCAAATGGCGCCGCAGCGGCCGGCTCGGCGTGCAGTTCAGCATCAACAGCAATGCGCTGGCGCAGGTATCGTCCTATTTCCGCTTCTTCCACAGAGAAGCTCCAGGCCCGCGTTGAGGCCGGCAGGCTCAATTTCAGCATCGCCGACTAAACTTGTCGCGTCGCGAATCATGGCCATGCATAAATGCAACCAATGTAAAGGCGGCGTCCAAACGAAATATCAAGCGTCGATTGGCGCTTACCGATTATTTACTACTTGCCGTTGAATCTATAAGTGATAAAATCCTAATCTAAATCGGAGCCAGCATAACTAAATCCCGTCCTCGTCAAGAGTAGCGGCTGTTCAAGCGTCCACGTTTTTCCCGCCTGCATTGAGCTGAACGTCACGGCACGCAGGCAAAACCAAGGATGTATAGATGGTTGCTATTCCCTTTAGCCTGCCCTCTCCGACATCGCGGGCGCCGCGCCTGCTGGTTACCGTTGTTATAGGGTTCGCGGTCGCGCTGCTGGCGCTGGGCACACTTCTGGCCCAATCCGACGAGCCGAGCCGTCCGGCCGTCACTGCCGGCGAGGCGGCCGTCCTCCTGACACTTGCGACTGCCTTGTTCGCAGCATCCATCTGGGCAAACCGAAAGATACAGCGCGATATCGACGCGAAGTTCCACCGGCTCGAACGGTTCATGCAGGCATTCGGACAGACGCAGGGCATGTTGCGCAGCCTCGACGGCAGGATCGTATTCTGGGGGATCGGCGCGGAGCGCCTTTACGGTTATTCCGAAAAGGAAGCCCTTGGAAAGGACGGTGTCGAGCTCCTGTACACCCGCTGCCAGACCTCTCTAGAAGACATCAACTCGGCTCTCGTTCGCGACGGGGAATGGCAGGGCGAGCTGACGCGTCGCCATAAGGACGGCAGGGATATCCACATCGTCAGCAAATGGTCGCTGAGCCGCGGCGAAACCGGGGAGCCGGAAGTCGCGATCGAAGTCAGCCATGATATCACCTCCATCAAGCTGGCCGAACGGCAGCTCCATCAGACCAACGCCCTGTTGCGCGCCATTCTCGAAACCGCGCCGGGATTGATCTATGCCAAGGACATAGAGGGCCGCATCATCCTGGCGAACGTCACGATGCTCGACCTGATCGACAGGCCATGGTCTGATGTCGACGGCCGCACGGACATGGAGTTCCTGAACAGCAAAAGCCAGGCCCGGACCGTCATGGCCAATGACCGCCGGATCATGGATCGGGCGAGAACCGAGGAATTCGAAGAGGTCATCAGCCACGAGGGCAACCATCCGCGGATATGGTCGTCGACCAAAGCGCCCTTGCGCGCCGCCGATGGCAAAGTCATCGGCCTGGTCGGCGTCTCGGTCGAGATCACCGAGAGAAAACGGATCGAAGAGCGGCTGCAGCTCATGGTCAACGAGTTGAACCACCGCGTCAAGAACACGCTTGCAACTGTCCAGGCCATCGCCTCCCAGACCCTGCGGGGCGGCGATCCGATCGTGCGCCAGAACCTGGAGCGGCGCCTCATGGCACTGGCCGCCGCCCATGACGTGCTCACCCGCGAAAACTGGGAGGGAGCCGGCATCGACGACGTGGTAACCGGCGCGCTGGCGCCATTCGGCGAAGGCGGGGACTATCGCTTCGCAGTCTCCGGGCCATCGCTCCGGCTGCTTCCGCGGGCTGCGCTCGCGCTTGCCATGGCTCTGCACGAATTGACGACCAACGCCCTGAAATACGGCGCGCTCTCGATGCCCAACGGTCAGGTCGCGATCAACTGGCAGGTTGTCGAGGGTGCCAAACCTCTGCTGCGACTGACATGGACGGAAAGCGGCGGCCCGCCGGTGGCTGCGCCCTCCAGACGAGGGTTCGGCGTCAGGCTGATCGAGCGCAGCCTTGCCCAGGATTTCGGCGGCGAGGCATCGGTGATATTCGACCAGCCTGCCGGGATCATCGCCACGATCGAAGCCCCGCTTGCCGATGTTGCCGCCTCGATCGAGGTTACGCCTTTCGTCCAGGCGGGTACACAGTGAACAACACCCATATCTTCGCCGGAATTCGCGTCCTCATCATCGAAGACGAGGCGCTTGTGTCGATGATGCTCGAAGAGTTCCTGGAGCAGATCGGCTGCCGGACGATGGGGACGGCCTCGCGGCTCGACGAAGCGATCAGCAAAGCCCGGTCGCTTCAGCTGGACATGGCCCTGCTCGATGTGAACCTCGCCGGCGAAGCCAGCTTTCCAGTCGCCGAAATTCTCACCGCGCGGGACATTCCCTTCATTTTCGTGACCGGATACGGACCGCTCGGCCTGCCTGCCGACATGCGCCATATCCCCATCCTTCCCAAACCTTTCCAGATGGCCCAACTCGTCGATGCCATGCGAATGGCGGCCTATTGATGCCCGGTGCCCGCACCTCATCCGGGCGACGTTCGAGATAGCGGCAACGATCACGCGCTCATCGCCTCAAACGCTTCAGAATCCGCTTGGAGATATAATCCACGCGCGCCAATATGGCGCCGAATTGTCGCTTATCGGTCCGTTCCAAGGAGGCTGCCTATGTCGTCGCTCAACGATCTTCACCCGATCACCCGCCGCTCGCTGCTCGGAGGTTTCGCCGCCTCGTCGGCGCTTGTCATGCTGCACCCGTTTGCCGCCCGCGCAGCCGGCAACCAGGCGCATCTGCGCATCATGGAAACGACCGATATCCACGTCCACGTCTTCCCCTACGACTATTACGCCGACAAGCCGAACGACACGCTCGGCCTTGCCCGCACCGCCTCGATCATCGACGCGATCCGCGCCGAAGCCGGCAATTCCATGCTGATCGACAACGGCGACTTCCTGCAGGGCAATCCCATGGGCGACTACATGGCCTATGAGCGCGGCATGAAGGAGGGCGACAAGCACCCGGTCATCAAGGCGATGAACGTACTCGGCTACGATGCCGGCACGCTCGGCAACCACGAATTCAACTACGGCCTCGATTTCCTGTTCAAGGTCCTGGCCGGCTCCGGCTTTCCTTTTGTCTGCGCCAACCTCACCAAGGGCCAGCTCGCCTCCGACGCCAAGAAGGACGAGCTTTTCCTCAAGCCTTACGTGATCGTCGAAAAGCAGATCCGTGACGGTTCGGGCGCGACGAGCCCGGTCAAGGTCGGCTTTATCGGCTTCGTGCCGCCGCAGATCATGACATGGGACGCGAAGAACCTCGAAGGCAAGGCGCAGACCCGAGACATCGTCGATGCGGCCAAGGCCTGGGTGCCGGTCATGAAGGAGGAAGGCGCCGATATCGTCATCGCCCTCTCCCATTCCGGCATTGACGGAGGCGGACAGAGCGAGCGGATGGAAAATGCGTCGCTTTATCTCGCGGGCATTCAAGGCATCGATGCGATCTTCACCGGCCACCAGCATCTGGTCTTCCCGGGCACCAAGGATTTCGACGGCATTGTCGGCGCCGACACCAAGAAGGGCAAGCTGATGGGCAAGCCGGCCGTCATGGGCGGATTCTGGGGCTCGCATATGGGCCTGATCGACCTCTTGCTCGAAAAGGACGGCAAGAACTGGAAGATTGTCGATTCGACCTCCGAAGCCCGGCCGATCTACCACCGCGACGAGGCTCGCAAGATCGTCGCAGACGTCAAGGACAAGCCGGAAGTCATCGCCGCCGCCAAGGAGGAGCATGAGGCCACGCTTGCCTACGTGCGCCGCGCGGTCGGCAAGAGTTCGGCGCCGCTCTACTCCTACTTCGCCCTGGTCGCCGACGACCCCTCGGTGCAGATCGTCTCCAATGCCCAGACCTGGTACATCAAGGACATGCTGAAGGAGGGCCAGTACAAGGACATTCCCGTGCTCTCGGCCGCAGCGCCCTTCAAGGCAGGCGGCCGCGGCGGCGCCGAGTATTTCACGGATGTCCCGGCGGGCGACATCGCCATCAAGAACGTCGCCGACCTCTATCTCTACCCGAACACCGTGCAGGCGGTGCTGATCACGGGAGCGCAGGTCAAGAACTGGCTTGAAATGTCTGCCGGCATGTTCAACCAGGTGCAGGCCGGCGCGAAGGATGCGCCTCTCCTCAACAATGACTTCCCGTCCTACAATTACGACGTCATCGACGGAGTGACCTACCAGATCGACCTGTCGCAGCCGACCCGCTTCGACAAGGACGGCAAGCTGATCAATGCCAACGCCAACCGCATCGTCGATCTGAAGTACAACGGCAAGCCGATCGATCCGGCCCAGAAATTCGTGGTGGCAACCAACAATTACCGTGCCGGCGGCGGCGGCAAGTTCCCGGAGATCGCCGGCGACAAGGTGATCTTCGTGGCGCCCGACACCAACCGCGACGTGATCGTGCGCTATATCGTCGAACAGGGCACGATCAACCCGTCGGCTGACGCCAACTGGTCGTTCAAGCCCCTGCCCGGCACAAGTGCCATCTTCGAAACCGGCCCCAAGGCCCGCCAGTACGCGACCGCGGTCAAGGGTGCCAAGATCGAGGACGCCGGCGACGGCGAGAACGGCTTCGCCAAGTTCCGGCTCGTGCTGTAACGGCCAATACCATCTTTCGGCGATATCTGGACGGCAGCCTTGGCTGCCGTCTTTCTTTTCAACTGCATGAGGCAAGGCAATGCCGAAATTCTCCTTCCAGCAGGTCGACGTCTTCTCCAGCCAGCCGATGCGCGGCAATCCGCTTGCCGTGGTGATAGGCGCCGACGGACTGAGCGACGCGCAGATGCAGTCCTTCGCCAACTGGACCAATCTCAGCGAAACGACATTCCTGCTCGAGCCGACCGATCCGAAGGCCAGCTACCGGGTCAGGATCTTCACACCGTCGCAGGAATTGCCGTTCGCCGGCCATCCAACGCTCGGCAGTGCGCATGTCTGGCTCTCGCAGCAACACATATCACCGACCGGCGACATCGTGCAGGAATGCGGCGCGGGGCTCGTCCGCATCCGCCGTGACGGCGATCGGCTTGCGTTTGCTGCGCCGCCGCTTACGCGCAGCGGCCCGGTGGATCCGGCGCTGGTGGAGCGGATCGCCAGGGCGCTCAGCCTGCCCGCCAACCTGATCGAGGATTCCAGCTGGTGCGAGAACGGCCCGGACTGGATCGGCGTCCGCCTGCCCTCGCGCGCCGATGTGCTGGCAGTCAAGCCGGACTATTCCGCTCTCGCCGGCACCCGCGTCGGGCTCGTCGGACGCTTCGATCCCGATCTTGACGGCGGGGACGCACAATTCGAGGTACGTGCCTTTACCCGCAACGGCTACGAGGATCCGGTCACCGGCAGTCTCAACGCCGGCCTTGCCCAATGGCTGATCGGATCCGGCGTCGCGCCGGAAAGCTACGTTGCGGCCCAGGGCACCGTGCTTGGCCGCGCCGGCCGGGTTCATGTCGACAAAGTCGGAGACGATATCTGGATCGGTGGAGACGTGGTCACATGTATTCAGGGTGCGCTGGAACTCTGATCCTGTCGGAAATGCCATCGGCAGGGAAAGTCCCGGCCGATGGCTCACGATCGCGATTGAGACCGATCCGGTGGGCCGGCTGACGGTTATGCGGCCTTTGCCCTGGCGAGACCGATCCGCGACAGCATCAGCTTCAATTCCGCCGGCGGCTTCTGTTCGATCCGGCGGTATTCGCGGCCGTCGCGGGTGCGCTGGACGAGACCGAAATCGAAGAGGTCCCGGCGCAACATCGCAGCGTCGCCGAAGAGGTGCAGCGTGTTCAGCAGATCGCTGATCTGACGTTCGGTGAACTCCCGGTCCGCCGGTATCTTCGACCATAGGAACCAGAGGCAGATTTCCTGCTGCCCGCGCTTGCCGGGCCAGCGCACCAGCCTGCCCTCCTCGTCGAAATGGCGAGCTGTCTTCAGCACCCGCGCCTCATCGGGCGCCGGCATGTCGTCCAGCACCGGGCGCCACTCGGCGATGACGTCGGCCGCTTTGGCGGCAGCCCGAAAATGCTGGTAGTTGCGGAAACCCGCTGCGCGCGTCAGGAGATTGAGCATCTCCAGATGGCTCGGCTTGTGATCGAACCTGAGGATTTCGCTGCGAAGGGATTTGGCGAAAGCCGACAGGTCGGCGATCTCCATGGGAAAGATGGATCTCGGCATGTCTTATCCTTCAACGCGCCATTCCCTAAAAATCAGGGTGTCGCTGGTCGCCGGCTTGTCGACTGGAGCACGGGATAAGTGCTGATCATCTTCGTCTGTGCAGGTTTAGCTTCCCTTTCGGGACGGCGACGCCTCGGTGAACTGCTGACCGTGACGCCGTTATAGCAGAGGGTGAAACAGCGTCAACTCGCAGCGGCGCTCGGGCCGACCCATCCTTCTGAAGGGAATGGTTACACTTCGCGTGCACGATACTTGCTGATAAAATCGACGGACCCTGGCGTGAGGAGGACGCGCATCAATGCTCGAAAAGACCAAGACAGAAGTGAGCTACGGAAACGAGCCCGGCCTGCGCTTCGCCCTTGTCCTCGACGGGCATGGTGGCTGCAGGACGATGAACATGGCGGAGGCCTGCAGCTGGAAGCCCGGAGACGGTCTCGTCTGGCTGCATTTCGAGCGCGATCATCCGGCCACGGCGGAATGGATCAATACCAATGGCGGCTTCGATCCGCTGGTGGCGGAAGCACTTCTTGCAGAGGATTCCCGTCCGCGCGTCGAGCCCCTGGGCGACGGACTGCTGATCATCCTGCGCGGTGTCTGCGCCGCTCCGCCGGAAGAAGCAGAGAAAAACTCGGACGAGATCGACCTCGTGCCCCTGCATATCTGGGTGGACGAACACCGGCTGGTGACATTGCGGGACAGCGGCCACTACATCACGGCGCTACGCGATATCCGCCGGGCGCTCGACCACGGCAAGGGTCCCCGGCAGGCGGGGGAACTTCTGGCACTCGTCAGCGACAAGCTCGTCCGCGACCTGGAGCCGGTGCTCGACGACATGGACGAAGAGGTCGACGAACTCGACGAGCTGATTTTCAAGGGAGAAGCTGGCGAGGTCCGCCAGAGGCTCAAGCTGCTGCGTCGCCGCGCCGTGCAGCTACGCCGCTATCTCGCGCCGCAACGCGACGCGCTCAACAGGATCGAGCACGACGACGCCCCATGGCTCAGGGAACGGGACAAGCTCCGCTTCCGCGAGGTCATCGACAAACTGATGCGGTTCATCGAATATCTCGACGCAATCCGCGACCGTACCGGCATCCTTCATGACGACCTTTCGACGGTCATCGGCGAACGGATCGCGCGCAATTCCAACCGGCTTGCCGCGTTGGCGGCCCTGCTCCTGCCCCCGAGCGTCGTCGCCGGTCTCTTCGGCATGAATGTCGGCGGCATTCCCGGCGTCAACGACACCTGGGCTTTCCTGATGATCGTTGCGCTGGTCATCGTTATTTCCGCCGGCACGCTGTGGATCCTCAAGCGCATCGAGTGGCTTTGAACCCGGCTTCGACGCGCCCGGTCCGAACCGCTTCGGCTATTCGGCGGCTTGAGGTATCGCTTCCCGAGGTTCGATACCGAGCATCTGCTTGAAGTCGCCATGGCTCGGGCAGGTCGAAAGGCGGCGCTCCATGGCCTCGACCAGCCACCGGCCTGCAGGCCCCAGCGGGTTTGCTGCCTTGCGCATGGCATAGAGCGGGTACTGGCTCTGCTCGTAGGCTTCGAGGTCGAGCGCAACGAGAGTTCCGCCCATGATGTCCCTTCCGGCGACGGACGCCGGCAGGCCGCCCCAGCCGAGACCACCCTTGATCAGCTGATACTTCGTGGCGATGTCGCCGACGCGCCATGTCTTGTAGGACAGAACGTTGAAATCGCGGCCCTTCGTCAGCCCGGACGTATCCGTGACGACCATCTGGACCTCTTCGCGCACGTCTGCGAGCGTCAGAGGCCGACCGAGTTTCGCAAGCGGATGTTCGGCGGCAGCGACCGGAATCATGAAGGAGTAGCCGATCTTCTCCATCACGACCGAATCCTCCTGCCGAAGGATCGATCCACCTATGCCGATGTCGGCCTTACCGGTGATGACCATTTCCATGACCATGCCGAGCTCGCCGACATTGAGGTTGAGCGCCACGCTCGGGAACCTCTCCCTGAACTCCCGCAGCTCCGCCACAACCGCATCCGACGGAACCATCACGCTCAGTGCCACCGACAGTTCTGCCTCCAGCCCCTGCTTGATGCCCTTTGCCCGGGCGCGCATCACCTGGAGGTCGGCGACGATGCGCCGGGCGTCGGTCAGCAGCGCCTTGCCCGCTTCGGTTAGCTTCGGCTGGCGGGCGCCGCTGCGCTCGAAAAGCGCCACGTCCAGCTGGGCTTCAAGATTGCCGATCGTGTAGCTCACCACCGATTGCGCCCGGTTCAGCGCCCGCGAAGCTGCGGAAAAGCTGCCCGTCTCGGCAACCGCCAGAAACACCTGCAACTGATCGAGTGTGGGATTGGCATCCATGGTCATCATCCAAATTTTCGATAGGTACCTTCGATATTATCCCAGTTTTGTCGATGGGCGTCCACGCTTATCTGTTCTCTCGAACACAGCGGATCCACCCGCTCTTCAATCCTGCTGCAGGCCCAAGACTGCAGGCAAGATCTCCAGATAAGGAAAAAAGCATGTCCTCCATCCTCCTCGTCACCTCCAGCCCGCGCGGCAACGACTCGCTCTCCAGCAAGGTCGCCCATGACCTTGCCAACGAGCTGAGCGCCCGCGACAACGGCACCTCGGTCGTCCATCGCGATCTCGGCGCAAACCCCATCCCGCATCTCGACAGCGTCACCACGTCCGCCATCCGCAAGCAGGCGGCCGACCGCACCCCCGCGGAAGCTGCCGCCGCCGACTATTCGGACAAGCTGGTCGCCGAACTGATGGCTGCCGATACCCTGGTCATCGCCACCGGCCTCATCAACTTCAACATCTATTCGACGCTGAAGAGCTGGATCGACAACGTCGCCCGCGCCGGCCAGACGTTCCGCTATACGGCTGCAGGCCCGGAAGGCCTCGCCACCGGCAAGAAGGCCTATATCGTGCTCGCATCCGGCGGCGTCTATTCCGAAGGCCCGGCTGCCGGCATGAACCATGCCCTTCCCTACCTGACGACGGTGCTCGGCTTCCTGGGCATGACGGATGTGGAAGTCGTCTATGTCGAAGGCGTCGCCTTCGGCCCCGAAGCTGCTGAAAAGGCGATCGCCAGCGCCCAGCAGCGCAATCGGCAGCTCGCTCTCGCCGCTTAAGCCGTCCCTGCGCCTGACGGGACGAGCCTGCCAAGACGGCCGTGGACATTGTCCCGGCCGTCGTTTTTTGCGCGGTAGAGGCGTTCGTCGGCGCGCCCGAGCAGCGTATCGAGCGCGTGTCCGTCTTCCGGAGCCGTCGCGACACCGATCGAGACGGTGACACATTGGCCGTCGGGACGAATGACCGAACGACAGATGGCGGTCCGCAGACGTTCAGCGATCATCAGGGCGCTGTCGTGATCGGTATCGGGCAGGATCAGCACGAATTCCTCGCCGCCGAAGCGGGAGAGATGGTCGCTCGGGCGTGAACCTGCCTGCAGGCACAGGGCAACCTCCTTCAGCACCTCGTCCCCCTTCAGATGGCCGAAGAGGTCGTTGACCTGCTTGAAATGATCCGCGTCGACGATGATGAGGCTGAGCCCGTTTCCACGATCGAGACAGCGGTGAATGAGCTTCGGAACATCCGCCTCCAGACGCCCGCGGTCGAAAAGTCCGGTCAGCCCGTCGACGCCGCTCTTGGCAAGCAGCGCCTGATAACGCTCGCGAAACGTCAGGTCGTTGAAGATATCGGTGATCTCGCGCGTCGATCTGGCGAGCCGCGGGATCTGCTCGATCTTGAGATAGACGGCAAAAAGCAGCGAATAGAGCACCACGGACAGCAGCTTGGCATACCATCTGCCGAAGAAGACCGAAGGCGGCGCTCCGAAGAGGATGTTGAGTGCCGAATAGAAGCCGATCTGGTCGAAGGTCAGCATGGCCGCGCCACTGATCGCGAAGCGCAGCACGACATTGCTGCGCAGGACGCGGCCCAGCCGCTCGTAAAGCAGGATGACGCCGATCGCGTCGACATAGAGCAGCGCGGTGCCCCATATCATCAGCCATCCCATCTCGTTCAGGAAATCCATGTCGGCAGCGCGGCCGCCGGGCAGTGCCACGACTTCATGCGCCTGGAGAAGCTGGGCGATGCCGACCGTCAGGAGATTACCCAGGAAAAGCCCGTAGATCGGCTGGCGAACGACCGCCGCGTCCTCCTTCAGGTAAAGAAGCAGGATCATCATCAGCTTTCCGGCAAAAAAGACCGACGAGCCTGGTGAAACGGTGCCGAATGGAAGATCGATGTAGAAGACCGCGGCAAGGTAGGTCTCCATGAAATGCATGACGCCGAGTGCAGCCAGGAACACCCCGAGGCCGAGTTGGCGACGGAAATGCAGGAACGCCGTCATGACTGAGAAGTAGATCACCGCTTCCAGAAGGAAGAGGGCCAGATTGAACGCTTGCATTTCGATCCGCTTCCACCCCTTGCAGGTGCTATACCGCTGTAACAGCTATCGTTTTACGTGCTCCAACCCGTATGGATTATGGCCATTATGCATGACTATGCAATAACGGCTGGAGGGCTTCCCCTTCGAACGTCGGGTAATCCTGGATCTCCGGCAGCTTCTTTGGCACGTTACGGAGCTGAGTGGCGATCGCCGGGTCGATCTCGCGCGCGATCTCGCTGACTTTCCGGGGCTTGCCGAGAAGATAGCCCTGCAACTCGTCGCAGCCTGCATGCGCGAGGAACAGCGCCTGCTCGGTCGTTTCGACGCCTTCCGCGACGATCTTCATGCCAAGGCCGGTGCCGAGGTCGATGATCGTGCGTACGATGATCTGCGCATTGTCGACGAGGTTCAGGTTGTTGACGAAACTGCGGTCGATCTTGATCGTGTCGAACGGGTAGCGGCTGAGATAACTCAGCGACGAATACCCGGTGCCGAAATCGTCGAGCGCGATGTGGAAGCCCATGCGCTTCAGGTCGTTGAGTATCTGCACGGCGCGCTTGTCGTCCTCGATCAGCACGCTCTCGGTGATCTCGAGCTCGATCCGGTGCGGATCGGCGCCGGTGCGCTCCAGCAGTTCGGCAAGATCGGCGACGAAATCCGCGTGACGGAACTGCAGCGGGCTGACGTTGACACTGATATGGCCGTCAAGGCCGTCGAGTATCCTGCAGGCCTCGGCAAGCACCCAGGCGCCAAGCCGGATGATCTTGCCGGAGGCTTCGGCGACCGGAATGAAATCGCCCGGGCTGATCATGCCGCGCTTCGGATGGAACCAGCGCAACAGTGCCTCGTGGCCGATAATGAGGCCGCTTTCCGCCTCCACTCGCGGCTGCAGGTAGAGTTCGAACTCACCCCGCTGCAGGGCGATCTCCAGATCGACTTCCAGCGCCCGGCGCTTTTCGATCAGTTCGTTCATGCCGGGCCTGAACATTCGGCAAGCGTTCCGGCCGGCATTCTTGGCATGATAGAGCGCGACGTCGGCGCAGCCGATCAGCGCATCCATGTCCCCCGCATTTTCGGGGCACAGCGCGCCGCCGATGCTGACGCTGATATTGACCCGCTCGCCGTGGCCGATATCGATCGGGTAAGCCATCGCGGCGAGCAGCCGATCGCCGAACTTCTCCAGCTCATCTGTATTGGACGTATCGGCGATGATGACGGCGAACTCGTCGCCACCGAGCCGAGCGACGATGTTGTCCGGACCGGCTTCGGCCGCAAGCCGGACGGCGGTTTCGCGGATCACCGTGTCACCTGCCTGGTGGCCATGGATGTCGTTGATGTCCTTGAAGCGGTCGAGGTCGACCATCAGCACGCCACATCCCTTGCCGTTTTCAGCCGCGTCCACCAATTCGGTCAGCCGCTCGGAAAACAGTACGCGGTTCGGCAGCCCCGTCAGCGGATCGTGGAGAGCGAGGTAGCGCATGCGGCTCTCCGCCAGCTTGCGCTCCCTGAGGTCGACGAGGCAGCCGATACGGGCTTTCTCGCCGCGATAGAGGATGTCGCGGCCGCGCGCCTCGACGGGAATCTCCTCGCCGTCCGCCAGTCTCACGCGGATCTCATGGCTGCTGTCGTCATTGAGTTTCATCATGTCGATGACCCGGATCGTCTCGCCGTCATGCAGGAAATCGAACGCAGAACGGCCAATGATCTCGACGAGCGGCAGGCCGATCATCTTGCCGAGCTGTTCGTTGCCGTCGACGATGAGCCCGTCCCGGTGGATCAGGATCGCTTCGAACGTAGCGTTCGCAAGCGCTGCGACGCGCTCTGATTCCTCGTTGTCGCGCCGGAGTTCGATCAGCTCTCCGCGGCTGCGTTCCTCCTGCTCGATATTGTCCATCAGCCGGTTGAAGAGCCCGGTCAGCTTTTCCGCCTCGTCGCCCTTGACCATGGGAAGGCGCTTGCGCAGGTCGGCATTGCCGCCGAGAAGATCGGTCAGCGCATCCTCTACATGGCCGACGCCGAGGCGGGTCGCGTGTTCGGCAAGGTTCAGCCCCTCCTCTTCGTCCTTCGCCGAAACACGGATGCGCATCAGCCGGTCGGCCGCCCAGAAAAAGGCGTAGCCGAGACCGAAGGACCAATAGAAATTGACGCCGACGCCGACGAGCTGCACGTGCAACTGCGCCAGCCTGCCGCCAGCCGGAAGCTGATCGACCGGAGCGAGAAACGCCAAAAGCAGAGTTCCGGTGACGCCGGCAAAAGCATGCACGCCGATCGCGCCGACAGCGTCGTCGATCTTGAGCGTTCTTTCGATGAAGGCATTGCCGAAGATCGCCACCGCGCCACCGATCGCCCCGACCATCAGCGCGCTTGCCGGATCGAGGATATTGCAGCCGGCGGTGACGGCAACGAGCCCTCCGAGCATGCCGGAATTCGATTTTTCCGGAAAGATGACGCCGTCCTGGTAAAAGCCGATGACATAACCGACGCAGGTGCCCATGCCGCCGGCCAGTACCGTGTTCATGATGATCGGCGCCACCTGGTCGGTCACGCCGAGTGCCGAACCGCCGTTGAAGCCGATCCAGCCGATGAAGAGCAGCAACGCGCCGGTGGTCGAGAGCACAGGGCTGTGGCCGGCGATCCTGACGGGCGTGCCGTCGGCATTGAACTTGCCGATGCGCGGGCCGATGATCATGCAGGCCGCAAGCGCCACCCAGCCGCCGGTCGAATGGACGACCGTGGAGCCGGCGAAATCGACGAACCCCATCTGCGACAGGAAGGCGGATGCGTTCGGGAACAGTGCCGATCCCCAGGCCCAGTGCACGAAGACCGGATAGATCAGCCCCGACATGAACAACGAGCCGAAGACATAGGCCGCCAGCTTCATGCGCTCGGCGACGGCGCCCGACACGATCGTCGCGGCGGTGCCGCAGAACATGACCTGGAAGACGAAAAAGGCCGACTGCCAGCTGTCGAGACCGCGCAGGAAATAGAACTCGCTCTGGGTCCCGAACAGGAAGCCGTTCGAACGGCCGAAGGCGATCATGAAGCCGACCGCGGCGAACGCGACGACGCCGAAGACGAAATCGAGGAGATTTTTCTGCGCCACGTTGATCGAGTTCTTCGAGCGCACCATGCCGGCTTCGAGCAGAAGGAAGCCGACCTGCATCATCATCACCAGTCCCGCGGCGACGAGCACCCAGGTCATATCCAGCCGGGAAGTGTCCGAAAGGAGATCATCCGCGAAGGCAAAACCCGGGATAAGGCCGCCGGAAAGCCCGGAACCGACAAAAAGCATAAAATATGACTGGCGAGATCGCATTAAAAAGTCGACCGCAGAAAGACATCGGAACAGATGCTTCAAGCTATCGCTAATGCTTTAATTTTGAGTGTGGCCGGCAATCTTTGCGATCACAATGCGGAACGCATGTCACGCGGAGCGCGACTTCTCCCCATCGGAAAACAGCGAGGGGCCGTTCTGGTCGATGATCTGCTGAGCCTTGCGGACGGTATATTCGACCGCGTCGTCCATCGAGGTGAAGACGTCGGCGCGGACGAAATTACGCACCAAGGTCTCGCCTTCTACGTCCTTCTCGATACGTCCGGCAAGCCGGAACTGCGACCCTTCGCGGATCGGTGCCGGATGGATGATGCAGCCGCCATGCTCGACGGGCTTGGCGGAAGCGGCAGGTGCCTCGGCCGACTTGCCGCCACCGGAGAACATCGAGAAAATATTGGACAGAAACGAAGCCATGGCGGCTGCCTAGCATATTCCCGCGCAAGCCGGAAGCGGGGCACCCAAGGAAAAGTCGCGCTCGAGCGTCTGATGTCCATCCGCACGCTTCAGGAGCCGTCCGCATGAAATGGAAGATCGCCGCAATACTTTTCGCTGTCATCGCCGCGCTTTGGATCGGCAATACCTCCCTCTTCTCCCGATTTCCGGACGACCGTCCGCTCAGGATCATTGCCCATCGCGGCCAGCACCAGCTTTTCGATGACACCAACGTCCGGAACGACACCTGCACCGCGAGCCTGATGCTGCCGCCGACGCATGCCTACCTGGAAAATACCGTGGCAGGAATGAAGGCCGCCTTCGATGCCGGCGCCGACGTCGTCGAACTCGACGTGCACCTGACGCCGGACAGGCAGTTTGCCGTTTTCCACGACTGGACGCTCGATTGCCGCACCGAGGCCAAGGGCGTTACCGAACAGACCCCCATGCCGGTCCTGAAGACACTCGACATCGGCTACGGCTACACCGCCGACGGCGGCCGGACCTTTCCGTTCCGAGGCCAGGGCAAGGGCCTGATGCCAACCTTGCCGGAGGTTTTTACGGCGCTGCCGGAGCGTCGTTTCCTGATCAACTTCAAGAGCCGCCGCACAGAGGAAGGCGAAGTTCTGGCAACGCTTCTCAATACCGACCCCGTTGCCCGGGCGGCGGCGTTCGGCGTTTATGGCGGAAACGAGCCGACCGAAAAAGCGGTGGCGCTCGTCCCTGGCCTTCCCGGCTATTCCAATCGCTCCGCCAAATCCTGCCTCCTCAACTACCTGGCGCTCGGATGGAGCGGCCATGTGCCGGAAGCCTGCCGCGATACCCTGGTGCCGGTCCCGGCCAATCTTGCCTTCCTGCTCTGGGGCTGGCCGGAGCGTTTCTACGACCGGATGCAGGCGGCGGGATCGGATGTCGTGCTGATCGGCCCGTTCGAAGCCGGCGACGCCGGATCGTCCGGCATAGACGACCGGGATGCGTGGGACATGGTGCCTTCACGCTTTGCAGGCCTCGTCTGGACCAACGTCATCGAGAAGACCCGACCTGAGGTGGAACGCCGCGGCTTCTGTGCCCTGCCCGCCAGGCCGCATATCTGCGGCCGATAGACTTCCCGCCGTCACGAAGCCCGCCTATCATCTCATTCGGTTCGGAGGGAGCGCCGGATGCGGAGGAGTTTCTTGTCATGGCGGGCGATCATTTATGTGTGCGCGATCCTGATCGCCGCCTTAGGAGTGATGCTGATGTCCGGCCCACGCATGCCCGCTGACGGTTTCCCCGCCTTCGACAAGGCCCGCCTCGGCGCCGACATAGATGCCTATCTTGCCGCCAGCGAAAGCCGCTATCCGGACATCCGGCCGGGTGCCGCCAAACGCATCGTCTGGGCCGACCCGGCGACGAAGGCAAAGACGCCTTTCGCGATCGTCTACCTGCACGGCTTCTCGGCTTCGGCCGAGGAGATACGCCCCCTGCCCGACCGCATCGCGGCAGCACTCGGTGCCAATCTCTATTTCACCCGTCTCGCCGGCCATGGCCGCAGCGGCGATGCCATGGGGGAGCCAAGCATCAAAGACTGGCTGGCGGATTTTACCGAAAGTCTCGCGATCGGCGAAGCACTCGGCAATCGCGTCATCGTCATCGGCACCTCGACCGGCGCCTCGCTTGCGACGTTGGCGCTTGCCGATCCGAAGATCGCATCGCGCATCTCGGCGGCCGTGTTCGTATCGCCGAACTACGGCATCAACAGCTTTGCCGCATTTCTTCTGACGACACCGGTCGCGTCGCAGCTTTCAAAACTGCTACTCGGCGAAAGCCGCGGTTTCACGCCCTATAGCGACCGTCATGCCGCTCACTGGACGACCCGCTATCCGACAAAAGCGCTGCTCCCGATGGCCGCACTCGTGAAGCTCTCGGTCGAGAGCCCCGTCGAGCAGATCAAGACGCCGGCGCTATTCCTCTATTCCTCGCTCGACCTGGTCATCCGACCCGACAAGGTGCGCGCGGTCGCAGCTCGCTGGGGCGGGCCTCACGCGCTTTTCGACGTGGGAAAGACCGGTGATCCCGGCAACCATGTGATTGCCGGCGACATCGTCTCCCCGGCGACCACCGGACCGCTTGCCGACCAGACCATCGCCTGGCTGCAGACCGTCCTCAGATGACGAGGTTCGCCAGGATCTCGTTCTCGGTAATGTCCTGATACCCCATGCCGGCCGCATCGAACCGTTCGAGCAGGCCGGCGAAATTCTCCGGCCTCACCGTTTCGATGCCGATCAGGATTGAGCCAAAATTGCGGGCCGATTTCTTCAGGTATTCGAAGCGGGCGATATCGTCTTCCGGGCCCAGGAGATTGAGGAAATCGCGCAGCGCGCCGGGGCGCTGAGCAAGCCGCAGCACGAAGTATTTCTTGAGACCGGAATAGCGCATGGCGCGTTCCTTGACGTCCGGCAGGCGCTCGAAATCGAAATTGCCGCCCGAGACAACGCAGACCACCGTCTTGCCGGCGAGCTTTTCGCGTCCCAGCATCTCCAGCGCGGTGATCGACAGGGCACCGGCCGGCTCCAGCACGACACCCTCGACATTGAGCATCTCGGTGATCGTCACGCAAATCGCGTTTTCCGGCACCAGCAGGACCTGGTCCGGCGAAAATCCCTTCAGCGCCTCGAAATTCAGGTCGCCGATCCGCGCCACCGCGGCACCGTCGACGAAGTTGTCGAGCTTGGCGAGCGTGATCGGTTCGCCGGCTTCGAGGCTCTTCTTGAGGCTCGGGGCGCCTTCCGGCTCGGTGAAGAGAAAGTCTTCCCGCTTGACGATCTCCTTCAGATAGCCGGTCGTGCCCGACGAAAGCCCGCCGCCGCCGACCGGCAGGATGACCAGATCGGGCGTCACGCCTTCCGGCAATTGCTCGACCAGTTCAGCCGCAACGGTCGCCTGGCCCTCGATGATGTCTGCGTCGTCGAAAGGCGGAACCATGACGCCGCCGATCTCTTCCACATAGGCGCGGGCCGCCGCATAGCACTGGTCGAAAATGTCGCCGATCAACCGGATGGTGATGAAAGGGCCGCCGAACATGCGGGTCTTGTCGATCTTCTGCTGCGGCGTCGTCACCGGCATGAAGACCACGCCCGGCACTTCGAAATGCCGGCAGACGAAGGCAAAACCCTGCGCGTGATTACCGGCCGAGGCGCATACGAAGGTCTTGCCCTTGGCGCCCGAGGCAATCGCCTTGCGCAGGAAGTTGAAGGCGCCGCGGATCTTGTAGGAGCGGACCGGAGACAGGTCTTCGCGTTTCAGCCAGATTTCGGCACCATAACGCCGGCTGAGGTGCTCGTTCATCTGCAGCGGCGTTTCGGGAAAAATCTCCCGCATCGCGACTTTCGCTTCGTCCACGGCGGCTTTCGTCACGCCTGCCCCGGTCACACCTGCCTTGGTCACATCGGCCATCCATTGAATTTCAAGAATGGTCCCGCTATGCCATAGGCTTACGGCTGAGACAAAGCTTCTTTCAGTTGCCGCGAACTTCGGGACAACCATTTTTGAACGCCAATCTTCTTCGGTCGGTCATCTACATAACGGCGCTCTGCGCACTCTACCTGTCGCTCGCCATGTTCCTGCCGGCGATGGTGGACCTTTATTACGGGCATCGCGACTGGCAGGTTTTCGCAATGTCCGGCCTCATGGTCGGCGGACTTGCAGCGGCGGCTGCGCTCGCGACCCATGGCCCCCCGCCAGTCTTCAACAAGCGTCTCGGCTTCCTGCTGGTCAACGTCCTTTGGGCGATGTTTTCCGTGGTCGGCGCCATTCCGCTCTTCCTTGCCGAACACGAACTCTCGTTCGCGCAGGCGCTGTTCGAATCGATTTCCGGCATTACCACGACCGGCTCGACCGTGATCGTCGGGCTGGACACCATGCCGCCCGGCATCCTGCTCTGGCGCTCGCTGCTCACCTGGCTCGGCGGCATCGGAATCGTCGGCCTCGGCCTGTTCGTCCTGCCGTTCCTGAAAGTCGGCGGCGCCTCGATCTTCAAGCTTGAATCGTCGGAGACCAACGACAAGCCTTTCGCCCGGCTTGCCAGTTTCACCCGTGCCTTCCTGATCGTCTACGTCCTACTGACGCTTGCCTGCACAATCGCTTACGATCTCGCCGGCATGGACCATTTCGATGCGCTGAACCATGCGATGTCGACGATCGCGACGGCCGGCTTCTCGACGCACGACATGTCGTTTGGCTATTTCGACAACAACGGGCTTCTGGTCGTCGGCAACGTCTTCCTGGCGATCTCCAGCCTGCCGTTTTCGGTGCTGATCCTGCTTGCCGTGCGCGGGCGGCTGGATACGCTGCGCGATCCGCAGATCCTGGTTTTCCTCGGTTATCTCTGCCTCATCTCGATCGTCGTTGCCGTCTACCACCACCTGAGAAATGGCGTCGAACTGGACGACGCCCTGATCCATTCGTTCTTCAACATCACCTCGATCCTGTCGACCGGCGGCTTTGCGAGCGACGACTATACGCTCTGGGGACCGTTCGTGGTGCTCGTCGCCTTCTTCGCCACCTTCGTGGGCGGCTGCTCAGGCTCGACGGCCGGCGGCATCAAGGCCTATCGTTTCGTGGTGATGGTCAACGTCATCCGCGCCGGGCTGAACAAGCTTATCTATCCGAACGCGATCTACCCCGTACGTTACGGCAGCCTGACGGTGGATGCCGAAACGCAGCGCGCGGTCTTCCTGTTCGTCAGCCTCTACATTTTCCTCTGGGTCGTCGGCAGCGTCGGCATGGCGCTGTTGGGTTACGACGTCCTGACCGCCACGTCCTCGGTCATCACCGCGCTCTCGAACGTCGGTCCTGGCATCGGCCCGATCGTCGGTCCCGTCGGCAACTTTTCCACGATCAGCGATCCGGCGCTCTATCTCCTGTCGCTGATGATGCTGCTCGGACGTCTCGAAATCCTGACCGTGCTGGTCCTGCTGACGCCGGTTTTCTGGCGGCACTAGCCCGGCACGCGCAGGAATTCGAGCGGCCCGCCGGGCTCATCGTCGTCGAAGACGGCACAGGTCAGTTCGCCGCCGAACACGCAGCCGCTGTCGATATTGGTGCGGTTTCCGATCGTCTGTGGATTGCCGGGAAGCGGCGTGTGGCCGTGGCAGAGATGCCGGCCCCAGAATTCGCCGTCATCGTCGCTTGCAAATCGCTTCCAGATCAGGTCGCGCTCCCGCTGCCCATTGAGCGGCAGCGTCTCGTCGACGCCGGCATGCACGAAGATCCGGTGCTCGTCGACAAGGATCAGGGGACGATGCGCGCACCATGACAGCACCAGGGGCGGCACGTAACCCTCGAAGGAAACCATCGTCTCGCGGCCGCCATTGTCGAGCCAGGTGATCTCGTCGTGCCCGCGGTTCTGATGCGCGCGAACCATCATGTCCTCATGATTGCCCTTGAGCGCCGTCCACCGCCAGCCCTCTTTCCGCGGCCCGGCCATGACAAGGTCGAGCACGCCCCTGCTCTTCGGCCCGCGGTCGATGTAATCACCGATGAAGATCACATGCCCGGACGGCGCATGGTCTTCCACCTGCCCGAGCAGCTCCTTCAACTGCGCCAGGCAGCCGTGGATATCGCCGATCGCAAAGGTAAAGCCCAAAGCACGCCTCCATCGAAGTGGATATCAAACGGTCTTCATCGCAAACGGTTGCAGGCACGGCCAGGCTTGGTGCGGACGGCGGGGATCGAACCCGCATGACCAAAGGCCGAGAGATTTTAAGTCTCTTGCGTCTACCAGTTTCGCCACGTCCGCTTGGCGTCCTGTTTCTTGAAGTTGCGGGGCGTCGTCAAGCACCCAAATCGCGGAAGCGGTTCGCCGGTTGCGAAAAAACATGGCCTGACGAACGAAGGGCGCGGCGATCTCTCGCCGCGCCCTTCGGAAATTCATGGCAATTCAATCAGCCGGCGAGCTTGGCAGCCAGCTTGGCGACGTGGGCGCCCTGGAACTTGGCGCCTTCGAGTTCGATCTCGGAAGGCTGGCGCGAGCCGTCGCCGTTGGTGATCGTGCTGGCGCCGTAGGGCGAACCGCCCTTGACTTCTTCGGTGCCCATTTGGCCGGCAAAGGCATAAGGCAGGCCGACGACCGCCATGCCCTGATGCAGGAAGGTCGGAATGAAGCCGAGGATGGTCGATTCCTGGCCGCCGTGCTGGGTAGCGGACGAAGTGAACATCGAGCCGATCTTGCCGACCAGCTTGCCCTGCGCCCAGAGGCCGCCGGTCTGATCCCAGAAATTGCGCATCTGCGAAGCGACGGTGCCGAAGCGGGTGCCGGCGCCGACGATGATCGCGTCGTATTCGGTCAGCTCCTCGACGGTCGCGACCGGAGCCTGCTGGTCCATCTTGTAGTAGGAGGCCTTTGCGACCTCGTCCGGAACCAGTTCCGGAACGCGCTTGACCGTCACGTCGGCGCCTGCCGAGTTCGCGCCTTCCGCGACGGCGTAGGCCATCTTCTCGATGTGGCCGTAAGCGGAATAATAAAGCACGAGAACCTTCGCCATGATCTTCTCCATTCGATGTCTGATGTGTGAACAAGGCCGTCTGCGGCCAGAACCAGGCCCAGATGTAACGGCTTCACAGCTTGGCGACAGCCCCTGCCGGGTCTACGCACTGTTCAGCATTCGAAGACGATATTTCGCTTGCGGATCATAAATTCGTAACAGACGCGGTTTCTGCAGCCGTCCCGACAAAATCGCTTCTGCCTCGAAAAATTTGGGCTTAGGAGTGTGGCACCTACGGAGGAATATCCATGTCTGAAGCGTCGCAACCATCCTTGATCGTCACCGCCGCCATGCTCGCCATCGGCGACGAACTTTTGTCGGGCCGGACCAAGGACAAGAATATCGGCCATCTCGCCGATCTGCTGACGCTTTCGGGCATAGACCTCAAGGAAGTGCGGATCGTCGCCGACGAGGAGGATGCGATCGTCGAGGCGCTGAATGCCCTGCGCGGCCGCTACGACTACGTCTTCACCTCGGGCGGCATTGGCCCTACCCATGACGACATCACCGCCGATGCGATCTCGAAAGCCTTCGGCGTGCCCTGCATCCACGATCCCGACGCGATGAAGCTGCTTGCCGACATGTACAAGCGCCGGGAGATGGAATTCACCGAGGCGCGCCAGCGCATGGCCCGCATGCCTGAAGGCTCCAAACATATCGCGAACCCGGTCTCGACCGCTCCCGGCTTCATCATCGGCAATGTCTATGTGATGGCCGGCGTGCCGCAGGTCTTCCAGGCGATGGTCGACAACGTGCTGCCGATGTTGCGCTCGGGCGCAAAAATGCTGTCGCGGGCGCTGCCCTGCCCCTATGGCGAGGGTGATATCGGCACACTTCTCTCGGCGGTGCAGAAGGCGCATCCTCAGACCAGCATCGGCTCCTATCCGAAATATGACGGGCAGCGGTTCTCGACCGAGATCGTCGTGCGCGCCCGCGATCCGCAGGTTCTGGATGCGGCCGCGCAAGCCGTGGCGGAGATGATCGCCGGCATCGACCGCGCCAAGATCGCCACCAATCCGACAGCCGATGCCTGACCGCGGCACTCTGTCTCCTGATTGCCGGCAGCGCGCTCCTTGACCGGGATCAAGGCGCGACACACGTATTTATCATAGACTGGTTTCCAATCCCGCGGAACCAGTTGATGAGGAGATACAGCCATGGCCTACAAGACCATTCTCGCCGTTCTCGACACACCTCAAAACGCCCGGCAGATCACCGATTTCGGCATCGCGCTCGCCGAACGGTTTTCCGCCCATCTGATCGGCGTGCATGCCGAAACGCTCGCCGCCGTGCCGCTGATCGCGCCGATGGAAATCCCCGATCCCGCCGCCGTGCAGATCCTTCAGGACGCTGCGCAGAAGGAAACGGCGGAGGTCGAGCGGATCTTCAAGGCGCAATCGGCCCGCGAGGGCCTTTCCGTCGAATGGCGCAGCTTCATGTCGTCGGCCGGTTACGGCTCCCACTCGGTGATGGATACCGCCCATGCCGTCGACCTGATCGTCGCGAGCCAGAGCGATCCCGCCCACGCGGATCACCGCGCCGATCTGGAAACCTTCCTCTTCGACAGCGGTCGGCCGATGCTGCTCATCCCCTACACGATGAAGGTGCCGCAACCGATCAAGCGGGTGATGATCGCCTGGAACGGTTCGCGGGAGGCGGCGCGGGCGACCTTCGATTCGATGCCGTTCCTCAAAGGTGCCGATAGCGTCGAGGTGTTTTGCGTCGATCCGGGCGACCGCGGCGGCCAGACGCCGGAAATGGCAGGGGCCGAGATCGCTACCACCCTTGCCCGGCACGGTATCAACGTGACGCTGTCAACCCAGCGAAAGAGCGGCCTCACGGCGGCAGCGGCGATCGAGAACCACCTCTCGGAGGGCAGCGTCGACCTGCTGGTGATGGGTGGTTACGGCCACGCGCGCTGGTGGGAAATGCTGTTTGGCGGCGTCACCCGTACCCTGCTTGATTCGATGACGGCGCTGACTTTGCTTTCCCGCTGACAAATCCTTGCGTCTTCGGGCGAATTGCCGCTATTAGCGAGAGCCAACAACATGCTTTCGCTAATGGTGGCCAGCCTCATGTCTCTTCCCGAAAAAGCCTTCCCCGTTTCCTGGGATCAATTCCATCGCGACGCCCGGGCGCTTGCCTGGCGTCTCGCAGGCCTCAAGCAGGATTTCCGCGCGATCGTCTGTATCACCCGCGGCGGCCTGGTGCCGGCGGCGATCATTTCGCGCGAACTCAATATCCGCCTCATCGAGACGGTCTGTATCGCCTCCTACCACGACTACGTCAACCAGGGCGAAATGAACCTGCTGAAGGGAATCACTCCCGAACTGACGGTCGACGAAGGCGCCGGCGTCCTTGTCATCGACGACCTGACCGATACCGGCAAGACGGCATCGGAAGTGCGTACCATGCTGCCGAAGGCGCATTTCGCCTGCGTCTACGCAAAACCCTCCGGCGTGCCGACCATCGACACATTCGTCACGGAAGTCAGCCAGGACACCTGGATCTATTTCCCCTGGGACATGGGCTTCACCTACCAGGAGCCGATCGCCAAAGCCGAACGCAGCTAGCCTGTCGCGGCGAGGTTCGAGCGGGAGTTGTGGACGGTAAGGAGAAGGGCGATGTGGCGCCCCTCTCCGCCGAAGCGTTTCGGCGCGGGCCAGCCACAAATCCTGTGCGTCCCCGAAGGCCGCGGTGAAAAATCGTTGATTTCGGCATCGTGAGGGCTCGTGGAGAACCCCGCGCGGCTCGAATTGGCTTTCATCAAGGATCTCGCGTCGGGAGATCGTCCCAGGTGCAATATTTCACCTGCCGGTTGCCCTTTCCTCATAAGGGTGTGCTAATTTTATTTTTTCTTCATATAAAGGAGGAACACTGTCGTCCGTAGGCTTTGCCTGACAATGGCGACGCGGGCATGATGCCTGCCGTGTAACACCCTCAGCGTACGATGTCCGAGTTCAATCCGCCAGACTGGGGTCTCCCAGTCGCGTCTGCATGACATCGAGGCCCGCATGCGTGATATTTTGAATAGGATGCCGCTGACCACCAAACTGGCGGCGCTTATCGTCGCGGTCAATATTTGTGGCGTTTCCGCCTTGGCCACCTATACCTGGATATCGGAAACGCGCTTGCTGATCAGCACGGCGACGGCGCATTGGTCGCGCGGTACCGAGCAGTTCGCGTCGGCTGCAGCCGGCGGCGTGAAATGGGGCAAGGTCAACGCGGTGCGGGAAGCCTATACTCTGCAGCGCGACAACCCTAACCTCGACCTGGTCCAATTCGCCGCGTTCAACGCCGAGCTCGTCCCGGTCGACATCTGGGCACGCGAAGGCGTGGCAGGCGTCCTGTCTTCAACCGAATTGGCCCAGACTATCGGTCAGAAACCCGACAAGACAGTTGTCGATACGACGCTGACTTCCAGAGGTCTGGTCGGGATCGTCGTGCCCCTGCCCCCGGACAAAGGGGGCAAGGTCACGGGTTATCTCTTCACCGCCTGGTCGGTGGAGAAAATCCTCGCCACCGCGCAGGAGGAAGTGCTGGCCACCCTCCTTATCCAATTGCTCGTCATCACCGTCGCTGTCACAGCCTTTCTCCTCGCAATGCGCCGGCTTGTCGGACGCCCGGTCAGGAACCTCAGCGCGCGCATCATCGCTTTGCAAACCGGCGACCTCACATCCCCAATCGAATACCAGCGCAATGGTGACGAGATAGGCGTTCTCTCCCGCGCGCTGGAAGTGTTCCGCGGCGAGGCGATTGCGAAGGTCGAAGAAGAGCGCATCGCCGCCGAGCAGCGCCAGTCGCTTGACGAGGAACGCGCCCGCAACGCGCGGATCACCGAGGAAACCAGCAACACGCAACGGGCCGTCATGGCACAGCTTGGAGATGCGCTGGAAAGGCTTGCCGGAGGCGACTTTTCGATTCATCTCAATGGTCTCGGGCCGGATTTTGAGAAACTGCAACAGGATTTCAACAACATGGTCGAGGCGGTTGCCGCCGCCCTGACCGAAATCAAGGAAGCCTCTCACCAGGTGGAAGATCGTTCCAGCGAGCTTGCCGGCGCCGCCGATCAGCTGGCCCAGCGCACGGAACGACAGGCCGCCGCTCTCCAGGAGACCGCCGCCTCGCTTGGCCAGGTCACCACGACGGTCAGAACCTCTTCACAGAAGGCGGAGAGCGCCGGGCACCTCGTCGAGGAAACGAAGAAGGGCGCCCATTCGTCGGCAACCGTCGTCCGCAATGCGATCGGGGCGATGGACCGGATCCAGGCCTCGTCCAGCCAGATCGGCCACATCATCGGCGTTATCGACGAGATCGCCTTCCAGACCAATCTCCTGGCGCTGAATGCCGGCGTCGAGGCGGCCCGCGCGGGCGAGGCCGGCAAGGGTTTTGCAGTCGTTGCCCAGGAAGTGCGCGAGCTGGCCCAGAGATCGGCCAATGCGGCCAAGGAAATCAAGGTTCTGATCACCAGCTCCAATCAGGAGGTCGCTGCCGGCGTCGGGCTTGTCAACGACACGGGCGATGCCCTTCTCCAGATCGGCCACCAGATCGACCGCATCAGCGACAGCATCGTTTCGATCGTCCAGTCCTATCGGGAACAGGCCACGGGGCTGCAAGAGATCAACACCGCGATCAACCAGATGGATCACGCCACCCAGCAGAATGCCGCGATGGTGGAGGAAACCAATGCTGCCTGCCAGGAACTGCTCTCCCAAGGCCGTCTGCTGCTCAGTTCGGCCAGCAGTTTCACCGTCGGAAAAACAGCCGGAAATGGTGCCCAGGCCCATTCCGAATCGGGGAGACATCAATCTCTTTCCGACCAAAGAACCGGCTTTGCCGCTCCGTTCAGACAAGCGTCCTGAAGACGCCTCTCTGGCGGCATGACCCAATAAACGTCAGCAACCTATGGAAGGGAACCACCCATGCATAAGATCATCGTCATGCTCCTTCTCGGCAGCACCATATCCGCCCTGCCCCTCGGCACCGCTCAGGCCGAGGAAGCCCACGTCGCACCGGTGACCGAATATGTCACAGCCAAAGTAAAGCCCTGGCTCACCGACACGGTGGTCATTTCGGCGATCAAGGCCCAGAATGCCGCCAATGCCAAGCTGAGCGACGCCGATATCCTAGCGCTCGACAAGAAATGGCGCGCCGAGGTCGACAGTTCCAGCCGCGCGACGATCGACAACGTGCTGAACAACGCCCTGTCGAAACTTCTCGTTGAGAAGAAGGAAAAGTCCGAGGGAGCAATTACGGAAATCTTCATCATGGACGCCAAGGGCCTCAATGTCGGCCAGAGCGACATCACCTCCGATTATTGGCAGGGCGACGAGGCAAAGTTCAAGAAATCCTTCGGTGCCGGCAAGAACGCGCTTTTTGTCGACGAGGTCGAAAAGGACGAATCGTCCCAGACGCTGCAGTCGCAGGCAAGCGTGACGATTTCCGACGAGAGCGGAACGCCGATCGGCGCCGTGACGATCGGGATAAACGTCGATTCTCTCTGAGCTCGGTGACTTCCCCTGGCGCTGCGGCATCGTTGACGCCACAGCGCCAGGGAAAAACGAGCGAATATCCCGGGCCTGCCGATGAAGAACCTGATCGGCACACATCCCCGTCTTTTAGGTTAGCCTGCGCGGCTATCGTCCCGACGCCGTTTGGGACACCTGGGCCTCTTTTCCTGGGACGGGCTTCATCAGGCTTGAAGCGTCGGCTGCTGATTCTTTACGGCCCCCTTTTCAAAAATCTCGGCCCTTGTCACGGGCCTGCCGGTTAAAAAAACGCGCCGGCTTATCTATTAGTGGTGGCCACAGATTCTTGAACTGCCTCGATATGGTACGGCCGAACCCTCAAAACCCCGCCGAACCGGGCTTCCGGCGCCTGCCGCCTCTCACGAAATATTTCCGGGCCTCATGACGCAAGCTTCAGGCTATCCCCGCAACTGCCTGAGAATCCTCGTCTATTTCTTCCTCCCCGTTATCCACAGCCGCGAACCACAATATCTTGTGGTTACAAAAGCATTGCAATCTACGCCTTGACGAATCTCTCGGCTCGTTCGACAGTGTTCCTTACGTTGCGGCGGCGACTGGACCGGAATTAACGAGGCCGGTTCTTCTTCGAGTTTGACGGGAAAAGACCATGCAGTCCGGCTATGAGGGGCGGGCTGCTAGCAGGATCTCCGTGCGTCTCGATTTTCCGCTCCGGAACAATGGCTGGGACTGGCGGAAAGATTCTGTTAATACTATATGTAGTAGTGTTGCAGCCGTTATCACCACAACATACAGGTTGGCATCGAAAGATGATCACCTGGGGATCGGAAACATTCAACCGGCTGCGCGCGTCGAACGTGTGGGCTGGAGCGGCACATCTGCGCTCTTCAATCGGGCGCCAACTGACGAGGGATTTAAGGCAATGCGCATCGAACGTCGTTTCACCAAGCCAGCCACAGGCGCTTACGGGGAAATCGAATTCCGCAAGGGGATCAGCGAGATCCGCAATCCGGACGGCTCGATCGTCTTCCGGCTGGCCGATATCGACGTGCCTGCGCAGTTCTCCCAGGTCGCGACCGACGTTCTGGCGCAGAAATATTTCCGCAAGGCCGGCGTTCCGAAGATCCTGAAAAAGGTCGAAGAGAATGACGTCCCCTCCTTCCTGTGGCGCTCTGTAGCTGACACGGAAGCGATGAAGGCCTTGCCGAAGGAAGAGCAGTACGGTTCCGAAACCGATGCGCGCCAGGTCTTTTCCCGCCTTGCCGGCACCTGGACCTATTGGGGCTGGAAGGGTGGCTATTTCACCTCCGAAGAAGACGCCGCAGCCTTCATGGACGAGCTTGCCTATATGCTCGCCACCCAGCGCGTCGCCCCGAATTCGCCGCAGTGGTTCAACACCGGCCTGCACTGGGCCTATGGCATCGACGGCCCCGGCCAGGGCCATTTCTATGTCGACCCCTTCACCGGCAAGCTCACCAAGTCGAAGTCGGCCTATGAGCATCCGCAGCCGCATGCCTGCTTCATCCAGTCGGTCGAGGACGATCTCGTCAACGAAGGCGGCATTATGGACCTGTGGGTCCGCGAGGCGCGTCTCTTCAAATACGGCTCCGGCACCGGCTCCAACTTCTCGATGCTGCGCGGCGAAGGCGAAAAGCTGTCCGGCGGCGGCCGCTCCTCCGGCCTGATGAGCTTCCTGAAAATCGGCGACCGCGCCGCCGGCGCCATCAAGTCGGGCGGCACGACCCGCCGCGCCGCCAAGATGGTCGTCGTCGATATCGACCATCCGGATATCGAGGAATACATCAACTGGAAGGTCAAGGAAGAACAGAAGGTGGCGGCCCTCGTCACCGGCTCCAAGATCGTCTCCAAGCACCTGAAGGCCATCATGAAGGCCTGCCTCAACTGCGAAGGCGGTTCCGGCGACGATTGCTTCGACCCGCTCAAGAACCCTGCCCTCAAGCGCGAGATCAAGGCCGCCAAGAAGGACCAGGTTCCCGAAAACTACGTGGGCCGCGTCATCCAGTTCGCCCGCCAGGGCTACAAGGACCTGGAATTCAAGACCTATGACACGGACTGGGATTCGGAAGCCTATCTCACCGTCTCCGGCCAGAACTCCAACAACTCCGTCTCGCTCAAGGACGACTTTTTGCGCGCCGTCGAGCAGGAGGGTGACTGGAACCTCACCGCCCGCAAGGACGGCCGCGTGATGAAGACGCTGAAGGCCAAGGACCTCTGGGAACAGATCTCCTACGCGGCCTGGGCGTCCGCCGATCCGGGCATCCATTTCAACTCGACGATGAACGACTGGCACACGTCCCCGGCCGGCGGCCCGATCCGCGGCTCGAATCCGTGCTCGGAATACATGTTCCTCGACGACACGGCCTGCAACCTCGCCTCGATGAACCTGCTGCAGTTCAAGGACAAGGCGACTGCCCGCATCAACATCGCCGATTACGAACATGCGACCCGGCTCTGGACCGTCGTGCTCGAAATCTCGGTGATGATGGCGCAGTTCCCGTCGCGCCAGATCGCCGAACTCTCCTACCAGTACCGCACGCTCGGCCTCGGTTACGCCAATATCGGCGGCCTCCTGATGTCGACCGGCATCGCCTATGACTCTCCGGAAGGCCGCGCCATCGCCGGCTCGCTGACCGCGATCATGACCGGCATTTCCTATGCCACCTCGGCTGAAATCGCCTCCGAGCTCGGTCCCTTCCCGAACTATGCGCCGAACCGCGACAGCATGCTGCGGGTCATCCGCAACCATCGCCGCGCCGCCCATGGCGAGACCTCGGGCTACGAGCAGCTGTCGGTCAACCCGGTCGCGCTGATCCATTCGGAAAACCCGGACCAGGACCTCGTCGCCCATGCCAAGGCCGCCTGGGACAAGGCGCTTGTCCTCGGCGAACAGCATGGCTACCGTAACGCGCAGGTCTCGGTTATCGCGCCCACCGGCACGATCGGCCTCGTCATGGATTGCGACACGACCGGCATCGAGCCTGATTTCGCGCTCGTCAAGTTCAAGAAGCTCGCCGGCGGCGGCTACTGGAAGATCATCAACGGCGCCGTTCCGGAAGCGCTGCGCACCCTCGGCTACACCGAAAGCCAGATCGCCGAGATCGAGGCCTATGCGGTCGGCCATGGCAACATCAATCAGGCGCCCGGCATCAACCCCGGCTCGCTGAAGGCCAAGGGTTTCACCGACGAGAAGATAGAAGCGATCAACAGCGCCACCAAGGCTGCCTTCGACATCAAGTTCGTCTTCAATCAGTGGACTTTGGGCGCCGACTTCCTGAAGAACACGCTCAAGGTTTCCGACGAGCAGCTCTCCGACATCAGCTTCAACCTGCTCGAACATATCGGTTTCTCCAAGAAGGACATCGAAGCCGCCAACATCCATGTCTGCGGCGCGATGACGCTCGAAGGCGCGCCCTTCCTGAAGGCCGAACATCTGCCTGTCTTCGATTGCGCCAATCCCTGCGGCAAGATCGGCAAGCGTTATCTCTCGGTCGAGAGCCATATCCGGATGATGGCGGCTGCCCAGCCGTTCATCTCAGGCGCGATCTCCAAGACGATCAACATGCCGAACGACGCGACCGTCGAGGATTGCGGCTCCGCCTACATGCTCTCCTGGAAGCTCGGCCTCAAGGCCAACGCGCTCTATCGCGACGGCTCGAAGCTTTCGCAGCCGCTCAACTCGTCGCTGATCGCCGATGACGATGCGGAAGACGCCGTCGAGGAACTGCTGGCCCAGCCGGCAGCCGCCCAGGCCGTGACGATCACCGAAAAGATCGTCGAGCGGATCATCGAAAAGGTCGTCCGCAGCCAGGAAAAGCTGCCCGGCCGCCGCAAGGGTTATACCCAGAAGGCAAAGATCGGCGGTCACACCATCTTCCTGCGCACCGGCGAATACGACGACGGCCGTCTCGGCGAAATCTTCCTCGACATGAACAAGGAAGGTTCGGCGCTGCGCGCCTTCATCAACAACTTCGCGATCTCCGTCTCGCTCGGCCTGCAGTATGGCGTGCCGCTCGAGGAATATGTCGATGCGTTCACCTTCACCAAGTTCGAACCGGCCGGCATCGTCACGGGCAATGACGCGATCAAGAACGCCACGTCCATCCTCGACTACGTGTTCCGGGAACTGGCGATCTCCTATCTCGGCCGCCACGACCTCGCGCATGTCGATACGTCGGACTTCTCCAACACCGCGCTCGGCCGCGGCGTTTCGGAAGGCAAGGCGGACGTCGTCTCCAAGGGCCTGACCCGCGGCTACAAGCCGACCCTCGTTTCCGGCACCGGCGGCGATCGCCCGGCCGAAATCAAGGGTGCAGCCACCGCCGCCCCTGCCCGCGCCTCGGCCGGCACCAACGTCACCGCCTTTGCCGGTGCCGCCGCCCGCAAGCTGGAACCGACGGTTGCCATCTCCACCTCCGAAATCGTCTCCTTCAAGCGGGACTACGAGGAGCGCGCCAAGGAACTCGCCGAAGAGATCGTCGAGGAACTGGCCGAGGAACAGGCCGCCACCACCGCCCTCTTCTCCGACAAGGCCGCCGACGAGGCAGCCGCGGCGAAGACCGAAGCCAAGAAGGTCGAAAACGAACGCCGCATGCGCTCGATCGCTCAAGGCTATACGGGCAACATGTGCGGCGAGTGCCAGAACTTCACGATGGTTCGGAATGGGACTTGCGAGAAGTGCGACACGTGCGGTGCGACGAGCGGGTGCAGCTGATTGCTGCAGAAAAAGTGGTCTGCGGAGCCAATGGGTATGTCCCACGGCCATTGGGTCTGTCCCAAATGCCCGGTGAGGCGCTCAAAGCTCCCGACCTAGAGCCGCATCCATAGGCGCAATCCGGGCATCGAAAGATGCCCGGATGATATCAAGTGGAACAAAACAGGATCAATCTTCTGTAGCGACAAGACAGGCAGGGTGGCATGAGCGAGGTTGAGTTCGATGCAGAGCCTGAAGAATCCGACGCGGTCGTGAAGGCGGGCCGTCCGCGACGCCCCTCGACGCCGCCGAACATCAGGGCGATTGTCTGGGCACGGGCTGCGGGACGGTGTCAGTTCCGCGGGTGCAACAAGTTGCTCATCGGAGATCTTGTCTCGGGCAAGTCCGACCTCAACGCTTCCTACATCGCCCACATCGTCGCCGACTCGGTGGATGGCCCGCGGGGTCACAAGTCGCTGTCGTCAGAGCTTTCGACCCGTCCAGGCAACCTCATGCTGATGTGCGATCCGCATCATCGCCTCATCGATGGCCCGGCAACTCGACACGAGTATCCAAATAAGATTGAATTGGACTTCGCTATCCAACTCCAGGAACAGAGCAAGTGGTGCTGGGCGGCGACGGCCTCAAGCATCTCGCATCACTACGAACCGAACGCCTCCCGCAGTCAGAACGAGATAGTTGGACGGGCGCTCAAAATTCCCCCGCCATGGATTCCCGATGAATCCTGGAATCAGCCCGCCCCTATGATGACCGGGCTCCGTATTGTGCGTTGCGACGCCGGCACTCAATGTGACACGGCGAGTTTCGGCGTATCCTGAAGGAGCTTGATAAGAACAACCCGATTGTGTCCAGATCGAATGGCCGACTAAGGAAGGCCACGCGGTGGTGATCACCGGAGGCTGGATCGCGGAGGATGGGTCAGAACACTACATCGTAGGCGATCCCGGATTTGGAGATTCGTTTCCGGTTCCGGGTGACGAACTTCAATTGGATTACCTAGAATACAAGGGGAAGTGGGTGCAGACCTATTTCGTCCGAGCGCCATATTGAATGGGTGCCCCCGATCGAAACGAGAGACGTTGACATGCCCTTGGCAATACGGAATGCGCCATCTTCCATCGACGAAAAGTTCGCTCGCGGCATAAACATCCTTGCGGGCAGCCCCGGGCACGATAGCAAGAACACCAGCTATAGTCACATCGGGCCATTCCCGAAACGGGTGCTAGCTTCGTTGCCACGTACGGCTGCCGACCTGGATTCCGCGGCCGGCTCCGGATGGCAATATCTCGTCAATGATGCCCAAGGGTACGGTGTCGTCGACATCAGTAACAAGCCCAACGGAACCTACAGCGCCTTTCGGCGGGGCGATTTTGCCGCTGCCTATCATGAAGCTCTCGCTCTCATCGATTACCACGTCTCCGGCACCGAGGAAGTGTTCGAGCTGGAAGTCATCGAAATTCCTACTGAATTCACATGCGTGATTACGCTCAGGGGACAGGAGTTGGAATTCTATCCTGCCTACCTCAGGGGAAGACGTTTGGTTCCGGATCGAAGGACGTTAGAGGAATTTCAGGCGCTCGCGTCAGGTGCTTCCTATCAGAGCAGCTCCAGGCCATCGCCGATCTGACCTCCGATCACACGCAGGAGGCTGGCTGCGACCGATCGATCGGATGAACGCTGTCCGCGTCTGGATGGAACAAGGCGACCAGCACGGACTTTCACCGCGGCGAGCGCTCTTGCTGCTCATTATAAAGCCATCCGCTCCTCCTCTCGCCCTCTTGGCCTTCCAACCGTGGGAATCACTATCTTCGCATTTGGTCACATCGAAAAAGGAGACCCAGATGTACGGGTTCGACATTCCGAACATGACCTGCGGCCACTGTGCGGGTACGGTCAAAAAGGCGATCGAAGGAGCGGATCCAGCCACCTCGTCGATTATTGACCTCGGCACGAAGAAGGCCAGTGTCGAAACCACTGTGTCGCCGGAGGCGATAGCCGCTGCCATCATCGAGGCGGGGTATGCGACGACCTACAAATCTGTATGAAAGTCCCGGGGCCGTCCTTGGGGCGGCCCTATGTCTTCCGGTAGCCGCGTAGCACAGCATAGCCTCGAACCTGATCGGGTGTGAGTATCCCCATTGTCTCGATATGCACCGAAAGATGGATGTAGCGTAGGCGGCCACGGGATTGTTCTGCGTCCGACAGGGCCTTTGCGAGGTCTCCGGGATTCACGTCCGGCCGCCTGAACAGGGCATCCACCGCCCGCTCAGCCTCCAGATACCTCCCGCCCTCGGCCACAGCTTCGCGCTTCATCCGCTCGAAAAGATCCTCGATCCTCGTGAGCTGGATTTCGGTCAGTGACAGATCTCGTGCGAGATCCAGCACATGGCGCGGTCCGGGAACGCCATTGAGTTCGGCAGGCTTGGCCAGTCCCCAGCCTCCACCCCGCTCAAGTTCGAGGATGTCATCGGCGGAAAGGGAAGTAACCGCCCTCTCCTCCTGGCCTACGTAAGGTGATTGATGTCCACTATGGGCATCCTGCGGTAGGGCAGCAGACGGCAACAGCAGCAGTATGAGAGCGAGGTATCTGGTCATCGGGATTCCTTTTCGGTGTGTATCCACATTGCACGTCCATCCGGAACCATGACATGATCGCTGTCATGTCAGATCTGATTTCAAGCCTCCGCGGAATGGCAAGCGCCATGCGCAGTTTCGATGCCGGGCAATACCCGTTCAGGCAGGAGGACGAGGTCGAGGTTCTGCACGTGGTCGATGCAGGTTCGTTTCATCTCGTCCGTCACCAGGCCGATGGGGGAATGGCCGTCCTCCAGAGGGCGGCTGCGGGGTCTATCCTGGCCGAGGCTTCGATATTCTCCGACCGCTATCACTGCGGTGGCGTTGCCACGGCGGCGGCGAAAACCGCAGTGATCCCGGTCACGTCAGTCAAAGAGCGGCTTCGTGTGGATATTGATTTCTCGCACCAGTGGACACTTCATCTCGCGCGCGAACTTCATGCCAGTAGGAAGCGGGCGGAGATAATGTCGCTGAAGACCGTGAAAGCGAGGCTCGAAGCCTGGATATCCTGGAACGGTGGGTTCCCCTCGAAGGGCATGTGGAAGCAGATCGCGGAAGAGATCGGAGTCTCTCCCGAGGCATTGTACCGGGAGATTGCACGCCGGAGATCGTAGCCAGGTCTTGCGGACGGTGCGGAAGGACATATGGCAGGGCGAAACAAGATCTACCGGGGCGATCCAAGGATCGTAACTTAGTTTCCTATTGCGCCCGGTTGAAGCGCCCTGTCAGAAATGTTCCGGAGCCAAGGCGGCTAGTCCTCCATGTCCTCTACGCGGGACGCATCGGTGAAGCTTATGCTCTGCACCACGCTGCCCGAGACGGGGAGACAGGGATGTGGATATTCACCGCTTAGTCACCAGCACTCCGGGCGCGGCGTCGGAGAACCGGACCAACCGGCGAAGGCATATCTGAAGGTGATTGCGGTCGACCCGCAAGGTACGGCGGAGGCGTTGGCAAAAGGCGCTGCATAGTTCCAATAGCTGGCGAATGCTGCTTCGCCAGCCTCCATGGCAATGATCCGCCGGGTCGCCATCAGCCGGTCAGGATAAAGATTGGCCCCAAGTCCAAAGAGACGCCTGTCAGAAATCGCCCAATGCGTATCCGGTGCCGCGCACGGTCCGGATCACGTTGTCGGACTTGCCAAGGCTGATGACTTTGCGAAGCCGGCCGATATGGACATCGATCGCGCGCTCATCGACGTTCGTGTCGTCGCCCCACAGGGAAGCCTTGAGCTCCGAGCGTGAATAGACCTTGCCGGGCGTCCGCATCAGGAATTCAAGAAGCTTGAACTCCTTCGGCCCGAGCTTGACCTCGCGCTTCTGCCGGTGAACCCGATGGGCTTCCCGGTCGAGCGTGAGATCGCCCACCTTGAGCATATGGTCCAGGAGGGCGGGGTTGACCCTCCTGAGCAGGTTCTTCACGCGGACGACGAGCTCGACCGGGGAGAATGGCTTCATGAGGCAATCATCGGCACCCGCAGCCAGGGCGACCAGGTGAAGGCCCTCCCCACCCGATGGAACAAGGAGTATGATCGGAAGGCGCGATAGGACCGGATCGAGACGCACTTCGCGGCAGACCTCGAGACCTTGCACACCCGGAAGGTCCGAACTCATGACCAGGATATCCGGCGGAACGGCCTTCAGGCGATTGGAGATCTCGGCACCACTGGCCAGCATCGATACGACGAAGTTGTCGGCCGCGAGGGCTTTCTGCAATATCAGACGAAACGACTCGTCGTCGTCGACCAACAGGACCCGCGCGCTCATCTCGTGGCCACCAACTATGTTTCCATGGAGTATCCGGCACCGCGGACGGTGCGGATTACATCCTGCATGTTGGAGAAGTTGAGTGCCTTGCGAAGTCTTCCCACATGGACGTCGACCGTACGCTCGTCGACATAGATGTCATGGCCCCAGACGCCGTCCAGAAGCTGCGAGCGGGAGAAGACCCGGCCTGGCGCCGCCATCAGGAATTCGAGCAGGCGGAATTCGGTCGGGCCCAGACGCACCTCGCGGCTCTTGCGGTGAACGCGATGGGTTTCCCGATCGAGTTCGATGTCGCCGCAGCGGAGCACGCTGGAGAGCACTTCCGGACGAGCCCGCCGCAGCATGGCCTTGACGCGAGCCATCAGTTCCGGCGTCGAGAACGGCTTCACCACATAGTCGTCGGCACCGGTGGCGAGGCCGCGAACACGTTCGCTCTCCTCGCCGCGGGCCGTCAGCATGATGATCGGCAGGCGCTCCGTTTCCGGGCGCATGCGCAGCCGGCGGCAGAGTTCGATGCCGGAAACGCCGGGTAGCATCCAGTCGAGGATCAGAAGGTCCGGTACCCGTTCCTGAAGCCGGATCTCGGCTTCGTCGCCCCGCAAAACGGTATCGACCTCATAACCCTCGGCTTCCAGATTGTAGCGAAGAAGCACGCTCAGCGCTTCCTCGTCTTCTACGACAGCGATTTTTGGCAGCATTCTTCAGCCTGCTCCGTCAGCATTCCGTCTTATTCGGTGATAGCGCCGAGCGTGTTCGACGAGTCGTCCTTCGGACGATCGCCTTCCGGCTGGGCGCCTGTCGTCATGTAGTAGATGGTCTCGGCGATGTTGGTGGCATGGTCGCCGATACGCTCGATGTTCTTGGCGCAGAACAGCAGATGCGTGCAGGTGGTGATGTTGCGCGGATCCTCCATCATGTAGGTGAGGAGTTCGCGGAACAGCGAAGTGTACATCGCGTCGATTTCCTCGTCGCGGCTGCGGATCGCCTCGGCCTTTTCCGCCGAACGCGTCGCGTAGACGTCGAGGACGTCCTTGAGCTGCACGAGGGCGAGATCGGAGAGATGCTCCAGGCCGCGGGCGAGCTTGCGCGGAACGCCGGTGCCCTGAACCGCGATGACGCGCTTGGCGGTGTTCTTGCCAAGGTCGCCGACGCGCTCCAGATCGGAGGCGATGCGCAGCGAACCGACGATCTCGCGAAGGTCGGCTGCAACCGGCTGGCGACGGGCGATCGTGACGATCGCCTTGTCGCCGATCTCGCGCTCGGCGTGATCGAGGATCACGTCGTCGGAGATGACCTTCTGCGCGAGTGCGGCGTCGGAATTGACCAGCGCCCGCACGGCGTCCGAGCACATCTGCTCGGCGAGGCCGCCCATTTCGGAGATGCGGCGGCTCAGGTATTTCAGTTCGTCGTCATAGGCCGACAGGATATGGGTCGATGCCATCTTCTAGTCCTCAAAATTGATTTTCAGGCGGCACTTTCGGCTGGATCAGCCGAAACGGCCCATGATGTAATCCTGGGTGCGCTGATCGTCGGGATTGGTGAACATCTTGTCGGTGTCGTTCTCCTCGACGAGCTGGCCGAGATGGAACATGGCGGTGCGCTGCGACACGCGGGCAGCCTGCTGCATCGAATGCGTCACGATGACGATCGTGTAGTTGGCTCGCAGTTCATGGATGAGTTCTTCAACCTTGGCGGTCGCGATCGGGTCGAGCGCCGAGCAGGGTTCGTCCATGAGGATGACTTCCGGCGACACGGCGATCGCACGGGCGATGCACAGACGCTGCTGCTGGCCGCCGGAAAGCCCGGTGCCGGATTCATGCAGGCGATCCTTGACTTCGCCCCAGAGGCCGGCGCGCTGCAGGCTCGCCTCGACGATCTGGTCCATGTCGGCCTTGTTCTTGGAAAGGCCATGGATGCGCGGACCATAGGAGATGTTCTCGTAGATGGTCTTCGGGAACGGGTTCGGCTTCTGGAAAACCATGCCGACGCGAGCGCGAAGTTCGACGACGTCGATCGCCTGGTCATAGATATCGTCCGCGTCGAGAGTGATCTTGCCGGTAACGCGGCAATTCTCGATCGTGTCGTTCATGCGGTTGAGGCAGCGCAGGAAGGTGGACTTGCCGCAGCCGGAAGGACCGATGAGAGCCGTCACAGTGTTTTCGCGGACGTTAAGGTTCACGTCGAAAAGCGCACGCTTTTCACCGTAATACACCGAAACGTCCTTGCCGATCATCTTGTGGGAAGCATCGCTCATCTTTTGGTCCAGCGCCTTTTCAACTGCCGATTCTGACATCATATTCATTGTCATACTCCTTCTACCAGCGCCGCTCGAAGCGACGCCGCAAGAGAATTGCGCCAACATTCATTAGGATGAGGAACAGGAGCAGGATGATGATTGCTCCCGAGGTACGCTCGACGAACGCGCGTTCCGCTTCGTTCGCCCACATGTAGATCTGCACCGGCAGCGCCGTAGACGGGTCGAGCGGCGTTGTCGGATAGTTGGCGACGAAGGCCACCATGCCGATCAGGAGCAGCGGCGCGGTTTCGCCGAGGGCGTGGGCCAGGCCGATGATCGTGCCGGTCAGGATGCCGGGCATGGCAAGCGGCAGGACATGGTGGAAGATCGTCTGCATCTTCGATGCGCCGAGCCCGAGGGCGGCAGCGCGGATCGATGGCGGCACGGCCTTCAGTGCCGCGCGGGTCGCGATGATGATCGTCGGCAGCGTCATGAGGGTGAGCACCAGACCGCCGACGAAGGAGGCGGAACGCGGCAAGCCCATGAAGTTGACGAAGACCGCCAGACCGAGAAGACCGTAGACGATCGAGGGAACGGCCGCCAGGTTGTTGATGTTCACCTCGATCAGGTCGGTGAACTTGTTCTTCGGGGCGAACTCCTCGAGATATATCGAGGCCGCGACGCCGATCGGCAGCGCCAGGACAAGCACGATCAGCATCATGTAGAACGAGCCGATGAGCGCGACGCCGACACCGGCCGCTTCCGGACGGCTCGATGCGCCGTTGACGAAGATGCCGCTGTTGAAATGCTTGGCGAGCGCGCCGCTGTCGGAGAGCTGCGTCATCCAGGCGAGCTGCTGATCGTTGATCTTGCGATTCTCCTGGCTGACGTTGAGGTCGATCTGGCCCTTGTAGGCCGAGTCGATATCGCCGGAAGCGAGCAGTCTTACCGTCTGCGTCGTTCCGATGATCGCCGGATTGGCGACCACCAGGTCACGCAGCTGAACGCGGACGCCATCCGACAGCATCTGGCTGACTGCACGGGCTGCGACACGGTCGTCCACGCTGACGTTGAGCAGCTTGGCGAGCGCGTTGCGGGCAACGACCGGATAGTTGGCCGTCATCAGCTTCTGCGGGTTGGTGGCACGTTCGTTCTGCGGGTCGATGATCTGCTGCGAGAACTCGACCGGCATGGTGATCATGGTCTGCTGGAAGGCGGTGTAACCCTTGGAGACCACCGACCACAGGAGAAGCATCAGGAAGATGATGCCGAAGGAAAGCGCGGCGATGCCATAGGCACGAAAGCGACGCTCGGCGGCGTAACGGCGCTTGATGCCGATATCGCGACGGACGGACTTGGCCTTGGGGATGCCGGCGACGGGAGAAACCACATCGGTCATTCGTACTGCTCCCGGTATTTGCGCACGATATAGAGCGCGTAGATGTTGAGGCAAAGCGTGATGGCGAACAGCGTGATGCCCAGCGCGAAGGCAACCAGGGTCTGCGGCGAGGTGAACTCAAGGTCACCCGTCAGCTGGTTGACGATCTTCACTGTCACGGTCGTCATCGGCTCGAACGGATTGATCTGCAGGCGGGCGGCGACACCGGCCGCAAGCACGACGATCATGGTTTCGCCGACGGCGCGCGACGCGGTCATCAGGAGCGCGCCGACGATGCCCGGCAGAGCCGCCGGCAGGACCACCTTCTTGATGGTTTCCGAGCGAGTGGCGCCGAGGCCGAGCGAACCGTCACGCAGGGCACGCGGCACGGCCGTGATGATGTCGTCCGACAGCGAGGAGACGTAGGGGATCAGCATGATGCCCATGACGAAACCGGCCGTCAGAACGCTCTGCGCCTGGATGAAGTTGGCATAGTCGCCGGTAACGAGGCCGTTCAGCTGTGAAGAAATGTCGCGAAGGAAGGGACCGACCGTCGTCAATGCGAAGAAGCCGTAGACGATGGTCGGAATGCCGGCGAGCACTTCGAGCAGCGGCTTGGCAACCGCGCGGACTTTCGGCGAGGCGTATTCCGACATGTAGATTGCCGAAAAGAGGCCGATCGGAACCGCGAAGAGCATCGCGACGAAACCGATATAGAGCGTGCCGAGCAGCAGCGGAATGAGGCCGAACTGACCTTCCGAGCCACCCGAACCCGCAGCCGCAAAACGCGGATCCCATACCGTGCCGAAGAAGAATTCCCAGGCGGGAATGGCGGTGAAGAAGTGGGCGGCTTCCGTCAGCATCGATGCGACGATGCCGACCGTGGTCAGGATAGCGATCGAAGAAGCAACGACGAGGCTACCGAGAACCACTTTTTCCACCCGATTGCGGGCGCGGAAACGCGGCGCGATCTGGCGATAAGCGAAGAGGGCGCCGCCGATGGAAGCCCCCAGAACGACGATCGTCATCAGGATACGGCTGACGAAGGTCATCCGGTTCAGTTCGGCAGCGGCCTTGACCATGAAGGGCTGCGGATCACCCGCAAGTGCAACGCCCTTGGCGCCAAGCGCAGTACGAAGCTCCACCGGATTGTTTTCGATGCGGGCGATCTCGTCGCCGGTCAGCGCATTCATGCCGCGGGCAATCGAGGTAATCATGCCGTAGCTCAGGCCCTGCTCGGCCTGCGACTGGGTTTTCACCTCTTCCGGAAACGCACCGCGCACCGAGGAGCTGATATACATGGGGCTGGCGACCAGCCAGACAAAAAGAATGACGACGGCCGGCAAGATCGCCCAGACGGCGACAAAGGAACCGTAATATCCAGGCCGCGAATGAAGTTTGGAGGAAATTCCTCCGACCAGTGCCATCGCATGCCGGGCACCGGCGACGTAAGCGGCCATGCCGATTATCGCCAAAATCAACAATATTAGTGATGTGTTCATCATAATCCCCCGGCGTACCGCCTTCGGCGGCAACCCATCACCGCCCAGCTCCGGTCATCGGAACCGATCGCATCGCCGTCGCGCCTTGCGCAACACCATCGCCGCAAAATCGACGATTTCCTACCGAGGCAAAGCCTCCGGTCGGAGAGAAACGGCGCCGCCGGAAGCGGCGCCGTTCTTTTGATTACATGGTCTTACCAGCGGCAAAGTCCTTGCGGGCCTGCACGCGCTGCGCGTCCGGTGCGGCAACCAAGCCGTATTCGACGAGCGGCGAGTCAGGGCCGATCATGTCGTCGGACATGAAGAACTCGACGTATTCCTTGAGGCCCGGAACAACGCCCAGGTGAGCCTTCTTCACGTAGAAGAACAGCGGGCGGGAAACCGGATAGGTACCGTCAGCAATCACAGCCGCGGTCGGCTTGATGCCGTTCACGGTGGCGACTTTCAGCTTGTCTGCATTGTTTTCGTAGAAAGCGAGGCCGAATACGCCGACGCCGGTCTTGTTGGCAGCGATACGAGCGAGCGTCTCGGTATAGTCGCCGTCGATGTCCACAGCAACGCCGTCCTTGCGAACAGCAATGCACTTGGCGGTCGCCTGCTTGGCGTCCGGAACGAGCTTCTTGATGGCTTCTGCGGCACCGGCTTCCTTGCAGCCTTCTGCCAATACCTTCTCTTCGAAGACTTCGCGCGTGCCGTGCTTCGTGCCCGGAATATAGGCAGCGATCGGGCCCTTCGGCAGAGTCGGGTTGATCTCCGACCAGTTCTTGTAAGGATTGGCGACGAGCTTTCCGTCAACAAGCACTTCAGCGGCAAGAGCCTTGTAGAAGTCCTTCGGCTCGATCTTCATCTCGCCGTTGCTGCTGGCAGTCGCAAAAACGATACCGTCGTAACCGATGCGGATTTCCTGGACGTCGGTGACGCCGGCCGCCTTGCATGCTTCCAGTTCGCTCTTGTTGATTGGACGCGAAGAGTTAGCAATGTCGATCGTGGCTTCACCGACGCCCTTGCAGAATTCCTTGAGGCCAGCGCCCGAGCCGCCCGACTCGACGATCGGGGTCTTGAATTTCGGGAAGGCTTCGCCGAAAGCTTCGGCAACGATCTTCGCATAGGGAAGAACGGTGGAGGAACCGGCGACCTGAACCTGATCGCGAGCCGTTGCGACGCCTGCGGTGGCCAGCAGAATTGCGGCTACAGCGCAGCTTCCTAGATACTTCTTCATGGATTTCTCCCTTGGAATTCGGATTGACGCTTGGGCGTCGGCTACCCTCTATCTGTTGCTCATTACAGTTTTGTGACAGATTTATTTCATTTGTGAAAAGGACGCGGCCCAGCATTTGCACAGGTTTGCATCCTCCTTGCCTGCTCCGGCAGACGGGACGGAATATCGGTTATGACACCGATATCGGCGATGGCCACCGCCAGGGCCTCCCGCAGATGAACGAGCGAAATGAAGACGCTCGATGCGAGGCGGCTTTGGGCATGTTCCGTGGACGGCAGGCCGCCAATGAGACCAAAGTCCCCAGCCCCGCCCGACCTTGGTCCCGAAGCCAGGCTCATTGGTCCTGATCCCATGGATTTATATCCGCCCCTGCGCCAGGATGCGAGACATGTGAAAGGCCACGAAGCGCAGAGCTTCTCGCGGCTTGGGCAATGTACATGCAGGAGACGGTGAACATGAACAAGGTCCTCAGGAGCGGCATCGTCGTCCTGGCGCTCGCAGCGGTGTCCGTCGGCGGAGGCGTAACCGGATTTCCGGACCTCGCTTTCGCCAAGGGTGGCAATGGCGGCGGTAACGGCGGTGGCGGTGGAAACGGCGGCGGCAATGGCGGCGGTCGCGACAACGTCTCGAACCATGGCCATTCCGGCAAGAGCCGATCGACCTCAGCCAGTCTCGGCTCCGGCAAGGAGCGGGCCAAGAAGGATGCCGACCGCAAGGTCTCGAAGGCAACGCCAGCGCAGAAAGCCAAGCCGCAGGCCGCAAAAGTGGCAGGCCTCAGTTCCTTGAAGCGCAATTACCACGCCTATCTCAACACCAGCGATCCGCGGATGACCTCGCTCTCGGCCTACGTGAAGGCCTATGCGCAATACGAACTGACGAACGGCATCGATCCTGCCGCCACCGATCCCGACCTCGGCGAAGCCGCGCTTCGCGATGCGCTGGAGGATTTCGCGGGCGCGCCGGTGAGCGACGAGGCCTTCGGATGGGCACAGGACGAGCTTGGAGTGGGGCCAGCGGTCGGCAAGATCGACCAGGTCCGCGACCAGCTGGATACGGACGCAGATCTCTGAGAACCGCCCTTTAAACTGACAGCGCCGTAGGCCTCCCCGGCATACGGCGCTTTGAAGATTGTCGGACCGCGACAATACCCTCTCCAGGTCCGATGGATCTGGAGAGGGTGTGATACTAGAACTTGTAGTTCACGCCAGCCTTGAGCGTCTGGTCGCGGACGTCGGTCCTCGAAGAGACGCCGCCTGAAGTGCTGCGGACGTCGTTGGTCATGGTGTAGTTGTATTCGAAGCGGGCCGACAGGTTGTCGGTGAGCTTCTGCTCGACACCGGCGCCCAGGACCCAGCCCGGCTTCCAGCCGTCCGGACCGGACGTGCCGTTCTTGCCGCCGAAGCTGGTGAGCGCCACGCCTGCGGTGCCGTAGACCAGCGTCTGGTTCAAGCCGACGCCGGCCTTGGCCTTGGCGGCGACGCGGCCCTTTTCGGTGATCTTGCCGCCCGGTACGCGGCTTTCCACGTTACCCAGATGGGAGGCTTCGATTTCCGCACCGACGACGCCGGAATCGAGATCCATGTTGTAGCCGCCGTGAGCGCCGAGAACGAGGCCCTTGTCGCCGTCGAACGGGTTCAGCTTGCGGGATGCCATGCCGAGATCGGCACCGACATAGGCGCCACCCCAGCCCGCCTTCGGCGCGCCGGCAGGCTCGTTATAGGCCGGCGGTTCGGAATAGGAGGTGAGGTCGGCAGCCCAGAGGGGCGTGGCAGTGAATGCGGCAAAGATCGCCAGGGCGAAGGGCTTCGTGTTCATGGTTGGCTTACTCCGTACAGCACCTGCATCTCAAACACATGCAGGCGGTTACTCAAAAGGTTACACATCGCGCGGCAGTCACGGTCATCCCACCCAAGCCCGTCAGGCCCGGACCGCCGGCAGATATCCATTCATTTTTCACGAATTCATAAACACTTCCTTAACCGGCCGGCCGCGACGGCCCGGCAGGCGATCAACAAGTGTAACAGGTTCGGGAGCAGGCTCTCGCCACCGGCGCCGAGGATGAAGCGGCATCGCCACGAGTAGGCTCTATAGGGGCAAATGGCGGAGGGATCCTCAGGGTCATCCTCCGAACGCCAACCTATCCGGGCCCTTTTATGCCCCCCCTACCTCGCCGAGTACGCAGGGACACCCAACCAACCCCAGGACGTGAAAACCGGCAAATATCCTTGCCACAGGAACCAATGGGCATCCGGCGTGTTTGAACGGGGCACAATCAAGACCAACAAACTGTTATCTTTCAGGAGGTTCACCATGGGACGCGGCATTCTGCTCTGGCTTCTCGGCATCCCACTGCCAATCGTCATCCTTCTCGTTCTCTTCATGCGTTGAGGAGACGAAACATGCCAATTTCATCCACAGGCTCCGCGATCGCAACTCCGGTGGAGTCGTCAAAATCTGCGATCGCATGGGGGCCGATCATCGGCGGCGCCGTAGCCGCCATCGGCATCAGTCTCATCCTCATCCTTTTCGGGTCCGGCCTCGGCCTCACCATGATCTCCCCCTGGTCGGGTGAAAGCAGCTCGGCCGCCACTGTCGGCATCAGCGCGGCGATCTGGCTGGTGGTGGTGCAATGGCTGTCGGCAGCGCTCGGCGGATATCTGACCGGCCGGCTGCGCACCAAATGGGCGGCCGTCCACACCGACGAGGTGTTCTTCCGTGATACCGCCCACGGCTTCGTCTCCTGGGCCGTAGCAACCGTCTTCGTTGCTGGCTTCCTTGCTTCGTCGCTCGGATCGCTGGCAAGCACTGGCGCTCAGGCGGTCGGTTCGGCGGCAGCGACTGCCGGCGTTGCGGGTTCGGCAGCGGCGGCAGCCGCCTCCGACAATTCGTCCTCGGGCGGCACAGGCATGGCAACCTCCTACTTCACCGATGCGCTCCTGCGTCCGCAGCAGGCGCAGGCCCGCGCCCAGAACGACGACGGGGCGGCAACCGCGGAAGTGTCGCGCATTCTTCTCAACGGTGCCGTCCAGGGCGGCGTGCCGGAAGACGACAAGGCCTATCTGGCAACCATCGTCGCGGCCCGCACCGGCCTTTCGCCGCAGGATGCCCGCGCCCGCGTCGATGCGGTCCTGAAGCGGATCGAGGATGCCAAGGTCGCCGCCCAGCAGGCCGCGGACGAGGCCCGCAAGGCAGCCGCCACGACCGCTCTGGTCGGCTCGCTGTCGCTGCTGGTCGGCGCGTTCATCTCCTGTGCCGCAGCCGCCCTCGGCGGCCGTCAGCGGGACGAGGAAGAAGACCTGCTCGTCGCGACGCGCTACTGATCGCCACGATCATGATCGAGCGGCCATGCGAAAAGCGTGGCCGCTCTTTCCATGTCTACGGCTTGCCGGCGCGGATATGCAGGAAGATCGGCGCAACGCGGGTGTCGGCAACGACCGGTTCTGCCAGCGCCACCTCTTCCGACGCCATCGGTTCGCCAAAGGCCTCGATCACCAGTCCGGCCTCCAATATCATCGACACCCAGGTGGTCAGCGTCCTGTGGAACCTCGGCACCGAAAACGGCGTCAGGCCGGCCCGTTCCTCGGCGGGGATTTCCGAAAACAGCCAGCGCTCGATCCGCCCGTCCGTCTCGTCGAAATAATCGGCCACCTGCACGGCCACCGCCTCGCCCGTCTCGTCGCGGATGTTCTTGCGCGTCGGCGGCACGAAACAGGGATGCAGGATGGAGAACTGCAGGAAACCGCCGGGCTTCAGCACACGATAAATGCCCTTCAGCACCTGGCGCTGGTCGGCCATGTCCATCATCGACATGAAGGCGGTGACGAAATCGAAGCTCTCGTCCGGAAAGTCGATCCCCTGCCCGTCGCCGAGCACGTAGGTGATGCCGAGCGGCTCGCTCTCCTCGGTTTCGCGGGCATAACGGATGAAGGTCGGGGCGATGTCGAGCCCGGTCATCTCGGCCCCGCGCCGCGCAACCTCGCGGGTATTAGTGCCCTCGCCGCAGCCGAGATCGAGGCCCTTCAATCCGGCAACCGGCGGCAGCATGTCGAGAAAGGCCGGCGTGTTCAGCGCATCCCGATATTTGTCGTAACCGGCCCGCGAATAGATCGTCCAGGTCTCGGCATTGCTCTCCCAGTGGGCGCCGACAACAGTCGCATCCATGCTCGCCTCCTCTCAATCGTCGGTTGGGCGGCGAGCTATATCCGCGACGGATGACAAAGGGAAGACGGCAGAAGCAAAAGAAAAACCTTCCGGCAGCACAACCGCCGGAAGGTTCTGATTGGAACGGTCTTCAGGGGTCAGAACCCCGGAAAGCGGTTGCGGTGGAAGCGGGACACGTCTTCGCGAAATCCGATATCGCGCAGCAGTCGCTCGTCCAGCATGTGCCCAGCCTTGAGCTTCGCCCGGCCGCGCTCCTCATCGGCGTCAGTCGGCACAACGGGCGAAAAGAGCCAGCGGGCCGAGATCACGGCGATGGCGCCGAGCAATGTGGTTGCAGGCATTCTCCTCCCTCCCCGGTCAGGCGGCAGCCGCCGGCAGGCAAGCGTCGCAGATCGCCTGCAGATGCCGGTGGTCGGTGCCGCAGCAGCCGCCAAGCACCCGCATCGACGGATAGCTCTGCCGGAGCGAACGGTAGCGGAGCCCAAGATCGCGCGGATCACCGATATCGAGTTCGGTCGACTCGTCGAGCTCCTGATGGCTCTTGGGCGACGCGTTGGCGCGGATGCCGGAAATCCGCTTCACCCAGGCCTCGCCGCGGACAAGGGCACCCTCGAAATGGCTCGGATGGGCGCAGTTGACCATGTAATAGGCCGCGTACCCGTCCGTCGCCGCATCTGTCTCCTCGATCGCCGCCTGCAGCGTCTTGCCGTTGACGAGCCTGCCGTCGGTCTCGACCGTGAAGGAAACGACGCAGGGCATGCCGGCACGTTTCGAGGCCCGGACGATGCCGACTGCCTCGCCGATATTGTTCATGGTGATCGCCGAGATCATGTCGGCCTCGCTGTCGGCAAAGGCCTCGGCCTGGAAGGCGTGATAATCCTCGGCCGCCAGCGGCTCCATGTTGCCGTCCTTGTAACCGTCGCCACGCGGCCCGATGACACCGTTGAGGATGATCGGGGAACCCGGCCGTTCCCAAACCTGGCGGAGCTTGGCGATGTAATCGACCGAGCGGATGTTGAGCGCCCGCAGTGCCGCACGGTCGTAACCGAGCTGCGGACCCCAGTCGGCATTCGCCCGCCAGGTCGGCGTGTCGAGGATGAAGCCAAGGCCCCGCTCGCGGGCGATCGCCAGGTAGGCCTCGTAATATTCGGTCAGTTCCTCGCGGCCCCTGGCATCGTCGAGCAGCGGAAAGGCGGCGAAGGCCGGAAGATCGATGCCGCGGTGGAAGACCAGCGTCGTCTCGAGCCCGCCGTCGGAAAGGAAGTCGCCGCTCTTGAGCTGCGGCAGGTTATGGCGATACTTGGCCATCATCTGTCTCCTGTGGTAAAACATGGCAAGCGGGTCCCGGCTTTGCTCCGGTCCGCCCGGGGAATGACCAATTTTTCGCAGATTTGGATGCTGAGCTTCTAGTAAGCTTACGGTACAGCCGGGAATATTTTTGAAATTCGCAAGAATTCACGGGAGGTTAGCATGTCTCAACGGACGGGAATGCTTGACGCTGCCGATGCTGCGCGCAGCCAAACTGTACCGCCGGTCAAGTTTTCGGAAACGCGGGAGACACGCAAAGGGGCCGCAACCCGCGACCGCATCCTGGAGATCGCGGAAGCCTCGGTGCTCGCCAAGGGCTTTGCCGCAACCTCGATCGACGAGCTGATCGCCGAGGCCGGTATCACCAAGAGCGGGTTTTTCTACCATTTCCGGGACAAGAACGAGCTGGCACGGGAGATGCTGCGCCGCTACGTCGCCGAGAACAACCGCATCTTCGACGATATCTTCGGTCGGGCCCGGGAACTCAACGACGATCCGCTGCAGGCTTTCCTTCTGGGGCTGAAACTGCTCAGTGAGCTGGTGCGCGACCTGCCGGGCGGCCATCCGGGCTGCCTGATCGCCTCGGTCTGCTACCAGGAGCGCCTGTTCGACCATGAGGTGCTGACGCTGAACTCGGAATCGATCCGGTCCTGGAACGCCAGGTTTCTAGGATATATCGAGGAGATCGCCGCTATCTATCCGCCGCGCGAGCCGGTGGATCTGACCGAGGTCGCCAACATGGTGTCCTGCATCATGGACGGGGCGATCATCATGTCGAAGGCGCTGAAGGATCCCGCCCTGCTGGAGCGGCAGTTTCTCGCCTACCGCTCCTATATCAAATTGCTGTTTTCGAAATAACCCCGTTACTGCAGGGTGCGCTGATAAGGCTGCATGTCGGCCGGAGTGCCCGGAGCAACGCCGGCTTCGCCGCCATCGAGGCCGGTCGCGACGACCGAGACCCGGAACTTGCCGTCGAGACTCCGGTCGAAGATCGCGCCGACGACGATGTCGGCGTCGTCCATGACCTCGTCGCGGATGCGGCTTGCGGCTTCGTCCACCTCGAACAGCGTCATGTCGGAGCCGCCGGAGATCGAGATCAGCACGCCCTTGGCGCCCTTCATCGAGATGTCGTCGAGCAGCGGGTTGGCGATCGCAGCCTCCGCGGCGAGCAGTGCGCGTCCGTCGCCGGAGGCTTCGCCCGTGCCCATCATCGCCCGGCCCATGCCCTTCATGACCGATTTCACGTCGGCGAAATCGAGGTTGATCAGGCCTTCCTTGACGATCAGGTCGGTGATGCAGCCGACGCCCGCAAACAGCACCTTGTCGGCGGTCATGAACGCGTCGGCGAAGGTGGTCTTGGCGTCGGCGATGCGGAAGAGGTTCTGGTTCGGAATGACTATGACGGTATCGGCGGCGCGGCGCAGTTCCTCGATGCCGGCATCGGCCGTCTTCATGCGGCGGTTGCCTTCGAAGGTGAAGGGCTTGGTGACGACTCCGACAGTCAGGATGCCGGCATTGCGGGCAGCATGGGCGATGACCGGTGCAGCACCGGTGCCTGTGCCGCCGCCCATGCCGGCCGTCACGAAGCACATATGCGAACCGGACAGGTGATCCATGATCTCGTCGATCGATTCTTCTGCGGCCGCGCGGCCGATTTCCGGCAGGGAGCCGGCACCGAGGCCTTCGGTCACGTGGGCGCCGAGCTGGATGCGGCGGGATGCCTTGGAGGTCGCCAGAACCTGGGCGTCGGTATTGGCGGCGATGAAATCGACGCCCTCCAGCTCCTCGGCGATCATGTTGTTGATGGCGTTACCGCCGCCGCCGCCGACGCCGATCACGGTGATCTTCGGCCGCATTTCGGTGATCTGGTATTTTTTGGCGTCCGTCATCGCAATCTCCTTGGCATCGGCACCCGCCGGCCGGGCAGCCTCGTGGCACCCGAATCACATGTATTTTAGCTCGGCAACAAGGCAGAGGCTTGGCGAAAGAACAAGCTTGGTGCTGCAGAAAGCGGCCGAATGAAATTTTCCACAGGTTGGGTGGAACCTTTTCCGGTGATAGCAATTGTGAAGATTCGATCGCAAAAGAGAGAGGAGCCCAGCGTATCATGCCTACGTCCGCTGCACGTACGTCCATTGCCCCGCCGGATGAACATATCCTCACCGTTCAGGAGGCTCTCGAACCGCTCTTTCTTGCGCTCGAAGAGGAGGCAGAGATCAAGATGATCGCGGCAGCCGTCAAGGCCGGCTGGTCGGTGGAGGACGCGGTCGCCGCCATCGACGAGCTTCGCCGGACGGAACTCGTGTCCGATAGCTGGGCCCATTGATCCATCACAAAAACTCGTTCGCCTGCGCGCCGAGGATGTCCTAGATCTGCCGCACTGCATATGGTGTCGGCGAGGAACCTCATGACCATCAGGAATATCTGCATCTACGGTGCCGGAGCTCTCGGCGGCACGTTTGCGACGAAAATCGCCAACGGACTGGGCGCGGAGGCGAATGTGTCGGTAGTGGCGCGGGGCGCACACCTCGCCGCCATCCGCGAAAAGGGCCTCACGGTCGAGCGGGACGGTGATACCGCGCCGCTTCATGCGCGCGTAAACGCCACAAGCGACCCATCCGGACTGCCGAAGCAGGATCTGATTATCACAGGCCTCAAGGGCCACCAGCTCGCCCAGGCGGCCGAGGGTCTTGCAGGCCTTCTCAAGGAAGGCACGCGGGTCATCATGATCCTCAACGGCATTCCCTGGTGGTATTTCCATCGGGATTCCGAAAGCGGGCATGCGGAAAGACAGCTCCCGGAACTCGACCCGGAAGGCAAGCTCTGGAGGCTCGTCGGGCCGGAACGGGTCATCGGTTGCGTCGCCTATCAGGGCGCGGAAGTGACCGAACCCGGCACCATTCGCCTCAATGGCGATGGCCGCTTTTTCCTCGGCGAACCATCCGGCGAGCTTTCGCCGGATCTGGTGTCGATAGCCGAGCTTCTCGGGCGCGCCGGCCTCAACATCATTCCGACCCAGCGTATCCGCGACGCGATCTGGACCAAACTGATGGGCAATGCCGCCTATAATCCGATCAGCGCGCTCACCCGCGGCCGGATGGACAGCATCATGGGCAATGCGCTTCTGGTCGCGCAGGTCGGCAAGGTGATGACAGAAACCAGGGCCGTCGGCGAAGCGCTCGGCGCCGTCTTCAGCGGCAGCGTCGACGAACAGCTCAACCGCTCAGGCGGTTTCGGGCCGGTCAAAACGTCGATGCTGCAGGACCTGCTGGCCGGAAAGACGCTGGAGATCGTTCCTCTGACCGGCATGGTGGTCGCGCTTGGCAAGCTCGCCGGCGTGCCGACCCCGACCTGCGAAACGGTGCTGGCGCTGACCCTGCAGCTCGACCGCGAAAACCAGCTTGAGCGGCAAGACCTCAGAAACTGATTCAAGGATCTCCCAAACAGAGTCCGCAAACCCGGCTAAGCGTTTGAAAACAGGAACGACGCCTGCCTTTCGGCCAGGCGTCGTTCAAGGGTACGCGGACTATTTCTTCACCTGCTCCGCCCAGTTCGGCGCGTTGCTCTTGCCGTCGAGGAAAGGCAGCACGGTCGGCGCCAGGGCCGGCGATGCGAACGCCTCGTAATGGGTGAGATCGGGCAGGATCGCCAGCCGGTTCTTCGGCATGTTTTCCCGCATCCAGCCGGCATCCTGCAGGCCGCCGCCGAGCTTCTGATAAAACTCGACGATATGCTCCGGGCGCACCATGTCGCTGTCTCCGAAGACCAGCATGACCGGCATGGTCAACTTAGCGACCGCATCGGAGAAATCGTAGTCCCGGCGCATCAGGTCGCCCATGGCATCGAGGAGCCGCGGGAATTCGGAGACATCCGGAGCCACGGCCTTGTAGGAGATGAACATCGGCGTGTCGTTCATCATCTCGGCCATGGCGCCGGTGACGGACTCCTGCTGCGGGATCATTTCCGGAAAGAAGCCGCGCTTGGCGAACGGTGCCGAGGCGATGACGAGCCGCCGCACCTTTTCCGGCGCCTGAGCGGCCATCTGCAGGGCGATGCCGCCGCCCATGGAATAACCCAGCACATCGACCTGACGGTAACCGAGTGCGGTGACGATCCCGCCCATGTCGGCACCCATGGCTTCAAGGCTGATCGGCCGCTTACCGAGCGGGGTGCGGCCATGGCCCTGGAGATCGACGGCGATGACCTGGCGGTGCTCCGTCAGCGCCGGCATGATCGGGGCGAACATGTCGACGGAGCCGAGACCGCCATGGAGCAGCAGGAGCGGTTCGCCTTCCCCGCGGATTTCGTAATAATAGCTGATGCCGCCGGCCTCGACATGGCCCTTCTTCGATGGCTCGGCGGGGGTCGCCTGCGGTACGGCCGATTTCGGCTCCTGCGCTTCGGCGCCCCCCGGAACAAACGATGCGGCAAGGGCTGCAATTGCGGTGGCGATTATCCTGATCGACATGGCGTCCTCCTCGGGGATCGGTTGGTGATGCCCCAAGGACGGAGAGGAAATGTGCAGGCCGACAATCCCGCCCAAAAAATTCTTCGCGCAAAGAAAATCCCGCCGCGAGAAGACGGCGGGACAAGCAGATTGGAGGTCAAAATATTATTCTTGTACGGCGGCTGCAGGGGACGAAAAGCCGCCTGATTGTCTTCGGCGCGGCATGGGGATTGTGCCGGCTGAAGCTGTATTCAGGAAACTAAACACATAAGTGGCAGTAATGTTCCACCATTCGTTAACGACATATCGTTAAGATTGATGAACTTCTATGCTGGCATCAATGAGGCAGGAATGGCCGTACCGAATTTCCGCTTTACCCACTACGATCTGAAACCGCAGCGCGCGGGGACGACGATCGAGGTGACGTTGAATGCGGTCAACAACGTGCGCCTGATGAACGCCGCCAATTTCCAGCGCTTTACCGAACTTCTCGATTTCAAATATGTCGGCGGCATCGCCAAGCGGTCCCCCATTCGCCTGGTGATCCCGGAGGCAGGCCACTGGCACGTGATCGTCGACATGGAAGGTCATCACGGGCTGGCGGAATCCTCCGTCAGGCTGATCGGCGCGCCGGCCAACGTCGTGGCCCAGAAACAGGCCTCCTGACCGGTTTCAGAAGAGGTTCACTTCGGGTTGCGTTCCTTGCGAAGCTTGGCCCACCAATCGAGCCGCTTGCGGATGTCACGCTCGAAACCGCGCTCCGGCGGGTCGTAGAACGTCTGCCGGCCCATCTTTTCCGGAAAATAATCCTGGCCTGAAAAAGCGTCCGGCTCGTCGTGGTCGTAGCGATAACCGTCGCCATACCCCTCGCCCTTCATCAGCTTGGTCGGAGCATTGAGGATGTGCTTGGGCGGCAGAAGCGAACCGTTTTCCTTGGCGGCGCGGGTTGCAGCCTTGAAGGCGGTATAGACCGCATTGGATTTCGGCGCGGTCGCCAGATAGACGCAGGCCTGAGCGAATGCCAGCTCACCTTCCGGGGAACCGAGATAGTCATAGGCATCCTTGGCGGCATTGCAGACGACCAGCGCCTGCGGATCCGCAAGGCCGATATCCTCGACCGCCATGCGCACCAGCCGGCGGCCAAGATAGAGCGGGTCCTCGCCGGCATCGAACATCCGCGCCAGATAATAGAGCGCCGCATCCGGATCCGAGCCGCGCACCGACTTGTGGAGCGCCGAGATCAGATTGTAGTGGCCGTCCTGCGCCTTGTCGTAGACCGGGGCGCGGCGCTGGACGATCTGGGTAAGGCCCGTCGTATCGAAGACCTCCCCTTCCCTTGCGGCGCGCCAGACCTCTTCGGCAAGCGTCAACACCGCCCGGCCATCACCATCGGCCATGCGGATCAGGCTGGCGCGGGCATCCTCGTCGAGCGGCAGCGGCCTGCCTTCGGCCTGTTCGGCGCGGGTGAGAAGCTCGCTCAGGCTTTCCTCGTCGTGGCTGCGGAAGGTCAGCACCCTGGCACGCGACAGGAGAGCGGCGTTGAGCTCGAAACTCGGGTTCTCGGTGGTAGCGCCGACCAGGATGACTGTGCCGTCCTCCATGACGGGCAGGAAACTGTCCTGCTGGGCGCGGTTGAAGCGATGGATCTCGTCGACGAAGAGCAGCGTCTGGCGGCCGTCCATGCGGCGCAGGCGCGCCGTCTCGAACACCTTCTTCAGGTCGGCGACGCCGGAAAAGATTGCCGAGATCTGTTCGAAAGCGAGCCCCGCCTCACCGGACAGCAGCCTGGCGACCGTGGTCTTGCCCGTGCCGGGCGGCCCCCAAAAAATCATCGAGCCGAGCGAGCCGCCATCGATCATCCGCCGCAGCGCGCCGTCCTCGCCCGTCAGGTGCGGCTGGCCGGTAACTTCGGCAAGCGACTTCGGCCGCAGGCGATCGGCAAGCGGCCGCCGGTTGGCGACCTCTTCCGGAACCTTCGGCGCGAAGAGATCACCGCTCATCGGAAGAACTGCCTGATACGCTGGCCGCCACGCTCGATCTCGACACGCCAGAAGCCCGGATCGTCGTCGAGCATAGCTTCCATGCCCTTGGTGCTGGTGACGGCGGTGCCGTTCAGGGAGATCAGGATGTCCTTCGGCTCGAAACCGAGGCGGGCAGCAGGTGAGTTGCGCGTCACCTCGGTCACGACCACGCCGGTCTTTTCGGCCGGGATGCGCAGTTCGGTCGCGAGCTTCGGCGACAGGTTGGCAACCCGAAGGCCGGCAAACGGATTGCGCCCCTCGATCAGCCGCTCGTCACGCGGCGTTGTCTCCGGGGCCGTGTTGAGCGCCAGGTTCACCTGCCGCTGGCCGTCGGCGGTCTGGACAGACAGTATCGCCTGCCTGCCGAGACCGGCAGTGGTCAGCCGGTAACCGAGAGCATCGGGATGCTCGACCGAAATGCCGTTGACGGCGGTCACCACTTCGCCGGGCTTCAGGCCGGCCTTGTCCGCCGGTCCGCCCTCGACAACGCGTGTCACCAGCGCGCCGCGGGCGGTCTTGAGGCCGAGCGCCTCGGCGACATCCGAATTGACGGCGTCGAAGCTCGCGCCGACGAAGGGACGTTCGAAGCTCGTCTTGCCCTGGGAAGCGGCGGCGAGGAAGACTTTCACGAGATTGGCGGGGATCGCGAAACCGATGCCGTTCGAACCGCCGCCGCGCGAAAAGATCGCGGTGTTGATACCGATCAGCTCGCCGTTCATGTTCATCAAAGCGCCGCCGGAATTGCCCGGATTGATCGAAGCGTCGGTCTGGATGAAGAAGCCGAAATCACCCGTCGTGACCTGGTTGCGGGCAAGTGCCGAGACGATGCCGCTCGTCACCGTCTGGCCGACGCCGAACGGGTTGCCGATCGCAAGCACCAGATCGCCCACTTCGGTGCGATCGGAATCACCGATGGCGAGAACCGGAAAATGCTCCTTCGACTTGATGCGCAGCACGGCGAGGTCGAGGCTCGCGTCCTTCAGCACCACGTCGCAAGGGAATTCGCGGCCGTCGGCGAGCGCGATCTTGATGTCGTCGGCACCTTCGATCACATGGTTGTTGGTAACGACCAGGCCGTCTGCCGCCAGGATGACGCCGGAGCCGAGCGACGACTGCTTTTCCGAACGGTTCGGCATGCGCTGGCCGAAGAACTGCTCGAAGAAGGGGTCCCCCGCAAACGGATTGAGGCGCTGCACGACGCGCTCGGCATAAACGTTGACGACGGCGCCGGCCGTCTGCTTGACCAGCGGCGAGAAGGAGAGCTGCATTTCCTGACGGCTCTGCGGCACCACCTTCTCCTGGGCAAGTGCCGTAACGGGCATCAGAAGAGCAAGAGCGAGAAGGCCGGTCGACACGCGTTTCAGCATGGTCAGCATGTAAGTCCTCATTTGAGAAAATCCGGATCGATTTGTAGCGCGTGACGCTAGAAAGGAAAGGTGGCGGAACAACGGAAACTATGGCGAAAACCGTCAAGCTTTTCATCCTATATAGGGCCGAGATGCGGAGAAAAACATGACCTGGTTGGCAAAGGCGAAAGGCTGGGCGAAACGGCTGAAACGCGACGTTCTGGCGCTCTGGCTGGCAGCGCGCGATCGCCGCGTGCCATGGCATGCCAAGCTGGTCGCCGGCGCGGTCGCGGCCTATGCGCTGTCGCCGATCGACCTCATTCCCGATTTCGTGCCCGTTCTCGGTTATCTCGACGATCTGCTGATCGTGCCGCTCGGCATCGCGCTGGCGGTCAGGCTGGTGCCCCCAGCGCTGATGAGCGAGTTCCGCTCCAAGGCCGAGCGTTGGGCCGAACGCCCGACCAGCCGCACCGGCCTGGCCTTCATCCTGTCCATCTGGTTCTGCTGTCTGGTCTTCGCTCTGTGGAGCCTCTGGGAACTGAGCTGATCCCCAGGCGTTGCGCCTGGACATCAGGAGTGAAGCCATGAAACGTTTTACCACCGCCATCGCCTTGACCAGCCTTCTCGGCCTGACGCTCTCGGGCCTGCCCCGAACTGCGGCCGCGGCGAGTTTCGACTGCGAGAGGGCAAACCTTGCGGCCGACGAGAAGCTGATCTGCGACACCCGCACGCTCAACGATGCGGATGTGAAGATGGTCACAACGTTCGACATCCTCACCGGCCTCATGGCGATGGGCAACCGCGGCAAGCTTCAGGACGAGCAGAGCGCCTGGCTGAAGAAACGCCAGGCCTGCGGCGAGGACGTCGACTGCATCCGGGCGTCGTATACCGAGCGGCTAAAGCAGCTCGACGAGGCTTACAAGAACTTGGATCAGCAGTTGTGAATTCTCCCGGAACGGATCGTTGATTTTACGAAACAGACACACCCTAAGGATGCTGCCGTGATATTGTTCACCCGCCTATAAACGCGGGGACCATCATGAAGGCTTTCAAGATCACATCGTGGAATGTCGAATGGCTGATCGATTCATTCAGTGTCGTGACCGGAAAGGCGAAGGAAAAGTCGAAGACCTTTTCCGGCCGTCGCCCGTCAATGGTCGATGCGCAGGCAAAGCTGCAGGCCCTTCGCAGCGAGATATTGGCGATCGACGCAGACGTGCTTTTCCTGATCGAAGCGATCCGGGGCGCCGATGCGATGCTGGAATTCTGCAGGACCTACCTTCCCGAATACCAGCTCATCGTCCATCCTGCCGGAGATGACAAGGCTTATGACATCCTGGGCGAACAGTGGATGTGGTTTCTCGTCAAGCCGGAATTGGCTGCAGCGACGGAGGCTCACCTGCTCGATCTTACGGTCTGGAAATCCTATACCGCCTCGGTAGCCTTCCGCCCGCAGGCAGACGGAAAATGGGTGTTTTCCGCACCCCAGTTAATCAAGTCGAGCCAGACTGTCGGAAGCAATATCCGCCAGCAACACTCTCACTATCGCCACCCGCAGGTGCTGGTGATGACCTGGGAAGGACGTCGGGTCGAGATCATCGGAGCGCATTTCAAGAGCAAGCATATCGGCATGGAAGTGCCGGCGCGGGCAGCCGGTGAAACGGACAAGGCCTATTACGCGCGGGCCGACGTGAACTGGTTCATGGCCAATGCCCATCTCGCCCGCATCAAGCTGACGACTGAGGCGACTGATGTCCGGTACTATATCGACAAGCGCTTCGAGCAGGAGGAGTCGCCGATCATCTTCGTCATCGGGGATCTCAACGATGGCCCAGGCAAGGAGCTTATCGAGCGGGAGTATCTGCTGCACGATCTGATCGGTGTCCTGCAGGGCGACATCTTCTTTGCGCGGAAGTTTCTCAACCACGCGCTTTTCGATTACCCGCAGAATTTGCGCTGGACGTCACAATTTCAGGACAAGCTGGATCCGGCCCGCTCACCCAATATACTGCTCGACCATATCACGTTCACGGAAGCACTGAGCCGCGTCGGCCTCGGATCGCTTGTCGTGCATGCAAAGGCAGGGCTCGTAGAACATGAGATCCATGAGCGGATCAATGCGCTTCTGAGCGAAAAGGCGAAGACGAGCGACCATGCGCCCGTCAGCCTCGTCGTCTCAAAACGTGGTGCGCCCCCCGCCACGAACACGTGAAGCGGGGAGTGAAACCTTCACTCCGGCAAGATCCGCACGGCGCCCTTGTCGGCACTCGCAGCAAACGCGGCGTAGGCCTTCAGTGCGGTCGTGACGTTGCGCTTGCGGGGCTGCGACGGCTTCCAGCCGAAAGCATCCTGCTCTTTACGGCGCTCCGCGAGGACCGCGTCCGAAACCGCGAGATTGATCGTGCGGTTCGGGATGTCGATCTCGATCTTGTCGCCTTCCCGAACCAGGCCGATCGTGCCGCCGTTTGCCGCTTCCGGCGAGGCGTGGCCGATCGACAGGCCGGAGGTGCCGCCGGAGAAACGGCCGTCGGTGATCAGGGCGCAGGCCTTTCCGAGGCCCTTCGACTTCAGGTAGCTGGTCGGATAGAGCATTTCCTGCATGCCGGGCCCGCCCTTCGGGCCTTCGTAGATGATGACCACGACGTCGCCCGCGACGATCTCGTTGGAGAGGATCGCCTTGACGGCGGCATCCTGGCTTTCGAAGACGCGGGCCGGACCGGTGAACTTCAGGATGGAGTCGTCGACGCCGGCCGTCTTCACGATGCAGCCGTCGATGGCGATATTGCCCTTGAGGACCGCCAGGCCGCCGTCCTTCGAGAACGGATGTTCGACCGAGCGGATGACGCCGTTTTCGCGGTCGGTATCGAGCTCGTCCCACCGGGCATCCTGGCTGAACGCGACCTGGGTCGGGATACCGCCCGGTGCGGCACGGAAGAAATTGCGGACCGTCTCGCTGTTGGTACGGGTGATGTCCCAGCGGTCGATCGCGTCGCCGAGCGTTTCGGCATGGACGGTGAAGCAATCGCGGTTGAGCAGCCCGCCCTTGTCCAGTTCGCCAAGGATGGACATGATGCCGCCGGCGCGGTGGACGTCTTCCATATGCACGTCTGCCTTGGCCGGCGCGACCTTGGAGAGGCATGGGACGCGGCGCGAGAGCTGATCGATGTCATCGAGGTTGAAATCGACCTCGCCTTCATAGGCTGCAGCCAGGATGTGCAGGACGGTATTGGTCGAGCCGCCCATGGCGACGTCGAGCGTCATGGCATTCTCGAAGGCCTGCTTGGTGGCGATCGAGCGCGGCAGGACGGAATAGTCTTCCTGCTCGTAATGACGACGGGCGAGATCGACGATCAGGTGGCCGGCCTCGACGAACAAGCGCTTGCGGTCCGCATGGGTGGCAAGCGTCGAGCCGTTGCCGGGCAGCGACAGGCCAAGCGCTTCGGTGAGGCAGTTCATCGAATTGGCGGTGAACATGCCCGAGCACGAACCGCAGGTCGGACAGGCAGAGCGCTCGATGATCTTGACGTCCTCGTCGCTCATCTTGTCGTCGGCGGCGGCGACCATGGCGTCGACCAGGTCGAGGGAATGGGTCTTGCCCTTCAGGACGACCTTGCCGGCCTCCATCGGGCCGCCCGAGACGAAGACCGCCGGGATGTTGAGGCGCATTGCTGCGTTGAGCATGCCGGGAGTGATCTTGTCGCAGTTGGAGATGCAGACCATGGCGTCGGCGCAGTGGGCGTTGACCATGTATTCGACCGAGTCGGCAATGATTTCGCGCGACGGCAGCGAATAGAGCATGCCGTCATGGCCCATGGCGATGCCGTCGTCGACGGCGATCGTGTTGAATTCCTTGGCGACGCCGCCGGCCGCTTCGATCTCGCGGGCGACAAGCTGACCGAGGTCCTTCAGGTGCACGTGGCCGGGCACGAACTGGGTGAATGAGTTGACCACCGCAATGATCGGCTTGCCGAAATCGCTGTCCTTCATGCCGGTCGCGCGCCAAAGCCCGCGCGCGCCTGCCATGTTGCGGCCGTGGGTCGTGGTTCTCGAGCGGTAAGCTGGCATGGTGTTGTCCTCGATCTCTTGTTCGGGCCGGCGCAGTCTACCCCTTTCGGGAGACGCGCGCAAAAGCCCATGGTTTTGCGGCTTTCCTAGCGCAAAGCGCCCGGAGTGTCACTATCATGACAGGCCAAAGCGGTACGGTTGGATCTGAGCGTCGACCCAGCGCCCTCACCTGTCCCGCAGTTCATCAGGATGGACGTCGAAGTGCTCGAGGATCATCTTGACGTTGCGGCGGTGCGACTTGAAGAAGAGGTCGAAGACATCGCCCGCCAGCGGCACGCTGCCGAGCAGGGAATCGGCGGCGACATTGCCGAGCATCCGGGTGAGCTTTGCGGGCGGCAGGCCGAGCTTGCGCGCTTCGTTGACGATGTAAAGGCCGACCAGCGCACCGCCCGCATCCCCCACGAGCGGAATGAGGCCGAAGACGGAATCGGCGCCGAAGCGGATCCGGGTGCCGGGAATGCCGATTGCCGTGTCCATCAGCCGCGCGATGCCCGAAAGGCGGCGCAGGCGCCGCAATCTCTCGGCGCGATCGGCAATTGTTTCATCCCGCCCGGCATCCCAGGTGCGTGCCGTCATCTGCAATCTCCTCCTGTCGGGCGAATGGCCCTACGATGAGAACTGAAGAACCCGAAATGGGGTTCCATCGAATGCATTTCCATCCGCAACTCTCCGGTTTTTTCACGCAAACGTGGTTCGAAGCCATCTTCGCGCGGCTGTGAAACCTTTCGGTTCCGCGTTACGTATAAGGGCAGGAAGGCACCTAGTGCCGCAGAGGAGATTTTCGACATGCCCGCCTATCGTCCGCCGCACATCGCGGCTTCCGAAATCACCCCCCGCGATATCTACATGTCGCGCCGGAATTTTATGGGCGCGGCGGCGGCCGCCGGACTTGCCTTTGCGGGCGCAGACAGTGCGTTTGCCGCACCGCTATCCGCCAAGCCCAGCGCCTTCAAGCTTGACGAGACGCTGACGCCGAAGGAGGCGGTCACCACCTATAACAATTTCTACGAATTCGGCGTCAACAAGGACGATCCCGCCGCCAATTCCGGCGACTTCAAGCCGACGCCGTGGTCCGTCAAGGTCGATGGCATGGTCGGCAAGCCGAAGGATTTCCGGCTCGAGGAACTGATGAAGATGAACCTCGAGGAGCGTACCTACCGGATGCGCTGCGTCGAAGGCTGGTCGATGGTGATCCCGTGGATCGGGTTCCCGCTGTCTGCGATCCTCGATCAGGTCGAGCCGCTCGGCAGCGCCAAATACGTCTCGTTCGAAACAGTCGTGCGGCCGGAGGAAATGCCGGGCCAGAAGGGATTCTTCCAGCCCCTGCCCTGGCCCTATATCGAAGGCCTGCGTCTCGACGAAGCGCGCCATCCCCTGGCGATCCTTGCGGTCGGCCTTTACGGCGAGACGCTGCCGAACCCCAACGGCGCACCGATCCGGCTCGTCGTGCCGTGGAAATACGGCTTCAAGAGCATCAAGTCGATCGTCCGGATCTCGCTGGTCGAGAAGCAGCCGGAAACCACCTGGAAGAACGCCAACGCCCGCGAATACGGCTTCTATTCCAACGTCAATCCGGCGGTCGATCATCCGCGCTGGAGCCAGGCGACGGAACAGCGGATCGGCGAAGGCGGCTTCTTCGGCGCCAACCGCCGGCCGACGCTGCCGTTCAACGGTTATGCGGACCAGGTGGCAAGCCTCTATGAAGGCCTCGACCTGAAGGCGAACTATTGAGAATGGCGAGCTTCCCTTCCTTGCCCCGCCGCTATCACAAGGCCAGCGTCTGGGCACTCTATGTGGTTGGGCTCATTCCCGCCGCCTGGTACTTCTATCTCGGGTCGACCGGTGGCCTCGGTTTCAATCCGGTCAAGGAGTTCGAGCATCAACTCGGAATCTGGGCGCTGCGGTTCATCATCGCGACGCTGGCGATAACGCCGCTGCGCGATCTCGCCGGGATCAACTGGGTGCGCTATCGCCGGGCGCTTGGGCTGATCGCCTTCTATTACGTGCTCTTACATTTTTCGGTCTATCTGTCGCTCGACCTGCGCTTCGATTTCGGCGCCGTCGGCGGCGATATTGCCAAGCGGCCCTATATCACCATCGGCTTTGCCTGCCTGCTGATGCTGATCCCGCTTGCGGTCACCTCCAACAACTGGTCGATCCGCAAGCTCGCCCAGGGCTGGAACAGGCTGCACAGGCTGATCTACCTGATCGCCGCCGGCGGGGCGCTTCACTACGTGCTGGCGGTCAAATCGGTGACGCTGGTGCCGTTCATCCACATAGGCCTGATTGCGCTGTTGCTGGCCTACCGGGCCGTCAGGCGGCCGCTCATGAACTGGAAACGCGGCAACAACAAGCCAGCAAAACCCGTGGCTTCGCAGAGGGCAAGGCAGAACGGTTGACCCGGAGGGCGGATCGGATCCCGCTGTCCGCACGCATGCCCTCAACGCAAAGAGCCGGACACATCGGTCCGGCTCCTTTCATGTTGAGCAGCCTTCTAGACCCACTCAGAACTGCTTGCGGAACAGTAGCCTGTCGAGCGACAGGTAACCTCCTCCGAAGGCGGCGTAGAGGAAGGCGCCTCCGGTCCAGAACAGCGATGCCAGTTCTGCCTTGCCCTGAACCTGCTCCAGGAAGATGTGACCGCCATCCTTCAGCCGCACCAATGCCTGCGGCGTGAACAGCTGCTGACCGCTGGCCTTCAGCGCCTCGATGCCGGCCGGGGTCAGGAAGGCTTCGCCATAGGGATGCGTGAAGTGGAACCAGAGTGTCATGGCCAGCATCACGCCATTGGCGAGCGCCACGGGGCGTGTAAACAAGCCGGCAGCGATGAACATGCCGCCGAAGAATTGCAGGGCGGCCAAGAAGGGCGACCAGAACCAGCCCGGGTACATTCCGATATTTTCGACGAAGCCGACCTGCGCAAACGGTGCAATGATCTTCGGCCATCCTTCGATTACCAGCATGCCGCCGACCGCCAGCCGGAATATGCTCCAGGCCATGGGCTGCGCCAGCTTTTCATAGACAGGGGCCAAAGCGGGAATGACGAGTTCGTCTTTCGCATTCTCAAAAACTACATGTTCAACCATTTTCCGTACCTCACGATTTTGTCTCAATGCCGAGACCTTATCGCTTTGGCCGAGGAAGCTCTTGACGCAAGTCAAGCCATACGATCGATCGCGAGATCGCCACCATCGTTGACCTGAAACGCAAAAAAGCCGGGCGTCTCCACCCGGCCTTTTCAATTCCGACGATGCGGAAAATTACGCGGCTTCGGCAGCGTCTGCTTCAGCGGCAACACGAGCCTTGTCGGCTGCGCCCTTGGCGTCAACATCGCGTTCAACGAACTCGATGACGGCCATGGCAGCGTTGTCGCCCTGGCGGAAGCCGGCCTTCATGATGCGCAGGTAACCGCCGTTGCGGGTTGCGTAACGCGAAGCGATTGCGTCGAACAGCTTCTTGACGGCGTCCTGGTCCTGGATCTGCGAGATCGCCTGACGACGAGCGTGCAGGTCGCCGCGCTTGCCGAGGGTGACGAGCTTTTCGACGATCGGACGGATTTCCTTCGCCTTCGGAAGGGTCGTGACGATCTGCTCGTGGGTGATGAGCGAAGCCGCCATGTTGGCGAACATCGCCTTGCGGTGGCTGGCGGTACGATTGAGCTTGCGGCCGGCTACTCCGTGGCGCATGGCTATTCTCCTTTAATGCAGGTACCCAGTTCTTCTTAGGGCCTGCCGTTTCCTGGCACATACGGGCACTCATCTCTTCCGATCAGAGGCCCGCTGTTTGACGGGGAAAGGCAGTCAAAACCTGCCTTTGTTGATTTCAGTACTGGTCTTCGTAACGCTTGGCGAGATCTTCGATATTTTCCGGCGGCCAAGCGGGAACTTCCATACCCAGATGGAGGCCCATGGATGCCAGAACTTCCTTGATCTCGTTCAGCGACTTGCGACCGAAATTCGGAGTGCGCAGCATTTCCGCCTCGGTCTTCTGGATGAGATCGCCGATGTAAACGATGTTGTCGTTCTTCAGGCAGTTGGCCGAACGGACAGACAGTTCCAGTTCGTCCACCTTCTTGAGAAGCGCCGGGTTGAACGCGAGTTCGGTAACCGATTCTTCTTCGACGTCCTTCTGCGGCTCGTCGAAGTTGACGAAGACCGAGAGCTGGTCCTGAAGGATGCGAGCGGCGAAGGCAACGGCGTCTTCACCCGTGACCGAGCCATCGGTTTCGATGGTCATGGTCAGCTTGTCGTAGTCGAGAACCTGACCTTCGCGGGTGTTTTCCACCTTGTAGGACACTTTCTTGACCGGCGAATAGAGGCTGTCGACCGGGATGAGACCGATCGGAGCATCTTCGGCACGGTTACGATCGGCCGGGACGTAACCCTTGCCGTTGTTGACCGTGAATTCCATACGGATCTCGGCGCCCTCGTCGAGGGTGCAGATGACATGGTGCGGATTGAGGATCTCGATATCGCCAACCGTCTGGATGTCGCCGGCGGTTACCGAGCCCGGGCCCTGCTTGCGCACGACCATGCGCTTTGCGTCGTCGCCATCCATCTTGATGGCGATTTCCTTGATGTTGAGCACGATGTCCGTCACATCTTCCCGGACGCCCGGGATGGAGGAGAACTCATGCAATACGCCATCGATCTGCACGGCGGTCACAGCCGCACCGCGCAGAGACGACAGAAGCACGCGACGAAGCGCGTTGCCGAGCGTCAGGCCGAAGCCGCGCTCGAGGGGTTCGGCAACCAGGGTTACCTTGGTACGGCCGGAGGAGGAGAATTCCACCTTGTTCGGCTTGATCAGTTCCTGCCAGTTCTTCTGGATCATCACTAAATACCTTCCGTTCGTTGCCACCATCCAATCGTGACAACCGAGCATGAGGGGCACCGATCGGAACCATGTCCATCGGCGATATGGGTAAAGCCGCCGAACCCCCGCAGAGGGTCAGGCGGCTATTCCCGAGCTCAGACAGAGGCCGCCCAATTCTCGATGCGAGATCGGCAGCCTCTTCAATTTCCGACGATCAGACGCGGCGCTTCTTGCGCGGGCGGCAGCCGTTGTGCGGGATCGGGGTCACGTCGCGGATCGAGGTGATCATGAAGCCGGCAGCCTGCAGAGCGCGCAGAGCCGATTCACGGCCGGAACCCGGGCCGCAGACTTCGACTTCCAGCGACTTCATGCCATGCTCCTGCGCCTTCTTGGCACAGTCTTCGGCAGCGATCTGGGCCGCGAACGGGGTCGACTTGCGCGAACCCTTGAAGCCCTTTGCACCAGCGGACGACCAGGCAATCGCATTGCCCTGCGCGTCGGTGATGGTAATCATCGTGTTGTTGAAGGTAGAATTGACGTGGGCAACGCCCGACGTGATATTTTTACGCTCGCGTCTACGGACGCGGGTGGCTTCCTTGGCCATTTTATCCCTTTCGTTGATCTCTGCACCGCCGTAATTCCAGCGGCTCCACCTTGGAGTGAGCAGTCATTGATCGTCAATGAGCGGGATCAGATCACCACCCACCGACGACTGCTCGCCCAAAATTACTTCTTCTTACCGGCGATCGCCTTTGCCGGACCCTTGCGGGTGCGGGCATTGGTGTGCGTGCGCTGACCGCGGACCGGGAGGCCACGGCGATGACGCAGGCCGCGGTAGCAGCCGAGGTCCATCAAACGCTTGATGTTCATCGCGGTTTCGCGACGAAGGTCACCTTCGACCTGATAGTCGCGGTCGATGGTTTCGCGGATCTGCAGGATTTCCGAGTCCGTCAGCTGATGGACGCGCTTTTCAGCCGGAAGACCGACCTTCTCCATGATTTCCGATGCGAATTTCGGGCCGATCCCGTGAATGTAGGTCAGCGCGATGACAACGCGCTTCGCAGTCGGGATGTTGACGCCAGCGATACGTGCCACGCCTATTCTCCTTGTTCCAGTTGCCATCCGGCAAGTGGTACTTCTTCCATGAAAGCAGCCAGATCTATGGCCGCCAGTTCAAACACCATACGGAACAGGTCAAAACGACCGGTCTCGGATGTCCTTGCGGGAAATCCGCGCCGATCGCTAAAGCTGTCGCGAGTTGGCGCGGTGTTTAACGGAATCAGCGCTTAAATGCAACCGCTCCGCCCAAGATTCTTTAACAGATAGATGACGGCTCAAAGAGCCGCCAGGATATTTTCGATATCGGCCGTGACCTTGTCCATGTCGGCCATGCCGTCGACAGCCTTGAGCTTGCCCTTGGCGTGGTAATAACCGATCAGCGGCGAGGTTTCCTTGTAGTAGACCTCGAGGCGCTTGGTCATGGTCTCAGCATTGTCGTCGGGACGGCGCTTGAAATGCGTCGAACCGCACTTGTCGCAGACGCCTTCCTGAGACGGCTTCTTGTCCGTGTCGTGATAGGTCGTGCCGCAGTTGGCGCAGGAATAACGACCCGAGACGCGACGCACCAGTTCCTTGTCGTCGACACGCAGTTCGATGACGACGGAAAGATCGAGACCCTTCGCCTTCAGCATCGCCTCTGTGGCATCCGCCTGCACCAGGGTGCGCGGGAAGCCATCGAGGATGAAGCCGTTGGCGCAATCGGGCTGGTCGATACGCTCGGAGACGATCGCATTGACGATCTCGTCGGAGACGAGGTTGCCTGCATCCATGACGGCCTTGGCGCGCTTGCCAACTTCCGTCTCCGCGGCGACCGCCGCACGCAGCATATCGCCCGTGGAGAGCTGCGGGATACCGTGCTTCTCCACGATCCGCTGGGCCTGGGTACCCTTCCCCGCACCCGGCGGCCCTAAAAGAATCAGTCTCATCGTCCCCTCTTTCCTCCGCGCAGTTTCGACTTCTTGATCAGACCCTCATACTGCTGCGCAATGAGGTGCCCCTGAATCTGTGCTACCGTATCGAGGGTTACACTGACAACAATCAAAAGCGAAGTCCCACCAAGGGCTAATGGCACGCCGCTGCGGGCCACCAGGAATTCCGGCAGGATGCAGACGAAGACAAGGTAGATCGCGCCGACGACCGTGATGCGGGTCAGCACGTAATCGATGTATTCGGCCGTGCGTTCGCCCGGACGGATGCCCGGAATGAAGCCGCCATGCTTCTTCAGATTGTCGGCGGTGTCCTTCGGATTGAAGACGATCGCCGTGTAGAAGAAGGCGAAGAAGGCAATCAGCAGGCCGTAGAGCAGCATGAACAGCGGCTGGCCGTGGCCGAGCGCCGAGATGATCATGGTCGCCCAGTCCGGCAGACCGCTATTGCCGGCAAAGCCCGCAGCGGTCGCCGGCAGGAGCAGCAGCGACGAGGCGAAGATGGCCGGAATGACGCCCGAAGTGTTGAGCTTCAGCGGCAGGTGCGACGTATCGCCCTGGAACATGCGGTTGCCGACCTGACGCTTCGGATACTGGATCAGAAGGCGGCGCTGGGCGCGTTCGACAAAAACGATGAGCGCGATGACGCCGATGGCCACCACGATAACCGTGAGAATCAGTGCAGTCGGAAGCGCACCGGTGCGGCCGAGCTCCAACGTGCCGGCCAGCGCGGTCGGAAGACCTGCGGCGATGCCTGCGAAGATGATCAGCGAAATGCCGTTACCGATGCCGCGCGAGGTGATCTGCTCACCAAGCCACATCAGGAACATGGTGCCGCCGAGCAGCGTCACGACCGTCGAAATCTTGAAGAACCAACCCGGATCGAGCACCAGGCCCTGGCCGCTTTCGAGGCCGGCTGCAATGCCATACGCCTGCAGCGTACCGAGCAGCACCGTGCCGTAACGGGTGTACTGGTTGATGATCTTGCGGCCGGCCTCGCCTTCCTTCTTGAGGTTTTCAAGCGAGGGGACGACCGAGGTCATCAGCTGCACGATGATCGATGCGGAAATATAGGGCATGATGCCGAGCGCGAAGATCGCCATGCGCTCCACTGCACCGCCCGAGAACATGTTGAAAAGTCCGAGGATGCCACCGGCCTGGCCGCGGAAGGCCTGCGCATAGGCTTCGGGGTTCAAGCCCGGAAGCGGAATATGGGTACCAAGGCGATACACGAGAAGTGCCGCGAGGGTAAACCAAAGCCGCTTCTTGAGATCCTCCGCTTTTGCGAAAGTCGCAAAATTCAGATTGGAGGCAAGTTGTTCCGCTGCAGAAGCCATGCAATTCTCCGCCTGACCAATTCTCCGGCGGCGGGGGGAATGCCAGGTCCGGAAAGCAGTCTAAAAATTCTGGTTCAAAAAACCGGGCGCGCGAGATTGCCAATGCAATCGGATGCCTCACCCTGTTTTCCGTATGATCCCGGTCAGGCGACCAACAGGATCGCTTCGGGATCGTGAGGCTCACATATGGAGATAAAATCGCCCGGTGTGAAGCACAAACCGGGCGATTTCAAAACGATTTATTCGGCCGCTGCTTCGGCTACGACGAGCAGCTTGATCGAAGCGCCGGCCTTTTCGATCTTCTCGACGGCAGCCTTGGAGGCGCCGGCAACTTCGATCGAAACCTTCGCCGTCAGCTCGCCGTCGGCGAGGAGACGTACGCCGTCCTTCGGACGACGGATGACGCCAGCAGCCTTGAGGGCGGCGGCATCGATCGTTGCCTTCGGGTCGAGCTTCTTGGCATCAATCGCAGCCTGGATACGGCCGAGCGAAACGACGGCGTAGTCAGTCTTGAAGATGTTGGTGAAGCCGCGCTTCGGCAGGCGACGATAGATCGGCATCTGGCCGCCTTCGAAGCCCTTGATCGCGACGCCGGAACGGGCCTTCTGACCCTTCACGCCGCGACCACCGGTCTTGCCCTTGCCCGAACCGATACCGCGACCTACGCGGATACGGTCCTTGGAAGAGCCTTCGTTGTCCTTGATCTCATTCAGTTTCATGGTCAATTCCTCCGTCTCACTTCTCGTCGACGACGCGAACGAGATGCTGGACAGCCCGGATCATGCCACGAACGGAAGGAGTATCTTCCAACGTACGGGTCCGGTGCATCTTGTTGAGGCCGAGACCGATGAGCGTCTGACGCTGCACGGCCGGGCGGCGGATGGGGCTACCGGTCTGCTCGACCGTAACCGTCTTCTTGGCTTCTGCCTGGGTGGCTTTCTTGGCCATTATCGCTCTCCTTATTCTTCCTGCGCATTGCCGGAAGCGGCGCGGCGAGACTGCAGCGTTGCATACTTGATGCCGCGCTGAGCTGCTACGTCCTTCGGATGCACCTGATGCTTCAGGGCGTCGAACGTGGCGCGAACCATGTTGTAGGGGTTCGACGAACCGGTCGACTTGGCAACGACGTCATGGACGCCGAGCGTTTCGAATACGGCGCGCATCGGGCCGCCGGCGATGATGCCGGTACCAGCCTTGGCCGAGCGCAGCAGAACCTTGCCGGCGCCGTGACGGCCGTTGACATCGTGATGCAGCGTACGGCCATCACGCAGGGGAACGAAGATCAGATCGCGCTTTGCGCTTTCGGTCGCCTTGCGGATGGCTTCCGGCACTTCGCGTGCCTTGCCATGGCCGAAGCCGACGCGGCCCTTCTGGTCGCCGACGACGACGAGAGCTGCAAAACCAAAACGACGGCCGCCCTTGACGACCTTGGCGACGCGGTTGATCGCGACCAGCTTGTCGACGAATTCGCTATCGCGCTCTTCGCGGCTCTGGCGATCTTCGCGCTGGCCTCTTCTTTCTTGTGCCATTGTTCTTTTCCTTTTTCTTTTCCGGGTGCAATGGGCAATTTCCGGGAGCCAACCATCCCCTGCCCACGAAGGACTAGGATGGGACGACTGATGCGTGCGGCGAACCGCATTTCGCCCGCCTCCCCTATTTCAGGGATGCGGGCGAAAATTCTTAGAAGCTCAGACCGCCTTCGCGGGCAGCTTCGGCCAGGGCCTTGATACGGCCGTGATAGATGAAGGCGCCGCGATCGAACACGACTTCCGTCACGCCGGCCTTGGTGGCGCGTTCCGCAACCAGCTTGCCGACAGCAGCAGCAGCCGCAACGTCAGCGCCGGTCTTCAGCGAGGCGCGCAGACCAGCGTCGAGCGTGGAGGCGGCAGCAAGCGTGCGGCCGGCCACGTCGTCGATGACCTGGACATAGATGTTCTTGGACGAGCGATGAACCGACAGACGCGGACGGCCGTTTGCGACCTTCTTGATCTGGCGGCGAACACGGCTCGCACGCTTTGTGAGTGCTTCTTTTCTGGTAGCCATGATCCGTCGTCCTTACTTCTTCTTGCCTTCCTTGCGGACGATCCGTTCCTCAGCGTACTTGACGCCTTTGCCCTTGTAAGGCTCTGGACCGCGGTATTCACGGATCTCCGCGGCAACCTGACCGACCTGCTGCTTATTGATGCCGGTGACGACGATTTCCGTCGGCTTCGGCACGGCAATGGTGATGCCTTCCGGGGTCTGGTAGACCACGTCGTGGGAAAAACCAAGCGCCAGCTGCAGGTTCTTGCCCTGCAGAGATGCGCGGTAACCAACGCCGTTGATTTCAAGCTTACGCTCAAAACCGTCCTTCACACCCTTGAAGATGTTTTCGATCATCGTGCGGGACATGCCCCACTTCGAGCGAGCATCCTTGCTGTCGTTGACCGGGGTCACCGAGACAGCATTGTTTTCGAGTTCCAGCTTGATCTCGTCGTTTGCGACGAAGAAAAGCTCACCCTTCGGGCCCTTGGCAGTCACTTTCTGGCCATCAACAGTGGCCGTGATCCCTGCAGGAACCGGAACGGGTTTTTTACCGATACGAGACATGTTTCAATCCTGTCTGTTCGCTATGGAGTTCCCCTGCCCTGCCTTAGAAGACAGAGCAGAGAACCTCGCCACCAACGTTCTGTTCGCGAGCCTGGTGATCGGCCATCACGCCCTTCGGAGTCGAAAGGATGGTGATGCCGAGGCCGTTCGCGACCTGCGGAATGGACTTTACCGAGACATAAACCCGGCGGCCCGGCTTGGACACGCGGCCGATCTCACGGATCACCGACGCGCCTTCGTAGTACTTGAGTTCGATTTCGATCTCGGCCTTGCCGTTACCGTAGTCGATTTCCGAATAACCGCGGATATAGCCTTCAGCCTGCAGAACGTCGAGAACGCGGGCACGCAGCTTGGAAGCAGGCGTGGAAACGGTCGACTTGCGGCGGGCTGCGCCGTTGCGGATGCGGGTGAGCATATCGCCCAAGGGATCAGTCATGGTCATCTAACGATCTCCTTACCAGCTCGACTTGACGATGCCCGGCACCTTGCCGAGATTGCCGAGCTCACGAAGCGCGATACGCGACATTCTGAGCTTGCGATAGAAAGCGCGCGGGCGACCGGTGACTTCGCAGCGGTTGCGGATACGCGTCTTCGAGCCATCGCGCGGCAGGGAAGCGAGCTTCAGGGTTGCCTTGAACCGTTCTTCGATCGAAAGTTCCTGGTTCATGATGGTTGCCTTCAGGGTCGCACGCTTGGCGGCCTGGTTGGCAACTGTCTTGCGGCGGCGCTTGTTCTTTTCAACTGCGCTGGTTTTCGCCATATGGGAGTTCCTTCTAAACGCTCGTCGTTACGGTTACTGGCGGAACGGGAAGTTGAACTCTTTCAGGAGAGCCCGTGCTTCGTCGTCCTTGGTAGCCGTCGTGCAAACGATGATGTCCATGCCCCACATCTGATCAACCTTGTCGTAGTTGATCTCTGGGAACACAATGTGTTCCTTGATGCCCATGGCGAAGTTGCCACGGCCGTCAAAGCTTTTCGGGTTCAGGCCGCGAAAGTCTCGAACGCGCGGAAGCGCGATGTTGACCAGACGATCCAGGAATTCGTACATGCGGGCGCCGCGAAGCGTGACCTTGGCACCGATCGGCATGAATTCGCGAACCTTGAAGCCCGCGATCGAGTTCCGCGCCTTGGTGATGACCGGCTTCTGGCCGGCAATGGCGGCCAGGTCGGCGGCAGCCACGGAAGGCTTCTTCGAGTCGGCCGTCGCTTCGCCAACACCCATGTTGATGACGATCTTGTCCAGCTTGGGGATCATCATGTCGTTGGTGTAGGAGAACTGCTCCTTCAACGCGGCGCGGATACGGGAATTGTATTCCACCTTGAGCCGCGGCTCATACTTTGCCTCAGCCATCGATCACATCTCCCGTACGCTTGGCTACACGCACCTTCTTGCCGTCGATGACGGAGAAGCCAACGCGGGTCGGCTTGCCGTCTTTCGCGACGATCGCGATGTTCGACAGGTGAATGGACGCTTCCTTGTTGATGATGCCGGCTTCCTGCGTCTGAGACTGACGCTGGTGGCGCTTCACCATGTTGATGCCACGCACGACGGCGCGGTCTTCCTTCGGCATAACCTGAAGGACTTCGCCGGTACGGCCCTTGTCCTTGCCGGCGAGTACGACGACGCTGTCGCCCTTCTTGATCTTGTTCATCGCATGAGCTCCTTACAGTACTTCCGGAGCCAGCGAGATGATCTTCATGTGGTTCTTGGCGCGAAGTTCGCGCGGAACCGGTCCGAAGATACGGGTGCCGATCGGCTCTTTCTTGTTGTCGATGAGGACCGCTGCGTTGTTGTCGAAGCGGATGACGCTGCCGTCCGGCCGACGGATGTCCTTGGCGGTACGCACAACAACCGCCTTCATCACGTCACCCTTCTTGACGCGGCCGCGCGGGATGGCTTCCTTGATCGAAACGACAATGATGTCGCCGATGGAAGCGTACTTGCGCTTGGAGCCGCCCAGCACCTTGATGCACATGACACGACGTGCGCCGGAATTATCCGCCACGTCGAGGTTTGTTTGCATCTGAATCATGTCAGGTCGCCTTTTTCTAATGACCGAAACGACCGGGCGTTAAAAACGCCCCGTTTCGGCTTATGGACAGAATCTCGTTGTGCGCGGGTGGGGTCTTGCCAAGGTGGTTTCCTTAAAAAGGACCTTCCCTGCGCTCAAAGCAAAAGAACGCTCGTTTCCGAGCGTCCTGCGCCAGTGGGGTGCTTCATACAGGATTCTGCGCTGGGCGCAAGGCCCAGACGCAGTCCGAAGCAAATTAAGCCTGGGCGGAAATAACCGTCCAGGTCTTGTCCTTGGAGATCGGCGCGCATTCCTCGATGGAAACGACGTCACCTACCTTGTACTGGTTGTTCTCGTCATGCGCCTTGTACTTCTTGGAACGGCGGACCGTCTTCTGAAGCAGCGGATGCGCGAAGCGGCGCTCGACCCGGACAACAACGGTCTTCTCGTTCTTGTCGGAAACTACGACGCCCTGCAGAATGCGTTTCGGCATATTATTTTTCCTTAGGCCTTGGCTTCTGCCGCCTTCTGGCGGGCAATGGTTTTCACGCGGGCGATGTCCTTGCGAACTTCGGTGATGCGCGAGGACTTCTCGAGCTGGCCGGTTGCCTTCTGGAAGCGCAGGTTGAACTGCTCCTTCTTCAGGTCGGCGAGCTTGTCCTTGAGCTGATCGGCCGTGAGGCCGCGAACGTCTTCGGCTTTCATGTGCCTTGCTCCTTACTCTGCGATGCGCTGTACGAAGCGCGTCTTGACCGAGAGCTTGGCAGCACCGAGACGAAGCGCCTCGCGGGCGAGCTCCTCGGAAACACCGTCGATCTCGAACATCATGCGACCGGGCTTGACCTTGCAAGCCCAGTATTCGACGCCGCCCTTACCCTTACCCATGCGGACTTCGGTCGGCTTTGCGGTGACCGGAACGTCCGGGAACACGCGGATCCAGACACGGCCGGCGCGCTTCATCGCGCGGGTGATCGCGCGGCGGGCCGCTTCGATCTCGCGGGCGTTGACGCGGTTAGGTTCCTGGGACTTCAGACCAAATTCACCGAAGGCCAGGTCGAAGCCGCCCTTGGCCACACCCTTGATGCGACCCTTGAACTGCTTGCGGTACTTGGTACGCTTTGGCTGCAACATTTTCTTACTTCTCCGAGCTTATCTTTCGCCAGCGTTGATCAAGCGTTTTCGCGGCGGCGATCGCCACGGTCACCACGATCGCCGCGTTCGCGGCTTGCGGGACCCTGGGCATCGCCTTCCATGGCGCGACGTTCAGAAGCCATCGGATCGTGCTCAAGGATTTCGCCCTTGAAGATCCAGACCTTGATGCCGCAGATGCCGAATGCGGTTTCGGCTTCCGCCGTACCGTAGTCGATGTCTGCACGCAGCGTGTGAAGCGGAACGCGACCTTCGCGGTACCATTCGGTGCGGGCGATTTCAGCACCGCCGAGACGGCCGGCGCAGGTGATCTTGATGCCTTCGGCACCGAGACGCATGGCCGACTGAACGGCACGCTTCATCGCACGGCGGAAGGCCACGCGACGCTCGAGCTGCTGGGCGATCGACTGGGCGACGAGCGTCGAGTCGATTTCCGGCTTGCGCACTTCAACGATGTTGAGATGCGTTTCCGAATTGGTCATCGTCGCGATCTTCTTGCGAAGCTTCTCGATGTCAGCGCCCTTCTTGCCGATGATCAGGCCCGGACGAGCCGAGTGGATCGTGACGCGGCACTTCTTGTGCGGACGCTCGATGACCACCTTGGCGATACCGGCCTGCTTCAGCTCCTGCATCAGGTAGGCGCGGATCTTCAGGTCCTCATGGAGGAGCTGACCGTATTCCGCGTTGTCGGCGAACCAACGGCTGTCCCAGGTGCGGTTAATGCCGAGGCGGAAACCGATCGGATTAATTTTCTGGCCCATTATGCAGCCTCCCCTTTTTCCTCGACTTCGCGGACGACGATCGTCAGATGCGAGAAAGGCTTCTCGATCCGCGATGCACGGCCGCGGCCGCGAGCGTGGAAGCGCTTCATCACGATCGACTTGCCTACATAGGCTTCCGAAACGATCAACGCGTCGACGTCGAGGTCATGGTTGTTTTCGGCATTGGCGATTGCAGACTCGAGGGTCTTCTTCACCGTGCCGGCGATGCGCTTGCGCGAGAATTCAAGTTCCGCAAGCGCGCGTTCGACCTTCTTGCCGCGGATCATGGCGGCAACGAGGTTCAGCTTCTGGGGGCTGACGCGGAGCGTGCGCGCAACTGCCTGCGCCTCGTTATCCTTCAGCCGGCGTTCGGTCTTAGCCTTCGCCATGATTACTTCCTCTTCGCCTTCTTGTCCGCGCCGTGACCGTAATAGGTACGGGTGGGAGCGAATTCACCGAACTTGTGTCCGACCATGTCTTCGTTGACGCTGACCGGAATGTGCTTGCTGCCGTTGTAGACGCCGAACGTCAGACCAACGAACTGCGGCAGGATAGTGGACCGGCGGGTCCACATCTTGATTACTTCACTCCGTCCGCCTTCGCGCACCTTCTCAGCCTTCTTGAGAAGATAGCCGTCAACAAACGGACCTTTCCATACTGAACGAGCCATTAGTGACTTCCTCTCTTACTTCTTGCGCTGGTGGCGCGAACGCATGATGAACTTGTCCGTGGACTTGTTCGAACGTGTGCGCTTGCCCTTGGTCGGCTTGCCCCAGGGGCTGACCGGATGACGGCCACCCGAGGTGCGGCCTTCACCACCGCCGTGCGGATGGTCGACCGGGTTCATGACGACGCCGCGGTTATGCGGACGCTTGCCGCGCCAGACGGTACGACCGGCCTTGCCGTCGTTGATGTTGCCGTGATCCGGGTTGGAAACCGCACCGATCGAAGCCAGGCAGGAGCCCGGTACGAGGCGCTGTTCGCCGGAGTTCAGGCGCAGGATCGCCATGCCGGCATCGCGGCCGACGAGCTGAACGTAGGTGCCTGCGGAGCGAGCCATCTGGCCACCCTTGCCCGGCTTCATTTCGACGTTGTGAACGATCGAGCCGACCGGGATGTACTGCAGCGGCATGGTGTTGCCGGGCTTTACGTCGACGGCCTTTTCGGACGCGATCACCTTGTCGCCGGCAGCAAGACGCTGCGGAGCCAGGATGTAGGCCTGCTCACCGTCGGTATAGGTGACGAGAGCGATGAAGGCTGTACGGTTCGGATCGTATTCCAGACGCTCGACCGTGCCTTCGACGTCGAACTTGCGACGCTTGAAGTCGATCAGGCGATAGGTACGCTTGTGACCGCCGCCGATGAAGCGGGCGGTGATGCGGCCGTAGTTGTTGCGGCCGCCGCTCTTGGAGAGACCCTCGGTGAGCTTCTTGACGGGCTTACCCTTCCAGAGGCCGGACCGGTCGACGATGACCAGCTGACGCTGGCTCGGGGTCGTCGGGTTGTAGCTTTTCAATGCCATTATCTTATACCTCAGAGACCGGTGGAGACGTCGATCGTCTGACCTTCGGCCAGGGTGACGACAGCCTTCTTGACGTCCTTCTGCTTGCCGATGAAGCCACGGAACCGCTTTACCTTGCCCTTGCGGACAAGCGTGTTGACGGCCGTGACCTTCACACCGAACAGCGCCTCTACGGCAGCCTTGATTTCCGGCTTGGAAGCAGTCTTGGCAACGTTGAAGACGACCTGGTTCTGTTCGGATACCAGCGTCGACTTTTCGGTGATCGAGGGAGATACGATCACATCATAGTGGCGGATGTCGGTCACTTGAAACGCTCCTCTAGAGCTTCCACCGCGGCCTTGGAAAGCACCAGCTTGCCGCGACGCAGGATGTCGTAAACATTGATGCCCTGAACCGGCAGAACATCGACGTTCGGGATGTTCTGGGCTGCGAGCTTGAAGTTGCTGTCGAGCTCAACGCCGCCGATGAACAACACGTTGGTGAGGCCGAGCGAAGCGAAGGAACCGGCAAGCGCCTTGGTCTTTGCTTCGGCGGCAACCAGGTTGTCGACGATGATGATGTCTTCAGCCTTCATCTTTGCAGAGAGGGCGTGACGGAGAGCCAGCGCGCGAACCTTCTTGGGAAGGTCATGCTCGTGGCTGCGAACGACCGGGCCGTGAGCCTTGCCGCCGCCGCGGAACTGCGGAGCGCGAGCCGAATGGTGACGAGCGCGGCCCGTACCCTTCTGCTTGTACATCTTGGCGCCGGTGCGGGAGACTTCAGCACGACCCTTGGTCTTGTGCGTGCCCTGCTGCTTCTTGGCGAGCTGCCAACGAACCATGCGGGCCAGAATGTCTTCGCGGGGATCGAGGCCGAAAATCTCGTCCGACAGGGCTACCTTGCCGGCGTCTTTTCCCTCGAGGGTCTTGACGTTAAATTCCATGTGCTTGGCTCCCTTACTTCGCGGCCGACTTGACGGCATCGCGAACGACGATCCAAGCGCCCTTGGAGCCGGGAACGGCACCCTTGACGAGGATCAGGCCACGGTTCTCGTCGGTGGAAACGACTTCGAGGTTCTGGGTGGTGATACGCGTCTGGCCCATGTGACCAGCCATGCGCTTGCCCTTCCAGACCTTGCCCGGATCCTGGTTGTTACCAGTCGAACCATGCGAACGGTGCGAAACGGACACACCGTGCGTGGCGCGGAGACCACCGAAGTTGTGGCGCTTCATGGCGCCGGCGAAACCCTTACCGATCGAGGTACCGGTGACGTCCACCAGCTGACCCGCCGTAAAGTGACCTGCCGTCAGCTCGGTGCCGACGTCGATCAGATTGTCTTCGGAAACGCGAAACTCGACGAGCTTCGCCTTCGGCTCGACTTCGGCAACGGCGAAATGGCCGCGCAGCGCCTTGGTCGTGTTCTTCACCTTGGCGGTGCCGGCACCCAGCTGAACGGCAGTGTAGCCGTTCTTGTCTACGGTGCGCTGAGCCACGACCTGGCAGTTTTCCAACCGCAATACGGTTACAGGGACATGCTCGCCTGCGTCGTTATAGACGCGCGTCATTCCCACCTTCTGTGCAATTACACCTGAACGCATCGGTTCAATCCTTCTCACTCAGCCCGAGACAAAAGTCTCAGAGCTTGATCTCAACATCGACACCAGCGGCGAGGTCGAGCTTCATCAGCGCGTCCACCGTCTGCGGTGTCGGGTCAACGATATCGAGAAGGCGCTTGTGCGTGCGCATCTCGAACTGCTCGCGGCTCTTCTTGTCGATGTGGGGGGACCGGTTTACCGTAAACTTCTCGATGCGGGTCGGAAGCGGAACGGGGCCCCGGACGCTTGCGCCGGTGCGCTTCGCCGTCGACACGATCTCGCGCGTCGACGCGTCGAGAATGCGGTGATCGAACGCCTTCAGGCGAATGCGGATATTTTGGCCGTTCATTCGACGTTATCCTTGTTGTCTGTTTATCCACGTGCCAACCCAATAGGGCACGGGTTGTTCTCTTACCTTAAGGCGGACCACCGGTTTCAAAGATCGAAGGGGACACCGAAATACGGCGTCCCTTTCCAGTCTTCGGGCCTTTGGCCCACCTTGTTTGTTCCTTGCCCGCCTCGAACCCGAAGCAGACGGCAAATCACGCTCGCGCGCCATTTGCTACATTTTTGTGTCATACGCAAGCGGCCAGGGCCGCTTGCGTTAAAACTTACTCGATGATCGAGGCGACGATGCCGGCGCCGACGGTGCGGCCGCCTTCGCGGATCGCGAAGCGCAGCTTTTCTTCCATCGCGATCGGAACGATCAGCTCGACGGCAACCGTGACGTTGTCGCCCGGCATGACCATTTCCGTGCCTTCCGGCAGCGACACGATGCCCGTCACGTCCGTCGTGCGGAAGTAGAACTGCGGACGGTAGTTGGTGAAGAACGGCGTATGACGGCCGCCTTCTTCCTTCGTCAGGATGTAGGCTTCAGCCATGAACTTCTTGTGCGGCTTGACCGAACCCGGCTTGCAGAGAATCTGGCCACGCTCGACGCCGTCACGGTTCACGCCGCGAACGAGAGCGCCGATGTTGTCGCCGGCCTGGCCCTGGTCGAGCAGCTTGCGGAACATTTCAACGCCGGTCACCGTCGTCTTCGAGGTCGGGCGGATGCCGACGATCTCGACTTCTTCGCCGACCTTGACGATGCCGCGCTCGACGCGGCCGGTCACGACCGTACCACGACCCGAGATCGAGAACACGTCTTCGATCGGCATCAGGAACGGCATGTTGATCGGACGCTCAGGCGTCGGGATGTAGGCGTCGACGGCAGCCATCAGCTCGCGGATCGAATCCTCGCCGATCTTCTTGTCCGAATCTTCGAGAGCGGCAAGCGCCGAACCCTTGATGATCGGAATGTCGTCGCCCGGGAAGTCGTAGGACGACAGAAGTTCGCGGACTTCCAGTTCGACGAGCTCGAGAAGCTCGGCGTCGTCGACCTGGTCGACCTTGTTGAGGAACACGACGATCGCCGGAACGCCGACCTGACGGGCGAGCAGGATGTGCTCGCGGGTCTGCGGCATCGGGCCGTCGGCTGCCGAGCAGACCAGGATCGCACCGTCCATCTGGGCAGCACCGGTGATCATGTTCTTGACGTAATCGGCGTGGCCGGGGCAGTCGACGTGGGCATAATGGCGGGCCGGCGTCTCATATTCGACGTGCGCCGTCGAAATGGTGATGCCGCGAGCCTTCTCTTCAGGAGCCGCGTCGATCTGGTCATAGGCCTTGTACTCGCCGAAGTACTTCGTGATCGCGGCCGTCAGCGACGTCTTGCCATGGTCAACGTGACCGATCGTGCCAATGTTGACGTGCGGCTTGTTGCGCTCAAACTTGCTCTTTGCCATTTCCGGCTTCTCCGTTCTTATCCCCGTCAGGGGTTATTCTCTAATTGATTGGGCGGGTTACCCCGGTCACTTCTGACCGGAGTACTTTGCCTGGATTTCGTTTGCGACGTTGGTCGGAACCGGTGCGTAGTGATCGAAGGTCATCGAATACTGCGCGCGGCCTTGGGACATGGAGCGCAGGTTGTCGACGTACTTGAACATGTTCGCGAGCGGCACGTGGGCGTTGATCACGACGGCAATGCCGCGCGATTCCTGGCCCTGGATCTGGCCGCGACGGGAGTTCAGGTCGCCGATGACGTCACCGACATAATCTTCCGGCGTGACGACTTCGACCTTCATCATCGGCTCGAGGAGCTGGGCACCGGCCTTCTTGGCTGCTTCACGGAAGCAGGCGCGGGAGGCGATTTCGAATGCCAGAACCGACGAGTCGACGTCGTGGAAGGCGCCGTCGATGAGGGTCGCCTTGACGCCCAGCATCGGGAAGCCAGCCAGCGGACCGGAAGACAGAACGCTTTCGATGCCCTTCTGGACGCCCGGGATGTATTCCTTCGGAACAGCACCGCCGACGATCTTGGATTCGAACTTGAAGTCGTCGCCATCCGGGTTCGGTTCGAAGACGATCTTGACGCGCGCGAACTGGCCGGTACCACCGGACTGCTTCTTGTGCGTGTAGTCTTCTTCGTGCTTGCGCGTGATGGTTTCACGGTAAGCAACCTGCGGCGCACCGACGGTGGCTTCGACCTTGAACTCGCGACGCATGCGGTCGACGAGAATGTCGAGGTGAAGTTCACCCATGCCGGCGATGATCGTCTGGCCGGATTCCTCGTCGGTCTTGACGCGGAAGGACGGGTCTTCGGCAGCCAGGCGGTTGAGCGCGAGGCCCATCTTTTCCTGGTCGCCCTTGGACTTCGGCTCGATGGCGATCTGGATGACCGGCTCGGGGAATTCCATGCGCTCGAGGATGACCGGCTTCAGCGGATCGCAGAGCGTGTCGCCCGTGGTGGTTTCCTTGAGGCCTGCGAGAGCGACGATGTCGCCAGCGAAGGCTTCTTCGATGTCTTCACGGGAGTTCGAGTGCATCTGCAGCATACGGCCGACGCGCTCGCGCTTTTCCTTGACCGTGTTCAACAGAGCGGCGCCCTTTTCGAGCTTGCCCGAGTAGATACGGCAGAAGGTGAGCGAACCGACGAAGGGGTCGTTCATGATCTTGAAAGCGAGCATCGAGAGAGGCTCGTTGTCATCGGCATGACGGTCGATTTCGGCTTCGGTCTTGACGTCGATGCCCTTGATCGCCGGAATGTCTGCCGGGGACGGCAGGAATTCGACAACGGCGTCGAGGAGCGGCTGAACACCCTTGTTCTTGAAGGCGGAACCGCAGAACATCGGGAAGAACTTGACGTCGATGGTGCCGCGACGGATGAGCGCACGGATCTTATCGTTGTCCGGCATGACGCCGTTCAGATAGTTTTCCATGGCTTCTTCGTCGATGTCGACGATGGTCTCGATCATCTTTTCGCGGAACTCTTCAGCGCGTTCCTTGAGGTCTTCCGGGATTTCGACGACGTCCCACTGGGCGCCGAGCGACTCGTCGCGCCAGACGAGAGCGTTCATCTCGATCAGATCGACGATACCCTTGAACTCGGTTTCAGCGCCGATCGGCAACTGGCAGACAACCGCAGTCGCGCCGAGGCGCGTCTTGATCATCTCGACCGAGCGATAGAAATCGGCGCCGGTCTTGTCCATCTTGTTGCAGAAGATCAGGCGCGGAACGTTGTACTTGTCGGCCTGGCGCCAGACGGTTTCCGTCTGCGGCTCAACGCCGGCATTGGCGTCGAGAAGAGCGACAGCACCGTCGAGCACGCGCAGCGAACGTTCGACTTCGATGGTGAAGTCGACGTGGCCGGGGGTGTCGATGATGTTGAAGCGGCGCATCTTGCCGTCGCGACCCTTCCAGAAGGTCGTGGTCGCAGCGGAGGTGATCGTGATGCCACGCTCCTGCTCCTGCTCCATCCAGTCCATCGTGGCTGCGCCGTCGTGAACTTCGCCGATCTTGTGCGACTTGCCGGTGTAATAAAGGATACGCTCGGTGGTCGTGGTCTTGCCGGCGTCGATATGCGCCATGATACCGAAATTGCGGTAGTCTTCGATTTTATATTCGCGAGCCATAGGACTGCCTTTCGAAATTCGATCGGGTGAAGATTACCAACGGTAATGCGAGAATGCGCGGTTGGCGTCGGCCATCTTGTGCGTGTCTTCACGCTTCTTGACGGCACTGCCACGGTTGTTTGCAGCATCCATAAGTTCACCGGAAAGGCGATCGACCATCGTCGTTTCGTTGCGCTTGCGGGCAGCAGCGATCACCCAACGGATCGCGAGGGCCTGACGGCGCTCGGGACGAACGTCGACCGGAACCTGGTAGGTCGCACCACCAACGCGGCGCGAACGAACTTCGACATGCGGCGCGACATTGTCGAGCGCCGAATGGAAGATACCCAGCGGGTCGGCCTTGGCCTTGCCCTGCACGACGTCGAACGCGCCGTAAACGATGTTTTCAGCTACGGACTTCTTGCCGTGGAGCATGATCGCATTCATGAACTTCGTGACGACCAGATCGCCGAACTTCGGGTCCGGATTGATCTCACGCTTCTCTGCACTATGGCGTCGGGACATACTTCTCGTCTCTCAATTGTTGCGGGCGCTTTACCACGCGGAGAACCTCGCGCAGCGCCGGATAATCAGAATGCCGAATTACTTCGGACGCTTCGCACCGTACTTGGAACGGCGCTGCTTGCGGTTCTTGACGCCCTGGGTGTCGAGAACGCCGCGGATGATGTGGTAACGAACGCCCGGCAAGTCCTTGACGCGGCCGCCGCGGATCATCACGACGGAGTGTTCCTGCAGGTTGTGGCCTTCACCCGGGATATAGCCGATGACTTCGAAGCCGTTGGTCAGGCGGATCTTGGCAACCTTACGCAGAGCCGAGTTCGGCTTCTTCGGGGTCGTCGTGTAAACGCGGGTGCAAACGCCGCGCTTCTGGGGGTTTTCCTGCAGAGCAGGAACCTTGTTACGCTTTACGTTCGCCTGGCGAGGCTTGCGGATCAGCTGGTTTACGGTAGGCATTCAACCATCCCTTACGTTTTTCTCAGTACCCTTTCGGGCCGATCTGATGCCGTTTCCGGCGGCGGCACACACATTTCCTCATGCGCAAAACGTGGCCCGATCCGCTTTTCGGATGGACCACAGAAAGCAGAGGACGCATTCCTCATGCGTCGTGCGTGCAGCATTCGTGTCTTCAACGTGCGTATGGAACCGTGTCTGAGGCGTACTCCGGAACGAGTCGTTCCGAACGGGCAAGCCTCACATCGCTTCCGATGCGGGGCGTTTACTGTTTTCCCCCCTGCCCGTCAAGACCAAATCCTAAATTATTGCCCCAAACCCTTGGTTTCGGGGCCAAACGGAGGGTTTGGAGACGGGCTTTGGAGAAATATGAGATGCCCTCGCGGATAATGTTTGGGAATCGCCGCTGATCGCACTAAAGAGTGCGGGAACCTTCCGTTCCGCCTCGTCTTCGGACGATACCAGGGAATCGCTTGCGGAGATGACCATGATCGCCACACCCGACAATGACAACAACCTCGACGGGCCGATGGTCTTCATCATCATCGGCAAGGGTTATGAGACGAAAGGCGCCGAAGGTATCGAGCTGCATATCATGCTGCGCGCGCCGGACGACGATTCCGCGGTGCGCGAGGCGCTCAACGCCCTTTCGGAAGAAGGCTTCATCGAGGCCGACCTCGACCAGATCGGCGTCCTGACCGACGAACCCACCGAGGAACCGCATGCCTCGGCCTACCAGGGCGCGCTCGAAGGCGAAGTGGCGATCATCCGGTTCGAGTAGTCTCGATCTTCGAAGAGGCCTGACCGCCCTCACCTCTTCCCGCCGGCGCCTGCAAGAGTGCCGGCCTTTCCGCTCAGCGGCTTTCTCTTCCGACCTCACAAGCGGTGACTTGCCTCCCTAGCCAGCGTATTCACGGCGGAGCTGCCGTGGCGCGCGCTGCCCCTGAGCAATTCACCAAAACATGCCTCAGCCGCCGAGCAGTCTCGGCGGCTTTTTGATGTCCCGTCCCCCCGCCGCGTAGAATGAAAAAAACCGCCCGGATCGCTCCGGGCGGTTTTCGATATTCAATCCCAGCAGCCGGATTATTCGGCGGCCGGAGCCTTTTCGCCGGCGAGGTCCTGAAGCATCGGGGTGGCGGACGAGGCGCCCGAACCCTTCTTGCGTTCTTCCAGGATGAGCTCGTCGCGCGAAGTGGCGATGCGGCGGATCTGGGTCATGGTGCCGCCGGTACCGGCCGGGATGAGACGACCGACGATGACGTTTTCCTTGAGGCCCTGCAGCGTGTCCGTCTTGCCGGCGATCGCGGCTTCCGTCAGCACCTTGGTCGTTTCCTGGAAGGAAGCGGCCGAGATGAAGGACGGGGTCTGCAGCGACGCCTTGGTGATGCCGAGCAGAACCGGTTCGCCGTAAGCGGGCTTCTTGCCTTCTTCGACGAGACGCTCGTTGGCTTCGTCCAGTTCGATCCGGTCGACATTGTCACCGACGATATACTGGCTGTCGCCGGCATCGGTGATCTCGACCTTCTGCAGCATCTGACGGACAATCACCTCGATGTGCTTGTCGTTGATGACAACGCCCTGCAGGCGGTAGACTTCCTGGATTTCGTTGACGAGGTAGGAAGCGAGTGCTTCCACGCCTTTGATCGCCAGGATGTCGTGCGGCGCAGGATTGCCGTCGAGGATGTAGTCGCCCTTTTCGATGTAGTCGCCTTCCTGAAGATGGAAGGGCTTGCCCTTCGGGATCAGGTATTCGACAGGTTCGACACCGTCTTCCGCCGGCTCGATCATGACGCGACGCTTGTTCTTGTAGTCGCGGCCGAGGCGGATCGTACCATCGATCTCAGCGATGATGGCGTGATCCTTCGGACGACGGGCTTCGAAGAGTTCGGCGACGCGCGGCAGACCACCGGTGATGTCCTTGGTCTTGGCGCTTTCCAGCGGCACGCGGGCGAGAACGTCGCCCTGGCTGACCTTCTGACCCGGCTCGACCGACAGGATGGCGTCGACCGACAGGTTGAAGCGGGCTTCGCCGCCGCGGGACAGCTTCATGATGCTGCCCGAAGCGTCCTTGATGACGATCGCCGGCTTCAGGTCGACGCCGCGCGGCGTCGAACGCCAGTCGATGACCTGACGCTTGGTGATGCCGGTGGATTCATCGGTGGATTCCGAAACCGAGATCGAGTCGACCACGTCTTCGAACTGAACCGTACCTTCCACTTCCGTCATCATCGGGCGTGTGTAGGGATCCCACTCTGCCAGACGCTGACCGCGACGAACCTTGTCGCCATCATCCACGAACAGCTTCGAACCGTAGGCGACGCGCTGCGAGGAACGCTCGACGCCGCGCTCGTCAAGGATGGTGACCGCCATGTTGCGGCCCATCGCGACGAGAACGCCTTCGGAGTTCCGCAGCATGTTGCGGTTCTTGATCTGGATCGTGCCTTCGTACGACGCTTCCAGGAACGACTGGTCGACCACGTTTGCCGTACCGCCCAAGTGGAAGGTACGCATGGTGAGCTGGGTTCCCGGCTCGCCGATCGACTGCGCCGCGATGACGCCGACGGCTTCGCCCATGTTGACCGGAGTACCACGGGCCAGATCTCGGCCGTAGCAGACCGAGCAGACGCCCGTCTGAACTTCGCAGGTCAGTGCCGAACGGATGCGGATCGACTGGATACCAGCCTTTTCGATCTCGATGACATCCGGCTCGAGGATCATCTTGCCGGCATCGACGATGCGCTCACCCGTGACCGGATGATCGATATCGTCGAGTGCGGTACGGCCAAGGACACGAGCGCCGATGGAAGCCACGACCTGGCCGGCGTCAACGATCGCCGTCATGGTGAGGCCGCTCTCGGTGCCGCAATCGACGAGGTTGACGATGCAGTCCTGCGCCACGTCGACGAGACGGCGGGTCAGGTAACCGGAGTTCGCGGTCTTCAAGGCGGTGTCTGCGAGACCCTTACGGGCACCGTGGGTCGAGTTGAAGTACTCGTTAACGGTCAGGCCTTCCTTGAAGTTCGAGATGATCGGCGTTTCGATGATCTCGCCCGACGGCTTGGCCATGAGGCCACGCATGCCGCCCAGCTGGCGCATCTGGTTCGGAGAACCGCGGGCACCCGAGTGCGACATCATGTAGATGGCGTTCATCTGCTTCTGGCGACCGGTTTCCGGATCGAACTCGACGGCCTTAATGCGGGCCATCATGTCTTCCGCAACCTTCTCGGTGGCCTTGCCCCAGGCGTCGACGACCTTGTTGTACTTCTCGCCCTGAGTGATCAGGCCGTCGTTGTACTGCTGCTCGTATTCCTTCACCAGGGTTTCGGTGTCACCGACGATCTTGGCCTTGGTTTCCGGAATGATCATGTCGTCCTTGCCGAACGAAATGCCGGCCTTGCACGCATGCGTGAAGCCGAGCTGCATGATGCGGTCGCAGAAGATCACCGTGTCCTTCTGACCGCAGTGACGGTAGACCGTGTCGATCATCTTAGAGATGTTCTTCTTGGTCATTTCCTGGTTGCAGGTCTCGAACGGCACGTTGACGTTCTTCGGCAGAAGTTCGCCGATGATCATGCGGCCGGGGGTCGTCTCATAGATCTTGGAAACCGGCTTGCCTTCGGCGTCCACGGTCTTGAAGCGGCCGCGGATCTTGGCATGCAGGGTAACGATCTTGTTTTCCAGAGCGTGGTGCAATTCGCCCATGTCGGAGAAGGCCATGCCTTCGCCCGGCTCGTTCTGGTTCATGATCGCCAGATAGTAGAGACCGAGAACCATGTCCTGCGACGGAACGATGATCGGTGCACCGTTTGCCGGATGCAGGATGTTGTTCGTCGACATCATCAGCACGCGGGCTTCGAGCTGGGCTTCGAGCGACAGCGGCACGTGAACGGCCATCTGGTCGCCGTCGAAGTCGGCGTTGAAGGCCGTGCAGACGAGCGGATGCAGCTGGATAGCCTTGCCTTCGACCAGGATCGGTTCGAAGGCCTGGATGCCCAGGCGGTGCAGCGTCGGCGCACGGTTCAGGAGAACCGGATGCTCGCGGATGACCTCGTCGAGGATATCCCAGACTTCCGGCTTTTCCTTTTCAACCAGCTTCTTGGCCTGCTTGACGGTCGAGGAGTAACCCTTGGCGTCGAGGCGGGCGTAGATGAACGGCTTAAACAGTTCGAGCGCCATCTTCTTCGGCAGGCCGCACTGGTGCAGCTTCAGTTCCGGACCGGTCACGATGACCGAACGGCCGGAATAGTCGACGCGCTTGCCGAGAAGGTTCTGGCGGAAGCGGCCCTGCTTGCCCTTGAGCATGTCGGACAGCGACTTCAGCGGGCGCTTGTTGGCGCCGGTGATGACGCGGCCACGACGGCCGTTGTCGAACAGCGCGTCCACAGATTCCTGCAGCATGCGCTTTTCGTTGCGGATGATGATGCCCGGAGCGCGCAGTTCGATCAGGCGCTTCAGACGGTTGTTACGGTTGATGACGCGACGATAGAGATCGTTCAGGTCGGAGGTCGCGAAGCGGCCGCCATCAAGCGGAACCAGCGGGCGCAGGTCCGGCGGGATGACCGGGACGACCTTCATGATCATCCATTCCGGGCGGTTGCCCGATTCCATGAAGTTCTCGACGATCTTCAGGCGCTTCATCAGCTTCTTCTGCTTCAGATCCGACGTGGTGTCGGCAAGTTCCGAACGCAGGTCGCCGGCGATCTTTTCGAGATTCATCGAGGCCAGCATCTCGTAGATGGCCTCGGCGCCGATCATCGCCGTGAACTGATCTTCGCCGAACTCGTCGACGGCGATCATGTATTCTTCTTCGGAAAGAAGCTGGTTTTCCTTGAGCGAGGTGAGGCCCGGCTCAGTGACGATGTAGTTCTCGAAATAGAGAACGCGCTCGACATCCTTCAACGTCATGTCGAGAAGGGTCGAGATGCGCGACGGAAGCGACTTCAGGAACCAGATATGGGCGACGGGAGCAGCGAGCTCGATATGGCCCATGCGCTCACGGCGAACGCGCGACAGCGTGACTTCGACGCCGCACTTTTCGCAGATGATGCCCTTGTACTTCATGCGCTTGTACTTGCCGCACAGGCACTCGTAGTCCTTGATCGGCCCGAAGATGCGGGCGCAGAAAAGGCCGTCGCGTTCCGGCTTGAAAGTACGGTAGTTGATGGTCTCCGGCTTTTTGATCTCGCCGTAGGACCAGGAGAGAATCTTCTCCGGAGACGCGATCGAGATACGGATCGAGTCGAAGTGCTGTGCAGGCACCTGCGGATTGAAAAGATTCATGACCTCTTGGTTCATGCCTATCTCCTTTAGGGGCGGAAGCCCTCGGCTTGCGATCGCAACAGTCCAAATTCCCGGGACGGACCGTCCGATGCATTAAAACGGTATTAGCCGCGAAATGCGGCGAAAGTTTCCCTATCCTGCCGGCGGATACCGGCGGAGGGAGCAGCGCGCGCCTTCAATCGGCGCGCGCCTCGTTATGATCATTCGGCTGCGTCGGGCAGCTGGCCGGCGTTCACGTCTTCGATCTTCGAGTTCTCGAGCTCGACGGACAGGCCGAGAGAGCGCATTTCCTTGACGAGAACGTTGAAGCTCTCCGGAATGCCTGCCTCGAACGTGTCGTCGCCGCGCACGATCGCTTCGTAGACCTTGGTACGGCCGGCCACGTCGTCCGACTTCACGGTCAGCATTTCCTGCAGCGTGTAGGCCGCGCCGTAGGCTTCGAGCGCCCAGACTTCCATTTCGCCGAAGCGCTGGCCGCCGAACTGCGCCTTGCCACCGAGCGGCTGCTGGGTAACCAGCGAGTACGGACCGATCGAACGCGCGTGGATCTTGTCGTCCACGAGATGGTTCAGCTTGATCATGTACATGTAGCCGACAGTCACCTTGCGGTCGAACTGCTCACCGGTACGGCCGTCATAGAGGACCGACTGACCGGACGGATCGAGGCCCGCCTTGGTCAGCATCGCTGCGACGTCAGGCTCATGCGCACCGTCGAAGACCGGCGTTGCGATCGAAAGGCCACGCTTGGACTGCTCGGCCAGACGAACGAGGGAGTCGTCGTCGAAGCTGGCAACTTCGGCGTTTGCCTCACTCTGATAGGCTTCCGTCAGCTCTTTCTTCAAGTCGGTGATATCGTTCGACTTGCGGTACTCTTCGAGCATCGCCCCGATACGCTTGCCCATGCCGGCGCAAGCCCAGGCCAGGTGCGTCTCGAGGATCTGACCGACGTTCATGCGCGAAGGCACGCCGAGCGGGTTCAGAACGATATCGACATGCGTGCCGTCTTCGAGGAACGGCATGTCCTCGACCGGAACGATGCGCGACACGACGCCCTTGTTGCCGTGACGGCCGGCCATCTTGTCGCCCGGCTGGATCTTGCGCTTCACAGCGACGAAGACCTTGACCATCTTCATGACGCCCGGAGGCATTTCGTCGCCGCGCTGGACCTTCTCGACCTTGTCCATGAAGCGCTGTTCAAGGCGCGACTTGGATTCGTCGTACTGGCCGCGGAGCGCTTCGATTTCGCCCTGCACCTTTTCGTCCTCGACTGCGAACATCCACCACTGCGAGCGGGGATATTCGGAGATGACGGCGTTGGTGAGCTCGATGCCCTTCTTGAAGCCCTTCGGACCGGCAACCGACATCTGACCGCGCAGCATGTCCGTCAGACGGCCATAGACGTTGCGGTCGAGAATTGCCTGTTCGTCGTCGCGGTCCTTGGCGAGGCGTTCGATTTCCTCACGCTCGATCGCCATGGCGCGTTCGTCCTTCTCCACGCCGTGACGGTTGAAGACGCGGACTTCGACGACCGTGCCGAACGTGCCCGGAGGCATGCGCATCGAGGTGTCGCGAACGTCGGAGGCCTTTTCACCGAAGATGGCGCGCAGAAGCTTTTCTTCCGGCGTCATCGGGCTTTCGCCCTTCGGAGTGATCTTGCCGACGAGGATGTCGCCCGGCTGGACTTCGGCGCCGATGTAGACGATGCCGGCTTCGTCGAGGTTCTTCAGCGCTTCTTCCGAAACGTTCGGAATGTCGCGGGTGATTTCTTCAGGACCAAGCTTGGTGTCACGCGCCATCACTTCGAATTCCTCGATGTGGATGGAGGTGAACACGTCGTCCGACACGATGCGCTCGGAGAGCAGGATCGAGTCTTCGTAGTTGTAGCCGTTCCAGGGCATGAACGCGACGAGCGCGTTGCGGCCGAGCGCCAAGTCACCAAGGTCCGTCGACGGACCGTCGGCGATGATGTCGCCCTTGTTCAGGATGTCACCGACGGCGACCAGCGGGCGCTGGTTGACGCAGGTGTTCTGGTTCGAACGCTGGAACTTCTGCAGACGATAGATATCGACGCCAGACTTCGACGGATCGAGGTCTTCGGTGGCGCGGATAACGATACGGGTCGCGTCGACCTGGTCGACCACGCCGCCACGGCGGGCAGCGATCGCAGCACCGGAGTCGCGGGCGACGACCGGCTCCATGCCGGTGCCGACGAACGGAGCTTCAGCACGCACCAGCGGCACGGCCTGACGCTGCATGTTCGAGCCCATGAGAGCGCGGTTGGCGTCGTCGTTTTCCAGGAACGGGATCAGAGCGGCCGCGACCGAGACGAGCTGCTTCGGCGAGACGTCCATCAGGTTGATGGTGTCGCGCGGGGACAGCATGACTTCGCCGGCATGACGGCAGACGACGAACTCTTCAAGGAACGAACCGTTCTTGTCGAGCGGAGCGTTCGCCTGTGCGACGTAATACTTGGCCTCTTCCATGGCGGAGAGGTAAAGCACTTCCTTCGTCACCACACCGTCGATGATCTTGCGGTACGGGCTTTCGATGAAGCCGTACTTGTTGACGCGGGCAAAGGTCGCAAGCGAGTTGATCAGACCGATGTTCGGGCCTTCCGGCGTCTCGATCGGGCAAATGCGGCCATAGTGGGTCGGATGAACGTCGCGGACTTCGAAGCCGGCGCGCTCGCGGGTCAGACCACCCGGACCAAGTGCCGAAAGACGGCGCTTGTGGGTGATTTCCGAAAGCGGGTTCACCTGGTCCATGAACTGCGACAGCTGCGAGGAGCCGAAGAATTCGCGAACCGCAGCAGCTGCCGGCTTCGCGTTGATCAGGTCCTGCGGCATGACGGTGTCGATTTCGATCGACGACATGCGTTCCTTGATGGCGCGCTCCATGCGGAGCAGGCCGAGGCGATACTGATTTTCCATCAGTTCGCCGACGGAACGGACGCGGCGGTTGCCGAGGTTGTCGATGTCGTCGATTTCGCCCTTGCCGTCGCGCAGTTCGACCAGCATCCGGACCACGGCCAGGATGTCGTCCTTGCGCAGCGTGCGGACGGTGTCTGCGACTTCAAGGTCGAGACGCATGTTCATCTTGACGCGGCCGACGGCGGAGAGGTCGTAACGCTCCGCATCGAAGAACAGCGAGTTGAACATGGCTTCGGCCGATTCCATGGTCGGCGGTTCACCCGGGCGCATGACGCGGTAGATGTCGAACAGAGCGTCCTGACGGTTCTCGTTCTTGTCGGCGGCAAGCGTGTTGCGGATATAGGCGCCGACATTGATATGGTCGATGCCGAGAACCGGGATCTCGTCGAAACCGGCGCTCAGGATGATCGGCAGGGTCTTTTCGTCGATTTCGTCGCCGGCTTCGAGGTAGATCTCGCCGGTTGCCGCGTTGACGATGTCTTCGGCAAGGTAGTTGCCGTAGATGTCGTCATTGGTCGCCTTCAGGGCCTTGAGGCCCTTGTCCGTCAGCTGACGGAGAAGACGCGGGGTGAGCTTCTTGCCGGATTCGACAACCACTTCGCCGGTATCGGCGTCGATCATGTCGGAAAGGGTCTTCGCACCCTTCAGGGTTTCCGGCTGGAACGGAATCCGCCAGCCTTCGCCGTCGCGCTGGTAGGACGACTTCGTATAGAAGGTCGACAGGATTTCTTCGCCGTCCATGCCAAGCGCCATCAGCAGCGAGGTCACGGGGATCTTACGGCGGCGGTCGATACGGGCGTAAACGATATCCTTGGCGTCGAATTCGATGTCGAGCCAGGAACCGCGATACGGAATGACGCGGGCTGCGAAGAGCAGCTTGCCGGAAGAGTGGCTCTTGCCCTTGTCGTGGTCGAAGAAGACGCCCGGCGAACGGTGCATCTGGGACACGATCACGCGTTCGGTGCCGTTCACGATGAACGTACCGTTGTCGGTCATGAGCGGCATGTCGCCCATGTAGACGGACTGTTCCTTGATGTCCTTGATCGACTTGGCGCCCGTATCCTCGTCGATATCGAACACGATGAGACGCAGCGTCACCTTCAGCGGCGCTGCATAGGTCAGATCGCGCTGACGGCATTCTTCCACGTCGAACTTCGGCAGTTCGAATTCGTAGGACACGAATTCGAGCATGGAGGCGCCGGAAAAATCGGTGATCGGGAAGACCGACCGGAAGACAGCGTTCAGACCTTCGTCCGGACGACCGCCCTTCGGTTCATCGACCATCAGGAACTGGTCATAGGATGCCTTCTGAACCTCGATGAGGTTCGGCATCTCTGTGACTTCGGGGATTTTTCCAAAAAACTTGCGTACGCGCCTGCGACCATTAAAGGAAAGGGTCTGAGCCATCGTCGCTCCTTCAAAATTGCATCCGGGCCTGCAACGGACGGGGTTCGCTGGCCAGTCGATCCCGTCGATCAATGGGTATTCTCAATCTCGTCCCACCTCTCGAACACGCCAGGCCGGATTGCCTTTTCTGTTCGATTCGGGACCATCCTCTTGAGAACCCATTACCCAGGAACCGTTTTGACGGTTCCTGGGTAATACGTTCGGAGGAAATGGGCGGGAGAGGAGACCTCCCCCGCCGCATTCCGATATTACTTAACGTCGACCTTGGCGCCGGCGTCCTCAAGCTTCTTCTTGAGGTCAGCGGCTTCAGCCTTGTTGACGCCTTCCTTGACAGCCTTCGGAGCGGCTTCAACGAGATCCTTGGCTTCCTTGAGGCCCAGGCCGGTGATGGCGCGGACTTCCTTGATGACGTTGATCTTGTTGGCGCCGGCATCAGCGAGGATGACGTCGAATTCGGTCTTTTCTTCTTCAACAACGGCAGCAGCAGCGCCACCGCCAGCAGCAGCAACAGCTACCGGAGCAGCTGCAGAAACGCCCCACTTCTCTTCGAGCAGCTTGGAAAGCTCAGCAGCTTCCAGAACGGTCAGAGCAGAGAGGTCTTCAACGATCTTTGCGAGATCAGCCATTTTACTAGTTCCTTATATTCGGTTCGAACTTGATTTGGGTATGAACAGCGAAAAACCGCCTTAAGCGGCTTCCTCGTCCTTCTTGGCGTAGGCCGCGAACACGCGGGCAAGCTGGCTTGCCGGTGCTGCAACAACCGTGGCGACGCGGGTAGCCGGGGCATTCAAGAGGCCCAGCAGCTTGCCGCGAAGCTCGTCCAGCGAAGGCAGGGTCGCAAGCGACTTGACCGCATCCGCAGTGAGCGTGGTTGCACCCATGGAACCGCCCAGAACAATGATCTTGTCATTGGTCTTGGCGAAATCCATGACGACCTTCGGAGCCGTTACCGGGTCTTCGCTGAATGCGATCAGCGTCTGACCCTTGAAGAGATTCGACATCCCTTCCGACTCCGTACCCTGAAGAGCGATCTTGGCCAGACGGTTCTTCGCGACTTTGACGGTGCCGCCAGCAGCGCGCATCTTCGAACGAAAATCGTTCATCTGCGCAACTGTGACACCAGCATAGTGGGCCACGACAACCGAACCAGAAGCCTTGAAGACTTCGTTCAGCTCCGTGACAAATTCGCGCTTTTCCGCTCTTTCCACTGTCTGTCTCCAGTTGACGGGACCGCAATCCTGCAGGCCCCATCGGGTTGCCTTTGCCTCAAGGGATCCCTTGATTAGGACCCCAAGCGACGCTTGAGGATCCTGTCCCCTCGCACTGTCGCCACAGGGGCTCCAGGCACAAGGCACACTAGGCTCGAACCGAATTTACGAGGCGCATGGCACCTCAAAAATCTCGGGTCTTACCCGTCTCATGCAGGCATCAAGTGATTAAGGTCGAAACCACCCGCAATCTCGGACAGGAATTCCCAGGTTTCCCTGGGAAATTCCCGGCCCCGAAGGACCGGGAATTCATGCGGTCCGGAACCCGAAGGCTCCGGACAAAACTTTAGATCGTGACCGTCGACGGATCGATCTTGACGCCCGGACCCATGGTCGAGGAGATCGCTACCCGCTTGAGGTAGTTGCCCTTGGCGCCGGCCGGCTTGGCCTTGATGACGGCGTCAGCGAAGGCCTTGATGTTCTCTTCGAGAGCCTTGGCTTCGAAGGAGGCCTTGCCGATACCGGCGTGGATGATGCCAGCCTTTTCGACGCGGAACTCGACAGCGCCGCCCTTGGAGGCCTTGACGGCGCCAGCGACGTCCATGGTGACGGTCCCGACCTTCGGGTTCGGCATCATGCCGCGCGGGCCGAGAACCTTACCGAGACGGCCGACGAGCGGCATCATGTCCGGGGTGGCGATGCAGCGATCGAAGTCGATCTTGCCGCCCTGGACGATTTCGACGAGGTCTTCAGCGCCGACGATGTCCGCGCCGGCAGCCTTGGCTTCGTCAGCCTTGGCGCCGCGTGCGAAAACGGCAACACGAACGTCACGGCCGGTGCCGTTCGGCAGGTTGACCACGCCGCGGACCATCTGGTCTGCGTGACGCGGATCGACGCCGAGGTTCATGGCGATTTCGACGGTTTCGTCGAACTTGGCGACCGCACGCTCCTTGACCATCGAAATGGCGTCGGTGAGCGCTACGAGCTTGGTCGGATCCACGCCTTCGCGGATCTTCTGAATACGCTTTGCAAGCTTTGCCATGTTACGCCACCACTTCCAGGCCCATGGCGCGGGCGGAGCCCTCGATCATGGCCATTGCGCCTTCGAGATCGGCAGCATTCAGATCCTTCATCTTCGCCTGGGCGATGGTCTGGATCTGAGCCTTGGTCAGGGTGCCAGCCTTGGCGCCCTTGCCCGGGGTCTTGGAACCCGAGGTGATCTTCGCTTCCTTCTTCAGCCAGTAGCTGACCGGAGGCTGCTTCATCGCGAAGGTGAAGGACTTGTCCTGGAAATAGGTGATGACGACCGGGATCGGCATGCCCTTTTCCATTTCCTGCGTGGCGGCGTTGAACGCCTTGCAGAATTCCATGATGTTGATGCCGCGCTGACCAAGTGCAGGACCGATCGGCGGGGACGGATTGGCCGACCCTGCCTTTACCTGCAGCTTGAGCTGGCCCATAACTTTCTTAGCCATTACTCTCTGCCTTTCGTTAGAGACCGGTTTCCCGATCCGACATGCCGGCCTTCGCCGGCGGCTGCGGTTGCGTGGTTCGGTCAGGATGCCCGGCTAAGGCACCGTTCCTCCCACGCGCTTGCGGCAAACGCCGCACGAGACCCACCGAACAAACGACAGGCCCCAATTCCAAACGGATCAGACCTTTTCGACCTGAGCGTATTCCAGCTCGACCGGGGTCGCGCGGCCGAAGATCGAAACCTCGACCTTGAGGCGCGAACGCTCCTCGTCAACGTCCTGAACGGTACCGTTGAAGGAAGCGAACGGACCATCCGACACCCGAACCTGCTCGCCGATCTCGAAAGTGATCGACGACTTCGGCCGCTCGACACCTTCCTGGACTTGGCCCAGGATACGCTCGGCCTCGAAGTCCGGGATCGGAACCGGCCTGTTGTCGGAACCGAGAAAGCCGGTGACCTTCGGCGTGTTCTTGATCAGGTGATAGGCTTCGTCGGTCAGGTTGGCCCGAACCATGACGTAACCCGGAAAGAACTTGCGCTCGGAATCGACCTTGCGGCCGCGACGCACTTCAACCACCTTCTCCGTCGGCACCAGGATCTTCTCGAACAGATGCTCAAGCCCCTTCTGGCGAGCCTTGTTCTCGATGTCCTCAGCCACCTTCTTCTCAAAATTGGAATATGCGTGGACGATGTACCAACGCGCCGCCATCTTTATTCTCCAGAAATCAAACGCTGACGTTCAGTACGAGACGGAGCAACCATCCCATGAGCTGGTCTGCAGCGAAGAAAAACAGCGCAGCGAACACAACCATAACCAGAACCATGGCCGTGGAGATCATGGTCTCGCGACGCGACGGCCAATGGATTTTCGACGCTTCGGATCGCACCTGGCGCAGAAACGTAACTGGATTGGTCTTGGATGCCATTGATTGCCCACGCAATTACGGCGCGTAAAGCTGAACTTGCTCAGCCCCACGCACCGCGTGTCTGTTTTGACCTACATAAACACCCCTTCCCCTTTACACAAGAGGGAAAACAGTGTTCGATGAAATTTCGCCGTTTTGCACGGCGACCATTTCCCGACAATTCCGCTGCGGATAATCTCGCGCCAATCATCTGAAAGTGGCAGGGGCGGCCGGGCTTGAACCGACGACCTGCGGTTTTGGAGACCGCCGCTCTACCAACTGAGCTACACCCCTTCAACCTTGGCGGAACACAAACCGGATACTCGGCCTCGCCGCCAACTGGCTAGGCGCTCCCTTTAAGGGGATGCGCTGCGCTTTGCAAGAGCATTTTTGATATCCGTAGCGTTCTACCCGAGCTTTCCTCCGTACCCGTCAGGTGCGTCGGCAGAGCGAACGCCCGGAAGCGCCGTTCCGGCGCGGCCTTCGCCTATTTTCGCCTGGGAGCAGGCCGGAGGAATGGGCCTTCTGGGCCAGGAGCCGTCAGAAAGTTGAGATCGCCGCTCCGCGGAGGCTTCCGAATGATCGACAGAGGCTCCCCGGGAATCGGCCGGCGGACGATTCGCAACGGGAGGCAGTTGATGGCGCCGCGCTTGCACCCGTCGAATTGCCCCCCCCCCGACGGACATTTACGCTTTCTCCGCGACAAGTCACCGGGCGGCGACCTGTCGGTTCGGCGGATGCCTGCCGCCTGCCCCGCCGGAATTCGTCAATGGCACGCTCGGTCTGACGGCGCTTGGCTGAAGCGGACCTGTCATCGCCTGAGGCCCGGCAATCTGCGACCTGCCGGACCGCGGCAAAACGCATTTCCGTTACCGAAGCGAGCTTTTTCCAAGACTGACTCAGGGTGAGCCACGCGACTGCCCCAGGGACAGGACTTAAAAGCGAAAGGCCCCGCCGTTGCCGGCAGGGCCTTTGCTATTTCGATGTGGCTATCGATTACTCGATGATCGAGGCGACGATGCCGGCGCCGACGGTGCGGCCGCCTTCGCGGATCGCGAAGCGCAGCTTTTCTTCCATCGCGATCGGAACGATCAGCTCGACGGCAACCGTGACGTTGTCGCCCGGCATGACCATTTCCGTGCCTTCCGGCAGCGATACGATGCCCGTCACGTCCGTCGTGCGGAAGTAGAACTGCGGACGGTAGTTGGTGAAGAACGGCGTATGACGGCCGCCTTCTTCCTTCGTCAGGATGTAGGCTTCAGCCATGAACTTCTTGTGCGGCTTGACCGAACCCGGCTTGCAGAGAATCTGGCCACGCTCGACGCCGTCACGGTTCACGCCGCGAACGAGAGCACCGATGTTGTCGCCGGCCTGGCCCTGGTCGAGCAGCTTGCGGAACATTTCAACGCCGGTCACCGTCGTCTTCGAGGTCGGGCGGATGCCGACGATCTCGACTTCTTCGCCGACCTTGACGATGCCGCGCTCGACGCGGCCGGTCACGACCGTACCACGACCCGAGATCGAGAACACGTCTTCGATCGGCATCAGGAACGGCATGTTGATCGGACGCTCAGGCGTCGGGATGTAGGCGTCGACGGCGGCCATCAGCTCGCGGATCGAATCCTCGCCGATCTTCTTGTCCGAATCTTCAAGAGCGGCAAGCGCCGAACCCTTGATGATCGGAATGTCGTCGCCCGGGAAGTCGTAGGACGACAGAAGTTCGCGGACTTCCAGTTCGACGAGCTCGAGAAGCTCGGCGTCGTCGACCTGGTCGACCTTGTTGAGGAACACGACGATCGCCGGAACGCCGACCTGACGGGCGAGCAGGATGTGCTCGCGGGTCTGCGGCATCGGGCCGTCGGCTGCCGAGCAGACCAGGATCGCGCCGTCCATCTGGGCAGCACCGGTGATCATGTTCTTGACGTAGTCGGCGTGGCCGGGGCAGTCGACGTGGGCATAATGGCGGGCCGGCGTCTCATATTCGACGTGCGCCGTCGAAATGGTGATGCCGCGAGCCTTCTCTTCAGGAGCCGCGTCGATCTGGTCATAGGCCTTGTACTCGCCGAAGTACTTCGTGATCGCGGCCGTCAGCGACGTCTTGCCATGGTCAACGTGACCGATCGTGCCAATGTTGACGTGCGGCTTGTTGCGCTCAAACTTGCTCTTTGCCATTGAATGCTTCCTGTGAACATAAGGGTGGACCCGGCGACCGGGTTTGGTGTCGCCGTTTAAGGCTTTCCACTAGAATGCGCAAGACATAATTACGACGCGCGCCCGGACAAGGGGAGCAGGCGAAATCGGCCTGAAAATGCCCGGAGGACGGCCGGTTCGGCGCGGGCTCGGTTCAAGATCCGGGCCGTCTGTTACCGCAGGCCTTAGCGAATTGAGAGGCGCCGGAAGCGCAAAAAGCCCCGCGACCGGGCAAAGCCGCAAGGCTGGATGCGCGGCTCAAAACAATATGGGACCCGTGTCTCATTCCATTTGATGGAAGCTTCCGGTCAGAGCATGGCGCAAGCCGCGCGGTCGCCGCCCCCGCCTCGACGGAGACGCGGTAAAGCGTTGGACCGGCTGGCACGCCGTCATTGCAGATCGTTGATGATTTTGGAGCGGGTAGCGGGAATCGAACCCGCGTATTCAGCTTGGAAGGCTGCTGCTCTACCATTGAGCTATACCCGCGGTGTGGTGTCCGATCAGAGACGAATGGTGGAGAGAGTTGGATTTGAACCAACGTAGGCTGAGCCAACGGATTTACAGTCCGTCCCCTTTAACCACTCGGGCATCTCTCCAGTTTTTCGTCCGGATCGTGAGACCAAGTTCGTCAGACCGGGAAGCTTGCCGCCCCTCGATCTGCGCCGCGTATATGACCGCCTCGTTCTCGTCTGTCAACACGAGGAAGAAGCAAAAATGACGAAAATAAATCAGTCGCTCTTTCGATCCGCCTCGCGGTCGAGGGCTTTGCCCGGAGAGCGAGGATGGCTATAAGGCCTGATGAGCAAGGACGACAAAGAAGACAAATCCACCCGCGACACCCATTACGCGACGCTTCGGCGCGCGGTGCGCGACGCCAAGCGCGAGCGTGGGGAAATTCCGACACCGCCGCTGAAGCGGCCGAAATCCAACAAGGACTGGAAGCCGCCGCAGCTTCAGCCGGAACAGGTCTTCCTCTACGGCCTGCACACGGTGCGCGCAGCCCTCGATAATCCCGAGCGCAAGCTCATCAAGCTGTCGGTGACGCAGAACGCCTTTGCGAGGCTCGATATCGGCGAACCGGAGACGCTGTCCTTTCCGGTCGAATTCGTCTCGCCCCAGGATATCGACAAGGTGCTCGGCCCCGAGGCCATCCACCAGGGGGTGATGCTGGAAACACGCCCCCTGCCCGTCCGCCGGCTGGAAGGCCTGAAAGAGAGCCCGCTTCTCCTCGTCCTCGACCAGGTGACCGACCCCCACAATGTCGGCGCGATCATGCGTTCGGCGGTCGCTTTCGGCGCTGGCGCCGTCATCACCACCCAGAGACATAGCCCGACCGAATCCGGCGTACTGGCCAAATCGGCCTCCGGCGCGCTGGAACTCATACCTTATATACAGGTCACCAATCTCGCCGACGCGATCGAGGAACTGCACCGGCTCGGCTTCCAGACGATCGGGCTCGATTCGGAAGGCCCCGCCCCGCTCGAAGGCACGTTTTCCGGCGGCCGGATTGCGCTGGTGCTCGGATCGGAGGGCAAGGGCCTGCGGCAGAAGACCCGCGAGACGGTCAACGCGCTTGCCCGCCTCGACATGCCGGGCGCCATAAAGTCGCTCAACGTCTCGAACGCCGCCGCGATCGCGCTCTACGCGACACAGCAGCATCTCGCCAAGGCCGGTTGAGCCGAGCCGTTTTAGACTCCCATGCGCGGGGCAAACGTGTCATGGGAAGTCTAAGCAACCGACGTGACCAGCCTCCATGGAATTCATGCTCGCTACATTCGAACAAGCCGCGCTGTTAGCGGGCAAGGCCATCCTGGACATCTACAGGGCTGGGCCGAGCACCAGCTACAAGGCCGATCGGTCCCCGGTCACGGAGGCGGACGAGCGGGCTGAAGAAATCATCCTCGCCGAACTTGCCCGAGCTTTTCCGGAGATTCCCGTCATCGCGGAGGAATCGGTGGCGATGGGGCGCATCCCGTCGATCGAAGGGCGCTCTTTCATCCTTGTTGATCCACTCGATGGTACCAAGGAGTTCATCAACAACCGCGAGGATTTCACGGTCAACATCGCGCTGATCGAGAACGGTGCGCCGATCCTCGGCGCCGTTTATGCCCCTGCCCTCAAGGTCGCCTATCTCGGTGGCGGCGGTCGGGCGGAAAAACTCGTCGTCGATGACGACTTCGCGGTGACGAGCCGGGAACCGATCGTCGCAAGGCCGGTCGGCAACCGGCCGATCTGCGTCGCGAGCCGCTCTCACAATTCCGCAGAGACCGAGGCCTTCCTCGAAAAATCAGGCGCCGCCGATATCCGCAGTATTGGTTCCTCGTTGAAATTCTGCCTGCTGGCGGAGGGTGCCGCCGATCTCTATCCCCGCTTCGGCAGAACCATGGAATGGGACACGGCCGCCGGCGACGCCGTATTGCGCGCGGCGGGCGGCAGCACGGTCACGCTCGACGGCGCGCGGCTTACCTATGGCAAGACCGGTCGCGCGGACATGCTGGATTTCGCCAACCCCGATTTCATCGCCTGGGGATCACGGCCTGGAAACTCCTAGCCGTCGTCCCATTGTCATCACCCGGTAACATTGGCCAGTCAGGGCGGCCTCCCGGGGTAACGCCCACCCAGGCCTGTGACAGGCAGCCAAACCGACGCGTTGCATTCCCTTTCGGATGCGCTTAGGAAACCGCTGCGCGTGAGATTGCCGAGCAAAGATGAGGATTATTGATGCGTATTGTGATGGTTGGATCGGGTTATGTCGGCCTCGTGTCGGGAGCCTGCTTTGCGGATTTCGGACATGACGTCATCTGCGTCGACAAGGCTGAGGAAAAAATCGAGGCGCTGAAAAAGGGCGGCATCCCGATCTTCGAACCCGGCCTCGAGGCTCTGGTCGAATCGAACGTCAAATCCCGTCGCCTTTCCTTCACCACCGAGCTCGGCCCGGCGGTTGGCGATGCCGATGTCGTCTTCATCGCCGTCGGTACGCCCTCGCGCCGCGGCGACGGCCATGCCGACCTCGGTTATGTCCATGCCGCGGCACGCGAAATCGCCGAAGCGCTGACCGGCTTCACCGTCATCGTCACCAAGTCGACCGTCCCGGTCGGCACCGGCGACGAAGTGGAGCGGATCATCCGCGAAACCAATCCGGATGCGGATTTCGCCGTCGTCTCCAACCCGGAATTTCTGCGCGAAGGGGCTGCGATCGAGGACTTCAAGCGTCCGGACCGGATCGTCGTCGGCCTTTCCGACGAGCGCGCCCGCGGCGTGATGACGGAAGTCTACCGTCCGCTCTATCTCAACCAGTCGCCGCTGCTCTTCACCAGCCGCCGCACGTCCGAACTGATCAAATATGCCGCAAACGCCTTCCTGGCGATGAAGATCACCTTCATCAACGAGATGGCCGACCTCTGCGAGCGCGTCGGCGCCGACGTCCAGGACGTTTCGCGCGGCATCGGCCTCGACGGCCGCATCGGCTCTAAATTCCTGCATGCCGGCCCCGGCTACGGTGGCTCCTGCTTTCCGAAGGACACGCTGGCGCTCGCAAAGACCGCCCAGGACTATGACAGCCCTGTCCGCCTCATCGAAACCACCATCGCCGTCAACGATACCCGCAAGCGGGCCATGGGCCGCAAGGTGATCGCAGCAGCCGGCGGCGACGTGCGCGGCAAGAAGGTCGCCGTTTTCGGGCTGACCTTCAAGCCGAACACCGACGACATGCGCGACAGCCCGGCGATCGCCGTCATCCAGACGCTGCAGGATGCAGGCGCGATCGTGTCCGGCTACGATCCGGAAGGCATGGCAAACGCCAGGCAGATGATGGATATCGAATTCGCCAGCGGCCCCTACCAGGCAGCGGAGGGCGCGGATGTGGCGGTTCTGGTGACCGAGTGGAACGAATTTCGCGCACTCGACCTCGAACGCCTGAAGTCCGTCATGAAGAGCCCTGTCCTCGTCGACCTGCGCAATGTCTATCGAGCGCCGGAAGTCGAAGCGCACGGCTTTGCCTATTCCGGCGTCGGAAAACTGCGCTAAAATAGTCCGCAGAGGGCGGGCCGGCGGGAACCTCGGGCTCAGCCCAAGGATGTGTCGCATGACCACGCAAGCGAAAATCGTCTGGGCCATGACCGCGGTGCTGACGGCATCGCCGTCGGCGCTGGCCCAGACCCAGCCGATACGCTCTGCCGAACAACACATATCGTGTTCGGCCTTCTATTCGATGCGTAGGATCATGGCCAAGGAGTTCGGCAAGAGCGACACGGCCGAGGGCACCGTTTCCCGCGACGAAGAGCATATGCATGCGGCGATGGTGATCCTCCAGGACAATCACTATCCGCGGGACGAAGCGGCGGCGCTTTTCGAGAGGCAGACGCAGCAGATGCTGGAAAAGACGCAATCGATGGCGGAAGCAGATTTCGTCGCGCTGGACCAGTCCTGCCAATCTCTTCTGGAACGATCAAGGCGATAGATAGTCCGGCGCCGAATGTTCCTGGTGCCGAAGGCTTTCAAGCGGCGACTTGATTAGGCATATTGCATGTCGATGATGTTTCGCCGTCTCATGCAAACAGGTTTGGGCCAGACAGGTTTGGGCTTGTCCTTGGCCGTCGCTCCCTTTGGCGGGAGCATTCATGCTGCGGAAGAGACGGCCGCCCCCGAATGCCGATACGAGCGTGTGGCATCGGACGAGACTGGCCGATTGTGCATCCGTCCCGACGCCTACAACGAGGATCTCTGCCATGTCATGGAGCGACTGGCGGGAATGAACGGGCTGCCGCCGGAATTCTTCGCGCGCCTGATCTGGCGGGAAAGCCTGTTTCGGCCGAACGCGGTGAGCCCGAAAGGCGCGGAGGGTATCGCCCAGTTCATACCGGCGACCGCGAAGATCCGCGGCCTGCAAAACAGCTTCGATGTCATAGAAGCCCTTGCCGCGTCCTCGCTCTATCTGAGGGACCTGCGCGACCGTTTCGGCAATCTCGGCCTTGCCGCCGCGGCCTATAATGCCGGCGAAGCCGGGCTGGAAACATTCCTGAAGGTCGGCCGGCTGCCGATCGAGACGCGCGACTACGTGTTTGCGATTACCGGTCACTCAGCGGAGACATGGAGGGACAATCCGCCGAAGACGGCGGCCCAGGCCCTCGCTCCGCAAAAAAACTTCATCGACGGATGCATCCAGCTCGCCGCCACGAGGCGTCTCAACGAGACCGTTCTGATCGCATCGGCGGATTGGGCGCCATGGGGCGTGCAGCTTTCCGCGCACTACAATCCGAATATCGCCAGCCAGTTGTTTGCCAACACGATCGGCCGGCTGCCGGCGCCGCTCAACTCGGAACGGGCGCTCGTCGTGCGGCAGAAACGGGGCAATTTCGGCTATCGCCCGCGCTATGCGGCGCGGATCGGCCGCGCCACCAGAGCCGAGGCGACCGACTTGTGTACGAAGATCAGGGCACACGCGGTGCCCTGCACGGTGTTCAGAAACTGAGGTCGGACGACGGCCCGTCGGCATAGACGATCTGGGGGCTGGGGCTCAGCGGCATATGCGGCTCCATCTAAGGGATTGCCCACGTCGTCCGACGTTGGTGGCACCTTGCCTAACGGCGGATCGGGCGGCGGACAAAGCCGCATCTCCTGTTGATGGCAGAAGACCATGGGCTGCTAAGGATTTGTATTGGAAGCGTGCTGTAACGTTTGACGCAATGCTGTGTATTTTGCGGTTGTATCCCTTGCGCAAGGCACAATCGTAGATACGGTGAACAAAGGGACCTCCAAGCAATGATGCTCAGATGACCAATCCTAAAGATTCCTTTTCACTAAATATGTCGCCGAACGTCCGCTTGCGGATGACAGTAGCGGAGGAAATGCGGCTAGATCCCGAGCAAGAATTATTCAACGATGCTCTGCACGACAAATATATCACAATGCACCGCGAGGCATTGAATCAACAGCAAGGCGCTTTAAAGACCCTGCTGATTTCTGATGTCGGCCTTGCGCTGCTCTTGTTCGGTAAGAACATCAAGGTTCCGGGCACTGATTTCGGGATACAAGACCTGCCCGCGGCCAATGAGGTTCTTACCGTAGTCGCGGCATTCGGTTTCCTTACCCTCGCGATGGCCTTCCTCAACGCCCAGATGTATCAAGCGATACTGGAGCAATTTTATATCCGACGCGCCTCCAAACTCGGGATTGATCCAGATTTTATCGCTTTTGGTAACGTCTTTTCGCAGGTTTATTTGAAAGCGTTCCGCCCCAAAATGGACATCCATGGGATCGATTTCTTCGAACCCAATAGGCCGTATCAAGCTTTTTACGGGTTGATGGTCGTATTGCTCTTGATCACCTGGCTGAGCCTGCTCCTGCTCCACCTGTTATTGGTTGCCGCGGGAACCTGGAACGGCGCTGGATCGAGTTGGTTCTGGTGGTTCTTTTCGGGAGCGATAGCGTTGATCCACATCGTTGGAATCGCGATTAATCTTCTTCCCGCTTTCAACTTCACTGTCCGAATGGGCCGCGCCGAAAAAGCAGACGGTAGGCTTAGCGACAACGTCGGATGAATTCGACAAGGGACCCGCTGATCGCTACCGATCAATCGCCCTTCCAAGCGTTCGACTTCCGAATGATCGCGGTCATCTCCCGCGGCTCATCGATCGCGCCGTCATAGAGCGCCTGCAGCTCGTTCACCGGCATGCCCCGTTCCAGAAGGACCGAAACCCGGTTCCCCCAAACATTGAGCGGAAGGCCTGAGAAACAAAGCTGTCTGAAATTAAGTGGTGCCCCCGCCAGGGTTCGAACCCGGGACCCCCTGATTACAAATCAGGTGCTCTACCAACTGAGCTACAAGGGCACTTTCGAGTGGGGAGTTACCAGATTTTCCCCTCCTGTAAAGAGAAAATCGCCGCAACATGAGATACCGTGCATTCGAGCTGCGTTGTTTCACTCGCCCCCGCCGCCGCAAGGCGCTTGTCCAAAAGCCTGTTTTTCCTGTACTTAATGCCGTCCCGCCGGCATGGTCCTGTCACAGGATCGTGTTAGCTCAACTGTTTACAGCGTCCCTTGCGCGCCCCCTCGGGCGGCGGCACCCTCAAAGGCCCGTTCATGTCGTCCCAGACGAACAAGCTCTCCATCATCGCCTCGACGGCCCCGGAAGCACAATCCGCCCTGGAGGAACTCGTGAGGCTCTACGGCAACGTGCCCACGGCGGACGCCGACGTGATCGTCGCGCTCGGCGGCGACGGCTTCATGCTGCAGACGCTGCACGACACCATCAATACGGGCAAAAGCGTCTACGGGATGAACTGCGGCTCAGTCGGCTTCCTGATGAACGATTTTCGCGCCGAAAAACTTCATGAGCGAGTGGCCGAATCGGTCGAGAACGAATTCCACCCTCTGAAGATGACGACGGAAAACGAGGACGGGTCTACGTCGGCGGCCCTCGCCATCAACGAGGTCTATCTCTTCCGGCAATCCTACCAGGCGGCCAAGCTCCGGGTGGAGATCGACGGCCATGTGCGGCTGGAGGAGCTGATCTGCGACGGGCTGATGATCGCCACGCCGGCCGGTTCGACAGCTTACAATCTCTCGGCGCATGGGCCGATCCTGCCGCTGGAGGCGCCGCTGCTCGCCATGACGCCGGTCTCGGCATTTCGCCCGCGGCGCTGGCGCGGGGCACTGCTGCCGAACCACGTCTGCGTCGATATCCACATCCTCGAAGCGGAGAAGCGGCCGGTCAACGCGGTTGCCGACAATACGGAGGTGAAGTCGGTGCTGAAGGTGCGGGTAGCACAATCGACCGAAATCACCGCGCGCATCCTTTCCGACCCCAACCATTCCTGGTCCGACCGGATTCTCGCCGAGCAGTTCAACAACTGACTCAGCGTCAGCTCACGCAGATGAAGCCTGTTGTCCTCGCGTGAAGCTCAGCGCTTCGGTGTAAAGGCGCGCAGAAAAGTGCGGGTGGCATTCGCCGCCATCTGGTCGATCTCCGATTCGGGCGTCTGGCGGCCGATCTGCTGGTCGTAGCGAAGGTCGGCTGCCAGAAGCGCCATATACTGGCGGGCGGCAAGCGCGGGATCGTCGATCTCGAGATAACCGCCATGGGCAAGCTGCGCCAGGCGGGCGGCGATGGCCGGATATTTCTTGCCCGGCCCGTATTCCTTCCAGGTCTCGAAAAGTTCGGGGAAGCGGGCGCCTTCGGTCTCCACGACCTTGCGCAGCCAGCGGCCGTTCGGGTCGCAGATCGCCTTGCGCAGCAACTGGGCCGAAAACTGCGTCAACTCAGTCTCGATATCCTGCGGTGCCACGGGGAAAGTGTCGAGCACGCGGAAGAAACCGGCGCTGGAGCGGTCGGTGATTTCGGCGACCACCACCTTGAAGAGATTATCCTTGTCGCCCAGCTGATTGTAGATCGTCTGGCGCGACACCCCTGCCCTTGCCGCGATCGCATCGATACTGGCGCCGCCGAAGCCTTCCTGGGCAAAAACATCGGCTGCAGCATTGAGGATCGCCTGGCGCTTGTTCTGCGCCGGCGGCCAGGTGTCGTAATCGTGCGGAAGTTCGGCAGACGAATTTTTCATGACATCACTATAGCGGGGCTTGACGGATTGGACAATTGTGTCCAAAATAATTTACATGATTGTTTAGGCCCATTCTCCCGTATCTGGCCGGCTCTCATCTTCATCTCCCATAATCGTCCTCGCCCTGCCGTTACCACGGCAGATGTGGTGACGGGAAAGGTTTTTTCCAAATGCAAAGCAGAGCTCCTTCGCATGCCCTGTCGCTCGGGCTGCTCTCCGCTATCGGGCTTTTTGCCCTCGATATGTACCTTCCGGCACTGCCGACCATCAGCGCAAACCTCAATGCCGACAGCCATGAGGTGCAAGCAAGCCTGATCTCCTTCTTCGTCGCCATGGCCGTTTCGCAGATCGCCTACGGCCCGCTCTCCGACATGTTCGGCCGCAAGAAGCCGCTTTATGTCGGCCTCGCCCTTTATGCCATCGGGGCTGTCGGCTGCGCCCTGTCGCCGTCGATCGAGTGGCTGATCGCCTTCCGCTTCCTGCAGGGCATGGGCGCCTGCGCCGGCGTGGTCATCTCCCGCGCCATCGTCCGCGACCTGCATACCGGTCCGGCTGCGGCCCAGCTGATGTCGCGGCTGATGCTGGTGTTCAGCGTCTCGCCGATCCTCGCCCCGCTTGCCGGCAGCATCGTCACCGTGTTCGGCGACTGGCGGCTGATCTTCTGGGTGATGGTCGGTGCCGGTGCGGTCGGCGCCGTCGTCGCGGTTTTCTTCCTCGAAGAGACCCGCCTGCCGGCGGCCCGTAGCGAAAGCAGTCTCGCCGGCGCGCTCAGGTCCTATGGCACGCTGCTGCGGGATCCCTATTATCTCGGGCTAGTGCTGATCGCCTCCTTCGGCATGTCGAGCTACATGATCTATGTGGCAAATTCATCCTTCGTGCTGATCGAGCATTACGGCCTCTCGCCGACCTTCTACAGCATCGTCTTCTCGTGCAATGCGGTCGCCTTCATCGGCATGTCGCAGCTGAACGGCTGGCTCTCCCGCAAGATCGGGCTCCGGAAAGTAATCCGCGGCGCGGTGTTCGGGTATTCGGCGATGATGGTCATGCTGGCGCTGGTCACCTCGCTCGGCGTCGATCGTCTCGACGTCATGGCGGCCTTCCTGTTCGGCGGCTACGGCTTCCTCGGCATGATCATCCCGACGGCGGCGGTGCTGGCGCTCGAACATCACGGCCGGATCGCCGGCACGGCGTCGGCGATGATGGGCACGATCCAGTTCGTGACGTCGGCGGTTGTGATCGGCCTGGGCGGCCTGTTCTTCGACGGAACTTCACTGCCGATGGTGACGGTCATTGCGCTCTGCTCGGTTGTCGTCTTCCTGCTGTCGCTTGTCGTGCTACGCAGTCGCCAAGGCGAAATGGCGGCCGCGGCGGAATAACGACTATCTGCCATCCAGCAAAAAAAGCGGCCGGACTTGCAGGTCCGGCCGCTTTCGTTTGTGTTCTATCACGGATCGTCAATCGACGTCAGCGACATCCGCATCCGGCTTGCCGCTGATGCGATGCGCCAGGGCAGCTTCCATGAACGGATTGATATCTCCGTCCAGCACGTCGTCCGGCGCAGTGCTGGTCACGCCTGTGCGCAGGTCCTTGACCATCTGGTAGGGCTGGAGCACGTAGGAACGGATCTGGTGGCCCCAGCCGATATCGGATTTCGAAGCCGCTTCGGCATTTGCCGCTTCCTCGCGCTTCTTCAGCTCGGCTTCGTAGAGACGTGCGCGCAGCATGTCCCACGCCTTGGCGCGGTTCTTGTGCTGCGAACGTTCCTGCTGGCATTGCACGACGATGCCCGACGGGATGTGCGTGATGCGCACCGCCGAGTCGGTCGTGTTGACGTGCTGGCCGCCGGCACCCGAAGAACGGTAGGTGTCGATGCGGCAGTCGCTTTCGTTGATCTCGATATTGATCGAGTCGTCGATGACCGGGTAGACCCAGATGGACGAGAAGGACGTGTGGCGACGGGCGTTGCTGTCATAGGGCGAGATGCGGACCAGGCGGTGCACGCCCGATTCGGTCTTCAGCCACCCATAGGCATTGTGGCCCTTGACGAGGATGGTCGCCGACTTGATGCCGGCTTCTTCGCCGTCATGCACTTCCAGGAGCTCGACCTTGAAACGCTGGCGTTCGGCCCAGCGGGTATACATGCGCAAAAGCATGTTCGCCCAGTCCTGGCTTTCCGTGCCGCCGGCGCCGGAATGGACTTCGACATAGGTGTCGTTGCCGTCCGCCTCGCCCGAGAGCATGGCTTCCACCTGGCGCCTGCCGGATTCCGCCTTCAGCGCCTTCAGCGCATCCTCGGCTTCCTTGACGATCGCCTCGTCGCCCTCTTCCTCGCCGAGCTCGATCAACTCGATATTGTCGTTGAGCTGCTGCTCCATGGCCTTGACGCCATTGATGCCGTCATCGAGCTGCTGGCGCTCGCGCATCAGCTTCTGCGCCTCGGCGGCATCGTTCCAGAGGTTCGGATCCTCCGACTTGTTGTTCAACCAGTCCAGTCGTCTTACCGCCTGATCCCAGTCAAAGATGCCTCCTCAGCAGGCTTATGGCCTGCTTGATTTCGTCGACTACATTGATGATTTCCGCACGCATGGCGCTTGTTCTTCGCTCTTTGTGTTGGGGTTTTAGGTGCCGTGGACATAGTTGCAGAGAGCCCGGATGTAAAGACCGGGCGACCTCCGCAAGCCATTCGCTTCCGTCAGGATCAGAACAGACCCGGCATGCCGGAGGTGACAGCCTGCTGCGCCTGGGGCGAGTTGGTGAAGATCTGGTCCTGGGTCATGTATTCGCCGTCGCCGATGACCTGGAAGACGTCCGCCGGGCCGGTGCCGGGCTTGAAGGCCTCGACGATCGTATCCGGCTGGCCTTCCATGGCCGCCATGCCGGTCTTGCGGTTGACGGCGACGAGCTGCATGCCGTCCGGCACGTGGAACTTTTCGGCAGGCGTCAGCTTGGCGGCCTGGGCGAGGAACTCGCCGAAAATAGGCGCGGCAAGGCCGCTGCCGGTGCCGGCACGGCCGAGCGGTGCCGGCGTGTCGAAGCCGACATAAAGACCGGCGACAAGGTTCGGCGTGAATCCGACGAACCAGGCGTCCTTTTCGTCATTGGTGGTGCCGGTCTTGCCGGCGACGTCGCGATCCTTGACCGGGATCTTGCCGGCTGCCGTGCCGCGCTGGACCACGCCCTGCATCATCGAGGTGATCTGGTAGGCGGTCATCGGGTCGAGAACCTGCTCGCGGTTGTCAACGATGCTCGGTTCTTCCTGGTTGGCCCAGTCATTGGCGTTGCAGCCGTCGCAGGCGCGCTCCTCGTGGCGGAAGATGGTCTTGCCGTAACGGTCCTGGATACGGTCGATGACGGTCGGCTTGATCTGCTTGCCGCCATTGGCGATGACCGCATAAGCCGAAACCATGCGCATGACCGTCGTTTCGCCGGAACCGAGCGACATGGCCAGCACCGGCAGCATCTTGTCGTAGATGCCGAAACGTTCGGCATATTCGGCAACCAGTTCCATGCCCATGTCCTGCGCCAGGCGCACGGTCATCTGGTTGCGGGATTTTTCGATGCCGATGCGCAGGGTCGACGGGCCGCCTGCCTCGCCGCCGTAGTTTTCCGGCCGCCAGACCTGACCGCCGGAGACGATCTCGATCGGGGCGTCGAGGATGACCGATGCCGGCGTATAGCCGTTGTCGAGCGCTGCCGAGTAGACGAAGGGCTTGAACGACGACCCCGGCTGGCGCATCGCCTGGGTGGCACGGTTGAATTCCGATTGCGAATAGGAGAAGCCGCCCGCCATCGCGAGAACGCGGCCGGTGTTCGGGTCCATGGCGACGAAACCGCCCTGAACCTTAGGCGGCTGGCGCAGCCGGTAGGTCTTGGCCTGCGGATTGATCGGCTCCACATAGACGACATCGCCCGGCTTCAGCACGCCGTCAGGCGATTTCGCCGGCTTGCGGACATTGGCCGAGTCCCGGTAGGCCCATTTCATGTCGTCGCCGTTGATCGTGCCCATCTCGCGGACCGCGTCAACCTTGCCAGCCGCATCCGCCGAGGGCTGCAGGCCGATCGTGGCGGACTTTGCCGAGACCTCGGTGACGACGGCGAGTTTCCATTCCGGCACGTCAGAGAGCGACTTCTGCTTGGCGAGCTCCGGCCCCCAGTCGCCCGTCGTGGCGATCTGAGCGACCGGCCCGTGGAAACCGCGGCGCTCGTCATATTCTACCAGGCCGTTCTGCAGGGCGGCGCGGGCGATGACCTGCAGGTCGGGATCGAGCGAGGTACGGACCGAAAGGCCGCCTTCGTAGAGCGCCTTGTCGCCGTAACGCTCGATGATCTGGCGGCGCACTTCCTCCGAGAAATAATCCGATGCGAAGACATGGGCGCCGGTGCGGCGCTGCTTGACGCCGAGCGGCTGCTTCTTGGCGTCCTCAGCATCGGCCTGGGTGATGTAGCCGTTCTCGGCCATGCGGTCGACGACCCAGTTGCGGCGCTCGAGGGCTGCCTTTTCGCGACGGAAGGGATGGTAATTGGCCGGACCCTTTGGAAGGGCGGCAAGATAGGCGGCCTCGGCCGTCGTCAGCTCGGTCACCGACTTGTCGAAATAAGTTAGTGCTGCGCCAGCGATGCCGTAGGAGTTCAGGCCGAAGAAAATCTCGTTCAGATAAAGTTCGAGGATCTTGTCCTTCGAATAGGTCTGCTCGATGCGGAAGGAGAGGATCGCTTCCTTGACCTTGCGGTCGATCGTCTGGTCGGCAGAGAGGAGGAAGTTCTTCGCCACCTGCTGGGTAATCGTCGAAGCGCCTTCGGGGCGACGGCCGGAACCGAGGTTCTGGAGGTTCGAGAGGACGGCGCGCCCAAGACCCGTTATGTCGATGCCGGGATGGCTGTAGAAGTTCTTGTCTTCCGCCGAGAGGAAGGCTGCCTTGACCCGGTCCGGCACCGCCTGAATGGGCAGGAAGAGGCGCCGTTCGCGGGCATATTCCGCCATCAGAGCACCGTTGCCTGCATGCACGCGGGTGGCGACCGGCGGCTCGTAGGAGGCAAGCACCTCGTAGTTCGGCAGGTCCTTGGTCATCCCGGTGAGGTAAATACCCACGCCGGCAGCCACGACCAGAAACAGGACGCAGGCCAAACCAAAGAGATAACCAATCAATCTTACCATATCGGAGCTACCGTTCAGCTTTCATTAGGCGCGTGAAACACACCATCGCATGGTTAGAGGCGTTTTGCACGGTGATTGCACCAGCGCAAGGCGAAAGCGGATCGATCGTCCGCCATCCATTGCATCTGAGAGATTATCGAATAACCGCCTGAATGTGAGTAAAATAGGGCTCTTAGACCCGATTTCCGGCGTCCGCCCTCCCCTGCGCGATATTCCCCGACGCCTGTGGCACTGGCGCCACGCGGAGCGCAGGTCATCAGCCGCGGTTCGCCATCGCGCGGGCACGATAGCGCTTGATCGCGTCGACCATGCGATCGATCACCTTGGACCGCCACGACTCATCCAGTAGCAGCTTTTCGTCCTCGACATTGGACAGGAAGCCAAGTTCGAGGAGGACGGAGGGAATGTCCGGCGCGCGCAGAACCTGGAAGCCCGCATAACGGTGAGGATTGTTGATGAGCCCGATCTGCCCTTCGAAGGACTGGACGACATTGGTGGCGAGCGCGATCGAAAACGCCTGGGTCTCGCGCCGGGTCAGGTCGAGCAGGATATCGGCGACCTCGGGCGGGCCACTCTGGAGCGTATAGCCCGCAAGCTCGTCGGACAGGTTTTCGCGGGCAGCGAGGTTTTCCGCCATGCGGTCGGAGGCCTTGTCGGACAGCGTGTAGACGGTCGCGCCGCGAATGTCCTTCTGGCCGAGGGTATCGGCATGCAGGGATACGAACAGATCGGCGTGGCCCTGGCGGGCGAGCGTCACCCGCTCGGAAAGAGAAAGGAACGTGTCGTCGTCGCGGGTCAGGAAGGCTTTGATACCCTCCACCTTGTTCAATCGTTCGGCAAGCGTCCTGGCGAACGCAAGCGTGATGGTCTTTTCCGGCGTCTTGGTGCCCGCCCCCGTTGCGCCGGCATCGATCCCACCGTGCCCGGCATCGAGCGCAACCGTAAAGACGCTGTCCTTCTCGCCCATCGCCAGCATGTCCGGAGCCGCCGCCGTCGGCGTCGCCCAGTTCTGGGTCTTCACCAGATCGGCAAAAACCTCCTTGGAGGCCATTTCCGCATCCAGGACCAGCCTGTAGCTGCCGTTGTCGTTGGATTGAACCTCGGCGATCGACAGTTTCACCGGCCGCTTGGCGGTCAGCACGATCCGGGCACTCGACTCACCCATCGTGCCATAGCGGATGTCCTTGAAGAGACCACGCGCGGACAGATCCTCGGCGGGGAAGCCGAAGGCGGTCGCCGGCAGATCGACGATCACCCGCTCTGGCGCGGCGACGTAATGGACGGAGAATTCCGGCTTTTTCTCGAACTCGATGACGATCCGGGTGCGCGCCTCGTCGCCGGCGACCCGGGCGCTGAAGGCGAGAAGCGGTGGCGGCGACGTGGCGCTTGCGGAACTCAAGGGAGGTGCCGCGACGAAGGCGACCAAGAGAAGAACCGCGCAAGCGATTCGCGCAAAAAACCGCTGCCGGCTTCCGCCGCAGACCGTCGCTGCGCTTGCCTTTACATCCGCCCTCAAACCGCCACTCGCATTCAAAGCCCCGCCGCCTGTCGGGCAACCCGCATCAAAGTGCCCGCCGTAGACGGCATTTGCATGTCAAAAGATGCGAATCAACCGCCCGTTCCCTGCCATCCATAAGGGGTCTAATTCCATCGAGAATATGGCAAACTTGGCTTTTCCCTTGCTATTGTGACAGATAAACCATACAACGCCCGTGAGGGTTAAAGTGTTGACGGGATAGTCTGCCGATAGGCTGGCCAGCCTCTTCAGGACCTGGCGCCGAAGACCGACAGTCATCCGCCGTCGCTACACTTTTCCTGATACTCGATCCCTCCGGCGGTGGCCGGAAAAGTACTGGGTGGCGTGCCACCCACCGCTCATGCGGAGCACATTCATCGGGCCCATGCGGGCCTATGGTATCGTCATTCTCGTTTGGTCTTTGATGTCGCGGCACAATTTTCAGAACCTGGAGAGACCGAGGGAGCAAGGCTCCCCGTCATCTTTCCGGTTGCCGTCACAACCACTCCCGACGGGAACATTTTTATCCGGCGCAACGACCGCATTGCATGACTGGCCTGTCCTCGTGGCAGGCTTTTCTGCACTCTCCCGGCGGCGCCGAGGAGCAGAATTTCAATGGCAGACAAAATGCTTATCGACGCGTCTCACGAAGAGGAGACGCGCGTAGTTGTCGTTCGCGGTAACCGGATCGAGGAGTTCGATTTCGAATCGCAGCATAAGAAACAGATACGCGGCAATATCTATCTGGCGAAGGTGACGAGGGTCGAACCCTCACTGCAGGCCGCTTTCGTCGATTACGGCGGGAACCGTCACGGCTTCCTCGCCTTTGCCGAAATCCATCCCGACTATTATCAGATCCCGCTTGCCGACCGTCAGGCACTGATGCAGCAGGAAGCCGAGGATCAGCGCAAGATCGCCGAGGCGGAAGCCGCCGACCCCGTGGTCGATCTTGCCAATCAGGATCAGCCGGATATCGGCATTTCCACCCCGGCCCCCGCTGCCGAGCCCGCAAGCGAAGCCGGCGCGGAAGCCGCCGAGGCAAGCCCGGTCGAGGCAATCGCCGCCGAAGAGACGGAAAAGCCGAAGGCCAAGCCGCGCCGCAGCCGCGCCCGCAAGAAGCCGGCAGAAGAAGCAGCTGCTATCGAAGCAGGCGCATCCGAAGGCGAAGGTGCTCCTTCCTCCGAGAACAATGACGACGACGGCTCGACGCCCGGCGAAATGGCCGCGATGGTCGAGACCGATTCGATTTCGGAAGACGTCGACGCCCGCCGCGGCGGCGGCCGCAACGACGATTTCGATGACGACGACGATGACGACCATGGCGAGAAGGAAATCATCGAATCGGTCGGCGCCGAAGACGCTATGGAAGAAGTTCCGGATCGTGTCGTGCGCAAGCCGCGCAAGCAATACCGCATCCAGGAAGTCATCAAGCGCCGCCAGATCCTGCTCGTGCAGGTCGCGAAGGAAGAGCGCGGCAACAAGGGTGCTGCCCTTACCACCTATCTTTCGCTCGCCGGCCGTTATTCGGTGCTGATGCCCAACACGGCACGCGGCGGCGGCATTTCCCGCAAGATCACCCAGCCGCAGGACCGCAAGCGCCTCAAGGAAATCGCCCGCGAGCTCGACGTGCCGCAGGGCATGGGCGTGATCCTGCGCACAGCCGGTGCCAACCGCACCCGCGTCGAAGTCAAGCGCGACTTCGAATACCTGATGCGCCTGTGGGAAAACGTCCGCACGCTGACGCTGAATTCGACCGCGCCGTGCCTCGTCTATGAAGAAGGCTCGCTGATCAAGCGCTCGATCCGCGACCTCTACAACAAGGACATTTCCGAGATCATCGTGTCCGGCGAAGAAGGCTATCGTGAAGCGAAAGACTTCATGAAGATGCTGATGCCGAGCCATGCCAAGGTGGTCCAGCCCTATCGCGACCTGCATCCGATCTTCGCCCGCTCCGGCATCGAAGCGCAGCTCGACCGCATGCTGCAGCCGCAGGTGACGCTGAAGTCCGGCGGCTACCTGATCATGAACCAGACGGAAGCGCTCGTCGCCATCGACGTCAACTCCGGCCGCTCGACCCGCGAACATTCGATCGAGGAAACCGCGCTCCAGACCAATCTGGAAGCTGCCGAGGAAGTCGCCCGCCAGCTTCGTCTGCGCGACCTTGCCGGCCTGATCGTCATCGACTTCATCGACATGGAAGAGAAGCGCAACAACCGCGCCGTCGAGAAGCGACTGAAGGATTGCCTGAAGAACGACCGCGCCCGCATCCAGGTCGGCCGCATCTCGCATTTCGGCCTGCTCGAAATGTCGCGCCAGCGCATCCGCGCCTCGGTTCTCGAATCGACGACGCAGATCTGCACCCATTGCGGCGGCACCGGGCATGTGCGCTCGCAGTCGTCGGTCGCCCTGCACGTGCTGCGCGGCGTCGAGGAATATCTGCTCAAGAACACCACGCATGACATCACCGTGCGCACCACGCCGGAAATCGCGCTCTATCTTCTCAACCACAAGCGCAGCAGCATCGTCGATTACGAGAACCGCTTCGGCGTCTCGATCTTCATCGAATCGGATGTCAGCATCGGCTCCAGCCACTTCGCGATCGATCGCGGCGAGCCGGTCGAAAACCCGGTCAAGATCGAAAGCCTGATGCAGTTCGCGGCCATCCCCGTCGAAGAGGACGATGACGACATCGTCATCGAGGCCGACGAGGATGAAGAAGAAGAGGCCGTCGCAGCGACGGCGCAGCCCGCAGCGGCCAATGCCGAGCGCACCCAGCAGCAGGGCGACGACCAGAACGGCCGCAAGCGCAAGCGCCGCCGGCGTCGTCGCAACCGTGGCGGAGAAAAGGGCGGAGACGCCCAGACCGCCCAGGGCGGCAACGACGACATGGCCGATGGCGACGAGGACGGCGACGAAGGCGAGGACGACGTTTCCGAAGCCGGCGAAGCTTCCGACGCAACGGTTGCCGCCGATTCGGAGTCGGAAGAAAACCGCCGCAAGCGCCGCCGCCGCGGCAAGCGTGGTGGTCGCCGCAATCGCACCGGTGAGGACGGACAGGAGCTGAACGCTTCGGAGGACGGCGAGGCAGCCGACGAAGACGCATTCAGCGAAGAGGTCGCGGCAGTGCCGGCAGCAGCCGTAGCGGAAGCGTCCGAAGAGGCAGCCGTCGAGGCTGTCCCGGCTCCCGCCGAGACGGAAGCGGCAACTGGCGGCAAGCCCGAAGCCAAACCGCGCCGTTCGCGTCGTGGCAAGGCGGCGACCGCGGCCGACACACCGGCTGTGGAAGAGGCGGCCGTTCAGGCTCCGGTGGAAACCGCCGTCGAACAGGTCGAAGCAGCACTCGGCGAAGAGCCGCAGGCTCCCGAGGCCGCTCCGGTCGAAGCCGCTCCTGCCGAAGAAACCCCCGTCGCAGAGGCGGCCGAGCAGGCCGATAGCGGCGAGGCGAAGCCGGCACGGGCCAACCGCGCATCGAACATCTCTTCCTCCGTCGAGGCGGTGGTGAAGAGTTCCGATCCCGCGGCTGCGCCAGAGGCCGAAAGCGACCCGTCGAAGCCGAAGAAAGCCGGATGGTGGCAGCGCCGCGGCTTCTTCTGAGCCTAACGAGAACCAACGAAACGGCCGCGCAAGACGCGGCCGTTTTTATTTCTGCCCTCCCCGATCCTCAGAAACTGGATCAACCGTCTGCCGAAGCGATTCCGAAAACCCGACTAGCCTGTTGAAATCGGACTCCATTCCAGCGTCGGGTCCACCATCCGGCAAAGCGTCATACGCAGTTGTGAACCGGTGGAAACCGTCTGGACGCGATTTTGAGGTTTTTCGGAAAGCCCGACTGGCTTACTTTGGGCACAAACCGCAACAATGGTGCGCGGGATTCGTGTGCCGACCCAAGAGGATATGGATGACCCGCCTGTTCAAGACGCCCGTTTTCAGGACATTGGCCGCCGGCTCGATGCTGGCCCTGGCACTTTCCGCGACCGCCCCGGCTTTCGCCCTGGACGACCAGCAGAAGAAGGAAATGGGCCAGTTCATCCGCGAATACCTGCTGCAGAACCCGGAAGTGCTGGTCGAAGTCCAGAACGCGCTGGAGGCCAAGCAGCAGACCCAGCGCGTCGAGCAGTCGACGAAGGGGATCGCGGACAACAGGCAGGCGATCTTCTCCTCGGCGACCGACATCACGCTCGGCAATCCGAAGGGCGACGTCACGGTCGTCGAATTCTTCGATTACAATTGCGGCTACTGCAAGCGGGCGCTCTCCGACATGGACGACATCCTTTCCAAGGATAAGAACGTCCGCTTCATCCTCAAGGAATTCCCGATCCTCGGACCGGACTCGGTTGCCGCTCATCGGGTGGCCAACGCCGTGCGCCTGGTCGCGCCGGAAAAATACGCGGAATTTCATCGCGAACTGCTCAGCGGCCAGCCGCACGCCTCGGAAGCGACCGCCATTGCGGTCGCAAGCGCGCTCGGCATCAAGGAGGCGGCGATCCGCAAGTCCATGGCCGACGAGCCGAACGACGACCTGGTGCGCGACGCCTACCGGCTCGCCAACGCGATCGGCATCACCGGCACTCCGACCTATGTGGTCGGCGACGAAGCCGTCTTCGGCGCCGTCGGCCTCGAAACGATAGAGCAGAAGGTCGCCAACGTGCGCGCCTGCGGCAAGGCGACCTGCTGACAAGGCGCCCCCTGACAGACAGATGTTCCGTCGCAGTGGACTCGCGGCCTTTCGGCGCAGCGGGGGGCTTTCCCTTGCCGCGTCGGCGGTCTATAGGTGGCCCCTGAATTTTTGCATGGAACAATAGATAAGTGATGAGCAAGACGATCTTCGTCCTCAATGGCCCCAATCTCAATATGCTGGGCAAGCGCGAGCCGGGCATCTATGGCGCGGCCACGCTGAAGGACGTCGAGAAGGAGTGTATCGCTGCCGGCAGGGAACTCGGCTTCGATGTCGATTTCCGCCAGAGCAATCACGAAGGCGTGCTGATCGACTGGATGCACGAGGCCAATGAAAAGGCCGTCGGCGTCGCCATCAACGCAGGCGCCTATACTCATACCTCGATCGCATTGCACGACGCCATCAAGGCGATCTCCGTGCCGGTGATCGAGCTTCATATCTCGAATGTCCACGCGCGGGAGGAATTCCGCCATCATTCGATGATCGCACCGGCGGTGAAGGGCGTGATCTGCGGTTTTGGCACCGCGAGCTACATTCTGGCGCTGCACGCCTTGAAAACCATTACCGCCTGACAAGATAAACAGAACAATAGGGTTTGCCATGTCTGACAAGAAGAACGGTATCGACAAGGGACTGATCCGCGACCTCGCGAACATCCTCAACGATACCGACCTCACCGAGATCGAAGTCGAACAGGACGATGTGCGTATTCGTGTATCGCGCGTAGGTACGACTCAATACGTCCAGGCTCCGGTCGCAGCGCCCGCCTATGCCCCGGCTGCAGCGCCCGTAGCCGTCGCAGCGCCCGCAGTCCAGGATAATAAGAACGCGGTCACTGCGCCGATGGTCGGCACCATCTACCTCTCCCCGGCCCCGGGCTCGCGCGCCTTTGTCGAAGTCGGCGCCACCGTCAAGGAAGGCCAGACGCTGCTGATCATCGAGGCCATGAAGACGATGAACCAGATCCCGTCGCCGCGCTCCGGCAAGGTCACGGAAATCCTGGTCAACGACGCTCAGCCCGTCGAGTATGGCCAGCCGCTCGTCATAATCGAGTAAGGCGCATCATGATTTCCAAGATCCTCATAGCCAATCGCGGTGAAATCGCGCTTCGCGTGCTTCGCGCCTGCAAGGAACTCGGCATCGCGACCGTCGCGGTCCATTCCACCGCTGACGCCGACGCCATGCACGTCCGGCTTGCCGACGAAAGCGTCTGCATCGGCCCGCCGCCGTCGCGCGACAGCTATCTGAACATCCACCAGATTGTCGCTGCCTGCGAAATCACCGGCGCCGACGCCGTGCATCCGGGCTACGGCTTCCTGTCGGAAAACGCCAAGTTCGCGGATATCCTCGATGCTCACGGCATCACCTTCATCGGCCCGACCGCCGATCATATCCGCATCATGGGCGACAAGATCACCGCCAAGCAGACAGCGCAGGAACTCGGCATTCCCGTCGTTCCCGGCTCGGATGGCGAAGTGAAGCCCGAGAACGCCATGGAGATCGCCCGCAAGATCGGTTTCCCGGTACTGATCAAGGCGACGGCCGGCGGCGGCGGACGCGGCATGAAGGTCGCCAAGACCGAAGCCGATCTCGACGAAGCCGTGTCGACCGCCCGTTCTGAAGCGCTCGCCGCTTTTGGCAACGATGCCGTCTACATGGAAAAGTATCTCGAGAAGCCGCGCCATATCGAAATCCAGGTCGTCGGCGACGGTGAAGGCAATGCCATCCATCTCGGCGAGCGCGACTGCTCGCTGCAGCGCCGCCACCAGAAGGTCTGGGAAGAAGCCAATTCCCCTGCCCTCAATGTCGAGCAGCGCATGAAGATCGGCGAGATCTGCGCCGATGCGATGCGCAAGCTGAAGTATCGCGGCGCCGGCACGGTCGAGTTCCTTTACGAAAACGGCGAGTTCTACTTCATCGAAATGAACACCCGTCTTCAGGTGGAACATCCGATCACCGAAGCGATCACCGGCATCGACCTCGTGCACGAGCAGATCCGCGTCGCCTCCGGCGGCGGCCTGTCTGTGCGCCAGGAAGACATCGTGTTCTCCGGCCATGCCATCGAATGCCGCATCAATGCCGAGGACCCGCGCACCTTCGTGCCGTCGCCCGGCACGATCACGCATTTCCATGCGCCGGGCGGCCTTGGCGTACGCGTCGATTCGGGCGCTTATGCCGGCTACAAGATCCCGCCCTATTACGACAGCCTGATCGGCAAGCTGATCGTGCACGGACGCACCCGCGTGGAATGCATGATGCGCCTGCGGCGCGTGCTGGACGAGTTCGTCGTGGACGGCATCAAGACGACGCTGCCGCTCTTCCAGGACCTCGTCGACAATCCGGATATCGCCAACGGCGATTATGACATACACTGGCTTGAGCAATATCTCGCCGGCGACAAGACGCATTAGGGAGATCGATGGCAGGGCGACGCGGCAGATATTACCCGGCGATAACCCCGGAAATCCTGTTGCGCGCCTATTCCATCGGCCTTTTCCCGATGGCCGAATCCGCTGACGACCCGGAAATCTTCTGGGTCGAACCGGAAATGCGCGGCATCCTGCCGCTCGACGCCTTCCATCTTTCCAAAAGCCTGGCCAAGGCGGTTCGCAAGACACCGCTCGACATCCGCTTCGACACGGCTTTCGAACGGGTGATCGCACTCTGTGCCGAGCCGGCCGGCGATCGGCCGAGCACCTGGATCAACTCCACAATCCGCAAGCTATACAACGAATTGCACCGCATGGGCCACGCGCACAGCGTCGAGGCCTTCGAGGGCGATGAACTGGTCGGCGGTCTCTATGGCGTTTCGCTCGGCTCGGCCTTCTTCGGCGAGAGCATGTTTTCGAGGCGCACGAACGCCTCCAAGATCTGCCTCGTGCACCTTGTCGAGCGGCTCCGGAAAAACGGCTTTACCCTGCTCGACACGCAGTTCACCACCGAACATCTGAAGACGTTCGGCGCAATCGACATCCCCAAGGACGACTATCTCAAGCTCCTGAGAATCGCGGTCGATTCACCGCACCTGAAATTCTAGAGGAAAGTCAGTTGGTCGCCTTCGGCGGCGGTACGTCGGACTTCTGCTTGCAGCCGGTCAGCCAGACGTCGTAGATCGGATGCTCGACGGCATTGAGGCCGGGGCTGTCGGCAAACATCCAGCCGGTGAATATCCGGCGGATCTTGCGGTCGAGGGTGATCTCGTCAACTTCCACGAAACCGTCGATCTTCTGGGCTTCCGTCTCGTCGCGGGAATAACAGACCTTCGGCGTCACCTGCAGCGCGCCGTACTGGACCGTCTCATTAACATAGACGTCGAACGTGGTGATGCGGCCGGTGATCTTGTCGATGCCGGCAAAGACCGCGACCGGGTTGTTCAGCCGCGCAGCAGATACACCATCCGCCGCAAGCACGGATGCCAGCGCGGTCAATGCGCCGATCATTTGCCTGCGTGGAAATACCGTCATCAATCCCATTATGCTTCCCGTCCCGGCGATCCCGTGGGCGTCGAGACCTAGAGTGCGATTGTGGCCAAAACAGGTGTCAGTTGCCGGGCGTCCAGGCGTCGTAATCGCCGGTGACGCGGGGGCGTTCGCCGGTGGCGGCAAGCGAGCCCTGCGGGCGATAGGCAAGCGGCGTGCCGGTGCCGTTGGCCTTGTGCGCCTTTTCCCATTCGCGGGCCTTGTAGTCTTCCTTGGACGGCGGGACATCGGTGCGATAGTGCATCCAGCCATGCCAGCCCGGCCCGATTGCGGAGGCCTCCGCGTAATCCTTGTAGATCACCCAACGCTTCGGCTTGCCCCAGGATGTCATCGGGCCTTCGTAGTAGATATTGCCGAGCTCGTCCTCGCCGACCTTCTTGCCGAAACGCCAGGTGAAGAACCGGGTGCCCATGGTCTGTCCGTTCCACCAGGTGAAGATCTGCAGCAGGAGGTTTTTCATGGATGTTCCGTCGGCTTGGCAAACAGGATGACGATCGAATTGGCTGATCCGCTTATGCCGCCTGACGCCTTCGATGTCCAGTGATTCCAAATGTCGCGCACGGTCATTTGAGCTTCATCTTGAAGCCGAAATGGCTTTTGGCGAAACCGAGCCGTTCATAGAAGCGATGCGCATCCGTGCGGGCCATATTGGAGGTGAGTGCGACCTGGCGGCAATCGCGCCGCCTGGCTTCCTCGATCGCGTGTCCGATCATCCGGGCACCGATGCCCTTGCCGCGCATGTCGCTGCGCGTCTGCACCGCTTCCAGGATCATCGACAGCGATCCCCTGCCCGTCAGCGTGCGGTTGAAGAGAATCTGGAACGTACCGACCACCTCGCCTCCCAGTTCGGCGACGAAGAGCTGTTCGTTCTGAGAGGCATCGATGACGTTGAAGGCGCGCAGGTAGTCGTCGAAGGCGGCCTCGTCTGTCGTATCGCTATGGCCGCCGAGATCATCCGCCGCAAACAGGGCGATGAGTTCGGGAAGATCGGCTTGCCGCGCCCTGCGGATCACGATGTCGGCCATGCAGGCTCCTCTTCGGTGTCGAGACCTAACGCAACTCCAGCCGCTTCTCCATGATGATCGCCGGCAGGCCGGAATTGGGAGCGCCCCATTCCTCCATCCGGTCGACCTCGGAAAATCCGAGCCGCTCGTAGAAATACATCGCGCGCACGTTCGGCAGCGCTACCTCGACCCGCATGATCTCGGCATCCGGAAAACAGGTTTCGAGCTCGGCGAAGATATCACGGCCGATGCCCTCGTTCTGGCAGGATGGCTTGACGTAGAGCTGGTGCAGCATCGCCGTCTTGACCATTTTCGGATACATGGCGGCATAACCCATGCCGCCGATATCCTTGCCGTTGTCGGCCACCAGGAATTCGCCGCCGCGCTTCTGGATGCGCGACCGGACGGCGGCGGCCGAATGCCAGCCATCGACCATCCGCTTGACCTTGTCGGCCCCGTAGAACGGGTCGTAAGTATCGTGAAAGGTCGCCGCCAGCAGCGCGCGGACCTGCTCGACGTCGGCTTCTCCCGCGGTGCGGACGAAGTAGACCATCGAGCCTATTCCTCTTCGATCCCGAGCTTCGCCTTGACGAGCGCCTGCACGGCCTGGGGATTGGCCTTGCCGCCGGTCGACTTCATCACCTGGCCGACGAACCAGCCGGCGAGCGTGGGCTTGGCCTTGACCTTGGCGACCTGGTCCGGATTGGCGGCGATGATCTCGTCGACAGCGGCCTCGATCGCGCCGGTATCGGTGACCTGCTTCATGCCGCGGCTCTCGACGATCTCGGCCGGGTCACCGCCCTCGGTGAGCACGATCTCGAACAGGTCCTTGGCGATCTTGCCGGAGATCGTCTCTGCCTTGATGAGGTCGATGATGGCGCCGAGCTGGGCCGGCGAAACCGGAGTCTCTTCAATGTCTTTGCCGGTTCTGTTCAAGGCGCCAAGCAGGTCGTTAATGACCCAGTTGGCGGCAATCTTGCCGTCGCGGCCTTCGGCAACGGCCTCGAAATAATCGGCGATCGCCTTTTCGGACACCAGAACCGAGGCGTCGTAGATCGACAGGCCAAGCTCACGCACGAAACGGGCCTTCTTGTCGTCCGGCAGTTCCGGCAGGTGGCGTTCCAGCTCGGCGATGAAGGCATCGTCGAATTCGAGCGGCAGCAGGTCCGGATCCGGGAAATAGCGATAGTCGTGCGCGTCTTCCTTCGAGCGCATCGAGCGCGTCTCGCCCTTGTTCGGGTCGAAGAGGCGGGTCTCCTGGTCGATCGAGCCGCCGTCTTCCAGAATGCCGATCTGACGGCGCGCTTCGTATTCGATCGCCTGGCCGATGAAACGGATCGAGTTGACGTTCTTGATCTCGCAGCGGGTGCCGAATTCGGCGCCCGGACGACGCACCGAGACGTTGACGTCGGCGCGCATCGAGCCTTCGTCCATGTTGCCGTCGCAGGTGCCGAGATAACGCACGATCGAACGCAGCTTGGTCATATAGGCCTTGGCTTCGTCGGAGGAGCGCATGTCGGGCTTGGAGACAATCTCCATCAGCGCCACGCCGGAGCGGTTCAAGTCCACATAGGACATGGTCGGATGCTGGTCGTGCATCGACTTGCCCGCATCCTGTTCGAGATGCAGGCGCTCGATGCCGATCTCGATATCCTCGAACTGGCCCTGGCGATCCGGACCGAGCGAGATGACGATCTTGCCCTCGCCGACGATCGGATCCTTGTACTGGGAGATCTGGTAGCCCTGCGGCAGGTCCGGATAGAAATAGTTCTTGCGGTCGAACAGCGAACGCTTGTTGATCTGAGCCTTGAGACCCAGGCCGGTGCGCACCGCCTGCTTGATGCATTCCTCGTTGATCACGGGCAGCATGCCGGGCATAGCCGCATCGACGAGCGAGACGTTGGAATTGGCCGGCTTGCCGAACTCGGTCGAGGCGCCGGAGAAGAGCTTGGAATTGGAGAGAACCTGGGCGTGCACCTCCATGCCGATGATGACTTCCCAATCGCCGGTGGCGCCGGGGATGAAGCGTTTCGGATCGGGCGTGCGGACGTCGACAAGGGTCATCTGATGCTCGTGAAATGGTCTCGATTGGGTTTCTGGAGGTAGAGCAAATGGCGCGGAGGTGCAAGGCTTGCTGCGCGTCGGTATCGCTCTGGAATACCACAGTTCAGCCGGCTTTAACCAGACTCTGGTGAAATCGCGCAATGGAGCTATCAACCCCACTCGCGCTGTTTATCCTGTATCTCCTCCTGAACGTCCTCGCATTCTGCGTTTACTGGTGGGACAAGCAGGCGGCTATCGATGGCACATGGCGGATCAGCGAGCGCACACTCCTGGGTATAGCCTTCATCGGCGGCAGCCTGGGCGCCGTGACCGCGCAGCAGATGCTGCGGCACAAGACCCGCAAGGAGCCTTTTCGCACGCTGCTGATGATCATCGTCGCCCTTCACACGCTCGGCGCCGCATCATGGCTATTTGCGCCGGAATTCACGCAGCGGGCGCTCGCGGCGATCGCCCGGGCGATCTAGAAGCTCGGCCCGTAGGTGTCAGGCGCTTCCGCGACGAGGCGCTTCGACAGGCCGACCGACTGCACGTCCCTGTCTATCTTCGGCGAATAGATGGTCGAGAGCCAGTTGATGGAATAACCCTGCTTCTCGAAGAAGCCGACCGCCTCGGCATTGCGGGCGTGGGTTTCGACGCGGGCGACTTCAAAACCCTGGTGGACGATCTCGGCCTCGACCTCGACAAGAAGCGCGCGGCCGAGCCCCTGCCCCTTGAAGGACGGATCGATCCAAAAATCGGAGATCAGCTCGTCGAGCTTTTCGCGCGCCGCCCAGCCGGCGAGATTGCCGGCCTGTTCGACGACGGTAATGGTGAGCCAGGAGGAGCGCGTGAAGTTCTGGAAGGCAGTGCGGGCGCTGGAGCGCATATCGGTCATCTCGCCGATCGAAATCATGGCCTTCTCCCAGGAGCGGAAGCCGATTTCCGCCAGGATATCCACCTCGTCCTCACGCGCATTGCGAATATGGGCCATAGCTTCCCCTGTTGGAAATGCCAGTAGAACACTGAGTCTGCGCTTTGACCAGTGCAACATCTAGGGCGTTTCGGTCAGGTGCTTGACGGCTGGGGAAAACCCGCCTAGTGCGGTTTTCGCATTGATGGAGTTTTGATGTACCCGTCCAGAGAGACCTGCTGAGGGGCCGGCCCCGCATCCAGCCGCGCCGGCCCAGACAAAAACGAGAACCCCGACGTTTCGCAACGCCGGCAACGTTTTTGTGCGCTCGTTTCCGAGCGCTTCTCCGGACATCAAGACAATGGATATTTCCCGCGCCGAACAGCGCATCCTCCACCTGCTCGCCCAGGGCGGCAGGATCGAGATCACCCGTGACGACAACAGAAAGATCGAAAAGCTGCAGCTCGTCACCCGGGAGGGCTGGGTCTTTTCAGGTTTGGACCTCGTCACCTTCCGTAAGCTCAAGCAGAAGAAGGCGATCAAGTCCCAGAGCGGCAGGCCCTACCGCATCACCGAAAGAGGACTGGTGCTGGTGAGGGCCGAGCAGGATAATCGGTAGGAAAGCGAAAGCCGGTCTCCATTGCCAGGAGATCGGCTTTTGTCGACGAGCAAATGCGATTGGACTTTGGAGCTATTCGCGTTATTTTACAGGTATGAGCGATCTACAGGAAAAAATCAGCTTCAAGGAGCTAACCGAGCCTCACGCGGCTGCGGCCAGCGACGAGGAGTACGGTTCCTGGAAGGAAGAAAAAATCCGTCACGCGCTCAAGCAGTCCGAGGACCGCTCCAAGATGACCCCAGCGCGAAAAGTCTGGGAGCGCTTCGGCTTTCAACGTTAATTTCACGCCGCAAGCCATCGCGGATCTCAGTGAAATTCACATCCATATCGCCCAATTCGACCGAAATGCCGCCGATCGCGTGTTATCCCGCATCCGGCAAGTCATCCAGATATTTGAAAGTTTTCCGCTTCTCGGGCGGGAGGGCTGCGTCGAAGACACGCGCGAGTTCGCGATTTCCGGCCTGCCCGATACGATCGTCTACCGGATATTCTCGCCAAGCGATCTCGATATTCTGACCATCGTTCATCAACGGAAGCGTTATCCGCCGCAGGAAGATTGAAAATCCCGAGTGCTATGCCGAAATCTCGGCCCGCATCACCGACCAGTCCTCGGCGATTGAGGCTGCGCGCCTCTTTCCGGCGCGGCGGTACCAGTAGTCGGCGTTCCAGTCGTCGCCTTCGATGCGGTGGCAGAGGGCGTGGCCCCAGTCGAAGGGCTGTTCGCCCTCATGGGCCTGACAGATGTTGTGGACCGCTTCCCAGTCCGTGCCCATGGTGAAGCCGGAGGTTGCGAGGCGATCGAACGCCTCGATCAAACGTGCGAGATCCATCTCAGCCATGAACCATCTCCCCGGCGACCGCCTGGTGATCGGCGGCCGTCATTTTCCGGATGATCAGTCCGCTTACCACCACTTTGCCGGCGTGAACCGGCCGGCGGCCTGTTCGATGACGTAAGCGGTGCGGAAGAGCGTTTCTTCCTCGAACGGCTTGCCGATGAGCTGCAGGCCGAGCGGCAGGCCCTTGGCGTCGAGGCCGGCGGGAACGGCGATGCCCGGCAGGCCGGCCATGTTCACCGTCACCGTGAAGATGTCGTTGAGGTACATCTTGACCGGATCGGAGGCGAGGTCCTCGTCGGCGATGCCGAAGGCGGACGACGGCGTGGCGGGCGTCAGGATGGCATCGACGCCGGCGTCGAAGACGATCTCGAAGTCGCGCTTGATCAGCGTGCGGACTTTTTGCGCCTGCAGGTAATAGGCGTCGTAATAACCGGCCGACAGAACGTAGGTGCCGATCATGATGCGACGCTTGACCTCGGTGCCGAAGCCGGCGGCGCGGGTCTTTTCGTACATGTCGACGATGTCCTTGCCGTCGACGCGCAGGCCGTAGCGCACGCCGTCGTAGCGGGCGAGGTTCGACGAGGCTTCGGCAGGCGCGACGATGTAATAGGCCGGCAGGGCATATTTGGTGTGCGGCAGGGTGATGTCGACGATCTCGGCACCGGCATCCTTCAGCCAGGCGATGCCCTGAGCCCAAAGCTTTTCGATCTCTTCCGGCATGCCCTCGACGCGGTATTCCTTCGGAATGCCGATCTTCATGCCCTTGAGCGACTGGCCGAGCGAGGCTTCGTAATCCGGCACCGGCAGGTCGACCGAGGTCGTGTCCTTGGCATCGACCGACGCCATCGACCTCAGCATGATCGCGGCATCGCGCACGTCGCGGGCGATCGGGCCGGCCTGGTCGAGCGAGGAGGCGAAGGCCACCGTACCCCAGCGCGAGCAGCGGCCATAGGTCGGCTTGATGCCGACGGTGCCGGTAAAGGCGGCCGGCTGGCGGATCGAACCGCCCGTATCGGTGGCGGTAGCACCAGCGCAGAGGAAGGCGGATACGGCAGCGGCAGAACCGCCGGAAGAACCGCCCGGCACGAGCTGCTGGTTGGAACCGTTGGCCCGCCAGGGGTTGATCACCGCGCCATAATGGGAGGTCTCGTTGGAGGAGCCCATCGCGAACTCGTCCATGTTGAGTTTGCCGAGCATGACCGCGCCGTCATCCCAGAGGTTCTGGGTGACGGTCGATTCGTATTTCGGCAAGAAACCGTCGAGGATGTGGCTGCAGGCCTGGGTATGGACGTCGCGGGTGGCGAACAGGTCCTTGATGCCGAGCGGGATGCCTTCCAGCGCTCCCACCTGGCCGCTCGCGCGGCGCGCGTCGGAAGCCTTCGCCATGTCGAGCGCCTTTTCCGGCGTCACGGCCACATAGGCGTTGAACACCGAGTTGGCGGCATCGATCGCGGAAAGATAGGCCTCTGTCAGCTCGACGGAGGTGAACTCCCGGGCTTCGAGCTTTTCGCGGGCTTCGGCAATGGTAAGGCTGGTGAGTTCGGTCATGGTCTCTTCAAACGGTTCGAAACAGGGAGGAGGTTCGGCGGGGCGCTATTGAGCGCTCACTCGACGACCTTCGGCACCAGGAAGAAATTATGGTCGGTGGTCGGCGCATTGGCGACGATATCGTCGGCCTTGTCGCCATCGGTGACGGCGTCGGCGCGCTTGCGCATGTCCATCGGGGTGACCGAGGTCATCGGCTCGACGCCCGTGACATCGACTTCGGAAAGCTGCTCGACGAAATTGATGATGCCGTTCAGCTCGCCGACCATGCGATTGGCATCTTCCTCGGTGACCGCAATGCGGGCAAGGCGCGCGACGCGCTTGACGGTGGCGAGATCGACGGACATGGCATAACTCCGATGGGAAATTTCCCCTTCGCTATAATGGCCATGCCCGCCCTTCGCAACAGGGAGCGCGCCTCAATTTGCGAAGGCGCGCCGCCTGAAAGGATGCGACTTAGAAGGTCAGGCTGCCGCCCGGCACCGGCGTCTCGACCCGGGTGCGGGAGCCTTCCATGCCCTTGACGAACTTTTCCGGCGTCTGGTCGACGCCCGGCAGGCCGTAATGGCAGGGCAGCGCATGCTTGAAGTCGAAGAAGCGCTGGCAGGCGAGTGCGGCCACGGCACCGCCCATGGTGAAGCGGTCGCCGATCGGCACGATGCCGATATCGGGCTGGTGCAGTTCGTTGATCAGGGCCATGTCGGAGAATATGTCGGTGTCGCCCATGTGGAGGACGGAAGGCTCGTCGTCGAAATGCAGCATCAGGCCGTTGGCATTGCCGAGGCAGTGCGAAACGCCGTCTTCAGTGAGCGAAGCGGACGAATGCAGGGCATTGGTGAAGGTGGCGGTGAAACCCTCGAAACCGATCGTGCCGCCGGTATTGCCCATTTCGAGCTTCTCGACGCCCTTCTTTGCCAGCCAGACGCCGAGATCGTAGTTGGCGAGAACGACGGCGCCGGTTTCCTTGGCGATCTGGACCGTGTCGCCGACATGGTCGCCGTGGCCGTGGGTGAGCAGGATATGGGTCAGGCCTTCGGCGGCGGCCTTGATGTCCTGGCCGGCGAAGGCCGGATTATAGGTCAGGAAGGGGTCGATCAGGATCTTCGCCTTGGCGGTCTCGATGCGGAAGGCGGAATGGCCGAGCCAGGTGATCTTCATGGAAAACTCTCCTTCAATATATGCGGGATGGTAACGACACATAGCCGATATGAGGCTAAAGGGAAGTGGGACAGAGGGTGGGACAGAACCCTCTCCGGCCTACCCTATTGGATCCCCGGGATGAAGAACGCATGACAGTGATGACGATCGAGGAACTGGCCGAGGCCCTTCAACCTGGACAGGCGATTGCCGGCCTCGACCTTGGCACCAAGACGATCGGGCTCGCCATGTCGGATCTCGGCCGGCGTTTCGCCTCTCCCCGCCCGGTCATCAAGCGGGTGAAGTTCACCAAGGATGCCGAAGTGCTGCTTGCCTTTGCCGAGAAGGAAAAAGTGGCGGGCTTCGTCATTGGCCTGCCGACCAACATGGACGGCTCGGCCGGTCCGCGCGTCCAGGCGACGCGCGCCTTCGTGCGCTCGATGAGTGAAAAGACCGCCCTGCCCTTCGTCTTCTGGGACGAACGGCTATCGACGGTGGCCGCCGAGCGGGCGCTTCTGGAAATGGACGTGTCCCGGGCCAAACGTGCCGAGCGGATCGATTCCGCCGCGGCAAGCTTCATTCTTCAGGGAGCGCTCGATAGGCTCTCATCGCTCGGCAGGGAGACCGATTTCTCCAGCTGACGCTTGCGCCACCAGGCGCCGATCTCGCGACGCTTGCGGAAGGCGATGATCGCAAACACGACCAGGCTGTCGAAAGCGATGGCGCGCGCCACCAAAGGCGGAATGGTTTCCGGGGGAATGCCCAGAACATTGCCGTAGATCTGGAAGACAAGATCATGCGTCTGTCGGGTCAGCATGAAGAAGCCGAAGCTCATGTCGTAATAGGAAAGCCCGTACCAGCTGGTCAGCAGCAGGACCGGACCGGCCCACAAAATCACGAACCACTTCATGCAGTCCTCCCTCTCGACTCTGCCGGATAAAGTTCCAGAGACACGAGCCATCTCGATAGAGCCATAAGGCTCAGGGCCAATGCGGGAATGGCAATATCCATGGCCAGCGCCGCGAAGACCGTCGTCATGACGATCAGCAATGCTATATTCCGGATTGCAGTTCCCATACGCGGATACTCGGCGAACGTCGTAGTTAACAGTGCGTTAACGTGGAACTTAAGCCCGCAGGGATTTGCCGCAACGGAAACCGGGGGAGATGGTTAATTTCGCAAGGGCGCCTGTGGATAAAGCAGGTCAGGCAGCTGGCGATTTCGGCTTCTTCGGAATATACGGACCGCCGGTTTCGCCCCATCCCCATTTCGGCATCGGCGCGTGCTCGTAAACCTTGGCTCCGAGCTGCGAATTGACGACCGCAAGCCGCGTTCCCCATTCGAGATAGCCGACCAGCGCCGACGTGAACTCCGGGTCGGCCGGAAGTTCGAGATCCGTATAGGTATCGAGGAGGATGTTGATCCATCGCCGGCGCATCGGCTCCGTCAGGTGCCTTTCAAGATGATGGCGCACCATCGCCGGATGACCGCCACGTTGCTCCGAGTAGAGCTTCGGCCCACCAATGACCTCGGCGATGAACATGGCTACATGCTGTGGATGTTCCGAGTCCATTCCGGCAAAGACCGGGCCGAGCAGGTCGTCCGTCGGAACGCGCCGATAAAACTCCGTCGTGAGACGCAAGAGCGCATCGAAGCCGCCGATCCATTCATAAAGCGTTGGCACTGTCATGGCGTTCCCTCCCGTAGCTCTACAAGAGATACGGAGCGCCGATCATCGCTTCAATCCCTGACTTCGAACAGGGGATCAACGTTTCCGGCGAAAAGATCAGCCGTAGATCGCACGGACCAGCCGGCGGAGCGCGTTGCCGACCTTGTCCCAGTCCTTCTCGGTCTTGAGCGCCATGCCGGCGAACTGGCCGCTGACGGCGGCTGATATCACCAGGTGCTGGATCGCTGCAAACAGCAGCGCATTGGTGGACGCGGCATCGACACCCTTGGGCGGCGTCAGCGAACCGCGCATCTTTTCGAGCCATTTGCCGAGCGCCTTGGTACGCGCCTCCGACAGCCGGCGGACGTGCGGCGTATCCTGCGAGACCTCCCAGGCGACGATCTTGCAGACCAGCGGATCGTCACGCAGCGCTTCCATGAAATAGATGGAGAGCTTTTCCATCAGATCGCCGTAGGTCAGCAGGAACATGCCGCCGGTATCTTCAGGGATGCGATCCCTGACCCAGGTGCCGAGATCGGCGCCGATCGCCTCGATCAGCCCGTCGAGACCGCCGTAATAGCGGTAGATAAGCTGCTTGTCGCAGCCGGCGCGACGCGCCACCGCGTTGATGCCGAAACCCTGAAAGCCCTGTTCGGCGAGCAGCGCGCGGGCGGCGAGAAAGATCGCCCGCTCGGTGCCGGCGCGGCTGCGCACTTTGGCGACAGAACCTTCTTGCGCTGTGACTTCAGGGATCTGGAGCATTTTTCGCCTGTTTCGGTTTCATCTTCACCAACCGCGATAGTGCGAGCCATCACTCGCCGCAAGCAGTCTTGGTGCCCATGCACAGGATTGCGCGCGCAGCACTTGAATTCGCAGGGTCTTGCATTGCACTATCGGCATGGGAGGACTAACGAGATCCTGTTCTCCCACCGACGTGCCCTCCTCCATGCTCATCGTCTTCCAAAGCGTTCTGCCGATTTTCCTGCTGGTTCTCCTCGGCATGGGATTAAAACGCGCACCCGTCATCAATCCCGATTTCTGGGACGGGCTCGAACAGTGCAGCTACTGGGTGCTGTTTCCCGCCTTGTTATTCTCGACCATGGCGAAGGCGGATTTCTCCAATACCGAGAACCTGACCGTCAGTTTCGCGGCGATCATCTCCGTCCTCGTCATGTCGGGCGGGCTGCTGCTGGCCTGGCCGCTGTTGCGGAATTTGCGGGTCGGCGGGCCGGCCTATACGTCGCTGTTTCAGACGGCGACGCGCTGGAATGCGTTCATGGCGCTGGCGATCGCCGCCAAGACCTACGGCCAGCAGGGGCTGACCATGGTCGGCCTGGTGATGGCGGCGATCATCATCCCGCTCAACTTCATCAACGTGACGGTGCTGCTGTGGTTCTCCGGCCACGACCGAAACTACAAGGCCATCCTTTATAGAGTCTGCACCAATCCGCTGATCCTCTCGACGGCGCTCGGCATCGTCATCAACCTTGCCGGCATCCCGGTCTACGAACCGGTGATGGTGACGATCGACCTCTTGTCGCAGGCTTCGCTCAGCCTCGGCCTGATCACGGTCGGCGCCGGCCTCAGGATCATGGACGCGCTCAAGCCGAAGCCGATCACTCTCCTCGCCGTCTTCCTGAAGCTGATCGCCTTCCCGATCGTCGCCGTCGGCGTCGGCGCGCTGTGCGGCATCCAGGGCAACGGCCTCGTGCTCCTGGCGCTGAGCGCCGCGGTTCCGACCGCCATGAACGGCTATCTGCTGGCGAAACAGCTGAACGGCGATGCGGACATGTATGCCGCGGCGGCGACCCTGCAGGTCGTCGCCTCGTTCCTCACCATTCCAGTCGTGATGACGGTCGTCGCCTACGTGGCGGCAGGATAAAGCAGGTCGACGATGTAGCGGGCGTCGAACCGGGCATCGAGCATGCCGTAGGTCGAGCGCCAGCCGCCGGCGAGCCGAGTTTCCAGGAAGGCATCGGCGATCTTGCCGGCGCCGAGCCGCACCAGTTCAGACGCCGCTGCCGCAAGTGCCAGTTGCTCCACCAGAAGCCGGGCAGCACCTTCGTCGGTCTCGCAGAGTGCCATGGCGGCGCGCAGAACCTCGACCGTCTTGCGGCCCGCAGGACCGAGATCCCTTTCGAAACCGGCGAGCACCGTGTTGAAAAGGTCCCGCCCGCGCGACAGCACCCGGAGCACGTCGAGCGCCATCACATTGCCCGAGCCTTCCCAGATCGCATTGACCGGTGCTTCGCGGTAATGCCGGGCGATCGGCCGTTCCTCGATATAGCCGTTGCCGCCGATGCACTCCATCGCCTCGTAGATCAGCGCAGGCGCGATCTTGCAGTTCCAGTATTTGATGACCGGCGTCATGACGCGGGCAAAAGCCGCATCGGCCGGGTTGCTGGCTGCGCGATCGAAGGAATCGGCTAGCCGGAAGCTGAGCGCCGTCGCTGCGGCGACATCGAGCGCCATGTCGGCGAGCACACGCGTCATCAGCGGCTGATCGACGAGCTTCTTGCCGAACACGCTGCGGCCGCGGGTGTGGTGAACCGCTTCGGCGAGCGACGCGCGCATGATGCCGGCGGATGCCAGCGCGCAATCGAGCCGCGTCAGGGTGACCATGTCGAGAATGGTGCGGATGCCCCCGCCCGGTTCACCGAGCAGATAACCGAAGGCATCGGTGAATTCGACTTCGGAGGATGCGTTCGAGCGGTTGCCGACCTTGTCCTTCAGGCGCTGGAACTGCAGGCCGTTCGCCGACCCGTCCTCAAGTAGCCGCGGCACCAGGAAACAGCCGATCCCGTCGCCGGTCTTGGCCAGCATGACGAAGCCGTCGCTCATCGGCGCCGACATGAACCACTTGTGGCCGGAGAGCCGGTAGATGCCCTCGCCGACCCGCTCGGCGGTCGAGCGGTTGGCGCGCACGTCGGTGCCGCCCTGCTTCTCGGTCATGCCCATGCCGAGGGTGACCGCGCTCTTCTGCAAGGCGGGGCGATTCGTCGAATCGTATTTGCGCGACAGGATCTTTGGCGCCCATTCCTTCTGGACGCGCGGCGAGGCCATCAGCGCGGCGATCGAGGCGCTGGTCATGGTCAGCGGGCAGAGATGGCCGCATTCGAGCTGCGCCGAGAGATAGAATCGCGTCGCCCGCGCCTTGTGCTCATGCCCCTTGGCTTCGGGAATGTTTTCCCACACCGAGGAATGCAGGCCGGTCTGCATCGAACGGCGCATCAGCGCGTGCCAGGCGGGATGGAACTCGACGACATCAAGCCGCTCGCCGCGCGGACCATGGGTCTTCAGCTTTGGCGGGTTCTCGTTCGCCATGCGCGCCAGCTCCTGCGCCTCCGGCGAGGTGACGTAACGGCCGAGCTGGTCGTATTCCTCGCGGATGGTGCGGTTCAGCGCGCTCGTCAGGTCGACGACCAGCGGATCGGATCGGTAGGCATTGATGCCGGACCAGGGTTTTGGCTGGTTCAGTTCGGCAAATTTTTCTTCGGCGCGCGACATCTGGTTCATGAAACGGGTTCTAGCGGAAGTTACGGGGCCTGGGAACGGCGCCCAATCAGGATTTCTGGCGTTCTCAACAAAAGGCCGCACCCGCGTCAAGAAACCTTCTTATCGCGATCCTCTCAAACAAGCAGTGAGATAAGTCCCGCGCCCGCTTGCGGCTCCTGCCGTCAGACCTTATAGACCGCCGAACGCAAGCGGAGACGTGTCCATGGTCTTCTTCCCTCACCGCCATCTGATTGGCATCAAGGGCCTTACTGAACAGGATATCACCTTTCTTCTCGACAAGGCCGACGAGGCCGTGAAGATTTCCAGGCAGCGGGAGAAGAAGACTTCCACGCTGCGGGGCCTCACCCAGATCAACCTGTTCTTCGAAGCTTCCACCCGCACCCAATCGTCCTTCGAACTCGCCGGCAAACGCCTCGGCGCCGACGTGATGAACATGTCGGTCGGCAATTCCTCGGTCAAAAAGGGCGAGACGCTGATCGACACGGCGATGACGCTCAACGCGATGCGCCCGGACGTGCTGGTGCTGCGCCATTCCTCGGCGGGTGCTGCCGCACTTCTCGCCCAGAAGGTCGCCTGCTCGGTGATCAATGCCGGCGACGGCCAGCACGAGCACCCGACCCAGGCGCTGCTCGATGCGCTGACCATCCGCCGCGCCAGGGGCAAGCTGTCGCGCATCATCGTCGCCATCTGCGGCGACGTGCTGCATTCGCGCGTGGCGCGCTCCAACATCCTGCTGCTCAACGCCATGGGCGCGCGGGTCCGAGTGGTGGCGCCGTCGACGCTGCTGCCCTCCGGCATCCGGGACATGGGCGTCGAGGTCTTCCATTCGATGGAAGAGGGTCTGAAGGATGCCGATGTGGTGATGATGCTGCGCCTGCAGCGCGAGCGCATGGCCGGCGCCTTTGTGCCTTCGGTGCGCGAATATTTCCGCTTCTACGGGCTGGACGCCGAAAAGCTTAAAGTCGCCAAGCCGGATGCGCTCGTCATGCATCCCGGGCCGATGAACCGCGGCGTCGAGATCGCCTCCGAGGTGGCGGACGGTCCGCAGAGCGTCATCGAGGAACAGGTGGAAATGGGGGTCGCGGTCCGCATGGCCGTGATGGAGGCCCTGCTCGTCTCCCAGAACCAGGGAGAGCGCGCATGACACCGACCGTCCTCAAGAACCTCCGTATCCTCGACCCGTCGCGCAACCTCGACGAGACCGGCACGATCATCATCGGCGCCGACGGCCGCATTCTCGCCGCCGGGAAGGATGCCCAGAACCAGGGCGCTCCGGAAGGCGCTGACATCCGCGACTGCCAGGGCCTCGTCGCGACGCCGGGCCTCGTCGACGCCCGCGTCTATGTGGGCGAACCGGGCGCCGAACACACCGAAACGATCGAATCGGCCAGCCGCGCGGCGGCGGCCGGCGGCATCACCTCCTTCATCATGATGCCCGACACCGATCCGGTGCTCGACGACATCGCGCTGGTCGAGTTCGTGCAGAAGACCGCCCGCGACAAGGCGGTCGTCAACGTCCATCCCGCCGCAGCCCTCACCAAGGGGCTCGCAGGCAAGGAGATGACGGAGATCGGGCTCATGCAGCAGTCCGGCGCCGTCGCCTTCACCAATGGCCGGCACGGGCTTTCCGACACGCTGCTGCTACGCCGGGTGATGACCTATGCCCGCGAGTTCGATGCGGTCGTCTCGCTGGAACTGCGCGAAAAATATCTCGGCAACGGCGTGATGAACGAGGGGCTGTTCGCCAGCTGGCTCGGCCTGTCGGGCGTACCGAAGGAAGCGGAAATCATCCCGCTCGAACGGGATCTTCGGATCGCCGGCCTGACGCGGGCGAAATACCATGCGGCGAAGATTTCCGTGGCGGAATCGGCCGAAGCCATGCGCGTCGCCCGCGCCCGCGGCGCCAACGCAACCTGCGGCGTGTCGATCAACCATCTGGCGCTCAACGAGAACGACATCGGCGAATACCGCACCTTCTTCAAGCTGTCGCCGCCGCTGCGCTCCGAGGACGACCGCGTCGCGATGGCCGATGCGATCGCCGACGGCACGATCGACATCATCGTCTCCTCCCACGATCCGCAGGACGTCGATACCAAGCGACTGCCGTTTGCCGATGCAGAAGATGGCGCGATCGGCCTGGAAACCCTGCTCGCCGCAGCCCTTCGCCTGCATCACGACGGCCGTGTGCCGCTGATGCGGCTGATCGATGCGATGTCGACCCGGCCGGCGCAGATCTTCGGCCTCGATGCCGGCACGCTGAAGCCCGGCGCCAAGGCCGATATCACGCTGATCGACCTCGACGAGCCTTGGATCGTTTCGAAGGATATGATCTTGTCGAAGTCGAAGAACACGCCGTTCGAGGACGCGCGATTTTCGGGCCGCGCCGTCGCCACCTACGTGGCCGGCAAGTGCGTTTATAATCTGGGCTGACCAAAAGATTGCCCCTCATCCGCCCTGCCGGGCACCTTCTCCCCGCTCGCGGGGAGAAGGACAGGTGCGGCGACGATCAAATCCGCTCACAGTGGGTGGAGATTGGGGAAGCGATGCGGCATATCCCTTCGCCCCGCAAGCGGGGAGAAGGTGCCGGCAGGCGGATGAGGGGCTTTTAGGACGCAGGGGACAATAAGATGGCAGACCTTTTCAACTGGCAGATCACCCTGCCGATCGCGCTGGCCGCGCTGGTGTTCGGTTATCTGCTCGGCTCGATTCCCTTCGGCCTGATCCTCACCCGTGCCGCGGGGCTCGGCGATATCCGCTCGATCGGATCGGGCAATATCGGCGCCACCAACGTGCTGCGCACCGGCAACAAGAAGCTCGCTGCCGCCACCCTGCTGCTCGATGCGCTGAAGGCCACCGTCGCTGCGCTGGTCGCCTGGTATTTTTTCGGGAAGGAAGCGGGGCTGCTGGCCGGTTTCGCGGCGTTCATGGGCCATCTCTTCCCGGTCTGGCTCGGCTTCAAGGGCGGCAAGGGTGTCGCCACCTATATCGGCACGCTGCTCGGCGTCGCCCCCTGGATGGTGCTGGTGTTTGCGGCGATCTGGCTCGGCGTGGCCAAGATCAGCAAATATTCGTCGCTTTCCGCTCTGGTTGCAACTCTTGTCATTCCGGTTGTGCTGTGGTTCTTAAACGAGCCGAAGATCGCGCTGGTGATGGCGGTGATGACCGCGATTTCCTGGTGGAAGCACGAAGAAAATATCAAGCGGCTGATCGCCGGCACCGAGAGCAGGATCGGCCAAAAGGGATAGACCGGGGGAAACAATGCCGGATGGCAGCGCAAGGCGAATGGGAATTGCGCTGACGGACAGGCAGAGGATCGCCTGGCTAAGACTGATCCGCTCCGACAATGTCGGCCCCGCCACGTTTCGAGATCTCATCAACCACTGCGGCTCGGCGGAAAACGCTCTTGCCATGCTGCCCGAGCTCTCCGCCCGCGGCGGAGCGACCAGGGCGATCCGGATTGCCGGCGTGCAGGAGGCCGAACGCGAGCTCGAAGCCGCCCATCGGTTTGGCGCCCGCTTCGTCGGCATCGGCGAACCGGACTATCCGCCGGCGCTGCGCCAGATCGAAGGCGCGCCACCGCTTCTTGCCATGAAAGGTGACCTTTCCGCCGCAACACGTCCGTCGGTCGGCGTCGTCGGATCGCGCAATGCCTCGATATCGGGCGCCAAGTTCGCGGCGATGATCGCCAGGGATTGCGGCCGAGCCGGTTATACGGTGACGTCAGGCCTTGCCCGCGGCGTCGATACCGCCGCACACCGGGCCAGCCTGGAGACCGGAACGATCGCGGTGCTCGCCGGCGGGCTCGACCAGCCCTATCCGCCGGAAAACGTGCCTCTGCTCGACGAGATCACCGAGGGTGCAGGCCTTGCCGTCAGTGAAATGCCTTTCGGCTGGGAGCCCCGCGCACGGGATTTTCCCCGCCGCAACCGGCTGATATCCGGTATTTCGCTCGGCGTCGTCGTGGTGGAGGCGGCGGAGCGTTCCGGCTCCCTGATCACCGCCAGGATGGCGACCGATTTCGGGCGGCTCGTCTTCGCCGTTCCCGGCTCGCCGCTCGATCCGCGCTGCCACGGCACAAACGGACTGCTCAAACAGGGCGCGATCGTCACCACCGGATCGGCCGACGTCATCGAAGCGCTGGCGCCACTGTCGCAACTCGATCTGTTCAGCGGCTCGGTGGTGGAAGAGCCTAAGAAATTCAGCGACATACTGCCGCCCAATGATGACGACCGGGCGATCATCGTTTCGGCGCTGGGGCCGACACCGGTCGAGGTGGACGACATCATCCGCCATACGGAACTGCCCGCCTCTTCCGTCTATCTCATCCTGCTGGAACTCGATCTCGCCGGCCGGCTGCATCGGCATGTCGGCGGCCTGGTTTCACTCGCGATGGAAGACTGAGCGGGGACGCCGGCCCGCCTGTACATCCCCCGCCTCCACATAGGCCATCTCGATGAGATAACAGAGCATATCGGCTCCCTCTCCCAAGGCGACCTGCCGGAGCTCTCCGAGCATCTGCCTTATATAGGCAATATTTTCCCTGGTATCGTCCTCGCGCCGGCCGTTTATCTCACTCCGAGAAATCATATTCTATCCTGTCAAAAAAGTCGGCGACCGGTCCAAATAAATTCACCTCAAGGTATGCGAGAGACCATATCGCATTTATTTAAGATTGCAACCAATTGCAAATCTTCCCAAGGTTGCATCTCGTTGTACCCTATAATTTGGCACACGCCCCTTGACCGCGAGGCAAACGCCCTCCATGTCGGGAGGTCAAGATTTCCGCCTGGACCGCAACGGTGCCGGGCCAAGCCTCTATTGCAGAGAAGCAAAATGAATGTTGTCGTCGTAGAATCTCCCGCCAAGGCCAAGACAATCAACAAGTATCTCGGCTCCGGCTACAAGGTTCTCGCCTCTTTCGGCCATGTACGCGATCTTCCGGCCAAGGACGGGTCCGTGCTTCCCGATCAGGACTTCGAAATGCTGTGGGAGGTCGATCCCGCGTCCCAGAAGCGGATGAAGGACATTTCCGACGCCGTCAAAGGCTCGGACGCATTGTTCCTCGCAACCGACCCGGATCGCGAGGGTGAAGCCATTTCCTGGCACGTGCTCGATCTTCTCAGGAAGAAGAAGGTGATCGGCGACAAGCCGGTCAAGCGCGTCGTCTTCAACGCCATCACCAAGAAGGCCGTGCTCGATGCGATGGCCAATCCGCGCGATATCGACGTGCCGCTGGTGGATGCCTATCTCGCCCGCCGCGCGCTCGATTATCTGGTCGGCTTCAACCTTTCGCCGGTTCTGTGGCGCAAGCTGCCGGGCGCCCGTTCGGCCGGCCGCGTGCAGTCGGTTGCACTGCGCCTCGTCTGCGACCGCGAGTCGGAGATCGAGCGATTCATCTCGGAAGAATACTGGAACCTGTCGGCGCTCCTGCGCACCCCGCGCGGCGACGAGTTCGAGGCGCGCCTCGTCTCGGCCGACGGTAAGCGGCTGCAGGGACGCTCGATCAAGAACGGCGAGGACGCCAACCGCCTGAAGGCGCTGCTCGACGGCGCGACCTATCTGGTCGACACGGTCGAGGCAAAGCCCGTCAAGCGCAATCCCGGACCGCCCTTCACCACCTCGACACTGCAGCAGGCCGCCTCCTCGAATATCGGCTTCAACGCCTCGCGCACCATGCAGGTGGCGCAGAAGCTCTATGAAGGCGTCGATATCGGCGGGGAAACGGTCGGTCTCATTACCTATATGCGTACCGACGGCGTGCAGATGGCGCCGGAGGCGATCGACGCTGCCCGCAGCGCCATCGTCGACCAGTTCGGACAGCGTTATCTGCCGGAAAAGCCGCGCTTCTATTCCACCAAGGCGAAGAACGCCCAGGAAGCCCACGAAGCGATCCGCCCGACCGATTTCACCCGCACGCCGGACCAGGTCCGCGGTTACCTCGATTCCGACCAGGCTCGTCTTTATGAGCTGATCTGGAAGCGTGGCATCGCCAGCCAGATGGCGTCCGCCGAAATCGAGCGTACCACGGTCGAAATCCTTGCCGACAACAAGGGCGAGAAGGCCGGCCTGCGCGCTGTCGGCTCGGTCATCCGGTTCGACGGCTTCCTCGGCGCCTATGTGGACAGCCGCGAGGATGCCGAAAAGGGCGAGGACGACGATGAAGATGGCCGCCTGCCCGAGATCAATGCCCGCGAAAAGCTCGACAAGAACAAGGTGAACGCCAGCCAGCACTTCACCGAGCCGCCGCCGCGTTATTCGGAAGCCTCGCTGATCAAGAAGATGGAAGAACTCGGCATCGGCCGACCCTCCACCTATGCCGCGACGCTGAAGACGCTGAGCGACCGCGAATATGTGACGATGGACAAGCGCAAGCTGATCCCGCATTCCAAGGGCCGGCTGGTGACGGCCTTCCTCGAAAGCTTCTTCACGAAATACGTCGAATACGACTTCACCGCCGATCTTGAGGAAAAGCTCGACAAGATCTCGGCCGGCGAACTCGACTGGAAGCAGGTTCTTCGCGAATTCTGGCAGGATTTCTTCGCCCAGATCGAGGACACCAAGGAACTGCGGGTCACCAACGTGCTCGATGCGCTGAACGAGACGCTCGCGCCGCTGGTCTTCCCGAAGCGGGAAGACGGCAGCGATCCGCGCATCTGCCAGGTCTGCGGCACCGGCAACCTGTCGCTGAAGCTCGGCAAATACGGTGCCTTCGTCGGCTGCTCGAACTATCCGGACTGTAACTACACCCGCCAGCTTTCCTCCGAAGGCGGTGCGGATGCGGAGGCGAATGCCCTCAGCGAACCGAAGGCGCTCGGCGCCGATCCGCATACGGGCGAGGAACTGACGCTGCGTTCGGGCCGGTTCGGGCCCTATATCCAGCGCGGCGACGGCAAGGAAGCCAAGCGTTCGTCGCTGCCGAAGGGCTGGAAGCCCGAGGATATTGACCACGAAAAGGCGCTCGCCCTGATCAACCTGCCGCGCGACGTCGGCAAACATCCGGAATCAGCCAAGATGATCTCGGCCGGGCTTGGCCGTTACGGACCATTCCTGCTCCATGACGGCAGCTATGCCAATCTGGAAAGCATCGAGGACGTGTTCTCGATTGGCCTCAACCGCGCCGTGACCGTGCTTGCCGAAAAGCAGAGCAAGGTGGCGGCTGGCGGCGGCCGCGGCCGTGGCACACCTGCGGCGCTGAAGGAACTCGGCGACCATCCGGACGGTGGTTCGATCACCGTGCGCGACGGCAAATACGGCCCTTACGTCAACTGGGGCAAGGTCAACGCGACGCTGCCGAAGGGGCTCGACCCGCAATCGGTGACGATGGAACAGGCGATGGCCTTCATCATCGAAAAGGGCGGCAAGGCACCGTCGTCCAAGGCAAAGCCGAAAAAGGCCGCCGCCAAGGCAACCACCGATACCAAGAAGGCGGCGCCGAAAGCCAAGACGGCCACGAAGGCCAAAGCTCCGGCGAAAAAGACTGCAGCCGCACCCAAGGCGAAGAAGACAGGCACGTGAGAGAACCACGCGATAGATCGAGACATCAGGGAAAACGCCCCGAAAAGGTTGCCCGCGGTCACGCCGCTTCCGCAACGGAGAAGCCGGTGATCATCCACGGTGCCGTGCCGCCGCGTGATGTCCTGCTCGAATTCATCGCCGAAAATCCGGACAAGGGGTCGAAGCGGGAGATCGCCAAGGCCTTCGGGCTGAAGGGCGACACCCGCGTCGAACTGAAAGACCTGCTGCGGACGCTGGAGGAGGAAGGCCTTCTCAAGAAGAGCCGCAAGTCGCTGACCCGTCCCGATGCGCTGCCGCCGGTCACCGTGCTCGACATCACCACCCGCGACAAGGACGGCGAACTGATCGCCCGGCCGGCCGAATGGCCGGAGGAACTGGGTGCTGCTCCGGCGGTGCTGATCCGCCAGTCATCGGACAGCCGTGGCAAAGGCCGGGTGACTGCCGCAGGTCTCAACGACCGTGTGCTGGCAAAGATCTTCCCCAACAAGGACCGGACCGGCCCTGCCTATACCGCCCGCGTCATCAAGATCATCGACAAGCGCCGCGGCGCCTCGCTCGGCATCGTCCACAAGCTTGACGACGGCGAGCTGCGCCTGCTGCCGATCGACCGGCGCGGCGAGGAAATGGTGATCGAGCCCGCCGATATCGGCGAGGCCAAGGACGGCGACCTGGTCGAGACGGAAGTCGTCCGCTCCGGCCGGTTCGGCCTGCCCCGCGCCCGGGTTCTGTCGATCGTCGGCACGATCGGTTCGGAAAAGGCGATCTCGATGATCGCCGTCTATTCGCACGGCATTCCGCATATCTTCCCGAAACAGGTCATGGACGAGGCCGAAGCGGCCAAGCCCGCCACCATGGCGCAGCGCGAGGACTGGCGTTCTCTGCCGCTCATCACCATCGACCCGGCCGACGCCAAGGATCACGACGACGCGGTCTATGCCGAGCTCGACCCCTCGCCCGACAATCCGGACGGCGTCATCGTCACCGTCGCGATCGCCGATGTCTCCTGGTATATCCGTACCGGCTCTCCGCTCGACCGCGAGGCGCTGAAGCGCGGCAACTCGGTCTATTTCCCCGACCGCGTTGTGCCGATGCTACCGGAGCGCATTTCGAACGACCTTTGCTCGCTGCGCGAAGGCGAAGACCGGCCGGCGCTTGCCGTGCGGATGGTGTTTTCAAAGGAAGGCCGCAAGGCCGGCCATACCTTCCACCGCATCATGATGAAGAGCGCCGCCAAGCTCTCCTATCAACAGGCGCAGGCGGCGATCGACGGCAAGCCGGACGACAAGAGCGGACCGCTGCTCGAGCCGATCCTGAAGCCGCTGTGGCATGCCTATAGCGTGATGAAGCGCGGCCGCGACCGCCGCCAGCCGCTCGAACTCGACATGCCGGAGCGCAAGATCCTGCTGAAGCCCGACGGCACCGTCGACCGGGTCTTCGTGCCGGAACGGCTCGACGCGCACAAGCTCATCGAAGAGATGATGATCCAGGCGAACGTCGCCGCCGCCGAGACGCTGGAAAAGAAACGGCAGGCGCTGATCTACCGCATCCACGACACGCCCTCGCTCGCCAAGCAGGAGACGCTGCGCGAGTTCCTCGCGACATTGGGCATCCCGATGGCCAAGGGCGGCCAGATGCGCGCCAATTCCTTCAACGGCATTCTCGCCAAGGCCGAGGGCACCGCGCACCAGGTGATGGTCAACGAGATGGTGCTGCGCTCCCAGAGCCAGGCGATCTACAGCCCCGAGAATATCGGCCATTTCGGCCTCAACCTGATGAAATATGCGCATTTCACCTCGCCGATCCGCCGTTATGCGGACCTCATCGTGCACCGTGCGCTGGTCGGGTCGCTGGGTCTCGGCGAAGGGGGCATCAAGCCGGAGGAAGAGGCGCAGCTCGACGATATTGCCGCCGAGATCTCGACCTTCGAGCGCCGCGCTATGGCCGCCGAGCGCGACACGATCAACCGGCTGATCGCCCACCATTTGAGCGAGCGGATCGGAGAGGAATTCGTCGGCCGGGTCTCCGGCGTCACCAAGGCGGGACTATTTGTCTCGCTTCCGACCTATGGCGCGGACGGATTCATACCTATATCCACGCTCGGCAACGACTACTTCATCTACGACGAGGCGCATCAGGCGCTCTCCGGAGAGAAGACGGGTCTCGGCTACCAGATCGGCGATACGGTCGATGTGCGGCTGAAACAGGCCATCCCGCTTGCCGGCGCGCTGCAGTTCGAAATGCTGAGCGAGGGCAAGAAATTGCCGACCGCGACACGCTCCTTCCACAAATCGGGGCGGCGTGGCCGGACGCAACCCGGCACGCGGCCTCCGCGGAGCGGCCGAAGGAGATAGCAATGCAGAAACAGGGCGAACAGACCGTCCGATATGGTGGAGCGCCTGAGGCCGAAAGGCCGCTCGGCCGCTCCATCAAGCGGGGCATGCTCTCTACCTGTCCTGCCTGCGGCACCGGCCGCCTGTTCCGGGCCTTCCTGAAACCGGTCGATACCTGCGCCGTCTGCGGCGAGGAAATCCATCACCACCGCGCCGACGACCTGCCGGCCTATCTCGTCATCGTCGTCGTCGGTCACGTGCTGATGACCGGCTACATGCTGACCGACATGACGCTTCGGGTTTCGCCCTGGGTGCATCTCGCCATCTGGGTACCGATGGCGATCCTTGCGGCGCTTCTGACGATCCAGCCGATCAAGGGCGGCGTGATCGGCTTCCAGTGGGCACTGAAGATGCACGGCTTCAATGGTGCTGACGACGAAGCCGTCGATCCAGGCCGAGGCGGACCGATCGGATGACATCGTCTGCCGAGGAACACGCTCCGTTCGCTATGGACGCGCCGAAGCATGCCCGCGTGGCCGGCGTGACGCCCAGGGATGCAGCTTCACTGATCCTGATCGATCGCTCGGACACGGCTCCCCGGGTCCTCATGGGCCGGCGCGGCAGCGGCCACGTCTTCATGCCGGACGTCTACGTGTTCCCGGGCGGCAAGCGCGATCCTCGCGACCATGCCCTTCCCTTCGAAGCCGACCTCGACCCGCTCGTTTTCGAAAAGCTGGCGGTTGGCGCCAGCGCCCGCATGACCTCGGCCCGCGCCCGGGCCTTGGCGCTTGCGGCCCTCAGGGAACTCCACGAGGAGACGGGGCTTGGCGGCGGCGCTGCCGACCTCTCTCGCCTGCGTTACGTCGCCCGCGCCATCACGCCGCCCGGCAATGTCCGGCGCTACGATACGCGCTTCTTTCTTACCTTTGCCGACGAAACCCTCTTCGACATGACGCGCCTGGGCGACTCAAGCGAACTTCAGGACGTGCGCTGGGTTGACATTGCCGAGCTTTCGGGTCTGAAACTCCCGCGCATCACGCAGGCGGTTCTGGAGGACGTGAAAAACCTGATGGTCTCCGATCCATCTTTACCGTTTGGAAGCCCGGTGTCCTTCTACTTCATGCGTCATGGACGATTCGTCCGCAGCCGACTGTAAGGAATATTGAATGGCTCAGCCGACGACAGACGCCAACGGCCATGTCGAGAAGATTCACTGGCCGTCGCTGATTGCCGCCACATCCGCCATCAGTGCCGTGGGCATCGCCATCGGCCTCGGCCTGCCGCTCCTCAGCATCATTCTTGAAAAGCGCGGGATTTCCTCCACCCTGATCGGCCTCAACGCCGCCATGGCCGGCATCGCCTCGATGGTGGCGGCGCCAATCACCACCAAGATTGCCCACGACTGCGGCGTCGCGCGCACCATGATGTTCGCGGTGCTCGTCGCCGCCATCAGCGCCATCGGCTTCTATTACGCGGAGGCCTTCTGGATGTGGTTCCCGCTGCGTTTCACCTTCCACGGCGCAACGACAACGCTGTTCATCCTGTCGGAATTCTGGATCAACGAGGCAGCCCCTCCCCGGCGCCGTGGGCTCGTTCTCGGCATCTATGCGACAGTGCTCGCCATCGGCTTCGCAATCGGCCCCCTGCTCTTCTCCGCGCTCGGCAGCGACGGCATCCTTCCTTTCCTGGTCGGCGCGGCCATCATCATGCTGGCGATCATCCCGATCTTCATCGCCCGCAATGAAAGCCCCGTGCTGGACACCAAGCCGGACCGGCATTTCTTCCACTACATCTTCCTCGTTCCGACCGCGACGGCCGCTGTATTCGCCTTCGGCGCGGTGTCGGCGGCGCGGGCTGTCGCTGTTCCCGATCTATGCGCTGCGTTCCGCATTGACCGAACCCCAGACCGCGGTGCTGCTGACGGTGATGGGAATCGGCAACATGGCCTTCCAGATCCCGCTCGGTCTCTATTCCGACAAGCTGAAGGATCGGCGGCCGCTGCTGACCGCCATGGCGGTGCTGGGCGTCGCGGGATCGCTTGCCCTGCCCTTCCTGGTCCAGCACTGGATCATGATGGCCGTGGTGCTGTTCTTCTGGGGCGGTTGCGTGTCCGGCCTCTATACCGTCGGCCTGGCGCATCTCGGATCGAGGCTCAGCGGAGCCGACCTTGCCGCGGCCAACGCAGCCTTCATCTTCTGCTATGCGGTCGGTACGGTAGCCGGCCCGCAGGGCATCGGCGCGGCCATCGATATCGCCGGCAATAACGGTTTTGCCTGGGCATTGGCGGGATTCTTCGGCTTCTATGTGCTGGTTTCCATCTGCCGAATGCTTTTCCGGTCAAAACGGAGTTGACTTTTCGGGCGCGATTTGTAATTTCGCGCCAGATTTCGCCGTGGACCCAACCCGCGTCCGCGGCTTCATTTTTTCTTAGAGGCAGAACACCATGGCGAAAGCTACGACCATCAAGATCAAGCTGCTGTCGACGGCTGACACCGGTTTCTTCTACGTCACGACGAAGAACAGCCGCACGATGACCGACAAGATGACCAAGACCAAGTACGACCCGGTCGCCAAGAAGCACGTTGAATTCAAGGAAACCAAGATCAAGTAAGTCCTTGATCCGAGGTTTGTTGAAGGGCGCCGGCCGACAGGGCTAGGCGCCTTTTCTTTTGGCTTCGTCCCGAATCCTCGCCTTGCCGCGTGTTTTCCAGAACTCGGAACCGATTTTCGGGCCGATGCGGCAGCAGAGTGATCCAGAGCGAGACGGGCTGCGTAGAAATGGAAAAGCGCCGCTCCAGAGACTGGAAGCGGCGCTTTCAAATGGGGGTCGACCAGCCTGCAATCACGGCACGAGGAACCGCTTTGGTATGCCTGCCAGTCGACCGACCCCACGACCCAGGAGATGCGGCGGACCTGAGCATCATGGGGTATCTATGTACCATTTCGGGTACACTGTCTGGTCGGGGCCAAAATTGCGCAAAACGGAAAGAAAATCAACACAATCTTAATCTCGAACCGAATCCTTCACTGTTGTTGGTTAAAATCCGAGGCCGCTACCGATATTTGTCCGATTTTTTTGGCATAAATCCGAAGTTACTTCCGGTGCTTTATATGCTTACTTTGATCTAGCTCTTAGAAATGCCTTCCAAGTTTCAAGCACATCCTTGGTGAGCGCTGTCTATCTTCTCGGCCACGGAAAAAACTCAAAGCCAATACGAACAGCTATTCTCTATCGTCAAATCTGAGAGTGTGCAGATACCTTCGAAATTTCTTCGATGCGCTGCAGCAGGTCCAATAACTGATTACTGTTCATGAAATTCTTCCATTAATTAGCACCCGCAAAAAGTTAGGTTCTGCCCAAAAATAACTGGGGACCGTGGGCTTTTTTCTCGGTATTTCGCCGTTGAGAGAAGGCGGACGGGAATTTCAGGATTTACTGATTCTCTACGCGGCTGCGGCAACCACCCGGTTGCGCCCACCGTTTTTCGCTTCATACAACGCGCGGTCGGCCTGCTTCAGGAGCTGTTCCGGCGTTTCGGCGCCCTGCGTGCTGCAGGCGAGGCCGAGCGAGGCGGTGATATTGAGCATGATACCCGCCGTCTTCAAATGGAACGGCTGGCTCTCGATGATGCTGCGCAGCCGCTCGGCAATCGTGGCGGCCGACGTAGCGTCGGTATCGGGCATGACGACCACGAATTCCTCACCTCCGTAACGGCAGGCAAGATCGGCTCCCCTGACGGTCGAGCGGACGCGGGCCGCGAACTCCTTCAGTACCTCGTCGCCGGCATCGTGACCGTAGGCGTCGTTGACCGACTTGAAGCGGTCGATGTCGGTGATGCAGACGGACAGCGGCCGGGAGCGTGCGGCAGCCCGGTTGAACAGGACCTTGAGGTGATTGTCGAGATAACGCCGGTTGCTGAGGCCGGTCAGCCCGTCGGTGACGGCAAGCTCGATCGTCTGGCGGACACTCATGCGCAGGCGATCGTTGTAGCGCTTGCGCTTGATCTGGGTGATCACACGGGCCACGAGTTCGTTCGGATCGATCGGGCGGACGATATAGTCGTTGACGCCGAGGTCGAGCGCTCGCACGATCAGATCGTCGGCGCCCATTTCGGTCACCAGCAGCAGCGGCAGGAAGCGGGTGCGCTCCAACGAGCGCAGCTGCGAGCAGAGCCTCAGCGGATCGTACTCGTCGAAATTGGCGTTGACGATCACCAGATCGACCGGGCTCTCCGCGGCTTCAAATAGCGCCGCCTGCGGATCGGACATCGCAATGACGCCGGCAACCGGCTTAAGCGCCTTGATGATGCGCTCCTGCGAGCTCGCGCGGCCATCGACGAGCAGGACCTGGGCCATCTCTTCGCGGCCGTCGACACCCTTGAGCATGTCTTCCAGCCCGATATTGCTGGCCGTGTCGGCGCGGATGCGCAGTTCGTCGCTGAGCGTCTTCAGCCGCACCAGGCTTTTCACGCGCGAAATAAGCTGCAGGTCGTTGACCGGCTTGGTCAGGAAATCGTCGGCGCCGGCTTTCAGGCCGCGGACGCGGTCGGACGGCTGGTCGAGCGCGGTCACCATGACGACGGGAATATGGGCGGTGCGCGGATTGGACTTCAGCCGCTCGCAGACCTCGAAACCGTCAATGCCCGGCATCATGATGTCGAGCAGGATCAGGTCCACATGCGTGCTGTCGCAGATCGCCAGCGCCTTGTAGCCGTCGTCGGCGGTCAGGACGTCGAAATATTCGGCCAGAAGCCTGGCTTCGAGCAGCTTCACATTCGCCGGAATATCGTCGACTACCAGTATCCGCGCCGTCATGAGGTCCGTCCCGTTTTCACGCGTCGCCGAGATATGTTTTTATGGTCTCGATAAATTTCGGCACCGAGATGGGCTTCGAGACATAGGCCTCGCAACCGCCCTGGCGAATGCGTTCCTCGTCGCCCTTCATGGCAAAGGCGGTCACCGCGATCACCGGAATGACGTGCAGTTCATCGTCTTCCTTCAGCCATTTGGTGACTTCCAGACCCGAAACCTCAGGCAGCTGGATGTCCATCAAAATCAGGTCGGGGCGATGTTTGCGTGCAAGATCAAGCGCTTCCATACCGTTGCGGGTCTGGATGGTATCGTATCCCGATGCTTCGATCAGGTCGCGGAAGAGCTTCATGTTCAGCTCGTTGTCCTCGACGATCATGACCCGTTTGGGCATAGCGATCCGTTCCTTAAATCCCGGCTTGCATGAGTGCCTTCAGTATATAAGCTCCCGGAACGGCCGATTCCACGGAGCGCCTATCAGGCACGGTAAAGCCATTTAGTTGAAAAAGAGGTAATTCGGCGGACAATGCGGCGCGATCCCGGTAATGCTCGAAGCAACGAAGCCAAGGCGGAAGAGACGGCAGGCGCCATTCTTGGATGGCTCGCCAACGAACCCGACATGCTGGGCCGATTCCTCGCCCTTTCCGGCGTACAGCCCAACCAGTTGCGCAATGCGGTAAACGATCCGGGCTTTCTCGCCGGCATGATCGATTTCCTGATGGGCCATGAGCCGACGCTGCTCGCCTTCTGCGAGGCGACGGATACAAAACCTGAAGCCGTGGCGGCAGCCTCGCATCACTATTCCGGCCCCGGGCTCGATTCCGGCGATTATTGAGATGACCGAGATCCTCGACCTTTCCCATGTGCGCCTTGGCGACCGGCCGCTCGTCGTCTGCGATGTCGACGACGTGGTGCTGCATTTCGTTGCTCCCTTCCAGGAGTTTCTGCGGCGCGAAGGCCATGAGCTGCTGCCGCGCTCGTTTCGGCTCACCGGCAATATCGTCTCCATAGAGACCCAGATCGCGCTCGAGCATCCGGACGTGCGTCGGTTGATCGAGGATTTCTTCGAGGCCCAGGAAAACTGGCAGATCCCCACCGACTTGGTCGTCCAGACGCTCGAAACGCTGTCGAAGGATGCCGACGTCGTGTTCCTCACCGCCATGCCGCCGCGTTATCGCGACCACCGCCGCCGGCTTCTCGACCAGATCGGCCTCAGCTTCCCGCTGATCGCCAGCGAAGAGCCCAAGGGTCCGATCATGCAGCGCCTGCATGCCGGGCGTCCCCTGCCCTCGGTCTTCATCGACGACATGGCGCACAATCTCCACTCGGTTCGGGATCACGTCGCGGAATGCCTTGTCCTCCATATGATGCCCGACTCGCCCCTGCATCTGCTTGCGCCGAAACCTGCCGAAGGCATCGTCCGGGCAACCGACTGGAGCCATGCTGCCGAGCTGATCCGTCGCCATATCGAGCCCAAAGCCGCCTGACATCTAAAGCTCCAGCCGCATCAGCGGCCTTCCGTCCTTGCGGCGCTCTACCACGTCGAAGCCGGCTGCGTCGAAGATCGCCGTCGAGCCAATGCACAGCGTCACCGATTTCGACTGCTTCACATGATCGATCGGACAGGCATCGACGAAACGCGCTCCCATATGCCGGGCATGGTCAACTGCGCCGGACAGCAGGCGGTGGCTCAGTCCCTTGCCCCTGAGCTTCGACTTCAGGAAAAAACAGCTGACCGCCCAGACCGAGGGATCGGCTGCATCCGCTTCCTCCAGCGGGCGCGAAACGGTGCGCGGCGAATTGAACTGCGGCACGTCGTGCCGCGGCCCCACCTGCACCCAGGCCACCGGTTCATCCTCCGAATAGGCCAGAATGCCGGGCGGCGGACCGGCGGCTATGCGGTCGCGGATATGGTCCTTGCGCTCCTGCGGCCGCATCTTGGTACGCACCGCATGCGGCAGGCGCAGCGCGACGCACCAACAGTCGCAGAAGGCGCCATGCAGACCGAAAAGCATTTCGAAATCCTCCCAGCGCTCCGCCGTCACAGGCTCGAAACGAAGATCGATATCCACGCCAAACCTCTCCGCGCTCCCTTGTGACTCACGAGCTTAGGCCTTAACGTCGCAGTGTTCAATCTTTGTTCTCTGCCATGACGCCCACGCCTGACAAGACACCCGGCTTCTGTCGCGACTGCCTTGCGGAGCAGAAGGCGGAAGTGCGCCGCTGCCGCGCCTGCGGCAGCCCGCGCCTCGTCTATCACAAGGAGCTCTACGCGCTGACGCTGGCGCATATCGATTGCGACGCCTTTTATGCGACGATCGAAAAACGCGACAATCCGGATCTTGCCGACAAGCCCGTGATCATCGGCGGCGGCAAACGCGGCGTCGTCTCGACAGCCTGTTATATTGCCCGCATCAATGGCGTGCGCTCGGCGATGCCGATGTTCAAGGCGCTGGAACTCTGCCCTGACGCCGTCGTGATCCCGCCGAACATGGAGAAATACGTCACCGTCGGGCGGCAAGTGCGCGCCATGATGCAGGATCTGACGCCGCTGGTTCAGCCGCTGTCGATCGACGAGGCCTTTCTCGAACTTGCTGGCACCGAAAGGCTGCACCATGCCCCGCCGGCGCGAATTCTCGCCAAGTTCGCCAAGCGGGTGCAGGACGAGATCGGCATCAGCGTTTCTGTCGGCCTCTCCTATTGCAAGTTTCTCGCCAAGGTCGCCTCCGACCTGCAGAAGCCGCGCGGCTTTTCGGTGATCGGGCAGGAGGAGGCGCTGGAATTCCTCGCAGCCCGCCCCGTCACCACCATCTGGGGCGTCGGCAAGGCGTTCAACGCGACGCTGGAGGCGGACGGGATCCGCACCATCGGCCAGCTCCAGACCATGCAGGAAGCCGACCTGATGCGCCGCTACGGCTCGATGGGCCAGCGGCTCTATCGCCTCTCGCGCGGCATCGACGACCGCGAAGTGCATATAAACGACGCGGCCAAAAGCGTTTCGGCCGAGACCACCTTCTTCGACGACATATCTCGTTACGACGACCTGGTGCCGATCCTGCGCCGGCTTTCCGAAAAGGTCTCGGCGCGGCTGAAGAAGCATGGCATCGCCGGGCAGACCGTCGTTCTCAAGCTGAAGACCGCCGACTTCAAGAGCCGCACCCGCAACAAGCGGCTGGAGGACCCGACCCAGCTCGCCGACCGGATTTTCAGGACCGGCCTTTCGCTGATGGAACGCGAGACCGACGGCACCAAATTCCGCCTGCTCGGAATCGGCGTCACCGACCTCGGCGACCCGGCGCGTGCCGATCCGCCAGACCTCGTCGACCGCCAGGCTGGGCGCCGCGCGGCCGCGGAGGCGGCCATGGACAAGCTGCGCGACAAGTTCGGCAAGGCCGCGGTCGAGACCGGATATACTTTCGGCAGCCGCCGCCGGGATCAATGAAATGTGATCCGTTATTAACCATGACGCTAAAACTACTCGCGTCGCGGATAACCTTCCTTAAACCTCATGCGCTAATATCCGGGTCGTGTATTGCGTATGGGGTCGGTCATGTTGCGTCGCCTGGTGTTCGGGTTAGGTCTTTTGTCTGCGACCATGCTGTCGCATGCGGCTCTTGCGGAAGGTGCCCGCACGCTGCAGATCATCGTTTCCAAGGACAAGCAGTCGCTTGTCGTCTATGACGGCGAAACGGTCCTCACCACCTCAAAGGTATCGACCGGCAAGCAAGGCCACACGACGCCGAGCGGGATCTTCTCGATCCTCGAAAAACAGAAATATCACGAATCCAACCTCTATTCGAACGCGCCCATGCCGTGGATGCAGCGCCTGACCTGGTCGGGCATCGCGCTTCACGAGTCGAACAGCGTGCCGAACTATCCGGCCTCGCATGGCTGCGTGCGCATGCCGGGCGCATTTGCCAAATCACTCTTCCAGATGACCGAGCGCGGCGCGCATGTGATCATCACCGATGCGCCGGTCGTGCCGCAGCGGATCGAGAGCGCCAACCTGTTCCTGCCGCGCAAGCCGCTGCCGACCGGGCCGCTGCTTTCCGACGTGCAGCTGAGGACCTCGTCGATCGGCGGCAGTTCCAAGCCTGTCGATTCCAAGCCGGTCGAAGTGGCGATGAACGTCGTTCCGAACAATCCCTCGATCATCCATCCGACGACCGACGCGCGGCCTGCTCCCACCCAACCGGTCGCGGCCGCGAAAGAGGATGTCGCACCGCTGCGCATCCTCATCACCCGCCGCGGCGAGCGCGAGACATTGATGGATGCCCAGCTCCTGCTGCAGCAGCTCGGCTTCGACACCGGCGGCGGCGACGGCTTTGCCGGGCCGATGACCCGCAGCGCGATCGCCGGCTTCAAGCGCTGGAAGAACCTTTCGCCCAAGGGCGCGCTGGTGACGCCGGAATTCCTGGAATCGCTCTACGAGACCGCCGGCAAGCCGCGTCCGCCGATGGGCCAGATCATGGTGCGCCAGAATTTCCAGCCGCTGTTCGAGGCCCCGGTCGGCATCAAGGATCCCGAAATCGCGCTCGGCACGCATTTCTTCAGCGTCGACAAGGTCGAGCGCAAGGAAGAGACGGCCGAATGGCACAGCGTCACGGTTCCCAACGGCCTCAGCCCCGCGATGAAACAGCGGCTCGGGATCACGGTCGCCGACGATCCTTACGCGCCGGGCGCCGCGGCACAGGCTCTAAACCGTATCGAAATCCCGGCCGACATCCGCGACCGGATCGAAACGCTGATCAGCGACGGATCGTCTCTGACGATCAACGACCAGGGCATCGGCCAGGAAACCGGCGACGGCACCGATTTCATCACCGTCACCCAGCCGGTGCAGCGGGTGGCCGAAGCACAGGCCTCCATCACCAAGCCGCAGCCGGTCAGCCAGCGGCGGACGGCGGCGAGGCCCCGCGCCTACGGCCTCTACTGAGGCTAGACCAGCTCGACGTCCAGAACGCCCGGCGCTGTCCGAAGCGCTGCGGCGATTTCCGGCGAGATGCGGTATTTTTCCGTCAGCTCCACCTCGATTTCCCGCTTGCCGTCATCCTTGATGACCACGAAGGACACCAGCCCGTCGCCCCGGGCGTTGAGGTGCCGCGCGACGGCGCGCATCGGGCCTGAATCGCGCACGAAGACGCGCAGCGCCTTCTGCATCTGTACCGACTTTTCCTCGAGCGACTGGGCGGTCTGGATGCGCAGGCCGATGCCTTCCGGCCGCTCTTCCGCCTGCACGGTGATGACCAGCGACTTGCCGGGCTCCAGCAGGTCGCGGTATTGCGCCAGCCCCTCCGAGAACAGCACCGCCTCGAACTGGCCGGTCGCATCCGAGAAGGTGACGATGCCCATCTTGTTGCCGGTGCGGGTCTTGCGCTCCTGCTTGCTGGTCACCGTTCCGGCCAGCCGGCCGGCGGTGGCGCCCTGTTTCACGGCGGCGGAAAAGTCCGCGAAATTCTGGACGCGCATCTTGGCGAGCACGTTGGCATAGGCATCCAGCGGATGGGCGGAGAGATAGAAGCCGAGCACCTGGTATTCGCGCATCAGCTTTTCGGACGGCATCCAAGGCGTGAACGGCGGAAAAATCAGCGTTTCCGGCCCTGAGGCGGAGGACGAGCCGAACATGTCGTGCTGGCCGCTGACCTTTTCCCCTTGCGCGCGCTGCGCATAACCGATGATGCGGTCGAGGCCGCCACTCAGTTCGGCGCGGTCGCGGCCGAAACAATCGAAGGCGCCCGCCGAGATCAGGCTTTCCATGACGCGGCGGTTGACCTGTTTCGGATCGATCCGGAGGCAGAAATCCTCGATGCTGGCAAAGGGCACGTCGCCGCGCACCTCGGTAATGTGGTCGACCGCCGACTCACCGACGCCCTTGATGGCGGCCAGCGCATAATAGATGCGGTTCTCGCCGGTCTCGAACTGCCGGAACGAGGTCTGCACCGAGGGCGGAATGACCGCAATGCCGAGGCGGCCCGCATCCTGCCGGAAGTCGTTGAGCTTCTCGCTGTTCGACATATCGTAGGTCATCGAGGCGGCAAGGAACTCGACCGGGTAATGCGCCTTCATGAAGGCCGTCTGGTAGGAGACGATCGCGTAGGCCGCGGCGTGGGATTTGTTGAAACCGTAGTTCGCGAACTTGGCGAGCAGTTCGAAAATGTTGTTGGCCTGCGGCTTGGAGACGCCGTTCTTGATGGCGCCATCGACAAAGCGTTCGCTCTGCTGGTCCATCTCCGCCTTGATCTTCTTACCCATGGCGCGGCGCAGCAGGTCGGCCTCGCCGAGCGAATAGCCCGACAGCACCTGGGCGATCTGCATGACCTGCTCCTGGTAGACGATGACCCCTTGGGTCTCCTTCAGGAGATGGTCGATCATCGGATGGATCGACTCGATCTCCTCCTCGCCGTGCTTGCGGGCATTGTAGGTCGGAATGTTCTCCATCGGGCCCGGACGATAAAGCGCCACCAGCGCGATGATGTCCTCGATGCAGTCCGGCCGCATGCCGATCAGTGCCTTGCGCATGCCGGCACTTTCCACCTGGAACACGCCGACCGTCTCGCCGCGCGATAGCATTTCGTAGGTCCTGGTGTCGTCGAGCGGGATCTTGGCGAGATCGATCTCGATGCCGCGCTTGCGGCAGAAATCGACGGCGGTCTTCAGCACGGTCAGCGTCTTCAGGCCGAGGAAGTCGAACTTCACCAGGCCCGCCTGCTCCACCCATTTCATGTTGAACTGGGTGACCGGCATGTCCGAGCGCGGGTCGCGATACATCGGCACGAGCTTCGACAGCGGACGGTCGCCGATGACGATGCCGGCGGCGTGGGTCGAGGCGTGGCGATAAAGGCCTTCGATCTTCTGGGCGATATCGAGGAGGCGGGCGACGACCGGCTCCTTGTCGGCCTCCTCCTGGAATTTCGGATCCTCCTCGATCGCCTTCGAGAGCGGCGTCGGGTTGGCCGGGTTGTTCGGCACCAGCTTGCAGATTTTGTCGACCTGGCCATAGGGCATTTCGAGCACGCGTCCGACGTCGCGCAACGCGGCGCGCGCCTGCAGCGAACCGAAGGTGATGATCTGCGCCACCTGCTCGCGGCCGTATTTCTGCTGCACGTAGCGGATCACCTCTTCGCGGCGGTCCTGGCAGAAGTCGATGTCGAAGTCCGGCATCGAGACGCGGTCGGGATTGAGGAAGCGCTCGAACAGAAGCGAGAAGCGCAGCGGATCGACGTCGGTAATGGTCAGCGCATAGGCGACCAGCGAGCCCGCACCCGAGCCACGGCCCGGGCCGACCGGGATGCCTTGCTGCTTGGCCCACTTGATGAAGTCGGCAACGATCAGGAAGTAGCCCGGGAACTTCATCTTCTCGATGACGCTGAGTTCGAAATCCAGCCGATCCCGATAATCCTGCTCGGAATAACCGCGCGTCATGCCGAGCGTCGCGATTCGCTCTTCGAGCCCTTCGACGGACTGGCGGCGCAGCTCTTCGGCCTCGGCACGCTCGGCTTCCGCCGGATCGTCGGTGGCACCGGTGAAGCGCGGCAGGATCGGATTGCGGGTCTTCAGCACGAAGGAGCAGCGCCGCGCGATCTCGACCGTGTTTTCGAGCGCCTCAGGAAGGTCGGCGAACAGCTTCGCCATCTCGGCGCGGCTCTTCAGATAATGATCGGGCGTCAGGCGGAAGCGGGTGTCGTCCGAGACGATCGCGTTGTGGGCAACCGCCATCAGCGCGTCATGGGCATCGTAATCGGCCTTGGTGGGAAAGAAGGCCTCGTTGGTCGCGACCAGCGGCAGGTCGTGATCGTAGGCGAGCGTGACGATCTTGTGCTCGTGGCGCCGGTCGTAGGCGCCATGGCGCTGCAATTCGACATAAAGCCGATCGCCGAAGATCTCCTTGAGTTTCAGCAGCCTTGCTTCGGCAAGCGTGGCATTGCCTTCCTTCAGGACCGCGTCGACCGGCCCGCTGCCGGCGCCGGTCAGCGCGATCAGCCCCTCGGTACCGCCCTCTTCCAGCCAGGAACGGCAGATATGGGTCGACTGGTGCCCCTCGCCGCCGAGATAGGCGCGGCTGATGAGGTCGACGAGCCGTTCGTAGCCGACGGCATTGGCAGCCAGCACAACGATCGCCGGCAACTTGGCGAGCTGCTGGTGGCTGTTGCGCCGCTCGTCCGACTGGTCTTCCATATCGATCGACATCTGGCAGCCGATGATCGGCTGCAGGCCGTCGCCGATCGCCTTCTGGGCGAATTCCAGGGCTACGAACAGATTGTTGGTGTCGGTTATCGCGATCGCAGGCTGATTGTCCGCGATGGCCTTCGAGAGGATCTTCTTGAGCGGCAGGGCGCCTTCCAGAAGCGAATAGGCCGAATGGACGCGAAGGTGAACGAATTGAGGGGTGGTCCCCAGCTTTTCCGATCCCGATTTTACGTCCACTGTATCTGCCATATCTGCGCCTTACCCGTTTGATGAAGCGGGAACCATCTCATGAATCAGGCTATTGTCCGGCGCAGGGGCTTGAGAGTCCAGTTCGGAATTCCTCCCTCAACGCCTTTCGGCCGAGGGTCCAGATCACATGGCCATCATGATCATGGAGAGGCTGGCCACGAAGGTGGCGATGGAAGCGAATGCGGCAATGTCACGAAGCAGGTCAGTCATCGTCGTCTCCCGTGTTCTCTTATGTTTTTAATTTGTTCTCATTTTGTTTGAGAGTCAATAAAAGAACAGACCGGAAACAAACATGCCTCGATATCCTCCCTCACCTGGTAAACAAGGCGTTAATCCGGGGATCTGCCCGGTTGAACGCATGCCGAGGGATCCGGACCTGGAATGACCAGTCCGGGCATGAGCATGTTCGGACGGGGCGCTGAAAGCTGCCTCGTAAGATAAGTAATAGGTGACACCTCTCAGCGCCCCGTTCGGCTGTTTATGCCCGCGACTTCGGCCCCTCTGCCGTGGCCTTCCCGGACGATGTTCGTCTGACCCGTGGCGCCCGTCCGAACCGAGTTATCGGCAAGGCTTCCACAGGTCTCCGCCGGTTTCTCCGATAGGATCGGTCGGACTTGTCAAAGCCCGGCGAAACCATCCGGTTTGCCACCCTGTGTGCCGCACAGGCACGCCCGGCGCGCTGTTTCGGGCTTCAAGAGACGAAGGCTCGGTCCGTTTGCCTCCGTCTCTCCCCGTGTCGCCGGAGGGAGACCATTTTCCGCGAACCCCGGATGAAAGGACTTACGTCGTTTCCTGCCACCCGGCGCCGGTCCCGTCTCGCCGGCACGCCTGCCGGTGTATCCGCGACGGAACGGGGGGATTGTAGGCATGGGTTGCGGGGGCGGGGATGAGAGAAAGGCTAAGTGTTTGATAGGGCTGGCAGCGACGTGCCGAATGTGCCCGGAGAGGGTGGCGCGTGGAGGGTGGATCCTCGGGTCAAGCCCGAGGATGACGGAGGAGAGGGCACAACATCCCACCCAGCGGCGTCATCCTCGGGCTTGACCCGAGGATCCAGTCGCCGTGCGGTCGCACGGGGACACCCCTTTTATCAGGCGTCGTGTCCGGGAGAGGATCCAGACGCACGCATATACGCCTCTTCACATCTCGACGACTCTGCCGCCTTCGATCGTCACGCGGCGGTCCATGCGGCTGGCGAGGTCGTGGTTGTGGGTGGCGATCAGGGCCGCGAGGCCCGACTGGCGCACCAGGGCTTCCAGCGCGTCGAAGACATAGGATGCGGTCTTCGGGTCGAGATTGCCGGTCGGTTCGTCGGCGAGGAGCACGCGCGGGGCGTTGGCGACGGCACGGGCGATCGCCACGCGCTGCTGCTCGCCACCGGACAGTTCCGAGGGACGGTGCTCGGCGCGGTGGCCGATGCGCATATAGTCCAGAAGCTGGCTTGCCCGCTCCCTCGCCTCGGCCTTGGTAAGGCCGGCGATCAGCTGCGGCATCATGATGTTCTCGACGGCGGAAAACTCCGGCAGGAGATGGTGGAACTGGTAGACGAAACCGATCTTGTTGCGGCGCATCGCGGTGCGTTCCGCATCGGGAAGCCCGTTGCAGGCCTGCCCGGCAAGAAAGACCTCGCCGGCATCGGGATGTTCGAGCAGGCCGGCGAGATGCAGAAGCGTCGACTTGCCGGTGCCCGACGGAGCGACCAACGCGACGATCTCGCCGGTCTTCAGGTCGAAATCAGCCCCCTTGAGGATCGAAAGCGTGGTCTCGCCCTGGCCGTAGTGACGTTCGACGCCCGAGAGCTGCAAGACGGTTTTGGGTGCCATGAAGGATTTCGGTCCTATTCGTATCGAAGGGCCTGGACAGGATCGAGCCGGGAGGCCCGCCATGCCGGGAAGATGGTGGCGATGAAGGAGAGGACGAGCGCCATCATGACCACCGAGAAGGTTTCGCCAAAGCTCATCTCCGCCGGCAACTGGCTGAGGAAATAGAGCTGCGGATCGAAGAGGATGGTGCCCGATATCCAGGAAAAGAACTGGCGGATCGATTCGACGTTCAGACAGACGACCACGCCGAGCAGGACGCCTGCGAAGGTCCCGACCAGGCCGATCGCCGCCCCGGTCATGAAGAAGATGCGCATGATCGCACCCGCACCGGCGCCCATGGTGCGCAGGATGGCGATATCGCTGCCCTTGTCCTTCACCAGCATGATCAGGCCGGAGATGATGTTGAGCGCCGCCACCAGCACGATCAGGGTCAGGATCATGAACATGACGTTGCGCTCAACCTGGAGCGCGGAGAAGAAGGTCTGGTTGCGCTGCCGCCAGTCGGTGATGAAGATCTGGCGGCCCGCCGCCGCCTCGATCTTCGGGCGCAGGTCGTCGACATTGTCCGGATTGTCGATGAACAGCTCGATCGACTGAACGAGGCCTTCGGCATTGAAATAGAGCTGCGATTCCTCGAGCGGCATATAGATGATCGTCGCGTCGTATTCCGACATGCCGATCTCGAAAATGCCGGACACGGGGTAGGATTTGACGCGCGGATTGACGCCCATCGGCGTCACGTCGCCCTCCGGCGAAATCAGGGTGATCTGGTCGCCGGCGGACAGCCCGAGCTGGGCGGCGAGCCTGGAGCCCACCAGAACGCCCTGCCCCGAGGCAAAACCGACCATATCGCCGGATTTGACGTTGCCAGCGACTTCCGACAGCTTCTCGAGATCTTCCGGGCGGACGCCGCGCACCAGCGCGCCGGAACCGGCACCGCCGCGGCCCGATGCGAGCGTCTGGCCCTCGACCAGCGGCAGCGCCATCCGCACACCGGGGACGGCTGCAAATTTCTGCGTGAGTTCGGCGTAATCGGTGAGCGGTCCGTCGATCGGCTGGACGATCATGTGGCCATTGATGCCGAGAATGCGCGAGATCAGCTCGGTGCGGAAACCGTTCATGACAGCCATGACGATGATCAGCGTCGCGACGCCGAGCATGATGCCGATGAAGGAGAAGCCGGCGATGACCGAGATGAAAGCTTCCTTGCGGCGCGAGCGCAGGTAACGCCAGGCGACCATCCGCTCGAAAGCCGAGAAAGGACCGGCCGCAGGCGAACCGCCCGCCTTTACCGCTTCACCATTCGTCGCGACGCTCGCCATGCCATTTCCTCAACCTGCCGAAGGCGGGAAATCCGCCGTGATACGCCGACCGGCTTATCGGCCGGCGAGCCTGTTCATGGCCGCTTCGACGGTCAGCGTTTCGCGCTCGCCGGTCTTGCGGTCCTTGACCTCCACTTCGCCTGACGCGGCGGAGCGGGGTCCGACAATCACCTGGACCGGCACGCCGATCAGGTCGGCGGTCGCGAACTTGGTGCCGGCGCGCTCGTCCGTATCGTCGTAGAGCACGTCCTTGCCGACCGTCGCGAGACCGCCATAGAGCGTTTCGCAGATCCGGTCGCAGGCCTCGTCGCCGGGCTTCATGTTGATCACCACGACGTCGAACGGCGCGACCGATGCCGGCCAGATGATTCCGTTGTCGTCATGCGATGCTTCGATGATGGCGGGAACAAGGCGTGTCGGGCCGATACCGTAGGAACCCATGTGGACATGGTGTTCCTTGCCGTCCGGTCCCTGCACCTTGGCGCCCATCGGTTCCGAATACTTGGTGCCGAAATAGAAGATGTGACCGACCTCGATGCCGCGGGCGGACAGCCGGTCGGTCTCGGGAATGGCGTTGAACGCTTCCTCGTCGTGCATTTCCGAGGTCGCGGCGTAGACCGAGGTCCACTTGTCGAACACCGCCTGCATGGCCCCTACGTCATCGAAATCTGTATCCGTGCTGGGGATGTCGAAATTGACGAAATCCTTGTGGGAAAACACTTCCGACTCGCCGGTCTCGGCCAAGATGATGAATTCGTGGGACAGGTTGCCGCCGATCGGGCCGGTATCGGCGCGCATCGGGATCGCCCGCAGGCCAAGCCTCGAGAAGGTGCGCAGATAGGCGGTGAACATCTTGCGATAGGAATGCTCGGCACCTTCCTTGGTCAGGTCGAAGGAATAGGCATCCTTCATCAGGAACTCGCGCGAGCGCATGGTGCCGAAGCGGGGACGGATCTCGTCACGGAACTTCAGCTGGATGTGATAAAGGTTGAGCGGCAGGTTCTTGTAGGACTTGACGTAGGACCGGAAGATGTCCGTGATCATTTCCTCGTTGGTGGGGCCGTAGAGCATGGGCCGCTCCTGGCGGTCCTTGATGCGCAGCATTTCCTTGCCATAAGCGTCGTAGCGGCCGCTTTCCTGCCAGAGTTCGGCGGACTGCAGCGTCGGCATCAGCACCTCGATGGCGCCGGCACGGTTCTGCTCCTCGCGGATGATGTTGTTGACCTTGTCAAGCACGCGCTTGCCGAGCGGCAGCCAGGAATAGATGCCCTGGCTCTGCTGGCGGATCATGCCGGCACGCAGCATCAGCCGGTGGGACACGATTTCCGCTTCCTTGGGGTTTTCCTTCAGGATGGGCATAAAATAGCGGGACAGGCGCATCGCGATTTCCGAGGTTGTCAGGGCCTATCCTTAGGTTACAGGAATCGGCCATTTCTTCAGTGATATGGCGAGGGTACATAGCCGTTCCGGGGCTCCATGGGAACCCGCCCCCGCAGGAATCGCGAGGGTGTCACGATTCAGCGCCGGCATCTGCAGACCCGCTAAAAATGGGGATTTCGTGGCAAACGTGCGACATTTATGTCAACAGAAAAATTTTATCGAAGTGTAGCAAAAATACAAAAATAGCAGATGACAAAGCACATCCTTTGAGCTAGGTTCAGCTCACAAAAGAGGCAAGGAGTTCAAATTCTTGCCATTTCGCGGTCAAGTCTTGGGAGGATCAGATCTTAGGCGCGCTTGTCGCAGCCCCGGTAACGGTTAAGGATCACGCGAAACTAGAAACAAGGCTTAACCGCCTTGTTTTTTTTTGCTTTTTCGCCAGTCCGAACGGCGGCGTGCGGGTGCCTTCGTCACCGCTCCTATGCCCGCAAATCATGACAGGGGAATGACAGGCTCCCGATGGTCCTGCCTCATTCGTGCGCTTAGTCGAAGGTCGGCACGATGACGGGAATATCGGCAATGCCGACGCCGAAATAGGCGGATGCAACGTAATAGCCGACGTAGATCAGCAACGAGATCACCGTCGTCAGCAGGATGACGCGGCCGCCGCGAAACCGGGCCGGGGCGCTTTCCACAGTACCGTTGGTCACCTCGCCGTCTTCCTGCTGGCTGCGATAGCCGAGCGGCAGGACGATGAAGAGCACGGTCCACCAGATGATGAAGTAGATGGCGGCGACCGTCAAAAGCGGCATGGTTTCGACTCGATTCCGGTTCGAAGAATTGGCGCCTTATAGGCCTAAAGGCCAGCAAGCTCAAACCTGCATGCCCGGGCGTGATGTCACAGTTGCGGACTCAGACCTGTTCGAGCTCGACCAGGGTGCCGTTGAAGTCCTTCGGATGCAGGAAAAGCACAGGTTTTCCATGGGCTCCGGTCTTCGGATTGCCGTCTCCTAGCACGCGGGCACCGACCGCCTTCAACTGGTCGCGGGCAGCGATGATATCATCCACCTCGTAGCAGATATGGTGCATGCCGCCGGACGGGTTCTTCTCGAGGAAGGCCGCGATCGGCGAATCGGGTCCGAGCGGCTCGAGCAGTTCCACCTTGGTGTTGGGGAGTTCGACGAAGACCACGGTGACGCCATGCTCCGGCAAGGCCTGGGCCTGGGAGACGCGGGCGCCGAGGGTATCGCGATAGGCCGTGGTCGCGATGCCGAGATCCGGCACGGCGATGGCGATGTGATTGACGCGTCCGAGCATTTTTGTCCTCCCGAGTGCAGGTTAGGCGGTTTTGGAGCGGCTGCCTATAGAGATACGGACGGTGCCGCGGGCTCCCTATGATCTCCCCCCTTGAGGGAGAGATGTCACCGAAGGTGACAGAGGGGGGTGGCGACGGTGCGGCAAATACGGTGGAAGAAGAGTGTGCCGCAATCCCCCCCTCTGCCCTGCCGGGCATCTCCCCCTCAGGGGGGGAGATCGATTCGTGGCAACGCCTCATTCCAAAAGTGGCTGCTCTCGCCCCTCAGAGCCTTGTCACGAACACCGTCACGATCGGTTTCTTGCCCCAGGCCTCGTTGGCGGTGGAGCGGACGGCGCGGCGGATGGCCTCACGGACCATGTCGAGGTCCTTGCGGCGGGCACGCGGGATGCTTTCGACGGCGCCGAGCACCGCGTCATAAAGCGTATCCTCCATGTCCTCGCCCTCGTCGTCGAACTCCGGCAGGCCGAAGGCGATGAGATCGGGATCGGTGACGAAGTCATAGCGGGTGTCGAGCAGGACGTTGATGGAGACATGGCCGACGAAGGAGAGCTTGCGGCGGTCGCCGATGCCCATTTCCTCGAAATCGCCGATCAGCTTGCCGTCCTTGAAGATGCGTCCATGCGGCGCTTCGCCGATGACCTCGGCCGGGCCGGGCGCGAGGCGCAGGATATCGCCGTTGCGGACACGCGGAATGGTCTTGATGCCAACGGATGCGCCGAGTTCGGCCTGGGCCGTCAGGTGCGCCGCCTCGCCATGGACGGGCACGAGGATCTGCGGGCGGGTCCATTCATACATCTGCACCAGTTCGCTGCGGCGCGGATGGCCGGAAACGTGGACGAGCGCATCGCTGTCGGTGACGATCTTGATGCCCTGCTCGATCAGGCCGTTCTTGATCTCGATGATCGCCTTCTCGTTGCCGGGAATGGTGCGCGAGGAGAAGACCACCGTATCGCCTGCGGTCAGCGCCACATGGCGCATCTCGTCGCGGGCGATCTTGGCAAGCGCCGCACGGGGCTCGCCCTGGCTGCCGGTCAGGATCACCACGATCTTGTCGCGCGGGATATAGCCATATTCGTCCTCGGCGATGAAGGGCTTCAGGCCCTCCATGATGCCGATATCGCGGGCGACGCCGACGACGCGCTTCAGCGACGAACCGAGCAGCAGCACTTCGCGGCCGGCAGCGTCTGCGGCCTGCGCGATCGAGCGGATGCGGCCGACATTCGACGAGAAGGTGGTGATCGCCACCCTGCCCTCAGCGGCCTCGATGATCTTGCGCAAGCCCTCGGACACCTCCTCCTCGGAAGGCGAAACGCCCTCGCGCATGGAGTTGGTGCTGTCGCACATCAGCGCCAGCACGCCCTCGTCGCCGATCTTGCGGAAGCGCGTCTCGTCGGTGAACGGTCCGAGCGACGGCGCATGGTCGATCTTCCAGTCGCCGGTATGGACGACGTTGCCGAGCGGGGTGCGGATGACCAGCGACATCGGTTCGGGGATCGAATGGTTGACGCCGACCGCCTCGATCTCGAACGGACCGATATTGATGCGGTCGCCGGCCTTGAAGATCGTCACCGGGATTTCGGCGCGCGAACCTTCGTAATTGCGTTTCGCCTCCAGCATGCCGGCGGTGAACGGCGAGGCATAGACGGGCACGTTGAGGCCCGGCCAGAGGTCGTTCATGGCGCCGTAGTGATCCTCATGCGCGTGGGTGATGATCATCGCCTTGAGATGGCTGCGCTGGCTGGCGAGGAAGCGGATATCGGGCAGCACGAGATCGACGCCCGGCAGGTCCGGCCCAGGGAAGGTTACGCCGCAGTCGACCATGATCCACTGGCGCTTCTCCGGCGTTCCATAGCCGTAGAGGGCGAGGTTCATGCCGATCTCGCCCACGCCGCCAAGCGGCAGAAACACCAGTTCTTCTTGGTTTGCCATTTTCTTTGTCTATTCCATTCCTTGAAAAAATACATCACCGGCGGCGATCGACGTCAGCGCGCCTAATCCGGTGTCGAGCAGCAGAAATCCTTTGTCATCGATACCTGCGAATGTGCCAACAAGCGAGCGATCCGGCAGGTTCACGGTGATTTTTTCGCCGATGCCACAGGCAACTTCGCGCCAGCGCCGGCTGATTTCGGGCGTGCCCCGCCCCTCATCCCAGGATTCCAGAACCTGCGCCATCTCTCTGAAAAGATGCGCGAAAAGCTCTTCCGGCGAGATGTTGGCGCCGTGATCGGCAAGCCGGGTCACCGCATAGGCAGCACTGTCGGGCATGTGGCGGATGTTGATGCCGATGCCGATGACGAGCGCGCGGCGGCCGTCCGGCAGGCCCTCGCCTTCCAGCAGAATACCACAGGTCTTCTTGCGGCCGATCAGGATATCGTTCGGCCATTTGACATCGAGCGGCTCGCCGCCCGGCGGCAGAACCGACCTGACGGCGGCGTGAACCGCGACGGCGACGGCGAGCGGCAGAGAACCGATGCGCTCCGGCGGCGCGGGATCGATCAGCAGCAGCGACGCGTAGAGATTGCCGGGTTCCGACGTCCAGGCCCGGCCACGGCGACCACGGCCGGCGAGCTGGCGCGTCGCGGTCAGCCACAACAAACCGGAATCGCCCGCGCGGGCGCGGGCGAGACATTCGCTATTGGTGGATCCGACTTCGTCGAGCGCCTCGTGGCGGAACGCATCGAGCGAAAAGCGGCCCCCTGCTCCCGGCATTCTCAGAAGAAGGACTTCGCGGCAGCACTCGCCGCCGTGCCGATCGGTCCGCCGATCAGCACATAGGCCGTGACGAAGAGACCGGAGAGGCCGAAGACCAGACGAAGTTCGCCGGAGATGCGGGCAAACTCGCCCTTGGCTTCATCGAACCACATCAGCTTGACGATGCGCAGGTAGTAGTAGGCGCCGACGACCGAGGAGAGCACGCCGATGACGGCCAGCGCATAGAGCTTGGCTTCGATCGCCGCGACGAACACGAAATACTTGGCGAAGAAGCCAGCGAGCGGCGGAATGCCGGCCATCGAGAACATCAGCGCGGTCAGCACCACCGCCATGAATGGCTTGGTGGACGACAGGCCGGCGAGATCGTCGACATTCTCGACATTTTCACCGTCCTTGCGGCGCATTGCCATGATGCAGGCGAAGGTGCCTAATGTCATGACCATGTAGATGGTCATGTAGAGGACGACGCCGGAGACACCCGTCTCGGAGCCGGCGGCAAGACCGACAAGCGCATAGCCCATGTGACCGATCGAGGAATAGGCCATCAGCCGCTTGATGTTGCGCTGGCCGATCGCGGCGAACGAGCCGAGCAGCATGGAGGCGATCGACACGAAGACGATGATCTGGCGCCAGTCGGCAACGATCGGCAGGAAGGCGTCGGAGACGATGCGCACGAGGATCGCCATGGCGGCGACCTTCGGGCCGGCTGCGAAGAAGGCGGTGACCGGGGTCGGCGCGCCTTCATAAACGTCCGGCGTCCACATGTGGAACGGCACGGCGGAGATCTTGAAGCAGGCGCCGGCGAGCACGAAGACCATGCCGAAGATCAAGCCGAGGCCACGGGTCTCGGCGGAGAGAACCTTGGCGATGCCTTCGAAGCCGGTATTGCCGGTGAAGCCGTAGACCAGCGACATGCCGTACAGCATCATGCCGGAGGAAAGCGCACCGAGGACGAAATATTTCAGGCCGGCTTCGGTCGAGCGCAGGCTGTCCCGGTTGAAGGCGGCGATGACGTAGAGCGCCAGCGACATCAGTTCCAGCGCCAGATAGAAGGCGATCAGGTCGTTCGCCGAGATCAAGAGCAGCATGCCGAGCGTCGAGAGCACCAGCAGGACCGGGAACTCGAAGCGGTTGAGCTGATCCGACTTCGCATGGCCGACGGACATGACCATGGCGGTAATCGAGCCGATGAGCGCCAGGACCTTCATGAAGCGGCCGAAGGCATCGAGCTTGAAGGCGCCGCCATAGGCCACGCCCTCGCCGGGCATGAAGATCAGCCACAGGCCGGCGACCGCGAGCAGCGCCACCGCAAGCCCGGTCACCGTCGGCGCGGACTTGTCGCCGGAGAAGACGCCGATCATCAGAAGAGCGAGCGCGCCCACGGCCAGGATGATCTCCGGCATCGAGAGCTGCAGGCTTAGGGAGAGAATTTCAGCGGTCATGTCCAGTCTTGTCCCGTCTCAGTGCACGTTGAGTGCAAGGTCTTTCGCTGCTGCCAGGGCTGCGGAATAATTGTTCACCAGCAGGTCCACGGATGCTGCCGTCGCATCGAAGATCGGCGCCGGATAGAAGCCGTAGAAGATGGTGAGCGCGATCAGCGGATAGAGGATCAGCTTTTCGCGGCCGGAAAGGTCTAGCAGGCCCTTGAGGCTTTCCTTCTCGAGTGCCCCGAAGATCACCCGGCGATAGAGCCAGAGAGCGTAGGAGGCCGAGAGGATGACGCCGGTCGCGGCAAACAGGGCGACCCAGGTGTTGACCCGGAAGACGCCGATGATCGTCAGGAATTCGCCGACGAAACCCGACGTGCCCGGCAGGCCGACATTGGCCATGGTGAAGATCATGAAAGCCACGGCATATTTCGGCATGTTGTTGACGAGGCCGCCATAGGCCGAGATCTCGCGAGTGTGGAGACGGTCATAGACAACGCCGACGCAGAGGAAGAGCGCGCCCGAGACGATGCCGTGCGACAGCATCTGGAAGATCGCACCCTGCACGCCCTGCACGTTCGCCGCAAAGATGCCCATGGTGACGTAGCCCATGTGGGCGACCGACGAATAGGCGATCAGCTTCTTGATGTCGTCCTGCATCATCGCCACCAGCGAGGTGTAGATGATGGCGATGACCGACAGCGCGAAGACCAGCGGCGCGAAATGTTCGGACGCGATCGGGAACATGGCGAGCGAGAAGCGGATCATCCCGTAGCCGCCGAGCTTCAGCATGACGCCGGCCAGGATGACCGAGCCTGCGGTCGGAGCCTGGACGTGCGCGTCCGGAAGCCAGGTATGAACCGGCCACATCGGCATCTTGACGGCAAAGGCCGCAAAGCAGGCGAGCCAGAGCCAGGTCTGCATGCCGGCCGGGAAGCCGTATTTCAGCAGTTCGGTGATGTCGGTCGTGCCGGCCTGCCAGTACATGGCCATGATGGCGAGCATCATCAGCACCGAGCCGAGCAGCGTATAGAGGAAGAACTTGTAGGACGCGTAGACGCGGTCCTTGCCGCCCCAGACGCCGATGATGACGAACATCGGGATGAGGGTCGCTTCGAAGAAGACGTAGAAGAGGACGACGTCGAGCGAAACGAAGACGCCGGTCATGACCACTTCCAGGAGCAGGAAGGCGATCATGTATTCCTTGAGGCGCTTCTCGATCGTATTCCAGCTGGCGAGCACGCAGAACGGCATCAGGAAGGTCGTCAGGATGACGAACAGCATGGAAATGCCGTCGACGCCGAGATGGTAGGAGATGCCGGTGCCGAGCCAGTCATGCTTCTCGACCATCTGGAAGCCGGCATTCGAATTGTCGAAGCCGATCCAGATGAAGAGCGAGACGATGAAGGTGAAGACCGTCGTGAACAGCGAGACGTTGAGGATGTTCCGGCGCCCGAAGGGGCCGTCTTCCCGCGTCAGAAGCAGCAACAGCACGCCGACCAGCGGCAGAAAGGTGACCGTCGAGAGAATTGGCCAGTCGGTCATTAGATTGAGCTCCCGAGCATCATCCAGGTGACGAGGGCGGCGATGCCGATCAGCATCGCGAACGCATAATGATAAAGGTAACCGGACTGCAGCTTGACCACCCGGTTGGTGACGTCGACCACGCGGGCGGCGACGCCGTTCGGGCCGTAGGTATCGATGACGCCGACATCACCCTTCTTCCACAGGAACCGGCCGAGCGCCTTGGCGGAGCGGACGAAGAGGAAGTCGTAGAGTTCGTCGAAATACCACTTGTTGAGCAGGAACTCGTAGAGGACCTTCTGCGAAGCGGCGAGACGGCGGGGCGTCGAAGGCGACTTGATGTAGAAATACCAGGCCGTGACGAAACCGACCGCCATGGCGATGAATGGGCTCCAGGCAACCAGGACCGGTACGTGATGGAACTCTTCGAGGATCTTGTTTTCCGGAAGCGTGAACAGTGCCCCCTTCCAGAACTCGGCATACTCGTGGCCGAAGAAATACCCTTCGAACAGAACGCCCGCGAGGACCGCACCGGCGGCGAGGATGTAGAGCGGCGCCAGCATGACCATCGGCGATTCATGCACATGGTGCATCACGTCGGCCGACGCGCGCGGCTTGCCGAAGAAGGTCATGAAAGCGAGACGCCAGGAATAGAAGCTGGTGAACAGCGCGGCGATGACCAGAAGCGTGAAGGCAAAGCCCGCCGCCGCCGAATGCGACGAATAGGCGCTTTCGATGATCACGTCCTTGGAGAAGAAGCCGGCGAAACCGAACATCGTTCCCGGGATGCCGACGCCGGTCAGCGCAAGCGTGCCGATCGTCATCATCCAGAAGGTGACCGGGATGTGCTTCCGGAGCCCGCCCATGTAGCGCATGTCCTGCTCGCCATCGACGGCGTGGATGACCGAGCCGGCGCCAAGGAACAGCAGCGCCTTGAAGAAGGCGTGGGTGAAGAGGTGGAAGATCGCCGCGCCATAGGCACCGACGCCGAGCGCCACGAACATGTAGCCGAGCTGCGAGCAGGTCGAATAGGCGATGACGCGCTTGATGTCGTTCTGGACGAGGCCGACGGTCGCCGCGAAGAAGGCGGTGATCGCGCCGATGATGGTCACGACAAGCAGGGCGTTGGGCGACAGTTCGAAGATCGGCGACATGCGGGCGACGAGAAAGACGCCGGCGGTGACCATGGTCGCGGCATGGATGAGCGCAGACACCGGGGTCGGGCCTTCCATGGCGTCCGGAAGCCAGGTGTGCAGCAGGAACTGCGCCGACTTGCCCATCGCGCCCATGAACAGCAGCAGGCAGACGACGGTGACCGCATTTGCCTTGTCGAGCGACATGCCGAAGATGTTGACGATCGCCTGGGACGCTTCCGGCGAACCGGCGGCCGGCAGGTAGGTGGCGGCAGCCGCAAAGATCGTTTCGAAGCTGATCGAGCCGAACAGGACGAAGACGCCGGCAATGCCGAGCACGAACCCAAAGTCGCCGACGCGGTTGACGATGAACGCCTTCATCGCGGCAGCCGAGGCCGAGGGCTTCTTGTACCAGAAGCCGATCAGCAGGTAGGAGGCAAGACCGACGCCTTCCCAGCCGAAGAACATCTGGGCGAGGTTGTCCGACGTGATCAGCATCAGCATCGCGAAGGTGAAGAGCGACAGGTAGGCGAAGAAACGCGGCCGATGCGGGTCGTGGTGCATGTAGCCGATCGAATAGACATGCACGAGCGTCGAGACGGTGTTGACGACGACGAACATGACCGCCGTCAGCGTGTCGACGCGGAAGGCCCATTCGACGTCGATGCCGCCGGACTGGATCCAGCGCATGACCGGGACCTTGATCACCTCGCCTGCCTCGCCATGGGCGAGCGCCACGTTGAAGAAGACGATCCAGGAGAGTACGGCCGCTATGATCATCAGGCCGCTGGTGACGTATTCGGACGCCTTTGCGCCGATCGAACGGCCGAACAGGCCGGCGATCAGGAAGCCGATCAGGGGAAGAAAGACGATTGCCTTGTAGATCATGACCCGATCAGCCCTTCATCATATTGACGTCTTCGACGGCGATCGAACCGCGGTTGCGGTAGAAGACGACGAGAATTGCAAGACCGATGGCCGCTTCGGCGGCCGCCACGGTCAGAATGAACAATGCGAAGACCTGGCCGACGATGTCGTTCAGGAAGGAGGAGAAGGCCACCATGTTCAGGTTGACCGAGAGCAGGATGAGCTCCACCGACATCAGGATGATGATGACGTTCTTGCGGTTCAGGAAGATGCCGAAAACGCCGAGCGTGAAGAGGATGGCGCTGACCGTAAGGTAATGGGAAAGTCCGATTTCCATGTCTTTATTCCTTTTTCCCGCCTCAGACGCCCTGGCCCGGCTTGACCTTGACCACTTCGACGGCTGTCGCCGGCGTGCGAGCCACCTGCTTGGAAACATCCTGTCGCTTGATATTGGTGCGGTGACGCAGGGTCAGCACGATCGCGCCGATCATCGCCACCAGAAGCACCAGGCCGGCGATCTGGAAGAAGTAGACGTAATTCGTATAGAGCACGTCGCCGAGGGCAGCCGTGTTGGTGCGGCTGGCCGGGTTCGGGATCGGCATGGTGATCGCCTTGGCGGCTTCCGGCGTCAGCACGCTGCCGCCGATGACGACGACCAGTTCGGCTGCGACGATCAGGCCGACCAGCATGCCGATCGGCGCATATTGCAGCACGCCGGAGCGCAGTTCAGCAAAGTCGATATCGAGCATCATGACGACGAAGAGGAAGAGAACCGCGACCGCGCCGATATAGACGACCAGGAGGATCATCGCCAGGAATTCGGCGCCCGTCAGCAGGAAGAGACCGGCGGCGTTGAAGAAGACCAGGATCAGGAACAGCACCGAGTGTACCGGGTTCTTGGCCGAAATGACCATGAACGCCGACGCCACCGCGATGAACGCGAAGAGATAGAAGAAGATTGCCTGCAGACCCATCGTGGTGCCTTTTCGTCCCTCACCGGGATCGGGGCGAATGCCCCTACCCGTCGAAACCCGGCCTTGTGATATGCGCCGGGTATTTCATCCAGATGTCACCGGTGCGCTGCCCGCTGATGGGCGGCACCGGACAAATCACCCCGCCTTAGCGGTAGGGCGCATCGATTGCCATGTTGCGAGCGATTTCGCGCTCCCAGCGGTCGCCGTTTTCCAGGAGACGCGCCTTGTCGAAATAGAGCTCTTCGCGCGTCTCGGTGGCGAATTCGAAATTCGGGCCTTCGACGATCGCATCCACCGGGCAGGCTTCCTGGCAGAAGCCGCAATAGATGCACTTCACCATGTCGATATCGTAGCGCACCGTGCGGCGGGTACCGTCGTTGCGGCGCGGGCCTGCCTCGATGGTGATCGCCTGGGCAGGACAGATCGCCTCGCAGAGCTTGCAGGCGATGCAGCGTTCCTCGCCGTTCGGGTAACGCCGCAGCGCATGTTCGCCGCGGAAACGCGGAGAGACCGGGCCCTTCTCGAACGGGTAGTTGATCGTCGCCTTCTGCTTGAAGAAGTAGCGCATCGACAGGAAGAACGCGCCGACGAACTCCTTCAGGAACAGCGAATTCACGGCTTGGCCGAGACTTGCCATATTATTCTCCAATGATGCCGAGAGAAAGGACGGTCATGATCATGCCCATCCCATCAGCTTCAGCACGAATGCGGTGATGACGACCATGGCGAGCGACAGCGGCAGGAAGATCTTCCAGCCGAGGCGCATGAGCTGGTCGTAGCGGTAGCGCGGAACGAAGGCCTTCACCATGGCGAACATGAAGAAGACGAGGCTCGCCTTCAGCACGAACCAGATGATGCCCGGCACCCAATTCAGGATGGCGATATCGACCGGAGGCAGCCAGCCGCCGAGGAAGAGGATCGTGGTCAGCGCGCACATCAGGCAGATCGCCGCGTATTCGCCGAGCATGAACATCATGTACGGGGTCGAGCCGTATTCGACCATGAAGCCGGCGACCAGTTCCGATTCCGCTTCGGGAAGGTCGAAGGGCGGGCGGTTCGTCTCGGCGAGCGCCGAGATGAAGAACACCACGAACATCGGGAACAGCGCCAGCCAGTGCCAGTCGAGGAACGAGGCCGGCAGGCCCATCATCGTGCCGAGCCCGTCATTCTGGGCATTGACAATGTCGGTGAGGTTCAACGAGCCGACGCAGAGCAGCACGGTGACGATGACGAAGCCGATCGAGACTTCGTAGGAGACCATCTGCGCCGCCGAGCGGAGCGCGCCGAGGAAGGGATATTTCGAGTTCGAAGCCCAGCCACCCATGATGATGCCGTAGACTTCGAGCGAGGAGATCGCGAACACATAGAGGATGCCGACATTGATGTTGGCGATCACCCAGTTCTGGTTCAGCGGAATGACTGCCCAGGTGGCAAGCGCCAGCACCACGGCGACGAGAGGCGCCAGCAGGAAGACGCCCTTGTTGGCGCCGGCCGGAATGACCGGCTCCTTGAAGACGAATTTCAGAAGGTCGGCGAAGGACTGGAACAGACCGAAGGGACCGACGACGTTCGGGCCGCGGCGCAGCTGGACGGCTGCCCAGATCTTGCGGTCGGCGAGCAGGATGTAGGCGATGAAGACGAGCAGGCAGACCAGCAGCAGAAGCGACTGCGCGACCATGACGATGCCCGGCCAGACGTAGATGGAAAAGAACGAGTCCATGTTCAAAATTACTCCGCCGCAGCCTGGAAATTGTTGCGGGCCAATGCCGAGCATTCAGCCATGACGGCCGAAGCGCGAGCGATCGGGTTCGTCAAATAGAAGTCTTTGATCGGCGACGCAAACCCGGACTTCGTCATACCACCGGCTTTTTGGCCAAGTGCGGCAATTTCGTTCACCGAACCCGCCGCAATCTCGTCGATGGCCGCGAAATGCGGGTAGTCCGCATAGAGTTTCGCACGCAGGGCACTCAGCGAATCGAAGGGCAGCTTGACTCCGAGCACGTCGGAGAGCGCGCGGATGATCGCCCAGTCCTCGCGAGCCTCGCCGGGCGCGAAGCCGGCGCGGTTGCCCATCTGGACGCGGCCTTCGGTGTTGACCCAGGTCCCGGACTTTTCGGTATAGGCCGCACCCGGCAGGATGACGTCGGCATTGTGCGCGCCGGCATCGCCGTGGCTGCCGATATAGACGGTGAACTTGGCGCCCTTCTTCGAGAAGTCGAGTTCGTCGGCGCCAAGCAGGAAGAGAACGTCCATGCCAGCGACCTGGGCGGCGGCGTTGGCGCCCTTTTCACCCGGCACGAAGCCGAGATCGAGGCCGCCGACGCGGGCAGCAGCGGTGTGGAGGACGGCAAAGCCGTTCCAGTCTTCGGTGAGCGCGCCGACCGAACCGGCAAGCTGGGCGGCCGAGCTAAGGATCGCCGCGCCATCCGGACGGGAGAGAGCCCCCTGCCCTATGATGATCATCGGGTTCTTGGCAGCCCGCAGCGTGTCGGCGAAGCTGTTTGCGCCGGACGCGAGGTCGGAAAGCGTCTCGGGGCCTGCACCGAGATAATCGTAGACGTAACGCAGTTCGCTGACTTCGCCGATCACGCCGATCGGGAAGTTGCCGCGGCGGAAGCGCTTGCGGATGCGGGCGTTGAGGACGGCTGCCTCGAGGCGCGGATTGGCGCCGATCAGAAGCAGTGCGCCGGCCTGTTCGATGCCTTCGATGGTCGGGTTGAAGACGTAGCTTGCGCGGCCGAGCGACGGATCAAGCGCCGTCCCGTCCTGGCGACAGTCGAGGTTTTCCGATCCGAGCGACCGGATCAGTTCCTTCAGGGCGTACATTTCTTCGACCGAAGCCAGATCGCCGGCGATCGCGCCGATCTTGGCTGCGGACGTGCCGGAAACGGCGGCCTTGATGGCGCCGAAGGCTTCGCCCCAAGAGGCAGCCTGAAGGCGGCCGCCCTTGCGGACGTAGGGGCGGTCGAGGCGCTGGGTCTTCAGTCCGTCCCAGATGAAACGGGTCTTGTCGGAGATCCACTCCTCGTTCACCTGCTCGTTGACGCGCGGCATGATGCGCATCACTTCGCGGCCGCGGGTATCGACGCGGATCGCCGAGCCTACGGCGTCCATGACGTCGATCGATTCGGTCTTGTTGAGTTCCCACGGACGGGCGGTGAAGGCGAAGGGACGCGAGGTCAGCGCACCGACCGGGCAAAGGTCGATGACGTTACCCTGGAGTTCCGACGTCATGGCGCTTTCGAGATAGGTGGTGATCTCGGCATCCTCGCCGCGGCCGATCAGGCCGAGTTCGGAAATGCCGCCGACTTCGGTGGTGAAGCGGACGCAGCGCGTGCAGTGAATGCAGCGGTTCATCACGGTCTTGACCAGCGGGCCGATATACTTGTCTTCGACGGCGCGCTTGTTTTCCGTGTAGCGGGATGAGTCGATGCCGAAGGCCATCGCCTGGTCCTGCAGGTCGCACTCGCCGCCCTGGTCGCAGATCGGGCAATCCAGCGGATGGTTGATCAGCAGGAATTCCATCACGCCTTCGCGGGCCTTCTTGACCATCGGCGTGTTGGTGAAGATTTCCGGCAGCTCGCCGTTCGGGCCGCCGCGCACGTCGCGCACGCCCATGGCGCAGGAGGCTGCCGGCTTGGGCGGGCCGCCCTTCACTTCGATCAAGCACATGCGGCAATTGCCGGCGACCGAAAGACGTTCGTGGAAACAAAAGCGCGGGACCTCGGCGCCGGCTTCCTCGCATGCCTGAAGCAGCGTGAAATGATCCGGAACTTCGACCTCTTTGCCGTCAACCTTCAGCTTAACCATCGTCTCACTTACGTCCTTAGTTCCATCCTTTGGGTCTCCTGGGGGTCAGGCGACTCGGGGACATATTCTTTTATTTCAACAGAGCTTTCGCCTGGCCGACCCAATCGTCGCGGCTGATGCGTCCCTCGAAACCCAATTCCTTGTCGAAGCGGGCGATATCGGCCTCGTTCCAGGCCGCGACCTCAGCGAGGCTCGTGACGCCCAGCCCGTTCAGCACTTCCACCAGCTTCGGGCCGATGCCCGAAATCTGTTTCAGATCGCCGCCGGCAGGTGCCTTGGCCTTCGTTACCTTCGCCCTGGCCGCCTTTACCGGCTTTGCTTCGACGACCGGCTTTGCCGGAGCCTTCGGAGCAGCGGCCTTTGCCGTCGCAACCTTGGCCTTGGCGACCGGCTTCTTGACCGATTCGGCCTTGGGCGCTGTTACGGCGGCCTTGGGCGCCGGTGCAGCAGCCTTGCGAGCCGGCGCGACCAGCTTTGCCTTCGGCTTTTCAGCGATCGGCGCCGGCTCTGAGATTGCAGCCGCGGCGGTCGGTCCCGGAGCCGGCGTTTCCGTGGCAGCGGGCGCCTCAACCGGAGCCGTCGCGGATGGAGCCTCTCCGGCAGCCTTCTGACGGTTGCCCGCTTCCATCGCGCCCTGCAGCGCACCCAGGAAGACTCCGGCCATCTGAGCGGCGATGCCGAAGCCGACTGCCGTCGCGGCCGCCATATTCGCCATCAGCGGATTGTGCTTCATCGCCTCGGAAAAATCGGGCATTCGCGCCGGATCGAGCGCCGGACGACCCGTCGCCTCCCCTTCATGCTCTTTGCCCGACTTTGTCACTTGGCTACTCCGCAGCTTCCAGGACGGCGCCATGCGCCGTCGCGTTTCGGGTATACTGGTCGATACGCGCTTCGATCTCCGGACGGAAATGCCGGATCAGACCCTGTACAGGCCAGGCCGCCGCATCGCCGAGCGCGCAGATGGTGTGACCTTCGATCTGCTTGGTCACTTGGAACAGCATGTCGATTTCGCGCTTCTGGGCATTGCCCTTGACCATGCGCTCCAGCACCCGCCACATCCAGCCCGTACCTTCGCGGCACGGCGTGCACTGGCCGCAGCTCTCGTGCTTGAAGAAGGCCGAGATGCGGGCGATCGCCTTGATGACGTCGGTGGACTTGTCCATGACGATGGCGCCGGCGGTGCCGAAGGAGGAGCCGACGGCGCGCAGGCCGTCGAAATCCATCTGGCAATCCATGATGTCCTTGGCCGGCACGATCGGGCAGGACGCGCCGCCCGGAATGACCGCCAGAAGATTGTCCCAGCCGCCGCGGATGCCGCCGGCATGCTTGTCGACCAGTTCGCGGAAGGTGATGCCCATCACTTCTTCGACGGTGCACGGCTTGTTGACGTGGCCGGAGAGCATGAACAGCTTGGTGCCGACATTGTTCGGACGGCCCATGGACGAGAACCAGCCGGCGCCACGGCGCAGGATGGTCGGGGCGACAGCGATCGATTCGACGTTGTTGACCGTCGTCGGGCAACCATAGAGGCCCATATTGGCCGGGAACGGAGGCTTCAGGCGCGGCTGGCCCTTCTTGCCTTCGAGGCTTTCGAGCAGCGCGGTTTCTTCGCCGCATATATAGGCGCCGGCACCGTGGTGGACGTAGATGTCGAAATCCCAGCCGAGCTTGCTGTTGCCGCCGAGCAGGCCGAAATCATAACATTCGTCGATCGCCGCCTGCAGCGCTTCGCGTTCGCGCATGTATTCGCCGCGCACGTAGATGTAGGCGGTGTGGGCACCCATGGCGAAACCGGCGATGACGCAGCCTTCGATCAGCGTGTGCGGATCGTGGCGCATGATTTCGCGGTCCTTGCAGGTGCCGGGCTCGGATTCGTCGGCATTGACCACGAGGTAATGCGGGCGGCCATCCGATTCCTTCGGCATGAAGGACCACTTGAGACCGGTCGGGAAGCCTGCGCCGCCGCGGCCACGAAGGCCCGAAGCCTTCATCTCGTTGATGATCCAGTCCCGGCCCTTCTCGATGATCTCCTTGGTGCCATCCCAATGGCCGCGGCTCATCGCGCCCTTCAGGGACTTGTCCTTGAGGCCGTAGATATTGGTAAAGATGCGATCCTGATCTTTCAACATGATCTATTCCACAAGTCCGTCGCGATTAAGCCGGTTGTCCGTCGATATATTGCAGCCTTTTTCAAAGGCCGCACACAAATTCTCTAATGTCACGACTCACCTTCAGTCGTGGTCTTGCGCCGTGTGCGCTTCGGCTTCAAGTCCCCGGAGACCGCGCCAGGTTCCGGCGGCGCGCCTTCCGCTGCACTGCCGGGCGTCTTCGGAGCCGGCTTGCTCTTTGCGGTCGCCGACAGCGGCTGCGTCTCCGCGGCCTTGGCATTCGCGGCGGCAGCCGCCGGCGCGGTTGCGGGGGTCTTCAGTTTCGGGTCCGTCTCCGGCGCCGTGTCCTTCGGACGACCGGCATCGGCAGGAGGAATGCTGGCAGCGTCCGCCACTTCCTCGGCGCTCGGCTGCGGGTCGAGATTGGTGCGGACCGGCTTGATCTCGTCGTTCAACGTCTGCGGGCCGCCCTCGGGGGCCGAGAAAATGCGGTCGATCTGCGGGCCTGGCTTGATCTCATGCCCCTTGCCGGCTTCGAAAGCATCGATGATCTCCTCGAGGCGCTCAGGCGTCAGGTCCTCATAGGCATCCTTGAAGATGATGACCATCGGTGCGTTGACGCACGCGCCCTGACATTCGACCTCTTCCCACGACAGCGTGCCGTCGGCATTGAGCGCGAAGGGATCGTGATGGATCTTGTGCTGACAGACCTTCATCAGGTCTTCCGCACCGCGCAGCATGCAGGGCGTGGTGCCGCAAACCTGGATATGCGCGCGGGTACCGACCGGCTTCAGCTGAAACTGAGTATAGAAGGTCGCGACTTCGAGGACGCGGATATAGGGCATGTCGAGCTTGTTTGCGACGAATTCGATCGCCGCGCGGGTCACCCAGCCATCCTGTTCCTGCGCACGCATCAGAAGCGGGATGACAGCCGATTGCTGCCGGCCTGCCGGATATTTCCTGATCGTTGCCTCGGCCCAGACGGAATTTTCGTCATTGAAGGCGAATATTGCCGGCTGCACCTGGTCTTCGGCTAATCGACGAACGGACATTCTTTTCCACGCCTTATCAGTTTATGGATCCACACCGCGATCTCGTGAGCGACACGAATTCGCAGGCATAGGCAGACTTGTCTTTCTGCATGAACACTATGAACTTTGTTCCACTGGGAACGGAGGTTTTGATCTCGTATCCGTCGGACAGGAGATCCTTCATCGACTTCGATCCGCCGCCTTGGGTCGAAATCGCGCCGTCGGTCTGCGGCTGCTGCGCGAAGGCAGCCGGAGCACCAGACAGAATGGCAGCGAAAACGACGGCGCGGATCATCAGCGGTCCACCTCGCCGAAGACGATGTCGAGCGAACCGAGCACCGCCGAAACGTCGGCCAGCTGGTGTCCCCGACAGATGAAATCCATGGCCTGGAGATGGGCATAACCCGGCGCGCGGATCTTGCAGCGATAGGGCTTGTTGGTGCCGTCGGCGACCAGGAAGACGCCGAACTCGCCCTTCGGGGCTTCGACGGCCGCATAAACCTCGCCCGCCGGGACGTGATAGCCTTCGGTATAGAGCTTGAAGTGATGGATCAGCGCTTCCATCGACCGCTTCATCTCGCCGCGCTTCGGCGGCACGACCTTGCCGTCCGTAGACGAGAACGGGCCGGTCCTGGCATCGCCGAGCAGACGGTTGACGCACTGCTTCATGATCTTCACCGACTCGCGCATCTCGATCATGCGGATCAGGTAACGGTCGTAGCAGTCGCCGTTCTTGCCGATCGGGATGTCGAATTCGAGGTCGGAATAACACTCATAAGGCTGCGAGCGGCGCAGGTCCCAGGCAGCGCCCGAACCGCGCACCATGACGCCGGAAAAGCCCCAGGCCCAGGCGTCTTCGAGCTTGACGGCGCCGATATCGACGTTGCGCTGCTTGAAGATGCGGTTGCCGGTCAGCAGTTCGTCGATGTCGTCGAGCTTGGCCGGGAATTGGTCGCACCACTTGCCGATATCCTCGACCAGTTCTGCCGGCAGGTCCTGATGGACGCCGCCCGGCCGGAAATAGGCCGCATGCATGCGCGAACCGGAGGCGCGCTCGTAGAACACCATCAGCTTTTCGCGCTCTTCGAAACCCCAGAGCGGCGGCGTCAGCGCACCGACGTCCATCGCCTGCGTCGTGACGTTGAGGAGATGCGAGAGGATGCGGCCGATTTCCGAATAGAGAACGCGGATCAGCTGGCCGCGGATCGGGATCTGGATATCCAGAAGCTTTTCCACGGCAAGCGCGAAAGCATGCTCCTGGTTCATCGGCGCGACGTAATCGAGGCGGTCGAAATAGGGGACCGCCTGCAGATAGGTCTTGGTCTCGATCAGCTTCTCGGTGCCGCGGTGAAGCAGGCCGATATGTGGATCGACGCGCTCGACGATTTCACCATCGAGTTCGAGCACCAGGCGGAGGACGCCGTGCGCTGCGGGGTGTTGAGGCCCAAAATTGATATTGAAGTTGCGAACGTTATGTTCAGTCATTGCTGCTTGCTCCGTGCCCGTCGGGCGTCAAGCGGAAAGAAGTACGGTTAGACCGGCGCAGGCGCGCCAGCCTCAGACCTTGGCCTTTTCATCCCCGGGAAGGACGTAATCCGTCCCCTCCCACGGGCTCAAGAAGTCGAAACTGCGGAATTCCTGGCGCAGCTCGACGGGTTCGTAGACGACGCGCTTGGCGTTGTCGTCGTAGCGAACCTCGACAAAACCGGTGGTCGGGAAGTCCTTGCGCAGCGGATGGCCTTCGAAACCGTAGTCCGTCAGGATGCGGCGCAGGTCCGGATGGCCGGTGAACAGGATGCCGTACATGTCCCAGGCTTCGCGCTCGAACCAATCGGCGCCGGGATAAACCGGGCAGGCGGACGGAACCGGCTCGTCCTCGGCAGTCGCGACCTTGATGCGGATACGCTGGTTCTGGCGGGGCGACAGAAGATGATAGACCACGTCGAAACGCTTTTCGCGCGCCGGATAATCCACACCGCAGATGTCGATGAAGCTGATGAACCCGCACTGCACGTCGTCGCGCAGGAAGGTCAGCAGCGGCAGCAGGTTTTCCGCCGTCGCGGTCAGCGTCAGCTCGCCATAGGCGATTTCCGCATCCGACACGAGGGACGGACGCGCTTCGCGGATGTAGGTCGAAAGCTCGTTCAGGGCTTCACTCATGATCTTGTCCAATTACCCTTAGCCTCTGGCCCTCAGCGCTCGATCGTGCCGGTCCGTCGGATCTTCTTCTGCAGCAGAAGCACGCCGTAGAGCAGTGCCTCCGCCGTGGGGGGACAGCCCGGAACATAGATGTCGATCGGCACGACCCGGTCGCAGCCGCGCACCACCGAATAGGAATAGTGGTAATAACCGCCGCCATTGGCGCAGGAGCCCATCGAAATGACGTAACGCGGCTCCGGCATCTGGTCATAGACCTTGCGGAGCGCGGGCGCCATCTTGTTGGTCAGCGTGCCGGCGACGATCATCACGTCCGACTGGCGCGGCGAGGCACGCGGCGCAAAACCGAAGCGCTCGACGTCGTAACGCGGCATCGAAAGCTGCATCATCTCGACCGCGCAGCAGGCGAGGCCGAAGGTCATCCACATCAGCGAGCCCGTGCGGGCCCAGGTGATCAGCTCGTCCGTGGAGGTGACGAGAAAACCCTTGTCGGCGAGCTCATTGTTGATCTCGCCGAAGAACGCGTCGTCGCTGCCGATAGGCTTGCCCGTATTCGGATCGATGATCCCCTTGGGCTGCGGCGCGACGAGGGTGCTGCCGTTGTCGACTACTCCCATTCCAGCGCTCCTTTCTTCCATTCATATATAAAGCCGATCGTCAGAACGGCGAGGAATACCATCATCGACCAGAAGCCGAACCAGCCAATCGCACCGAACGACACCGCCCACGGGAAAAGGAAGGCGACTTCGAGGTCGAAGATGATGAAGAGGATCGAGACCAGGTAGAATCGAATGTCGAACTTCATGCGCGCATCGTCGAAGGCGTTGAAGCCGCATTCGTAAGCCGAAAGCTTTTCCGAATCGGGCGCCTTGTAGGCGATGGCGAACGGCGCAACCAGAAGCGCGATGCCAATCACCAGGGAAATGCCGATGAAAATCGCGATCGGGATATAGGAAGTGAGGAGTTCACTCATTGTATTCGATCCCAGCTTGCCTGAAGCGTCGGGAGACGACGCCTGAATTATCAATGCACAGGCAAAGCGAACGTGCATTGCAACAAGCCGTGGTTAGCGCAGCCGAAGCCCCGGCGCAAGCTTTTTGAATGTCGCATCCTGCGCCAAAATGGAGCAGTTCAAACGATTATCAGCGGCTGTATCATAGCGACAACCTCAGACCGCAACCGCGAGGGGCCTGTGGCGGCCAGATCATATAGGGAAGCACATTCTTCTGGGTGGGGAATGGCGCGAGTGACGGGGCTCGAACCCGCGACCTCCGGCGTGACAGGCCGGCACTCTAACCGACTGAGCTACACCCGCGCATAATGCCGACTGACGGCTCGCCCCCTACGCCCAAAAAGCGTAAAAAGCGGGTTGTTCAAAGAAGAGAATGGCGCGAGTGACGGGGCTCGAACCCGCGACCTCCGGCGTGACAGGCCGGCACTCTAACCAACTGAGCTACACCCGCGCATTTCTCTTGAGGTCGAAACCTCTTGGCCGGGCGACCTCAATCGCTCGGTTGAGCGGCTAACTAAGAGGTTCGGGATCGGGTGTCAAGCACGTTTCAAGACAAAAGGATGACGTCCTGTCGCTTTGCCCTCTCCTGCCCCTGTCCAGTCGGCTCTTCCCCAAAATTTTCAAAAAAACATCATGAAGGCCCTTGCGGTTTTTCCGCGATCCGCATAGATCACGGCCACCGACGCGGCGGGCCTTGAGGCTCCGCAATCGCGAACGGGCGATTAGCTCAGTTGGTAGAGCGCCTCGTTTACACCGAGGATGTCGGGAGTTCGAGTCTCTCATCGCCCACCATTTCCACACTCCCCATGGCATCTGCGACCAGCTTCCACTCCTCCGGAAGATCAAATCGATGCGTCTGACGCGCCGGTTTCCGGTCGAACGCGCACAATCCGACTCGATTCTCTTGGCTATCGCGGGGATGAACATCCGCCGCGAGCGCAACAGCGAGCTCCGTTGCGGCCGGCCCGCAGCTTCCGATCCGCGAGGCATATCAGGTGTTTCGCGGCCGAACGGTTCCCCGAGCCGCCGATCATTCGTCGAATCTTTCCTGCCACTTCGTCCCCGCTCCTCAACCCGTTTCTAAAATCAGGTTCTGAAACGCCCGCCGACGGAAAACGTGTGGTGCGGCCTGGAACCCGAGGAGGCAGGAATGGGAAGACATGATCTCGGACACGACATCAACACGGGAGGCGACGGCGGATGCGCTTCGTGCCGGACGGTGAGCGTTCGAGGCGGGAGGGGATGATGCTGGATCTCGGACTTTCCCTGATTGGCCCCGGCACTTTCTCCGCCGGTGGCGGCAAGCCGCCCGAGGAGGACGGGTTCACCCTAATGGACGCCGAAGGCAACGCGCTTGCCGACGCGGAAAACAATCGGCTCACCATCAACCAACGCACGATCAGCCGATTCATCGGCCTGGAGGACTGACACGATGCCATCGCGCCAAATTCCAAAACTCTACATTCCCTCCGATGCCACCGAAGCGGCGATCCGGGCCGTCCATGCGGCAGCGGTCGCGGCGGGCGGCGGCGGCATCATCCTGCTGCCGGATGCGGTGATCACGCTCACGGAACCCCTCCCCGTCGCCTCCGGCATCGGTTACCAGGGCGTGCAGCCGGTGCTGAACTACCTCAACGGCACCCTCCCGGACAGCGGATGGGATTTCATCGGCGGGACCGTGCTTGCCGGCGACGGCTCGTTTCCGGCTTTTGCCACCAATGACGCAGACCTTGGCTCGCCGTCCGCGACGATCACCAGCGATTGCATTACCGGCTGGCGATGCGAGCATATCGGCTTTACCGGCTTCACGCGCGCCATCAGCATCGGCGCGGTGAACAATATCGGCCTGCAGTTTTCCACCATTCACGATCTCTTCATCCGCGACTGCAGCGATTGGGGCATGTTCCTTGCCAACTTCATGCACACGGACGTTTCCCGGGTCTGGACGCATCTTTGCGAAAACGGCCAGTATTACGCATCGTTGCTGCCGGGCTCGACCCTGATGCCCGGAAACAGCCGCTTCGATTCGCTCTTCAACATCATTCCCGCCGATGGACGAGACAATCGACTCTGCCGGGGTATCGTCTTCGAAGCCGGCGGAGACGGCGCCCGTCTGAACGAGATGTATGCCGACCGCATCCAGAACAACGCCTTCAACCGAACCGAGCTTTTGGTAAGCGCGACTTTCTCCGACGGTTCGGCGAATATCGCAGTCGCCGACGGCAGCAAATTCCGGGCGCGCATGCCCGTCGCGTTCACGAGCAGCGATTACGGGATCACCGCGGGGCGGGTCTATGTCGTCAAGTCGGTGAGCGGCAATACGATCGAGATCGGCAAGGCCTTCACCTCCCCGGCCGTAGTCGCATCCGGCAGCGGCTCGCTGATGCTCTCGTCCTGGGGCATGCCCTGTTTCGAACTGGCCACCCGCAACGAAGGCGCGTTCGTTTCCAATTCACGCTTCCTCGGCGTGGACGTTGAAGGCGCCTCCGGCGCCGGGATTTACATGGAGAATGCGCAGGGCTGCGACCTCAACATCTCCGAAGTGCCGGGCGACAAGAATGCAGACGTCGTCGGACGCGCAACCGGCTTCAGCCGGTTCTACAGCAGCAACACGACAACTACCGATTTCGACACTGCCTCAGCCACCAGCCAGTTTCACGGCGCGCGCGGAATTGGCCGCCACGCAATGCTATCAGGTCTGTGGACCGATCAGACCCGCAACGGCTTGGCTGCATTCAACATTCGCGGCGACGCAGGGGAGAACCAAGGTGACCTGGAGGTCAGGGGTGGCAACAGCTTCATCTATCCCCGCTTTGGAATCGGAATGAAGTCGACGCTCAAGACCGCGAATACCGTGCTGCATCCACTGGATGCCGGCCTCGTCACCTTCGACGCCGCGTCGATGCTCGTCTGCACGCTGCCCGCGATCACGAATTCGTCGGATGCGTCCTCGCTGGTAGGATTGCCGTTTCATATCGTCAACGCCGGATCGGCGGATCTGGCGGTCAATACCAACGGCACACAGCTCTTCAACAAGATATCAGGCAAGACCGGCTATATGTTGAATGCCGGCGAAAGCCTGCTGGTGGTCGCCGCCGAAGGGGCGGGCTCCACGCTCTTTTGGGCCGCCTTCCCGAGTGTAGGCGTTGCCTGAACCGCTGCGCTTTGAGGGCTGTCGCTTTAGAGCGGCAGCCCCGTCAATCGCGCCAGCGCCGCGCGCTTCTCCTCAAGTGTTTTAAGCGAGCGGAGCGACCGGTCGAACTCCATGACCTTCGCGCCGACGAGGAAACGATACCAGTAACCTTGCAGGGCATGGTAGATCAGCCCTTCGCGGCCATCGAGGAAGCCGAGCTGGCCGATATAGCGGAACAGGAAATAGCCGAGCGCAGCGACCTGAAACGGGAGCCGGTTATAGATCTGCTCCTTGATGCGCCGCTTGATGGTAGCCTGTCGCGAGGACCCTTCTCTCGATAGCCCAAAATCCTCCGGAAACAGCCCGTAACGACGACCCAGAACGTCGGCGGCCTCTCGAGTTGCATAGCCGTTGTGCTTGGCCGTGAAAAAGCTGAGATCGTTGAGATTGCGATCCGAGAACGGTGCGTCGAAAAGGACTATGCGGCCGCCCTTCACGACGATGTGCTCGTCCATCCAGCGGTCCTCCACATGTCCCTGCCCCCGCCGCCAGATGCGGGTAAGGATGAGCGGATACCGTCCGCCATGGCGGATCCAGCGTCCGAGGAAGATGTGTTTTCTCTTGAGATTGACGCCTGCGACATCGGCCGCGAGGGTGGGAAGCTTGTCGGCGATCTCCACGGCCAGTTCGGGTTCGATCACCTCATCCGCATCGAGCCGCATGATCCAGTCAGCGGTGATCGGGGCATTGTCGAGCCCCCACTGGAACTGCTTCGAATAGTTGATCCAGGGATTGCTGAGCACGGTTGCGCCGAGCGACCGGGCGATTTCGACCGTGCCGTCGGTGGAGAAACAATCGATGACGAAGACCTCGGATGCGAATGGCGCGACGCTTTTCAAGGCGCGGGCGATGTGGCGCTCTTCGTTATAGGTGAGGATGAGGACGGCAAGGCTGGCCATTCGACGACTTGTCCCAGTCAGGAGTTCAACCGCACCGGAAAGATGCCGGGCTTGTCCTGCTCGAAGCGCCGCCGCAATTTCCGGGCCGGGTTGCCGGCGTAGATCGTCCACGGATCGAGGTTGCGGAAGGTGACGGCGCGGGCGCCGAGCACGGCCCCCTCCCCGACAGTGACACCCGGCCCGACAAAGGCTTCCGCCGCGATCCAGGCATTCGCGCCGACGGCGATGGGTCTCGTAACCAGCTGGAAATCCGCATCGTCGACATCATGCGTGCCGGTGCAGAGATGGGCTCCCTGGGAGACGATTGCGTGAGTGCCAAGCTCGATGCGATCCATACAGTAACAGTTCACGCCCCTTCCGAGACAGGAATAGGCGGCCATGGCGAGGTTCGGCGGATACCAGACCTCGACGCGGGGATAGATCCGCGCCGTCCGGTCAATCCGGGCGCCGAAGCGACGCAGCAGGAACCGGCGCCATGCAAACAGCGGCACCGGCGTCCAGCGGCCGAAAAGGCTCCAGACGAGGTTCCACGCGAGCCGGAACAACCGATGTCTCAGCGGGAAGCTCGGGGCTCCCGCCCGCGGATTGTACGTCTTCGCGTCAAGCGGCTTCATGAAGGCCTCGTGCGGAGATGGAGTGCAGGATGGTGATAAGATCGCGCGCCGCCGCCTCGATGCGGAAATGCCGTTCGAAGCCCGCGCGGGCATGGGCGCGCATGGCGCTTTTGCCGTCCCCGGAGAGCGAGAGCCATGACCGGAGCAGGTTTTCGATGCCCTCCGACGTGTCGGGCCCGACCATGCCGCCGCCGCAAGCTTGCACTTCACGCCAGATATTGACCTTGTCGGTCAAAAGCACCGGCGTTGCGCAGACCATGGCTTCGGCGACGACGATCCCGAAATTCTCCTGGTGCGACGGCAGGACGAAGGCCTCGGCGGCCCGGAAGGCACCCCACTTCGCATCACCTGCCACCATGCCCGGCCAATGAATGCGATCGGCGATGCCGGCCCTGGCGGCTTGGGCAATCAGTTTCGATTTCAGCCCGGACGGATCCGGCCCCGCCATCACCAGGTCGAGATCGGGATCGGACGCGGCGATCCTCGCGAAGGCTTCGATGAGGAGGGCGCAGCCTTTCTTTGCGTGGAAACGGCCGAGGAACAGCAGGAACCGCTTGGCCTTCAACTCCGGCAGAAGCCGGTGGAATCCGGCAAGCTGGCTCTCCACCCCTGCCGGCGGATCGGCCGTGCCGAAGGCGACGACGCGCTCCGCGTAACTGTAGCCCCGGAAGACGCCGCGCGCCAGGCGGCGCTCTTCTTCGCAGGTAAAGAGGACTGCCGCTGCATCCCGGAGAACCCTGCCCTGCCAGGCAAGCCAGAACGCCTGTTTGGCGATGTGCTTGAGCGGGTGGGTTTCGCGGAACCATGGATCCATCATGCCGTGCGTGAAGACGACATAAGGCCGGCCGGCGCGCCTCAGGGCCGACCAGCCGCCGACGGAGGCATGGTTCCAGAGGCCATGGATGACCGCGGCGTCGAAACGATCGACGTTGGCGGCGAGCCAGCGTCCCAGTTCCGGCGTGTATCCATACTTCCGCGTCCATCGCCCGCAGGCATGAACGGGAAAGGGAAACTCTTTCACATAGGGCGCCGAGGGCTTGTCCAGCGTCACGACTTCCACCGCATGCCCCAGACGCGCCATTTGCAGTCCAGTCAGCCGCAGCGCCTCGATCGGGCCTCCGGTTTCGGGATCGGCGCTGGCGATCATGTTAAGAATTCTCATGGCAGCTCCGCGATGATTTTTTCGAGATTTCCTTTGAAGTTTCTCATGAGATAGCGGGAGCGGACCTTTTCGGTCCCCGCCCTTCCCATTGCCGCTGCAATGTCCGGATGGGCGAGAAGCATCACCATTTTCGCGGCCAGCATTTCGATATCCCCGGGGTCCACGGCAAACCCGTCGACTCCATCGGTAATGATCTCCGCCGCGGCATCCTGCGTGCCGCAGATCACCGGCAAGCCGTGCAGCCAGGCCTCCAGGAAAACGATGCCAAACCCCTCCTTGGAGGAGGGCATCGCGAACAGGCAGGCCTCGGCATAGGCCTCGGCCAGTCTCGCATCCGATACTCGGCCCAGGAACTCGACCCTCTCTTCGACCGCAAGTTCATGGGCCAACGACGCCAGTTCCGATCTGAGCGGCCCATCGCCGACGATCCGGAGGATACATTCCACGTTGCGGCGCTTGAGAAGAGCCATCGCCTTGATCAGGGCGTCGATATTCTTGCCGCGGTCATGCCGATCCAGCCGGGCGACCGTCAGGATGTTCCGGCCGCTCGATTCGGGCTGCCGGTCGATATCGTCGACGGCATTCGGAAAAAGCCTGAACGTCTCGGCGGGAACCTTGAACGCCTTCTGCATCCGGCTTGCCGTGAAGGTGCTGACGGAGGCGATCCGGCTGAGGGCTCTTGCCATAAGCGGCTCATAAAACCGCATTCGGCGATGCCCCGGATCGTTCCAGACCTCGTCGCCATGGACGAACAGCACGAGTTTTATTCTCGGAGCGACCAGCTTGCAGATGAGCCCGACGGGCAGGAGGTTGATATGCCCGAGGAACAGGATTTCGCAGTTGAGGGCTGCGACAGCCGAGAGAACGATGAAATCCAGTCGCCGGGGGCCAAAGGTGCGGATTGCAGCCGATGTGGTTTCAGGAATGTCGGCCTTGCCATCGCGCATGATGTTTATGACCGGCCGCTTCCAGCCCTTTTCGCCCGAGATCTCCGCCAGGGCAACGATAACCCGCTGGTTGAAGCGCTGGATGCCGCCCGTCCGGCCGTAAGTGTCGAGAGCCAGAAACAGAATGCCGGCATTCTGCGCCTCCGTCGTCCTCATCGCCCGCCGCCTCGCGTTATCTCAGCGACCCGCTCGACGATCCGCCGGGTCAGGGCCTCGTTGTAAGTCCCGTTCGCGAACGTGCGCCGGTGACCGGCATCGGCGATCGTCTGGCGCCTGCCGTCATCCGCCAGCAGGCGTTTGCAAGCCTCCGCGCATTCATCCGCTCCGTCGAAAAGGACCGCCTCCTCACCCTCCTTGTAAAGCTGTTGATGATGCGGCGTGCGGGGCGCGCAGATGGCGGTGCCGATGGCGGGAATTTCGGCGGAGCGGGTCGTATGAAGGTCGGCATTTCGGCCGTTCAGCAGAACCAGAGCGATTTTCGCGCCGGAAATTGCGCGTGTGTAGTCCGCCGCTTCAAGGTGATCGGAGCGGATGAGCGGGCGGAGCAGCCGGTATTCCGTTGCTCTTTTCCAGCGGGCCCCATGGATCGCGAGCGGCAGGCCCTTTTCGATCAGCCGCGCCAGGAAGGCGCCACGTCCGGGCATCCACGTGCCGACGAAAACGACCTCGGAGGACCATCGGCTTTTCTCCTCCGGTGTCAGTGATGGAGGGCGATGCACCACCTCGTCCGCGCACTGCCAGATCGTGTCGATCCGTCTTGCGCCTCTCCTCGCCATCATCTCCTCGATGCCGTCGCGGCGCATGGCGACGACCAGATCGTAGTACGGGAGGGCGCGGTGAAAAATGGTCCAGCGGAGGCGCTCCGGGGACGGGTCCAGATAGGGATTGTCGGCGTTATAGTTGACGACGACTGGCGCCGCATTCCGGATAATCTTCAGGGCGGCCGGTCCGACCACGTCGCCGCAATCCACCACGGCGAAATCGAAGCGCTGCCCGCCGATCCTCCGGCCGAGCCCGTTTGCCACGAGACGGTCGATGCCGGGGCCGCCGGCCCTGTTCAGCCATGGCGCCCAATGGGTTGGCAGCTGAGCATAAGGCGACAGGTGGAGAACTTCCAGGCCGATACGCCCGAATGCCGCTGCCCGCTGCAGGCTGGTTCCCGATTCCGCACCGATATAGAGGAGCCTCATCTCAGCTTCACGCCCCTCGTCAGCCAGAACATCAGGACGTAGAGCAGCACCGTCTGCGGCAGCGCCCGGACAAGGTTGCCTACCTGGACCGCGACGGATTCGTCCATGAGGCCGTTCATGAAGAAGCGGACGATGCAGATGCAGGCCAGAGCTGAAAGCAGCACATGTCCATCCCGCATCCGGATCGCGAGCGCGTCGCCGACAATGAAAGTGGCGAGGGCGAAGATGGCGAACACAACCAGATAAAACGAGCCGAGAACGACGAAGCCATCGGCGATCGACGAGCCGGTGCGATACCCGCCCAGCTCATCGCCGGTGACGAGGAAGTTGTAATAATCGCCGGACGAAAAGGCGTTGCCGGATTTTTCGAGTTCGGGCGCGAAGAAATTCAGGACCGGCGTCGGAAGCAGCAATAGCAGCTGGTTGACAGCGTTTTCGCGGGCCAGCCCCTCACCGGTCTGCGACAGCGAAAGCCCGAGAGCGATGTTGTGGTCGATGTATTTGGTGGCGACGAAGCGCGCCAGCAGCGGATTGTCGATGTAGATTTCGTTATAGCTGCCCTCGGCCAGTATCCGATCCATCTCCTGCCGGGATTGCAGCGCCTCCCGATCGAAATACGTGTCGATGGTCGAGAGGACGAGGTCCTGCGACGAGAGGTCGGAACGATCGTCACGGGCAATGACCATGGCGGTCGCGAGATCCGAAAGGATGCCCGCCGGGATGGGGCTGATCACGACGGTAACCGCGAGCCAGATCCCGCGCCGCCTCGTCAGGATGAAGCGTCCTATCACAACTGCCAAGGCGAGACAGATCAGCACGGTCAGGACGTTGACCGCGAACACGCCGCGGCTGTTGCGCGCCAGCGCGATATAGAGCGTCAGGGCGCAGTAGGCGCTTAGCGCCAGCCAGTTGACCGAGCGCTTGCCGCCCGGCGGATCGATGAGGTAGCCAGCGATCGGGATCAGGAAGGGCGCGACGGAAAATTGAGACAGGCCGGCGAGCAGTTTGAAGGCGATATCGCCGAAATTGTCCTCGCCCCAGCGGTCGGCATGCACGTACCAGGAGGCAAACGACCCGAGCAACCCCATCCACCACAATTGCCGGTTTGTGGGCGAACGATAGAGGCCGAGCGGCGCAAAGATCCTTTGGCGGATGGTACCCGTCGCGGCCTGCATTAGCCGCGACTGCGCATAGAACCAATGCAGCGCCACCGCCCATATCTGCAGAAGAGCCAGAACGGAAAACGTCGCTACCGGCGCCTCGAGATTGAAGGTGATCGGCTTCCAGGCGAATGTCTGGACCATGAGGGCAGCCAGGCTCGAATGGATCTGAAAACCGAGCACCACCAGCGTCGAGATCGTATGACGCTCGATGCGACTCGGTTTGGTGCAGTAGGAAAATACCAGAATCCCGGTCAATCCGGCTGAAACGGCACCGAACATGTTGGCCAACTCAAGCGATATGGCCAGCTGGATTGCCGTGCAGAGCAGGATCGCAATCGCCACGCCCCAGCGGGCCTGGGTAACGTAACGGGAATTGCGGCGACGTTGCCCTTGTACGGAACCACGGCCGAATGCCACATCGCCGCTCGCCAGACCTCCGCTCCCGATCATGGCCGATCCCCCGTGAGAACAGCCCGCCTGCGGGACAGGTTTGGAAGACGCCTTTGAAGGATCAACTGCATGTTGGCTGGCAGGGACCGATAGGCCATCCACGCAGCCAGCAGCGAGCCGATCATCGCCGGGATGGACGACCAGCCGGCCGATTGAGGCCAGATCGCCATGGCGAGCAGCCCGACGATCACCGCGAGGCCGCCGCAAGCGGATGCGGCGAAGGCGGGGATGATTGGCAGGGGCAACCGCAGTTTTCGGAGCAAGGCCCAGGCGGCTCCGGCATAAATCAGGAAACTGGCGATCTCTGCCGCCAGAAGCGAGAAGCCGGCGCCCGACAACCCCCATGAGGTCAACGTTAGGTAACAACCGATCGCCGCAATCAGCAGAGACATGCCGTTCGCGACGATCTGCGGCAGCAGGATATTGTTTCCCCGGACGATCGAAGCCAGCGGCTGGGCCAAACCGTAGACGATGATGCAGGCGCAGAGCGAGCCGAACAGCAACGGGTCCAGGTGGAAGCTGCCACGGGTCCACCAGAGGAAAAGGCCAGGCGCCGCCCATTGGAACAAAAGGCAGGCGGGGCCGATGACGACCAGCACGAAAACCCAGCTGCAAGTGACCGCGGCTTCCGCCGCACCGGCCTCCCCCTCCCTCAGATAACGCAAAAGCTCGGGCTCGAGCGGACCTGCAAGCGCATTGATGCCCTGCGTCGCGAGATTGGACAGCGTCCGGGTCGCGGTGAACGCACCGAGAAGACCAACGCCGGCGAGCGGTGCTATGAGCAGCCGGATGCCCTGCTGGTTGCCGATTGCGAGCAGTTCGCGGAACGACAGGAACAGGCTCCTCGCGAGGTTGGAGCAGCTCCTGCGCAGATCCGGGACGGCGAAGCCGATTTTCCTCACGCCGCCAGAGACAAAAGCAGTCGAGATGAATGACGACATTGACGGCCACATTGGCAACCGACGAGGCGATGACTGCGTCGAGGACGTCACCGCCTGACATGACCGTCGCGAGGGCCGCGAGGTTGACGCATACGAGCAGCGTAAAGCGCCACCACGCCATCCTTGCATAATAGCCGAACGGGATGAGCGCCCGCCCGAGGATGCCGCCAACGGAGCTGGTGACGAGCCAGGCGAGCGCATAGACGGTCATCGCACCTGAAAGGTCGCCCATCAGCTCCGCTGGAACGAAATCTCCGAACAACGCGTCAGCCCATCGCAAGGCCGGAACAGCCGCCCAGAAGCACAGGAGCATCGTTCCGAGCAGAATGGCGGCCGGGATGGCCGAGGCGAAGTCGCGCCTTACGGCGTCCCTGGTGCCGAGGCGTTGGAATTCATAACCAAGGTAGTTCTGGTGGCCGAGGTCGAACACGACGGAGAGGGAATAGAGCGTCTGCACCAGCACCCAGAGCCCGAATTGCTGCGCAGACCACCAGCCGAGCATGATCGGCACGCTGATCGCCTGGATCAGGATATTGGCGGCAATGAACGCCCCATTGGCGATCGAGCCCGAGATTAGCCGTACTGACACACTCATCGAAAACGCGACCTACGGCTACACGGTTGACCTTCTCAATAATTTTCGCGCGACGATGCGGACATCCGTCGCACGGTCGGCAAGCATGTTTTCCAGGAAATCGACAAAACCGAGCGGTGCGGTTTCCTGGCTCGGGTTCATGAAGGAAGAGGCGAAGGCGGGTTGCCTGCCGGGAAAGCGAACCGCCTTTGGCCAGAACAGCGGCGTCACCGGATGGAGGTAGGAATGGGCGGGTGTCCATCCGAGCCATTTCAGGCGGAACCATTTTTGCGCATTCACCTGATGCGCATGTCCCCAGCTGGTGATCTTTTCCCACATCTCGGCATCGCTCATGACGTAGCCGTAGTGGTAGCAGGGTGCATCGATAAGGGTGGTCGCAGCCGGACTGGTCTTCCGGGCCGTATCGAAGCGGACGCCGATTCTGCAGCGGATCGCGAACCCCGCATTGACGTCCCTGATCGAGCCATCGCCGCTGGTCAGCACCAGCTCGGGCGTTTTCCAGAAATTATGCCATGGTGTCAGGATGCGGTCATACCTGCGGTCCGCCGCCATGAATTCAAGCAGGCTTTCCCAGCCGCTATCCAGATAGAACTCGTCGGCGTCCTGGATCACCAGCCAGCCGTAACCTTCGCGGATCGCCCGGTCGAGGCAGTCGTTGCGGCTGTCCTCCTCGGTCTCGAAGTCGCTGCAGATCACCTCGATCTCGCAACTCACGCCTTTCGCGCGGGCGAAGGCGATGGCCCCGTCCACCTTTTCCCTGGTCGTGGGATTTTTCCTCGCGGCGCGCGAGCCGGGCAGATAGGCCCATGGACGCTCCGGAAGGACGATAAAGATCTTGTCGACGAAACGGCCACAATTCTCGACAACGTGCGGCAGAAAACGATCGACGTTGTAGGCGAGGATGTGACCGGCGACCTTCATGGCTCACCGCTGTCGATGAGCTGCCGTATGGCGATGATGGCCGGCCGTTTCGACAGGCTCTGCACGAGAGCCTCCTGGGCATGCGGCCGCCACTGGTCCCGCTCGGACATCGCCCGGACGATGTTGGCCGCCAGCTTCTCCGGATCGTTCGGCGGGGTCAGATAGACCGCGTCCTCGACGAATTGGGCCAGTTCCGTTCCCGCGTCGGCGGTGACGAGGACGGGCCTTCCGGAGGCAAGCATGCCGCCGAGTTTGGACGGCAGCGTCAGGTCGGCGGCATTCCTGTCCTGCGGCAGCACGTGCAGATCCGGCATGTTGAGAAACGCGTTCAGCCGGGAATAGGGTTGGAAGGCCAGGAAACGGACATTCTCAAGATGGCCGTAACAGGCTTCGAGTTCCCGCTTCAGCGGTCCCTCGCCGGAGATCACGAAATGGATGCGCCCCTCGCCCTTGAGACGCTCTGCGGCATCGAGCAGTACGTTCAGTCCCTGCTTGGCGCCGATACTGCCCGAATAGAGAACGACGAAGTCGTCGCGGCTAAAGCCGAGTTCCGCACGATAGGGGCTGACGTCTTCCATGGGGTGGATATGCGCAAGATCCACCCAGTTGCGGACGACGGACAGTCTTGCGTTCGGAACGCCTTTCCCGACGAGGCTTTCCGCCATGCGGTTGGAAATGGTGACCAGCCGATCGAACCTGGCAAGCACGCCGCGCTCGAAAACCTGGCCAAGCCTCCTCAGCCAGGTCTTGGAACTCAGATGCCCGACGGCGAATGCCGCATCCACTTCCAGGTCGTGAACATGCAGCACGGTCCGCGCGCCGACCAATTTGGCTGCAAGCTGGGCTGCGGGAGCCGCAAGCAGCGTCGGCTCGACGCAGAAGACAGTGACCGGGCGGCGACGCAGGATCTGCCAGAAGACCAAGGGCGCCGAGGTAAGCGCAAAGGAGAGCGGCGCCAGCAGCCGCCAGATGCCGCCCATCTTCCGCCGCAACATCAACGGCGCTCGCAACACCGAGATACGGCCCTCGATCGCCGATGAATAGCGGTTCCGATATCCGGGCTGGACCGCCCAGCCGGGATAATGCGGCGGTGTCGTCACTACCGTGACGTCCATGCCTTCGGCTGCAAGATATTCGGCGATCTCGCCAGTATATTTGCCGACGCCCGCCGTTTCGGGCGCGTAGTTCATCGCATAAACGACCACGCTTTTGCGCGGTGTTGTGGCAGCTGCCGTAACCAGCCCCGGTGCGGCGTCGAACGTTTGTTCGCATTCGTCGCTGAGGGGCTGGGCGGCTGCTGTCATCAGGCGGCATCTCCGCGTTTGCGCTCAAGATACTCGCCCTTGAGGAAGGCCTGGTAGGCATCGGTTATGCCTTGCTCCAGCCCGATCCTCGGCGACCAGCCAAGCGCCCGCAGCTTGGCCGCGCTCATCAGCTTGCGCGGCGTGCCGTCGGGTTTGGTGAGATCATGAGAGATATCTCCCTGGAAACCGACGACCTTGGACACTAGTCTGGCGAGTTCGAGGATGGTTACGTCCTCGCCGGATCCGACATTGACATGGGTCTCGGCCGAATAGGTCTTCATCAGATGGACGCAGGCGTCGGCGCAGTCGTCGACATGCAGGAATTCGCGGCGCGGGGTGCCGGTGCCCCATACGGTGATGTCCGGAAGGTGGCCGGTCTTCGCCTCATGCGCCTTGCGGATCAGTGCCGGCATGACATGGCTGGATTTCAGGTCGAAATTGTCGCCGGGGCCGTAAAGGTTGGTGGGCATGGCCGAGATGAAGTCATGGCCGTGCTGCTTGCGATAGGCCTGGCAGAGCTTGATGCCGGCGATCTTGGCGATCGCATACCATTCGTTGGTCGGTTCCAGCGAGCCGGTCAAAAGCGACTCCTCGACGATCGGCTGGTCGGCAAATTTCGGATAGATGCAGGACGAGCCGAGGAACATCAGCTTTTCGACGCCGACCTTGTGGGCGGCCTCGATGATGTTCGCCTCGAGAATGAGGTTGTCGTAGAGAAAATCGGCCGGATAGGTGTCGTTGGCAAGGATGCCGCCCACCTTGGCGGCCGCCAGGAACACCGCGTCCGGGCGGTTCTTCTCCATCCAGGCCTCGACTTCCGCCTGGCGCGTCAGATCGGCATCACCGCGCGCCGCCGTCAGGATCTCGCAGCCTTCCGAGGCCAGACGGCGGACGATCGCCGAGCCGACCATGCCGCGATGTCCCGCGACATAGACCTTCTTCCCCGCAAGGCTGTAGATCGTCTCAGGCATGGGAGAGGCCCTTGTTGCCGCCCGAGGTCGGTACGTTGCGCGCCATCACCTTCAGGTCCTCCCGGACCATTTCGGCGATCAGCTGATCGAGGTTGGTCTCGTGCTTCCAGCCGAGCTTACGGTGCGCCTTGGTGGGGTCGCCGATCAGCAGGTCGACTTCCGTCGGGCGAAAATAGCGCGGATCGATCGCCACGACGCATTCGCCGGATGTCGTGTCGTAGCCCTTCTCCTCGACGCCCTCGCCGCGCCACTCGATCGGCATGCCGACCTTGGCGAAGGACTTTTCGACGAAGGAGCGCACCGTATGGGTCTCGCCGGTTGCCAGAACGTAGTCGTCCGGCTCGTCCTGCTGCGTCATCAGCCACATGCCGCGCACATATTCGCGGGCATGGCCCCAGTCGCGCTTGGCGTCGAGATTGCCGAGAAAGAGGCGTTCCTGCAGGCCGAGATGGATGGCGGCGGCCGCGCGGGTGATCTTGCGGGTGACGAAGGTCTCGCCGCGGATCGGGCTCTCGTGGTTGAACAGGATGCCGTTCGAGGCATGCAGGCCGTAGGCCTCGCGGTAGTTGACGACGATCCAATAGGCGTAGAGCTTGGCAACCGCATAGGGCGAACGCGGATAGAAGGGCGTCGTTTCGCTCTGCGGCACTTCCTGGACCTTGCCGTAGAGTTCCGAGGTCGAGGCCTGGTAGAAGCGGGTCTTCTTGGAAAGGCCGAGGAGCCTGATCGCCTCGAGCAGGCGCAGCGTGCCGGTGCCGTCCGCATTGGCGGTATATTCCGGCGTCTCGAAGGAGACCTGCACGTGGCTCTGGGCGGCAAGGTTGTAGATTTCGTCCGGCTGGGCTTCCTGCACGACGCGGATGAGGTTGGTGGAATCCGTCATGTCGCCGAAATGCAGGATGAAACGCGGGTCTGCCACATGCGGATCTTCGTAGAGATGCTCGATGCGGTTGGTGTTGAAGGAGGAAGAGCGCCGCTTGATGCCGTGGACGGTATAGCCCTTCGCCAGCAGCAGTTCCGCAAGGTAAGCGCCGTCCTGGCCCGTTACCCCGGTGATCAATGCTACCTTGCCGTTGCTCTTCACATTTCCAGTCATCATATCCCCCTAACGGAACCCGTCAGTCTTTAAGTGAAACGTGCACGTCGATGCGCGCAATGTGCCAGTCGCAAGCACTGGGAACACCATTGTGATGTCCCCCGGAATGCGGCGAATCCGAGACATACAGTGATTCGTAGCATCCCGGGCTTATGCCAAACATTGCAGTGAAACGCTTCAGAAAAGATCATCGGCCGTCGTCAGGCTTCTCCCTTGCCGTTTTCATCCTGCTTGCGGCGCCGGTGGAAACCGGCATCGGGTCAGGATGCGCTTCATGATAATAGTGCGTGTAACGCGATGCATAATAGTCCGAGGAACCATATCCCTCATAAAGCTTCATCCTGGCGGCATCGACCTTGTTGAGGATCACGCCGAGGCAACGGCCGGCGATCTGAGGCTCGGCATCCAACGTTTCCTTGACGGCTTTTCGGGATGTCTCGCCCCATTCGACGACCATGATGAAGCCGTCGACACGCGGGGCGATGGCCCTCGCATCGACGACGGGCCCAAGCGGCGGCAGGTCGAGGACGATATAATCGAAGTCGCCGGCCATCTGCGCCAACAGCCTGGCCATGGCGGCCGATGCCAGCAGTTCCGACGAATGAGGTATCCGCCGTTTGACGACCGCAGGCAGGAACCTCAAGCCGGTCTCCCGGTCGATCAACATCGTGGAAGCCGGCGTGTGGCCTTCCAGCAGCACTTCGATCAGCCCCTCTTGCGCATGCTGGCCCAGCGCCCTGGTGGCACCCGGATTGCGCAGATCCGCATCGATCAGCAACGTCCTCGCGCTTCCGGCCAGGGCCCGGGCGAAATTCATGGCGATCGTCGATTTACCCTCGCCAGGCAGCATCGAAACGATGCCGATGACCTTGTGCGGCCTGTCGATATGGACGTCCGCTGCGATCCGGGCGCTGCGCAACGTTTCGGCAAAGGCGGAAGACGGATGCGCGGTCGCAAAGGCCGATAGCCCATTCTTCCTGCAGACCTCTCCCTTCACGGGCTCCGCCGGGGGGCTTCCGCCCGGCTGCGGTTCCACCAGCGGGACCGACCCGAGGTATTCGAGGCCGAGAACATGCCTCAGCTGTTCGCCGGTGCGGAAAAACCGGTCCCGGAACTCGCGGAATGCCCCGACCGCTCCGCCGACGCCGCAGCCGAGTGCGAGGCAAAGCGCAAGCACCAGCGACAGCCGCGGTTCGCTGGCGCCCGTCGGCGGCACGGCTCGGGAAATGATCCGTGCTTCCGTGACGGGAAATGACTGCTGCTGCACGGCCTCCTGATATCGCTGCAGGAAACTCTGGTAGAGGTTCCGGTAGGTTTCGGCCGCCCGTTCGAGCTCCCGCAACTGCACCTGCGTCTCCCCTGCGGTGACGCTGACGTCGGTGGCGTTGCGTACCCCTTGGGTAATCTGGCGCTCGCGCGATCGGGCGACTTCCAGTTCGCTCTGGTAGCTCCTGGCGATCCGCCTGATCTCGTCGAACGTCAACCGGTCATATTCCGCCATCTCCTGGCGAAGGCGGGCCGCCTGAACATGGTCCGGCCCAAGCCGCCTCGATATCTCTGCCTCCCGCTTCGACGACTCCAGGTATTTTTCGCGCAGCGAGCTGATGACCGAACTGTCCAGCGCGTCGGTGACGATCGCGTCCCTCTCGCCGCTCGCGATGATCGCTTCGATCCGCTCGGAACGTGCCCGGGCCCTGGCCGTATCGGCACGCGCCACGATGAGGGCGCTGTTCATTTCGGTAAGCTGCTGGTCGGAGACGAGCTTGTCGTTGGCGACAACGAGGCCGTTGGCGGCGCGAAATCTCTGGACTGCCAAATCGGACTCCAGCGAGCGCTGCCGCAGTTCCTCGATGCGCTCCAGCAGCCAGTTGCCGGCCCGCCTTGTGGCATCGTATTTAGCGTCGAGCTTGTCGGTCAGGTAGGCATCCGCGATCGCGCCGGCGACGGCTGCGGCAAGCCCCGGCGATGTGGCCGTGAACGCGATTTCCAGGACATGGGAACGCCCGACGCGCGAAACTTTCATATTGTCGAGAAGCCGCACCAGCGCCTGGCGGCGTTGCGCCTCGCTCTCATCGGGGCGCAACGGGCCATCGCCTCGCAGCCATTGCCGAACATCGAGCATCGACCGTATTTCGGATGCGGCGGCGAGCAACGGATTTCGGCCTCCGCCCATGAATTCCGGATCATCCTGCAGTTTCAGTCTGTCGACTGCCGACAGGCCTATCGTCTCCGAGCGCAGCAGTTCGACCTGGCTGAGGACCGACGCCTCGTCGTCCATGACCCCACCGATCGTCGACAATTGCTCGACCACCTGCCGGTTGCCGCGGTCGATCAGCACGCTGGTCCTGGCGGTATATCGAGGCACGGCAGTGAGGAGGAACCCGATACCGAGCGCCAGAAACACCGCGACGCAGAGGCCGACCACCCGACACTGCCGCCGAACGATGGCGATCAGGCCATCCATGTCCAGTTCCGGAGCGTCCTCGTCGCGAGGCTCCTGCCGGTGGCGGGTGAGAAAAACGGCCCGCTGGTTCATGACATCACCCGACCGGTGTGCACGGAGGGCCAGACCGATCCGGAGCGGCCGCAGGCGGCCGGAATGTCAGTCGCGCCACGCATCATGACTACTCGCGATATCCCGGGTGGAAGCGGTGACCGAATTGAGGACGGTAAGGAATTTTGCAAGCTCGACCGCATCGGCCGTCGATACATAGATCACGTCCTTGTCCTGCATGGGAAATTGCTGGACGGCGAAGAACGCGGCCGGATCGCCCAGATTGGCGCGGAAGATCACCGGCACATCTCTGGCTCTGAACCGGCTGACGTCGAGGCCGATATTGCGCAGGAAATCACGCTCCACGAGGCGGTAGAGCAGGACCGATTGCGGCTCGGCCTTGTCATCGAGCAGTCCGCCGGCCTTCGCCAAGGCCTCCCCGAGCGACAGATTGGCATCGTCGAAATCAAAACGTCCGCTTTCACCGGTCAGGCCGAAGGCCAAGAAGGTCCGGCGGTTGCGATCGACGAAGATCGTATCGCCCGGCTGTACATAGATATTCTCCCGCGGATGCTCGCTCAGCGTCCGATAGGCAACGGTGACGCTGCGGCCGCGGCGCTGCAGGGTGACGGTCGCCTCTTCCTTGGGGACACTCAAACCGCCGGCTTCGGAGATCACGTCGATGATGCGGTCGCCGGCGGGGCTGAGTTCGATCTTCTTCGCCTGCTTGACGTCGCCAAGCACCGACGCCCCCATCGAACGGCTCGTCACCGTCGAGATGACGACCTGGGGCTCGATGGCACGGTTGGCCAGCCGCTCGGCAATATCGAGCTGCACGGCATCGACCGGACGGCCGGCGGCCTTCACCTTGTTCGCGTATGGGACGCTCAATGTGCCGTCACGACCGATCGTCTGGTTCGGAAGGGTGATGTAATTGCCGGGGCGGGCGCCGGCATCGGCGGGAATGAACAGGCCGCCGCTCTGCGCTTCGAAGACGGAGACCTGAACGACATCGCCAACACCGAGGGTGAGCGGCGGCGGACCGCTGCTGCCAGAGCCGAAATCGGCGCTCAAGCCGGGCCCTGCCGATTTCGGCAGATGGGCCAGGACTGCCTTGTTGATGTCGATTAGCGCGTAGTCGATCCCGGCCTTGTTGCCGACGGCGGAAAAAGCCTTCACGGTTGCATTGGCTTCAACGGCGTGCGGGTCCGGGCCGGACCTCGGAAGTCCCATGCAGCCGGACAAAAACGCAATAGTAGCAAGCGTTAAAACAGCACCCAAGGACCTAAACATACGCCCCGCCATACAACCCAAAGTATGGTATCGGTTTAGCCGATGAGGGGACCCGGTGATTCTAAGGGGTAAACCGGGGGCGAATCGAAAATCCGCATGCTGTGGCAAATCAACAACATACTTGGTTAATCATTTGCTATCCACAGAATACAAGCCCTTCGCCGCCAACGCTGTCGAACGGCCTTGTCCGCCTGTGGAATTGTCCCCACAGATGCGGCGGCGATTACGATAACGGTTTCCAAAAGTCCGGCGCTTCGGACGTTGTTAACACTCCTTGGGGCATCCACTTCTCATTGGCGGCGGGATCGTACATATCAGGCGGATGGCGGTAAGCATGCGAAAGTTGACGGACTGGTTTTGGGGACGCCGGCCGGCAAGACCGATCCGGCCTCGCCGCCGCCGGATCGATCTCGGTCAGACCCCGCCCCCCTATCCGATTTATGCGATCGGCGATGTGCATGGCTGCCTCGACCTGCTTCGGGATGCGGAGGCGCGTATCGCTCACGATATGGAAGAGAACCGACGTCCCGGCATGGTCATCCTGCTCGGCGACTATGTCGATCGGGGGCCGGCTTCGAGCCATGTCCTGGAACATCTGATCAGGCCGAGCGAGTACGGATTGAGGCGGATAGCGCTCTGCGGCAATCATGACGATATCTTCATGAGGTTCGTGGACGATCCGGAACGTTATTCCGAATGGCTGGGAATGGGCGGCGAACAGACGCTGCTGTCCTACGGCATGGACCCATACCAGTTCGGTGCCCGCGGCAGGAAGCGCGGCTCCAAGTTCGGCGATCTACTGATGGAGGCCGTGCCGGTGCCGCACAGGAAATTCCTCGCCAATCTCCCGGCCAGCCTGACGATCGGCAAGCTCGTCTTCGTCCATGCGGGCCTGAGGCCGGGGATCCCGCTCAAACAGCAGACCGAGGAAGACATGCTCTGGATCCGCGAGGCGTTTCTTGCCACCGGGCCGCAGCTGCCGCTTCTCGTCATCCACGGCCATACGCCGCAACCGGAACCGGATTTCGGACCCGGCCGGATCGGCATCGATACGGGCGCCTATTTCTCCGGCAGGCTGACCGTCCTCAAGATCGACGGCGGACGCTTCTCGTTCCTTTGAACGACAGGGATATGGGCGAGCCGACGCCGATGCTACCAGAACAGCGGCGGCTTGATCGTCGGGCCGAAGAAGCGTGTTATGTCGGCGGCGGGACAGACGCCGGGCATCCTCGATCGAAAGCGGAGCCATGCCGGAGGAGGGTAAGGCAGACAGACAGACACCAGCCGATCGCCGCCGCAGGCAGCGTTCGGCGGGGTTGGTTTTCGGCTTTCTCCTTGCGGTCGTCCTAGCCGCCCTCGCGGCAACCGTGCTCGCAGTCAACGACGGCCGGAACTATAAGCGTCTGGTCCGGCAACTCGCGCTGGAGGAGTACCTTCTTCCCACGCCGGCGGCGCCGCAATTGCGGGTCGGCAGGCACAAATCGCGGCCGCCGGAGAGACACTACCCGCCCTGGCTTCTCAAGGCGGGCCTGGAGCGGATGGCGGTGTTCGAGAAGACCGAGGCGCTTTCGGCCGCGGAGCGCTGCGACCTGCTGCGGGACGACAGAGGCACGGCACCGACCTTCAGCCGTTCGGGTGAAGATTGGGAATGCCTGTTCTTCAAGGAGTTCGGGAATGAGCCTGAACCAGCCGCCCTCTTCATCCAGGCGCGCGGCACGGAGCCCGACATCATGAGCAGCTTCCGCATCAAGGTCAGCCTGACGGATCTGACCACGGAGCTTGCGGTACTCAGCGAAGCGATCGGGGCCACCGAGCGTTTCGGCCTGCCGATGACGCCGGAAACGAGAACCTATCTGATCGAGAAACTGGCGGGACGCACCGAGTTCAGCTCGATCGTCGAAAACTACCGGATGACGTTCAGCCGTGAGATCAGCGACGCGCGGCGCTACAATCTGCTGATCCTGCCGCGTCGCCAGGCGGCTGGATGCGGTGAACACCCATCGCCCCCGCCGGACAGATGGACGGCGCCGGTCTATCGCATGCCGATCGGTTGCCTGGCGCTGCGCAGCCCGTCTCAGCCGCAATCCGCCTCTTAAACCCGCTCCAACTGGACGAGGTCCAGCCCGTCCCCCAGCTCGCGGCGCGCCGTCTCGACCAGGCTCATCTGGTGGGTGAAGAGCACCGTCTGGAATTTTTCGCCCGCCGCCGCGAGCGTCCGGATGCCGGCCGCGGTCCGTTCGTCGTCGAAGGTCTGGAATATGTCGTCGAGGATCAGCGGCGCCGGTTCGTTGCGGCTGCAATAGTCTTCCAGGAAGGCGAGCCGCAGCGCCAGATAGAGCTGATCGCCTGTGCCTTCGCTCAAGCCGTCAAGCCTCACCTGCTCGCCGGTTTGCCGTTCGACCGCAAGCTGCAGTTCGTCACGCTCGTCATAAACCTGGACGAGGCGCGAGAAACGGCCGCCGGTCAAATCGGCGAAGACCTTCCCTGCCCGCTGCATGACCGGATCGGCCTGGCGTTCGCGATAGGCTTCCATCGAGCTCGCCAGAAGGCCGGCGGCGAGCTTCAGAACCACCCAACGCCGCGCCAGTTCCTTGGCTTCCTGTTCAGCAGCGAGCTTCTGGAAGACGGCGCGTTCGGCACCGATGCCTGTTTCCAGCTCGCGGCGGCGGCGCTCGCTATCGGCCTGGGCAATGCCGAGTATCTTCATGCGTTCGACCTGCCGGGCATCCTCGGCATCCAGCCGCTCGATTTCCAGGCCGGCGGCGATCCTGTCGAAACCGACAAGCGCGGCGCGTGCCTCGTCCTCGGTCGCACCGTCCGCCTGTTCGGCAAAGCGGCTGCGGCATTGCGCGAGGCTCGTTTCCAACCGATTGCGTTCGCGAAGATCACGGAGAAGGCCATCGGCCTCCTCGATATCCTTGGATGCGGCAGCGGCAAACCCGCGCAGGTCCGCCACAAGTCTTTCCGCGTCGGCGGCGTGCCGGGCCACCGCGAGCTCGGCGCGCTCCAGCGCTGTCGTAAGCGTCGCCCGCTGGTTTGCGGCGGTCCTTGCATCTGTTGCGCGGTCATTCAGCATGCCTGCCGCGACATCGGCAGGCAGCGAGACCAGATCCGGCGCCACTGCGGCGGCGAGCGCCTTCACCTCCGCTTCGAAATCCTCCATGTCCCGCGCCATGCCCTTGACGCGGCGGTCCCGGTTTTCGCGTTCGGAGAGAAGATCGGGAACGGTGCGCCAGACATCAAGCGCCGCAAGAGCCATGTCGACCGTCGCGTCTTCCGAAAGACCCGCCAGGACTGCGGCATTGGAGAAGGTCGAGCGCCAGCGTTCGATATCCCGGCGCAGACCGGTCTCGCGTTCCTCCAGCTTTTCCAGCGCCTCCTCGGCGGAATGGCGTTTGCCTTCCAGCGAACGGCTTTCGGTCCAGCGCTCGGTCAGTTCCCCGATCCGGCGTTCCAGCCCACGGGCGAGTGCCAGCGGCGGCAGTGCGGACGCGGCGAGACCGATGGCATCGGCCAGCACCAGCAAGGCAGGCTTGAGTTTTTCCTCCCTGAGACGCAGCGCCTCCAACTCGTCGCGCGCCTCGTTCAGTGCCCCCGACAGCAGGGAAAGCCCGTCGACGGCACGGCGCCATTCGATCATCCGCTCCGGTGTGGACGGCGCAACCGGGGCTGCGTGGAAAAGGTCCTCGAATTCGGTGACCGCATCGGCGGCTGCAATGCCGCTTTCCTTGGCAGTGATCTCGGCAGCGCCGAGAGCCTGTTGCAGTTCCCGCTGCCGCAGGGTGAGTTGGGCATGGCGCGAGACACGTTCGGCATCGGCGAGCGCCGTATCAGCCAACCGGTCCGCATCCTCCACGGCGATCTTCAGTTCGTCGAGTTTGTCGGCAGACGGCTTTGCGCCGAACGCCTCGATCTTCTCATCGCGGCCGGCTCGGACGGCTGCGATATCCGCGCGGGAGACAATCCGCCCCTGCCCTTCCAGCGCCGCAAGCTGGCCGGTGATCGCCGTGACTTCGTCGCGGATGCCGGCGAGTTTTTGGGCCGCCTGGGCGCTCTCCGCCTTGGCCGCTTCGATCAGCCGGCGGTGATGGGTAAGCGTCGCGATATCCGGCAGCGGCACCGAGAGAAGGCGGGCGATATCCTTGACCGGCGGATCGAGGCGCGCGGCGGCGGCGGCAAGATCGCTTTCGGCACGGGCGACGCGCACCTGCAGGGTCTCGATGCCGGAGATTTCGTTGATATCGGGGCGTAGTGCGGCGAGCTGTTCCGCCCACGGTTTCGGATCGATCAGGCGGCCGTCAGGACCATGGTCTCCGAGCCGCCGCAGGGCATCCTGCGCGTCTTCGATCTGCTGGCGGAGCTGCTTCAGGCTCCGGTCAAACTCGCTGCCCTCCTCGACCAGCTTGCGGAGGCGCACGAGATCGGCATCGGCCGGCTGGGCGCGCTGAAGCTCCTCGAATTTGCCAAAACCAAGCCGGCGGGCGGCCTGCCCGATACGTTGGTCAAAATCGTCCACCTCGCCGCGCACCCGGGCGATATCTTCCCGAGCCTTCAGATAGGCGCCCTTTTCCGCATGGGCGGCCAGTATCCTGGGCGCCGCGGCGATCAGTGCCTCGTCGACATGCACGGCGCTGATCTCGTCGCGCAGACGCGATACCTCGACCTCCGCCGCCTTGAGCGCTTCCGCGTTCTTGTGCTCCGCCTCCAGAGCCGCGGACAGGCGCTCCTCGAAGCCGGCCGGCAGCAGAGCCAGCGCCTCGTATTGCGTCAGCAATTGCCGCTCGCGGTCGATCTCCCGCAGCACCGGTTCCAGCCGCTGCAGTTTCCGCAAACGATCGAGGGCGCGTTTCGTTTCCTGCCGTTCGACCTGCACCGCGGCGAGGTCCGCGTCGAGCTCTGCCTGTTCGCCAAGCAGTTTTTTCCAGTCGCCGGATTTCAGCTCGTTGTCGCGCTCGGCCTTGCGCGCCTCGTCGTGGCTGTCGATGACCTGATAGAACAAGCGGTCCTTGGAGCGGCGAGGCGCATAGATGCCGTCGGCTTCCGCATCGAGCGACTTGCGCAGGTCCGAGAGCCCGGTCAGGCCGGAGGCTGCGGAAAACAGCAGGCTGCCGATCTCGCCGCCGCTTTTCAGCATCGTCTCGCCGCCGGCCCGCAGCGATGCGGAATCGAGGCCGAAGGCGCGTTCGAACACGTCGCGGGAAAGGGTCCCCAGGAACGGCGCCAGGGCATCCTCGGCTATGGCCTCTTCTGCCTCGCTGGTGGCGAGCAGCGTGTTCTTGCGGCCGCGTCGGCGGCGGAATTCGAGCATCTGGCCGTCGCGCGCGGTGATCGCGGCACCGACGCGAAGCGCGGTCGGGTCATGCAGGAAGCTGTATTCGGCGGCACTCGGGAAGCCGAACAGGAGGTCTGAGATTGCCGACAGCGCCGAAGATTTTCCGGCCTCGTTCGGGCCATAGATCACATGCAATCTGGCGTCCGGGCGGAAGGTGAGCATCCGGTCCGTCAGGGCGCCGTAGCGCAGAATGTCGAGGCGGTTGAAACGCATGGATCAGCCAGCCCTCGCCGCACGCGAGAGCAGGAGATCGCGGGCCTCCGCCAGCAGCGCTTCGGCATCGTCACCGAGTGCCAGATCGCCGGCACCTATGCCACCCGGCAGGCGGGCGGTGATCTCGGCGATCTTGGCATTCGCATCGGCGAGCAGTTCCGGGGCGAAGCCGCCCATGGGAATGAGGCCTTCGAGGCCGAGCAGGTCGGTCGCGACGCTCGCGCCGTTGGTTGCCGGTTCCAGCCGCACTTCCAGCTTTTCGAGCCAGATGTCCTGGTGAGAGCGATGGCAGGCGGCCTGCACCTCGTCTCGGAAGTCCTCGGCGCGGGCGGTCAGTTCGTTGCGGAATCGGCTTTTTCCGGTCAGACGGATGCGCAGCGCCAGCGGCCGGCCTTCCATCCGCTCGACGACATCTTCCAACCCATTCTCGGTGCGGCGCAGGATCGCCGGGATGTTGTCGTCCGGTTCGACTGCGACCCCGAGCTCGGCAAAACGGGCGCTGTCGGTAATGATCCGCTCATGGGTGATGCGACCGTCCTCGACGGTCACCAGGACCGCGCCTTTCGCCCCCTGCTCGCGGATCGAGCGGCCCTGGAGATTGCCCGGAAAAACCACCAGCGGGTCCTCGGCGACGATCTCGAAATCATGCACATGGCCGAGCGCCCAATAATCGTAACCGCGCGAGCGCAGGTCCTCGACCGAACACGGCGCATAGGGCGCATGCGGCTCGCGGCCGGTGAGCGAGGTGTGCAGCACACCGATATTGAACCAGCCCGTTTCAGGCTTCGGATAGGCCAGCGCCAGGTTCTCGGTCGCCGAACGTTCGGCAAAACCCTGGCCGTGCAGCGCCACCTTCAGGTGATCGAGCTTGAAACTGCCCGGCTTGTTGACCGGGAACTCGCTGACATTCTTCGGCAAGGTGATCGTTTTGGTGATGACGCTTTCGGCATCGTGATTACCCTTCAACAGGAAGACCGGAATGCCGGCGCGTTCCAGCCGTGCCACTTCACGGTTGAAGAACAGGCCGATCTTGTTGTCCTTCCAGTCGCCGTCATAGACGTCGCCGGCGACGATGAAGAAGTCCACCCTGCGCTCGACCGCCTGGTCGACCAGGGCTGAAAACGCCCTGCGGCTCGCCTCGATGAACAGTTCGGCAATCGCGGCATCCTTCAGCGCCAGCCCCTGGAAGGGACTGCCGAGATGCAGGTCGGCGGCGTGGATGAATCGGAAGGAGGTCATCGAATCGCTTGTTTCGGTTGCCGGAGCAGATCAGGTGTTTTAGGCAAATGCCGGGCACGAAGAAAGCTCGGGGTTCCGCAGCCTGTGGATAGCCCAATCAAACTCGGAGGACACCATGAGAAACCACGCGTTCGGACGCACATCCTTCACCGTCAGCGAGATCGGTTTCGGCGCCTGGCAGATCGGCGGCTCCTGGGGCGACGTCGGCGAAGCGGACGGGGCGAAGGCGCTGGAAGCGGCGCTCGATGCCGGCGTCACCTTCATCGATACTGCCGACGTTTATGGCGACGGCCGCTCGGAAAAGATCATTGCCGGCGTCCTGAAGTCGCGCGGCGGCAATCGTCCGATGGTCGCCACCAAGGCCGGCCGGCGCCTGAACCCGCATGTCGCCGAGGGTTATACCAAGGCCAATCTCGAAGGCTTCATCGACCGCAGCCTCAAGAACCTCGAGCTCGACAGCCTCGACCTCGTGCAACTCCACTGCCCGCCGACCGAAGTCCTTTACCGTCCGGAGGTCTTTGGCGCGCTCGACGATCTGCGCCGTGCCGGCAAGATCAAGAATTACGGGGTCAGCGTCGAGAAGGTCGAGGAAGCGCTGAAGGCGATCGAATATCCCGGCGTCACCAGCATCCAGATCATCTACAACATCTTCCGCCAGCGCCCGGCCGACCTGTTCTTCAATGAGGCCAGGCGGAAGAACGTCGCGGTCATCGTCCGCGTGCCGCTCGCAAGCGGCCTGCTGTCCGGCAAGATTTCTCGCGATACAGCCTTTGCCAAGGACGACCACCGCAATTTCAACCGGAATGGCGATGCCTTCGATGTCGGCGAGACTTTTGCCGGCGTGCCGTTCGAAGTCGGCCTCCAGGCAGTCGAGGAAGTCCGCAAGCTGGTACCGGCAGGAGCGTCGATGGCGGCCTTTGCGCTGAAATGGATTCTGATGAACGAGGCTGTCACCGTCGTCATTCCGGGCGCCCGCAACGAGGCGCAGGCCAGGGGCAACGCGGCGGCAGCCGACCTTCCTGCGATCTCGGACGACGTGATGACCGCGACTAAGGAAATCTATGCGCGGCTGGTCGCCCCGCATGTGCATCAGCGCTGGTAGAATATTCAGGAGTGGTCCGCCCCTCATCCCCCTGCCGGGACCTTCTCCCCGCGCGCGGGGAGAAGGAAGATGGAGCACCGGCGGTGCCACAAGTCCCTTCTCCCCGTCAGAACGGGGAGAAGGTGGCGGCAGCCGGATGAGGGGCTATCGCCGACGGTGCTTAGCTTTTCTTCTACACGCCGATCGTGAACCGGTAGATCGTCCCGCTATCGGATTTCATCCGCTCCACGTCACGTCCTCCGGCAGCGTCGATCACCCCCGGCCAGAAGGCCTGAGCGGGCGTATTCAACGCCATGACGCTCAATTCCCAGAGGCCGGGATGCGCGTGCAGGACTGCGGTCGCCGCGCCGCGTCCAGTACCATGCCGCCTCGCTTGCGGCACGATGTAGAATTCGGCGATCGAGAAATCCGTGCCTCGGCCGGATGGTGACCAGGTATTGACGAAGGCGAAGCCGATACATTCGCCGTTCCGTTGGATGAGATAGGGCCAGCGGCCTTCTGGCTCCAGCCAATAGGCATCGAAATACGGGTAGTCGGGGCCGGAGCCGCCATACCGTTCGGACTCCGCGAGGTATTCGGACAGAAGATCCCTCAGCAGAGGTTTGTGCGCAGCAGACGCCAGTTCTATGCCAATATCCATCGCATCTCCTTACACAAAAAGGCCGGGCAGAACCCGGCCTTTTCCGCTTCAGCCTTGAAGGGGCTTAGTTGGTGCCCTTGAGATCGACCGGGAAGAACAGCGTCTCGCCGGAGCTGTCATCGACGCCGTCGTTGTCGGTGACGGCGAAGGCCTTGCCGGACTTGTCGAAGGTGAAGCCTTCCAGCTTGTCAACCACGTAGCCGTTCGAAGCCTTCAGATCCGGGATGAAATCGTGGGCTTCTTCCTTCTTGACCACCGGCAGATCGGTGCCGATCTTGGCCGGCTTCAGGTCGGCGATCGCCACCCGATAGAGCTTCTTCAACTTGGCGGCATCGCCGATCAGGTTGTCGCGCTCGATGATGTAGACATAATCGCCATGGGCGGTGATTTCCGAAAGGCCGACCCAGCCGGCCCCGGCCTTCTCGAGCGGGTAGCGCACGGCGCCCCATTCCTTGGACTTCGGCTTGTAGGAGACGAGCTTGACGGTGCCCTTCGGGTCGTCCTTCCACTCGCGCTGCATCGCCATCCACAGAACCATGTCGTCGCCTGATCCGACCGTCGTCACGCCTTCGAAACCGAAGCGGGTCTCGCCGGCGAGCAGGTCTGCGGGCAGGCCGATCTCTGCCTTGATCTCGCCCTTGGCGTCGACATTGTAGAGGCCGTGACCGGTCAGCTTGGCGGAGTCGCCTTCCGACGCCAGCCAGAAACCGCCCTTGCCGTCGAGCGCGATGCCCTCGATGTCGAGTTTCTGGGCCGGCTGGCCGCCGCGGGTGATGCGCAGGACGCCGGTGATTTCAGCGGGCTTTCTGGTGGTGTCGATGGTGAAGATCGACGGCTGCATGTTGTAGACCGAGTCGCTGACGGCATAGAGGATGCCGTCCTTCTGGGTGTCACCGACGAGGCCCGAGAGAGCGCCCCAGCCGAGCACGTTGCCGTCGAGGTCCTTGGAGACGAGCTTCGGATAGTTGGCGACGCCTTCTTCCAGGGCGTAGATCATCACATGCGAACGGGCGCCGCCGTCCTTGCCGAGATCGACTTCGTTGGCGGTCACAAACAGATTGCGGCCAGGAATGGCGACGGCACCTTCCGGCGAGATGCCCGACGGCAGGATCTGCATGAGTTGCGGTTCGGCGCCGGTATCCTTGTAGACGGCGACAACAGAGGCGCGTTCGGCGAGCAGGAAGAGATACTTCTGGCCGTTGAAGGTCGCAGCTTCCATGCCTTCGACCTCGATGCCCTTCGAGCGCGCGCGCTTTTCCGGGAAATGGCCAAGGCGGGCAACCGCGCGCTCCAGCGAGGCGCCTGATTCGTAGAGAACCTTGCCGGTGCGGTCGAAGATGGTGAAGCCGCGCGAGCCGCCCTTCCAGTCGCCTTCGTTGGCGACGACGAGACGGTTGTTGTCGAGCCACTTGACGGCGTCAGGTTCGCGCAGCGCCGAAGCCTTGCCGGTGAAGGACAGCTGGCCGTCGGTCTTGTTGTCGATGCCTTCGAGATCGGCCTTGCCGGCGGAGAAGTGCCCGGTGACCTGGCCGGTCTTGCCGTCGATGATGACGATCTCGTTGTTTTCCTGCATCGTCAGGGCGATTTCGCCATTGTCGTTGATGGCGACGAATTCCGGCTCCGGATCTTCCGGCGCGACACCGGCAAGGCCGGTCAGCGTCACGTGCTTGATCGAGGCGCAGTCGGCGGTGCCGTCCTTCAGGGAGACGATCACCAGGTCACCGGCCGGCATCTGCGGGAGGGCGCCATCGTTGACCTCCTCGTCGCGCTCGTTCTCGATGGCGATCACGGCAAAGGTCTTGTCCTTGGAGACGGCGATCGAATCCGGCTGGCCGCCGAGATCGCAGGTCAGGTCGACCTTCTTCGTCGCAATGTCGACGACGGCGAGCATGCCGGTCGGCTTCTGCTTGCTTTCGCCGGTATTGACGGCGGCGAGAACCTTCTTGCCGACCGACGCAACCGAGGTCGGTTCGCCCTTGAAGGTCAGCGCGCCGAGCGGCTTCGGGGCCTTCGGATCGGTGATGTCGACGAAGCCGATCGCGCCGAGCGGGCTATCGGTATAGATGAGCGTCATGCCGTCTTCGCTGGCAGTGACGATTTCGGCCGAGCTCGGGCTCAGCTTGTCCTTGTCGGCGGGAAGATTGGCGGCGACGGGGAAAGACGCGATGCGGTTGAAAACCTGTTCGGCGCTTGCCGGCACGGCAACCGAAGCAAGAAGTGCTGCGGTCAACGCGGCACGAAGTGAAAACGTCATGGGAAGCCCTCCTGTCCATGAAACACAGGTGGCTTGTGAGCCACGGTCGTGACAGGCGGATGACAGTTTTCGCATCCGGGGTCGTGGCGGGCGGAGATTAGCTGTTCGTAAAAAAAGGCCCGGGGAAAAACCCGGGCCTTTTCAAATGCGAGACTGCAACAGGATGCCTTAAAGGCAGCGCGTTAGCTGTTGACTGCGTCCTTCAGGCCCTTGCCGGCCGAGAACTTCGGCACGTTACGTGCCGGGATGTCGACTTCAGCGCCGGTCGAGGGATTACGACCCTTGGACGCTTCGCGACGGGAAACGGAGAAGCTGCCGAAACCGGCAAGACGGATGTCGCCGCCCTTCTTCAGTTCAGCCTGTACGGTCTCAAAAACGGCGTCTACAGCGGATGCGGCATCAGCCTTGGAGAGGCCGGCCTTCTCGGCCACTGCGGATACCAACTCATTCTTATTCATGTTTCCACCCCTTTCAAACGGTTTTGGAACGACTCATGTAATCGGGGCAGACAATAGTCAGGAGCCCGCCCGTGGCAACCCAAAAGCTCCGCAATCGCCTGAAAAACAAGGGGTACGCGTTATTTTTCACAAAAAAAGCCGGCGTTGTGCCGGCTTTTTTCATTGCTGGTGCCAATTTGGCATAACCCAAAAGGCTATCGATCAGTGCGCTATGGTCACGCCTGCGTCGTCCACACCTTCGACCGTGGTGATCAGCGGGGTTTCCACCGTACCGTCCCATTCGATCGCTTCCGGCTGACGGACAAGCGCGTGACGGATCACCTCGCCCATGCGGGAAACCGGAATGATCTCCATGTTGTTCTTCACGTTGTCCGGAATCTCGGCCAGATCCTTGGCGTTTTCTTCCGGGATCAGAACGGTCTTGATGTTGCCGCGAAGGGCGGCAAGCAGCTTTTCCTTGAGGCCGCCGATCGGCAGAACGCGGCCGCGAAGGGTGATCTCGCCCGTCATCGCCACGTCCTTACGAACGGGAATGCCGGTCATGATCGAGACGATCGCGGTTGCCATGCCGACACCGGCCGACGGGCCGTCCTTCGGGGTCGCCCCTTCGGGAACGTGGACGTGGATGTCCGACTTGTCGAAGCGCGGCGGTTCGATGCCGAAATCCACGGCCCTGCTGCGGACATAGGATGCCGCCGCCGAGATGGATTCCTTCATGACTTCCTTGAGGTTGCCGGTGACCGTCATGCGGCCCTTGCCCGGCATCATCACGCCTTCGATCGTCAGCAGCTCGCCGCCGACTTCCGTCCATGCGAGACCCGTGACCACGCCGACCTGATCCTCGCCCTCGGCTTCGCCATGGCGGAACCGCGGAACGCCGAGGTAGTCGGAGATGTTGGCCGCGGTGATCGCAACCGACTTGGTCTTGCCCTTGATGATCTCGGTGACGGCCTTGCGGGCGAGCTTCATCAGCTCGCGCTCGTAGCTACGAACACCGGCTTCCCGCGTGTACTGCTGGCTGATCGCCATCAGGGCATCGTCGGTGATCGAGAATTCGTTCGGCTGCAGGGCATGTTCCTTGATCGCCTTCGGCAGAAGGTGACGCTTGGCGATCTCGCGCTTCTCATCCTCGGTGTAACCGGCGATGCGGATGATTTCCATACGGTCCATCAGCGGCGCCGGGATGTTCAGCGTGTTCGCCGTGGTGATGAACATCACGTCGGACAGGTCGTATTCGACTTCCAGGTAGTGGTCCATGAAGGTCGAGTTCTGCGCCGGATCCAGCACTTCGAGCAGGGCCGAGGACGGATCGCCGCGGAAATCCATGCCCATCTTGTCGATTTCGTCGAGCAGGAAGAGCGGGTTGGACTTCTTGGCCTTCTTCATCGACTGGATGACCTTGCCGGGCATCGAGCCGATATAGGTGCGGCGGTGACCGCGGATTTCGGCTTCGTCACGGACGCCGCCGAGAGCCATGCGCACGTATTCGCGGCCGGTCGCCTTGGCGATCGACTGGGCGAGCGAGGTCTTGCCGACGCCCGGAGGGCCGACGAGGCACAGGATCGGGCCCTTGAGCTTGGTCGCGCGGGCCTGCACGGCGAGATATTCGACGATGCGTTCCTTGACCTTGTCGAGGCCGAAGTGATCCGCTTCGAGGATCTTCTCGGCATTGTTGAGGTCGGCCTTGACCTTCGACTTCTTGCCCCACGGAATGCCCAGCAGCCAGTCGAGGTAGTTGCGCACGACGGTGGCTTCCGCCGACATCGGGCTCATCTGCTTGAGCTTCTTCAGCTCGGCATCGGCCTTTTCCTTGGCTTCCTTGGACAGCTTCGTCTTGGAGATGCGCTCTTCCAGCTCGGCCATCTCGTCGCGGCCTTCCTCGCCGTCACCGAGCTCCTTCTGGATCGCCTTCATCTGTTCGTTGAGGTAGTACTCGCGCTGGGTCTTCTCCATCTGGCGTTTGACACGCGAGCGGATACGCTTTTCCACCTGCAGGACGGAAATCTCGCCTTCCATGAAGCCGAGCGCCTTTTCGAGGCGGAGCTTGACGGAAACCGTTTCCAGCATTTCCTGCTTTTCGGTGATCTTGATCGACAGATGCGAAGCGACCGTATCGGCCAGCTTCGAATAGTCCTCGATCTGGCTTGCGGCGCCCACCACTTCCGGCGAGATCTTCTTGTTGAGCTTCACGTAGTTTTCGAACTCGGAAACCACGGAGCGCGACAGGGCTTCGACCTCGACCGCATCCTCGTCGGGTTCGGCAAGAACGCTCGCCGTCGCCTCGTAGAACTCTTCACGATCGGTATAGCCGTCGATCTTGGCGCGCGAGCGGCCTTCGACCAGAACCTTGACGGTGCCGTCGGGCAGCTTCAGGAGCTGCAGCACGTTGGCGACGGTGCCGACCTTGTAGATTGCCGAGGGTTCGGGATCGTCGTCGCCGGCGTTGATCTGGGTGACTAGCATGATCTGCTTGTCGGAACCCATCACCTCTTCGAGCGCGCGAATAGACTTCTCCCGTCCGACGAACAAAGGCACGATCATATGCGGAAAGACCACAATGTCGCGCAGCGGCAGCACCGGATAGGTTTCGCTACCAGGCGTCGCAGACGTTGAATTCGTCATTTCATTTCCTTTCCATCGTCCCGTTTCCGGGATACGTCCCGGGCAAATCACCCGGGCACTTCACTCTCGCCCAAAGTGGAGTTTTCGAAATTTGATTTCAAGCCTTGCAAGGCCGCCGCCGCATGGGATTGTGACAGGGGTATTACAAAGCGTGCGCACATTACGCCACGCGAAACGCCAAGGACACGGGACGCGACTCACCGGAACGGCCAACCTGCGATCACATGCAGGCGAAGCAGCCCGAACATCGATGATCTTCCCGCAACGTCTCTAATGCAAGACGAATATGGTGCAATTCTTCGCGAGACAAAAATGGTGGAAAAATCGAAATAAGCAAGGCTATCCACCAACATAAAAAAGAGGCCCCGATAGGGCCTCTCCATGGTGCGATCCGGAACACAGACGGATCAGGCCGAAACGTTCGCCTTTTCATCCTGCCGGTCGGCATAGATGTAGAGCGGCCGGGCGTTTCCACGCACGACGTCGTCCGAGATGACCACTTCACGCACGCCTTCGAGCGTCGGCAGTTCGAACATGGTGTCGAGAAGGATCTTCTCCATGATCGAGCGCAGCCCGCGGGCGCCGGTCTTGCGGGTGATCGCCCGCTTGGCGATCTCGCGCAGCGCATCCTCGTGGAAGGTCAGATCGACGTCTTCCATCTCGAACAAGCGCTGGTACTGCTTGATCAGCGCATTCTTCGGCTCGGACAGGATCTGGATCAGCGCGTCCTCGTCGAGGTCCTCGAGGGTCGCCAGAACCGGCAGACGACCGATGAATTCCGGAATGAGGCCGAACTTCACGAGATCTTCCGGCTCCAGTTCGCGCAGCACTTCGCCGACGCGACGGTCTTCCGCAGACTTCACGGAGGCGCCGAAGCCGATCGAGGTCTTTTCGCCGCGGGCCGAGATGATCTTGTCGAGGCCTGCAAAGGCGCCGCCGCAGATGAACAGGATGTTCGTCGTGTCGACCTGCAGGAATTCCTGCTGCGGATGCTTGCGGCCGCCCTGCGGCGGAACCGAGGCAACCGTGCCTTCCATGATCTTCAGAAGCGCCTGCTGCACGCCCTCGCCCGACACGTCGCGGGTGATGGACGGGTTGTCGGACTTGCGGGAGATCTTGTCGACTTCGTCGATGTAGACGATGCCGCGCTGGGCGCGTTCGACATTGTAATCCGCAGACTGCAGAAGCTTCAGGATGATGTTTTCGACGTCCTCGCCGACATAGCCGGCTTCGGTCAGCGTCGTGGCATCGGCCATCGTGAAGGGAACGTCGATGATGCGGGCGAGCGTCTGGGCAAGATAGGTCTTGCCGCAGCCCGTCGGGCCGACCAGCATGATGTTCGACTTCGCAAGCTCGACGTCTCCGCCCTTGGAGGCGTGCGCCAGGCGCTTGTAATGGTTATGCACCGCGACCGACAGAATGCGCTTTGCCTGCTTCTGGCCGATGACGTATTCGTCGAGGACCTTGATGATGTCCTGAGGCGTGGGCACGCCGTCGCGGGACTTGACCATCGAGGTCTTGTTCTCTTCGCGGATGATGTCCATGCACAGTTCGACGCATTCATCGCAGATGAATACGGTCGGCCCGGCAATCAGCTTCCGGACTTCGTGCTGGCTCTTTCCGCAGAAAGAGCAATACAGGGTATTCTTGGAGTCGCCGCCGTTGCTGCCGCTGACTTTGCTCATATCACTTTCCTTCCAGCACTCCGCACTCTCGTCAAAACGGGCGCGGTCCACTCTACCGCTTGCCGGCGCGCGCCCGACGGGCCTTGCGCGCCTGCCTTGCCTTAAGGGTACTCTACCGATCCTGCGCACACCATGCGGGATCAGCGGCAACGAAACCCCTAAGAAACGAATGCTATGTCATAAAAGTTCACCACAGCATTAATAAGTACTAATAGCGCTTTCCGTGCGACTTGAAACCCCTTTTTGCTCACATCGGGGTGAGGTGCACAGGTCCCGCAATCAGACTCAGTCTCCGGAGCCACCTTCCATTTCCTGACGCGATGTCAGGATCTTGTCGATGACACCCCAATCCTGGGCTTCGTCGGCCGTCATGAAGTGGTCGCGGTCGAGGGTCTTTTCGACTTCCTCCAACGTGCGGCCCGTATGCTTCACGTAGACCTCGTTAAGACGTCTTTTCATCTTCAATATGTCACGGGCATGGCGTTCGATATCGGACGCCTGGCCCTGGAAGCCGCCGGAGGGCTGGTGCACCATGATGCGCGAGTTCGGGGTAGCAAAGCGCATGCCCTTCTCGCCGGCGCACAGGAGCAGCGAGCCCATGGAAGCGGCCTGGCCGATGCAGAGCGTCGAAACCGCCGGCTTGATGAACTGCATCGTATCGTAGATCGCCATACCGGCGGTAACGACGCCGCCGGGCGAATTGATGTAGAGGGCGATTTCCTTCTTCGGGTTTTCCGCTTCCAGGAAAAGAAGCTGGGCGCAGATCAGCGACGCCATATAGTCCTCGACGGGACCCGTCAGGAAGATGATGCGCTCTTTCAGAAGACGCGAATAGATGTCGTAGGAGCGCTCACCGCGATTGGTCTGTTCGACGACCATCGGCACCAAGGCCATTGCGGTATCAACTGGATTTCTCATGTCCGTCCTTTGTCAAGCACTTGCCGAAGGCGGATAAGCGCTCCGGAATCAAATGGAATGGGTCATCCCTACATAGAGTGTCAACGCCCGGTACTTCAAGACGGAGCATCCGATATCCTTAACTGCCCGGGGATGCGCGAGGCTGACCGCTATTACGATTCTCCCCGGATCACAGCCGGCAGAGGCGCCGTTTTCCCTGATGGCACAGGTTTTTGCGCGATCAGGGTAAAGCAGGCGTGAACATCGTCTCGAAAATTCCCCCGCGACGGGCCGAACGGGGATTTTCCGTGATTCGATGCAACCTCGTCTTAAAGACTGCATGTCATGTTGGACCCGCTCGATTTCGAGTATTGGAGTTTCGGGTGGATATTTTAACGGGCCTGATGATCTGGGCGGCGGAGGCGCTGACGCTTGCCGTCCTCCTGTGCTCACGCTGGTATTACGAGCGGGACCGGTTCTACCTGAGCTGGGGCAGCGGTTTTGCGCTGCACGGGATCGGCGTTATCCTTGTCGCGTTGCGCGGCGACATTCCCGATTTCGTCTCCATCCAGATCGCCAATACGCTCGCGCTCGCCGGCGTAGGCCTGTGGATCGCCGGCCTCCTGCAGTTCGACCGAAAGCCGGTGGACGCCTATATCGCCATTCCGGCGCTTCTCTGGGTGGCGGGCATGTTCCTCTATCCGATACGCGAGAACTTCGCCAACCGGGTGGCTCTCCATAATGTCGCGACCATGGTCGGCCATGCGATGATGATCTCCATCCTCCTCAGGAACAACGGCGCGTCGAGGATAACGCGGCGGGTGCTTGCGGCCTTCATTGCCATACAATTTTGCGCGAACGGCGTGGTCGCAGTTCTGGCGGTCATCGGTGAGGCAAAATCCTTCGGGCCGTCGCCGCAATCCCCCTGGCTGCTCGTTCCGGCGGCAATCTGTTTCATCGCCAGCATCATGACCGGCTCCAAGCTGCTGACCGAGCGGTCGGAAGAGAAACTCAAGACGCTTGCCGTTACCGATCCGCTGACCGGCGTTCTCAACCGGCGCGGCCTGATCGACCAGTTCCATGCCCTGAAAAAACTCGAGAACGAGGAGAAGCCGCTCATCGCGCTCCTGCATTTCGACCTCGACAACTTCAAGCAGATCAACGACCGCTGCGGCCATCAGGCAGGCGATTCGGTGCTGGTCGCCTTTTCGCAGGTCGGCCAGACCTCGCTGCGCGGCCGCGGCTTCTTCGGCCGCATGGGCGGCGAGGAGTTCGCCTCCATCCTGCGCGTCGTCGACATGATCGAGGCCGCCAGCATCGCCGAGGCGATCCGCCTGACGCTCAAGCGCCAGACCATCGCCGCCGGCGAGCACAATATCACGGTCACCGTCAGCGCCGGCATCGCGCTCGCGGGCGCAGCAACCGCCGACCTCGACCTCCTGCTCAGCGCCGCCGACCGGGCCCTCTATACCGCCAAGGACAGCGGCCGCGACCGCACGGCGATCGATACCGGCACCGAAGCCTCGATCGTTCCGGCCGTCGACCGGCAGGGCGAGGAGGAGACGCCAACCGACGTGCGCGCCAGCCACCAGGTCGCAGCCCTGAAACGCCTCGCTTCGCTCGGCAAGCGCTGACGTGCTCTTGTCCTCGTCATCCTGAAACCCACATTCTTCCGCAGGGATAAAACGCGGAGGGTGCGTCATGCGGGCCGGATTTTCGGGGATCAGTCTTTTCGCGGGCATTTTTCTTTCTGCCTCGATATTTCCGGGCGGCACGGCGCTTGCCCAGCAGGCGTCCGATACCGTTGCGCCGGAACGGGCAACGGGGTTCACATCCGCAAAGCGCGTCGAGACGAAAAACTTCATGGTCGCTGCCGCCAATCCGCTGGCGGCCGAAGCCGGGCGCGATGTGATCGCCAGCGGCGGCAATGCGATCGATGCCCTGATCGCGGTGCAGACCGTGCTCGGTCTCGTCGAGCCGCAGAGTTCCGGCCTCGGCGGCGGCTCCTTCCTCGTCTATTACGATGCGGCCGCCAACAAGCTCACCACCTTCGATGGCCGCGAGACGGCGCCGATGGAGGCAACGCCGAAACTCTTCCTCGACGCGCAGGGCCAGCCGCTGAAGTTCATGGAGGCGGTTATCGGCGGCCGTTCGGTCGGCACGCCGGGCACGGTGCGCCTCCTCTCCGAAGTCCATAAGCGCTACGGCAAAGCCGACTGGGCGAGCCTGTTCGAGCGGGCGGAGAAACTTGCCGCCGACGGTTTCCAGGTCTCTCCCCGCCTGGCTTCGCTGATTACCGCCGACGGCGACCGGCTGAAGAAACACGACGGTCCGAGGGGTTACTTCTACGACGCATCCGGCGCGCCCCTGAAGGCCGGCACGGTACTCAAGAACCCTGCCTATGCGGAAACGCTGAAGGCGATTGCGACCGGCGGCGCCGACGCCTTCTACAAGGGGCCGATTGCCGAGGCGATCGTCAGAACGGTGCGCGAAGCACCGGGAAATCCCGGGGTCCTGTCGCTCGCCGACCTTGCCAATTACCGCATCAAGGAACGCGAGCCGGTCTGCGCCGCCTACCGGGCGCTCGACGTCTGCGGCATGGGTCCGCCCTCCTCCGGCGCGGTCGCGATCGGCCAGATGCTTGGGCTGATCGAGAATTTCGACGTCAAATCCCTCGGCCCACAGAACGCCGGGAGCTGGCGGATCATCGGCGACGCGCAGCGGCTTGCCTTTGCCGACCGCGAACGCTACCTCGCCGACCCGGATTTCCAACCCTTGCCGATCAAGGGCCTGTTGAAGAAGGATTATCTCGGCAAGCGCGCTTCGCTGCTCGACGGGACGAAAGCTCTCGGCGCCGACCTGGTGAAGGCCGGTGAGCCGGAATGGGACCATGCGCTGCTGTTCGGCCGCGATGCGGCGATCGAACTGCCTTCCACCAGCCATTTCGTCATCGTCGACAGAGAGGGCAATGTCGTTTCGATGACCACGACGATCGAAAGCGGTTTCGGCTCGCGGCTGATGACCAACGGCTTCCTGCTCAACAACGAGCTGACCGACTTCTCCTTCAAGACCCATGACGGCAGCCTGGCCGTCGCCAACCGGGTCGAGCCGGGCAAGCGGCCGCGCTCCTCGATGGCGCCGACGATCGTGATGAAGGACGGCAAGCCGCTGCTGGCGATCGGTTCACCCGGCGGCAGCCAGATCATCGGCTACGTTGCCCAGGCGCTGATCGCCTATATCGACTGGGGCATGCCGGTGGAGCAGATCGTCGCCCAGCCGCATTTCATCAACCGTTTCGGACCTTATGAGATCGAGGCCGGCACCGAGGCCGAAAAGCTTGCCGAGCCTTTGAAGGCACTGGGTTACGAGGTGAAGCCCGGCGAGATGAATTCCGGCCTGCATGCGATCGAAATCACCGCGAGCGGCCTTGCCGGCAGCGCCGACCCGCGCCGCGAGGGCGTGGCGGTCGGGGAATGATCACATTTCCGCGTCGCCATAAGCGAGGGCCGTCTTGGTCGGCCCGTTGGGATCGACCAGCGGCGACTTGAGAAGCGTCATCAGCGTCACCCAGGCCTTGCGCACGACCTTGATATCCGCGTGACCTTTTTCGAGGGCGAAGCGGAAGCTGAACTCTGCGGCGATCGGCGTCTGGGGCTCGCTGTTCTTCCACCAGAGGATGAGGGCGCATTCCCCGTCGATCTCCTTCGAAAGCCGGATCCACCCCTCCTCGTAGACATGCTCGACGATATGCAGGCCGGCGACGGTCTGGACCGGGGTGTCCGGGTCCGGCAGCCCGGCCTGTCGAATTTCCTTGTAGGGCGCGAGGCACTCGCCGACCGTCGCGGGCATGTGCCCTGGATCGAAATCCGCGTCCACCGAGCGGCTGAACAGCGCCCATAAACGGGGCGTGTCGCCGGACAGCATCCCCTTCACATCCTCCTCGAACTTGGGCTCCTTGTCGTCCTTGTCCCTCAGGTCAAAATCCTGTGCCCTGGCAAGCAGGCGGTCGCCATGCCGGAATTTCAGCGTCGCCTCCCAGGCTTTGCTGGAGCCGAGTTTGCGGCGCAGGCGGAAAACCAGATCGGAACGATGGTAGAGGTCGCGTTTTCCGGTATCCAGGAAAAAGACGTCGCGCTGCTTGCTGTCGTTCAGGGCATCGAGCTTGCCGTGAGTATCGATATCCGCAGCCTGCAACTCCGCGCGGATATACTCCCAGAAGCGCGCCACCGCGGCCCGGCAGGCGGTCTCATCGCCTGTGAACACCTTGGCATGCAGCATGACCTTGTATTCGCGCGATTGCAGACGCAAGGCTTCCCCCCGCTCGGTAGCCGCTCCTGTAGCGAAACATGGCCGCAATCCTGAATTGCGTCAATTGTGCAATCTTTCCGGCGCGGAGAAAATCCGCTAGGTCTCCAGAGATGACCATTCTGCCCGACTTCCTGCACATCGATCCCAAAACCCGCCGCGTCTCGCTCGACGGCCGCAACCCGGCTTTCTACAGCGATCCGAACCGCGTCTACGCCCTCCTCCACGAGCACTGTCCAACCTTCTACTGGGAAGAGCAGCGACAATGGTTCTTCACCGGCTACGACCAGGTGAACGGCCTGCTGCGCGACCGTCGGTTCGGCCGGCAGATCCTGCATATCGCCAGCCGTGAGGAACTCGGCCTGCCCGAACCCCCGGCTCATCTCGAAAACTTCGATCTCGCCGAGCGGTATTCGCTGCTGGAGCTTGAACCGCCCGAGCACACGCGGCTTCGCACGCTCGTCAACCGCGCCTTCGTCTCACGGCATATCGAGAGGCTTCGGCCCGAGATCGCAGAACTTGCCGAAAGGCTGATCGACGAGTTCGAGGGCCAAGGCGAGACGGAATTGCTTTCCGCCTTCGCAGACATCATCCCGGTGACGATGATCGCCCGGATGATCGGCATCCCGGACGAGATGGGACCGCAGCTTCTCAAATGGTCACATGCCTATGTCGGCATGTACATGTTCAAGCGGACCGAGGACGACGAACATGCCGCCGACCGGGCGGCGCAAGAATTTTCCGACTACGTCAAAGGCCTGATCGCCGACCGCCGCCGGGAACCGCGCGAAGATCTTCTCACCCACATGATCCACACGGAGCACAAGGGCCAGTATCTCACCGACGACGAACTGGTTTCCACGACCATCGTGCTGCTCAATGCCGGTCACGAGGCGACGGTGCACCAGATCGGCAATTCGGTGCGGGTGATCCTGGAGAGCGGCCTTCCGCCGGCAGACCTTTTCCGCGACGAGGCGGCAACCGAGCGAACGGTCGAGGAGACGCTGCGCATCTGCGCGCCCGTGCACATCTTCCAGCGCTGGGCGCTCGAGGACGTCGAGATCGACGGGCTTGAGTTCAAACGCGGCGACAAGGTGAGCCTGATCCTCGCCGCCGCCAATCTCGATCCGAAGAAGTTCTCCGATCCGCTGGCCTTCAAGCCCGACCGGCAGGAAGCCGCCAACCTCTCCTTCGGTGCCGGCATCCATTTCTGCATCGGCGCGCCGCTTGCAAGGCTGGAACTGAACACCGTGCTGCCGATCCTATTCCGGCGGCTGCCCGGAATGCGGATCGCCACGCCGCCAGTGGTCAAGGACGTCTACCATTTCCATGGGCTTGAGCGGCTGGACCTGGCTTGGTGAGGCATAGGCACGGCTTATCGGCACTGAATCAAAACGATCGCGTAAACCGCTGAGAACAATGCGAAGAATCACTGCGCAACTGCAGACACTTGCCGCAGTTGCGCATCGATTGTCGCGATCAAGCCTTGGCGGAAACGCCGTAACGGGTTGCCGGCTTGTTGAGCGACAGATAGGGGCGCAGCCCGCCGCGGGCGGTCGTGTAGGTATCATAAAGCTGCGTATCGGAGAGCGACGGCATGGTGACGAGTTCGCCGCGGTCGAGACCGGCAAGCGCCGCATCGACGAGGTCGCCGACTTCCATGACCGTGTTCGGGTCGAGATTGTCCATCGAGCCGCCGACGCGATCGAAGATTTCGGTGCGGGTATAGCCCGGCAGGACGGCCTGGATCGCGACGCCGGTATCCTTCAGCTCGGAAGCCAGCGCTTCCGTCAGAGCCAGCACGAAGGCCTTGCTGGCGGCATAGGTGCCACTGAAGAATTCCGCGGCGAGCGCCACGGCGGAGGCGATGTTGACGATGGCGCCCTTACCCCGGGCGGCAAAGGCCTGGGCTGCCACAACGGCGAGGCGATTGGCGGCGGTGACGTTGAGGTCGACCATCTGGTCGAGATAATCCGGATCAGCCTTCAGCAGCGGACCCTTCGGGCCGATGCCGGCATTGTTGACGAAGAGCGTGATCGAACCGTCGTCGCGCAGGCGCTTGTCGACAAGAAGCACATCGGCGCGCTGGCTGAGGTCGGCGCGCAGCACATCTGCCTTGACGCCATGTTCGCTTGCCAGCCGGCCGGCAAGCGCCTTCAGGCGATCCGCGTCGCGGGCGACGAGGACGAGGTCATAGCCGCGCTGCGCAAGCTTTTCCGCATAGGTCGCGCCGATGCCCGACGATGCGCCGGTCACGAGTGCGGTTCCGAGTTTCGAATTGTTGGTCATGGTCCATCTCCTTTGGTTTTGGCTGGGATTGCGGCCGGCGGTTCCGGCATCTGGAATTTACTGGTATATGCCACTATATATGAAAGGCACGATTTGAAGCTGCAAGGGGCGGCCGCAAATTTTTCATCGGAGTGGAAGGGCCGGCCAAAAGCGGGCATTGTCCCGCGGCAAGATCGGAACGAGACATGACGGACAAAGACAAGCAGGACAAGCAAGGACAGACCGAGGACGGCATCTGGCTTCATTGCAGCAACAGCGCGGTGCGCCGCGCCTCGCGGCATCTCGGCCAGCTCTACGAGGATGCCATGGGCGATACGAGCCTCAGGGGAACGCAGTTTTCCCTGATGTCGCAGATCGCCCGATCCAACGAGCCGACGTTAAAAAACCTCGCGGAGGCGATGGTGATGGATCTCTCAGCCCTCGGCCACACCCTGAAGCCGCTGATCCGCGACGGACTGGTGGAACTGGTGCCCGATGCCCAAGACCGCCGCGCCAAACGCGTCCGCCTGACGGACATGGGCGCAGCCACGCAGCGCGACCTCACCGCCCGCTGGCAGATCGCCCAGGACCGTTTCGACAAGGCTTTCGGCAAGGAAAAGTCGGAGGAATTGCGCCGGACGCTGGCATTCATTTCGTCGGACGAATTCGCGAAGGCCTTCAACCGGAACGACTGAAGCCTGCCCCCTCTCAAACCCTGATCACGTAATCCTTGCGAGTCGTTTCAACGACTTCCCAGGTTCCCTTGAAGCCGGGTCTGAGGATCATGCTGTCGCCGGCCTTGAGGTGGACCGGTTCGCCGCCCTCCTCCGTGACGATCGAATGGCCGGAGAGGATGTGGAAATATTCCCACTCCTCATAAACGATCAGCCACTTGCCGGGCGTTGCCTCCCAGATGCCGGCATAGAGCCCGCCGTCGGCTTCCTCGAAATTCCAGGTGCGGAATGTCGGGGTGCCGGAGACCAGCCGGTCCGGTGCCGGGGCGCCCTCCTCCGGTTCGAGGGACGAGAGGTCGTATTTGATCCAGGCGCTCATTGTTTGGTCCCTTTTGTCACCGGCTTCCGGCGGACGATTGACGGCCGGTTCGTCGCCTCACCCTTGCCGTTGTCCCCTCTCTCAGATCTTCGACAAGGCCTGGTCGAGGTCGGCGATGATGTCGGCTGCATCCTCGATGCCGATCGACAGGCGCACGACGTCCGGCCCGGCGCCGGCGGCAATCTGCTGTTCCTCGGTCAGCTGCCGGTGCGTCGTCGAGGCGGGATGGATGACCAGCGAACGGGTATCGCCGATATTGGCGAGGTGGGAGAAGAGCTGCAGGCCTTCGACCAGGGTCTTGCCCGCCTCGTAGCCGCCAGTGACGCCGAAGGTAAATACCGAGCCGGCGCCCTTCGGCGAATATTGCATCTGCAGGGTATGGTTCGGGTCGTCCTCCAGGCCGGAATAGCTGACCCAGGCGACTTTCGGATGTCCCTTCAGCCATTTGGCCGTGGCGGCGGCGTTGTCGCAATGTTTCTGCATCCGGAGCGGCAGCGTCTCTATGCCGGTCAGGATCATGAACGCGTTGAAGGGCGAGATGGCCGGTCCCATATCGCGCAGGCCCAGCACGCGGCAGGCGATGGCAAAGCCGATATTGCCGAAAGCCTGATAGAGGACGACGCCGCCGTACTCGGCGCGGGGCTCCGAGAGCATCGGGTAGTTGCCGGATTTCGACCAGTTGAACGTGCCGCCGTCGACGATCACGCCGCCCATCGAATTGCCGTGCCCACCCATGAACTTGGTCAGCGAATGGATGACGGTGTCGGCGCCGTGTTCGAGCGGCCGGACGAGATAGGGGGTCGCCATCGTGTTGTCGACGATCAGCGGAATGCCGCGTCGTTGCGCCACCTCGGCGATCGCCGCGATGTCTACGAACGTGCCGGCGGGATTGGCGAGGCTTTCGATGAAGATCGCCCGGGTACGCTCGTCGATGCCGGCCTCGAAGCTTGCCGGATCATCGGTATCGGCCCAGCGCACCTGCCAGTCGAAACTCTTGAACGCATTGCCGAACTGGTTGATCGAGCCGCCATAGAGTTTTCGCGCCGCGATGAAATTGTCGCCCGGCTGCATGATCGTGTGGAAAGTCAGCATCTGCGCCGCATGGCCGGAGGCGACCGCCAGCGCGGCGGTGCCCCCTTCGAGGGCCGCCACCCGCTCCTCCAGCACCGCCTGGGTGGGGTTCATGATGCGGGTGTAGATATTGCCGAACTGCTGCAGGCCGAAAAGGGCGGCTGCGTGATCCGCATCGTTGAAGACGAAAGACGTCGTCTGGTAGATCGGCGTCGCCCGCGCCCCGGTCGTCGGATCGGGCTGCGCGCCCGCATGCACGGCCAGCGTCGAAAACCCCGGATTGAGTGTCGGCATTTTAGTCCCTCCCCTTAGAATTGGCGCATGGTTGTTAGCGCCCCAGCAGACCCCGGCGGTTGATCGCGATCAAGGTATATCGTTCTCCGGAATCTATCCTCCGAAGAAATAGAGAGGAGATTGCAATGGACAACACAATTCCCACCCCGGCCCCCAACCCGGAAAATCTCACCCACAGGCTGAAGCGCTGGTGTTCCGCCACATGGACGGCGATCAACGAAGCCAAGCTCCTCGCGAGCCTCGACGACGAAACCGTCAAGCTGCTGGCGCAGGACAACGCCTTGTCGGCGCAGGAACTGCGCGAACTCATCGCCAAAGGCCCGCATGCTGCCGACGAAATGCTGGCGCTGATGAAGCTGCTCAACATCGACCCGGAGGAAGCAAGGCTGGAAGAGCCGGCGGAATTCCGCGACATGAACATCACCTGTGCCCATTGCGGCGAGAAGACCCGCTGTCGGCGCGAACTGGCCGACGGCAGCGCCGCCTCCGACTTCGCAAGCTATTGCGGCAATGCCGATGTTCTCGACGACATGCGCAACCGGCCGGAACTGCTCGCCAAATAGCCCAGCTTAGATGGACTTCTCAGGCAACGAGGCGGGGGTATTCGATCGCCGGGCAGCGGTCCATGACGACCTTGATGCCGGCGGCTTCCGCCTTTTCGGCGGCCTTGTCGTCCCGCACGCTCAGCTGGCCCCAGATCACCTTCGGCCGGGTTTCAAGCCCGATTGCCTCGTCGACCACGCCGTCCAGATACTCGGCCGCCCGAAAGACATCGACCATGTCGACCGGCTGCGGCACGTCCGAAAGCGTCCTGTAGACCGTCTGGCCGAGGATCTGCTTGCCGGCCTGGCCGGGATTGACCGGAAATACCGTATAGCCCTTGGAGATGAGGAAACCCATGACCCGGTTGCTCGGCCTGTCGGGGTTCGGGGACGCTCCGAGGAGCGCGATCGTCCGGGTGCCCTTTAGGATATCGGCGATGTAGGCATTGTCGTAGTGGTCATGGTTCATGACGGCGGCTCCGGTGGTGGCGCGCCTCTGGCGGCGCAGTGCTTCCGCGCTATGTAAGTCCGCGTCTCGTCAAAAGGGATGCAGGTCATGAAAAAATTTATCGGCTGCCTCGCGATCATTGCCTCCGTCACCCTCCTCTCCGGCGAGCCGGCAGCCGCGATATCGCGTTACAATTCCACCGGCATGTCCTGCGCCGCCGTACAGCGGGTGATCGGCCGGGAGGGCGCGGTGATCCTGCGTTACCCGTCCCGAAACAAGGCGCGGATGACCCTTTACGACCGCTATGTCATCGACAGCGGCTACTGTGACGGCCACGAATTCGCCGACCGGGCGACGGTGCCGACGGCCGACACGCCGAACTGCCCCGTCCGGGCGTGCAAAAGAAGACCCGATCCCGAAGATTGTTTTCCTCTCCAGCCCGGCTGCCTGAGATATTAGGTGGCTTCCTGAGTGAAAAAATCGAGAATGCCCGGATGCCTGCGCTCCCTTAATGTTCGTACTATGATCCCTATTTGTACTTGTACATATTAGCACCATCTTATGGTTGAATTAGAAACTGCTACTAAATTTTGCCGGGGCAAACTTGCTTCTCTGAACATTTGTCAGGTTTTCCCTTCTGCCTCGCATCCCATTGAAATGTGAGCAGGTGACAGCTACTGCCACCGCGGAATCCACCTGAGACCTTCAAAAAAGCATGGATTTCGCCCGCTCGACCCCAACCCCGCCGTCCGTCCGCCTATGCAACCTTGGATATATGTTAAACGAGGGACAAGCACGATGGGTGGCGCAACTCACCCTGCCGTCCCGACAGCTTTTCAAGCGTCCGGGAGCCGTTTCCAAGCCAGTTTGCCGCGCGCCGGAATTCCAGTTCGCGGATACAAGATAGGTTTTATTTCCCATCACCAGAGAGACAGGACCAGAGAGACAGGGGAAGAGCGATCGGACGGCTGCTTGGCAGTCGCGGCGCGCCCCAGCCGACGATTTGGCATTTGCCGCTTCGTATTTCGTCCGAAAAATTGTGGTATCATAGAACCACATAGATAAACCATTGATTTTGCTGTATCTATTTTTCGACCCAGGAAAACCGTCGCCTTGACGCTTTTGGCCTCCCTCGGTATAAGCCGCCCCAGATCGCGGACCATCTCGGCCCGCTTTCTTTTTGCCGGTCTCGACCAAGGCAATCCAAGCAACAAGAAACGCCCTGCTTTCGAAGGTTTCGGATGTCATGGGTCCTAGAAGAAAGAGCTGAAAACATGTCAACCTTCGTTCAGAAGCCTGCAGAGGTGGTGAAGAAGTGGGTGATCATCGATGCCGAAGGCCTCGTTGTCGGTCGTCTCGCCACCATCGTTGCCAACCGTCTCCGCGGCAAGCACAAGGCCACCTACACTCCGCACGTCGATGACGGTGACAACGTCATCATCATCAATGCGGAAAAGTGCGTCCTCACCGGCAAGAAGTATTCCGACAAGACCTATTACTGGCACACCGGTTACCCGGGTGGCATCAAGGAGCGCACCGCGCGCCAGATCATCGAAGGCCGCTTCCCGGAGCGCGTCATCGAGAAGGCTGTCGAGCGCATGGTTCCCCGTGGTCCGCTCGGCCGTCGCCAGATGAAGAACCTGCGCGTTTACGCCGGTTCCAACCATCCCCATGAAGCACAGCAGCCGGTCGCCCTCGACGTGGCATCGCTGAACAGCAAGAACGTAAGGAGCGCCTGATAATGGCCGATCTTTCCTCCCTGAAGGACCTCGCGCCGGCTTCCGAAGCTGCCGCTCCGGTCTATGTCCGCAAGGTCGACAGCCTCGGCCGCTCCTACGCGACCGGCAAGCGCAAGAACGCCGTCGCCCGCGTCTGGGTCAAGGCCGGCACCGGCAAGATCACGGTCAACGGCCGTGACTTCTCGACCTACTTCGCCCGCCCGGTCCTGCAGATGATCCTGCAGCAGCCGGTCATCGCCGCTGCCCGCACCGGCCAGTTCGACATCGTCGCGACCGTCACCGGTGGTGGTCTTTCCGGCCAGGCCGGCGCCGTTCGTCACGGCGTCTCCAAGGCCCTCACCTATTTCGAGCCGGGCCTTCGCGGCGTGCTCAAGAAGGGTGGCTTCCTGACCCGCGACAGCCGCGTGGTCGAGCGCAAGAAGTACGGCAAGGCAAAGGCCCGCCGCTCCTTCCAGTTCTCCAAGCGTTAATCGCTTCGGAACTTGTACTTTCAAAAGGCGGGGCTTCGGCTCCGCCTTTTTCGTTTGGGCCTTTTTCGTTTGGGCAACGCTCAGATCGGCAGTTCGGTCGTCGATTTCAGTTCGCGAAGAACAAAGCTGGAGACCACGTTGCGCACATGCGGGTTGCGCATCAGATGGCGGGTCATGAAAGCCTCATAGGCTTCGACATCGCGCGCCCTGATCTTCAGCATGTAATCGAAGGTTCCGGACAGCGCATAACACTCCATGATCTCCGGCCGGTCGCGGACGACCGTGGCAAAGGCTTCGATCGCCTCCTCGTGGTGGTCCTCGAGCGTCACATGGGCGACGATGCAGAGCTTGAGATCGAGCTTTGCGGGATCGAGAAGTGCTACCCGCTTTCGAATGACTCCTTCGGCCTCCAGTTCCTGGATCTTGCGCCAGGCGGTGCTTTGCGACATGCCGGCCTTCTCCGCCAGCTCGGCGAGCGACGAACCATCCCCCGCCTGCACGAGCTGCAGAAGCTTGCGGGCGGCCTGCAGGTTTTCTTTCATGAAGCTTCCTCCTCCCGAAATATCCTCCCATTATTTACGCTTAATCCGGCAAAGCTGAAATGATTACCCGCGTATTCAGAGATATATTGGTGATCTAGCAGCCGGCGGCTGGAATGCCCTTGGCTCATTGGCTTGACGAATGGGAGGTCGTTCATGAGCAAGCAAAGCACCTACACGGCAAACCTGCCGGATGCGGAGGGCATCTACCGCTACACGAGCGAGGAAGACCTGATTTGGAGCGAGCTCTACCAGCGCCAGATGACGCTTCTGGCCGACAAGGCCTGCCGGGAATATCTGGACGGGGTCAAGGCGCTCGGGCTGAAGCCGGACAAAGTTCCCCAGCTTCGGGATGTCGACCGGCGTCTCAACGAGACCACCGGCTTCGGCGTGGAGGGCGTTCCCGCCCTCATTCCGCCATCGCGCTTCTACGAGTTGCTGTCGCAGGGCAAGTTTCCGCTGGCGACCTTCATCCGCCGCCGCGAACACATCGACTACATCGAGGAACCGGATATCTTCCACGAGGTCTTCGGCCACTGCCCGCTTCTGACCAACCAGAGTTATGCCAATTTCGTTCGCCGCTTCGGCGAAAAAGCGGTCGGGCTCGGGAAGGAATATTCCTGGCACCTGTTCCGGATCTTCTGGTTCACCGTCGAATTCGGCCTGATCGACACGCCGCAGGGCCGGCGCTGCTTCGGTGCCGGCATCGTCTCCTCCCCCAACGAGACGCGGGCGGCGATGGAAGGCACGGAAGCGGAATTCCGGCCCTTCGATCTTATGACGGTGCTCCGGACCCCTTACCGCATCGATATCGTCCAGCCGATCTACTATGTCATCGACAGCTTCGCGCAGCTGGAATCGATCATCGAGGAGGATATCGGCGCGCGCATCAGGCAAGCCAAGGCGCTTGGGGATTTCGCGCCGGCATTCGAAGCCAAGGCTTCCTGAACGCGGCATTTTCTTTCCTCCAGGCTTGCCTTGTCGGCCGGTATTGTCCAACGTCCCGCCACCTGACGATGGAGGGACGCCATGGCAGAAAAGTCGATCGATCACGCCTTCACCGCAAAGAGCCTTACCTCGGCCGCGACGGATCCAACCTTCGCCGGCGCGCTGTCCTTCATGCGCCGCCGCTTCGCGAAGGATCTGGCGGGTGTCGATACCGTCGTCTGGGGCATTCCTTTCGATGCCGCGACCTCCAACCGGCCGGGCGCCCGCTTTGGGCCGCAGGCGATCCGGCGGGCGTCGGCGATCTTCGACAACGATCCGCAATATCCGTTCCGGCGCGATCTCTTCGCCGACATGGCCGTCATCGATTACGGCGACTGCCTGCTCGACTATGGCAACCACCAGAAGACCCCGGCTGCGATCGAGGCCCAGGCGACTGTCATCCTCGACAGCGGCGCGTTTTTGCTGACGCTCGGCGGCGACCACTATGTCACCTGGCCGCTCCTGAAGGCCCATGCCGCCAGGCACGGGCCGATGGCGCTGGTGCAGTTCGACGCGCATCAGGACACGTGGCTCGACGACGAGGGACGCATCGACCACGGCTCCTTCGTCGCGCGGGCGGTGCGGGCCGGCATCATCGACCCTGCCCGGTCTATCCAGGTCGGCATCCGCACCCACGCGCCGGAAGATTTCGGGATCCGCCTCCTGTATGGCCACGAGGTCGAGGAGATGACTGCGGCCGAGATCGCAAAGGCGATCCTCGATCATGTCGGACAGACGCCGGCCTATCTCACCTTCGACATCGACTGCCTCGACCCGGCCTTCGCGCCCGGAACCGGCACGCCGGTCGCCGGCGGGCCTTCGAGCGCGAAAATCCTCTCGGTCCTGCGCCAGCTTAGGCCCCTTGATATCCGTGGCGGCGATGTCGTCGAAGTGGCGCCGGCCTATGACCATGCGGATATCACCGCCATTGCAGGGGCGACGGTTGCGATGTATATGCTCGGCCTGCGCGCCGAACGATGCGCGGCCCGTTAATTTTCTGAATCAACTTGCTGGTAAACTGAATCCGGCATCCAATCCAAGGCACTGATCTAACAGGACAATGACCATGACAGCGAAAATCTTCATCGATGGCGAACACGGCACCACGGGATTGCAGATCCGCACCCGCATGGCCGGCCGCCGCGACGTCGAATTGCTGTCGATCCCGGAAGCGGAGCGGCGCAACGCCGCCATGCGCGAGGATCTCCTGAACAGCGCCGATATCGCCATCCTCTGCCTGCCCGACGATGCGTCGCGGGAAGCCGTGAAAATGCTTGCCGGCAACAACAAGGTGCGGGTGATCGACACCTCGACCGCCTTCCGCGTCGATCCGTCCTGGGCCTATGGCTTTGCGGAAATGGACAAGACGCAGGCCGACAAGATCAAGGCCTCCCGGCACGTCGCCAATCCGGGCTGCTATCCGACCGGAGCGATCGGCCTGATCCGGCCGTTGCGCGCTGCCGGCATCCTGCCCGACGGTTATCCGGTCACGGTCAATGCCGTTTCCGGTTATACCGGCGGCGGCAAGCAGATGATCGCGCAGATGGAAGACCAGGCCAGGGAAGACGCCATCTCGGCCAACAATTTCCTCTACGGCCTGCCGCTCAAGCACAAGCACGTGCCGGAGATGAAGATCCACGGCCAGCTCGACCGCGCGCCCCTCTTCTCGCCGTCGGTCGGCCGCTTCGCACAGGGCATGATCGTGCAGGTGCCGCTCTTCCTCGAAGATCTCCAGGAAGGCACGACGATCGAAGGCATCCACAAGGTGCTGGTCGAGCATTATGCCGGCCAGGACATCGTCACTGTCGTGCCGCTCGAAGAGAGCAAGGCGCTTGCCCGCGTCGACGCGGAGGAGCTGGTCGATACCGACACGATGAAGCTTTTCGTGTTCGGCACGCCGGGCGGCGCGCATGTCAATCTTGTGGCCCTGCTCGACAATCTCGGCAAGGGTGCCTCGGGTGCTGCCGTCCAGAACATGGACCTGATGCTTTCGGCCTGATGGCCGAAAGCATTCCCTTCCCTTTCTCCTTCCCTGGCGAACGGCGGATCGAAACCGCCAGACAGATCGCCGATACGGTCGTCGGCACCGTATTGCTCCAGGCCTAAGCGAACGTCCGCTTCAGACCCAGATTGACGGCAAGCTTCTCGCCCGGACCGTGCACGGCGGCAAACAGCAGGCCGGCCAGGAAGGTGAAGTGGTCGACGAAGAAGCCGAACTCCGCCTGGTTTGTTTCCCAATGGCTCGGGCCATGGAAAGCGAAGGCCAGGAAGATGACGTAGGCGCCGGCAAGCAAGGCCGCTTCGGAGAAGAAGGCGCCGGTCAGGAATGCGAGCGCCAGCCCCACCTCGAAGATCGCCGCGATCCAGGCGAGGAACAGCGGGAACGGAAATCCAGCGCCTGAGATGAAGACGGCCGTCGCCTGCATGTCGAGAAACTTGAATGTCGTCGCCATGACGAAAAGGCCGCCGAAGATCAGCCTTGCGACGAGAATTGCGATTGTCCTTGCCATAACCCTACCCTCTCCTTTGGCCGAAGCCGTTTGAACTATGTCTCAAGGACGGGCGACGGACACTGTGGCCGACATCGGGCCGCAGATTTTTCGCAGCAAAAAGGCGGACGGAATCGATCCGCCCGCCTCTCGCAGGTCTCTGGCAATGCGGTGGAGATCAGTTCCGCGTGACGATCGCGGTCTCCGGCGGATATTCGCCGACGAAGCCACGCCAATGGGCGACGGCAAAGCCGAGCACGATCAGCGCGGCGGCCTGGTGCGTCAGCGCCAGATCGAGCGGCACCTGCATGACGAGCGTCGAGATGCCGATGACCGCCTGGACCGTCACGAGCCCGAAGAGCAGGACGGAACGGCGGGCATGGGTCGAGCCGGGAGCCAGCCGGAGAGAGGCGATCATGTGCACGAGGGTGGCGGCCCACAGAACGTAGGCGCCGCAGCGGTGCACGAACTGCACCGTCTTCGGGTTCTCGAACAGGTTGATCCACCAGGGCTGCCGGACGAAAAGATCGCCCGGGACCAGGGCACCGTCCATCAGCGGCCAGGTATTGTAGGAGAGGCCGGCATCGAGCCCGGCCACCAACGCACCGAGATAGATCTGGAAGAGGACCAGGAAGGCGATGCCGCCGGCCGCCCATTTGGATCTTGCCGTCGGCGGCAGGTCACGGCTATGCGGCGCCAGCCCGCGCATGATCCAGATGCAGGCAGCGAAGATCAGACAGGCGATGACCAGATGGGTCGCGAGCCGGTATTGCGAGACGCTGACCAGTTTGGTGAGGCCGGAAGATACCATCCACCAGCCGATGAACCCCTGGAAACCGCCGAGCGCGAGCAGACCGACCAGCGGACCCCGCAAACGCTTTTCGATGCGGCCGGTGAGCCAGAAGAAGATCAGCGGCAGGGCGAAGACCAGGCCGATCGAGCGGGCGAGGAACCGGTGCGCCCATTCCCACCAGAAGATCGACTTGAACTCGTCGACCGTCATGCCCTTGTTGATTTCCTGGTATTGCGGAATGCGCTGGTAGAGGCGGAATTCCTCGTCCCACTCCTCGGCCGACAGCGGCGGGATAACGCCGTGGATCGGCTTCCATTCGGTGATCGACAGGCCGGAATCGGTCAGCCGCGTCGCGCCGCCGACAAGGACCAGACAGAACAGCGTGAAAACGACGACGCCGAGCCAGATGCGCACGGCCTTGCGGTCACGCTCGCGGCGCTTGGTGTGGTTCAGGACATCGATGATCACAGCATCGGTTGCCGACATGGGTATGCTCCTGTCGCTCAAGCCAAAAGGACGCTGGTGCAGGATAAGCGTCCACAAGCATTTCGCGTTGCTTTGCCCCATCAACCCATGCAAAACAAGCCCCGGCGCTTTGCGGCATGCGGTCGCGGATAGGAGAAGACGTTTTGGTCCCGCGTTTGAGAAGTTTCATCGGCACCATCCTGATCATCATCCTGGTGATCGTCTATGCGCTTGCCGCGACGACCTTCGCGACGCTGCTGCTTGCCACTTCGCCGTGGTGGGTGCATTTCCTCTACTTCCTGATCAGCGGCCTCCTCTGGATCCTGCCGGCCATGCTGATCATCAAATGGATGGCAGGACCGAAGCCCAGGGGATAGCCGGCTTTACGGTCGGTTAACCAGCGGCAGCGGTTTCGCGGGGCGTGGGGCCGCCGGTAAACCGAATTTTTGTGCCCTCCCCCTATGTTGCCGGCCAAACGGCATCAGCGGGCAAAGCCATGCAGCAGCGGAAGATCCACCACGAAGATCAGGTCGAGGACGTGCTCGACGCGCCGAAGGCTCACAAGACCGTCCGGCTCGCCGAGCTGTCGCTTGTTTCAACCGACGATCTCGGGTCCGTGGAAGCCGAGTGGCGGCGGCTCGAAAAGCTTGCGCAGAATTCCCTGCACCAGGGTTTCGACTGGTGTCGCGCCTGGGCTCAAGCGCATCGCAGCGAACTTGCGATCGTCCAGGGCGTGGTCGATGGCCGCACGCTTTTCATCCTGCCGCTCGAAATCGTGTCGGAACGCCGCGCCCGGATCGCCCGCCTGCTCGGCCACCGGTTCAACAACGTCAATACCGGTCTCTTCGATGCCGAACTCGCCGCACCCGATGCGGAAGAATTGCAGAATTTTGCCCATGGCCTGAGGCTCGCGCTCTCCGACCGGGCGGATCTGATCGTTCTCGACAATATCCCGCTCGCCTGGCGGGGCATGCAACATCCGCTGTCGGCGCTTGCTTCGATCGAAAACCAGAACCATTCCTTCCAGCTGCCGCTCCTTCAGGGTTTCGAGGCGACGCTGGCACAACTCAATGCGAAAAGCCGCCGCAAGAAGTTCCGCTCGCAGAGCCGCAAGCTTGAGGCGATCGGCGGTTATGACCATTTCATCCCGACCGATCCCGCCGAAAAACACGCCCTGCTCGATACCTTCTTTCACCAGAAAAGCGAGCGGCTGAGACTGTTCGGCCTGCCGGACGTCTTCCAGCTGCCCGGCATCCAGGATTTCTTCCACCGCCTCATGGATGTCCCGGTCAGGGGAACCGATACGCCGCTGACGCTGCATGCCATCCGACTGCGCGGCGAGCACGAGGGGCATATCGCGGCGATCGCCGGCCTGTCGCGCAAAGGCGACCATGTCATCTGCCAGTTCAGCTCGATCGACGAAACGATCTGCCCGGAGGCGAGCCCCGGCGAATTGCTGTTCTGGCTGATGATCGAGCAGTCCTGCCGGGAAGGTGCTTCGGTGTTCGATTTCGGCGTCGGCGACCAGCCCTACAAGCGCAACTGGTGCACCCAGGAAACGGTGCAGCACGACATGTTGCTGCCACTGACCTGGAAGGGTTCGGCGATGCGCCCGGTCCTGATCGGAGTGACCAGGGCGAAGGCGGCAGTCAAGCGCAGTCCGCACCTTTATGCGATGGCGCAACGCTGGCGGTCGCGCCGCTGCCCGAAAGCGTCGGAAGCGCCCGCCTCCGACGCAGAACCGTCAGCCGACTAGTCAGGCGGCGCGGCGCTTGCCGGGGCGGGGCGAATGCCGGTCGGCGGCCTGTGCCATGACCAGCAGGTTGCTGTAACCGGCCGCTTCGAAATCCGTCACGAGCTCGGCGACTTCCTCATCCCTGAAGCCCGGAACCGACAGGACGATCTCCGCCATAGCGTTGCGGGTCAGGCGCGATATGCCGGCGATCTCGGCCGGGCCGCATTCGATCAACACCAGGTCATAGGCATCCGCCAGCGCGTCGATGACCATCGCCAGGCGGTCCACGCCGCGCATGGCACGCGCCGGATCGGAAGCGCCGTGCGGAATGATATGCGCGTCGGAAAGCCGGTCCGGATGGATCGCATCGCCGAAGGCGGTTTCACCGCAGAGAAGGTCGGTGATGCCGGGCAGTTTCGGATTTTCCGCCATCATCTGGGTCGGGGCGGCAGAACCGGTCATATCGACCAGCACGACCGTACGGCCGCTCTCGGCAACTTCGCGGGCAAGCATGACGGTCGCAGTCGAGCCCTCGTCACCGCCCGGAGAAATGGCGATCGCGACAGGCACATCGTGGCGCTGCAGGTAATGCGCGACGGAGCCGATGGTGAAGCCGCCATCATCGACCTCGGCCGCGGCTTCCTCCGCTTCGCTCTCCTTTTCGGACAGCGACTGTTCGGCGATCTTGGCATAGGCGAGCGCTGCCGCGTTCTTCGCGCTTTCGCGGGCCGGTTCCGGCCGGTCGAAACGGGCGGCCTCTGCCTGCATCTGGTGAACCGGCAGCGGAGCGGCCGCAGCGGCGGGCGCGGATGCGCCAGCTGCCGGCAGGGTCTCGTCATCCATCTCTCGAACGCTGGACGGACGCAGAGCACGGCCCGAGAAGAGCTCGCTGACGATGACGATCAGGCAGCCGAAAATAAAGGTGGCGAGCGACACGACGATGACGATCGGGATGATCTTCGGGAAATAGGGTTCCGACGGTTCGACGGCTTTCGAGACGACTCGGGCGTCGGCCGGGCTCGAATTCCCCTCGAGGCGGGACGTCGCTTCGCGGTAGCGGGCAAGATAGGTTTCCAACAGCTGGCGCTGGGCGGCGGCCTCGCGTTCCAGCGCGCGCAGGCCCACTTCCTCTTCGCCCGCCTTGGCGGAGTCAGCCTTCAACCCGTTGAGCTGGCCCATCAACTGGCGCTCGCGGATGCGCGACATCTCGGCTTCGTTTTCGAGGCTTGCGAGGATCTTCTTGGTCTCGCTCTCGATCTGCTGGCGGATGCCGGAAAGCTGGCCGCGCAGGCCTTTCAGCCGCGGATGGCCTTCGAGCAGCGAGGTCGAGGAGTCGGAGATCTGCGCCTGAAGGTTGGCCTCCGCTTCCTTTAGCCGCTGTATGACCTGCGAGCCGACGACATCGCTCAGCGTGTCGGAAGCGCGGCCGGCCTTCAGGGCGGTGCGGACGTTTTCGGCACGCGCCTCGGCATTCGCCCGCTCGCCGCGGATACGGGCAAGCTCGGTCGAGATGTCGTTGAGCTGCTGGGTCGAGAAACTGTTGGTCTCGGTGGTCTGGAACAGGCCGTTGGAGGAGCGGTAATCCGCCACCTTCTTTTCGGCCTCCTGGACCTTTCGGGTCAGGCTGGCAATTTCCGGCTCCAGCCATTTGGCGGTCTCGGAATGCGTGTCGAGCTTGGCGCCGCTCTGGAGCTGGAGATAGACCTCCGCCATCCTGTTCGGGATGTCGGCGGCAAGCTTGGGATCGCGCGAGGAGAACTCGATGGCGATGACGCGCGAATTCTCGACCGCATAGACATCAAGCTTCTCGCGGAACTCCTGGATCACGCGGTCTTCCGGGTCGAGCGACATCGGATCCTGCTTCAGGCCGATCAGGACCAGCGGATCGGGCAGGAAGGACTGCGCGGCCGGATCGAATTCCTTGAGCTTGGCGAGATTGAGGTCGCGGGCCACGCGCTTGATGAGATCGGTCGATTGCAGCAGCTGCGCCTGGCTGGTGATGTTGAGCGAGTCCAGCAGCGGGTCGTTGGCCTGGGCCGCAGCATCCCCTCCCGAGAGGTTCGGGGAGCGGGATTCGATCAGGAGCCGCGTCTCGCCCTTGTAGCTTGGCTTCATCAGGCTGGTGCCGACAAGCGCGAGCGCCGCCGCGACGATCGTCGCGCCCAATATCCTGCCCTTGCGTTCCCAGACCGCCGATATGACCCGCCCGAGGTCTATATCCACGTCCTGATTGCCACCGTTTACGCCTGACATGATACGCTCCAACTGATCGGTTTCGGCGAAGAGTAAAGGATCATGGTAACGCGAGGGTTAATGGCCAAGTACAGTGGCGGCACCTCGAAGAAAATCCCCAAATTCCCGGCCTCTTTACCGGGCATTAACCCTAACGGATCGATAACGGGGACAGATGGTATGAACAGCCGGAGCCTCGACCGCGGAAATGTCCTTCGCCCCCTTCAAACGCGTGATGGCCAAACAGGTGCTGGCGTTAGCCCTCGCTGCGACGGCGCTTGCCGGCTGCTCGAGCTACGCGCCCGCTCCGAAAAGCTTCCAGCAGGCAGCTATGCAGCCGTACAGGCTGGATAGCGGCGACCGGTTGCGCGTCAGCGTCTTCGAGCAGCCCGGCCTCACCAATACCTATACGGTCGACCAGGCCGGTTACATCGCCTTCCCGCTGATCGGCCAGGTGGCCGCCCGCGGCCAGACGCTGCCGGCACTGGAAGGCTCGATCGCTTCCCGGCTCAAGCAAGGTTACCTGCGCGATCCGGACGTCACCGCCGAAATCGACCGCTATCGTCCCGTCTTCGTCATGGGCGAAGTCGGCCGGCCCGGGCAATATTCCTACGTGCCGGGGATGACCGCCCAGAACGCGATCGCGATTGCCGGCGGCTTCACCTCCCGCGGCAACCAGCGCGATGTCGACGTCACCCGCAAGATCAACGGCCAGGTGATCACCGGCCGCACTGTCATCTCTTCCACAGTGCTTGCCGGCGACACGATCTACGTCCGCGAGCGGCTGTTCTGACCGGTCCATGGCGCAGAGCCCTCCCTTGCGAATACTCCATTGCTTCAGGTCGCCCGTCGGTGGGATCTTCCGCCATGTGCGCGATCTCGTCGAGGAGCATCGGGCTGCCGGCCACGAGGTCGGCATCCTGTGCGACAGCTCGACCGGCGGAGCGCATGAGGACCGTCTCTTCGACAGCATCAGGCCACAGCTTTCGCTCGGCCTCACCCGCATTCCGATGCGCCGCGCGATCGCCCCTTCCGATTTCGCCGCCATCTACAGAAGTTACAAACATATCAAGAGTTTGCAGCCGGACATCCTGCACGGGCACGGCGCCAAGGGTGGCGCCATTGCCCGGCTGATCGGCTCAGCCCTGCGGGTCAACAGGTATCGCGTAGCCCGCCTCTATTCGCCGCATGGCGGCAGCCTGCATTTCAGCCGGTCGAGCCTTTCCGGCCAGGCCGTGCTGCGGCTGGAACGTTTCCAGGAGCATTTCGGCGACGCGCTCGTCTTCGTCTGCGACTACGAGCGGCGCACCTACGAAGCCAAGGTCGGCAAGCCGCGCAAGGTTTCCCGCGTCATCTACAACGGCATCAAGGACGCCGAGTTCGAGACGATCGCCACGGATCCCGCGGCACCGCATTTCCTCTATATCGGCATGCTGCGCGACCTCAAGGGACCGGACGTGTTCATCGACGCCTTCGCCCGGACAGAGAGGGAGATCGGCCATCCGCTTTCGGCGCTGATGGTCGGCGACGGCCCGGATCGCGACCGCTACGAGGCGATGATGGCCGAGCGCGGGCTTGGCCGCCGCATCCAGATGAAGCCCGCCATGCCGGCGCGCGACGCGTTTGCCATGGCCAAGATCGTCGTCGTCCCCTCCCGCGCCGAAGCGATGCCCTATATCGTGCTCGAAGCGCTTGCGGCCGGCAAGCCGGTGATCGCCTCCCGGGTCGGCGGCATTCCGGAAGTGCTCGGCGAGGCAAGTGCTGCACTTGCCGTTCCCGGCGACGCCGAGGATCTCGCCCGCGTCATGACGCAAGCGGTCACCACACCCGGCTGGCAGGATGCCGTGATGCCGAAGCCGGAAGCCTTCAAGGCGGTGTTTTCCGCCTCTGTCATGGCCGGCGAAATGCTCGGCCTGTATCAAGATCTGACAGGTTCGGGGCCTGATTCAGGCCGCGGCTAAAGGCTTCCTTCACCTCTTTTTGGTATGCGTTTCCCATATCTTCCTGCGCCGCCGGGCCAGGAAGGCCAAAGGGATCGGTCCATGAACCAGCCGAACAAGTCCGAGCAGTTCGATGTCGAAAGTCTTCGCAAGAAGGTTTCGGAACTCCGCGCAGCCGACGAAAAGCACGATCCGGCCAACGCCACTGTGCTCAATCCGTTTGCCCGCCAGATCGCCGATCAGTTCCGCAACGACAGCTATTCGCCCACGATGCTGATCGGCCTGTTCCGGCTGTTCGAGATCCTCGCGATGCTCGCAATCGGACTTGGTGTGGGCGCGCTTTTCGCGCCGATCGATCTTACCGGCTTTCTTGCCCGTTTCGCTCTCGTCGCCTGGGGCTCGACGCTCACGGTGCTGCTTCTGCAGGTGGCCGACACCTATCAGATCCCGTCGCTACGCGGCGCCTCGCGCACCGCCAGGCGGGTTTTCGTCGGCTGGACGATCGGTTTCCTGCTGACCGCATCGACCCTCTATCTCGTCGAACCCAAGCCCTATCCGCTTGCCGGCCTTTTCGCCTGGTTCGTCACCGGCGCCTCTTTCCTGTTCCTCGAACGGCAGCTCACGGCCTTCGCCATCCGTCACTGGGGGCGCAACGGCGTGATGGAACGCCGCGCCATCATCGTCGGCGGCGGCGAACCGGCCAAGCAGCTCGTCCGCCAGCTCGAACAGCAACCCGACAATGACATCCGCATCTGCGGCATCTTCGACGACCGCAACAGCGAACGTTCTCCGACCGTCGTCGCCGGCTACCCGAAGCTCGGGACCTTCGCTGAACTCATCGAATTCGCCCGCCTCGCCCGCATCGACATGCTGATCATCGCGCTGCCGGCGACCGCCGAGGCCCGCATCCTGCAGCTGCTGCGCAAGCTCTGGGTGCTGCCGGTCGATATCCGGCTGGCCGCCCATGCCAACCGCCTGCGCTTCCGTCCCCGCTCCTACTCACATGTGGGCGCGGTGCCGATGTTCGACATTTTCGACAAGCCGATCCGCGACTGGGATTCGGTCGCCAAACGCGTCTTCGACATCGTCTTTTCGGTGGTCGGCCTCCTCCTCACCTGGCCGATCATGCTGGCCGCAGCGATTGCCGTGAAGGCGACGTCGAAGGGGCCGATCCTGTTTCGCCAGAAGCGCCACGGTTTCAACAACGAGATCATCGACGTCCTGAAGTTCCGCTCGATGTACACCGACCTCGGCGACCAGACCGCGGTCAAGGCCGTTACCAAGGGCGACCCGCGCGTCACGCCGGTCGGCCGCTTCCTGCGCAAATCCTCGATCGACGAACTGCCGCAGCTGTTCAACGTGCTGCGGGGCCAGCTTTCGCTCGTCGGCCCCCGCCCGCATGCGGTGCTCGCCCAGACCGGCACGCGCAAATATGTCGACGTGGTCGAGAGCTATTTCGCCCGCCACCGTGTCAAGCCGGGCGTCACGGGCTGGGCGCAGATCAATGGCTTGCGCGGCGAACTCGACAGCGACGAAAAGATCCGCGCCCGCACGGCCTACGACCTCGACTATATCGAGAACTGGTCGCTGCTCTTCGACCTCAAGATTCTGTTCCTGACGCCGATCCGGCTGCTCAACACGGACAACGCCTATTGAGCACGCTCGACTATAGCCGCGCAGGCGGCCACCCGGCGGGTTTCGACGGCCGCCTTGCCGCGGTGAAGCTGGCCGGTTCCGGCCTGATCGCCTTTGGCGTATTCCTGTCCGGCTTCGTCATTTCCGAGCCTGCCCCTTACGAACTGATCATGGTGATCCAGATCGGCATCTGGTTCCTGCTCGGCCTGAAGATATCGCGCACCGTCGCACCGCTTCTGGTGATGCTGCTGACGTTCAACATGAGCGGGCTGTTCTCCATGTTCATCATGAAGGACATGAGCGGGGCGCCGATGTATTTCGCCGTCTCCACCTTCCTGGCACTGAGCTCGGTCTTTTACGCAGCGATCATCGAGAGCGACCACCGGCGCCTCAACCTGATCTTCAAGGCCTGGGTGGCCGCTGCGATCATCACCTCGCTGCTCGGCGTTCTCGGCTATTTCAACGCCTTTCCGGGCTCGCATGTGTTCACCCGCTACAATCGCGCCATGGGCGCCTTCCAGGACCCGAACGTCTTCGGCCCCTATCTCGTCGCCCCCCTCCTCTATCTCCTCTACCGGTTACTGACCGGACCGCTGATGAAGGCACCGCTGCTGATCGGCGGCATTCTCATCCTGGCTCTCGGCATCTTCCTCTCCTTCTCGCGCGCCGCCTGGGGTCTGCTGGTGTTCGCCGGCATCGCGCTTGTCATCGTCATGCTGCTCAAGGAGCGCACGACCGCCTTCCGGTTCAAGATCCTGGCAATCGCCGGCGGAGCCGCGATCTTCCTGGTCCTGGCGCTGGCGATCGCGCTGCAGTTCCCGCAGGTCTCCGACCTGTTCATGAACCGCGCCAAGCTCGTGCAGGAATATGACGGCGCCCGGCTTGGCCGTTTCGAGCGCCACAAGATCGGTTTCCTGATGGCCATGGAACGACCGCTCGGCCTCGGGCCGATGGCCTTCGGCAAGATCTTCGGCGAGGACGAACACAATATCTGGCTGAAGACGCTGACCACCTATGGCTGGCTCGGCGCCGTCACCTATCAGATCATGATCTGGTCGACGCTGTGGTTCGGCTTCCGCTACATGCTGCGCGAACGCCCGTGGCAGGCCTATCTGATGATCGCATGGGTGATGATATTGGGCCATGCGATCATCGGCAACGTTATCGACACCGACCACTGGCGGCACTTCTACCTCCTGCTCGGCATCGTCTGGGGCTGCATTGCGCTGGAACACCGTTTCGTCCGGTCGCAGCAACGATCCCCCTCGCCGGTCGCCAAGACCGCTTGACTTTAGGGCCCAGCGCCCCAGATTTCCTATCATGCTGACGGTTTCTCAACTCCGCGCCGCACGCGCGATGACAGGAATGACGGTGGAGGAACTCGCCGCCGCATCCGGGCTCTCCAAATCCGCCATCGAAGAAGCAGAGGCATCGCAGGTCTTCGCGAACGCGGCCGTCACCGATCGGCTCCGCTCGATCTTCGAGTCGAAGGGCGTGCTTTTCCTTGGCGCGGGCGAGGACGATGCGGGCGCCGGGCCGGGTTTGAGGCTACGTCAGCATTTTCACGACGAGGGAATCCGCCCTCAGAACCTCAACGCCGCAAACGACGACTGAAAATCGCTGCGGCGCGGGAACTCTTTGAGATCTCACGCGTTTCCCCGCATCAGACGATTATGCAGGGGGTCACGCATGACACGCACCAACAATCTCTATCTCGTTATCGGCGCTTTGCTCGTCGCCGTCGTCGGCCTCGGTTTTTACGTCTATCGCGAAGAAACCCAGCCGAAGGGGGTCCAGCTCAGCATCGGCCAGAATGGTATAAAGGTCGAAGAGAAGTGAGGGTTCGTTAGAGGATACATTATTAACGATAGAAGCTCAGAGTTGTCCGGAGCAAAAATTCACCGTGTGAATTTAGTTTCAAATAAGCAAGAAAAGGGGATACTTATGACCACGCATATGAATCTCGACGAGGTCAACAGTAAAGGCTTGAAGAAAGTCTGGAGCGTTGCCGAATTCGCCAAGCGTTATCGTCTTGACCGTGGAGAGGAAGCCCGCCTGCTGAAGCTTCTCGGGCCGTTTGCGTCCCAGCAGGAACTGCTGATGAATGCAAGCCGCGCACCGCGTTTCCGTTAGACGTTTCCAGATATCCTTTTCAATCTTTTCGCCCGGCTTCCATGCAAAAGTCGAGAGCATGGGTAACTTTGGTTACATTCAAGCTCTCCTTTACCGGAACCTTTGTCATCCTCTTCTAGTTGGTCTGCCGTGAACCAATTGGCGCTCAGGCGGTCAAGCCGCCGCGCAGAAGGAGGATAATCATGATCAGACTGATTTCGAATGCCGGGCTTGCAGTTGCCCTCTCGTTGGGCGCCATGGGCGCCTTCTCCGTTCCCGCTTCCGCACAGGATATCCAACTGCGCGTCGGACCAGACGGCGTGCGCCCGATGATCCGCGACCGGGACCGCGATTACGATCGTCGCGGCTGCAGCGCCGGTGAAGCGCGTGCCGCGGCCCGCGACGAAGGCTTTCGCAACGCCCGGGTCGTCCGGGTGACGAGCCGCAGCGTCACCGTCGAGGGCTTCACACGCAACGGACCGGATCGCATCACCTTCGCCAACCGCCGCGGCTGTCCGGAAATCTGACCTGTCGCCGAAGCTGATCGCTCCATTGAAATCAAAAGCCGCGCCCGAATTCGGGGCGCGGCTTTTATGTTCACCGGCGCATTCTGATGCCGACCATCCTCTTTTTCTTGCGATCAAGGGATTTTGAGCTTGCGCCGCGATAGCGGAGCGACTAGGGAAAACATGCTCATTGAGCAGGTCGGGGCGTAGCGCAGCCCGGTAGCGCACTTGACTGGGGGTCAAGGGGTCGTCGGTTCAAATCCGGCCGCCCCGACCAATTAAATCCCCTTGAAATCTCAGTCAGATCAAAAGCCTTTTCCGAGAACCGGGACTTCCCCACACAATTTGCCCGCCCCACCGGGTCGGCAGGGCGGGCTTGAGGTTTTCATTCGTTCCACGACGGATATCAGTAGGGCGAATAGCACTGCTGGCGCGGCCCGTAATAGGGCTGGAACGTGTTGTCGTAGGCCCTGTAGGACCGGTAGCGTGCGTAGCACCAGTTCACGTGCGAATTGCCGCCGACATAACGCCGGGGCGCGTAGTAACGCGGTGCGTATCTCGGTGCATATCTCGGTGTGTAGCGCGGCTGGGCCAGCGCTCCGCCGATGATCGCGCCCAATGCAAGCCCCCCGATGATCGCACCGGCATCCGGGCCACGGCGGTGGCGGCGGTAACGCCGGTCGCCATCGTAGCGGTCGCGATAATAGCGACGCCCTTCCCAGCCGTCACGATCGCGCCAGTACTGCACCTGCTGGATATCCTGGGATCTCTCGATGCGCGGGGCGTCAATCGACGGAAACGCCTGGGCGGGAGCGACGCCGCTAAAAGCCGTAATCAGGGACAGAACGGCTACAGCGAGCTTCTTCTTCATAATTCACCTCCTCTGATTTTCCTTAGGAAGAAATGATCCTCCATTTCTCCTGAACCAGAGGTGAATGGTAAATTTTGCTTAACGTTGCCGTGTGTTGAGTTAGCGAACCTGATCCAAGAGGCGCTTGCATTCCAGGAGGTCGAAGAGCGCTTCCTGCAGCAAGGCACGATCTTCCTTGCCGATGCTGGACTTGCCGATCGACACTTCCATGTCCTCCTCCTGGGAGGCGCCAAACCCGAAAAAGCGGCCGCTCGGCTTCACCTTGGGGCGGCCGACGATCTGATCCTCTTCGGCCGTGCTGATCTTCGGCTCGGCCTGCTTTTCGCTGTTTGCCGCCATGATCGCTTCCATCGTGGCGAGGTCGCCTGAGGCAATCGCAGAGACGAACTTGTTGCCGTTCGTCTTCAGAAGCTTCTGTACGCCCTTTATGGTGTAACCGTGATCGTAGAGCAGGTGGCGGATGCCTTTCAGGAGATCGACGTCTTCGGGCCGATAATAACGTCGCCCGCCGCCGCGTTTCATCGGCCGGATCTGCGGGAATCGCGTTTCCCAGAAGCGCAGCACATGCTGCGGCAAGTCAAGGTCGTCGGCGACCTCGCTGATCGTACGAAAGGCGTCCGGGCTCTTCTCCAAGATTCATACTCCAAACGGCAGGCTGCCCATGCCCCAAGGGCAGACTCATAGCCTCCGATACATGCGCGAATTATGCGCCGAATCGGACATATCTCAACGGTTTAAGCCGGGAGATTCAAGCATGTTCACAGGATTGCGGAAAAGGTGGCGGCTTCAGGCAACCGGGCTTGCGGGCTTCAGTTTCGCCTTGCGCGCCGTGTGCGCCTTGAGGATACGGCTCTTCAGTACGTTGGAGGCCTTGAACGTCATCACCCGACGCGGAGAGATCGGCACTTCCTCGCCGGTCTTCGGATTGCGGCCGATGCGCTCGTTCTTGGAACGCACCTGGAAGGTCGCGAAGGAGGAAAGCTTGACCACCTCGCCCCGGACGATCGCATTGCATATCTCGTCTATGACCGTCTCGACGAGCTCGGCCGATTCCGTCCGCGAAAGTCCGACCTTGCGGAAAACCGATTCCGCCAGATCCGCGCGTGTTACTGTCTTGCCGGCCATGATCCCCGCCCAATTTTCGAAATTGATCTTATCAAAGCCGATAGAGAGTATTTTGCTTGAGCGCGAGGGTCAAGCGCCTGTGCTCAATCGCTTATTTACGTTTCGGCTGATCATTGCCGCCCTACCAGCGGACCAGCAATGCGCCCCACGTAAAACCGCCGCCCATGGCTTCGAGCATCACCAGATCACCCTTCTTGATGCGCCCGTCGGAGGCGGCAACCGAAAGTGCCAAAGGAATCGATGCAGCCGAGGTATTACCATGCAGATCGACCGTCACGACGACCTTTTCCAAAGGAATGCCGAGTTTCTTCGCCGACCCGTCGATGATGCGACGATTGGCCTGGTGCGGCACCAGCCAGTCGAGATCCTCCGCCGTCGTGCCGGTCGCCGCGAACGCGCTGTCGATGACGTCGGTGATCATGCCGACCGCATGCTTGAAGACCTCGCGGCCCTCCATGCGCAGGTGCCCGACCGTGCCCGTCGAGGACGGGCCGCCATCGACATAGAGCTTGTCCTTGTGGGAACCGTCGGAACGCAGATGCGCGGTCAGCACGCCGCGATCGGCGATCGTCCCCTCGCCTTCCGCCGCTTCGAGCACCAGCGCGCCTGCGCCGTCGCCAAACAGCACGCAGGTGGTGCGGTCCTTCCAGTCGAGGATGCGGGAAAAGGTCTCGGCGCCGATCACCAGGACACGCTTCGCCATGCCGCCGCGAATGTGCAGGTCGGCGGTCGCCATCGCGTAGACAAAGCCGGTGCAGACCGCCTGCAAGTCGAAGGCGTAGCCATGGGTCATGCCCAGCCGGTTCTGGATGTTGACGGCGGTCGCCGGAAACGTGTTGTCGGGCGTCGACGTCGCGACCAGCACGAGATCGATGTCATCCGGCGTCAGCCCGGCGTTTTCAAGCGCCGCACGCGCGGCCTGCTCGCCGAGAGACGCGGTCGTCTCGCCCTCGCCGGCGAGATAGCGCTGACGAATGCCCGTGCGCTGCACGATCCATTCGTCGGAGGTTTCGACGATGTCTTCCAACTCGCGATTGGTCACTACCCGCTTCGGGAGCGCTGCCCCGTAACCGCGAACCACTGAACGGATCATTCACTCACATCCTGTCGTCATGCCGCTTCGGGGCCAGCCGGCGGCTGGCGACGGGCATGGTAAATTGCGAGATCCTGCCGGATCTTCGCGTTGAGATCGTTGCGTGCCATGTCATAACCGACATCGATCGCGGCCGCAAAACCGTCGGCATTGGCACTGCCGTGGCTCTTGATGACGATGCCGTTCAAGCCCAGGAACACGCCGCCATTGACCTTGTTCGGATCCATCTTCTCACGCAGCCTGTCGAAGGCGGGCTTGGCAAGAAGATAGCCGATCCTTGCCAGCAGCGTACGCGACATCGATTCGCGCAGAAGCGTGGCGATCTGCCGGGCCGTGCCCTCCGCCGCCTTCAGCGCGATATTGCCGGTAAAGCCTTCGGTCACCACCACATCGACGGTGCCCTTGCCGATGTCGTCGCCCTCGACGAAACCGTGATAGGCGATCGTCGGCAGGTTGGCCTCGCGGATCAGCCGCCCGGCCTCCTTGACCTCTTCCTGGCCCTTCACTTCTTCGACGCCGACGTTCAGAAGCCCGACGGTCGGCCGGTCCACTTCGAACAGGGAGCGCGCCATGGCGCCGCCCATGATCGCAAAATCGAGAAGCTGCTGGGCATCGGCACCGATCGTCGCGCCGATATCGAGGACGATGCTTTCGCCCTTCAAGGTCGGCCAGATGCCGGCGATTGCCGGGCGCTCTATATTGGCCATGGTGCGCAGACAAAACTTGGCCATCGCCATCAGGGCGCCGGTATTGCCGGCCGAAACCACGACCTCAGCCTCGCCGAGCTTCACCGCCTCGATCGAACGCCACATGGTGGAGACATACCGGCCGCGTCGGAGGGCTGCACTCGGCTTCTCCTCCATGCTGACGGCAAGTTCACATTCGTGGAAGACGGACTTATCCCGGAGCTTCGGATATTTCGCCAAAACCGGATCGCACTGGGCCTTCAGCCCATAGATGAGAAAGGTCACATCCGGGTGGCGTTCCAGTGCCTTGGCGGCACCGGCAATGACGACCTCGGGACCAAAATCGCCGCCCATGGCATCGATAGAAATTCTGATCACGCGTCCCTGATCCTTATCTTCGCCGAACGCACCACCCTTGTCGGCCATGCGCCAGTTCTCACGTCTCCAACGGCCCTTCGCTCCTCATGCGGGGCCGTGCCGGCGAATTCGTGGCCAAAATATAGTTTTTGCTGTCGCTTACAACCCGTCCTCAATCCTTTTTCCAGTCCTTAAGAACGGCAAAGGGATTGGGGCGCCCGGACTTTTCCTCTGGATCGCTTTCCAGATGATCGGCGAACTCCGCGCCCGGTTCGCGCGGATAGGCATCGATCGCAAGTGCCGCGAACTCCGCCACCACTTCGCCGACATCGATCGTGTCGCCGACAAACATTTCGGGAAGATCGGGGCCATCGGGATCGATCACCATCTCCGCGGTATCGCTGGTGACGATCCGCGCGAGCTTCGATCCTTCAGGCACGAAGATCTGCTCGAACTCTTCGTTTATCTTCGATGCGACAGGTTCGAGCGTGACGACGGAGGACTGGACGATATCGGCCTCCACGCGCCCCTTGAGGCGCACGCCGTCCTTCTTCCACCGGGCGATCTGCAGCTCCGCTTTCAGCGAACCGACCGAAACGACCTGCCACAGCTTTGCCAGGCCCTCGAGTTCGCGCGCGTCGGCTTCGAGCTTTACCGTCACCGCATTCGCGGAAATATTCCCGACTTTGACGGGATAGGAAAAGGGAGGCTTTTCGCCTGCGCCACTATCGTTCTTCATCAAACCTCACTCTTCTCGCGGCAGCGGGCCCGGCAGGGGCAGAACCGCATGGCCGCGGGAAATCTCATCCTCGGAAATGCCGGCGAGCGCCGTCTCCGCAACAATCATCCAGTCCGCCAGCCCTCGCATCCCAGGCGCATCCTCCGTCTTGGGATAGATATTCCGGCTAAGGGCAGCGGCAAGCGCCTCGCCGTCCTTGTCTTCGAGAGCGGCGGCATAGGTCTCCACGCGGCCATAGAACATGCCGGCCAGCTTCTTCATGCGTTTCGGCACGCTCTGGTCGCCGATGCCGAGTTCGCGGATCGAATGGTCGATATCCTGAAAAAACGCATCGACGATCTCCTGGGCCAGTTCCTGACCGCTCGAATCGGATTTCGCCGTCCGCCTGAAGAACAGGATCATCACGATCGAAAGCATCTCGAAACGGCCCATGACCGTGTCCGGCACATCCAGATCGCTGTAGAAGAACGGAACGCGCGCCAATGATGTCAAGGTCGAATACTGGCGGTCAACGATCGCCTGGTTCTGGTTTTTCTTCTTGAAAAGGCCGAAGATCATCTGAATTCCCGTTATTTGCCTCCAGGAACCCCCTGGCCTGCCACCGGCCATGTTGCATGGAAACGAAAGCTGGTTTACCGAAGCATGCACGAATTGCAATGCCGTTCCGCCGGATCAGCGAACGGGGTCGGATCTTCGCGGCCTTAACATCCAGGTCGGGATCGATCCTATGTCCCTGAATAGCCACAATGGTAGGGTCAGCAGGGGCAGGTTGAGTTTGGGGGATGCCGTTGAACAAGCGGGTTTTCGGATACGAGATGACATTCTTGAGTAAAACCGCGATGGCAATGGTCGTCGCATCCATCGCTGTCTCGGGTTGCACGTCCATGCAGATCGGCGACACCATGTATAACGGCTACGTGGTCGACCAGAAGTCGCTGGAGCTTATTCCGGTCGGGTCGAGCCGCGAGCAGGTGCTGCTGACGATGGGCACGCCCTCGACGACGGCGACCTTCGATACCGAGGTATTCTATTACATCTCGCAGAAACGCACGCGCGCTGCGGCTTTCATGAAGCCGAAGATCGTCGATCAGACCGTGCTCGCCATCTATTTTGACAAGGACGGCGTCGTCGCACGTCGCGCCAACTATACGATGCAGGACGGCAAGGTGTTCGACACGATTTCGCGCACGACGCCGACCGGCGGCCGCGACCTTACCTTCCTGCAGCAGCTGCTTTCCGGCGGTTCCGGTGCCGGTGGGGCAGCAGCTCGCAGCATCCTGTCGAACTTCGGCAGGTAAGAACCTCGAACGAAACAAAAAGCCCGCGAGGATCGCTCCCCGCGGGCTTTTTTATTTCACGTTCGGGCCGGATATCAGCCGGCAAGAACCGCCAGCAGCAGAAGCGCCACGATATTGGTGATCTTGATCGCCGGGTTGACGGCAGGGCCTGCCGTATCCTTGTAGGGATCGCCGACGGTGTCGCCGGTGACCGAAGCCTTGTGGGCCTCGGATCCCTTCATGTGGCGGGTGCCGTCCTTGTCGACGAAGCCATCCTCGAAGCTCTTCTTGGCATTGTCCCAGGCGCCGCCACCCGAGGTCATGGAGATCGCCACGAAGAGGCCGTTGACGATGACGCCGAGCAGCGATGCGCCGAGCGCCGCGAAGGCCGAGGCCTTGTCGCCGCCGGAGATCAGAAGGACGCCGAAATAGACGACGATGGGGGCGAGAACCGGCAGCAGCGACGGAACGATCATCTCGCGGATCGCAGCCCGGGTCAGGATGTCGACGGCGCGGCCATAATCAGGCTTTTCGGTTCCCTCCATGATGCCCGGCTTTTCGCGGAACTGCCTGCGCACTTCCTCGACGATCGAGCCCGCAGCGCGGCCGACGGCGGTCATCGCGATGCCGCCGAACAGGTATGGGATGAGGCCGCCGAAGATCAGGCCGGCGACGACGTAAGGGTTGGAGAGGTCGAAGTCGATTTCGCCAACGCCGTTGAAATACGGGTACTGGGCACTGTTGGCGACGAAATATTTGAGGTCGTTGGAATAGGCGGCGAAGAGAACCAGCGCGCCGAGGCCGGCAGAGCCGATTGCATAACCCTTGGTGACGGCCTTGGTGGTGTTGCCGACGGCGTCGAGCGCATCCGTCGATTTGCGCACTTCCGGCGGCAGGTGCGCCATTTCAGCGATGCCGCCGGCATTGTCGGTGACCGGACCGAAGGCATCGAGTGCCACGATCATTCCGGCGAGGCCGAGCATGGTGGTGACGGCGATGCCGGTGCCGAACAGGCCGGCGAACTGGTAGGTGGCGATGATGCCGCCGACGATGACGATCGCCGGAAGGGCGGTCGATTCGAGCGAGACCGCGAGGCCCTGGATGACGTTGGTGCCGTGACCGGTCACCGAGGCCTGGGCGATCGAGTTTACCGGGCGCTTGTTGGTGCCGGTGTAGTATTCGGTGATGACGACGATCAGCGCCGTCACCACGAGGCCGAGCAGCCCGCAGATGAAGAGGTTCGCGCCGGTGATCGGCTTGCCGGCGACGGTGCCGATCGTGCCCCAGCCGATGGTCAGAGAGGTGGCAATGGCGAGACCGACGATCGACAGAAGGCCGGTGACGATCAGGCCCTTGTAGAGAGCGCCCATGATCGAGCCGTTGGAGCCGAGCTTGACGAAGAAGGTGCCGATGATCGAGGTGATGATGCAGGCGCCGCAGATCGCCAGCGGATAGACCATGACGGTCGCAAGGATCGGCGCGCCGGCGAAGAAGATCGCTGCGAGCACCATGGTGGCGACGACGGAGACCGCATAGGTTTCGAAAAGGTCGGCGGCCATGCCGGCGCAATCGCCGACATTGTCGCCGACGTTATCGGCGATCGTCGCCGGGTTGCGCGGATCGTCTTCCGGAATGCCGGCTTCGACCTTGCCGACGAGGTCGCCGCCGACGTCGGCGCCCTTGGTGAAGATGCCGCCGCCGAGACGGGCGAAGATCGAGATCAGCGAAGCGCCGAAGCCGAGCGAGACGAGCGCGTCGATGACTTCACGCGAGCCGCTCGGATGGCCGAGACCGGCCGTCAGAATCCAGTAATAAATCGAGACGCCGAGGAGAGCGAGGCCTGCCACCAGCATGCCGGTGATGGCGCCGGATTTGAAAGCGATGTCGAGACCGGCCGCAAGGCTTTGGGAAGAAGCCTGGGCGGTGCGTACGTTGGCGCGGACCGAGACATGCATGCCGATGAACCCGGCGGCGCCCGAGAGTACGGCACCGATGACGAAGCCGATCGCAGCGGTGCCGGACAGCAATACCCAAGCCAGGATCGTTACGACGACGCCGACAATCGCAATAGTCATGTATTGACGCGCCAGATAGGCCTGTGCGCCTTCACGGATATATCCGGCGATCTCCTGCATGCGGATACTGCCCTGATCGGCAGCCAGCACGGAACGCGTCGCCCAGGCGGCATAAATGATCGATAGCAACCCGCACACGATCACACCCATAATTACGGTCATTCGCTTTTCCTCTCCCTTAGCGCCGGGTGGTCCATACCCTCCGGCCGTGCACCCCTGCAGCGGTGCACATCCACGAGATGAGCAAGACCGCCGCAATACTCCATAGTGCGCATTCCCGCGCAGCCGACCGCTCCCCTCCCCAGGAATCCGGGATCGCCTACGCGGACGGGAGATTGCGGTGGAGATGAATTGGCGTCAAGCCCCGAAGGGACAAGACTCTAGGCGGATTTCACGGAAGAGCGCTTGAACATCAGCGCCAGCACCAGACCGAGGCAGACGATCGTCACCGGCCAGATGATCAGGTTCATGAAGGACCAACCGTAGGCAGTGAACACCTTGCCCGAGGAGAAGGAGGACAACGCCACCGTGGTGAACAGGATGATGTCGTGAAAACCCTGCACCTTGTCGGCCTCATGCGGGCGATAGCTGGAGGCGACGATCGCGGTCGAGCCGATGAAGGCGAAGTTCCAGCCGATGCCGAGCAGCACCAGCGCGCCCCAGAAATTCCAGAGTTCGATGCCCATATGGGCGATCACGGCGCAGCCCATCAGGATCATGAGGCCAGCTGCGACGATCTTCTCGACGCCGAAGCGGGAGATCAGCATGCCGGTGAAAAAGCTCGGCGCGAACATGGCAAGCACGTGCCACTGGATGCCGAGAGTGGCCATTTCCGACGGAAAGCCGCAGCCGATCACCATGGCAAGCGGCGCGCCGGTCATCATGAAGGTCATCAGCGCGTAGGAGGAGATGCCGCAGATCATGCCGGTCAGGAACCGCTGGGTGACGACGATCTCGCCCAGTGACCGTGCCGGCGCCGAAGCCGCAGGCCCGCCGGTCGTCGGCGGCAGTTTCAGCGGCGCCAGCATCACCAGCGCGATCAGATAGAGCGGAATGACGGCCACGAAGGCGCCGGCGAACAGCACCGGCGACAGCAGGTCCTTGGTCCAGATCGCAAGCTGCGGTCCGAGGACCGCCGAAACAATGCCGGCCGCAAGGATCCAGGAGATCGCTTTCGGCTTGTAGAACGAGGGCGACGCATCGGCTGCGGCGAAACGGATCTTCTGGGTGAAACCGTTGCAGAGGCCGATCAGCAGCAGGCCGACTGCAAAAAGCCAGAAGTTCGAATGGAAGAGCGCGATTGCCGCCGTGGCGGCTCCCACCGCTCCGAGGACCGAACCCAGCATGAAGCTCGCCTTGCGGCCGAGGAACCGGGAGGCGATGGCAACGGCGACGGCACCGGCCGCCATGCCGATATTGAAGCCGGTCAGCGGAGCGGTCGCCAGCGACTTGTCATCACCCAGCAGCTGGTAGCCGACGAGACCGCCGAGCGCGAACACCAGAGGCGGCGCCGAACCGAGGACGGCCTGGGCGCCGGCAAGCAGAGCGACACTGCGCCGGGCGGTGCTCATCTGCGTCTGAAGACCGTCCACCGCGCCGTCCATGCTGCCCTGCCTGACTTAATCGTTGCTTCTTATTTCTTGGCTTCGCCGCGCACCTGCTTGGCGATGCGATCGAGGACAGCGTTGACGATGCGCGGCTCTTCCTCTCCGAAAAAGGCGTGAGCGATCTCGACATATTCGGTGACGATGACGGCAACCGGCACGTCCTTGCGCTCGAGGATCTCGAACGTGCCCGCGCGCAGGATGGCGCGCAGCGTCGAATCGAGACGCGACAGCGGCCAGTCTTCCTGCAGCGAGGCGCGGATCAGCGGGTCGATCTTCACCTGGTCACGCACGACGCCGGCAACGATCGAGCGGAACCAGGAGGCGTCGGCCTTCAGATAGGTGTCGCCGTCGAGTTCCTGTCCGAGGCGGTGGGTCTCATATTCGGCCACGACTTCCAGCACGCCGGTCCCGCCGACATCCATCTGGTAGAGCGCCTGCACGGCCGCCAGGCGGGCTGCACCACGCTGGTTGGCCGGCTTGACCGGGTGTTCGCCTTCCTTGGCCATCAAATCAACCGCCGTTCATCTTTTCACGCAGCGCGATCATGGTCAGCGCAGCGCGGGCGGCAAAGCCGCCCTTGTCCTTGTCCGAACGGCGGGCGCGCGCCCAGGCCTGTTCGTCGTTCTCGCAGGTCAGAATGCCGTTGCCGATCGCAAGCGATTCAGACACGGCGAGGTCCATCAGGGCACGGGAGGATTCGTTGGAGACGATATCGAAGTGATAGGTCTCGCCACGAATGACCATACCGAGCGCGACGAAGCCGTCATAGTCGGTGCCGCCCTCTTCCGACGCATCGAGCGCCATGGCGATTGCCGGCGGGATTTCGAGGGCACCCGGAACGGTGACCACGTCATAGGTCGCCCCGGCCTCCTTCAGCGCATGGGTTGCGCCTTCGAGCAGCGCATCGGACATATCGTCGTAGAAACGCGCCTCGACGACGAGGAGGTGTGGAGCGGTTTCGCGTGACATGATTCACCTTTGTTCAAATCGGCCCAGGATGAGATCGATATCGCCTGAAGGCGGGCCGATAGTCATATGGGTCTCGGGCAGGTGGCGGTCAAAACACGCTCTGAGGGGAATGGCAAGCAATTTTCGCTGAACGCAGCGATGCGAATCGGGAATAGCTGAGCGAGCGACGATAAAGATCAGTGCCATTTGCACCATGGAGCCCACCATGACCACCATTCCGACCATCGAAACCGAACGGCTGATCCTGCGTCCTCACCGGCTGGAGGAGTTCGAGACCTATGCGGATTTCTGGGCCGACCCGGACGTGGTTCGCTATATTTCCGGCATCCCGTCGTCCCGCGAAACCAGCTGGAGCCGCATGCTGCGCGTCAACGGCATGTGGCAGCTCATGGGTTTCGGCTTCCTGGCAATCGAGGAAAAGGCCACCGGCCGCTTTCTCGGCGAAGCCGGTTTCCAGGACATGCGCCGGGAATTTCAACCCTCCATCGAGGGAACGCTCGAGACGGGTTGGGCACTCATCCCGTCCGTCCATGGCCGCGGTTATGCGACCGAAGCGGTGGGCGCAATGATCTCCTGGGGCCAAGCCCATTTTCCCGATCGCCGGATGACCTGCATCATCAGCCCCGAAAATGCCGCCTCTCTCAGGGTCGCATCCAAATTCGGCTTCCGCGAGTTCGCCCGCGCCGATTACCATGGCCCGATCGTGGTGCTGGCTCGCGAAAACTGATCGCCGGGCGAGCCGTCAGCTTTTCGCCGGGAACTCCGCGAGCCTTGCCGCGTAACGCGCCATCGTATCGACTTCGAAATTGACGAAATCGCCCGCCTTGCGATCGCCCCAGGTGGTGACGGCAAGCGTGTGGCGGATCAGCAGCACGTCGAAATCGGTGCCTTCGACTGCGTTGACCGTCAGTGACGTGCCGTCCAGCGCGACCGAGCCTTTCGGTGCGACGAAGCGGGCAAGCGCTTCCGGCGCGCGAAGACGAATGCGTACCGCCTCGCCTTCATGTTCGATGCCGAGAATTTCCGCCGTGCCATCCACATGGCCGGAGACGATATGGCCGCCGAGTTCGTCGCCGATCTTCAGCGCCCGCTCCAGATTGACGCGCGTGCCCTCGGTCCAGGCCGCGATCGTCGTCAGCCGCAGCGCTTCTTCCCAGGCCTCGACCTCGAACCAGCGCTCGTTGCTGCCTTCATCCGGCAGATTTGTCACCGTCAGGCAGATGCCGCCATGGGAAATCGAAGCCCCCATGTCGATGGTCTTCGGGTCGTAATTGGTGGCGATCCGCAGCTTGACGCCTTCGTCCATCGGCGTCGTTTCCGCGACCGTGCCGACATCGGTGACAATTCCGGTGAACATCAGAAACCTCTTTCGTATTCAAAACAGCGGTCCGGCCCGAAGCTTTCCTCGCGCACGAACTTAAATCCTGCCGGCATATCGGATGGCGCCACCGGCGATTCAAGCCCGCCCTCGCCGACGATGCCGGTGCCCTGGAAAAGGAGGACTCGGTCGACGAGGTCTGCTTCGAGGAAAGCTCTTGCGACGCTCGCGCCGCCTTCGACCAGAAGCGAGGAGATGCCGCGAACCGCAAGAATCGCCAGCAGGATATCGAGTTCGGTGGCGTCCATGATCTCGACGCTGGCAGCTTGGAGAGCGGCGACCTTCGAGGCCAGATCACCTACTAGCCTCGGAGCCAGATCGCCCCCCTCTGCCCTGCCGGGCATCTCCCCCTCAAGGGGGGAGATCGGCAGGGAGCCAGCAACCTGCACAACTCCAGCCGATTCCTCTGCCGCTCCGATATCGAGGGTCGAATGGGACGGATGAGCGTGCCGCTGGTCGATCTCCCCCCTTGAGGGGGAGATGCCCGGCAGGGCAGAGGGGGGTGCGGCCCCACTATCAACCTGAGAAGTTAAACCCGGCTGAGCCACAACAATCACCGGCACGTCCCTCGCCGTCTCCACCAGCTTGGACGTCAGCGGCAGCTCCAGCCACCGGTCCAGCACGATGCGGATCGGAGAGCGTTTCTCCAGTCCGGGAATGCGCACCGTCAGCTCCGGATCATCCGACAGCGCCGTGCCGATGCCGACGAGAATCGCATCCGTTTCGGCCCGCAGCCGGTGCACTTCCGCCCGCGCGTCCGCACCCGTGATCGACACTTCCTCGCCCCGCCGGCCGAGCATGCCGTCGGCGGAAACTGCAAGCTTCAGAGTCACATGCGGGCGGCCCTTCGTCTGGCGGGTGAGGTAGGCGGCGAGCGCGCGGCGGCCTTCCTCCTCCATCAGCCCCGTTTCGACGACGATCCCGGCATCGCGCAGGATCGCAATCCCGCGGCCGGAAACGCGCGGATCTGGATCGGTCAATGAGATTACGACGCGGGCGACGCCGGCTTCGACCAGCGCATTGGCGCAAGGCGGCGTGCGGCCGTAGTGCGAGCAGGGTTCGAGCGTGACATAGACGGTCGCTCCCCTCGCCTTTTCCCCGGCGATCTCGAGCGCCTGGGTTTCCGCATGCGGCCGACCGCCGGGCGCGGTGACGGCGCTACCGACGATCTCGCCGTCCTTGACGACGACGCAGCCGACCGAGGGATTGGTGCCCGTCTGACCGGTATGGAGGCGCGACAGGCGCAGGGCCGACGCCATGAACCACCGGTCTTCGGCAGCGCTCGTCATGGCTACGGCTCGATGCCGGGATCGCGGGCGATCTTGGCGTTGATCTCCTGGATCACCTTCTCGAAATCCTCCGCATGGGAGAAATCGCGATAGACGGAGGCGTAACGCACGAAGGCGACGTCATCGAGGCTCTTCAATGCCTCCAGCACCTGCAGGCCGATCTCTTCCGACGAGATCTCGTTCTCGCCGGAGCTTTCTAGCCGCCGAACGATGCCTGACACCGCCCGCTCGATGCGGTCGTTGTCGACCGGCCGCTTGCGCAGCGCGATCTGGAACGACCGTACCAGCTTGTTGCGGTCGAACGGCACCTTGCGGCCGGTCTTCTTGGTGACCATCAGTTCGCGAAGCTGCACGCGCTCGAAAGTCGTGAAGCGGCCGCCGCAATCCGGGCAGATACGCCGCCGGCGAATGGAGGTGTAATCCTCCGCCGGACGACTATCCTTGACCTGCGTGTCTTCCGAACCGCAATAGGGGCAGCGCATCGGCTCTCCTTGGATGTGCAAGAGGGACCGCGAATGCGGTCCCCGTTGGTACCGGTTGGGATCACATATACGGGTACATGGGGAAGCGGCCGGTGAGTGCCACGACCTTGTCGCGCACGGCGGCTTCGACGCTGGCATTGCCCTCGTCGGAATTGGCGACCTTCAGGCCGTCGAGAACCTCGATGATGAGATTGCCGATCTCCCTGAATTCCGCTTCCTTGAAGCCGCGCGTCGTGCCGGCCGGGGTTCCGAGGCGGATACCCGAGGTGACGAAGGGCTTTTCCGGGTCGAAGGGAATGCCGTTCTTGTTGGTGGTGATGTAGCCGCGGCCGAGAGCCGCCTCGGCGCGCTTGCCGGTGGCGTTCTTCTTACGCAGGTCGACCAGCATCAGGTGGTTGTCGGTGCCGCCGGAGACGATGTCGAGGCCGCCGGCCATCAGCGTTTCGGACAGCGTCTTGGCATTCTTGACGATCTGGGCGGCATAGTCCTTGAAGTCCGGCTGCAGCGCCTCGCCGAAGGCAACCGCCTTGGCGGCGATGATGTGCATCAGCGGACCGCCCTGGAGACCCGGGAAGACAGCCGAATTGAACTTCTTGGCCAGTTCCTCGTCATTGGTGAGGATGACGCCTCCGCGGGGGCCGCGCAGCGACTTGTGGGTGGTGGTGGTGGCCACATGGCAATGCGGGAACGGCGACGGATGCTGGCCGCCGGCAACCAGACCGGCGATATGGGCCATGTCGACCATCAGATAGGCGCCGACCGAATCGGCGATCTCGCGGAAACGCTTCCAGTCCCAGATGCGGGAATAGGCGGTGCCGCCGGCGATGATCAGTTTCGGCTTGTGCTCTTCGGCCTTGCGCTGCACTTCGTCCATGTCGAGCAGGTTGTCGCCTTCGCGCACGCCGTAGGACACGACGTTGAACCATTTGCCGGACATGTTGACCGGCGAGCCGTGGGTGAGATGTCCCCCGGAATTGAGGTCGAGGCCCATGAACGTGTCGCCAGGCTGCAGCAGCGCCAGGAACACGGCCTGGTTCATCTGGGAACCGGAATTCGGCTGGACGTTGACGAAGTTGACGCCGAACAGCTTCTTGGCGCGCTCGATGGCGAGCTCCTCGGCGATATCGACGAACTGGCAGCCGCCGTAATAACGCTTGCCCGGATAACCTTCCGCGTACTTGTTGGTCATGATCGAACCCTGCGCCTCAAGCACGGCGCGGGAAACGATGTTCTCCGATGCGATCAGCTCGATTTCGTGGCGCTGGCGACCCAGTTCCTTCTCGATCGCGCCAAAGATTTCCGGATCGGATTCTGCGAGCGGGCGGGAGAAGAAGACGTCGGTGTTCGACATGTGCGAGGCTCCTCAAAGGGGTGGGCATTGCAATGTCGCGTCTTAGCCTTACGCCTTGCACAGAGCAATACGGGGAACGACATTTGCTCGCCCGAAGACGCGGAGATGCTCCTGGAGAACGAAAAAGCCGCACCCTTGGCGGATGCGGCTTCCGGTAAATGAAAAAAGACGCAGATCTTATTGCGGCAGAAGATCGTCGTCGGCAGCGCCGACCGGCTTTTCGATGCCGGTGGTCGTCTGCAGTGCCAGTTCCTGGTTGCCGTCACGCTCGTAGATATCGTCGCGGAACTGCACGACGCGGTCCTTCGCCGACCACGCGGTGATGTAGACGATATAGACCGGCACTTCCTGGGCGAGCTTGATCGGGTTGTTCTGGCGCGTCGAGATCACCCGTTCGATCTCCTGACGCGACCAGCCGGTGGTATCGCGCAGCAGCCAGGTGATCAGGTCGCGGACGTTCTGAACACGCATGCAGCCCGACGACTCGAAGCGCATCAGCTTGTTGAACAGGCCCTGCTGGGGCGTGTCGTGCATGTATTCGTTGTTCGGGTTGTGGAAGTTGATCTTCGTCGAGGCCATGGCGTTGATCTTGCCCGGATCCTGCCGGAACATCAGGTTCGGCGCCTTCGGCGCAAACCAGTCCACCGTTTCCGGCGCCACTTCGTTACCCTTGCCGTCGATCAGGCGGATGTTGTTGCGGGTGAGATAGGTCGGATCCTTGCGCATCAGCGGCACGATGTCCTTCTCGACGATCGAGCGCGGCGCAGTCCAGTAAGGGTTGAGGATGACCTCGTAAATCTTCGAGTTGATGGCGTGGGTCGGCCGGTCGATGCGCCCGACGACGGCATTGGTGCGCAGCGCCACGCGGTCGTTTTCTACCGCCTCGATATAGGCGGCCGGAATATTGACCATGACATAGCGGGGGCCGAGATCGCCGGACATGGACTGCAGGCGCACCAGATTGGTGCCCAGCTGGCGCAGGCGCACATCGGCCGATATGTTCATCGCCTTGACGGTAAATTCGCCCATCACGCCGTCGGCAGGCAGGCCGTGACGAGCCTGAAACCGCTTCACCGCCCCGTCGACATAGCTGTCGAACGAAGAAGACATGCCCGCCTCGCGCGGCAGGTCGCCCGAAATCATCAGACGCTGGCGCAACTGCTGTACGGACGGATCCACGACGCCGAGGCGCAGGCGCTGCTGGCCGGGATTGACTTCGGGCCAGCCGCCGTTGGCGACGATCTGCTGATAGTCGATGATCGCCTGCTGGATGTTCGCCGGTCCGCCGGCGCCGAGCACCGGGTTGTTGGACACGACGTTGACGGCGGTTCTGGATGCGGCCTTCGCGTCGAACTGGTCGTCCCAGGTGCCGCGGCGAGGCGCATTGATCAGATCGTCCATCGCCGTCTGGGCGAATGCGGGCGCTGCAAGTGCGGCGGCACCCGCAGAGAAGGCCGTGCGAAGCAAAGCACGGCGGGAAAGAGCTTCAGATCCGATCTTCTTCGACATCATAATACCCATCTGGTCCCGAGCAGCATCAAAGACGCCTACAGGGATATGGTTAAGAACGCGCAAAAAGTTAGCGCAGCCGCATTGGGGCTTCGTCGTCATCGCAATGTCGTGAAAGCGCGAATTCCCGCCGGCCCGTTGCATCCAGCCGGTCCCATAGCAATATGGCCAATTCGTGTCAGGTACTTGAGCGTCACAAAGCCGTGTTGGCACGTGATTTTTTCAGGCGGCAAATACGCCACACCGCCAGATGGCATGTGGTCCCGGGACGGTCTGGGAGATCGTCGGCTGCGATCGGCCTTTTTTATACAAAACCGTCGGGCGCTCTGGGTACCGCGTCCCTTGCCGAAACGTCAAAGCCGTAAGCCTGGGGCAAGCGGATTGGCCAAAAATTATCCCTCATAAATGAGGAATTTGAGATTTGAACTGGTACCCGATCGAAGCCCTTGAGCCTGGAAAGCTGGTCGTCCTGCATTTTCGCGATGAGACCGCCCCGCAATGCGTCGGTTATGTCGAACAGGACGGCGTCTGCGGGTGGCCGGAAAAGGTGACCGGCCGCAGACCTGACGGCTGGCTCGACCTCTCCTCGATGTTTGCGGACATGAGGACCGAAATTCGCCGGGTCGCGGCGGCTACGTTATAGGCGAGCATTTCGGCGCAAACGGACGTACCGGAACGTATTTCCGACGCTCATGACAGAATTCGTCTATCAACCAGGCCCCCATACTGGTAGGCACCCCAAACAGCACCCATTGGAGAGCTACCGTGACCCTGGACGAAAAATACCAAATTATTGTCAATGCTTTCCAGAACAACAAGTTTGGCGTCTCGCCGACCTCCACCCGCGGAGCCGTACAGAATTACTGTAAAAAGCACGGGCTGCACGGCGAAGACTATACAGAGACCCTCGCCGCAGCGATGTCCGCCGGCTTGGTTGCGCAGATGGCGGACTCGGCTCTGACCATCAGAAACGCCGGCCGCGCCCTGCTGGCCCAGCGATAGGCCGGCATCCGCCAGGGCCTATGCAGTTCACACGCAAACAAGCGTAACGGCGCGTCTTTCGACACCCCGTTACGCTTTTGCGTAGCACCGCATGACTGGAGGTAATGAAGTGTTTCGCAAGCCCCCGGTGGATTAAAGGCGGTAAAGGATCTGGTCGTTCCAGAAGCGGTCGAGGCGCTGGAGCAGCTTGTTCATCTGGGAGAACTCGCCCTCGCCGATGCCGCCGACCTTTTCGATCGAGCCGATATGGCGCTCGTAGAGCTTGCCGACGGCCTCGGCGATCTCCTGGCCTTCCGGCGTCAGGCTGATGCGGACCGAGCGGCGGTCGATGCGCGAGCGCTGGTGATTGATGAAGCCGAGATCGACCAGCTTCTTGACGTTGTAGGAGACGTTCGAACCGAGATAGTAACCGCGGGAGCGCAGTTCGCCGGCCGTCAGTTCCGAATTGCCGATGTTGAAGAGCAGGAGAGCCTGGACGGCGTTGACGTCGTCGCGACCCTGACGGTCGAACTCGTCCTTGATCACATCGAGAAGGCGGCGGTGCAGGCGCTCGACCAGATGCAGCGACTCCATGTACAGGGCGCGAATGGTATCTTCATGCGGATCTGCTACTGCCGGTGCCGCCTGCGGCTTCAGTTTCGTGTTCATCATGACTGCCTCATCCTGTTTTGTTTGGCGGTGTTTGTTTCTTCCCGCCTTGAGACAGACACTATCCAATACGCATAAAATTCGACTTAAAACATAAGCTTAACAAGCGCTTAACGCGTTCCCTCGAATTCCGGCCGGCCCTCGCCAGCCCAGAATGCGGCCATTCAGATTTAAAATAAATCAATCACTTAGCGGCGAATTCCCGGTCAAATCCGGCCGTCAAAGCTTTAATTTCAGGGTGAATCAATCCTTACCCGCTCCGCCTTGCGGCGCGCCTCGACCCACAAGGAGAGCCGAAATACGACGTAAAGCGCGGCAACAAGGCCGTGCATGAGGGGAACGAGACGGTTGTGTCCGAAGATCTCCGGCCAGACGATATACATCGACACCTGCGAGATTGCGGCAAGCGCCCAGAGCACGGGGCCCCAGGACACGGTAAGCCAGAGGCCGAGCGAAGCGACCGGAAACAGCACGGCAAGCGAAGACGCCGCCACTTTCCAGGGAAGCGCCAGCAGATCGAAGCGGGCCATGCCCTTCAGCGAATAGCCCACCAGCATCGCCCAATATTGCAGGCCGAACCAGAAACACGCGACCGCGACCAGCCTGAGGAAGGCCACGTAGAGAATTTCGGTCAGCGTGCGCTTCGGCACCGTGAGTGAATCGGGTTCCATGGAACTACACTAGCCGCCACGACCGCCGACCGCCAGTAGCAGCCTGCCGCCTGCACGATCGTTCAAGAGCCCTGCGCTTCCTCCTGATAGGGTTTGCCGCCAATTAAAGGAGAAGACATGACCGATCGGAACTTTTCACATACGCCGATAAATCTCGCCGAGAAGCTGGCCCGGATACCCGATCTCTGGCAGCAGCGCGTCGTCGCCGAAATGAACGACTACCAGTTCAAGCTCGTCCGCATCGAAGGCGATTTCATATGGCATGATCACCCGGAAACGGATGAGGCCTTCATTGTCATCGAAGGCCGTTTGCGGATCGACTTCCGCGATGGCAGCGTCCACGTCGGCCCGGGCGAGATGTTCGTCGTGCCGAAAGGCGTGCAGCATAAGCCGTTCGCAGAGAAGGAAGTGAAGATGATGGTTATCGAGCCGCGCGGCGTCTTGAACACCGGCAACGAGGGCGGCGAACGTACGGCCCGAAACGATCTCTGGATCTAGCAGGGTCTCGACTGCGGCGATCGTTCCCATTCGCAAACGGCGTGCTGCATGATAATGACGCGCGCACGGGAAGAGAAGTTGGAGACTTTGCCATGGACAAGACGCATCTGGTCGACGAAATCACAGGCCACCGCCGCATGCGGCGCAACCGCAAGGCCGACTGGACGCGCAGGCTGGTGCAGGAGAACCGGCTGACGGTGGACGATCTGATCTGGCCGATCTTCATCGTCCCCGGCACCGGCATCGTCGATCCGATCGCCGCCATGCCCGGCGTCAACCGCATGAGCGTCGACAAGGCGGTCGAGGCGGTCAAGGAAGCTGCCGATCTCGGCATTCCGGCGATCGCCACCTTCCCCGATATCGAGATGGCGTTGCGCGACGAGACCGGCTCCAACAGCCTCGTCGCCAACAACCTGATCAACCAGGCGACCGCCGCCTTCAAGAAGGCCGTGCCGAATATCGGCATCATCACCGACGTGGCGCTCGACCCGTTCACCAGCCACGGCCATGACGGCATCCTGCGAGACGGCATCATCGTCAACGACGAGACGGTCGACCAGATCGTCCGCGCCGCCGTCATGCAGGCGGATGCCGGCGCCGATATCATCGCGCCGTCGGAAATGATGGACGGCCGCATCGGCGCCATCCGCCGCGGCCTTGACGCTGCCGGCCATCAGGATGTCGGCATCATGTCCTATGCGACGAAATTCTCCTCCGGCTTCTATGGCCCCTATCGCGAGGCGATCAATACCAGCGGCCTCTTGAAGGGCGACAAGAACAGCTACTACATCTCGCCGGCGAACGGCACCGAAGCAGTTCGGGACGCTGCCCTCGACGTCGAGGAGGGCGCCGACATGCTGATGGTCAAGCCCGGCATCGCCTATCTCGACATTTGCTGGCGTATCAAGGAAGCGTTCGGCCTGCCCGTCTTCGCCTACCAGGTCTCCGGCGAATACACCCAGATCAAGGCTGCCGCGATGAACGGCTGGATCGACGGCGAACGGGTCATGATGGAGACGCTGCTTTGCTTCAAACGCGCCGGCTGCGACGGCATTCTTTCCTATTTCGCGATGGACGTGGCGAAAAAACTGGCGAAGAACGGATGATCTTGTTGCCGAGGCGGTTTCATCCCATATCAATGTTCGAGAAACAGGAGATGTTGGAACGATGAGCCTCGACCCGAACCCAGCCTATGCCGCACCGGACGACTGGCGCGCCTATAGTGGCGTTCTTTCTCGGCGGGTGTTCGCCTTCATCATCGACTACGTGATCGTGCTGCTCTTGTGCATTCCGGCCGCGGTCGTGGTGTTCTTCCTCGGAATCATCACACTCGGTCTCGGCTTCATGCTCTATCCGGTCCTGTTCGTGGTCGTCGCGCTTCTCTATTTCGGGATGACGCTCGGCGGCTCGGCTCAAGCTTCGCCCGGCATGCGCGCCATGGGGCTTGCCATGGCACGGCTCGACGGCCGGCGGATGGATTTCCTCACCGCCATGGCCCACACGGTGATCTTCTGGATCATCAACTCGGTGCTGACGCCGCTCATTCTGCTGGCCGGCCTGTTCATCGAGCGTTCGCGCCTCGTGCACGACCTGCTGCTTGGCACTGTCGTGGTGCGTACCTCGTAACGATTACGCTACTGGCCAAAAGTTTATGGCAAGAGCCGGCTGCATGCCGCAGCATATGGTTGACGTTTCGCTTTTATGCGCCATGGTATGACATTTACGATCCTTAAGACCGGACTTCCACGACGCAATGAACACCCAGGCAACGCCCTCACCGCAGTTCTACCTGACGGCCCCGGCAGTTTGTCCCTATCTCCCGGGTGAAATGGAGCGAAAGGTCTTCACTCACCTGGTAGGCCCTCGCGCCGCCGAGATGAACGACCTACTGACCCAGGGCGGTTTTCGCCGTTCGCAGAACATCGCCTACCGGCCGGCCTGCGAATCATGCCGCGCGTGCATTTCCGTGCGCATCCTCGCTCACGAATTCGAGCCCGTGCGTTCGATGAAGCGGGTTCTCGCCACCAATCGCGACGTGATCGCGACGGTCTACCCCGCGCAGCCTTCCACCGAACAGTTCTCGCTCTTCCGCCGCTATCTCGACGACCGTCACCAGCGGGGCGGCATGTCGGACATGTCGGCGCTCGACTATGCGATCATGGTCGAGGACACGCATGTCAACACCCGAATCATCGAGTACCGCCGCCGCGAGCCGGGCTCGGGCATCAGCGCCGAGCCGAAGGGCGAGTTGCTTGCCGTGGCGCTCACCGACATGATGAGCGACGGCCTGTCGATGGTCTATTCCTTCTTCAACCCCGAGTATGAAAAACGCTCGCTCGGCACGTTCATGATCCTCGACCATATCGCCCGCACAAGGACGCTCGGCCTGCCGCATGTCTATCTCGGTTATTGGGTCAAGGGTTCGGCGAAGATGGGCTACAAGACCCGCTTCCAGCCCCAGGAACACCTGACCCCGCGCGGCTGGGAAATCTTCGATCCCGCCACGGACATCTGAAATCATCCCCATGAACGATCATAAAAAGGGCCTCGTGCTCACCGCAATCGGCGGCCTTGCGCTTTCCTTCGACGTGCCGCTCGTGCGGCTTGGGCATGGCGAGATGTGGTCGACGGTCGCGCTGCGCAGCACGGCGACCTTCGCCGCCGCCATCATCCTCTGGCTGCTCGTCCGCCGCTTCGGCTCGACCCGCCCCGTGCTGATCCCCGGCAAGGCGGGGCTTGCCGCCGGCTTCTGCTACGGCATTTCGACGATCGCCTTCCTCGGCGCCGTCTTCAACACGGCCACCGCCAACGTCGTCTTCATCGTCGCCTTCACGCCCATGTATGCCGCCATTCTCGGCTGGCTGGTCCTGAAGGAGCGCCCCTCGCCTTCGACGCTCGTCACCATGCTGGTGATGTTATTCGGCGTCGGCCTGATCGTTTCGGGCGGCCTTACGGGCGGCCATCTCCTCGGCGATATCCTGGCGGCAACGGCCTCGTTCCTGCTGGCTTTAGCAATCACGTTCAGCCGGGTAGCGCGTATCGACATGGGCTTCGTGCCGCTCGTCGCGACCATCATTCCGGCGGCGGTCGGGCTTTCCTTCGTCGCCAGCAACGGCTTTTCGGTCGCGGACCCCATCTGGGTGGTGTTCGACGGCGCGATCATGATGCCGCTCGCCTTCTGGTGCCTGGCGACCGGCCCGAAATACCTCTCCGGCCCCGAAGTCGGCATGTTCTACCTGCTCGAAACCATTCTCGCACCGATCTGGGTCTGGCTGATCTTTGCCGAAATCCCGTCCGCGCGCACGCTGCTCGGCGGCTCGATCCTGGTGCTGGCGCTGATCGGCTATTCGGCGTGGCAGATGCGGCGGATTGCGCGCCGCGACTATCTCGCGACGCCCCCTATCAGTCCGTGATCACCCCGCAAACTTCCCGCTCCGCGGAAAGCCCTTCGGAACGGCGCGGCCGGCGGTGGCGCGGTCGGCGATCCATTCGAGCAGTTCGTCCTTGTTGCGGGTGAAGGAGCGGCCGGCGCTGTCTTCCCAGGAAAGACCGTCGGCCATGGTGAAGCAGCGGATGTCGGAAATTCCGCCGTCCTTGTAGCGCTGCAGGCGCACGCCCTTGCCGCGGGTCATTTCCGGCAGTTGGGTCAGCGGGAAGAGCAGCAGCTTGCGGTTCTCGCCGACGACCGCGACGTGATTGCCCGAAACCGGCACGACCAGCTTCGTCTCGTCGGGCATGGCGACGTTCATGATCTGCTTGCCCTTGCGGGTATTGGCGATCATCTCGCTCTCGGCGACGATAAAACCGTTGCCCGCGGTCGAGGCGACGATCAGCTTGCGCGATGGTTCATGGACGAAGGCGGTCAGGATGTCCTGATCGTTCTCCATGTCGACGATGATGCGGATCGGCTCCCCGTGGCCGCGGCCGCCCGGCAGCTTGTCGGCACCGAGCGTATAGACCTTGCCGCCCGTCGTGACGAGCAGCAGCTTGTCGGTCGTCTGTGCCGTAAACGCGATCTTCGGCCCGTCGCCTTCCTTGAAGGTGAGCGTCGAGGTATCCGAGATATGGCCCTTCAGCGCGCGGATCCAGCCCTTCTGGGAGACGACGACGGTGATCGGTTCCTTCTCGATCATCGCCTGGTTGATCGCGTCGATATCGGCGTCCGGCGCATCGGCGAAGGTCGTCAGGCGGGCATAGGGCTTGCCCCGGCCCTTGGCGAAATTCTTGCGGACGTCCTGGATCTCGTGCTCGATCACCCGCCACTGCTTGTCCTCGGAGGCGAGCAGCGATTCGATATCCGCCTTCTCCTTGGTGAGGTTGTCGTGCTCGGTGCGGATCTCAATTTCTTCGAGCTTGCGCAAGGCGCGCAGCCGCATGTTGAGGATCGCCTCGACCTGGATGTCGGAGAGCGACCAGCGCTCCATCATCACAGGCTTCGGCTCGTCCTCCTCGCGGATGATGCGGATCACCTCGTCGATGTTGAGGTAGGCGATCAAGAGGCCGCCGAGGATTTCCAGGCGCCGGTCGATCGCCGCCAGCCGGAAGCGCGAGCGGCGGACCAGCACGTCGCGGCGGTGCGCCAGCCATTCCAGCAGCACTTCGTTGAGCGCCATCACCTTGGGCACGCGGCCCATGGAGAGAACGTTCATGTTGAGCGGCAGGCGGGTCTCGAGCTCGGAAAGCTTGAACAGCGATTCCATCAGCAGCGTCGCATCGACCGTGCGGCTCTTCGGCACCAGAACGACGCGCACGTCTTCGGCCGATTCGTCGCGCACGTCTTCGAGCAGCGGCAGCTTGCGGGCGAGCAGCAGTTCGGCGATCTTTTCGATCAGTCGCGACTTCTGAACCTGGAACGGGATTTCGGTGACGACGATCTGATAACCGCCGCGGCCGAGATCCTCGATCACCCAGCGGGCGCGGACGCGAAAACCGCCGCGGCCGGTCTTGTAGGCTTCGACGATCGATTCCCGGCTGTCGATGATGATGCCGCCGGTCGGAAGATCGGGACCTTCGATGCCGCCCTTGGCGGGTTCGGCCGGATCCGCCATCAGATCCTCGACGGTGGCAGCCGGGTTCTTGATCAGGTGCAGCGCCGCGTCGCAGAGCTCATGGACATTGTGCGGCGGGATCGACGTCGCCATGCCGACCGCGATGCCCGACGTGCCGTTGGCGAGCAGGTTCGGGAAGGCGCCGGGCAGCACGACCGGTTCCGAGTTCGATTCGTCGTAGGTGTCGCGGAAATCCACCGCGTCCTGGTCGATGCCTTCGAGCAGGAGTTCGGAAACCGCCGTCATCTTCGATTCGGTGTAACGCATCGCGGCGGGGCTATCGCCGTCGATATTGCCGAAATTGCCCTGGCCGTTGACGAGCGGATAACGCTGCGAGAAATCCTGCGCCAGGCGCGCCAGCGCGTCGTAGATCGACTGGTCGCCGTGCGGATGGAAATTACCCATCACCTCGCCGACGATCTTGGCGCATTTGCGGAAGGCGGCGTTGGGGCGCAGGCCCATCTCGCTCATCGCGTAGACGATGCGGCGGTGGACGGGTTTCAGGCCGTCGCGCACGTCCGGCAGCGCACGGTGCATGATTGTGGAAAGCGCATAGGCGAGGTAACGCTCTTCGAGCGCTGCTTTCAGATCGACCGGCAGGATGTTGTCGCCGCCGTCGCCGGAAGGTGGTGTCAGGTTTTTTCCCATGGGCCTTGACTAGCGGAAAGCCTGATTCTCGGCAAGAAAGACCGGGCGACAGCCTGTGGATGAAGGCTTTTCCGAAGCTGAAATCAGCGTTTGGTTTACCCTGAATCGTCAGCCGCAATTTTGACGAAAGGAATGTGGAACAAAGCCATAAACCTTTTACCCGGCTTGCCTATAAGGTGCCGCGAACAGTAACCGAACTACCGACAAACCCAAAACCAAACGCGGGCCGGATCATTGCCCGCCAGGAGGAAATCCGATGCAATACTCCACGAAGGCCCGGCTTCTGCTCGCAGGCGCTGCGATTTCGACTTTCGCCGGCCCGGCGTTTGCGCTCGACGGCAACGATCTCGTCGCCAAGATCAACAACGCGCTCTCGATCCAGGGCGGCGCCGGCTTCTCGGCGGAAAAGGCCACCGTCAGCGGTTCGGACGTCACGCTCACCAATGCCAAGTTCCTGGTCGAGGCCGGCAAGCAGAGCCTGCCGCTCGGCACCGTCAAGTTCGAGGGCGTCGAAGAGGATAGCGGCGGCTACACGGTCGAGAAGGTCACGTTCGACAACGTCAATGCGACCGAGGACAAGACCGCCTTCACCGCCTCGGACATCTCGATCAGCGGCCTCACCGTGCCGGCCAATGCGACCGGCGACAGCCTCGATGCGATCCTGCTCTATGATGAAGCCCATGTCGGCAAGATAACGGCCACCATCGACGGCAAGCCGGCCTTCTCGGTCGAAGAGACGAACGTCACCACCGAGGTCGCCGACGACAACTCCGCCGTAGGCTTCGACCTCCAGGTCAACGGCATCAAGAGCGACCTCAGCCTTGTCGAGGACGCCCAGACCAAGGACACGCTGCAGCAGCTCGGCATCACCTCGCTTGACGGCAAGGTTGCCATGTCCGGCGCCTGGACCCTCGAGGACGGCACGCTCGACATCGACGAATACGCGCTCGATTTCGCCAAGGTCGGCAAATTCAACCTCGCCTTCAGCATGTCCGGCTACACGCTCGACTTCATCAAGTCGGCGAACGAGACCGCCAAGGCGATGGAAGCCAATCCGAACAAGGAAGAAGCCCAGCAGGCCGCGGGCCTTGCGATGCTCGGCCTGATGCAGCGCCTCACCTTCAACAGCGCCGAGATTCGCTTCGAGGATGCCGGCATCACCAAGAAGGCGCTCGACTACGCCGGCAAGAGCCAAGGCACCACGGGCGAAGCCATGGCACAGATGCTGAAGGGCATGACGCCGCTGATGCTGGCGCAGTACAACGTGCCGGAACTGCAGAACATGGTGAGCGCGGCCGTCAACACCTATCTCGACAAGCCCGGCAGCTTCACGATCAGCGCGGAACCGGCCGATGCCGTCCCCTTCCCGATGATCATGGGTGCCGCCATGGGCGCCCCCAACACGCTGCCGAAGGTTCTTGGCGTCAAGGTCACCGCCAACGACTGAGTCCCCGCCCTCAACATGAGAAACCCGGCGATCGCTCGCCGGGTTTTTTGTTGCTCGAAAAGAGCCGGATGACGCTATTCCAGAACCTGGATGACGGTCCGGGTCTGCGGATTGACGATAACGCGTCGATCGTTGACGACCGTATAGGCGTAATCGTCGTAACCATCGACCCTGCGCACTTCTACCGTCTCCGGCAGGGCGGCTCCGACAGCGATCTCTCCCTGGTAGGAGATTGATGGAACGCTCTGCTCCATGACGTAGGTGCGGACTTCGCCGGGCAGGACCACCGTCGAATTGGTCGTAACCGGATCCTGGGTGATGATCGTCGTCTGGGCGTAAGCCGCGCCCGAGAGGGCGATCACGACCGCCGATGCGGCCAGTAGGGTTTTGCGCATGTGTTTTCTCCCTATGCTTCTGCTGTCCTAACAACACCAGCACGCGGATATGGTTCCCCCTATTCGCTTGACGCACGGGACGCCGGGACGGCATCCTGACGTCACAGGCAGGCATGAGCGACAGCATTGCGGTGGTGAAGCGGGGACCGACAACCGGACAGATGCAGATGTTTCTTGTCGCTCACAGGATCGTCCCTCTCCGAGGTGACCCTAGATAACGGTGTCTTTAGCGGAGGTTTTGCCCCATGAATTTGCCAATGCAACCATCGATCCGGATATCCTGCCCCACGATCGACGCGGCGATCGACAATGCGCTCGCCTCCAAACGGCTCGTCGGCACCGTCGTGATGGTCGCCAGGGATGGCGAGATCGTCTACCGCCGCGCCGCCGGTTTTGCGGACCGGGAAGCGGGCCTCAAAACCAGCGAGGACACGATTTTCCGGCTGGCCTCGATCACCAAGCCGATCGTCACCATCGCCACCATGCGGCTGGTCGAACAGGGCCGGATAGGCCTCGATGACCCGGTGACGAAATGGCTGCCGGACTTCCGGCCCCGCCTCGAGGACGGCTTCGAGCCGGTCATCCTCATCCGCCATCTTCTCACCCACACGTCCGGCCTCAGCTATTGCTTCGAGCGGGATGATGGACCTTATGTCCGCGCCGGCGTCTCGGACGGCGTCGATCAGCCGGGCCTTTCGCTCGAGGAGAACCTGCGCCGTATCGCCTCGGTGCCGCTGCTCTTTGCGCCCGGTACCGGCTGGCAATATTCGGTCTCGATGGACGTACTCGGCGGCGTCATCGAGACGGAAACCGGCAAGCGCCTCGGCGAGGCCGTTGCCGAACTGGTAATGCAGCCGCTCGGCCTCTTCGATACCGGCTTCACCGTCACCGACCGCAGCCGGCTCGCGGCCCCCTACGTCGACGGTTCGCCCGAACCGAAGCGGATGAGCGAGACGGAAAAGGTGCCCGTCCTCAACGGCACGGTGACCTTCGCCCCCGATCGCATCTTCGACCTCGCCTCGTTCCACTCCGGCGGCGGCGGCATGGCCGGGACCGCCTCCGACGTGCTGACCGTGCTCGAAACCATCGCCAGGGGCGGCGCGCCGCTGCTGTCCGAAAAGACGGTCAGGGCTATGACGACCAACCAGATCGGCGATCTGCTGGAGCCTGCACGGCCGGGCTTCGGTTTCGGTTTCGGCTGGGCGATCGTGCGCGATCCGGTAAAGGCCGGCTTGCCGGTGTCGCCCGGCTCGCTGCAATGGGGCGGGGTCTACGGCCACCACTGGTTCATGGACCAGACGAAGAAAATCACGCTGGTGGGGCTGACCAATACGACGCTCGAAGGCATGTCGGGCCAGTTCACGCTGGACCTGAAAAAGGCCGTCGCTGCCGACCTTTAGGTCCATCATCCTCAGAGATTGAATCAAAAAGCCCGGCACATGGCCGGGCTTTTTACGTTCTTCAGAGAACTCAGTCCTTCTTCGGCGTCGGAACCACCCGGATGGCCAGTTCGCGCAGCTGCTGCGGCGTTGCCGGCGACGGGGCGCCCATCAACAGGTCCTGGGCCTGCTGGTTCATCGGGAACAGCGTCACTTCGCGCAGGTTCTTGGCGCCCACGAGCAGCATGACGATACGGTCGATGCCGAAGGCAGCGCCGCCATGCGGAGGCGCGCCGTACTGGAAGGCGCGGTACATGCCGCCGAACCGGTCCTCGACATCCGCCTGGCTGAGGCCGACCTTTTCGAAGGCCTTGACCATCAGTTCCGGCGACTGATTGCGGATCGAACCGGAGGCGATCTCGAAGCCGTTGCACACCGCGTCATACTGGAATGCCTTGATCGTCAGCGGATCCTGGTTTTCCAGCGCCTCGATGCCGCCCTGGGGCATCGAGAACGGGTTGTGAGCGAAATCGAGCTTCTTTTCTTCCTCGCTCCATTCGTAGAACGGGAAGTCGACGATCCAGCACATTTCGAAACGGTCGCGGTCGACGAGGTTCAGTTCCTCGCCGGCGCGGGTCCGGGCTTCGCCTGCGAACTTGTAGAACTTGGCCGGGTCGCCGGCGACGAAGAAGCAGGCATCGCCGTCATCAAGGCCGAGCTGGGTGCGGATCGCCTCGGTGCGTTCCTCGCCGATGTTCTTGGCAAGCGGGCCGGCGCCTTCGAGCTTGTCGCCTTCCTTGCGCCAGAAGATGTAGCCGAGGCCCGGCTGGCCGGTCGACTGCGCCCAGGCGTTCATACGGTCGCAGAATGCGCGGCTACCGCCGGTCTTGGCCGGGATCGCCCAGACTTCGACCTTCGGGTTCGAAGCGATCATGCCCGCGAACACCTTGAAGCCGGAGCCGGCGAAATGTTCGGTGACGGCCTGCATCTCGATCGGGTTGCGCAGGTCCGGCTTGTCGGAGCCGTATTTGCGGATCGCCACGTCATAGGGAATGCGCGGCCAGTCCTTGGTGACCGGCTTGCCTTCGGCGAACTGTTCGAACACGCCGGTCATCACAGGACCCATCGTGTTCCAGACGTCTTCCTGGGTCACGAAGCTCATTTCCAGGTCGAGCTGGTAGAACTCGCCCGGCAGACGGTCGGCGCGCGGGTCTTCGTCGCGGAAGCAGGGAGCGATCTGGAAATAACGGTCGAAACCGGCGACCATCAAAAGCTGCTTGTACTGCTGCGGCGCCTGCGGCAGCGCGAAGAACTTGCCTTCATGGATGCGGCTCGGCACCAGGAAGTCGCGCGCGCCTTCCGGCGACGACGCGGTCAGGATCGGCGTCGAATATTCGGCGAAACCGATCTCGCCCATGCGGCGGCGCATGTCGGAAATGATCTGGGTGCGCTTGACGATGTTCCTGTGCAGGGTTTCGCGGCGCAGATCGAGGAAGCGATATTTGAGGCGCACGTCTTCCGGATAGTCCGGCTCGCCGAACACCGGCAACGGCAGTTCCTTGGCGGCGGAGAGCACTTCGATCTCTTGGGCGTAGAGTTCGATCTCGCCGGTCGCCATGCCCTTGTTGACGGTGTCTTCCGAGCGCGCCTTGACGAGGCCGTCGATGCGGATGACCCACTCGCCGCGAACGATTTCGGCGGTCTTGAAGGCGGGGCTGTCCGGATCGGCGACGACCTGGGTCATGCCGTAATGGTCGCGAAGGTCGATGAACAGCACGCCGCCGTGATCTCGCACGCGATGCACCCAGCCGGACAGGCGGACGGTCGATCCGACGTCGGACTTCTTGAGGGCGGCACAGGTATGGCTGCGGTAACGGTGCATTTCAGTATCCTGGACGGTTAAGTTTTGCGGTCTTTCGGCGTGCGTAGCACGGCCTGCCGGCTTTATGGAAAATCGGCGGGAAAAGCGCATGATGGACATGCTTTGTCAAGGCAGAACCGATCTGCCGCCCAAAACGCCGCCAGTGAATGACAGGAGATCCGGCTGTGGTCAGCGTGCCGCGGCAGTCCCGAACAGGCCGCGCATCGCCCTCTCCCTAAGGCGCTCGCATCAGAAAGACCGGGCATGTCGCTTATCGCTGGCCCTGCCGATGGTTCGGGATATAGAACGGGTGGAACCGCCCAAAACCTCTCCCGATTCCCCTGCAAAGCCCTCCCCGATGAGCCATATCCGTCCGCTGATCCCCCTTCTCGTCACCGCAGGCATCCTCATCGGCGGCAACGGACTTCAGGGAACCTATATCGCGCTGCGAGGCTCGGCCGAGGGGTTTTCGCCGTCGACCATCGGCATGATCGGCGCCGGCTACAGCATCGGCTTCGCCGTTGGCTGTATGTATGTGACGCGGCTGCTCCGGCAGATCGGCCATATCCGCACCTTCTCGGCGATGGCGGCGGTCACCGCATCCGCTTCGATCGGGCTATCGATGATCATCGACCCGACCTTCTGGTTCGCGATGCGCTTCGTGATCGGCATAGCGGTCGCCAGCCTGTTTGCAACGGTCGAGAGCTGGATCAACGCCAAGGTCACCAACGCCAACCGGGCGCGTACGCTCTCCATCTACCGTTTCGTCGACCTCGGCTCGGTGACGGTGGCGCAATACATCATCCCGACCGTCGGCATCGAAGGGCCGGTCATCTTCAACATCATCGCGATCGCGCTGATCCTGTCGCTGGTGCCGATCTCGATCGCCGACAAATCGAGCCCGGCGCCGCCGGAAACGATCACGTTCGACCTGAAGGCTGTGTGGCGGATTTCGCCGTTGGCGGTCGTCGGCGTCATCTCGGTCGGCCTGTCTATGGCGGCCTTCCGCAATATCGGGCCGATCTATGCGGCGGAGATCGGCATGAGCATCACCTCGATCGCCACCTTCATGAGCGCCGGCATCATCGGCGGCGTGGTGCTGCAATATCCGCTCGGCCTTTATTCCGACCGGCTCGACCGGCGCCGTGTCATCCTGTGGACGACGATCGGCTCGATCATAACAGGCGCCTACCTCTCCTTCGGGGCGGGTACCAACGAGACTGCCAATATCGTCAGCGTCTTCCTGTTCGGCGCCTTCTCGATGCCGCTCTATTCGCTGTGCTCGGCGCATGGGAACGACTATGCCAAGCCCGGCGAGCATGCGCTGGTTTCGGCCGGCCTGTTGTTCTACTGGTCGGTTGGTGCGACCATCGGGCCGCTGCTCGCCTCGATCCTGCTGCAGTATTTCGGGCCACGCGCCTTTTTCGCCTACACCTCGTTCATCTTCCTCGGCTTCATGATCTTCACCTTGAGGCGCATGCGGGCGCGTCCCTCCGTGCCCCCGTCGGAGCGTTCCTGGCGGTTTCGGGCATTGCTCCGGACGTCGGCTTATTTCAACCGGCTCGCCGGCCCGCCCGATAAAGACGAGCGCGAGTAACGCTTAAACACCGTTCCGTATTGACATATGCGGCCGGAAGGAGAAGGAAGGTTGATCACCCTCACGTGAATGAAACGATGATCCAAACGACCGCCGCACTCGAAGAAGCCTGCATCCAGCTGGCCCAATCGGACTTCATCACTATCGATACCGAGTTCCTCCGGGAAACGACCTTCTGGCCTGAGCTGTGCCTCATCCAGATGGCAAGCCCGACTGTCGAAGTCCTTGTCGATCCGCTCGCCAAGGGGCTGAGCCTGAAACCCTTTTTCGAGCTGATGGCCAATCCCGCCGTCACCAAGGTGTTTCACGCCGCCCGCCAGGATATCGAAATCATCTACCATCTCGGCAATCTGGTGCCGCATCCGATCTTCGACACCCAGGTCGCCGCCATGGTCTGCGGCTTCGGGGATTCGGTCTCCTACGATCAGCTCGTCAGCCGCATCAAGGACGTCCATATCGACAAGTCCTCGCGCTTCACCGACTGGAGCCGCCGGCCGCTTTCCGACAAGCAGCTCGAATATGCGCTGGCCGATGTCACCCATCTGCGCGACGTCTATCTCTTCCTCAAGGCCCAGCTCGAACGGGAAGGCAGGGCGCTGTGGCTGACCGAGGAAATGGCCGTGCTGGAATCGCCCGGCACCTATGACCTGCATCCCGACGACGCCTGGGCGCGCCTCAAGTCGCGACTGCGCAAGCCGGCCGAACTCGCCGTCCTGAAATACGTCGCCGCCTGGCGCGAGCGCGAAGCGCGCAGCCGCAACGTGCCGCGTTCCCGCGTGCTGAAGGACGACGCGATCTACGAGATTGCCCAGCAGCAACCGAAGGACGTGGAAGCCATGTCGCGGCTCCGCACCATTCCAAAGGGCTGGGAGCGCTCCGCCTCCGGCACCGCGATCATCGAAGCGGTCAATGCCGCGCTCGCCCTGCCGAAGACCGAGATGCCGCATGCGCCGAAACATGTGCATGTCCCGGAAGGCACCGCCGCCGCCGTCGAGCTGCTGAAGGTTCTCCTGAAGCTGATCTCCGACAAGCAGGGCGTCGCCGCCAAGATCATCGCCAACACCGACGATCTCGAAAGGATCGCCGCCGAAGGCGAGGCCGCCGATGTCGGAGCCTTGCACGGCTGGCGCCGCGACCTTTTCGGCGAAACCGCCTTGAAACTGATCAGTGGCGGCGTGGCCCTTCGCTTCGTCAACAAGAAGGTCGAGGCGGTGGAGCTTTAGAGCTTCCAGGGATTGATGACCGGAATGCCCGCCGCTTCGAACGGCGCGGTATCCCGGGTGGCGACGGTGAAGCTGTGGACCTGGGCTATCGCGGCGATCTGACCGTCGGCGAATGAAATAGCTCGCCCCTTTTGGGTCGCCAGCGCCATGATCAAGGCATAGGCGATTGCAGCATCCCGGTCGAATGACAGGATTCTCGGGCCGAAGAACATCCCGACTAGATCTGACATTCTCTGATGGACCTGCGCCTTCCTCTTGCCATCCGGTAATATCTCGATTCCGGCGAACAGTTCCGCCAAGCTCGTTGCCGTCAAATAGAGTGTCTCGGCGGGCTGAGCGTTCAGCCACGTGACGACGGATTGATTGGGTATCGGCTTTGCCGGCTCAGAAATCACATTCGTGTCGAGAACGATCATTCGAACGAGGCCGGCCTGATCGGAGCAGGATCACGCGTAATGTCCAGGTCTAGCCCCCCGAATTCCTGGCCGAGCTCCCACAACGCTGTCCCGAGTTTCAGCGATTCTACCGCCTGCGAGACATCGTGGGCGATCGGCTCCTTCGGCAGCAGCACGTCCTCCAAAATCTGCTCGATTTCAGCTTCCGCAGTCGTTCCATTCCTTACCGCCCGAGCTTCCAATGCGCGGCTGACTTCGTCGGACAGGTTTCGTATGGTGATTGCATTCATCATCTCACCTCCGATCAGATATTGCTTATTTTCCTATAATATCCATTCGGTAGACCCTTTTCAACGCGAGCCCATCCATGCCTCAAGTCCGGAGCGACCGATGCGCTACCCGACATCGAATGTCCTGATCGCAGTCGTCGTCCTGCTCTCGCTGTTGCTCGTCCTCCTCATGGAAGCGGTGGGCCTTGGAGCCTTTTCGCCGCTCTGGATCCGCCCGATCATCCGGGTGATCTGCGCCGCCAACCTGCTCGTCGCCCTTGCAGGCCTCGGAACCTCGCGGACAACTGCCTGGATCAACTACTTGCTGTTGAGCATCACCGCCTATGTCATGGCCTCGGCCACGCCGATCGCCGCGCTCTGGATCATTCCGAAGAATATGTTCTTCGCAGTCACTTATGCATTTTCGAACCTTTGGTAATCTTGTCGGCGATCTTCTTCTCGGCCCTGAGCGCTATGCCGACCAGTTTCGCATCCTCCGGCGAGAACTGCGCGAATACCTCGCGATTGGCCGCATCATGCCCGGTCGAGAACATTTCCTCGACATAGGCCGACGTCGTCACCTCCCGTTCAAGCGAGCGCTGATGGATGGTGCGCAGCGTCTCCTGGTCGGCGGTCAGTACCACGATCGGCTGGATGCTCATCGGATTGTAGACATGACCCGCCGCATCCCGATATGCTTCACCAATGATCGCGGGATTTTGCGCGATGATGCCGCTCGTCAGAAACGCGGTCACGTTGAGCTCCTGCCAGGGGGCGAGGTCATCGCGAAGCACGATCGCGATCTTGGTATCGAACATGAAGAACAACTCCGTTGAAGGTTATGCCAAAGGTCATGCAAGAACTGACGAGATAGCGGCAGCCGATGCGGCCGGTCTTGAACGTTCGTGCAGCGCCGCAAGCACATCCGGCGGCAGCGCAAGGGGCGCGCCTGACGGCAGCGCAGGAGGCGCGCCTGACGGCATCGTCCAGGCGCCCTCCTCGCGCGGCATCGAGCGGATCGAGGCACGGTTCCACGGGCTCGGTTTCGAGCCTCATCGCCACGACACCTACGCGATCGGGATGACGCTTTCCGGCGTACAGACCTTCCAGTATCGCGGTGCCGCCCGCGCCAGCCTGCCCGGCAATGTCATCGTGTTGCATCCGGACGAGGTGCATGACGGAGCGGCCGGCACCGACGCCGGGCTGCGCTACCGCATGCTCTACCTGCCGCCGGAGCGGTTGATCGAGGCGGCCGGCGGTTCGCGCGGCCTGCCCTTCGTGCCGGACCCGATCATCGCGGATGCGGAATTCCGGCAGTGTCTTTTTCGAAGCCCTGGACGATCTTGAGGCCGAACCGCGGGACCTGTTGCTCGACGACCTGATCGACCGCATGGCAACAAGCCTGTGGCGCCATGCGGACGGTAGGGGTGGTGCACCGGGCACCCCGCGCGCGCAGCAGGCGGTTCTGCGCTGCCGCGACTACCTTCAGGCGAATTCTGACCGAACAATCTCTTCCGAGGAACTTGAGGAGGTCAGCGGCTTCGACCGCTACACCACCGCCAGGCAATTCCGGAAGCTTCTCGGCACCAGCCCACACCGCTATCTCATCATGCGCCGGCTCGACCGGGCGAAGATCCTGCTGTCACAGGGCGGCACGCTGGCGAATGTCGCGATCGATACGGGCTTTGCCGATCAGGCGCATTTCACCCGTCATTTCAAGAAGACATTCGGCATGACGCCGGGCCGCTGGATGGCGCTCACGCGCAGCGCCTAAGCTCTCGTGGCATTTGTGAAATTACCGTCATCAAAGCTTCATCGAAGCGTCAATCTTCCATCACCTCGCCGTCATGCACTCACCTTAACCGGTTGGCGTCTTTGACGCGCCAACCAACAGGTGATCCCATGACCAAAATTCTGCTCGCTACCGTCGCGCTCGCCGCGCTGATCGGCGGCTCTGCTTCCGCCGACGACAAGGTTTTCCCGGCCAAGCTCACCGGCCAGGCGATCCTGCCTGCCAACACGGTCGTTCCGGCTCCGGCCGATGCGCCGGCGTTCCTCAAGACCTCCGGCAAGTTCACCACCGCCGACCGCAAGCGCACCGAGGCCCTCGGCACCCTGCCGGGCAAGGACGGCGCCCGCGTCACCGACGTCAAGCTGCCGCTCGACGGTCAGCCGGTCCAGGGCTTCTCCGGCATCAAGACCATGGCCGACGGCACATTCTGGACGCTGTCGGACAACGGTTTCGGCGGCAAGAGCAATTCCTCCGACGCGATGCTGTTCCTGCACCAGATGAAATTCGACTGGGCCGCCAACAAGGCCGAAGTCGTCAAGAACGTCTTCCTCTCCGACCCGAACAAGATCGCGCCATTCCCGATCGCCACGGAAGCTTCGGAAACCCGTTACCTCACCGGCGCCGATTTCGACATCGAATCGATCCAGCCGGTTGCCGACGGCTTCTGGCTCGGCGACGAATTCGGCCCCTACCTGATCAAGGTCGACATGCAGGGCCGGCTGACCGACGTCGTCGCCACTACGGTCGACGGCAAGCCGGTCACGTCTCCCGACAGCCCGCTCGTGCAGCTGCAGGCGAACCCGGTCGCCAAGGTACCGGTTTTCAACGTGAAGCGCTCCGGCGGTTATGAAGGCCTTGCCATGTCCAAGGACGGGGCCAAGCTCTACGGCCTGCTCGAAGGCCCGCTCTACAAGGAAGACGGCAAGGTCGAAGACGCAGAGGGGCTGACGGCACTGCGCGTCATCGAGTTCGACGTCGCCTCCAAGAAATGGACCGGCCGCTCCTGGCTTTATCCGCTCTCCAAGGGCGGCGAAGCCATCGGCGACTTCAACATGATCGACGCGACCACCGCTCTCGTCATCGAGCGAGACAACGGTGCCGGCACCGCCGACAAGCCCTGCGCCGACCCGGCAAAGCCGGAGCCGACCTGCTTCAACGCACCGGCCAAACACAAGCGCGTCTACAAGATCGAAATGACCGACGCCAATGTCGGCAAGGCCGTCCGCAAGATCGGCTATATCGACCTGATGAACATCCAGGACCCGGACAACAAGAAGAAGGCCGGCAGTGTCGCCGGCGTCTACGACATGCCGTTCGTGACGATCGAGAACGTCGATGTCATCGACGCCACCCACATCATCATCGGCAACGACAACAACCTGCCCTTCTCGGCAGGCCGCGCCGTCGACAAGGCCGACAACAACGAGTTCAGCGTGCTCGAAGTGGGTGAGTTTCTGGCTGCGAAGTAAGCGGGAAGCGTCTCAGAAGCAAAGAGCGTCCGGTGGAAGCCGGGCGCTCAGGTCCGCAACCGCTATGCGGGCCGAGCTTCTCCCCTAAGTCGGGATATCGCGTCGGCATCGATGGCTCTTATCTGATCTGCGATATCCGATGGTGCTTCCAACGCCTTTACTGTCGCAGGGTCGGCCGTCATCGGCGATCCGGCGAATGGAGGTTCAGGCGCATATTCCATCATCAACTGGATTTTCCGCGCGACATCTTCACCTGCCAGTTTGGCGGCCATGACCAAACCAAGATCGATACCTGCCGTCACGCCGCCACCGGTGGCCCGCGTCCGGTCAAATACGACCCGCCGGTTTACGGGAATTGCTCCGAAAGCTGAGAGCCTATGCAGCGCCGTCCAGTGGGTGGTACACTCGTAGCCCTGAAGCAGGCCGGCGGCAGCAAGCACCAGCGTACCCGTGCAGGCCGCCATCAGGAATTGGCAACCAGGCTCCTGGCGCCGTAGAAACGAGAGAAGGCGTTCATCCTGCATCGCATCCAGATGGCCGGGCCCGCCCGGAACAACCACGATGTCGAGCTGACCGCATGCTTCAAGCAGCATGTTTGGAACAATACTCAGTCCGCTCGCACTTCGAACGGGAGCGTGACCGTCAGCCAGCAAATGGCAACGGGTATTGGGCAGCCGCGTCAGAACTTCCCAAGGCCCAGTCAAATCGAGCTGCGTCAGTCCGGTAAACAGGACAAAGCCGATCTCACGAGGGCGCGCATTCAGAGACATCGAATCTTGCTCAGCCGATTAAACGAATAATGTCACTTCGCGAGCATACACGAGAAAATACTGCTGGACGCAACCTGACAATTTCTGATGCCCTGCCGCGAGGCAGCCGCTCTCCTGCCCTCTCCCGCGAGCCCGCCCTACTCGAACCGGAAAGCCAGCCGTTTGCCCGTCAGCCTCGCCAGCTGCTGCAAACGCCCGTCCAGCCGTTCGCCGGCGAAGTCGCGGTAGGTGGAGGGCACAACGAATTCAAGGTCGAGATCCGGCTCGGAGGACGGGCGGAAGGTCAGTTGGTCGACGAGGCCCGGCATCGAGGCCGAGAACAGGTAGACGACCCGGAGCAGGCCGCCGAGCAGTTTTGCAAGGTCGAGCAGCCGGGGCGTGGCGATCGTGGCCAGCGGCCCGGTCGCGCCGTCGTCGTGCAGGCCCTCGAAACGGTAGTAGTTGGCGAGCGCCAGATAGGCGCGGCCGGCATGAGTAATGCCGACAAAGGAGGAGTGGGCGATCAGGTTCAGCGCCTGCAGGCCGCGATAGTCCGGATGGGCCCGCCAGCTGATATCGGCGAGCAGGCAGGCGGCCTGGCGATAACGGCTTTCCTCTTCCGTCTCGACGATCCCGAAGGCCGGCACCATGCGGCCGGTCCAGTCGGCGAGCTCGCGGGCGTGTTCGGGCGATCGGGCGCGCAGGATGGCGAGCTGGTCGGCGGCGACCAGCAGCGGATCGCCCGCCTTCTCCTCGTCGGAAAGCAGCGAATAGAGATAGCCCTCGCGAACGCCCTGCGCCGAAAAGCTCACCCTGGCGGGCTTCATCACCGCCAGGACTTCCTGCATGGCGATGGCACCGAAGGGCAGCAGCGAACGGCGGCTCTTGGAGACGGCCTGCCAGGCGGGGTCCTTGCTGTCCTTGGCCGCAATCACTTCGTCGAGGAATTTCTGCATGTCCTCGAGAGACAGCTCGTAGCCCTGCATCATGTGCAGCGGATACTTGCTCATTTCCATGTGCAGCTTGGCGATGTTTCGCCAGGTGCCGCCGACGGCATAGAAGGTGCGGCCCGCGCCGTTTTCCAGGAACCGCGCCGTATTCACCTGCTTGCGGGCGAAGGTGCGCGCCTTGGAAAGCGAATTGCCGGAGGATTCCGACAGCCGCAGCCCGCCGAGCGGCAGGGTGATGCCCTTGCCGAACTCCTTGCCCTTGATGTCGATCAGTTCCAGCGAGCCGCCGCCAAGGTCGCCGGCAATGCCGTCGGGATCATGGAAGCCGCTGATGACGCCGAGTGCCGAATACCGCGCCTCCTCCTCGCCGGACAGAAGCTGCACCTGCTGGCCGAGGATCTCTTCCGCCTGGTGGATGAAATCCGGCCCGTTGGATGCTTCGCGGGCAGCAGCGGTCGCCAGCACATAGACTTCGGTGGCGCGAGCCTGGGTGGATAGCGCGCGAAAACGCTTCAGCGACAACAGGGCGCGCGCGACGCCCTCGTCGTCCATGCGGCCGTTCGAGCCCAATCCCTTGCCGAGGCCGCACAGCACCTTCTCGTTGAAGAGGACGGTTGGCGCGCGGGACAGGCCTTCGTAGATAACGACGCGGACGGAGTTCGAGCCGATGTCGATGACGGAGACAGGAGCGATCCCCGGAAGGCGCCCCTGGGCTTCTGATCGTACCATATTGCCTATTTCTTGCGTCCCGACACAAGGCCGGCGATAAGTTTCGGAGCACTCGACTTCAGGGCTTCACCGCGCCCCGAGAGGCTCGGATTGGTCATGAAATAGTGCTGCGCGTTAAAAGGTTCCTCGCCCTTGCGCACTTCCATGCGCCGCGACGTGCCGTCGGCCAATATCTCGTAGCTCTGCTGGTTGTCAATCAGGTTGCCGAGCATGATCTGGGATAAGACCTGCTCGTGCACGGTCGGATTGAGGAGTGGCACCAGCGTCTCGACCCGGCGGTCGAGGTTGCGCGGCATCATGTCGGCGGAGCCTATATAGACCAGCGCCTTGTCGGACGGCAGGCCGAACCCGTTGCCGAAACAGAAGATGCGACTGTGCTCCAGGAAGCGCCCGACGATCGACTTGACGCGGATATTGTCGGAGAGCCCGGCCACCCGCGGACGCAGGCAGCAGATGCCGCGCACCACGAGATCGATCTCGACGCCGGCGCGGCTGGCGCGATAGAGCGCGTCGATGATCTCCGGATCGACCAGCGAGTTCATCTTCATCCAGATCGCCGCCGGCTTGCCTTCCTGGGCGTGGCAGATCTCCTCCTCGATATGGCGCAGGATGCGCGGCCGGAGCGTATAGGGCGAGACCGCCAGCTTCATGCTCTCGGCCGGCTCGCCGTATCCGGTGATGAAGTTGAAGATGTTCGCCATGTCATGGGCGATCTTCGGGTTGCAGGTGAAGAAGGACAGGTCCGTATAGATCTTGGCGGTGATCGGGTGGTAGTTGCCGGTGCCGAGATGGCAATAGGTGCGCAACTTACCGTCTTCGCGGCGGACCACCATCGACATCTTGGCATGGGTCTTAAGTTCGATGAAACCGAAGACCACCTGCACGCCGGCGCGCTCCAGGTCGCGTGCCCAGCGGATGTTCGCCTCTTCGTCGAATCGGGCCTTGAGCTCGACCAGCGCCGTCACCGACTTGCCCATTTCGGCCGCGTCGATCAGCGCCCGGACGATCGGGCTGTCGTTCGAGGTGCGGTAGAGCGTCTGCTTGATGGCGAGCACGTCCGGGTCGCGCGCCGCCTGCAGAAGGAACTGCACAACCACGTCAAATGACTCATAAGGATGGTGGACCACCATGTCCTTTTCGCGGATGGCGGCGAGGCAGTCGCCGGCGTGTTCGCGAACCCGCTCGGGAAATCGGGCATTGTGGGTTTCGAAGCGCAGGTCGTCGCGCGGCGCCTTGGTGATCTCCGACATGGTGTTGAGCGCCAGAAGGCCCGGCAGAACCGCGACGCGGTTTTCCGGCACGCCGAGTTCCTGCACCACGAACTGGCGCAGCGACGCCGGCATTTCCGAATCGGTCTCGATGCGGATGACCTTGCCGCGACGGCGGCGCTTCAGCGCCGTCTCGAAGAAGCGCACCAGATCTTCGGCCTCTTCCTCGACTTCGATATCGCTGTCGCGGATGATGCGGAACGTGCCGGCCCCCTTCACCTCGTAGCCGGGGAAAAGCCGGTCGGTGAACATGCCGACCACATCCTCCAGCGTGATGTAGCGGATCGCCGTGTTGAGATCCGGCAGGCGGATGAAGCGGTCGAGCGTGGTCGGCAGGCGCAACAGGCCGGTCATCGGCTCCTTGCCGTGCTTGCTGTGCAGCTGCAGGCCCATCGAGAAACCGAGGTTCGGGATGAACGGGAACGGATGGGCCGGGTCGATCGACAGCGGCGTCAGGACCGGGAAAAGCTCGTCGTCGAAGGAGTTCGCCAGCCAGTTGCGATCCTCGGCGGACAGAGCCCCGGGCCTGACGATCAGAATGTCTTCCTTGGCGAGATACTGCTGCAGCACGGCGAGCGAGGCCTGCTGCTCCATCTGCAGGTTGTCGATCTCCTGCAGGATATTGTCGAGCTGTTCGGCCGGCGTCTTGCCGTCCGGGCTGCGAATGACGATGCCCTGACGTACCTGGCCTTCGAGGCCGGCGACGCGCACCATGAAGAATTCGTCGAGATTGGCCGCCGAGATCGACAGGAAGCGGACCCGCTCCAGAAGCGGATGGGCGGTGTTCAGCGTTTCCTCGAGAACGCGGCGGTTGAACTGCAGCCAGGAGAATTCACGATTGATGAACCGGTCCGGACTGGTCATCAGGTCGAAGTCGGTATTGGCCGCTTCCAGACCAGGCTCGCGCGTTTCAGTCGTGATCGAATCCATTCTTCACCTCCACCGCCGCACCATCGTTTCCCGATGGCAGGCTAAATTCTCCGTCCTCATCCCTATGCTTGTCACAGGGATCCAGCCAGCCCAAGTCCTCGGGCTGAGAAGAGCCTTTCACCGCGCAGACGCGCGGTTGCTGGATTCCTGCGACAAGCACAGGAATGAGGATGGCGAACGTATCCACTTGCCACCCTCATCTCATCCGTTGCGCGACATTCGTCCCAGTCGGGCAAATCGTTACGCAACACCATAAACTCGGCAACCATCTTGTCACAGTCAATCGCCGTCTTGGGCCCCGGTTCCGGAATTCCCAAAATCGTTCAGCACCTCGGCGGCCAGCGGACGCGTTATTCGCGTGCCGCGCGCCAGCGCCAGGCGATCCAGCCGCTCGACGATCGTCTGCGCCGCCCCGAGCGACCGTTCCATCCGGTTGACGATGTAGCCCACCAGTTTGTCGTCGATATAGAGCTGGCGGTCGGCAAACAGCTTGACGATCACCTGGGCCAGCAGGTCCTCGTCGGGCTCGCCGATTTCCACCACGGTCGCAGCCTTCAGCCGGGATTTGAGGTCCGGCAGGGTGACGCCCCAGGAAACCGGCCAGAGGCGCGAGGTCATCAAAAGGCTGTGGCCGTTTTCGCGCACGCTGTTGATGACGTGGAAGAGTTCGGTCTCGTCGAAACCGCGGCGTTCGGCATCCTCGAACAGGACCGGGCCTGCAGCGGCAACCGCCGCGGCATTCGAACCGGCGATCGGATGGATCTCGGCCGCCCTCGCCTTTTCCCGCCAGATATGCGCCAGATGCGATTTTCCGGACCCCACCGGGCCGGCCAGCACGACGACCGGCGACGGCCAGGCCGGCCATTCGTCAACGATCGCCACGGCCGCAGCCAGGCGTTCGGACACCAGGAGGTCGTCCCGGGTTCTCGCCGCATCATGGGTGAATTGCAGCGGCAACTGCTCTTGCCTGCGCCGCTCGCGCTCGCTCGTCTCGGTCATTGGTCTTTCAAATGCTCTTCTGAGAGTCATTCGCGTGAGGTTCATTCGGGGCGGTTATCTGCCCAGCGCTTTCGCCGTGTTCCAGCACGTGCGGCCGCTCGGCCTCTTCCCAGGGAAGCGAAGCCGCTCGCCCGAAATAGATGTCGCTGTCAAGATACCGCGACAGCGCGAAGCGGACAAGCACGCCGACCACGGCGGCGGCCGGAACTGCGATCAGCAGACCGACGAAACCGAACATGGCGCCAAAGGCAAACAGGGCAAACATCAGCCAGACCGGATGCAGGCCGACGCTTTCGCCGACCAGCTTCGGCTGCAGGATATTGCCCTCGATGAACTGGCCGACGAAGAAGACGCCGGCGACGGCGAGGATCCACGGATAATCCGGCCAGAACTGCACCAGCGCGACGCCGACCGAAAGAACCAGCCCGATCAGCGAACCGATATAGGGAATGAAGCTGATCATGCCGGCGATGAAGCCGATCAGAAGCCCGAAATTGAGCCCGACGACCGACAGGCCGACCGCGTAGAAGATGCCGAGGATGAGGCAGAGCGAGCCCTGGCCGCGAATGAAGCCAGCGACGGATTCATCCATTTCCCGGGCGATCTCGCGGACCGTCGCCACCTGGTCGCGCGGCACCCAGCTATCCACCTTGGCAACCATCCGGTCCCAGTCGAGCAGGATATAGAAAGCGACGACGGGCGTGACGATCAACAGCGACACGACGTCGATGATCGCCTTGCCGGAATTCCAGATCTGGGCGAGCAGCGAGCCTACGAAACCGGCACCCTGGCTCAGCACTTCGGAAAAGTTCTGCTTGACCGTCTCGATCTGGGCGCTGATCCAATGGGGCAGGAAAGAGCTTTCCGGGCTCGATATGATCTGCTGCAGCTGGGAGATATAGCCCGGCAGGGCGGCCGCGAACTCGGTGAACTGGTTGATGATGATCGGGATCACCAGCATCAGCGACAGCGCGAAGACCAGCACGAAACAGACGAGGATCACCACCGTCGCCATCAGCCGGCTCAAGCCCCGTCTCTCCAGCCAGTCGGCCACCGGATCGAGGAAATAGGCGAGCGCCATCCCGGCCACGAAAGGCAGCAGGATCGAACGGAAGAACCAGAGGAACACCACGAAGACGATGAGAACGCCGACCCAGAAGAAGATGTAGCGCTTCAGACTCGCGCCGCTGATATGATATGCCATCGCCGCTTCCTCTGAATTGCCCGGGCGGAAAAAGGGATAGGGAAGCCCTTGACCCAGGTCAAGGGTTTGGAAGCGGCGCAGCAAGACCTGTGAAAAGCCTTCAAAACCGCGTCCAACGCTTGCATCCAGCGCCATGTCGTGCAATTGCGGGCCGCTACAACGATCATTGGAGATGAACGATGAGCGAGGCGGGCAAGAACGGTCTCACCTATAGCGATGCCGGCGTCGATATCGACGCGGGCAACCTCATGGTCGAGAAGATCAAACCGGCCGTACGCTCGACCCGCCGCCCCGGCGCCGACGGCGAGATCGGCGGCTTCGGCGGACTCTTCGATCTGAAAGCCGCCGGCTTCACCGATCCGATCCTGGTTGCCGCCAATGACGGCGTCGGCACCAAGCTGAAGATCGCCATCGACGCTAATTTCCACGACACGGTCGGCATCGATCTCGTCGCCATGTGCGTCAACGATCTGGTGGTCCAGGGCGCCGAGCCGCTGCTCTTCCTTGACTATTTCGCGACCGGCAAGCTCGACCCGGACCAGGGCGCGGCGATCGTCTCCGGCATTGCTGCCGGCTGCCGCGAGGCGGGTTGCGCGCTGATCGGCGGCGAGACCGCCGAAATGCCCGGCATGTATTCCGACGGCGACTACGACCTGGCTGGTTTTGCGGTCGGCGCCGCCGAGCGCGGCCAGCTGCTGCCGGTCGGCGATATCGCTTCCGGCGACGTCATCCTCGGCCTTACCTCGTCCGGCGTTCATTCGAACGGCTTCTCGCTGGTCCGCAAGATCGTGACGCTTTCCGGCCTCGCATGGGACGCACCCGCTCCCTTCCGTGAGGGCATGACTCTGGGTGAGGCTCTTCTGACGCCCACCCGCATCTACGTGAAGCCGCTCCTGAAGGCGATCCGCGAGACCGGCGCGTTGAAGGCCCTCGCCCACATTACCGGCGGCGGTTTTCCGGAAAACATTCCGCGCGTGCTGCCGAAGCACCTGGCGGCCGAAGTCGATCTCGACAGCATCCCCGTGCCGCCCGTGTTCTCGTGGCTGGCCAAGACCGGCGGCGTCGAGCCGAAGGAAATGCTGCGCACCTTCAATTGCGGCATCGGCATGATCGTTGTGGTCGCGCCTGAAAACGCCCAGGCCGTCACCAACACTCTGACCAATGAGGGCGAGATCGTCGTGCCGCTCGGCCGCATGGTCGAACGCGCCGAAGGCGGCCCCGGCGTGATCTACCAGGGCACGCTCGGTCTATGAGCGCACCGGCGGCAGAAACGGCGCGCAGAAAGCGCGTCGCCGTATTCATTTCCGGTGGCGGCTCCAACATGCTGGCGCTTGCCGATGCCTGCACCGCGCCGGATTTCCCGGCGGAAATCGTCGCCGTCTTTTCCGACAAGCCCTCGGCGGGCGGTATAGAGAAGGCGCAAGCGCGCGGGATCAAAACCTTCGTCTTCGAACGCAAGGGTTTTGCCGGCAAGGCCGAACACGAGGCGGCGATCCTCGCGGCCCTCGACGAGGTCCAGCCGGACATCCTCTGCCTCGCCGGCTACATGAGGCTCTTCTCCGCCGAATTCATCAGCCGCTACGAAGGCAGCATCCTCAACATCCACCCTGCCCTTCTGCCGCTCTTCCCCGGCCTTCACACCCATGAACGCGCCATCCAGGCCGGCGTAAAGATCGCCGGCTGCACCGTGCATTTCGTCACCGAGGGCATGGATGAAGGCCCGATCGTCGCCCAGGGCGCCGTCCCGGTGCTTGCCGACGACACCCCGGAGACCCTGGCCGGCCGCGTGCTGACTGTCGAACACAAGCTTTACCCGCTGGCGCTGAAGCTGCTGGCGGAAGGCAAGGTGCGGATGGAGGATGGCCGGGCGGTTACCTCACCCGGCACTGCGACCGATATCGCGGATCAGCGGATCTTCTCGGCGGGCAGATAAGCGCCCGGACTCGACAAGCGCCGCCCCACGTCCTACATTCTGTACGTAATCTTCGTACAGGAGACCGGCATGGCCAGCACAACTCAGAGGATTCGCGATCTAGGGATGCCTTCGATGGAAGCCGAAGCTGTCTCCATCCGCCTCGGGATCTCGAAACGCGAACTGGCCGAGACGGCCGGGCTTTCCGCCAACACGCTCCAGCGCAAGGAGCGTGCGCAGTCTCCCGCAGCGACCACACGGATCGGTGAAATGGCGGAGATTATTCACCGCGTCAGCGAATGGGCAGGAAGCGAACGGCAAGCCCTCGCCTGGTATCGCGCCGAGCCAATTCCGGCCTTCGGTGGCCGGACAGCAGAGAGCATCGTCAAGAGCGGCAAAGCGGCAGCCTTGCGCGACTACCTCGATCACCTAGCGACCGGCGGCTTTGCTTGAGGTTCCAGGGCGTCTGCTATCGCGCCCATGATCCTCGCTGGGCGATCAGCCCGATATCCGGCGAAGGCGCGGCAATTCGCGGTGCCCGTTTCAATCCCAAGGGCGTACCGGCACTCTACCTCTCTACTTCGATCGAGGGGGCGATCACCGAAGCAAGCCAAGGGTTTGGGCACAGGATCCACCCGTTGACCATCTGCTCATACGACATCGATTGCGACGACGTCGCCGACCTCACGGACGAGGCTTCGCAAAATGCGCTTGGCATATCGTTCGATGTCATGGCGTCCGCCTGGGCCTCTGCGCTCTCGGAAAGCAGGAGACCGGACTCCTGGGCAATTTATGACAACCTTTCCGGGCCTTATGCCGGTATCCTCGTCCCCTCCTTCGCCCACCGGGCCGCGACCTCGGTCAGCAATCTCGTGCTGTGGGACTGGGGAGTCGATCTGCCACATCGAGTCCACGTTATCGACCCGACAGGCAGGTTGCCGAAGAACCAGAAGTCCTGGGAGGAATAACCTCCGAGCCTTACGCCGCCAGCGCCCGGAGCGGGTGCAGCGTGCCGTCGCTGTAGACGAAGCGGCCGGCGCGGAAGGTGGCGCGGATGCGGTGCACGTCGCCCTTTTCCACCACGACCAGATCGGCGCGCTGGCCAACCGCAATCTCGCCGCGATCGGTCAGGCCGGCGGAACGGGCGGCATTGCCGGTCGCCATGGCGACGGCAGCCGGAAGGCCGCCTTCGGAGACGTCAGCCAGCTTGAAGACACCCGGCACGAAAGCCGCCGGATGGTAATCGGCAGCAATTACCGTCAGCAGGCCGGCCTTGGCGGCGTCGAGGGCGCTCAGATTGCCGGACATGGACTTGCCACGCAGCGCGTTCGGCGCGCCCATCAACGTCCAGAGCCCACGTCGGCGGGCCTCCTCGGCGGCCGGCAGCGTTACCGGGAATTCGCTGATCGTGACGCCGAGATCGAACATTTCGGCCACCTTCTCGACGCTGTCGTCGTCGTGGGAAGCGAGCGACAGGCGATGCTTGAGGGCGAGGGAAACGATCTCCTTCAGTTTCACCTCGATCTGCGGATTGTTGCGCATTGCAATGCGCTTCTGGACGATCTCGGCGGCCATTTCCTCGGAAATCGCCCGGCGTTCGGAGATGCTGGCGACATAGGCGGCAATGTTGTTGTACTGGCCCTGGCCCGGCGTGTGGTCGGTGAGCGACACCATGTCGATCTCGTCGGCCCTGAGCAGCCGTTCGAGCGTCGGGGCGGCGCCGATATTGGTGATCTCGTAGCGGGCATGGACGCGATGATCGATCAGCAGGTTGTCGCGCAGGCGGTTGATGCCCTCGATCACGGCCGAGGTCGTCTCCAGAGAGCGGACATGGCCGTAGACGCTTTCGGTGGCGAAGGAGACGGCCGCATAAGCCGTGGTGACGCCGGCAGCGGCGAGCTTCTTGTCCAGTTCGTGGATGCCGAAGTCGATCGGCATTTGGGCGTTCGGCCGCGGCGCGATCTCGCGCTCGATCATGTCGCCGTGCAGATCGACGAAACCCGGCATCAGCAGCCGCCCGCCGCCGTCGATCACGGCGCCGGCGACCGGTTCGGGGCGAATCTCGGCTATCACGCCATCTTCAACCCGCACAGAACCTGAGTTCACCACCTCGTTCGGCAGAACGAGGGTGAAATTGCCGAGCCACATGGCTTTCTCCTGACCATAAAGGAAGATTATCAAGAGGCAGCGCTTAGCCACCATTCGTGACAATCATGTGAAATCGGCGCGGCACAAGGTCAAGTCACAATCATACGGCGTCTGAAACAACAGGCGAAGACGCCTATCGGCGTTTCCAGCCTGCGCGGCCCCGCATGGACATCAGGCGGTGAATGATGCCCGGTTTATCACCGCCCATTGCAGCATCATGATCGTCTTCGCATCGATGATTTCGCCAGTGCCGATCATCGCGACCGCCTCGTCGAGCGGCAGTTCGAGAACCTCGATATCCTCGTGCTCCTCGGCAAGACCACCGCCACCGTTCACCCGGTCGGAGAGGTCGACCGGCGCGTGGAAGAAATGCACAAGTTCGGTGATCGCGCCAGGCGACATGAACGCCTTGAAGACAAACCGCACATCCCGCAGACGGTAGCCGGTTTCCTCCATCGCTTCGCGCCGGATCGCATCCTCCGGGTGATCCTCGTCCAGCAGCCCGGCCGGCACCTCCACCATCCATGCCGGTTTGCCGGTGAGATAGGCGGGCAGCCGAAACTGCCTCACCAGCACGACCATGTCGCGCCGGGCATCGTAGAGAAGGATGCAGGCGGCCTCGGACTTATGGTAGATTTCGCGATGCAGGCGGTGCGTCTCGCCGCTGCGATCGGCGTAATCGAGTTCGTAGCTCGAAAGCCGCGTCCACCCATCCGACAACGTCTTTTCGCTAACGAGCTTCACCCGATCATCCCGCCCGGTCATGCTGCGTCCTTGCGAAGCCATACCTTGTTGTCGTGGAAGGCCGCCCCGCCATAAGGCGCCACGGCGTCGGCGCCGGTCAGCACGTTGATGCCCTCGCCGTCGAGATGTTTGTGGTTCGGCCACAGCCCCTCGGCGATCAGCACGCCCGGCCTCGCGCCGGCCACGAGCTTCGCGTGCAGGCGGATTTCGCCGCGGGTATTGCCGAGCCGGACGATATCACCGTCAACGATGCCGAGGCGCTCCGCATCGGTCGGTTCGATCATCACTTCCGGCCGCCCTTCCCGCTCGTGCGAGCTCTTCGTCTCGGTGAAGGAGGAGTTGAGGAAGCTGCGGGCGGGCGATGTCGCCAGCCGGAAGGGATGCGCCTCGTCCGCCACCTCGATGACGTCGACCTGGTCGGGGAAGACCGGCAGTTCGCCGATCGGTCCCAAAGGCCCGACATTCTTCGGCGGCTTGTCCGGCGACGGGCCGTTCGCCCAGTCCGGCCGGAAGCGGAATTTTCCATCCGGATAACCGAAGCCCTTGATGTAATGGGCGGTTTCGAAGTCCGGCTGCGCGTCGATCCATTTGTCACGCGCCAGATCGTCGTAGGCGCCCCAATGGCTGGCCTTCAGGATGCGGTCGATATGCTGGCGCTCGTCGAGGCCGAAACCGGGGAAATGATCGACGCCGAGGCGCTTGGCCAGTTCCTCGATGACGAAGAGATTGGTGTGCACCGTCGATGGCGGCTCGACCAGCTTTGGCCCGAGCAGGATATGCTGCTGCCCGCCGGCGCGGTAAAGATCGTCGTGCTCGACGAACATGGTGGCGGGCAGGACGATGTCGGCGACCTCGGCCGTATCGGTCATGAACTGCTCGTGGACGGCGATGAACAGGTCGTCGCGCAAGAAACCCTGGCGGACGAGGCGCTGTTCCGGCGCGACGTTCATCGGATTGGTGTTCTGGATCAGCATCGCCGTCACCGGCCCGCCGTGCCGCAGAGCCTCCGCATCGCCGGTCAGCACCCGGCCGATCTGCGACTGGTCGAGCTGGCGGATATCGGGATCGGCATAGGCCGTGCCCATCAGCTCGGACTTGTTGAGCCGGAAAATTTCGCCGTTGTTGTGGAAGGCGCCGCCGCCCTCGTATTGCCAGCAGCCGAGCACGGTCGAAATCGACAGCGCCGCATGCATGGCGACGGTGCCGTTGCGCTGGCGGGCGAAACCGTAGCCGAGTCGGAAGAAGGTTTTTTTGGTCGTGCCGACGAGGCGGGCGAAGGTCTCGATCTCTTCGACCGACAGGCCGGTGATAGCGGAGGCCCATTCCGGCGTCTTCGCTTTCAGATGCGCTTCGAGGCCCGCGGGATCGTCGGCATATTTCGCCATATAGGCCCGGTCGGCATAGCCGTCACGGAAGGCAATGTGCATGACGGCGCAGGCAAGTGCGGCATCGGTGCCGGGGCGCACGGTCAGCGCCATGTCCGCCTGTTTCATGGTCGGGTTGTCGTAGATATCGATGACCACGATCTTGGCACCGCGTTCCTTGCGGGCCTTCACCGCATGGGTCATGACGTTGACCTGGGTGGAGACGGCATTGGTGCCCCAGATCACCACGCAATCGGATTTCGCCATCTCGCGCGGATCGGGACCGCGAAGCGCGCCGGTGCCCATCACGTAGCCGGTCCAGGCCATGTTGGTGCAGATCGTGCCGAAGAAGCCGGAATATTTTTTCGCATGCCGCAGGCGCTCGATCGAATCGCGCTGCACCTGGCCCATCGTACCCGCATAGAAATAGGGCCAGACCGCCTCCGAACCATGCTTCGCCTCGGCCTTGACGAAAGCGTCAGCGATCTCGTCGAGGGCGGCCTCCCAGGAAATCTCCTGCCAACTCCCCTCGCCCTTCGCGCCTAAGCGGCGTTTCGGAAACATCAGGCGGCCGGGATGGTAGAGCCGTTCGGAATAACGGGCGACCTTGGCGCAGATGACGCCGGCCGTATAGCTGTTGTCGGCAGCCCCGCGCACCCGGCCGATCCTGCCGTCGGCGGTGAGATCTATGTCCAGCGCGCAGGCCGACGGACAGTCGTGCGGACAGACGGTATGGCCGACCGAATTGTGGCCGGACTTTTCCAGGGCGATTGGGGTTTTCGCGGTAATCGGGGTCGCAACGTTCATGGGTTTTCTATATTGCAAGCTGACGTCCGCAAAAAGCGTGATTTGCAGCGCATCAATTTAATTCAAGCGAGACACCAGCAACGATGAACTACCGGCACATCTATCACGCGGGCAATTTCGCCGATGTCCTCAAACACGCGGTCCTGGCGCGGTTGATCCGTTATGCCCAGAACAAGGACAAGGCGTTTCGGGTGCTGGATACCCATGCCGGCATCGGGCTCTACGACCTTTCCTCGGACGAGGCGCAGAAGACCGGCGAATGGCGCGACGGCATCGGCCGGCTGATGGACGCGGAACTGCCGGCCAAGGTCGCGGACCTGCTGGAACCCTATCTGACGGCGGTCAGGGAATTGAACCCGACCGGCGCGCTGAAACTCTATCCCGGCTCGCCAAAACTTGCCCGCATGCTGTTCCGCCCGCAGGACCGGTTGTCGGCGATGGAACTGCATCCGGAAGACTTCAATCGCCTGCATAATCTGTTCGAAGGCGATTTCCAGGTGCGCGCCACCGAACTCGACGGCTGGCTGGCGCTCGGCGCCCATCTGCCGCCGAAGGAAAAGCGCGGAATCGTGCTCGTCGATCCGCCTTTCGAGGAAGAAGGCGAATACAAGCGGCTGGTGAAAGGCCTCTCGATCGGCTGGCGCCGCTTTCAGGGCGGCACCTTCTGCCTCTGGTATCCGATCAAGAAGGGCGCCCCCCTCAGGGCCTTCCACGATGACCTGAAGGCGCTGGAAATCCCCAAGATGCTGTGCGCCGAATTGACCGTTCAAAGCGACCGGGAGACGACAGGGCTGTCCGGCTCAGGCCTCATCATCGTCAACCCGCCCTTCACGCTGAAGGACGAGCTGCACGCACTTCTGCCGACCTTGAAAACCATCCTGGCGCAGGATCGGTTCGCCTCGCAGCGAGCCTTCTGGCTGACCGGCGAGACTGTCGACAGCGACCTCGATTCGGAGTCTTGACCGGGCGAGGCTTCCCGCCCATGGTGCCGCGCATTGCAGGGGGCTGGCCGATGACCAACCGATTTATCGCTTTCCTTTTTCTCGCGCTTTTTGCGTCCACGGCCGCCGCCCAGGAGCGCCGACCGGACAATCGCCAGGATCACGCGGGACAGTTCGATTTCTACGTCCTGTCGCTTTCCTGGTCGCCGACCTTCTGCGCTTCGCAGGGCGGCGGCAAGAACGACCAGCAATGCAGCACGGACAAGGATTTCCGCTTCATTGTCCATGGGCTGTGGCCGCAATACGAAAAGGGCTATCCGGATTTCTGCGAAACGAAGGAACCGGGCCGCGTGCCGCAATCGCTCGGCCAACCGCTCTTCGACATCATGCCGTCGATGGGTCTGATCGGCCATCAGTGGCGCAAGCACGGAAGCTGCACAGGCCTCAGCCAGCGTGATTATTTCGGCAAGCTCCGCGACGCATTTTCGCGGGTCAAACTGCCCGCCGACCTGTCCCGCGGCGACACGGCCGTGACGCTCTCGGCCGACCAGATCGAAGACAAGTTCCTCGCCGTCAATCCGGGCATGAGCCGGCGCGGCATTTCGACGAGCTGCGAGGGCCGGCAACTGGAGGAAGTGCGCATCTGCCTCACCAAGGATCTGCAGTTCCGCGATTGCGCCGAGGTCGATCGTGACGGCTGCCGGATCAGCCAGATCACCCTGCCGCCCGCACGCTGACATTTATCGAGAAGGACACGACCATGAAGCTGCTGTATTCCCCGGCCTCGCCCTATTCGGCCAAGGTGCGCATGGCGGCGCGCCATCTCGGCATCGAGATCGCCGAGGTGAAGACCGATACCAACGCCGCGCCGCCGGAACTGATCGACAACAATCCGCTCGGCAAGATCCCGGTGCTGATCCGCGATGGCGAGCCGCCCATCTACGACAGCATCGCGATCATGCACTGGCTCGATCGCCAGTCGGGCGGCAAGCTCTATCCGAAGAAGGATGCGAAGCGCACCGAGGCGGAGGTGCTGGAAGCGCTTTGCGACGGCATGATGGATTGCCTGCTGGCGATCGTCTACGAGCGCCGCTCGCGCGACGAGGACAAGGTCCACCAGCCTTGGATCGACAAACAGTGGAGCAAGGTGGTGCGCGGACTGGATCACCTGGAGACCAACCTGCCGAAGACAGGCAAGAAGCTGCATGGCGGCCATTTCGCGCTGGCCGCGCTGATCGGTTACCTCGATCTGCGCTTCAACGGGCAATGGGCCGAGGGCCGGCCTGAGTTGGCGTCCTGGCCGGACGTCTTCGCCAAGCGTTTCGCCTCCTATTCCGCCATGAAATCGGCGGCCTGAAACAAAAAAAAGCCCGGGCCGAAGCCCGGGCTTTCCCCAGCCTGTTAAGGCTATCGAAATTAGAACTTCACGCCGATACCGACCTTGACGCTGTGATCGTCGAAGCCCTTCGAAACCGAACCGGAATCGAGCGAGTAGCTATCCGAACCGAAATCCGTGTAACGGTATTCGACACGAGCGGTGATGTTGTTGGTGACGAAGGCTTCGGCACCGGCACCGACCGTGTAACCGACGGCGGTCTTGTTGTCGGACGAAGTCGCGTCGCGCAGTTCGTTGTCCTGCAGGGCGACACCGGCCGTACCGTAGATCAGGAAGGGGTTGAGGTCGTAGCCGACGCGGCCGCGAACAGAGCCGTTCCAGCCGGCCTTGCCTTCAAAGCCATCATCCGTGGTGCTCTTCGTGCCGTTATAACCGACGTCTGCTTCGACACCGTAGACGATCGAACCGCTCTGGAAGTTGTAGCCCGTATAGGCACCGCCGCCGAACTGGCCGTCACGGTCGCCGCTACCGAAGCGACCCCAGTCATACTGACCGTAACCACCGAGATAGAAACCCTGCCAGCTGGCGGCCGGGGCCGGCTCTTCGACTGCAACCGGGGCCTGCGGAATTTGTTCGACGGCATCAGCGGCATTGGCCGCAGAGATGGCGATGAAGCTGGCTGCCGAGGCCATCAGAGTTGCGATGAGAGTACGCATACATTTTCTCCTTTTACTGCTGCGCCGGGAATTCGCCGCGACAACATGGTTGGCGACACATTTGTTCCCTGCCCGCTGAAACGGAATGTGGAGGTCAATTGAGGAATAGAAAGAGCCGAAATGTGAATTGATTGTGGCGCACAGAAGGCCAAAATTGGATGTTGCTGTATCGCAACACACGTTTGATTAACCTTAATCAATACTTACTTGGAATATAAATATTTTTACATTGATAAATTACTTCTTAAATCGAAAGCACAACTCAGTCAATACACCTGCAGACCCGAACCGGCGCAGGGTCCACTCGCCAAGTTCGACTTGTATTCGCAACAAAACCGGATCAGTCGCTTGTAGAAACCGAAATATGAGCAGCAACACGGACGTATTTCCCCTCTCCGCCGGCGAGCGGCCGGAGCCGGTGGCGCTTGCCGCCGGATTTCTGCCTTGAATATTCAACCTCCGGACCTGCCAGTTCGGCCTTCGTCAAGAGCCCGGAGCAGAATTCTCGCCAGCGCTTTCAAAATTTGCCGCGAGACACTATTTCTCCGACAGCGGCCTTTGCGCAGGGAATCGGGCCGCTTCAGCGTTATATTTTGACAAGCAGCCGGTCTCCGGCACATGTCATGGGCGCATGGTTCGAATCGGTGATGGCCGGATGTCGATGTCCGGCGGAGACTATGGAATGAACGGAACGAAGCTGCCCGACGGCGGCGTTCTCTATGACGAGACGGAAGAAGACGACGACGATGTGGTCGTGGCAGAACCGAGCCAAGGCCCCGCCGCGCCGATCGACTGGAACGAGGGCTGGAAGAACGAGACGGGGCTGAAGGGCGCCGATCTGATCGCCGAATTCGTCAAGCACCTGCCGAATGCGCCGGGCGTCTACCGGATGTTCAACGACGCGCAGGATGTGCTTTACGTCGGCAAGGCGCGCAGCCTCAAGAAGCGCGTCGGCAATTATGCGCAAGGCCGCGTCCATTCCAACCGCATCGCCAAGATGGTGCGCGAAACCACCCACATGGAATTCGTCACGACGCGGACGGAAACCGAAGCGCTGCTGCTCGAAGCCAATCTGATCAAGCGCCTGCGGCCGCGTTTCAACGTTCTGCTGCGCGACGACAAGTCGTTTCCCTATATCATGATCACCGGCGACCACCGGGCGCCGGCGATCTTCAAGCATCGCGGCGCGCGGGCGCGCAAGGGCGATTATTTCGGCCCCTTCGCCTCGGCTGCCGCGGTCGGCCGCACCATCAACTCGCTGCAGCGCGCCTTCCTCTTACGCACCTGCACCGACAGCGTGTTCGAGACCCGCACGAGGCCCTGCCTGCTCTTCCAGATCAAGCGCTGTTCGGGGCCTTGTACCCGCGAGATCAGCGACGAGGGTTACGCGGCGCTGGTCGGCGAAGCGAAGGACTTCCTCTCCGGCAAGAGCCAGAACGTCAAGTCGGCGATCGCCCGCCAGATGGCGGAAGCCTCCGAGGACCTGGATTTCGAGCGCGCCGCAGTCTATCGCGACCGCCTGGCGGCGCTCAGCCACGTCCAGAGCCATCAGGGCATCAACCCGGCCGGCGTCGAGGAGGCGGATGTCTTCGCCATCTACAACGAGGGCGGCCTCTCCTGCATCCAGGTGTTCTTTTTCCGGACCGGCCAGAACTGGGGCAACCGCGCCTATTTCCCGAAGGCCGATCCGCAGCTTTCCGGCCCGGAAGTGCTCAACGCCTTCCTGGCGCAGTTCTATGATGACAAGCCTGTGCCGAAGCAGATCCTGCTGTCGGAAACCGTCGAGGAACAGGATTTGCTCGCCCAGGCCTTCTGCGAGAAAGCCGGCCACAAGGTGACGATCTCCGTGCCGCAGCGGGGCGAAAAGAAGGACCTGACCGACCATGTTCTCGCGAACGCCCGCGAGGCTCATGGCCGCCGGCTTGCCGAGACCTCGTCGCAGGCCCGCCTGCTGCAGGGGCTTGCCGAGACCTTCGGTCTGTCCTTCGTGCCGCGTCGCATCGAGATCTACGACAACTCGCATATCATGGGGACCAATGCGGTCGGCGGCATGGTCGTGGCGGGGCCGGAAGGTTTCGTGAAGAGCCAGTACCGCAAGTTCAACATCAAATCGACCGACATCACCCCCGGCGACGACTTTGGCATGATGCGCGAGGTGATGACCCGCCGCTTCAGCCGCCTCCTCAAGGAAGAGGGCATTCCGGACCGTACCGCCGCGGCGTCCACGAGCGCCGAGGATGCTGCAGATGCCGCCTTCCCCGCCTGGCCGGACGTGATCCTGATCGACGGCGGCCAGGGGCAGATGACCGCTGTGCGGGCCATCCTCGACGAACTCGGCATCCGCGACGTGGTGACCGCGATCGGCGTCGCCAAGGGCGTCGACCGCGATGCCGGCCGCGAGCGGTTCTTCGCCGACGGGCGATCCGACTTCTCGCTGCCGCCCCGCGATCCGGTCCTCTACTTCATCCAGCGCATGCGCGATGAGGCCCATCGTTTCGCGATCGGCTCGCACCGGGCGCGGCGCAAGAAGGAGATGGTCAAGAATCCGCTCGACGAGATTTCCGGGATCGGGCCCGGTCGCAAGCGTAAGCTCCTGCAGCATTTCGGCACGGCGAAGGCGGTGTCGCGCGCCGGCCTGACCGACCTCATGGCGGTCGAGGGAATTTCCGAAGCCGTCGCCAAGCAGATCTACAATCACTTTCACGAGAACCGGGCGGGGTGAGGAATTATTCGCCGTCCCGCATCCTCATTTCCTTACCGGCAGCAGAACGGTCTCGACATCCTGGCGCAGGCCCGACGCAATCCTCTGCAAAAAAGCCGCGAAACACTGTTGACGCTTCGGCCCCAACGCATCAACTAGGATCAAACATCCGGAAGGCTCCCCATGGCGTCGCGCGCATACAATATTCCCAATCTTTTGACCTATGCGCGCATCGTGGCCGTGCCGATTATCGTCGGCTGCTTCTTCATCGAGGGGCAGCTTGAAAGCTCGGATGTCGCGCGCTGGACTGCGCTGGTGCTTTTCGCCGTCGCCTCGCTCACCGACTATCTCGACGGTTATCTCGCCCGCATCTGGAACCAGACGTCGAATATCGGCCGGATGCTCGATCCGATCGCCGACAAGCTGCTGGTCGCCGCAGTACTGCTGTTGCTCGCCGCCGACCAGACGATCGCCGGCTGGTCGCTCTGGGCGGCAATCACCATCCTCTGCCGCGAAATCCTCGTCTCGGGCCTGCGCGAATATCTTGCCGCGCTGAAGGTCTCGGTGCCGGTGACGCGCATCGCCAAGTGGAAGACGACGATCCAGATGGTGTCGATCGCCTTCCTCCTTGCCGGTCCTGCCGGAGACAAGATCCTGCCCTACACGACCCAGATGGGCATCGTGCTTCTGTGGCTCGCCGCGTTCCTGACCTTCTACACCGGCTACGACTACTTCAAGGCCGGCGTCAAACACCTGGTGGACGAAGAATGACCGTCAAACTCGTCTATTTCGCCTGGGTGCGCGAACGGATCGGCAAGTCCGAGGAGGACCTCGACCTGCCGGCAAGCGTCGTCACGGTCAATGATCTGCTCGCGCATCTGACGACGCTCGGCGAGGAATATGAGAACGCGCTCCAGTTCCCCGACGTCATCCGCGTCGCCATCAACCAGGAACATGCCGAACACGACGAGCCGATCGCCGGCGCGCGCGAGATCGGCATCTTCCCGCCGATGACGGGCGGGTGATCGGGATGAAGGGGCAAACCCCACGCTCCCTCCTTCCTGTGCTTGTCACAGGAATCCAGCGCGCCGAAGTCCTTGGGCGCAGAAGACTCATTTCCACGCAGACGTTTACTCACGGCGCAGACGCGCCGTGGCTGGATTCCTGTGACAAGCACAGGAATGAGGGAGTACTCTCGTTGGCCGTCGCAGCCCGCGGCGAGGCATTCAGATGACCACTCCCACCATCCGCGTCCAACCCACCGACTTCGACCTGCAGGCCGAAATCTCCGACCTCACCGCCGGCCGCACCAATATAGGCGCCGTCGTGACCTTCACGGGCCTCTGCCGCGACGAACAGGGTGCATTGTCGGCGCTGGAGCTCGAACATTATCCGGGAATGGCGGAAGCGGAGATGCTCCGCATCGGCGAACTGGCGATCGAGCGCTTCTCGCTCATCGGCCTCACCGCCATTCACCGCTTCGGCAAGATCATGCCAGGCGAGAACATCGTGCTTGTCATCGCCGCCGCCCCGCACCGGCAAGCGGCCTTCGACGGTGCCAATTTCGTCATGGACTTCTTGAAAACCTCGGCCCCCTTCTGGAAGAAGGAACACGCGGTCGATGGCTCACAAGGCGACTGGATCGCCGCCAAGGACGCGGACGACACCGCGCGGGACAAATGGCGGTGATCACGGCACCACCCGCTCCCGCCGGCTCGTCACCAAAACCATGACCAGCAAGGCGACGATCACCAGGTCGCGCCAGACGATCGGGCCGTAACCGCTCCAGAGCGTTTCGGCGAGCCCGATGACGGCGGCGCCGGCGGCGGCACGCAGGGGATTGGAATGACCGCCTGCCGCGGCGATCAGCACGACCTTGAGCCCAAACAGCAGGCCCGCGCCAAAATCCATCGTGCCGTAATGGGAGGTGGCGAGCACGCCGCAGATCGAGGCGTAGAGCGCGGCTACCGCATAAGCCACGACAAAGACCTGCGCGGAATTGGTGCCGGAAAGTTCCGCCGCCAGCGGATCGTCGGAAACCGCCCGCCACATGCGGCCCCAATAGGTGTACGCCAGCACCAGATAGCCCAGACCGATGACCATCAGCATGACGGCGATGTTGATGAGCTGGATCAGCGTCAGCGTCACCGGGAAGCCGTCTGCGTGCCAGAAGACGACCGCGTCGTTGAGGAAGGGCGGCAGCCAGAGTTCGCGGGTGTCGGCGGCGATCCGGGCGCCTTCCATCAGCACCATCAGCGCGCCGAGCGAGGCGACGATCACCGCGTTCGGCGAGATCTTTGCAAGCGGCCGCATCACCAGCTGCCCGATCGTCACCCCTGCCCCGATGCCGCCGGCGATCCCGGCAAATGCGCCAAGCCCCAAGGCGGCCGGCAGGATCAACCACAGCCGGTCCCAGCCGAAATGGGCAAAGAGCAGGTATAGATGGCCGGAAAAAGCGAAGATCGCGCCGTAGGTGATGTCGGCCCGCTTCGTTACGGCAAAGGCGATCGAATATCCGAAGGCGAGCGTCGCATAGAGCGCCGCCAGCGGAACCGCGTTCGCCAGTTGCTGCAGCAGATAGGCCATGGGCACTCCGATAGCGACACCGAATATAACTGGTCAACAGCATTTTACCAGTTATAATATCGCCATGAACTTTTCCTGGACCCCGCATCGGTTTGCCGGAGGCGCACTGGCGTTGGATGTCGCCAACAGCGTGATTCTGCGCTTCGACGCGACACGCAGCATCGACCGGTTCGCCGAGCCGGAGCAGATGGGCGCCTTTCCCAAGGCGGCCGAGAAATTTTCCGCCGAGCGGGCGCTGTTCGGCGATCTCGCGCCAGTCGAACCCGAGAACCACGCGCCGTTCATCGTGCTGCGCGAAGCGATCGACCGCTATTTTCGCGCCCGTGTTCTTGGTGGCGACACGCAGAAACTCCTTGCAGATTTCCTCGAAGCGACGGCAGCCATCCTGCGCCGCGCCGAGAAAAACTCGCTGGAGGCGGCGACCGCTTATTCGGCGCTCAGGCTGCTTGCCGATGAGGAAGTCTCGCGGATGAAGATCTGCGGCAGTTGCGGCTGGCTGTTCATGGACCGCAGCAAGAACCGCAGCCGCACCTGGTGCGACATGGCGGTGTGCGGCAACCGCGTCAAAGCCAACCGCCATTATCATCGCAGGAAGAAGGAGGCCGCGTCGTGATGCGCCGGCTTATTATGGTTCTCAGCCTTGCCCTCGCCCTTGCCGCGTGCCAGCGCGAGGCGGAAAAGCTGGTGGAGGTGAGCGGGCATATCTTCGTGTTCAACTACCGGGTCGCCAGCGCCACCTATCTCGTGACGCTCAACAAGACCGGGCCGATCCCGGAGGGCACCGTGGCGATCGCCAAATTCGAAGACCCCGCCGGCGGCGATCCGATCGTCATCAGTGAAAAAATCTTCCCTGCCTGGAACAAGATCACCCTGCAGAGCCCCAATGTCCGCTGCGTGCGCAAGGACAAGTCCTATTCCGTGGATATCCGGCTGGTGGATGCGGCCGGCCGGACGCTGCAGGAATTGAAGACCCAGCTCGTCTCGGACGTCGACCAGTCGGTGCTTCCCAGCAAGCCGCTGGTGCTCGGAGCCGGCTACGAGCGGAACCCGGAGGTCTTCAAGCCGGACGGGACTGCAGACTACGGTCGGGACGACGACTGCCCGGCCTGAGGCGGGAAACGCGGCCGACTATCCAAAAACGAAAAAACCGGGGCCAAAACCCCGGTTTCATCAAAGTCTTCCGTCGAAATGGGGCTTAAATCAGCCGACGATCTCGGTTTCGGAGAACCAGTAGGCGATTTCCTGGGCGGCGGTTTCCGGAGCGTCGGAACCGTGAACCGAGTTCTCGCCGATCGACAGCGCGAAGGTCTTGCGGATGGTGCCCTCATCGGCGTTGGCCGGGTTGGTGGCGCCCATGATCTCGCGGTTCTTCAGGATGGCGTTCTCGCCTTCCAGAACCTGAACGATGGTCGGGCCGGAGGTCATGCCTTCGACCAGTTCGCCAAAGAACGGGCGTTCCTTGTGAACGGCGTAGAAGCCTTCTGCCTCGCGCTTGCTCATCCAGACGCGCTTGGAAGCGATGACGCGCAGGCCATTGTCTTCAAACACCTTGGTGATGGCGCCCGTGAGGTTGCGCTTGGTGGCATCCGGCTTGATCATCGAAAACGTGCGTTCAATCGCCATTGTTCTATCCTTCGTTTCCTGTGGCCCCGTGACTAAGGGGGAAAGTGGGCGGTCTTTACCCGCCCCTTTCGCTGGAAACAAGGGGGTTCCGGCAATTTCACGCCGCTGTCACACTGCGCCCGACGCCATTATGCAGGTCGAGGCAGCGCTCGAACCACAACCCGACCGGGTCGTCATCGGAAAACACCTTGGTGCCGGCGGTGATGCGCATCCACTGCAGCGCGCCGAACAGGATGTAGTCAACGAAAAGCGGTCCGTCGCCGCCGATGAAATCATGATATTTCAGGGCGTGGCGGATCGGCTCCAGCTTGGGCGCGAAACCGTCGATCTCCGCCTGGCGGCTCGCGTCGAGCTCTTCGAGCGTCCTGCCGAGCCGGGCCTCGCGGCTGGCGCGGAAATAGACCTGGTCCGTCTCTCCGAGCATGTCATGAATGTTCTTGACCGCGATCTTGGTGATCGCCGTATGCACCACCATCTGGGAAAAACCCTCGACGAAACGGGCGAACGCCTTGCCGGCCGGTCCGCCGAACAGCGTCGGCCGGTCGGGATAGGCCTCTTCCAGATAAAGCGCGATCTCGAAACTGTCGCGGATCAGCTCGTTGCCGTCCCTGAGGATGGGCACCGTCTTGGAGAATCCGCCCTCAAGGCTCGGGATTTCGGTAAACGGCGTCGGCTTCTCGATGAAATCGAGGCCCTTGTGGGCGAGCGCCTGCACGACTTTCCAGCAATGGGGCGAAAACGGGCGGCTCTCGTCGGCGCCGCAGAGCGAGTAGAGGATACGGGTCACGGCAGGCTCCTGATCTGAACGTGTGGCCGGCGATATTGAAAGCAAATTCCCGTTTGAATCCAATCAGGAAATTTCATGAGTTGCAGTCGATCGGCCATTTCGACGATCCCTTAACCGTAACTAGCAGCAATCCGGTCCTTTTTAGTAAATGTTAAAACCGGTGCCGCATGGCTTGTCCCACGATCGAACAATTGTGAGGACGAGACATGGCGGGCGAAGCGAGCAGAACGGGACAGGATCGCGGCCTGCAGGCTGTCGTCCAGCTCATGGCCAAGCTGGACGTGAGCGGCCTGCCGCGCAATTACGAGCTCTTCCACGAGGCGCTGCTGGGCGCCGACCCCGCCCTTTCGCGCGAAGTTCTGGCGCTCCCCGCCGGCCCTTCCCAGACGGTGCTCGACGAGATGGGGCTGCGCCATCAGCTTTCAGCTTTCGTGGCGCTCATGCCCGTCAGGGGTCGCGATCAGGAAATAAAGCTGCTGCTGGAACTGCGGGACAAGATGGCAAGCGGCGTCACCCAGAAGAAGGGTTTCAGCCGGGTTCTGGAAACCGTCGCCCGCAGCCTGCGCCAGGACAGCACCGCGGGACCAGAGGACATTCTGGCCGAGATCGAATATCTGAGCGTATCGCTCTCCGACGCAGTGGTCGCCGAAACCGAGCTGGAAGCCATTCTTCGCGCCGGTGCCGATCGCCTCGTCAAGGCCGAACGCGAGGCATCGGTTGCCCGCTCGGTAACACTGCGCGACCGGCTGACCTCGCTGCCGAACCATGCGGCGCTCGCCGAGCGGCTGGAGGCACTCTATGGCGTCGATGCCGACAGCCGGGATACCGCCCTGTTCCTGGTGGCGGTTACCGATCTGCCTCATCTGGCCCGCACCTACGGCGATCCCGCCGTCAACCGGATCGTCAAGAAGGCCGCCTCGATCTTCCGCAAGGCAATCAAGAAGAACGATTTCCTGGCGCGCATCGGTAAGGGCGATTTCGCCTTCGTCTTCCGTGACGTCGGCCGCGACAGCGTGCAGCCGATCGCCGAGCGGCTGATCGCCTCGATCACCGACAATCTCGTCTTCGCCGCCTCCGACGGCACGAGCGGGATCGGTCTTTCGGTCGGCGCGGCTCTCACCGCGGACGCCTTTTCACCGCAGGAACTCCGCCTGCAGGCCGGCTCGGCGCTTGAAGCGGCCAAGGCCAATCCGCGCCTGATCGTCGCGCTTCACGGCGGCGGCCAAAAACGATCCTGAGACGGGCAGCACTTCCGGAACCCAGAAGGCCACAGTTCCCGCTGCATCGGCCCATCGCCGCCCTTGCCAACCAACAGGGTTTCGGCCAAAACCGCCGCCATGATCACGATTACCGAACTTTCCGCCCGCATCGCCGGGCGTCTCCTCCTCGACAATGCCAGCGTGACGCTACCCGCGGGCACCAAGGCGGGGCTCGTCGGCCGCAACGGCGCCGGCAAATCCACGCTGTTCAAGGTCATAACCGGGGAGCTGGGCTCGGAAACCGGTTCGGTCTCCTATCCGAAAAACGCCCGGCTCGGGCAGGTGGCGCAGGAGGCGCCAAGCACCGAGGATTCGCTGATCGAAATCGTGCTTTCCGCCGACAAGGAGCGCGCCGCACTGCTGGCGGAGGCGGAAACAGCGACCGACCCGCACCGCATCGCCGACATCCAGATGCGGCTCGTCGATATCGACGCACATTCGGCAGAAGCGCGCGCGGCCAGCATTCTCGCCGGTCTCGGCTTCTCCCAGGAAGCGCAGTCCCGCCCTGCCTCGTCGTTTTCCGGCGGCTGGCGGATGCGCGTGGCGCTCGCCTCCGTCCTGTTTGCCGAGCCAGACCTGCTGCTGCTCGACGAACCGACCAACTATCTCGATCTCGAAGGCACGTTGTGGCTGGAAGACTATATCCGGCGTTATCCGCATACCGTCATCATCATCAGCCATGACCGCGACCTGTTGAACAACGCGGTCAACGCCATCGTGCATCTCGACCAGAAGAAGCTGACCTTCTATCGCGGCGGCTACGACCAGTTCGAGCGGCAGAAGGCCGAGGCCGACGAATTGCAGACCAAGGCCAAGGCCAAGAACGAGGCGGCCCGCAAGCACCTGCAGAGCTTCATCGACCGCTTCAAGGCCAAGGCCACCAAGGCCCGGCAGGCGCAGAGTCGCGTCAAGGCGCTGGAGCGCATGGGCACGGTCGCCGCGGTAATCGAGGATCACGTGCAGCCGATCACCTTTCCGGAGCCGGAAAAACAGCCAGCCTCGCCGATCGTCGCGATCCAGAACGCCGCCGTCGGTTACGAACCGGGCAAGCCGATCCTCAAGAACATCACGCTGCGCATCGACAATGACGACCGCATCGCCCTGCTCGGCTCGAACGGCAACGGCAAGTCGACTTTCGCCAAGTTCATCGCCAGCCGCCTCAAGGCGGAGAGCGGGGATATCCGCTTGGCGCCGAACCTGAAGATCGGCTTCTTCGCCCAGCATCAGCTCGACGACCTTGTGCCGGCGGATTCGCCCGTCGCCCATGTGCGCCGGCTTATGCCGGACGCGCCCGAGGCCAAGGTTCGCGCCCCGCGTGGCGCAGATGGGGCTTGCCACCGAAAAGATGGCGACGGCCGCAAAAGACCTGTCGGGTGGCGAAAAGGCGCGGCTGCTGATGGGCCTTGCCGCTTTTCACGCGCCGAACCTGCTGATCCTCGACGAACCGACCAACCATCTCGACATCGACAGCCGCCGGGCGCTCATCGAAGCGCTCAACGACTACGAGGGCGCCGTCATCCTGATCAGCCACGATCGTCACCTGATCGAGGCTACCGTCGACCGGCTGTGGCTGGTCAACAACGGCACGGTGTCGAATTTCGAAGGCGACATGGAGGAATACCGCAACCTGATTGTCAGCTCCGGCAAAAAAAAAGACGAAAAAGTTGAGCTGACCGAGGACCTGTCCTCGAAGGCGGACCAGCGCAAGGCAAATGCCGAAAAGCGCGCCTCCCTGGCACCGCTCAAGAAAAAGATCAACGAAATCGAGGCCGTAACCGCCAAGCTGGAGAAACTGATCAAGGCTCTGGATAAAGAACTTGCGGACCCGGTTCTCTACGAAAAAACACCCGCCAAGGCGGCCCAGAAGGCCAAGGAACGCGGAGAGGCCGCCGCAAAACTCTCGTCCGCCGAAGAAGAATGGCTGATGCTGTCGTCGGAATACGAAGAGGCGATGGCGAGCTGACTTTGCTCCGGTGGCGAGTATTGCCCTCCTGCCGACCAGACCCGCGATATCCTCGGCGGCGAGGCCGGAAACCCGCCACCCGCAATGCGATTAATCATTAAATTAGGAATACTTTATAATATCGGCCGATTATTCACAGGGATGATCTTCCGGCCTCATGTCCAATCCGCCGCGGCTTCACGCTCTTTCTGGCCTGCTCGCGGATCGCCGCGGCAATATTGCCATCATGTTCTCCCTGTTGCTCGTGCCGCTGATCACCGCCGTCGGCGCCAGCCTCGACTATGTGCGGGCCTATAACGCCCGTTCGAAGATGCAGGCCGATCTCGATTCCGCCTTGCTCGGCGCCGTGAAGAGCGTGGGAACACTGGACAATGCCGCGCTCAAGAAGCGCATCCAGGAGTGGTTCGCTGCCCAGACCGATCTCGGGAACGGCGGTTACATGCTCGAAGAAATCGACATCGACACATCGAACCGTAAGATTACCGCGACTGCCCGCGCGACGGTGCCCACGACGCTGCTCAAGATTGCAGGCATAGACGGCGTCGGGGTTGCCACCGCCTCGTCGGTCGAAGGTCCGGGCCGCGCCTATCTCGACGTCCATATCGTACTCGACAAATCCGCTTCGATGCTGCTCGCGGCGACGAGCGCCGGTCAATCCAGCCTGATGTCGTCACAGGCCAACTGCGCCTTTGCGTGCCATACGCCGGAAGGGGCGACCTTCAGCTACAAGAGCAAGACCTATAACAATGTCTACGACCTGTCGGTCGCGATGAACATCAAGCTGCGGGCCGATGTCTCGGTGGACGCCGCGCGAGAAGTTCTAGACCTCATCGACACGGCAGACGCCACCCATGAGCGTATCAGGGTCGGCCTCTATACCCTTGGCGAAACAGCGACCCAGGTGTTGTCGCCGACCTTCTCGACCTCGGCGGCCCGTACGAAGCTGAACAGTAAGACCAGCGGCATGACGAGCGCGACCTCAGAAGACGCGACATATTTCGACACGTCCCTGACGGCCCTCAAGCCCATGATCGGAACGGCCGGAGACGGAACCACCAAGGATGCGCCGCTGAAACTCGTGTTGGTTCTGACGGACGGCGTCCAGTCCGAGCGCAACTGGGTGCTGCAAGGCAATTCGGGCCTCCGCTTCCCGACAGCAAAAAGCTCGCTGCAAACAGTTGTCACACCGATCAATTCCAAATGGTGCAAGCAGATCAAGGACCTCGACGCCACAATCGGCGTTCTCTACACCGAATACCTGCCGATGGCCTGGGACTGGGGTTACAATGCAACGCTCGGCAAGACGATGAGCAGCAGCGGCTTCAGCTCGATCTGGGGAGGCACGGTCGCCTCTGGCCAGAACAACAGCACCCGGACTGCCTATATCCCCAAAGCACTCGAGGAATGCGCAACGAGCGGCGACCTTTTCCTGCAGGCGAATTCGGCCGAGGAAATCGAGGAGGGCCTGTCCTCGCTCTTCAAGCAATATCTCTCCAAGGTAAGGCTGACAAACTAGATGGCGCCGATGCACCGTTTCAAAGCCCTCCTACGGAACGAGCAGGGAACAGCCGCGGTCGAGTTTGCATTGCTTGTCCTGCCGTTCTTCGTCTTCCTGTTTTGCATTCTCGATATGGCGCTGATGTTCTTCGTCGACAGCGCGCTCGATTCGGCCCTGCATATGGCCGCCCGTTCCGTCCGGGTCGGCAGCGCCTATTCGAACGGCTGGGATCTTGCCACGTTCAAGAGCAACGTCTGCGACGGCATGGCGCTCGCCTTCAGTTGCGAGGACGAACTCCTGGTCACGACCACCACGATGTCCGACTTCTCGTCGATGAGCTTCAAGTCGCCGGTCAGCGGCGGCGTTCTGTCCGTGACCGAAAGCTTTTCTCCGGCCGGGTCGGGGGACTATGTGATGATCCAGGCTTTCCTTCCATGGGACAGCCTGCTGGCCGCCATCGGCGCAGACGTCAACACGCTTGCCGATGGCACCTATGTGCTCTCCGCTTCCGTGGTTTTCAGAAATGAACCCTTTTGAGAAATCGTGCGATGGCACCAAGACATGATCCCGACCACAGGCAAGGCAACCGGCGCGAAAGAAGCGTGCGGGCCCTGCTCGCCGACCGGAAAGGCCAGTCCGGCATCGAATTCACCCTGCTTCTGCCGATAATGGCCCTGCTTTTTGCGGGCACCGTCGATCTCGGAGAAGGCCTGATGGTGAAGCGCAAGATCAACCAGATCGCGGAAGTGGCAAGCGACATCGTCTCCCAGGAACCGAGCTGGAGCAACAGCGAGCTCAATACCCTTCTCCAGGGGGCGGCCGCCATTCTCATTCCCTTCGACAGCAGCGCACTTGCCATCCAGGTGGCCCTCATGGACTTCGACGCCGCCGGCAACGCGAAGGTCAACTGGTCCACCGCCTACCAAACGAATGCGCAGGCATCCGGGGACCCGCCCGCCTTCGAAATTCCCGCCGACCTGATCGAAACCAACGTGCAGCTCGTCGTCGTGCAGGTGAACTATGCGATGACGACGCCTTTCACGTCGTTGTTTTCCACCATCACCGGCTCGGGCGCGTACAGCTTTGTCGGCAAGGCGATCTCCCGTCCGCGAGTGGGTGACAAGATCACCAAGAAGTAGGCCAGGATCTGCAATGCGTCAGAACCGTCCTTGCGGCCCGTTGCGCAAGGTGCATGCGGCGGAAGAACCATCATAACCAGCCGTTAACCATAATCGGCGAATGTGACGTCGCTTCAACTCCTTAGTCACTTTTTAGCCGAGTCGCCCCCATGTCTGTCCGCGTCCTTTGTGTCGCCGCCGCCGTCGCGTGCCTTCTTTCCTCCTGCGCCGGCCGCAGCCAGACCGAGAGCGGCTCGCTTGCCACTTCATTTGCGCCCGCCAAGGGGATTTCCTCCCCCAAAAAAGCGGAGGCGGATTCGCCGGTCGCGCTGACACCGGTCGCCTGGGGGCGTTTCAACAATCCGGGCAGCCTTTCCGGCCGCACCCTCACCGCCTCGTCGCTCTCAGACCTGAAGCTTGCCGACAAGGAGGTCGTGCTGACCTTCGACGACGGCCCGATGCCGAAGAAAACGGAGAAGATCCTCTCGATCCTCGACGAATACGACGTCAAGGCGACCTTCCTGATGGTCGGGCAGATGGCCAAGGCCCATCCGGAGATCGCCCGCAAGGTCGTCAATGCCGGCCACACGATCGGCAGCCATACCTATCGCCATGCCGACCTGCAGCACCTTTCCTTCGATGCCGCCGTCGCCGAAATCGAGAAAGGGCGCGATGCGGTGACCAGCGTTACGCACGAGGACGCCGGCTTCTTCCGCTTCCCCTACCTCGCAGACACAAGCCGTCTGCGCCAGTGGATCGCCTCGAACGGCATGGTCGTGCTGGACGTCCAGGTCGATTCCAAGGATTATTTCGGCGTCTCGCCGGCCGCCGTCGCCACCCGCACGATGAATTCGCTGCGCGCCCACGGCAAGGGCATCATCCTGCTGCACGACATCCATGCCCGCACGGCCGCCATGCTGCCGGCGCTGCTCACCCAGCTGAGTGCCGAAGGCTACAAGGTCGTTCGCCTGCGCCACAGCAATTCGTCGATGATGATGGCCTGGCTGAACTGAGCGAAGAATGCGCGGGGTCAGGCCTTCTTGACCCAGCGCCCCTCTTCCGATTGCTGCCAATAGGTCAGCGCATGCCCCTCGCCCTTCAGCTTCTTCCATTGGGCGCGGGCATTGTCGAGCTGGACGGTATCGTAGCCGTCGAACATGAAGACGATCCGGTCATAGTCGGCGACCGGCGGCGGCTCGGCACCGTCCACCAGAAAACGAACCGTCGCACCGTTGCGGTTCTCAGCGGCGGAGGTCAGAAGCACCGGCTGTGCCTCGGCCATCGGCGAGGCGTCGGTGCCATGCGGCAGAAAACTGTCCTCGCGAAAGGCCCAGAGATGCGCGTCGAGAAAATCCCGCCGCAGATCGCTGCTCGTCTGTACCGCCACCTTCCAGCCGCGCTCGACGCTCTTTTCGAGGAGCGCCGGCAGCGCATCCTCAAGCTTCGATTCGGTCAGGTGGTAGAACAGGACTTCAGTCATTACGGTTGAGAACCCATATTTCGTCGAACCGACAAATGTGGGTTCTCAACCCATCTCGTAATGCGCCCGCACGAGTTCGTCCAGCAGCCGGACGCCGTAGCCGGATCCCCAGGACTGGTTGATTTCGCTCGACGGCGAATTCATCGCGGTGCCGGCGATGTCGAGATGCGCCCAGGGGGTTTCGCCCACGAATCGCTTCAGCAGCTGCGCTGCGGTGATCGACCCGGCATAACGCCCGCCGGTATTCTTCATGTCGGCGAATTTCGAATCGATCAGCTTGTCGTATTCCTTGCCGAGCGGCATGCGCCACAGGCGCTCGCCGGTGACATCCCCGACGCCGGCCAACTGGCCGGCCAATTCATCGTTGTTCGAAAAGAGGCCTGCCTGCAGGTTGCCGAGCGCCACCAGGATCGCGCCGGTGAGCGTCGCCAGATTGATCATGAAACGCGGCTTGAAGCGATCGTTGCAATAGTGAAGCGCATCGGCGAGCACCAGCCGGCCTTCCGCATCGGTGTTGATGATCTCGATCGTCTGGCCCGACATGGTGGTGACGATATCGCCCGGTCGTTGGGCGTTGCCGTCGGGCATGTTCTCGACGAGACCGAGAATGCCGATCGCGTTGACCTTGGCCTTGCGGGCGGCGAGCGTATGCATGAGGCCTATGACGGCGGCAGCCCCGCCCATGTCGCCCTTCATGTCCTCCATGCCGGCGCCCGGCTTGATGGAAATGCCCCCGGTATCGAAAACGACGCCCTTGCCGATGAAAGCGACCGGCGCATCCTTCGGCTTGCCGCCCTTCCAATGCATGATGGCAAGCCGCGGCGGCCGGACCGAACCTTGCGCCACGCCGAGAAGCGCGCCCATGCCGAGCTTCTTCATCTCCTTCTCGGTGAGTATTTCCACCTCGACGCCGAGCTTCTCCAGGTCCTTGGCCTTATCGGCGAACTCGACCGGCCCGAGCACGTTCGGCGGCAGGTTGACGAGTTCGCGGGCAAGCAGCACGCCGCCGGCAATCGCCTCGGATTCGGCAAAGGCCTTCTTGGCGGCCGCAGGCTCGGCGGTGACGATCGTCACCTTCACCGTCTTCGGCGCCTTTTCCTCGTCGTCGCCCTTCTTCGTCTTGTAGGTGTCGAAACTGTAGGCCCGCAGCAGCATGCCGAGCGCGAAGCCGGCCAGTTCGGCAGCGCCGACCGCAAGGCCGGGCACATCCGTAAAGATCGCCACCCTGGTCATCGACTTGACCGTGGAAGCGGCAATGCCGCCCGCCTTCAGCCAGTCGTAGGCGGCCAGCGCCTCGGCCTTGCCGAGACCCAGCACGACCAGCCTGTCGGCGGGAGACCCCTGCGGCGCGATAATGTCCAGCGTCGACATCGGCTTGCCGGAAAACTTCGCGATTTCCGCCGCCCGGGTCACGATGCCGGCAGGATCGGCATCGGCAGCTCCCGCCGCCGGGCCGTCGCCGGCCAGCTTGAGCTGGATGGCAAGGCCGCCGTCGATCTTGGCGGACTTGGCGAAGGAGATATCGAATTTCACGGACATTGCGACTCCAGGAGGCTTTCGAAAGAACGCGGCGATCATCGCCGTTTCGGCCGCGAGCGCAAGGGCGAGATATCACAAGCGCGTCAACCCGTTTGCGGCCTCCCTCTCCGGCGCGTCAAAAAGCCGGATTCCGGGAGCGGACATTCCATTCTATCGGCAGCTGGCCCCTGTTCAAATTCCACGCGCCATGCTCTAGGGTCGCGCCGCCTGACGACCAACGGATCAGTTCGCATGACCTCGCCTTCTCCAACCGTTTCCGACTGGTTTGCCGCCACGCGACGATTCTTCGCGAGGCCGAAGGGCTGGTTCATCGTGCTGATGGCGCTCTGGTGGATGCTGCTGGCGATCTTTTACCTGGTACCCCAGATCGACCTTGCCGTGGCACGCGCCTTCTTCGCCCAGGCCGCCTGTGGCGAGGCTATCGAACGGGGCCGGGTCTGCGGCAGTTTCCCCTATGGTGGCGAAACCGTCTTCGTCCTGATCCGGCGCGTCCTCTTCTACCTGCCGGCGCTGGTCGCGATCTATCTCCTCTACCGGCTGATCGCCAACCTGCAGCACCACGGCACGACCTACAGCCCCCGCAAGACGCGGGACTATTCCATCGCCCTGATTGCCTTCCTGATCGGGCCCTATGTGCTGGTCAACCTGATCCTGAAGCAGGTCTCCAACCGGCCCCGCCCCTACGAGACCGACTTTTTCGGCGGCAAGGCCGTATTCACCCCGGCCGGCGATTTCGGCGGCGCCTGCGTCGGCAACTGTTCCTTCATTTCCGGCGAGGCGGCGGGCGCCGGTTGGCTGGCCTGCCTCATCGTTTTGCTGCCGAAACCGCTACGTCCGGTCCTCGGGCCCCCGCTGATCGCCATCTCGCTGATCTCGCCGGCGCTCAGGACCTCCTTCGGCGGTCATTACTTTTCGGACGTGACGCTCGGCTGGTTGTCGTCGCTGGTGGTCTATGCGGCGGTGGCTGCGTGTTTCGAAATGTCACAGCGAAGAAGAAAACGGAATTCGCAAACAAATTTGTGACGCGGCCCCTGTCGCAAAGCTGATCTCAATCGCTTAGATAGGCGCGACCGTCATCTCGGGGTAACAAGCTGTCACCATCCCCGGGTGACGTTGTGCAAGGTATCTAGGCCGGAATGAAGCTCCTCGAAGTCTACATATTGCGCCGGATTTTTCAGATGTTCCTGGTGACGCTGCTGCCGGTGCTCACCATCATCTGGACCATCCAGGTGCTGGGACGCATCAACCTGGTCACCGATACCGGCCAGTCGATGGGCTCGTTCGCGACTCTTGCCACCTTCATCCTGCCGACCATCATCCCCGTCGTCCTGCCCTTCGCGCTCGTCATCGGCATCACCCAGACGCTGACGGCGATGAACAACGATTCGGAACTGCCCGTCATCGACGCGGCCGGCGCGTCGCGCAGCATCATTTACCGGCCGGTGCTGATGCTCGGGCTCGCGCTCAGTCTCTTCTCCTTCGTGGTGACCAATTTCGTCGAGCCGCCGTCTCGCGTCGCGGCCCGCCAGATGGTCGCCGCCGCTTACGCCGACCTGCTCTCCTCGGTCATCGAGGAAAAGACCTTCCGCAGCATCGAGCCGGGGCTCTACGTGCAGATCTCGGAGCGCCATTCCGGCCGGGTGCTCAAGGGCCTGTTCGTCGTCGATTATCGCGACCCCAATTTCGACCTCATCTATTACGCCCGCGAGGGATCGATCGACGAAAGCGGTACGTCGCTCACCATGCGTGACGGCGAGGTCCACCGCAAATCCGCCGACGGGCGCATCTCGATCATCAAGTTCGTCTCCTACGCCTTCGATCTGTCGGCGATGGCGAAGGCGGAAGGCGGATTGCCGCAATATTCCACCGACCGCAGCCTCGCCTTCCTCCTGAACCCGGATCCGAACGATCCAGTCTACCAGAAATCGCCGGATGCCTACCGGTCGGAACTGCACAGGCGCCTGTCCGACTGGCTTTTCCCGATCACCTTCGCGCTGATCTCGCTGGTCATTGCCGGCAGCACCCGCTCGCACCGGCAGACCCGAGTCCATCCGATGGTGTTTGCGCTTTTCCTCGCTTTCGGCGTGCGCTGGCTCGGGTTCTCGGCCACCAACATGGTCGAACGTCATCCGCTCTACACACCGCTCCCCTATGCGGTGCCGATCGTCTTCTCGCTGATCGCGATCTTCATGCTTGCCACCAACCGGCAGTTCTCGGCGCCGCGCTTCGTCGCCCGCGGAATGTCGCGCCTGGCCAACAGCCTGCAGCGGCGCATACCCGCCTCGCGAACTTCGGGCGGAGGTACGGCATGATCTTCACGACGCTCGGCCGGTATTTCTTCCGTCGTTATATCATCACAGCGCTCTGGTTCCTGCTGGGCGTCGGCGCCATCATCTTCCTCGCCGACTTCAGCGAAACCAGCCGCCGCATGTCGGGCTTCAGCGGCTACACGGTCTCGGCCGGGCTGGCGATGACCGCCATGCGCGTGCCGCTGATCCTGCAGCAGACCATCCCGACGCTCAGCCTCTTTATCGGCATGACGGTGCTGATCGCTCTCAACCGCCGCTACGAATTGGTGGTGACGCGCGCCGCCGGCATTTCCGTCTGGCAGTTCATCTCGCCCTTCGTCATCGGAGCGTTTCTGATCGGGCTCGCCACCTTGCTTGTGATCAACCCGCTCGCCGCCTGGGGCCAACGCGAATCTGCTTCCATGGAGGCAAGCTGGCGCGAAGCGAGCAACCGCTCCAGGGCATCCACCTTCATTCCCTGGATCCGCCAGATCAGCGGCGACGACGATACGGTCATCGGCGCCAAGAGCTATCAGGAGAAGGGAACGCTGCTTGTCGACGTGGTGGCTTTCCAGTTCGACAAGGACGGCCGCGTGATCATGCGGCAGGACGCCAGGACCGCAAAATTGGAAGATGGTTACTGGCTGCTTAACGAGGTTTTGGAAAACCGGCCGGGCGAAATTCCGGTGCGTCGCGAGACAGCACAGGTTCGCACCAACTTGAAGCAGGAATATATCCAAGAGAGCCTTGCGCAGCCTGATACTGTTGCGTTTTTTGATCTTTCCAGAAAAATTGAGGTCAGCAAATCTTTCGGCATTCCCACAAAGGCGCTCGAGACGCAGTATCACTCGCTGCTCTCCCTGCCGATCCTGCTCGTGGCAATGACTCTCATTGCTGCAACAGTCTCATTAAAATTCAGTCGGTTCGCCCAGTCCCGCTCCGTGATTCTGGGTGGAATAGTTTCTGGCTTCGTGCTTTATGTCGTCACTGTGCTTGTGAAGGCATTCGGAAGCAGCGGGGCAATTCCTCCTTTCGTGGCGGTCTGGATTCCAGTGATCGTCGCGACGGCACTGGGGACGACGATTCTGCTTCATCAGGAGGATGGCTAGTGGCGGTAAGTGACCGCAAACATATAAGACGGCTCGCCGCCGCCCTGCTGACAGGTGTGTCTGTATGCGTATTTGGCGTATCCGCAACGGTTGTGCAGGCTCAGGGTCTGGTGCCTCAGGCAGCGGACGGCGCCAAGATGCTGCTGCGCGCCAATGAGCTCGTCTACAATCAGGACGCCGAGCTGGTCACCGCGACCGGTGGCGTGCAGATCTATTACAACCGCTACAAGATGGTGGCGCAGCGCGTTCAGTACGATCAGAAGAGCGGCCGCGTCATGGCGACCGGCAATATCGAGCTGATCGAGCCGGGCGGCAGCCGCGTCTATGCCGAACAGATGGACGTCACCGACAGCTTCGGCGAAGGCTTCATCAACGCGCTTCGCGTCGAGACCACCGACAATACCCGCCTTGCCGCCGAGAGCGCCGAGCGCCAGCCCGGCGACCTGATGGTGCTCAACAATACCGTCTACACCGCCTGCCTTCCCTGCGCCCAGACGCCGGGCAAGGCTCCGCTTTGGCAGGTCAAGGCGCAAAGGGTGGTCCGCAATGGCCAGACCCATACGATTCGGCTTGAAAACGCCCAGTTCGAACTGTTCGGCCTGCCGATCGGCCGCCTGCCTTTTGCGATCGAGGTGCCGGACGAAACGGTCGAGCGCAAGTCGGGCCTTCTGTTCCCGCAGTACAGCGCGAGCGACAATCTCGGCTTCGGCGTGACGGTACCCTACTATCATGTGTTCTCGCCGAGCATGGATGCGACGCTCAGCCCGACCTACTATTCCAATCAGGGCCTGCTGCTTCAGGGCGAGATCCGCAACAAGTTCGAGACAGGCGAACATACGTTCCGCTTCGCCGGGATCCATCAGAACGATCCGGAAGCCTTCGATCCGAATACCAGCGACCGGGCTGCGGATAACCGCCTCATGGCCGCCTCCAAGGGCGAGTTCAAGATCAATCCGCGCTGGACGTTCGGCTGGAACGTCATGACCCAGAGCGACAACAACTTTTCGCGGACCTACAAGCTGACCGGCGTGGGCGGCGGCACGTTCACCAACGACGTCTATCTGACCGGGCTGGGGACGCGGAACCATTTCGACCTGCACAGCTATTATTTCAACATCCAGGACGACACCTATAGCAACACGGCCGAGCAGAAGCAGGCGATCGTCTATCCCTCGCTCGACTACACCTATTACGCGCCGGAACCGATCCTCGGCGGCGAGCTTTCGGTCACGTCCAACATTACCAACCTGTCCCGTCGCGAAGACGACTGGTACAGGGATGGCACGACCAATCGTTTCCCGGGTCTTGAAGGCAGCTACAGCCGCCTGACCGTGGAAGCCGAATGGAAGCGTACCTACAACACGCTCGACGGTCTGCTGCTGACGCCGATCCTCGCCGCCCGCGGCGACGGCATCCGCCATACCGGTTCCGGCACGCCGGGTCCCTATTTCGGTGATATGGAGTCTGAAGGCGCCAACGGCCGTTACATGCTAACTGCCGGTCTTGAGGCTCGTTATCCGATCCTGCTGACCACCGAAAACAGCAGCCATATCATCGAGCCGATTGCGCAGATCTTCGCGCGTCCCGACGAGCAGATGGCCGGCGGATTGCCGAACGAGGATGCGCAGAGCTTCGTCTTCGACGCCACCAGCCTTTTCGAGCGCGACAAGTTTTCGGGCTTCGACCGTGTCGAAGGCGGCACCCGCGCCAATGTCGGCCTCCGTTATACCGGCACGTTCGCCAACGGCATCGGCGTGCGCAGCATTGTCGGCCAGTCCTACCAGATCGCCGGCCAGAACTCGTTCGCGACCGAGGACCTAGTTCAGGCGGGCGCCAATTCCGGGCTTGAAACGCGCCGGTCCGATTATGTCGCGATGGCGGCCATCGACCTGCCGCAGGGCTTTACGATCGGGGCAAACGCCCGCTTCGACGAAAAGACATTCGCGATCAAGCGCACCGATGCCTCGGTTGGCTACACGACGCCACGGGTGAGCGGCACGCTGGTCTATACGCAGGTCGACGCTCAGCCGGAATATGGTTCGGACGACGCGCAAGACGTGCTGAAGCACTCGATGAGCTTCCGGATCAACGAAAACTGGGCGCTTGCCGGCACGGCGACCTGGGATCTCGCGGACAAGGAACTGGTCCGGCGCGGCATCGGCATCAGCTATGCGGACGAGTGCACGATCTTTACGGTTGCCTATTCGGACAAGCCGTCGGACACGGCCGCGAACGACTGGACTGTCAGCGCCCGCCTGAGCTTCCGCACGCTCGGCGATATCAGCGTCGGCTCGACCGAAGGTTTCGATCAGGACTACCGCTACTGACGTAGCGGGTCCCCCGATCGGCTGACCGTCATCGTTTCGCCGCAAGAATTGTGCAAGCGGTCGCAAATAGAGTATGAAATGCGAGGCCGGTCGGGCTCAAGTGCCCACCGGGGCGGGAAAAGGGATTGGTATCATGTTCGCAATGACCGCAACGCGCAAGCTGGTGCTGGCCGCGGCCGTCTTGGCCGCCTCGGTCGTCATCCAGCCCGCCGCCCAGCAGGCGCAGGCCGCCAGCGAAGTCTCGGCCGTCGTCAACAGGACGGCGATCACCAGCACCGATGTCGGCAGGCGCGTCGCGTTCCTGCGCCTTCAGCGCCAGAAGGCGGATGCCAAGACGGCGCGCGAAGTGCTGGTGGATGAAGCGCTGAAGCGCCAGGAAATTTCCCGCGTGAAGATGTCGGTCAGCACCGAGGACGTCGACAAGGCCTTCGAGCGGTTTGCCGCCGGCAACAAGCTGAGCGTGGCGCAGATGAGCCAGATCCTCGACAAGGCCGGCGTCGGGGTCGAGCATTTCAAGAATTACATCGCCGTGCAGATGAGCTGGCCACGACTGGTCAACGCCCGTTACGGCGGCTCGCGCGGCCGCATGTCGAGCCAGGAGCTCGTCACGCGCATGATGGAGAACAAGGAAAAGCCGGTCACCACCGAATATTTCCTGCAGCAGGTGATCTTCGTGGTGCCGCCGGCCAAGCGCAACGCCATTCTTGCCAAGCGCCAGAAGGAAGCGAACGCCGCGCGCTCCAAATTCCCGGGCTGCGAGCAATCGAAGGATTTCGCCGCGACCATGCTGGACGTATCGATCCGCGACCTCGGCCGCGTTCTCGCCCCCGAACTGCCGGCCGATTGGAAGCCGCTGATCGAGAAGACGGCCGATGGCGGCACGACGGGCACCCGCGTCACCGAACGCGGCGTGGAGTTCCTGGCTATCTGCAAACAGCGCCAGGTGTCGGACGATCTTGCGGCGGAAGTCGTGTTCCGCGCCGAGGATCTCGGCAAGGAGAAGAAGGGCGCTCCCGACCCCAACGACAAGAAATATCTCGACGACCTGCGCAGCAAGGCCCAGATCGAGTATCGCTGAGACTATCGCTGACCTCGACACTTAAGTCATTTTCGGAGCCGTAATGCCTCTCGACCGTCCGCTTGCGTTGACCCAGGGCGATCCTGCCGGCATCGGCCCCGATATCACGCTTGTCGCCTGGGCCTCACGCCGGGCATACGACCTGCCACCTTTCCTCTTCCTCGGTGATCCGGCCGTCCTCAGGGCGCGCGCCGTGATGCTCGGCCTCGACGTGCCGATCCGGGAAGCGGATAGCGAAAGCGCGATGTCGATCTTCGACGACGCCCTGCCCGTGTTGCCGATCCCGGCCGGCGCTGAAATCGCCGCCGGCCAGCCGCATGTGGCGACCGCCAGGGGAACGATCCAGGCGATCGAGACCGCCGTTTCGCTCTCGCTTGCAGGCAGGGCTGCCGGCACGGTCACCAATCCGATCGCCAAATCCATTCTCTACCAGGCCGGCTTCGGGTTCCCCGGCCACACGGAGTTCCTCGCCGACCTCGCCGAGCGCGCGACCGGCAGGAAGATCCTGCCGGTGATGATGCTGGCGGGGCCGAAACTCCGGGCCATCCCGGTCACCATCCATATCCCGCTGAAAGACGTGCCTGCGGCGCTGAGCGCTGAACTGATCGCCGAGACCTGCCGCATCGCCCATCACGATCTCAAGACCCGCTTCGGCATCGACAAGCCCCGGCTTGCGGTTGCCGGCCTCAACCCGCATGCGGGCGAGGACGGAGCGATCGGCCGCGAGGACCAGGACATCATCCATCCCGCCATCTTCAAGCTGCGCGCCGAGGGCCTGCATGTGTTCGGGCCTCTGCCGGCCGACACGATGTTCCACGACGAGGCGCGCGCCCGTTACGACGTGGCGATCTGCATGTATCACGACCAGGCGCTGATCCCTGCCAAGGCGCTCGGATTCGACACGTCGGTCAACGTCACGCTCGGCCTGCCCTTCATCCGCACCTCGCCGGATCACGGCACAGCGTTCGGCATTGCCGGCCAGGGTGTCGCCCGCGAGACGAGCCTCGTCGAGGCGATCAGGCTCGCCGGCAATCTCGCATCCACATCGAAAGCCGCCTGATGGCCACTCTGGATGGCTTGCCGCCGCTGCGTGACGTGATCCAGCGTCACGGGCTCGACGCCAAAAAGGCGCTCGGCCAGAATTTCCTCCTCGACCTCAACCTCACCCAGAAGATCGCCCGCAGCGCCGGACCACTTCAGGACGCGACGGTTTTCGAGGTCGGCCCCGGCCCCGGCGGCCTGACCCGTGCCATCCTGTCGCTGGGCGCCAAGAAGGTGATCGCCGTCGAGCGGGATAGCCGCTGCCTTCCTGCACTGGCGGAGATCGGCGAGCATTATCCCGGCCGGCTGGACGTGATCGAAGGCGATGCGCTGAAGACCGATTTTGCGGCGCTGGCACCTGAAGGCCCGGTCAAGATCATCGCCAACCTGCCCTACAATGTCGGCACCCAGCTGCTCATCAACTGGCTGCTGCCCGCGCCGGACCAATGGCCGCCCTTCTGGGAAAGCCTGACGCTGATGTTCCAGAAGGAAGTCGGGCAAAGGATCGTCGCCGACGAGGAGGACGACCATTACGGCCGCCTCGGCGTGCTCGCCGGCTGGCGCACCGATGCGCACATGGTCTTCGACGTGCCGCCGCAGGCGTTCACGCCACCGCCGAAGGTGACCTCGACGGTCGTGCACCTGACGCCGCGTGGCAATCCCCTGCCCTGCGACGTCGCCAAGCTGGAGCGCGTCACCCACGCCGCCTTCGGCCAGCGCCGAAAAATGCTGCGCCAGAGCGTCAAGTCGCTCGGCGGCGAGGCGCTATTGGTAAAGGCCCGGATCGACCCGGCGAGGCGGGCCGAAACGCTGTCGGTGGAGGAGTTCGTGCGGTTGGCTAACTGTTTGTGATCTGCGATCAAGACTGCTTTCGGCCCGAAGGAGACATCACATGAATTTGTCGCGCCTGTAAAAGTTGCCATAGATATGTCTCAGACCCGGAATGGATGAGGCCAACTCGACTGGATCGCTTTCGCTGTAGATGAGCGCAACGAAACGGTTTTCAGTCACTCCCGCGATCCCCGTCGAAATGTCGCGTTCTTCCAGGACGACAAATTTGGGACTGGCCATTGAGCGGCTATTTACCGCTGCCGTTTCGAAACGCGATTTATTGAGAACGACATACCATACCCAAGGATCGGATATAGAGGTGGCGAGGAGTATTGCGGAGCAAGCTGGAACACTTAGGATGGCAATAAAGCTACCGACTGCTCTCTGAAATCTTTGGCGATACAAAGCCATGAACGCGCTGGCAAGCCAGACGAGTAGTGTCAGTACGACAGCGAGCAAGATAAGCGGCCCGGCCAGATCGAGAAGCGCTCTCAATCCACCGGCAACACCAAGTGGCCAGAAATCGAAGGCGCGAAGATAGGTAGCCGTGATGGTACCGAGCAAAACGGCAATCACGATCCGCCGAATATTCCAGGAGTTCACCGGCTTTACTAACTCATTCATTTCGTTGTTCTTGTCACCAGATGTCATTCAGCGAATTCGCAAATGACTTCGCGGCCAGCATCTCAGGGGCGTCACTGGTCTCATAGCGACGGTGACACATACGGGTATGAATACGCACCGACTAGGATCTCCGTTTTTGGCGCAAAGCCGTCGTCTGGACGCGGGGTTCAGGCCGGCTACGGCCGCCCGAGATTGTCGAGTTCTGGAAACGGGTAGTATTTGAGGCGGCTGTCCTGGCAACGGATATCGTCCAGCGTGTAGCCGAGAATCTTTCCGTCGCGCATGGATACGCCGTAACGGGCGGGATAATTATACCGCCGTCCAAAGCCGGAAACGCAAAAGGCGTAGATATTCTTCTCCGGCTTGAGCAGGACGACGCTTGAAATCTGCGCGCCGTAGATGTCCCGGTCGCGGAAACCCATGCGATGGGCAGCTCTCAGCACCTCCCGCTTCACGGAAGCCGTCGGTGGTGTCTGAGACGATGCAACACTTTCCGGCACCGATGTCTGACAGCCCGTCAACAGCAACACACCTGCGACTGCCGCAATCAAAAATTTCATGAACCACCCCGATCACCTTTAGAAGACAGGGATCATACAGAACCGGATCAAGCGGTCTACTCGCGCCAACATTGTGGCGCGAAACAATTGGAGCGTGTGGACATACTGCAACGTCATGACGTGAAGAAGTTGCGACCTCCGCTCCTGGCTTAAAGCGGTCCCGTTATTCCTCACATGGTAAAATCACAAATGCTGGCCGTGAACCGCCAGGATTCCCGCCACAGGTAAGCCGCCACCAGCCCCAGCCCTTAAAGCTTCGGCTCTTCCGTCAGCAACTCGCTCACAAAATCGAACAAGCCATGGCGGCGGTCGCGGCGGATGCGTTCGGCGTTGACGATGCAGCTCACGTGGCCGAAAGCCTCGTCGAGATCGTCGTTGACGATGACGTAGTCGTATTCCCGCCAGTGCTCGATCTCGGCGCGCGAGTTCAGGAGCCTGGTGCGGATCACTTCTTCGGAATCCTCGGCGCGGCGGTGCAGGCGAGACTGCAGTTCGGTCATGGTCGGCGGCAGCACGAAGATCGAGACGACGTCGGCGGCCATCTTTTCCTGCAGCTGGCGGGCGCCCTGCCAGTCGATGTCGAACAGCATGTCGCGGCCTTCGCTCATCGCCAGTTCCACCGGCTCGCGTGGGGTGCCGTAGAAGTTGCCGTGCACCTCGGCCCATTCGAGCAGGTCGCCGGCGTCGCGCATCTTCTCGAACTGCGGCACGGTAATGAAGTGATAGTGCTTGTCGGCGATCTCGCTCGGCCGCTTGGCCCGCGTGGTGACGCTGACGGAGATTTCGAGGCTGCGATCCGCATCCAGAAGATTGCGGGCGATCGTCGACTTGCCGGCCCCCGACGGCGAGGAAAGAACCAGCATCAGTCCGCGGCGGGCGATCTTCACGGCCGGGGACGGCTTGCCCTGAGACGAAGGGGCCGGGCTCATGTCTTACTCCAGATTCTGGACCTGTTCGCGGAACTGGTCGATGACGACTTTCAACTCTATGCCGGCGGATGTGACCGCCGCCGAATTGGACTTCGAACAGATAGTATTCGATTCCCGGTTAAATTCCTGTGCAAGGAAATCGAGCCGGCGGCCGACCGGGCCCCCCTTGTCTATAAGCTCGTTGGCGGCCGCCACATGCGCTTTCAGCCGGTCGATCTCTTCGCGCAGGTCCGCCTTGGTGGCAAGCAGGGCGGCTTCCGCATGCAGCCGGTCGCGGTCGAGCGTCGGCGCCTCCTGGAGAAGCGCTGCGAGCTGAAACGAAAGCTTGCGGGCGATCTCTTCCGGCGTGCGGGAGGGGTCGGTTTCGACGATCTGGACAAGCTCGGCGATACGGGCGACCTGGCCCTTGAGCACGGCCGCAAGCGCCGTGCCCTCGCCCTCACGCATCCGCTGCAGATGGCCGATCGCCTCGCCGAGGCTTGCGAGGATCGCAGCATCACGGGCGGCAACCGTCTGCTCGTCTTCTTCCGCCTCGCGGATGTCGACCAGGCCGCGAATGCCCATCAGCGTATCGAGCCTCAGCGGCGAAGGATCGACGAGTTCGCCGAGTTCGGCGCGCAGCGCCAGCACGGCTGCCAGCGCATCGCGGTTCAGCACCGCTTCCACCTTGGTCTCGGCGACGGTGAGGGTAAGGGTCGCCTGCAGATTTCCGCGCGAAAATTTCTCCGAGATCACCCGGCGGACGTCCGGCTCCAGCCGTTCGAGACCCGGCGGCAGGCGCAGCCTTATGTCGAGGCCCTTGCCGTTCACCGAGCGCAGTTCCCATGCGTAACGGTTGCGCCCGCTCGTGCCTTCGCTGCGGGCAAAACCGGTCATGGACTGCAATGTCATCGGTATCTCCAGATCATGCTTTCAGGAAGCGGTCAGTTGCTCTTCGGTGGCTTTTCCGCTTCGTCGCCGTCCGGCTGGCCGTCCACCACTTCGGGGTTGGCGGCGCGTTCGGATTCCATTCTGCGCCAACGGCGGACATTGGCGTTGTGTTCCTCGAGCGTCGCAGCGAACACATGCCCGCCGGTGCCGTCGGCCACGAAATAGAGGTCCTTGGTCCGCCAGGGATTGGCAACGGCTTCGAGCGCGGCCCGGCCGGGATTGGAGATCGGGGTCGGCGGCAGGCCCTTGATCTGGTAGGTGTTATAGGGCGTCGGCTTGGCAAGGTCCGACTTGAAGATCGGCCGGTCGGAGGGTTTTCCCTCGCCGCCGAAGATGCCGTAGACGATCGTCGGGTCCGATTGCAGGCGCATGCCGCGCTGCAGCCGATTGATGAAGACGGAGGCCACATGGGCGCGCTCGTCTTCCTTGCCGGTCTCCTTCTCGACGATCGAGGCGAGCGTCACGAATTCGTCCTTGGTCTTGATCGGCAGGCCAGGATCGCGGCGCTCCCAGATCTGGTCGACCAGCTTCTGCTGTGCGACGCGCATCTGCTGGATGATATCGGCCCGCTTGTTGCCGCGCGTGAACTTGTATGTGTCGGGGCGCAGGCTGCCTTCCGGCGGCAGTTCGGCCGGCAGGTCGCCTTCCAGAGCCGGGTCCTCGGCAAGCCGCAGCATCATCTGCCTGACGGTCAGGCCTTCAGGTAAAACAACGGAATAGAGGATCGACTTGCCGCCCTCCAGCACGCCCATGACGTCCTTCATGGAGGCACGCGCCTTGATCTCGTATTCGCCGGCCTTCAGCGTCTCGCCGTTGCGAAGATAGGTGGCGGTCATGTAGCGGAAGATCCGGGCATCGGAAATGATGCCGTTGCGTTCCAGGTTGTTGGCAATTTCAGAATTGCTGTTGCCGGGGCGGACCATGAAATGGGTGTTGGCTTCGAGCGGGCCCGGCTGCTGGAAGGCCGAGATCATGTAATAGAAGCCGGCTACCCCGATCACGCAGAGAACGACGACCATGGTCATCACGAAATTCAGGAAGATGACCACCTGACTGCGTGCCTTCCTGGAACGACGGGGCGGCTCCGGAACGCGTTCGGGCTTCAGGGCCTCGTTCGGCGATTTCGGAATAATCGGCCCTCTGCCATTGCCGGGCGGCAATTCACTGACATGATTCGTATCGTTCAACCGCGCCCCCCGGGGTTAACGCCCCTACAGACTCAAAGACTTGCAACCCGCTGTTTGGCCAACCAATGCGGCGAAAAACAGGTCCAGAAGATGATACGAGCCGGCTCGCGAGTCCAGCCGGCATGTGTTTCAGTGCCCGAAACAAATCGACGCCCTAAAAATACGGCCTCGAAAGTTCAGGCCCCGAAAAATCAGGCGTCGTAACGGCGCAGCACGAGAGATGCGTTTGTGCCGCCGAAACCGAAGGAGTTCGACAACGCGACGTTGATCTCGCGCTTGCGCGCCTGGTGCGGCACCAGGTCGATCGCCGTCTCGACATCGGGATTGTCGAGGTTGAGCGTCGGGGGTGCGATGTTGTCGCGAATGGCGAGCGCCGAGAAGATCGCCTCGACCGCACCGGCAGCGCCGAGAAGATGGCCAATCGCAGACTTGGTCGACGACATGGAGATCTTCGAAGCGGCGTTTCCGACCAGACGCTCGACCGCGCCGAGCTCGATCGTGTCGGCCATGGTCGAGGTGCCGTGGGCGTTGATGTAATCGACGTCCGACGCCGAAAGGCCCGCCCGCTTCAGAGCCGCGGTCATGCAGCGGAACGCACCGTCGCCGTCTTCCGAAGGCGCGGTGATGTGGAACGCGTCGCCGGACATGCCGTAGCCGACCACTTCCGCATAGATCTTGGCGCCACGCGCCTTGGCATGTTCCAGCTCTTCCAGAACGACGATGCCGGCGCCCTCGCCCATGACGAAACCGTCGCGGTCGCGGTCATAGGGGCGCGATGCCTTCTGCGGATCGTCGTTGTGCTGGGTCGAAAGCGCCTTGCAGGCGGCGAAACCGGCCAGCGAAATGCGGCAGATCGGCGATTCCGCGCCGCCGGCGACCATCACCTCGGCGTCGCCGAAGGCGATCATCCGGGCCGCGTCGCCGATCGCGTGCGCGCCGGTGGAACAGGCCGTGACAACGGCGTGGTTGGGACCGCGCAGCTTGTGGCGGATCGACACCTGGCCGGAGACGAGATTGATCAGCCGGCCGGGAATGAAGAAGGGCGAAATGCGGCGCGGACCCTTGTCGCGCAGCGTATAGCCCGCCTCGACAATGCCTTCGAGGCCGCCGATGCCCGAGCCGATCAGCACGCCGGTGGCGATCTGGTCCTCGTCGGTCTTCGGATGCCAGCCGGCGTCTTCGAGCGCCATGTCGGCGGCGGCCACGCCGTAGATGATGAAGGGATCGACCTTGCGCTGTTCCTTCGGCTCCATCCACTGGTCCACGTTGAACGTGCCATCGGAACCGTCGCCGACAGGAATGCGGCAGGCGATCTTTGCGGGAAGGTCTTCGACCTCGAATTCAGTGACGACGCGGGCGGCATTTTCGCCGGCCAGCAAGCGCGACCAGCTGACTTCCGTTCCGCATCCGAGAGGAGATACCATGCCGGTACCGGTGATAACGACCCGTCTCATCGCCAGTGCCCTACCCTATATTTTTTCGATTTTTCAGGGCCCAAGGCCCAATTGCTGAAACGGCCCGAACAAGCGGGCCGTTTTCGGGACCTGCCTTGCGGCGTCATCCCCACTATGTCGGGTTGATCAGGCCTGGGCCTTCTCGATGAACTTCACAGCGTCGCCGACGGTCAGGATGGAATCGGCAGCGTCGTCAGGGATTTCAACGCCGAATTCTTCCTCGAAAGCCATGACCAGTTCGACGGTGTCGAGCGAGTCCGCACCGAGATCGTCGATGAAGCTTGCGCCTTCGACGACTTTGTCGGCGTCAACGCCGAGGTGGTCAATAACAATTTTCTTAACGCGTTCTGCGATATCGCTCATGTCGGTTTCCTCGACCTTTGTCTTTATCGAATGCCCGATCGGCATCCGCACCCTGTTAAAAACCTGCGACCGCCGCTTGTTCAGCGCCGATGCGGGCAAACCCGTTCTCCCCTTTTCAGGTTCCGATCCTATTGCACTCACGCAATATGACGGCCTGCATTTCAGGGTGACCATTCACAGTCATGGCCCGCTTAACATGGTTTCCGTGTTCAGCAAAGCCAGAATTTGTTCCATTGCACAGCCGCCAACAACCGATTGTAAGGTGTTTTCCTGACGGCGGCACTCAATCAGATCATCGCCATGCCGCCGTTGACATGCAGGGTCTGGCCGGTGACGTAGCCAGCCTCGCTGGAGGCGAGATAAAGGACCGCAGACGCGATGTCCGATCCGGCACCCATGCGCTTCATCGGAATGGCACCGAGGATCGCCTCTTTCTGCTTGTCGTTGAGCTTGCCGGTCATCGCGCTGTCGATGAAGCCCGGCGCGACGCAGTTGACCGTCACGTTGCGGGTGGCGATTTCCTGGGCGAGCGACTTCGAAAAGCCGATCATGCCGGCCTTGGAGGCGCAGTAATTGGTCTGGCCCGGATTGCCGGTGACGCCGACCACGGAGGTGATGTTGATGATGCGGCCGTAACGGCGGCGCATCATCGGATGGGTGAGTTCGCGGGTCAGGCGGAAGACCGCCGTGAGGTTGACCTCAAGCACCGCATCCCAGTCCTCGTCGCTCATGCGCACGAACAGGCCGTCCTTGGTGATGCCGGCATTGTTGACGAGGATGTCGACGCCTTCGAGCTCGGCCTCGGCCTTTTCGCCGAGCGCCTTCACTTCGGCGCGGTCGGAGAGGTTGGCCGGGAAGATCTTGACGCGATCGCCGAGTTCGGCGGCGAGTGCCTCGAGCTTCTCGACCCGCGTGCCGTGCAGGCCGACGGTGGCGCCCCGGCTATGCAGCATCCGGGCAATCTCTTCGCCGAGCCCGCCGGTTGCGCCCGTCACCAATGCCTTGCGGCCGGTCAAATCAAACATGATCGTGTTCCTTCGCGTGTCTGGTTTCAGCCGAGAATGGCTGTGAGCGCGGCTTCGATATCGGCCGGCGTGTTGACGGCAATGCCGGAGATATTCTTGTCGATGCGGCGGGCAAGGCCGGTCAGCACTTTTCCCGAGCCGATCTCGTAGAGGGTCGTCACGCCATTGGCGCCGAACCATTCCACCGTCTCGCGCCAGCGCACCTGGCCGGTCACCTGGGTGACCAGCAGCCTGGCGATCTCGTCGGCATCGTAGACCGGCACGGCGCGCACATTGGCGATAACCGGCACGACCGGGTTGTTCTTGTCTACCTTGTCGAGCGCGTGGCGCATGGCGTCGGCGGCCGGCGCCATCAGGTCGCTGTGGAAGGGTGCGGAGACCGGCAGCATGATGGCGCGCTTGGCGCCCTTTTCGGTCGCAAGCCCCGCAGCCTTTTCGACAGCCGCCTTGGAGCCGGAGATGACCAGCTGGCCGCCGCCATTGTCGTTGGCGATCTGGCAGACGCCGGCATCGCGCGCGGCAGCGCAGATGGCATCGACATCACCATGCTCGAGGCCGATGATCGCCGCCATGGCGCCCTGCCCGACCGGAACCGCCGATTGCATCGCATCGCCGCGGATGCGCAGCAGGCGTGCCGTATCGGCCAGCGAGAACGTGCCGGCGGCACACAGCGCCGAATATTCGCCAAGCGAATGACCGGCGACGAAGGCGACCTTGTCGGCGAGCTTCAGGCCGCGCGCTTCCATGACCCGGATCGCCGCGACCGAAACGGCCATCAGCGCCGGCTGCGCATTGGCGGTCAGCGTCAGGGTTTCTTCCGGGCCGTTCCACATAACGTCGGAGAGTTTCTGGCCGAGCGCCTCGTCGACTTCATCGAAGACGGCACGGGCTTCGGGAAAAGCCTCCGCCAGATCCTTGCCCATGCCGACAGCCTGGCTGCCCTGGCCGGGGAACGTGAATGCGATCGTGCTCATGGGGATGATTTCCTTCCCTTATGTTTTGCCTTTCCATTCACATTCCGGCCCGGAGAGTCAAGGGCGGCGCGGTTTTCGGGGGCTTTTCCGGCCTGTTGTCCCCTTGCGCTTCGTCAAATCCTGCTTAGAGTTCCGCCGACTTTTCGAGAACGGGATCTCATTTCCATGAAATATAAAAAACTTGGCCGCACGGACTTCTCAGTGTCGGAAATATGCCTGGGCACCATGACCTGGGGCACCCAGAACACCGAAGCCGAAGCCCATGAACAGATGGACTACGCGTTCGAGAACGGCATCAATTTCTTCGACACCGCCGAGCTCTATCCGACCACCCCGGTCAGCCCCGCCACCTATGGCCGCACCGAGGAATATATCGGCACGTGGCTGAAGAAGAATGCGGCCAAGCGCAAGGACCTCGTCCTCGCCACGAAGATCGCCGGCAGCGGTCGTCCGCATATCCGCGACGGACGCGACATCGAATCCGCCACCATCCGCCAGGCGGTCGATGCAAGCCTGAAGCGCCTGCAGACCGACTATCTCGACCTCTACCAGATCCACTGGCCGAACCGCGGCACCTTCCATTTCCGCAATTCCTGGACCTTCGACGTTTCGAAACAGGATCGCGACAAGGCGGCGGCCGAGATCGCCGAAATCCTCGAAACGCTCGGCGAGCTGGTGAAGGACGGCAAGCTGCGCGCCGTCGGCCTGTCCAACGAAAGCGCCTGGGGCGCGATGAAATACCTGCGCCTGTCCGAGAAAAAGGGCCTGCCGCGCATCGCCTCGCTGCAGAACGAATACAATCTCCTCTACCGGCATTTCGATCTAGACCTCGCCGAAGTCGCCCATCACGAGGATGTCGGGCTGATGGCCTATTCGCCGCTCGCTGCCGGCCTCCTCACCGGCAAGTACCAGAACGGCGCAAGGCCGGAAGGGTCCCGGGCGACGATCAACAAGGATCTCGGCGGCCGCCTGACGCCCTATCAGGAGCCGGCGGTGAAGGCCTATATCTCAGTCGCCGAAAAGCACGGCCTCGACCTCGCCCAGATGGCGCTCGCCTTCTGCCTGTCGCGACCCTTCATGGCCGCGGCCATCATCGGCGCGACGTCGATGGCCCAGCTGAAGCACGACATGGCCGCCGCCGACCTGACACTGTCGGACGAGGTGTTCGCGGACATCGCCCAGGTTCATCGCCAGTGGCCGATGCCGCTGTAACGCCTGAGACACCGACCCTGGGAGCGCCGCCCTGTCACCAGCAGGCGACGTTCCCTGGTTCGACCTGAATTTCCGTCCGTCGCGGCCGAATACGAGAATTCGCTATCGAGCATCGTGCTGACGCTTGCAACCATGCCCGGCTGAACGGACCTAAAGCCTCGCAGAATTGCAATCCAGGGGCGTCGTAGTATTAAATTTTGCAACCTGTATTGAGGCTTTCTTAATGCTCCTCCCCCCACTTTCGATCGCGATATTACAGGCGATCACATTCGAGGATTTCGGTCGCCTCCTGCCATTCTCGATTTGGGAGAACGAGCATGCTCAGCGCCGTATCGTCTTTGAGCGCCACCTATTCGGGCAGCTCCGCGCTGCTGCTTCTCCAATCCGTATCGATGAGTCAGACCGGCACCGACGGCAAATCCTATACCGCCTCCGCGGGCTTGGCCCTGACCTCCAACCACACCGCCAGTGCGGCGGTCGACCTCCTGATCCGCATCATCATGGATGCCCAAGGCAATAGCCAGGTCGAGATCGACGCAGAGCGCGGGACGGCGACAGCCAAGACCGGCGATGGCGATGATACGATCACCATCCGCGCGGGCGGCGCCTATGGTGTGTCGAGCGGCGGCGGCGACGACATCATCGACATCGTGGCGACGAATACCGAGTTCAAAAAACCCAGCGATCTATACTCGGCGGTGGACAACGTCGACAGTGGCGACGGCAACGATCAGATCCTGATCGACGCCCAGGGACCTGTCACCCGCGTCTATGGCGGGGCCGGCGACGACCTTGTGACGATTTCCGGCACGGGCGGCGGTTCCGGATACTACAATCCGATGAAGCTGGGGGTAGACAATATCGACGGCGGAGCCGGCAACGATACGCTGCAACTCGTCAGTTCCGCGGGCATCAGCCGGATCGGCGGCGGCGACGGCAATGATATCGTCGACATCAAGGCCGGCGGTTGGGTCAGCAATGTCGACGGTGACGCCGGCAATGATATCATGGACGTCGTGGCCGGCCAGATGGCCACCTCGATCCATGGCGGCGACGGCAACGACACGATCACCGCGCAGGCAAAAGACGTATCAGTTCTCGACGGAGGCGCCGGTGACGACATGATCGTCGTCAATGCCTCATATGCGAGCTACATCGATGGGGGCGACGGCAACGATACGATCATCGTCACCGCGGACGGCTTCCTCAGAAATATTTCGGGCGGCAAGGGCGACGACCATGTCGTGCTCGACAACAAGGGCCGGACCGAGGCCAGCTACTATTTCAGCGCCGGCGATGGCCGAGATGTGATCGTCACCAAAGGCCCGCTCGAAATCAGCGGCTTCAGCGAGGACGGCACCCGGCGGCTCGACATGAGCAAGGCCAGCATCACCATGGACGGCGACACGGTGACGATCGGCTTTGCCGGCACCACGGACAGCATCACCGTGAAGCTCGGCGGGCGGATGGCCGATGCCGGCAACGTCCATCTGGTCTACAGGCCGGAAACACAGTCGCTGCTGATTGCCGACGACCGGTATATTGCGGAGAATTATCCGCCCCAGATGGTATTCAACCCGCCGGAAGGCAGTCACCTGGGCTCCTTCCAGCGGTAAGGCTTCTTCCGCAGGCGCGAGCTCGGCGACCGTATGCGGCAACGCCTCCTTCGAGCCTGATCGTAGGACCGCCCCGCCTCCGGGAAAACGTCAGCTTTTTCTTTACCAAGCGCTTACCGCGCAAAGCGATGCCGCTGTCTCGCGACCCTCGGCTGCTATAATCTGTTCTCAATCAATGTCCGGTATGATGGCGGCATGTGAAAGACGGGACCTGCGGCCTCTGATGGACCGCATGCCGGAGGACAGAGCCATCACCAGCATCACCAACTCGTTCTATCGGAACTCCAATGCAGGCGCCTATGCCTCGTTGCTGTTTTCCGGTTCGTCCAATTCGGCGAGTTCCTCTTCCGGCAGCGCCCAGGGTTTCACGTCGGGCAGCGCGGGCGGCATCGAGCCAGACACGCAGGGGCCGGCGCAGCGGGCGCTGGCGCGGATCGTCGAAATCCTCGCGCTCGGCAAGGCAGAGGACACGTCCGAGGTGAACGTCAGCGAAAGCCTCGGCTATATAACCCACGCATCCGGCAGCGAAGGCGACGACAGCCTGACGATGACCGGCCGCGCCGTCTACGATGTCGATAGCGGCGCCGGTGACGATACGTTGAAGATCAAGACAGCTTCCGTCTCCGGCGTCGAGGCTGGCGACGGCGCCGACAAGGTCGAGGCAAAGGCCACCCTCTTGCGCGCCATAAACGGTGGCGCCGGCAAGGACGACATCCAGCTTGCAGGAAAGCTGGCGATGGAGATTTCGGGCGGCAGCGGTGCCGACAGCATCCGGATCTCGGCCGAGACGATGACCGGCATCGATGGCGGCGACGGCGACGATACGCTCTATCTCGAAGGACGCCGCATCTTTGCCTCGGGCGGTGCAGGTAATGACACCGTGACCATCCACCAGACCGGCAAACCGGCCGGCAAGGGCGTCGTCGAATACACGTTCGGCAAGAATGGCGGCCAGGACACGGTGACCACGGATGGGCCGATCTCGCTGCGGTTCGACGGCTATTTCGAGAAGGATGTCAGCATTTCCGTCAAGGACAACGTGCTGACCGCCTCTTTCAAGGGCTCGGACGACAGGATCACGGTGACGCTTGACGAGAAGGCGCTGAAGGGCGGCGCCCTCACTTACGGCTTCTCCTTCGATAAGGGACAAACGATCCTCAAGATCGGCTGATCCAACCTCCCAAGCAAAAGCATGCCCTACCCGGGGAGATTATCGGGGGTATCGCCGGTTCTCCCGGTGATACCCCGATGGCTATCATTCCGTCGGCGGTGCCGCGGGCTCGACGACGGGCTCGGGAACCGGTACCGGCGCCGGCCGGAACGGCGCCGCGTCGACCGGCAGGCCCGACAGGCGGATGATGGTCGGCAGCCCCCATTTGCGGCCGTTGACCTGCTCATCGGCATTGAGGCCGGGCTTGCCGGCAGCGACCAGATCCGCCTCGACGCTGTCGAGCAGCTCGTCCTTGTCGGGCGTCCATCCGGGTTCCAGATTGAAGAACGACAGAGGATCGCCCTTCAGGAGACCTGCGAACGTCGCCGCGACGATGATCGAGCCGAGCGTTCCCAGGCGATCGCCGGCGCCGCCGACGGTCAGCGTCGAGCCTTCGACCTGGGCGTCGAATTCGGCCTCCTTCAGGATATAATACCAGAGGGCTTCCCGCTCGGTTTCAGCGATATTGATGATCGGGATGTCCAGGAGCTTGGCGACCTCTATGGCCGACGGCAGCTGCATCCTGACGCCGCGCACCAGATTGCGGGCCGCAAGCACGTTGAGGATCCTGGTGTTGTCGCCCGGCTTGTCGGGATCCTCCGGCAGTTCGCGCAGCGCATTCGCCAGTACGCTGTCGAACTTGCGGGCCACCTGCGGGAATGTCGGCCGCACGGAGGACGACATCCTGAGGAACCAGTCCCACTGGACGACCCGGTCCAGGTGCAGCGCGCGAAACCCTCTGAGGTCCTCGGCATTGAACTTGAAGGTCGGCGTGAAAACGCCGACGCCCTTGGCGAAATTCGTCTGGTAGCCGTTGCGGACCAGCGAATGCCCGAACCGGTAGGCAGCGACCGAAAACTCCAGCGGCATGAACGGATTGTTCTTCCAGTCGTAGACGTCTTCGTAACCGAGCTCCCAGAAGGTTCGCCCGTTGCCGGCGTCGCGATCCTTGCGAAGCGCCCGCTTGTGGACGGAGGGATCGCAGATGCGGGCCATGTAGTCGTGCCAGATAATCCACTGGTAGAGACGCCGCAGCGTCTTCCGTGCCGCCTCGAAGGCCTTCCTGGACGACATGCCCTTCTTGACCGCCGCCTTGACGAGCGTGTTATGGGCCAAGAGGAAAGCCAGGTGCAACTGGGCGACAATGGCGTTCTCGTCATTGCGCGGGTCGCCGATCAGAGCGGTATCCTGGCCAGCTGCGCGCGGCAAATCCTTGAACGGCGTGCCGGCGATCTCGCCGATCCGAAAACAGCCCGGCGCAGTCTTGTCGTAGAGATAGGGCTGCGCATCCGGCCCCTGCCCGTAAATGCAATCAAGATCGAGCCGCGGCGTCCGGAAGTTATGAAGCCGGTTCGGATCGAGTTCCGCCTCGCTGAGCGGCGTCGTGTCCAGCGTCAGGTCATGGTCGATGAACTGACCGAAATAGACGTAACCGGACGGAAGTTTGGAGTCGCCCGCAGGCGGCGCCGTCGTATCGACCATCTTGGTCGCGACGAAATTCATGAAATAGGCTTCGAGTGCCGCAGCACTACCTATCCCTGCACCTGTAAAACCGGTTGTATCCGGCTCCCAGCCCGGAAGTTCTGGAAACAACCGTCCGAAACCTCCCTGGTAAAATCGAGAACGTGGTGCGGTTACTTCAAAGTTCTTCTCTCCATGATGCATGACAAATTCCCCTCCACTTTGACTGAATACCCTCCAGCACTTTTCCCGCAGCGGACTATACTCCGATTACTCGGATTTTCAACCTTAATGACCGTTAACTCTACCTTAAGTATAATTTAGGCATCGCTAATTGAATATGCTCGACGAACCGCCCTTGCCTTCTCTCCAAAAATCCGTATAAGCGCCCTGTTCGCAACACCCGGTCTTCTGGCTGGTGGCTGAACGGAGGGCAGGCTTCCTCGAAAAGGACGCCGCAGGGACCACAGGGTCCAAGCCTCCCGTGTCTCCGCTCTCGACCGTCTCGATACAACACTTTTCTTGCCTGGGATCTTCCCGTTCAGGAGCAGTCGTTGAGGCTTAGCCGCCGAGGTCCGGGTAGACAACCGCAAGAAAAGGCAAAGCTTACATGGCTCTTTACGAACACGTATTCCTTGCCCGGCAGGATATGTCCGCTCAGCAGGTTGATGCCCTCGTCGAACAGTACAAGGGCGTCATCGAAGCTAACGGCGGCAAAGTCGGGCGCATCGAAAACTGGGGCCTCAAGTCCCTCACCTACCGCATCAACAAGAACCGCAAGGCTCATTACGCCCTGATGGACATCGACGCCCCGGCTCCGGCCGTGCACGAGATGGAACGCCAGATGCGCATCAACGAAGACGTTCTTCGCTACATGACGATCGCCGTCGAGAAGCATGAAGAAGGTCCGTCTGCGATGATGCAGAAGCGCGACCGTGACGACCGTCCGCGCCGTGATGGCGACGACCGTGGCCCGCGCCGCGAATTCGGCGACCGTCCTCCGCGCCGCGAAGGCGGCTTCGGCGACCGTCCGGACCGTGGTCCGCGTGAAGGCGGCTTCGAGCGCCGTCCGCGCGAAGACCGTGCGTAATAGAGGCTAAGGAGAAAAGACCATGGCTGACGTATCATCATCCTCCTCCCAGGCACGCCGTCCGTTCCATCGCCGCCGCAAGACCTGCCCGTTCTCGGGTGCCAATGCGCCGAAGATCGACTACAAGGACGTACGCCTCCTGCAGCGCTACATTTCCGAGCGTGGCAAGATCGTTCCGTCCCGCATCACGGCCGTTTCCCAGAAGAAGCAGCGCGAACTCGCCCAGGCGATCAAGCGCGCCCGCTTCCTCGGCCTGCTGCCCTACGTCGTAGCGTAATTTCCGAATACCGGACCCGCTGATTAAGAGTCAGCGGGTCTATCCCTTTCGCGATGGGCGCGGATCGGAACCTCTAAAACCCCATGTTGGGGATGAAGCGCCTGAGAGATCGATTCAGGACTTGTCCCCTAACTGCTTCAAAAAGCAGGACAGCGAGACCGTGACGAACAAGATACAGACAGTGCTGCCCACCGGCATCCTTGCCGGCATTGCCGCCACCCTGCTCGTGCTGGGTGCGAATGCGCAGCTGTCCTTTGCGTCCGTGCTCTACGCCGCCTCTTCGCTTCCGATCTTCATCGCCGGCCTCGGCTGGGGCAACCGCGCGGCCGTTATCGGCATCGTCACTGCCGGCATCCTTGGCGCCATCCTCGTGTCACCGATGTTTGCGGTCGCCATGGCGGTGTTCACGCTGATCCCGGCGGGCTGGCTGTCGCATCTCGCCAACCTTGCGCGTCCCGCTTCCGAACTCGGCGGCCCGGACAACCTGATGGCCTGGTACCCGATCTCGGACATCCTCCTGCATCTCTGCGGCCTGGTGACGATCGCCGTCATCGCGCTCGGGGTTGCGATCGGCTACGGCCCGGAACTCACCAACCGGATGGTCGACGCGATGATCGCCGCTCTGCAGGCCCAGGAGCCTGCATTCACACCGGAACCGGCGGGCATGGCGCAGACCAAGTCGCTGCTGGTGCTGATGCTGCCGCTCGTCCAGGGCGGCGTCTGGGTGACTCTGCTGTTTGCCGCCTTCTACATCGCCGTGCGCATCGTGTCGCGCTCCGGCCGGGCCGTCCGCCCGCGCGAGGATATGCCCTCAGCGCTGCGTATGAACCGGCACGCGATCTTCATCTTCCTCGGCGGCATCGTGCTCGCTTTCCTCGGCGGCGTTCCGGCAATGATCGGCGCGACCATCTGCGGCACGTTCGGCGCCGGCTTCCTGATGGCGGGTTTCGCCTCCTTGCACTTCCGCAGCCTCGGCAAGGACTGGCGCATCCCGGCCCTCGTCCTCTGCTATCTCTCTTCCATACTCGTCCTGCCGGCGATCGCGATCCTCATCCTGGGGCTTTCCGACACAAGGCGGACGATCGCGCTGACCCCGCTCAAAGCCGGCGCGAGCCCCGACAACAAGACTACCGACAACAAGATTGACTGATCGAAAGGAAACCTAACCATGCAAGTCATTCTGCTTGAACGCGTGCCGAAGCTCGGCCAGATGGGCGAAACCGTCAAGGTCCGCGACGGCTTTGCCCGTAACTACCTCCTGCCGCTCGGCAAGGCTCTCCGCTCCAACGAAGCCAACAAGAAGCGCTTCGAATCCGAGCGCGCCACGCTCGAAGCACGCAACCTCGAGCGCAAGGGCGAAGCCGCCAAGGTCGCCGAAGTTCTCGACGGCAAGTCCTTCATCGTCGTGCGCGCCGCCGGCGAAACCGGCCAGCTCTACGGTTCGGTCGCTGCCCGCGACATCGTCGAGGCGCTCGCTGCCGAAGGCTTCAACATCGGCCGCAACCAGGTCGATCTCAACACCCCGATCAAGGAAATCGGCCTGCACAAGGTCGTCATCCACCTGCATGCGGAAGTCGAAGTTTCGGTCGAACTGAACGTTGCCCGCTCGGCTGAAGAAGCCAGCCGCCAGTCCCAGGGCGAAAGCCTCACCTCCGCCGACGCCATCTACGGCGTCGACGAAGATGCGCTGCGTCCGGAAGACTTCTTCGATCCGGAAGCCGACGGCGCCGGCGACGACGAATAAGCGTCGTTCCCAAGACTGTTCAAAGAACGCCCGGGCCGACAAGGCCCGGGCGTTTTTTTGTCTATTTTCAGCGTGTAGGATGAAGTCTCGCGCCAACGATTCGCCGATTGCCACAGTCAAACGGATTCGTGCCGTTTTCCGTAATTTTGTAAGCAGCCTGTGAATCACTGTGTGTAGCGAACTGAATCATTTCAGGACGCCTCGCAACCCGTTAGAACCGACGGCTTGGCAGCAGGACAGGACGGACAAAAGACCATGAACGACGCAGTACGCAAGCTCGCCAACATCCAGCCGGCAGAGCCGCATTACCGCGAAGCCCCGAACAATATCGAGGCCGAACAGGCGCTTCTCGGCGCGATCCTGGTCAATAACGACGCCTATTACCGCGTCTCCGACTTCTTGAAACCCGTCCATCTCTACGAGCCGCTGCACCGCAAGATCTTCGAGGTCGCCGGCGACATCATCCGCATGGGCAAGACCGCCAACCCGGTGACGATCAAGACCTTCCTGCCCGCCGACGACAAGGTCGGCGACCTGACGGTGGCGCAATATCTAGCGCGCCTCGCCTCCGAAGCCGTTTCGATCATCAACGCGGAGGACTACGGTCGGGCGATCTACGACCTGGCGCTCCGCCGCGCGCTGATCACCATCGGCGAGGACATGGTCAACATCGCCTTCGACGCGCCGCTCGACATGCCGCCGCAGACGCAGATCGAGGATACGGAGCGCCGCCTGTTCGAACTTGCCGAAAACGGCCGCTACGACGGCGGTTTCCAGTCGTTCAACGACGCGGTGGCGCTCGCCATCGACATGGCCGGCCAGGCCTTCGAGCGCGACGGCCATCTCTCCGGCATCTCGACCGGCATCATGTCGCTCGACAGCAAGATGGGCGGGCTGCAGCGTTCCGACTTGATCGTGCTTGCGGGACGCCCCGGCATGGGCAAGACTTCGCTCGCCACCAACATCGCCTACAACATAGCCGCCTCCTACGAACCGGAAGTCCAGCCGGACGGTTCGTTCAAGGCCAAGAATGGCGGCGTCGTCGGCTTCTATTCGCTCGAAATGTCGGCCGAACAGCTCGCCACCCGTATCATTTCCGAGCAGACGGAAGTCTCCTCGTCAAAAATCCGCCGCGGCGACATCACCGAGGCCGATTTCGAAAAGCTCGTCGCCTGCAGCCAGATGATGCAGAAAGTGCCTCTTTTCATCGACCAGACCGGCGGTATCTCCATCGCCCAGCTTTCCGCCCGCGCCCGACGCCTCAAGCGCCAGCGCGGCCTCGACTGCCTGGTGGTCGACTATATCCAGCTGATGACCGGCTCGGGCAAATCCGGCGAGAACCGCGTCCAGGAAATCACCCAAATCACCACCGGCCTGAAGGCGCTCGGCAAGGAACTGAACGTGCCGATCATCGCGCTGTCGCAGCTCTCCCGCCAGGTGGAAAGCCGCGACGACAAGCGCCCGCAGCTCTCCGACCTTCGCGAATCGGGCTCGATCGAGCAGGACGCGGACGTGGTGCTGTTCGTGTTCCGCGAGGAATATTACGTGAAGAACATGGAACCCCGCGACATCGCCGACCCGAAATATCCCGAATGGGAAGTGCTGATGGACAAGGTCAAGGGCACGGCGGACGTGATCATCGCCAAACAGCGCCACGGACCGACCGGCACCGTCAAACTCGCCTTCCAGTCCGAATACACCCGCTTCGCCGATCTGGCCGACCCGAGCTTTACGCAATACGAAGAGCATTGATGGGGAGGTCGCATTCTCTCTTCTCCCCGGCGGGGAGAAGATGCCCGAGGGGCAGATGAGGGGGACTTGCGGCAAACTCGACCTATTGTGGCAGCCCCCTCATCCGGCTGCCGCCACCTTCTCCCCGCTGGGGGAGAGGAGACATGCCGCGCCGTTCTTCCCTATGAACTCCCGCATGCCGATTTCGATCTGCGCAGCGTTGCCTGACTTCCCGACGGCCTAAAAGATTGTGCAGCGCGAAGGATTTTGCCGGAGCGGTCTTTTTCCTGCCTTCGAAACCGGTAGGATCGTTGCAACCGTTCTCCTGCCTTACGAGCCGACATGACCGATTTCGACAGCGAACTTTCCTATCCCGACGATTTCGATATCGCGCCCGTCCGGCTGACGGTCGATCTCGGTGCGCTTGCCGACAACTGGCGGGAGATGGCGCGGCGTTCGGGAACGGCGCGGACGGCGGCCGTCGTCAAGGCCGATGCCTACGGGCTCGGGCTGGAGGATTGCGGCATCACGCTTTACGAGGCCGGCGCCCGGGATTTCTTCGTCGCCGTGGCGCGGGAAGGCGTGACGCTGCGTGCCTATGCGCCCGACGCGCGCATCTATGTTCTCTCCGGCATCTGGCCCGGCCAGGAGGCGATGTTCTTCGAACACGATCTGGTGCCGGTTCTGGCCTCGGAAGAACAGCTCGCCTTCTGGATGTCGGTGACATCGGAATATGGCGACCACCCCTGTGCGCTGCAGGTCGATACCGGCTTCAATCGTCTCGGCCTGCCGCTTGAGGATGCCATCGCCTTTGCCGACGACGTGTCGCGGCCGGCAAGCTTCTCGCCCGTTCTGGTGCTGTCCCATCTTCATAGCGGCGACACCCCCTCCTCGCCCCTCAACCAGAAACAGCTTTCGGCCTTCCAGAAGGTCGCGGAGGCTTTCGACGGCATCGAGACGAGCCTTTCGGCTTCCGCCGGGATCTTTCTAGGCCCCGAATACCATTTCGATCTCACCCGCCCCGGCATCGCGCTTTATGGCGGCGAGGCAATCGTTGGCGTACCGAACCCGATGAAGCCGGTCGTCAAGGCGGAAGCCCGCATCATCCAGATCCGCGACGGGAAAAAGGGTGAGACGGTGAGCTATGGCGGAACCTACCAGCTCTCCCGCGACAGCCGGCTGGCGATCGTGTCCGCGGGCTATGCGGACGGCTACAGCCGAGCACTCTCCGGCTCCGGCGTACCGTTGCGCCAGACGGTCGCCCAGGGCGGCTTCGGTTTCGTCGCCGGCCGCAAGGTTCCGGTCATCGGCCGCATCACCATGGACCTGACGATCTTCGACGTCACCGATATCCCGGCATCGGAGATCCAGGCCGGCGACTATGTCGAGCTGTTCGGCCCGAACATAGCCGTCGACGACGTTGCCCGTAACGCCGGCACGATCGGCTACGAACTGCTGACCAGCCTCGGTCTGCGCTATGAGCGCAGGTATATCGAAACCGAATAGCTGCCGCCCTCCTTGCCATCAGCCGCATTTTCGGGTTAGAGAGCAATAGTTCCGCTTTTGTTCACGGTGGAATTTGTGAATATCGAAGGCGGCACCTGATCCCATGGCAAAATCCAAAACCCAATTCGTGTGCCAGAACTGCGGCACGGTGCATAACCGCTGGGCCGGCAAGTGTGACGGCTGCGGCGAGTGGAACACCATTATCGAAGACGACATGATGGGCGGCATCGGCGGAGGCCCCGGCAAGGTGCCGAAGAAGGGCCGTGCCGTGGCGCTCACCACGCTGTCGGGGGAGACCGAGGAAGCGCCGCGGATCTTCACCGGCATTTCCGAACTCGACCGGGCGACCGGAGGTGGGTTCGTGCGCGGTTCGGCGGTGCTGGTCGGCGGCGATCCGGGCATCGGCAAGTCGACGCTGCTGATGCAGGCGGCCGCCGCGCTTTCCCGCCGCGGCCACCGGATCATCTATGTCTCGGGGGAAGAGGCGGTGGCGCAGGTCCGGTTGCGTGCCCAGCGGCTGGATGCCGCCGATACCGAGGTACTGCTCGCGGCCGAAACCAATGTCGAGGACATCCTCGCCACGATCGGCGAAGGCAAGCGCCCCGACCTCGTCATCATCGATTCGATCCAGACGCTGTGGAGCGACACGGCCGATTCGGCGCCCGGCACCGTCACCCAGGTGCGCACCGGCGTGCAGGCGATGATCCGCTTTGCCAAGCAGACCGGGGCCGCCATGGTTCTCGTCGGCCACGTCACCAAGGAAGGCCAGATCGCCGGCCCGCGCGTCGTCGAGCACATGGTCGATGCGGTCCTCTATTTCGAAGGCGACCGCGGCCACCACTACCGTATCCTGCGCACCGTCAAGAACCGATTTGGGCCGACCGACGAGATCGGCGTCTTCGAAATGTCCGACAAGGGGCTTCGCGAAGTCACCAATCCGTCCGAGCTTTTCCTCGGCGAGCGCAACTCGAAATCGCCAGGCGCCGCCGTCTTTGCCGGCATGGAGGGTACGCGGCCGGTTCTGGTCGAGGTGCAGGCGCTGGTGGCGCCGACCTCGCTCGGCACCCCGCGGCGTGCCGTGGTCGGCTGGGATTCGTCTCGCCTTTCGATGATTCTCGCGGTGCTTGAGGCCCATTGCGGCGTCAAGCTCGGACAGCACGACGTTTATCTCAACGTCGCGGGCGGTTATCGCATCACCGAGCCGGCGGCCGACCTTGCGGTCGCTTCCGCACTGGTATCCTCGCTTGCCGGTCTTGCCCTGCCGGCCGATTGCGTCTATTTCGGCGAAATCAGCCTCTCGGGGGCGGTGCGGCCGGTTTCGCAGACCGCCCAACGTCTTAAGGAAGCTGAGAAACTTGGTTTTGCAGGAGCGATGCTGCCGGCCACGTCCGCGGAGGTGCCGAAGGGCTCGAACGGACGCTGGGTGACGATCGAGGACCTGCCGGACCTGGTGTCACGCATCGCCGGTTCCGCTTCCAAGCTGAGGCAAACGCCGGAAGATGATTGATCTTCCGTTAACAAGCCCGCTGATGTATGACGGCTGCGGTAAGGCGGGGCGCCGGGCTTGAAGCCGGCAAGTCTTGAAGTCGGCAAGTCTGGAGTAGATCATTTATGCCCATCACGATTTTCGACGGTATCGTCATCGGTGTGACGCTGTTTTCCGCCGTGCTCGCCATGGTTCGCGGTTTTTCGCGAGAGGTGCTGTCGATCGCAAGCTGGGCCGGCTCGGTTGCCGCCGCCTATTACCTCTACCCGCTGGTCCTGCCCTATGTGAAACCTCATCTCAGTGACGAGCGTATCGCGATCGCCGCATCCGCCGGCGCCATTTTCATCATCGCGTTGATCATCATCTCGTTCATCACCACGAGGATCGCCGATTTCATCATCGACAGCCGCATCGGCGCGCTCGACCGGACGCTGGGCTTCCTGTTCGGCGCCGCCCGCGGCATCCTGCTGCTCGTCGTGGCCGTCGCGTTTTGGAACTGGCTGGTGGCCGCCAACGCGCAGCCGAGCTGGGTGACGCAGGCGAAATCGAAACCGTTCCTCGACACGCTGGTCGCGCGCCTCGAAGCCGTGCTGCCCGCCGATATCGAGCCGCAGATCCGTGCCCGCATCCTCGGCCGCGGGGCAGCGCCGACCGATGGCGCTCCGGCTCAGGATCAGCCGACGGCAGACGACGCGCCTGCGACAAATAATTGACGCGATCTTGCGCTTGATGCAGCGCAAAACGTCACCATTTGTGGTATCATTCGCATTCAAGTGAAAAGCAGGCTGGTTTCCGGGGAGGTTCTCCTCGGCCGGCCTTTCCATTTTTCCGGCAGGGACAGGTTGTCCAAAAGGATAAGGGGCCAAGATGAATCAGGCGGTTTCCGAGACGTTCGCCGAAGACAGCGTCAACGAGTGGGATGGCGATACGCTGCATGAAGAATGCGGCGTGTTTGGCATTCTCGGCCATCCCGAGGCTGCGACGCTGACGGCGCTCGGGCTGCACGCCCTGCAGCATCGTGGTCAGGAAGCGGCCGGCATCGTCTCCTTCGACGGGTTGCGCTTCCATTCGGAACGCCGCATGGGCCTCGTCGGCGACCATTATACCGATCCCGTCACCCTTGCCCGCCTGCCCGGCAATATCGCGATCGGCCACAACCGCTATTCGACCACCGGCGAAGTGGCGCTGCGCAACGTCCAGCCGCTGTTTGCCGAACTCGAAGTCGGCGGCATCGCGGTTGCCCATAACGGCAATTTCACCAACGGCCTGACGCTGCGCCGGCAGTTGATCGCCGGCGGCGCCATCTGTCAGTCGACCTCCGATACCGAAGTCGTCCTGCATCTCATCGCCCGCTCCCGTTATTCGTCGACGGCCGACCGGTTCATCGATGCGATCCGGCAGATGGAAGGCGGCTATTCGATGCTCGCCGTCACCCGCACCAAGCTGATCGCCGCGCGCGACCCCACCGGCATCCGCCCGCTGGTCATGGGCGAACTCGACGGCAAGCCGATCTTTGCTTCCGAGACCTGCGCGCTCGACATCATCGGCGCCAAGTTCGTCCGCGACGTGGAGAATGGCGAAGTCATCATCTGCGAAATCCAGCCGGACGGCTCTATCTCGATCGATGCCCGCAAGGCCGGCAACGGCCAGACCGAACGGCTCTGCCTGTTCGAATATGTCTATTTCGCCCGTCCCGATTCCGTCGTCGGCGGCCGCAGCGTCTATGTCGCCCGCAAGAACATGGGCATCAACCTCGCCAAGGAAGCGCCGGTCGAAGCCGACGTCGTCGTGCCTGTGCCGGATGGCGGTACGCCGGCCGCGCTCGGTTACGCCCAGGAAAGCGGCATTCCGTTCGAATACGGCATCATCCGCAACCACTATGTCGGCCGCACCTTCATCGAGCCGACCCAGCAGATCCGCGCCTTCGGCGTCAAGCTCAAGCATTCCGCCAACCGGGCGATGATCGAGGGCAAGCGCGTCGTGCTCGTCGACGATTCGGTGGTGCGCGGCACCACGTCCCTGAAGATCGTGCGGATGATCCGCGATGCCGGCGCCAAGGAAGTGCATCTGCGTGTCGCCAGCCCGATGATCTACTACCCGGACTTCTACGGCATCGACACGCCGGACCGCGACAAGCTGCTCGCCAACCAGTACGACAGCCTCGAAGCCATGTGCCAGTATATCGGCGCCGACTCGCTCGCATTCCTGTCGATCAACGGCCTCTACCGCGCCGTCGGCGGCGAGGACCGCAACAACGCCCGCCCGCAATTCACCGACCATTACTTCACCGGCGACTACCCCACCCGCCTGCTCGACAAGGACGGTGAGACGATGGGGCGCAAGGTTTCAGTTCTGGCGAGCAATGGCTGAGGTGAGCTTCTTCCGAAGCTGAAATCAAACGTCGAGCAAGCTCACATCGGGAGCCCTGAAAGCTTCTCCCGCGCGCAAGGACTTGCGCGCAGTGGATCCCTGTGACAAGCACAGGGATGAGGGAGATTGGGGCGGGACTGGTGCAAAAAGCAGCCGCCTCCTCCGCAGAGATATCGGCATGCGCATCGCATTTTGAGGGCGGAATATCATGGACATCGATCTGAAGGGCAGGATCGCGCTGGTGACCGGCGCGTCGCGCGGCATCGGCTATTTCACGGCGCTGGCGCTCGCAAAAGCCGGCGCGCATGTGATCGCCACGGCCCGCACCGTCGGCGGCCTCGAGGATCTCGACGACGCGATCAAGGCGGCCGGCGGCACCGCCACCCTCGTCCCCTTCGACATTACCGACATGGCCGCGATCGACAAGCTCGGCGCCTCTATCTTCGAGCGCTGGGGCAAGCTCGACATCCTCGTGGCGAATGCCGGCATCCTCGGCGTCATCTCGCCGCTCGGCCATATCGAGGCAAAGGTGTTCGACAAGGTGATGCTGACCAATGTCACCGCCACCTGGCGGCTGATCCGCTCGGTGGAGCCGCTGCTGACCAAATCCGATGCAGGCCGCGCGCTGATCATGTCGTCGGGCGTGGCATCCAAGGCGCCGGCTTTCTGGGGGGCCTATTCGATCTCCAAGGCGGCCGTCGAGAACATGGCCCGCATCTGGGCTGCCGAGACCGCCCACACCCCGCTCAAGGTCAACATCGTCAATCCCGGCGCCACCCGCACCGCCATGCGAGCCCAGGCCATGCCCGGCGAGGACCCGGAAACCCTGCCGCATCCGTCGGAAGTCGCCGAAAAGATCCTCTTCCTTGCCTCCCCCGATCTTCAGGATACCGGTCGCCTGTTCGTCGTGCGCGACAACAAGTTCGTGGATTTTCGCGCGCCGGAATAGAGGCGACCCCTTGCCGCATGGGCGCGCTTGTATTTGACATTGGTCAATTCTGGGGTCGATAGGAAAAACCGCCCCAGACTGACCGCCGCAATGCAAGGACGTCCATGAAACCCGACCTTACCGAAGAACAAAGAGAACAGGCGACGGCAACCGCCAATCTGGTCGCCGCAGCGATGGCCCGCCTTCACCGCGAGCATGGCGAGGCCGCTGTCATGGAAGCCATGCGGCTGATCAGTTCCGCCATGACCGATGACGCGCGGCGCAAATCCATTGCCCAGGCTCTGCTCGACAACAGCAACCCGCCGACCGAAAGCAGCAGTTGAGGCGGCCGGATAGGTCAGACGCGGCGGAAAGGCTCCTCCTCGCCTCCCTGGAGCCTGACGCCTGCGGCTGGAAACCGATCAGCTTCGGCGATCCCGGCTGCAGCCTCGGCCACCGACCATATCGGCGCATGCCGATATCCGCCAAACCTGCTGTGATCCTCCGAATTGCCGTGGCCTCTACCCCATGCATAAGAATCGATTTCCCGCTATGCTGAGGGGCCTGCGACAGGGTGCAGGACCTTCATATTACGGGGGAATATCTGATGAGAAACATCGCCTTCTATTTCTTCGGCGCGGCTGTGCTCTGTGTCACCGTCGGCATGTTCTGGGGCATTCAGATGGCTATCTCCGGCGACCACCTGATGGCGCCGGCGCATGCGCATCTGAACCTGGTCGGCTGGACGACGATGGGGCTTTTCGGCCTCTATTATACGGTAACGCCGGCGGCGGCCGATTCCGTGCTGTCGAAGGTCCATCTCGGCTTTGCCGTTCTCGGCGTGCTCTGTCTCGTGCCGGGCATCGCGATGGCGGTGTCCGCGGGGGGCGAAGCCCTTGCCGCGATCGGCTCGATCCTGACCGTGGTGTCAATGCTGATCTTCCTGTTCACCGTCGCCAGGAACGGCATCGGCCGCAAGACGGCGTAAGGCGATTTCGAACATCCAGCGCGGGTAAAGCCCACTTGACCAAACGGCCTGCCCGCGCCATAACCACTTCCATGAAAACGGCGATTTCCATTTGTGGGATCATTATCCGCTAGTGTTCGCGCTGGCCCGGCCGTTTTCGTCTCTCGAAAAGCCTTGAAGACAAACGACCCGGCCCGGTCGATGGTTGCCGTGCAGGCTTTTGGGGAGAATGTCGATGAGCACTTCGCTCAGGTTCTACAATACACTGACCCGTGAAAAGACGGCGTTCGCGCCGATCGACCCGCAGAACGTGCGCATGTATGTCTGCGGTCCGACGGTCTACGACTTCGCCCATATCGGCAATGCCCGCCCGGTCATCGTCTTTGACGTGCTCTACCGGCTGCTCCGCCATGTCTATGGCGAGGCCCACGTCACCTATGCCCGCAACATCACCGACGTCGACGACAAGATCAACGCCCGGGCGCTGAGGGATCATCCCGGCCTGCCCCTCAACGAGGCGATCCGCGCCGTCACCGAAAAGACCGAGACGCAGTTCCACGACGATGTCGCCCTGCTCGGTAATCTGGAGCCGACCGTGGAGCCGCGGGCGACCGACAATATCGCCGAAATGATCGAGATCATCGGCAGGCTGATCAGCAACGGCCATGCCTATGTGGCAAAAGGCGAAGTGCTGTTCGACACGAAGTCGATGGCGGACTACGGCCAGCTTTCCAAGCGCCCGCTCGACGAGCAGCAGGCCGGCGCCCGCGTCGCGGTCGATGCGCACAAGAAGAACCCCGGCGACTTCGTGCTGTGGAAGCTCTCCTCCCACAACGAACCCGGCTGGGAAAGCCCCTGGGGCCGCGGCCGTCCGGGCTGGCATATCGAGTGCTCGGCGATGAGCCGGCGTTATCTCGGCGAGGTGTTCGACATTCATGGCGGCGGGCTCGACCTGATCTTCCCGCACCACGAGAACGAGATCGCCCAGTCGCGCTGCGCCCACGGCACGGAGGTGATGGCGAATGTCTGGATGCACAACGGCTTCGTGCAGGTCGAAGGCCGCAAGATGTCGAAGTCCGAGGGCAATTTCGTCACAATCCACGACCTGCTGCACACCGAAAAATTCGGCGGCCGCAAATGGCCGGGCGAGGTGCTGCGGCTCGCCATGCTAATGACCCACTATCGCGAGCCGATCGACTTTTCCGTGAAGCGGCTGGAAGAGGCCGAGCGCCTGCTCGCCAAGTGGCCGGCGGCCGAGGTGTCCGGTGCCGCCCCTTGCGATACGGTGACGAACGCGCTTGCCGACGACCTGAACACGGTGGCTGCCGTGCAGGCGCTGCACGCGCTGGCGCAGGAGGCCCACGGCGACCCGGACGCCCTTGCGGTGTTTGCCGCCAGCGCTGCCCTGCTCGGCGTACTGCCCGAGAAAACCGAGGTCGATGAGGCGCTGGCGTCTGCCGTGGATGCCCTGGTCGCGATGCGGCTCGAAATGCTGAAGGCAAAAAATTTCGCCGAGGCCGACAGGATACGCAACGAACTGTCGGACAAGGGCATCCAGCTGAAGGACGGCAAGGACCCGGCAACGGGTGAACGGGTGACGACCTGGGAGGTGAAGCGGTAAGATGCAGCTGGCGCCGGGAGATACCCCCCTCTGCCCTGCCGGGCATCTCCCCCTCAAGGGGGGAGATCGGCAAGCCGCACCCGCCTCCCCTGTCATCGATCGCCGCGGGCGTCGCAATCTCGACGAGACTGCACACCGTCACGGCAAACTCACGCCTGGATTGAGCGCGACGCATCGCCACCATCCGATCTCCCCCCTTGAGGGGGAGATGTCCGGCAGGACAGAGGGGGGTGCGGCGCCCTGCGCCGCCCTCTGTCTCCATATCCTGAAAACCGTTGGGGAGGCCTGAAAATGACCCAGATCCACACCGGCGGGTGCCAGTGCGGCGCCGTGCGATACCGGGCGGAAGGAGCGCTCGGGTTTCCGCATCTGTGCCATTGCCGCATGTGCCAGAAGGCGGCGGGGAACTATTTCATGCCGCTCGGCGGGGTGATGTACGAGAACTTCAAGCTGACGCGCGGCGAGCCGGCCTGGTTCCAGTCGTCGGAAACCGTGCGCCGCGGCTTCTGCGAAAAATGCGGGACGCCGCTCTTCTATGACGGGTCGAGCGACCATATCAGCATCATGCTCGGCTCGCTCGACGATCCTCAATCGGTGAAGCCGGAGTTGCAGACCAATCTTGCCCACAAGATGTCCTGGTTCGGTGAACTCGACCACCTGCAGCACGATATCGCCATGGACATGACCGAGGAACAGGAAAAGACTGTCTCGGCCAGCAGCAACCAGCACCCCGACTACGACACCGAGGTCTGGCCTCGAGGCAACCGGCACGCGGAGGGTCAGTCATGAGCGATACCATCCGAACCGGCGGCTGCCAGTGCGGCGCGATCCGCTTCCGACTTGAAGGCGAGCCGTTCGATTCGTCGGTCTGCCATTGCAGAATGTGCCAGAAGGCCTTCGGCGCCTATTACGCGCCGCTGGTGGCGACCGGTGAGGCAAAGCTCACCTGGACGCGCGGCGAACTGAAGTATTTCCAGTCGTCGAACCACGTCCGGCGCGGCTTCTGCGGGAATTGCGGCACGCCGATGACCTACGAGGCGGCGGACGGGGTCGCGATTTCCGCCGGCAGCTTCGACGACCCGGCCCTGCTGCCGCCGGTCGTGCAGTTCGGCGTCGAGGGCAAGCTTTCCTTCGTCGACCGGCTGTCCGAATTGCCGGCGCGCCACACGATGGACGATATCGACACCGCCCCCTTCCTGGCCGATATCGTCTCCTACCAGCATCCCGACCACGACACCGAAATCTGGCCGCCGGAGAACGGTCCGCCAGAAAACCAGCCACCGGAGAACAAGCGATGAGCGAAACCCTTAGAACAGGCGGCTGCCAGTGCGGCGCCGTGCGCTTCCGGATCCACGGCGAACTCGGCCGCGCCTCGATCTGCCATTGCCGCATGTGCCAGAAGGCCTTCGGCGGCTTTTTCGGGCCGCTGGTCTCTGCGCCGAAGGACGGCGTCGAATGGACCCGCGGCGAGCCCAAATATTTCCAGTCCTCGGTCAATATCGACCGCGGCTTCTGCGAAAACTGCGGTACGCCGCTCACCTACCGTTATCCCGGCGGACTGGAACTGGCGATCGGCGCCTTCGACGACCGCGGCGACCTCGCCCCGAAAATCCAGGTGAATTATGCCTCGCATATCCCGTGGGTAACGACGATCTTCGACCAGCCGGTCCGCGACAGCGGCGAGGACGCCGTCAAGCAGGAGCAGATCATCTCCTTCCAGCATCCCGATCACGATACCGAAAACTGGCCGGCGAAAGGGCTTCACCTGTGACCGAAGTCTTTCGTACCCTCTACCCAGAAATCGAGCCCTACCAGACCGGAACGCTGGATGTCGGCGATGGCCATGTTCTTTCCTGGGAACGGGTCGGCACGCCGGGCGCCAAGCCTGCCGTCTTCCTGCATGGCGGCCCCGGCGGCGGCATCAATCCCAACCAGCGGCGGCTGTTCGATCCTGATCTCTACGACGTGCTGCTGTTCGACCAGCGCGGCTGCGGCAAATCCACGCCGCATGCGAGCCTGGACGCCAACACGACCTGGCACCTGGTCGCCGACATCGAGCGGCTGCGCGACATGGTCGGCGTCGAAAAATGGCAGGTCTTCGGCGGCTCCTGGGGTTCGACGCTGGCGCTCGCCTATGCGGAGACCCATCCCGAGCGCGTCAGCGAACTTCTGGTGCGCGGCATCTATACCGTCACCCGGCCGGAGCTCGATTGGTACTACCAGTTCGGCGTGTCGGAAATGTTCCCGGACAAGTGGGAGGCCTTCGTCGCGCCCATTCCCGAAAACGAACGCCACGAGATGATGGCCGCCTATCACCGCCGGCTGACCGGTCCCGACAAAGCCGAACAGATCCGCTGCGCCAAGGCCTGGAGCGTCTGGGAAGGCTCGACCATCACGCTTCTGCCGAACCCCGAGCTTGCGTCGGACCATGACGACGACCATTTCGCGCTCGCCTTCTCGCGTATCGAGAACCACTTCTTCATGAATGCCGGCTGGCTGGAAGACGGGCAGCTTCTGCGCGATGCGGTGAAGCTCAAGGGCATTCCGGGCGTCATCGTACACGGCCGCTACGACATGCCCTGCCCGCTGAAATATGCCTGGCAGCTTTCGAAGGTCTGGACGAACGCGGATTTCCACCTCATCGAGGGCGCGGGGCATGCGGTCTCGGAACCGGGGATTACCGACCAGCTGATCCGCGCGACGGACCGGTTTGCGGGGAAGGTTTGACCGTGGAGTTCGTGGCCACCCCCCTCTGCCCTGCCGGGCATCTCCCCCTCAAGGGGGGAGATCGGATGGGGCACGGCCTTCCCCAAACAACGGCCGCAAGAGACGGCCGCATTCGAGCCGGCCGCGGCAATCCTAAATCTGTCTTGCGGGCGAGGCATCGCTCCTGTCCGATCTCCCCCCTTGAGGGGGAGATGCCCGGCAGGGCAGAGGGGGGTGATGCCGCCAACAGCATAATCTTGCTCCAGGAGGAGCACCCATGACACGCGAACGTATCTATCTCTTCGACACCACGCTGCGCGACGGGCAACAAACCCCCGGCGTCGATTTTTCCGTCGAGGACAAGATCGCCATTTCCAACCTGCTGGACGAATTCGGCCTCGATTACGTCGAGGGCGGTTATCCCGGCGCCAACCCGACCGACACCGCTTTTTTCTCGGAGAAGCGGACGTCGAGATCGAAATTCGTCGCCTTCGGCATGACCAAGCGGGCCGGCATTTCCGCCTCCAACGATCCGGGCCTGGCCGTGCTGCTGCAGGCGAAAAGCGATGCCACCTGTTTCGTCGCCAAGAGCTGGGATTATCACGTCCGCGTCGCGCTCGGCTGTTCGAACGAAGAGAACCTTGAATCGATCCGCGACAGCGTCGAGGCCGCCCGCGACGCGGGCAAGGAGCCACTCGTCGATTGCGAGCATTTCTTCGACGGCTACAAGGCGAATCCCGAATATGCGCTTGCCTGCGCCAGGACGGCCTATGAAGCCGGCGCGCGCTGGGTGGTGCTCTGCGACACCAATGGCGGCACCCAGCCGGGCGAGATCCGCGCCATCGTCGAGGCGGTTATCGCGTCCGGCATACCGGGCAGCTCGCTCGGCATCCATGCCCATGACGATACCGGCCAGGCGGTCGCCAATTCGCTCGCCGCGATCGAGGCGGGCTGTCGGCAGATCCAGGGCACGTTGAACGGCATCGGCGAACGCTGCGGCAATGCCAATCTCGTCACGATCATCGCGACGCTCGCCTTGAAGGACGCCTATAACGGTCGGTTCGAGACGGCGATCGATGCGGAGCGGCTGACTGGCCTCACCCGCCTCAGCCACGCCTTCGACGAGCTCTTGAACCGCTCGCCGAACCACCAGGCGCCGTATGTCGGCGCCTCGGCGTTTGCCACCAAGGCCGGCATCCATGCTTCGGCGCTCTTGAAGGACCCGCGCACCTACGAACACGTGACGCCGGAAAGTGTGGGGAACCTGCGCAAGGTGATGGTGTCCGACCAGGGCGGCAAGTCGAACTTCATCAACGCGCTGAAGCGCCGCGGCATCGAAGTCGGCAAGGACGATCCGAGGCTCGACCAGCTGATCTCGATCGTCAAGGAACGCGAGGCGACTGGTTATGCCTATGAGGGCGCCGACGCGAGCTTCGAACTGCTCGCCCGCCGCACGCTCGGCACCATTCCGGAATTCTTCGCGGTCGAAGGTTTCCGGGTGATGGTCGAGCGCCGGTTCGATTCGCATGGCCGCATCAAGATCGTCTCCGAAGCGGTGGTCAAACTCGTCGTCGACGGCCAGACGCTGATGTCGGTGGCCGAAGGCGATGGCCCGGTCAACGCGCTCGACCGAGCGCTGCGCAAGGATTTCGGCAAATACCAGCACGAGATCGACGACCTGGTGCTCGCCGACTTCAAGGTGCGTATCCTCAACGGCGGCACGGAGGCGATCACCCGCGTGCTGATCGAATCCACCGACGGCGACGGCGTGCGCTGGTGGACGGTCGGCGTCTCGGAAAACATCATCGACGCCTCTTTCCAGGCGCTGATGGATTCGGTCATCTACAAGCTGATGAAGAACCGCCAGCTGGCGGGGAAGATCGCGGCGGAGTGAGAACTGGGAACATTGCGGCCTGATCGGCGTTGCCCGACCGTCATATGCTGCGTCGATCGTTTCCTCGACTTCGGCGGCATGCTGGTTTAAAGCTCCGACGTAACGACGAATGGACAGAGGTTTTGGTCAAGCCAAGAGCCGGCACCTTTGCACCCGATCTGCGGCTCTTCCCCGGATGAGCGCAATCTCAACCTGCGGAAAGCTCATCCATGACGGTGTCACCGAATTTTCGTATCCGACCTTGACCGACTCCAACCCACCCTCATCGCTTGAACGGCTGGGCTGGTCCGATTTCTTTGCGGATCAGGTCGAGCCGGGCGAAGCGGAACTTCTGCCCAGGCGCGTTGCTTCGGTTCACCGGGCGCGCATCGACGCGATCGACATCAGCGGGCCTGTCGGGATCGAACTTCCGCCCAATAGCAATACGGCGGATTTTGCGGTCGGCGACTGGGTTCTGGCCGATCCGCTAACGGGCATGCTCGTGCGCCGTCTTGCCCGAAAAACCGTGTTTCAGCGGCGTGCGGAAGGCGGCCATGGCCAGCAGCTTGCCGCGGCCAATGTCGATACCCTGTTCATCGTCACCTCGTGCAATGCCGATTTCAACCCGGGACGGCTGGAACGCTACCTGATCATGGCCAACCAGGCCGCGACCAACCCGGTGATCGTGCTGACCAAGGCCGACACGGTCGAAGATGCCAGCCTGTTCGAGCAACAGGCCAAGGCGCTGCAGCGCGACCTGCCGGTGGTCGTCCTGAACGCGCGGTCCGACGATGCGGTTTCTCTCCTGGAGCCCTGGTGCGGCGTCGGGCAGACCGTAGCCCTGGTCGGCTCCTCCGGCGTCGGAAAGTCGACGCTGGTGAACACGCTCGCCGGACCTCAGTCCGACACGATGCAGAAGACCGGCAGCATCCGCGAACGTGATGCAAAGGGCCGTCACACCACAACGGCACGGTCGCTGCATGCGATTGCCGGCGGCGGCTGGGTGATCGACACGCCGGGGATCAGAACCCTCTATGTCAGCGATGTCACCGACGGCATCGACACGCTGTTTGCCGAAATCACCGATCTGGCGCCGAATTGCCGGTTCCGCGATTGCACCCATGCCCACGAACCGGGATGCGCCGTGCAGGCGGCCGTTGCCAGTGGCGCGCTTTCCGCCGATCGCCTGGAACGCTGGCGCAGCCTGCTTGCGGAAAACCGCGACAGAACGCCGGTGCTGAGCGGTCCGAAGGGCAACAAGATCGTCCGCAAGAAGAAATACTGAAGGCTTCGCGCCAATACCGTCCCTGCAGGAGCTGGCAGGCGGCCCCCCGAAGCCTCCGGCTTCAACCTGGCCATTGTATATCAGGGCCTTTAGTACCATATAGACGGCACATTGAGGCGGCCGCTCGCGATAATGACGCAGCAGCGCCTGGCAACCAACCCCCTCGCTATTTCATTAATCCAAGAGGCTCCGGCATCCCGCCGGAGCATCGAGATCGGAGACGTCCATGTCTGATAAAAAAGCAAGCACCCCGGACCAGCCCTACCAGCCTATCCCCTTTGCCAAAAAGCATCGCATTTCGGTTGAGGATGCGAAGGCGATCATCGAAAAGCACGGCGCAGACCGCAAGTCGGCCGACAAGGAAGCACGGCGCGTAGCCGTCTAATCCTTCTCGCCCGTAAGACGACTGGAAGAACCGGAGACTGAGGATGCCGCACCCGGCTATTGAACCTTCAGTCCCAGTTCCGCCAGGATGTCTCCGGCCTGCTGTCGCGAGATCGTCGCTCCCCTGAATTTCCTGGCATCGATCAGCTTCAAGCCGCCGAGATCCGCCCCGCGCAGATCGGCCCCTTCGAACCTGGCATCGACGAGCCCCGTGTCGCGCAGGCTGCAGCCGTCGAACACGACATCGCGAAAATCGCATTTCGACAGATCGGCCATGCCGAAATCGACCCGCTCGATCCGGGATTTCCGGAACGACAATGCGGGAAGTCTCGCCTGCGCAAGGATGGTCTCCTTGAACGACAGGCCGAGGGAGGCGATCCGGGTCAGATTGGCGCCGGTCAGCTTGCAGCCGACAAACCGGGTGTCGTTCATCTTCGCTTCCAGGAAAGCCGCGTTGTTGAAGTCGCAATTGCGGAATTCCGCTTCCGCAAGGTTGGCGCCCGTAAAATTGGCGAATGCCCCGCGGCATCCCTCGAACTTCGCCCCTTCAAGATCGGCTGCCCGCAGATTGACGGTCGTCATCCGGCAGTTTCTGAATTCCCAGCGCTGAAGATCGAGCCCGGACAGGTCCGCTTCCTCCAGCGTGCAGCCGTTCAGGACCACCGTGTTTCCGGCGGCGGTGAACGCAAGTACCTCCGCGCGCCCGATCCGCTGTTCGGAAACCTCGATGGGATCCGCTGCGCCATGACCTTCGCCTCCGCCGACATTTGTTGGCGTGGTTGATCAGAGATTCGGGTTGGAGACAACTGACGGTACAGGAATGGAACGGTTCGGCGTGCTCCCAATAATCTCCCTCCATGAGGGGAAGATGTCACCGAAGGTGACAGAGGGGGGTAGCAACGGCGCGACAAACGCAATGCTCACGAATATGCTGAGACATTACCCCCCTCTGCCCTGCCGGGCATCTCCCCCTCAAGGGGGGAGATCGGTATGCCGCGCTGTCTCTCCCTACGTTGGCCGTCTTAATGGAAAAAATGGGAGCCCCCTCACACCTCCTCGAAACTCAGCCCCCAATCCTCCTCGCCGTACCATTCCCCCTCGCCCATCGGCGGCTGCCGCCAGCGCAGGCTGCGGACCTGATAGCCGCGGCGCGAGCGGAAGGCTTCCGCCAGTCCTTCGTGGCGGCCCGGCAGAGGTGGTTGCTGGCCTTCGGCCCAGACGAAAGAGACCGGCTGCAGGAATCTGGCGCCGAAGCCTTTGGCGCGTCGATCGATCATCAGGAAACCCGCAGAACGGGTAAAGCCGCTCCTTCGACCGTGGTCGATCGCCGGGAAGCCCAGCGGGAAAAGCGCGCGCCCGGAGACCGCGAGATTGTCGATCCAGGCGGCCGGCGGATGGTCGAGCGCGAAGTTGGCGTAGATCACGTCCGCATCCTCCTTCGGCCATTCGGTCGCGTCGCCGCGGACGAGCTCGACATTCGCGTAACCCGTCAGGTTCTGCCGCGCCTTGTCCGCGAGAGCCTCGTCGTATTCGACGGCGATCACCCGGCCGGACGGCCCGACCAATTCGGCGATAATAGCAGTGTAATACCCGGTCCCGGCACCGAGATGGGCGACCGTCTCTCCATCGCGGATGCCGAGCGCGTGCAGGGCGCCGGCATGCAGCGACGGCATGCCGTTGTTGACGCCGCGCGCCGTATCCAGCCCGACCAGCACATCCTGGTAGAGCACCAGCGGATCGGTCGAGGCAAGCTCGCGGTAATTGCGGAAATCGTTGTAGACCCAGGGCGGCGGGCCGACGAATTGTTCGGGCGGCACCTTGGCGAGGGCGGCGAAAAGCCGGGCGTCCGCACTTACCCCGGCCTTCGCCAGGATCTGGCGGGCATAGATCTGCCGATGCAACGGCTGGTTTTCGAAATCCATCCAATTCCTCCATTCTGACAGGGAATCACTATCGCAAGCCAAGCCGACAGAATCGCGACAAACGATAGGTTCTTCAATGAAATGAATTGGTCCGGCCCCGCCACATCGTCTAGACGGGAGGGATAATCAGAACAGAATACCGGAAACACCCCGCATGGCCATCGATACCGCTCCGGCGACGATAGTGAAGAACGAAGACACGCCGCGCGGCTTCGCCTTCGGGCTGACGGCCTATTTCCTCTGGGGTTTCCTGCCGTTCTACCTGAAGGCCGTCGCCCATCTTCCCTCGCTCGAAGTGCTGGCCCACCGGGCGCTCTGGTCGGTGCCGGTCGCCGGGATCGTTCTCCTGGTCCTGCGTCGCACGGGTGATCTCAAGGTGGCGATACAGAACCCGCGCATGCTTGCCATGGCATGCCTGACCGCGCTGATCATCATGGCGAACTGGGGTATCTATGTTTGGGCGGTCGCCGCCGGCCGGGCGCTCGATGCGGCGCTCGGTTATTTCATCAATCCGCTGTTCAGCATCTTTCTCGCGGCCGTCCTGCTCAAGGAACGGCTGGCGCCGGTTCAGCTCGCCGCGATCGGCCTTGTAGTGGTGGCGGTGGCGATCCTCACCTATGATGCGGGCGGATTGCCGTGGGTTTCACTGGCTCTCACGGTTACCTGGGGTTTCTATGCGCTCTTCCGGAAAACCCTGCCGATCGGCCCGAACCAGGGTTTCTTCCTGGAAGTGCTGCTGATCAGCATTCCCAGCCTGCCCTATGTGATCTGGCTGGAATCGACCGGCCAGGGCCATCTCCTCAATTCGACCGGCTGGGACACGTTCATCCTGGCGATCGCCGGCATCGTCACCGCCGGGCCGCTGATGATCTATGCCAACGGCGCCAAGCTTCTCAAACTCTCGACCATCGGTATCATGCAATATATCGCGCCGACGATGATCTTCCTGATCGCGGTCTTCGTCTTCCATGAGCCGCTCAGTCTGGTGAAGCTCGGGGCGTTTGCGCTGATCTGGTTCGCACTGGCGATCTATACCTGGTCGTTTCTGAAGCAGACACGCGGCCGATAGGCCTTTCCCGGAGCATTCCCATGAAGATCAGCGATATCCCGTTCGGCACCACCGACTGGAGCGCCATTCCCAAGACCGAGCACAAGGGCGACACGGGGCTGGCGACCTGGCAGACCTGCCATTTCGGGGGAATAAGGGTCCGGATGGTCGAATATACGCCGGGTTATCTCGCCGACCACTGGTGCGTCAAAGGCCATATCCTGCTCTGCCTCGAAGGCGAGCTGAGGACCGAACTCGCCGACGGCCGGGTCTTCACGCTTACGCCCGGCATGAGTTACCAGGTGGCGGACGATGCCGAGCCCCATCGCTCCTCGACATCGGCCGGCGCCAAACTCTTCATCGTCGACTAGGGCTCGACCGCCGACGCTTACAGCCTCGAAATCACCGCGCCCTCGCCGCTCGACGGCGGGCGCTCTTCGCCCTGTTCCAGGATCGCCGGGACGATCTGCTCGACATCGGCGATGACCAGCGGCTGGACGAGATGCGCGCGGTGGATGAAACCCTGTTCGCGCATGTGGGTGATGAGGTCGAGCATCGGATCCCAGAAACCGCCAATATTGGCGAACACCATCGGCTTCTCATGCCGTCCGAGCTGGGCCCAGGTCATGATCTCGACGATCTCCTCCAGCGTGCCGATACCGCCCGGCAGGGTCACGAAAGCGTCAGCGCGCTCGAACATCTTGTGCTTGCGCGCATGCATGTCCTCCGTCACAATCAGCTCGTCGAGCTGGCCGAGCGAATGGCGCGTGGCCTCCATGTCGACCAGGAATTCGGGAATGATGCCGGTGACCTGACCGCCGTTCGACAGGACGCCGGCCGCGACCGCACCCATGATGCCCTTGGTGCCTCCGCCATAGACGAGCCGAAGCCCATGGGCGGCAATGGATTTTCCGAGCGCACGGCCGGCTGCAATATAGGCGGGATCGCGCCCCGGCTGCGAGCCGCAGTAAACGCAGATGGATCGAATCGGCACAGTTTTCTCCGCAACGCATTTCAAAGGGAGGGCCAAACCGAGGCCCGGTCGTCAAAATTGACGGGAAATGCCCGGAAGAGCAAGGGTTTATCGTGTGAAAAGCTTGTGAATGCGGGAGGAAAGGGTTAATCCGAATATGCGATGGCTATAGCTGTCGGGAGAGGCATTGATGATGAAAAACCGCGCCGGCTGGCTGGCTCTGATCGTACTCGCTATCGCATCGCTGCTGATGGTTTTCTTGGTGATGCCTGCTATCAACAAGGATTCAAAGCCGATCGGCGACGCGATCAATGCCGCAGGCAATGCCGTCAAGGACGCGGTGACGGAACCCCAGCCCACAGCCAGAGCGCCTGATGCCGCAAAGCCGGCCGACCAGGCTGCCGCTGCCCCGCAGACGGCTCAGCCAGCTGCGTCTTCCGCAGCAGGCCAGGCCGCGGCGATGACCCCGCCCTCCTTCGACGTGCTGCGCGTCGAGCCCGACGGTTCGACGGTGATCGCCGGCCGCGCCGCGCCCCATTCCAAACTCGAAGTCACCGATGGCGTCGCGATCGTCGCCAAGGTCGACGTCGGCCCGAGCGGCGATTTCGCCGCCATCCTCGACAAGCCGCTGCCGCCCGGCGACCACCAGCTCGTACTCAAGGCGATCGGCAAGGATGGCAATACCACCCTGTCGGAGGAAACGGCGACCGTCTCGGTACCCGCCGACAAGAACGGCAAGCTGCTCGCCATGGTCACCAAGCCCGGCAAGGCAAGCCGCCTGATCGCCACGCCGACACCGGACGCCGCAACTCCGCCGGGCGCGAGCGCCGCGCAGCCGGCAGCCCAGGCCGCGGCAGCTTCGCCTGCTACCAATCCCGCTCCGGCCAGCCCCGCGCCTGCCACCTCTCCGGCCGCCCCCTCGGCCGCACCGTCTGCCAATACGTCCGTTGTCGCCCTGCCGGCACCGCCGTCCGGCTCGTCCAATCTCGCGTCTTCCGCGCCGAGCATACCGGTCTCGGCACCCGCCTCTCCGGCGGCGACGTCCGCTGCGCCTGAACTGCGTGTCACCGCTGTCGAGATCGAGGGCAACAAGATCTTCGTCGCCGGCAACACGAAGGCTGGCACCTTGCTGCGCGGCCAGGCCGACGGCCGTCCGATCGGCACCGCGCAGGCGGGCCAGGACGGCAGTTTCGTGATCGAAGGGGCGATCGACCTTGCAGTCGGCGACCACCGGATCGGCGTCGAGGTTGTCGGGCCCGGCGGACAGGCTCTGGTACGGGTCGAAGTGCCCTTCAACCGCCCGGCCGGCGACCAGGTTGCCGCCGTCGCAGCGCCGCAGCCCGCCAATAACGGCATGTCGGCGGCCGACAGCGGCGCCTTCGACAAGCTGCGCAACGAAACGGTGCGCGCCTTCAACCTGCTGCGCGGGCTTTACGACGACGGTCGCATACCCTCGGCGGAACAGATGGCAGCCGCCCGCTCCGCCACCTCGATCGCCCTGAAATCGCTCGCCGAATACCGTCTGCCGGCGGATGCGGCCGCCTCCGCCCGGGTGCTTGCCGAAACCACCGTCCAGAACGCTGCGGCGGCGGTTGCCGCACTCGACGCGCTTCCCAAGGATGTCGCAAGCGTCGGCGCCGGCCTGAAGCGGATCGGCGAAATGATCGCCCGCGCCGTCGGCCCGACCATCGCCCGCGAGCTGCACGGCGTCCAGGCCCCAGCATCCGCCCCGATGACGGTCACCGATGCCAGCGGCACCCGTACCATCCAGCAGGAGCCGCTGACCCAGAGCGAACGCAGTTCGGTGATCATCCGCCGCGGCGACACGCTCTGGCAGATCTCCCGTCGGGTCTACGGCCAGGGTGTGCGCTACACGACGATCTACCTCGCCAACGAGGACCAGATCCGCAACCCCGACGTCATCCAGCCGGGCCAGATTTTCGGCGTGCCGGACGAGGCCCTGCCGGACTCGGAGGAACTCCATCGCCAGCGGATGATACAGCGCCGGTCGTAAGGGGCTCGGGTACCAATATTCCTCCCGGCCCATTCGGGACGTCGCTTGGGACTGCGGCGCCTCCCTGACCTTCCTCATTCCTCTGATTGTCACAGGAATCGCACCGCACCGCGTCGGCGGTGCGAAAGACTCTTCCCGCGCATATTCCTGCCGAGAAACCGGGAGCGATTTCCCCACCCCGTGAAAAACGCATCCAGCCCAACCACCGCCGCCATCTCAATTCCCCTGCCCAAAAGACCCTTGGGCCGCCAATAGCCGCGCCCGCTCCGGTTCGGCAGCCGCGCCCGCTCCGGTTCGGCCAGCTTCGCGCAGGCTCGGAGGAATACCGCGGTGATCAGGCGGCGTGCTCGCATATTATCTCCGACTCTGATCCATGCCGCGCGGACAGGAGAAGAAAATGGTTTCCAGCATTAATTCCATTCGGACCTGGTCCTCCCAGGCGGCCCTCAATGCATTCAATGATGTCTCCAACAACAGGGCGCCCGGCAGCTCGGCGTCGGGCTCATCCTCCTCGTCGCTCGCCGACGTGCTGTTTTCCAGCGGCGGTGACGACGACTACGAGGACGACAGGATCGCGGCGCTGATCGCCTCGCTGCAGCAGACCATGAACGGCAACGCCCCGGACACCGCAGGCGACGGATCGGTCGGCGACATGTCCAGCAAGGCGTTCATGAAGGCCCTGCAGGAGAAGCTGGACGCGCTGAAGGCGAACCCCGACAGCAAGGCGATGGCCGAGGCGATGCAGAAGGCGCTGGACGCCGGCACGCTGACGATGACCGATGCGGTCGCCGGCGACCAGATCACCGCCTGGGACATTACCGACGGCAAACAGACTTCGGCCGGCATTACCTCCGTCGACAAATCCGACTGGACACAGTTCCTGAAGGACCGCCTGACACGGGACGAAAGCGGCAAGTTCGTGCGCAACGCCGACGGCAGCTATATCGAGAAGGCGACCGGCGCGAGCTCCTATTTCGGCATGGTCGGCGAGGCATATTATTACATCTCCTGGACCACGCCGACAGCGACCACAAAGCCGGCAGCCGGAACCGTCACTGCCTCGTCCGCCGATACCAAGTGACCGCGACCGGCGGTGGCCGGAGACATCCCGCCTTCGCCTCGCATCGCCCGGCCGGTCCGAAGTTTCACGAAACCGTCATTGCAACATTCTTCCCCGGACCTTATGTGCGGGAGGCGTTTCGACGCGCCCGCTCCGGAGACATTGATGGCGAATAACAAGAAGACCATTTCGGCGGATGCCAGCAATCCGCTCGGCACGCTCGTCAACTTGTGGCCCTATATGTGGCCGGAAGGGCGCGCCGATCTGAAGGCCCGCGTCGTCTGGGCGACCTTTTATCTCTTCCTTGCCAAGTTCGTGCTCCTGACCGTGCCCTATTTCTTCAAATGGGCGACGGACGCGCTGAACGGCAAGCTGGATATGGCAGGCCTCCTGCCCGCCTTCCTGCTCGGCGCCGTGGTGCTGGTCATCGCGCTCAATTTCACCCGCATCCTGCAGGTAGGACTGAACCAGCTTCGCGACGCGCTATTTGCCTCCGTCGGCCAATATGCGGTGCGCCAGCTCGCCTACCGCACCTTCGTGCACATGCACCAGCTGTCGCTGCGCTTCCACCTGGAACGCAAGACCGGCGGCCTGTCGCGGATCATCGAGCGCGGCACCAAGGGCATCGAGACGATCGTCCGCTTCACCATTCTCAACACCGTGCCGACTCTGCTCGAATTCCTGCTGACGGCCATCATCTTCTGGGTCAGCTACGGCTTCTGGTACGTTCTCGTCACCGCCGTCACGGTGGCGCTCTATATCTGGTTCACCGTGAAGGCCAGCGACTGGCGCATCTCCATCCGCCGCTCGATGAACGACAGCGACACCGACGCCAATACCAAGGCGATCGATTCGCTCCTCAATTTCGAGACCGTCAAATATTTCGGCAACGAGGAGATGGAGGCCAAGCGCTTCGACAGTTCCATGGCGCGCTACGAGAAGGCCGCGACCGACGTCTGGACCTCGCTCGGCTGGCTGAACTTCGGCCAGGGCGTGATCTTCGGCCTCGGCACGACTGTCATGATGGTGATGTCGGCGCTTGCCGTGCAGCGCGGCGAGCAGACGATCGGCGATTTCGTGTTCGTCAACGCGCTGCTGTTGCAGCTTTCCGTGCCGCTCAACTTCATCGGTTTCGTCTACCGCGAAATCCGCCAGGGGTTGACCGATATCGAGCAGATGTTCGAGCTGCTCGAGGTGCAGCCGGAGGTCGTCGACCGGCCGGATGCGAAGCCCCTCGACATCGCGCAGGGCTCGATCGCCTTCAAGGACGTGCATTTTTCCTATGATCCGGCCCGGCCGATCCTGAAGGGTGTCTCCTTCGAAGTGCCGGCCGGCAAGACGGTGGCGATCGTCGGCCCGTCGGGTGCCGGAAAATCCACCATTTCCCGCCTGCTCTACCGGTTCTACGACATCCAGGGCGGCTCGATCACCATCGACGGGCAGGACGTGCGCGACATCACGCAGCATTCGCTGCGCGCGGCGATCGGCATGGTGCCGCAGGATACGGTGCTGTTCAACGATACGATCGCCTACAACATCCGCTACGGCCGCCCCTCGGCGAGTGAGGAAGAAATGCTTGCTGCCGCCGAAGTGGCGCAGATCGGCCATTTCATCAGCGCCCTGCCGGACGGTTTCGACACCAAGGTCGGCGAACGGGGCTTGAAGCTTTCGGGGGGCGAGAAGCAGCGCGTGGCGATCGCCCGCACCGTCCTCAAAGCCCCGCCGATCCTGATCCTCGACGAGGCGACCTCGGCGCTCGACACCACGACCGAACATGAGATCCAGTCGGCGCTCGACCTGGTCTCGAAGAACCGCACGACGCTGGTGATCGCACACCGGCTTTCGACCGTCATCGGCGCCGACGAGATCATCGTGCTTCGCGACGGGCAGATCGCCGAACGCGGCACACACAATGCGTTGCTCGAACAGAACGGGCTTTACGCCTCGATGTGGAACCGCCAGCGCGAAGCGGTGCAGGCCGAAGAGCAGCTGCGCAAGGTCCGCGAAAGCGACGACCTCGGCGTGGTGCTGCGCGGCGTGCCGGCGGCGGAATAAGCCGGCGGCAGAACGAATTCCAGGACAGGACCGATCTCAACGTGAAACGCTACCTCACCCCCCGCATGCTCCTCCTCGGCAGCATTGCCATCGCCTATATGCTGGTGCTGGTCTTCTTCGGCTCACCGCTGCTCGCCTTCACCACCTGGATGGGCTGGGTCGATCCGCAGGCGGCGCGGTAAGCGGACGCACTGTTCACAGGGCGGCGACTGTTCGTATCGCGGTTGAGATGCCATCTAACGTGTAACTTCAGACACAGTAAATTCACGGTGGTAACGCAATGAAAAAGATCGGCTTTCTCTCCTTCGGGCACTGGACGCCCTCGCCGCAGTCGCAGGCGCGGTCGGCATCCGATGTTCTCCTGCAATCCATAGACCTCGCGGTGGCGGCCGAAGAGCTCGGCGCTGACGGCGCCTATTTCCGAGTCCACCATTTCGCCCGGCAGCTCGCCTCGCCCTTCCCGCTTCTGGCCGCCGTCGGCGCCCGCACCAAGCGCATCGAGATCGGCACCGCCGTCATCGACATGCGCTATGAAAACCCGCTCTACATGGCGGAAGATGCCGGTGCCGCCGACCTGATTTCCGGCGGACGCCTGCAGCTCGGCATCAGCCGCGGCTCGCCGGAACAGGTGATCGACGGTTTTCGCTATTTCGGCTACCAGCCGGCTGAAGGCGAGACCGATGCGGATATGGGCCGGCGTCATGCGGAAGTGTTCTTCGACGTGCTGCGCGGCGAAGGTTTTGCCAAGCCCAATCCGCGGCCGATGTTCCCCAACCCGCCCGGCATGCTGCGCCTGGAGCCGCATTCCGCGGGACTGCGCGAGCGCATCTGGTGGGGTTCGAGCTCCAACGCGACCGCCGTCTGGGCCGCGAAGCTCGGCATGCACCTGCAGAGCTCGACGCTCAAGACCGACGAGAGCGGCAAGCCGTTCCACATCCAGCAGGCCGAGCAGATCCGCATCTATCGCGAGGCCTGGAAGGAAGCCGGCCATGCCCATGAACCGCGCGTCTCCGTCAGCCGCAGCATCTTCGCGCTGATGAACGACACGGACCGCGCCTATTTCGGCGGCAGCGGCGAAAGCCAGGACCAGATCGGCAATATCGACCCGCAGACCCAGGCGATCTTCGGCCGCTCCTATGCCGCCGAGCCCGACAGGCTGATCGACCAGCTGAAAGCCGACGAGGCGATCGCCGAGGCCGATACGCTGCTCCTGACGGTGCCGAACCAGCTCGGCGTTGAATACAACGCGCATGTGCTCGAGAGCATTTTGAAGCACGTCGCGCCGGGGCTGGGGTGGCGGTAGGGCAACCCGCATCCGGAAAATGCGGGAGCAGAACGCTCGACGATTGCGCCTTGCGGGATGTCAAAGAAACCGCAGACGGGTAGTTGTGGGACCAGGCTCGGATGAGCCTGGTTGCCTCGGCGATCACTTTGCCATGTCGCGCCAGGCCGTGTGTCCGGTCAGCCGGTGCATGCCGGCGCGATATGCATCTTCCGACGTCGACCAGCGCAGGCGGGCATATTCTTCGACATCCGGACCGACCTGGTAGCGAAGGCGATCGGTCGGGTCGGTGGCGGCGGCGTGGATCGCCTCGACCACCGACTGCTCTTCCGTGGAGGCGAAGGGATAGTTGATCATCGACTGCAGCATATGGTCGAAATATGGTCGATAGCTTTCGGGCACGGGCGCTGCCTGTGAGGCGGCCATGCCGGTAGTTGTGAAATTGGTGCTGCGCATCGCGCCGGGCTGGACCAGCCGCACCCTGATGTTCTGCGACGACAATTCGTAGGAGAGCGATTCGGAAAGGCCTTCGACCGCCTGTTTCGAAGCGCTGTAGACCGACAGCAGCGGCATGGCCGCGATGCCGACGCCCGAGCCGACATTGACGACCGTGCCGCCGCCGCGCCGGCGCAGGTGCGGCACCGCCGCCTGGATGACGTTCACCATGCCGAAGACATTGGTCTCGAAGATCTGGCGGATCGCATCCGCCGGCGTCGCCTCGAAGATCGAGACCATGGTGATGCCGGCATTGTTGACGACCGCATCGAGGCCGCCGAAGCGGGCTATGCCGGCTTCTATGGCCGCTTCGATGCTGGCCGGATCGCCGACATCGAGGGCGGCGACCAGGATGCGGGCGGGATAGGCGTTGGCCAGTTCCGGATCGGGCCTGCGCATCGTCGCGACGACGTTCCAGCCCTTTTCCGCGAAATGGCGGGCGGTCAGCTTTCCGAGGCCCGACGAGCAGCCGGTGATGAGAATGGTCTTAGTCATGTGTTGGCTCCAATGTGTTGATGCGTCTTCACTAGACCGGCCTGCCGGAACACTACATAATGAGAACTCCGTTATTCATTATGGATCGTCCCAATGGATGCTCTTGCCGACGTCATCAAGCTACTGCGCCCCGCCACCGTCCTGCTCGGCAGCATGGTGGCCACGGGGCGATGGGGTGTTCGCGTGCCGGAACAGCCGGGACCGACCTTCTACTTCGTCACGCAGGGCCGCTGCTGGTTCAGGACCAGCGACGTGGAGCCCGTCGAGCTGCAGGATGGCTCCTACGTCCTCTCGGCAAAACCACTCTCCGACTCGTTCCTCAGCGAGCCGAATGGACGGACCGAACTGTCGGACGATGCCTTCAAGGCCCGCCATACCATGGATGGCGAGATCCGGATCGGCGACGAGGGCACGGGGCCGATGACGCGTGTTCTCGGCGGGCTGATCCAATGCGATCCCGCCAATGCCGACCTGCTGATCGGGCTTCTACCGCGGCTTGTGCATGTGCCGGCCACCGAGAAGACGGCCATGCGATTGCGGGCGCTTGTCTCGATCATCCTGGAGGAGGCCGCCGACAGCCGGCCCGGGCGCGATGCCGTCCTCTGCCGCCTGATCGAGGTCATGCTCATCGAGACCCTGCGCCGCGAGGCGGCCTGGGCGCCACATGCGGGGCTGCTGGGAGGGCTCGCCGATCCGCAACTCGCCCAGGCGCTCGGCCATATCCATGCGGATGTCGCCCGCGGCTGGACAGTCGGCGAACTGGCACGGCGGGTCGGTATGTCGCGCTCGGTCTTCGCCCGCCGGTTTTCCGAGGCCGTCGGCGTCGCGCCGGTCGAATATCTGCTGAGCTGGCGGATGGCCTTGGCGAAAGACGTGCTGCTGCGCGGCCGTGGCACGCTGGATGAAATCGCCGAGGCGGTCGGCTACAAGTCGGCCAGCGCCTTCAGCACCGCCTTCAGCCATCGGGTCGGCTGCCCACCGAGCGAATATGCCTCGTCTCTGCAGGCCGGGCGGGGGTGAGTACTGGTATTTTTGTGCGGCCGGCCCGATCGGCGGTTTCGCCTATACGGAACCGCATTGCCGCAAAAACGGTTTCCCTGTAGTCAGATGGCACTGACATACGGGAGAAAACGTTGATCAACCTCTTCGACACCATCCGCAACACGCTCGTGCCGATCCACAAGGAAGGTTACATCTTCGTCGCCGCCTTCTTCATCGCCTCGCTGATCCTCGGTTATATCGCCGAGCCGCTGTTCTGGATCGGCCTGGTGCTGACCTTGTGGTGCGCCTACTTCTTCCGCGATCCGGAACGGGCGGTGCCTCAGGACGACGACCTCATCCTCAGCCCTGCCGACGGCCGCATCAGCCATGTCGCCATGGTCGTGCCGCCGGTCGAGCTTCAATTGGGCTCGGAACCGATGCTGCGCATCTCGGTGTTCATGAACGTCTTCGACTGCCACATCAATCGCTCGCCGGTGCGCGGCCAGGTGTCGCGCATCGAATACCGCCCCGGCCAGTTCATCAATGCGGAACTCGACAAGGCCTCCGATGACAACGAGCGCAACGGCCTCGTCATCGAGACCCGCCATGGCAAGGTCGGCGTGGTGCAGATCGCCGGCCTGGTGGCACGCCGCATCGTCTGCTGGGTGAAACCGAGCGAACCGGTGAATGCCGGCGAACGATTCGGCCTGATCCGCTTCGGCTCGCGGCTCGACGTCTTCGTGCCGGCCGGCGGCCAGGCGCGCGTGTCCGTCGGCCAGCTCGCCATCGGCGGCGAAACCGTGCTTGCGGAATTTGGCTCGACCAAGGGCCCGATCATCAGCCGCCGCACGTAAAGGGAAGACAAAGCCTCATGGAGACGCCCGCTTCGCCACCCTCTTCGCAGCCTCCCTCTTCGCAGAACGAGCTTCACCGGGAACCGCATCGCCCCAACGACGAGGCCCGCGGGCCTCGTCTGCGCGAAATCCCGCTCCGGCTGCTGGTGCCGAACCTCATCACCGTGCTTGCCATCTGCGCGGGCCTGACCGGGATAAGGCTCGCCTTCGAGGGACGTTACGAGCTGGCGGTTGCCATGGTGCTGCTGGCCGCCTTCCTCGACGGGATCGACGGGCGCGTCGCGCGGCTCCTGAAGGCCACGTCGAAATTCGGCGTGCAGATGGATTCGCTTGCCGACATCATCAATTTCGGCGTCGCGCCGGCATTGGTCTCCTACGCGTTCCTGCTCGACCAGGCACATTCGATGGGCTGGATCGCCGCCCTGCTCTATGCGATCGCCGCCGGCCTGCGCCTCGCCCGGTTCAACGTCATGGAAGACCGCAACATCAAGGCCGACTGGCAGTCGGAATTCTTCGTCGGCGTGCCCGCCCCGATGGGCGCCATGCTGGTGCTGCTGCCGGTCTATCTCGGCTTCCTCGGGCTCGAATTCTCGCCGGTCTTCGTATACGCAAGCGTCGCCTATACGCTGCTGATCGGCTACCTGCTGGTCTCCCGCCTGCCGGTCTGGTCCGGCAAGTCGAGCCGCATCCGCCGCGACCTGATGCTGCCGATCATGCTCGGCGTGGTGCTCTATGTAGCGCTGCTGATGAGCTATACTTGGGAAGTGCTGTCGATCACCGTCGTCGGGTACCTCCTCGTCCTGCCCTTCAGCGCGCGTGCCTGGCACCGCCGCTACGGCACGATCACCATCGAGGATGAAAGTGCGAACGTCTGAAGGCAGGCGCACTCGGTAAGTTGCAACTTCCGCGCAACAGTTTCCCGCAAGATGACAGTTCTACGAATACCGGGCGGCAGTGCCGGCTTGCCGGCCACGATTCCGCCCGCTTTTATGGGAAAAGCCGCGATCGCAAAATGCAAACAAGAGATTCGCGTGTTGAGGAGACAGCCATGAGCACCGAGAAGAAGATTGAATCCAAACCGGAAATGACCACGCCTTACCGTCCGCTGGGCCTGAAGGCCGTGGTTGCCGCAGCCCTGATGCTGAACCGCAAGCCGAAGCTTACCCCTGCCCGCTGATCAGGCCCGCTGCCCCGACCCATAGGCCGGCAAGCCGACGGGTCATTCGCCGCCGAGGAAGCTCCACAGGAGCCCGAGCGCGAGCAAGCTCATGACCACCCCGATCACGACATCCAGCACCCGCCAGGCGGCGGGTCTGGCAAACAGAGGCGCCAGGAACCGCGCGCCGTAGCCGAGCCCGAAGAACCAGACGAACGACCCGATCGCCGCACCGGCGCCATAGGCCATCCGTTCCGCCCCTTCGAAGGCCGCAGACAGGCTGCCGAGCAGCACGACCGTATCCAGATAGACATGCGGATTGAGGAAGGTGAAGGCCAGGCAGGTCAGCACCGCCGCCTTCAGCCCCATCGGCTCCGGCGCGCCGGCGACCATCGCGGCCGGCCTGAGCGCCCGGCGGAAGGCCATCAAGGCATAGAGCCCAAGAAACACCGCGCCGCCCAGCGTCACCACCGAGATCAGCACCGGAGATTGCGAGACGATCGTGCCGAGCCCGCCGACGCCGGCGGCGATCAGCGTCGCATCCGACAGGGCGCAGATCAGGCAGAGGATGAAGACATGGGAACGGATCAGCCCCTGGCGCAGGATGAAGGCGTTCTGGGCGCCGATGGCAATGATCAGCGAGGCACCGAGTGCGAGGCCGGAAAGGCCGGCGGAAAGCAGGTTCATGGGATTGTCCGTGTAAAGGAGAAGCCGAAAGCTAGAAAAGCGACATCTGGGTTGAGCCGGGTTTCGGCTTTTTCGGCGGTTCCTCTTCCGGCTGGGCGACGGCGACCGGCTTCTGCAGGTCCGGCCCCATGTTGGCGACCTTGTTGACGAGGTCGGACACCGGCAGCGCCTCGAAGAAATCCTCCTGCACGGGCCGCATCAGGTCGGCCACTTCGCGCGGTTCCTGCGTCTTGCAGTCGAGCCAGTGGGAAAAATCCTCCGGCTCGATGACCACGGGCATGCGGTCGTGGATGTGGCGGATGCCGCCGTTGGCCGCCGTCGTCATGATCGCGGCGGTATCGACTTCGGAGCCGTCGGCCGAGGACCACGTCTCCATCAGGCCGGCAAAGGCGATGACGCCTCCGCGCTTCGGGCGGATCCAGTAGGCCTGCGGCTTGACGCCGCTTTCCTTCGGCGGCCGGCGCCATTCGTAGAAGCCGGTGGCGGGGATCAGGATGCGGCGGTGGCGCATGGCGGCACGGAAGGAGGCCTTGCCGATCGCGGTCTCGGAGCGCGCATTGATCAGCAGCGGAAATTCCTTCATGTCCTTCACCCAGCCGGGGATCAGGCCCCAGCGGGCGAGGAAGGCCCGGCGCTCCGGCAGATTGCTGCCCGGCTCACGCTTTTCCGAGGACATGACGACGAGGATCGGCTGGGTCGGGGCGATATTGTAGCGGGCCGGAAAATCGTCGAGATCCGCCAGGCTGAAGAACTCAGAAATATCCTTGGGGGTCGCCGTCAGGGCGTAGCGTCCGCACATGCGAACTATGTGGCATCGGGCTTTCGAAGGGTCAAGCGCTGATCAGGCGCTTCGCGGACCGAAGAGGATGATCGCCCCGCCGACGAGGCAGACCGCAACGCCGATCAGATCCCAGCGGTCCGGCACCCTGGCCTCGACAGCCCAGAGCCAGAGGATCGAGGCGAGGATATAGATCGCGCCATAGGCCGCATAGGTGCGCCCTGCCGCCTCGCTCGGCACCAGCGCCAGCAGCCAGGCGAAGACGACCAGCGATGTTATGCCCGGCGCCAGCCACCAGATGGGCTTTTCCAGCCGCAACCACGCCCAGAAGGCGAAACACCCGGCGATCTCGGCAAGCGCAGCGATGGCGTAGAGGGTGTAGGTTTTCATCATTGCCTATTCGAAATCCTGCGGTTTCACATCCTGAGCGCCATGCATGACCCGGAGAATCACGATCCGGTCAGGATAGGACCGGTAGTAGATGCAGCGCTGCCGATAGGGGAAACCGCGAAGCCCCGGCGAAATATGGTCGCGCGGCGAGCCGGTGAAATCCGACTCGGCAATCCAGGCGATCCTTTCGGTAATGTCCGCGAGGAATTCCCGGGCGTAGAAGGGGCTGCTTTCTGCGATGAAGCGACGGATGCCGCGCAAGTCCTCACGTGCCAAAGGCGCGATGATGAGGCGCTTGGGACTAATGGCCGTCGCCCTCGTTCATGACGTCAGCCAGCAGGTCGGCACCCGAGGCATATTCCTTGCCGAGCCCCGCCTCGATTTCCGCGTCCGCCGCGCTGATCGCATGCCGGAGCGACTGCACGCGCATCTCATAATCCGCCAGCATGCGGATGCCTGCCCGAACGGCTTCGGTCTCCGTACCGAAACGGCCATTCTTGACGAGATCGGCCAGAATGCCGTCATAGGCATCGCCGAGTGAGAATGTTTTTGCACGCGCCATGGCAAGCTCCTTCGCTTGAAGCATACGATAAAATACAATACTTTTACAATATCGGCTTTCCACCCTGAAAGCCTTCGGGGATCTCACGATCAGGCCAATGGTTACGTCATACATGCCCCAATCCCCGCAAGCCGCGTCCTCCGCCATTCTCGAACGCGATGGCCGGCTCCTGCTGATTCGCCGCATGAACCCGCCGTCGATGGATCTGTTCGCGTTTCCGGGCGGACGGGCAGAACCCGGCGAGACGCCGGACCAGACGGCGGTGCGGGAATTTTTGGAGGAGACTGGCATTCCGGTGCGCAATCCCGTTCTCTTCGCAACCTACGACCTGAAGAGCGAGAAGGAGGACAGGCGACATTTCTTCCTGTCCGTTTTCCGTGTGGAGGCCGATCCCGAGGCCCAGGCGATCGCCGCCGACGATGCGGCGGATGCCGGCTGGTATACGGTGGAGGAGATCCGCAGTCTGCCGGTGCCGGCAAGCGTGCTCGAATGTGCCGAGAGGCTGGCGGCGGAGATCAATGCCCGCTAAGACGAAAACAATCGCGCCCTCTCGAGACCCGTTCATGAAGCTCATTCCGCGACTTGGCTGCCTGACGCTGCTGGCACTTTTAGTGGCGACGCCGCTTGCCGCCCAGTCGACCCGCCAGCAGCAGCCGGCGCCCCCGCCTGCCCCGGCGATCGAGGAGAAACCGGCGCCCTATGACCTGCAGTTGACGCGGCTTGCGGAAGTGCTCGGCTCGATCCAGTATCTCCGTACGCTCTGCGGCGCCCCGACATCCGAATGGCGGAGCTCGATGCAGCAGCTTCTGGATGCCGATACCGGCACCGAACCGAAGCGACGCGAGAGGTTGACGGCGGCCTTCAACCGGGGATATCGGTCGTTTGCCGCCGTGCACACGTCCTGCACGGATGCGGCAAGGACCGCCGAGGAGCGTTATCGTATCGAAGGCGCAACACTTGCGACAGAAATTGCCGCCCGCTTCGGAAATTAGAGGATTATTTACCTCTTTTGGCAGGAGGCCGTGTCGTTTTGATAAAAGGCTGATAAAGTTTTTAACGGGCTAGTAATTAAACGGGCACCGAGGACGACAGAATGCAGACAGGCCGCAACGACATCGACGACATGATTGTGCATGAGAAGATGCAGGCTGCCTTGGAATATCAGAGCGAGGCATGGGCCGACGGCCGTGCCGACGGTATCGAGCCGGAAATCATCGCCGACGCAGCCCTGGTACTTGCCATGCGGGAAACCATCCGCATTCATGGAGAAATGGGTGCCGAAGCCATGCTCGATTCGCTCAAGAGCCGCATGCTCGCCGGCGAATTCTCTCCCGAGCGCACAGTTCAATAACGATAGAGGTTTCCCGTGCGGAATGCGGCGGAAACGACGATTGCCCAACTGATCATCCGCCTTTCGGCGGCAACGGTGCTTGCCGCGGCGGTCGGCAGCCAGTCCCTTGCGCTGTCCGAGCTGCGCCCGGGCGACGAACCAAGCCAACCGGAGAAGGCACAGAGCCGCGCGATCCTCCAGGCTTTCGACGGTACGACCCTGCCGCAGCCAGGTCCGGCGATCAATCGGTCGGCACAGGCCGGCGACATCAAGCCGACCGCTCCCACGGCCGACCCCAACGCCGCCAAATCCGCACCGGCCGACAGCAAGCCTGCGGAAATCATCCGCGACATGACCAAGCTGCCGGCGCCGGTCAAGCACATGCGCGAACAGCTCGTCGAGGCCGCGGCCTCCGGCGACATTACCCGCCTGCGCGCCCTGATGGGAACGGGTGCCACCCAGACGCAGGTGATGAACGGCGAATTCGAGGACCCGATCGAAACGCTGAAGAGCTTTTCGGGCGACGCGGAAGGCCAGGAAATCCTCGCGATCCTGCTCGACATCCTGTCCACCGGTGCTGCGCATTTCGACGTCGGCACGCCTGATGAGGCCTATGTCTGGCCCTATTTCGCAGGAAAGCAGCTTTCGACGCTGACACCGCCCGAACGGGTCGACCTTCTGCGCATCGTGACGGCCGGCGACCTCGCCGGCATGGAAGAGAACGGCAACTACAACTTCTTCCGCACCGGCATCAGCCCGGACGGCAAATGGAAGTTCTTCTCCGGCGGCGATTGAGTAGGCGACTCGCGTCGATTTTGTGTCAGTCGCCACCACGGCATTTACCGAAGCGGCGCTACCCCTCTGTGACTTTCGTGACATCTCCCTTCAAGAGGAGATAGCCGAATCGGGTTCATCCCCGGTAATAACCGGCGGGGCAGAGGGGTTGTAGCGGCGTATGCCGTCGGCACCGCATTTGCCGCCCCGGCATGTCTTGCCGCCGCCGTCGTGAAGACTTAACTCTCAGTCTCAGAACAACCGGATGCCCGCACCATGCCCGCCGCCATTCTTCCCTCGCGAAGCCTGATCCGCCTCACCGGCAAGGACGCGCAGGATTTCCTGCAGGGGCTGATCACCACCGACATCGATTCGCTGCCGGAAGGCGAAGCCCGGCCGGGTGCGCTCTTGACACCGCAAGGCAAGATCCTGTTCGATTTCCTGGTCTGGCGCGATGGCGACGGTTTTCTCATCGAGACCGAAACGGCCCAGCGCGAGGCGCTGATTCGGCGGCTGACCATGTACAAGCTGCGCGCAGCCGTGGATATCGCGGCCGGCGCGGAAGACGGTGTTACCGTTTTCTGGGGCGACGATTCGGGCAAGAGCGCGGTGAAGGACGCGGCCTTTGCCAAGGCAGGAATCACGCTGACCCGCGCGCCCGGCAAGCTGGGCGACGGGCCGGAAGCGGCCTATCATGACCTCCGCGTCGAAGCCGGCATCCCGATGTCGGGCCACGATTATGCGCTGCAGGATGCCTTTCCGCATGACGTCCTGCTCGACCAGACGAGCGGTCTTTCTTTCCGCAAGGGCTGCTATGTCGGCCAGGAGGTCGTCTCCCGCATGCAGCATCGCGGCACGGCGCGGCGGCGGGTGGCGATCGTTTCGGGCGAGGCCGCCCTGCCCGCTTCCGGCACCGAGATCGTGGCAGGCGGCAAGCCTGTCGGCGCGCTCGGATCGGTTTCCGGCAACAAGGGCCTGGCGATCGTGCGCATTGACCGCGTCGGCGACGCCTTGGCGCGTGGTGTGGCGCTTTTGGCCGGCGATGTCACCGTCAGCCTGACGCTTCCCGCCTGGAGCGGGCTCTCCTTCCCGGTCGAGGCTGAAGAGGCCGAGACGTGAGCCCAGCAGTAACGGCACGGGCCTGGCAACGGATGCTGTCGGGACGGCGGCTCGACCTGCTCGACCCCTCGCCGCTCGACGTCGAAATTTCCGATATCGCCCACGGACTTGCCCGCGTCGCCCGCTGGAACGGCCAGACGCGCGGCGACCACGCCTTTTCGGTCGCCCAGCACTGCCTCGTGGTCGAGGAAATCTTCCGACGCTGCAACGAGGCCTGCACGGCCGATGCGCTGCAGATGACGATGCTGCACGACGCGCCGGAATATGTGATCGGCGACATGATCTCTCCGTTCAAATCCGTGGTCGGCGGCGGCTACAAGGCGGTCGAGCAGCGGCTGGAGGCGGCGATCCATCTGCGCTTCGGCCTGCCGCCGCATCCGACCCGCGAACTCAAGGCGCTGATCAAGAAGGCCGATACGATCGCCGCCTTTTTCGAGGCCACCGAACTTGCCGGCTTCTCGGTCACTGAAGCCCGGAAATTCTTCGGCCAGCCGCGCGGCATCACCGCCGACATGCTGCCGATCCAGCCGATGCCGGCGCTTAACGCCCAACAGCTTTTCCTCGACCGGTTCCATCAGATTGAGGCCGAACGCGCCGCTTCGGGCAAGGCGCCATGACGGCGATTATCGTCTGCCCGCTCGCCGCCATCGCCGAGACCGCCGTCCGGCACAAGGCGCGCGAAATGGTGAGCCTGATCGCCGAAAAACAGGACTTTCACCGGCCGGGCGTGATTTCCGCCGATCGCCACCTGAAGCTTGCTATGAACGATATCGGCTTTGCCGGCACGGGCGACCTGATCGCCCCCAGCGAGGCGCATGTGGAAAGCCTGATCGCCTTCGTGCGCGACTGGGATCAATCGGCGCCGATCATCATCCATTGCTGGATGGGCGTCTCCCGTTCTCCGGCCGCCGCGGTGATCGCCGCGCTCTCGCTAAATCCCGAGGAAGACGATTTCGCGCTGGCCGCGAGGCTCCGCAGCGTGGCGCCGCATGCGACGCCGAATACGCGGCTGATAGAGATCGGCGACCGGCTGCTCGGGCGGGACGGCCGGCTGGTCGCCGCCATCAAGGGGATCGGCCGCGGCGCCGAGACGGATGGGCGGGCGTCCTTCATCCTGCCGCTAAAAATCTCGCACTGAACCTGAAAGTTGAACTTTCCTAATTGTTTAGCCGGGCGCGGGAAAGCGCCATTTTTTTCTTGACCTCGCGGTCTGCTGCGCCAATTAACGGCGAAACCGAAAGAAGGAGCAGATTGCCGGATGGACCAGGCATCGGAATTCGTTGTGGCCACGAGAGCAGCGCTCGCTCAGCTGAGCGCGCTGGCGGTGCAATATTCCTTCTCCGCCGTCGGCGCGATCGTCCTGCTCATCCTCGGCTGGATGGCCGCCGGCCTGATCAGCCGCTGGGCGCATCGCGGCCTGTCGCGCATCCACGGAATCGATGCGACGCTGTCGCAATTCTTCTCCAACATCATCCGCTACGCCATTCTCGTCCTCGTCATCGTCATGGTGCTCGGCCAGTTCGGGGTGCAGACGGCGTCGGTGCTTGCGGCGCTGGGCGCGATCGGCCTTGCGGTCGGCCTCGCGCTGCAGGGCACGCTGCAGAACATCGCGGCGGGCATCATGCTTCTGGTGCTGCGGCCATTCCGGGTCGGCGAGAGCATCGAGACCGGCAGCGTTACCGGCACGATCGTCGATGTCGGGCTGTTTGCGACCGAGCTCCTGACTGCCGATGGCGTCTATCGGCTGGCGCCGAATTCGACGCTGTGGAACGTGCCGATCACCAATTACAGCCGTTTGAAGACGCGCCGAAACGAGATTTCGGTCAGCATCGGCACCGACCGCGACATCGGCCGGACCCAGGCGAAACTGATGGCGATCGCCAGCGGCGACAGGCGGGTGCTGAAAGACCCGGCGCCGACCGTTTACGTGGCCGAGTTCGATGCCGGCAGCGCCAAGCTGACGCTGCGCTACTGGACGAAGAGCAGCGACTGGTGGGAAACCGGCCGCGACCTGACCCGGGAGGTCAAGCTCGCCTTCGATAAGTTCCCCGGCGACAAATTGCCGGAACAGATTCCAGACCCTCAGGTAGAAACCCGCGACGTCACCGGTGAGAGCGGACCTCCGGCTCCTCACGGTGCGGACGAACCGGTCGCAGAGCGGACCTGAAGGAAAGGATGCATCGGGCCGGCTTTTCACGAGGAAGCCGGCCCGATGCCCAAATTTCACGAAAACAGATCGGCGATTCGTCGTCACACGGCCTTGAGGCCGTATTCCTCGCTGCCCGACCAGACGATGTCCCACGAGGCGCCGGGGCGGACGTTGCGGATGGCCGTCGGCTCGAAGGCGACGAGGCAGCGGCCGTCGTTGTGGCGCACCGATGGATAGATCAGGCCGTCATGGCCGTCGCGCCTCAGTTTTTCGGCAAGCGCCTGGCCCTGGGGGTAACCGATCGACGGATCGGGATCGAGAGCCGGGTGGTCTCGCTCGTCGGTGATGTCGGGGTACTCGCCGATGAAATCCGCCAGCAGTTCGACATAGCGCGCCGTCTCCTCAAACAGGCCGATGAATTTCAGTTCGCGCGTCTTGTGGAAGGCGACCTCGGCGAGCGAGGTCATCGTGTCCCAGCTGCAGTACCAGGCGCCGCGGGTCTCGTCGTTGAAGCGGTTTCCGCCTTTTCGCGTGTAAGTGAAGGCCGCGTTGATATGCGTGTTGCCATAGACCTGCAGGTCGTGCTTGCGGCGTTTCCAGGCGAGTTCGCGGCGGTCGAGATAGAGGTTCAATCCGCGCTCGGCGGTCAGCCGGGCGCTGGTCATGCCCTCGATCTCGACGAGGATCGCCAGTTCCTCGTCGCTATCCACCAGGCCGCGCAGGCTCGGCGGCTTGTGGTAGGTCGCCGGGATCAGCCGCACCAGGCCCCGGTCGCTGACCGGCGTGACGATCACGCGCCGCCCCGCAGGGCATCCAGGTAGTTTCGGACTGCCAGGAATTGCGGCAGCCCCTCGTCGATCAGCGTATCGATCGGCCGGGCGCCGCGGAACAGCGGTCCCTCGTTCGGAAGCGTCATCCACCTGGTGGCGATCGGATCGCTGAAATAGAGTTTCAGCGCCTTGTAGATGCCGATCACGGCGCTGAGGCGCAGCATCTGGTCCTTGGTCAGCCCGCCGGAATAACCGGGCTTTCGGGCGCGTTTCCAGGTGCTTTCCGACATATCGGCAAGTGCTGCCGCCTCGTTCACCGGCACGCCCCATTCGGCGACGACATTGCCGAACGCCTTCAGCGCAACCGCCGTCAGCTGTTCCGCCTGTTCTTTCCTTGCCGTGACCGCCATCAGAAACTCCTTTGCGTCAAACCCAAATGTAGTTCATTTGGTCTCGATGTAAAGGTCAAATGGACCCATCACGTAGCATTGCCCCGGCACGCAGCTGTTGCTACCTTTTTTGCAAGAACTCCACATGGACCGGCCGAATGCCCATTCCTCCAGAACTTCATGTTTTCGAGACACCGCACTGGCTCGTCAATCACCGGACGAATTCCGCCCTCCCCGGCTATCTGATGATCGGCTCCAAGCGCTTTTCGGGTGATCTCAGCGAGCTTGAGGACGAAGCGCTCCTAGAGCTCGGTCCGCTGATGGCAAAGGCTCAGAAGGCGCTGCGCCAAGAGCTGAAGGCGGAGCGAGTCTATATCGGGCGATACGGACATACGCCGGGCCATTCGATCCATTTTCACGTGATTCCGATCTATGGGTGGGTAGAAGCACTTTTCTGGCAGGACGAGCGGTACAGGATGCTCGATACCTTCGCGGAAGGCCCGGGCGAGACCGGGACGGATGGCGCAGAACTGACGTTCTTTGTCTGGCGGGAACTCTGCGAACGGGCGGTACCGCCGCCGATCCAGGGGCCAAGCGTTGCGGAGGTCATCGAGCACCTGAGGGATGTTTTCCGGCCGGGACCGCGGGGGTGACCCGACCGCAGATGCAGAACGGGCGCCGAAGGGCCACCGGCTAGGGTTCCTCACTGCGACATGGAGGAGCGGTGTGCCCAGCCGGTCATGCGCATCTCGATCCAGGCCATCAGCGCATACATGGCGATGCCTTCGACGGCGAGCATCAGCAGGCCGGCGAAAACCAGCGGCACGTTGAACTGGCTCTGGGCGGAGCTCATCATGTTGCCGAGACCGTAGTTCGAAGCGACGGTTTCCGACACGACCGAACCCACGAAGGCGAGCGTGATGGCCACTTTCAGCGAACCGAAGAAATAGGGCATCGAGCGCGGGATGCCGACCTTCAGCATGATGTCGAGCTTCTTCGCGCCGAGCGCGCGCAGCACGTCCTCGGTTTCCGGCTCGATGGTGGCAAGGCCGGTCGCGACGTTGACGACGATCGGGAAGAAGGAGATCAGGAAGGCGGTGAGGATGGCGGGGACTGCGCCGATGCCGAACCAGATGACCAGGATCGGCACCAGTGCCACCTTGGGAATGGCGTTGAAGCCGATCATCAGCGGATAGAGCCCGGCATAGATCGCCTTCGACCAGCCGATGAAGAGGCCGATCGCCAGGCCCGCGACGACGGCGATCGCGAAGCCGACGGTGGTCGTATAGAGCGTCTGCAGCGAGTTCTTCCAGATCGGCGACCAGTATTGCACGATCGCCTGGAAGACGCGCGACGGCGCCGGCAGGATGGTGGGCGGCGTCTGCAGCACGATGACCAGCAGTTCCCAGAGGACGAAGAGCCCGATCGTATAGAGCCAGGGCGCGAGTTTCACCCAGTTGATCCGCTGGGCAAGCGGCTTGGCGGGCGTCGCGGTGTTTTCGGTCAGCACACTCATGCGACAACCCTCGCGCTGGCGATTTCGCCGTGCAGTTCATGCACCATGTCGTTGAAGGCCTTTTCGTACATGACTTCCAGATCGCGGGGCCGCGCGAAGGGCACGGTATGTTCCTTCAGCACCTTGCCGGGACGGGCGCTCATCACGAAGATGCGGTCGGCGAGGAAGGTCGCCTCGCGCAGGTCGTGGGTGACGAGGATGATGGTGACGCCCTGCGCCGCGTGCAGGTCGCGGATGACGCACCAGAGTTCCTCGCGGGTAAAGGCATCCAGCGCGCCGAACGGTTCGTCGAGCATCAGCAGTTCGGGTTCGTGGATCAGCGCGCGGCAGAGATTGGCGCGCTGCTGCATGCCGCCGGAAAGCTGCCAGGGGAATTTCGAGCCGAAACCCTTCAAGCCCACGGTTTCGAGCAGGTGCTCGGCCTTCTCCACGTATTCCTTCTTGTTGGCGCGCAGGCGGTGGCGGTGTCTCTCGACGATTTCCAGCGGCAGGAGGATGTTGTCGAGCGTGGTGCGCCAGGGCAGCATGGTCGGGTTCTGGAAGGCCATGCCGACGATCGACACCGGCTTGGTCACCTGCTTTTCAGCAACGACGACGACGCCGCTCTGCGGGATGTGCAGGCCGGTGACCAGTTTCATCAGGGTCGACTTGCCGCAGCCGGACGGGCCGACGACCGCCGCGAACTCGCCCTTGCCAACCTTCATGGTGAGGCCGGAGACGGCAAGCGTACCCGCCGCGCCGCCATAGCGCATGTCGACATTGTCGATGGTAACGAGGTGCGTCAATCAAATTTTCCTTTGTCGGACAGTCCTGTAGCAAAACCCCTCCCGCCTGCCGGCCGTCCTTCGGACCCCCACAAGGGGGAGGGTTAGATCTCCCGCAACGCCGACGCCCGATTTGGACGGGAGGGTTCGGCAGTTTGAGCCCCTCCCCCTTGTGGGGAGGGGTTGGGGAGGGGTCTTTGCGCTCTTACGGCAGCATCCGCTGTTCCTTGGCCGGCAGGAAGCTGGCGTCGAAGACCTGGTCCGCCTTGACGTTGCCCTTGAGGCCCATGGAGACCTTCAGCGTGTCGATGGAGGCGGTGAGCCGGGCCGGGTCGATGCCGCCGAAGCCGTTGGCGACGACGTAGGGGGTCTTGATGTTCATCGCGTTCGCCATCTTCAGGCGCTCGAGCTCGATATCCTTGTTGAGCGTCTCGTTGCGCTTCAAGACGGCGGCGACGCCTTCTTCCGGCTTGGCGACGGCATCGGCAAAGCCCTTGGCGAGCGCCTTCAGGACACCCTTGACGGCGGCCGGGTTCTTGGCCGCGAAATCGGTGTTGATCAGCACCGCGTTGCCATAGAGGTTGAGGCCGTTCTCGGCCATCAGGATGGTAGCGATATCGTCATCCTTGATGCCCTGGGCCTTCAGGTTGAGGATGACCGAGAAAGCGAAACCGAAGACCGCGTCGACCTTGCCCTGGGCGAGCATGGGCTCGCGGACCGGGAAGCCGATCGATTCGATCGTGATCTTGGAATCGTCGATCTTGGCGACCTGCTTGAAGGCCTTCCACTGGGCGAAAGCACCATCCGGCGGCGGCGCGCCGAGCTTCTTGCCTTCCAGCGACTTCGGATCGGTGGTGATGCCGAGCGACTTGCGGCCGACGACCGCAAAGGTCGGGCGCTCGTAGATCATCATCGCCGCCCTGATCTTCTGGTTCGGGTCCTCGTCGAGGAACTTGATCAGCGAGTTGATATCGCCGAAGCCCATCTGGTAGGCGCCGGTCGCGACACGCGGGATCGCCTCGACCGAGCCGTTGCCGGTGTCGATGGTGACGTCGAGGCCCTCGGCCTTGAAGTAACCCTTGTCCTGGGCGAGCAGGAAGCCGGCGGCTGGGCCTTCGAACTTCCAGTCGAGCGTGAACTTGACCGCGGTCTGCGCCAGCGCGGGGGCGGGAGCGGAAGAAAAGCCGGCGGCAAGCGCAAGGGCCGCGACGGCCGGGAGTTTTGAGAACAGTCTGCGCGAGATCATGAAAGGTCGTCCCCCTGGAGTTTTTTGTTCGGATAGGAAGTATCCAAGCGTTTATTCGGGAGCCGCGCAAGTCGAAATTGCACACAAAACGATCATACTTTCGAACTGACCATTATATGCGCTAATGCCATTTCTATTCGCATAGCCCTGCCGATGTTTTTAGCAGAACCGATTGAGAACTGCACGTCGGGCGCGAACCCCGAAATTCCTCTTCCATATCATTCAGCGAGTTAGCGAAGCGATGAGCCCAGGTTTCGCCAAGCACGGGAATACGGCAGCGGGCGCCGTCGAGAAGAAACGTATTGCCGCAGCCAATGAAGTCATCCCGACTGAAACCTCGTCCGGGCGATGATGCAACCGAAATCCGGGCCATTGGATCCTGCTTGGGGAGTCCTCAAAACGGCAATGGTTTCCGTGGCTTCCGATTGGGGATGGGTTGTGGAACACGGCCCTTCCCTTCCCTCGCCCGGCAATTGTATAACCGCTTGACCGAACTCCTCACCCGCGAGCGTGCCGATGATCGAAATCCTTCTTCTGCTGCTGGTGATCCTGATGGTGGGTCTCAATCGCAAGACATCGACCCGGGTGAGCGCGCTCGAAAAGGAGCTGGAGGCGATCAAGGCCGATCTCCTGGCACGGCAACCTCTCTCCGCGGCAGCGCCGGCGGCGGTCTCCGTGGCGACAGCCGTTGCCGCCACCGAGGACGTGGTCGAGGAACCTGCACCCGAGGCTGAAGCGGTTGCGGCACAGGCTGTGCCGGAAGAGACGATCGCAGCCAGCACGGCTGCCGAAGATGTTGCGGCCGCAGAAGAAGCCCCTGCTCCCGCAATGGCGGTGGCACTGCCGACTGCCAAGCCGAAGACCAAGGAAAACCTCGAAAGTTATCTCGGTGCCCGCTGGCCGGTCTGGGTCGGCGGCGTTGCGCTTGCCTTCGGCGGCATCTTTCTGGTGCGCGCTTCGATCGAGGCCGGGCTGCTCGGACCGGGTGCGCGCCTCATGCTCGCCTGCCTGTTCGGCCTCGTCCTGATGCTCGGTGGCGAGATCGTGCGACGCCGGGCGATGCCGCAGGTGTCCGACCGGTTCAGCAATGCGATGATCCCCGGCGCGCTGACGGCGGCGGGTGCCGTGACGCTGCTCGGGGCGATCTATGCGGCCTACGGCGTCTATGAATTCATCGGCGCGACGCCCGCCTTTGCCCTGCTAGCGCTCGTCTCGTTTGCCACTATCGCGCTCTCGCTGCTGCACGGGCAGGCACTGGCCGGGCTCGGCCTGCTCGCCTCGCTGCTGACCCCCGGCCTCGTCGCCAGCGACGAGCCGAACGCCAATGCACTGTTCCTCTTCCTCGGCCTCACCTGGGTGGCGGTCAATGCCGCCTCGCGCTTCCGCCAATGGACGATCGTGCCGATGCTCGCCAATATCGGCATCGGGCTCTGGGTGGTCGCCTATGCCATCGGCGCGGACGAGTTCGATACGCTACCGCCAGCGCTGACGCTGATCGTGATGATCGCCGGCACCGGCTTCTTCTGGCCGGGCGCAGTCTATGGCAGGGACCGAGTGGTCAAGACCGGCTGGGGCGGAATGCTCGGGCGCCAGCCGCTGACCATCACGCTGTCGGTGGCGTTCATGTCGGTGCTGCCGTCGCTCGCCATGCTGGCGACCAACCCGGTGGACGGCATCGATCCGTATTTCGCCGCCGCGGCGGTGATCGCGGCGCTCGCGGCACTCGGCGCCAGCCGGGCCTATGCGGTCTGGCCGGCGATGATGGCGGCCGGCGGAGCGGTGCTGAGCCTCGCCATCGTGGCGATTTCGCTGCTCGACACCTATGTGCCGCAGCCGGTTGGCAACGAGCCGCTGCCGGTCATCACCTATACGACCGAGATCGCCGTCAGCCTGCTGCTCGGGGCGGTGTTCACGCTGCTCGGCTTTGCGTTTCTCAGGCGCTTCCGCAAGGCGGAGCCGGAATTTGCGATGGTCTGGAGCGTCCTGATGTCGGGCGTGCCGGTCACGCTCGCGACGATCAGCTTCCTCAATTTCGGCAATCTCGGGCGCGACTGGATCCACGGGCTCTACGGGGCCGGTCTTGGCCTCGTGCTGCTGGCCGGTGCAGAATGGCTGTTCCGCGACCGCGACGAGACGGATGGCCGCATCGACTGGGCCGCCAATCTCGTCGTTGCCGGCTCGTTTGCCGGTTTCACGCTGGCGCTTCATGCGCTGTCCAATGGTATTGTCACCACCATTCTCCTGTCCGTGCTGGGTTTCGCCTATGTGCTCGGCATGCGGGCGCGGCCATGGCCGGCGCTTCCCTGGATGATGGCGGCGGCGATCCTGATCGTCTTTGGCCGCATCGCCTGGGAACCGACGCTGATCGGCCAGAACAGTCTCGGCACGACGCCCTTCTTCAACGCGCTGCTGCCCGGCTACGGCATTCCTACGCTGCTGGCGATCGTCACGGCCTATCTGCTGAAGGATTCGACCGATTTCCGCATCCGCAACCTGATGCAGGCGCTCGCCTCGCTCGCCGCCCTGATGACGGTGGCGGTGCTGGTGCGCCATGCGATGAACGGCGGCGTGCTGGACGACCGGGTGCCGACGCTTGGCGAACAGTCGATCTACACGTTGCTGACGGTCGGGTTCTCCGGCATCCTGATGACGCTCGATCTCAAGTCGCCAAGCCCTGTCTTCCGCTGGGGTTCGATGATCGCCGGCGTGCTCGCGACGATCAATGCACTGTCGCTGCATGTGTTTGCGCTCAACCCCTATTTCAGCGGCGAAAACACCGGTTCCTGGCCTTTCCTCAACCTGCTGCTGCTCGGTTATCTTCTGCCCGGCCTCGCCTATGCGCTGGTCGCCTATTACGCCCGCGGGCGGCGGCCGATGCCCTATGTGATCATGCTGGCGCTCGCCGGCGCGGTACTCGGCTTCCTGTGGGCGACGCTTTCGGTACGCCGCTTCTGGCAGGGCGAGAACATCGCCGACTGGAAGGGATTCCTGGCCGCCGAGACCTATACCTATTCGGTGGTCTGGCTGCTGATCGGCGTGTTGCTGCTGGCGATAGGCTCGAAGCTCGACGCCAAGAGCCTGCGGCTCGCTTCCGCCGCTCTCGTGCTGGTCGCGGTGGTGAAAGTGTTCCTGGTCGACATGTCGAACCTCGAGGGGATTCTGCGGGCGCTTTCGTTCATCGGACTCGGCGCGGTGCTGATCGGGATCGGGCTTTTCTACCAGCGCATTCTGGTGAACAAAGGCGGTGAACCCGCCGCCACCGATTCCCAGGAACCCGCTTCGTGACAGCTCCGCTTGCCGCCGCCTTTTCGCCTTTCGAGGCGCTTGCCGAGACCCTGATCCCGCATGCGACCGAGGGCGACGACGGCTCGCACGATATCGCCCATATTCTCCGCGTCTTCCGCAATGCGATGCGCATCCATGCCAAGGAAGGCGGCGATGGGCGGGTGCTGGCCGCCGCCGTGCTGCTGCACGATTGCGTGTCGGTGGAGAAGAACTCGCCGCTGCGAGCGCAGGCCTCGCGGCTGGCGGCCGAGAAGGCGTCCGCGATCCTTGCCGATCTCGGCTGGGACAAGCCGGATATCGCGGCGGTCGCGCATGCGGTGACGGCGCACAGTTTTTCGGCGAACATTACGCCGGAGACGCTGGAGGCGAAGATGCTGCAGGATGCCGACCGGCTGGATGCAATCGGCATGGTGGGCGCGGCGCGCTGCTTCTATATCGCCGGGCGGATGGGCTCCGGCCTCTACGACCCGGCCGATCCGCTCGCCAGACATCGGCCGCTCGACGACAAGGCGTATGCGATCGACCATTTCGAGGTGAAACTGTTCAAGCTCGCCGACGGCTTCCAGACGGCCGCGGGGCGGGCTTTTGCCACAGAGCGCCACGCGCGGCTGAAACAGGTCCTCGACCTCTTCATCGACGAGATTTGAAGGAGACTTCCCATGCGGATCAGCGAACTCAACTTCTATCCCCTGAAGAGCGGCCGCGGCATCGCGCTCGCCCAAGCGGAGATCGCGGCATCAGGCATTCCCGGCGACCGGGAGATGATGGTCGTCGATCCGACCGGCATGTTCATCACCCAGCGGGAATTGCAGCCGCTCGCCAGGCTCGAGGTCTACCCGGAGACCGATTCCGTGCGCTTCGCGATGGAGGGCAAAGGCGAGATCCTCGTCGCCCGGCCGCCGGCCGACCGGCGCATGGAGACGGTCGTGTGGAAATCGAGCGTCAACGCGGCGCTTGCCGACGATGCCGCCAATGCGGTGCTGTCGGAATGGCTCGGCCGCGATATCCGGCTGGTGTTCTTCGACGAGCAGGCCCGCCGCGTCGCAAGCCCGGAATGGGCGGGCGACAATTCGCCGATGACCTTTGCCGACGGCTACCAGGTGCTGGTCACCACGACGGGATCGCTCGCGGCGCTCAATGCGGACATGGCGGCGAAGGGCGAAGGCGCGGTCGGCATGGAGCGGTTCCGGCCGAATATCGTGCTCGACCACGACCAGCCCTGGGCCGAGGACGGCTGGACCGGCATCGAGATCGCCGGCATCCGCTTCGATTTCGTCAAACCCTGCGCCCGCTGCATCATGACCACGCAGGACCAGCAGACCGGCTCGCGCGACGTGTCGGACCCGATCCCCGCCATGGGCCGCATCCGCATGTCCGCAGACCGGCGCGTGCCCGGCCCGCTGTTCGGCTGGAACGCCGTGCCGCGCGGCACCGGGCGGATCAAGATCGGCGATGAGGCGAGCGTGGTTGCCGAGCGGCCGGAGGCCTGGGCGATCAAGCGGCGGGCTTAAAGGGTTCCCATCGATGATCGTCACCGACCGGCTCATCCTCAGGCGCCCAAAGCTTGCCGACGTCCCTGCCCTGTTTGAATTCCTCGGCGACTCGAACGCGATGCGGTTCACCCATGTGGACGGCTCACCGAGGGAATGCCGGCGGCGGGTGGCGGTGCACGAATGGCGCCGCCGCCGCGACGGTTACGCACCCTGGACGGTGGAGCTGAAGGACACTGGCCGGATCATCGGCTGGGGCGGGCTTTACGACGATCCCTTCGATCCGGGCTGGGGCGTCGAGCTCGGCTACTATTTTCACCCCGATAGCTGGGGCAAGGGTTTTGGCAGCGAGCTGACGGCGGCAGCGATGCATGAAGCCGACGAGGTGCTGAAACTGCCGAAGGTCGGGGCCTTTGCCCGGCCGGAAAATGCCGCTTCGCGGCGACTGCTCGAAAAGACGGGATTTCAGGTGGTGCGTTACGTGCCCGAGATGGAACGCTATTATTTCGAGCGCCTGCCGCCGAAAAGTTGAAGGGCCGCCCCACGACGGACCTCCTTGTTATCCCACGGGGTTCAACGCCGCGCGCAGCGGAGGCGCAGAGACCAAATGTGATTGGCACCCGTCTCGTCTCCACCGGATTCAAAACTCTTGGAACGGCCTTCCACGTCCGTGCTTTTCAGCAAAGGCATCGATGGCTTGATGGGTGGCCTCCATACGATCCCTCGCCCCGGCACCCAGTTCCGCCAGCTGCGACTGATGGGCTCCCGACCGAGCCATCTCATAACTCGCCGAGCCTTTGAACTTCTTGACTGATGCAAAGATCTCCTGAAGCTTCTCCAGTTTACCCAACCATGCCTGCTGCTGGCTTTCGGACAAGCTGTCATCGGCCTTGACGCGCTCCTCGATCTCACCCCAGGTGTCTGCGCTTCCCAGCCCGGCGACGACGATCTTCCCGTCTGCCGGCGCAGAATCGACGGCGAGTTTTCCAGCCGCGGCAGCAGCCTGCCTGGATGCCTTGGCCGGTTCACTGGACACGCCGTTGGCAATCTTGAGAATGTCGGACTCCGCAGCGCCGGTCTCGGAAGAACCGGCCTGAACCGAAGCCGCTGCCACCGGCTGCCGCAGGATAAGCAGCGCGGTACTATTCACTGAAGAAATAGCAGTCATCATCGTTCCTCAGATGCCCGATGTCTTTCATCGTCACCGCAGCAGGGAAGAGTACTTGTGGCGTCATGCCCTGCGGATTTACAGGCCATCGCCTGGCGCAACTATCGGCTTCATTTCTTTACGGAACACCAACCGCAGGCGCGAAATCTTGAGTGCCAGACCAGCGGCCGCCATCCACCCAGCGGAATTCTGCCTGAACGGGATCGGGCTGCTAGACCAAAAAGCCTGGGCACCCGCCGCCCTTTCCGAGCGCGACGGGTGCTCGTCATGCCTATTCCGCCGGGTTCAGTGCTCCCGCCCCTACCGCTACCTGCCGCTCCGGCCGGTTCAGCAAGCCATAACCCAGCAGCATCGTTGTGAACGCCAGCGCGCCGCCGGCGACCGCGACCCAGAAGCCGTTGGAGGCGCCGTAGGCATCGATCGTCCAGCCGGCGAGCGAGGAGCCGGCGGCAAAGCCGATGCTCATGCCGGTCATGGCATAGGTGATGCCTTCGGTGACCTGCGACGAGGGAACGATGCGTTCGATCAGGGTCATGGCGGAAATGAAGGTCGGCGAGATCGCAGCACCGGCGAGGAAGATCACTGCCGTCAGGCCCCAGAGGCTGCCGACGAAGGGCATGGGCAGTGTGGTAACGGCGGCGACAAGGCTTGCGAAGAGCAGCCGGCGGGCGAGCGACGACTTGAACTTAATGGCGCCGAAGACGATGCCGACCACGAAGGAACCGGCGGCATAGGCCGACAGGATGTAGCTGGCGGCCCCCTTGTTGCCCAGCGCTTCCGAGAAGGCGACGACCGAGACTTCCGCCGTGCCGAAGATGATGCCCATGCCGGCGCAGAGCACGACCAGGAACCACATGGCCGGAAGCCGCATGACCGAACCGCCGCCTTTTACGCGATGCGGATCGACCTTCGGTTCGGTCGATTTCTGGACGACGAAGAGCGTCGTGCCAACCGCCAGGAAGGCGGCCGACGCGAGCACGCCGGCTTCGGGGAAGAGCGCGACGCTGAGGCCGATGCCGAAGACCGGGCCGCAGATATAAACGAGTTCGTCGATGACGGATTCGAAGGCGAAGGCGGTGTGCAGTTCCGGCCGGTCGCGATAGATCTCCGACCAGCGGGCGCGCACCAGAGCCATCATGCTCGGCATCAGCCCGGCGACGAGGGCAAAGGCGAACAGGGTCCAGATCGGCCAGCGCATCCAGGCAGCAGTGGCAAGGCCGATCAGCGCGAAAAAGGTGACTAACGTGGTCGGTACCAGTACGGCCGACTGGCCCTTGGCATCCACCCAGCGCGACACCTGCGGGGAGATGAAGGCGTTGGCGAGCGCAAACGTGGCCGAGACCGCGCCGGCCAGCCAATATTCGCCATGGGTCTGGGAAAGCATGGCGACAAGGCCGATCGTCGTCATCGGCAGCGGCAGCCGCGCCACGAAAGCGGCGGCGGAAAAACCTTTCGTACCCGGCCTTGCGAATATTTCGCGATAGGGATTGGGCATAGCCTGCTCCTTGGGTTATTTTGAATGAGGACTTACATACGCCGCGTATGTAAGGTAAATAGTCGCATACGTTTCGTATGTCAATTAACATACGACGCGTATGCGAATAATTCGGAGTCCGCATGGCTGAGAAGATGGCAGACAAGATCGCACCCGAGATGGCTTCCGACACGGGCCTGAAGAGCGCCGCGAGGCCGCGCAAGGAAATGATCGCCGAAACGAAGGCCAAGCTGATCGCGGCCGCGCGGCACGCGTTTGCGCGCCAAGGTTATGCCGAAGCCTCGATGGACGATTTCACCGCCGGCGCCGGGCTGACGCGCGGGGCGCTCTACCACCATTTCGGCGACAAGAAGGGCCTGCTGATGGCGGTGATCATGCAGATGGACGCCGAAATGTCCGACCGGCTCAGCGCCATCTCATCAAGGGCCGAGACGCCTTGGCAGGCTTTCGTCGACGAATGCGTCGCCTTTATCGAGATGTCCCTGGAGCCGGAGATCCAGCGCATCATGCTGCTCGACGGCCCCGCGGTGCTCGGCGATCCGTCGCAATGGCCGAACCAGAGCGCCTGCATCCGCGCCACGACCGCGAGCCTGCAGAAACTGATCGACCAGGGCACGATCCGCCCCGTCGACGCCGAAGCCACCGCCCGCCTCGTCAACGGCGCGACGCTGAGCGCCGCACTCTGGATTGCCAATGCGGAAGACCCGGACGCGGTGTCGAAGAAGGCGGTGGAGGTGTTTCTGACGCTGGTTTCGGGGTTGTTGGTGGAGAGGTGAGTGTGGGGATGCGGCGTTGGTTGGGCTTAGTAGAGGCCCTCGTCCGTTTTCCGCCCATTCCGGACATGCTGTGTCGTGATGTCAGAACATAGGCCCCACTCGGAAGAAGTAGGCCGCGCGCCTTAGCCACGTTTCCGTCTTGCGAGGAATGACTGTAGGAGCGAGTCGAACATCGGCTTATATTTGGGGTAGGCTTTGACCAGATGTTCGAACTCGCGCTGGTAGTAGGCGATGGTTTCCCCGAGTTCCTTAAGCGCGTAGTCAGTCAACTGACCTTTTCGGCGGTTGCTGAGAATGTCCATCATACCAAGGATGCGACGCGCAATGTATTCAGGTGCATCAGCCGTCGTTGGCCGAAGTTGCGAGGTGTAAACTCCTGTCACGACATAAGGCTTCCGCACTGAGCCCTGATAGGTCTCTCGTTGTGCGGACCATATCGCATGAGCGAGTGGCTTGTCGTAGTGCTTGGTAATCGCCCTAACAATCACTTCTTCGGCTTCCCACGGAAGAACCTCGGCAAGCGTCCCAATGTAGGTAGAGGCTCCTGCGTACATGAAACGGCTTGCAAGCTGATGCCAGGAAACACAGGCGTTGTTGACGATGATTGGATTGCCATACCCTGCAATCGTCTGCACCATTGCGATGTAGTTGAAATCGGACATTGCAAGCGCAGCAGAGCCGTAGACCCGGTCTATCTGTTCCTTCTTGACTGGCTTTAACTCTCTTCCACCTGTCGTTAGATCAATCCAGTCCTTGATAGCCGTACCGACCTCGACCTTGCTGTCTTTATCAGGGTCAGTCCACGATACCCCATCGATGCTATGGAACACGTTCATCACCGTGACCTTGAACAAATCAGGGTCATCGGTCGTGGCAATGCCTGGGGCGCTATCAACGACAAGTTCCCGTTCACTGCCGGCACTGTCGGTGAACCGATAAGTGTCACGTACTCCGCTAACGTCACCGCAATGGGTAGCGATCAAGAGGAAGTCATAAGGATACCAGTCGATCATTGTGCTGATTGCGCGGACCGACGCACCATCGCCTTCATACGTCCGAATAAGGCTACCGCGATTGAAAAGGGCTTCGCGGACTTTGGCAACCTCAGGAGCATCAGTTTGCTTGGGATCAACTAATGCGGCGACAACTGTACCGATTGTACGATCTATCTGCCGCGCAAAGCCGTTGACGATCGTAACACCCAAACGTGGATAAACGAACAGGTGTGTGGACGGTATGTCGGGAAAAGCAAACCCGAACGGAAGTTTCCCGGTGATAAACGTCACCGAAGCACCCGATCCAGCTTTGGGAATAGGTGCATCAGCAACTAACAGCCGCAGAGTTTCAGCGAGATCCCGCAAAATCTGCTGTTGTGAGACCGTTTGTGAGACATCCGACGACGAATAAAATCGTGCAAGGATGTCGTCTTCTTCAACTTTACTCACTTCGGGGATCACGCAGATGCCAGCACCAAGAGACCACGCATAGTTGGCCGCTATCACCTGAGCCAGTGGATCGCCATCTTCGACCACCACCAAATGCGAGTTCAAGCCGCGTTGATATGTGTGAGTTGGCGCTGAATCAGAGAAAACAAGGTGCTTTTTCTCCCGCATTGCCTTCAAAAGACCAACGCCAATGTTGTCTCGGCCCCAGACAAGTTCCCCGTTGTTATGCAGTACGGGTATTTTAGCTATCACGTCTTCGCTGGATGCATCGGTGATTTCAGTGCCATTGTAATAGGGACTCAAAGCGTTCTTGGCATCGATTTCTACGCCAGCAAAAAAGTTCCGTGTTGCTCCGACCCGTGCAAGAGTGTTGTTGCAAGTGACCACCTCAGCCTGCACGTCTGGTCGTGCCATGCGGGGGGCTTCCAAGACAGTCAGATATTCTCCCTGCTTTGCCAGACGAGAGCATAGCATTGCTGTTAGGAACGCATCGTCGCCGACGATTGCGACATCACTAAAACGCGGAGATGAAATCGGTGTCGACATGGCTTGGGGAATGAAGTCCCGATGACTTGTAGCTATAGTGAGACTGGCTAGTAACTACTTCGGTCACGCAACCTTGTATGCAATGACCGTCATTTGACACAGGTTACCGCTCTTTGCGTCTCCGTCAATGACCGCTTTGCGCAAAGCGGCCACCACGCCCCAACCACCCCACTCCCCCACCTCACGCATGGCAGCTATTCGCAAAAGCAGGTTGTCCGGCCCCTTGCCGAACGGTCACAACGGGGTCATCACCATACGCTGCCTGATCCTCATGCGCCGGCCGGGTTTTCGGGCGGTTTGTCGAAAGAGACTGCCTTCATGACCCCTCGGTCCACCGGCCTCATCTGCGCCATTGCGGCGGTGACGATCTTTTCGATGCAGGACGGGATTTCCAAACATCTGGGCAGCGCCTATCCGCCGATCTTCATCACCATGATCCGCTACTGGGCGTTCGCGGGCTTTGCGTTTGCGCTGGCCAGTCGCTCGGCCGGCGGGGTGAAGGTTGCGGCAAGCGCCCGCCGGCCATGGCTGCAGATTGCCCGCGGCGCGCTGCTGGCGGTGCAGATCGTCATCTCGATCTTCTCCTTCTCGCATGTCGGGCTCGCGGCCAGCCATACGATGTTTGCGGCGACGCCGCTGGTGGTCGCCTGTCTTTCGGTGCCTTTCCTCGGCGAAAAAGTCGGTTGGCGGCGGTGGACGGCGATCGGCGTCGGCTTTATCGGCATCCTTCTGATCGTCAACCCGCTCAACGCCACCTTCGACGCCCGGATCGTCATCCCGATGGTCGCAACGCTGATGTTCGGGCTCTATTCCGTCATGACCCGGCTTGCCAGCCGCACCGACACCTCCGACACGGCCTTCTTCTATACCGGCGTCGTCGGCGCCGTGACGATCACCCTCGTCGGCCCGTTCTACTGGACGCAGGTCACGCCCACCGACTGGCTGTGGATGCTGGTGCTCTGCATCACCGGCATAAGCGGGCATTATCTTCTGATCCGCGCCTTCAACCTGCTCGATGCGGTTGTCGTGCAGCCGATGTCCTATATCCAGTCGGTGCTGGTCTGCCTGATCGGCGTCTTCGTGTTCGGCGAGGTAATGACCGCCAACATGATCCTCGGCGTCGCGATCGTCATCGGCGCCGGCATTTTTACCATCTGGCGCGAGGCCCGGCTCGGCCGCGCAGCACCACCGGCGATCGATCCGCCGGGGACGCCGTAAGGGGGCGTGTGGAGCCCCTCCCCCTTGTGGGGAGGGGTCTTCGCTCCGCATCAACACCCCTCCGGCCTGCCGGCCACCCTCCCCACAAGGGGGAGGGTTAAGAATGCCGCGCCCTCTTCCCTCGTCTGCAAAGCCCTGCCCATCGCAAACTGCACGGCATTCGCAAATCCACGGCACATCAATCCCGGTGATGGATTGATTGAGGAAAAGTTGTTTTAAGAACAGCGGCGCACGCGATATGGTTTCTTGTTGTTTTCGAGGAGGAATCGCATGCCCATGTCTGCATCGCCATCCGCGCGGAAGCCGGCTTCCATGCCCTGGCTGATCATCATCGCCGGCGCCCTGATCGCCATGCTGACCTTCGGCCCGCGTTCGGCCATGGGCTTCTTCCAGCTTCCGATGCTCGCCGACACCGGCTGGGACCGGTCCACCTTCGGGCTCGCCATGGCGATCCAGAACCTTGCCTGGGGGCTCGGCCAGCCGTTCTTCGGGGCGCTTGCAGACAGATACGGTACAGGCCGCGTGCTCACCATGTCCGGCGTGCTCTATGCCGCCGGCCTGATCATCATGGCCAATGCCGCCGCGCCGGTCTGGCTGCATATCGGCGGGGGCGTGCTGGTCGGCCTGGCGATCGCCGCCGGCTCCTTCAGCGTCATCCTTTCGGCCTTTGCCCGCAACGTGACGCCGGAGCAGCGTTCGATGGCGTTCGGCATCGGCACGGCCGCAGGCTCGGCCGGCATGTTCCTGTTTGCGCCGCTGAGCCAGGCGCTGATCAGCAATTTCGGCTGGTCCGACAGCCTGGTCTATCTATCGGTACTGATGCTGATCGTGCCGCTGCTCGCCTTTCCGTTGCGGGGCAATGCAAGCTCGGGAAGCCAGTCGCACAGCCAGTTCCAGCAATCGGTGGGTGCGGCCCTGAAGGAAGCCTTCGCTCATCAGAGCTACCTGCTCCTGACCGCCGGGTTCTTCGTCTGCGGCTTCCAGGTCGCCTTCATCACCGCGCATTTCCCGGCCTATCTCGGGGATATCGGCGTCGCGCCCGCTTACGCGGTGATCGCCATGGCGCTGATCGGCTTCTTCAACATCATCGGCTCGCTCGGCGCGGGCTTTATCGGCCAGCGGTATTCGAAGCCCTATTTCCTCGCCTATATCTATATCGCCCGGTCGATCGCGGTGACCGCCTTCCTCATCCTGCCGCAGACGCCTTTCTCGGTGATCGTGTTCGCGATCGTCATGGGGCTGCTCTGGCTTTCCACCGTGCCGCCGACCAATGGCCTCGTCGCCATCATGTTCGGCACCCGCCATCTGGGGCTGCTCGGCGGCCTCGTCTTCCTGTCGCACCAGGTGGGCTCGTTCCTCGGCGTGTGGATGGGCGGTTATCTCTACGACCGTTTCGGCTCCTACGACCCGGTCTGGTGGCTCGGTGTGGCACTCGGCCTTTTTGCCGCCGCCGTGCATTGGCCGATACAGGAAAAGCCGGTGGACCGCGGGGTATTGCAGCCGCAGCCGGCGGAGTAACGGCCGGCCAGGCCTTTAGCTGGCCTGGCGTTCCGCATCCTTCGAAAGCGCCTTCAGCGCCGCCTGGACGAAACCGTCGCGGGCGGCGTTTTCCGTCAGCCCCCGGGGTTCGTAGACGTGGCGGTGCAGGAAATAGCCGGTGAGCCGGAAGGCCTCCGCCATGCTGTCGCGGTCGGCGGCGGAAGCGGCGCCTTCTCCGAGGAACCCCGGCAGGGCCAGCATGCGGTCGGCATAGGGCGTGCCGGCCTCGCGGGAGACTGCGCGGCCGGTTTTCGGCGAGACGTAGACAAGGTTTTCGCGGCCGCCGGTCGCCGCGCATTCGGTGAGGTCGAGGCCGAAGCCGAGGTCGTTCAGCACCGCAAGCTCGAACCGCACGAAAAGCTCACCGGCATCGGACGGATCGTCGAAGGCATCGAGGATGATGTCCAGCGCATCGAAGAGATGCGGATGCGGGTCGCGCTCGGGCAGCAGGCGCAGCAGCGCGCCCATCGCCTGAACGCCGTAGACGGCGGTCGCCGTCTCCATAAGCTTGGCGGCGCGCAATCGGATCGGTTCCAGCTTGAACTCGCCGAGATGTTCGTCGAGCCTTGCGCGCCAGACCACTTCCACCCGGTTTCCGGCCTGCAGCACCGGCTGCATCGCCCGCGAACGGCCGGAGCGGACGAGGCCCAGATGCCTTCCACGATCACGGGTCATCAGCTCGGCGATGACGCTTGTCTCGCCGTGGCGTTTGACGCCTATGATGATCGCTTCGTCCTGCCACTGCATGTATCTGTTCAAGCTCCTTTGAAGCCGATTCAACAATAAAGCATAAGTCCTTCGGACTGAATCGGTTTCTGCTGTCGCGCGGCTGCGGCAAAGATGCAGATGCCTATGGGCTTGCCTGGAACAAATCGGCCTCCATTTGGATTCCTGTGCGAAAATTCGCGACGCCACTATGACCCCTGGGAGTCTTCATGAACTACGCCCTCTTCGCCGCCGCCCTTCTGACCGCCTCGCCCGCCACCCTTTTCCCCTCGCCGGCTGCCGCGCAATCGCAGCAGCTCGAGCAGGCCTGCATCACGGTCGCCAAGAATTTCCTGCTGGTGCCGTCGATCAAGACGGGTATCGTCCAGTCCTTCCCGGAACTGGATCCGCCTGGCGCGCGGCTGACCTATTCCACCCGCGAGGACGCCAAGCCGACCGATTTCACCAACCAGATCGAATGCGAGTTCGACAAGGGGCAGCCGCCCTTCCGTCTGCAGCGTTTCTGCATTTCCGACACCTGCTACGGACCCAACGAGCAGGATCAGGACAACCGCCGGCGCTACCAGGAAATCAAGGCTCTAATGGACCGGCAGAAGTGACGCGCAAGCCTATTTGCCGAGCACGTTGAGCGCCGACGTGAGATAGCGCGCGGCGAGCATCTGGCGGCGCTTGGTGGCGAGCCAGAGAGCGGCGCGGCAATGGCGTTCCAGAGGATCGGTCGCGGCAACCGCCGCGGCCGCGGACTGGATGGCAACGGTGCCGGAATAGATATACGGAACGCCCTCGGCATCCCGCAGACAACGGCCATTGGCAATGACGTCGATCCGGCGCCCGTCCGGATGGGTGAGGCGGTAATTTTCCCGGTACGCGCCGCCGCCGACGATCGCATCGTGGATCGCCTTGGCGACCCGTTGCCGGTCGCCCTCGTTGATGTAGCGGATGACCCTTTCGATCGGGGCGCCGGCAGCCAGTTCCTCTTCGGAAACGCCGAATATGTCGGCGATCACCTGGTCGCCATACACCTTGTTTTCCGGGACGACCCAACTGTAGAAGCCGAGAGAATTCGGATCATCCGAGCCCGTGTCTTCCTCTCCCGATCCCACGTCCGACATTCATGACTCTCCGTGCCACTTTATCGATAAATTGGATCGTCGGCTCTACGTTAGCAAGTCGTTATAATGATGGATAAAAACCGCTACTACCTAGCGACGTCGTCCGCAGCTGACGCCCGGAAGAATTGACGCCGCCGGGCGGCGGCGCAGGCGGATATCGCATTGCTCAGGACTTCGGAAATTCCAGTCCCATTTCGCGGAAACGTTCCGGATCATCGCCCCAGTTCTCGCGGACCTTGACGAACAGGAAGAGGTGGACCGGCTGTTCGAGGATCTCGGAGAGTTCCTTGCGGGATGCGGTGGAGATCGCCTTGATGGCGTCGCCGTTCTTGCCGAGCGCGATCTTCTTCTGGCTGTCGCGCTCCACGTAGATCACCTGTTCGATGCGCACCGAACCGTCCTTGCGCTCCTCCCACTTCTCCGTCTCGACGTGGCTCGCGTAGGGAAGTTCCTGGTGGAGGCGCAGGAAGAGTTTTTCGCGGGTGATCTCGGCGGCGAGCTGGCGCATCGGCAGGTCGGAGATCTGGTCCTCCGGATAATACCAGGGGCCTTCCGGCAGCTTGTCGGCCAGATAATCCATCAGGTCGTCGCAGCCGGAACCGGTGGTCGCCGACACCATGAAGGTGCGCTCGAACGGCACAGCCTCGTTGGCCGTGGCGGTGAGCTTCAGCAGATCCTCGTGGCGGACGCGGTCGATCTTGTTCAAGACCAGGATCTTCGGCTGATGGACTTCCTTCAGGCCTTCGAGGATCGCCTCGGCATCGCCGCGGATGCCGCGTTCGCTGTCGATCAGGAGCAGGATCAGGTCGGCATCCTTGGCACCGCCCCAGGCCGAGGTCACCATGGCGCGGTCGAGCCGGCGGCGCGGCTTGAAGATGCCGGGCGTATCCATGAAGACGATCTGGGCGTTGTTATGGATGGCGATGCCGCGCACGATGGCGCGCGTCGTCTGCACCTTGTGGCTGACGATCGACACCTTGGCGCCGACCAGCCGGTTGAGCAGCGTCGATTTGCCGGCGTTGGTCGGGCCGATCAGCGCCACGAAGCCGGAATGGGTCGCACCAGCGGGTGTCGCCTCAGCAGAGGTCTGGCCGGTTGCGTTCTCTTCACCGGTAGTGTTGTCGTTCTCGGTCATGGTGTCCAATTCATTGTTCGGCAGAGGGTTTCTGCCACACGCCTTCGCGTTCGAGCATCTTTGTGGCGGCCACCTGTTCGGCGGCGCGCTTGGAGCGGTCCACGCCGGTCTCCGGCGCCACGCCCGGAACGTCGACCGTCACCGTGAAGCGTGGATCATGATCCGGTCCGGAGCGTTCGTCGACCCTGTAGGCGGGCGTCAGGCCGAATTTTGCATGCGCCCATTCCTGCAGCTCGGTCTTGGCATCGCGCCGCGCGCCGTCGGCGCGGGTGGCGCGGCCTTCCCAGTACCTGATGATGAAGCCGCGTGCGGCTTCCAGCCCGCCATCCAGATAGAGCGCGGCGATCAGGCTTTCGACCACGTCGGCGCGCACGTTCATCATCCGCTTGCCGGTCAGTTTCTTGACGTCGGCGCCGGTACGGATGAAACGGTGCAGTTCCAGTTCGTCGGCGACGATGGCGCAGCTATCGGCGCTGACCAGCTGGTTCAGGCGCACGGAAAGCTCGCCTTCGGCAGCGGTGCGGAACGTCTTGAACAGCAGTTCGGCGACGCATAGGCCGAGCACGCGGTCGCCGAGGAACTCCAACCGTTCGTAATTGGCGCTCTTGGCCGACCCGGTGCTCGCATGGGTAAGCGCCCGGTCGAGCCATTGCTTGTCGGCGAATTCATGACCGATGGCTTTTTCAAGCTGGCCGCGTTCCTCCGCCGAAAGCGTCTTTGACTTCATCACCGAACGACCTTGAAAATCCGATCCCAGCGCATGTTGGTCGGCCATTTCCAGATCTCGCGGAACGAGGTGTCGTTGCCGAGCGAGAAGAAGATGACGCTGGCGCGGCCGACCAGGTTTTCGGCGGGTACGTAACCGACGTCGAAACGGCTGTCGAGCGAGTTGTCGCGGTTGTCGCCCATGAAGAAATAATGGCCGGCCGGAACGACGAATTCCTGGGTGTTGTCGCCGCGCGAAACCGGAGAATGGTCGAGCGTGTCATAGGTGACGCCGTTGTCGAGCGTTTCGCGGAAGACCGGCACGTCGGTGCCCGGATCGAGGCTGTAATCGGATGTGAAGGTGCCGTCGCCCTGCTTGGGTACCGGCTTGCCGTTGAGGAACAACACGCCGTTCGTGACCTGGACGCGGTCGCCCGGCAGGCCGATCAGGCGCTTGATATAGTCGATGTCCGGATGGCTCGGCAGGCGGAAGACGATGACGTCGCCACGCTTGGGTTCGCTGAACTCAAGGATACGGCCGGAGAAAAGATTGGGCGAGAACGGCAGCGAATATTTCGAGTAACCGTAGGTGAACTTGTTGACGAAGATATAGTCGCCGACGAGCAGGGACGGCATCATGGAGCCGGACGGGATGGTGAAAGGCTGAAACAGCACGGTGCGGATCACCATCGCCAGCAGAAGAGCCTGGATGATGACCTTGATGTTTTCCCAGAGGCTGTTCTGCGACTTGGTCTCGGCTTTGTCGGACACGTTTGACGTCTTTCTGTTCGGCTCGGCTGTTGCCAGCGGTTTTGCGTTCTCTAAACCCTTCGCAAAGCGGCGGCAATGGTCGATTAGGCCGCGAGGCGCGCTTCGATCACCACGAAGGCCTGCGCATAAGGGTATTCGTCGGTGATGGTGATGTGAATAACCGCTTCATGGCCCGCCGGCATCATGCTCGCGAGGCGTTCGGCGGCGCCGTTGGTGAGCACCATTGTGGGCCGCCCGCCGGGCAGGTTGACAACCCCCATATCCTTCCAGAACACGCCGTGGGCGATGCCGGTGCCGAGTGCCTTGGAGCACGCCTCCTTGGCGGCGAACCGCTTGGCATAGGAGGCCGCCCGGTTCTGGCGGCGGTCGGATTTCGCCCGCTCGATCTCGGTGAAACAGCGATGGGTGAAACGCTCGCCGAACCGTTCGATGGATTTCTCCACGCGTCTTATGTCGATGAGGTCACTGCCCATGCCGATGATCATGAAATCTTCCTCGCGGCGCCCGGCCGGTTCTTGTCAGTCCTATACTGACTTGAGGGCTCCGGCCCGCGCCGTCAAGCGTTCCAGCCGCCGGTTGCGAAAACTGCGCACGCCAAGATAAGTGACGGCGTAGAAGACCAGGCCGGACAGGATGCCGGGCGGCAGGGAACCGATCAGCATCGGCTCCAGGACCGGCCGCCAGAGTTGCGAGACGTCGAGGTGGTGAAACAACCTGCCGAGATCGAGACTGTCGTGGCCGGCGGCGTCGTGGCCAAGCATCGTCTCGCCTAGCTTCCAGGTGAGCGGCCAGATGATCGGACAGGTGATGGGGTTGGCGAAGGTGGTGCCGAGCGCCGCAGCGATCATGCTGCCGCCGAAGAGATAGGCAAGCGGGATCGCAAACAGGATGTGGAGGCCGAGAAACGGCGTCCAGGCGCTGACCACGCCGATCGCAAGGCCAGCGGCAACCGCATGCGGCGAACCGCCGATGCGCATCACCTTCAGGCGATAATATTCGAGGACGCGGCGAAAGCCCTTGGGAGGCAGGACGGCACGGCGCAGTCTTTCACGAATTCCAAGCGGTGTACGGCGGCGAAACGGCATCGGGGCGCATCTGGTTCGGCAGCGGGATATTCATCCGTCAGCTGCGGTAATCTTCGGTCGAACAGGCTTTAGCCCAAGCCGAAGATGATGGCGAAAATTGGCCCGCCCTGCATAAGAGCGGCTTTCGCAGAGATGATCCGGTCACCGGTCGCGTCGACGCGGGAAGACCTGCAGCAGCCGCGCGGCGTCGTTTCCGCGCGAACAGGTGGCTGGTCGAAGCGTGTCGCTTAGAAACCCGACTTGCGGAACATGCCGCGGTCGACCTGGCGCATGCGGTATTCGAGGTCGATCCGGTCGTTGGCTTCGTTCAGGTAGGCGACTTCACGGTCCTGGGTGGTGGGAACGCGGAAAGCGCGGGCGAACTTGCGTACTGAGTCAAACATGATGTCTTCTTTCTTTCTAATATTGCACTGCAACAACATAAGACGTGGCGTCATGCTTTACCAACGCCGCAACCGCCGGGCAGCCATGCGCGGGAAGCATGTCGGGTTAATGGGGATGCGCAGGAAATGGGCGAGCATCACGTTTTTCCAGGTCCACCATGCGGAGAAGCCGACGCTCAAGTCAGAGGAGCGTGCGTTTTCGGGCGCATTCGGTATGATCCCAGGCATTATTTCGAGCACGGATGTCGGAATCTCGTTTTGTCGGCCGTCTTCAAGACGGACAAGCCATGGAGGACGACGATGACCATTACTATTACCGCCTTCGAACGGTCGCCCGACCGCGGCAGAGGACTGGCGCGCGACATGCGCGTTCGCTGGGCGCTCGAGGAAACGGGGCAGCCCTACGACGTTCGCCTGGTTTCCTTCAAGGCGATAAAGGAACCCCCGCATCTGGCGCTTCAGCCTTTCGGGCAGATCCCGACCTACGAAGAAGGCGATCTCGCGCTCTTCGAGTCGGGAGCGATCGTACTCCATATCGCGGAACGTCACGGAGGCCTGCTGCCGGACGATGCGAATGCCCGGGCGCGGGCGATCGCATGGATGTTTGCCGCCCTCAACACCGTCGAGCCGCCGATCTTCGACCGCAGCCTCGCCAACATCCTCGAGCGCGACGAGCCCTGGTACGAAAAGCGTGTGAGCGCCCTCGACGGCACCATCCGGAAACGGCTGGCCGATCTTTCCCGCCGCCTTGGCGAGGCCGACTGGCTCGATGGCGAATTCAGTGCCGGCGACCTTCTGATGGTGTCGGTGCTGCTCCGATTGAAAGCGTCATCGGATATCCTGGACGATTATCCGAACCTCTCCGCCTATGTCGCCCGCGGCGAAGCGCGGCCCGCATACGAGCGTGCTTTCGCCGCCCAGTTGGCTGTTTTCACGGCCGCATCGGCCGGCTGACCACGGTCGGCTCCGGGTTCCAAGCGATCATCCGGGTCTTTCGCCCGTTCTACGGGGCCGATTCTTGCCTGAATCGAGAAAGCTCTATCGGCGGATTGGTGTCTTTCCGACCAGCCTTTTCCTTGGCTAAATCCTCCTCGGGCTGTCGGGCGCGACGGCCGGCGGAAATGAGGAGGATGCCATGAGTGATCGCAACGTGTCGGTGAAGGAGATACGCCAGAACGAGAACCGCTTCCTGAGTTCCGACATTTTTGAATCAGGGCAGTATGTCTTCCCCCGTCGCAACGGCGAGGGCGCCCTCCGGGAAGAGGCGCGCGACATTCCGGTCTATCATCGCTGCGACGTGCTGGTCGTGGGCGGGGGACCATCCGGGACCGCCGCAGCACTTGCAGCTGCGCGAACCGGCGCGGAGGTCGTGGTGCTGGAGCGCTACAATCATCTCGGCGGGCTTTCCACCGGAGGCGTGGTGATCTGGATCGACCGGATGACCGACTGGGACGGGCGGCAGGTCATTCGCGGCTTTGCCGAGGAGGTTCTCGGCCGTCTGCCGCCCGAGGCCGTTGCCGGGCCGGACAGGAGCCTGTGGGGGCAGCGGGACGCGGATCTCGCGAAATACTGGCGGCTGCGCACATCCGCTTTCCACGGCATCGTCACCTGGGCGCCGACGATCGACCCTGAAAGACTGAAACTCACCTCGCAGGAAATGCTGATCGAGGCGGGCGTACGGATCGTCTTCCATTCCTGGGCGGCAACACCAGTGGTCGAGGACGGCGCGGTCAAGGGCGTCATCTTCGAAAGCAAGGAAGGTCGCCAGGGAATCATGGCCAAGGTCGTGGTGGACTGCACCGGCGACGGCGACGTTTTTGCGCGCGCAGGAGCGGGTTTCGAGGCCGATATCGAGGAAGGCGACGTGCATCACTCGATGAATACCGGCTTCATGCTAGGCGGCGTTGACATGGCCACATGGCTCGCCTTCCGATCGGAGCAGGAACAGGCGTTTGCCGACTTCAACACGCTCGGGCGCGACCAGCTCGGGTTCTTCCAGACGCCCTACGTTTCCTGGCGCAACGACATCGCGCTGTTCCTCGGGCCGCGGCAATCGGGGCTTTCAGCGCTCAATGTCGACGACATGACCGAAGTCGAAATCCGCTCGCACCGGTTCATGCAGTCGCATTGCGAATTCTTCAGGACACATGCACCGGGGTTCAAGGACGCTTACATGCTGCTCAGCGCCCCGCAACTCGGCGTCCGGCATACGCGGCGCCTGGCGGGCGTCGGGCGCATCGAACGCAGCCAGTGGGCAAGCGGCGCGGTGCAGCCCGACGAAGTCGGCGTCAGCCCCTCTGTGTCGCCAAAATTTCCAGTCCTTTCGGTGCCCTATGGGGCACTGGTACCTGCAAGACTGGACGGACTGCTGGCCGCCGGGCGGCACATCTCCTGCGATGCGAACAGCCATGGCTTCATGCGCGAAATTCCGCAGTGCTGGCTGACTGGACAGGCGGCGGGCGCCGCGGCCGGCATCGCGGCCAATCGCGGCGTCGCGCCGCGGGAGGTGGATATCGCCGAGCTGCAATCGACGCTGCGGGCGCAGGGGGCATTCGTGCGGGATGCGAGCGAGGCGGCTGCGTTGGTGAGCCAGGCGGAGACGGTACAAGGCTGATTGGCGGGTAAGGGAGCTTGCCGCACCCCTCAGTCATACACCCGCTTGACGTTCGCCACGCAGTCGAGATCCTTCATCTGGCTCAACAGCTGGTTCAGCTGGCGCAGGTCCCAGACCTCCACCTCCATGGTGATCTCGGAGAAATCGGCGGCGCGGTTGCTGCCCATGGTCAGCGTGCGGATGTTGACGTCGAGATGGGCGATCGTCTGAGTGACGGTTGCGAGCGTGCCGGGCTCGTTCAGCGTGTTGACCTCGATCCTGGCGGGGAAGCGGGACTTGTTGGCCTCGTCGAGATCCCAGCGCACGTCGATCCAGCTGTCCGGCTGATCATCGAATCGCTGCAGGGCGGACGCCTGGATCGGGTAGATGGTGATGCCCTTGTTCTTTTCCATGATACCGACGATGCGGTCGCCGGGCACGGCGCCGCTCGGCGCGAAGCGTACCTGCAGGTTGCCGGAAAGGCCGCGGATCGGCAGCGGATCGGGACCGGCCTCGATTTCCTCGGGCGAGACGCGCCGCTGGTTCGGCAGCTTGAAGATCATGCCCGAGGCGCTGGGCATGTTGAACCAGCCGTCGTCGGCGGCCGGCTTCACGGTAACCCGCTCGTCCTTGTAATCCGGGAAGACGGCGCGCAGCACGTCGAGCGAGGAGAGTTCGCCGCGCCCGACGGCGGCGATGGCATCCTCGACATCCTTGTGGGCAAGCCGGTGCAGCGCGGGTTTCAGCGTCTCGCGGGAAAAGACCTTGCCGGCGCGCTCGAAGGTGCGCTCGAGGATACGGTGGCCAAGGCCGGCATATTGCTTACGGATCGCCATGCGGGTGGCGCGGCGGATCGCCGAGCGCGCCTTGCCGGTGACGACGATCTCTTCCCAGGCGGCGGGCGGCACCTGCACGCCGGAGCGGATGATCTCCACCTCGTCGCCGTTGTTGAGCCTCGTCACCAGCGGCATGATCCGGCCGTTGATCTTGGCGCCGACCGTGGTGTTGCCGATATTGGTGTGGACCGCGTAGGCGAAATCGATCGGAGTGGCGCCGCGTGGCAGGGCGATCAGCTTGCCCTTGGGGGTGAAACAGAAGACCTGGTCCTGGAACAGTTCAAGCTTGGTGTGCTCCAGGAATTCTTCCGGATTGTCGCCTTCGGCAAGCGACTCGATCGTGTGCCGCAGCCAGGAATAGGCGTTGGATTCCTTCGGCAGCAGCTCCCCGCCCCTGCCATCCTTGTAGAGCGCGTGGGCCGCGATCCCGTACTCGGCGATCTCCTGCATCAGCTGGGTGCGGATCTGCAGCTCGATGCGCTGGCGCGACGGGCCGACGATGGTGGTGTGGATGGAGCGATAGTCGTTCTGCTTCGGGTTCGAGATATAGTCCTTGAACCGTCCGGGCACGACGCGCCAGCGGGTGTGGACAATGCCGAGCGCCCGGTAGCAGGACGGGATATCGCCGACGATGATGCGGAAACCGTAGACGTCCGAAAGCTGCTCGAAGGAAAGCGACTTCGACTGCATCTTGCGGAACACCGAATAGGGTTTCTTCTGGCGCCCCTTGACGAAGGCGTCCTTGAGACCGTTGGCGATCAGCAGTTCGCGCAACTCGTCCTCGATCTTCTTGATCAGGCCCTCGTTGCGAGCTTCGAGATCGGCAAGCCTCTGGGTGACGGTGTCGTAGGCTTCCGGGTTCATGTAGCGGAAGGACAGTTCCTCCAGCTCGTCGCGCATATCCTGCATGCCCATGCGGCCGGCAAGCGGCGCATAGATATCCATCGTCTCTTCGGAAATGCGGGCCTTCTGCTCGGCCTTCATGTGCTCGAGCGTGCGCATGTTGTGCAGGCGGTCGGCGAGCTTGACGAGGAGAACGCGCACGTCGTCGGAAATGGCGAGCAGCAGCTTGCGCAGGTTTTCCGCCTGCTTGGCCTTCTTGGAGACGAGGTCGAGGCGCTTCAGCTTGGTGAGGCCCTCGACCAGCCGTCCGATATCCTCGCCGAACAGTTCGTCGATCTCGGCACGGGTGGCGGTGGTATCTTCGATCGTATCGTGCAGCAGGGCGACCGCGATGGTCGACTCGTCGAGATGCATGTCGGTGAGGATGGCGGCGACTTCGAGCGGATGGGAAATATAGGGGTCGCCGCTGGCGCGCTTCTGCTGGCCATGCTTCTGCATGGCATAGACATAGGCCTTGTTGAGCAGAGCTTCGTTGGCTTCGGGCTTGTATTTTTGAACCCGCTCCACGAGCTCGTATTGCCGCATCATCCTGAAAAATGTCCTCGATACCGCTTCAGTGCCTGCGAATGGGCACTGGACGAAAAGAAAATGGCGCGCCAACCGGGAAGGTTGGCGCCGCCATCATAAAACATTCAAGCAGATTAGGGCGAGAGAATGAACGAAAACTTGCTAAGCGAATGTTTCGCTTAGTAATCGTCACTCTTTTCCGGCGGCACGAGACCTTCGATGCCGGCGAGCAGTTCCTCTTCCGACATCTGGTCGAAGGTAACGGCTTCCGGAGCGTCTTCTTCCTCGTCGCGATCCGAGGCGGTCGATCCGCTTCCGGCAGCGATCAGCGAAGCCGGATCGGGCTCGGGCTCGTCCACTTCGACATGTTTCTGCAGCGAATGGATGAGGTCTTCCTTGAGGTCGTCCGGGGAAAGCGTCTCATCGGCGATTTCGCGAAGGGCGACGACAGGGTTCTTGTCATTGTCGCGGTCGATGGTGATCGAGGCGCCCTGCGAGATCTGGCGGGCGCGGTGGCTCGCGAGCAGGACCAGTTCGAACCTGTTGTCGACTTTGTCAATGCAATCTTCTACTGTGACACGGGCCATTGCCTGTCCTTTGATCGGTGATTTTCGGAATTGATACGCCCGATACAGCCATTGCGCGGCAAATTCAAGTTTTTCCTGAGAGTTGACTTTTGACAAGCCGCATCGCGTCTTCTGGGGGCGCCCGCGAATTTCAACCCAAAGCTGCTTGGATTATTACGAATCGTGCCATAAATGACAGTTATATGAATAGTTCGTAATGTAGTGGATTATTCCGGAGATTTGGTTCGGCTTATATTGACCAAGTCTCCACCTGCAAAGCAGGTTGATAAGAAAAGGGGATGGAGACCACATGTTTGACCCAAGGGAGAAGATTGCTCTCTTCATAGACGGCGCAAATCTTTACGCTGCTTCGAAAAGCCTCGGCTTCGACATCGATTACCGTAAATTGCTCAAGGCTTTTCAGAAGCGCGGTTATCTTCTACGCGCCTATTACTATACCGCGTTGATAGAAGACCAGGAATATTCCTCGATCCGGCCGCTGATCGATTGGCTCGATTACAACGGCTACAAGGTGGTCACCAAGCCCGCCAAGGAATTCACCGACTCGATGGGCCGCCGCAAGATCAAGGGCAACATGGACATCGAGCTTGCGATCGATGCCATGGAACAGTCGGAAACCGTCGATCATCTCGTGCTGTTTTCCGGCGACGGCGACTTCACCACGCTGGTGGAAGCGCTGCAGCGGAAAGGCCGCAAGGTTTCCGTGGTTTCGACCATGGCGACCCAACCTCCGATGATCGCCGACGACCTGCGCCGCCAGGCCGACCATTTCATCGACCTCGTGTCGCTGAAGGCGGAAGTCGGCCGCGATCCGTCCGAACGCCCGGTGCGTCCGGCGGAAACGACCGAAACCACCGATCTCTGATCATCCGGCATCCGCGATATCAAAAAGAAGAATAGGCGCCCGTTTTTCGGCGGCGCCTTTTTTCGTTCTGGGCTAGAAAAGATCCATGCTTTTCGAACGCCCTTCCGATGATCTTCTTTACGAAGCGCTGGTCGCCCGCGACGCCTCCTATGAAGGTTTTGCCTGGGCGGCGGTGAAGACGACGGGCATTTTCTGCCGGCTCACCTGTCCCGCCCGCAAGCCGAAGCGGGAAAACACCAGTTTTTTCGAGACGATTGCCGAATGCATGGAGGCCGGTTTCCGGCCCTGCAGCCGTTGTAGGCCGATGCTGAAATTCGGCGAGGCGGATCCGATGGTGACGCGGTTGCTTTCGGCGCTCGATACGGAGCCCTTTCGTCGCTGGAGCGAGGAGGATGTCGTTTCGCTCGGCATCGACCCCTCCACCGCCCGGCGGGCCTTCAAGCGCCAGTTCGGCATGAGTTTCCTTGAGATCGCCAGGCTGAGGCGGATGGGCAAGGCGGCCGAGACGCTGAAGGAAGGCGCGAGCGTTCTCGATGCGCAGCTCGATGCCGGTTATGAATCCGGCAGTGGGTTCCGTAGCGCGGTGACCAAGCTGTTCGGTGCGGCCCCCGCAAACCTGCGTGCCAAGACGCTGCTCAGGGCCGACTGGATCGAAACGCCGATCGGGCCGATGATGGCGATCGCCGACCAGCATTCGCTGCACCTGCTCGAATTCGCAGAGCGCAAGGCGCTGCCGGCGGAAATCAGGAAACTGCAGAAATTCACAGGCAGCGGCATCGTCATGGGACGCCATCCACCGATCGACCAGATCGAGGCGGAGCTGAAGGCTTATTTTGCCGGCGAGGATCTGGGCTTCAACACTCGGCTTGCCGGGCACGGATCGCCTTTCCAGCGCCAAGTCTGGGAGGCATTGCGGGCGATCCCGGCCGGGGTGTCCACGACCTACGGGGCGGTCGCTGCCGAACTCAACCTCCCCTCCTCCACCCGTGCGGTGGCGGGTGCCAACGGCGCAAACCAGATCGCCATCGTCATCCCCTGCCACCGCCTGATCGGCGCCGACGGCAGCCTCACCGGTTACGGCGGCGGCCTGTGGCGCAAGCGCTGGCTGCTGGAGCATGAGCGGCGGATGGTGGTGCGGAACGGTTAGGGGCGTTCGAAGTATTGCGGATGCTACCCCCCTCTGCCCTGCCGGGCATCTCCCCCTCAAGGGGGGAGATCGGGTGGAGCATGCTAACTGTTTCCTCTTTAAGGTCTCACCCTCGGCTGGAAAATTTGGGGGAATGACGGTCGCGCCGCTTGTGATCTCCCCCCTTGAGGGGGAGATGCCCGGCAGGGCAGAGGGGGGTGACGCCACCCACCAACTTCACACGGATGCCGGTTCGGTGAACTCAAGCCCCGACCGCGACTGCCGCTTCGCCTTCCTGGCGCGAAACACCGTTTCGACGATCAAGGCCAACGGCAGGCCGATGAAGAACGGGATGAAGAAATAGATCACCCGGAAGGCGACGAGCGAGCCGATCGAGGCCTGGTCGCCCATCACGTGGCGGACGGTCGCTTCCAGCACGCCGAGACCGCCCGGCGCGTGGGTGATGAGGATTGCGAGATTGGCAAGCACGAAGGCCGTGGCAGCCTTGAGGTAACTGACATCCGCGGTGGCGGCCATGACCTCGCGCAGGCAGGCGGAGACCAGGGCGAAGTTGATCGTGCCGATCACCACCTGGGCAATGGCGATCTTCAGGGTCGGCATTTCGAAGGTCCAGGAGCGGATCTTCAGCGGCGTGCGCACGAAAGCCGCGAGCGCGAGGTAACCGGCTGTTGCGCCAAGGCAGGCAAAACCGATCGCGATGATCACGGCGTTGCTCAAACCGAGGACAGAAGCGGCATCTCCGGGGTTGACGATCATGACGATGCCCGACAGCACCGCCATGCCGATGCCGACAGTGACGCCCGACAGCAGCACGATCTTGGCCACATCCTCGGTGCTCATGCCCCAATGGGCATAATAACGATAACGCAGTGCGCCGCTGCTCAAGCCGGAAAGCCCGACGCTCTGGCCGATCGAGAGCGCAATGAACGAGGCAAGCCCGATCTTCGGATAGGAGAGATCGTTCTTCACGTAACGCACGCCAGCCCAGTCGAAGCCCGAGAGGCAGACATAGGAACCGAAGGCGAAGAGCAGCGCCATCAACAGATTAGCAGTCGGGATCGCCCGGAAGGATTCGACGATCTCGGACAGCGTGAAATCGCGGAACGTATGGTAGAGCAGATATCCGGCAGCCCCGAAGCCGACGACCAGCATGACGTAAGTGAAGATTTTCTTTCGCGTCATCGCCCCATAACCCGCTCGCGCTCCAAGATCACACGCAACGGGCGGATGCGGATTTTGTTCCTGGAGCGGGACGCCGCCCATACACGCGCGAGCCGATATGAAGCTCCTGGAGGAGACTGCCCTCTCCTTCGTCGTCCTCGGGTCGAGCCCGAGGATGACGGAGTTTGTGGCACCGCATCGGCCCCCCACCGACTCCGGCGGGGATCAGTTCGACTTCAACAGCCGCGACTTCTGGCGGTTCCAGTCGCGTTCCTTCTCCGTCTCGCGCTTGTCGTGCAGCTTCTTGCCCTTCGCGAGCGCGAGTTCGAGCTTGGCACGGCCCTTTTCGTTGAAATAGATCTTCAACGGCACCAGCGTCATGCCTTCGCGGTTGATGCCGGCGCGCAGGCGGCCGATCTCGCGCTTGGAGAGCAGAAGCTTGCGGCGGCGGCGCGGTTCGTGATTGAAACGGTTGGCCTGCAGGTATTCGGGCAGGTGCGAATTGATCAGCCAGATTTCGTTGCCCTCGTCGGAGGCATAGGATTCGGCGATATTGGCCTTGCCTTCGCGCAAAGACTTGACCTCGGTCCCGGTCAGGACCAGGCCGGCCTCATAGGTATCCATGATTTCATAGTTGTAGCGGGCCTTGCGGTTCTCCGCGACAATCTTGTTGACCGTACGCTGGCTGCCTTTGGGGGCCATGGGTGTATTCCGTTCCGCCCTTTATCCGAAAACAAATCCCCGCCCATGGGCTATGAGCGGGGTTACTTGTCTATGTAATGCGGCGAGAGCCGAAAGTGAAGCGGTGAGCGCGGAAGCGTCTCAGTTCAACAGGCCGGCGTGGCGCAGGGCCGCGTCGATCGCCGCTTCGGTTGCCGGCTCCAGCGTCGAGACAAGCGGCGAGCGAACCGTGCGGTTCATGCCGCGGATCCGGTTGAGGCCGTATTTGGCGCCACAGAGGCCGGGTTCCAGGAAGATCGCCTTGTGCAGCGGCATCAGCCGGTCCTGGTATTCCAGCGCCTTGGCATAATCGCCGGCAAGCGTCGCCGCCTGGAATTCCGCGCAGAGGCGCGGCGCGACATTGGCCGTCACCGAGATGCAGCCGACGCCGCCATGGGCGTTGAAGCCGAGCGCTGTCGCATCTTCGCCCGAGAGCTGCACGAAGTCCTCGCCACAGGTGATGCGCTGTTCCGAGACGCGCTCGATCTTGCCGGTCGCATCCTTTACGCCGACGATGTTCCGGTGCGCCTTCACGAGCGCGCCCATCGTTTCCGGCGACATGTCGATGACCGAACGCGGCGGGATATTGTAGATGATGATCGGCAGTTTCGTCGCTTCGGCGATCGCCGAAAAATGTGCGATCATGCCCTTCTGGGTCGGCTTGTTGTAATAAGGCGTGACGACGAGGACGGCATCGGCGCCGGCCTTTTCCGCATGCACGGCAAGCTCGACCGCTTCGCGCGTATTGTTGGAGCCGGCACCGGCGATCACGGGTACCCGCTTTTTCGCCACTTCGACGCAGAGTTCCACGACGCGCCTGTGCTCGTCATGGCTCAGCGTCGGCGATTCACCGGTGGTGCCGACAGGCACCAGGCCGCTGCTGCCTTCGCCGATCTGCCAATCCGCGTGCGCGGCAAAAGCCTGCTCATCCACGGCACCATCGGCGGTGAACGGGGTGACCAGGGCGGGCATCGATCCCTTGAACATGCAAAACTCCCAATCGACAGCGTTCATTCTGCTGCCGCAATCCATGACTATGAGGAGCGTTCAGGACATTTGGACGGGCCGCGACGCAGCCGATCTTTCCCGAAAGCCTCTCAGGTCGCGCACCATAAAGCGGCGGGAAAGCGACGACAAGCGCAAGTGCCAGGGATTTCATATGGAATCTCATATAAGAAACCGCGCATTTTCATAAACGGGGTAAGCTTTCGTTAACATGGCTGGCGGCTAATAAGGGGACGACTATTTTCGCGAGTTACCGGATGTACAGGCCTGTTCTGATCCTCGCAGCACTGGGGCTCGGCGTTGCGAGCATGCATGCATTTGCCGCATCGCTGCCCGAAAGCATGGCCCCCCTTCCCTATATGAAGCCCGAAAACCCGGTGGCGATCACCATGCCGGCCGCGATGCCGGTACCTGACGTCACCGGCACGATCCCGAGGACCGGTCCGCTGGTGGTGGCGCCCGAGCTGAAAGCCGGGCTCGACGCGCTTGCCGGCAACGACATCGCCGCCGCCCTTGCCACACGCAACGGCCTCGCCGAAGGCTCGCTCGACCGGCATATCCTCACTTGGGCGATTGCCACATCCGGTGCGTCGGGCGTGCCGTCGGGTGAGATCGCCGCCGCGCAGACGGAACTAAAGGGTTGGCCGGGCCTGAAGGGCCTGCGCGCCAATTCCGAACGCGCGCTTTACCGCGAAAGTCCGCCCGCCTCGACGGTACTTGCCGCCTTCGGCTCGACCCGGCCGGAAACCACCGAGGGGACGCTCATCCTTGCCCGCGCGCTGGCCGCCTCGGCCAGGCAGGCGGAGGCTGCCCGTCCGCTGCGGCAGATCTGGTTCACCGAAACGCTCGACAAGCCGACCGAAGACAAGATCCTCGCCGAATTCTCCGCGCTTCTCACCACCGCCGACCACAAGGCGCGGATGGACTTCCTGATGTACAAGGGACGCGCGGCACAGGCCAAGCGTTTCGGCGATCTCGGCAAGGCGCAATCGCTCTACAAGGCCTGGACCGCCGTCATCAGCAATGCCAAGAATGCCGAGGTGCTGCTGAACGGCGTCGATGGTTCCCTGAAGGACGACGCCGGCTATCTTTTCGCCCGCGTCGAATACCTGCGGCGGCAGGACAAGTACCGAGACGCCGCGGACCTGCTCGAAAAGGCCCCGCGCGACGCGGCCAAGCTGGTCAACACGACGGAATGGTGGAACGAGCGGCGCATCGTGGCGCGCGGCCTCGCCGACCAGGGCGAGTTTAAGCTCGCATACCGGACCGCGGCCAATTATGTCGCGGCCTCCTCCACCGATATCGTCGATGCGGAATTCCACGCCGGCTGGTATGCGCTGCAGGCGATGCATGAGCCGGCGACCGCCGAAAAACATTTCCGCAAGATCCTCGAGACTTCGAACAAGCCGCTTTCAGCGTCGCGCGCCCTCTACTGGCTCGGCCGGGCCGCGGAAGATGGCGGTCCGGGCAATGCCAAGGAGTTCTTCGCCAAGGCGGCGCATTTCTCGAGCACGTTCTCTACGGCCAGCTTGCCGCCGCCCGCCTCGACCTCAAGGCTCTCGACGTCACCTACCCCATGCCGAGCGGCACGGATCGCCAGAATTTCGAAAGCCGCGAAGCCGTGCGGGCGATCGCAAGGCTGGAAGATGCCGGCCACGGCAAACGCGCGGCCGCGCTCTATCGCGCGCTGGCGGAAGAGATGACCAGCCCGGGAGAACTCGCAATTCTCGCGGCAAGAGCCGAATCGGAAGACAATCACGCCCTGTCACTGCAGATCGGCAAGACGGCTTTCAGCCGCGGCATCGATGTGGCCGCACTCGCCTTCCCGATCGGCGTCATCCCGGCCGGTGCCGATATCGAAGGTTCCGGCAAGGCGCTCGCCTATGCGATTGCCCGTCAGGAAAGCGCCTTCAACCCGGGCGCGGTTTCACCCGCCAATGCCCGCGGCCTGTTGCAGATCCTGCCCGGCACAGCGCAGGGCGTCGCCAAGCGGCACGGACTGACCTATGCGGCGGCGCGGCTGACCACGGATGCGGGCTACAACGCCACCCTCGGCGCCCATTATCTCGGCGAACAGATCGACACGTTCGGCGGCTCCTACATCCTCACCTTCATCGCCTACAATGCCGGCCCGAAACGCGTGCCCGAATGGATCACCCGCTACGGCGACCCGCGCGGCAAGTCTCTCGACGAGGTCGTCGACTGGATCGAGCGCATCCCCTTCCCCGAAACCCGCAACTACGTGCAGCGGGTGATGGAGAACTACCAGGTCTACAAGGCCAGGCTCGGGCAGAAGGCGGATATCGAAGCGGATTTGCGGTTCGGCCGGCGATAATCAGGCCGCGGCCTGATCGAGTCTGATCTTTTCTCGCTTACCTGAGGGGCGGCGGAGCGCTTTGCACTCGCGGGCGATGGCGTTATCCGCATCGGCAGCCCCCCATCCGACATCTGACTGGGCGGTGCCACGCGACCTCCACCGGCACCTGCGCCGCTGCAGTTTGACATTTCCCAAAACAAAAAGCCCGGCGCGAGGCCGGGCTTCTAAAACTCAATCCGATCAAATCAGATTAGAAGTCGCGCTGCAGGCGGACGATACCCTGTACCGTGCCATCGTTATCGCCAATTTCCTGATAGTTTACGGCAACCTTGGCAGCGAAGTTTTCGACGATCTGGTAGTTGACGGTTACGCCAGCGCCCCAGGCATCGTCGCCGAAGAAGTCGCCGTCTGCGTCAACTTCCGTGTTCCAGATGTACTGGGCTTCCGGAATGATTTCGAGCTTGTCGGTTGCCTTGAAGGAATAGGCAACGGCCAGAGCTGCTTCGCCAGCGCCGGTATCGGTTACGCCGTAGTAGGCATTGTCACCCGACGACCAAACGCCGGAGAGGTAGAAGGTGCCCGGACCAACGGCAACAGAGCCGATCGCACGGACAGCGCCGTCTTCGGCACCGAAGTCATAAGAACCGAGCAGTTCGAGCTTGGCCGGGCCGATCGCTGCCTGGATGATAGCCTCGATACCGACGTTCTGGCCACCAACGCCCTGAAGACGCGACAGTTCGTCAACCTGGATGCCAGCCGTGAAGGCAGTGCCGGTGTAGGTGTAGGAGATCGACTGCAGACGGTTCGAACCGAGGTTGTCGAGTTCGCCCGGAAGGTCGTTAGCATCCCACCAGTTCAACCAACGACCGACGCGGAAACCGCCGAGCTGGATATAGGCTTCATTGATGTAAGCGCCGTTGGAGCTGCCGTTGGACGTGTAACCAACGTCCTGGTTGGCTTCAAAACGAACCGAAGCAACCGAGGTCAGCGTGCCGAGTTCGGTGTCGGACTTCGCGGTGAAGTCGAGCTGAGCGCGGCTGTACGAATCCCAGTCGCCGTTGTTGAAGCTGTTCGTGTCTTCACCGAAGCCGACTTCGAAACGGACATAACCACCGACCTTGAGGCAGGTTTCAGTGCCCGGGATGTAGAAATAACCAGTGCCGAACGCGTCGCAGACACGAACGTATTCCATAGGCTCCGGTTCGGCAGCGACGATGGCGTCGGCAGCCTGAGCACCGGAAACTGCCGCGAGAGCCGCTGCAGAACCGAGAAGAAGGCTCTTAATGTTCATTCTTTTGACCTCCAGTCAATTTCTCTGAATGCTAGTTCGCGCCCGACCAAAAATCGATCAAACACGTAAAGGCCGCGCAAGCAGCCCTATCCCCCGATATCAACTCCCCATGTGGAGGCCCTGCATTGAGGCCAACCATTTATAGAGAACTCCCCCGGAAAGCCGGGGGAGTTCCTTTATTATTAGAACGTGCGGTCGAGACGGACGAAGCCATCCCAGAACTTGTTTTCACGCGACGTCAAACCATCGACCTGAGTCTGGTTGTAGTTCGCAGTGAGCTTTGCAGTGAAGCCCGGAACGATCGTGTAATCGACCGTCAGACCAACGCGGTAAGCTTCGTCGTTACCGTAATCGCCAACACCGTCAGCAGCATTCCAGATGTAGGAACCGCCGGGGGTGATGGTCAGCTTGTCGGCAACCTTGAAGGCATAAGAAGCAGCCAGGGTCCATTCGCCACGGTTGGCGTAGGCATTGTCGTTGTTCGCATCACCGAGACCGCTCGACCAGATGGCGAGAGCCTGGAGGGTGCCCGGGCCGACCGGAGCCGAGATGAGGGCGCGAACTGCACCTTCTTCTGCACCCAGATCGTAAGCGCCGAGAAGGTCGAAAGCTACGCCGCCGAACTTGGTCGTTACGAGAGCTTCGACACCGACGTTCTGGCCACCAACGCCCTGAAGACGCGACAGTTCGTCAACCTGTACACCAGCGGTGAAGGCGCTACCCGTGTAGAAGTAGCCAACAGACTGCATGCGGGTGTTCTGGCTACCGGAGTTCCAATCGGATTCGCCGTTGATACCCTTATCCCAAGGGTTGTAGTAACGACCAACCTTGAAGCCGCCGAGCTGGATGTAGGCTTCGTTGATGTAGGCGCCGTTGGAGCTGGCGTTGGACGTGTAAGCAACGTCCTGGTTAGCTTCGAAACGAACCGAAGCAACCGAGGTCAGCGTGCCAAGCTCGGTGTCCGACTTCGCGGTGAAGTCGAGCTGAACGCGCGACCAGGTATCCCAGTCGGTGTCGTTGAACGAGTTCTGATCCTGGCCGATGTTGGCTTCAAAACGGACATAACCGCCGATCTTGAGGCAGGTTTCGGTGCCCGGGATGTAGAAGTAGCCGGTGCCGAAAGCGTCGCAAACGCGAACGTATTCCATGGGCTCCGGTTCAGCAGCTACGATGGCGTCAGCTGCCTGAGCGCCGGAGACTGCTGCGAGGGCAGCAGCGGAGCCGAGAAGAAGGCTCTTGATGTTCATTTTTGACCTCCAGTCAAAATTGATTGGCTGGAGGGGCGTCGGGCTTGGTTATTAGGTACGGCGACTAAGGCCTTCTGAGGAGAATTGGGAGGCAGACGTCTAAGTCATGAGAGGCTAGGTGTGCATATCGCATGGTCATTTGCAGGGTCTGATGCCCTAACCACATTTGCACTCGCCGGATGTCGATCCCGCCGCGTACCAAGCGCGATGCGCAGGTGTGACGTAGAACGTGGGGAACGACGTCGTCGTCGGTTCCTAGGCCGACCTCTGCCTTCGCGGCGTTCCAGATCCAACGGAAACGCTGCTGATCGACGGAAGCAAAAGGGCCTTCTACAGCGCCCGTTTGCGCTTCGATCGCTTCGATCGCGCGAGGTGTTAGTGGGACGGTTCGGCTCTTGCCTGACTTCGTGATCCAGAAGGTAGCGCGGTTTTCGTGGAGGTCGTTCCAGCGGAGGCCGATCCCTTCCCCTAGTCTGGCACCGGTGTCGACGAGGAAGACGCAGAGAGCATAGTAGAGTTCATCTTTTGCGCGGATCGCGGAGAAGAGACGGTCCTCTTCTTCAAACTCGAGAAAGCGGATGCGACCCGCCTTTTCTTTCTGGCGGCGGAATTCAGGTAAGCTGTGGATTTCACCCATCTTGAACGCTTTCCGCAGCAGCTTGCTCAGCGCCGCCATCTTTCGATTGATGGTCGCATTGCTGTTGCCACGTTTGCGTAGGTCGCCGATCAGTCGGTCCACCATTTCGTCCGTGAAGGCCTCGAACGCTTGGCCGAGAAGGATCTCGTCGAGTTCGCTAATGAAAGCCCTTACGTTACTTTTATGGCTTCCCGGCTCCCAAAGGATGTCTACATACCGTTCGAGAAGGGTGGTGAGCCTATAAGACTTCACGACCTTGGGGCCGCTGGCATGGAACTGGTAATTGACAGCGTAGGATTGACCGAATGAGCGGAGGTCGAAAGCCTCCCCCTTTTTCTCGGTTTCCTTTCCCATCCTGCCCTCGCCGGTCGCGGAAGGGCAAGAATCGATGGAACGGCGAAGACTTCAATGGGTGATGATGGCGCCGGGCCTTTCTGGACCCGCATAATTCACCGTGTCGTGGCCGAGCAGCAACAGCCCGCGGTCTTGCGACCGCGGGCTGGCATTTGATTAGAAATCGCGCTGCAGGCGGACGATACCCTGTACCGTGCCGTCATCATCGCCAACTTCGACGTAGTTTACAGCAACCTTGGCAGCGAAGTTTTCGACGATCTGGTAGTTGACGGTAACGCCAGCGCCCCAGGCATCTTCACCGAAGAAGTCGCCGTCTGCATCAACTTCCGTGTTCCAGATGTACTGGGCTTCCGGAATGATTTCGAGCTTGTCGGTTGCCTTGAAGGCATAGGCGACAGCTACAGCCGCTTCACCAGCACCGGTATCGGTTACGCCGTAGTAGGCATTGTCACCCGAAGACCAAACGCCGGAGAGGTAGAAGGTGCCCGGACCAACCGCAACAGAGCCGATCGCACGGACAGCACCGTCTTCGGCACCGAAGTCATAAGAACCGAGCAGTTCGAGCTTGGCCGGACCGATCGCTGCCTGGATGATAGCTTCGATACCGACGTTCTGACCGCCAACGCCCTGAAGACGCGACAGTTCGTCAACCTGAATGCCAGCCGTGAAGGCCGAGCCGGTGTAGGTGTAGGAGATCGACTGCAGACGGTTCGAACCGAGGTTGTCGAGTTCGCCCGGCAGGTCGTTAGCATCCCACCAGTTCAACCAGCGACCGACGCGGAAACCGCCGAGCTGGATGTAGGCTTCGTTGATGTAGGCATCGTTCACATCGCCGCTACCGGCGGTGATGTTCGAGGCGTAGCCAACGTCCTGGTTAGCTTCAAAGCGAACCGAGGCAACCGAGGTCAGCGTGCCGAGTTCGGTGTCGGACTTCGCGGTGAAGTCGAGCTGAGCGCGGCTGTACGAATCCCAGTCGCCGCCACTAAAGCCGTTCGTGTCGTCACCAAAGCCGACTTCAAAACGGACATAACCACCGATCTTGAGGCAGGTTTCAGTGCCCGGGATGTAGAAGTAACCAGTGCCGAACGCGTCGCAGACGCGGACGTATTCCATGGGCTCCGGTTCGGCCGCGACGATGGCGTCGGCAGCCTGAGCGCCGGAAACTGCCGCGAGAGCCGCTGCAGAACCGAGAAGAAGGCTCTTAATGTTCATTCTTTTGACCTCCAGTCAATTTCTCTGAATGCTAGTTCGTGCCCGACCAAAAATTGATCAAACACGTAAAGGCCGCATAAGCAGCCCTATCCCCCGATATCAACTCCCCATGTGGAGGCCCTGCATAGAGGCCAACCATCTATAAAAAACTCCCCCGGCGAACCGGGGGAGTTCCATTATGATTAGAACGTGCGATCGAGACGGACGAAGCCATCCCAGAACTCGTCAGCCGCAGTCTGAACCTTGTTGTAGTTCGCGGTGACCTTGGCGGTGAAGCCCGGAACGATCGTGTAGTCGACCGTCAGACCAACGCGGTAAGCTTCGTCGCTACCGTAATCGCCAACACCGTCAGCAGCATTCCAGATGTAGGAACCGCCGGGGGTGATGGTCAGCTTGTCGGCAACCTTGAAGGCATAAGAAGCAGCCAGGGTCCATTCACCACGGTTGGCGTAGGCATTTTCGCCGTTCGCATCACCGAGACCGCTCGACCAGATGGCGAGAGCCTGGAAGGTGCCCGGACCGACCGGAGCCGAGATGAGGGCGCGAACGGCGCCTTCTTCTGCACCAAGGTCATAAGCGCCGAGAAGGTCGAAAGCTACGCCGCCGAACTTGGTCGTCACGAGAGCTTCGATACCGACGTTCTGGCCACCAACGCCCTGAAGACGCGACAGTTCGTCAACCTGTACACCAGCGGTGAAGGCGCTGCCCGTGTAGAAGTAACCGACAGACTGCATACGGGTCGTGCCGGAACCGGAGTTCCAATCGGATTCGCCGTTGATGCCCTTATCCCAAGGGTTGTAGTAACGACCAACCTTGAAGCCGCCGAGCTGGATGTAGGCTTCGTTGATGTAGGCGTCGTTGATGCCGCTACCACCACCGTTGGTGATGTTCGAAGTGTAACCGATGTCCTGGTTGGCTTCGAAACGAACCGAAGCAACCGAGGTCAGCGTGCCAAGCTCGGTGTCCGACTTCGCGGTGAAGTCGAGCTGAACGCGCGACCAGGTATCCCAGTCGGTGTCGTTGAACGAGTTCTGGTCCTGGCCGATGTTGGCTTCAAAACGGACATAACCGCCGATCTTGAGGCAGGTTTCGGTGCCCGGGATGTAGAAGTAGCCGGTGCCGAAAGCGTCGCAAACGCGAACGTATTCCATGGGCTCCGGTTCAGCAGCTACGATGGCGTCAGCTGCCTGAGCGCCGGAGACTGCTGCGAGGGCAGCAGCGGAGCCGAGAAGAAGGCTCTTGATGTTCATTTTTGACCTCCAGTCAAAGTTTCGTATGGGTCTGGGTTCTTTTTGCTGAAGGACAGCATTCCCTGCCCCATCCCCGTCGATTGCTAGAAGAAGGACGATCCACCGCCTCGCTTCCGGATTTGAAAATACAAGACGGGGAAGGTCATGCAATCTGGAACTTCAATCGGGCGCCTTTCCGGTACCCGCTTCCCATAAGTCTGTTGCCGAAAGGACACAAAGCCGGGGACCGGGTTAGGTGGTATTTTACGCTTTGTTAAGAAAGGGCTTATCTGGCAGCCACTTAGCGTCGTGGGGAAAGCTCCGGAAGGGAATCACCTCGCCCGTCACGCGGCGCGACTGCGCAGTCCTGCGAGCAGTGCGCAATGGTCGATTGGAATGGGATTGGGCGGGCGTTTCGAGCCTGGAATGGCGGAGAAGATGGGATTCGAACCCACGATACCCTCTCGGGTATACTCCCTTAGCAGGGGAGCGCCTTCGACCACTCGGCCACCTCTCCGGTCGGGCCTGATTATTGGGAAACGATATCGATGGCAAGGTCTTTTATGGAAATGTCATGCGATTCCCACCGGTCACGACACGCGAATCGCAACAAGTGATTCCATTCTTGCCGCTTCGCTGATTCTCAGTAGCCCGAACGCTGCTTGCCGACGCCGCCACCACGGCCGTAGCGGCCGGCCAGCGATCGCAGCGCCCCGGAAAATTCGGTGACATCGGCGCCGACCGCCACGAAGCTCGCGCCGAGATCGAGATAATGGCGGTTCAGGGATTCGCTGAACGTCAGGATGCCGGCCGCCTTGCCGGATTTCACGATCGTGCCGATTGCCTTCTCGATCACCTCCTGGACCTCCGGGGCCTCCATGCGGCCGAGATACCCCATGTCGGCCGAAAGGTCGGCCGGGCCGATGAAGACGCCGTCGACACCGTCCACCGCGGCGATGTTCTCCAGGTCGCGGATCGAAGCCATTGTCTCGGCCTGGACGATCAGGCAGATCTCGTCTGCAGCCGTCTCGGCATAGTCGGCAATGGAGTTGAAGCCGGAGGCGCGGGCAACGGCCGCACCAACGCCGCGCACGCCGCGCGGCGGATAGTGCACGGCCCTGACGAGCTCCCTCGCCTGTTCGGCCGAATCGACCATCGGCACGAGCAGCGTGCGGGCGCCGATATCGAGCATCTGCTTGATGACCCAGGTTTCGCCGATCGGCGGCCGCACGACCACTTCCGAGGGAGAGGTGGCGAGAGCCTGCAATTGCGCCAGAATGCTGCGCAGGTCGTTCGGCCCGTGTTCGCCGTCGATCACCAGCCAGTCGAAACCGGCATTGCCGGCAATCTCGGCGGTCAGCGCCTCACCCATGTTCAGCCAGAGGCCGATCTGCGGCTGACGGGCCTTGAGCGCCGCCTTGAAGTGATTCCTCGGAGACGGCATGGCGTTATCCTTCAGGAGAGGAGCTGTTTCAGGTCAGCGGCAGGATCCGCGAGGACGTCGCGGTTCGGTTGGATGCCGGTATCGAGCAGCTTCTTGCCGCTTACATAGGCCTTCGCGTCGTTGATCGCGTCGACGGCGATGAACCGGCCCTCGCGGAAATACCAGATCGACAGGCTGCCCTCGCGGGCGCCCTTGCGCACCAGCGTCTCGTCATACCCCATGTTGAAGCCGGCGATCTGCAGCTTCACGTCGTACTGGTCGGACCAGAACCACGGCTTTGCGTCGTAGGGCGCGGAGCCGCCGGCAAGGATCGCTGCGGCGGCTTCCGCCTGGTCGACAGCGTTCTGTACCGATTCGAGACGGATGCGCTCGCCCTTCCAGGGCAGCATGGCGCAGTCGCCCATGGCGAAGATCGACGGATCGGAGGTGCGGACGAATTCATCGACGATGACGCCATTGCCGACTTCGAGGCCGCATTGCTGCGCCAGATCGTCGTTCGGCTTCACACCTATGCCGACGATGACGAAATCGACGTCGATCGTGCTGCCGTCGGAAAGCTCGGCGGCGCGCACGTGATTCCCTTCCGGGCCGCTTCCGCCGATCAGGCGGTGCAGGCCGGTCTTTTCGCGGATGACCACCCCATGGCTGTCGTGGATGGCGCGCATCACGTCGGCGGTCTCTTTGGCCGCGACCCGCTGGAGGATGCGGTCGGCCATTTCGATCAGCGTCACTTCGAGGCCGAGATGGCGGGCGACAGCGGCGGCTTCGAGGCCGATATAACCGCCCCCTATAATAAGGAGCCGGCGGCCCGGCTTCATTTCGCCGGCGAGCAGGTCTGCGTCGCGCTTGTCGCGCACCGTGAAGACGCCATCGAGATCGCCGCCGACGCTTGGCGGCAGCGTGCGCGGCGTCGAGCCGGTGGCGAGCGCCAGGGTGTCGTATTCAAGCACGGCACCGTCCTGCATACGGACCGACTTTGCCTTGCGGTCGATCTCCTCGACATAGGTGGAGAGCAGAAGCTCGACATCGTGTTCGGCAAACCAGCTTTCGGGCCGGAAGGTCAGCCGGTCGAATTCCATCTCTCCGAGCAGATATTTCTTGGAGAGCGGCGGGCGCTGGTAGGGGATCACGTCTTCCGAACCGATGATCGTGATCGGCCGCGCATCCTTCAGGGCCCGGAGTTTTGCAGCAAGCGCGAAACCCGCCTGGCCCGCGCCAATTATCACCAACCTGCCCGTCACGTCCCACTCCCCACACTGATCATGGTTTTCGTTGAGATAGCACCATTAATCCGATCGAAAGGGGTATCCCCGCGACACCGGTCCGTCAACAACGCGACATCGGCGATTACACGCTTTGAGTTCGCAGCTGTTCCATACGGAAGGAAAAACCGCTTCACCAGCGACCAGATGCCGGATTTTTCGGCGATTTTCCGCCTATCCGATCGCATTTTATCAATCCGTTTCAGAATGTGTCAGCGGACGAGGAATATAGTCACATCGTACGAATGAAACGGGAGGGTGTCATGCCCTTGACTATGGACCAGGACACCAGAAAAAACGGCCCCCGCGACCAGGCCTTCGAGAAGTTCGCGATCGACCGTCCCGGCAAGGTCATACTTGTCGGTCATCATCTCAGCACCAAAACGAGCTTCCGCTGCCTGATCCGCAGCATCTCGCTCTACGGTGCGGAAATCGAGGTCGGTCCGACCCTGCCGATGCCCAACAACTTCTTCCTCGAAATCCTCGGCATCCAGGACGACATCGGATGCACCGTGATCCGCCGCGAGGAAGAGAAGGTCACCGTCGGCTTCAACATGCTGATCGACGCCGAGTTTCTGCATCACGTGATCCGGCTGAGTTTCGAGACGAGTCATTGACCGGCAGATAGTCTCGCGGCCGGAGGGCTTTTTCCTCCCGCCGCTTCCGGCCACCGCTCGCCAGCCGCGACAGAATCGGCACGGCCCACAAAAGCCCGCGCCATTCGGCAGCCTCGAGGGGATCGGCCATCGGGTGGCGCGGCCCGGTCAGGCCGCACCCGTGCTTTCCCTTGTTCAGCGGTTCCCAAAGTTTCACCCAGTTGAGAAGCATGGCAGTCACTCCATCTATGATGCGATGCCATCGAGCTAGGGATTTGCCGCGGGCCTTGTAGACGCGCCGGCGAAAGCCGCTTTTCATCCATGAACGATGGGACGATCACCGGTGAAACGATAGGGTGCCTCACATGACGGATGCGGGCTGGGACGATCTCAAACTGTTCCTGCATGTGGCGAGCGAAGGGGGCCTGAGCAGCGCCGCCGCCCGCACGGGCCTCAGCGCCCCGACGATCGGCCGGCGGATGCTGGCGCTGGAGCGGGCAACCGGCCGGACCCTGTTCGTGCGCAGCCACCAGGGCTACCGGCTGGCGCCGGACGGCGAAACGCTGCTCGAACATGTCCGCGCCATGCAGAAGACGGCCGACAGCATCGCCGGCTGGAAGTCGCAGGCCTTTGCCATGCCGATCGTTTCGATCGGCGCCGACGCCTGGCTTTCCGGTTTCGTCAGCGACCATATGTCAGAGATTCGAGGCAAGGAGGACCGGTTCCGACTCTGCTGCAAATCGCTGCACAAGGGGGTAGATTTCACCTATCGCGAAACGGATGTCGGCATCGTCGGTCGAAGGCCTGAATCCGGCAATGTGGCGACCCGTCGCTCGGTTACTGTCGCACACTGTATATATAGAGAGGATAGGCTTGCCGAAGACGAGGCCGTGCCGTGGATTTCGATCGGCACCGAAAGCTCCCATTCGCCGGCCGATAAATGGGTGTTTCAGCATCACGAGGCTGATATCCGCACCTGGACCAATTCTCCGGAACTGCTGCTGCGGCTGATTGCAAGCGGCAATGGGCGCGGCGTGCTGCCGTGCTTCATCGGCGACTCCGTTCCCGGCCTGGTGCGCGAGGGCGGCGTCATCGCGGAGCTTACCTATACGATGTGGATCGTCGCCAACGACGACGACCGGCACCGGCCGGAGGTACGTCAGGTCATCGAAAGGCTCGACGCGCTTTTCAAACGGGAGGCGAAAAGATTTAGCGGCGATCAAGCCTAATCGAGCCCAAGCAGACTTGCATGCCGGTGAATCGATCCTATTGTGTGCCGGTTTTAGAGAACCGGAACTGAAGCCCATGCCTGTATTCTCGCGCTTTACACCGCTGATCAGCGCCCTTCCCGCCACCGTGCCCTTCGTCGGACCCGAGGCCATCGAGCGCAATCGCGGTCTCATGGTGAAGGCTCGCATCGGCGCCAATGAAAACGGCTTCGGCCCTGCACCTTCCGTCATCGAAGCGATCGGCGCTGCGGCGGCGAGCACCTGGAAATACGCGGATCCGGAAAATTTCGAGCTGAAGCAGGCGCTCGCCGCGCATCTGGGCTGTCAGGTTGACAATATCGCCGTCGGCGAAGGCATAGACAGCCTGCTGGGGCTGATCGTGCGGATGGTGATCGAGCCGGGCATGCCGGTCGTCACCTCGTTCGGCGCCTATCCGACGTTCAACTTCCATGTGGCTGGCCATGGCGGCCGGCTGGTGACTGTGCCTTACGTCGAGGACCGCGAAAACCTCGACGGGCTGTTGGAAGCCGTCCGCCGCGAAAACGCGCCGCTGGTCTATTTCGCCAATCCGGACAACCCGATGGGAAGCTGGTGGGACGCCGACAGCATCGTTACGTTTGCGAAGGCGCTGCCGGAAACCTGCCTGATGATCCTCGACGAGGCCTATTGCGAGACCGGCCCGGCCGGCGCGACGCCCGATATCGCCGCCCTGATCGACCGGCCGAACATCATTCGCACCCGGACCTTCTCGAAGGCCTACGGCATGGCCGGCTCGCGGGTGGGTTATGCGATATCGACACCCGGAACGGCCGAGGCCTTCGACAAGATCCGCAATCATTTCGGCATGAACCGGATCGGCGTCGCCTCGGCACTCGCGGCGCTGAAGGACCAGGCCTACCTCACCAAGGTGATCGGGCAGATCAAGGCCTCGCGGGACCGGATCGCGGCCATCGCTGAAACCAACGGCCTGAAACCGCTGCCGTCTGCCACCAACTTCGTGGCGATCGATTGCGGTCGCGACGGCGCCTATGCGCGCTCGATCGTCGATGGGCTGATGGAGCACGGGGTTTTCATCCGCATGCCGGGTGTCGCGCAGCTCAACCGCTGCATCCGCGTCAGCACAGGCCCGGAATCGGACATGGCGCTGTTTGAAGAAGCGCTGCCGAAGGTGCTGAAGAGCCTCTAGGCTATACGGAAAACGACCGCGCCGGCCTTGTTCCTGCCGGTCGCGGTCTCAATTTCAGGCGGTCGCCCCCGTCCAGACCCGACCGTCCTGTCTCCCGACCCCCTCTTGGGTGCTGTCTTTTGGATTGTTCTCCCGCCGGCCCTCTTGCGGGGCCGGTCAATTCGTCGACCACGGCGCTCCCTGAAGGCGCTCAGTGCATGGTCATCCATTCGCGAGCGGCGCGGAGTGCTGCGGCCAGCTGCATCTTGCTCATCGTCTGCGCAAGGTCGGCGCGCAACTCGGCGGCGCGGTCGGAGCCCTTGATCGCGGCGATGTTGAGCCATTTGTGAGCGGAAACGAGATCGACGTCGCAACCACGGCCAGTCGCATACATCAGGCCCATTTCGCAGAAAGTGTCGGCGCGGGTTTCGCCACCCATGGTGGCCATTCCGGAATTGTTCATTTCAAAGCGTGCCATCGGTTTGATCCCTGTTAAAGCCTGTTGTTCGTCGTCTGCCCTGTTTCCTGCCCTTTCGGGCTCCGTCCGGATCACCGTCTTCAAGCGGCTGTTTCGATCCTTCCGGCCGGCGGTTTTTCCCGCTCGTTTGATGACTTCACTATGCGCCCAACCTTCCAAAAGACGCCTAAAAAGCATGATTAATTCAACGAAAACAAAGATAAAACACTTCGTAAACTTGAGCTTTTGTTAAACATGGGATGCCTTGCATTTTAAGGATTTTGCGGAGATTTTTACGAAAAGTTTAGAAAAGGATTTAAACCGAACGCTAACTACGAATACGGTTCGGTTCGGCGAACCCGCCCCCGGGCTGTGGAAAACCCCGGCCCTTCAGCCGCTGAAATTCCGCCCATATCCAGCCGGATCCATATTTACCTTTACGTGTGCGTAAGATAAATTTCGGCGCAAGTTCGTACAGAGGAGTGCGAACTGGAGGAAACCACGCTGTCTGTCTGCTCACGAAGAGCCCAGCGGCGGAAGCGAAGGAGGAGAACAATCATGATGCGCAGACTGATGCTTGTTGCAGTGCTGGCACTTGCCGCGACCGGAGCCCGAGCCGCAGAGCCGATCGAAGGCAATTGGAAGACCGCCAGCGGCGAGACCGCGGTCATCGGCAAATGCGGCACCGCCTATTGCGTGACGCTGAAGACCGGCAAACATTCGGGCAAGCAGATCGGCAAGCTCTCCGGCAAGGACGGCGAATATAGCGGCGAGATTACCGACCCCGCCGAGGACAAGACCTATAGCGGGTCCGGTTCGGTGAACGGCAATTCGCTCAAGATGAAAGGCTGCGTTCTCGCCATCCTTTGCAAGTCGCAGACGTGGACGCGCCTCTAAGCCGGTCGCCCAAATATCATCGCTATATAAGAAGTGCAGAGATGGTCGCGCCGGCAACGGCACGGCCATTTTTCGTTTCCGACCGTCAAGGGTGCCCGAATATTTTGCTGCGTCGCATCAAGAAAAGGCAATGTGATCACGGAAACGGCATCGATTTTGGGTGTAAAAAATCGCAAAATTCTAATGTCACAGTTTTGTGAAAAGCTTGAATACCCCTTGCACACAATTTATGCCGCAAAAAAGCCACGGAAAAGACACGATTCGCAGAAAAGCACACGCAGTCGGTGTAAATTCTTTCGGAGTCGAACATCTAACTGATTTCATTGAATAATTATCTTAATAAATGGTAACTTAATCGATTTATCCATGGCAGTTGTCGCAAAATTGTCGCGACATACACTTTTCGCGTGCAATTTTCCCGGGCGGCTTTCGTTGTCAACATTTCATTGACAGCAGTCGCCGAAATAGGGGGCTTTCGGATCGAACCGATCGGTCCGATATCAGCATCGCAAACAGAAATTCACTCCGGTTCGAACCCAAGACCGAACCGAACATAACCCAAGGATAAAGACAATGACCAAGATCACTTCCGCTATCGCCGCAGCCCTGATCGCTTCGGCCTCGTTCGCTTCCGCCGCTCTTGCCGAAGGCGACTATTATGAAGGCGCCTCCAAGGCTTCCGCTACTGTCGACCACGTTCAGACCGGCAGCATTGCGCAAGATCAACAGAACCAGATCCAGGCAGACGTCAACAGCGGTGACTATTTCGACGGTGCAAACCGCCCGAACTAATCGCAGCTCATTCAAGATACCGAAACAACCATCCGCAGGCCTGGTCGCAAACTGAAAGCCGCGGAACACTCTGAAGGGACTACCACCATGACCAAGATCACTTCCGCCATCGCCGCAGCCCTTATCGCTTCGGCTTCCTTCGCCACCGCCGCTCTTGCTGAAGGCAACTACTACGAAGGCGTCACCCCGCCGTCGGCTGGCCAGCAGCACCCGGCAGCACATCAGAAGGTCCAGGGTTCGGCCAGCTACGGCTACACCGGCTCGGTCTCCAATGCCCAGGGTTCGAACCAGTCCTTCGACGGTACCGTCACCCTGGACCGTGGCGACTATTACGAAGGCGCAGTTCGTCCGAACTAATCGCCTCCTATCCAAGACACCGAAACAATCTCCGCAGGCCAGGTCGCAAACTGAAAGCCGCGGGCAACTCTGAAGGAACTATTCCCATGACCAAGATCACTTCCGCTATCGCCGCAGCCCTGATCGCTTCGGCTTCGTTCGCTTCCGTCGCACTCGCCGAAGGCGACTATTACGAAGGCGCCTCCAAGGCTTCCGCTACCGTCGACCACGTTCAGACCGGCAGCATCGCCAAGGACCAGCAGAACGCCAACCAGATCCCTGCTCCGATCGGCCGCGGCGACTATTATGAAGGCGCAAACCGCCCGAACTAATCGCAGTTCATTGAATACATCGAAACAATTTCCGCAGGCCAGGTCGCAAACTCAAGAGCCGCGGAACACTCTGAAAGGACTACCACAATGACCAGGATCACTTCCGCTATCGCCGCAGCCTTCATCGCTTCGGCTTCGTTCGCCACCGCAGCTCTCGCCGATGAAGGCGACTATTACGAAGGCGCACAGCCCACCCAGCAGACCCAGTCCGTCCATGGCGCCCGCGTCGACAGCTTCGGTTATACCGGCTCTATCGCCCGCGCCAAGGGTTCCGCCCAGTCGAACCAGTGGTTCGACGGCACGGTCACTCTGAACCGTGGCGACTATTACGAAGGCGCAGTTCGTCCGAACTAACCGCCTCCCATTCAAAGACACCGAACATATGTCCGCAGGCCGGGTCGCAAACTCACTGCCGCGGGCAACTCTGAAAGGCATATGACAATGACAAAGATGACTTCCGCCCTCGCCGCAGCCCTGATCGCTTCGGTTTCCTTCGCCGGTGCAGCACTTGCCGAAGGCGACTATTACCAGGGTGCCCAGAAGACTGGACCTGCCACATCCATCGATCGCCTGAACACCGGCAGCATTGATCGTCAGGACGGCAAGCTTCCGTTCAACAATGGCGGTGGCCGCGATAACCGCACCTCCGATCTGGACAGCGGCGACTACTACAGCGGCGTCAACCGCCCGAACTAACTCTGAAGTTCGTTCGCCATCGATAGCCGCACAGAGCCTGGCCCGTTGCGGGATCAAAAGACGGAAAACATACGGGAAAAATGAAATACCAGCCGCGCAAGCGGCTGGTATTCGCAGTTCATTCAAGACACCGATTGGAAAGACGGGTCGCAATCGTCCTTCCGGTGCGTGATGGCCGGACTCTGAAACCAGCCATCGAGTTCAAGATTAAGTGAAGCTTTTCCACGAATCAATCACGTTGATGCTCTTCTTCGTGAGATTTCCTGCATTTGGCACTACGCCGCCGGTTTCCCGCACTATTGCAGGCCTTTTTGCCGCTCAGAAAAACCGCTAGTTGGCAGCTCCGCTCCATTTCTATTGGAACGATCCTCCCTTCCAGGGATTTGTACCTCGCACGGAGCGATGTCCTATCGCTTCGCAACATAAGAACAGATGGAAAGGACAGGAAAATGAAAGCCTATCTGACTTCCGGGATTGCTGCTGTTATCATTTCGGCTGGTTTCGCCGGTGCAGCCGCGGCACAAAACGCGGTCTATTCGGACCCGAGCGGTCTGCCCCACTCGCCGCCGACCATCCAGCAGGATCGCGGCCAGGATCGTGGCCAGGGCGTGGACACCATGTCGACCGGCAGCATCTATCCGAGCACCGGCTACATGTACAACAACGCGAGCGGCAACGCCGATCTCGATGGTGGACAGGACGAAGGCGACTACTACGACGGTACGTTGCGTCCGCACAACTAAGCAGTTGCTTCAAGATACCGCATCTCGCGCAGGTCGCAACCGATGCGCGGGATGACGACCTCTCCACCAACAGAACCTATTCGAAGCCGGCCTTGTGGCCGGCTTTTTTCATGACCGCAGTGCTCCGCAAGGGTTTGCCGCCGCCTCGGCAACGGGGTGCCCCGCGAATGTTGCCGCCGTCGGAGTCATAGACGCTTCGTCGTGCCTTCCGGCCTTTCGGGTTAACCATTCTGAACGCCGGATGAAACCCTCTCTCAGGACGTATTCAGCCCCGCGCCTTTATTCTGCCGTCATTGGCTTTGGGGAGAGAACCGTGACCGTCCTTGCACGCCGCCTGACAATCGTAGCGCTGATCATGACCATTTTCGCATTCACCTTTGCCGCACTCGTCGCCGCTCCGGCGCGCAACGATCTGCGCGTGCATCTCGGCACCGCGGTGCCCTGCTATCACCCCGCCACGCCGAACTGCGTCGCGGCGCTTTGAAAAAGTTCGGGTGATGACCCGGTGGGAGCCTTTCAACGTCGTTTGATTGTTATTGAGTTCCCTCTATAATAGCGCATGAACACACGAATCTTTTCCTTGACCCCGCTTTCCTTCATCAGCCCGAGCCCGGTAGAGCCGCGCGCCTTCGACAATCCGGTCGAGGCGGTAGATGCCCTGACCGAACTCTACGAACGCAATACGAAATTCCTGATCGATGCGTTCGGGGCGCTTGCCGATGGTGCTGCCGTGACCGGCCGCTACCGTGCCTGCTACCCGCAGGTCAGCATCGAGACGACCTCCTTCGGCCACGCCGACTCGCGCCTCTCCTATGGCCACGTCTCGTCGCCCGGCGTCTATACGACGACGATCACCCGCCCGAAGCTGTTCCGGCATTACCTCAAGGAACAGCTCGGCCTCCTGATGCGCAACCACAGCGTTCCGGTGACGATTTCGGAATCGACGACACCGATCCCATTGCATTTTGCCTTCAGCGAAGGCGCCCATGTGGAAGCATCGGCGACCAGTTCGCTCGCCGACATCTCCTTGCGAGACCTGTTCGACACGCCGGATCTCAACAATACCGACGACCTGATCGCCAACGGCGAATACGACCAGGTGCCCGGCGAGCCGGCGCCGCTTGCGCCGTTCACCGCCCAGCGCATCGACTACTCGCTCGCCCGCCTCAGCCACTATACGGCGACCAGCGCCGATCACTTCCAGAACTTCGTGCTGTTCACGAACTACCAGTTCTATATCGACGAATTCGCGGCCTGGGCCCGCGAGATGATGGCGCGCGGCGGTGACGGCTATACGGCCTTCGTCGAGCCCGGTAATATCGTCACGCTTGCAGGCACCGACAGGCCGGAAACCGACGCGGTCGTCCGCCTGCCGCAGATGCCGGCCTATCACCTCAAGAAGAAGGGCCATGCGGGCATTACCCTCGTCAACATCGGCGTCGGGCCCTCGAACGCCAAGACGATCACCGACCACATCGCCGTGCTGCGCCCGCATGCCTGGTTGATGGTCGGCCACTGCGCCGGCCTCCGCAACAGCCAGCGCCTCGGCGACTATGTACTGGCACACGCCTATGTACGCGAGGACCACGTGCTCGACGACGACCTGCCGGTGTGGATCCCGATCCCCGCGCTTGCCGAAGTGCAGCAGGCGCTGGAAAGCGCCGTCGAGGAGGTCACCGGCTACCAGGGCTTCGAGCTCAAGCGGATCATGCGCACCGGCACGGTCGCGACGATCGACAACCGCAACTGGGAACTGCGCGACCAGCGCGGGCCGGTGAAGCGCCTCTCCCAATCAAGGGCAATCGCCCTCGACATGGAATCGGCGACGATCGCCGCCAACGGCTTCCGCTTCCGCGTGCCCTACGGAACGCTGCTCTGCGTCTCCGACCGGCCGCTGCACGGAGAACTGAAACTGCCCGGCATGGCGACCGCCTTCTACCGCACCCAGGTCAGCCAACACCTGCAGATCGGCATCCGCGCCGTGCAGAAACTCGCGGCCATGCCGACCGAGACACTGCATTCGCGCAAGCTGAGAAGCTTTTATGAGACGGCGTTTCAGTGATGTTGTAAGGCTAGCCACCTTGGTGTATGTTTTTCCGAATTCATACACACGAGGTGGCTATGCGCACCAATATCGAACTTGATGACGAACTGATCACCGAAGCAATGGAACTGACTGGCCTGCCGACAAAGAAGGCGACGGTAGAGCAGGCATTGAGAGATCTGGTCCGTATTCGCCGGCAGATGCGCGCGGTCGATAACCTCGAAGGCATCGGCTGGGATGGCGATCTCGATGAAATGCGGAACGATTCGGCAAGGTTTGCCGACTGGGGCCTGAAGGGTAGCGGATGATCGTCGCGGACAGTTCCGTTTGGATTTCGCTATTTCGAAAAGATGATGTCGACGTCGCAGATAGGTTGCGTTCTTTCATACCCCAGGGCGTTGTTCTTGTCGGCGATATCATCATGCTCGAAGTACTTCAGGGTGCTCGCGATTCCCAGCAAGCCCGCTGGATCGAACAGAACTTCCGCGACTTTCCCGTCGCACAGATGCTGTCTCCGTCACTCGCAATAAAAGCGGCAGCCAATTACCGTACTCTTCGGGATCGAGGCGTCACGGTCCGGAAGACGATAGATATGATTATCGGTACTTATTGCATCGAACATCGCCACAGCCTCTTGCAGAGAGACAAGGACTACCTGCCGATGGTCGAACATCTCGGCCTGCAGATTGCCTGATCACTCGACCTTTGTCGGCCTCGCCACCAGCAATGACAGCGCCGTCCCCACCAATGACGAGACGATCACCAGAAGATGCGTATTGACGGCCGCCTGGCCGAGTTCTTCCAGGGGCAGCCCGGCGGTGCCGGCACCGAAGGCGATGGCGCCGGCGGTGATGCCGGCGGGATAGGTGCCGACGCCGGCGGGGGCGTGGACCGGCAGGACGGAGGAGAGCTCGCCGCCGAGGGCGCCGCCGAAGCTCGCGGCGATCGAGAGGTCACCCAAAAGGCCGAGGACCCAGGCGAGGACGGCGATCTTGGTGAACCAGTTGATCAGCGTCGCGCCCCAGGCGCGGGCGAAGGCTTTCGCATCGAGCGGCAGGCCGGCCTCGACCTCGTCGAGCAGTCTTTTCGCCTTGTTCGGCAGAGCCTTGGCCGCAAGGCGGAAGGCCTGGCCGCGCAGCGCGAAGGCGATCGCCGGCAGGATGAGGAAGGCGAGCCAGAGCGCCCAGGCCCAGAGCTTTCCCGTCTGCAGCGCCAGGCCCGTGCCGGCAGCGGCGAGCAGCGCGTGCAGGTCGAAGAGCCGCATGACCAACAGCGCAGCGGTGCTGCGCGCAACGCCCAGGCCGAACTCGCGCTTCATCAGCAGCGGAAAGCTCGCTTCGCCGGTGCGGAAGGGCAGCATGATGTTGAGGAGATTGTGCACCTGGACGAGCCTCAGCAGCGAGCCGAAACGGCCGCCGGTCTCGGCCGGGAAATAATCGTATATGCGCCAGGTGCGCAGAACGTAGGTGCCGAGCAGCAGCGCCAGCGCCAGCGCCGCCGAGCCCCAGCCTGCGCCGTTCCAAAGGGATACGACGCTCTGCCAGCCCCAGACCCATTGAATGAAGGCGGCATAGACGAGGATGATCGCCACCGTTGCAAGCGTCATCGCGTGGCGAATTATCCACGCCCGGCGGCTGGCAACCGGAGAATTCTTCATATAGTAGGGTGCCCCATGTGAAATTTCGGGTTTCGGCCATTATCGGAAGGCCTTTCAAGCCCGTGGTTTAGGAGAAACGCAAGGTGCGTACAACAGCAGAGTCGGTGACGGGCCTCATCGAGACGGCCGAGCCGATCGAACTGTCCCTCGTCGTGCCCCTCTTCAACGAAGAAGAAAGCGTGCGCCCGCTGATCGAACGGATCTGCGCGGCAATGGACGGTTACGCCACGACCTGGGAACTCATTCTCGTCGACGACGGCAGCACCGATGCGACGATCGCCAATGCCCGCGAGGCGCTGAACCGCCCCGGTCTCGACCTGAAGATCGTGGCGCTGCAGCGCAACTTCGGCCAGACCGCCGCCATGCAGGCCGGCATCAACCAGGCGGAAGGCCGGCTGATTGCCACGCTCGACGGCGACCTGCAGAACGACCCTAAGGACATTCCCAGCATGGTAGCCGAGCTGGAGCGGCGCGAGCTGGACCTCTTGGTCGGCTGGCGCAAGAACCGCCAGGACGGGCTGCTGCTGCGCAAGATCCCATCCTTCATCGCCAACCGGCTGATCGGCCGCATCACCGGCGTGCGGCTGCACGATTATGGCTGCTCGCTGAAGATCTATCGCGGCTCCGTCATCAGGCAGGTCAAGCTGATGGGCGAGATGCACCGCTTCATTCCGGCCTGGGTCGCGGGCGTGGTGCCGAGCTCGCGGATCGGCGAGATGCCGGTGACCCACCATGCGCGCCAGCACGGTGTTTCCAAATACGGCATTTCCCGCACCTTCCGGGTTATCCTCGATCTGCTGTCGGTGATGTTCTTCATGCGCTTCAAGGCGCGGCCGGGGCATTTCTTCGGCTCGCTCGGCCTTGGGCTGGGGGCGCTGTCGGCGATCATTCTCTTTTACCTGTTCATCGACAAGTTCGTGATGGGCAACGACATCGGCACGCGACCGCTGTTCCTCATCGGCGTCATGCTGTTCCTGTCAGCGGTGCAGATGATCACCACCGGCATTCTCGCCGAAATGATCGCCCGCACCTATTATCGCGACGATAACTCGCTCAGCTACATCGTCAGGGAAGTCTATGAGGGCGATGCGGCGCATCAGTGACGCGCTTGCCCGCCGTCCCGATCTCATCCTCTGGCTGATCGCTGCATATTATGTGCTCGCGGTCATCCTTCGGGTGCTGCGCTCGGAGGCGCTCGAAAGCGACGAAGCGGAACAGCTCTACCAGTCGCAGTTCCTGCTGATGGGCTACGGCCGGCAGCCGCCGTTCTACAACTGGCTGCAATACGGCGTCGTTCACCTGATCGGCCCGTCGGTCCTTGCGATCTCGCTGGTCAAGAACCTGCTGCTTTTCCTCACCTGCGCGGTCTATGGGCTCGCGGCTCGGGTGTTGCTGAAGGACCCGCGGCTCGTCGCCATCGCCATGATCGGCGTGATCGCCATGCCGGCGGTCAGCGTCATGGCGCAGCGGGACCTGACGCACGCGATCGCCACGCTGTTTGCCGTCGCGCTGTTCTTTTACGGTTTCCTCAGGACGCTGACGCGGCCGAGCCTGTGGACGTATCTGCTGACCGGCATTGCGGTCGGGTTCGGGCTGATCGCCAAGTATAATTTCGTCATCGTGCCGGTCGCGGCGATCCTCGCCGTCCTGCCGGAACCGGAGATGCGCAAGCGCATTCTCGACTGGCGGCTGGTCCCGGCGCTTGCCGTCACGGCGGTGATTTGCCTGCCGCACGGCCTTTGGGTGCTCGGAAACCTGGGCGAAGCAACCGCCGGGACGATCAAGGCGATGCGCGAGGACGCGTCCGGCAACCCCATTCTCGACCGGCTGTCCGGTATCGGCACGCTTCTGGCGGCGGTATTGACCGGCGGGCTGCCGGTGCTCGCCTTTTTCCTGATCGCCTTCCGGCGGCCGCTCATCGATACCTGGCAGGCGACGAACCAATGGACGCGGGTGATCGGCCGGACGCTGGTCATCTGCCTGATCGCCGTCGGGCTGATCGGGCTCGGTTTCGGCGCCACCAGCATCAGCGAAAAATGGCTGTCGCCCTTCCTGGTTTTGCTGCCGCTCTATCTCTGCCTGAGGCTCGAGGCTGCCAATGCGGATACAAGCCGCAGCATCCCGCGGCTGCTGTTTCCAGTGGCGGTGCTGGCGCTCGGCTTCGTCGTCTATATCGCGGCCGGCAATGTCATCGGCCCGATGTTCGGCGATTATACCAAGGAAAACCTGCCGTCCGGGCCGTTCATCGAACAGGTGGTGGCGGAGCATGGCGGTGCCAAGCCGGCCTATGTGATCACCGACGATCCCTATCTTGCCGGAAGCGCCCGGCTGGAACTGCCGCAAGCGCGCGTGCTGCTGCAGAGTTTCGGGCAGACGCCGCCACTCGGCGAGGCGGAGAGAAAACAGCCGGGGCTGATCGTCTGGCAGGGCGGCGGTGAAACACTCGACGCTCTCAAGCCCTATCTGCGGGCGAACGGGGTGGCCACGGAAGGATTGGTGCCTGCGACCAAGGCCGTGCCCTATCTCTTCTCGGGTGGACGGGACAGCGTCACGTTCGGTCATGCGTGGGTGGAACCGGGCAGGTAGAGACCGGCAGGCTCCCTCTTCCCCGCAAGGGGGGAGATTGACTCGCGGCGGCGGCTCAGTCCCTTACTGTATCCCGCAGATGATCCAGGGCCGCCCGCAGCTTTTCGATCACCTCGTCCACTTCCGAACGGCTGATGGTCAGCGCCGGCGAGGCGAGCATGCGGTCGCCGGTGGCGCGCAGGATCAGGCCGTTCTCGACGCAGTGATTGCGCACCAGCGTGCCGATATCGTCGGGCTTTGCATAACGCCGGCGGGTGGATTTATCCGCTGCAAGCTGCAGGCCGCCGATCAGGCCGACGCTTTCGGCCTGGCCGACCACCGCGTGATCCTCGAGGCTCTTCCAGGCGGCGGCGAAATAGGGGCCGATATCGTCGCGGACACGCTCGACGAGCCCCTCCTCCTCGATGATGCGGATGTTTTCCAAGGCCGCAGCAGCCGCAACCGGGTGACCGGAATAGGTGAAGCCGTGGTAGAAATCGCCTAACTCCTCGACCATTACGTCGGCGACACGGTCGCTGACCAGCACGCCGCCGATCGGCAGGTAGCCGGAGGACAGGCCCTTGGCGATCGGCGCGAGATCCGGCTCGAAACCGTAATATTGATGGCCGAACCAGGTGCCGAGGCGGCCGAAGCCGCAGATCACCTCATCGGCGACAAGCAGGATATTGCGGGCCTTGCAGATGCGGGCGATCTCCGGCCAGTAGGTTTCCGGCGGGATGATGACCCCGCCCGCCCCCTGGATCGGTTCGGCGACGAAGGCGGCGACGCGGTCCTCGCCGAGTTCGTCGATCTTGGCTTCCAGCTCACGGGCGACCTTGAGGCCGAATTCGGCAGGCGAAAGGTCCCCGCCCTCGGCATACCAATAGGGCTGGCCGATGTGGTGGATGCCCTCGATCGGCAGGTTGCCCTGTTCGTGCATCAGCTTCATGCCGCCGAGCGAGGCGCCGGCGACGGTCGACCCGTGATAGGCGTTCCTGCGGGCGATAACCAAGGTCTTTTCCGGCCTGCCCAAGGCCTTCCAGTAGACCCGCGCCATGCGGAACCAGGTATCGGTCGCCTCCGAGCCGGAATTGGTGAAGAAGACGCGCTTCAGCTTTTCGCCCGTGTGCGAGGCGATCTTCTGGGCGAGTAGCGCCGCCGGGGCCGTCGTGGTGCCGAAGAAGGTGTTGTAGTAGGGCAGTTCCTGCATCTGGGCATAGGCGGCATCTGCGATCGACTTGCGGCCGTAACCGACATTGACGCACCAGAGGCCGGCAAAGGCATCGAGATATTTCTTGCCCGTCGAATCGTAGATATGGACGCCTTCCGCGCGCTGGATGACCCGAGCACCCTTGGCGTTCAACTGCTTCATGTCCGAGAACGGGTGCAGGTGATGGGCGGCATCGATGGCGGCGAGATTGGAAAGCGGCGGCATATCGGTCATGGCTGTCTCTCTGCCTCAGATTGTGCCGTCAATTCTTATCGGTTACGAACAGAGTTCCGCAACTCCCGTCAAAAGACATTCCTCATGGCTTCAGATTCTGCATCGCCCCGCATCGAAATCCTGCTCGTCGGCATGAACGGCGACCTGCGCGGCAAACAGATTCCGCTCACGGCGGAAAAGAAGGTCTGGGACGGCACGGTGCGCCTCCCCTCCTCCACCCAGTCGCTCGATATCTGGGGCTACGACAATGACGAGATCACCGGGCTTTCCATGACGATCGGCGATCCCGACGGCCTGTGTATTCCCGACAAGCGTAGCCTTGCGCCGATGCCGTGGGCGCCGGAAGGGTCGAAGCAGGTTCTCTCGACCATGCACGAATTCGACGGCACGCCTTCCTTCATGGATCCCCGCGCCATTCTCGCTGCCCTTCTCAAGCGCTTCGACGAACGCGGCCTGACGCCGGTCGTGGCGACGGAACTCGAATTCTACGTGATCGAGGACGACTGGCGCGAGACGGGCAGGCCGCGCCCGCCGGCCAGCCTCATGTATCGCGGCGAGCCGAACGGCTTCCAGCTCTACGACATGAGGGCCGTCGATGCGCTCGACGACTATCTGCAGACGGTGCGGGCCTGGGCGAAGGCGCAAGACCTGCCGGCCGATGCGACGACCGCCGAATTCGGCCCTGGCCAATTCGAGATCAACCTTCTGCACCGCGCCGATGCGCTGGCGGCCGCCGACGACTGCATCTACCTGAAGCGCATCGCCGAGCAGGCAGCCAGGAAGCATGGCCTCAAATCCACCTGCATGGCAAAACCCTATGCGGACCATGCGGGCTCCGGCCTGCATGTGCATGCGAGCATCATCGACCGAGACGGCAACAATGTGCTGGATGCCAAGGGCGGCGATCCGGTGCGGCTGAAATCCGTCTGCGCCGGCATGCTAGACACGATGCGCGATGCGCAGCTGATCTTCGCGCCATTTGCCAATTCCTACCGCCGATTCCAGCCGGGTTCCTTCGCGCCGGTCGATATCGACTGGGGCTACGGTCATCGGGGGACTGCGGTGCGCATTCCGGATGCCCAGGGGCCTGCCGCCCGCATCGAGCACCGCGTCGCCGGCGCCGACGTCAATCCGTATCTGCTGCTGACCGCCATCCTCGGCGGCATGCTTTTAGGATTGGACGAGACGCTCGATCCGGGCCCTGCAACCGAACCCGGCAAGGAACCTGCGGCCGGCACGAAAAAGCTGACGCACGATTTCCTGACGGCGGTCGAGGAGTTTTCCGCCTCGCCCTTCATCGCCGACGTTTTTGGGGCGCGCTATCAGAAGCTCTATGGCGATACGAAGCGCAAGGAGGCGATCACCTACCTGCGCACGGTCTCGGATTTCGACTACCAGACCTATCTGCCGCGGATTTAGGATGTAGGCCTATGCCTTTTTCATCCATGGGGCGTAGAGAATGTCTTTGACATCAATAAACATGTAGACATCGCCCGGTTTGAAACCGAATGCCTGACTCCAGGCGGCAGTATAGGAACCGAGTTCCGCGTTGAGCTCACCTAGGGCCGTCCCGTCCCCGGTCTTGGCGGCGTTGATCTCCTCCTGCTCCAAAGCTTCCATCAGGTCGCTATAGGTGCTATTCCCCTCGCTGTCGGGAATGAAGACGATGATGCCGCTCTTGTCCTCGAACCTTACCGAAAGCTCGATCTCGTCCTCGGTGAAACGCTCACGGTTCTTGACGATCATCTGGGAAGCACGATGGCGAACAGATTCTCGCGTGTGATGGCGCCGTCGTAGGCCTCCTGCTGCTGCTTCACCAGCTGCATGAATTGCCACCCGTTTTCGGAGATCAGCTGCTTCAGCGTCTGCTTGACGGTCAGATCGGTGACCTTGAACTGATCCGAGTCGATGAACTCCATCGCCTCGACGGCCAGCTCGCCCTTGGCGTCCAGTTCCATGAAGGCGGCGCTCACCGCGAAGGCGGCCTTCAGTGTCTCCTTGGCCGGCTCGCCGGTAATGCCGTTTGCCAGCTTGACGAGATCGGCCTTCTGTTCCTCGGTCTTGTCTTCGGCAGTTTCTGCAGGCTGGGCGTTCGCCTGCTGAAGGATCAGCAGAGCCCCAGGTTGAACAGCGGAGATGGAAGTCATGCCGGCCCTCGTTCGCGGCGCACCTCCCTTGATGGGCATTGCCGCGATTTGTCGGGCGCTTCATGGCCAGACCAACCAATGATTCTATCAATGGTTGAAAACCTAGTGATCCCCACTTAACGAGATATGAACAGGCAGATGCAAGAGGTTGCATTGCTGGCCCCGAACTCGCCCGGATGCCGCGATCTGCGGCAGCGGGAACAGGCAGCGGCCGCACACGATCGATGTTTAAGCGAATGTTTCAATCTATCTTAAATTCATGAGGCCTAAGGAAGGTGGATATTTGAAGTCTTGCGGCACATTCGATGCGTATTGTTATCGCCAAGTCACTCATTACCGGACTTTTGTCCCTACTCGCTTCTCTGGCCCTGTCGTTTGCCTTCGTTCCTATGCTGGGCGGGGAGGTTGCCGGTGCCGGCCTGGTGATGACCATCGTTTGCCCGCTGGCGATCTCCATTCCCGCCTCGGCCGTGCTTTACAGCCAGTCGGAACGGATCCGGCGGGCGGAATCCATGGCCTCCGACGCACTCACGAAACTGGCAGCCGCCTACGAGGAGCTTCACCGGCAGTCCCGCCTGGACGGCTTGACCGGACTGTTGAACCGCAGCACCTTCATGGAGGAACTGCAGACTTTCAGCCGGGAAGGCATAACGGGAGCCCTTATCTTCCTGGATCTGGACCATTTCAAATCGATCAACGATCGTTACGGTCATGCGACCGGCGACGAGGTCCTTCGCCGCACCGGGCAGATCCTCGCCACGTATCGCGGGGAATTCAACATTGCGGGCCGCCTTGGTGGTGAAGAATTCGCTCTCTTTCAAGGTGGCCTGAGCGTCGACAAGATGTTGAAGTGGTGCGAGGATATCCGAGAACTGATCGAAGGCCTGGATGTGCGCCCCGGCTCACGATCGAGTGTGCCGGTATCGGCCAGCATAGGAGTTATCCACTGCGCTGCGGGCTTCGATCCTCATGAATGCCTCAGAGCCGCCGACGTCAATCTCTACGAAGCGAAATCGCTCGGGCGAAATCGGGTCGTTTCATCCATCTGAAGAGGCGGCGTAACGGTTCGGATACCACCGCGAACTTGCTCAGATCCCGCTGCCGTCCCGTTCCTGTGCCACGCGCTCCTGCGGCTGGTTGACCAGCACGGTCAGCTCGCCCGCATGGATCTTCAGGAGCACGTCGCGATCCATCGGCAGCAGTTCCCCGTCGATAACGCAGCGGATATCGTGGCGCTCGCGGGGGAAATGCAGTTCCAGTTCGGTCGCCGTCATCGCCGTGACGGCGGCGTTCTCCTTCAGCCGGCCGCGCATGATATCGAAGGTCAGCCGCGCCACGCCCGCGGGCGTCAGCGGATCGGCGACATAGAAGCCGAGATGGCCGCCGGTCAGGCTGTCGGCGAACATCAGCGGATCGCGGCCGAACTCGTTGTTGGATACGGAAATCGCCGAGACCTTGCGGTGCCCGATCTTGCCTCCGGCGCTGAACTCCACCTCGAATTCCGGCGGATTGAACATGACGCCGATCGCCGCCCGCGTGCTCGCGCGTATCTTGCCGAGCCGCGAGGCGAAGGTCATGGAATTGCGGTAGCGCACCATGCGCGCATGCAATCCGGCGGAAAACTGGTGCACGAAACTCTTGCCGTTGGCGCTGGCGATATCGATCTTTTCAGGTGTCGCATCTGCCAGCGCATCCAGCACCTGCCAGATATCGAGCGGCAGTCTCAGCGAGCGGGCGAAAAGGTTCATGGTGCCGGCCGGCACGACGCCGAGCGTCAGGCCGCTTTTCCAGGCTATACCCGCGGCCGCGGAGATCGTTCCGTCCCCGCCACCGGCGATAAGCCCTTCGACGCCGGTCGTCGCGGCCGCCTTTTCCATGGTCGAAACCACGTCCTTGCCGGACACCACATGGCATTCGATCTCGTGACCGGCCGCCTTGAACGTCTCGGCTGCTCGAGCGCAATAGGCGTCCATGTCGGTGGTTCGGAAGGTACCGCCATCGCGGTTGAAGACGGCAAAAAGGTTCATTTGATCTCGCTTGCAGAGGAGCGGATTTGGCGCGGGACAACGGCCCATCAGAGAAATGGTTGCGACCCGCAGCTTTATCAACAAGCGCGCCGTCGCTTCAGGAAAAAACTCACAATCCCGTGAGGGCACGTCTGAATAAACGGCGGATACTACCGCGATGCACAATGCCATGTTAGCCTAAAGTTCGGTCATTTCGATGACCCGCACTCCTCCAGAGCGGGTGGATGTCTCCCACATCCTACCCGCGTCTTTTTCCAGCAGATTCAATGTTATGACCGATACTGCCGCCGATTTTCAATCCGCACGTGACCGTTCGGAAACCCAAGACTTTGAGAGTGCACCCGCTCTTTCGCGGCTCGCCGTCATCCTGATCGAGATCGCATTGGCGGTCGGAGGCTTCGGCATCGGCACGGGCGAATTCGCGATCATGGGCCTGTTGCCGGATGTCGCCTCCACCTATCAGGTCAGCATTCCAATGGCGGGCTACGTGATCAGCGCCTATGCTCTCGGCGTCGTCATCGGTGCGCCGATCATCGCGGTCGCCGCCGCCCGGATGACGCGGCGCTCGCTGCTCCTGATCCTGATGACCGTATTTGCGCTCGGCAACATCTTGAGCGCCATGGCACCGGACTTCTGGAGCTTTACCGCGCTGCGCTTCGTCACCGGCCTGCCGCATGGCGCCTATTTCGGCGTCGCGGCTCTCGTGGCTGCCTCGATGGTGCCGCCCAACAAGCGCGCCCGCGCCGTTGGCCGGGTGATGCTCGGCCTCACGGTCGCGACCCTGGTCGGGACGCCGATCGCCACCTTCATGGGACAGATGCTCAACTGGCGCGCCGCCTTCTTCCTGGTCGGCGGCATCGGGGTCGTGACGGTGGCGCTGCTCTGGTATTTCCAGCCGCGCGACGAGGTGCATGAGGGCGCCAGCATCTGGCGCGAGCTCAGCGCCTTCGGCCGCGCGCAGGTATGGCTGACGCTCGGCATCGCCGCGGTCGGCTTCGGCGGCATGTTCTCGGTGTTCAGCTATATCGCCTCGACCACGACGGTGACGGCCGGAATGTCGGTCAGCATGGTGGCAGTCGTGCTGACGCTGTTCGGGATCGGCATGAATGTCGGCAATATCGTCGGCTCGCGGCTGGCCGACCTGTCGCTCAAAGGAACGATCGGCGGGGTGATGCTGTTCAACATCGTCGTCATGGGCGCCTTCGGACTGTGGGCCGAATATCCCGTCGTACTCTGCCTCTGCGTCTTCCTCATCGGCTGCGGCTTCGCCGCCGGTCCCGCGCTGCAGACGCGGCTGATGGACGTCGCTGCCGACGCGCAGACGCTGGCCGCCGCCTCCAACCACTCGGCCTTCAACATCGCCAACGCGCTCGGCGCCTGGCTCGGCGGCCTCGTCATCGCCTGGGGCTGGGGTTTTGCCGCGACGGGCTATGTCGGGGCAGTTTTGTCGCTGCTGGGCTTTGGGGTGTTCGCGGTATCTGCGGCGCTCGACCGGAAGACTGCGGCGACCTGAGAGCCAGCAGCCCCTCACCCCGCCTCAGCTTTGCTCGGCGGACCTCTCCCCAGGGGGAGAGGATAAACGATAGGTCGCGGCACGTTCCCTCTTCTCCCTAGCGGGGAGAAGGTGGCCTGAAGGGCTGGATGAGGTTTGCGCTGCCATTACCGTTCATGTCCGCGGAGACACATAACACCTCAATGGCTAGGCTGCCTTCGACGCCGCCTTTTCCTCCGGCATCATCATGTACCTTCTGCCATTCTCGCAGACGAAATGGGTCTTGCCCCAGATGCGGAGGGCCGTGATGACCGGTTCGAGGCTCAGACCGATCGGGGTGAGCGCATAATCGACGCGCGGCGGCACGACCGGGAATATGGTGCGTGTCAACAGTCCCGCCTCTTCAAGCTCCCTGAGCTGCTTGGTCAGCATACGCTGGGTGACCGCGGGAATGCGGCGGCGAAGCTCGTTGAAGCGCAGCGTGCCATCTTCCAGCAGATGATAGAGGATGACGCCTTTCCATTTTCCATCGAGGAAACTCAGCGTCGTTTCGACCGGGCATCCGGGGAAATTGTCGGTCAGCTTGGCACGGGGTTTCGACATGGTCAGCGTCCTTTCACGGTATACTTTTCGGTACTATAGGCCAAAAATGTGCATTCTTGCGCTCGCTGAACATAGGCGCCATCTAGTTTGCGGACAACAGGACACAAACCAAGGAGACGTTCCATGCGTGCCATCGGCTTCAATACGCCCCAGCCCATCACCGCCGAAACCTCGCTGATCGATATCGAGCTGCCCATGCCGGAGGCGGCGGGCCGCGACCTGCTCGTCGAGATCAAGGCGGTCTCGGTCAATCCGGTCGACACCAAGGTGCGCCGCTTGGCTGCCGTCGAACCCGGCCAGCACCGGATCCTCGGTTACGATGCCTCGGGCGTGGTCAAGGCGGTCGGCCCTGGCGTCAAACTCTTCAAGCCCGGTGACGAGGTCTATTATGCCGGCGTGATCAACCGGCCGGGCACCAATGCGGAATTCCATCTGGTCGACGAGCGCATCGTCGGCTTCAAGCCGAAAACCCTGAGCTTCGAGGAAGCCGCCGCCCTGCCGCTGACGGCGATCACCGCCTATGAGGCGCTGTTCCATCGCATGAAGGTGCAGGACAAGGTGGCGGGCGCCTGGAATGCGGTGCTGGTCATCGGCGGCGCCGGCGGGGTCGGCTCGATCGCCATCCAGCTCCTGCGCGAACTGTCGGACGTGACGGTCATCGGCACCGGCTCGCGGCCGGAGACGCAAGCGTGGATCAAGGAACTCGGCGCCCATCACGTGCTCGACCATTCGAAACCGATGGCGCCGCAGCTCGCGCAGATGGCGATCGGCGCGCCCGCCTTCGTCTTCTCGACCACCCATACGGAAAACCACCTCACGGACATCCTGGAACTGATCGCGCCGCAGGGCCGCCTGTCGCTGATCGACGATCCGAAGGAGCCGATGGACCTGCGCGTCTTCAAGGGCAAGGCGTTGTCAGTGCATTGGGAAATGATGTTCGCCCGCGCCATCTTCCAGACCGCCGACATGATCGAGCAGCACAAGTTGCTGAACCACGTCGCCGAACTGGTCGATGCGGGCAAGATCCGCACGACGCTTGCCGAAACGCTTGGGCCGATCAATGCCGCCAACCTGAAGACGGCGCACGCGATGATCGAGACCAACCGCACCAAGGGCAAGCTGGTGCTCTCGGGCTTCTGACCGCCGTGGCTGCGAGCTGAAACAAAGAAAGCCCGCCATGGCTGAAACGGCGGGCTTTCTTCACGGCCTGGCGGTGGATCAGGCCTGGATAACGACGACCTTGGCGCCGACATTGACGCGGCTGTAGAGGTCGATGACGTCGTGGTTCATCATGCGGATGCAGCCGCTCGACATGGCAAGCCCGATCGATTCGGGCTGGTTGGTGCCATGGATGCGGAAATGCGTATCGTTGCCGCCGCGGTAGAGATACATGGCGCGGGCGCCGAGCGGGTTGTTCGGGCCGCCGGGCATGCCGCCCGCCAGTTTCCGGTAACGCTCTTCGCGGCGCTGCATGTTTGCGGTCGGGGTCCAGGTCGGCCATTCGGCCTTGCGGCCGACATAGGCATTGCCGGCAAGCGCCAGGCCCGCACGGCCGACGCCGACGCCGTAGCGGATCGCACGGCCGTTGCCGAGGATGTAGTAGGCGCGGCGGGCCGGCGTATCGACGACCACGGTGCCGGCGGCATGCGGGGTGACGTAAGCCACCTCCTGACGGCGCAGCTCGGGCTTTATGTTCTCGACCGGCACGGTCTTCAGCGGAAACGGCTCGTTCGGCAGTGCGGCATAGTTCGTCTGTTCAACAGTAGAAGCGCAGCCGGCAAGCAGAAGCGGCAGGCCCGCAAGAAAGCCGCGACGGGAAATCGACATGAATGTGTCCTTGGTGCGTCGAGAGAATGACGCTGAATTTAAGAATATTATGGTTAATGAAGTGCTAAACGGATGGCGAACAGGCCATTGTCGACCTAGGGGCGGGCAGAACAGGTCTGATATTGTCCGCCGAGAAGCGAGGCACCTGCCAAGACGTCGGGATCGACCGTCTGGCCGGGCATTTTCGGAAGCGTGACCGTGACCTGACAAAGGCGCTCGTCGCAATCGACGGAGATCACCTTCGTCAACCCGCCAAAGCCCTGGTTGTTGCGATCACAGATCTGGACGTCGCTGCCGGCCTTGATCCCGGCCGCCTTGCTGGCTTGCAGAGGGATAGAGATGATCGCCGCCATGGTATTGTTCAACGGCGCCGGAAGGGGCGTGTCCTCGAGCATAGCAGCCGTCACCTTGTCGCCGGCCGCGACATCCTGCTTGAGATATTTACCGACCAGCCCGACAAAGGCCGGGGTCTGCAGATCGCCGTTGTCGATCTGGTGATTGCGCTGCAAGGCGAGCCGCGCGACCGGTTCGGGCGTTTCAGAGCGGCCAGCGACCAGCGTTATGATCCAGACGACCAGACCGGCATAAACGAGCAGCGGGATTACTCTCGCGATGGCAACGACCCCGAGCAGCATGTCGATGCGATCGATCTTCATGGGCCGTACTCGTAGGCAATGTCGCCCTCGGGCTCGTCCAGCGACAGCATCGCTGCCACCACCGCCCAGATCGCGCGTTCGTCGCCCAGGGTTTTCGGCAGGGGCCGGTGCAGGGCCTTGAGGAGATCGAAGCGGCCGATATCGATCGTGCCCCGCACGGTCTCGGAAAAGGCGGTGAAGCTTTCGTGGACGATCCACAGCCAGAGAACGACCATCAAGGGGCCGAAGACGACGACGATGAGCAGCGCCGCGAGCGAACTGCCCCAAATGCCGAGCACCGCCAGCCAGGTCACCGTGAACAGGCCGCTGAGCGAAAGGCTGAGGATCGAGAAATCCAGCTGGATACGGGCATTCTCCAGCTTGGCCAGCAATGTCTCGTTCTTGATCACCATTTGCAGACGCGGCCACAGAAGATCGAAATCGAAGCCGTAGCGCGTATCACAATAGCTGCGCAGCGCCGCAAGATCGTTGCCGAAGCGGGTGGGCGCTACCTCGAGCCTGGCAAACAGCGTCTGATAGGAATCGAATTCATGCGCCTCGTGGGACTGGGCAATGTCTGCGGCATAGGTCACGAGCCCCGTATACTGGTCGGTCATCTCCCGGTGCAGCGCGGCCAGCGCCTCGGCATGCGCCGTCGCCCGCACATCGACGGCCGGCCGCAGTTGCAGCACTTCGGCGCAATTTGCCCTCAATGCTGCCGAAAGGGCGGAAATTGCGGTGTTCAGCGGCTCGACCTCGATCGGTCGGTTGAGATACCGGGCGTTGCGCAACGGCCGGATGGCGGTTTCGGCTTTGTCGATAGCGCCAGGGTCGGCAACGTCCCGGGTGAACGCGCCCTCTTCACGGTCGCGCGCCAGCTCACGGATCACATCGATGCTTGCGGGCAATTTCGCTCGGCGCTGAAACAGGGCGTTGCCGCGGGCGATCCGCCGGTCGCGCTTCAGCACATGGCCGAAGGCCAGCAGACTGGCCATCCACCAGGGGATGCCCTTTCCTTCCAGTAGCCGCGTGATCGGCTGGACCGCGGGCGACAGCGTGAAGGCGATGACGGCCACCGCACTCAGGGCAATTGCGAAATTGACGAGTTTTTCGCCCGAACCGAGATTGCGGTATTCCTCCAGCAGAAAAGTCCGCACCGGCTCGAATTCGATCGCCGCGATCAGGGCGTTGGCGAGGCAGAAAAGCAGCCATGGAAAATAGCGCGCCAGAAGGAAAGAGCGCCCGAACCAGCCATCGATCTTTCCCAGTATCTCCGCGAACATCGCGCCCCGACCCTATGCCTTTCGCTTGAGCCTCCGGCCATGAACGGGACACGTGCCGTCGGCGCGGAAAAGTTCGCCATCGTACGGACATTCCCATATGCCGGCCACGATCTTGTAGACATCATGCTTGTCGAACAGACCAAGCAGCGATGACGAACTTGGCCCCAGCCCGCTGTCGTAACCAAAGATGGCGACCGGTCGTTCGGCACCAAACGGCTGCACCAGGTTTTCCCGGATGCTGACCATTCCCGGACGCGAAAAGTTCCAAAGAGCGCTGTTGGACCTCAAATAGTCAGAAAGGGGAACATCGGACGGGAGGCTTTGGATCTGCGCCAGAATTCCGGAGCGATCCTCCAGCAAGGGTGGAGGGACAGGGGTGCCCACCCCTTGCTGCGATATCACCCGCAACCCATCGGCACCCGCCGAGACGACGAAATTCGTTTTCTCCTTTCGCAGGACGGACAAAGTGTCCTCGGCGGACAGGCCTTTCGGAATGAGGGGGAATTCCAGAACGGGAAGCTCAGTCATCCGACTTCTCCACCGTGGTCTTCTCGAAGATTCTCTCGTGGACGATATGGAACCTGCTGGCGGTGATATCCGCCGCCTTGATATCAGTCCACGCGAAACGGAGCACCGGCGTATCGAGCCGCAGCCGCCTGGCGACCTTCAGGAGGAATTCCTCGACTTCCGCGGCATTGCCGTAGCCGGTAGCTCCGACGAGAGCGTCGTTTCGCCCGATCGTCTTTCCGTCTTCGGCAAGCTGCAGGCGAATTGCGGCATCGATGGCAGCTATCTTGCTCATCTTCCCCCCAACGAGGCTCGGAACCCGTTAAGCAAAAACTAGCGCAACCACCGGTCGACAGCAATCCTCGAATGGAAGGATATCCTCCTCCTGTCTTCGAGCAACTACATATTCGGATAGACCGGCCCCTCGCCGCCCTGCGGCGGAACCCAATTGATGTTCTGGTTGGGATCCTTGATGTCGCAGGTCTTGCAGTGGACGCAGTTCTGGGCGTTGATGACGTAGACTTGGCTGCCGTCCTTCTCCACCCATTCGTAGACGCCGGCCGGACAGTAGCGCGTCGAAGGGCCGCCATAGACGTCCAGTTCCGAGCGCTTCTGCAGGTCCATGTCCTTCACCTGGAGATGGACCGGCTGGTCTTCCTCGTGGTTGGTGTTCGACAGGAAGACCGAGGACAGGCGGTCGAAGGTGAGCACGCCGTCCGGCTTCGGGTAGTCGATCTTTTTATGCTGCGCGGCCGGTTCGAGGCTCTGCGCGTCGGTCTTGCCGTGCTTCAGCGTGCCGAAGATCGACAGGCCGAAGAGCTGGTTGGTCCACATGTCGAGACCGCCGAGCGCGATGCCGAGGCCGGTGCCGAGTTTCGACCAGAGCGGCTTGACGTTGCGCACCCGTTTCAGGTCCTTGCCGATGGCCGTCGAGCGCCACTCGTTCTCGATCTCGATCACCTCGTCATTGGCACGGCCGTCCGCGATGGCTTTCGCGATGTTGTCGGCGGCGAGGATGCCGGACAGGACCGCGTTGTGGCTGCCCTTGATGCGCGGCACGTTGACGAGGCCGGCGGAACAGCCGATCAGCGCGCCGCCCGGGAAGGTCAGTTTCGGCACCGACTGGTATCCGCCCTCGGTGATGGCGCGGGCGCCGTAGGAGAGGCGCTTGGCGCCCTCGAACGTACCGCGGATCGCATCATGCGTCTTGAAGCGCTGGAATTCCTCGAACGGGTAGAGATACGGGTTCTTGTAGTTCAGGTGCACGACGAAGCCGACGGCCACCATATTGTCTTCGAGATGATAGAGGAACGAACCGCCGCCGGTCTTCATGCCGAGCGGCCAGCCGAACGAGTGCTGCACCAGGCCCGGCCGGTGGTGCTCCGGCTTCACCTGCCACAGTTCTTTCAGGCCGATGCCGTATTTCTGGGGTTCGCGATCCTTCTGAAGATCGAACCGGTTGATCAACTGCTTGGCGAGCGAACCGCGCACGCCCTCGCCGATCAACACGTATTTGCCGTGCAGTTCCATGCCGCGCGTGAAAGCCGGGCCGGGCTCGCCATTCTTCTCGACGCCCATGTCGCCGGTCGCCACGCCCTTGACCGCGCCGTTCTCGTCATAGAGCACTTCGGTGGCGGCAAAGCCTGGATAAATCTCGACGCCGAGCGCCTCCGCCTTTTCGGCGAGCCAGCGACAGACGTTTCCGAGCGAGACGATGTAGTTGCCGTGATTGTTCATCAGCGGCGGCATCATGAAGTTCGGAAGCCGGATCGAGCCGGCAGGGCCCAAAAACAGGAAATGGTCGGCGGTGACCGGCTGCTTGAACGGGTGGCTGGCCTCTTCGCGCCAGCCGGGCAGCAGGGCGTCGATGCCGACCGGATCGACCACCGCGCCCGAGAGGATATGCGCCCCGACTTCCGAACCCTTTTCGAGCACCACGACTGTCAGGTCCGGATTGGCCTGTTTCAGGCGGATCGCGGCCGAGAGCCCCGCAGGACCCGCGCCGACGATCACCACGTCGAATTCCATGCTCTCGCGCTCTGGCATTTCGTGGGCAGGAAGTTCTTGCTCGCTCATATCCAACTCCGCTCGCCGGCCCCTTCCGGCTTTATTCAGGCAACCTGTTTGACAAAACCGCCCCGGCTTGTCGAGGCGGGAAAACGTCCTCCGCCTTGTCATTCGCGCAAACGACGTTTCGGTTTTCTCATATTACGTTTACGTACACGTCAGTTATAGGCACCGAACCGCAGAAAGCAAGATCGGCCTTTCGCCGCCTTCTGCCGCTGCTATAAAGGCCCGACAACCGATGACAGGAATTGGGAAGGAACAGCATCATGGATCTCGGTCTTAACGGCAAACGCGCTCTCGTGCTCGCCTCGTCGCGCGGACTTGGCCTCGGCATCGCCAAGGCGCTTGCAAGCGAAGGCGCGCACGTCCTCCTCGTCGGGCGCTCCGGCGAGCGGCTGGCGGACAATTGCAAGGCGATCAATGCCGAAGGCAAGGGTAAGGCAGACTGGGTCTGGGGCGATCTTTCCGAAGAGAATTTCGTCGAGGCGATGAAGGCCTCCGTCAAGGAAAAGCTCGGCGGAATCGACATCCTGGTCAACAATACCGGCGGCCCGACGCCCGGCACAGCGGAAGACATGACCGCCGACAAGCTCGACATCTTCTTCCAGTCCATGGTGCTGCGCGTCATCACGCTCACCAACGCCTTCCTGCCGCAGATGAAGGAACAGGGTTTCGGCCGCATCCTGACCGTCGCCTCCTCCGGCGTCTTCGAGCCGATCGCCAATCTGGCGCTTTCCAACACGTTACGCTCGGCGCTGGTCGGCTGGAGCAAGACGATGGCCACGGAAGTCGCGGGTTTCGGCATTACCTGCAACATGCTGCTTCCCGGCCGCATCCATACCGACCGTATCGACGAACTCGACGGTGCCAATGCCAAGCGCACCGGCAAGTCGGTAGAGGAAATCCGCTCCGCCTCGCTGAAGACCATTCCCGCCGGCCGGCTCGGCAAGGTCGAGGAATTCGCGGCCGCCGGTGCGTTTCTCTGCTCGGTCCCCGCAAGCTATGTCACCGGCACGATGCTTCGGGTCGACGGTGGCGCATCGCGCTCGATCTGAGGTTTCGGAAAGAGGGTTAAATCCAGGTCGTTAAACATTAAATCGAATTGGGATGCCGCTGTTGGCGGTATCTCAATTCGCCTGTCGTAAGAGGCAAGCCGGCCCCCCAAAATTAAAGGATCGCCGGCATGATCGAAAGTGTTTCGGGGGCGACCGAGGCTACCCCGCCCAGTGTACCCTCCGCCGTGCCTCACGCCGCGGCGCCTTCCGCTGCCTCCCCGGCAGCCTCGATCTCGGCGACACTTGCGGCCGGACAGGTGGCGACCTATGCAGGCTCCTGGGAAGCAGCAACCCGGCACGCGGCCGAGACTTCGGCGATTTCCGGCCGATCGGGAAACATGCATGCGCGAAGCCTCGAGGCCGTGGACGATGTGGTCGTCCGCAATCTTCTCGACAGCCTGTCGCCTTCGAGCCGGATCGCCGGCAGTTTCTTCCTGGCCGACGGCGAGGAACCGGCACCACGATCGCTGATCGCCACCTATTACGAAGACGTCTGACCGGAGACGTCTCCGGACGATGCGACATCACGCAAACGCGTCTCGCGGGAGCACCCGCCCACGCCTATGATCTCCAGACCCTGCCTTCGGAGATTCTTCCATGAAACTCACTCGACTTGCGCTTTCGGTCATCGGCGGCCTGATGGTGGTCATCGGCCTCATCTGGATCGGCCAGGGCACCGGCGCCTTCCCCTATCCCGCCAGCAGTTTCATGATCAACCAGACGCCTTGGATCGTCCGAGGCGCAGGCGTCGCGATCATCGGCTTTGCGGTGATCTGGGGCACCCGGCGGTTCGTCCGCTAGTCCGGTTGGGCGCGCTCATCCTGCGCAGCCAAAAGGCGAAGAAAATTAACTCCAGTTCATCTAAGCCCTTCATTACAAACCTTTAATCCGCTTTCACCGGTTCGTGAGCCGGCCGGGCAAAACCTGTCTTTTTTGCGCCGCAATAGGGGCGGTTCGATGAGCCGATACCATCGAGCACAACCACAGGCGAGCGGTCACCCATGAAGAAGATCTGGATTTTTGCCGGCGTTCTTGTCGTTGCCGGCGTAGCGGGCTGGGAGTTCCGCGATCGGCTTCCGTTTCTGTCATCCTTCATCCAGCAGGCATCCGCCGATACCGGCGATAGCCAGCCGCAGGGCGCGCAACGACGGCGCGGCGCAGGCGGTCCGCCGCCAGCGGTGAAGACGGTCGCCGCCACCCGCGCCTCGCTGCCGATGGACGTCGCCGCCTCCGGTGCGGCCAATGCGGACGAGAATACGACGATCGCTGCCCAGCAACCGGGCATCGTCGTCCGCATCGCGGCAACCGAAGGCGCTTATGTGAAGACGGGCGACCTGATCGCCAAGCTCGACGACCGCACCGCCAAAGCCGCTCTCGACAAGGACAAGGCGCTTCTTGTCCGCGACCAGGCGACGCTCACCCAAGCCCAGACGGCGCTTGCCCGCGCCAACGACCTGCTGCACGGCAATGCCGGCACGCAGCAGGCCGTTGACCAGGCGAAGGCGGCGCAGGATACCGCTGCCGCCACCGTGCAGAGCGACAATGCGGCGATCGCAGCCGATCAGATCGACCTCGACCATACCGATATCCGTGCGCCCTTCGACGGAAGGCTCGGCGATATCGACATCAGCACCGGCGCCTATCTCAGCGCCGGATCGGCGGTGGTGACGATCGCCAAATACGACCCGATCTATGTGAAATTCCATCTTCCCGAGGCCTATCTCGGCCAGCTCAAGCAGGGGACGCCGGCGAATGCGGTTGCGGTCGATGCCGTGCCGCAGGGCGGCGGCCCTTCGGCCACCGGAACCCTGAGCTTCTTCGACAATAGCGTCGATCCGGCTTCGGGCACGATCCTTGCCAAGGCGAAGTTCGACAATCCGTCGGGCGCGCTGTGGCCAGGGCAATCGCTGAATGTCACCGTGCATTTCCGGAGCGACGACAAGGACATCGTGGTGCCGACGGTAGCCGTCAATCCGGGCGTCGACAGCCCGTTCGTCTACGCGGTCGGCGACGACAAAAAGGTGCATGTGACGCCGGTCAAAATTGCCCGCTCCAACGGCCCGGACACGGCGATTGCCAGCGGGCTCACCGAAGGGGCGCATGTGGTGGTCGAGGGCCAGGTGCAGCTCGTCGATGGCGCGACCGTCGTCGAGCAGTTCGGCAATGGCCAGAAGACGGCCGGTGCCAAGCGCAATGACCAGCCGATCGAAGTGGGGGCAGCGCAATGATCCCCGAATTCTGCATCCGCCGCCCGGTCGCCACCACGCTGCTTGCCATCGGCGCCGTACTCGCCGGCCTTGCCGGCTACCAGCTCCTGCCCGTCGCCGCCCTGCCGCAGGTCGATTTTCCGACCATCAACGTCTCGGCCCAACTGACCGGAGCCTCGCCGCAGACCATGGCGACGGCTGTCTCGACGCCTCTTGTCAAGCAGTTCGAGACCATCCCCGGCATCAGCGAGATCAGCGCCACGAACTCGCTCGGCAATACCTCGATCGTGCTGCAGTTCGACCTCAACCGCAATATCGATGCGGCGGCGGCCGACGTGCAGGCGGCGATCTCGCATGCGACCCGGCAACTGCCGGACAACATGACGACGCCGCCGAGCTACCGCAAGACCAACCCGGCCGACGCCCCGGTCCTGCTCCTGTCGATCCGCAGCGATACGATGCCGCGCAGCAAGATCGACGAGATCGCCGAGGACGTGCTCTCCCCGTCTCTCTCGACGCTTCCGGGCGTTGCGGAAGTCTCGATCTTCGGCGCCCAGACCTATGCCGTGCGCGTCGAGGTCGATCCCAACAAGCTGCAGGCCCGCAATCTCGGCGTCGACAACGTCACCAATGCGATCGCCAGCGCCAACAGCCAGGCGCCGGTCGGCTCGCTCGAAAACAACAGCCAGCGGCTGACCATCAATGCGGATACCCAGCGCACCAATGCCGACCAGTTCCGCTCGCTGGTGATCGCCAGCCCGAACGGGGCGCCTGTCCATCTCGGCGATGTCGCCAACGTTCAGGACAGCGTTGCGAACCTCGATGCGGGAAGCTGGTATGACGGCAACCAGTCGATCATCCTCGCCATCCAGCGCCAGCCGGATGCCAATACGGTCGATGTCGTCGATGCGGTGCGCGCAAAACTGCCCGGACTGTCCGCCGAGCTGCCAGCCTCGGTGTCGATCGACGTCATGAACGATTCGTCGACGGCGATCCGCGCATCGATATCGGACGTGCAGTTCACGCTGATGCTGACGATCGGCCTTGTCGTGCTGGTCATCTATCTCTTCCTCGGCCGGATCACCGCCACCCTCGTTCCGGGGCTCGCCGTGCCGTTGTCGCTGATCGCCACGTTCGGCGCCATGTATGTGCTCGGCTACAGTATCGACAACATCTCGCTGCTCGGGCTGACGCTCTCGGTCGGCCTCGTCGTGGACGATGCGATCGTCATGCTGGAAAACATCATGCGGCATGTCGAGGGCGGCATGGCGCCGATGCAGGCGGCGCTGCAGGGCGCTTCGGAAGTCAGTTCGACGATCATTTCCATGTCGGTGTCGCTGATTGCCGTATTCATCCCCATCCTGCTGATGGGCGGGGTGGTCGGGCGGCTGTTCAACGAATTCGGCATGGTGGTGGCGCTCGCCATCGTCGCCTCGGCGGTCGTCTCGCTGACGGTGACGCCGATGCTCGGCTCGCGCCTGTCCGGCGCCGAACATCACCCGGGCCTGATGGTCCGCATCTTCGACGCGGGCTTCAGCAGGACGCTCAAGGGTTACGACCGGGCGGTCGGCTGGTGCCTCAGAAACCGGGCGGTCATCCTTCTGGTCTTCCTCGCGTCCGTCGGCGGGTCGGTCTATCTGTTCCGGATCCTGCCGACGAGCTTCTTCCCACAGGAGGATATCGGCCGTCTGACGATCTCGACCCGCGCCCGCGAGGATATTTCCTATCCGGCGATGCGCGACCTGCAGGCGCAGGTGGCGGCAGCGGTGCAGAAAAACCAGGCGGTCAACCACGTCACCTCGATCGTCGGCAGCAATGGCCGCAGCTCGCTCAACAACGGCACGATCTGGGTGGAGTTGAAGGACCGCGACCAGCGTCCCCCGCTCGACCAGACGCTGCGCGAACTGAGGCAGGCGACATCCAAATTCGCCGGCATGAAGACCTTCATCACCCCGCAGCAGAGCCTGCGTTTCGGTGGCCGCGCGACGGCCAGCCAGTATCAGCTCGTGGTGCAGGCGCTGAACGCCTCGCAGACCAGCGAATGGTCGGACAAGATCCAGACCGCGATGCGCGCTGACCGGGCGCATTTCACCGACGTCACCTCCGACGCCCAGAACGATGCGATCGAAGCCAATATCAAGGTCGACCCGGAAAAGGCCGCCTCGTTCGGGATTACCGACGACGAGCTGCGCAAGACGCTGCAGATGGCGTTCGGCGGGTATACCGCGGCCGAGATCCAGTCGACCGGCGACAGCTACGACGTGATCACCGAGTTCGACAATACGCAGCAGTGGAACGACCAGATGCTGCAGGGTGTCAGGGTGATGTCCTCGAACGGCTCGCTGGTGCCGCTCTCGAACTTCGCCACCATCGTGCGACAGACGGCGCCCGTCACCATCAACCAGACCGGCCAGCTGGTCTCGACGACGGTGTCGTTCAACCTGCCGGCCGGTGTGTCGCTCTCCGATGCGACGGCGGCGATCGATCAGATCAAGGCGAACCTGCAGATGCCGAACGACGTGTTCACCTCCTATGGAGGCACGGCGCAGATCTTCCAGCAGAGCCAGGGCAATACGCCGCTGCTGATCCTTGCCGCAGTGCTCACCATCTATGTGGTGCTCGGTGTGCTCTACGAGAGCTTCATCCACCCGCTGACCATCCTGTCGGGCCTGCCGGCAGCGGCCTTCGGGGCGTTGCTGGCGCTGAAACTGTTCGGCTTCGACCTGTCGATCATCGCGCTGATCGGGCTGCTGATGCTGATCGGCATCGTCAAGAAGAACGCGATCATGATGATCGACGTGGCGGTGGAGACGATGCGCTCGAAGGGCGAGACGGCAGCCGTCGCGATCCACGAAGCCTGCGTGCGGCGCTTCCGGCCGATCATGATGACGACCTTCTGCGCGCTGCTCGGCGCGCTGCCGATCGCGCTCGGCACCGGCGCCTCTTCCGAGTTGCGCCAGCCGCTCGGCATCGCGGTGGTCGGCGGGCTGATCGTTTCCCAGGCGCTGACGCTGTTCATCACGCCCGTCATCTTCGTGGAAATGGACCGGTTCGGCCGCTTCCTCAGCCGGCTCGGCCGCCGCAAGACGGAAGACTTGCACGAGGCAAACGACGATGACGACATCCCGACCGCGATTGCGGCCGAATGAGCCCCTCGCCTTGGTGCTCGCTCTGCGGCGGCGGGAGAAATCCCGCCTGCCGGAAAGATCGGATTGATCGTCTCGGAATGGTGCATCCTGATCATCATCTACCGGAAAACACAGTGGAAACTGAAGCAGCCGTCCGAGAATGACGCAGCGCACTGCAAGGTAACCTTAACCAATAACCTGAATAAACGACTCCGTTTGCATTAGTCGCTGCTAAAGCTTCTTATGGTGGTGCAGCGTCGTACTGCGTACACGCTGTGGCGGTCGGGCTTGGGGGTCGCCCGGCCGCTCTCAGTTTCAGGCCACGCGCCGAAAAATCAGAAACTTTCGGCCAGCTTCGGGAAATCGCGGATCAGCCCATCCCGCACCACAAAGCTGATCGGCTCGTTCGGGTAACGCTTGGTATCGACCAGCAGCCTTGCGAAGATGACCCGCCGCTCGTCCTTCATCGCCCAGCCGACGAACCAGCCGAGCGGGCGGTCGTAATCCACCTTGCCGGCCTTGTCGCGCAGCCAGCCGGAGCCGGTCTTGCCCTGGATGTCCCAGCCGTCGCCCGCCTCGAAATGCGGCACGATCGCCAGCGTCATGTCGACCGCATGTTCGGAGATCGGCAGGCCGCCGTTGAGGAACCGGCGCAGGAACTGGACCTGCTGGTCGGCCGAAATCTTCAGCGACGACATCAGCCAGGATTCGGTCAGGCCGTCGGTATTGCCCGGGCCGCCGGAGATATCCCGGTTGCCGTAACCGAAGCGCTGGATGTAGTCCGCGAACTTGGACTTGCCGAGCTTTCGGGCAATTTCCTGCGAATACCAGACGATCGATTCCTTCTCCCAGATCAGCGGATCGACATCCTTCTTCACCCGCTCCGGGCCACCGAACTTCGCCTGATATTTCCAGCGCGGGTTCTGGGTATCCGTCAGAATGCCGGCATCATAGCCCATCATGGCCAAAGGCAGTTTGAAGGTCGACTGGGGATAAAAACCCTGGTCACAGGTTCCCTGACGATAAAGCGCCTTGCCGCTGTCCTCGTCGATGATGACGGTGCAGCGGATCGGATCGGCGGCGCCGGCAGAGGTGCAATCGAGAAAAGTCGCAGTAATTCCGAGAGAAAATGCCAGAAGGAAAGAATTTCTGAAAGCCATGGCGGTGCTCCAAATGGGGTGACACGGCTTTTCTAGGTCGGCTTGTAAGCCCCAATCAAACGATGATATCTGCGGTCAGGCATGAATCAAACTAGGGCATGGCCATGGTTCGACCATATTTACCGCTGAACGCGCTGCGGGCCTTCGAGGCGGCCGCCCGGCACCTCTCGTTCACCCGGGCGGCCATCGAGCTCTGCGTCACCCAGGCCGCCGTCAGCCATCAGGTAAAGCTGCTCGAACAGCGGCTCGGCGTGACGCTGTTCCGCCGCCTGCCGCGCGGGCTGATGATCACCGAGGAAGGATTGGCGCTGCTGCCGGCGCTGCAGGACAGTTTCGACCGCATGGCCGCCATGCTGGAGCGCTTCGAAGACGGGCATGTGCGAGAGGTGCTGAAACTCGGCGCAGTCGGCACGCTCGCGGTCGGCTGGCTGCTGCCGCGGCTTTCCGACTTCCGGGAAAGATACCCGTTCATCGATCTGAGGCTCTCGACCAACAACAACCGCGTCGATATCGCCGCCGAAGGGCTGGACTACACGATCAAGTTCGGCAACGGCGCCTGGCACGATATCGAGGCGGAGGCGTTGTTCGAGACGCCGCTTTCCGTCCTCTGCATTCCACCGATCGCAAGGCAGATCAGAACCCCGGAGGATGTCGCGCACCAGGTGCTGCTGCGTTCCTACCGCGCCGACGAATGGCCGAGCTGGTTCGAGGCCGCGCATGTCGCCCCGCCGCAGATTCGCGGCATGGTCTTCGACTCATCCGTTCTGATGGTCGAAGCGGCGATGCAAGGGGCCGGCGTGGCGCTCGCCCCTCCCCTGATGTTCTCCCGCCAGCTTGCCGCCGGCATGATCGAACAGCCCTTCCCGATCACCATTTCCAAGGGCAGTTACTGGCTGACCAGGCTCAAATCCCGCACCGTGACGCCGGCGATGGAAATGTTCAGGAACTGGCTTGCGCAGCAGGCGGCGGAGACGCGGCGACAGCTCGAAATCTAGGGTTTGCGGGGTTGCCATCCAGGTCGCCTTGTGCGATCACGCGCCCTCTCAAAAATTCCGGGGCGCCAGAAGCGCCCTTTTGGCGTTCGGAGCCTTGTTGGCTCCGGTTCAATGACTTTCGATGAATAAAAGGAGCACGGCGATGGCACGGGCGCTCGGGCTTGATTTCGGCACGACGAATACGGTTCTGGCATTGGCGGATGGCGGCAGCACGACGCATTCGATGCGCTTCTCCAGCAGTGCCGGCGAGAGCGATTCCATGCGCACCGCGCTCTCCTTCATGAAGGATCCGGTGATGGGCGCGCAGGCGCTGAAGGTCGAGGCCGGACAGGCGGCGATCCGCCAGTTCATCGACAATCCCGGCGACTGTCGTTTCCTGCAGTCGATCAAGACGTTTGCGGCGAGCGCGCTGTTCCAGGGCACGCTGGTCTTTGCCCGCCGGCACGTCTTCGAGGACCTGATGGAGATCTTCCTGAAGCGCCTGAAAACCTATGCGGAGGACAGTTGGCCGACCGACGTGTCGCGGGTAATCGCCGGACGGCCGGTGCATTTCGCCGGCGCCAACCCGGATCCGAAGCTTGCGACCGAGCGCTACAACGAGGCGTTGACCCGGCTCGGCTTTCCGGAAATCCACTATGTCTACGAACCGGTCGCGGCCGCCTATTACTTCGCCCAGCCGCTGAAGAGCGACGCGACCGTCCTCGTTGCCGACTTCGGCGGCGGCACGACCGACTATTCGCTGATCCGTTTCGAAACCAAGGCCGGCAAGCTGACCGCCACCCCGATCGGCCATTCGGGCGTCGGCGTCGCGGGCGACCATTTCGACTACCGGATGATCGATAACCTGGTGTCCCCGGAAATCGGCAAGGGCAGCAAGTTCAAGAGTTTCGACAAGGTGCTGGACGTGCCGGCCGGCTATTACGTCAATTTCGGCCGCTGGAACCAGCTGTCGATCTTCAAGACCACGCGCGAATTCACCGACCTGAAATCGTTGGTACGCTCGGCGCTGGAACCGGAAAAGCTCGAACTGTTCGTCGATCTCGTCGACCATGACGAGGGATACCCGCTCTACCAGGCGATTTCCGCGACCAAGATGGCGCTGTCGGGAGCAGAGGAAGCGGAATTCAACTTTGCCCCTCTCGGCAAGGCCGGCCGGAAAATGGTGAAGCGCACCGATTTCGAAGGCTGGATCGCCGAAGACCTCGGCCGCATCGAGGGCGCGCTCGACGAGGTGCTCGAAAAGACCGGCACCGCACCCGGAGAGATCGACAAGGTGTTCCTGACCGGCGGCACGTCCTTCGTGCCGGCCGTGCGACGGATTTTCACGCAGCGATTCGATGCAGGCAAGATCGAGACCGGCGGCGAACTCCTGTCGATCGCCCACGGCCTGGCGCTGATCGGCGAGAGTGACAATATCGCGCAATGGGCGGCTTGAGGGGAAACGGCGCAAGAAACAAAGCTCCCTTTGGGAATGCACGACGTCGCGTGGAGCCCCTCCCCCTTGTGGGGAGGGGTTGGGGAGGGGAGCTTTTGTTCACAGTAAGAAAGACCCCTCCCGCCTGCCGGCCACCCTCCCCACAAGGGGGAGGGTTAAGACTGCCGCGCCGCATTGCCACAATTCCCCCCTCCTCATTGCCCCGAAACCGGTTCCCTCTTCGCTGCCACATGCTGTAGTGTGAACGTGATGAACATCGCCAAAGACATGGACGCCCCCGAACTTGCCGCCCTTCTGCATTTCTATGCGGATGCGGGCGTGGAGTGGCTTGTCGAGGACGAACCTGTCGACCGCTTCGCCCAGTTTGCGGCCCAGAAGGCGGCGCAGGCTGAGGCGAGAGCCCCGGCATCTGCCCGGCAGCAGCAACCGACGAACTATGAGCAGGCGCCGAACTCCCAGGCAGCGGCGGCAACGCCGAAACGCACAGCTCCGGCAGCGCGCGCCGCAGCACCACCACCCGCCTCCGCGCCCGTATCGGTTCCCGACGAGCAGGCGGTCGCCTCGGCGCGGTTTGCGGCGGAAAGCGCCCGGTCGCTCGACGAGCTCAGAACCGCGCTCGAAGCCTTCAACGGCTGCAACCTGAAGAACGGCGCGCGCAACACGGTGTTTGCGAGCGGTAACCCCGCCTCCGGCATCATGGTGATCGGACCGATGCCGAATGCGGATGACGATCGCGACGGTATTCCTTTCTCCGGCCGGCAGGGGCAGCTGCTCGACCGCATGCTCGGCGCGATCGGCCTTGCCCGCGACGGCGTCCTGCTCTCCAACGTCATCCCCTGGCGGCCGCCGGGCAATCGCATGCCGTCGCAGGCGGAGATGGATATCTGCCGGCCGTTCCTGGAGCGCCAAGTGGCGCTCGCCGAGCCGAAACTGCTGCTACTGCTCGGCAATTTCCCGGCCCGATTCTTCTTTGGTGGCAATGGCACGATCCATTCGATGCGCGGCGAATGGCGGGAGCTCTCCTTCGGCGGCATCGCTGTGTCGGCGATCGCCACACTGCATCCGCAGGAACTGCTCGCCGCACCCGCCAACAAGGCGCTGGCCTGGCAGGACCTTTTGATGTTCAAAATGCGGTTTTCTGGGCACTGACTGCCCACATTCGGGCAGAATTGCCCAAAATTTGCGTAAGGTTACGGAAATATGAAACATGCCATGCAAACCACGCATGGCAGCGCAGCGTTTTGCTGCGTTGCAGAATCGATGCTGCATTGCAATATTAGGCTTGTGTCTTGGGAGGAATTCTAGGTTTAAGGAACCAAGGCCAATGACGACCCGCTTCCGCCCGATCCATTCGGGTTTCGAAACTCTTCGCATCGCCGGCCTGTCGCCGCGGTCGACGAAGGGCTATCACCATTTCGGCTCCGCGACGAACGAGCAGCTCACCTCCTGCGCCATGGCGCGTCCGGTCGGCGTCACTCGTCCGGCTTCGATCTTCGCCGATTTCCGCGAACGTTGATCGCGCGACCCAAGGAAGCATCAGCCATGACGGCCATCCTCCACCCGATCCGTACCCTGCGTGAGAACTTTTCTCACATCGGCGCTGCCGTGAACGCATCGCGCGAATACAGCCGCGCCGGTGCTGTTCGCGCCTGTGCCGAAGCCGCCAACCCGGTCGCCGCGGCCATCCCGCTTTAGGCATCCGGCTTTTTCAAGTCCCCGGGGGTCAAGCCCCGGGCGGCGAAGCCTTGCGTGCCGCCTTCCGCTCGAGCCCCAGTTGATGCTCGCGGTAGATGATGAAAATCCCCGCCGATACCGTGATCGCCGTCCCGACCAGCATGGTCGCCGTCGGCACATCCCCGAACAGAACATAGGCAATGCAGATCCCGAGAAGGATCGAGGTGTATTCGAACGGCGCGACCGTCGAGACATCCGCATTTCGATAGCTCTCGGTCAGCAGGATCTGCCCCAAGCCACCGCAGAAGCCGGAGCCGATCAGGAACAGCTTTTCGGGCATCGTCAGCACCGCCCAGCCGAAGGGCAGGCTCAACAGCGAAAACAGCGCGCCCGACAGCGAGAAATAGAGGACGATCGTCGCCGTCTTCTCTGTGCGCACGAGCTGGCGCGTCTGGATCATCGCAAAACCCGCCAGCACCGCCGAGAGGATGACGGAGGCGGCGCCAACCGCCTGCTCCGACCCCATGCCGCCCTGTTCGAACATGGTGAGCTTCGGCCATGAGATGATCACCACCCCGACCATGCCGACCATGACGGCGCTCCAGCGGTAGATGCGCACCGTCTCCTTGAGGAAGATCGCGGCGAGGACCACCGCCAGGAGCGGCGAGGAATAACCGATCGCGATCGCATCCGGCATCGGCAGATGCACCAGGCCGTAAAAGCCGAAAACCATCGACAGGATACCGAGAAACCCGCGTTTCACATGGCCTGTCAGGCTGTTCGTGTGGAAGGCGCCGCGCAGTTCCCCCTGAAAGGCGAGATAGGCCATGATTGGGACGAGCGCGAAGGCGGAGCGGTAGAAGGTGATCTGTCCGGCCGGGATATCGGGACCTGCCGATTTGATACAGGTCTGCATCATCACGAAGATCACCACGGAGGTGACTTTGAACATGATCCCGCGCAGGGGATTCAGGGCATCGGCGGACATCAACAACTCATGGGGATTTTAGGGGGGATTTTAGGCGGAAATCCAGTCCGCACCGACAGGGCGCTTGCAGAGACGACGTGGGAAGATTCAGTTTGACGACAAAGTAACGGAAAAGTGGCATGAGCGGGATCAAAACTGATGATAGGTCGATCAATATCCGTGACCTCGTGAAAGATTGCGCGAAATATAGCAGAATGAAATCGAGCTTTATTTTAGCCAAAGTTTCAACAATCGTTTAGCATTGCGTGCAATTATCCGCGCGGCGACGGGTGTGTGCCAATTCGAAGGGAGTGCCTGCGGGGGGCTCCCGATACCAATTTGAAGACCCGGTTCAGGAAGCAACATGCGAACAGATACGGGCCAGATCGTTCATCTGGCAGATTACCGCCCCACAGACTTCGTCCTGGAACGCGTCGATCTGACCTTCGAGCTCGACCCCACCAACACAAAGGTTGATGCGCGGCTGATCTTCCACCGGCGCGAAGGTGTCGATCCGTCTGCGCCGCTGGTGCTGGATGGCGACGAACTGACGCTGTCCGGGCTGCTGCTCGACCAGAACGAAGTGCCCGCGGCGCAGTACGATGCGACGCCGGAAAGCCTGACGATCCGCGACCTGCCGGCCGAGCAGCCCTTCGAAATCACCATCACCACCTTCATCAATCCGGAAGCCAATACCCAGTTGATGGGCCTCTACCGGACCAACGGCGTCTACTGCACCCAGTGCGAGGCGGAAGGCTTCCGCCGCATCAGCTATTTCCCCGACCGGCCGGACGTGCTGGCGCCCTATACGATCACCATCATCGGCGACAAGGCCGCCAATCCGGTCATGCTGTCGAACGGCAACTTTCTCGGCGGCGCCGGTTACGACGAAGGCCGCGCGTTTGCCGCCTGGTTCGACCCGCATCCGAAGCCGAGCTATCTGTTCGCGCTGGTCGCCGGCGATCTGGGCGTGGTCGAAGACAAATTCGTCACCATGTCGGAGCGTGAAGTCACGCTGAAGATCTATGTGGAGCATGGCAAGGAGGCCCGCGCGGCCTATGCCATGGACGCGCTGAAGCGCTCGATGAAGTGGGACGAGGAGCGGTTCGGCCGCGAATACGACCTCGACATCTTCATGATCGTCGCCGTGTCCGACTTCAACATGGGGGCCATGGAGAACAAGGGCCTCAACATCTTCAACGACAAATACGTGCTCGCCGACCCTGAAACCGCGACCGACCAGGATTACGCGAATATCGAAGCGATCATCGCCCACGAATATTTCCACAACTGGACCGGCAATCGCATCACCTGCCGGGACTGGTTCCAGCTCTGCCTGAAGGAAGGCCTGACGGTCTATCGCGACCACGAGTTCTCCGCCGACCAGCGCTCGCGCGCGGTAAAGCGCATCGCCGAGGTGCGGCACCTGAAGTCGGAACAGTTCCCGGAAGATGCAGGCCCCCTTGCGCATCCGGTCCGCCCGACCAAATACCGCGAGATCAACAATTTCTACACGACGACCGTCTACGAAAAAGGTTCGGAAGTCACCCGCATGATCGCCACGCTGCTTGGCCGTGACGACTTCAAGGCGGGCATGGACCTTTATTTCGAGCGCCATGACGGCCAGGCCGCGACGGTCGAGGATTTCGTCAAGTCGTTCGAGGATGCGAGCGGCCGTGATCTCACGCAATTCTCGCTCTGGTATCATCAGGCCGGTACGCCCCTGGTCACCGTGTCGAGCGAATACGACCAGGCAAGCGGCACGTTCAAGCTGTCGCTCGAGCAGATGATCCCGGCCACCCCCGGCCAGACGGCCAAGGAGCCGATGCATATCCCGCTCTCCTTCGCGCTCATCCTCGACAACGGCTCGGCGGCAGTGCCGACCAAGGTCGCGGGCGGCGAGGTCACCGGCGACGTGCTGCATCTGACCGAGCGCCGGCAGACCTTTACCTTTTCGGGCATTTCCTCCCGCCCCGTCCTGTCGCTCAACCGGTCGTTCTCGGCACCGATCAACCTGCATCTGGACCAGACGCCGGCCGATCTCGCCCATATCGCCCGCCACGACACCGATCTCTTCGCCCGCTGGCAGGCGCTGACCGATCTTGCCCTGCCGAACCTGATGCAGGCGGCGCGTGACGCCCGCGAGGGCAAGCCGATCACCTGCGATCCGGCCTTCGTCGCAGCGCTTCTCGAAGCAGCCGGCGACGAGACTTTGGAACCCGCCTTCCGCGCCCAGGCGCTGGCGTTGCCGAGCGAGGCCGACATCGCCCGCGAACTCGGCGGCAACAACGACCCCGATGCGATCCATGCGGGCCGCAACGCCATTCTGTCGGAGATCGCCAAGGCCGGAACCAAGACCTTCCAACGCCTGTTCGAGGACATGAAGGTCGAAGGCGCCTTCACGCCGGATGCCGCAGGCGCCGGCAAGCGGTCGCTGCGCAACACCGCGCTGTCCTATCTCACCTATGCGGAAGGAACGCCGGCCCGCGCCGCCGCAGCCTTCGCATCCGCCGACAACATGACCGATCTCGCCCAGGCGCTGGCCGTTCTCGCCCACCGTTTCCCGGACGCACCGGAAGCGGCCGACGCGCTCGCCACGTTCCTGGCCCGCTTCGACGGCAACCCGCTTGTCATCGACAAGTGGTTCTCGACCCAGGCGACCATTCCGGGTGCCGGCGCACTTGCCCGTATCAAGGCGCTGATGGAGAACCCGCGCTTCATCGCCACCAATCCGAACCGGGTGCGCTCGCTGATCGGCACGTTTGCCTTCGGCAACCCGACCGGCTTCAACCGCGCCGACGGCGAAGGTTACCGGTTCCTGGCCGAGCAGATCCTGGCGATCGACCCGCGCAATCCGCAGCTCGCCGCCCGGATCCTGACCTCGATGCGCTCGTGGCGATCGCTGGAGCCGCAGCGCGCCGAGCATGCCCGGGCAGCGCTGACAACGATTGAACAGACTGCGACGCTTTCGACCGACGTGCGCGACATCGTCGAGCGGATGCTCAAGGGTTGAGTTGAAGGCGCCGGCTTCAAGCGCCGGCGCATTTTTCCAGAAAACGGGAAACGAGCGACCGGCAATAGTCGGGCGTCATTTCGCGGTCGCCGAACAGGATGTGGTAGATGATCGGTGCGACGACGAAGTCGATCGCCTCGCCCACGTCGAAGGCGTTCTCGCCGCGGGTCAGGGCACGCTCGCGCAACGTCTCCAGGTGATCGTAGGTGAACTGGCAGCAACGGCCCGCCGCGTCGCCTTCCATACTGCCAAGCACATCCGCCAGCATCGAGCGCCCGACCTTCGACGACATCTCCTCCGCATATTGAAGAATGAAGGTTTCGAGATCGGACCCCATCGCGCCGGTGTCTTCCGGGTCGGCGACCGGGCGCATGCGCGCGACCGCGACATCCGCCAGGAGTTCCGACAGATCCCCCCAGCGGCGATAGATGGTCGATGGCGTCACGCCGGACTTTTCCGCGATCATCGGCACGGTGATCTCGCCGCGATCCATGGTCTTCAGCAGATCCTGGACGGTGCGGTGCACCTCCGACTGTATGCGGGCACTGCGCCCACCCTGGCGCACCATTTCCCTGGCCAATCTGTTCTCCTTGCCGGCACGCGCCGGAGATATGAAATTCCTTAATGCAAAGATATTGCATTAATCCGGCAATGCAACTACATGCCGCTAACGCTAAGAATTTGCGTTAAGGTGAACCGCCATGAGCAGCATCCTCCCCCCGCCCAATTCCCCGTCCGCTTTCCGGATGACGGTCTACAGTTTCATATTCGCGGTGCTGATCTCCGCGACCAGCAGCGCGCCGACGCCGCTCTACCATCTTTACCAGGAGCTCTTTCATCTCTCCCCGGCGATGATCACACTGATCTTCGGTTCCTATTCCTTCGCGTTGCTCGCAGCGCTTCTGACGGTCGGCGGGCTTTCGGACTATCTCGGGCGGCGCCCGCTGATCCTGCTGGCACTGATCTTCAACGCTGCGGCGCTGATCGTCTTCATGCTGGCTGAATCGGGCACGATGCTGCTCGTCGGCCGTATCGTCCAAGGTTTCGCGACCGGCATCGCTTTCCCGACCTTTGGGGCGACGATCCTCGATACCGACAAGCGCCGGGGGCCGACGCTCAACAGCATCACCGCCTTTCTCGGCCTGATGGTCGGCACGCTTGCCGGCGGCACGCTCGTCGCCTTCGCACCCGCGCCAACGCACCTCATCTACGCGCTTCTTTTCATCGTGACAGTGGCCGGCATCATCGCGCTTGCCTTCATGCCGGAGACCATCACCGGACGGCCGGGCGCGCTCGCCGCCATGCGTCCGCATATCAGCGTGCCGCAGCGGGCCCGCACGACGCTTCTCAAGGTCACGCCGGTCAATGTCGCCGGCTGGGCGCTCGGGGGCTTTTATCTGTCGCTGATGCCGACGCTGGTTGCGGTTGCGACCGGAATCACCTCGCCCTTCGTGGGCGGTACCGTCGTCGCGACGCTGATGCTGAGCGCCACCGCCTCGGTCTTCGTGTTCCGCGCATGGACGCCGCAACGGGTTCTCTCGACCGGCACGACCGCGCTAATGATGGGCGTCCTGATCACTCTCTCGGGCGTACACCTGCAGGCGGTCTGGCTTCTCTACCTCGGCACGGCGGTGGCCGGTCTCGGGTTCGGATCGATCTTTTCGAACATCCTGAAGATCGTCCTGCCGCTTGCCGAGAGCCATGAAAGAGCCGGTCTGTTCGCAGCCTTCCTGGTCGAGAGCTACCTCGCCTTCTCGATCCCGGCCATTGCCGCCGGACTGATCGCTCCGACGCTTGGTCTCTCCAATACCGCGTATGTCTATGGCGGTGCAATCATCACGCTCGCGGTGATTTCGATCGCGGCCACACGCAGCACCCTTTCCGAAAGCCCGGCCGTCTCCTGAGACGGCCGGTTTGCCGCCCTCGCGGGACTCTTCCGATTCGCAATTGAATCAAATCGTTAAAAAAATCTTAGCAAGCCTCTGGACACGAAGAATCACTAATGATTCATTAAGGCAGATTCGGGCGAGCGGCGCGCCGAATCACCATGAGGGACACCATGAAAACCATGTCGGACGTGCAGCGGGCAACCGCGGCCGAGGGGCGGCTGCGTCTTAAATTTCCAAGCCTTGGAAGTTTGCGGCGGGTCATCCCGGATGAGGCCCGACTCTCCGTCAAGCCCATCGCGCGGCAGATGCCGCGGGTGGAACTTGTTCTCAAACGTTCGATCCCCCTTCTTATCATCGCATTCCTGACGGTCGTCGCCGCGTCGCGCATCCTCGGCATCGTCTCCGAATACACGCGGATGGAAGACGCCGCACGCCAGGCGACCGCGCTGATGGCCGCCACGGCGAGTGCTGCCTTCTCCGGCGACGCGACGGCACTCATCGGTCGAGACCGCGCCGCCGCGGAAAAACGCCTTGGGACTTTCCTGCCGCAGGAACGCCTGGAGGCCGAGGCCTTCTTCCTCTTCGTCGACGAAACCGGCCGGATCTTCGGCGGAACCAAGCAGGCCGCCAGCTATATCGGCAGGCGCCTCACCTCAGTCCTGCCGGAAACCGCCGCGTTGCGGCGCTTCGGTGACGAGAGCGGCGTGATCGAAACCTATTTCGGCGACGTTCCGCATTACGCGGCCATCGAGATGGTCGGCAGCGAAGGCGTGCTGATCGTGGCGGCCTATTCGCTGGAGAGCATCAATCTTGCATGGCGTCACGACGTGTCCCTCAACGTCACGCTCTTCACCGGCATTTCGGCAATCCTGCTGGTCATCCTCTATGCCTACTACATGCAGGTGAAACGCGCCCGCGAGGCCGACGAGACCTTCATCGAATCCAATCTGCGCATTGAGACGGCACTGTCGCGCGGCCGTTGCGGGCTGTGGGATTTCGACGTCAGCAACCGGCGCCTGTTCTGGTCGGGATCGATGTACGAGATGCTCGGCCTGCCGCCTGCCGGCAACGTGATCTCGTTTACCGATGCCGCACGGATGATGCATCCGACCGACGGCAATATCTATGCGCTCGCCCGCGCCATCAGCCGCGGCAATGCCAAGCAGGTCGACCAGGTTTTCCGCATGCGCCATGCGGCCGGTCATTATGTATGGATGCGTGCCCGCGCCCAGCTGGTGAAGACCAGCCAGGGTCGTACCCATGTCATCGGCATCGCCATGGACGTCACGGAGCAGCATCGCCTTGCCCAGCGCTATGCGGAAGCCGACCAGCGTCTTGCGGACGCGATCGAATGCACGTCGGAAGCCTTCGTGCTCTGGGACAAGAACGACCGGCTGGTGATGTGCAACACCCATTTCCAGCAGGCTTACGGACTGCCCGACAGCGTGCTGGTGCCCGGCACCGAGCGTCACGCCGTCAACGCCGCCGCCGCGCGGCCGGTCATCGAGCGCCGCGTCGCCGATCCGGACGGCAGCGGCCTCTCGCGCACCACGGAAGTGCAGCTCGCCGACGAGCGCTGGCTGCAGATCAACGAGCGCCGCACCCGCGACGGCGGCCTGGTCTCGGTCGGCACCGACATCACGCTGCTGAAGCGCCACCAGGAACGGCTGCGCGACAGCGAGCGCCGGCTGATGGCGACGATCGGCGACCTTTCCTCCTCGCAGAAGAAACTGGAGCGCCAGAAGTCCGAGCTTTCGATCGCCAACGCCAATTATCAGGCGGAAAAGGAACGCGCGGAGGCCGCCAACAAGGCCAAGTCGGAATTCCTCGCCAACATGTCGCATGAACTCAGGACCCCGCTCAACGCAATTCTTGGCTTCTCGGAAATCTTGACGAACGGCATGTTCGGACCGCTCGGCTCGCCGAAATATTCGGAATATTCCAAGGACATCCACGACAGCGGCAAACATCTCCTCAACGTCATCAACGACATTCTCGACATGTCGAAGATCGAGGCGGGCCACATGCGCATCCAATGCGAGGCCGTCGACCTGAAACCGCTGATCGAGGAAAGCCTGCGCCTCACCTCGATCTCGGCCCAGGACAAGCAGATCGCCATCCATCAGCGCCTGTGCGACAGCCTCCACATGGTGGCCGATCGCCGCGCATTGAAGCAGGTGATGCTCAACATCCTCTCCAACGCCGTCAAGTTCACCAACCATGGCGGCCGGATCGAACTGCGTGCCCGCAAGATGGAAAAAGGGGTGCTGTTGACGATCGCCGATACCGGCATCGGCATTCCGATGGAAGCGCTCAACAAGATCGGCCAGCCGTTCGAGCAGGTGCAGAGCCAGTATGCCAAGAGCAAAGGCGGCTCGGGACTGGGACTTGCGATTTCCCGCTCGCTGATCGGCCTTCACGGCGGCAAGATGCGGATCCGTTCACGGGTCGGCGAAGGAACGGTCGTCTCGCTGCTCATCCCAGACCAGCCGATGCTGGTTGGTCGCAAGCGGGTGGCGTGAGGTCAACGGCGAAACCGTTGTGGGGCGGAGACGCCCGTCATTTCCCGACAACCAATTGGAATATTCCCCGCACCGCCTTCGAGAGCCGCTTTACCTCGCCCTCCAGCGTGCGGATATCCGGGCAATCCCCTGCCCGGCAGACGCGCTCGACGAGCCCCGCGGGCGCATCGCCCGGATCGAACGGTCCGTCGACGCAGAGCCGGACGATCTGTGAAAGCTCGGTGAAAAGCCGTAGCGCCTCGACACAGGTATCGAGATCGGCGGGTTTCATCAGCTTTTCGCCGAGCGCCTTCAAAGCTTCTTCCGTGCTAAAACCATAGGTATCGAGCGTGACGCCCCTGGCCGGCGCTATCAGCCGCAGATACTGGGCGATGAACTCGATATCGATCAGGCCGCCGGGGACAAGCTTGAAATCCCAGATATCGCGCGGCGGCTTTTCCTTTTCGATCAGTTCGCGCATCTCGGCAACGTCCCTGGCGATCTTCGCGATATCGCGCTTGGTCGACAGCACTTCGCGGATCAGGCCCTTCGCCTCGTCGACAAGGCTTTCCTCGCCGCAGATCAGCCGGGCGCGGGTGAGCGCCATGTGTTCCCAGGTCCAGGCCTCCTGGCGCTGGTATTTGCCGAATGCGTTGATGCGGGTGGCAACCGGACCCTTGTTGCCCGACGGCCTCAAGCGCAGATCGACCTCGAAGATGATCCCCTCCGCCATCGGCGCCGAAAGCGCTGCGACCAGCCGCTGCGTCAGACGGGTGAAATAACGGGTGGAATCGAGCGGCTTGTCGCCATCGCTTTCCATCGCCTCACCGTCGTAGTCGTAGAGCAGGATGAGATCGACGTCGGAACCCGCGGTCAGCTCGAAACTGCCGAGCTTGCCCATGCCCATGACGGCGACGCGGCCACCTGGATAAAGGCCGTGGGCGCTGCGGATCTCCCCGGTCACCGCCTTCAGAGCGGCGTCGATCAGGAGGTCGGCAAGGTGGGTGAAGGCGCGTGCCGCCTGGGCACCCGAGATCGCCCCCGTCAGCAGCCGGATGCCGATCAGGAACCGCTGCTCGGCGGCAAAGATGCGCAGGCGATCAAGCTTTTCCTCGTAGTGCCGGCCGGCGGTCAGGAATGCGGCCAAGCGCCAGGAGAGATAGTCTCGGGTCGGCAGTTCGGCCATCAGGCCGGGATCGAGCATGCCGTCGAAGACATGCGGCTTGGAGGCGATGATATCTGCAAGCCGAGGCGCCGAGGACATGATTGTGACGATCAGCGCCAGCAGCGGCGGATTGTTGCCGATCAGCGAAAAGAGCTGGATGCCGGCCGGCAGGCCCCTCAGGAAACTGTCGAACCGCAGCAGCGCCTCGTCGGCACGTTTGCTCTCGCCGAACGCCATTAAAAGCGCCGGCATCAGCTCGGTCAGCCGCTCGCGCGCCTCGGCCGACTGGGTGGCGCGATAGCGGCCGTAATGCCACGTGCGGATGACGCGGGAAATGTCGGCCGGCCGCTCGAAGCCGAGCGAGGCGAGCGTCTTCAGCGTGCCCGGATCGTCCTGCTGGCCGGTGAAGACAAGGTTGCCGTCACTGCTGGTCAGCTTTGCCTCCTGCTCGAAGAGCCGCGCATAACGTTTCTCGACTGTGCGCAGCACCTCTTCAAGCCTGGCGGAAAAACCGGCGGTATCGGCAAAACCGAGCATGAAGGCGATGCGCTTCAGCTCGGCATCGGTTTCCGGCAGGTTATGGGTCTGCTCGTCGCGCACCATCTGGATGCGGTGTTCTACATCGCGCAGGAACCAGTAGGCCTCGGTCAGTTCGGCGGCGATCTCGGGCGTGATCCATCTTGCCTCGGCGAGCGCGGCAAGCGCCACTTCCGTATCTCGGGCCCGCAGCGGCGGCATGCGGCCGCCGGCGATCAATTGCTGGGTCTGGGCAAAAAACTCGATCTCGCGGATGCCGCCACGGCCGAGCTTGACGTCATGGCCCTTCACGGCAATCGCGCCGTGACCCTTGTGGACATGGATCTGCCGCTTGATCGAGTGGATGTCGGCGATCGCCGCATAGTCGAGATATTTGCGGAACACGAAGGGCGTCAGCAGCCGCATGAAATTTTCGCCCGCCGCAATGTCGCCGGCGATCGGCCGCGCCTTGATGAAGGCCGCCCGCTCCCAGTTCTGCCCCCTGCCCTCGTAATAGATCAGCGCCGCATCGAGCGACACGGCGAGCGGCGTGGAACCGGGATCGGGCCGCAGGCGCAGGTCGGTGCGGAACACGTAGCCGTCGGCGGTACGTTCCTGCAGGATGCGGATGAGGCGGCGCATCATCCGGCCATAGACTTCCGACCCGTCGAGCGGATCGGTGAGGATGCCCGTTTCGGGATCGAAGAACACGACGATATCGATATCGGAGGAATAGTTGAGCTCGCGGCCGCCGAGCTTGCCCATGCCAAGCACGATCAGGCCCGAGCCCTTGCTCGGCTCATTGAGGTCGGCGAGCTTCAGCTTGCCGCTTTCATGGCCGGCGACCAGAAGGTAGTCGATTGCCGCGGCGACGGAGGCTTCGGCAAACAGGCTCAACCAGCGTGTCGTGTCCTTCGCGGAAAAGATGCGGGCGAGATCGGCAAGCGCGACGAGGAAGCTCAAAGCCCGCTTGGCAGTCCGCAGTGCCGCCATCACCTCGTTTTCAGACGGAGCCTTGCCGTCCCTCGGCAGCCAGGTCCGACGCGCCGTTTCGACCAGCCGATCAAGGGCCGGCTCCAGCGGTTCCGTGATCGCGGTCGCCAGCAGCTTTGGCGAGATGACCGCCGTGTCGCGCAGATAAGGTGAGAGGGTAAAGGCCGCGACGATGAAGTCTCGGAGCGCGCTGTCCTTGCCAAGCAGTGCCGCGACCGAAGGTTCGGACTTGCCGATATCCTTCAGCACAGCCATCGCCGCCTTGGTCTCAGTCTGGTTCAGCGGGCGGATCACCCCCGCCTTCACCGTATCGAGCCGATTTCCGGTCTCCGACACTGGCACCTCCCGTGATTCTTCCCTGGCGAAACTTAGGGCTTCGGCACGGGAAAGACCATGGTGACCGTCAGGCCGGGCGCGGCGATGTTAGTCTCGTCGGTGGCGGAGAGTTCCAGCGAGCCGCCATGCAGCTCCATCACCGCTTCGACCAGCGACAGGCCGAGGCCGGTGCCGGGCTTGGAGCGGCTTTCGTCCAGGCGGAAGAACCGCTTGGTTACCTCGCCCCGCTTGTCGGCCGGAATGCCGGGGCCGTTGTCGCAGACGGAGAGCCTGAGCGTGCCGTCGCTCCTGGCGAGCTTCACGCCGATCTTGGGCGTCTGGCTTCCCTCGGAGGCATATTTGATCGCGTTGTCGAGGAGATTGAAGATCGCCTGGCCGATGAGTTCCCGGTTGCCCTTGACGACGAGACCCGGTTCGAGCTCGGTGGTGAGCGAAAGACCCGCCTCCTCCGCCGCCGGCTCGTAGAGTTCGGCACTGTCGGCGGAGATTGCCGACAGATCGACATCGGACATTTCCGCGGCGATAGAGCCTGCCTCGACACGGGAGATCATCAAAAGCGCGTTGAAGGTGCGGATAAGCTGGTCGGATTCGGCAATGATGCCTTCGAGGGCTGTCCGGCGCACGTCCGCGCGATCCTCGCCCAGCGCATCGGCCGCCTTGTTGCGCAGTCTCGTCAGCGGCGTCTTCAGGTCGTGGGCAATGTTGTCGGAAACCTGCCGCAGGCCTTCGTTGAGCTTCTCGATGCGTCCGAGCATGGCGTTCAGCGAATCCGACAGCCGATCGAATTCGTCGCCGGATTTGCCGACCGGCAGGCGCTGCGAAAGGTCGCCCGCCATGATCTTCTGGCTCGCCGCCGACATCCGGTCGATGCGTTTCAACGCATTGCGGCCGATGCCGAACCAGATCACCAGCGCCCCGACGCCCATGATGGCCAATGCCACCATCAGCGCCCGGCGCACGATGCCGCGGAACCGGCTCGGGTCGCCAAGATCGCGGCCGACCATCACCCTGAGCCCGTTGTCGAGGCGGAGCACGTTTGCGATGGCGAGATGACGGCGAGGACGATCCGCTTCCGTATAGGGTTCGTAGGTGAAGGGGAGTTCCGTCCAACCTTGGTCGTCGAGCACGCCTGGCTGGACGGAGGCGACGTTGCCGGCGAGCATCTCGCCGTTCAGGCCGGCGATGACGTAGAGATTGGCGCCCGGCTGGCGGGCCCGCCGCTCCATCATCCGCAGAAGCAGGCTGACACCGCCCCGCTCATAGGCGCGCTGTATCTCCTGCACTTCCTCCTGCAGCGACTGGCGCGTCTGCTGCGCCAGCAGCCGTTCGGACATTGCCGTCACGTAAATGACCAGAAATGCCGCACATAGGGCGAAGAGCAGGATATAGAGCGCCGACAGCCGCACGGCCGTCGAGCGGAACATCAGGCGGGCACGTGCCAGCAACTCGGCTTACCCCTCATCCTTGATCATGTAGCCGGCGCCGCGGATCGTCTTCAAAAGCGGCTTCTCGAAATCCTTCTCGATCTTCGATCTCAGCCGCGAGACATGCACGTCGATAACATTGGTCTGGGGGTCGAAATGGTAGTCCCAGACGTTTTCGAGCAGCATGGTGCGGGTCACCACCTGGCCGGCATTCTTCATCAGATATTCGAGCAGGCGAAACTCGCGCGGCTGCAACAGCACTTCCTTGCCGGCGCGCTTCACTTCGTGCGACAGCCGATCAAGCTCCAGGTCCCCGACCCGGTAGACCATGTCCTGTTCCGGCGTGCCCTTGCGGCGGCCGAGGACTTCGACGCGAGCGAGAAGCTCGGAAAAGGCGTAGGGCTTCGGCAGGTAGTCGTCGCCGCCGGCGCGCAGGCCGGTCACGCGGTCGTCCACCTGGCCGAGCGCCGAAAGGATCAGGACAGGCGCATTGACGCCGCGCTTTCTCAGTTCGCTGATGACGGACAGCCCGTCGCGGCGCGGCAGCATGCGGTCGATGACCATCACGTCGTAGGAATTTTCGGTTCCCATGAACAAGCCGCTCTCGCCGTCGCTTGCATGATCGACCACTATCCCGGCCTCGCGAAAGGCCTTGGTCATGTAGGCTGCCGCCTCCAAGTCGTCTTCTATCACCAGAATCTTCATGTGCGGGACAATAGCGTCCGCGCCGGTCTTTGCACTACGGGAATCTGCGGTGCCGGCAGAATATCGGGTATCCGTCTCCATCACTCGCTCCATGGAAAGAACAAGGGCGCCGGCCGTTGCCGGCGGCGCCCCTGACCTTGCGACCTATTTTTAAGAAATCAGCCTTCGTTGATCGGCAGGGCGACGAAGCGGCTGGTATTGTTTTCACCAGCCACCTGGAACAGCGCGCGGGTGCGGCCATCCTTGCGGGCCTGGTCGAGAACCTTGCCGACATCGGCGGCGCTGGTGACCTTGCGATTGTTGACCGAGACGATCTTTTCACCAGTCTTCAGGCCGCGAGCAGCGGCTTCCGAGTCCGGGTCTACGTCGGTCACCGAGAGACCGGAACCGTCTTCGGCCGGAGCGACGGTGATGCCGAGGCTGGCAAGCGCCTTGTCGCTGGACGGCGCCGGAGCGTCGGACTGCTTCGGCGTGGCCGCGGCGGCTTCATCGCTCTGGAGATTGCCGAGCGTGACCGGGATCTTCTGGGCCTTGCCATCGCGCCACAGGTCGACCTCGACCTTGGTGTTGGGGCCGAAGGCGGCGACGCGCTTGGCGAGATCACGGGCATCCTTGATCGGCTGGCCGTTGACGGCAGTGATGACGTCGCCTTCCTTGATGCCGGCCTTCTGGCCCGGAGAGCCTTCCTGCGGAGCGACGACGAGAGCGCCGGTCGCTTCCTTGAGGCCGAGCGAGTCGGCGATGTCCTGGGTCACCGGCTGGATCTGCACGCCGAGCCAGCCGCGATCGACCTTGCCGTCCTTCATCAGGTCGGCAACAACGTCCTTGGCGGTGGAAGACGGGATCGCAAAGGCGATGCCGACATTGCCGCCCGACGGCGAGAAGATCGCGGTGTTGATGCCGACCACTTCGCCGGAGAGGTTAAAGGTCGGGCCGCCGGAATTGCCGCGGTTCACGGCCGCATCCACCTGGATGTAGTCGTCATAGGGACCGGAGCCGATGTCGCGGCCGCGGGCCGAAACGATGCCTGCGGTGACCGTACCGCCAAGGCCGAACGGATTGCCGACGGCAACCACCCAGTCGCCGACGCGGACTTTCGAGTCGTCCGCGAAGTTGACATAGGTGAACTTGCGGCTGGTGGCGTCGACCTTGAGCACGGCGAGATCGGTGCGGCTGTCCTTGCCGACCAGCTTGGCTTCGAGTTCCGTGCCGTCATTCAAAACGACCGTGTAGGCCGAGCCATCGGAAACGACGTGGTTGTTGGTGACGACATAGCCGTCTTCGGAGATGAAGAACCCGGAACCCTGTGCAGCCGGGCGCAGGCGATGAGGACGATTGCCGTCCTGGCCCCGCGGGCCGTTGCGTTCGGCGCGATCCTGGTTGCGGTTGTTGCGGTCGCCCGGAGCGCCCGGCACCTGGCCGCCGAATTCACGGAAGAAACGCTTCAGCGGGTGGTCGTCGGGAAGCTGGTCGAAGCCGCGGCCGCCGAAACTGAACGAACTGGTGTCATCGGAAACGGGCTGGGCGTCGGACTGGACGCGGACGGAAACGACGGCGGGGGAGACGGCGGAGACGACATCGGCAAAGCTCGGGGCCTGCGGTGCGGTAACGCTGACCGGAGCCGCGTATGACTGCACGACCTGGCCCGGGATGCCGCTCGAGAGCATGACCGCGGCAAGACCAGCAACCGTGGTGGTCTTCAAGACGGTCTTCAGAGAGGGACGTCCGATATTGCGCATGTTTTAAGCTACCTTCTTCTCTTCAGTCATTTTGGCTGGAGGTCAGCCAAGCGGTGGATGAGGAGAGATATAGGCGCTCGCAGGTTAACTGCAGGTGGCGGACGAATGAAATATTGGTAATGTTTGACGAACGGCTATTTTTTCAGAAGTTCTTCGATGCGAGCCTGTTCCTCGGTGGTCAGCGCCGCAACCGCGCGTTGGCTTGGACGGGTGCGGACGAAGACCAGGATGGCGATTGCACCGACCAGCAGTAGCAGAACGGGCGTTGCCCAGAGGATCACCGTCTTAGCACTGAGGCGCGGTTTCAGCAGCACGAATTCGCCGTAGCGCGACACGACGTAGTCGATCACCTGCTCGTCCGTATCGCCGTTCGTCAGCCGCTCGCGCACAAGCACGCGCAGGTCGCGGGCAAGCTCCGCGTTGGAGTCGTCGATCGACTGGTTCTGGCACACCATGCAGCGCAACTGCGCCGAAAGATTTCGGGCGCGCTGTTCGAGCACGGGGTTGGAGAGCACTTCGTCGGGATTGACGGCAAAGGCCGGAAGGGGGGCGAGGAGAGCAAGGATCATTGCAAGAGCGACCCAGAACGTGCGTGAGTTCGCCATCACTCCGCCGCCTCCAGCGTCGCCTTGACCGGCTTCGCCTTCCGGCTCGGCGCGCCCACCCTGAGCCTCCGATCCGACAGCGACACAAACCCGCCGACCATCATAACCAGAGCGCCGCCCCAGATGCAGAGGATGAACGGCTTCCACCAGATACGCACGACCATGCCGCCGCTTTCCATCGCGTCGCCGAGCGACACGTAGAGCTGGCTGAGTCCGAAGGTAAGGATGCCGGCCTCCGTCGTCGGCATGCGCCGCGCCGTATAGAGCCGCTTCGACGACCAGACGTCCGCCACCTGGACCCCGCCGCGGCTAACGGCGAAATGCCCACGCTGTTCGGTATAGTTCGGGCCGACCGCGTCACGCAGGCCGTCATAGGTCAGCGAATAACCGCCGACATCGACGGAAGCGCCCTGCTTCATCTCGACGACAGTCTCGGTGCCGAAGGTCGTCGCTGCAAAAATGCCGAGCACCGTGACGCCGAGGCCGAAATGGGCGATCGCCGTGCCGAACACCGAACGCGGCAGGCCGGCCAGCCGTCTCAGGCCGACCGACAGCCCGACCTTGGCAAAATTGCCGCGGTACCAGAGATCGGCGAATGCGCCGATCATGCCCCAGAAGCCGAGCACCAGGCCGAAGATCGCCAGAACCGGCCCGCCGTTCTGGATATAGAAGAAGATAAGGCCCGCAGCCAATGCCAGGCCGGCGAAGACATAGAGCCGCTGCAGGGCACCCAGGAAATCGCCGCGCTTCCAGGCAAGCACCGGCCCGAACGGCACGGCGACCAGGAGCGGCAGCATCAGCAGGCCGAAGGTCATATTGAAGAACGGCGCGCCGACGGAAATCTTTTCGCCGGTCAGCGTTTCGAGGACGAGCGGATAGAGCGTGCCGGTCAGCACCGTGGCGGTGGCCACCGTCAGGATCAGGTTGTTGAGCACCAACGCGCCCTCGCGCGAGATCGGCGCAAAAATGCCGCCCGCCTTCAACATCGGCGCCCGCCAGGCAAACAACACGAAGGCGCCGCCGATGAAGATACCAAGGATGCAGAGAATGAAGATGCCGCGGGTCGGGTCGGTCGCAAACGAATGCACCGAGGTCAGCACGCCGGAGCGCACCAGGAAGGTGCCGAGCAGCGACAGCGAGAAGGTCATGATCGCAAGAAGCACGGTCCAGATCTTCAGCGCCTCGCGCTTTTCCATGACCAGAGCCGAATGCAGGAGCGCTGTGCCGGCGAGCCAGGGCATGAAGGAGGCGTTCTCGACCGGGTCCCAGAACCACCAGCCGCCCCAGCCGAGTTCGTAATAGGCCCAGTAGGAACCCATGGCGATGCCGGCGGTCAGGAAGGTCCAGGCGGCGAGTGTCCACGGCCGCACCCAGCGGGCCCAGGCGGCATCGATGCGGCCTTCCATCAGCGCCGCGACCGCAAACGAGAAACAGACGGAGAAGCCGACATAACCGAGGTAGAGAAGCGGCGGATGAACCGCCAGGCCGAGATCCTGCAGCACGGGATTGAGATCCTGCCCTTCGGCCGGCGCCGGATCGAGGCGCAGGAACGGATTGGAGGTGAGCAGGATGAAGAACAGGAAGGCGGTCGAGATCCAGGCCTGAACGGCCAGAACATTGGCCCGCAGCGTATCCGGCAGGTTTCGGCCAAAGACGGCCACCAGGGCACTGAAGAAGACCAGGATCAACAGCCAGAGCAGCATCGAACCCTCGTGATTGCCCCAGACGCCGGAATATTTGTAGATCACCGGCATCAGCGAATGGGAATTTTCCCAGACGTTCGCAACCGAGAAATCCGAGACCACATAGGCCCAGGTCAGCACGCCGAAAGAAAAGGCGACGAGCGCAAAGAGCACCAGCGACCCGGTCGGCGCCAGCGCCATCATCGCCCCGTCGCCGCGCCGTGCGCCGACGACCGGCAGGACCGAGACGACCAGCGCGGTTGCGAGCGCCAGAACGAGTGCATAGTGGCCGATCTCGATGATCATCTGGTTGCCGTCCCCTTGGCGCCATTGGGCTGGCTCTGGTTGCCTTGTCCCTCGTTCCAGACGCCCTGCGCCTTCAGCCGGTCTGCGACTTCCCTGGGCATGTAGTTCTCGTCATGTTTGGCGAGCACGCTGTCGGCCACGAAACCGTGCGATGCCGCATCGAACGCGCCTTCGGTCACCACGCCCTGGCCTTCGCGAAACAGGTCCGGCAGGATGCCCGTATAGGTGACCGGCACGCTGCCGGTTCCATCGGTCACGGTAAAACTCACGGTCGAACCCTGGCCACGCTTCACCGAGCCTTCGGCAACCAGCCCACCGAGCCTGATGCGGGTGCCGGGCTTGACATCGGCCTTGGCGAGATCGGCCGGCATGAAAAAATAGGCGACCGACTGGCTGAAGGCGAACATGACGAGCAGCACCGCGACGAGGATGAAGCTCATGCCGCCCGCGATCACCGCCAGCCGTTTCTGTTTGCGCGTCATTGCGCCACTCCTTCGACGGTGATCCCCATCTCGTTGGCGAGCGCCACGAGTTCGCCGGATGACGGGAATTGCTTGAGGCCGCTCTTCAGGGCCTCCTCGGCCCCGGACTTGTCGCCGAGCACGGAATAGGAGCGCACCAGCCTCACCCAGCCTTCGAGATTGTTCGGGTCCTGTTTCAGCCGTTCCGCAAGGCTGTCGACCATGCCGCGGATCATCGCCTGCCGATCGACCTGCGACATGTTTGCTGCGGCGGCCACATCCGCCTGGCTCGGATTGCCTGGCGCCTGCGCCGTATGCTGTCCCGTCGCGATGGTGCCGCCGTTCTTGACGATATGCTGATTGACGAGCTGCATCCACGGCGCATCAGCCGGCGAACCCTTGGCAATCGTCTCGAACTGCGCCCTTGCCTCCGCCGCCCTGCCGGCCTGTTCGAAACCGAGGCCGAGATAGAAACGTGAACGCGGATTGTCAGGATCGAGCTTCACCGCCTGCTCGAAGGCGGAACGCGCGTCCTCGGTGACGATGCCGTCATTCGATGCGACCAGCGTTTCACCGAGCCCGGCCAGCCGGACGGGACTTGGCCCAAGAATGCGGATCGCATTTCGATAGGCCATCTCGGCGTCGCCAAGCCGCATGGACCGGAAATAGATGGGGCCGAGCAGATCCCATCCGGCACCGTCATTGGGATTTTGCGCCAGATGCCGCTCCGCCTTCGCGACCAGCAGCGCGACGTTGTTGCCGGGATTGGCAAGCCGCGCTTCAAGCGGCTGGTCCGGCAGCCCGGGATTGCCGAGCGCCAGGTAAAGACAGAGCCCGACGACGGGCGGAACCAGCGTGACCACAGTGGTCGCGAGCGCATATTTTCGCGCCTTGGGAGCGGCGATCTCCTTGCCCTCCCCGGCGCCGGCCGCGGCCAGCAGCCGGCGGCCGATTTCGGCGCGGGCGTATTCTGCGTCCTCTGCATTGATCAGGCCCTGAGCCCGGTCGCGGTCCAGTTCGGCCAGCTGGTCGCGATAGACGGCGACCTCTCCGGCACGGTCAGCAGATGCTGTCTTGGTGGCTCGGGCGAAAGGCAGGATGAGGATGGCCGCAACGGCCGCCGTCAGAGCTGCGAGGATGATCCATAAAACCATAGTGGCCCAATACTGCAACGGCCCGCGCTTTCCAACAGCGCAGCCGGCGTTGACGCGAATTTGAGGCCTTTGGCCGCAAGTTCAAGCCTGCATATGGGGCCGATCCGATTTGGCGACCATGACCCATGTCAAACAGCCGCAGAGGAAATCAGGTGAGCGGCGTCCAGGTGCCGTTGGAATTGCGGCAGGCGGCGCCCCGCGCCGTCACGTCGCGGCCATTCATGGTGACCGTATGGCGATACTGGCGGCAGTTCTGAGTGCCCACCTGATAGGGGGCGTTGGCGATCACCTGCCCGTTCGCGTCGTCACCCTTCCAGGTGATGGCCTCGCCGCCGGCCGCCCCTTCCAAGGCGCGATATTCCGCCTCGAGGGCGCGGGATCGGTCGCTTGACGAGAGCGTGGCGCCGGTGCGGCCGACGATGCCGCCCTGAAGCGCGGAAATATAGGATGTGGATGGCGAGGGCCGCGGTGTCAGCAGGCCGCGCGTGCCGCCGGTCCCCGCTCCCGAAGACGTGCCGCAGCCCGCCAGCAGGCCGGCAACCACAAGCGATGAAACGGTATTTCGAAGGCTCAATAATCGCATCGTGTCGGAAACCGGTCGCGGCTCGTTTTCTTCGGAAATCTTGCCGAGACTGCTCCGGCCCCGACATGGCATCATTATGGCGTCACTGGGAAAACACACAAATCCGGCGATCTTTCAGTCTCCCAGCATATTAGCAGACATATAGAAATGTCTCTTCCGACAAAGATATAGCAGGCGATCCATCCGTCCATAAGCAAGAGCAGGGAATAGGCTGATGTTGCCCTTACGCCACAGTTAAGCAGGACCGTGTTGTCAATATCGGACGATCACGGGGCTTCCTTGGCGATGCCCGGAAGCAGAAGTTGCGCCCTCAGGCCGCCCCGCGCCCCGCGCGTCAACTCGACCGAACCTTGATACTCGCCGGTGATCTCGCGCACGATCGACAGTCCGAGGCCGGCGCCCGGCTTGCTCTCGTCGAGGCGCCTGCCGCGTTTCATCGCCTCGCGGATCTGATCCGGCTCCAGCCCCGGACCGTCGTCCTCGACGGCGACCTCGACCCAGGAGCGCCGCACGGTTTCGCCTTCGCCGGATTGAGGGCCTGATGTCGGCGTAGCGGTGATCCATACGCCGGTCTCGCAGAAGCGCGCGGCATTCTCGAGCAGGTTGCCGATGGTTTCCTCGACGTCCTGCTGTTCCATGGCAAGCGCCACGCCCGGCGGAAAGACCGACAGGTGGAATTCCTTTTCCGGATTGAGCCGCCGCATCACCCTGACCAGGCGTTCCAGCACCGGCTCGAGCTCGGTCCGGGCAAGCAGCGATTCGCGCTGGGCGGCGATGCGCGCGCGGTTCAGGTAGGATTGCACTTGCGCCTGCATTCCCTCCGCCTGCGACCGCACCATGTCCGACTGCACCTTTTCGACGGCACGCGATTCGTTGAGCAGGACCGCGATCGGCGTCTTCAGCGAATGGGCTAGATTGCCGACCTGCATGCGTGCGCGTTCGACGATGCGGCGGTTGCTTTCGATCAGCGCGTTGATATCGCTGGCAAGCGGCATGATTTCGCGCGGAAACTCGCCTTCCAGCCGCTCCGCCTCGCCGCGCCGCACCCTTTCGAGCGAGCGCCGTGCGCCATCAAGCGGCTGCAGCCCGTAAAGGATCGCCAGGCCGTTGACGACCAGGCTGCCGAAACCGAAGACGGCAAGGGCTATATAGAGACTGCGGGTAAAGGCCTGGATATCCTCCTCGACAACCGCGAGATTGCCCGACACGCGGAAACGCGCGGCGCGACCTTCGCCGTCGAGCACGACCTCGGTCTCGGCGACCAGGACATGGTTCTTGTAGGCGTCGATCGCGGGGTAGAAGCGCTCGTAGCGATTGTTGAAAGGTACCGCCAGGATCGACGGAACGCTGATGTTCGAGGTACCGAGCGAGGAAGATGACAGCGGCGTCGCCGCAAAGGTGCCGAGCGGCTCGATGATCCAGTACCAGCCGGTCTCGGGCTGCGAGAAGCGCAGGTCGCCGAGCTGAGGGCTGCCGGCGAGCTTGTTGTCGTCACCGATCGTGATCGAGTTGATGACGTTGTAAAGCTGGGCGCGGAGGAGATCGGTGAAGGCACGTTCGGCCGATTGCCGGTAGAGCTGCGAGATGACTATCGAAATGACGACCAGAGCCAGTGCTGACCACAACGTGGCCAGAAGCAGCACGCGGGCAGTCAGCGATCTTGGTCCGATCATCCGGAATTTAGGGCGCATCGTTTGGCGCTTGCATCCTGTAGCCGAGTCCGCGGACCGTCTCGATGAGGTCGACACCGAGCTTCTTGCGAAGCCGGCCCACGAAAACTTCGATCGTATTGGAATCGCGGTCGAAATCCTGGTCATACATGTGCTCCACAAGTTCGGTGCGGGAAACGACCTGCCCCATGTGATGCATCAGGTAGGACAGCAGCCTGAATTCGTGCGAGGTGAGCTTCAGGGCGACGCCTTCGACGCTTGCCTTGGAAGCCTTGGTATCGAGCCGCACGGGCCCGCAGACGATTTCGGAGGATGAATGCCCCGCCGCCCGGCGGATCAGCGCCCGAACGCGGGCCAGCACTTCCTCCACATGGAAGGGTTTTGCGACATAGTCGTCGGCACCGGCGTCGATGCCCGCCACCTTGTCGCTCCAGCGGTCGCGGGCGGTCAGCATCAGAACCGGCATGCCCTTGCCTCCGGCACGCCATTTCTCGACGACGGTGATGCCATCCATCACCGGCAGGCCGATATCGAGGATCACCGCGTCATAAGGCTCGGTTTCGCCCAGATAATGGCCTTCCTCGCCATCGAAGGCCTGGTCGACCACATAACCCGACTCCTTCAGGGCCTCGGAAAGCTGCCGGTTGAGATTGACATCGTCTTCGACCACCAGAATGCGCATTCACCGCCCCTCGAATGATGCCCGGCGGCTGATCCCCGCCGGAGCCGCCTTACATCGGAACCCTGACGGTTACCTTGCGCGGTCTTTGATTGCCATCGCCTTGGACGAGCACCGTCACGACACAGGTCTGGCCATCGGAGGAGGGCTGAGCGGAAAGAAGCTGGCCGCCGGTTTCCCGAACCACGCGAGACGCCGCCGAGCCGCAATCGCCTGCGACGAGGACGAGATAATCACGCGCACCGACCTTTTCCGGCAAAAAGCCGGCGAAACCGGCAAGGCCGGCGGTCAGTATCGCGATGATTGGCAGTCGCGCCATGGTTACAATTTCCACTCACAAGACAAACAGGATTCATGTCCAAAGCATGTGATGGATTATGTAGCCAAAGGCGGCTGAATGGCAAATGAATGGTCCGTAATGCTTTCCTTCATGCGGCTATTTTCCCCTGATTCCGGTCTGGGCCGCGATACGACCGTAGATCGCGAAAAACCCACCGGCAGCCCCCGCCAGCGTCACCGCAAGCTCTGCGAGGTCCGCCTGGACATCTGCTCCGAGCTGAATTCCAGTGACTTGCAGAAGCGAGGCGACGACCGCAATCAACCCGCCCCAGACCGTCTTCGACTGATACCACGCCTTCATGCCATCCATTTGTCATCTCCTTGTTCAAGCTAGAATACAACGACCGCCTCGGCCGGGACCCCGAGCGGAACCGCCCGTCCCATCTGCCGGACCCGCAAAGAAAGGCTCGATCGGATACCGCCGAAATCGGCAATCTCGTCGGCCGCCGGATAGGTGAAAGCGGGCTCTGTTACCTCGACCGAGCGCCTGACAATGGTTCAGTCCAGCAACTCGAGCCGGTAGCGTTCCTCAGGCTCGTCCAGCGGGATCTCGATCCCGTCCCAATTGTCCGCCTCGACCCTGCCGCGCCTCACCCAGGTGAGCCGGGCATCGCCGCCGACCTGCCGCTCGCCCCGGAAATGCACCGGCGAGAGCGGCGTCTCGGCGCGCAGGCCTCCCGCAAATCCATGCGGGCCGGAACGTCCTCCCGCCTGCCCCAGGCTCTCCGCCAGCCAGTTCATGGCCAGGCCGCGCTCCTCCGCCGACAGTCCCAGCGGCACAACGGCCTCGTCGAGCACGACGACGGCTGCCCCGGCCGCGGCGCCCGCCAGCATGGCATCCTCGGTCCCCGCCAGGCCGCGCAACAGGTTCGACAGCGCCCAGCGATTCGGGCTGACCTCTTCCGCTGAAGCAAAGCCGACCACTTCCCAGGCGCCGTTCCGTGCCTTCACCGCAATACGGTTTTCGCCATTCAGTACCGCCTGCTCGTCAACCGACGACAAGCCGCCGAAAAACAGCTCGATCTCCGTGGCCGGACCGCGATCGAAGCGCCCGATCACACCGCCCGAAAGGGGCGCCGCCAGGATGCCGAGCCTTGCCGGCCGGTCGAGCAGTGAACGCGTGCGATACCCTTCCGTCGTCACGGAAGAGGATAACGTGATCCGCCGCCACGGCCGGCATAAGCCCGCAACGCGGGCGAAACCCGCTGCCTCGCCCGGCTTAAACCGCGGCAGATCGAGAAAGTGCAGTACAGGCGCAAATGCGTCGGACACGGCGCTGCCGCCATTCCTGCGGCCCTCGCCGGCAGCATAGTTCAACGGCGCGAGCGGCGCGTGGTGACGCGCCTCGATCCGCCGCGCCGCGCCCTCTTCGATCCGCTCGACAATGAACGTCCCCTCCGGGCCAACGGCATCCGGCAGGGCCAGCCGCACCGCATCGCCGGGCTCGACGGTAATATCCGCCGGCGAAAGCGCGAAACTCAACGACCGCCTCGCAACCCTGTGGGTGCGCAGCAGCGTCTCGACTGCACCGAGCGACGTCTCCTCCGGCAGCACGGCAGGCAGGTCGTAGCTCAGGATGCGCTGGCTTTCCGCCCGCGCCCGCCGCGGCTGCACGCCCGCCTGTTCGTAGTCCAGGCTCGGATTGTAGGAGGTCAGCACCGCCTCCGCCGCAAAATCGCTGTCATGCCCCCGGTTTTCCGACCACAGCGGCTCATCCTCGATATCGGCAATGACGGCGATCTCCTTCGCCGCCAGGCTCGCCGTCAACCGCGAGCGAAAGCGCAGCCTGCCGCCGTCTTCGGCGACATCTACCAGAAAGACCTCGAGCAACGGCTCCAGAAGCGCTCGCGCGGAGGTCACCTCTCCCTGCACGTAGCCGGTCAGGTCGCCGCTCACTTCCGAAACGTCGAAATCTTCAAAACCATGCTCGGTCAGGATCGCGGCGATGGCATCGGCAAGCGTCGTTCCTCCCAGCCGGCCATTGAGCCAATGGCCCGTGCGCCAGTTGCCGCCATCGCTCCAGGCGGAAAGATCGCCGGGAAAAGCCGGAACAGGCCGTGCATCCCAGGTCCAGACGAAGACGTGGTCCGGATCGACCATTCCCCGCCGGCGGCGCGTCGCCCTGCCACCAGCCATGATGCGCTTCCAGGAACCGTCGCTGCATGCTGTCCGACCGACCGCCGCTCGAGAAATAGGGCAGCGCGCTTTCCGCCGATTTCGGGTCGGTAAAGACGTTCGGCTGATTGGCGCCCTTGTCGACCGCCGGGCACCCGAGTTCGGTGAACCAGATCGGCTTCATGCCGGGGATCCAGGCCGTGGGCATTGTATTCTCGGCACCGTCCACACGGTCGTGATGCGGGTTCGACCACCAGCCCAGCAGGTCCTTGTAACGATAGACCCAAGGTTTCCCCGCCAGCCCATCGCTGATCGGCGATCGCAGCCGGTTCCGCCGGTCCGCGTTGCTCGCATAATACCAGTCGAAACCCTCGCCGGCGGCGATCTGCGCCGCCATCGCCTGGCGGTCATCTGCGAGACGAAAACCATCCGGATTGTCCGCCGAAAGATCCTCGTCGCGCCAATCCCCGAGCGGCATGTAGTTGTCGATGCCGACCGCGTCGATGTTCGCCGAGGCCCAGAGCGGATCGAGATGGAAATGCACCTCGCCCGACCCATCCTGCGGATGGTAGCCGAAATACTCGCTCCAGTCGGCGCCATAGGTCAGCTTCGTCTGCGGCCCGACGATCGCCCGGACATTCGCCGCCAGCCGAACCAGTTCCTGCACGAAAGGGAAGGTCCCCGCCTCGTCGCGCAATTGCGTCAGCCCGCGCAGCTCCGAGCCGAGAATGAAGCCATCGACACCGCCCGTGGCTGCCGCAAGGCCGGCATAATGCAGAACCATGCGCCGATACCCCTCGGAACCAGCGCTGAAAGCCTCCACCTGCGCCCGCACATCCGCAGTCCTATCCGCCGACAGCGGAAAACAGGTGATCCGCCCACGCCAGGGAAAGGCCGCCTGCTCCATTCCGCCATAGGGATCCGGCCGGCCGTTGCCGGGCGGAATATCCATCATCACGAACGGATAGAGATAGACCTTCAGCCCACGCGCCTTGAGATCCGCAATCGCCTGCGCCACGCTCGCATCGCTCGGCGTGCCGCCGAAGGCCGGTCCGCCGGCCTGGCTCACCAGATGCGCGCCGCCGCGCGACATCCCCGCCACTGACCACTCCGAGCTCTCCTCCCACCGCTCGGGCACCTCGACGCCCGGCACGACCCGGCAATGCCCTGCCCTGAGGTCAGTCCCGAACCAGGAGACCACCAGCGCCACCCGTTCGAGGTTCGGGCAGAGCGCCTGCAACTCGTCGAGCGACGCCTGCCAGTCGATTCCGGATGCCAGCGTGTGGCGATTGAGAATACGCGCGCTGCCCTCGCCGGTCTTCTCCGTCACCGGCACGGTCGCGTAACCATGTTCGGTCGCGCCCGGAATGATCGTCACGGCACGGATCTGCTCTTCGAGCCTGCCGACCGGCCGGAGCACCTCGAACTGCAGGAGCGGGATGCGGTTGCCGAAACTGTCGAGCGGCAGCCGTTCGAACACGACATAGGCCAGCCCGCGATAGGCCGGCGCGTTGCCCTCGCCCTGCTTCGCCTCGATCAGCGGATCGGGCAATTGCTCCCCGTCGCCACGATAGACCCGCATCTCGATCGCCGTCACATCGAGTTCTCGTCCATCGGCCCAGACCCGCCGCACGCCCGCGATCGGCCCCTCGCAGAGCCCGACCGCCAGGTTGGCGAAATAGCGGAACGTCTCCACCCGCGGCCCGCTCGTTGCCTTGCCGCCGGAGCGCTCGCGCGTCACCTCTTCCTCGAAACGCGTCGCCCAGATCAGCGTGCCGCCGATCCGCGCCGTCCCATAGATGCGGTTGATCGCCGTACCCTCGTCCGCACCCGGGATGCGTGCAGTCGCAAGCCGAGGCCCGGAGATCGTCGTGCCGCTGCCGCCGATCAGCGCCCGGTCGACCATGCTGCCGGCCAACGCACCCGCCGCCCGCCCGATGATGGCGCCGACCGGACCGAACACACTGCCGAGCGCCGCCCCCGCCGCCTGGAAAAGGATAGTGGCCATGGAAATACCTCGCCGCCGCCCAGCGTCGCCACTGGATGCTCGCTCAGATTGTGATAGCGTCCAGAAAATTCGGGAGCAGAAGCAGCACGCGCCGCGCCAGCCGGCGTATCGGCGAGGATAGGCCGCGCCGACCCAGGCAAAGGCCTTGCTCTCGAAAGTGGAGGTAATGTGATGAGGCTCAGGCCGATTGGCATTACGCTTATCTTTAAGGTGACCCGGACGGGCTGGTCTTTCTCCGTCCGGATCAATTTCAACAGATAAGCAAACGGTGGGCGGAGCAGCAACTCCGCTCACCACTCCAGAAGATATCCCAAGCCAGGATTTTTTCAAGTTCGGGTTGGAAACCGATACACGCCCGCAACCCGCCGCCGCCACGATGGCACCAGCGCCGAACGCGTCACGGCCGATTGCTCATAGGCATGGATGAAATGCTGCGGCCCGGCCAACACCCCGGCATGTTTCGCCGCACACTCCGGCCGCCATCGAAATAGCAGGATGTCGCCCGGCTCCGCCTCACTCATCTGCATCGCCGGCCCGAAGAGCCGCAAGGCCGCGTCCATCAGCCGGTCCTCACCGCTCCGCTCCGCCCAGTCGGGCGCATAGGCCGGCGCCGCCTCCGGCTCCTCGCCATAAAGCTCGCGCCAGATCCCGCGGATGAGCCCGATGCAATCACAACCGACGCCCTTCAGCGCGCCCTGGTGCCGGTAGGGCGTGCCGATCCATCCCTCGGCCAGCGCCACGACCCGCTCGCCCTGCCCGCTCATTGGAAGATCGGGCCTCCGTCATGGACCCGCTCCCCGTCGGCATAGGAATAGGCGAAATCCGCGCCCGGCACATGCGGAAAGCCGCGGAAATTCAGATGGTTGGCAAAGCGCGCCCTGCAGGTCGCAAACGACTTGTCGCAGCCCGCGGTCACCGTGAATGTGTGGCCCGCCACGACCGACACTTCCAGTGGCAGCCAGAAAGTCAGCTCGACCGAACCATCCGCCTGCTTTTCGTGGGCCTCGACATCCACCGTCACGCCGCCGGAAAACGTCAGCACACCCTGCCGGAAGAAACCGCCCTCGAAACCGCCGAGCCCCGAAACGACGATCCGGCTCGTATCTCGCACCGCGATCACCGCCCCCTCACCCCGCCACAGATCGAGGTCTACGCCACAGCGTGCATCCCCGAGGCTCGCGTCACAGCGTCGGTTGTAGACGCGCCCCTGCGGCTGGCTCAGCCGATGCGCCAGACTGCGCAACTCCGCCCGAAACTGCCCGCCGGCACGGGAAACCTCGCCGATCTCCCGCACGTTCAGGATAACATGCTGATCCGCCGCCGCCCAGTTGACGAGAAACAGCTCCACCCGCGCACCGTCATACCTGCCGGTCGCCAAATCCTGCTCGCGGATCGCCGCATTCGAAAACCCACCGGCCACCTCGTCGGCACCCGCCGAAAGCCCCGTTGCCGCTTCTGCCTCGCTTGCCGAAAACCCGCTCGCCGCCAGGAAGGTCGTGTCGCCGAATGTCAGGTCATGATCGTGCTCGGTAAAACCCAGCACAGTGCCGTCACGCCGCGTCACCCTCCATGCATGGCAGGTGGTCGTCGTCTCCCGCGCCAGATGTTCGGCCAGATCGGCCGGTACAGTTCTCATGCCAAAACCTCCGTCAGCGGAATGGTCGGAATATGCCCCGCATCGAAATGCGCGAGGTTGACATCGATCCGGTCGGTGTCGAACCGCACCGGCACGTCGAATTCGTAACCCGCCCGCACCGCCGCCCCGACCGACGGAACATGGCCGGCGGCAAAGGTGACGATCCCCGTCGTCACATCGACGGACCAGGCCTCCGCCGGTTCTGCGACGCCGTTCACCGACACCACGACTGTTCCGGCAACCGGTTTGGCGATCCGCCTCTTCCAGCTCCCGCCGCCATCCGCATAGGTTTTGACGAGCTGGAATGCCACGGTCTCCCCGTCGCCCGTGCCGATCACCTGATCGGTTGCCGACGCAACCTCGCCCGGTGCGCAGGATTTCCAGTCGACCGGATCGCGGAACCGGAATCCGTAAAGCTGCCCGCCCCGCGCCTCGAAAAATTCCAGCACCGCATAAAGATCGGCGAGCGATTTCACCCCCGAACCGGCATCATAGCTGCGCCTTGAATCCCGCCAGCGCTGGTTGCGCTTTTCGCGCCCGTTGGAAAGGTTGACGATATCGGTGCGCCGCACCGGACCGCCGGTTGCTCCGAGCGCCAGGCGCAACGGGAACCGAACCTCGTGAAAACCGCTCATCTTTTCCTCACAAAATTATCGTCACAAGCCACGCCGGCCGCGCGAAACACTGCGCGCCAGCATGGCGGAAATCTGCCCTTCGCTTTTCCGGAAGCTCGCCGCGTCGCCCGCCGTCACGTTGAAGACGATCTGCGGGCCGCCGCTGCCGGCCGCCGCTACGCCGAGCACCCCGTCCGGCCCGCGTCTCAGCGGCAGGATCGCTTCCGCCCCCGCCTCGCCCATCAGGCCCATGTCGCCGCCCATCGGGAAGAAGCTCGGGGAGCGCACGACACCACCGTCGGCAAACGGCGTCACCGACCCGACAAGCCCGCCGATCGCCTTGCCCAGCATGTTTTCGAGCGGCCTGAGGCCAGCGGAAAGCGCGATGTCCGAAAGCCGGTTGCCGAGCCCCTTGAGTACGTCCTCAAGCCCGCGTCCGCCTGTCGTCGCGGACCTGAGCGCCCCGGTCAGCGCCGCGCCGAAGCGCTGCGAACGCACTTCGAGATCCGCCATCACGCCGGTCAGCGCCTCCGCGCCGGACAGGGTGCCTGCCAAACTATTATCGTCTTCCATGGTGCACTCCCGTTTCGTCGCCGCGGCCCTAACTCACCTATCCGGAAACGCCCGCATCAGCGCGTCCAGCTCCGCCCTCTCCATGCCCGCGCCACGTCCCTTCAGCCCACCGGCCATCGCGGAAAACTCGACCGGCGTCAGCGCCCAGAAATCCTTCGGCGGAAGCCGCAGCAGGCAAAGACCGGCATGCATCACCGCATCCCAAGGAAACGGTCGCCTCGGCTCTTCGATCGCGGTTGCGGCAGAGAACCCGTTCGAAGTTCCCCCTGCGACTGCTCCGATGCCCGCTGCGGCACTCAAGGGTTTGCCGCGGCCTCTCCGCCCGGCGCTCCAAACGTCGCCGCCAGCAGATCGCCGACAATCCGCGCGTAGCCTAAAATTCCGCCCTCGACGCTCATCGCCGCCACCTCGTCGTCGGAATAGAGATTGCCGCCACCCCTCAGGCCGGCACCGATCAGCCGGATCATGTCCGCCGCCTTCAGCCGTCCGGAGGAAAACCGGTCCGCCAGCCCATTGAGGTCGCCGACGGAGAACGCAGTTTCCAGCTCCGCCAATGCGCCCAGCGTCAGGCAGAGAAGGCGGCGCTCGCCGTCGATCACCGCCTCCACCTCGCCGCGCCTGCGGTTTGCCCGTGCGCCCTGCATCAGAGCGCTCCGAAGGTCAGGCTGCCCGCCGATTCCAGCGCTAGCTCGAAGCGGATCTCGCCATTGTGCTCTCCGGAATATTCGAGCGCCGTCACCTGGAACGGTCCGGTCACCGAGCCGAAGGCGGGGATCAGGATCTGCCAGACAAGAATGCTGCCGGCAAAGAACGCCGCCCGCACCAGCGCATCGCTTTCCTGGTCCTTGAAAATGCCGCCGCCGGTCAGAGAAGCGCGCTGCACGCCAGCGCCGCCCAAAAGCTCGCGCCAGCGCCCGGCGCTCTCGGCATCGGTGATATCGACGGTCTCGGCATTGAAGGCGAGCCGCTTCGAGCGCAGCCCCGCCACCGTCAGGAACGCGCCGTCATTGTCGATCTTCAAGAGCAGGTCCTTGCCCTTCTGCGCCACCATCTGGAAGTCCTTTCCTGTGTTGTCGGATTGTCGCTTCCGTACCTCCGGAAGCGGTGCTAGAGCGTCGGGCGCTCACATCCGTTTCGCGAATGCTTCCCGCCGCAATGCCCAAAATTCTCCCGCTGCGCTCGGTGCAGACGATCGCCGTGCTCGCCGTTACCCAGATCATCTCCTGGGGCACGACCTTCGACATGCTCGGGGTGATGGGCCGCATCGTCGCGCCGGAACTGAACCTTCCGAACGAAGTCGTGTTCTTCGGCCTGTCGATCATGATGCTGGTCAGCGCGCTGGCCGGTCCCGCGACCGGCCGGCTGCTCGGCCGCCATGGTGCCGCAAAAGTCATGGCAAGCGCCTCCGTCCTCTTCGCGATCGGCCTGCTGCTGCTCGCGAGCGCCCACGAGGTCCTCGTCTATGGGCTTGCCTGGATCGTCATCGGCATCGGCGGCGCGCTCGGCCTGTCGGCACCGGCCTATACCGCGGTCGTCGAACGGGAGGGCCTGGATGGCAAGCGCATCATCGCCATCCTCATGCTGTTCACCGGGCTTTCGGCGACCATTTTCTGGCCGGTTCTGGCCTTGATGAACGATCTCGTCGGCTGGCGGATGACGTTTGTGCTCTCCGCCGCGCTGCAGATCTTCGTCTGCCTGCCGCTCTATCTGTTCGGCCTGCCGAAACCGATCGACCGGAGCGAGCAAGCTCAGGCCACGGATACGGTCCCTGTCGATTTCACGCCGCCGGAACGCCGCCGCGCCTTCTTCCTGGTGGCTGCCGCCACCGCGATCAGCTCGTTCATCAGCTTCGGCCTGTCGCCTTCGTTGCTGGCTCTCCTGCAACAGGCCGGCGCCTCGCCGGCGCTTGCGCTGCAGCTGGGCTCGGCGCGCGGCGCGATCGGCGTCTCCGCCCGCTTCGTCGACATGGCTCTCGGCAGACGCGGCAATGCGCTTCTCACGTCGCTCGTCGGCACCGCCCTGGTTCTCTTCAGCTTCCTGCTCGCTGCGACCGTCACGTCCTCTGCCCCGGTCCTGGTGGTGTTCATGGTGCTCTATGGCTTCGGTACCGGCGTGCTCGCGGTCGCCCGCGCGCTGCTGCCGCTGTCGCTCTTCTCGCCGCGTGAATTCGGCCTGCAATCCGCCCGCCTGTCGCTGCCGCAGAACCTCGCCAATGCCGCTGCCCCGGTCATCTTCACCGCCCTCCTCGACCGCGCCGGCGCCACCGCCGCCCTGGTCACGGGAGCCGTGCTGTCAGCCATCTCGCTGGTCTTGGTGCTGCTGCTGGTGGGGCTGGTGAGGAAGGCGAATGCGCGGACGGCCGCTTAATTGCCAACTGACGCGGCGATATCCTTGACCGGCAGCAGCAAGGTTCGGTCCAGTCCCTTGGCCTGTCGGAAACCGTATCTGAGGTAAAACCCTGTTGCCTCGTCGTCGAGTGCATGAACCATGACGGCCCGAAAGGCGACCACTTCCGAGGTTGCAACCACGGCCAATAGGGCATTCTTCAGAAGTTCGCCGCCAAGCCCCTGTCCATGGTGCCTCCGGTCCACCGCAAGCCGAGCCAGCAATGCCACCGGAATCTCGCCGGGTGCCTGGTGGCCCTTGACCTGTCGAGGCACGTGTTCGCGAGAAATCATGCCGGCGCAAAGCGAATGGTAACCGACGACGCGAAAATCGGCATCGGCAATCACGAAGGTCCGTGTGTAACCCTGCGCTTGATTGTGAAGCGCCATTTCCTTCAGGAACGTATCAAGCACGGACTTGCCGCTGTCGAAGTCTTCCAGATTGTGGCGCTCGCTCAGCGGAGCCGGTTTGCGATACATGGCTCAGTCGAGCCATTGCCGGTTCGACTTGAGTAAGGCCGAAAGCTTCTCGTTCGCGCGGGCGGGTTCCGCGAGCAGATCCTCGACAGCATCGAAGACGCTGGCATCGACGCCGATGAACCGTTGGTCCAAAAGCTCTTTCTGGGCTGAGGCCAAGGCCGCTTCGGTCATGAACGCCGTCAGCGACTTGCCGGAGATCTCAGCCGCCCGGGCGATGACCTCGCGTGTCGATGCATCTATCCGCAGATTGATCGTTTCGTTTTTTCGAAGTGCTACCATAACCCCAGGATCCACAATGTACATTCATTGTATATACATTCTCCTCGCGTTATTCAACGAACAATCCGAGTGACCCCATCACTCCGTCACCGCCCGAAACCGCATCTCCGCCAGATAGAACTTCGACTTCGGCTCCCGCCGCGTCCGCATGCTCACCTGCTGCAGGTTCACCAGCACCGCCCCCTCCAGCGCCAGCGCCGCATCATGCAACAGGGCGTACACCAATCCGGCGATCTCCTGCGCCCGTCGCCGCCCCTCGCCGTCGGACCAGATTTCCAGCACCAGAAGATGTTCCTCGCCGGCCTCGCTGGCGGTCGAGAAATCCCGTGTCTCCATCTCGCCGAATACCACGCAGGGCAGCTTTGCCCGCGGCAGCAACCGGTCGCGGATGCCGTCGGCGCCGACGATCGCAGCCAGCGCCGCATCGCCGGAGAGGACTTGGTGGATCGCTTGCAGAAGCGCGTTTCCCGCCGTCATCGGGCCTCCTCCTCGCATTGGCAGACGAGATAACGCCGCGTCTCGTCCGGGTCGTGCACCAGCTTCACCAGGAAGACCCGTGCACCTTTACGAAACCGCTGGCCGGCTGAAATGTCGTCGCGGAACCGCACCCAGATGCGGTGGCTGATCGTGCCGCCCTCGGCCGCCGCCTGTTCGTCAACCACAAACGAGACCGGCTCGATCCGCGCCCAGAGCGTCGCCGTCACCTCCCAGGTCACCGCCGCGCCGCCTTGCCCGTCCGGCACCTTCTCCGGTGCCTCGAGGTCGAGCCTGGCAGTCATCGACCCCGGATCGAAGAACAGCACCATCAGAGCCTCCGCATCCGGAACGGCGCGACCAGCCGCTCGTAGCCGTCGGGAATGCCGGCCGGCTGGTTCTCCGGCGAAACGACGCCGCGGAAAGCGAACATATGGCCGATATGGATCGACATCGCCCGCTTCAGCGTATCCGGCACATCGGTTCCCGCCTCGCCGAAGCCGGCCGAAAAGTCGATCTCGATACCGTTGACGGATCTGCCCGGCTCCGGTGGATGCCGCAGCCAAAGCCGCGCCGGCCGGCCTTCGCCGTCGAGCAGATGATCTTCCAGTGGAACTTCAAGCGCCGTCCCGTCCGCGTCGTAAACCGTAACGTTCTGAATCTCTTGCACCGGCGATCTCGATATCCGGATGATGCCATCGGCCGGCCAGCGGTCGAGATAAAGCCGCCACGCCTGAGACATCAGGCAAAGCCCCGTCTCCCGCTCCAGATGTTCGCGGGCGGTCCGGATCAGCGAGGCCAGCAGCGCATCCTCGTCGCTTCCATCGATGCGCAGATGCGCCTTCACCTCGGCAAGCGTCAGCGGCTCCGCCGAAGGCGGAGTGGTTTGGGCGTAGGTCATGGGGATCCTGGGGATGATTGAGTGAGTACTGGTTAGTCGGTAGTGAGCAGTGATGTGAAAGGGGCAGCCAACCGGCCGCCCCTACTCACCTATCACTACCCGCTACTCACTGAGCGTCAGCTCGCAGCAAACTTCACCACCTTGATCGCCTCGAAATTCTGCACCCCGCCGCCGACGCGCTTGGTGGTGTAGAAGAGCACATAAGTGCTAAATGCGGTTTACACTACTTTTTTTAAAGCGTTGCAGCGCAAGGGTTTTTGCTGCTTTCCGACGAAGGCTCCGGCCAATATCGATTGGTTCTTAGAACTTGATGAAGAACGGCAACGCGATGTTCTTTGGACGGGTCTCAGCAGCGGTACGCGGGGTTCCATTGACCCCATCGGTTACGGGGTCCCTTGTTGTTGCAGACGAGCCGGTGCGGTACTGTGGTGCAGCATTCCCAGAACCACCAGCCGAGGTTGGCGTTTCACTTCCAAGCATGTCGTGCCGGTGGCCCTGCATGGCGTCTTCTTGCGCAGTACCGAAAGCGCGACCTGTATCGACACCTCGTCCGTCATCCAGTCCTCTAAGGAAGTAGCCGCGTAGATCGGGAACGTTGAATGTCGTGGTACCATTACCAACACCCCATGACGTACCGATGGCCGTGAATAGAGCCGCATACGTTGATCGGCTAACTGCCGCGCCGTTACACTTCATCCAACCGGCGGGCGGTGTGACCATAGCGAATGGTGCGATTGCGCCAGCGGCAACTCCTATAATTGCATCGACAGCAGCCGACACATAGGCAGTTGTCGCCAATTGCGTGGTATTGGTTCCGGCGGTTGCTGTTGGAGCGGTTGGGGTGCCTGTTAGCGCAGGAGACGCAAGGTTCGCTTTGAGATCGAGAGCCGTTTGCTGAAGCGTCGATACGGGAAGCGCAGTTGCGTGATAACCATCGAGCAAATCTGCATCAAGCGTAGAGCCAGCACCGTCGTTACCAGCGGTCCAAACAGTTGCACCGGCAAACTGCATATTGCCGGTCTCGGGAATATCTAGTTTCTGAGTTGCGACGCCAGCAGCGTTATAGGTCTGGATCGTAACGGCTGAACCAGCGATGTTAGCGGAAATCTGACCACGATTGATCGTGCCTGTCTTCTTGCGAAGGAAGATTTGCGGCGATGTGTCGTGATCGACTGACAGGATATCGCCGCTGACAGTAGTTGCCGATGTGAACGTTTTACCAGTCTGTGTCGTAGGCAATCGATCATCAGTAACCGTGCCAGCGATGAGTTGGCCTGCATCAAGACCATCGGGGTTCGCAACACGGAAAGCCGTGCCATCGTAGTGGGCGATAACGACCGTGTTCGCCTGAATATCACCGAGAAGCAGAGCCGAGCCATCTGGACGAAGCAGCGACTTCGCCCCTTGAGCGTTGACGTTCAACGTTGGTGCAGTACCGCTTGTTACATGCGCCCAGAATACGAATTTCTTGCCTTTGGTGATCGGAGCGGGTGCTTGCGCGTAGGTCAGAACGTAAGCGGTCGAAGTGCCGGTGCTCGTGTAGATGGGATTGGATTGCACATAGTCGCGCTTGATGGCACCGCGAGTTGCACGAAGGATCGGAGCAACCGTATTCGGCGCATAACTGCCCTGAATACCATCCGGGCTTGCGCTGTTATTCGACGGGTCAAGTTCTGACCACTTTGTATCTGAAATGTCTGCCATTGGCGTTTACCACCTTGTTTTTATTGTTTTTGTCGGTGCTCACGCTCTCGCGCTTACGTATTTACCGTTCCCATGCTTTTTCTTGGTAATTGATCTCGCGTAGGTACTCGTCGAGCGCAGTGCGAGTGGCCGGGTTTGCTGCGGTTTTGGCGAGCGAAGCGATGCCTTCGATGAACTTGCGAGTGCCGCCCTTTTCCACCGATGCTCGCGAGAAACCTGCAAAACGATTGACCACTTCAGGGTCAGCGAGCAACGCGGCCTGATAACGACGACCGCCCCAAGCAAGGGTTTTGCCTGCAATCGCTGTGGCTGCACCAGTTGGACCAGCGAACAACGCACCCAAGATCGTCGTGCGATCCAATGGGTTCATTTCCGCCAATGCCGACTGATGCGAAGCCGTGTTGGAGTGATTGGCTTTGCCCTGATACGGCTTCCAATTCTCAGCCACACGCGCAAGACGATCCATGTCCTGACGATACTGCGCACGGCTCGTGCCCTTGAACAGCGCGTCTTTCGCTTCCGGCGAAAGCCTGCTCCATTCGTTGAACATGCGGGTCGGATTATAGACGCTCTCGCCTGCCTCTGTGACCTGACGGCCCATGCGAAGGACTGTGTTACCAGCGAGATCATCCCACGCTTCTTGTCCACCGGCCTTCTCGATCTGACGGCGAATGGCCTGCAAACGAGTGCCACCCTTTGTGGACTGCGCAAGAACATAGTCGTGCACCTTGTCCGGCGTCATCTTGAGGATCGGATCAATTGACTGCTTCTCGTTGAAGATGCTGTCATCCGCGACACGACGACGGAACTGGTTGTTCGCCTTACGCCATGCCTGCAAAGCATCAGGACCAGCCGCACTAGCAGTGGCCTCCATGTCCTTGGTCAGAGCATCCGCAACGCTGTTCAGGCGGGTCTTGAGAACGTCATCGGCACCGGGATCGTTTGCCAGTTCTCGGATTGAGGTACGAGCCTGCTTGAGGGTGTTGAAATCAGCGCCCTTGCCGACATCTTCGACAATCGCCGACGCCTGACGAATAGCGTCATCGTAGGCTTTGCCCTGATTGAGTTCAGCGGACTTGCCGAGCAATTTGCGCTGGCCTTGCAGGCGCTTCAGTTCTGCGCCGATATTGTCGCCGCTGGCCTTCACACCCTGCGTTAGTTGTGCGGTCTGGCCGTAAAGTTCATCGCTGCGGGCTGTAGCCGCTTCTTTGGCACGCTGGGCGTATCCTTGCAGTGCCTCGCCTAGTTCCTGCTTGCTCGCTGCTCCACGGCCTCCTGTGAGACCATCAACAACCCGCAAGTGTTCATCACCTTGGGCATCGAAAGCCTGCGAGATGCGTTCCTGAATTCGTTTGCCGGAATTTGTTGCGGCAAGTGCGTGTTCTTTTGTCGCGATACGGGCATTGCCATTGACCATGCCAGCGGTCGGCTCGGCACCGATAGCGCGGAGATCCGTTGCGCGTTGAGCAGCCTTTGCCGCATCATCAGCCTCGCCTACGACAAATCGCTTTCCAGCGCCGTATAATGCACCTGCGCCCTTTGCAACGGCCATGCCTGCGCCTTCACCAGCCGCATTCAATGCGAAGGTCTTAGCCGCGTCTGTCAATTGTTCCGAGCCGGTTCGTGTGTCCTCGTTGCCGAACAGGTAGTTTAGACCACGCTGGACGCCTTCACGGCCTGCAACTGCACCTGTGCCTGCACCAGCGATACCACCGGCAACACCACCAGCAGCCGTGCCCAATACTGGAACTGCCGAACCGACAGCAGCACCACCGATACCACCGCCGACAGCACCACCGATACCGCCACCGATTTCACCGATCTCAGGTGCGATGCTGGCAAAGTCACCGGCCGTGAGATTGAGCGGATTCCAACTTTCGCGATTGTACATGATGGTCTTACCCGTTTCCGGGTTTGTCATCATGAAGTTGCTGCCGTCTTTCGTTGGCTGCGCATCTGGATAGGTCTTGCGGAGCGCGACCAGTTTGTCCTCTGGCTTCTCAAGCGCACCGACTTCCATACGGACGTTCCACGGTGCTTCGCCTTCGGGATCGAGATTGCTTTCATTTGGACCGACACGAACGTCATCGTCGGCATCCATCAAAGCAGCCAAGCCGGGGTCAACATCGCTGACAACCTCGTCCTGGTCCATGAGGGAGAACAACTCGTCTTCCGGCTTCTTCTTTAAAATGCTTCCACTACCAGCCATTAGATGAGCCTCCCGCCGCGATTACCGCGCTTCATCATCATTTGAAGCAGTTCCCACGGCTCCATTCCGTCAGTCCCGTCACCGCGCATTGGCGTCACGCCGCTAACCGCTCCGGTCAGTTGCACTGGCGCGTCCTGTGTGCGACCGCCTTTGGCGACCTGCTTGTTCATGCTCTCGGCGTTCTTGCCCATCATCTCACCGAGACCGCCGAGCAGTTTTCCGGTCTTAGCCGTGTCCATGCCGAAGATTTCATCCGGCAGGATTTTCGGGATATCGATGAGTGGCTTGTCGGCTTTTGCCGTTTCGATCACGGGTGCTTCCGGCTTATCGATAGCGAGAAGCGACGGGCCTTGTGCTCGTGCCTGAACCTGAGAAGGTGCAGCCGCTGCGATTTCTTCCGGCGTGCGACCAAGCAGTTCCTGCGCAACACCAAGACGATTATCCCAGCCGTGACCAGCCGTTGGGTTTGCCCTGCTGTAGCCTTGTGGACGCTCGTAGCCGATCATCGCAGCGGCAGCATCGTGCTCGTTCTGCGCGCTCATCAAGCGGTCGTAAGAGTATTTCTCTGGTCCCTGCATTTCGTGCATGACGAAATCCAGTTGCGTATCGCGGTCGGTAAAATCCGTGCCTCGCTCCGCTGCGAATGATTTCAGTGCCCTTGCACGGTCGCCATTCCACTGGCCTTGTCCGATACTATCGGAGCCATCACGGCCATCGCCGGGATTGCGAGCCATCGGGTTCATCGTGCTCTCTTGGAAGAGATTGCCGACAATACCAGCGGCCTGATGCGGCTTGAGTTTGTATTTGTCCTGATAATATTTGAACGCGTAAAGCGCATCGTTATTCAATGCGGGTCTTGCCAATGTCTCACCTCGTCCCGTTGATCGGGCTTCTTGTGGTAGTTATTTCTTCTTCTTGATCTGCTTCGTGCGGGGATCGATGTACGACGCGCCCGATGGCAGTTTGTTGTAATCTTCGACTGTCGTGATCGCAGCCGGTGGGGTTTCGACCGGGCGACTGACCTTTCCATCTTCACCGATGTCCAGCAGGTTCGACTTCTTTTCAGGCCGCGTATATTCGGGAACTGAAACACCACCGAGAACCGAACGCTCTCGTTTGAAGGTGTCGTTGTCGCCGGGATAAACGGTGTCGAGTTTGCTGTTATACGAGGTGATCAAGTCCTTGTTGCCGCGCTCCATGATATCGAGCAGGCGTGTGATGCTGGTCTCGTCCAGTTGGATAGAACCACCAGCAGCCTTTTCAGCGAACTCACGGTCACTGTTCGAAATGTTGGCCGAACCGACCGTCATCTTGAGCATTGCCGAAACCTGCGGAGCGATAGCCGAGCGGAAGGTTTCAGTGTTCGTGATCTTGTCCACGTCACCAACACCAATCAACTGGCCAATCTTGCGCAGACCCAGGAATTGGTCAGCACCAGCGCCGAACACGCCGCCGCTTTCAACCGCGTTGCGTGCCTCATAGATACCCTTCAAGCCGTTTTGCGCCTGACGGGCTTTCTCGTTCTCAGCAAGCATCGTGTCGAAGATCTGCTTATCCGATCCACCGCCATTGGTGATGTTCGTTGCACCGGCACGCTTGAGGTCAATCTGTTCTTGACGGAATTTCGGATCTTCAAGGCCGAACTCGTAGTCCTTACGGTCGCTCGTATACTGACCAGCATCCTTTGCGCGGGATAGGTCTTCAGCCGACTCCGCAACGCCGGGAGCAAGTTCGTAGCCATTGGGACCGAGCAGTGCGCCGTTCTTCCGCTGGCTGTCATCGAGTTGCTGGATACGTTCAAGCAGTGCGTTCGCAGCCGAGAACTCGCCGTTGTCCAGATACAACTTGTAGAGCGCCTTCATCTGGGAAACGCTCATCGGGCCGTTGCCTGTGGGATCAACACCGATTGCGGCAACAGCATCCTTGTTCGCCTGATCGCGCTGCAACTTGATCTGGTTCGCGCCGAGTTTCGCGTTGGTCAGACGTTCCTCAAGACCATCCTTGCGAGCATCGCCATAGCCCTTTGCCGCTGCACCGATACCGGCACCGAGGACAGAACCGAAGTTCATTGGATCGCGGCTAGGTCCACCAGCCATCATAGCACCAGCACCACCTTGGATGAGAGCCATTGCGAGGGCTTGTCGTTTCTCGTCATCTTGCGGAACGATGCCGTCGAGCAGGCCGAACATCGTTCGGTTCTTCTCAGGTTCAGCAGGAGCCGAAGTGTCGAGCAGAGCGGGCGCTGGAGCCTGTGCGGACTGATCGACGTTGAGCAGACCACCTTGAGCCTGCTCCTGGAGTTTCTTTTTGTCCTCGTCGGTCAGTGATTGCCACATGCTTAGGAAATCGAAGTTTGCCATTTACGCGGCCTCCACGAATGTATCGGTGATGATGTGTTTGCGACCGCCGATTTCGATAACCGCGTCTGGGATGATCTCTTCGACCTCTTGAGCCATCGGACCGACCCATGTGGTTTGCTCTGGATCGTCCTTGTAGGTGAACTCGTACATCGGGATTGTCGAACCATCGGCAACCGGCATAAAGCCGATCTGACGGATGATGCGCTTGGTGCGCTCGTCGCAAAGTGTGAGCAGTCCGAGAAGCGAACCCAAACCACCAGCAACCTGACCCGCCGTGTTCGAATACACAGGGGTAGTCACGTTGTTATAGCCACCGCCGTTGACCATGTTGATCATGTCCGCGATGTTTCTAATCGGCTGTGTCTGCTCGAAGTCGTGCTTCTGAATATCGGCGTTCAACACGTCCTGTGCGCGCGTATCTTGAATTGCGCCGATCTGGCCCAATTGCTGCGAAGGCAGGTAACCGTAGCCGTAGGTATCGCCAGCCATGCCAGCCGCGCCCAACTGAGTGTTTGCAGCGGCGTTTGCATTTCCAGCCTGACTATTCGCTGCATCCAATTGGAGTTTCGAGTTGTTCAAGCCGTTGTTGACGTCGCTGTTGTAGAGATCGCCGTAGAGCGACGAACCGGCCAAGCGCTGACCTTGCTGTGAATTGCTCGTGTTCGCCACGTTCGCATTTGCGGAAATCTGGTTTTGCTGGTCGCTGTTATAGAAGTTTCCGACCTGCTGGTTCGCGTTCAACTGTGTCTGAATATCGGTGTTGTACTGAGCACCGTACATGTCGGTTGCTGCTCGACCCATCGCTTCCGCTGCTGTCGATGTCGCGTTGTTCAACTGAGTAGCGAACGCATTCGAACCTGAACGACCCAGCATGTTCGCCTGACCGGAAATCCCCGGCATCGTGACGTTCTTCAACTGGTCGGCAATCTTGCCCTGCTGTGTCGCGACCATCTGGTCCAAGTATGGATTCTTACCGACGTTCGCGCCGGATGCCGTAGCCATGAGGTTCGACAACACCGGGTTCTTCGATGAAGCCAGATTGTTCGCCTGCTGCTGTTGCAAGCCTAAGCCGGTGTTTGTGTAGGCGTTCGCATTGGCAACCTGACCTAGCGCGGGATTGCCTCCAGCGGCCGTGCTGCTCTGCAAACGGGAAAGCGTGTCCTGGGCCTGTGTGGGATTAGCCGAGCCGCCAGCAATATTGGCAACTGCGTTCTGCGCGTTGGTCAGCGCAGCCGTGCCTTGACCGCCACGAGCAATCGCTTCCTGCTGCGCCATCGCGTCTTTGGTCGCTTTGGATTGATCCGCAACAGTGGACCCCTGATAATACTGCGGAGCGCCTTTATCGAAGAGAGCATCAGCCTTCGCGTAATACTCTTGCAGATAGCCTTTCGCGCCGTCCCATGGTTCTGTTTTTGTGGTGGTCTCTTTTGGCGTGCTACCCATTATGCAAGTCCTTTAAAATATATCGTTTCGTCGTCCCCTTTGTGGGTGGTGAAACCGAATGCTGTTGTGATGCGTGACCAACCGGCTCGGCCAATTCCGAGCACGCCTTCGCAGCCATGCGACCGCGCGTATTCCTCGACCGAGGGCAAACCGACTTCGAAGATTTCGAGCAATGCGCGGGACTTGTTGCCCGCTACGAGGAAGAAGCAGCACACGGACTTGCCTTGCCACTCCGTGAGCGATGTCACAGCGCAAGCGTTGTCAGTGGTCCAGAACTGGTAATCTCGATTGATCAAGCCAGCGTCGATTTGTTCAATCGTGTGGCCGTGGGAATGCTTGAGGGCTTCAATCAGTAGGCTACGATAACGATGATATTCGCGTGTGAATGTCTCAAAATTATCGTGCTTTGTGACTGCCATTACACTCCGTGAATTACGTAATCGAATGTTCTAACTGTTGCCGCGTTGGCATGATTTACGGTGAATTGGCCTGTGCCAATGTTGCTGATCCACGTCGTTGTCACTGCGCCTGCTGCTGCCGCTGTGCGAGGCGCTGCAATCGAAATGACGCTCAACGTGTTGACCTTCGGGTTCTGCACGATGGTACTCGCTACGCCGTTGGTGAGCGTAAACTGTCCTGTGTTGTCGCTAACCTGCCGCACAACCTGATTGACGGTTGTTTGGAGTTGGGTCGCGTTTCGCGCATCACTAATCGACGGGATTCTCATGCGAATATTTATCTATACCCGGCTGGATTTGCTTCAATTTGCAGGAGCGATGCTTGTGTCCACTCGCCGTTCAGCAGCAATCGGAAACGATGGAACCGGCTCTGCTTTCGGAAATATGCGAAGCCCTTGCGACCGCCTGCCGTTTTGATCGGCGTCCATTCAACTGTGTCGTTGGTCAGCGCGCGAGTACCCACGCTGAGCGAGGCAGTTGCACCATTGCCCTCGTAGAATGGTCGAACGCCGATGACGGTTGTTCGATCACCCTGCGTCTGCGGGTTGATCATCCGAAGCGTGTTGATCAGGTGTTGCTCTTGCGTCTCGATTGTCGCTTGGAGCGTTGCTCCACCAAGAACGAGAATGTCGCCGGTAAGGCTTGCGCCCCAGAGCATTGGCTTACCACCGGCCCAAACTGCGCTATCCAAACTTACCGGGATATCATCGATCGTGCCGTAAACGTCGAGTTGGTCGATTGTCCAAGGCAGGCTCATCGCGTTGAAGATGATTTCGCTTGTCGCATCTGCGTCGGACCAACAGCCGGTGTCGTAATTGTAGATGATGATCCGGTCAGGAGAGCCGTCTGTTGCGGCCTTGCTGCAATATTGCCAGTACACGAGCGAGGTGTCTGGATCAGCAGCAACGCTCATGCGGTGGGCTTTGCTCAAGTCGGCATCCGCGAGGAATGTCTTGTTGATCTTGCCAATACCGATGTTGGAGAAGCCACCCTTTTCCATCTGGTAGAAACCATCATCGCTGAGGAAGAAGGTCTTACCGGCGACTGTGACCACGCTTTGCGGAACCGAACAGCCTTTGCCATTCCAAGCGGTGTCCAACTGGAAAACGTACGGAGCGCCGATATAGGTCATGCGGACAATGCCGCGCTGCATCAGCACCCAGACATAATCGTCCGTGACAACACCAGTGATCGAGCCGAAGTCGTTGATATCTTGGAAGTCGCTTTGCGTGGCGACAGAGAAGTTGAAATCGAACGGATTTCCATCTGCGGACCAGCGAATGCGGTTTGTCTTTGCGCCGTCGAATGGGTCGTAGGTATTCGCGAGGATCGCGAAATTCTTGAACACGCTGACATACCTGCCCTGCACGAGGGTCGTCAGGTCAGCGAATTGCGTGTCCACGTTCATGTCGATGAACTGCGGTGCGTCCGTGTAGTTGGACATGATCACGGCAGAGCCATATTGCGCGCTGCGCCATTGCTCGGTGTCAGCGGTCGCGTATCCAGCAGCACGGCTCACGTCGAGCCATTGCTGATCCGCTGGATTGACCTTGTAGAGTTTCGTTGCGCAACCGCCGTAGACTTTGGCGGTGCCCAAACTATCCTGCCCAACAGCCGTGCCCAAGGGACGTGAAGCCATCGAGGTAGCCGAATAGACGCTGGCGCGTTTCATCGGGCCATAGGTGACACTGCCAGGTATCGAGCCGACACCCGGAGTGACGTTATGTGCGACAGTCACACCCGGATTGTTCAGGTCGGGAAGATCAGGGGTCCATGGACCGAACACGCTATCAACGAGCATTAGGCCATACCTCCATCGAAGATGATGGTATTGCCGCTGTTGAACGCGCGACGGTGATCCGCATCGACAAGCGCAAGCGCCTTATCCAGCGCTGCTTGCTCAGATGCTTCCATGCGTGGATTGTCGAAATACTTGTAGCCCTGCACGAGTGACGCGCGCAGATATACGTTCGGGAATTTCGTCAGCAGCCAGTTGGTCGGATTTGCATCAGACAGCGGTGTCAGGCTGCGGTAGTAGACTAGACGCACCGTGCGCGGCTCGTCCTGCTCGGGTACGATCTTGTAGGTGTTGCCGACTTGGTAATAGCCGATCTCATCAAAGTTCAGAACGTCGCCGTAGATGCTGACACGCACGGCCATCTTGCCATCGACTTCGATAAGGCGGGCTTCGAGGAAGTCGTCTGGCAGTTCCACCGCATTGGCTGTGGTCGTCAGGACGGCCTCAGTTTCCATGCGGTAGTGCTTGAGGATCACATTCAATTCGACTTCGGCCAAGGCGATGAAATCGCCGATTGGCTCGTCAACGCTGATTTCTTCGGCGTATTCGATGATCTTGGATTGAAGAGCGGCGTAATCGTTCAGGGCCATGTTAGAGCCTCAAACCGTTCACGCGGAACTTCTTGTAGTCAGGATCATTCAGGCGACGTGCCATTTCAACGTCGTCTTCTGTGATGCCTTCCTGTTCCCATGCGTAGTAGATGCTGGCCGGGATGCTCGCGACTTTTACGTTCGTGCCGAGTTTGCCGGTTGCGCTGAACGCCTTTGCCTCTTCGGCATTCTGTTCAAGCAGGCTTTGGAAATTGCGGTGGTAAACGTCTTCGACAACGTGGTTGCCTTGGCGTGTCCAGACTACGGTTTTGTTTGCGTCCTCATGTACGACTTTCGTTTCTCCGTCTTTCAGGAAGAAGTCGATGGTGAGGTCGAGAATATTGTCATTGTTCACGTTCGCCTCTTTGTTATTGTTTTTATCGGGCGATAAAATGAAGGGGCCAATTAGGCCCCTTCGTTAGTTCGATTAGACCGCTGCGGCCTGAACGTCGGCGATCTTACCGTTGCCGGTTTCGTCGCGTGCTTCCAGCGTAAGTTCCGCATGGATCATCTTGGCCTCATAGAGACCACCAGCAGGCAAGTCCTTCTTAGTGAACTTGGTGAGGTAAGAAGCAGCCCATGTGGTTTCGTCCAAGAGCAGAACTGTGCGGGTACGCATGATGAAGTTCGGCTTTACAATGTACTTGCCGAAGTCGCCTTCGTAGTAGTCAACCGCGTTAACGATTGTCTTCTTGTCAGCAGCCGTATTAACGGTTGTGCCGCCATTGAATGTGGACAACTTGCGCTTCAGTGTACCACCGAGCATGATTGTCTTCGCACGACCACCCTGCTCCCAGATATCTTGGAAAGCGTCGTTGAGCATTGTTTCAGTGAACTCGCGAAGAGTACCGTCTACAACGTCAGCAACAACGTTGGTTGTTGGATTATAGCCGCCGGTTACACCGTCAGTGCCATGCGATGCGTTGGTCTTGATCCACGCTTCTGCACCAGCAAGTTCGCGAGTACCGGAAAGAACCGAACCCTGAGGACCAGTGATAGCCTTCTCGATGTCGCGCTTGATTTCCTTGGAAGCGTCCTTGATCTGCTCTGCCATGTGGTCAACGTTGGAAACAGTGGAACTGTCTTCAACAGTTGTGCTGACCGAGCGTGTCTTAGCGAAGATCTGGCAAACGTTAGCCGCGCGTGTTGCGAGCGTGCTAGTTGCTGTCGGAGCATCAGCACCTTCAGCCTGTGCGTTTGCAGCCGCATCGTTCAACTTCTTGGAGAAGAATTCGCGAAGGATGTTTGTGGTCGAAGTTGTGCCAATCGAACTCAGGAAAGGTGTTTCCTCACGGTCGAGTGTGGAAACGGCTTCGTGCCACGACTGCTTGATTGTCTTTAGATCGGAAGTTTTTGTGATGGCCATTTTTGGCTTCTCCTTAATTAATTATTCAAAAGGTCTTTGAAGATCGCCGTTGCATCGTCTTCCGAACCCGTCTTCTGATATCTGCGGATCGAGTTGGTCACGTGGTCGCCGGCTGGCTTCTTTGAGGATGCAGATGTTGTAGGCGCGGCCATAACTGGCTTTGCTTCAACCGCCTTCACTGCCTTCGGAACTTGCTTTGCGATGTTCAAATGCTGCATCGCGAAATATGCGAGTTTGATCAGCACCGGATTATCGATGCCTGCGATCATGTCCGCTGGAACGCCCTGTTCATTGAGGAACGTTTCAACAGCACCAAGATTTGTGTTGGCGTGCTTATCTCCGAACACTTCGGGCATTTCGTTGGCTAGAACTTCACGTGCTTCGATTTTACGTTGACGTGTTTGTTCGACCTCGAACTGCTTCTTCTGTTCGTCGATCTGCGCTTTATAACCAGCAATCTCTTGGAGGCGCTTGATGCGCTTTTCCTGCTGCTTCTCCCACTGGAACTTCTTCTTCTGGGCTTCGTATGGGTCGTTTTCCCATTCCGCTTCCCAATTCGGTTCCGTGAGATCAAACTCTTGAGAAACGACCGTCATCAGGCCGTTGATCTGGTTTTCAAACGCGCTACGAATTTGATGCTTATCGACTTCCTGCACCATCCACTGTTTGCGGAGTGAGGCAATCTCTTGCATCTTCTTCGTGTAATCGGACTGACGTCTGTAGCCTTCCTTCAATTCCTTTACCGTGAACTTCTCGCCGTTAACGTCTACGAGTGTGTCGTCTGGAATGGCATTTGAAGTATCTGCCTGTTCGTCGTCCGCTGCATCTTCAGTTTCATCGCCTTCAACGCCTTCGGAGTCCTCATCAGGTTGTTCCGCGTCGTCTTCGATTTCATCTTCCGATGTTGAAGCATTGTGTGCTTCGGTAGTTTCAGTACGTTCAATATCGGTTGTAGCGTTTTCGCTGTCCAATAGTTGTTTGAATGTATCTGCTGCTGAATTGTTGTCAGTAGCCGATGCAGTTCCCATGTCGGGATTGTTGCTCGTTTCCACTTGTATGCCTTGGGTAATAGTTGATCGTGCAACTATTTAGTCAGGGCATTGAAATCTCTTGTCTTATGCCTCTGGAACGTAGCCGTCATCTTTAAGCGCGTGATCGGACATGACTACCCATTTTTTCAACTGACTTTCGCAGAGGTTCCAGTTCAGCATCTGGGCATGAAGTTCCTCGCGGGATTGTGTGTCGTCCAGCGCGGTCTTCCACATCTGTTCACAAGCCATCGCCTTGAGCGCCCTAATAGTCTCGATGAACACGGCACTCTCCAAGAACTGCTTTGCGTTTGTGCCGCGATTGATGATTTCTTCCTTTTTCATTTTCTACTCCTTACATTCCCGGCAACATTGGCTGCTGAGGCATCTGCTGTTGTGCTGCGGCCTGTTGTGCTTGCATGGCTTGTGCCTGCTGCGCCTGCGCTTGCTGAGCGGCCTGCGCTGCCTTTTGCGCCTGCTCGTTTGCAAGCATGGTCATTTCTAGATCGTTGCGCTGCTTGGCCGTCTCAGCCTCAACGCGGGCAATATCGACCTGGGCCGCGTATTTGGCCGTGATCTCGGCGCGCTTGAGTTCGAATTCCATTGCAGCCTTGTCCTTCTCGCGGTCATTGCGCATGGTCTCGATTGCAATCTCCAACTGACGATCTTTTTCCTTCTCGGCCGCTGCTGCCTGAGCCTTCACCTGTTCGACTTCGACAAGCGGATTTGGTGGTGGTGGCTGTTTTGGCTGCGCCTCGGCCTGCTTCCGCGCGGTCTCAGGATCGATGAAATACAGCGATGGGTTCTTCTGTCCGAGAACGTCGAGAGTGCGAACGGCGCGGTTATAGGCGGTCTGCGGATTGGATAGACCAAACTGCGCCATTTCACCTTGCAAGGCTTGAATCATCTGCATGTTTTGGATCGAGCCGAGTTTATCGGTCACTCCGAACGCGACGTTAGTGGTGATGTCCAAATCCGGGTCCCACTCGTCAACGCGCATATTCTCGTACTTGCCAGTCAAGCGGGTGATCAGTTTCGCGGCGTCATCCGCGTTGTTACGGAGCAAGTCGATGATCACGCGGAATAGGTAGCGAATGCCGCTGGCTGCGAAAGTCTGGGCAATGTGCTCGACGCGCATCTGCTGGCCGCTCATCCGCTGGGTGCTTGCCGTCGCAGTCGTGTTCTGCAAATCCGCCGGGTTCACACTCATCATGTTGCCGCCAGCACCTGTCACGTTGTCCATGGTCTGGTCGATTTGTGCGATCAAGCCCATAGCAGCGGCGCCAGCGAACTGAGGCTGGTTATACGAGATCGCGTTTGCGGGATTGCCGTTGGTGCGGATCGTCTTACCCGGATACGGATTGCGAAGGTCATCCAAATTGACTTCGTCCTGATTGACGAACACGAGGGGGTCAACGAACCTGTTGAAACTATCGTGCGTGTTGCGGATCATCTTCGACTTGATGTTCTGATCCTGCCCTACACGGTCAGTCATACTCTGACCGAACAACGTGTTTGGCTCAGGGAATGGAACAAACGGCGCATAGGGGTAGAACTTGCTGACCTCTTGATGCGCAAGCATGACAGGCGCGTTTTCCAGATCACCACCAATTGTAATGCGGTAATGGCGAGGCTTGTCGTCATCGATGGCGATCTTCGTGTAGATTTCGTAGACCGTCACCTTGTCGCCGGTCTCGTCTACGCCTTGGTCAAAGTCTGTGTTCTTGGAGCGCTCGACGGCCATCGGCGCATCGTCATCACTGGCGAACGGGATTAGATCGACCTTCGCCTTGTCGAACTTCATGTCCAACAGGTCTTGCTTCGATACGAACCGCTTGTGACCTTGAACCGCTGCACAAATGCCGCCGGTTTGCGGATCGATATGCGCGTCCTTGGAGACGATGAAATCTTCCGGTGGGAGCGCTCGGATCGGCATGGCGATGTTCTGTCGCTTACGACGGATCGAGATATCGCGAACCATCGGAGCAATCGGTCGCGCAAGCATTGCCATTTCGGGCGGCATACCTGGCTGTGGTGGTGGAGCGGGAGCCGAATACGGTTCGCTGCGCTCGATGATCTCGAGTTTGCCGGCTTCCTCGTCGTTTACGAACTGAACCAGTTGCTCATCGGTGAGGCCCTTGATCAGTTCGGGAAGCATTTCCTCTTGCTCGGTTTTGAACTCGACCGTCGCAATACCGATACCGGTGATAATGCCGTTCGCGATCCAGTCTTCCATGATCATGCCAAACGAGTTTTTGACCGTGGCAATGTGGTTGACTACATCGTTCTGCTGCTCTGCCAGTGCCTCGTCTTCCGACCCATTTGGCTCGAAACTGACGATCTGCTTTTGGCTGACCAGCAACTTGTAGAGATTGGATTTAAGCCAGTCCGTGCGCTCCTGAACGTCAGCGCTGACATATCTGGACTTGCCCGGTCGTAGCGGTTTGCCATTCTTGTCGAGATCGCCATCAAGGGGTTCGCGGCGATAACTCGAAATGCCAACGGCCTGTTTCTCTGCGGTCTTCGTAACCGAGACGCCAACTGCGTCACGCACCATGACCGCTATACGATTGACTACAGCGGCCTCGTCAGCCTTCTTGTTCTTTTTTGCCATTTGGCCTTTCGCGGCAGTTGGTTCTGCCGTTGTTTTCTTTTTGGGATCCGATGGTATTTATTGGAGCCAGCGCAAATCCGGCTCGTTTCCGTTGTCGTGTCGACGGCTGAACGCGGCGTAGCGCGTCGGGCTGATCGCGAATGTGAGGCTGAGAGCATCCGCATAGTCGGGCGAAGCGCCCTTCAAGCGCTTCTTGATCTCGTCCTTCTTCTCGATTTTGATCTTGCCGGTGTCGCTGGTGTAGGTCGGCGTGACCAACTCCTTGATCAGGTCGGCATGTTTGGGAATTGATGGGCGGTCATTCCTGAACCACTCCCCCATTTCCCACCAAAGTTGATCACGGAGGCGGCTGTAAAACTCGGGTCTACGTGTGGGCGAGTTGGAGACCATCACGCGCCTGACCGGCAGGCCCATGGCTCTCAGGTTCGATTCCACGCCCGAACCCAGTCCATTAGCGTCTACGCAGATAAACTGTGGTCGCTTCGTCGGGTGCTCGCGCTCGTACTCGTCGCGGATCGCCATAGCCAGTTGGGTAGGATCGAGACCGCGCCATGTTTTCGGCTGCTCGAAAACGACGCTGTCATGCCGCTTGATCAACACGCTGTTGTCGGAGTTGTCTCCGGCACCTGCGGGATCGACTCCCCAGATCACTGGCAAATCACGGCTTGGCACTGCTTCGTCATTCTCGACGGCCTGCTCAACTAGCCACCGCGGAATTAGGCCATCAGCGTCGTTATCTGGAAACTCGCCGAGCACCATGATCCCGTACAAGCGGCTGGCTTTGCCGCCGTACTCGATCTCTTTCGCCAACAGGTCATCTGCTGTGACGTGCGGCGCGTCTGTCATCTTGCCGTGAACCTTGGTCCACAACACAGAGATCGGGCCGTTCCACGTCTCGTAGAAATAGCCGCTTGTGCTCGATGGGTTGCTGATCAGGCAGAGTTTGCCGTTCTTGTCGATCAGGACGTTGGTGAGGACTTCGATGACTTCATCAGGGACACCAGTGGCTTCGTCCACAAAGACAAAGTTGTTGTCCATGTGGACACCACGAGCCGAGGACACGTTGTCCTTGTTGGCGAGCGCGAATGTCGCGAAACATGAGGCTGGTCTGTTCTTGCGCTCGATCTTGCGTGCTGTGATCGTCCAGAGGTCCGCAAACGCGGCATCCATCTTGCCATGCAAGAGCGCCAGTTCTTTCCACAGACCGCGTTCCAACTGGCCTTCGTTTGGGCCGTAAACTGTTACCTGAACGTCATCGTGCGTGAACAATGCCCACCACACGAGGATCGCAAGCCCGCGCGTCTTGCCGAAACCTACACCACCCTTGAAGGTGACACGCTTGTTCTGCTGAAAGGCTTGTGCGAATTCGATTTGTTTTGCGCGAAGTGCGTTCTCAGGTCCGAACACAGTTTCCGCGAAGTACCCGACATCATCTTGGCAGCGTTTAAGGAACTTCTTTAGTTCCTCTTCCTGCTCTTTTGTTATTTTCATTCAAATACAACCGGCTGTTATTACCGGCGGTATTTACCTGTCCACTCCCGTTTGCTGCTTCAAATGAAAAAGCCCCGGAAAATCCGGGGCTCTTGTCTTACTTGCTCGCTGCTTTTTTACCGCTACCTTTGGGCTTCGCTGTTGCTGCCTCTTTAACAGTCGCTGTGTCCGCTTCAACCTTGGCCGCCTGAATTGCCTTCTGGAACTCGCGATCCGTATCAGCAAGCGTTAGCGCGCCTTCGAACAGCACCTTCGCTTCTTCAAGATCGTTGACTTGCCAGTACTTTGCTCCGTCCAATTCGATGGGCTTCTTGCCCAACTGCAAACGATAGCCACCTCCGTAGGACTTGAACCAGTTGGTCGCCGCTGTGCCTTTAGCACTACCCGGCTTCTTCATTTCCTGATCCATCTTTTTGATTTGCGTCTGAACTGACGTCTTGAACAGCGTAATTGGGTCACGTTGACCGCGTGCTGGTGCCTCTGCTCGCTTCGCCGCGAACATGGCTCTGATTTCATCACTCATATTGTTCTCCTTTTCGGTTTGATGATGGTTTTGATGACCCCGAGTTAAATACTTGTGAATGGTTGATATTGCGCACGGCGCGGGGAATGCAAATGAAAATTGAATACGAAGTCGCAGGCGGTCATCGTCGCGGTGACATGGAGAACTTCATCGCTGCTAATCCAGCGCTGGATACTGAAACTGCTCAACGCACATGGATTGAACAGCGGTTCGGCAAGTGGATCACAGACAACATCACCGAGAACTTTAGCATCTACGAAACAACACCTTTGGGCTTCCGCGTGGACTTTCCTCAGAACGCAGATGCTCTCGCATTCCTGCGCAAGTTGGGTGGCCGCTCTTTGGAGACCGAATGATGACTAAAAAGACGAAAAAGCAAATCCAGTCGCTGCACGACAAAATTCTCGATCTGGCGAAAAACAGCCCGAACGAGGCGATTCGAAGGAAGGCGGCAGCCTTGTTGCGGAACTCACTTCAGCAGGGGCAGAAGAAGAGATGAAAATCCCGAGACTGAAATCAACAAAGCCAGACGACAAACGAACGATCGTCACGCCGGAACGGAAAGAGGCACTGAAAAACATGGGATGGAAAAAGGGCCAGAGCGGCAACATCAAAGGCAGACCACCTGAACTAGCCGAGATCAAGGAAGCCGTGCAGATGAACGCGCTGGACGCTGTTGAGGTAATGCGAGAGTTGATGATGAGCAGCGAGAACGCCGCGACACGCCAACGAGCCGCCGCATATTTCATCGACCCGTTCGTCAGCAAGGCCGCGCAGAAGGTCGATGTCGATGTGACCGTTACGCCTTTGGATGTCTTCCTCGCACGGATTGCCAAGACACGCGGCGAGGTCATCGAGGCCGACTATGTTGAGACCCTACCCGCTCCAAAGGACCAGGACGACACGGTAGAGGAACCTTAATGCCTTAGCGGTTTAAGTGCCGTGTAAAACGACACTTTGAGGTAGAGCGGTGGCAAAGAAGGCGCTGATAAAGGCCGCAGGAACGCGAAGAAAAACCCCTGACGTATCGGACGAGATCAAGAAACTGCGCATGATCCGAGAGTGCTTTCGGATTGATACCCCCGAAGAGGCTGTCGAAAACATTGCTACCCTCCTCGATCGCGGTCACGCGATGATGAATGCGCAGTTGACCCCCGCGAAACACCACACCCGATTTGCGCGAGCCGATGCAAAGAAGGCCGAAAAAATGGCTGAGCCGGATCGCGCTGCCTATCTCGCCCATATTGCAAAGCAGCGGATGCAGGCTGCGGTCCTGATGAAGTTGAGTTTGGAACAACCCGCTCACTCTCCTACGGCCGTGACCATCGAGCAGCGCATTGACGAACTGGATCGAGATGCGAGAGGCTTTTGGGAAGATGGTTTCTTGCCTCACGAGCGCCGCGAGATCGAAACGATGGATCAATGGGAACGGCGGCACATCAAGAAGCCGATCTCAACCGAAACCCTCCAACACACAATCAGCCTCTACCCCGAACAACGCGCACATCTTCTCTCTGAGGGCTTGGTCCCCGGCGCAGACGGCGACGAAACAGACCGGCTGGCAGTCCTGCGCAGTATGCCTGCGATTAAGAGCCGCTACCTGTGGCGCAACAAAGAACTCACGCGAGCCTGCACATTGCTGCACGGGATCGTAACGCACTTGGAGAACCTTCCTCCGAATGATCCTCTGATCCAGACCTATAAAGAGCAGTACGCGTTCGAGGCGCTTGCGCTGTCGCAGTCAAAATATGCTCCAACCGGCGAAATCCAGCGGCTCGGCATTGCCATTGCCAGTGCGGATCAAGAGGCAATGGGTTCCCGGCAATTCCTACCGGACGATGACCTCGCGGTGCGAGTTTCCTATTGCTACGGCAAGTACCTGGCCGAACTTGAAGGCCGGAAAAAAGGCCGCAAACCTAGCACCAATCTCAGAATATCCTAAATTATTGATTTTCCTCGTTTCTTAGCCATTCTCTCGACCTCTCAAACGATGCGTCCCGGCTTAAAAATTCCCTCGTCAATCACGACAACGAAGGGAATTCATAATGACCATCATCACACAAAAAGCGCTTTCGGGTATCGCTGATACCGCTCTGCTCGTCGACCTCGATGAGGCGTCGAACGAATTTGCAGCGTGGCAGGCCCATGAGGCTACATCCACCGCCGCATTGTACAAGGTCATGGAGCGGGCCATGGCAATCGCCAAGACCTATGACATCAGCATCTTGAAGGTTGCGGCAAAGGCCAACGACATCAAGACGCAGAAAAATTCGACTGTGTTCGGCATCGCGGCGAAATTGGTGTTCCGTGGCATCGATAACGCTAAGGCAAGCGCCTACGCGACCGTTATGGAAAAGGCGAACACTGCCGGGATCGCTCCCGCTGCTCTGTCCGCTTGGATCGTTTCCGAGGGTGGCCTTGAGAAGATCCGTACTGGCGGCTCGACCACAACCAACGAAGCAAAAAAGGCTGCTGACCTTGCGCACGTTTCGAAGGCGCTGAACGTGATCAATGGCCGGTACTCCACCCCGCTAACACTTCCGGCTCCGAACCCGGCGGCAGCAAAAATCAAGACCACCGGAAGAACGCCGACTGCGGCGCTTCTCGTCAAGATCAACGACGCGGGCGATATCGACGTCCTGTTCTCTTACACGGACAGTGACGTTCTCGAAACGCTCTATCGCAAGATGGGCGAGGCGATGGAATCGCCGGTATCACCCGCTTTCAGCCAAGTCTTTGCAAGCGAACCCGCGCCCCTCCACGATGAGCAAGAAGACGCCATCGACGCTGCTGTCGAAGCCAGCAAGTGAGCGCAAAGCGCCGGGTATTAGTCCCGGCGCGTCCCTCACCTATGAAAGGAATTTCCCAATGGGACTTATTGAAAAGTACGCGCCCAAGTCTGCGCTCAAAGACTTCACCCATGATCCCAAGATGTTGCTCGCCGCAAGCGGGTACACTCGTGGGACCATCACACGACCCCTGCTCCTGTACGGCGTCCATGGCACCGGCAAGACGGCATTTGCTCGCGCACTGGCGATGGAGATGGCACCGGATATGCACGTGTCGGATATTCACGAAATCGATGTCAGCCAAGACACGAGTATCGACGCGGTTCGCAGGATCAACAACTCAATCGGGCTGTTTCCGGCAAATTCTCGGGGCATCCGTGTGGTCATCTTGGATGAAGTGGACAATTTCAGCCGACAAGCGATGGACGCTCTCAAGGGCTTGATGACGAAATTCCCGTCCACCGGCTCGGGCGTATTCTTCATCCTGACGACCAACAACGTGAACGCGTTGAGCGCCCCTGTGCGTGACCGCTGCAAAGAAGTCCACGTGCCAGCGACTACGGTTTCTGACGTGTTGCCCGCTGCGCAGTCGATCCTGACGGCCGAAGGGATCACCTTGAGCGATGATGCAGTTCGAGCAGCCCTGACGCGAGACAATTCGGGTCTGTGCTCGTACCGAGACATGTACGGCGTTCTCGAAGAGATCATCACGCGGCGTTCTCAGCCGTGACACCCGGAAGTGTCGTTTTACACGGCACTTTCTCCCCCAAAATCGCAAACCAAGGAGTAAAGCGTATGCTTAGCGATGCACTATTCGAAGCCGAAACGGCTATCCATCATTATCAGACAGAGATGCCGGATATATACGGTCCGGTTAAAACAGAAATCGATGCGCTGCGCTGCCAGATGGTGGTGCTACAGATGCGCCTCGACGGGTTGCTGCCAGAGGGATGGCTTGAACGTCATCCCATCTATGTCGCGGCTCTCGCGGGTGATATCGGGCCGCAAGACCGGTTCATCCACGATGGGGACGATAGCGTGTTGGCCGAGTTCTGGGCGGAGTTAAAAGCCGCGCAAGATGCTGCCGAGAAAGCCCCTTGATAACAGAAGCCCCGTTTCGGGGCTTTCTTGCGTGCATACGGCGAAAGAAGTTAGCCGAGGAATTTGCACAGTGGGAACGTCTTCGTCGTCACTCCACTGCGTAGAGCAGGACAATATATTAAACTGGAACTCTTGCGCATGATTATGTTACCCCAAGGCATTGAGGCAATTTTCGAGGTATGGGGGTAAACTTGTTATTTCTTGTTGTGTATTTCGGCGTCGGTCTTCTCTGCGCCTTTGTTGGAATGGAAATGGCTCGTAGTCGAAACAAAGATCCTGCGATGTGGGGTCTGATTTGTTTCCTTTTTGGCCTAGTTGGCATCATTATCTTGGCTATGTCTGGCGCTAGTGTTCCGCAGACACAACAATCGTATACTGCGCTAGCAGATCAGCCTCCCAAGGATACACCTGTGGCGCCTTCCGCGTCCGTAGTTGACACAGCCGCCTGGAAAACCCTCACAGAGTTCGATGATGAGGTGAAGCAGGCTGTCCAGAACATAGCCGGCTTCGGTCGTAGCGCGGAAGAACGTTTGGCGACCGCGTACCTCGCGGTTAATGACAAGAACCTCCTACCTGCGATAGTAGGGAAGATCATCGCCGACGAGACTGACGCCGCGTCGAAGCGTGCGGAGCAGAAGACACGCGCTGCTCAACAGCGGACGATCGAGGCCAGTTCACGGCTTGAGCGACGGGAAAAACTTGCCCTAGAGACCATCGAAGAAATAAAAAGGGCCGGAATGACCTATAATGGCAAAAAGGTTCTTTCAGCGGCGTTGAATGAAAGCGAGGTAGATGCCGACCTCGGGTGGGCGAAAATCGTATATGTCGATGGAAGCGCAGAACTTCGGGCAGGAACCAATTTCCAAGTGATCTCGTCCGCACGATCTTAAGCACGGTACGGAGAAAGGCCCGCAAAATGCGGGCCTTCATTAGCAATACCTGTTATTCCTCTGGAGGCTCATACAGCGCGTCCAGCCCTGCCGCACATGCCGATGCATTTGCTTGCACGACCGCAGCGGAAGAGCATCTGTGCGTCTTTCCTGCTGCTTCTCGCAGTTAGCCGCGCTTGTAGCCAGGCCAAGCATGAGGACATGGAAAAGCCCCAGCAGTTTCCCGCTGGGGCTCCATTCGGATTGCGCAATCCGAAATCGTTTATTTGGCCTTCTTCGCCTTGCTCTTAGCGCGTCCGACCTTCAACCGTTCCGACCGCTCCATGCTGTGCAGGGCAATCGTATCCTGCAGTTTCTTATCCGCTTGGATGACATCCTTCGCCGCCTTCAGTACCTCGACCACCACGTCGAGATCAGCAGCCTTGAACAGTTTGCTGCCAGCGATTTCGAAACCGTTGCGACCGATGCGGACAACGTATCCGGCACCATCCTTGCGGAACCACAGCGACCGCGTGTTGATCGCTTTGCCGTCCTTCACTTGACCCGCATATGCGATCTGCGCATCGATCTTGCTGTTGAAGATCTCCAGCGGGTTACGACCGCCTGCAGCACCGGTCGTTGCAGCGGACTTGAGTACTTCCAAAGCGTTTGTCAATTCGATCTACCTTTGCACCAGCAGCACCGTTGCTGCCGTGCTCTCCTATCAATAGCCGTTGATAGTTCAGGGCAACCGGAGATTTCACTTGCTGGCGAAAGCGCTGCATTCTACGTTTTCATCGAATGGGGGCACTGCGTTGACGTTGACAAGGAAAATTCGATCCGAGGAAGTGGCATCGCCTGACGCGAGCATCAAGACATGCTTTGTTATGATGCCCATATCTGACGTGGAAGGTTATCCTGTCGGTCACTTCTCCGAAGTGTACAACCAACTTATCCGGCCCTCGGTCGAGGCAGCAGGATATAAGTGCTCTCTGGCTACCAGCACCAGCGCTGCGCACCTGATCCAACTCGAAGTCGTTACGAGAGTCGCAACCGCTGACTTGTGCATCTGCGACCTCTCGACAAATAACGCAAACGTGTTGTTTGAGTACGGGATCCGGCAGGCGTTCGACAAACCGACAGTTCTGATCAAGGATGACAAGACGCGGCGGATTTTCGATGTGTCAGGTTTCCGCGACATCGAATACGATCACACATTGAGGATCGCGAACACTCTTGCTGCCCGAGACGAGATCGTTAAGGCCATTGCTGACACTGTTAACGGCTCCAGTGACAGTGAGCAGGTTTTCTCTCTGGTCAAGTTGATGAAACTTACAAAGGCTGCCCTACCGGCCGGCGAGGTAACTCAGGATGATGCCCGCTTTGTCCTTCTTGAACAGAAACTCGACAAGTTGGCGAACATGATTTCTGTTGATCGCATGTCAATTGCCTCATTCCCGAAGTCAGTGCGCAAACCGCCGATTCCACCGTCGCCGCGCATGAAACAATTCGCTGATGGCACAACTCTGTCCTTCAGAGACGATCACCTCGTACTGACGCTGAGTGGTTCAGAGCCGGTCGAATTTCATTCGGCGCCGGAACTCGAGAAAAGTGATTTCTGGTCGAGGATAAGCGATCAGGCTAGAGCCTCGATCAATGAAACAGTGCTGGTACACTCACCGAATTTCATTCCATTCTGACCGAATATGGAAAGCACGCAAAACAACATCTGTAGGATTTCAACGTATATAGATATCGCTGCCCGTCCACAGGGGGTGTACGTACCCTACCCCAGGCCTAGCCGAGCAAGCAGCCGGACGATTTGACCCGTACCCCATAGACCGCCCTTAGAGGTCCGTACACCGCGTTCATTAAGAGCACGCGCCAACGCTGCTGGTGTATCAATGCCGCTGTTGATGAGCATCTGGATCTCTTTGTGGATCGATCTTGCAAAGGTGTTTGCTTCATCTACTCGCGCAGCATTTGTTCCCCATTCTTGACCACGTGCGCGCTTTGCAGCGATTGCCACTTTAGTCCGATCCGCGATCATCTCGCGTTCCTTCTCCGCAACTGCTGCCATTATGTGGAACTGAAAGTTATCCGCGTGTGGCATATCACATGCTTTGATCGGAACATTACGCTTGAGCAATCCGCTGATGAAGTGAACGTCACGTGATAGCCGGTCTAGTTTGGCAATGACCAACACTGCCTTACTCTTTGTTGCGTGGTCTAGTGCGGCTTCTAATTGGGGTCTGTCATCGCGCTTGCCGCTCTCAACCTCAGTGTATTCGGCAATGATCGGATGCGAACCAGCGAACAGTTTGACCGCTGCTTGTTGGGCTTCAAGTCCGAGACCTGATTGACCCTGCTTTTGTGTGGAAACACGATAGTAAGCGACGTATTGCATGGCGACCTCAGACGTTGAACGTGCGTTCTTTGTCTGCTGCCGAAAAGATTAAAGGGCGAGTGAAAAGATCGGTTGCCCTTTGATGCAAAAGGACAAGAATGTCTGGCCCTATGGTGCTGATGCTGTCAGAGCGGAATTATCCGTACCGGGACGAGCGCGGACGCGGTAGACGTGTTTATTATGTGAAGTCTGTTTTCCGCTTATTATGTCGCTGTTGTATGGTTGATCTCGTTCACACGGCAATGTTGAGCATCTGCGTGTCCATGAACTCTCTACATTTCATTCCATACTTGAACTTGATCGCGCGCTCTTGTGGATCCGAAATTAGATAGTCCCTAGGTGTGACAAGCCGACCTATTTTCCGGCGTAGACTTTCCTCAACGTCGTTCGTCAGTCCAAAGGCAGTCGCATAGACGTTGGTGAAGTATGGCTTCGACGTTGCCATTTCGGGTTTCAAGAGTTTGAGGTTCTGGTTGGCGAATGCGAAACCCAAAAACACAATCGTCCTCGCGTCTAAAACTGCTTGCCGCATTGCGTCTGGTAGAGTCTCGTCGCTGATTGTCTCAGACCACGTTATTAGGTTTTTTGTCACGTTATAAAGATTGGTGTGTTCTATGGGCGTACCGAAGGAGAAGTTGTTCAGCGTACCGAGTGAACCGTATGGATGGAGGATTTGCATATTGTCGACGATTTGTCTCGCCTGTTTGCGTTCTACGCCGCGATAGGCCCTCATGATTGCGTATTCGAGGTAGTGTTCGATACATCGGTCATAGTTGAAGCAGATAATTTTAATGCCGTTGCCGATACTCTCGACATCGTTTGCCTTAATGCCGTCGAATAATGTGCGAGCAAATGGAGAGATCCACGTATCCTGCACGCTGTTCCAGTTTATCCCCTCGGCCTCCTGCCCCTTTGCGGGCATTAACTTGGATTTGTTTTCGGCTTCCAAGATGGAATGGGCGATCAACAACTTTCCCAACTCCGCTATCAGGCTGTCGTCGCTGTAGCGGTTTATATACTCATCAATCGAGCCTGCCGTTTCGACGCCTTGCTGAATGTCCGCAAAGGCCATGAACGCTTGCTCTAACTGTTTCTGCTCTTTCCCGTATTTGCTGAACACGGTCTCGAAGATTTTTCGGTTACCCTTTGGGTATGACCCGTGGTCGAAATTGAACTTACTCTTCTCGCGTATCTGCTCAACCAGTGCCCAGCCCACAGGCAGGCCAAATTCGGCACTTGCACCGGCACCCACAACGAAAACCGTACCTGCTTCGAACATTGGCTAGAACCTGCGGACCTTCGATTAGTAATGTCTCTCAACCAAACTAGTGACAGAAGTTAATATGCGGGTTGGCATGCTTAGGGTTCACGGGGCAGTTCCCCGTCATAGGCTTTGTCTCTTAAGACAGTGAAACTTAGGTTCGCCGGCTTAGCCTTTATCAACCGGACACTTGGGCCGTTGTGCGCGCAGAGCCGATGTATCACCCTCTTTTCCACGTCGCAGCGGTCGCCAAGGATGACTCGCTCGAGCCTCATGTCTTTACTGAAAGAATGAAAGTAGTGGCCGGTAACTAGGTCCGGATCCTCAAGGTGGATGAACTTTCGCCACTCCCGCTCATATTCCCACTGCTTGAACTTGGTTTTGCTCAATTTGTGAATATCTTCTTGCGAAAGATCGCTCACCTGCTTCTTTCGGTAAGTCGTGAGTTTTGGTCTCTCTTCGCGATATTCGACATCCTCCCAGTGCCCCTCGGTGACCAAAAACTGCAAGCAGATCCCCTTATGCTTTTCCGCATAGTGGCCCCAAAGAAGTGGTTCCTGCCACGTCGTACTCATGCAAATGATACCCAATTCGGAATCGAGACGTTCTTTTATCGGCTTGATTGCGATACGATCTTGGCTTCGGCCCAGAGCAATTCCCACGAAGTCGAAGGGGTCATTCAGTTCATTGAAGCGAGCAACCTTCAAGCGCTTATCACGGAGGCTCTGCAAGGCGTATTCTTTGGTGGTGAAGTAGTACAGCCGCTTGGTAGGGACTGGTGCTGCTCTCTTGGAACTCGGCTGAGTTATAGGTTTTCTTAAGTTGATTTTGACCATCTAGCCGTTCGCCCTGAAATTTGAGAGTTCCCCTGTATTCGCAGGAGGCTATACCTATGCGAGTGATTCTCCGAGGGGCATTCAATTGACAAACGATGTTAGAAACCTGCTTTTAGTTCCCGCCGCGCTGCTAGTGCTGGCCATACTTCCCCTGCCCTATACCTTTTACACGTTCCTACGCATGGTCGTCTGCTTGTCGACGGCTTGGCTGGCTTTCGTCCAGTGGGATGCAAACAAAGGGATGACTGGCTGGGCGTACATCTGGGTTTGCATGGCCGTGCTATTCAACCCGCTCATCCCGGTCCATCTTGCTCGGGGCATCTGGTTCTTCCTCGATCTGGCTGGCGCAGCCGTGTTTGTCTATTATTGGCGCCTCGGCAAAGACGCACCTATCGCCAAGCCTTGATAGCGACGACCTTCTAGAACCCCTCATATTTGCCGGGTTCCCCCATAACTGAGAGCCGCTATACCTATGCGGGTGATTCACCGTGGAGGAGGGAATGGAATTAGTTGTGTTCGGGTTTCAGATTGTACCTGGCCGTGATGAGCCGCTTGCGTTCGCTACATCCATCGAGGAATGCCAGCGCAATGCCTTATCCGAGCGGGAAGAACTCCGGAGGAATGACCCGGATATCGATCCGCTCGGGGCTATGGCGATTTACCGCCTTACCCTGCGCTTGCCTGATATTGATGGGCTTATCGACGTGCTGAACGAGAACGTTAGCCTGCTCGACGCTATCGTTGTGGATCGCCGGCTCGTCGCTGTGGTTGCTGATTAGTCCGCGTATTTGCCAATGGTCATCATCCCCACAACACCCGCCAACTCCACGTTCTCCTTGTTTTGCCAACGGAATATAACCTCGACCGTTTGCTCACTCACCGCAGCCAGATAGGAGATCGTCTTCCATGCGTTATTCGCGTCCAGACCTTGAACTGAGATACCTGCCTCTTTGACGTATTTGTATCCGTTGGCAGTCTCCTGACCTAGCACCGTATTGCTGGTGATCATCGTCTGGAGTTCTTTTGCCGACTTTCCCTTCTCCGCAAGCCGCTTGATCAACGCGATCAGGATATTGTTCCAGTACGTATCCTGTGGCTTCAACGTCTCTCCGTTGACCACTGCCGATATAACCGTGGTGTGTACGAGGTTGGGCGGAACTTGGGGGTCGAATACCTTCTTATCGCCCATATCGATAAAGGGCTTTACGCCCGTATAAGCGTCTAACAGCCTAGTGATCACCGTCTCAGGGGTGTCAACAAACGGCTCGGCCAGTTTCTGCAAGCGGGCGAAAACATCATCATTTACAAGTATGTTCTTGGTCATCGACTGGATCCTTCTGGTTTCGATGGCCAATGAGTATCAGACCGTATAAGCCGTGTCAATCCTTATACGGTCTAATACGGGATAGATCCGTATCAAATCCTATTGGGAAAGTTTCCAGAGCATCGCGTCGGCTTTGGTATTGAACTCAACGTCAGCGCCGTAACGATCGCCGCGCGCTGTGATCTCTCTGAGGTTCAGCCATGCGTTGCCTTCGATCAGCCGGTAGACATGCAGCGCGACAACGGCTTGTCTTAGCCGTTCCTGTGCGGCGACGATGAAGTTCTCGTTCTCATTCTTCCCCGCGTATGCGTCGGGGACCTTGACGCCGCTGGGCAGCGTGAAGGCGCTCAGGCAAAGGTATTGCTCATCGTAGAGCACCGCGTCCTTGTCGACTTCCACGAACAGCGTGTGGGGCTTGCTCATTGCTCACCTCCATGAGCGAGTTTGAACAGCAATGCCTCATCTCGGTTTTCGAACATGAAATAGTGGGCGTTTCCGCTTGATGCGCTCAGCGGTTTGACTTTGCCTTTGGTATTGGACCTGATCCACTCTACGGCGGCGATCATTTCGGGCTGATATTTTGAAAGCAGGTATGAGACGTGTGACGCCCGTGAAGCAGGATCGACCTTCATGTTCGAAGGTAAAATCCCGGCTGTCAGGCAATCGATCAGTACAAAATGTTCTGCGACATCTGATTTAACGAAGGTCCAGGTTGCCGCGTCATCTTCGCCTACGATGACGGCTAGGTCTTTTGCTACATTGGTCGCAACTGCTGCAATAAGTTCCTCCGGGTCAGTTGAAATCACCGAGCCAGATGCAGTGGTGCAGATGTACACGTCACCCTTCTTGTCGATGTTTAGTGGGGTATGTGAGATTGTGGTCGTCATAACTGAAACTCCTGTTGTTTCAGTTATTTATCTTCTGGCTCGTCCTTGGTGACTTCAGCCAGCGCGTCGAGCGTAGGGGTTGTGGGGAGTTTTGGATTTGCAGCCCAACGCTGAGCGAGTTTCACCAAGCCTTCAGCCAGCGATAGGCCGATGATGCCGATTGCGAAGGCCATCGCATTGTTCGTGGAGATATCTGCCATGTCGAACTGCGCCCACTTGCCGATCAGCGGCGTCAGGTAGACCGCACAGAGGGTGCCGACGAGACTACCGCTGACGACTTCCCACGTGAGCCGTTTGCCCTGCACGATCATCCTTGCAAAGCCTCCGGCGAGACCCGCGAGCAAGTGTGATGGATTGATTCCGATGGAGACGAGAAAAGCGGCGATTGTTTCGATCATTGGTCTGCCCTACTGGTGACCAAAACGTATTGGTCTTCTCCAGTATTTAAGTGGACCAGCCCATCGGAGGCTTCTTATCCCGCCGTGTGTGTTCTGGGGATATCCATCAGTTGTTCGCCGCGTGTTCGCGACATGTTGATTTCTACTAGATGAAAAACTGAGCCATCCGAACAAAAAGAGACCCGACTAAAAGCCGGGTCTATGTAGGAGACAAACCGCATCTCCTGGGAGGGAACAGGTCGAACTTACATGCAATCCTCTGGCTGTGGAACCAGCGCGCTCATTATAACCTGTGGTGTGTCTTTTAGGCCTGCTTCCATTCGATGCCGTTGGCATCGCACCAATTCGCCTAAAGCGTTGAGCAAACGCTAACTGAAGTACACGTCGTCCGGCTTGAATTCTTTCTCGTATTGTTTTGCTTCGACCGGGGCGTTCAAAGAAATCGCCTTATACACGTCATCGCTGAACCTGCCGTCGATGCGCATGTATTCGATTGCGGCTTTTAACTCCATCCGGTTGACCTTGTAGCCACCGAACTTGTCTTCAAGTTTGTTAAACTGCAAATCTTCGTGCTTCCCGGCCTGATCCAGATCATCGATGTGTTCAAGCACCTGCTTGATGAATTCGGCTTTGACGGCATAGATTTCCGCGAACGGGTCTACGCCATAAAGTTCGCGCTCGATGTTTTCGTTAAAAATTGGCGCCATCCGGTTCTCGTAAGCATAGGCCAGAGACTGGCTGAACTTCTTGGGGTTCTGAATGAACGCGGTCAGAAAATTTAAGCGTTTGGTTTCGTAGAGTGCAATGAGCAAGTTTTTGTCCATAGGTTCCTCTTCCATGGCCGGACCCGAATTTACAACCTATACTTGGTAACTCGCTATTAACCATTCAAGATGTGACAGGCTATCAGGCCTGCTTCCACTTGATGCCGTTGGCGTCGCACCAGTCCGCATAGGTGGTCTTGCTGCCCTTGTTGATGGGCGTGTCCGGCTTCTGGAATGCCAGCGTGACCGTCCAATCCGGGTACTGCTTGCGGAAAGCCTTGTGCTTCTGCCGGTCTTCCGCCGTGAACCGGCCCTTGACCTCGATGATCTCTTTGACCGCCTCATCGACAAAATCCGGCAGGTAATGGCGAGTGATCTGGAATGGGAAACGGCGAGGCTCATACTGGAAACTTGCCGGGAGCGTCTTTGCGACCTTCGTCTCTAGGCGATTTCGATAGCCGCTCATCGTGTCTGAAACAGTCGGAGTTCAGCAGCACGGCGCTTGACGAGACCAGCCAGGACTTTGCCACCGGCCTTGTTCCATTGCGGCCAACTCACCGCTACTCCGTGGAGATCGCCAGCGTTGAGCCGTTTCAGCAGCGTGGACTTGGAGAAATTGCCCTCACCCAAGTTGTAGGTGAAACTCACCAGCGCGCCGCGTTGGTTTTCCGTGAGGGGGACTTTGACGAGACGGTCAACGGCGGCTTCGAACTGCTGGACATCTTCCCTGAGAAGTCGCTCGGCTTCCGCTAGCGTGATTGTCTTCTTGCCTACATCAGCACGTGAGAGGCCCTTGGTCGTGCCGTAGCCAATCGTCGGTACGTTTGCGGGGCATAGGTATGCGGTGAGTTCTAGTCCTTCGAAGGACTTGATGAGATCGATGGATGCTTTGTTCAACATCCATTATTTATTTGAGCAGCAAAAAGCCCCGTTAGCAGCGGGGCTTTACGGAGTGAGCGTCAGTGAACGAAGCTTCGCCGTTGGCTCAGCCAGCCCGATTGACGAGCCATTCCCGCCAATCACCCCTTCCCTTTTTCCCGCCGGATTAAGCGTCCGAGGTGCGCAACATTGCGTTCCTGAGGCCGCAGCGTGGGCCATCGGCGGGGCAAACGAAAACGTGCGTGACTGTGACGGAACCTTGTCATCAGTTGCCGATTTTGTCTGCCAGAGCGTCAATAACGGTTTTACCCCTAGCCGAGATGCCAACTCTAACAGGCTCGCCCGCAGCGGGCCTTTTTTACGCCTTGGCTCAACCCGTTTCTAAAAGACCACGACTGGGATCGGCTGGAAAATACCGTTAGACCGGATGTGGATTGAGCGCTTATATCGGCGCATCAATAGGGGGTACTGATTTGTTTTTTACTCGTATAACGCTTTTCGTCGCGACTATTCTTCTGCTGCTCGGCGGCGTGATGGCCGGGGGTGGGCTGCTGATAGCCTTCGGGATATGGGAGAAAGATCCCACAATAACCAATCGAATGCCGACCGCCGACATGATCGACCGGGGCTTCTATATGATAGCGTTTGCACTGGCGATTGGTACGATTGCGGAAATCAGCGCCATGATAAACAAACACCTCAATCCCCCGTCGTGATCGGCTGAAATACTTTTCACAACTGAGATCGAACTAAATCTTAGATTGCGAATCCATTGAAGCGTGATATCTCTATTAGACTTCATTCGGGGGATTTATCATGCAGAAGAAGGGTTTCACCGCATTTCTATTGTGGCTGTTATGCCTCGTGGGCGTTTGCGGAATACATCGTTTCTACGTCAACCGGCCGATGACCGGCCTGCTCTGGCTTTTCACTTTTGGCCTTCTTGGGCTCGGCCAATTGTTCGACCTGTTTTTCTTGGGATCGATGGTGCGTCAGGCTAATATTCTGAATGGCCTCTACGGCCAAGGCGTCAACAACACGAACACCAACACCAACACGGTTGCACCGATCTTCAACGTTCACGTGAACGTGCCGGGTGCTGCACCTGCTGTCAGCGAACCACCAAAGATCGCCTAGCGTTCGCTCACTCACTGATGAAAAATGACCGCTTCGGCGGTCATTTTGTTTTCTGCTGCTGGACGGGATTATGCTGCGCCGCCATGAGCGAGTTTCCAAAGCATGGCGTCGGTCTTTGTTCTGAATGACACCGTGAAAGTGCCGTACAAGACGCCGTATCCTGCGACTGGATGGGCAATATTTCCCGGTTCCAAATCCTTCCACTCGTTTCGCTCTCCGATAAACGGGATCGTGTACACCACGTCGAACCTACGGTCGCAGCCATCACGTTTCCAGACACGGTCGGCCTTTTGGATGTCATCAACAATGAAAGATTCGAGAAACCAAGACTGCCTCTTGGTTTCAATGAGTTTGATCCTAAACTTATTGTCTGATGGGAGGTACTTGATTAGGGCGTATCGAATGGGGTTGAGGAGGTTCATGCGAGCACCTGCCCGGTCTCAGCATCATAGAATTCGATGCTCCCACATCCCTTCAACTTGTGACCGTTCTTGCCGAGTAGATCGATCAATTTCACCAACTGACGTGCTTGCGCTTCGCTGATGTCGTTGCGGTGAATGATCTTATCCGAGTGTAGTTCGACAACAAACTCATGCCAGATTTGAGTTGCCCTCTTCACGCTGCTCTTCGCGTTAGCCGTGGTGTGCATGATGGCGATGTCCGCTTGAGCACCTGTCACGAAATGCGAGAGTTCACCCAACAGCAATCCGATCCAGTTCTTCTGCTTCTTCTTGATCGTCATGAACGCTGATGCTGCGTTCAGTTTGGGCTTCCTCGTGTATGGGATACGCACGGTTGACTTCGCTTTGAGATCCGCAATTGGATCAAGTGCGAGTACGTCTGGATGAGTTTCGATGACCGTGTTGATGACTTCGAAAATGTCTTCGAATACGCTTTTTGAAAATTCCATAGTTCTAACTCCTTAGTGTTCTTATTATTTTGTAAAATTTGCGAGTGCGCTGTAAGCGAAAATCAATAATGCGAGTGAGCAGAGCATTCCAACACCGCCGAACATGGCTGCTGCGACTTGCACGAAAATGCAGGCTCCGAAAGCAACACCAATGCACATGAAGAGGGTCCAGAACAACCCAAGTGTTGACATGAAACGCTGGCGATTAGTCCGATCTGCGTAATAGTTCCCGCCGTGGTACAGGTCGAAGAGCCTGTTCATCTCCTCGTTATTGTTGTGTGATGATTTTTTTATCACCACGAGTTCCCTGCTTCTTGACATAAAAAAGACTCCTTAGTGTTCTTATTATTTTAGTATTGGTTCTTTGGATCGTTCAGCAGACCACGTGCCGCGAGATTGCTTTCCATCTGCGCGATAGCCTTGTTGATCAAGTCGATTGCATTCTCGATTGCGGCGATACGATCATCTTGCTTATCTAAAATGCTCCCCACTTCGGGAATAAACACTTGCTCCACGCCAACTACGCCATGGAGGCCTCGGAACTGGTTTACGTATGTCATTGGGATTTGCTCCTTCTTGTTTTCTATCTTTTATTTATCTTCTGGTGATCAAACCGCAGCCTTATCGGTTATTCGGGTGCTTCCATTGTGTCGCTGCCTTTAACTCCCGCTTGACCTTCATCGCGGCCTTCATGCCTTCTGAGATGGCCTTGCGAGTTGCCTCATCACGTGGAACTCCTAGATGTGCAGCAGCGATCTTTGCTTTGGTCTCTTCGCTACGGGGCTTGCCCATCTTTGCAGCGCTCATCTTTGCCCTGCTCTCAGCGCTGAACTTGCGTCCTTTGAGCGCCTGACTGATCTTCTGTCCGTGTGTTAGTTCCTGCATTTGGTCGATCTCCTTATTCTTGTTCTTGTTGTTAGAATGACCAAGCGTCCTTGGGTGTCTTGGCTGCAAGTTTGATGATCATCGCCAGTTGCGGATTATCAAACTCAAACTCACCGACATAATTGCCGGTATTAGTGTCTTCCCAACAGCGGCGGCAGATGATGTGTTCGAAGACATAAACTTCGCCATCCGCTGCGACTGCCTGCCAGTTGGAATTCTCTGAACTGTTGTAAAAGGTGTTGATCTCGCTCCGGTACTCGCGGCGCATGAGCGCGGCAAGCACGGCAATATCCACGTACTGCCAAAGGATCGCGTAGGTTTGCAGACCGGATTTTGTCTTCCGCATCATTTCGAGGCGGTCACCGATATCGATGGTTTCTTCCAGCACCATGTGCATGGGAAATTCCAGAACGACCGTCGCGGGCTGGTTAGACATTACCTGCCTCCTTCGCTGCCTTGCGGGCAGCATGTCGCGCTGCTTGAGCCACAGCGATAGCGGCCTTGTGCGCGTCGGACATTTTGCGGCCCTTCTTAGCAACGCTCAGCGCTGCCTTATGCTCGTCCGTCAGAGCAACGCCCTTTTTGGTCTTGCTGATCGCAGCCTTGGTTTCAGCCGAATGCTTCGTCCCTGTACGGGCTTTGGCGATCTTGGCCTTACCTGCCTCTGTCTGCTTATCTCCCTTTTTCAGTTGGAGATTACGCTTGCTGGTTTCGCGATTGCAGAAGACGGCAGTTTCAGCGTTCATGATGCCGGACGCTTTGCCAGCCTTGTCTTTCCAGCCGAGCACGTAGCCGAAATCGGAACCCATAAACTTGCGGAGATTACCCGTAGCGAGTTTCTTCTCCATCTGGGCGAGTTGCCAAGGCGTCATCAGCCCAATGTATTCCTCCAGCGTTAGGTCGAATTCGACCTTGTTCCGGCTGGTCTGATATCGGCGGGAAGCGTCGTACTTGATTTCAAGTATTTCGCGCAGTTCCGCGCTGATCGAACGGCCGGTGCGTGGAGCAGTGATCGCGGCCAAGACCTGTTGTGGGGAAATTCGAATAGTCATTAAGCACCTGGAATAATTATGTTATCTTTTATTTATCCATTATGCTTGATTGACTTTTCCGGCGTCAATATTGTTTTCACGTACTAAACAAACTAGATCCATATTATTATAAACAAGCATGGATCATTACTACTAAACAACGTAGAACCATCTACTTCGTAGAAGTAGATAGCCCCACCTTGGCTAGAAGCAACGACCCATAAATGGCGGCTTCACGCATCGCTTCGCGTTTTTTCGTTGGCACTCAAAAGCCGCTCATCTCTGCTACTCGCGTGTCGCTGCGCTCGTTTCCAGTTGGAAACTCCACTTACGACTGGCGGCATAGCCATTGGTTTGGTCGCTTCGCTCCTCCGTTCAAGGCTTTTGTTTCCGCTTGGGGTTGAGAGAAAAAGGGGCGCGAAAAGCAAACCGAACCAGCCCTCACTTGGAGTGAAGCAGCCGCGTTCAGAACGCTTGCCAGCACGTCACACAGCGTCGTCCGCTGCGTTCGCAATGCCAGCGCAGTCGCAGTGCGCGTTTCCGTGCCGCTGCTCTATGAGCCTCTGTGAAGTGTTTCCTAAGTGTCGGGTAACACGGCACTTTGGGGTAAATACCGGCGGACGCAATGATCGTCTGGCTGCTCAACGGGCGGGGCGATGATGTCTCGCCCGTAGTCATGAATATCGCATGGACAAGCCAAGGCTCGTATAATGCGGGTATGGAAAATCTCAATCAAACGAATCTCAAACCCCGGAAACGTCGGACACGAAAAGTGGATGATCGACAGATGCAGTTAGTCGAAGAGGTGGTCGAGCGAACCACGCTAACGAAGAACCAATGGCTTGCTGAGTTAAGAGCAGCCAAATCCAGTCAAGCCGATAAATAGGATTGATGAATACGTCTCTATGCTCCGAGGCGCTTGCTTATGGTTCATCTTTCCTCACGACGCCCACTCGGTTCTTAACTCCTTCCGAGTGGGTTTCCTTTTGCCTATCTTGCAAACCGCAGGTAAAATTCGCGTGACCGGAAGTAATATCCTGCGCTGATTTAATCTAAAGATCGGAAATATTAACTCGATAGGTCCACGATATTCACAAGCAACGATTCCCGCCGAATTGATGCTCGCGACGTGAGGGGGACTTTGGCTCGACATTGTCCCCCTCATTAAGCCTACTGCACATGAATACTCGCCCTTTGAAGCCAGCGGCACTAACGCTGGCTTTTTGCGTCAAAGGAGCAATCACATGGACTTCGCATTATTCACCGATCCTACGGTCTGGCAGAAATTCTTCTACTTTGTCGGCTCACTCGCAGCACTCCGTATCCTGTTCGTAGCCGGGAGGTTCCGCACGTTCATGGATGATATGGACTATCGGGACAAATATCGGTTTGGCAACGAACGTGACAAGCGCACTGGCGGCTAGTCATGGCTATGGCGGCCAGCATTAGCCAGCCGCCACATGATCAATCCGGTTCTACGATGCGTTGCGCAGCACGAGCCGCGCGATGATACACCGACAACGGCTTAGTCGGTCTCCAATAGAGATCGCGTTCCACGGTCAATCCCGCTGGCCCTCGAAGTTCCTCAAGATCACTGAGAAGCACGTATCCGAGTTCAGGCTCTCCTAAACCTAAGTCTGCGAGGCCGAACATCAGATCCCTGTCGTCGGGGTCCATGTCCACGATCAACCACGTCGCATTTGCCCATGGCGTGAAGAACTTCACGACCGGCACGTGGTCAGCGTTGCGCAGTTGATGATTGAGCATCAGGCGCAGTCGAAGCATATCCGGCAGCAATTCCATCAAGCCACCTCAACGCTTGCCATGCCGAGAACCGAAACAGCCGCAACGCGCTCGATCATTGCGCGCTCTGCTTTCCACTCCGCTACGCTCGAATAGACCTGATCAAACTTCGCACCGTCGATCTTACCCCAAACCCGAAACAGCATTGCAAACTCCTGTTGTTGTTAACAACTCAGAGTTTTATAGCCGCACAATCAAAGGGCGAGTGAAGAGTTGAAGCCCGACCAACTCTTTACGATGCGGATTTCAGCCGTTTACGGACGAGCATGTCGTTGACCAGACGCCGTTTAGGATCGAGCGGGATTTTCCCGGCTTGATCCGCACGTTCAATGTCGAAGTGCGAGGGCATCTCAGCGGCAAAGCGAGTGAGATCGACAACCATCGGAGTGACCTTGATCGGGCCTTTCACGAACTTGACGTTGGGGAACTTGTACGCACGGAGACCACCAAACAGGATCACGGTGTAGGTCTGTTCGATGCTGTCGAAAGTGATGAAGTCGATAACCTCGCGCATTGCGGTGTTGGTGCGGACACGAAGGCCATACCTGATACCGTCGTCCTCGCTGGTTTCCCACTGTTCGCGCATGACCTCAATCGCACTGGCCGGATCAAGCGCCTTCTGCTTCGCCATCGTCACATCGCGATCATGGGTCAGCGTCGTAAGTTGCTCTTCGGCTTCCTTGCGTTCCTTGGTGCGGGATTTTAGAGCGGTGAGAAGTCCGGGAATTTCATCGTCGTTTTCTGTCTCCACGAGGGTCAACAATCGCTGTTCTCTTGACCGAAGACTTTCCAACTTCACCGACAGATCGGCTATCGCCTCGTCCACGGCTTTCAGTTCTGCGTCGGCCTTCTTGATCCGCATATGATCCGAAATGCCAAACTCCATCACGTTGTCGAGGATGAACTGTTCGACCAGATCGTAACGAAAACGTGCCGTACCATCGGTGCAGATCGGGACGGTTTGTTTGACACTCCCCACCTCAACCTCTTTGGTAAGTTTGCGGAAATTCCCACTGCAAACAAGGTATTGCCACTGCTTGCTACTCCGACTGTTGCAGAGCATGTACATGCGCGATTGGCAGTGAGTGCAACTGGTCAAGCCATCGAGCAGGTTGCTAAACCTCGTTCCAGCGCGACCGCCTTTTCTATTTCGATGGGGTAGTTTCTGTGCCCGTAGCCATAGGTCATTGGTGACGACCGGCGGATAATAGTTGGTAATAGGATCACCACGCGCAATCCTCATCCCATCCACTTCCTCATACGGCTGATACTCGCCTATCGCAGACCTGTTGGTGATGATGTTGGCAACGCTCGTGTGAAACCAGCCCTGCTTGCTAGGCTTTAACGTCGCCTCTCCACGCGCATTCAAGTCCCTAGCGATCTTGTCGAAGCCTACGCCATCTGCGCTACGCTCGAAAATCCACTGCACGAGGGGCGCTCGATCGTTGAGGGAATATTCGAACTCACCTTTGGCGATCTTTGTTGCCGTGATCCAATGTGGAGGCCGTTGATTGGTCTTCACGCCTTTCCGGCTCAACGCCCGCTTGTTCTCGAACGCCTCTCTGATGATCTGGCTCTTACGTTCGCTTTCCCGATTGGCTCGGAGCATCGATGAGAGCGTGCTGATGAGTTGGTTCGAATTGGAATTTATGCTGGTCCACGTGTAAATCTCTTCCTCGCCGTACTCACCACGGGCAACAACGGTGATGCCGAGTTTCAGGATTTCCTTGAACAGGTCCAACGCCTCAAGTGGGGTCGTTCGTGAGAGGCGGTCGAGGTTTTCGATGAGCAGGTAACTGCTCGACGGGATTGTTCCGTCTCGGACCAACTCGATGAATGCGCCGAGCCTTCCCTTTGTACGGTTTAAGCCCTTCCATGCGCTGACACCGATATCTGCGAAGGCCGTCGTGTCTTGCAGTTCAAGGTCATGCCGTTGTGCGAAGTTCTCGCTCCAGACCAACTGACGCCGTAAACTATCGCCCTTGATCTGTTTCTCTGTACTCATACGAATGTACGAGTACGCTGGTCGTTTTAAAATGTTCGTCAATGCCCGCGCTTCCCAAAAGTGTTGCTAAGAGGATGCGCAAAAGTAGTGTAAAAACAATCAACACGTAGGGCTTTGCCGAATAGGGGTCGCGCAGGATGCGCACCCCCGCCCGGTCGACGACGAGATAACCGGAGCGGAAATCGCCGAAAGCGATCGAGAGCGAATTCTCCGACACGTCGGGCATCTCCTCGGCTTCGGCGATCGGAAAGCCCATCAGCGAGGCCGGCTGGCCGGCAGACGTCGGCGGGTGCCAGAGATAGTTGCCGTCGCCGTCCTTGAACTTGCGGATATCGCCCTGCGCCTTGCGGTTCATCATGAACGTGCCGTTCTGGCGATGGCCGGCCTTCAACGCATAGATCAGCTCGATCAGCGTGTCCGAAGGCCCCGTCGATTTCCAGCCGCCCGCAACGCCGGTGGCGATATGGCCGATATTGCCCCAGCTCCAGGCGCTGTCCGCCACCGTCGAATAGGACAAAAACCCTTTCGGCTTGTTGATGCCGTCGCCGCGGATGAAGGCGTCGCCCTCCTGCTCGGCGAACACGATGTCCACCTCGCCGGCAATCCAGGCCTCGATATCGACCGCCGAGTCGTCCAGGAGCGACTGGGTGGCGGCCGGCATGGCGTAGAGTTCCATGGTCGGGAAGGAGAGCTCGGCAAGCTGCGGGGTGTTGGTCTGCGGCCGCGCCGCGGTCTCCGCGACCCAGCCGGTCGAAAGCCCGGCCGCCGCAAACGGCTTCTTCAACACGGCGGAGGAGACGGTACGCACGGTCGAGAGCGCCCGCATCGGCGAGACCGCCGAAATCCGCCGGCCGATTTCGGTGTCGGTTTCCGGCGGCACCAGATAACCGCCGTCGGCGCCGGTCCCTGACGAAAACGCCTTGGCCTCCAGCTCGCGCAGACCGTTTTCCTCGCCGCGGCGGACATAGGCGTCAAAGGCCGCCTTGTGTTCGACAGCGTCGGCCGAAAGCTCCGCATCGCCGCGGCCGAGTTGCGGCCTGGCCTTCTTCAGTACCAACTGGTCGAGCACCTTCTTCTGCTCGTCCATGCTGCGGTTGATGCGGTCCATCTTGTCGCGCGTCACCACGTCGGCGGTCAGCTTCTGCTCGATCTCCCCGAGGCGGCGGTCGTTGACCTCCTTGAAGGCCTCGAACGCCTCCATGAATTCGTCGAAGGCCGCCGTCACCGTTTCCGGTACTCCCTTCACTTCGGGGGCCTTCACCTCGGGCGCCACGCTTGCCATCGTTCTCGCCTGCTCCGTCATATCGCTTTTCCTTTGAAGGTTGATTTCATCATCATCTTCGCCGCCCGCCGCATCTGGCGGACGAGTTCGGTTTCCCTGTCGCGGAAGAACCGCGCATGCTTGACGTTGGAGACCCGCGCCGAGGGCAGCATCGGAAAGGTCACCACCGAGATCTCCCAAAGATCGGCCTCGAGGATTTTGCGCACGCCGGTCTTGGCGTCGGTGCGGGCCTTGACCGTGCGAAACCCGATCGACAGCCCATCGAGCGCGCCTGATTTCATCAGCGCCAGCACCTCGCGGGAGCGGGCGACGCCGGGCGACAGCATGCCTTCGACATAAAGCCCGCGGGCATCCTCGCGGATCGTCCGCCAGGCGCCGATCGGCTCGGAAGGGTCGTGCTGATAGAGCATCCGCACCCCCATCGCCCCACGCTCGACGAGGCAGTTGCGGAAGGCACCGCGCTCGATCGTATCCTTGCCGAGGTCGATCTCGCCGAAGACGCTGGCATAACCGGAGAACACCCCGTCGCCGGTAATGCCTGCGAGTTCCAGATTGGCGAATTTGCGCGCAGTCGGACGCGGCCCGCGGTAAGCGTGCATGGGTATTCTCCTAGCGATTGAATTGGAGCCGGCCCCTCATCCGCCTGCCGGCACCTTCTCCCCGTTGTCACGGGGAGAAGGAACACGCGGCAACGCCTTGGCATGCCAATGACGTCGGCGATGAGGGAAACTGGCGCGACACATTTCCTTCTCCCCGCCTGCGGGGAGAAGGTGCCGGCAGGCGGATGAGGGGTAGGCGCCTAAGGCGACCCCACCCGTCCCCCATATCGCGCGGCAATCCTCGCCAGCATGCCCAGCACCCACCAGGCACAAAGACTGGCCGCCGCCGACCCTGTCAGCATCACTTCCGCGCCGGAAAGCTCTCCCCCGATCCCCAGCCGCTCGACCAGCCAAAGCCCGGTCGGCCCGCCGAAGATCATCCCGCAGCTCAAGCCCGTCAGAAACCGGCTCGCCGCCTCGCGGCGGCTCTTCGGCAGCAGATAGATCAGCGACACCCCGGCCCCGGCCGTGGCGCCCACCGCCTTGGCGACCCAGATGCCGGCCAGGGCGCCCGGATCGTTTCCGAGATCAGCCATTTTTAATCTCTCTTGTTTATGATGCATGCATAAGGACCCAACGGCGCAGTTGCCATGCAACCGCCGTTCCGCGGTTGACGCAGGGTCAGCGGATCCAGTTTCCATGAGTCTTTGGAATCAGTTGGGGCTACCTGCTGGGAAGTTGAGTCCGGCACTTCGCAAGTTGAGTGAGTTCATTCGATGACCCATTCAGCAGACCTGCGGAAAGTGTGCCCTCAACAATTTCACTCGAAATCGTCGTCTTCGTCCTTTTCGAGATCGGCTGGCCCCTGCCGCGCATGCATGATGGAAACAACCAGTATCCGATCCGCTTGGATGACGTAGTCCAAATGATAAGGCGCCGATACGAAACGGCGAATTCCCTCGACCGGCGCCACAGCGGTCCCCACACGAGGATGATCAGCAATCAACCGTATCGCCCTCTTGACCTGTTCCGAAAAGGCAATGGATGCTCGTCGGCTGAATTGGGCAAGATACGCCCTTTCCCGTTGGACATAGCGTATCGCTTCCTCCGACAGGAACACCTTCATCAGGCGGCGTCCTCGCGGTTGAGACGGTCAAGCTCGGTGAAAAACTCCTCCGCATCCTCGAACCGCCCCGCCTCGATATCTTCCCCGCCACGCCGGATGCTGAGGATTTCACTTCCCTCCGCCATCAGGTAATATTTCAGCGCCCGCACGATCACCCAGGATCGGCTGCGATCCGCCGTCTCGGCGATCTTCTCGATGTCCTCCAGAATGTCGACCGGCAGGCGCAGGGTGATCGGATCGGAGAGAGTGGGCTTGGCCATGACAGCCTCCATTTTGTAATACTGCGTATTACAAATACACCACCAGGTGCCCGATTAATACCCCACCGCTTCCCGCTTCTCCTCGTCGCTCAGAAACGCCGCCGCCCCGACCCTCGCCCACAGTGCCTCGCGCTCGGCGGAGAGCCCGGCGATCCGGTCGAGATCCGGCTCCAGCCGCAGCCGCTCGCCATAGGCCTGCGACAGCCACGTGGAAAAGCTCGCGGCGGTGCGGGATATCAGCGGCAGCACGGTGAGGCGGTAGAAGGCGCGGTTGGCCTCCTGGTAATTGGCATAGGTATTGTCGCCGGGAATGCCGATCAGCATCGGCGGCACGCCGAAGGCGAGTGCGATGTCGCGCGCCGCCCCGTTCTTCGCCTCGATGAAATCCATGTCCTTCGGCGACAGGCCCATCGATTTCCAGTCGAGCCCGCCTTCGAGCAGCAGCGGCCGCCCGGCATTGACGGCGCCGGAATATCCAGCCTCCAATTCGTCCTTCAGCCGCTCGTACTGGTCGGCGGAAAGGTTGCCGCCATCCTTCGGCTGGTAGACCAGTGCGCCGGAAGGCCGGGCTGAATTGTCGAGCAGCGCCTTGTTCCAGCTCGCCGCCGCATTGTGCAGGTCGAGCGCGGCACCCGCCGCCCCGAGCGGCGGAAAGCCCGAATGGTCGTCGAGCGGATGAAACAGCTTTAGATGCAGCAGCGCGACGCCATCCGTCTCCGCCGGCAGCCGCCGCGTGGTGCCGCCGGCGCGATAATCGTAGCCCGCCACCCAGCCGTCGCGGCCCTCGACCACGCTCACCCGGTCGGGCCTGAGCAGATGCAGCTCGCGCAAATCCCCGCCGATCGACAGCGGTTCGACATAGGCATTGCCGGATAGCGCCAGGTGCCCGTAGAGCGCCTCGAAGAAATCCGGACCGCCCTGCCGCCCGTTCGGTCGCTGCAGCAGCGCCAGCGCCGGGTGTTCGGCAAGCTCGGTTGCCCCGTCATAGGCAAGCCAGGGCACGGCCGCGGCGGCTTCCGCGATCATCCGCATCGCCCGATAGGCGACCGGGTTCCGCATGAAACCGGCCCGCGCCAGCGCCGCATAGGACCGTCCCGACCAATGCGCCGCCCCCTCGCCGGAGACGATCGCAAAACCGGAGGCCATCTTGGTCTCCGTCTTCTGGGCCTCGGTCTTCTGGATGTCAGGCACGGCCCGTCGCCCACCCGTGGAAAACCACGGGCGCCGGAATGGAGATTTCATGGTGGATTGTCCTTTTCGATCGCGGGCGCCAAGGCCCGCCTTAGGGAAGCGGCAGGGGCGATTTCACCGCGCTTGCGCTGTCGAAGTCGGCGGCCAAACGGATCTCGCGGATCGGCCGGACGATATCGATCGATGCCTGGTAGACCGGATGCGCCTTGTAGGCGGCCAGCGCCGCCTCATCCTCGAACTCGCCATAGACGACCAGATCGACCTCGTTGCCAAGCTGGTCGCTCTTCACATTGGTGCCGATCTCCAGGATCGATGCATGCGGATTGCCGGTCAGCAGGGAAAGGCCCGCCCGGACCCGCTCGATCTCGCCTGTTTGCGCCGTGAAAAACACGATGTGACGTATCATGGAACCTCCAGCAATGCGGAGGCCTCGCTATCATGGCCCGCCACGGGCTTCAATGCGGCGTCCTGTCCAGCGCTTCGGCAAACACCCGAGCATGCCGTGCCACCAGTTCCGCCCGGTCATTGCCGTTGATGATTTTTCGCGCGCCCACCCAGTCGGCTCGCCCCGGCCCGAAATAGTCGTCGAGCTTGCGGCCGGTGAAACAGCCGCGCCGCATGCCCTCGATCAGGATCGCGACCGACACCGGCATCTCCATCGCCCGGCCCGGATCGGCTAGCAGGTCGATCCCGGTCACGCCGGACATCGCCGCGTAGTTCCGCCGGTGAGTGAGCTGCACCAAGCCGCGGCCGAGCCAGCTTTTTCCATCCGCGTCCGGCCGCCAGTAGGGCGTCTTCACCGATCCCAGCCTTCCTGCCGCAAAAGCCTCCTCCAGCCGCGCGATCGCCAACCTGTCGCTCGCCGCCAGGGTCTCCCGGACGGGCTGCATGGTGGCGGCGGTCTCGTGAAAGGCGGACGCCAGCACATAGGCCAGCGGCTGCGCCGACCATGGGGCCAGCGGCTGCGTGCCGCCCTGCCCCACCCTTGCCTGCCAACCGTCGAGAATCGCCGTCAATCCCTCCACCTGGCCGGCGCGCAGCCGACCCTGGAAAAGTTTCATCCGCACGAAATCGAAGAAAGCGCGTGGGTTGAGCTGCATGAAAAACCTGTCCTTGACTTCTGTCACCAAGTTTCAATCGGTTTAGAAAAACTAAATCGTTTTAAGTGCTTAGGCGGGAGTTTACATTTTCGTAACGGTATGGAACCAACGGCTCCATAGGTCGTTCATGTCGGCCTTCTAATCAAAACGGAGATCACGATGATGCAGCAGCCCGCACCGGCCGCCCCTTCCAAGCCGATCCCGCAGCATGTCCTTGAGCGGATGGAATCCGAGTGGAAACAGATGCGCGAAAGCGCCCAGCCGAAGCCGGCCACCCCGCGCTGATCATCATCAACTGAACATGAGCCGCGCTCAGACGCCCCGTACGCGCGGCTCTCCGTGACCTTCCAGCATCAGCGCAGTCAGCGCCCAGACCAGTGCGTCGAGCCGGTCGGGCGAGCGGCCTGAAGATAGGCCGTCCGGGCCGAAATCGCACATCTGGTCCTCCAGTTCCGCGAACCGGCCGGCATGCGCCACCCGTCCCTGTTCGTAGAGGGCGGCCACCGGCTCGGCGCGTAAAAACTTGCCGCGCGTCGCCCGCACCATGGTCACCGGCAGGCCTGCGTCGACGCTCTTCAGCATCGCCGTCACCATCTCGCCGCCCTGGTTCACTTCCGCCACGACCCGATCCGCCTGGAAACGCGCATAGGCCCGCGCCACCGCATTCGCCCAGCCGGCGGGGCTTTTGCCCTCCACCGAACAGTCGGCCAGCACCACCGCCCGCCCGCTCGGCTCGATCCCTGCCACGACAATGCCGCAGCAGGAATTTTCGCCCGAGCCCGAGGGCGGATCGACCGCCACGACGATGCGCCGCAGCGCACCAGTAAACCGGATCGTGAAGGTTTCGAGGTCGGCGCGTTTCCACAGCGCATCCTCGCGGTCCTCGATCAGCTCGCCGGCCAGTTCCTGCCGCCCGAGCCTCGTTCCTCCGTAACGTGCCTCCAGCGCCGAGATGAAGCCCGGAGCGAGATTGCCGGCATTGGCCTGGGTCGAAATCCTGACGAGCCGCGTGCCCGGATCGGCGATCAGCCGTTTCAGGATCGGCACCGGCCGCGGCGTCGTCGTCACCAGCTGGCGCGGATCGGCCCCGAGCCGCAGCCCGAACTGCAGCATGTCGAAAGTCTCCTCCGCATGCCGCCATTTGGCGAGCTCGTCGCACCAGGCGAAATGAAACTGAGGTCCGCGCAGGCTTTCCGGATCTTCCGAGGAAAAGATCTGCGCGATCGCCCCGTTCGGCCAGACCAGCCGTCGGCGAGAGATTTCGAAATCCGGCCGATTCTTTCGCGCAATCCGGCAGATGCCGGACACCCCGTCGATCATCACCTCGCGCGCATCACCCAGCGTTTCCGCCACCAGCGCGATCCTGAGCTCCGACCTGCTGCCGGCCGAGGCCAGCCCGTGGATCCATTCCGCGCCCGCCCGCGTCTTGCCCGAGCCGCGCCCGCCCATGATCAACCAGGTGCGCCAGTTTCCGGCGGGCGGTTTTTGTTCGTCGCGGCCGGTATGGCGCCAATCCCGGCTTGCGGCGCGGGAGTAGCTGACATGAGTGCTGTAACGCCACCTGCTCGGCAAGTTCTCTGAAGTCCGAGACGCCTCCGCGGGCTCCCTCTTCTCCCCATCGGGGAGAAGGTGGTCCGAAGGACCGGATGAGGGGGGCGAAGCCACCTTCCCGCTCACCATTTCTACTTCAGGCATTCCTCGATCCGCCAGATCGACCGCTCCGGCGTCGCCGGCCCCCTCATCCCCTCGCTTCGCTCGGGACTTCTCCCCGCTGGGGAGAAGAGGGAGTTCGACGCACCCGCCCGCTCCGACCTCAACAACAGTCGTTTCGGCCGCTCCTTCATTACAGCCAGGTTCAGCGAGCGCCGCATAACCCTTTGCCATTGCTCCATGCGCCTGAGCCCGCAGACTGCTGATCCGGTCCATCGTTTCCCCGTATTCAGCCAGCGTTTCGATCGTCTCAGCTTCGACAACGTCTTCAACCGGTGTCAGGCGGTACCGCTCCATTCCCTCCCGCACCACCGGGCTCACCAATCTCAATACCAGCCGCGAGACACCGCTTCTCAAAACGCTCCTGGGCGCGCCGTTCGATAAGTTCCTCGACCTCACGCACAGCCTCCTCATACCCGCCCTCGTCCGCCGCACGATCGGCGGCCTCGTCGCGGTCGCGGGCGAGCTGGCGCTGCAGGCTGTCGACCTTTTCGAGCGTGCGGACGATCAGCGACATGGCGTCGGTGGCGGCCTTCACGTCGGCGCGCGCCAGTTTCTGGGCGGCGTCGTCGCCACCCTCGAGAGCTGCCTCCGCGGAGGTCCGCATCCTCCGGAAGGTCGAAAACTGGTCGCGCATCTCGATGGTCATCTCGTTCAAGAGCCGCCGCAGTTCCTCGCCAGGAGAGAATGCGCCCTCAACCGACTTGGTCTCCAGCAGCACGCCGCGCACCGCATCCGCCAACACCGCGTCGTCCATCACGAGCCCGTCGCCATAGGCAGGCGTCTCCGTCCAGAGCCCGAAAAGCGCCGGATCGAACGTCTCGAATTCATCCATCTGGGATATCCCCGGGGCCAGAACAAAGGCCAAGATTTCGGCGCAGAAAATCCCGCCGCGTCCGTTTCCGGTCGCTGCGCGTCCCCGCTGCCGATTGTCGAGATAAAAAGAAGGCCCGGCTTTGGGGACCGGGCCAATTTGACTGGAAGTCTTGCCACCGGCCGCCCGAAGGCTTCTGCCGGCGCAATTCTTCGACTATGCCTAAAGCCTATCAAACAACCGTCACGCCGTCAAGGACTATTTTCCTAATTAGCAAAAATTAATTTACGGGCGATCACGTCCCGCAGAATGTCTGCGTCACCCGTTCCTCGGGCTTCGGCGGCTGCATATAGTCCGCAAATTCCGGCCGGTCCTCATAGGGCTTTTCCAGCGCCTCCAGCAGCCGTTCGAAGAAACTGAAATCGCCGTAATTGGCGGCCGCCAGGGCTTCCGCGACCTTGTGATTGCGCGGGATGACCGCGGGGTTGACGGCCCGCATCGCCTGCGCCCGTTCAGTCGGCCCCTGTGGTTCCGCATCGAGCCGCGTCCCCCAGAGTTCCAGCCATTCGCGCGCCTTGGCGAGGTCGGAGAAGGAGGAGAGGAAAAGCTCGTCTCCCTCGGTCCCTGCTGCTGCCCCGCAGAGCCTGCGGAACGTCAGCGTGAAATCCGCCTGCCCCGCGTGCATGAGGCCAAGCAGCGACTGGATCAGCTCGCCATCGCCATCGGCTTCCGAGAACAGTCCGAGCTTCGCCCGGAAAACCCCGAGCCACTCTTTCTGGAACCGCTCGCCGAACGCCTTCAGCACGGCATTTGCCGCCTCGACAGCCTTTTCCTCGTCCTCGTCCAAAAGCGGCAGCAGGCATTCCGCCAGCCGCGCGATGTTCCACTGTCCGATGCCCGGCTGGTTGCGATAGGCGTAGCGGCCGCCCTGATCGATCGAGGAAAACACCTTCATCGGGTCGTATTCGTCGAGAAAGGCGCAAGGGCCGAAATCGATCGTCTCGCCCGAAATCGTCATGTTGTCGGTGTTCATCACCCCATGGATGAAACCCACGCCCAGCCAGCGGGCGATCAGATCCGCCTGCCGCGCCGCCACGCCCTGCAGCAGTGCCAGATAGGGATTTTCCGCCGCCTTCAACTCCGGATAATGCCGCTCGATCACATAATCGGAGAGCAGTTTGACCCCGTCATTGTCGCCGCGGGCGGCAAGGAACTGGAAGGTGCCGATCCGCACGTGGCTTGCCGCGACCCGCACGAAGACCGCCCCCTGTTCCACCGTCTCGCGATAGACCTTTTCGCCGGTCGCGACAGCCGCCAGGGCCCGTGTCGCCGGCACGCCGAGCGCGTTCATCGCCTCCGAGACGATATATTCGCGCAGCACCGGTCCCAAAGCCGCGCGTCCGTCGCCCCTGCGGGAATAGGGCGTCGGTCCGGCGCCCTTCAGCTGGATGTCGCGGCGTTTGCCGTTGCGGTCGATGACCTCGCCGAGCAGGATCGCCCGCCCATCACCGAGCTGCGGCACGAAATTGCCGAACTGATGGCCGGCATAGGCCATGGCGATCGGCATGGCGCCGGGTGGCACGACATTGCCGGCTAGAATCGCCGCCAGCCGGGCGGGATCGGAAAAATCCGCCTCGATGCCCAACTCCTCCGCCAGCGACCCGTTGAATTTCAGAAGCTTCGGCCCCTCCACCGGCTCGGGATAGACGGAGGCGAAAAACCTGTCCGGCAGGCGGGCATAGGAATTGTCGAACTGGAACACGGGAAGGACTCCTTTGACCGCCGGGATGCGGCGACCTTTTCTTCAAATATGGGAAATCTGTCCCGCCGAACAAGCGAAATGCGCTTTTGTTGCGCCACTCAAGGCTTGGCCAGCCGCACCCCGAAACCGAGGAGGAAGGTCAGCAGCGCACCGGCGGCCGCAGTCCCGTAGAGCCACAGCGCCGGCCCGCCGGCCTCGCCGTTTTCCAGCGCCGAAACCAGCCCGGTCGCGCTAGCGATCATCCCGGCAACTCCCGCGCCGATCGCGTAACCGGCGGTCGAAATCGTCGGCAGCAAGGCACTTGCGAGATCGCGCTCCTGCCTTGCTGCCGCTTCCATCGCCGCCTGGTTGACGCTTGCCCAGGCGACGCCGAAACCCGTTCCGATCGCCACCTGGCCCGCGAGCAGCAGCACCAGCGAGCCGCTCGCGAACGCAGTCGCGAGGCAGAGGAACCCAACCAGTTGAAACAATGCGCCTGCGCGCATCCACCGATGCCTCGGAGCCAGCGCGGTAATCCTGCTCGCGACCACCGCGACCGCACTCCAGGCGAGCGCCATGGTCACCACCAGATAACCGACCACCGCCGGCCGGAAACCGAAGACGGCGTCGATCATCAGCGCCAGATAAACGCTGCCGACCGAATGGCTCGCCGACATCAGGAATAGCACCCAGAACCCGTGCCCCAGCACCGAACCCAGCCGGAAGGCGCCTTCCGGAAACAGTCTTGGCCCGATCCGACCGTCGAGCTTCAGCGCCGGCAGGAAAAGCCCCGCGCCCGCGACCACCGCCACGGCCTGCATCGCCCCGCCGCTCACCACCGACGACAGCGAGAGGACGAAAGAAGCGGCCAGGCAGAGCGAGATGGTGGCGACGGAGAGCGGCACCGGCGCCGCCTCGGTCACTCTCACCTTCGCAGTCAGCGCAAAGACGGCCAGCAGAGCCACGAAGGGCGAGACGGCCAGGAAAGACGCCCGCCAGGAATAGGCTTCGGTCAGAAGCCCGCCCGCCAGCGGCCCGGCAATCGCCGCCACCGCCCAGACGATCGCCTCCACCGCAAACACCTTGGCGATCAGCGCGGAGGGAAAGTTGGCGGGGATGAGGCTGTAGCAGATCGCCACGATCAGACCGTCCGCAATACCCTGCAGCAGCCGCCCGGCCATGATCCAGGAAAAGGCCGGCGCCGATAGCGCCAGCAGCCCGCCGGCCGCAAAGATCAGTGCCGAAAGGACGAGAATGAAGCGTGCGCCGAAACGGTCGCGCATCGCCGCAGCCCCGGTACCGCCGGCGATCGAGCCGAGGAAATAGAGCGTATAGGCCCAGCTGAAATAACCGGTGCCGCCGATCTCCTTCGCCGCCGGCGGGAGCGCCGCGACGATGGCGAACTGGTTGAAGGCATGCAGCCCGATCCCCGCCGAGATCAGCCCCAGCATCGCCCCTTCGCGGCCTTTGAGAAGCCTCGACCAGCCCACATTCACATCCTGCAACACGCCCTGCCCCTTGCCCGGTTTTTCAGTCCGGGGCACGCTACAACCTCAACCATGATTGAGGTCAAGGGGAAAGCCAAAAATTAAAACTACGCTTTTTCAGCATCTTAAGGCGTAATTGCAGATTTCTTGCGATGTTGTATTTTAGCTACAGCTTTCCAAGCAAATCGCACTATTTGCGTTTTCACCAACAATCGGAGGAAATATCCATGAAGGCTCTTTTCATTTTTGCAGCGTCGGCCGCCATGACCGCCTCTTCCGTTGCTTATGCAGCCGACGCCGTCGAACAGATACCGCAGGCCCCGCAGGCCGTCGAAATGCCGGTCGTGTTTTCCTGGAACGGCCCCTATATCGGTGCTCACACCGGTTATGCCTGGGGTGACGGTGATGCCCCCGGCGGTGGTTCGGACGATTTCGACGGCTGGAGGCTTGGCGGCTTCGTCGGTTATAACTGGCAGTTCTCCAGCGGTTTCGTGGCCGGTATCGAAGGCGACGTCAACTACGACTGGAACGAGAACAGCTATGCCGGCGGCATCGACATCGACACCGGGTTCTCCGGTTCGGTTCGCGGACGCGTCGGTTATGCCATGGACCGCGCGTTGATCTTCGCGGCAGCCGGCTGGACGGCCACCACCGCCCATATCGACGGCGGCGGTTTTGACGACGACGACATGCTCAACGGCTGGACGGTCGGCGCCGGCGTCGATTACGCCTTCACCGACAATGTCTTCGGCCGCCTCGAATACCGCTACAACGACTTCGGCAACGGCAGCCTCGCAGGCGCCGATTTCGACTTCAAGCAGCACGTGATCAACGTCGGCATCGGCGTGAAGTTCTAAGCCGTCGTTTCAGACCGGTCCCATTGCTCCACCTTGTGAAAGGTGGAGCCGAATCTCGGCGGACGGCCGGCGTCCTCAGGGGCGTGTCAGCACCTTGAAGGTGATGAACTGCGTCTGCTGTTCTTTTGAGAAATTGTTGTCGGAAGCGAAGGACCTGCCCGGCGAGGCTTAGCTCGGAAAAAGCTCGTTGCAGCGCCGGGCGAAATTGGCGACGAGGCTCGCATCCTTTTCGGCCAGAAGAGACAGCGCGGTGACATGCTCCTGCATGTAGCCACGGGCCTCCTCCTTTGTTCGGCCGAGCTTCTCAAACTCGGATTCAGCTCGTCGCGACAGATCATCGAATTTCGATTTATACCCGACAGCCCGGGCTGTTTCGCCCGATTGGCCGTATGCCTTGGCCAGGATCACAAAGATTGCTCCGCACTGGAACGGATAGTCGCTACGCTTAGGGCTTTCCTGCATCTGAGCCTGACCAAGCGTGCTTATGGCAATGACGACCAGCAGCGATAGAATGGCTCTGCGCACATCAATTCCCCTCAGTTGCGGTCAGGACCGGACACTACCCCTGGCGAAAGGAGAAGCCCGATCTTACATCGGGGGAAGAAGGTACTCGCGAAAGTTGATCTTGGACATGGAGCAGGAAAAACAAAGACTTGCTGGAAGGCTGCTCTGGCTGTTGGAGATCGTCTGGACCGTTTTGATCATGTCCATGGCGACCGCCGTTGGGGCCTATTTCGGCTGGCAGAACCACGGACTTGGCGGCGCGCTCGCGCTTGGATTTGTCGGCCTTGTCGCCGGCGGTTTCCTTAGCTCACCATCACTTCTCCTGCAGGTGTTGAATTGAGGTCCTTGCCGCGCTGATCTGCGATGGTTGCGCGAAGGTTTTCAACGCCATGCGCGCGATCGGCCAGGGAATCTCACTTCAGACCGCCGCCCGCTCCGGCGAATACCCCGCCTCGCGGATCGCCTCTTCGGCCTTCACCGCATCCCCTTCGATCGTCACTTTCTTGGCGGCGAGATCGATCGCCACCGCCGCGCCCGGCAGGGCTTCCGCCAGCGCGCCGCGCACGGTCTTTTCGCAATGGCCGCAGGTCATGTCCGGCACGGTGAAAATCGCAGTCATCGGAATCTCCTTGTTCGATGTTTTCGTTGTGCACCTTCCCATGGAGGGAAGGTCAAGTGTGCTGGATGCATGTCAGACGCGTGGGAATTGCCCCTCATCCGCCTGCCGGCACCTTCTCCCCGTCTTGACGGGGAGAAGGGCACAAGCGGCATGCTCACCGCCCCCTCCGAGATAACGAACAGAAGAAATACGCGTACTGCCTCGATGTCAGGGAAGCCGGCGCGGCATATGTCCTTCTCCCCGCGTGCGGGGAGAAGGTGCCGGCAGGCGGATGAGGGGCGATTCCCATCGCGAGACCTTCAGGCATGCATCTTCTTCCCCGCAGCCCGATCCCCCACCACCCCATTCCCCGCCAGGTCGTCGAGGATCGGGCAGTTGGGGCGGTTGTCGCCGCCGCAGCAATGGGCGAGGTGTTTCAGCGTTTTCACCATGCCCTGCATCTCGGCGATGCGCCGTTCGAGATCGCCGATATGGGCGGTCGCGACGTCCTTGACGGCCGAGCTTTCGCGGTCCTTGTCCTGCCAGAGCTTCAGCAGCGTCTCGGTTTCCTCCAGCGAAAAGCCGAGATTGCGGGCGCGCTTGATGAAGCGCAGGATATGCACCTCCTCCTCGCCATAGACCCTGTAATTGTTGCCGCTGCGGCCCATCGGGCGGATCAGTCCGATCTCCTCGTAATAGCGGATCATCTTGGCCGATACGCCCGACGCGCTGGAGGCTTCGCCGATATTCATATCGTTTCTCCCACTTTCACTGTCTTCAGCCTGAGCGCGTTGCCGAGCACGAAGACGCTCGACAGCGCCATGGCGCCGGCGGCGATCATCGGCGACAGCAGCCAGCCGAAGGCCGGGTAAAGCACGCCGGCCGCGACCGGTACCAGCGCCACGTTGTAACCGAAGGCCCAGAACAGGTTCTGCTTGATATTGGTCATCGTCGCGCGGCTCATGGCGATCGCCGAAACCGTGCCCGAAAGTTCGCCGCCGACCAGAACCACATCGGCGCTTTCGATCGCCACATCCGTGCCGGTGCCGATGGCGATGCCGATATCGGCTTCGGCAAGCGCCGGCGCGTCGTTGATGCCGTCGCCGACAAAGGCCAGCTTACGGCCACCCGCCCGCATGTCGTGGATCGCCGCCACCTTGCCTTCCGGCAGAACCTCGGCGACGACTTGCCTGATGCCGACCTGACGGCCGATGGCTTCGGCGGTGCGGCGGTTGTCGCCGGTCACCATGGCCACTTCGACACCCATGGCCTGCAGCGCCCTGATCGCCTCACGGCTCGACGGCTTCAACGGGTCGGCGACGGCGATGGCCGCCGCCAGCTTGCCGTCCACCGCTGCATAAAGCGGCGTCTTGCCTTCATCGCCAAGCCGGGCGGCGGCCTCGGCAAAAGCCTCGACCGAAAGGCCAAGCTTTTCCATGAAACGGTCGGCGCCGACCGAAACCCTGCGGCCACCCACCTCCGCCTCGATGCCATAACCGGTCACCGAGGCGAACTTTTCCGCCTTCGGCACGACCAGGCCCTTGGCTTCGGCCGCCTTGACGATCGCTTCGGCAATCGGATGTTCGGACTGCGCCTCGACGCTTGCGACCAGCGCCAGCACCTCGTCTTCGGCAAAACCTTCAGCCGTCACCAGATCGGTCAGTTCCGGCCGGCCCTTGGTGACGGTGCCGGTCTTGTCGACGACGACGATCTGGACATTGCGCAATTCCTGCAGCGCCTCGCCCTTGCGGAACAGCACGCCAAGCTCCGCCGCGCGGCCGCCGCCGACGACGATCGAGGTCGGCACGGCAAGTCCCATGGCGCAGGGGCAGGCGATGATCAGCACGGCGACCGCATTGACCAGAGCATGGGCGAGCGCCGGCTCGGGGCCGACGAAAAACCAGACGGCGAAGGTCAGCGCGGCCAGCGCAATCACCGCCGGCACGAACCAGGCGGTCACCCGATCGACCAGCCCCTGGATCGGCAGTTTCGACCCCTGAGCCTGTTCGACCATGCGGATGATCTGCGCCAGCATCGTGTCGCGGCCGACCTTGTCGGCCCGGAACCGGAAGGCACCGGTCTTGTTGATCGTACCGCCGACCACCGTGGCGCCGGCCGCCTTTGCGACCGGAAGCGGTTCGCCCGAAATCATCGATTCGTCGACATTCGAGGAACCGTCGATCACGGTGCCATCGACCGGAATGCGCTCGCCCGGCCGGATCACCAGCACGTCGCCGGCGACCACCTGTTCGGTGGGGATATCCAGCACCTTGCCGTCACGTTCGACGCGGGCGGTCTTGGCCTGCAGCCGGCTGAGTTTTTCGATCGCCTCGCCGGTGCGGCCGGTGGCGCGCGCCTCGAGCAGCCGGCCGAACAGGATCAGCGTGACGATCACGGTGGCGGCTTCATAATAGACGAAACGGGCGCTCTCCGGCAGTAGATCCGGGGCAAATGTCGTCACCAGCGAATAACCGTAGGCCGCCAGCACCCCGACCGCGACCAGCGAATTCATCTCCGGCGCGCCGCGGAAAAGCGCCGGCAGGCCGATCCTCAGGAACCGGAAACCCGGGCCGAAGACCACCACCGTCGCCAGCGCGAAATAGGCGTAATAAAGGTTCTGCGTCTCGATCACGCCCATCAGCCAGTGATGGAACGGATCGTAGGCGTGGCTTGCCATTTCCAGGACGAACAGCGGCAGGGTGAGCACGAAGGCGATCGCCAGGTCGCGCTTCAGCACGCCCTCCTCGCCCTTGTGCATGTGCATGTGGTCATGCCCGCCGGCATGCCCCGCCTGGTCGTGGCCCATGGCGGCGTGGTCCATCCGGTCGTGGGCCCCTGGCGCGGAATGCCCGGGGTGATGCTCGTGGTGGTGTTCGTGCCCCGCCTGCGCCGTCGGCGCCACGGGCGGCATCATGCCCGCCTCACGCATCGCATGGTCCATGGCGCCGGGCGGGATCTCGTAACCGACCTTCCTGATCGCCTTCGTCAGTTCCTCCGGCGAAAAGCCTTCGGCCGATTCCACCGTCAGTTTCTTGGTGGCGAAGTTGACGGCGCTCCTGTCGATGCCCGGCACTTTGGCCGCGGCGGTCTCGACGCGGCGCACGCAGGACGCACAGGTCATGCCCTCGACGGGAACGGTGAAGGGCTCGGCTTTGTGGATCGGTTTGACGGCCTGGTTCATGCGACGGACCTCACTTTCCCACCCTATGTGGAGCTTCCCATCATGGGAAGGTCAAGGGGTGAAATCGCAATTCTCGGGCGGCGTCCGCGGGATGGCCCGATCGCTCTCGGGGCGGGCCGGTCTTCCGGACGATGGGACGCTGGAAAAGGCGTCAGAGATCCTTGGGGCCACCGCCGAAGCTCGGCGCATTCAGCCCCGACAGCAGCAGGACCAGCTCCGCCTGGCGGGTGGTGCCGGTCTTCAGCATGATCTTCTTCAGGTGCGAGCGCACGGTTTCGAGCGAGATGCCGAGGGAGGTGGCGATCATTTCCGGCGTCTGGGCAAGCGCGATACCGCGCGCCACGCGGGCTTCCGCGGGGGTGAGGTCGAAGAGGCCGCAGAGCACCCGCATGTCCGGCGGGCCGACCTGCCCCACCTGGGTGACGGCGAGCACCGCCATCGAACGGGAAAAGATGTCGCGGGCGGCGCGGCGGACCGGCAGAAGATGCAGGATCAGCGGCGGAATGCCGTCGCGCGCCGCCATCGGCAGCGACTGCACGGTCGGTGAAGACTGCGCCTTGTAGCGTTCGATCGCCTCGTCCAGCAGGGCGGCGGCGCCCGCCCCTTCCAGCACCAGCCGGTCGCCGGCACCGGTGCGGATGCGCGGGCTCAAGCCCTCCATTTCCGGATTCATGGCGATGATCTGGCCGCCGTCGCCGATGACTGCCGCCGGCAGTCCCAGCATGGACAGCGTTTCGGTCATCGAGCGCGCCTCGTTGAAGGCCAGCCGCGACGAGATGTAGGCCGCCCGGGCGAGATGCGGCTTCAACAGATTGAGGTGCGCCAGCTGTTCATCGGAGAAATGCGTCATGCCCTTGGCGCGCATCATGCTGATGACCACGACATGGCCGGTCGGCTCCTGAAAGGCCCAGCCTGCCTCCCACTCCATGCCGTGGGGCAGCAGGAAATCGCGGCGGATCGGGTCGTCCTCGAATTCCTGGCCGCTCATGATGTCGACTTCCCTGGCGAAGGAGAAAGGGAAGCGCTCCATTCCGCGCGCGGGCCGGACATTGTTGAACCTGTGCTCGCTCCTGACGAACTCGGCAAAGGCGTCGGCGATATTGGGAGTGGTGACGTAGCGATGATTGCCGCTGCCGTCGATGGTGAAGATCGAAGCCGTGCTGGACCCCGCCTCCAACGCTATCCTCTCGCAAGTTTCCGTCCAAAGCTCAGGAACCAGAGCTGCCTCGTAGAGGCGGTCTGCCAGCGTGCCTTCTGCATTCATCTAGGTGCCATCGAATGAATTCGGAATGAATCTTGAATGTCACCGTAGTCTTAGCGTTTCCGCACGCCCGGGCATACTGGTAGAATTACCTGAAAAACTCGCGTAGCTCGCTTTAACTTATGTCATTGACAGGTAATAAACCTGTGCTTCGAGGCGCTTCCCGCCTGTTCCTTGCTCGCCGGTTTAGCCCCGAGGGACAGCCACCGGCAACGGGACTCAGGACCGGGTTTTCAACCGAAGTTGCGGCTCATTCGGGCGCGGAGATCCGGATAGGACGCGTTCCGATCGGAGCGCCGCTAACACGGTCGATGGTGACGGGATCGATCTCCGTTCCGGTCTCGGCGTCCAGGAACCGGGTCACCTTGCCACCACCGCGATGCTTGCGTCCCCACGCGCCGATCGCAAACAGAACCGGCAGAAAGTCGCGGCCGGCTTCCGTCAGCACATATTCGTCCCGTGGCGGACGCTCGGAATAGCGGCGTTTTTCCAAAAGCCCGTCCTCCGTCAGGCCTGAAAGCCGTCCCGTCAGCATGGTCGGCGCAATGCCGAGGCTCTTGCGAAACTCGTCGAAGCGGGTCAGCCCTGCATGGGCGTCGCGCATGATCAGCATGCTCCACGCGTCCCCCACAAGCGCTAGGCTCCGGGCGATCAGGCAGGGCTGGTCAGAAAGATTTTTCATGTCGATATCTTTTTAGTAGTGACTTAGTACTGATTTGATAGTAACTGATCGCTCAACAATGTTCCATCGCAAAATGAAAGCGGAACCGATGAGCAAGAAAAAACGTGGCGTCGCCCTGGTGACGGGTGCCTCCTCAGGAATAGGACGGGTGACGGCACAGGCGCTGCGGCGGGATGGCTACCAGGTCTTCGGCACCAGCCGGAAGCCGATGCCGGACACGGCCGACGGGGTGACGATGCTGATCTGCGACGTGACCGACGACGCATCCGTCCAAAATGCCGTCGACGAGGTCCTGCGCCGCGCAGGGCGGATCGATCTTCTCGTCAACAATGCCGGGATCGGGCTGCTTGGCGGCGCCGAGGAATCCACGACCGAGCAGGCGAAGGCCATTTTCGAGGTGAACGTGTTCGGCATCATTCGGATGACGAATGCCGTCCTGCCGATGATGAGGGCCAATCAGCGGGGCCGCATTGTCAACCTGAGTTCGATACTCGGGCTGATCCCCGCTCCTTTCAACGCCCTTTATGCATCGACCAAGCACGCCGTCGAAGGGTATTCGGAATCTCTCGACCATGAAGTGCGGACCCAGGGCATCCGCGTCGTGCTTGTCGAGCCCGGCGTAACCCGCACCGCCTTCGAAGAGAACCTGACGCGCGCTGACCGGCCGCTTTCCGTCTATGACGCGGTCCGCGCCGACGCGGAACGGCTGATGCGCGAAATCGTCGCGAAGGGAGATGCGCCGGAAGTGGTCGCCGAAGCCGTCGTAAAGGCCGCCAATGCGCCATTGCCCAAACGGCGCTACACTGCCGGAAAAATGGCAGGACAGATCCGCCTCGTACGTCGCTTCCTGCCCGAAACCATCGTCGACAAGAACCTTCGGAAGTTCAACAGGCTTCCCGTCTGAGCATTCATCGCAAGCCCGCCGGCGATGCCGGCCGCCACGGAAACGGAAGTTAGTCTGATGAAATCATTCCTGATCGATCGCTATCGCAAAGGCGGCGCCCTGCGGCTTGGCGAAATACCCGAGCCGGCATTGCGCGACAACGACGTCATGGTCGAGGTTCATGCGGCCGGCGTGAACGCCCTGGACAACAAGATCAGGGACGGAGAGTTCAAGCTTATCCTGCCCTACCGCCTTCCACTTGTGCTCGGCAATGATGTGGCTGGCGTCGTCGTCCGGGTCGGGGCCAATGTCCGGCACTTCAAGCCGGGAGACGAGGTCTATGCACGCCCGGCCCAGGATCGCATCGGCACGTTTGCCGAATATATCGCCATGGACGAGGCCGATGTGGCGAGAAAGCCCGGCAATCTCACCATGGTCGAGGCCGCGTCCATTCCGCTTGTCGCCCTGACGGCATGGCAGGTCCTTGTCGAGCGGGCCAACCTGCAGAAGGGGCAGAAGGTTCTGATCCATGCCGGGTCGGGCGGGGTCGGCACCATCGCGATCCAGCTCGCCAAGCATCTCGGGGCCCATGTGGCGACGACCACCAGCACCGCCAATGTCGCCCTTGTGAAAAGTCTCGGGGCAGACGTCGTGGTCGACTACAAGAAAGATGATTTCGAGAAGGTGCTGCAGGGCTATGATGTCGTGCTGAACAGCCTGGGCAAGGATACGCTGGAGAAATCCTTGAACGTATTGAAGCCGGGCGGCAAGCTGATCTCCATTTCGGGCCCGCCCGATCCGGATTTCGCCCGGCAGAACGGTTCCGGCTGGCTGCTTCAACAGGTCATGCGCCTGCTGAGCTTCGGCATCAGGAGAAAAGCGGGACGCCGGAAGGTCGACTATTCGTTCCTCTTCATGACGGCGAACGGCGGCCAGCTCGCAAAGATCACCTCGCTGATCGAGGCGGGCCACATCCGCCCGGTGATGGACCGTGTCTTCCCGTTCGAGCAGACCAGCGAGGCGCTGGACTACGTCGAAAAGGGCCGCGCCAAGGGGAAGGTCGTGGTCGCAGTGAAGTGACGGCGCGTCCTCAGCGTTCCTCGCCCACGGTCAGCGGCCAGTCGACCACGTAGTCCTCGAAATCTTCCACGTCGACCTCGTTTTCGCTGACCGTGCGGCCGCGCGCGGAGATGCCGGCCTGGTGCACGGTATCGGGATCGCCCGATACCAGCGGATGCCACCAGTAGAGGTCCTCGCCGTCGCGGACGAGGCGATAGCCGCAGGTCGGCGGCAGCCAGGCGATCTCGTTGACCGTGGTCGGGGTGAGCTGGATACAGTCCGGCACGGTCGCCTGGCGGTGCTGGTAGTCCTTGCAGCGACAGGTCTCCCCGTCGAGCAGGCGGCAGGCGACGGAGGTGAAGACGACGTCGCCGGAATCCCAGTCCTCAAGCTTGTTGAGACAACAGAGGCCGCAACCGTCGCACAGGCTTTCCCATTCATTTTGGGTCAGCTGGTCGAGCTGTTTGGTTTTCCAGAAAGGTTCGTCGGTCATATGGATATCACATTTGCGGCAGTTCGGAACAAAACCCGATATCTGCATTTTACCTGTTGCGATTTTGATATCGCGCATCAACCATTTGTCAGCTAAACCTGATTAACGGTGAGAGGCTAGAGCTCTTGATCCCTTGAAGGGACCGCGTCAAGCACATCTCATCGAAAGGGCGGGGGAATTCCGAAGGTGCAGGACGAGCCAAAGTCATCAGACGACCGGCCGCGCAGCAAGCGCCACCTTCTGCTGCGCATCGATTCCTGGATCGATTCGACCATCTGGAACCTCGGTTTCCGGCTCGGCGAAATCTGGGAAGAAATCACCATCTTCTTCCGCCGTTTTCGCGTCCGCGGCTGGAAACGCGTCGGCTTCGAACTCGCCGGCGAAGCAATGACCTTGGGCACGGCGGGTTTCGTGGTGCTCCTGGCGCTCGCCCAGCCGGCTTTCGAGGAAACCCACGAGGACTGGCGCAACCGGGGCGATTTCGCCGTCACCTTTCTCGACCGCTACGGCAGCGTCATCGGCCATCGCGGCATCATCCACGAAGACTCCGTGCCGATCGACGAATTGCCGGACCACCTGATCAAGGCGGTGCTGGCGACCGAGGACCGCCGCTTCTTCGACCATTTCGGCATCGACTTCTTCGGCCTTGCCCGCGCCATGAGCGAAAACGCCAAGGCCGGCGGCGTCGTGCAGGGCGGCTCGACACTCACCCAGCAGCTTGCCAAGAACCTGTTCCTTACCAACGAACGGTCGATCGAACGCAAGATCAAGGAAGCCTTCCTGTCGCTGTGGCTGGAAGCCAACCTCTCCAAGAAGGAGATCCTGTCGCTCTATCTCGACCGCGCCTATATGGGCGGCGGCACGTTCGGGGCGGCGGCGGCGGCACAATTCTATTTCGGCAAGAACATCACGGAAGTGAACCTGGCCGAGAGCGCCATGCTCGCCGGCCTGTTCAAGGCGCCGGCCAAATATGCGCCGCATGTCAACCTTCCCGCTGCCCGCGCCCGCGCCAACGAAGTGCTTTCCAACCTCGTGCAGAGCGGGCTGATGACCGAAGGCCAGGTGATTGCCGCCCGCCGCAGCCCGGCGACCGTCGTCGACCGCGCCGACGTCAAGGCGCCGGACTATTTCCTCGACTGGGCCTTCGACGAAGTGCAGCGGCTGGCCTCGGCCGGCAAGCTCCACGAACATTCGGTCGTGGTGCGCACGACGATCGACATGGGCCTGCAGCAGGCCTCGGAATCGGCGGTGGAATCGAGCCTTCGCGAATATGGCGACAGCTTCAAGGTCAAGCAGGGCGCCCTGGTGATGATCGAGAACGGCGGGGCCGTGCGCGCCATGGTCGGTGGCCGCGACTACGGCGAAAGCCAGTTCAACCGCGCCGCCAAGGCGCTGCGCCAGCCGGGTTCGTCCTTCAAGCTCTATACCTATTCGGCGGCCATGGAGAACGGCTTCAAGCCGGAATCGACGATTTCAGACGCGCCTATCACCTGGAACGGCTGGTCGCCACAGAACTACGCGCGCTCCTACAAGGGCAAGGTGACGCTGCTGTCGGCCATGGCGCAGTCGCTCAATACCGTGCCGGTCAGGCTCGCCAAGGACTATCTGGGCACCGACGTGATCGTGAAGACCGCCAAGGCCTTCGGCGTCGAAACGCCGCTCAGGAAGGACAAGACCATCCCGCTCGGCACTTCGGAAATGACGGTGCTCGACCAGGCGACCGGCTACGCCGTGATGCCGGCCGGCGGCATGGAATCGCGCCGCCACGGCATCGAACAGGTTCTCGGCTACGGCGGCGACGTGCTCTACGACTTCAACCGCGACGAACCGCCGGCCAAGCGCGTGCTCTCCGAGCAGGCGACATCGTCGATGAACCGCATCCTGTCGCAGATCCCGGTGATCGGCACCGCCCGCAGGGCCGCGCTCGACGGCGGCATCGTCACGGCCGGCAAGACCGGCACCTCGCAGAGCTATCGCGACGCCTGGTTCATCGGCTTTACCGGCAATTACACGACCGCCGTCTGGTTCGGGAACGACGACTTCACCTCGATGGACAACATGACCGGCGGTTCGCTGCCGGCCGCTACCTTCAAGACGGTGATGGACTATGCCCACCAGGGCATCGAGTTGCGCGCCATTCCCGGCATCGACAACCCGCTGCCGACCGGCGACCACAAGGGCAACGCCGTCGCCAAGAAGAAGGATGGCACCACCGATACCGGATTTCAGGCGCTCATCCGTCCGCGTTCCCTGTCAGCCGAATCCACCCGCCTGCTGCGGCAGATCGCCGGAAGGCTGAAGGAGGCCCGGCCGCTCGGACCTGCCACCGCCAAGGTGGCCGACAAGACCACGACGGGATCGGTCGCCGAGGCAACGGCCGTCAGTTCCAGAAACCCCTGAACCCCTGGCTTCCGAGTTTGCCGCGCACGGTCGCGGCGATGCAGAGCGCGGTCACCCCTTCGTGCAGGCCGCCCTCAGTCAGCTTGCCGAAGGCGATCCGGTCCCGCTCCGACAGGCCGCCGCCTGACTGCGAAAGCCAGGCACGGAATTCGGCGCTGCGTTCGGCCTGCCCTACCTCCTGCCCCATCAGCTCGAAAAAGCGGATATAGCTGTCGACCGCGAGGTTCTTGACCGGCGGGCTCGTCCAGCCTTCCCGCGCCGGCTGGGGAAGGCAGATCTCGATACCATCGACGATGGCGCGGCGCGCCTCCGTCGGCTGGCTTTCGGTCAGCGTCATGAAGTCGAGGGAAATGTCCTTCGGGGTCGAAGGCCCCGGCGCCGGTTTCAGGCGGTAATAGGCCCCCGAAAATCCCGCAGCCACGGCTATCAATGCACCGGTTGCCATCATCCATGTTCTCATCGTCTCTGCTCCGGAACGTCGTCGCAGACACGGTAATCAAGGAATGAACCGGGCAAGGCATGGGCGGTTTTTAGTCACAGGAACCGCTCGAAACAATCTTATCAAAGGGTTAACCCTCAGATCGAACCTGTGTGGGAATGGCACGCAAAGGCCTTCGATGACCGATCCCGGCACAGGCAGCGGACCTCTCGCCGTCGATCCGGCGGGGCTGGGAGGAAGGGCGGCCGGCTTTTCTCCGAGGAGACACGGGAAGCGATTCGCTCCACGCCGGAAGCCATGAGGCGAGCGTGCCGGAAAGACACAGCTCACCCATTCCTTCGCACCAGAATCAATGCTAACCCTCTGGCACAGCTGTCCGAGGGCCAAAGCAAACCCGTGTTCCGTGTTCCCTTCCTCATAGCGATCGCGCTCACCATCGCCTTCGGCGGCGGGATATGGTCCACGCTCGCGGCACTGGATGCCACGATCGGGTTCGGTGCGATCAAGCTCGGCTCGTGGGAAGCCTTTCCCGATGCGCAGACCGCGCAGGCGGATCCTTACGCGAAATCGCACCGGGCCAGTGCCGGCAAGCTCATCTACGCAAGCGCCGAGGGCCTCACCTTCATCGCTTCGACCGACCAGGCCGGGGAGCGGCTGACCGGAAACTGCTCCTATCGCCTCACCGGCCACACGCCGCCGGCCCGTTTCTGGACGCTGTTTGCCGCGGCCCCCGGGGCCGCCCCGCCCTCGGCGCAGTCGGACCTGCCGACCGCGCTCAATTCCCGCATCGTGCTGCGCAACAGCGGCAGCGACGGCGGTTTCGACATCGCGATTTCCGCAACTGCCAAGCCGGGCAACTGGCTGGCGGTCTCTGCGCCCGGCGTGTTCCGCCTGACGCTGACGCTGTTCGACACGCCGACGGCCGGCAGTTCCGGGCTGATCGACCTCACCATGCCGCGTATCGAGAAGACCGGGTGCGGCAATGTCTAGAAGCCTTGGGTTCGGAAGTCCGAGATTTAGACGTCTGCGGTTCAGAAGCCTGGGCATCAGAGCTTTGGGGTCCAGGGATTTCGCGTCCCGGAAGGCCGAGACCCGGGGTTTCGCGCTGAAGGTTCTGATGGCGGTAATCACCGGCCTCGTCGGTGCGGCGCTGCTGCACCTGATCATCGTGCTGGCGCTGCCCGACTTCAGCGAGCGCGACGCCTATACGCGGGTGCTGGCGGAAGGCGAGATCTACCGTTTCTACCGGCTGGGAGAAAAGCCGGACCGTGCCGGGCTTTCCAAGGACGATCCGTTCGTCGAGGCGGCGGTCTGCGCCTTCGATATCTCGGAGGGACCGGTGAGGCTGACGGCCGCCAATGGAGGCGTGCCCTTCTGGTCGCTCGGCGTCTACGACCAGTCGTCCAACGAGGTGTTCAGCATCAATGACCGGACGTCGGCCGGTGGCGTGCTGGACGTGGTGATCGCGTCGCCTGTGCAGCTGACGGCATTGCGCAAGGCGCTGCCGCAGGCGGTTTCGCAGTCGATCCTGGTGGAAGCACGGGAGGAGGAGGGGTATGTGGCCTTAAGAAGTCTCGTCCCGCAACCAAGCTTTGCGGGTATCGTGTCGCAATTCCTGAACCAGGCCACCTGCGCACCCTTCGAATGGCGCTCCCGAAGCCGGTTCTGATCTCCGTTTTTTACACTATTCGGCACGCACCGCGTGGTTCTCAGCCTTGCGGTCGCCCAGGTCTTCGAAACGTTCGTACCGCACGCCGGTGAACAGCAGAAGCTGCCCGGCGTTTTCGCTTTCGCCGATCCTGATCTGCGGCCGGCGCTGATTGTCGCTGCGCCATCTGTTCAATACTACGATCTCTGCCATGCTCGTCTCCGTTTACGGAATTCGAGACGGATGAAGACGGACCGATCTCACCCTGCCCTCCCAAAGGGCCTGACGCTTCCCGAAACAATCCGGGCATCCGCGCCTTTCTCGCCTGTGCGCCTTGTTCGAAAGCGCAACGACATTTCGACATAAACGGCCGGTTCCGCCTGAACCGGCCGTTATCTGGAAGGTCCCAGGGACGCGGGGCCATCCGGCATCTGAAACCCGGCAAATACACGCCGGTTACCCCTGGATTCAGCCAGACCACCGTTAACAATGTATTACTGCTAATATAGGACTTGCTACCGGTGCATGTCTGTTGTCCGACCCCAAAACGCAGAAGCGCCGGTTTGGTTCACAGCCTTTGCAAGCGTCGATCGGACCTGCGATTTCCTGGCTAAAACAGTGGGACTGCAAGAAATGACCGGCGTATCGAAACGAACCATTTTCACAGACCGTTAACCCTCCAAGAGTTAGCATCCGGTTAAACCAAGGCGACCCCATCGTGCAGATGTTCTGACAGCTGCGTGAGCGGACGGCCCGCCACCGGGAGTTTCCCAGGCAAGGTACGATGAGAACGCCAGGCGAGCTTTCCGGCACACCTGATCGGCGTTCGGCACTCCGGATTGTTTTGCGTGATTGCGAGTTTGCCAGTGACGAATGAGTTTCGAGACCTTGAAAGGCCCCAGGCCATGCGTAAAAAGGATGTGGTGCTGATGGCCACCGTGACGAGCTTCGAAAGTCTTCCGTACCCTTCGCGGTCGGAACTTCGACAGTTCGCCGAGCTCTTCGCCCCCCTGTTTTCCGCTTCGTCCGAGGAGGCCCGCCGCGACGCGGTCGCAGCGCTCTCGCAATGCAAGACCGTGCCGCCGGCAGTCGCCTTCTTCATCGCCAGCCAGCCGATCGCGGTGGCTGCACCTTTCCTCATCTCCTCGACCTGCCTTTCCGACGATGCGCTGATCGCGATTGCCCGCACGCAAGGGGAAGCTCATGCCCGAGCCATCGTGCGCCGCGAGGCGCTGTCGCCGACGGTGATCGACGCACTGGTCGGGCTGCGCCACGACCGCACCAAGCGCAGCGATGCGCCCCGAAACCTCGACGGGCTCCTGCCGCTACGGCCGACGCCGGAAATGGTCGACGAGGCCGAGCGCAACATGCGCGACGAACTCCTGCGCAACCGCATCAAGGCGCTTGCCGGCCATGTCGACCGGCCCGCCACCGACCGGCTGGGCTTGCGCAACCTTTCGCCGATCCAGGAGGCGCTGCTCGTCCGCTTCGCGCGCAACCGCGAGACCGGGCTGTTCGCGACCGTGCTTGCCGACACGCTTTCCGCCAGCCACTGGCTTTCGGAGCGGATCATGCTCGACATTTCCGGCCAGCAGCTCGCGGCGACGCTGAAGGGCCTGGCGATGGAAACGGAGGACGCGCTGTTCATCCTGCAGCGGCTCTACGACCATCTGGGTGCGGAACAGGACGGCGTGACACGCGCCGCCGCGCTCTGGGACGCGCTCGACGAGGACGAATGCGGCAAACGCGTTGAGGCCTGGCGCCGCGCCGACAGCTACACCTACCCGGAACAGCAGCATCAGCCGATGTTCGCCGACAACCGCGCGGAGGACAGCCGCCAGCCGCGGGTGATCCGCACCACCGCCAGCGCCCGCAAGCCACTCAACGGCCTCTACCGGGTGCGATAAAAGCCTAGCCGGGCTTCACCACCTCGAAAAGATCGGCGACGTCGTCGATCTCCAGTTCCAGCAGCCAGAGATCCGGATCGAAGCGCATTTCGCGCGACAGCATCTCGCGGATGGCTTCCGGCTCGGCCCGCTCCGCCCTCACCTCGAATTTGCGCCCGCCATCGTCCTCGCCGAAGAAGTTCTGCGGGGCCGGAGCGTAGAGCGTTTCCAGCCCATCGCGAAAACGCTGGCGGATGAAGATCGCGCCCGCCGCCTCCGCACCCTTCTTTTCGACGGCGGCAAAACCGCCGAGCCCGAAGACGCGGCGGATCATGGCGGAGACGACGATTTCGGATTTCAGGCGCATGGCCCCTCATACGGTGCTTCGTGACCGGGCGCAAACTTGCCTCGCCACAATTTTACCCGGATATAATTATTGCCATAATATTACCCGGGTGATATTAGCCGAGCCTCCACCCCAAACCTCCATCAAAGAAGGCAAGGACATGAACACCATCGACAGGAAAGCGGCGATCTCCGCCTACAAGGAACGCAAGGCCCCGGCCGGCATCTATATCATCCGGCTGGCTCCGACCGGCCAGACATGGGTCGGCCGGGCGGGCGACCTCGACAAGATCCAGAACCGCGTGTGGTTCACGCTTCAGCACGGCAGCCATGTGAGCCGGAGCCTGCAGGCAGCCTGGAACGCCAACCGCGCGGAGGATTTCGTGCTGGAGCCGCTGGAAGAGATCGACGAAGAACTGACCGGCTACCTGCGCGACCGGACGCTGAAGGACCGCCTCATCCACTGGGCTTTCGAACTCGGTGCCGAAACAACCTGAACCCGGCTGACGGAAGTCCCTGAGAAGAAACGGAAAATCGCGCTGCCGCGCCCTTTCCTTTCCTCCAATCCACCATATCTACACATCAGTGCCGTACGGCACTGTCATGAAAAGGAGTTTGGGGCTTGGCTACTTCCGTCTTGATCAGCATTCTGATCACCTTCCTGGTGATCGTCCTGGTTCTCTATCTCGTCGCGCGCCTGCCGATCGATGGCCGCGCAAAACAGATCGCGCAGATCATCATCATCATCATCGGCATCATCTCGCTGCTGAAATATCTCGCCGTTTTCTGAGGCGGAGATGCGCCCGGCCCTGCCGGGCGCCATCCGATCGCCGGGATCAGGATCACGCCGTCATCGCATTTGTACGGCGGTATTCCTGCGTCACCCCGCCGAAGCCCCAGGCGTCGGCCTCGACCTCGCGGACGATGACATAGGTGGCGGGCGGTATCCCGCCGAGGCTCTGCTTCAAAAGCGCGTCCATCGCCTCGATGAAACGCTTCTTCTCCTCCGCCGTATTGGTGCGGAGCGTGACATTGGCCTCCACATGCGCGGCGACCTCCAGCGGTTCGCCACCGACGGTCCAGCCGGAGAGATCGACCTCCTCCACCAGGACCGCGGTGACCTCGCGGCGCTTGCGCATGATCGTGTTCATCAGCACCGTGGTTTCCTGCTGCAGCCGACGCCTGGCTTCAGGCTCGATATTCCTGCCGGCGATGATGACGTGAACGAAGGGCATTGCGTTCTCCTTTTCGGGTTTTCTGTTGACGCCACTATCTTCTCTCCGCACAATCGTTTTGAAAATCGCGAAGTTTCAAACTAAACCTTTTACAGAACTCAACGATTATGCTGCCCATCAATCTCGATATCGACACGTTGAGAAGTTTCGCGCTCGGCCTGGAGCTCGGCAGTTTCGCCAAGGCCTCCGACCGGCTCGGCCGCTCGCCTTCGGCGATCAGCCTGCAGTTGAAGAAGCTCGAGGAACAGGTGGGAGAAACCCTGCTGCAGAAGCAGGGGCGCGGGCTTGTGCTGACCGAAGCGGGCGAAATCCTGCTCGGTTATGCCAAACGCATTCTTGAACTCAACGACGAGGCACGGGCGGCGGTGCGAGGCGCCGGCAAGCTCGAAGGCTGGGTAAGGATCGGCGTGCCGCAGGATTTCGCCGAAACCTGGCTGCCCCATCTGCTCGGCCGCTTTTCGAAGGCGCATCCGAAGGTGCGGGTCGAGGCGCGCGTCGACCGGGGTGTCGCGATGGTGCAGGCGATCGACAAGGGCGAACTCGACGTGGCGCTGACCTGGGGCACGCTCGCCAGCCCGCGGGCGGAGATCGCCGCGCGGCGGGAAATCGCCTGGATCGGCCCGGATGGCTTCCGGCACATGCCGGGAGACGCACTTGCGATCGTCGCCTTCGATCCACCCTGCGCCTTCCGCAAGGCCGCGATCGACGCGCTCGATCGCAACGGCATCGCCTGGCGGCACGCGTTCGCCAGCCCAAGCCTTGCCGGCCTCTGGGCAGCGGTCACCGCCGGGCTCGGCGTTACCCCCCGGATCGTCGAGGGCAAACCGGCGCAGCTGACCGCGCTCGATCCGAAGGAGGCAGGCCTGCCCGATCTCGGCGCGATCGAGCTTGCGCTGCACGTCGCCGAAAACCGTCTTGCTCCACCTGCCGAAGAGCTGAAGCGGCTGGTGCTGGAAGCGGTGGCGATGCGTTGAGCGGCGAGCTCTCGCCGCCGGAAACATCGAAAATTCAGGAGATTGAGAGCGAGGCCCTACAGCGCGCCGATCGACTTCAGCTTCTTCAGCACCAGTTCGTCGGGCTCGCCGGTTTCCGGCAGGCGGTAGTGGCGCTGGAAGCGGCGGATGGCGGCCTTGGTCTGGGCGCCGGCGACGCCGTCCACCCCGACATCCGCATAGGCGATGTTCGACAGGCCGCGCTGGATCTGCAGCACGAGATCGCTCGGCTGGCCGGCCGTGTTCGGTTGACTGGGCGCATTCGGCTTCTGGGAGACGGGCGTGGCGGCGGGCCGACCGGAATTGGAGGCGGCGTTCGGGATATTGGCGGGCGGCGTCATCGCCGGCTTGCGCTCGGAGGCGCGGATTGCGGCGGCGACCGGGTCTTCGCCGCGCGCGCTCTCGGCCGGGCGGACCGGCGAAACGGGTTTCGGCGGCAGGGCGGCGGATTGAACAGGCCTTGTCGGTGCGGCAGGGGTTGCCCTTGGCGTCTCGGCGGGCTTCGGCGTCGCGGGCTGCGCCTCATGGGGCGCCGCCGGTTGAGCTGCGGCCTGCTGCGGCTGGGGGCGCGGGATCGGGGCTACAACGGAAGGTGCGGACTGCACGGGCGCTGCCGTCTGCTGCGCCGGGGCTGCCGTGGGTGCTGCGGCCGGGGCCGGTGCTACGGCGTTCGGGTCGGCGCGCTCGATGCGGAACGTGGTGACATCCGCCGGCGCGGTGCGCCTTGCGGGGCGATACCCGGCGATCTGATTGGGGTTTTGGGAATCGCGGGTGGCGAGGAAGGGCGACGGATGGCCGCCCGGCTGGTACCAGAGCGCATTCGCGGCGACGAAGGAGAAGACGATGCCGAAGGCCGCGCAGCCGAACAGGGCCTTCGGCCGGCGCGCGGCAGCCCGCGCTCCCGCCAGCAGCAGGTTCGACAGAATGCCCGGTTGCTTGACAGGTTTTTTCCTGTCAGGCGATTTTCGCTTCCGCGCGGTCATCGATAAAATCCTGTTCGTCCATCATGGCCGCATGCCGGGCTGCCCTCAGCCGCGGCGGGAATTCGACTTTTTCCTCCCGGGACTGATCCCGTTCTCCTTCGACGCCAGAGCCGTCTGCCGGCAGGGAGATCGTCACCACGGTCCCCTCGCCCGGACGGCTGGCGATCGTAAAACGACCGCCGTGCAGCGCCACCAGACCTTTTACCAGAGAAAGTCCGAGGCCGGTACCTTCGTAGGTGCGGGTATAGGCGTTTTCCACCTGCATGAACGGCTGGCCGATATATTGCAGCTTTTCCGCCGCGATGCCGATGCCGGTGTCGCTGACCGAAATCTTGACGTCGTCGCCCTCGAGCACGGCGTCGATCGACACCACGCCGCCGGGGCCGGTAAACTTGATCGCGTTGCCCGCCAGGTTGATGAGGATCTGCTGCACGGCGCGGCGGTCGGCGACCACTTCGCCGAGCCCGCGCGGCGCGCGGCTCGTCAGCGTCACGCCCTTTTCGCGGGCGGTCAGATCGAGCATGGCACGGCAGGTTTCCACGGCTTCCGCAATCGCGAAGGGCTCGGTGAGCAGTTCGTAACGGCCGGCCTCGATCTTCGACATGTCGAGCATGGTGTTGACGACCGACAGGAGATGACCGCCGGACTGGCGGATCAGCCCGACATATTCGCGCTGGCGGTCGTTTTCGAGCCTGCCGAAATATTCGCCGATGAGCACGTCGGAAAAGCCGAGAATGGCGTTGAGCGGCGTGCGCAGCTCGTGGCTGACGGCGGCGAGGAACCTCGACTTCGCCTCATGGGCGGAACGCGCCTCGGCGATATGGGCGGCGGCTTCCGAACGGAGATTCTCCTCCTCCGACATGTCGCGCGCCTGCGCCAGGACGTAGAGGAGTTCCCCTTCGCCGTCGCGGATGGCGGTCATGTCGAGGCGAACGGACAGGAACTGGCGGCCCGCCGCCGAGAACGGCCGCTCGATGCGGATATCGGCAACGGCGCTGGGCACACCCTGGCGCAGCATGTCGAAAGCCTGGACGAGGCCGATGCGGTCGGACACGTGGACACGCTCGGCAAGCGGCTCGCCGGCGGCCTCACGCAGGCCTGCAGGAAACAGATGCTGGTCACGGCCGCCGGTCTTCACCAGCAGGCCATGCGGATCGAGAATGAGCGACAGGCCCGGCATCGCATCGAAGGCCACGTCTTCCGGCGGGGCGGCAACAACGGGCGCCAGGGCATGGCGCGGAAAGGCGAAGGAGGCGGCCACGGCGAGAAGGAAAAGCGACAGAACCAGCGCGACGCCGACCGGCAGGGCCAGCGCCGGCGGCAGCAGCAGCGCAAGCGCCGGCGGCACGGTGACGAATGCGGCAAGGCCACAGAACACGAGCCGGCGGAACTGGGCAATTTCACCGGGACGTGCGGTGTCGCCCTCGCCGAGGCGCGTCAGCCAGCGGCTTGCGGTCTCGTCGACCAGCGTGACCGCCTTTCCGGCAATGTTACTCAATACGCGCACGCAAAACCCTGCACAGACTCGTTTATCGAAGCCGACAATAGGCCCCCGTGGCTTAAGGAAAGGATAAAAGCAGTGGGTGCCGGAGGTCCCGCAATGGGCCAAAATCCGGCTTTGGGACAGAAGGGCCAAGCCTTCCGAATTTGTGGTTAACGGGGCGTAAGCGACGGATTTGCTTCGATTTTTCCAAAACCGTTAACCTTTGTGGCAGACGGAGGGGGAAGAAAGCCAAGGGTTTCGGGCGGCCTGCCGCATTTATGCTTAACATCGATCGCTAAAATTCGATTCAAGTTCGCGACAAAGGCGCTGCAATATCGGATATCTCGCATTTTAGGCAAATTTGCCGAAAAACCGAACGATCCCGTCAAAGCCATATTTGCTTCCCGGCGGTACAACCATGCTCAAGACCGGCACAGACCCGGCGGCCCGCTTCAAGACCCAGGAGCGGGAAAAACAGGTGGATAGAGCGATGTGGTTTCTCATCAAGGGAAGTATGTGGTTCGCGGCGGTGCTGGTAGTGCTCTCCTATTTCAGCAGCAAGCCGGCGACCGAGACCGACGGGCTTTCCCCCCTGCAGGTCAGCAACGCATTTTCGGCCGCGACCGAAGCCTATCAATATGTGAGCGCCATCTGCACCGAAAAGCCTGAGGTCTGCGAAAAGGGTGCCGAGACCTTCTCGGCGCTCGGCACGAGGGCCAGGCAGGGCGCCCAGGTCGCCTTCGAGCTGCTCGACAAGCAGTTCGGCGACAAGGGCCGGGAGACCGCGGTGCTGGCCGATCCGGAACCAACCCCATTCCCGGCCAGGCAGGCCGAAACGGCAGCCGCTACCGGCGCCGATACGATCTTCACCGGCACCGTGCCGGTCCCGCAAAAACGGCCTACCCACTAATCCAGCGCACCAGGTCGGCGCGCCAGCTCGACCTGATATCGGACGTCTCATCGAAATTCGAATTTCAAAGCTTGCACCGGGCTCTCAATGCCACGGTTCCCGGTGCCTGATCCGCCTGCCCTGTCATTCAGCATTTGCTGACGCCGTGAGGATTACCCCTCACGGCGTTTTTTTTGCTTTTTGTCCAGGCCTGCAGTGCCTATATGAAGTGGATAGGAGAACCGGAGCGCTTATGGCCAGCCTCGAGCAGATCATCGAAGATTTCGAATACCTCGACGAGTGGGAAGACCGCTATCGTTACGTGATCGAACTCGGCAAGGCGCTGCCGGACCTTTCCGACGACAAGAAGACTGCGGACAACAAGGTGCAGGGCTGCGCGAGCCAGGTCTGGCTGGTCAGCCATCTCGGGGACGGCAGCGCCGACCCGGTGATGACCTTCGAGGGCGATTCGGACGCCCATATCGTGCGCGGCCTCGTCGCCATCGTGCTCGCCGTCTATTCCGGCAGGACCGCCTCTGAGATCGCCGCCACAGACGCGATCGAGATCTTCGACCGCATCGGCCTGGTCGAACACCTGTCGTCCCAGCGCGCCAACGGTTTGCGTTCGATGGTCAAGCGCATCCGGGAAGAGGCAAGGATCAGGGCCGCGGCTTAAGGCTTAAAGCCCCCTCCCCCTTGCCCGCGGGCCACGTGGCGAGCGCCTGCTCGGCAACGGCCTCCAGCGTGTCGCGACTGAAGCCGGCCTTGGCCTGCACCGCCATGCCGTGAAGAACGGCCATCAGGAATGCCGCAAGCGTGTCGGGCCTGGCCGTCTCCGGCAGGTCACCCTCGGCCTTTGCCCGCTCGAAGCGTTCGCGAAGCTGCGCCTCGCCTTCGGCGCGGGCCTCTATCAAAGCCTGCCGGACAGGCTCGGCTTCGTCGGATCCCGCCAGCACCCCCTGGATGGCGAGGCATCCCGTATGGTCGGGATAACGGGTGGTGAGGTCGATTGCACCCTGGAGAGCGTGGGCCGCAACTTCCCGCGCCGTCGGGAGCTGGAGCGCGGCGGGAATATAGTCCACATACCGCTCGTAGTAGCGAGCCAGGGCCTTAAGGAAGAGCGCTTCCTTATTGCCGAAGGCGGAATAGAGGGCTGGCCTTTCGACACCCGCCGCCTCCGTCAGGTCGGCATAGGAGGCACCTTCATAACCCTTGCGCCAGAAGACGCATAACGCGGCGTCGAGCGCCTTCTCCACATCGAATTCGCGATGGCGTCCCATCAACTCTGTCCTGTCAATTTCATAATGATCGTTATTAAACCGCTTGACCGGCGCTGTCAAATTTCATACCGATCGTTATCGTAACATTCGTTATGAAATTGGGCGCCGCTTGACAGAAGCGAACGAAGCCCTCGTCAAATTAGGAAGGATACTCATGTCCAACATATTCAAGGGGAAGGTCGTCCTCATTACCGGCGGTTCGCGCGGTCTTGGTGCCGCGACGGCGGAAGCGTTCGCCGATCACGGAGCGGACGTCGCGATCAGCTACGCGGCCTCGACCGACAAGGCGAAAGCGGTCGTGGAGAAACTGAGGGCAAAGGGCGTTCGCGCGATTGCGGTCAAGAGCGACCAGGCCGACCTTTCTTCCGCAAAGCCGCTGATCGACACGGTGATGGCGGAGTTCGGCAGGCTCGACATCCTCGTCAACAATGCCGGCATCGCCATCCAGGGTCAGATGGTGGACGATCCGGAACTCGACGGGGACAACTATAACCGCCAGTGGCAGGTCAACGTGCTCGGCACGATCGCCAACACCCGCGCGGCGGCGCAGAAGCTGACCGACGGCGGCCGGATCATCTTCGTCGGCTCCCTCCTCGGCTCCCACGTCCCCTTCCCCGGTGTCGCCGACTATACCGGAACGAAGTGGGCGCTCGCCGGCTATGCGAAGGGCATTGCGCGCGACCTTGGCCGGCGCAATATCACCGTGAACGTGGTTCAGCCGGGAATCATGCCGACGGACATGGCCTCGGACGTTGCCGGCGAGCTTCCGAACCGTGACGCCATCCTCGACATGCATCCGATCCGCCGCATCGCAACACTCGAGGAAGTGGCGGAAACCGTCTGCTTCCTGGCCGGACCGCATGCGGGTTACATCAACGGCGAGCAGATCAACGTCGCTGGCGGTCTCGGAATCTGAGCGTCGAAGCCCGAAACTTCGGCACCAAGGTTCGGGTCACCAGCTTAAAAGCCCTGAGCTTCGAAAGAAGCTCAGGGTCACGATTTTGATCGACGACTGCCGCTCGGCAGGAAAGCGCTACACGCCATCAAGGTTTAACGGCTGCCTGGCATTCGATGTCTGAGCTGTAATTCATATGGATACTCAACTTGTCTCCCCAGTGACCTAGCTGCACGAGTATGTGTTCACCGGAGGCAAGAGCGAAGTTCGCGTCGATAAGGGAAATTCGAGTCGCCCCAGCCATGAATGTCGCAACCTTGGCAGTCGGCGCCCCATACCTCGATTGAAGGTTCCATACGATCGATACGAATTCCTCAAATTCCCCGCTCGGGTGTTTTCCAATGGCCACCACTCTGTTCTCACAGATGAAGAGACGAAGATCCGTCCCCTCGACTATCCATTCGTGCGGAAATGAGAGGGAGGACTGTTTTAGTTCCCAACCGTTTGCAGTCGCATTCCGTTGCGCCTCGACAAATGAACTTCCGAGCTGAAAATCGTGCAAGCCATCCAATGTTTGGGCATGGGTTGAGCCAATGGCCAAACTCGCTCCAAACACAGCAAAAACAAAGCTTCGAAATAGGTGCACGCTATGTGGCACGACCAGCCGCTCCAACAGAAATCTTCTTCGCGCTCACTAGCAGAAGCTGGAGACCTTGTCCGCTTCGAGCCGAAGCGGACGTAGGCGCCATTTGCAGTGTCAGCCTAACCAGTCTCCATCAAAGGACCGGCCGGTAATCCTCCGCCCCCCAGTGATGGTTCTGGCGGCGTCTTGCCGGAACCGGCGGCGCATAATGGCGGGCGAGTGCAAGCAGCGCGGTGCGTAGCATGAGTTTGGCCGAGCGCGCCGGCCATTGGCGTTCTCTCTCCACGGTCTCCAGCCCTTTCGCAAAGCAGCAGACATCCACGGCCACGCCCGAAAGTTCCGGTCCCATCGCGTCCACCGCCCTCGAAAAACGGTTGCGGGCCGACATCGCGCTGTCGGCGATATCGGCCTGGCCGCCGGCAGTGCCCTTGGCGCGGGTAGCGAGCCGCGGCTCCCAGGAGGCGGTGACGCGGGGCTGGAGCTGCCCGCGGGTGAAATCGGCAGCCAGCCGCTCGCCCGCCTCCAGCGCTTCGGCCGGCAAGAAGGGTTTTCCGTCGCGGTCCTTCATCCGTGCGATCACGCCGAGCGGCGATTCCGCAAGGTTGCGGCGCACCGGCTGGCGGGCGCCGTCGATCTCGACCGTAGCCATGACGATCTCGCCATGCTGCTCGACGAACACCTCCTCGCCGGTCACCAGCGCACGACGCAGGAAGCTGGACGCCGCCGCACTTGCGGCAATCCTGCCGTCGCCAAGCTGCGCCAGTCCGAGCGAACGGGCCTGCGCGATCACCGTTGCGGGATAGGTCCGTTCTTCCGCCCCGATGAGCCTGATCTCACCCGCCTCACCCGCCGCGATGGCGCAGTCGCCGCGGGCGAGCTGGCGGATCAGCCGCAGGAGGTGCCGCCTGAGGGCCGGATCCGCGGCCTTGTCCATCACCGGTTTCCGGATTGCCTCAGTCATGGGCCGCGACCTCCGACAGGCCGAAAACGGCAGTGACGATGCGCTCGACGGCCGAGACGAACTCGTCGAAGGCGAGATCGTCGCGGCGATCCTCGACCACGTGGCAGGCGTGGCCTACGGTGGTGCGGTCGCGGCCGAAAGCCTCGCCGATGTCGCTCATGGAAATCTGGAGCGCCACATGGCAGACATACATGGCGATCTGGCGGACATGGCAGGAAAGCCGGCGCCGGTCGCGGCGCAGCATCACCCGATCGCCGAAAAGCTGAACCAGTTCGGAGACCATCTGACGGACGATGCGGCAGGCGCTCTTGAGCGGCAGGCTGGCTGGAAGCTTCGGCGAACCGGCCGTATCCAGCGGCGCGGGCGGGGAAAACGGCAGTGGGGACGGCGCGGCGGAAGCCTCAAAATATCTCTCGAAAGGCATGACAACTCCTCAATCAATAGGAATTAATTCATACACCCTAGAGCAAAAACGGGGACGCTGAAAACCGCCTCCGTACAATCATCCGCTGAAATTGCTGATAATTTCCACAAGCTCCCGAAAGATAATGGGATTTTTTTCCTCTACCCATCCCCGCGACGCCCGCTTCAAAAAAGAAAAACCGGGCACTCGATCGGCCCGGTTCTTTCTCCGCATCTCTACTTCGATGCAAAAACCAGCCAGCCGCCGCTGTTGCGATCGGTCCTCATCGGGCTGGTCTCAAATCCTCCCTGCCTTGTCGGCGTCGCCGGATCAGGCCTTGCCGCGCTTGCGGCGCTGGCCGAGACCCATTTCCTTGGCGAGCCTGGAACGGGCTTCCGCATAAGCGGGCGCCACCATCGGATAGTCGGCCGGCAGGCCCCACTTCTCGCGATATTCTTCCGGTGTCATGTTGTAGTGAGTCATCAGGTGACGCTTCAGCGACTTGAACTTCTGCCCATCCTCCAGGCAGATGAGATAGTCGTCCTCGATCGATTTCTTGATCGGAACCGGAGGCTTCGGCTTTTCGATGGCCACGACAACCGGTGCCGGCGAAGAGGTGTTGCTCAACGCCGAATGCACGTCCGCGATCAAGTTGGAAAGATCGCTGACCGGCACCACATGGTTGCTCACATAGGCGGCCACAATATCTGCGGTCAGCTCTACCAGCAGATCCGGGCTTTTGCCCAATGCGACGTCTGTCATTTCCTGTCTCCTGTTTAAGTGACTGGCTGGCCCCGCGACCTCCGCGACACCTGCCCGTTCGTAGAGTCTCCCGGAGAAAACCTATGCCGCCCCGCCGTCTTGCGACCGAAGCCTACCCCTAAGCTTCATGCGGAAAAGAAAACGGTTCACACCGGATATTGCGCTAGATTGAAACCTTCCCTTGCATGTGAACGGCGTTATCGTTCCTCATCCGAAGAACTTGTCGACTCACCAAAATGACGAGGGAACGCCTAATCTAGAAACAACATCTGCACTCTACTTGTAATGAAGTACCACTGCTTCGCTTCATCTCCAAGTGCGAATTTTGTCGGTTACCAGCCTTTCTGCCACCTATATCGCCCCTACATCAGCTTTACTGATGAATAGATGGGCATTTGCTCAAGCGTGACAGGGTTATAACTCGGTCCAGAAAGGATTATATTCGCTTATCGTAATCCTTCATTTCATCCCGGACGGACTCAGCGCAAAGTGGATAGCCAACCTTGTGCGCTGCCATAGCGAGCAGATGCGCCGAAATCGGCGCCGTTAACACGAAGAAGAAGAAGCCTGCAAGCGCTCTTGCAAAAGTCGACAGGTCGCCCGCATGAACGCCGACCGCAAGCAACAGGAGCCCGGAGCCGACCGTGCCCGCCTTGGACGCGGCATGCATGCGGGTATAGAGGTCCGGCAGACGATTGAGGCCGATCGCCGCCACCAGCGCGAACCCGGCGCCGCCAAGGATCAGAAGAGCGGTTATCGCGGCCAGCAGGATGTCCATCATTTCTTCGCCTTCCGCCGGACGGCCGGCCCGGTGCCGGAAGGGCGCCTTGCCGCGGATTTGCGCCGCGGTTCGGGCACCGACGCCGTGAACGTCTTCATCATGTCTCCCTTCGGCGCCTCCCTGTTGCCGCGCGACAGGATGAACCGCGCAAAGGCCACGGTCGCGAGGAAGCCGACAAGGCCGAGCGAGATGGCGATATCGATATAGAGCGTGAAGCCGGTGCGGATGGCGATCAGCGCGATGAAGCCGATGACGATGCCGGTCAGCATGTCGAGCGCCACGACCCGGTCGGGAAGCGTCGGCCCCTTGATCACCCGCCAGACGGTGAGCAGGAAGGAGACACAGAGCACCACGAGCGCCAGCCAGACCGCGTAGGAGATGATCATTTCAGCCGTCGTCATCGGAACGCCTCCATGATCTTGCGCTCGAAGCCATTGGCGATATCCCGTTTGGTGGCTTCGATATCGGAACAATCGATCGCGTGGACGAACAGCGTCTTGCGGTCCTCGGAGACGTCGACCGACAGCGTGCCGGGCGTCAGCGTGATGAGGTTGGCAAGCAGGGTGATCTCGAAATCGCGGGTCACGGTCAGCGGGAAGGCGAAGATGCCGGGTTTCAGGTCCATGCGCGGGCTGACGACCAGCACCGCCACCTTCCAGGCCGACAGCGCCAGTTCCTTCAGGAACAGGGCGAGCAGCGACAGGATGCGGCCGAGCCGCCGCCAGTAACCACGGGCCCCCATCTCGTCGCGAACGATCCAGAGCACGAGCGTCGAGAGCGCAAAACCAAAGATCAGGTTGTGCAGCGTGGCGCTGCCGGTGACCGCGACCCAGACGACGGCAAAGACGAGCGACAGGATATAGGTGATCATCGCGCTGTCCCTCCCGGGAAGACCGACTGGATATAGGCCGCGGGTTCGCCGAGCCCTTCCGCCGCCCTCTGGGCCAGATCGAGCAGCGGTTCGGGCAGCAGGCCGAAAAGAACGACGAGCGCCGTCAGGCAGCCGAGCGGCAGGGCAATGCGCCAGTCGACGGCCGAGCCAGCCGGAGCGGCGGCCTCGAAAACAGGGTCGGACTGCGGGCGCCAAAAGGCAAGCAGGAAGACGCGGGCAAGCGCCAGCGTGACCAGGAAGGCGGAGATGAGGATCGCCGCGGCCAGCCACCAGGCGCCGATATCGAGTGAGGCTTTCAGGAGCGCCACTTTGGGCCACAGGCCGGAGAGCGGCGGCAGGCCGGAAGCGGCAAGGAACAGCAGGAAGGCGGCGCCCGAGAACCACGGCGCCTTGCGGTAAAGCCCGCCGAGGCCGGAGAGCGTCCAGGTGCCGCCGAGCCGGCCCACTTCGCCCGCCACCAGATAAAGCGCGGTCATGGTCACCACCGAATGCAGCGCATAGAGGATGGCGCCGCTGACGGCCGCCGGGGTGCCGATCGCGACGCCCGCCATCATGTTGCCGATGCCGGCGATGACCACGTAACCGACGAGCCGGCGGATATCGTTCTGCGCCAGGGCGCCGAGCGCGCCGACCAGCATGGTGAGGGCGGCCGATATGGCGACGATCAGGCTCAACGCCTCGCGCTCGACGGGGAAGAGCATGACGGTAACGCGGATCAGCGAATAGGTGCCGACCTTGGTGAGCAGCCCGCCGAACAGCGCCGACACGACCACGCGCGGCGTGTGATAGGAGGCCGGAAGCCAGAAATTCACCGGAAAGGCGGCGGCCTTCATCGCAAACGCCAGGATGAACAGCGCCGTCAGCGTCGTCAGCGGCGCGGCCTCGCGCAGGCCTGCCGCCTTGCGGGCGATATCGGCCATGTTGAGCGTGCCGAAGATCGCATAGAGGTAACCGACCGCGATCAGGAACAGCGTCGTGCCGATCAGGTTGAGGACCGCGTATTTCAGCGCGCCGTCGATCTGTTCCGGCTCGGAACCGAGGATCAGGAGGCCGAAGGACGAGATCAGCAGCACCTCGAACCAGACATAGAGGTTGAAGATGTCGCCGGTCAGGAACGCGCCCGTGACGCCGGCCATCAGCAGCATCAGGAACGGGTAGAAGCCGTAGCGCCGGCCGCTCGCGTCGATATCGGCGAGCGCGAATATGCCGGCGGCGAGTGCGACGATGGCGGCCGCGAGCGCCATGACCGCGCCGAAAAGGTCGGCGGTGAAAGCGATGCCGAAGGGCGGCAGCCAGCGGCCCATGACCATGGTGACCGGGCCGTGGACCGAGACGCGCCAGAGCAGAGCGGCATCCAGGATGACGAGCAGCGCCAACCCGGCAATCGCGATGCCGCCATGCAGGCGGACGGACTTGCGCACCATCATCAGCACCGCGCCGAGGCCGATCATCAGGGCGACGGGGAGAACGACCAGCCAGTCGGAGAGCGCCGGGGCGGCGAGGATGAGGGCTGCGGAGAGGTCGACGGAAGGAGAGGCCATCAGTGGATGCCTCCCGGTGGCCTGTCAGTTTTACCAAGTCGAGCCATTCGCCCCAGTCCGCTCTTGGAGTCCCCCGCGAGCGCAGGGCGATGCCATTTGGGATGCGAGGCGGTGCGTGGAGCCCCTCCCCCTTGTGGGGAGGGGTTGGGGAGGGGTCTTCGCTGCGAATAAAACCCCTCCCGCCTGCCGGCCACCCTCCCCACGAGGGGGAGGGTTAAGGGTGCCGCACCGCCTCGCGTCCCATATCGCTCAACAGAAAGCGGAGAGATAGGGAGCAGGAAGCCCGCCTCTGGCCGATCTCCCCCCTTGAGGGGGAGATGCCCAGCAGGGCAGAGGGCGGTGCCGCGGGCGAGAGAGCCAATGGGACCTCCGCAGGCGATAGCGTGACAACAAGTATGGGGCAAGAACTGCAACACCATGCCCTCAATACCCCAGGGGGGGAAGTTGTTCGTTCCGCGGTTCGGCAAGCCGCATCTCGTCGGTATCATCGGTGCCGAGCTCCTGGTAGGCGCGGTAGGTCAGCACCAGGAGGAAGGCGAAGAAGGAAAACGAGATGACGATCGCCGTCAGGATCAGCGCCTGCGGCAGAGGATTGGCGGCGCCTGGCGACAGCGTGTCCATGCCGGCCGGGATGATCGGCGGCACTTCGCGGGTAAGCCTACCGGCGGTGAAGAGCAGCAGGTTGACCGCATTGCCGAGCAGCACCACGCCGAGCAGGATGCGCACGGTGGATTTCGACAGCATGAGGTAGATGGCGCCCGCAAAGAACAGGCCGATCAGGATCGAAAACAGCGCTTCCATCAGCCCTCTCCCTCCACGTCCGAACCCGGCTCCTGTTCGAGCGCGAGCGCGATCGATGTAATCGCCCCGACCACGACCAGATAGACGCCGATATCGAAGGACATCACCGTCGAGAGCGGCAGCTCGACGTCGAAAACAACCGGATAGACCCAGAGCCCGGTCATGAACGGTACGCCGAACACGATGGAGAGCGCGCCGGACAGGGTGGCGAGCAGCAGGCCGAAACCGGCGATCGCCATCGGGTGGAACCGGATCGCGCGGCGTACCGAAGGCACACCGAAGGCGATGCCATAGATCGCCAGCGCCGAGGCCGCGATCAACCCGCCGATAAACCCGCCGCCGGGTTCGTTGTGGCCGCGCAGCAGGACGAAGACGGAAAACAGCAGCATCAGGGCGGTGAGGAAGGGGGCGACGGTGCGCAGGATGAGCGTGTTCATGGGGACACCTCCATGGAGCGGCACGCGAGGGCGGACATTCCAAGGGGCCTGCCGAGTGGAGCCCCTCCCCCTTGTGGGGAGGGGTTGGGGAGGGGTCTTCGCTCCGAATAAAACCCCTCCCGCCTGCCGGCCACCCTCCCCACAAGGGGGAGGGTTAGGGGGGCCGCACCGCCTCGCATCCCATATACGATAGCTCTCCCCTGTGGGGGGCTCGAAGAGCGGGTCGAGACGAGTGGCTCGCCCCAGGAAAACCAGCAGGGCAGAGGGGGGTGTGCCGAGGCGAAGGCCGTCATTGCCCCTCCCCCGATCCGGCGCGTCTGACCGCCCTCACCCGGATCAGCGCCAGGACCGCGAGCCCCGTCACCATCACCACCGCGATCTCGCCCAATGTATCGGTGCCGCGGAAGTCGACGATGATGACGTTGACGACGTTGGCGCCGTGGGCGACCGTCTTGGAATAGGTGTTGAAGAAATCGGTGAGCACAGCGTCGAACGGCGCCTGCGTCGATTTCAACAGCAGCAGGGTGAAGCCGAGGCCGCAGGCGACCGCGACCAACCCGTCGAAAAGCGACTGTCGCAGAGGCCGATGGTCGCGGGGGGTGAGCCGCAGCCGCGTCATTACCAGCGCGAGGATGACGACCGACAGGGTCTCGACCATGAACTGGGTGAACGACAGGTCCGGCGCGCCGAACAGCAGGAAGATGACGGCGACGGCAAAACCCTGGATGCCGAGCGAGACGATCGCCGTCAGCCGGTCTTTTGCGCGCAGCACGGCGATAAGGCCGATCACCGCGATTGCGAAGAACGCCGCTTCCTGGACCAGCAGCTCTTCCGGCCAGGCGGGCATGGCGGGCAGTTCGCCGAACACGAAGGGCGGAACGAGCAGCGTCACGGCGAGCAGGATGAAGGTGGCGGTGATGTAGATTTCCAGCCGCCCCGGCTGGACGAGACGGGTGACGGCGCCCGAAAACCGCACCAGGCCGGAAACGACATGATCGAAGCCGCGGTCCGGGCCGGGACCGAGGCTTTCCACCGCCCGCACCATGAAGGCCCGCAGGTCGGTCAGCCGCCAGAAGGCGAGCGCGCCGAGCAATACGGTGATGACGGACAGAAGCAGCGGCAGGCCCAGATGCGGCACGGTCGAAATGTCGATGACGATCTTTTCGTCGGTGATCGCGCTTGCCATCGGCGAGGAGATGTAACGATGCGCGACGCCGGAAAAGAGTGCGGCAAACAGACCGAGCACTGAGAGAACCACCGGGCCCAGCCAGAGCGTCATTGGTCCTTCGTGGGCATGTTTCGGCGTCTCGACACGGGGACCAAGGAAGGGTTTCAGAGCAACGGCAAACGCGGTCGCGAACATCAGCGCATTGCCGATCACCGCAAGGCCGGTGAAGAACACGGCGCGCGGATTGCCCGCGGCAAGCGCCGCATAGATCTCCTCCTTGGCGAGAAAGCCGAAGAACAGCGGCAGGCCGCCCATGGAAAGCGCCGCCAGCAGGGCCGCGCCGAAGGTGACCGGCATGGCGGCGCGCAAGCCACCGAGCCTCGTCACGTCGCGGGTGCCGGCCTCGTGATCCACCGTGCCGGCGACCATGAACAGCGCGCCCTTGAACAGCGAATGGGCGACGAGATACAGCACCGCCGCCTCGACCGCATGGGCCGAACCGAAACCGGTCAGCATGGTGAGGAGGCCGAGCGAAGCCATGGTGGTATAGGCAAGCATCAGCTTCAGGTCCGTCTGGCGGACGGCGAGGAAGGTGCCGGCGATCAGCGTGATACCGCCGAAGAAGGGCAGCAGGATCACCCAGGCGGGCGTATCCCCCATGACCGGGTTCAGCCGCATCAGCAGGTAGACGCCGGCCTTCACCATGGTCGCCGAATGCAGGTAGGCCGAAACCGGCGTCGGCGCTTCCATGGCGTTGGGCAGCCAGAAATGGAACGGAAACTGCGCCGACTTGGTGAAGGCGCCGGCGAGCACCAGCAGCAGGGTCGCGAGATAGAAGGGGCTCTGGCGCAGCCCATCGCCCAGGTGCACGAGCAGCGAAAGCTGGGTGACGCCGGTGATGTTCCAGAGGAAGACCAGGCCGGCGAGCAGGCAGAGCCCACCGCCGCCTGTGACCACCAGCGCCTGAAGTGCTGCACGCCTTGCCGCCTCCCGCTCATGATCGAAGCCGATCAGCAGGAAGGAGGTGATCGAGGTCAATTCCCAATAGACGAACAGCATCAGAAAGCTGTCGGACACGACGAGGCCGAGCATGGCGCCCATAAAGGCGAGGATGAAGGCCATGAAGCGCCCGATATCCGGATGACCCTTCATGTAGCCGCCGGAATAGATGACGATCAGGGTGCCTATGCCGGTGATCAGAAGCGCGAAGGTCAGCGACAGGCCGTCGAGGAACCAGGAGAAGGAGAGGTTGAAGCTCGGCGCCCAGGCATAGCCCCCTGTCACCACTTCACCGGCGGCGATTTCGGGCAGGAAAGTGCAGAAATGGACGAAGGCGAGCGCTGGGGCCAGCGCCAGAACCCAGGCGGCCCTGTCGCCCAGAAGGCGGGTGAGGAAGGGGGCCAGAACGGAAGCGACGAAGGGGAGGAAGAGTGCGAAGAACGTCAACGCCGGCGCATTGGCAGCCATGTCATCTCCACGCTTCTGAAGCCACACACCGCCCGACCGTTCGGAGGCAGGTGATTTTCTATGGGAAACGTGCCCCCGCCTCAAGCGGAACCGGACGAAACACACAGAAACGCGAGTTTTCGGGAATTTGATGGGAGATGCGGCGGACGCTTAAGGGGCAGCTTCGCGCGACGAGCGGTCATTACTGGCCTCGCAAAGCTGCTTATTCTGCGGCCGGCCGAGCTATGTCGGGTTCGCGCTCCCGGCTGGTGCTCGGCCTATGCCTAAGCAACGGTTCGGCATCAGACCTCAGGCTTCACGAAGAAGCCGAGAATTTCACCGTCACGCCGCGCTGCCTAAAATAGGCCTGCATCAACTTCCTGCCAGAACGGTTGTTCTGCACGAGTTTAGCCGGATCGAATACGGCCTCTTTCAATCCCGCCCGGGTCAACGCTGCCTTGAGAGCCGCGATATGCACGTCGATGTCGGCATTGTTCGCTTGGAGCGATTCATAAATGCGGCCTGTTGCATCTGCTACGGTCGGTTCGCTCACTATTTCACTCCTGCTGTTGCCTGGCTGGCACTTACCATGTTTTTTCGGCTTGACCTTATTGTGGTGAAAAATGCCCTCGTCAATGCAAGACGATAGATTGAGAACATCGCGTCCGCTTTCGAAGAGGCGACACCAGGAGCGGACCAGTGGAAACCGGTATTACGGTCCAGACGCCAGGGCAACGATGCGCCAGGAGGAGACGTGGCGCCACCCGTCGATTATGGTCATGTTTCGACCCGTAGGAGACGGTAGCGGCTGATCTATAGTCTCCCGTAAGCAGTCATCCGCGGGACACGCGGCACTTCCATTGGCGGACCGTATTGGAGAGCTCAATTGCAGACGGACGACCCTCCGACCTACCGCTTTACCGCGAAAGTCGAGATGCATCATAAAAGCTCGCCAGGGATCATGATGGCTTACGTCATCGACCCCCAAGGCCTTTCGGTGACGCAAGGACGGTCCGTCAGACTCGTCCCATGGACTTCGTTTCGCTTCCTGCACCTTCACGTTACGAGTGGGGTCGGCACCACTGGGTTTCCAGTCCACAGCGCGCGTTTGCGGACACTCTTCGCATCAAGGGAGCTATCCTCGCTGGATTGGCAGGGAGAGACAGGCCTCGATCGATCCGCCGACTACGTTCGGTTCATGGAAGAACTGATTCCGTTTGCAGTCGCCCGTAACCCGCGTCTCCGCCTTCGATACGGCGGCGACCCTATGATGGAGGCGGCGGCCCCGATGGTGTTGACCTTCTTGATCCTACCGCTCGTCTTTATCCCACTTTTGATCTTCAAACCGCTCGGTGCTCTTGCTGCTGGCTGGAAAAAGCCGCTTGGCAAACTCGTGTTTGGGGCAATCAGCACGAGTTTTGGTGTGGTGCTGAACATGCTTCCCTGGTCCAGCGGTAAGCCGTTCAAGGCCGACGATCTGCCCATCGCAGAACTCCCGCCGAGATATCGGCAAGGTGGCGTCTGAAGACGTACCGATATGCCTGCGACGAGCTTCGAGGTTGAGACGGACGGCAGCTTATCGGTTTACGATCCTTCAAACCGGACTGTCCGAAAACCACCCCATCTCAGGCATGGAGTGATCGGTCCTAAATCACCGCTTCGGCCCCGGAAACAGCCATGCCGGCATCCGCTCTCCGATCGCGGACTTTTCCTTCACCGCCTCAATGCCTATCTATCGGGAAAACGAAAGGAACCTTGCGATGTCCGATGTCATCACCCCGAAAGTCCAGAAGACCGATGCGGAATGGCGCGAGCTCTTGACGCCCGAACAGTACCGCATCCTGCGGCAGGCAGGCACCGAACGCGCCTTTACCGGCCCTTTCTGGAACAGCCATGAAAAGGGTCTCTACAGCTGCGCCGCCTGCCACGAGCCGCTGTTCGTCTCCGACACGAAGTTCGATTCCGGCTGCGGCTGGCCGAGCTATTTCGAGGCGGTGAATCCGGAGGCGATCACCGAAATCCGCGACACGTCGCACGGCATGGTGCGCACCGAAGTCCGCTGCAGCAATTGCGGCGGCCATCTCGGCCACGTTTTCCCCGACGGCCCGCCCCCGACCGGCCTGCGCTACTGCATCAACGGCCATGCGATGGATTTCGAGGCCATGAAATAAAGGCGGGCGGCCCACCAGCTCGCCGCTCGAAAATGTAGATTCTCCTGTCGCAGACAGCCGGCCGCATGATTTTTGCGATCGGCTTTTGCGGCAGACTTCGCCGGGCTCCAACGATCTGCCCGCGGGCCAAAGGTCGCGGCTTTGCCAGCTACCTCTTGCCGATCAGTTCACGTCCGATGCGTTTTGGCTTTTCGCTGCGCAGGACAATTGCCGTCGTGACGGAACCGTAGCGGGCGATCGCATCGACGATGCCCTCAAGATGGGCCGGCGAGGGCACGATAACCTTCAGATGAAAGCAATCTTCTCCGGTCAGCCTCAGCGCCTCGATGACCTGCGGCATTTCCGCAAACAGCTTCAGGCAGGCCTTTATGTGCTCATGCGTCGTGCGCAGCCGGATGATCGCCATCATGCCAAGGCCGACGGAAGCCGGATCGACGACGGCTTGATAGGCTTTGATGATGCCACGGTCCTCAAGCCGCTTCAGCCGTTCGGACGTGGCGGGCTGGGAAAGTCCGACCTTCCTGCCCAGTTCCGAAACGCTGATGCGGCCGTCGTCCTGGAGAATCTCAATCATGGCAATGTCGGTCGGATCGAGATTGGAATGAAAATCGGGGTTCTTCGTCATCAACCTTCAATCTATCGGAATTTGCTCTCCCTTTCCGATGGATGCCAATTCCAATCGCGATTGTAAATCGCAATGGTCGGTCGGCCTCAACGAAGGGACAAAGCATGACCGATTTCATTCATCTGCCCGGTATCGGCAATTCGGGAGACATTCACTGGCAAAGCCTTTGGGAGGCGGCCGATCCGGCCATCCGCCGTTTTTCTCCCGCAAGCTGGGACCAACCTGATCTGGCCGATTGGATCGCGGCGCTGGAGCAGAGCGTGCGCGAGACGGAAGCGCCACCCATTCTCGTGGCCCATAGCCTTGCCTGCCTGCTCGTCGCCCATTGGAGCGCGGTGACCTCCCTGCCGATCGCAGGCGCGTTTCTCGTCGCCGTTCCCGACCCTTCGTCTCAGGCATTTCCGGCTCAGACCGCGGGCTTTGGAATGGTTCCGCAGGAGCGTTTTCGCTTCCCTTCGTTGATCGTGGCCAGCACCGATGATCCCTACGGTTCGATGTCATACGTCGAAACCAGGGCGGAGCAATGGGGTAGCGAACTGGTCGTGATCGGCGCGGCGGGCCATATCAACGGTCAAAGCGGTTTGGGCGGCTGGCCGAAAGGCCGCGCGCTTCTAAAGACTTTTGAAAACCGTATCTCGAGTGAGAACGCCTGAGGGGTCGAAGCCTTTTGTCTCGCCGTCTCAATAATCGTCGCTGATCTCGAGCCAGTAGCCGTCCGGATCCTGCAGGTAGATAGACCGCACGCCGTCACGGCGGATATGGATCATGCCCTCGTTTCTCGCCAGATCGCTATATGTCGTGCCGGTTCCGGCGATATGGGCGATCGTGCCATCGAGGTCGGTCACGGCGATGCAGAGATGCGTCGACATGGTGACATAGGTGGCGCCGAAATCACCTTCGATCAGGTGGATGGAGTGGTCGTCGCCGATGCCGAACCAGCGGATGTTCGGTTTGCCGACCTTGCACTCGATTTCCGGCAGGCGCAGGACCTGCCGGTAGAAATCAGCGCTGCGGGTGAGATCGCGGACTCTGATGGACAGATGGTTTATGCGAAGCGACGCGGCCATGGTTTCCTCCAGCGGCACCCGCGGAACCGCCTGAGGTCAGGGTGGGTCCTTGTCATGGACAATGATCGGGCGGCCATTGCAGCCGGGAATGCCTGCGCCAGTCATAAACCCAATGTGGCGCGGCCGGAAGCCGGGATGGCTCCGGACGCTAGACCGGCAGCTCCACCGTGAAGGCGAAGCGGGCCTTTTCGCCGGATGCAAGAACCACGCCGTAGGGCCGCCTGGCGAGATCGTCGGACCCGCCGAGTTCGGCCGCCGTACCGTGCCAGGGTTCGATGCAGATGAAGGGCGCGCCGGGTTTCTGCCAGAGCGCCAGGTTCGGCAGGTTGTCGAAGGAGAATTTGAGCGCGGGGCCGCCTTCGGCGGCATAGGTCAGCCCCTCGCCGGCCCCCTCGGCAAAGATCATCGCATCCGCCTCGAACATCGCATGGTCGAGCGTCAGCTTGCCGGCCTTGAAGGGGGAGGCAAGTTTTTCCGGCTTTATCAACCCGCCTTCGAGCCGCGTCAGGGCCGGTTCGGCGCCGTTGTCGAGGGTGATGGTGTGGGCCTTGCCGGCCGCGCCGGGGATCGGCCAGACGAAGGCCGAGTGGAAACCGAGGCCGAAGGGCATCGGCTTCGAATCACGGTTTTCGACCTCGGCCGCGACCGTCAGCGCCCGGCCGTTGAGCGCATGCTCGACCGCCAGCAGGAATTCGAACGGGTAGACGGCGCGTGTCGCGTCGGAGGCGGCGAGTTCGTAACGGCACATGGTCGCGCTCGACGCGGCAAGCGTAAATTCGCTGCGGCGGGCAAAACCGTGCTGGCTCAGCTCGTAGGACCTGCCGTCGATGCTGATCCGGTTTTCCGGGGCCTTGCCGACGATTGGAAACAGAACAGGCGAGCGGCCGTTCCAGAAGGCGGCATCGCCATTCCAGAGGAACGAGCGGCCATCGGCCGCCGTCAGCGCCTGCATCTCCGCGCCGAGCGAGGAAATGTCGACGGTCAGGTCCTGGTTGGAAATGCGGGTCTGGCTCGGCACGGCAGCGTCTCCTGGTTCCGGTTCGGAATATGCCTCATCTTCGCGCGCCAGACGTTTCCGTTCAATGACGCGCGAGATCTTTTTGAACGTCGAAAGACGCCGAGCCGGTTCGGCTCAGTCTTTCGCGACCTCGGCTGCATATTCATCGTCGGTCACCGCGCCCAGCCATTCCGCCGTGCTGCCGTTCAGCGCTTCCTGGATGGCGATATGGGTCATGGCGGTGGTGGCGGTTGCGCCGTGCCAGTGTTTTTCGCCGGGCGGGAACCAGATCACGTCGCCGGGCCGGATCGCCCGGACCGGCTCGCCCCAGACCTGGGCCAAGCCCAAGCCGGCCGTGACGAGCAGCGTCTGGCCGAGCGGGTGGGTGTGCCAGTCGGTGCGCGCACCCGGTTCGAAGGTGACCGAAAGGGCGCGGACCCGGGCCGGCTCCGGCGCCTCGACGATCGGATCGAGCCGGACGGTGCCGGTGAAATATTGTGGCGGCGCCTTGGAAGGCTGCGATCCGCTGCGCTTGATGTCCATGGTACGATCCTCGCTGAACGACTGGTTTGGCTTCATATAGGTCAGGACCGCATATAGGTCACAACGGCCGCGGCGCGACGTCCAAAAAATCTTGACTTCGATTTTCGCATGCTTATCCCTTTCAGTCGAAGAGCGTCGGCCTTTGAGGTTCAGTTTGCCTAAGTAATCCCCGGTCTCGACAGGTTCACCCTCCCATGCTGGACGAGCGATGACGCTTGTCCGCGTGGGAACACTGTTCATCGGGGTGGCGGCTTGAGACCGGTTTGGCATTGATCGTGCCAGTGCGGCCTTACGCTGCCCTGAACCGTCCGACGACAACCTCCGACGCTCCCTTCGTCCGGACCTTCGCCACACCGCGTGCGCCCCCAAGAGGGCTTCTTGAGTGCCGTTTCCCGCATGAACTTCCTGACCGGAAGATCAAAACGGCATGTGCGACATCCTCCATCTCGAATGGACAGCAACCCTCAAAACTCCACCCCGGCCGATCCTTGCCTGCAGCACCTGCGGCGGCCCGAAACCCTTCCGCTCCAGCGGCCGCATCCGCCTCAATGCCAATGGCAAGCGGCTCGATGCCTGGCTCATCTACAGATGCATCGCCTGCGACGGCACCTGGAACCGGCCGGTCTTCGAGCGGCAGAGCGTCCGGGCGATCGATCCCGCCATGCTCCACGCGATGCAGGCGAGCACGCCGGACTTCGTGACCCGCATCGAATTCGACGCGCAGGCGCTGAAAGCCAAGGCCGGACGCATCGAGGAAAGCGACGACATCGAGACGCGCAAGGCGGTGCTGCGCCACGATGCGGACTGGCGGCGGATCGCGATCACGCTTGCCCTGCCCCATCCCACCGGCCTGCGGCTCGACCGTCTGCTGGCTGCGGAACTGCCGCTGTCGCGCAGCCGGCTGCAGGTGCTTTTCGACAGGCAGGAGATCCGGGTCGCGCCGGAGCGGAAGGATGCGCTGAAACGCGGCATCCGCGACGGCACCGTGGTCACGCTCGACCTGCGCGACGAGGCCGAGCGAATGGCGATCGGGAGGGCGGCGATGGGCGGCTGATCAGCGATAGCCCGTAGCGTCGGCCGGCTTGCCGGGCTCCTGAACCTCTTTCATGTAGCGCCAGCAATCCGGCCGCGAGCCGTCGACATCGTCGAACTCGTAAACCTTGGCGAGGCCGCCGCTCGACAGCGACTGGCCGTTCCAGCGTGCCCGGTCCGGATCGGCGGCAAGCGCTGATACCGCCCGGCCGATAAAGCGCGGGGTTTCGGAAATGCAGAAATGCGGCTGGGCGACGAGGGCGTCGCGCCAGTTCTCCTCGCTCACCTTGTAGATATCCAGCATCATTTCGGAGCGCAGCCAGCCCGGCGTGATCGAGACCGAGGTGCTGCCGACCTTCTCCAGATCCTTGCCATGCGCCCAGGCGAGCCGGGTGACCGCCGTCTTGCAAAGATCGTAGAAGGGCGAGAGCCGGTAATGTTCGGCATTGTATTCCGCCGTGCCATCGGTGACCTCGACCAGCAGGCCGCCCGGCTTCTCGATCATCAGCTTCAGCGCATGATGGGCGGTGATCAGGTGGGTATCGAGCTCCAGCCGCAGCATGCGCAGGCCGTTTTCCAGATTGTGCTCCCAGACCGGCTTGTCCCATTCGAACAGATGTTCGCCGCCCCAGATGTCGTTGATCAGGATGTCGAGCCTCCCCTGCTCCTGGCGGATGCGCTCGACGAGCGCTGCGACATCCTCCGGGACGAGATGATCGAGCGGCACTGCGATTCCGGTACCGCCGGCTTGCGTCACCAGGTCGGCAGTGTCCTCGATCGTCTCAGGCCTTCGGTATTCGGATTGCTTCTGCCGCGTCGTTCGTCCGGTCACGTAAACGGTTGCGCCGGCCGCCCCGAGCTCCACCGCGATACCCCGCCCGGCACCCCGCGTGGCACCCGCCACCAGCGCGATTTTTCCCTCAAGCGGCTTTTTGTACACGTGCGACATGACTGCTCCTTCCCTTCCGGTTCCTTATGGTTAGAACTGGCTTTCCAAATCGAGGCAATATATAAACGTTTATTCGTTTATAATCCGAGAGGCAAGATGGCGCGACCGAAAACCATGCCGGACAGGGACGTACTGGCGGCGGCACTGAAGGTGATGCATGAAAAAGGTCCGGAGGCGCTGACCTTCGCCTCGCTCGCCGCGGCCTGCGGCCTTTCCGCCTCGACGCTGGTGCAGCGCTTCAGGAACAAGGAAGAACTTGCCCGCGCCGCGCTGCTGTTTGCCTGGGACGACCTGGATGCCAAGACGGAAGCGGCGATCGCCGCCGCGCCGAGGACGCCTGAAGGTGCCGTGGACATTCTCGTCGCGCTTTCCGGAGACTATGGCGGCATCGAAGCCTATGCCGAAGGCCTGCTGATGCTGCGGGAGGATTTTCGCGATCCGCGCCTGCGCGCACGCGGCAGCGCCTGGGGCGCGGTGATTTCCACCGCGATCACTGCCTGTTTTGCATCGACCCCCTGCACGCCGGACAATATCGGCATGCTGATGGCTTCGCAGTGGCAGGGCTGCCTTCTCTGGTGGGGGTTCAATCCGGCGGGGCCGATCGACGCGCATGTGCGCAGGAGCCTGGAAGCGTTCGTGGCGGCGGTGCTGCCTCGGAAATAGAAAAGGCCCGGACTGCCGGGCCTTTCATTTACCTTCCAACTCAACCTCCCGGTTCAGGCGATCTTGCCGCTGCGCCGCGGGCGAAGAAGGGTGGCCAGCCTGCGGCAGGCGATCAACAGAGTTTCCGTCTTCAGCGACACGATCGCGACGCCGGCAAGCACGATCGCGGTGGCGACGATCTCTCTCGGGCTCACGGGTTCACCCAGCAGGACAAAACCGAGGATAATCGTCCAGGGCGGCAGGAAATAACCGTTCATCGAGCCGATCGTCGGGCCTGCCTTCTTGAGGATGTTCATGTAGAGAACGATCGGCAGGGCCGTTCCGAACACCCCGAGAACGAGAAGCAGCGGCAGGTTGTCGAGTGCCGGAGAGAAGGCCGAAAGACCGCCGAGATAGAGCACCACGGCGAAGGTGGGCAGGCCGGAAAACAGCTGCTGTCCCAGCGCCAGCCGGACCGGCTGAGCACCTGGAATGCCGCGCACATAAAGATTGCCGAGTGCATAGCTGACCGCGACGATGGCCACGGCGCCGACGCCGCGAAGGCTGACGTTGTCGGCACCGAGCGCTGCCGGGCCGATCAGCAGGACCATGCCGCCGAAGCCGGTTGCAAGCCCGAGCGCCACTTTCGGCGTCAGCCGCTCGCTCGCAAACAGCGCCTGCGCCAGAACCGCGACGACGAGCGGCGTGGAGGCCTGAATCATCGATGTCAGGCCCGCCGAAATTTCCGTCAGCGCATAGGCGGTCAGGCTGTTCGGCACGACGCCCTGCAGGAAACCGAGAACGACCCAGTCGCGCATTTCCCGGCCGCGCGGGAGAATATTGTGGCCGGAGACGATCATCCAGGCGGCGATCAGCGTGCCGCCCATCAGCCCTCGCACCGCCGTCAAAGCCAGCGGCGACAGCGCGGTGCCGGCAATCTTCAGCAGAATGAAGGCGCTTCCCCACAGAAACGAACAGGCAAGCATCTGCACGATCAGCGGGATTTCAAATGGCTTTCTTGCGGCGATCGAAGGCATGGTCGGTTCCTCACCTATTTATCTTCACGTGAAGATATTTGCTCCCGATTTATCTTCATGTCAAGATAGTTTTATCGAGACGGAGAATCGGAATGGCACGGACGCAAAAAACGCAGGATCACATCGACCGGGCGCGGGCCCAGTGGGCCAGACAATTGCCGGACCTCGATACGGGGCCGATGGAAGTTCTCGGCCGCATCTACCGCCTGTCGCGGCTGGTCACGCCGTCGATCGAGGCGACATTCGCATCGTTCAACCTTGACCGCGGGGAATTCGACGTGGTCGCGACGCTGCTGCGCTCCGGTCCGCCCCATCGGCTGACCCCGACGGAACTCTACCGGTCGCTGATGATCGCGTCCGGCAGCCTCACCCATCGGCTCGGTCGGCTGGAAAAGGCCGGCCTGATCAAGCGCGTCCCGTCCGACAACGACGGCCGCAGTCTGGCGGTGCAGCTGACGGACGAAGGCGCCAGGCGGGCGGAGGCCGCGTTCCGGCAGGACATGGCGAACGAGGCGGAAGCCATCGCGGGCTTTGATCCGGACAAGAAGGCGCAGCTTGCGGGCCTGCTGCGGGAACTGAACCTCGCCGTCGAGGCCCATCTATCCGGCAAGACGACGGGAGAGCCGACGCAGGACTGACGACCGCCATATCACACCGCCGAGAGCTTCCTGCGCGCCGGCAGGGTCATGGCGGCAACGCCCGCGACCACGCAGATCAGGCCCGCCCATGCGCCCGGATGCAGGCTTTCGCCGAGGAAAACGACACCGATCGCCACCCCGACCGGCACCCGCAGATAGGCCTGCGACGTTGCGCCCACCGAGCCGAGCGTCTGCATCAGCCGAAAATAGATGACGAAGGCAAGTGCCGTCGAAAAGACCGAGAGCGCGACCAGCGCGAGGATCGAGTCCAGTGCGGGTGCAAGCGTCCAGGGCCTGTCGACGATCAGGCTTGCCGGCACCAGCAGCGCCGCGCCGCAGACGAGCGAGCCCGCGGCCGGCATGATCGGATCGAGGCCCTTGAAGTTCTTGCCGAAGATCGCGGCACCGGCATAACACACCGTGGCCAATACGATCGCCAGCTGTGGCACGAGCCCCTCCCCGAGGCCCGACAGCGCCTCTACACCGATGACCATGCAGATGCCGACAAGCCCCGCGCCGACGCCGAACAGTTTTCGCACCGTCACCGCCTCGTGGCGGGTGATCAATGCGGTGATCAGGAAGGCGAAGATCGGCGTGGTCGAATTGAGGATCGCGGCAAGCCCGGCATCGGTCGACTGCTCGGCCCAGGCAATCAGCGTGAAAGGGATGGCGCTGTTCAAGCAGGCCTGGAACAGAAAGCGCGCCCATGTCGCCCCTTCGCGCGGCAATTTCAGGCCGCGCCAGCGGATGACGGCAAGCAGCACCGCTCCAGCGATCAGCGTCCGCAACGCGATCAGCGTCACCGGCGGGATGGTCCCGACGCCGATCTTGATGAACGTATAGGAAGCGCCCCAGAGCGTGGAGAGCGCGAGAAGCAGCGCCAGTTCCCTGGTCATATTCGGTGTGTTCGGCATGATCTCGGCCTGTCTGTTCGCATTTCGATGCGGGGGTTCTAAGTCAGGACGCAGGGCGGATGCTTCGGTGCGGATCGAAGTGTTCTCAAGCTGCAGTGCTCGACGGGCTGCGCTGAGCGCACTTGAAGCGGGGCGCCGCCTGTTGCAATGATGCGGGTTCATTCAAGGAACAAGACATGCCCTCGACCGAGCTGTTTCTCGCCTTCCTCGCCACCACCGCGGTCTTCGCCTATATCCCCGGCCCGGCCATGCTTTATGCCGCGGCCCAGACGCTGGCGCGCGGGCGGTGGTCGGGCCTGATGGCCTCGCTCGGCATCCATATCGGCGGATATGCGCATGTGTTTGCCGCCGCCGCCGGGCTTTCGGTGCTGTTCCATGCGGTGCCGATGCTCTATCTGGCGGTGAAGCTGGCGGGGGCGGCCTATCTCGTCTGGCTCGGCATCTCGCTGTTTCGCGCCAAGGCGGCCGGCGATCTCGAGCTTCCGGAGATTGCCCAGAAATCCGGCCGGCGCGCGTTTTTCGAAAGCATCACGGTGGAAGTGCTGAACCCGAAGACGGCGATCTTCTTCCTCGCCTTCCTGCCGCAGTTCATCGACGCCTCGGCCGCCTTCCCCATCTGGCTGCAGTTCGTCATCCTCGGCACGATCGTCAACCTGATGTTCTCGTCGGCCGATATCGTCTGTGTGCTGCTGGCCGGCGCGGTGATTACCCGGCTGAAGCGTTCGAGCGGGGCGCAAAGGCTGATGCAGAGGGCTGGAGGGGCGCTGCTGGTCGGGCTCGGCGCGCATCTGGCGCTGCAGCGGAGCTGAGAATCATTCGTCGGGGAAGAGGATGGCTTCGTAGTCCTGGGCGCCGTTGAGAATGTGCAGGATGTAAATCCGCTCGTCCACGATCCGGTAAAAGATCAGATAGTTGCCGTGAGGTATTCGACGGATGCCGCTTGGTTCATGCCCCGGCATGAGCGGGTATCGTAAAGGCATGTCTGATAGGGCCATGCTTCGTCCGACGATTTCACGTACGAAACTGATGGCGCGTCGGGGATTGCTTTGCTCGATATAGGCCCATATCCGGTTGAGGTCGCCACGCGCTTCGGGCGTGAAGATGACGATCACGCAGTGCGGTCTTTCATCCCGGCCGCATAACGCGCCTCGAAATCGGCCAGAACCTCTTCGGCAGGCGTTCCTCTCCCAGCTTCAGAATCCGCCAGCCCGCGGGCCAACGCATCCTCAAGTTCCACGCGTCGCCGCTCCTTGATCTGCAGCAGCCGGAGGCCTTCCCGCAGAACGTCGTCGCGCGAATCGTAACGTCCGGCATTCACCAGCTCGTCGACATAGTTTTCCAGATGTCTTCCGAGATTATCATCGCTGGCCATGGCACTATTCCTTTGGCAAGAGAATACCAAGTTCGATAGCCGTTATCAACGTCACCCCGTAACCTTGAGCTCCATGCAGGTCAGGTCCAGCCAGCGGCCGAACTTGGTGCCGACCTCGGAAAACGTGCCGGCGGTGCGGAAGCCGAGTTTTTCGTGAAGGCCGATCGAGGCGGTGTTTCCGGCCTCGATGCAGGCGACCATGACGTGGATGCCGTTTTCGGCGGCGCGGCCGATCAGGTCCCGCATCAGCATTCCCCCGATGCCGCCGCCGCGGAAATCGCGGTGGACGTAGACGGAATGCTCGACCGTGTGGCGGAAACCGTCGAAGGCGCGCCAGTCGCCATAGGAGGCGTATCCGGCGACCTTGCCGTCGACATCCGCAACCAGAACCGGGAAGCCACGCGCCTTGCGGGCGGCGAACCATTCCTTGCGGTTCTGGAGATCGACGAGAACCTCGTTCCAGATCGCCGTCGTGTTGGCGACCGCGTCGTTGTAGATCTCCATGATCACGGGGAGATCGGCTTCGGTGGCGTCGCGCACGAGCGGCTGGGTCATCTTGTCTTGTCCATCATGATGCAATTCCGTCCACTATAGCAGACGATCGAGCGGCGAGTCCAGATTGTTGGCGTCCGGCTCTTCTGATAGCGTCATCGGCATTCACGCGGGAGGGCGGAATGCGGTATTTCCTGATGGTTCTGGCATGGCTGGCCACCGTGCCCGCGGCCTCCGCCGCCGAATGGCAGACCTACAGCAATGCCCGCTTCGGCTACCGTGTCGAGGTGCCGCCCGGGTTCAAGATGGCACGGGCGCCCGACAATGACGACGGCCGGACATTTACCGGCGCCAATGGCGACCGCATTCTCGTCTTCGGCACAAATCTTCTCGACACCGCCTTCGAAGGCGAGGCCTCGAACCGCATCATGCAGGCGATGGACGATGGCTGGCAGATTTCCTATTCGCGGGTCGAGGCGGATTGGGCGAGCTATTCGGGCGCCAAAGATGGCCGCATTCTCTATGTGCGCGGCGTGCAGCTCTGCGACGATGCGGCGGCCTTCATGATGATCGAATACCGCGGCCGAGACCTCAAGGCCTATGACGCGATCGTCAAGCGGATGGTCGCAAGCCTGAAGCCGGTCGGCTGCGCCCGATAACCGGTGACGATCAAGAACCGCCGGAGAGGCTGAAGCAGGTCATGACCGCGCCGTAATGGACGGCGGCGGCGGCGACCACGAAACCGTGCCATATCGCATTCTGGAAACGCAGCCGTTCCCAGACGTGGAAGATAACTCCCAGCGAATAGATGAAGCCGCCGATGACGATCAGCCAGATGGTGACGGCGGGCAGATATTGCGAGATCGTCCCGGCGACCATCACGCCGCTCCAGCCCATGGCGAGATAGAGCAGGATTGCCAGCTTGTCGTAACGGCCCGGAAACAGGCATTTCAGCGTTATGCCGAAAATGGCGGTCGCCCAGATCGCCAGGAGCATGGCGAATATCCAGGGGTCGTGCGCGCCACGCTGCAGGAAAGGCGTATAGGTCGCTGCTATCAGGATGAAGATCGCCGAATGATCGAGCCGCCGCAGCACCCATTTGGTGCGCGAGTGCGGCCAGATATTGTAGGTGAACGAGATCGACAGACAGATGATCAGTCCAAGGCCATAGATCCAGGCGGCGGCGATCTCCCCATGGCTCGACCAGACGGTCGCGTAGAAGATCAGAGCGGTGGCGCCGACCAGCGCAAACACGATGCCGACGCCGTGGATGATGCCATCCGCAACGATCTCGTGAAAATCGTATTTCCGCCCGAAATTGAAAAACTCGTTCATCCGCCCTTCCGCCTGCCTCGCCCTTAAGAATGAGCACGACCGTGGCGGAAGGCAAGAGAGGGACGATTCACATTCCGTTTCCCGCGTTAAACTTCGTCCGCCACCTCGCCGGCGCATGTCTGGCAGAGTGACGTGTGCGGCACGGCATCCAGGCGTTTCTCGGCGATCGGCTGGCCGCATCGGGCGCAAATGCCGAAGGTGCCGGCAGCGATGCGGTGAAGTGCCGCATCGATCGCCGCAAGCTCCCGTTCGCCGGTTTCGCCGAGTTCTTCCAGTACTTCGTCATTGTTGCGTTCGACGGCGCGGTCGTCGTCGTCAGGATTGCGGGGCGTGACGAAATCCTCTTCGATGCGGTTCAGGCGCCTTTCCAGTTCGGCCTTCCTCGCTCTCAGGATGCTGCCATATCTTGTCGTATCCATGGTTCCGTCCCCTTTCAGCGGTCGACAAGGACCGAACAGGTTGCGTGGCGCACGATGCGGTCGGCGGTGGCGCCGATCAGATAGTTCGACAGGTCCGGAATATGCGAGGCCACGATGATCAGATCGGCGCCCTGCTCTTCAGACGCCGCGAGGATTTCGCGCGCCGGCGAGCCCTGGCGGATCTCGATGTCAGCCTCGACGCCGACTTTCTGGCGAAGATCGACGAGCTGCCGTTCGGCATCCTGACGGGCTGCGACGGTCAGATCAACGGTCAGGTCGGAGACAAGATACGCGGGCATGTCCTCCACCACGTTGACGATCAGGATGGTACCGTCCCCGTCCAGCAGGTTCGATGCGTTGCGCAGGATGCGTTCGCCCTTTTCCAGAGCGGAGACATCCACTGCGACGATAATCTTCTTGTACATGCGATCTCCTTCAGGCCTTTCGGCCTATCGTAGCTTAACGTGGTTCGAGCCGCGTTGACCAAGGTCAAATGCCCGTTGATCGTCTACAATTTGGAGACGATCAATCGCCATTTTGCGCTCTTCCGTGAACGATGGACATCGGCCATATAAGTTGCAACAGGCCGTTTCGGCCGCCCGACGCCGCTTAAAGGATTTCGATATGTCCGATGTCACGCAGCCATTCGCCCTCACTCGCCCTGCCCATGTCCGCGGCGCGCATCTGGTCGTCAGCGACCTGCCCCTGGTGTCCGGCTTCTACCAGAACATCATCGGCCTGAAGGTCATCGAGAAGAATCCCAGCGGCGAGGTGCTGGGCGTCGGCGGCCAGCCGCTCCTGACGCTTTCGACAGGCAAGAACGTCGCCCGCGCGCCCCGCAATGCGGCGGGCCTGTTCCACACCGCCTTCCTGGTGCCGAACCGACAGGCGCTTGCGCACTGGCTGGCCCATTCCGCCCACAACAATATCAGGCTGGACGGTGCGTCCGATCACCTGGTCAGCGAGGCGATCTATCTTTCCGACCCGGAAGGCAACGGCATCGAGATCTACCGCGACCGCACGCCGCAGGAATGGACCTACCATCCGGACGGCACTGTCGCCATGGCGACCGAACGCCTGAACCTGCAGGAACTCTACAACAGCGCTTCGAAAGAGGCCTTCGACGGCATGGCGGACGGCACCGCTGTCGGCCACATTCATCTGCAGGTCGGCGATATTCCGCAGGCCGACGCCTTTTATCGCGACGTGCTGGGCCTGAAGGTCATGGCGCGGTATCCCGGCGCCAGCTTCTTTGCGACCGGCGACTACCACCACCATATCGCTGCCAATATCTGGAACAGCCGTGGCGCGCAGGCGCGCGAAGGCAATATGACCGGGCTCTCGGACTATACGGTCCGGTTCAACGACAAGGCGGCGCTCGACAGGGCACTGACGGCGCTCGACGCCCAGGAGATCGCAGCCACCAAAACCGCCGAAGGCTGGTCCCTGAAAGATCCGTGGGGCATCGGCCTGACGCTCGCCGCCTGAGCCCGATCATCCCCGTTTTTCGCGCAGAAGCGGCGCTCCGGAACCGGAGCGTCGCTTTTGCGTTGAGAGGCATCACGGGGACCTCTGGACATGACAATCATGAGTGCGCGCGGCAATGGCAAGCTGAGGAAATCCCTGACGGACATGTCGGCGCAACGCAAGGACGCGGCCCTGCGTCCGGAAGATATCGAGGCCGCCGAGAACCTGCCGCTCGGGCGCGAGGCGCTCGACGTGGCGATGGCATGGGCAGTCATCGGCATTTTCGCGATCGTATTCTTCTCGCTCGTCCATTACATGTCGTTGATCCTGATCCCCGTCACGCTCGCCATCGTCGTCGGCCTGATCCTCGGGCTCGTCGCGGATCGCCTCGGCAAGGCGGGCGTTCCCCGTTTCGGCATTGCCTTCATCCTGTCGACGCTGGTTTTCGCGGTCCTGTTCCTGATCATCAACTCGCTCGCCGAACCGGTCGCGACGCTGATCCAGGAAGGCCCCAGTTTCATCGAGCGGACAATCAACCGCATCAAGCCGTTCCTCGAAAGCCAGCATTGGCTGAACGTCTCGCCCGCGACATTCGAAACCGGGCCGATGTCGATGCAGTCGCTGATCGAGAATTCCGGCAACATTCTCGGCATCGTCACCGCCAACCTGACCCCCGCCATCATCCAGGGGATGATCTTCTTTGCGGCCCTGCTGCTCTTCCTCTACGGCCGGGTGCGGCTGCGGCGCACCATCATTCTCGCCTTTCCGACACGCCGCCAGCGGCTGATGGCGATCCGGGTGCTCAACTCGATCGACCAGGTGCTCGGCTATTATTTCGCGACCGCCAGCCTTCTCTATCTGGGGCTCGGGGTGGTGATGGCGCTGATCGCCTATTTCGGCGGGCTTTCCATGCCGATCCTGTGGGGACTGTTCGCTTTCGTCTCAAGCTTTATCCCGTTCCTCGGCATCACGCTGATGACCGTTTCGGTCGCGATCGCCGGCATTCTGACCCATGACGCCCTGTTTCTCGGCCTGATCCCGGCGATTGTCTTCTTCACCGTCCATCTTGCCATGGAGAACCTGATCTTCCCGGCGATCATGGGCCGGCAATGGGAGATCAATCCCTTCATCGTCTTCATCGCCATCCTGTTCTGGACCTGGATGTGGGGCGCGGTCGGGGCGATGCTCGCCCTGCCGCTTTCCCTGATCATGATGACGGTGCTGAACGAACTTTTCCCCGACCGCAAGACCGTGCCGCACCTGCCGGGATGACCTCGTTCGTCGAGATATTACGCTACTCGTAGAGGTAATATTTTTCCCATTCCTCGCGCGGGACCTTCGAGCCGATCTTGTAGTCGAAGGACATCACTTTCAGGCCTTCGTCGCCGGTCTCGCATCTGTATTTGAGCCGGTACCAGTCGCCGGCGCTGCGGAAAACGGCCCCCGGCGCACGGATGGCGTTGCCGGCCTCGATCGGATCGCCGAACGTGTAGGCAATCACCTTGTCCGGTTTGAACTCGCCCTTGTTGTCTTGCTTGATGCGATCCATCGCCTCGATATCGCAGCGCTGTTCGCGCCGCTCGTCCGGGGCGAGCGCATCGAGCTGCCGGACGATCCGGGCATCGAGCGCATGCGCCGGCAGGGCGGAAAGAAGGGCCAGCGCAGCGAGTGACCAGGTTTTTATCATGTCATTTCCTATCCAATATGACTCGGACGGGCGGAAACTATGAGACGGCTGCGCAATTGACCACCTACCAGAACGGGAAATAGGCTGATGTGATCGGGCTGGGTAATGGGGCGGAAGCTGAGCAAGCGTCTGCGAGGAATTGGGTATTTCCTGTGCAGCGCCGCGATCCGGAAGCTCTCACTATAAGGTTAGCCATCCGATGATGCGCGAAATTCTGACCGTGCCTTTCTAACGACCGATCAAGCCAGTATATATTCGTAAGCTTGTGCAATTTATCGACGCTGTGAGGGCTTTCTCATGAGTCCATTGCGATATTCCGTTCTGGTCTCCCCGCTTTCTGCCGAAGACGGCGGTGGTTTTCTGGCAACGGTGCCGGATCTTCCCGGCTGCATGAGCGATGGCGAGACACCGCAGGAAGCACTTTCCAACGTGCAGCATGCGATCGAAAGCTGGATCGAGGCGGCGCAGGACATGGGGCGCGAGATTCCTGAGCCTTCACGGCAAGCGGCATTCGGGTAATTGCCGGTGATCGAGGATTTGCCGCTGCCGCTCTCGGATGCCAAGAAGGAGCAGATCAAGCTCCGTGCGACATTTCTGAACAATATCGGGATCGGCGCCATTCTTGTCGGCGTATTCACGCCGATCATTCGCGCGATGTACGAGCCAGCTGCAGTATCAGGGGATCTGGTCTCCATCGGTGGGACTATGGCGGTTTGCTTTTTGTTCGGGGGAGCATTACATTTCGCGGGTGGTTGGATCTTAAGAGGGCTCAGCAAATGACACGTGAGCAAATAATCCTGCTTCTGATGCCAGCGGTTGGTTTGGCATTCGTCGTTGCTTTCGTGTTCTGGCAGAGCTGGCTTGATGGCGTGCTTCCCAATCAGAAGCCCAGGAAGAAGTAAGCTCCCCTCGCCTTCCCCGCTTGCCTCGCGGCCAAGCGCCCCCTATCTCTGGCACTCCTCGCCTCACAACCGGAGTGCTTCCTTGGCCACCTCCCGCACATCGCCTTTCGCCAATCTTCCCGCCGCTCCCGTTGCGCCCAAGAAGCCGGTCTCCGATACACGCCACGGCATTACCCGCACCGACGACTACGCCTGGTTCCGGGCCGACAACTGGCAGGCGATGTTCAAGGATCCGTCGCTCCTCGATCCGGAAATCCGCAAGCATCTGGAGGCCGAGAACGCCTATATGGAAGCGGCGATGGGCGACACGGCCGAGCTTCAGAAGGTGCTGTTTGCCGAGATGCGCGGCCGCATCAAGGAAGACGACTCGTCCGTGCCGATGAAGGACGGGCCGTTCGCCTATGGCACGCTTTTCGTGACCGGCGGCGAGCAGCCGCGTTATTTCCGCACCCCGCGCGACGGCGGCGAGAAACAGCTCCTGCTCGACGGCGACAAGGAAGCGGTGGGCAAGGACTATTTCCGCCTTTCCGGCATCGACCACACCAGCGACCATTCCCGCGGCATCTGGGGTTACGACGACAAGGGTTCGGAATATTTCACGCTCCGCATCCGCGACCTTGCGACCGGCGAAGATCTGGCCGACGTGATCGAAAATACCGGCGGCGGCGGGGTGTGGGCGCCTGACGGCAAGAGCTTCTTCTATACCCTGCAGGACGAGAACCACCGGCCGTCAAAAGTCTTCCACCACATCGTCGGCCAGCCGCAATCGGAAGACCGCCTGGTCTACGAGGAAGAGGATCCGGGCTTCTTCATGGGCGTCGGCGGCTCGCTGCTCGACGACTTCATCTATATCGACATCCACGACCACGAGACGTCGGAATACCGGCTGCTCTCGACCAAGGACCTGACAGCGGAACCGGCGCTGGTCGCAGAGCGCGAGGAAGGTATCGAATATTCGATGACCGAGGGCGGCGACGTCTTCTACATCCTCACCAATGATGGCGACGCCAAGGACTTCAAGATCATGCAGACGCCGGTCAATGCACCGGGCAAGCAGAACTGGACCGAGGTCGTGCCGCACGAGCCTGGCCGGCTGATAATCAGCCACATGGCGTTCGCCCGCTATCTGCTGTGGCTGCAGCGCAAGGACGGACTGCCGCAGATCATCATCCGCGACCGGACGACCGGCGAGGAGCACGCGATCGCCTTTGCCGAAGAGGCCTATTCGCTCGGCCTGCAGGGTGCCGCCGAATACGACAGCGACGTCATCCGCTTTTCCTACTCCTCGATGACGACGCCGAGCCAGCTTTACGACTACGACATGACCACCCGCGAGCGGGTGCTCCTGAAGACCCAGGAAGTGCCGTCGGGCCACAATCCGGACGACTACATCACCCGCCGGGTGATGGCGCCGGCGCATGACGGCGAACTGGTGCCGGTCTCGCTGCTCTACCGGAAAGATACGCCGCTCGATGGCTCGGCCCCCTGCCTGCTCTACGGCTACGGCGCTTACGGCATCACCATTCCGGCCGGGTTCTCGACCAACAACCTGTCGCTCGCCGATCGTGGCTTCGTTTATGCCATCGCCCATGTCCGCGGCGGCAAGGACAAGGGGTTTGCCTGGTACGAGACCGGCAAGATGGAATTCAAGGAGAACACGTTCAAGGACTTCATCGCCGCCGCCGACCATCTGGTGGCCCAGGGCTTCACCTCCTACGAGAACATCATCGCCGAGGGCGGTTCGGCCGGCGGCATGCTGATGGGCGGCATTGCCAATATGGCGCCGGAAAAGTTCGCCGGCATCATCGCCGCCGTTCCCTTCGTCGATGTCCTGAACACCATGCTCGACGACACGCTGCCGCTGACCCCGCCGGAATGGCCGGAATGGGGCAACCCGATCGACAGCCTGGAAGAATACCAGTGGATCGCCGCCTACTCGCCCTACGACAATGTCGGCGCAAAACCCTATCCGCCGATCCTCGCCATTTCCGGCCTGACCGACCCGCGCGTCACCTATTGGGAGCCGACCAAATGGGTCGCCAAGGTCCGCGAATTCTCGACCGGCACCGCGCCGATCCTCTTGAAGACCAACATGGCCGCCGGCCATGGCGGCAAGTCGGGACGTTTCCAGCGGCTGGAAGAGATCGCGTTTGAGTATGCGTTTGCGATCAAGGTGGCGGGGAAGATGTAAGGGGTCTGCCAGGGAAGGCGGGCCGTGTGATACCCCCCTCTGCCCTGCCGGGCATCTCCCCCTCAAGGGGGGAGATTGGCTAGGAGCCTGCTCACCGCTCTACATTCAACGTCTCATCCTGCGCCCCCGCATGACGCTTGTTTGGAAGTGATGGTCGCGCCGCTTGTGATCTCCCCCCTTGAGGGGGAGATGCCCGGCAGGGCAGAGGGGGGCTGGCTGGCGATGCCCTTCAATGCATGTTGGCGACACCAAAACGCTAACGGGTTGCCCTTGGGAGGTGAGAAATGGCAGTCTATGTTGCCCTGCTTCGCGCGGTAAATGTCACCGGCACCGCGCTCCAGATGACCGAGCTCAAGGCGATCTGCGAAGGGCTCGGCTTCACGGACGTCAAAACTTACATCCAGAGCGGCAACGTGCTGTTCCTATCTGACGAGGCCGAGGCCAAGGTTGCCGACAGGCTGGACGACGCGCTGGGCCAGAAATTCGGCAAGAAGCCGGGCGTGATGGTGCGCTCGACCGGAGAGCTGGAGGCGATCGTCGAAAATGCGCCCTTCCCCGATGCCAAGCCGAATTTCCTGCTTGTGCACTTCCTGCCCGAGAAGGCCCACAAAGATGCGCTCGACAACATGGTGGCGCCGGATGGCGAGCAGGCTGTCGTCGCCGGGCGCGAGATCTATGTCCATTATCCGATCGGCTCGGGCAGATCGAAGCTGAAGCTGCCGGCGCTGAAACCCGGCACGTCGCGCAATCTCAACACCGTGCGCAAGCTCGCAGAACTGGCCCGCGCCATGGAAGGCTGAGCGGCCAATGGCGGGCATCATCATTCCGATCGTCTGTTATGCCGTGATCCTCTGTGTGCTCGGCGTGGCCGGCTGGTCCGTCTGGCGGCAGCGGAAGACCAGGCCGCCTGCCTGGCCGCCCTACCCTCTGATCAATGCGACCGAGGAGGAGATGGATCGGCGCCGTGCGGAGGTGCGCGACAGGCTCTCGCACAAGGCGCTCGGGGCAGAGCGGATGCGCCTTGTGTGGCAAAAATTACAGCAGGCCAAGATCGGCGAAGGGCTGATCCACGAATTCCACCGCGACTTCTGCGGCCACGGCCTGATCCGCACCGAGACCGGCATCATTCTCTGCGACATCCAGGACGGCTTTCATCCGGGACCCGCCATCGCCACCTGGGCAAGCGAAGAAGAGTTCGTCGCCTTCTTCTCCCGCCAGAGCGATTTTACCTTAAGTGGCTGGGATCCAGCCGAACCCGTCTTCTACACGCAAGATACATGGTATCGGCAGAACCAGCGGCTCACCCAGGCGATATTCGACCGGTTCCTGGGCAGCCGGAACGGATAAGGAACGACCCGAACAGCCGTTCACCGACGTATTTTTGTCAAGCCCCTGTCGTCAAACTGAAACACCGATCGCAAGCTTCGCACAAGGTTCGCGCGTTAACCATTTGTTAACCATTTTGAACACGGGCGTTTCGCCATGAAGATCGATAGCGGCCTCAACGGCTATTATTATCCCAACCGGGCACAAGAGATGGACCGGAAAGTCGAAGAAGCGCCTCAGCGCGAGACTGTCGCTGCCCAGCGTTCGCCGAATGCCTTGACGGGAAGTAGCACGCTGCTGTCGTCTTCGCTTGCCAATGCGCTCTGGGTCATGGAAATCGACGATGCGGGCTCCGCAAACGTCGATATGCAGGTCCGAGGCGTCCGGAAGGACTGGGTCGAAGGCCGCTATCAGGAATTCGCCGAATTCTAAAACTTCCCGTTACGCTGCTCCAGTCGGCGTAACCTCCACCGTCACATGCGACAGATCCCGGATGCCCCGGAGCTTATCCTTGTAGAAGGACGGCGCCTGGGGTTTTGGCGTGACCAGCGCGACGATCGCCGCATGGTGCCCCGGCCCTACCTGCCAGACATGCAGGTCCGAGATCCGGTCCTCCTCCGTCTCCACGCTCCGGCGGATCTTGCCCGCCAGTTCCTCGTCATCCGCTTGTGCGTCCAGAAGCACCGTTGCTGTCACGCGGATCAGCCCCCAGGACCAGCGGGCGATCACCAGTCCGCCGACCAAGCCCATGGCCGGATCCAGCCAGGCCCAGCCGTAGGACCGGCCGAGAATGAGGGCGACGATCGCCAGGACCGAGGTCAGCGCATCGGCGAGGACATGCAGGTAGGCGGCGCGCAGATTGTGGTCCTTGGCCGCGGGTTCATGCGCATGGGCGCCGTGATGGCCGTGGTGCCCGTGATGATGGCCGCCGTCATGGGCGTGACTGCCGTGATGGGCATGGCCGCCACGATGAGAATGATGGTGATCCTCCCGGAGCAGCCAGGCGCTGAGCAGGTTGACGGCCAGCCCGACCACCGCCACGAGAATCGCCTGATCGAAATCGATCGCCACCGGATTGGCGAACCGGACGAAACTCTCCCAGGCGATCAGCAGCGCGATCAGGGCGAGCACGATGGCGCTGGCAAAGCCGGCGAGATCGCCGAGCTTGCCGGTGCCGAACGTATAGCGCGGATTGCGGGCCTGGCGACGGGCATAGAGATAGGCGAGCGCCGCAATCAACATGGCGCCGGCATGGGTGGACATGTGCCAGCCGTCGGCGGTCAGCGCCATCGAGCCGAAGATCGAGCCGGCGACGATTTCCGCCACCATCATCGTCGCGGTCAGCGCGATCACCAGCCAGACCTTGCGCTCGTTGCGCTCGTGGTCGGCGCCCAGAAACACATGCTCGTGCTTAAGCTCTTCGACGGGGTCGGCCATGGTCTTCTCCTTCATTCTCGATCAGCGGATATAGGTGCGGAGCGCCTCGGCGAGTTCGTCCACCGCCTGCGCCCGCTGTTTCTCGTCATCGGCATGAAGGATATGCTCGCGCAGGTGATCCTCCATGACTTCTCCGGTGAGCCCGGAAAGCGCACCGCGGATGGAGGCGAGCAACTGCAGCACCTCGCCGCAGGGCGTCTCGGCCTCCAGCGCCCGCTCGACCGCTTCCATCTGCCCCTTCAGCCGGCGCACCCGCGCCAGAAGCTTTGCCTTTTCCCGAATGGTATGCGCCACGAGCGTCTCCATGTAGTATAGGGGGGTACCCTATATAAATTCGGATCGAGCTACAATTGGGTCCAGTTTTCCGGTCGGCGAGGTTTAAAGCAGGCCTAAGCCAAACGTGGGGATGCGAGGCCGAGGAAAACCAGCGCGGAGCGATTGAGGCGCAGGATGTCGTCGTCGCGCAGCCGCCCCAAACGTTCACCGATCTTGCTGCGCGGAACTGTGGCGATCTTGTCGACCATCAGCCATGAGGCCTGATGCAGGCCATTGCCTTCATCAGGCCGCACGTGGAGGCGGAACAGCGGAGCATCCACTTCATAGGTCGTGAAGATGCAGATCGTGACCGAATCCGTTCCACTGAAGCTATCATCCTGCATTACGACACAGGGGCGCGGCTTACCGGCATAGTCATTGCCGCCGGAAACAGTCCAGACCTCCCCGCGCTTCACTCGTGGGCCCAGTCCGCAATAGAATCGATAAAGGCCTGGTCTTCGTCAGCGCCGGCACTTGCAGCCGCCGCGAGTGACTGGCGATATGCCTCGGCTTTGAAGGCAGCAGACCGGACATCCGGAACCCAGATTTGTACCGGCCGCAGGCCTTGGTCCCGCAACCGCTCCCGGTGTTGCCGAACCTTTTCTCGCGATGATCTAGGCTTTACCGGCATCAGTAGCCCCAAAGGTTACATGTAACCATATCCAGGATGCCGATTTAACGCAAGTCAAATCCGAAAGCTCCGTGCAGGTTTCGCGACCTAAGCCGCTAGTGGTCTCACACGAGGAGAGTCGCGATGACGACGATCGGCAGCAGCAGCCCTTATTACGCATCTCTTTACAATGTCCTTGGCAAAAGCGGCGGCGACAAGAACGCGTCGGGCGGCAGCGCCAAGGACTATGGGGCGCCGCAGCAGTCCGTGTCGGGCGGCATTACCGGCAGCGATACAGTGTTCGGCGCAAAACTGGCCGATGCCCTCTGGACGATGGAAAGCCAGGGCGTCGAGGTCGACCAGGACGCCGGCGACACCTGGCTTGGCGAGGCGCCCTCGACGAAATACGAAGACGAGTTCATGGAACTCGCCAACAAGACCCTGGCCGAGCGCATCCGCGAACAATATCTCAAGGATCACGATCTCACCGAAGACGATCTCAAGGGCATGTCGGCGGAAGAGCGCGACGCGGTCGAAGCGGATATCCGCAAGGCGATCCTCGAAGCTATGGGCGTCAACGACCAGAAGCAGGAAACCGCGATGGACATGGGCGGTAACCCGGCGGCCCTGGCACAGGGCAACGCGCAGAAACAGCAGCAGAACGGCACCGAGGACGATCCGCTGCTCTCCATGTAAGGTTACAAGCCTTCTCCGGCCACAGCCCTGCCAATCAGGGCAGTGGCCGTTTTACGTTGGGCGATCGGCGCCATTGTCGTTGGCGATCATCGCGGGCAGTTCCTCGTTTGCATGCCTTTCGTGCTCCCATTGCGGATGCGACCGCCGCAGCATCTCCATCGCGAGGACCAGCCACATGCCGGCCACGGTGGCGACCAACGCCCAGAACAGCCGGAGGATATCCCGCGAAGCCCCGTCGAACCTGGCGTGGCAATGGCTGCAGCATCCGTTCATGGCGTCACCTTTCCTTTGTTTCATCCGGCCTTTGTTTCCCTCGACCCGCTTGTCTTCATGCCGGCGACTGATTAGATAATTCCTCTAGTGACTAGAGCTACAAGAGGAATTTGCGGCCATGCTGTCGATCGGCGATCTTTCGAAACGCACCGGCGTCAAGGTGCCGACCATCCGCTATTACGAGCAGATGGGCCTGATCGAAGCGGCCGAACGTTCGGAGGGCAATCAGCGGCGGTATGAGCGAAACGATCTCGAACGGCTCGCCTTCATCCGCCATGCCCGCGACCTCGGGCTCGATATTCCGGCGATCCGCGAGCTGATCGCCCTCAGCCAGCATCCCGACCTGCCTTGCGCCAATGCCGACCGAATCGCCGCCGATCACCTGACCGCCGTGCGCGAAAAGATCGAGAAGCTGAAGAAGCTGGAACACGAACTCGAACGGATCATCTCACACTGCGACGGCCATTCGATCGAGGATTGTTATGTGATCCGGGCACTATCGGATCATGGGCTGTGCGAGGGGGAGCATTGACGGCTGCAGCCGGTTTGCATCAGGCTGCGGCTTCTATGTCGAATTCGAAGTGGATTCTGTCGTAGGGAAAGACGATCCCGCCGCCCTCGGCTTTGTCGATCACACCACTGACAAGCAACATGTCCACGTCGCCGTAAACACCCTTGAAATCCCGGCCCACCCGGCGGGCAACCTCGCGAATGCTCAAAGGCCCCTGCCCCGTCATCGCTTGCACAATTTCGAGACGTTTGGGCGCCAGAACACGATGAAGCATTTCCCAGGAAGGGAAGGACAATACGCTTGTTGCAGACCGATGTTCACCGGCCTCTACCGCCTTAACGGCCTCTGAAACCGAGCTCATGGACTGTTCGAGGGTCTCGATCTTCACTCTAAGCATTGTCATGCAGCCATCCTCTCACATCAGCCGTGAAATCGGCCAAAAGCTGGTCGATATCTTTGAAAAAATATGCCGTTTCCAATGCGCCGAAATGCCTGTGATCGCCTTTGCCGGCCTCGTTGTCATATCGCAACACGCACTCGCCTCCAGCCACCAGCGCCATGCTGTACTTGAACTTGTGAGCGCTTCCGCGTAGCGAAGCCGGCACACGCCAGACCACGATTTCAACAAACACGCCTTCACGCAGATAGCTACGCGTCTTCTGAACCAATGTCGCTTTCGCCATCGGCGGCCCCGTGATGCCTGATGTAATATACCCCATCAAGAGCAATCGGCAAGACGGAAGGCGCTTGTCGGAATCGTGCATTTGACAGGCAAGGTGAAAACACGAACCGAGGGCACGCAGATGACGGAAAATGCAATACCCGTACCGACCATCCTCCTCCCCGCCCTCGCCCCATACGAGACCGGCTTCCTCGACAGGCCCGACGGCAACCGGATCTTCTTTGCCCTCTCCGGCAACCCCAACGGCAAACCGGCGCTGCTGCTGCATGGGGGACCCGGTTCGGGCATGTCGGACAGTGCCAGGCGGCATTTCGATCCGGCGGTCTGGCGCATCGTCCAGTTCGACCAGCGCGGCTGCGGGAAAAGCACGCCCAGCGCGGGCGATTTCGGCAATGATCTTGCCGACAATACGACGCGGCATCTGATCGGCGATATCGAGGCTTTGCGTGAGCGGTTCCAGGTGCAAAGCTGGCTGGTCTTCGGCTCCTCCTGGGGCGCGACGCTGGCGCTGGTCTATGCGCAGGCCTTTCCCGAACACGTCCGGGCGATCATCCTTGCCGGCGTCACCACGACGCGCTGGGCCGAAATCGACTGGCTTTACAACGGCCTGTCGATCTTCCTGCCGGAGGCCTGGGAAAAGTTCATCGCGGCCATTCCGGAGCCCTTGCGCAACCGCCATCCCGTTTCCGCCTATCATGCGCTTCTCAACGATGCCGACCCGGCTGTCCGCCAGAAGGGCGCCTTTGACTGGCATCACTGGGAGGCAGGCTCGATCTCGGCGGAACCGCAGGCCGGACTGCCGGCCCGCTGGCAGGATCCGGCTTTCGTGCTCGCTCGGGCGCGGCTCTGCGTCCATTATTTCGAGAACCGCGCCTGGCTGGAGGATGGCCAGCTTTTGCGCGAGGCCTCCCGGCTTGCCGGGATACCCGGCGTGCTGATCCAGGGCCGGCTCGACCTGCAGGGACCGCCGGCAACGGCGTTCGAACTGTCGAAGGCCTGGCCGGGGAGCGAACTGGTGATGATCGAGAATGCCGGCCATTCGACCGCCGACCAAGGCATGGCGGAGGCGATCATCGCCGCTGCGAACCGTTTCGCAGATCACGCTTGACAAGGTTTGAGATCGGGAGCATCTAAGCGCCATGATCAACACGCGCACGACCACCGCCTGCTCGTATTTTTGGGCCTTCCTCTAAGGGGCGGCTCGACAGATCACCATGTCAACAAGCCGCCGTCAGGCGGCTTTGTTGTTTCAAACGGCACCTGACGGCAAGAAGACCGAAAAAGGATGCCGGAAATGACCGAAGATACCGATATCACCCTACCCCGCCCGCCGGTCGTGACGATCCGCAACGCGAAATCGCGCGACCTGCCGGAACTTAACGAGATGATCGCGCTGCTCGCCGCGCATCATAACGACCCCGCCGCCATCACCCCCGAAAAGCTCGAGCGCGACCTGTTCGGCGATATGCCGTGGATCAGCGCTCTGGTGGCCGACACCGGCTCGGACCTGATCGGCTACGCCATCCTCGTGCCGGTCTACCGGGCGCAGGAAGGCACGCGCGGCATGGACCTGCACCATCTCTTCGTGCGCGACGGCCATCGCGGCCACGGCATCGGCCAGCACCTGGTATCGCGCGCCCGCGAGATCGCCAGAAGCGCCGGCTGCGGCTATCTTTCGGTCAGCGCCGCCACCGGCAATTTCGCCGCCCACCGCTTCTACGAACAGATGGACTTCAAGCCGCGTCCGGTCACCGGCATGCGCTATTTGCAGGCGATCGCGTGAGATCCGCGGCCGAGGCCTATCCGGCGGCCTTGGCCAGGATTTCGAGATAGTCGTCGACCGCCTCGTGGAAGGCGGTCTCAGCTTCGGCGAGAGTATCGGCATGGAAGCCGATGAGATCGGCAATGCCTGCGACATGGCCGACGAAGAGTTTGTCCTCAACATCGAATTCGATGACGGCGGAATGGCCTTTGTATTCTCGTAGGTTCATGGCTCGTCCCCCAGGTTCGGCTACCGCGCCGGCACAGCCTTCAGATAGGCCGCAATCGCTTCGAGATCGCTTTTCGGCAGATGCGCGAGGTTCTGCTGCACCTCGACCATGGAGCCGCCGGCGGTGTCGAAATCCGGGGTGAAACCGGTTTCGAGGTAACCGGCAATGTCGCTCTCGCTCCAGGAGCCGATATCCTTCGAGCCCGGCGTGATGTTGGGGATGCTTCCCTTGCCTTCCGGGTTCGGGCCACCCGCAAGCCAGCGGTCAGCTAAGAAGCCGCCCGTCGCGTCACGCGGGGTATGGCATTCGCCGCAATGACCGGGGCCTTCGACCAGAAACTGGCCGCGCTTGACCTTGTCGTCGGCAGAGGCGAGCTGCACCCGCGGCTGGTCGTTGAAATAGAGGAATTTCCAGCCGCCGACCGCCAGCCGGATATTAAAGGGGAACGGCAGCTCGTGCGGCGGGGCGACGTTGCTGCTCGCCGGCAGCGTCTTAAGGTAACCGAAGAGATCGTTGATATCCTTGGCCGAGAGCCTCGAATAGGAACCGTAGGGGAAGGACGGGAAGAGGTGTTCGCCGTCCGGCCCGACCCCGCGGGTCGTGGCATTGCCGAACTGCGCCAGGGTCCAGTTGCCGATGCCGGCGTTCGGATCAGGCGAGATGTTGGGAATATGGAACGTCCCGAATGGGCTCGGCAGCGCCCTGCCGCCGGAAAGCACCTTCAGGGCATCGCCGGTGGCGCCGGTCGCGGCATGACAGCTCGCACAGCCGCCGGCCCAGAAGAGCTGTTCGCCCTTGGCAAGATCCGGCGCGCCGAGACCCGCCCAATGGGAATCGGGATAGGGATCGGGCTTGGTCAGCGCCCAGGCCGTCGCAGCGCCGGCGGCGACCACCACGACGCCCGCCGCCAGGATTTTGGACCATATGGATGCCATCGCCTTCCTCCTCCGGCGTCACTCTGCAATGCAAGGACGGCCGCAGCAAGCTGCAGCCGTCCTTACGTCCTAAAACCGCGCCGCGCTCACTTCAGGCGGAAGTTCTGGTGGCAGGTGTTGCAGGAGCCGCCGAGCGTCTGCAGGGCCTTGCCGACGGCGGCCTGGTCTGCCGGCATGGACGCCAGAAGCGCCTCCGCATCGGAACCGAGCTTCTGGGCGTTTGCCCTGAATTCGGCATTCTTTTCCCAGATGGCCGGTGCGGCCTTGGTCTTGTCGCCGGTCTCGGAGCCTGCCGGGAACTGGTCCGGGTAGGCCTTGATATTGGTGCTGATCGTGGTCAGCGCCGTGCGCACGGCAGCCTGGTCATAGGGCTTTTCGCCCTTGGCGATACCGCCAAGCGCGCCAGCTGCGCCGCCGATACCCTTCATCAGCGCCTGGCGCTTGGCAATCGGGGTTTCCTGCGCGGTCACGGCCGTCAAGCCAAGACAGAGTACGGCCGCGGCGGCGGCAATCAGTTTAAACTTCATCCATTCCTCTCCTCATAGACCGGTCACGCCGGCGCATTTTAGCGAGCGCATGATTGCCGGCTTATGCGTTTGAAAAAAGTAACTTTTCTGTCATGAGGCCGCGAGACCTCCGCCTGTTGCCGGGCCGGCACGGAATGTGAAGGAGATATGTCTCGCCGAGCCTGCCGTCCTTCAGGCGGTCAACCCCTCCCAGAGCGTCAACATGGAAACGGCAAGCAGCAGCAGGCCGGCGATCCGCCCGACCCAGATCGTCGCGCTGCCATTGCCGACCAGGAATTTTCGCGCATGGCCGGCCGCGGCGGCGAGGCCGCCATAGATCGCGAATTGGGTCGCGGCCGTCATCGCAGCCATGATTGTCGCCTGGGGGGCGAGCGGCCCGAAATCCGGCCGCAGGAACTGCGGATAGACGGCGAGCATGAACAGATAGGCCTTGGGATTGATGAGGCAGGTCACCGCGCCGCGCCGGAACGCTTCCCAGTTCGATCGCGTGTCCGCCGGGCCGACATGATCGACGGTGATCGAGCTCCTGATCAGGCTGACGCCGATCCAGGCCATGTAAAGCGCGCCGGCAATCAGCAGCGGCTTGAACAGGACCGGCATGAGGTTTGCGAGCAGGCCGACGCCGACCGCGCCATAGAGCGAGTGCACCAGCCCACCGGCGATGATGCCTGCGGTGGCGGCAAGCCCCGCCGCGCGTCCCCGGGTCAGAGAATTGGCGAGCACGAAGATCATGTCCATGCCCGGCACGACGATGATGCCGAAGAGGAGGGTGAAGAAGAGCCAGAGGTTTTCGGTGTAAGTCATGTCAGTTTCTAAAGCCTCGCATAATCGGCTTCGGATGCCGAAACCTTGTTTTTCAAACGGATATGCGGTGCTATACGGCAGCCCAACTGACAGCGTGTTGTCAGTAGCAATGGCTTGGGACCAAGGAAAAACGGCATGCGCAAGGCCTCGCGCCTGTTCGAGATCATCCAGATCCTCCGGCTCGCCAGGAAGCCGGTGACGGCGGCGGAGATCGCCGTGCAGCTGGAAGTCACGGTGCGTTCGATCTACCGGGATATCGCTGCGTTGCAGGCGATGCGGGTGCCGATCGAAGGCGGGCGCGGCATCGGTTATATCCTACGCCCCGGCTTCACGCTGCCGCCGCTGATGCTGTCGATCGAGGAGACCGAAGCGATCGTGCTGGCGCTCGCGCTGCTGGAGCGCACCGGCGACACCGAGCTCAGGCAGGCGGCCAAGCAGGTCAACCGAAAGATCGCCGCCGTGGTTCCGGCGCCGCTTGCCGGCACGTTTTCCGCCAATGCGCTGCATGCCTGGGGCTCAGTTGCACCGGTGCCCGACGCGCTCGACCTTGCGATGGTGCGACGGGCGATCCGCGACGAGCAGAAGCTGGCGCTCGACTACCGCGACGAATATGCCCGCGCCACGGAACGGACGATCCGGCCGGTGGCGCTGATCTATTATTCGCAGACGGCCAATATCGTCGCCTGGTGCGAGCTTCGGCAGGCAATCCGCAATTTCCGCGCCGACCGGGTCGAGCATTGCGAGCTCGTCAACGGTTTCTTCCGCGGCGAAGGCGAGACGCTGCGGTCGTTGTGGGTCCAGGGGTGGACCAGTCCGCCGATGTGACCGACCCTTATCCCGTGACCTTAGCCCTCCCCTGACAGCCGGCGGCTTTGTGCCTATGGTGCGCCCACTTCGTCAGGAATCGGCAGGGCATGGGAGACATCGAATGCGCAAGGCAATCATCGTCTGGAGCGGATTGAAGATCCATGAGCCGGAGGAATGCGCCGGCATTGTCGGCGGCATCCTTCGGGAGGACGGCTTTGCGGTCGAGATCACCGGGGATCTCGGGATTTTCGGCTCTACCGGCATCGCCAGCGCCGACCTGCTGGTGCCGATCATTACCGGCGAAAAGCTGGAAAAGGTGGATGCCAATGCGCTTGTCGAGGCGGTGCGCGGCGGGCTCGGGCTGGGCGGCCACCACGGGGCACTTGCGACCTCCTTCAAGGAGAGTGCTGCCTTCCGTTATCTTGCCGGCGTCACCTGGGTGGCGCATCCCGGCAATATCATCGACTACCGCGTCAACGTCACTCGCCCCAACGACCCGGTGATGCAGGACATACCCGATTTCGACTACCGGTCCGAGCAGTATTACCTGCACTACGATCCGACGGTCGAAATCCTCGCGACGACGACCTTTACCGGCGAATATGACGAGGCGGTGCGCAACGTGACGATGCCTGTCGTGTTCAAGCGCCATTTCGGCAAGGGACGGATCTTCTATTCGGCGCTCGGCCATGTGGCGGCCGAATTCGAGCATCCGCATATGCGCAGCATCCTGCGGCGCGGGCTTTCCTGGGCGGCGCGCGGCCGAGCCTAGAGAGCGAGGGTGCGGCTTTCCTCCCGGCCATGGCCGATGATCTCGATGCGGTCGGCAAAGATCTCGACGACCGCAAAGGTGTTTTCCGCCTGCGTATCGACCATGCCCTTGAAGTTGACGTACCAGGTGTTTCCGGCACGACCGAGATTGCCCACGTGGTTATGGCCGTTCAGATAGGCGATGACATTGCCCGAACGGGCGAAGAGATCGGTCAGCCGCTCGCAGTCCCAGAGATTGTGCTCGTTTTCGGGGTAAAGCGGATAGTGGCCCATGACCACGACCTTCTCGCCCGCGGCCCGGGCGCGGGCAAGCACCGCCTCCAGCCAGCCGAACTGCTCGTCACCGATGCCGCCGTTCCATTCCTTGGCGTTGATCGCGCCTTCAGCCAGCATTGTTTCCAGCCGCCGCTGCGCCAGCGTGTGGCGGGGATGGCCCTCCGGGGTCGAAAACAGGCTGATCTCGTTGCCGTCGATCACCACGAAGCGGAAGCCGCCGCGGGAAAACTCGTGCCAGGCGGCCGGCATGCCGAGCCGCGTATGGACATCGCCGAGCTGCGCCGGCGCGACGAAGAAATCGTGGTTGCCGGGCATGAGAAAGCTCTCGTGGCGCAGGTCCCGATAGACGGCAAGCACCGGATCGTAGCCCTCCCAGCCCCGGTCGATGAGATCGCCCAGCGTCACCACGAAGGCGAGATCCTCGCCGTTCAGCACGCCGATCGCCTCGCCCAGCTTGTCGAGGCTGTTGGCGTAATAACGGTCCATCTCCAGCCATGGCGGCAGGTCGGCGTATTGCGGATCGGCGATCACGCCGAAGCGAAGGAGAGGTTTTTCGTGAGGCATTTCGCGGAGGTAGCCGGTGGCTGTGACAGGCGTGTGACATGACCGGAACGGCGGCGGTGGCCGCCATTTGAAACGTCAGAGCAACAATTCGTCGGGTGACTTCACCGCCACCCCGAAAGGCAGGAAGTGCTTGAGTTTACGGGTATCACGGCTCGATGCGGGATTTCGGGCGAAGACATCATCATCGAGGTCGATATCGGCGGGAAAATTCCGGAGATACCGGACGAGGTTAGGGCGCTCTTTCCGCAGCGCCTTCCTTGCGGCCTCCGCCGCCTCGACGCTGACGATCACGGCTGCCGGCTTGCCGTGCCGGGTGATCGTCACGAATTCGCCCGCGGCAGCCTGGTCGACGATACCGGAAAAGCCCGCCTTGGCATTTTTCCAACTGATTTCCGCCAATCCAGCCTCCAAAGTGGTCACTTGTGACTATTTTGGATTATTGCGCGGGAAAATCAAGCTGGCTGAGGGACCGCCCATTCACGCAATCACCGTTCCCTGGTGGAAGACGATCTTCCAGCCGGTTGCGGTGCGCCTCCAGAACGTGGACCGACGGGTACGGCGGTCCGGCTCCTCTAGAATATACGACAGATGGTAGAGGTCGTCGGCGAGGCGGCTGATGGTGAAATCCCGGCAGGGCCAGTCATGAGGTTCCGGCTCGCGATATCGCTCGAGAAGGTTGGCGATCACAAAATCGCGCCGGTAGACTTTGCCGCTGGCGCCGATTTCCCAGAAGGCCTCGTCGGTCATGGCTTCCAGCGCCTCGCGGCTGGTGCCGAATTCGCGGCGATGGAAGATCGGCTCGCGGACGGCGAGCTCTGCCAGGACCATCTCTATCTGTTGCCCGTCCATACCTGCTTCCCTCCTGCTTTCCGTCCCGATGACCGAGTCCAAAAACGAAAACACCCGGCGCCTTGCGGCACCGGGTGGGATCCTCGGGTAAAACCGAAGATGACGGCGGTTGGCCGGATTACTTCGTGGCGGCTTCGTAGCGCTCGAGGACGTAGTCCCAGTTGATCAGGCTGTCGACGAAGGCTTCGAGGTATTTCGGGCGGGCGTTGCGGTAGTCGATGTAATAGGAATGTTCCCAGACGTCGACGCCGAGGATGGGCTCGGCACCGTGAACCAGCGGGTTCTCGCCGTTCGGGGTCTTGGAGATGACGAGCTTGCCGTCCTTGACCGAAACCCAGGCCCAGCCGGAGCCGAACTGGGTCGTGCCGGCAGCGATGAAATCGGCCTTGAACTTGTCGAAGCCGCCGAGATCGGAGGCGACCGCTGCTTCGAGCTTGCCCGGCAGCTTGGTGCCGCCGCCGCCCTTCTTCATCCACTTCCAGAAATGGACGTGGTTGTAGTGCTGGGCAGCATTGTTGAAGAGGCCCTGGTTGGTGCCAAAGGACTTCTTCACGACTTCCTCGAGCGACAGATCCGCCATGCCGGCTTCGGCAGCGAGCTTGTTGCCGTTGTCGACATAAGCCTTGTGGTGCTTGTCGTGGTGGAATTCGAGCGTCTCTTTCGACATGAAGGGCGAAAGAGCTTCGTAGTCGTAGGGGAGTGCGGGAAGTTCGAAGGCCATTGGTCTACTCCTTGTTCGATAGCTACCTGGGTTCGGCAGATACCTGGGTATAGCGTCGTGCGGGAACATAGGAGCGGAGGGGCCAAGAGGCAACGGTGAACTTGCCAAAAATCAAGCCGATCGGATCAAGAACCTGCTGAAATTTCCGGATACAAGAAACGGGCCAGATCACGATTCGGAGCCCGTTCGATGAAGACCACCTTTGCTCTTGCCGCAACCCTCCTCGCATCCAGCGTCCCTGCCGCGCACGCCTCCTCGGACGACGCATGGTCCGGTTTCCAGGCGGAGGTCGCCAAGGCTTGCGTGACCGCCGCCAAGGGGCTGATCGAAAACGGCAAGGCTCTCGTCGATCCCTTCGGCAGCCAGAGCTACGGGCTTGCCGTCGTCTCCGGCAAGGCGGTCGGCGCCAAGGTGACGATCAGCACCCTCTGCGCCTTCGACAAGAAGACCCGCAAGGCCGAGATCGGTGGCGAAATCTCCGCCGACAGGCTGACGGTGAAGACGGGGAAGTAACGAGCCGCAAAACGGGAACCTTTCTTCGCGCCTGCGAATTGAAAGCCAACGCCGCGGCAAAGAGGAGGCTGCATGTCGTCCGAATTCCTGACGTCCGACTTCCTGATCTTCGTCGCCATAGGTTTCTTCGCACAGATCATCGACGGGGCGCTCGGCATGGCTTTCGGGGTGCTGACGACGACCAGCCTGCTCGCCATCGGCGTGGCACCCGCGGCCGCAAGCGCCATGACCCATGTGACCGAGTGTTTCACTACCGCAGCCTCGGGACTGTCGCATCTCTACAACCGCAATGTCGACTGGCGGCTGGTGGTCAGGCTGGCGCCGGCCGGCATGGTCGGCGGGGCGATCGGCGCCTATATCCTGTCGAATATCGACGGTAAGGCGATCGAGCCCTTCGTCTCGGTCTACCTGATCGCCATCGGCCTCTTCATCCTCTACAAGGCCTTCCGTCCGAAATGGCCGCGCGACGTGCGCGACTGGATCGTGCCCTTTGTGGGTGGCGGGGGCGGACTGCTCGATGCGATGGGCGGCGGCGGATGGGGGCCGATCGTGACGAGTTCGCTGCTCGGTCGCGGCCACGATCCCAAAAAGGTGATCGGCTCCACGAACCTGACCGAATTCGCGGTCACCACGGTGATTTCCGCAACCTTCATCGTGGCGCTCGGCTGGTCGGAACTCTCCTCCGCCCTCGGCCTCATCCTTGGCGGCATCCTGGCAGCCCCGATCGGCGCCTTCATCGTCCGCTACCTGCCGGTCAAACCCCTGATGATCGCCGTCTCGATGGTCATCATCGGCACGGCCGCGGTGCGGCTTGTGTGAGGGAGCACAGGACGGACCAGACGCGAGGTTGCCTGCAGGAAGTCACTCCCGAATGGCCCAATAAACCGGACAGCGAAATGGCGCGCCTTGCCCGAATGTGATAGGCTTTCCCGCGAACAGGAACCGACCTATGCGCCCGAACCGATCGATTACCATCTCTCTGCCGGAAGACATGGCCGAACTCGTCCAAAAGAAAGTCGCGTCCGGCGAATTTGCCGACGAGAGTGAGGTGGTCGCCGAAGGATTGCGGTATCTGGCGGACCATGATGCGGGAATAGAGAGCTGGCTGCGGGACGAGGTCGTGCCGACCATCACGGCGCATGATCCTTCCAAGGCAATCCCGATCAGCGAAGTCCGTCGGCGCATCAATGCGCATATGGATGCGCGCGACAAAGACACCCGCCTCCCCGAATGAGATATCGGGTCGTTTTCGATCCGGCAGCGGATGCCGACCTGGCCGAACTCTATGACTATATTGCTCCGAAAGCCGGCCGCGCCATTGCACGGCGGTATATCAACCAACTCGTCGGCCACTGCGCGGCCTTTGAAACCTTCCCCACCCGCGGCACGAGACATGACGAGCTCGGCTCCGGTATCCGTATCGTCGGCTTCAAGCGGAAAGCCAGCATCGTCTTTCGCATCGATGCTGACGTCGTGACGATCATGCGCATTCTACATCGGGGCAAAAGCCTCGGTGGCGCGGACGACATCGATGACGATGAACTCTGACTTGTCCCCTGTGTCGCCCGCCGCCTGGAAGTTTCAGGCCTCGTCGCCGGGGGAACGGGCCCAGTCCATGTAGAGTTCCAGCGCCTTGCGGGCGACCGGGCCTTCCTGGAGCTGGCGTTCCTCGAAGCGGTTGACCGGCACGATCTTGGAATAGTTGCCGGAGGTGAAGATCTCGTCGGCGTCCATGAAATCCGCGACCGTCAGCGTCGTCTCGCGCACGTCGAAACCGCCGCGGCGCAGCAGGCCGATGACGCGCGAGCGGGTGATGCCGGCAAGGAAGGTGCCGTTGGCGATCGGCGTCATGATCACCCCGTCCTTGACCATGAAGATGTTCGAGGAGGCGGTCTCGGCGACATTGCCGTTCATGTCGCGGGCGAGCGCATTGTCGAAGCCGCGGTTGCGGGCTTCCATGATCATTCGGCCGCTATTGGGATAAAGGCTGCCGGTCTTGGCACCGGTCATCGCCACTTCCGGGTTCGGACGGCGATAGGGCGAGACGGTGAGCGAGGAGGGTTTGGCGGTCTGCATCGGCGCCTCGAACAGGCAGAGCGCGAAACGGGTCGATTCCGGATCGGCGGTGACGACGCTGTAGGGCATGCCGTGTTCAGACCAGTACATCGGCTTGATGTAAATCGCGGTCTTGCCATCGAACTTCTTGATGCCTTCCCAGGCGAGCGCCTCGATCTCCTCGGGCTGCATCACCGGCTTCATGCCCATGTTCGTGGCCGACCGGTTGACGCGCTGGCAATGCAGGTCGATGTCCGGGGCAATGCCGTCGAACCAGCGGGCGCCGTCGAACACGGTGGAGCCGAGCCACATGGCATGCGAGGTCGGGCCGATCAGCTTCGGGTTGCCCTCCAGCCATTCGCCCTCCACGAACGTCCAGGTGGTGGTGCGGGGGGCGGTGTTGACGGACATGGCGGTCTCCTTAACGCTTCAAAATTGCGGGGTGAGTGAAGTCCGGCCCCGCCGCCGAGGTCAAGCGATAATATGAAATGGATCATCACAAAAATTGATATTTTTGCCCATGGAGACCCAGGTGCCGGAGTGCCATGTTCCATCGAAACGAACACTCGAGGAAGACGCTCATGGCATGGTCGGCGGAACAATATGCGAAATTCGAGGACGAGCGGACGCGCCCGGCGCGCGATCTTCTGGCGCAGGTACCGCTCGGCTCGGTTACCCGTGCCTACGACCTCGGTTGCGGACCGGGCAATTCGACGGAGCTGATCGCGGCACGTTTCGGGGCAGCCAGCGTCGCCGGCATCGACAGCGACGACAACATGCTGGCGGCGGCGGCCAAGCGCCTGCCCGGCACGCAATTCACCAAGGCCGACCTGAATACCTGGGTCCCGGAGGAGCCGGCCGACCTGCTCTACGCCAACGCGGTCTTCCAGTGGGTGCCGGACCATATCTCGGTGCTCGCACGGCTGATGGACCACCTGAGGCCCGGCGGCGTGCTCGCGGTGCAGATGCCGGACAACCTCTCCGAACCCAGCCATGTGCTGATGGAGGAGACCGGTGCTGCCGGCCCGTGGAAGGCAGCCTTCGAAGGCGGCAGGGTACGCCGCGCAGTGCTGCCGCCGCCTGCCGTCTATTTCGACCGGCTGATGCCGAAATCCGTTCGCGTCGACGTCTGGCACACGGTCTATTACCACCCGCTCGCCGATGCGCCCGCGATCGTCGAATGGGTCAGGGCGACCGGGCTGCGGCCCTATCTCGACGCCGCCGGCCTCGCCCATGCGCAAGCCTTTGCGGCCGACTACACCGCCCGCATCGCCGACGCCTATCCGCCGATGGCAGACGGGCGAGTATTGCTGCGTTTCCCGCGGCTCTTCGTCATCGCGGTGAAGGCCTGAAAAAGACCGTCAAGGGGTACCCGGCGGCGGGGCCAGCGGGTTTTGCGGCTGTGGCTGCGTGACCTCCATCCGGCCGAGGCCGGCATCGTTCATCCAGATGATGCTCAGGACACAACCGACCAGGATCAACAGCACCGCGATAAAAAGCCAACGCATCAGTTCAGCAACTCCACTCTTCAGTCATCGAGAAAGTTTCCAGGCGGAAACATTCCGTGATCCTTGGAGCAAAACATCTGGGCGTCGGTGCGGCAACGCAGCAAATCGGCGATTCCGGGACAGCAAAACGGAGAACCAGGCCGCCGAAACGGCCGGAAAACAGGAGGGAACCGGCCGGGAAACAGGTTGACTCGGCTCCGATGCGCTTGCACTCTTCAGCCTTGCCATTTTCCTCGTCCTGCCGAAAAGCCGTTCGAAGCCATGCCGAAACCATCCACATTGTCGCTCACCCAGGATCTCGTCGACCTCTGCTTTCGCGAGGAGACCGATCCCGGCCCGCCGGCCACATGGGAGCCGCTGACCGACGACGATTACATTCAGACCGCCGATCGCCTGGCGGCGGAAGTCGGCGAGGAGCCGCTCTGGGTCTTTGCCTATGGCTCGCTGATCTGGAAGCCGGGCTTCGACAGCATCGCCTGCCAGCGGGCGGCCGCCTATGGCTGGCATCGCTCCTTTTCGCTCAGGATCGAGCGCGGCCGGGGCTCACCCACACAGCCGGGGCTGATGATGATGCTGTCGCGCGGCGGCCGCTGCGACGGGGTGATCTACCGGGTCGCCGACGACGACAAGCGCGTCCAGATCGAAAAGGCGCTGCGACGCGAGGTCAGCCATCGCGACAGCCTCACCTCGTTCCGCTGGCTGCCGGTCCGCACCCAGGCCGGCGAGACCGTGCGGGCGCTGACCTTCTGGGTCGGCGGCACCAGCAAGCGCATCATCCGGCCGCTGCTGCCGCTCGACGAGGTCGCAAAGGTTCTGGCGCGCGCCTGCGGGCATCGCGGGTCCTGCGCCGAATATCTCTACAACACCGTCGTGCATCTCGCCGAATTCGGCATACACGACCGCAATCTCTGGCGGCTTCAGGAGATAGTTGCGAAGGAGATCCGGGCGATGCACGTGCGGGAGAAGGCCGGCGTGAAGGATGTCGTCGCGGAAGCCTGAGCCGAGGGGCCGTGCGGGTGCCAGCCCGGCGGTTCGTGCCCCAGCCCGAAACCGGTTGCAAAAAGCAATCGGCTGAGTTATCCAGAAACCAGTTTCACTTCGCAATCGGTTATGGGAGGCCGTCATGCGTCCGGTTCTGTATTCGCATCCATTCTCGTCCTACTGCCAGAAGGTGCTGACCGCGCTCTATGAGAACGGCACCGAGTTCGACACGCGCATGCTCGGGCCGGAGGATCCTTCCGCCTACGAGGACCTCTGCGGCATGTGGCCGGTGAAGCGCTTTCCGATCCTGCTCGACGGGGAAAAACAGGTCTTCGAATCGTCTATCGTCATCGAATATCTGGGCATTCATTACCCCGGCCCGGTGAAGCTGATCCCCGACGATGCGGATGCGGCGCTCGACGTGCGGATGATGGACCGCTTCTTCGACAACTACATTTCCACCCCGCAGCAGAAGGTGGTTTTCAACGCAATCCGGGCGGAAGAGCACCGCGATCCTTACGGCGTCACGGAAGCGCGCGGCATGCTGGATGCCGCCTATGGCTGGCTGGACGAGCGCATGGCGGATCGGAAATGGGCGGCGGCCGATGCATTCAGCCTGGCCGATTGCGCCGCGGCGCCTGCCCTCTTCTACGCGGACTGGACGCACCCGATCGGGGAGCAGTTCGCCAATGTGCGGGCCTATCGCAGCCGGCTGCTCGCCCGGCCGTCCTTTGCGCGCGCGGTGGACGAGGCGCGGCCCTATCGCGCGTTCTTCCCGCTCGGCGCGCCGGACAGGGACTGACGGCCGGCGGCGCGTCTATCCGGATACCGACTCGGCCGGCAGGCCCGAGCCAGCCGGGCCCGCAAAGGTCAGAACGTGCTCTCGGTCGCCAGCACGTGGCCGTTCATGGCAGCCCAGATCATCCGTACCTCGCGGCGAAGCACGGCGCTGGGACGAACGCCGCCGCTGCCATAGTTCTTATATTTATCGCGGTAAGCTGCGATAAAGACTTCGACGGCTTCGACGACTTCCGCGTGCTGTTCCACGCGGCGGCGCAGCGCTTCCTTCTCCGCATGAAGGATTTCGAAACTCTGGACGATGAGCCGCAGGTCTTCCAGCGGCACGCTCAAGTGTGGGTACTCCGACGAATCGGCGATTACCTCCGCCCGCAGACGGGCGATGATGTCGTTCAATTGTTCACTCATGCCGGGATTCTCCTGAACCCAGGATTTGGGGACGGAAACCGGCCAAAACAAGGCGAACCTGTGGCAGGGAAGACACTTTTCACGATCAGAACGATCGGGATTCAGGTCTTTATTCGACTTATGGTTACCCGGCGACGCCGCGCCCGTTGCGCGATATGCGTCAAAGCCGCGCCGCGAGGAAATCTATGTAGGTTCGGATGCGCAGGGCGAGGTGATCGTGGCCGGCATAGACGGCATGGATTTCCTCGATGTCCTCAGGGTTGAAATCCTCCAGAACCGGCACGAGCGGGCCGGCCTCGATATCCGGCTCCACATGGAAACGCCCGACGCGGCCGATGCCGAGATGGTCCAGGCAGAACTGCCGGATGATCGAGCCGTTGCTCGCCTTCAGGTTTCCGGAAACCGGCAACAGCTCCCGGCTGCCGGTTTCCGGATCACGAAAAGGCCAGCCTTCGACCGCCCGCCGGAAATTGAAATTGATGCAGTTGTGATCGATGAGCTCGGCCGGCGTCTTCGGCACGCCGTGACGCTCCAGATAGCCCAGCGATGCGATCACCACCTGTCGGCTCTCGCCTAGTTTTCGTGCCATCAGCGAGGAGTTGCGCATCGGCCCGTGGCGGATGGCGATATCGACCCGCTCGCGGATAAGATCGACGATATCGTCGGTGAGCGTGATGTCGAGCTGCACATCCGGGAAAAGCTGCTGGAACTCGCAGGTCAGCGGCAGGATGTAACGCTCGCCGAAACCGACCGAGGCGTTGATCGACAGCGGCCCGCGCGGCAGCGTCCGGCCGCCGCCGGAGACGATCTCCTCCGTATCGGCAATCTCGGCAAGGATGCGCCGCGCCCGCGCCAGATAGGTCTCGCCCTCCGGCGTCAACTGCAGCATGCGGGTGGAGCGGACCACGAGACGGGTTCCGAGCCGGTCTTCCAGCCGGGTGACGAGCTTGCTGACGGCGGATGGGGAGAGTTTCAGTTTTCGCCCCGCCGCCGAGAAGCTTTTGAGTTCTGCGGCAAGTGCGAAAACTTCCATTTCACCGGCTCGGTTGTCCATCGTCTGTTCCTTGCTTTCAAAATCCTAATCATAGCCGTTGTGCCGCGTCGCCCCCCCTCTGGCCTGCCGGCCATCTCCCCCACGGGTGGGGAGATCGGCTGGGCGCCGGCCTCGCGTGGAGCCCCTCCCCCTTGTGGGGAGGGGTTGGGGAGGGGTCTTCGCAAAGCATCAAAACCCCTCCGGCCTGCCGGCCACCCTCCCCACAAGGGGGAGGGTTAGGAATGCCGCGCCCTCTTCCCTCGTCTGCAAGGTCGCCTATGCGCGATGGTCGCGCCGCTCGTGATCTCCCCACCTGAGGGGGAGATGGCCGGCAGGCCAGAGGGGGGCCGGCTTGCTCCACCATCAATCTCACCTGTGACTTCAATTCACAAATGATTATCCGCCTACTCCGCTACACAGGCAAGTCCGAGGCGACGATATTGCGGTGCATCAAATTCAACTCCTTCCTCCCAAGGACAAGGACCAAGCCAATGCCTCTCGCTCTCTACGCGCTGACGGCCGGTGCCTTCGGCATCGGGGTCACCGAATTCGTCATCATGGGCCTGCTGATCGATGTCAGCGCCGATCTCGGCGTGTCGATTTCGGCTGCCGGACTGCTGATTTCCGGTTACGCGCTCGGCGTCGTCGTCGGGGCTCCCATTCTCGGCATGCTGACCGGCAAATGGTCGCGCAAGACCCTGCTGATGAGCCTGATGGTGGTGTTCACCATCGGCAACCTCGCCTGTGCGCTGGCGCCCGACTACTGGACGCTGATGGCCGCCCGAGTGCTGACCGCATTCGCGCATGCGTCCTTCTTCGGCGTCGGCTCGGTGGTCGCCACCAGCCTCGTTGCCCCGAACCGATATGCTTCGGCCATCGCCATCATGTTCACGGGCCTCACCGTCGCCAACATTCTCGGCGTGCCCTTCGGCACCTGGCTCGGCCAGGCCTATGGCTGGCGCTCGACCTTCTTTGCCGTCACCCTGATCGGCCTCGTGGCGCTCGCCGTGATCGCGCTCTTCGTTCCGAAGGACAAGGCGGCGGACAACCAGGCGGAAAGCTCGCAGGGTGCGCTTGCCGTGCTCGGCCGCCGTCCGGTTCTGCTCGGGCTCTTGATCACGGTGCTGAGCTGGGTCGGCGTGTTTGCGGGCTTCACCTATATCGCCCCGATCCTGACTGAGATCACCGGCTTTTCGGAAGCCGCCGTCTCGCCGATCCTGCTCGTCTTCGGCGGCGGCCTGGTGATCGGCAACCTGGCCGGCGGGTGGCTGGCAGACCGGCATCTGGTGCCGACCATCGTCGCCAGCCTGATCGCGCTGTCGGTCGTGCTTTTAAGCTTGACCGCAGCGATCCACCAGCCGGTGCTGGCCGTCATCGCCATCGGCCTGTTCGGCGCAGCAGCCTTCGCCACCGTCTCGCCGCTGCAGATGTGGGTGCTGCAGAAGGCCGAGGGTGCCGGCCAGGGGCTTGCCTCGTCGTTCAACATCGCCGCCTTCAACCTCGGCAACGCGATCGGCGCCTGGCTCGGCGGCGTGGTCATCGATCACGGCCCGGGTCTCGGCTCCGTCACGCTGATCGCCGGCCTGGTTCCGCTCGCAGCGCTTGCCGTCGTCCTCTTCGCCATCCGGCTGGACAGGCGCGAGACGGCCGTCAGCGGCGCACCCGCCCTCTCCTGCCCGGCCGAATAACCGACACACCGAAGGATCACGACCATGGAATACCGCAATCTCGGACAATCCGGCCTCAGGGTGCCGGTCCTCAGCTTCGGCGCCGGCACGTTCGGCGGCTCCGGCCCGCTGTTCAGCCACTGGGGCACGACCGATGTCGAGGAAGCCCGCCGCCTCGTCGACATCTGCCTCGAGGCCGGCGTCAACCTGTTCGACACGGCCGACGTCTATTCGGCCGGGGCTTCGGAAGAGGTGCTGGGTGAGGCGATCAAGGGCCGGCGGAGCGAGGTGCTGATCTCCACCAAGGCCAGCCTGCCGACCGGCGACGGGCCGAACGACTGGGGCTCGTCGCGCTCCCGCCTGATCCGCTCCGTGGAGGCCGCCCTGAAGCGGCTCGGCACCGACCATATCGACATCTTCCAGCTGCATGCCTTCGATGCCTCGACGCCGGTCGAGGAAGTGGTCTCGACGCTCGACCAGCTCGTGAAGGACGGCAAGCTGCGCTATATCGGCGTTTCCAACTTCTCCGGCTGGCAGATCATGAAATCGCTGGCGGCGGCCGACAAGCATGGGCAGACCCGCTATGTGGCGAACCAGGTCTACTATTCGCTGATCGGCCGGGACTACGAATGGGACCTTATGCCATTGGGACAGGACCAGGGGCTCGGCGCGCTGGTGTGGAGCCCGCTCGGCTGGGGCCGCCTCACCGGCAAGATCAGCCGCGGCAAGCCGCTTCCGGAAGGCAGCCGGCTGCACGAGACGGCGGATTTCGGCCCGCCTGTCGAGGACGAATTGCTCTACCGGGTGGTCGATGCGCTGCAGGCGGCGGCCGCCGAAACCGGCAAAAGCGTGCCGCAGGTGGCGATCAACTGGCTTACCAGCCGGCCGACGGTTTCCTCGGTGATCATAGGCGCCCGGAACGAAGAGCAGCTTCGCCAGAATCTCGGGGCCGTCGGCTGGTCGCTGACGACAGAGCAGATCGGCACGCTCGATGCGGCCAGCGCCGTCACCGCCCCCTACCCGCATTTCCCCTATCGGCGGCAGGAGGGCTTTGCCCGCCTCAACCCGCCCATCGCCGGCTGACGCTACCCGAAAACGCGGGCGGTTGATCCGTCACAGAATCGGTCCATGTAATACGGGCCTCATTCGGCCCGGCCGTTTGCCGGGCTTCCCCACAGGAGTTCAAGATGTTCACAGTCAGCGCCAATGGCGCCAACATTCCCGCCCTCGGTTTCGGCACGTTCCGCATGCCCGACGAGGACGTCGCCCGCGTGCTGCCGGAGGCGCTGAAGCTCGGCTTCCGCCATGTCGATACCGCGCAGATCTACAAGAACGAGGCAGCCGTCGGCGACGTGCTGTCCAAGTCCGGCATTCCGCGCGCCGACATTTTCCTGACCACCAAGGTCTGGGTCGATCGCGTAGGCCATGACGCCTTCATCGCCTCGGTCGACGAGAGCCTGGCCAAGCTGAAGACCGACTATGTCGACCTGCTTCTCCTCCACTGGCCGCAGAGCGAAATGCCGCTCGCCGACCGCATGGGCGCGCTGAACGCGCTCAAAAAGGCCGGCAAGGTGAAGAATATCGGCGTCTCCAATTTTTCCGTCGCGCTGATCGCCGAAGCGGTGAGGCTTTCGGATGCGCCGCTCGCCACCAACCAGGTGGAATACCATCCCTATCTCGACCAGACGAAGGTGCTCGGCGAGGTGCGCAAACACGGCATGTCGCTGACCGCCTATTACCTGATGGCGAACGGCGCGGTGCCGGGCGACGAAGTGCTGAAGGATATCGGCGCCAAGCACGGCAAGACGGCGGCGCAGGTGACGCTGCGCTGGGCGATCCAGCAGAAGGACGTGATCGCGCTTTCGAAAACCGCAACCGTTTCGCGTCTGCCGGAAAATTTCGACGTGTTCGATTTCGCCCTGTCGGAAGACGAGATGCAGGCGATCCACGCGCTCGCCAAACCGACCGGCCGCATCGTCAATCCGGGGCATCTTGCGCCGGAATGGGATGTTTGAGGATTACCTTCTCCCCAGCGGAGAGAAGGTGGCCCGAAGGGCCGGATGAAGGGGGCGAAGCCACATTCTGGCTCAACATGACGGTTCGCATGTTCGTCGCTGCAATCGACCCAGTGGATCGATTGCTCCGGCTTCGCCGGACCGCTCCTCATCCCCCTCATCGCCTCGCTTATGCTCGGCACTTCTCCCCGCTGGGGAGAAGAGGGAGCAAGCCGTGGCCTCCGCGAGAAAACGGGGGGCCCTCCTTGTTCAAAGCCAGCCTCTCCGCTTGAAATACAGATAGGGCATGGCCATCGAGACGATCATCAGCGCAATCGCGGCGTGATAGCCGTAGTGCCATTGCAGTTCGGGCTGGTAGGCGAAGTTCATGCCGTAGATCGAGGCGACCAGCGTCGGCGGCAGGAAGACGACCGAGGCGACCGAGAAGATCTTGATGATCTGGTTCTGTTCGAGATTGATCAGCCCCAGCGTCGCATCCAGCAGGAAATTGATCTTGCCGGACAGGAAGGCCGAGTGATCGCCAAGCGAGGTGGCGTCACGCTGCAACAGTTTCAGGCGCTGGCGCAGTTCCTTCGGGAGCTTGCGGTCGACGCCGTCGAGCGCCGCGTAATAGGCGACGACTCTGGAGACGCTGACGAGGCTTTCGCGCACGACGGTGATGAATTCGCCCTTCTGGCCGACCTCGCGGATAAGGTCCTGCAGGTCGCGGGTCTTCTTGTTGGCCTTGGCGGCCTTGGTCGAAAAGACTTCCTGGGAAATCTGGTCGATCTCGGTGCCGAGCCGTTCCAGCGTATCGGCCATGCGGTCGATGATCGCCTCGATCAGGCCGGTCATGATCAGTTCGCCGTAACCGCAATGCAGGCCGGCGCCGTTCGGCTTGCGGGCGCGCGCCATGAAGGCATCGAAGGGGCGCGGCTCGGCATAACGGACGGTCACCAGGACCTGGCCCTTGACGATGAAGGTGACCGGAACCTTTCGCGGCGTGCCGGCATCGGGCCTGGTCAAGACCGTCATGGTCATGAACTCGGCGCCGTCCTCCTGGTAGAGGCGGGCGGAGAGCTCGATGTCCTCCATCTCGTCCATGGTCGGCACGGTGATGCCGAGGCGTTCGCCGACGATGCGTTCCTCGTCGGGCGTCGGGCTGACAAGGTCGTACCAGACGACCGCAGGGGTTGCGGGAGCGGACGTGACTGGTGCCGACGGATCGGAAGCAACCGGCGCTGCGGCAACGGCCGGCACATCGGAGGCGACGGAAACAAGACGGTCAAGGTCGTAGGCATGGATGCGCAGCATGACGGCTCCTTTTTGGACCATCGGTCCCTTCGGAGCGCGCATCCTTTCAAGAAGGACTAGAGCCCCGCAGAGACGGGTCGGTATGATGACGTCGAACTTCGACTGTCGGGGTTCATCTCAATTGTCCTTTGAAAGAGTGGCGCCCGGTCGGGCGTCACTTCGTTTTTGGAAATGTGCCTTAAAGGATGAAAAGTCAATGGCTTTTTCGGTGCCGCTGCGAGGCTTCCGGATTAACAATTGGAAAGGCTTTTCAGTCCTTGGAGACGATCAGGCGGAAGGTCCGCCCAGAGCCGAACCGAATAATCGACCCGGTCATCTGGTGATCCGGAAGCCGACCGGCTTTTGCGCGAGCGCCGCCGGTTGTCGCTCCACGCCGGATACCGACGCGCCGGGCGGACCGTGCCGCAAACGCTCGAGCATTTGCGTTATGGCGGCGGGCGATCCCGCGAGCAAAGCAAGGACGGAACCATCCGGCTCGTTGCGAACCCAGCCCGTCAAACCCAGCTGTTCCGCCTCCTCACGGGTCCAGGCACGGAAACCGACGCCTTGTACCCTTCCGGTTATCCGTACCATGGCGGTCTCGTCATCATCGGACATGGCAACCTCCCATCCTGGGTTACTCTCATTGACATGGAGAGTGCGAAACCCAGGACAAGCCTGCAAGGGTGCCGACGGTATCCGATTGGCCCTCACCGGTCTCGTTGCCTCGGATAAGACAAAAAAGCCGCCGGCCTCGCGGCCAGCGGCTTGATCTGTCGAAAGATGCAGATCAGACGAACTGCGAGAGACCCGGGACCGAAGCAATCACCGTGTCGACCACTTCGTCGCCGGCATGTTCGCGAGCGACCGCCATGGTTTCCTTGGCAAGGCCAGTGATCTCGCCCATGCCGAGACCCTGGGACATCAGCTGCTGGCCGAGCGCCATGACGCCGCCGCCGAAGCTTGCCATCAGGCCGCCGAGGAGACCGCCGCCGCCGGCACCTTCGCCGTTGAACTTGGCGACGAGTTCGGAAGCGCCCGGGATAGCCTCGATCATCTTGGCAACCGCGCCGTCATCGGCCTCGCGCTGCAGGAAACCGAGCATCATGCCGATCGCCTTTTCGGCGACGTCAGGGGCAATGCCGACATTTTCGGCGACGCGGGAAACCAGTTCGTTCATCAATCTCTCCTCGGGGTTTTGACGTTCACGTCAAGGTAATACACACAGTTTTTGCCGAAGCCAACAGGGCGCATGAAGCATCTCCGGCTTCAGGCCTAGTCCGAACGCTCGCCCACCGTATCCGCCATATAGGCGCCGCGGGCGCCCAGGGGTTTCGGCCTGCCGGTGGTCGAATCGCGGGCCGTCTGGTGTTCGAGCTCGGCATTGATCTCGGCACCGACGATGACGATGATGACCGATATCCATGTCCAGACCATGAAACCGATCAGCGCGCCGAGCGTGCCGTAGGTGGCGTTGTAATCGGCAATATTCCCCAGATAGAAGGAAACCGCAATCGAGGCCGAGAGCCAGGCGACGGTCGAGAATGCCGCACCCCAGGTGAGCCACTTGAGCTTTGCCGGTTCGCGGCTCGGGCCGAAGCGGTAAAGCATCATGATGCCGCCCGTGACGAACAGCATCATGACGGGCCAGCGGGCGAAGCGGATGATGATTTCCGTCCATCGGTCGAGCCACAGATAGCGCAGCACCGCCGGCACGACGCCCATGGCAAACAGGATGACGATCGCCAGCAGGAGCGCGCCGAGCGTGAAGAGAAGCGAGATGAGGTTGAGGCGTACGATACTGCGCTTTTCCTGTTCCCCATAGGCGACGTTCATCGCCTCGAACAGTGCCTTCATGCCGTTATTGGCGCTCCAGAGCGCCAGCGCCAGGCCGCCGATCAGGGCGATCGACAGCGTCGTATTGCGCTCCGTGGTCAGCGCCCGCAGCTGATCGAGAAAAATGTTCAGGGCGTCCGCCGGCATGACGGAGCTCAAGAACGCGATGCGATCGACGATCGACACCGGGTCCGAGACGAAACCGTAGAGGGACACGAGCGCGCTCGCCGCCGGAAACAGCGCCAGCAGGAGATAGTAGGTGACACCGGCGGCGATCAGCGAGATGCGGTCCTGGGTGACGCCCGCATAGACGCGCCAGAAGACATCCTTCAGCCCACGGGCGGGAATCTCGTCCGGGGAGTCGGCCTCACGGCCCCTGTTCTTTTCCGATGCGGGGACCGTTTCGCCGATCGTCATGCCATACCCAGCCTTCCCGTTGCGGGCGGGCCTCAGACAATCTCGTTGCCGTTGCCCGGCGCCTCCGCACATCCTATAAGCAGTTGGCAGAGAACGCGGTCAGGGAGCGCATAGTTGCATGGACGATACGGGAAAGCTCTTCATCGGCGGCAGCCGCAAGCCGGACGATTCGCTCAACAAGGCTGAATATCTGGAACTGAAGTTCGGCAACCGCCACGGTCTCGTCACCGGCGCCACCGGCACCGGCAAGACGGTGACCCTGCAGGTACTCGCCGAAGGTTTTTCGAAGGCCGGCGTGCCTGTCTTTGCCGCCGACATCAAGGGCGACCTGTCCGGCATCGCCATGAAGGGCGAAGCCAAGGATTTTCTGCTCAAGCGCGCCGAGCAGATCGGCTTTCAGGATTACGATTTCGAACAGTTCCCGGTGATCTTCTGGGATCTGTTCGGCGAAAAGGGCCACCGGGTGCGCACCACCATCGCCGAGATGGGGCCGCTCTTGCTGTCGCGCCTGATGGATGCATCCGAGCCGCAGGAAGGCGTCATCAACATCGCCTTCAAGATCGCCGACAAGGCGAACCTGCCGCTGCTCGACCTCAAGGATTTCGCCTCGCTGCTCAACTACATGGCCGAGAATGCCAGTGAGCTGTCTTCCCAGTTCGGGCTGATCTCGAAGTCTTCGGTCGCCTCGATCCAGCGCGGGCTGCTGGTGCTGGAACAGCAGGGTGCGGAACATTTCTTCGGCGAACCGGCGCTGAAGATTTCAGACATCATGCGCATCAACCCGAACAGCGGTTACGGGCAGATCTCGGTGCTTGCCGCCGACAAGCTGATGATGAACCCCAGGCTCTACGCGACCTTCCTGCTCTGGTTGCTCTCGGAACTGTTCGAGGAACTGCCGGAAGTGGGCGATCCGACCCAGCCGAAACTGGTGTTCTTCTTCGACGAGGCGCATCTGCTGTTCAACGACGCGCCGAAGGTGCTGACCGAGCGCGTCGAACAGGTCGTGCGCCTGATCCGTTCCAAGGGCGTCGGCGTCTATTTCGTTACCCAGAACCCGCTCGACGTGCCGGAAACCGTGCTCGCCCAGCTCGGCAACCGGGTGCAGCACGCGCTGCGCGCCTATACGCCGCGCGAGCAGAAGGCGGTGAAGACGGCGGCCGATACGTTCCGCCCCAACCCGGACTTCGACTGCGCCACGGCGATCACCAATCTCGGTACCGGCGAGGCGCTGGTCTCGACGCTCGAGGGCAAGGGTGCGCCTTCCATCGTGGAACGCACGCTGGTGCGCCCGCCGTCCGGCCGCATCGGCCCGCTTTCCGATCAGGAGCGGCAGATGATCATCGACAAGAGCCCGGTCCTCGGCCTCTATGACGAGGACATGGACCGCGAATCCGCCTTCGAAATCCTCGCCGCCCGTGCCAAGCAGGCCGCCGATGCGGCCGCCGCCCGGAAGGCGCAGGACGAGCTGCAGTCCGCTCCGCCGGCCGGCTCCGGCGAGACGACCGGCTGGACCCTGCCCGGCTTCGGCGGCGGCAAGGACGACGACAACGACCAGAGCCGCGCCCAGCCGCGCCGCTCCGGCTACCAGCGCGAAACGATCATCGAAGCGGCGATGAAGAGCGTGACGCGGACCGTCGCCACGCAAGTGGGACGGGCGATCGTGCGCGGGATTTTGGGGAGCTTGAAGCGGTAGGCGCGCCTTGAAATTGACAGCGCACTCGCTTAATGTAGTCACCAGTGACTACAGGGGCGATGGCAATGTCGACCGTCAATCTGCGCGAGGCCAAAGCGGGCTTTTCCAACCTGGTGGATCAGGCCATCAAGGGTGAGATCGTGACTATTACCCGCCACGGCAAGCCCGTGGCGGCCCTGGTGAGCATCGAGGCCGCGGAAGCCGCCAGGAATATGCTCGGCAAAGCCCGACCGAATTTCGGCGAATACCTGATGTCGTTTCCCGGCGGTATCGAATTCGAGCGCGATCATTCGAAGATGCGTGACATCGACCTGTGAGCGGGCTTCTTCTCGATACAAACGTCATTTCCAGATTTGCGCCCGGCAAACCGCAGCCCTCGGCAGGCTTTCACGACTGGATGGTGGCGGAGGGCGCCGCAGACCGGCTGTTCATCGCCGCGATATCGATCGCGGAAATCGAGCGGGGAATAAGGAAGCTTCGACGCAAAGGCGGCCACGAACGCGCGGCGCGGCTTTCGGGCTGGCTCGACGGAATCATGCTGACTTTCGAGGATCGAATCCTCGCTTTCGACGCACGGGCGGCGAAGATCGCCGGCGAAATGGCCGATGACGCCGAGGCACACGGACATCCGCCCGATCTCGCCGACGTGATGATCGCCGCCACCGCAAAAGCAAGCGCGATGACGGTGGTGACCGACAATATCCGCCATTTCGAAACGCTGGGCATTCCGGTCCGACGTCCGCCGGAATAGCGATATCCAGCGCCCCTGCCCGTTCAGCGCTTGCGCACGAACTCCGTCCGCAGCACCAGGCCCTTGATCGCCTCATGGCGGCAGTCGATCTCTTCCGGGTTGTCGGTCAGCTTGATCGACTTGATGACCGTGCCCTGCTTCAGGGTCTGGCCGGCGCCCTTGACCTTCAGGTCCTTGATCAGGGTGACGGAATCGCCGTCCTTGAGGACGGTTCCGGATGCGTCGCGAACCTCGACAGCACCTGCGCCTGCCGCCGCAGCCAGTTCCGAGGCCGGGCGCCAATCGCCGGTCGCTTCGTCATAGACGTATTCGTCATCGCCAGCCATCGGCGTCTCTCCTGAAAATCAACCATTCGCCAGTCGGCGATGGCCGCTTATAACAGCCGAACCGCCCGGGGCAAGCTCGGCGGCAATAAGCCGGCCGAGTATGGTCCGGTTGCATTCACCCGACCGCGATGATATTTCGCTGGCGTGCTTGTCAAGAGAAAGGAGGATCACGTGCACAATTTCTATTTCCGGTACTACCGGACACGTGGTCCCGTCGACGCCCTGCAAATGCGTTTGCAGGGCTGACCAGAGGCCGTTTCTCTCAAAGTACCCCTTCCTGGTCTGCCCTTCGTGGCCCGCAGCGCCGAGCACCCGCTCGTGCGCCCATGCGATTTCCGAACACGCTGCAAGCACAGCACCGATGATGGCCGAGCGCCCGCGATGCCTTGCGCCTGCAAGCCAAGACCAGAGAACGACAATGAGCCTCATCAACCTCCGCAATCTCGGGATTACCCTTTCCAGCCCGCTGTTTTCCGGGCTCAACCTCACCGTCAATGCCGGGGACCGGATCGGCATCGTCGCCGCCAACGGGCGGGGCAAGTCCACGCTGCTCAAATGCATCGCCGGCACGCTCGATGCGAGCGAAGGCGAGATCACCAGAAGCCGCGGACTGACGATCGGCATGGTGGAGCAGAACGTGCCCCCAGCCCTGATGCAGGCGAGTTTTCGCGACGCCGTGCTCCAGGCGCCGCCGGCGGACCAGGTCGAAAGCGAAAGCTGGCGCGCCGACGTCGCGCTCGAAGGGATGGACGTGCCTGAGGAGTTGCGCGAGCGGCCTCTGTCGGCTCTCAGCGGCGGCTGGCAGAGGCTGGCGCTGATCGCACGGGCCTGGGTGACCGAGCCGGACGCGCTGCTGCTCGACGAGCCGACCAACCATCTCGACCTTGCCAAGATCGCGCTTCTGGAAGACTGGCTGAACGCGCTCCCCCGCGACATGCCGGTGATCCTGTCGAGCCACGACCGCGCCTTTCTCGACGCCGTTACCAACCGCACGCTTTTCCTGCGGCCGGAAAATTCTCAAAGCTTCTCCCTGCCCTATTCCCGAGCGCGGGAAGCGCTCGACGAAGCGGATGCGGCGGATGCGAAGCGCTACGAACGCGACATGAAGACGGCCGATCAGTTGCGCCGTCAGGCGGCGAAGCTGAAGAATATCGGTATCAATTCGGGCAGCGACCTTTTGGTCGTCAAGACCAAGCAGCTGAAAGAACGCGCCGAGAAGCTGGAGGACGCGGCAAGGCCGGCGCATCTGGAACGCTCGGCAGGCGCCATTCGGCTCGCCAATCGCGGCACCCATGCCAAGGTTCTGGTGACGCTGGAGGATGCGGCGGTGACGACGCCGGACGGCACGCTTCTGTTCAGGACCGGCAAGCAGTTCATCTGCCAGGGCGACCGGATCGTCGTGCTCGGCCGCAACGGCACCGGCAAGACGCGGCTGGTGACGATGCTGCGCCAAGTGATCGCCGAACCTTCCGTGACGGTCGCCGGCATCAGGGCAACGCCGACGCTGATCCTCGGCTATGGCGACCAGTCGCTCGCCGATCTTAACGACCGGCAGACGCCGCACGAAACGATCATCCACCGGTTCGACATCGGCGACCAGAAGGCCCGCTCGCTGCTCGCCGGCATCGGCATCACGGTGGAGATGCAGGCGCGGCCGGTGGCAGAGCTTTCCGGCGGGCAGAAGGCGCGGCTCGGCCTGCTGGCGCTGCGGCTGCGCGAGCCGAATTTCTACCTGCTGGACGAGCCGACCAACCATCTCGACATCGACGGGCAGGAGGCGCTGGAAAGCGAGTTGATGGCGCACCAGGCAAGCTGCCTGCTGGTCTCCCACGACCGCAGTTTCGTGCGCGCCGTCGGCACCCGCTTCTGGCTGGTGGAGGGCCGGCGGCTGGTCGAAGTGGAGGGGCCGGAGAGCTTCTTTGCGGCGAGCCGTGGCTGACTCGATGGAATTGCTCCTCACCCTTTTTCCCGCTCGCGGCAGGGCGATGGCATATGAAAGGACGGCGGTGCGTGGAGTCCTTCCCCCTCGTGGGGAGGGGTTGGGGAGAGGCCTTCACCCGGTATAAAACCCCGCCCGCCTGCCGGCCACCCTCCCCACAAGGGGGAGGGTTAGGGATGCCGCACCGTCTCGCGTCCCATATGCGATCGTCCGGCCGTCAAAGCCGGGAAGCGGTGGCTGTCGGATAAGGACATACCTTCCCTCCATCAGGAGAGAACTCAGGCTTTCCCGTTGCGCTCCTCGAAGGCCTTTCGCGCTGCCTCGATATCGGCGTGGCGTGCCGCGGCCCATTCCCAGACCGTGCAGAAGGCGGCGCTGAGGCTTCGGCCGAGCTCCGTGAGGCTGTATTCGACTTTCGGGGGAATGACCGGATAGACCTTCCGCGACACGAAACCGTCGCGCTCCATCTGCCGCAGCGTCTGGGTCAGCATCTTCTGGCTGATGCCGCCGGTCAGCTTGCCGATCTGGGTGAAGCGCAGCGTGCCGTGCTCCTCCAGCACTTCAAGGATCAGCATCGTCCATTTGTCGGCCACCTGGCCGATGATGCCGCGCACCAGTTCCTCCAGCACCGGATCGATCTCATCGGGGATTTCGCGGCCGGAGGGGGACCGCATCGACGGGCGAATTCCTTGATCCACAGTCACTCTCCTTTTGGTGCGTATAAATCTTTTGGGTGCCTTCTTCCGAGAAGAGATTGATAGCCGTATTTTCCGGCCACGCAACACGGAAAGGCGATGACCATGAAAATGAACGGCAATACGATCCTCATCACAGGCGGCAATTCCGGCATCGGCCGGGCGCTCGCCGAGGCGTTCCACGCACTCGGCAACCAGGTGATCGTCACCGGCCGGCGCCAGGAAACGCTCGACGCGGTGACCGCCGCCAATCCCGGCATGAAAGGCATGATGCTCGATCTTTCCGATGCCGACGCAATCAAGACGTTCTCGGCCGAGATCGTGGCTGCCTATCCGTCGCTGAACGCCGTCATCAACAATGCCGGCATCATGGTGCCGGAACATATCGGCGCCGGCTCGGATTATCTCTCGACCGCCGAAGAGACGATCACCGCCAACCTGCTCGGCCCGATCCGGCTGATCGCGGCGCTGCTGCCGCAGTTGAGCACCCAGGAAGATGCCGCGATCCTGACCGTATCCTCGGGCCTTGCCTTCGTGCCGATGGCGCTGACGCCGACCTATTCGGCCACCAAGGCCGCCATCCATTCCTATTCGATGGCGATCCGCCAGCAGCTCAAGGATGCGGGGCCGCAGGTGATCGAGATCGTGCCGCCTTATGTTCAGACGACGCTGATGAGCGAACGCCAGGCGAGCGATCCCAACGCCATGCCGCTTGCCGATTTCATCTCGGAGGTCATGGACATCCTGACGACGCAGCCGGACGTCAAGGAAGTCGTCGTCGAGCGCTGCAAGCCGCTGCGTCATGCGGCCGAGAACGGCAATCTCGACGCGATGTTCAATGGCATCAATTCGATGATCCACTGACTGCGGACGCCTCCGGGCCGCCGCACCTGGCGAGGTATGTGATCTAGGCAGGAACGTATGTCAGCCTGATCACGTCCTCGCCAACACGATCGATGGAAACAAGACGGAGCGGCGGCCGCGGGCCGGCGAAGAACGGCTTGCCGCGACCAAGCACGACGGGGTGGAGGTAGAGCCGATACTCATCGACAAGGCCAAGATCGGTCAGGCTTCGCGCGAGGTCCGGTCCGGACACCGAAATCTCCCCGGCCAGCCGATCCCTCAGGTCACGGATCACGGCCTCGACGTCACCCTCGACGAGCGTGGCGTTGGGGCCGACCGACTTCAACGAGCGCGACACGACCCATTTGGGCAGGCGCCGCCATGCTTGCGCGAACTCGCGGCGCTCCGCATCCCACTCGGGACGGTCTTCGTCCCAATAACGCATGGTCTCGTACATGCGGCGACCGTACACGCTGCCAGTCAGATCACGTACGTGCTCTATCCAGTGACGAAAAAGCACCGGCCCGGTCTGCATTTCCTCATGGTCGACATAACCGTCGAGGGACTGGTTCATTCCAAAGACAAGCTTCGCCATCACGCCTCGCCAGGCCGCTTCGATCAGCAGCGCCGTCAACTCCTCCGGCATGTCGATCGGTATGCCGCGTCTGCAGGGAAGGTCGCGGGCTCCCGCCCTGGGACAAGGGCCCGCAGCCGCCAAACAGGTTGTTTTGCCTACTTCTTCCCGGTCAGGGCGAAGAACGCGCCCTGCGGGTCCATGCCCTGGATGATCCAGCTGCCGCCGGGGACTTCCATCGGCCCCATGAGGACCTGGCCGCCGCCGGCCTTGACCCTCTCAACCGCAGCATCGATCGAGTCGACGATGAAATAATAGCACCAGCACGGTACCGGCACCTGTTCCGGCCTGGTCATCATGCCGCCGATCTGGCGGCCGTTATGGGAGAAGATGTGGTAGGTTCCCATCGGTCCCATGTCGAAATCGTGGTCGAGCTTCCAGCCAAACATCTTGCCGTAGAAGTCGATCGCTTCCTTGCCGTTGCCGGCATAAAGCTCGCGCCATCCGACATTGCCGACGGCATCCCAGGCGAGTTCAGCGGGCGGATTTTCCATCGGCAGCGGCGTCATGATGCAGAGAACCGCGCCATGCGGATCGGCGACGACCGCGAAGCGGCCGATGCCCGGAATATCCTCGGGCTCGCGCTGGACGCGGCCGCCATTGGCGACATAGTCCTTGGCCATCTGGTCGACATCGTCGACCGCGACATAACCGGTCCAGTTCGGCGGAATCTTGCCTTCGAGTTCCGGCGGAAAGTTCATCATGCCGCCGATGCCGGGGCAATTGTCGCCCTCGCCCATCTCGAACAGGAAATAGGCCGGCAGGTCGGGCATGCTCATTTCCTTGACCTTCCAGCCGACCACCGACGAATAGAATTTTCCGCCGGCATCGGTATCGGGCGTCATCAGCTCGACCCAGATGAATTTGCCATGGGTCTCGGATCGAGACCCGGTAACGGTCTGCAACATGGTCGTCTCCTCTCCAGATTCCTGCGCCGTTCGACGCGTTGAGTAAGCATCCGCAGGCTCAGCGCTTGCGGGCGTAGTTCGCTTCCATGAACTGCTGCCAGGTGCCGTCCGGCTGCTTGGCGCTGGAATTGAACGTGCGGTGATCGTCGTCCGTGAAGATGATCTGCTCGCGGTAGTCACCGGTCTTGCCGGGATTGGCGAAATCCGGGCCGGTCGTGTAGAGATTGAGCGTCGATCCGTCGTCCGACAGCTCCCCCTCGTAGACCCAGAGATGGTTCATCATCGTGCCGAGCCAGGTGCCGACATATTTGCCCTTGGCCGGATCGTAGCCGAGAGTGAGAATGGTGGTTGCGGGACCGCCGCCGCCCGGCATGTCGCCGCTGCCTTCGGCAACGAACCAGATGCCGTTCAGCGACCGGCAGACCTCGACCCATTTTTCGTCGTGGCCCATGCTGGTGGACGTCACCTCCCAAAGGCCGACCATTCTTTCCAGAAAGCCGTGTTCGGCCTGGGGTTTGGGCATTTCCATCGCGCTCATCTTTTCCTCCTCCTCTTTTCGAAGCTCCAGAATGAACCCGTTCAATGGCAGCAGGATGAAGCCGTTTCCTGTGGTTTCGGTTCGTACTCGTCGTGGCGCTTGACGAAGTTCATCGTCGAGTCCTCGTTGCGACCAAGCGGCGCCCGGTCGAGGATCATCAGCGTGCCGATCAGCTCTTCGCCGCCTCGGGCGTAGCTGGAATAGGTATGAAAGACCTCGCCCGCCTCGTTCCTGTAGAAGGCGGAAAGGCCCGGCAGTTCATCATGCGCCTCGGACGGCGGCACTTCACGGAAGTTATAATACACCGCCTCCTTGGCAAGGTCCTCCCTGGAAAAGGAAACGTGATAGTCGAAGTTGAAATCGCTGCCGAAGGACGAGACCCAGGGGAATTTCCAGCCCATGCGCTTCCTGTAGGCCTCGATCTTGTCGAGCGGCGCGCGGGCAACTGCGATGAAGGTGACATCGTGGTTGTTGAGATGCGGAAGCGTGCCGTCGATATGGTCCGACAGGAACGAGCAGCCGGGGCAGCCGGCATCCCAATCCGGACCGAGCATGAAATGGTAGACGATCAGCTGGCTGCGGCCCTCGAACAGTTCTGCGAGCGACTTTCTGCCCTTTGGAGTGTCGAACACATAATCCTTGTCGACCTTGACCCAGGGCATGGCCAGGCGCTCGGCGCGCACCTTGTCGCGCAGATGGGTTTCCTCCTTTTCCAAAGCCAGCAGCTTGCGCCGGGCTTCGAGCCACTCCTCGCGGCTGACGACAGGGTTCTTCGGGGACACGGTGACATCCATGACAGGCCTCCTCCAATGCTTGACAGAATAAGTTGATATCAACATACTCTTCCGATGCTGTCAAACACCCCGACTATCGAAGTGATTCCCTTTTCGACGACGCTGCTGGTCCGCGACACCTGCCTCTGCCTGCATGTGCAGCGGGCGGCGCGGGCGCTGGCCCGGCGTTTCGACAATGCGATGAAGCCGATCGGGCTGACCAACGGGCAATTTTCGCTGATGATGTCGCTGAACCGGCCGCAGCCGGCGCCGATGGGCCAGGTCGCCAGCCTGCTCGCGATGGACCGCACGACGCTGACGGCGGCACTGAAAGTGCTGGAACGGCGCGGTCTGGTCGAAACCACCGTCGATCCGAAGGACCGGCGCGGCCGGCTCCTGCGCCTGACGGACGACGGAATGACCATGCTGTCGGCGGCGCTGCCGATCTGGAAGCGGGTGCATGCGCAGATCGACGCCGAACTTGGCGAGGGCGGCGCGGAAGAGCTGCGGGCGACGCTCACTACCTTCAAATAAAAAAGCCGGCGCGAAGGCCGGCTTTTCATCTGGAAATTTTCAGAACGGTCAGGCGACCGAGACCGGCACTTCGGTCGAGGTCCGCATCGCGTGGCTATAGGGGCAGACGATGTGGGCCTTGGCGGCGAGGTCTTCGGCCTGGGCCTTGTCCATGCCCGGAATGTCGACCAGGAGGGACACTTCGATGCCGAAACCGCCGCCATCTTCGCGCGGGCCGATGCCAACGGTCGCCGTCACCTTGGCGTCGTCAGGGATCTTTACCTTTTCCTTGCCGGCGACGAATTTCAGCGCGCCGAGGAAGCAGGCGGAATAACCGGTGGCAAAGAGCTGTTCCGGATTGGTGCCGCGGGCACCGTCGCCGCCGAGTTCCTTCGGAACCGTCAGCGTAACGTCGAGAACGCCGTCTTCAGAGGCGCCATGGCCGGCGCGGCCGCCGGTGGCGGAAGCCTTGGTGGTGTAGAGAATGGGCATGGGTCTAACTCCCTTGGTCTTTGACGATAGTCTTGGGTTAAAATCTTGTCCGCAATTCAATTGCGCACAATCTAATTACGCGCATTGCATTTTGCCGTCAAGCCTGCGAAAATGCGGGCCGGGAAAAAGATAGAGCACAAGAACGTGAAGACAGGACCGGCCATGCAGAAAAAACCACGCAACCCGGATAATTTCGAGATCGAACTCGATGCGCAGCTGTGCTTTGCGATCTACGGCGCGGCCCATGCCTTCACCCGCACCTACAAGCCGCTGCTCGAGCCGCTCGGACTCACCTATCCGCAATACCTGGTGATGATCGCCCTATGGGAGGAGGACGACCAGCCGGTGAAGGCGATCGGCGATCGGCTAGGCCTCGATTCCGGCACGCTCTCCCCTCTCCTCAAGCGGCTCGAACAATCCGGCCTCGTCGCCCGCAAGCGCGACCGCGACGACGAGCGGCAGGTGAGGATTTCGCTGACGGCGAAAGGCGGCGAGCTTCGGCATCAGGCGACGGGCGTTGCCCAGGCGATCGGCAAGGCCGTCGGCTGCAGTTTCGATGAGGCCGTGGCGCTGCGCGACGAACTGATCGCGCTGAAACAGAGGCTGATCAAGGCGGGAGAGTGAGGGAGTTCGGCGATCAGCCCCCTGACGAGACGGACCTCGATTTCAACCATGCAAACCTCCCGGCGCCGCGGATCACGCCGGGTTGATAGCAGCCCTCTGTGACAGAAAAGCCTACTGCCACACCACGATGCGCGCCTTTTCCGGCACGCGGTCGTAGAGGTCGATGATATCCTGGTTCATCAGACGCACGCAGCCCGACGAGGCGGCGGTGCCGATCGAATTCCATTCCGGCGAGCCATGCAGGCGGTAGAGCGTGTCCTTGCCGTTCTGGAAGATGTAGAGCGCGCGGGCGCCGAGGGGGTTCAGAAGGCCGGGCGGCATGCCGCCGTTCTTGGCCGAATATTTGGTGAGTTCCGGCTGGCGGGCGACCATCTCGTCCGGCGGCGTCCATTTCGGCCATCGCTGCCGCCACTGGATGACGCCCTCGCCCTGCCAGGCAAAACCCTCGCGGCCGATGCCGACCCCGTAGCGCATGGCGGTGCCGCCCGGCTCGACGAGGTAGAGGAAGCGCGAGGCCGTGTCGACCACCACCGTGCCGGGGCGTTCGCCGGTCGGATCGACGACCTGCTGGCGATAATAGCGCGGGTTGATCTGGCGATAGGGGACCGCCGGGATGACGAAACCGCCATCGACCACGGAGCCGTACATGACATCCAGTTCCGACGACGGGCCTTCGATAGGCTCCGGACGGAAGGCAACCGTCGTCGCCAGCGGGCGCGGCACGGACGAGGCGCAGCCGGCAAGCGTGGAGGCTGCGCCCGCGCCGAGGAGAGACAGAAAACTCCGGCGGGAAAAGGAAGGGTTCAGGATCATCTGGGGCGGGACCGCTCGATAGTAAAACGCAGGGAACAGCAAAATCGCTCTTTAACGGCAGGGCGGCCGAAAGGTTCCGACTCGCTCCTTGAACTGGAGGATAGTTCCGCGGTCCTTAATCAACTATTCACGAGACCTACACGGCAGTTCAAACCCCTGAGACGATGAAAAAAAGAGCGGCAATGCCGCTCTTTCCGTTCGTTGAAGGGATGTTTCCGCGTTCAGATGACCACGATCGGCGTGCCGGAAGGCACGCGGTCGAAGAGGTCGATGACATCCTGGTTGAGCATGCGCACGCAGCCCGACGAGGTCTGCTTGCCGACGGACTGCCAGTCCGGGGTGCCGTGCACGCGGTAGAGCGTGTCCTGGCCATCCTTGAAGATATAGAGCGCGCGGGCGCCGAGCGGATTGTTGAGGCCCGGATTGGCACCGCCCTCGGCGGCCGAAAATTTGCGCAGATCCGGCTGGCGGGCGACCATCTCGTCCGGCGGCGTCCAGCGCGGCCATTCGGCCTTGCGCTGGATCACGCCGCGGCCCTGCCACGAGAAGCCGGCCTTGCCGAGGCCGACGCCGTAGCGGATCGCCTTGCCGCCCGGCTGCACGAGATAGAGGAAACGTTCCCTGGTATCGACGACGATCGTGCCCGGCGCTTCGTTGGTGGTGTAGTCGACGTCCTGGCGCAGATAACGGGAATCGATGCGCGAATAGGGGATGGCCGGAAGCGTGTGGCCGTCGTCGCGAATGACGCCGTACATGGCCCGGTGGACCGGATTGGAAACCGGCAGCCCGTAGGTCTGGTGGAAAGTCGACGGATAGAGCTGGCGCTTGTGCGGAATGGCGCCCGGCATCGGAGGCGGCTGGTTCGACGGCGGATCGGCATAGGCCGGGACGTTGAAGACCGGCGCCGTCTGCTGCACGAAGACGTCCGGGTTCATGCGGCTGGTATCGGTGACCAAAGGAATCTGGCAGCCACTGAGCGCCGCGGACGCGGCGAGCATGGCGGAAAGGCCAAGGGGTCGGCGGAAAGGTCGAAAGGAGAATGGCATGGGAACCCGCTTCCAGCAGATGAAGTCCGGCCGACAATGGCAGATGCGGCTGGCGCGAAGCTGGTGGAACCGTTCATGAGTGCCAGCCCGCCCCGGCATGGGCCGCCGATGCCGGATGGCGTGCCATGCGAGCATCGAAGTCGCGGGCGATATCCGCCAGCGTCACCTTGCCGAAGCGGCTGAGGAGCAGCTTCTCTGCCTCCTCGAAAGCTTCGGAAAGGGCGGCATTGACCGCCTGCTCCACCAGGCATGCCGGCTGGTCGCAGGCAGGACCGACCGCAAAGACCGCAGGCTCGCCGACCGCTTCGTAAATGTCGAGCAACGTCATTTCCGACAGAGGGCGCCCCAGTCTCCAGCCGCCGCCATGGCCCTTTTCCGAGCTCACATAGCCCTTCTCCCGAAGCCCCGCCATGGTGCGGCGGACCACGACCGGATTGGTGTTGAGCATCGCGGCAATGGTTTCAGACGTGGCCGCACCTTCGTGGCGATCCATGTGGATCAGCACATGCAGCATGCGGGACAGGCGGCTGTCGTGTCTCATCGCGGCGCTCCCTAAGCGTTTTCGGTCATCCATTCCTAACATGCGCGCTTATTCGCAACAATATAAGTTACAAGTCTATTGACCGCGCCTCTTCATGTAACTTATGTTGTTTCAAGACTCATGAGGAGGATTTCGCATGGATTATGAAGCGATCATCATCGGCGGCAGCTATGCCGGCCTCTCCGCCGCCCTGCAGCTCGCCCGCGCCCGGCGGCGGATCCTCGTCATAGACGAAGGCCTGCGCCGCAACCGGTTTGCCGAGACTTCTCACGGGTTCCTTACCCGCGATGGGGAACGGCCCGAGATCATCGCCAGCGAGGCCCGCTCCCAGCTGATGGCCTATCCGACCGTCGAATGGCTCGACGCACGGGCCGACGATGCCCGGAAAAGCGAAGGCGGTTTCTCGGTGACGGCAGGCGGCGAGGAACTCGCGGCGAAACGGCTGGTGCTCGCCACGGGCGTCAGGGATCATCTGCCCGAGATCCCCGGCCTGATCGAACGGTGGGGCAAAAGCGTCTTTCATTGCCCCTATTGCCACGGTTACGAATTGAACCGCGGACAGGTGGGCGTGATCGGCGTCTCCGCCCTGTCAATGCATCACGCGCTGATGCTGCCCGACTGGGGACCGACCACCCTCCTGCTCAACGATGCGTTCCGGCCCGACGAGGAACAGGCCGGCCAGCTGGCGGCGCGCGGCGTCACCATCGAGGAAACTCCGATCTCGTCGATCGGCGGCCACGGGGAAATCCGGCTGCAGGATGACCGGGCCTTGAGTTTCGCCGGACTTTTCGTCCTGTCCCGGACGGAATTGGCAAGCCCGATGGCCGAACAGCTCGGCTGCGCCCTGGAGGACGGCCCGGTGGGCAAATTCATCCGCACCGACATGACCCAGCAGACCAGCATTCCCGGCGTTTTCGCCTGCGGCGATGCAGCGCGCGCGGCGGGCTCGGTTGCAATTTCCGTCGGTGACGGCGCCATGGCGGGCGCGGGAACGCACCGGTCGCTGATGTTCGGGTAGTCCTGGGATGCCGGGCGGTGAAAGCTCGGCCCTAACCCGTGACCTGGTTGAAGAAACGGATGCTTTCGGCGACCGCGCCCGGCACGACGCCGTTGTGGTTGCCGGGCAGCAGCTTGGCCTCGATCTGGGCGCCGGCTGATTTCGCCCGCTCCATCAGCAAACGGTGGTCGGCGTCGAATGGCCGTTCCTCGGTGCCGCGCAGCAGGAGCGTCGGGCATTTGAGACTGTGGCCGAAGCAGACCGAAGAGCGCATGATGAATTCCTTCTGGTCGCTCTCGTCGAAACGCACTTCCCGCTCGAACCGGCCGAAATAACGCCAGGAATTGACGCCCGCCGAGATCGGCGCAGAGGCGCGGAACTTTCGCGTCATCGAGGCGAGCAGCGCCAGCGTACCGCCATTCGAATGGCCCGCGAGGAAGAAGCGGTTCTTGTCGATGCCCGGCAGTTCCTCCAGATAGCTGGCGGCAGCGAGCGCATCCGATGTCTCGTCGTAGAAGCCCGAATAATTGCCGGCCTGGCCGTTTTCGCCCCGGAACGAGGGCAGCATGACGACGTAGCCCGCTTCCCAATAGGCCTTCATCAGTTCCCAATGGCCGTCGCCGGTGGCGTTGCCGCCGTGCAGGAAAAGAACTGCGGGCTTCAGTTTCGCGGAAGGCTCATAGGGCGAGATCCAGGCGATCAGTTCGATCGAGCCGTCCGGTCCGCCGCGATACATCACCTTCCTCGAACCGGCGGGCGTGCCGAGCGGCGGAGACTGTTCGGGGGATGGGCCCTTGCGGATGAGGTTGGTGCGGAAATGCCGGCGAGCGTCGCCGTAATCCTCCTTCTCAAGCGGCGGAACCTCAGGCACGGGAAATTGCGCGCGGGCCGCGCCCGGCAGCATGGCAGCAACCGAGAGACCGGCGGCGCCAGCCAGCAGGGTACGGCGCGTGAGGCCATCGCCTCGCGAGGGGAATTTCGAGGTGAAGATGCGGTCTGATGCCATGTCTTTCGATGTCATGTCTGCGGAATCCATTCTCCGTTGCGCGCGATTCCGATTTCAGCACTCGCGAAAGGCGCTGTCCATTCAACGATTCGGGAACGGCAACGGGTTTTCAGCCGGCCTTGGCATCCAGCATCGCGGTCAGCGTCGACAGCCGGTCGGCATCACGCGGCAGCTTGTCATAACGGAGCCGGGCGATGCGCGGGAAACGCATGGCGACACCCGATTTATGCCGGGTCGAGCGGTTGATGCCCTCGAAGGCGACCTCCAGCACAAAACCGAAATCCCGCTCGGCACGCACTGCCCGGACCGGTCCGAAGCGATCGACCGTGTTGTCGCGCACGAACTTGTCGAGCACTTCGAGCTCCGCATCGGTAAAGCCGAAATAGGCTTTTCCGACCGGCACCAGTTCTTCGCCATCAGGTGTCTCCGCCCAGACCCCGAAGGTGAAGTCGGAATAATAGCTCGATCGCTTGCCGTGGCCGCGTTGCGCGTAAAGCATCACGGCGTCGATATTGTAGGGGTCCCGCTTCCACTTGAACCAGGGGCCCTTGAGGCGGCCGGCCTGGTATGGACTGTCCTTGCGCTTGATCATCACGCCCTCGATGACTGGATCGGGTGGCGCAATGCGGATGCGGTCGAGCTCGTCCCAGGTGGCGAAGGAAACGAGTTCGGAGAGGTCGAAACGATCATGCGGCGCCCGCTGGATGATGTCGCCGAGGCGTCTGCGGCGTTCGAGAAAACTCTCGGCGCGGATATCGAGGTCGCTTTCGAACAGGAGATCGTAGGCGCGCACGAAGGCGGGGTAATCGTCGAGCATCCTGCCCGTCACCGTCTTGCGGTTCAGCCGCTGCTGCAGGTCGGAGAAGGTGCGCGTCGGGTTGTTGGAGCGGGCGGTGCCGCCGACCAGAAGCTCGCCGTCGATCACGCCTTCGAAGTTGATCGACCCGACGACATCCGGAAAGGCGCCGGTAATGTCGTCGCCGGAGCGGGAGTAAAGCTTCTTCGTGCCGCCGTAGCTCGACATCTGCACGCGGATGCCATCCCATTTCCACTCGGCGGCATAATCGGCGGGGTCCAGCTTTTCGAGATCGCCCGTTTCCACCGGATTGGCCAGCATGACCGAGTGGAAGATTGCCGGCGTGGCGAGGACCGGCTTTTCCGCCCGACCTTCCAACCAGGCGAAGAGCGGTTCATAGGGCGGGGTCAATCCATGCCAGAGGGTTTCGATCTCGGTGACGTCCTTTCCGCTCATGTCCGACAGCGCCTGCTTGGCGAGACGGGCGGAAACACCGATACGGAGCGCACCGGTGACGAGCTTCAGGAAGGCGAAACGGCTCGACGTATCGAGCTTGTCGAGCAGGTCGCGGACGGCGGAGCGCACCTCGGTGCGACCGAGCGCGTTCATTCTCGTGACGACTTCGCTTAAGCGCGGCTGGTGGTCGTCGTCGATTTCGTCCTTGCGGGTACCATCCCAGACCAGCGAGATGGTTTCGGCCAGATCGCCGACATAGTCGTAGGAATACTGGAAAAGGACCGGGTCCATGCGTTCCAGCACGAGATCGCGCAGCATGGCGGGCTTGACGCTTTTCAGGTCGAGCCCGCCGGCGAGTGCGGCAAGGCCGTAACCGCGATCGGGATCGGGCGTATCGCGGAAATAGTCGGCGAGGAGAGTAAGCTTGCCGTTGCGCGACGGGGTGAGAACGAGGCGGTCGAGGAGGGTGGCGAAGGCTTTCATGGGGTGCCCTCCTCAAGAAAGACCCCTTCTGGCCTGCCGGCCATCTCCCCCACAAGGGGGGAGAAAACTCGTGGCAATGTCTCGCCCCTATCTCGGCGGCAACGCGTGGCAGCGAAGCCCCTCCCCCTTGTGGGGAGGGGTTGGGGAGGGGTTTTGTCTTTGAAGAATGGCAACGGCCATGCCGCTGATCCAGGCCAGAGGGGGGTGGCCACGAAGCGCTGAACGAAGATCATCCCCATCAATCCCCCTCATCCTCGTAGCCCACCAGATGCAGCGGCCTTGCCGGAATATTCTTCAGCTCGCACCACCGCACCAGCGCCTCCTCGCGGCCGTGGGTAACCCAGACTTCGCTCGGGCCGATCTCCTCGATGGTCGAGAGAAGTTCCGGCCAGTCGCAATGGTCGGAGATGACCAGCGGCAGCTCGACGCCGCCCTGCTTGGCGCGCTGGCGGACCATCATCCAGCCCGACGCAAAGGCGATCAGAGGTTCGTTGAAGCGGCGTGCCCAGCGATCCTGGAAGGCCGAGGGCGGGCCGACGATCACGGCGCCCTTGAAGGCGTCGGGACTGCTCTTCTCGATGGTCGCGGGTCTTATATCGCCGAGATCGATGCCCTGGCCGACATAGTAGTCGCAGAGTTTCGCCAAGGCGCCGTGGATGTAGATCGGCTCATGATATCCGCAATCGCGGATTAGCCGGATGACGCGCTGCGCCTTGCCGAGCGCATAGGCGCCGACGAGATGGCTGCGTTCCGGAAACTGCTTCAGCGAGGTCAGCAGTTTATCGATCTCTTGCCTCGGATCCGGGTGGTGGAAGACCGGCAGGCCGAAGGTCGCCTCGGTGATGAAGACGTCACAGGCGACCGGCTCGAAGGGGGCGCAGGTGGGATCGACGCCGCGCTTGTAATCACCCGAAACCACGATCCGCAGCCCGTCCTTCTCGATGGCGACCTGGGCCGAGCCGAGCACGTGGCCGGCCGGGTGGAAGCTCACCCGCACGCCATCGACATCGATTTCCTCGCCAAAGGCGATGGCCTGTTCTTCGCCGCAAAAGTCCTCGCCGTAGCGCAGCCGCATGATGTCGAGCGTCTGGCGGGTCGCCAGAACCTTGGCATGGCCGGCGCGGGCATGGTCGGAATGGCCGTGGGTGATCAGCGCCCGCTCGACGGGACGGACCGGATCGACATGGAAACGGCCGATGGGGCAGAACAGCCCGGCCGGGGTGGGATGAAGCAGCGCCTCTGGTTTCATGCCCTTGAAGATAGGGCAAAAACGCCGCTACGCCAGATCACTCCGAGGCGGCAGCGGGCTTGTTTTCGGCCACGAGCGCTGATGGCAAACGGACCGGTTTCAGCATCAGGGCTGCGATGAGGCCGACCGCGGCGATGGCGCTGCCGGCCAAGAACACCGGCGTGAAGGCCTCGGTGTAGAGCGTGTGGACCGCGATGCGTGACGGTTCGGGCAATGCGAGCATCATCAGCGGCGTCAGCGAGCCGATATCCTCGACGCCCGGGATGCTGGTGCCGACGCCTCGGATTCCGGCGGCGACGATCGCGCCATAGACCGAGATGGCGATCGAGGCGCCGGCCATGCGCATCAGCGTCACTGCACCGGTTGCCGCGCCGACATCCTCGCGGGGGGCGGAATTCTGTACGCCGATGATCGGCGCCTGCTGGCCGAAGCCGATCGCCAGCCCCTGCATCAGCATGAAGCCGAGGATGACATAGATCGGGGTTGCGAACGGAAGCTGCGAGAAGATGAACAGGGCAGCGATATTCAGCGACAGGCCGATCAGCGTGAACGGCTTGTAGCGGCCGGTGATCGAGATCAGCCGGCCGGTCGAGAGCGAGCCGATGACGATGCCGAGGGTCGTGGCGACAAAGCAGAAGCTCGCGGTCGTCGGCGACAGGCCGGTCGTCGTCTGCAGGAAGAGCGCGAAATAGTTGGCCATGCCGATCGCCACCGCGCCGGTGCAGAAGGAGACGATCAGGAACAGTGAAAAGGTCGAATCGCGGAAGAGTTTCAGCGGCACGATCGGCTCGGGCACTTTCCCCTCGACGACGACCCAGAGGATGGCACAGAGGGTGCCGACCGCCACGACGACCATCGACTGCCAGGCGACCAGCGAACCGAACAACGTGACGCTGTCGGCCCAGACGACGATGCTCGCAACGGTTCCCGCCAGAAGGACGGCGCCGAGGTAATCGATCTTCGGCTTGCGGATCGGGCGGCGATAGGGAAGCAGAAGCGAGATGCCGGTGACCGCAACGATGCCGACCGGCAGGTTGATCAGGAAGATGGACCGCCAGCCGAACAATTCGCTCATCGTGCCGCCGAGCAACGGGCCGAGGCTGCCGGAGGCCATGATCACCAGGCTCGAATAACTCTGGTATTTCGCCCGCTCGCGCGGCTCGAACAGGTCCGCGTTGATGGAGAAGATCGATACCATGATGCCGCCGCCGCCAAAACCCTGGAGCACGCGCGAGGCGATCAGCGAATCCATCGACCAGGCAAGCCCGCAGGTCAGCGAACCGATGGTGAAGATGACGATCGCCGCCAGCATCACGTATTTGCGGCCGAACAGATCGCCGAGCTTGCCGTAGATCGGCATCGAGGTGCTGCTGGCGAGCAGATAGGCCGAACCGACCCAGCCGAAACGCTCCAGTTCGCCGAACTCGCCGATAATCGTCGGCAGCGCCGTCGAGACGATCTGGTTGTCCAGCGTCGCCATGAACAGCGCCGTCAGCAAAAAGCAGAAGATCACCAACCGCTGGCGGTGGTTGGCGACAAGCGGCACATCGGCCGGCCGGGTCATATCCATGGGTCAATCCAAAGTGTCGGAAATTTATGTGCCTTCAGCATATAATTGTCAATCGCACTTTGATGCACAATGCAAAGAGTGGTTGGAAAGCCCCATGCCGTTTGATATGTTCGTCCCATGACGACAAAGAGCCTTTTGCAGGAGAAACCCGCTGCCCCCTCGCCTTCCCCCGAGGATGTGGCTCGCGTGAGCGAAACGCTCGGGCGGATGCGTATCCTGATCGGCCGGCGGATCATCGGCCGCACGGCGATCGCCAATATAGCGCCCGGCCTGGAGATCTCGCATCTCGACGTGCTCGACGTGATGCGCCGGATCGAGGGCGAAGTGACGGTCGGCGCGATCGCCGAGGCGATGCGCATCGACCCCTCGCGCGGCAGCCGGCTGGTCGCCGATCTCGTCGCCCGCGGCATCCTGCGCCGCGACGCTTCGCAGGCGGACGGCCGCCGCTCGCTGGTCGTGCGCACCGAATTCGGCGACAGCCTGCTGGCCGAGATCCGGGCCGTCAAACGCACGCTGCTGGCACGCATCCTGGAGGACTGGCCGGAAGACGAACTCAATGCATTTTCGGTACTGTTCGAAAAGTTCGTGTCGAGTTTCGAAGAGATCTACGTGACGTCGGAAAAACCGCCGGAAGGCGAGCTCTCCGAAGCGCCTCAGCCAATGGCGTAGATTGCGCATAAATTTTACTCCAGTATAATTTTGGATAGAAGCTGGAGGCACGCGCATGAATGTTTCGATCGATCCCCGCTGGGGAAAATTCATCGAGCAAGCTGCGCAGGACGGGCGCTACGGCTCGGCCAGCGACGTGGTGCGCGAGGGCCTGCGACTGGTAGAGGAACGCGAGGCGAAGCTTTCGGCGCTGAGGGAAACCATTCAACGCTCAATTGCGGCGGGTAGAGATGTCAGCGAAGAGGAGCTTGACGCCTTCCTCGAAGCAGAGGCGGCGAAGCTCGCCAAGGAAGGCTTTAGATTGCCCCCGCTTCGCTATCTCGGTAACGCTCGCTTAGATCTTGCGCAGATCCTAGCCTATATTACGCGAGAAAGCGGCAACCCAGCCACGGGACGAGGCTTTGCGAGGCAATTATGATGGTCCGCAAGCCCAGCTTCATCGAAATGGTAGTCCAAGCATTTCTTTGTGCTTTCCTCCTGTTGCTTGTCGTCGACTACCTCGTAGCCGCGAAGGCGACTGCATGCTCGTCATTGTCGGCTACGCAGGGGTGTTATCCGTGGGGAACGGAGGCCGGCTCCTGGACCTATGCAAACAAGGAAATCTACCTGGGATCATTGTTGGTCTGGGATGGTATCGTCGCGACGGCTATTTTGTCGCCCTTCGCTATGCCTGGTATTTGGACCGGACTGGTTGCAGTCGCTATCATTCTTGCGGCAGGATTCTACAGTGCAGAATGGGTGACAGGATTCTTGCTATAGCACTCCTGGCAAGATCAGAGCCGCACTCGTGAATGTGCGACACAGGGCTATTTTTGGGTCTACGTCCTAGATGCCAAGACCATCGCCTGGTACATTCGAAACGCGCAGGCGGTCTCGGCCGAGATCCTTGGCTTCGTACATGGCGCGGTCGGCGCGGGCGAGCAGTTCTTCCGGCGTATCGCCGTCCTGCGGGAAGAAGGCGACGCCCATGCTGCAGGTGGCGGCGACGCTCTTGCCGTCGATGACGATGGGTTTCGAAATCGCGGTCCGCAATTCCTGAAGCCGGCGCACCAGGCCGAGCTCGTCCTGGCTGACATTGCTGAAGACGATCGCGAACTCGTCGCCGCCGAGGCGAACCAGAAGATCGGTCACGCGGACGCAGTTGACCATGCGCCACGACAGCGTTTTCAACACCTCGTCGCCGGCCGCGTGCCCCAGCGTATCGTTGATCTGCTTGAAATTGTCGAGGTCGAGATAAGCGACCGTGACCTTGCGTTTCTCGCGGCGGGCCTCATGCAGGGCGCGGCTGAACTGCGCCCAGAACAGCGTGCGGTTCGGAAGACTGGTCAGCGGATCGTGATGCGCCATGTGCTGGATGCGCTCTTCCGCGCGGGCGCGTTCGATGGCGATGCCGGCAATGTCGGTCGCCATCGCCGTCAACTCGAGCTCGAGCGCGGTCGGTTCGCGCGGCGCATCCGAATAGAGAGCGAAGGTGCCCAGCACCTGCCCGTCGGCGCCCATGATCGGCGTCGACCAGCAGGAGCGGAAGCCGAACCTCAGCGCCAGTTCGCGATAATTGTCCCAGAGCGGATCGGCCAGCACGTCCTTGACGAAGACCGGTTCGCGCCGCCAGGCAGCCGTTCCGCAGGAGCCGACCTTCGGGCCGATCTCGATGCCATCGATCAGTTTCACATAAGCGGGCGGAAGGCGGGTCGCCGCGCCGTGGCGCAGCCGGTCCGTACCCTCTTCGAGAAGCAGGACCGAGGCGATGACGTCGTCCAGCTCGTCTTCTACCGTTTTGACAATCGCATCCAGAACCGCCGACAAAGGCTGACCCCGGGCGATCATCTCGAGAAGACGCGCATGGCCGTGCCGGCGGTCGTCCTGGCGTTTGCGCTCGGTAATGTCGCGTGAAATCCCGACCAGGCCGACGACCTGACCGTGAACGTCGCGCATCGGCATTTTCGAAGTGGTGAGCCAGAGCGTGCGGCCGTCGCCGAGCTTGATGCGTTCCTCGCGACCCTCGATCGCCACGCCGGTCGACATGATCTCCTGCTCGACGCGAAACAGTTCGCGCGCGGTTTCATGATCGAGAATGTCGAAATCCGTCTTGCCGATCAGGTCGTTGCCTTTATGCAGCTTGCTGCTGCGCCCGGCTGCGGCATTGGCAAAGACGAAGCGGCCGCGACGGTCCTTTACGTAAATGAAGTCAGGAAGCTGATCGAGAAGGGTGCGGGTTTCAAGTTCGCGGGTGACCAGCGCGATGTCGAGGTCTATCTCGCTGTCAGCGGAAACGCGCAGGAGGCGGCTGCAGAGTTCGTCCAGCGGATCGACAAAACCCAAGGGCATGCTATGCGACATGGGTCCCGCCATCCGAGTGCCTCCTTTTCATTTTCCATAGAAAATACGCGGGAACTCGCGCCAAGTTGCCGTATAGCATGGCGGAGAATTCCTTATCGTTGCTTAAGATCATTGTGAAATTGCCATGATTGAAGCTTCGAAAGAAGCCTTTTTTACTCAATCGGTCAGAACCTTCGAGCATAGTAACAATATAAAGGACCGGCATGGAAAATGCTTTATTGACGCAGGGGAGACGCTGGATGATTTCGAGACGAACGGCATTGACGATGATCGCGGGTGCGGCGGCGGCGGGAGCCGTGCCTCGGCCCCTCCTCGCCGCTGCCCAGGGCTTTTCGACGATCGACCTGCGCGGCTCGATCGATGCCGGCGCACACGGCGTCACCCCGGACGGAGGCGACAAGCAGAACCGCAAGCTCGCGGAGATCATCGCCAAGGCGGCGCGCCAGAACATGCCGGTCTTCCTGCCGCCCGGAAACTACCCGGTGTCCAATCTCGATCTGCCCGAGGGTACCCGCATAACCGGCGTGGCCGGGGCTTCCCGGCTCGTCTATTCCGGCGAGGGGCGGATGCTCACCGCCGACGGGGTGCGCCGCATCGAGCTTTCCAACATCGTCATCGACGGCGCGAACCGCGGGCTGGGCGACCAGAGCCCGGCGCTCGTCACCATGCGCGGCATCAGCGAGATCGCCATCGACAATTGCGAGATCATCGGCTCTCGCAGGACCGCGGTGCAGTTCGAACGCTGCGGCGGGCGGATCGAGCGCAGCCGCATTTCCGGCGCCGCCGAATACGGCCTCTATGCGGTCGAGAGCACCGGGCTTTCGGTCACCGGCAATACGGTCTTCGACTGCGGCAATGGCGGCATCCTCATCCACCGCTGGACCAAGGGCACCGACGGGACGATCGTTTCCGGCAACCGCATCTTTCGGATCGGCGCCACGAACGGCGGCACCGGCCAGTACGGAAACGCCATCAACCTGTTCCGGGCGGGCAACGTGATGGTGACCGGCAACCAGATCTCGCATTCGGCCTTTTCGGCGATCCGCGCCAACAGCGCCTCGAACGCGCAGATCGCCAACAATACCTGCCTTGCCTCCGGCGAGACGGCGATCTATGCGGAATTCGCCTTCGAGGGCGCGATGGTCTCGAACAATATCGTCGATGGCGCGGCAAACGGCATCTCGGTCGTCAATTTCAACGAAGGCGGAAGGCTTGCGACCGTCGCCAACAATATCGTCCGCAACCTCACCCCCACCGGCCCCTATGTACTCGACGGAGCGATCTTCGGCGTCGGCATCAGCGTCGAGGCGGATACGGCGGTCACCGGCAACGTCATCGAGAATGTGCCGCTCTGGGGCATGGCGCTCGGTTTCGGGCCGTACCTGCGCAACGTGCTCGCCAGCAACAACATCGTCCGGCAGGCGAAGGTCGGCTGTGCGGTGACGGTGGTCGAAGGCGCCGGCGCAGCGCTGATTTCCGGCAACCTGTTCGAGGCGGTGAAGGACGGCGCGGTGATCGGCCACCGGTGGAAAACGCCGTCCACGGCAGAACTCGGCCGGGGCGACGGGCAGGCCCAGGGGTTCAAGCATCTGACGATCGAGAGCAACCGGATCGTTTAGTCTTTCGCCACCATCTTTTCAAAACGGGCGTCAAGGCGTTTTCGGACCTCCTCAGGAGACAAGAGGCGGTCCGGGTGCGCTTCCATTTCATCCAGCGTCGGAACCACCTCCTCCACCAACCACTTCTCGATCGCCGCGTCGCGGGCGAGCAGCGTGCGCAGGCCGTCGCGGATGACTTCGCTTTCGGTGGCATATTCGCCGGAGGCGACCTTGGCCTTGACCATCTGCGCCATTTCGAGCGGCAGGGTGATGCTGAGCGACTGGGTGGTGCGCATGATCGGCTTCTTTCCAAGAAATCGGACACGATTAAATCCTATCGAAAACTTTCATGGTCGTCCAACGCGGATTGGTCTTCCGTTTAGGGCGGCCTGCCCGTAGCTTGCGCTCGCATTTCCTGGAGGGACTTTAATGCTGAAGATCTATGGTGTTTACCGTTCGCGCGCCACGCGGCCGCTGTGGCTCGTCGAGGAACTGGGTATTCCTTTCGAACATATTCCGATCATCCAGGGCTACCGCCTGCCCGAGCCGATGGCACCGGGCGCACCGGTCAACACGCTGTCGCCGGAATTCCTGAGCATCAACCCGATGGGCTCGATCCCGTCGATGGACGACGATGGTTTCGTGCTGCACGAATCGCTGGCGATCACGCTCTATCTTGCCCGCAAATACGGCGGCGAACTCGGGCCGAAGGATATCGCCGAGGAAGGCCAGATGGTTCAGTGGTCGTTGTTCGGTGCGACCAGTATCGAGACCCCGGCGCTGAAGATCTCCGCCACGATTGCCGGCGGAAGGGCGGAAACGGAAGAAGGCAAGGCCGATATCGAAGTCGCCGCCCGCACCCTGAAGCGGCCCTTCGACGTGCTCGAAAAGCACCTTTCCAACAACAGCCACATGGTCGGCGGCCGTTTCACGGTGGCAGATATCAATGTCGGGGAAGTCGTGCGTTATGCCCAGGGATATGCGCCGCTGTTCGACAGCCGTCCGGCCCTGAAAGCGTGGGTCGAGGCCGCCCAGGCTCGCCCCGGCTTCAAGGCGATGTGGGACAAGCGAACCGCCGAACCGGCGTAACGCCTTAACTTCGGCTTTCCGTGAGCGGCGGCAGCTCCGTCTTCAGCCAGTCCCGGAAAGCCCTCACCTTCGCCGGCACCCGAGCGCCGGCGCGGGTGACGAGATAATGCCCCATGCCGGTACGTGCCCGGATCGAAAACGGCTCGACCAGCCGCCCCTGTTCCAGCGCGTAGGTGGCAAGCGTATGCCAGGCGAGCATCACGCCCTGTCCGGCGATCGTCGCATCGAGGCAGAGCGAGGCGTCGTTGAAGACGTGGCGGGTCGCCATGCCGGCGCCCGACAATCCCGCTTCGTTCAGCCAGATCTCCCAGGAAAACATCGAGGGGCCGTCGATGATCGTCGGCAGTTTCAGGATATCCTTCGGCTCCTTCAGCTTTTCGGCAAGCGTCGGCGAGCAGACCGGAAAGACCGTCTGCTCGATCAGCAGCTCGGCATCGACGCCAGGCCAGGTGCCCGGCCCGACGCGGATGCCGAGATCGATATCGTCGACACCGAGATCGGCGAGCCTGGTCGTCGCGTCGATGCGCAGGCGGATTTCCGGGTGCAGGCTGGAGAACCGATCGAGCCGGTGGACGAGGAACCGGGCTGCAAACACGGGTGCGACGGAAATGGTCAGCAGCGCATCGTCATGCCGCCTGCCGATCGCCACCGCTTCGGAAAGCGCATGGAAACCTTCGCTCAATCGCACCAGCATGGGCCGCGCCGAATCGACCGGCATCATGCCTTTCGGCAGACGCTGAAAGACCGGTTGGCCGAGCTGGGCTTCGGCCTTGATCACCTGCTGGCTGACGGCACCGACCGAAACGCCGAGTTCGTCGGCAGCCGCCTGCAGCGAGCCCAGGCGTCCGACCGCCTCAAGCGCCCGCAAGCCGTTGAGATGCACGAGATTGAGATTGCTCATATAGTTTTTCTATAGTCACATTCTCAAGAACTCAATTGAAAAACCGAACGGAAAAGCCGATGTTACGTCTGCAAATGGTCACATATTTGCGAGGTAACGGTCATGGTACCGCTGAAGATTTTCTTAAACTTGAAAGCCTGGTTGGAAACGACCGAAACATTGACGGACCTGCAGTCGAACGACGCGTTCCGCCATCCCGACATCCGCGCGATGGACCTTCGGCAGCTCGCCGACCTGCCCTTCCCGCGCCTGGCTCAAGCCGATACGAACTGCAATAAGGCGCCTCTGGCGAAATGCGCCTGACGCCATCGTGACCCACTCCCCCAGGAGAGGAGCGGGCGGCTGAGGTGAATTCCATGTTCGAGCGGAAAAGCTCGCCGTCTTCCGGCGTTAGACCGCAGTCGCGGCAGCCTGTTCGGCCAGGGCGCGCTGTACGGCCGGACGCTGTTTCATCCGCTCGTAGTGCGCATTGACCTTCGGAAAGTCCGCACGGTCGAGCTTCATGTTCGCGAGCCAATCGGTCATCAGGTATAGATAGGCGTCGGCCACCGAATAGGTTTCCCCGAGCACGTAGGGGCCTTCGAGCAACGAGTCCTCGATCACCTGAAAACAATCGTGAAAGACCTTTGGCGCCTTGGCGACCATGTCGTCGAAGGAGGACTGGTTGTCCGCCCAGCGATAACCGCGGCGCCAATGGGCATAGGCGACATGCACCGTCGAGGCGATATAGGCGTTGAACGCCTGCATCTTGCCGAACAGGAACGGGTCGTCGAGCGGCGCGAGCTTCGCCTCGGGCGCCGATTGGGCGATGAAGGCGAGGATCGCGACGGACTCGGTGATGATACCCCGGTCCGTTGCGAGTGCCGGGACGCGGCCCTTCGGGTTGATCTTCAGATAGGCTTCCGACTGCTGTTCCTTGTCGGCGAATTTCACCCATTTGATCTCGTAGGGCAGACCGGATTCGGCAAGCGCGATGTGGCTGGCCAGCGAACAGGCGTTGGGCGAAAAGAACAGCGTATACATGAAAATCCTCCTTTGGACCGCGCCGTTCTAGCACGGTTTTTCAAGCCAGAAGTCTCAAACCGCCGGTCAGCTGACACCGGGCACATCTTCCAGCCGATGCCAGACCGGAATGCCGCGTTCGTTGGCGATCCGGACATCGTTGTCGGCGCCCTTGGAAGCACCCGGCAGGCGCAGGACGCCTTCGCAGAGCTGCAGCAGACGTCCTGCCACCGGGTGAAAGATCTCCTCGTAGAGATCGTCGCCCACATGTTTTCCGCCGGCGGCATGCCAGACCGGCAGCGCCACCCATTCGCCGATCATCGGCACATGGCCGGCCTTGAACAGCGCATGCGACGGCGCTTCGAGCCGCTTCAGGTTCTCGGCCATCTTCTCAGGATCGTCTCCAGTGCCGGAGCGGTAGGGGCCTGCAATCAAGATCAACATCTTCGTTTCTCCAACTCGTCCGCATTCATCGCGGAATTGCACGAATTTGCCTGACACGCTTTACATTAGCGGTAATATCAGGCATAAATGCGCTTATTCATGCAATTTCGTGCAGAGTCAAGACCCATGCTGACAAGCCAACGCAAGAGCCTCCTCCTCGACATGCTGCGCCGGGAGGGGCAGGTCATCGCCAAACGAGCGGCGGAAGAATTCTCGCTTTCAGAGGACACGATCCGGCGGGATCTTCGGGAAATGGCGGCGGAAGGGCTGTTGCGGCGGGTGCATGGCGGGGCGATGCCCATCTCTCCCGACCTGCCGGATTTGTCCGCCCGGCGGGCCGTGTCATCGGGTGTGAAGCAGCGGCTTGGCAGGGCTGCGGCCGACATGGTGAAGCCGGGCCAGACGATCTTTCTGGACGGCGGCACGTCGACAGCAGAAATCGCCCGCGCCCTGCCCCGCGACTTCGCCTTCACGATCGTCACCCACAGCCCGACGATCGCGGCGGAACTCGAGCATCATCCGACAGCAGAGGTGACCCTGATCGGCGGGCGGCTTTACAAACATTCCATGGTCGCGACAGGTGCGGCGGCCATGGCGCAGATCGCGCTGATGCGGCCGGACATATTCTTCCTCGGCGTCACCGCCTTACATCCGGCCCGTGGGCTCTCGACCGGCGATTTCGAGGAGGCCGCGATCAAGCGGCATATCGCGGCCTGCTCGGCGGAGACGATCACGCTGGTCACAGAAGAGAAGCTGGATGCGGTTTCACCGCATGTGATCATGCCGGTTTCGGCATTGTCGGGCATGATCGTGCAGGAGGGAATCGAAGAGGAGCGGATTGCGCCTTATCGGGCGATAGGTGTGGGCCTCATGGAGGCGTGAGGCGAGACGCAGAGGATCTTCGGCGCCTCCGCCTTCGCAGGCACTGCCCTCTCCTTCGTCATCCTCGGGCTTGACCCGAGGATCCATCCACGCGAAGTCTTTCGCGTGAAAAGAATGCCATTCGCCGCAAACGCGGCGGTGGATCCTCGGGTCAAGCCCGAGGATGACGGCGTGTGGGGAAATGGTCGCGCCAATCTCGTCCAGCGGATTACATTTCGACCGAAACAGTCTCGCCAACCTCACGCAAACAGCGCGTCGGTCACCCTCACATCGCCCACATGGATGCCGTTCCAGTTCTTCATCGGCTTGTTGGCCATCGCCATCAGCTTGGCGTGCACCTCGCCGCCCTTTTCGAAATAGCGGGCGATCAGGGCGAAGATCATCGCCTCGGCGGCGCGCGTGGTGCCGTCCTCGCATTTCACCGCCATGGCGATGCCCTGGTCCGGAAGGGCGGCGATGAAGACGCCTTCGGCGCCGGTCTTGGCAAAAATCTGGCCGGGCGCGACGTCCATCAGTCTGGTGCAGGCGCGGTTGGTGCCGGCAACGTAAAAGGGCTCGGCCATGCAGGCATCCATCAGCCGGCGCGAGGCTTTGGCGCGTTCGGCCGACAAGGTGTTGCCGGTCGCCATCTTTGCGAAACCGTGGGCAAGGCCTTTCAGCGGCACCGCATAGGTCGGGATCGAGCAGCCGTCGGTGCCGCAATTCTGGTGGCCGATAATGGCGCCGGTCAGGGTTTCCATCGTGCCGCGGATTTCGGCCTGCAGCGGATGGTCGTAGTCGACGTAGCCTTTCAGATTCATGCCCGTGTGCACGCAGGTACAGACGAAGCCGGCATGTTTGCCGGAGCAATTGTTGTGCAGTGCTGTCGGTGCCTCGATGGTGCGGGCCTGATGGATCAGCACCGCCTGTTCCGAAGACCAATGGGCGCCGCATTCGAGCGCGCTATCGTCGCGGCCGGCCTTGCCGAGCATCGAGGCGGCCATCGCCACATGCGCGTCCTCGCCGGAGTGGGAGGCGCAGGCAAAGGCGAGTTCCTTGTTGCCGAAGCCATAGGCGTCCGCCGCACCGCTTTCGATGAGCGGCAGCGCCTGCATGGCCTTGCTGGCGGAACGGGGGAAGACATGCGCGTCCGCGTCGCCGAACGAGAAGAGAACCTTGCCATCGCCATCCACGACGGCGCCGAGCCCGCGGTGACGGCTTTCGACCAGGCTGCCTCTGGTAACTTCGACGGTAACGGGGTTTTGCATGGTCTGTCCTGAAATTGCCGGTTTCAATGTGCCTATCGTCTGGCGATATCACAGGCTCTTAAACGAGTCCGGCGGGATTTTCATGGGGGACCGTATGAAATCGGTTAAGCGGTTGTTTCTGGCCATCTTCATCGTCTACCTGGTTCCGACCTTCGCATCCGCCGGTCTCTGGGCGATGAAGGAGCGTCCGTCGGGCTGGCGCGAGGCACGCTGGTCGTCGGCGGGCATCCTACCGAAGCCAGAGACAAGCGACGAAGCGGCGATCTACGTCTTCTCGGCAATGACGGGTGGCCTGAAGGGTGCCGTGGCGAGCCATGCGTGGATTGTCTTCAAGGAAAAAGGCGCGAAAACCTATACGCGCTTCGACAAGGTGGGGTGGGGTTCGCCGATCCGCCGCAACGGCTATTCGCCCGACGCCTACTGGTATTCCAACACGCCGCAGATCGTTACCTCCGTCACCGGTTCGAAGGCGGAACTGCTGATCCCGAAGGTCGAGGGCGCGATCGCCGCCTACCCTTACGCGGAACCGGGCGGCTACACGATCTGGCCGGGGCCGAATTCCAACACCTTCGTCGCCCATGTGCTGCGCAGCGTGCCGGAGCTTGACGCCGTGCTGCCGCCGCACGCAGTCGGCCGCGACTATCTGCCGGACGGCGAATTCATTCATCTGGACGACGACTGGCGCGACGTGCATGTGACCGTGCGCGGCCTCATCGGCCTGTCTGCCGGCTTGCGCAGCGGGTTTGAAGTGCACTTCCTCGGCCTGGTCGCGGGCCTCGATATCGCCAATCCCGGCATCAAGGTGCCGGCGCTCGGACGGATCGGGATTTAAGATGGCAGCTATGCATCAAATGCAAAACGCCCGCGGATGCGGGCGTTCGACAAACATGCAGATCAGATGGCGATCAGAAGCCGACGGCCTGACGCGCGACCCGGCGGATATCGCCCTGGGCGATGCCGAGATCGTCGAGTTCGCGCGGTGTCATACGGCCCAGTTCGGCAACCGTCTGACGGTACTTGCGCCAATTGTTGAGAGTGCGTGCGACGTTCATGATGGTTCCCCTTTCCTGGGACTTTCGAAGCTTGAGCGCCAGTCCTTGTCGCTCTCGTTTGCTTCGATGACGCTTATATAAGCTCATCAAACGTGCACTGAAAGCGCCCACTCAGCAGGCCACCCATGCGAGAGGCGCATAGGTCTTTCTCATATTAGAAATAATGAAAAATGAAGAGCCGTCGGCCGAACAAAAGCCGCTGAAAATGAAAGGCCATAAAATGGAAAAGGGCCGCTCGAGGCGACCCTTCCATGAGTTTGGTCCGGTTGAACGAACCCGGGGCGCTTCGTGAGCTCCCCGAAGGAAGATGAGGTTCAGGCCGAGGGTTGCCCCGTCAAAACCGCCACCTTTCCATTGCCCGTTACACAGACCGAAATCTCACTAGACATTGGATCACCTTCCTTTCACTACGTTGACGATGATTAAAAGGTAAGTGCCAAAGCCCTGTTCTGCAAGCCACGTTATATAAACGATTGCGTATTTAATTGAGTTGCGGCGGCGACCTTCCACCCCTAGAATTCGCCAGCTTCGATCGAGGCAGATTCTCCCCTTCAGCTCAAAGTCACCACGATCTTTCGGATTTCGGCCAGCTTGCAGGATCGGAAATCAGGCTGCGTCCGCGATATCCAGCCGGACGGAAAGCCCAACTCTCCCGGCCAATTCAACGAGTGCGTCCAGACTGAAATTTGCGATCCTGCCCCGCAGCAAGTCATTCAGGCGCGGCTGGGTGATACCGAGGCGAGCCGCAGCATCCTTCTGAGTCACATTCCAGTTCCTGACCTTCTGCTCGATTGCAATCAGCAGGGCCGACCGCATAGACATATTGGCCGCTTCCGCCGGAGTGTTTTCCAGCGCGTCCCAGACATTTGAAAAGCTCTGGCGTTCCATTGGTCCAATCCAATCAGATCTGCCGCAGACGCGCGGTGGCAATATCCAGATCCCGCTTTACCGTCTGCTGCGTCTTTTTCTGAAACGCATGCAGGACGTAGACGGCATCCTCTATTTTGGTCACGTAGATGATGCGAAAAGCGCCCGCCTCGTCGCGGATGCGAATTTCCCGCACACCCGGTCCGATCGTCGTCATAGGCTTCCAGTCGCTCGGCTCAAGGCCAAGCTGAATTTTATGCAACTGGACGCCCGCTTCCTTGCGGGCGGCCTCCGGAAAGTCCCGCAACTGCTCCAAGGCATCACCGAGAAATTCCAGCCGCTTCATATCGGTCCGTGATTTATATCAAAACAAGTATAATTTCGCAAGCCGCTTATACAAGCTTCACCACGATCTTGCCGATATGGCTGCTGGTTTCCATCAGCTTGTGGGCCTCGACGACGTCTGCGAACGGCAGGACGGAGTGGATGACGGGGGCGACCGTTCCGTCCTCCAGGAGCGGCCAGACCTGGGCCAGAAGATCGTCGCGGATGGCGCGTTTTTCGTCTGCCGTGCGCGGGCGCATGGTCGAGCCTGTGACCGTCAGGCGCTTCACCATGATCGGCGAGAGGTTGACCTTTTCGGCGATGTTGCCGCCGAGGAAGGCGATGATCGACAGGCAGCCGTCCTTGGCGAGAACCGAGAGGTTCTTTTCGAGATAGGCAGCACCGATCATGTCGAGCACGACATCGACGCCCCGGCCGCCGGTTTCCGCCTTGATCACCTCGGCAAAGTCCTCGGTCCTGTAGTCGATGCCTCTCGCAGCGCCGAGCTTTTCGCAGGCCTCGCACTTTTCCCTGGAGCCGGCCGTCGCGTAGACCGTCGCGCCGAACGCCCTGGCAAGCTGGATGGCGGTCGTGCCGATGCCGCTGGTGCCGCCATGGATCAGCACGCTCTCGCCTTCGGTCAGGCCCGCCATCTGGAACAGATTGGCCCAGACGGTGAAGAAGGTTTCCGGCAGCGCCGCGGCCTTGACCGCATCATAACCCTTCGGCCATGGCAGTGCCTGCCCGGCAGGAACGGTGCAATATTCCGCGTAACCGCCGCCGTTTGCGAGCCCGCAGACCTTGTCGCCGGGCTTGAATTCGCTGACGCCCTCCCCGATTGCCACCACTTCGCCTGATACTTCCAGGCCAAGGATCGGGCTTGCGTCCTTCGGGGGCGGATAGGCGCCCTTGCGCTGCTGCACGTCGGGGCGGTTGATGCCGGCCGCCTCCACCTTGACCAGGATCTCGCCCGGCCGCACCGCCGGCAGCGGACCGCTGGCAATGGTCATCACCTCCGGCTCTCCGAAGGACGGCAGATCGACGAAACGCATTTCGGTGGGAAGCGGCATGGCAGAACTCCTCTCGGTGCGGCCACCGACGAGACCGGTGACAGGTCCCTGACTTAGGATAGTCGCCTCGCGATAGGAAGGCGGCGTTCCGCCGCCTAGGTCATTTTGTCTCGCCGAAACTTGCGAAAACCAGACCGCCCTCGTTTTCCTTGGCTTCCGCCTTGACGGCGGCGATCTCCGAACCGATGCGGCCGACATCGTCGAGCAGCAGGCCCTGCGGCAGTTCGAGCACGCCGATCGAGCAGCGCAGCAGCGGGAAATCCCGCTCGGCGCCGGAACGGTCGTGGCCGCGGATCTTGCCGGCGGCGCGTTCTTCCGGAGAATAGAGTTCGACGACATCGTCATGGAAATCGGAGAGCAGGCGTTCGAGGATTTCGTTCAGCTCGTCGCGGGTCCAGCCGCGCACGCCAATGAAGAAATCGTCGCCGCCGACATGGCCGAGGAAATCGCCGTCGGAGAAGAAATAACGCTTCACCAGAGCTGCGAACAGCGAGATCGCATGGTCGCCCATCTGGAAGCCGTAATGATCGTTGAACGGCTTGAAGTTGTCGAAGTCGCAATAACAGAAGAAGCGGGTCTCGTCGTCGTCGCGGCCGGTCTCCTGCATGAAGTCGCGGATGGCGCGGTTGCCCGGCAGGCCGGTCAGCGGGTTCTGGTCCTGGGCGATCTTCAGCTGCTTTTCGTTGACGACCTTGATCAGCGAGGCGGCGGAGACGACGCCCGCATACCGCATGTTTTCCGTCAGGATGACGCAGGCGCTGTTTTCCATATTGGCAAACAGCGTCATCAGTTCTTCGGCTTCCGCATCCAGCCCGACGATCGGGGCTCGGTCGACGAAATGCGAGATCGAGCGTTCATAGACCTTGTTCTTCAGGAGATCGCGGCCGAAGGGCTGATAGATATATTCCTTGAGGTGGTATTCGTTGATGACGCCGCGTGGCTCGCCGTTCGCATTCAGCACCGGGAAAAAAGCCTGGCGCGGATTGCGGCGAAACAGGTCGAAGACGCTGTCGATGCTCTGGTTCTCGTAGACGGTCGGCAGGTGTTCGATCTGCTTGCGGATGAGGATTTCGTCGAGCGACTGGCTGGAGCGCCGGGTACGGCCGATATCGGCGAGATAGGGGAAGGACGGCTGCAGTTCTGACACGAATGTCGTCGGCCGGGCTATGAACCAGCCCTGGACGAGATCGACGCCGTATTCGCGGCAGGCAAGGAATTCCGCTTCCGTCTCGATGCCTTCCGCGATGACGCGAATGCCGAGCACGTGGGCGATGTTGACGATGTTCTTGACGAGGTGGCGCTTGCGCGGGTTCCCGTCGATGCCGGCGACGAAATGGCGGTCGATCTTCAGGTAGTCGACCGGATAGTCGCAGAGCAGCTTCATCTCGCCATGGCCGACGCCGAAATCGTCGATCGCCAGCTTGAAGCCCTCCTTCCGCATCTGGGTGACCAGATCTGCAAATTCCGGCACGCTGGTATTGTCAAAACGCTCGGAGAATTCGAAGCAGACGGACGACGGAGCGATATTCGCCGTGCGCAGGTGCTGCACGACCTTTTCAAGGAAATGTTTGCCGTGGCGGATCAGCCGGACGTCGAGATTGAGGAACAGGGTCTGGGAGGAGAAATCCGGCAGGCTGGCGAATTTCGCCAGCGCCCGGGTTGCCATCATCTGTTCGAGTGCCAGAAGCTGGTCGGTCTCCTGGGCCTCATCGAGCAGTTCGAGCGGTGAAGAGAAACCGATCCGCTCCTGGCCGCGCAACAGCGATTCATAACCGAAGACGGAACCGGTGCCGACCTCGACGATCGGCTGGAAGGCATTTTCCAGGACCAGTTTGGCTAGAGTGACAAGCTGATCGCTCGCATACCGGCGGAAAACGCCCGGTTCCAAGATGGCCGCAGACGACATCACTCATTACTCCACTGCGCAATGGCCTAAAACATGCCTCAACACGAATGTCAGGTTCCCAGCAATTGGTCAAAAATACCTTTCCCGAACATGAAGGTTGGATGAAAGTTTTATGACGATAAAAAGCATTTTTATACAAGATTTTAGAGACTTAGAGGCAACCCTTGCGTGCCTCAGGGCTTGGCCGCAAGCGCGACCGCGACCAGGGCCCAGCCCTGCATCGTCAGGTCGATCGCGAGGAACAGGCCGAGGATCCAGAGGCTGTTGACCGGCCAGCCGAGCGCGATGACGAGGCCCGCAAGCGCTGTAATGACGCCCCCAAAAATCACCCAACCGGATCCGCGCATCGGCCGCATCCTAAAGCCGACCCAGAGGCGGAAAATGCCGGCGACGATCAGTGCCACCGCCATGAAGAAGGTGACGATGACGGCGGTCAGCGCCGGGTTCCAGAAGGCGAGCAGGCCCGCGATCGTATAAAGGATACCGCTCGCCGCCCAGAACAGGATATGGTCCCAGCCCTTCACCTGGAAGGCATGGACAAGATAGGCGACGCCGCCGGTCAGCATCATCATACCGATGTAAAAGACCGACGCGACCGTCGCCACGAAGAGATTGGCGAGCGCGAGAAAACCGAAGAGCAGCAGCAGGATGCCGAGAGCAAGAAACCAGCCCCACTTGTCGCGGACCGTCGATACCGACGGCGTATCCAGACCGAACGTCATGGCCAACCCCTTTTTTGCCTAAACCTCACCCGAACCTAATGTAAAGGATGTGGAGCAGGCTTGATCCGGGTCAACGGCGCGCTTTTGGAACAGGAAGGTTCGCAATCGCTTCTTGATTGCGAAGACGATCGAAAATAACTCAAATCACTGAAGGAATCTAAGGCAAATCGAGATGGTCACAGCCGAGCGACGACGCGCGACGCCCCACTTCCTCAAAAGCGGCGCGATTGCAGGTGGTGAGGTATCGTGGCCCATCCGCAGCAGCACACGCGGGTGGATCCTCGGGTCAAGCCCGAGGATGACGGCGGAGAGGGAGGTGCGACGGATGACAGGAGAAGCCTCCCGGCAGCCGGCAACCTCATCTGTTGCGCCAACCGATCCCACGCGCTCCGTCATCCTCGGGCTTGACCCGAGGATCCATCTGCCTGGCCTCCGGGCATTGCCTGCCGCGCGCGAAAGTGCCGGCTCCCCACGCCATCCCGACAATTGAGGACGCCATGACCAAGCCCAATATCCTCATCGTCATGGTCGACCAGCTGAACGGGAGGCTGTTTCCTGACGGGCCGGCGGAGTGGCTGCATGCGCCGAACCTGAAGGCGCTTGCCGCACGTGGCGCCCGGTTCGTCAACAACTATACGTCCTCGCCGCTCTGCGCGCCGGCACGTGCCTCGTTCATGGCCGGGCAGTTGCCGAGCCGGACGCGGGTCTATGACAATGCCGCCGAATATGTTTCGTCGATCCCCACCTTCGCGCATCACCTGCGCCGCGCCGGTTATTACACGGCACTGTCGGGAAAGATGCATTTCGTCGGGCCGGACCAGTTGCACGGGTTCGAGGACCGGCTGACGACCGATATCTATCCGGCCGATTTCGGCTGGACGCCGGATTACCGCAAGCCGGGCGAACGCATCGACTGGTGGTATCACAATCTCGGTTCGGTGACCGGCGCGGGCGTTGCCGAGATCACCAACCAGATGGAATATGACGACGAGGTCGCCTTCCTCGCCAACCAGAAGCTCTATCATCTTGCCCGCGAGCGGGACGATACCGACCGGCGGCCCTGGGCGCTGACCGTCTCCTTCACCCATCCGCACGACCCCTATGTAGCGCGGAAGAAGTTCTGGGATCTCTACGAGGATTGCGAGCACCTGCTGCCGGAAGTCGGGCCGATCCCGCTCGAAGACCAGGATCCGCATTCGAAGCGGATCATCTTTTCCTGCGACTACAAGAACTTCGACGTGACGGAAGACAATGTCCGCCGCTCGCGAAGAGCCTATTTCGCCAACATCTCCTATATCGACGAGAAGGTCGGCGAGCTGGTCGACACGCTGACGCGGACGCGGATGCTGGACGACACGCTGATCCTGTTCTGCTCCGACCATGGCGACATGCTGGGCGAACGCGGGCTGTGGTTCAAGATGAACTTCTTCGAGGGTTCTGCGCGCGTGCCGCTGATGATCGCCGGCCCCGGCGTGCCCGCTGGTCTGCATCTGGCGCCGGTTTCCAACCTCGACGTGACGCCGACGCTTTGCGATCTGGCCGGCATTTCGATGGACGAGATCAAGCCCTGGACGGACGGCGAGAGCCTGAAGCCGATGATGGAGGGGACTGCCCGCACGAGCCCGGTGCTGATGGAATATGCGGCCGAAGGTTCCCATGCGCCGCTTGTCGCCATCCGCGAGGGCAAGTGGAAGTATATCCACTGCCTGCTCGATCCGGACCAGTTGTTCGATCTGGAAAGCGACCCCCAGGAGCTCAACAACCTCGCCGGCGATCCGGATTTTGCCGAGGTGGTCGCTCTCTTCCGGCGCCAGCGCGAGGAGCGCTGGGACATGGGCGCCTTCGACGCGGCGGTGCGTGAAAGCCAGGCGCGGCGCTGGGTGGTCTACGAGGCGCTACGCAACGGCGCCTATTACCCCTGGGACCACCAGCCCTTGCAGAAAGCATCCGAGCGCTACATGCGCAACCACATGAACCTCGACAATCTCGAGGAATCCAAACGCTACCCGCGCGGAGAATGAGATGAAAGCCCAGCCGATCGCCAGCCATTTCATCGACGGCGAATATGTCGAGGATACCGACGGCACCGTCATCGAAAGCCTCTATCCGGCGACCGGAGAGGTGATCGCACGCCTGCATGCGGCGACGCCCGCGATCGTCGAGAGGGCGATTGCGGCCGCCAAACGCGCCCAACCGGCTTGGGCGGCCATGAGCCCGACCGCCCGCGGCCGTATCCTCAAGCGCGCCGCCGACATCATGCGGGAGCGCAACCGGGAGCTTTCCGAATTGGAGACGCTGGATACCGGCAAGCCGATCCAGGAAACCATCGTGGCCGACCCGACTTCGGGCGCCGACAGCTTCGAATTTTTCGGGGGTATCGCAGCGGCAGGACTCAACGGAAGCTACATCCCGCTGGGGCAGGACTTTGCCTATACGAAACGGGTGCCTCTCGGCGTCTGCGTCGGCATCGGCGCCTGGAACTATCCGCAGCAGATCGCCTGCTGGAAGGGCGCGCCGGCGCTGATCTGCGGCAATGCCATGGTGTTCAAGCCGTCCGAAAACACGCCGCTCGGGGCGCTGAAGATCGCCGAGATCCTGATCGAAGCGGGCCTGCCGAAGGGGCTCTACAACGTCATCCAGGGCGACCGGACGACCGGACCGCTCTTGGTCAACCATCCAGATGTCGCCAAGGTATCGCTGACCGGCTCGGTGCCGACCGGCCGCAAAGTGGCGGCGGCCGCTGCCGGAAGCCTCAAGCACGTCACGATGGAGCTCGGGGGCAAATCGCCGCTGATCGTCTTCGACGATGCCGATATCGACAGCGCCATCGGCGGGGCGATGCTCGGCAATTTCTATTCGACCGGCCAGGTCTGCTCCAACGGCACCCGCGTGTTCGTGGCACGCGGTATCAAGGAGACGTTCCTGTCGCGCCTCAAGGCACGCACGGAAAACATGGTGATCGGCGATCCGATGGACGAGGCGACCCAGATCGGACCGATGGTCTCGTTCGATCAGCGCCAGAAGGTGATGAGCTATATCGACAAGGGCAAGGCCGAGGGCGCCACGCTCGTCACCGGCGGCGGCATTCCCAACCACGTGACCGGCGAAGGTTACTACGTTCAGCCGACCGTCTTCGCCGACGTCACCGACGACATGACGATCGCGCGCGAGGAGATTTTTGGGCCGGTCATGTGCGTGCTCGATTTCGATGACGAGGCCGAGGTGATCGCCCGCGCCAACGGCACGGAATTCGGCCTGTCCGGCGGAGTCTTCACGTCCGATCTCACGCGTGCGCATCGGGTGGCGGATCAGCTCGAGGCCGGCACGCTGTGGATCAATACCTACAATCTCTGCCCGGTGGAAATCCCCTTCGGCGGCTCGAAACAATCCGGCTTCGGGCGGGAGAATTCGCTCGCGGCGCTGGAGCATTATTCCGAGCTGAAGACGGTCTATGTGGGCATGGGCAAGGTCGAGGCGCCGTATTGAAGATGGCGTCAGTCCAGAACAAGGTCGTCGAGATCGACCCTAAGCGCAACCGCAATTCGCTTCAGAACCTCTACGGAACCGGTCTTCTTACCGGTTTCGATCTCGGACATGTACGGCTGCGATATGCCGGCCGCGTCCGCAAGCTCGGAAACGGTCATCTTGCGGTAGTTGCGGAAGGTACGGATGCGGCTTTCGGTTTCAAGCAGTTCGTACACCAACTCAGCCGGCCAGGTTTCTTCTCCGGCGGCGATGCGCGCCATGATTTCGTTGGCCTTGATGGTGTCCATCATATCCTCGAAGTCGTCTTCGGGAACCAGGACATAAGACTTGCCGTCAATGACGGTCTTGTCAAAAACACCCATTGTTCACTCCTTATAGATACCGCCTCTAGGCCCGACATCGATAACGACGACGAGGTTCGTCTCCTCGTCGATGATGATCCTGTCATTGCCGACGCGGATGCGAACGAGCGCGCTGCCCTCCAGCCTTTTGAGATCGACCCTTTCACCACGGGCGAATGCATCGACCTTCGCCCTGATGGCAGCCTGGCGTTTGGGCTGCATCCGGCTCAGGCTTTTCAGTGCGACCTTAGAATAAAGTACAGCCTTCATTAGATCAATATAGCTTACAGCTATATGACTATCAATCGAGAGTTGCAAATGGCGCAGGCAGATTTCGTCATCATCGGTTCCGGTTCGGCAGGCTCCGCCATGGCCTATCGCCTGTCGGAGGACGGCAAAAATTCGGTGATCGTCATCGAGGCGGGGGGCACGGATTTCGGGCCGTTCATCCAGATGCCGGCGGCGCTCGCCTGGCCGATGAGCATGAAGCGTTACAACTGGGGTTATCTCTCGGAACCCGAGCCGAACCTCAACAACCGGCGTATCACAGCGCCGCGCGGGAAGGTCATCGGGGGGTCGTCGTCAATCAACGGGCTCGTTTATGTCCGAGGACACGCGGAAGACTATAACCGCTGGGAGGAGCTCGGCGCGCAAGGCTGGGCCTATGCGGACGTGCTCCCGTATTTCAAGCGGATGGAGCATAGCCATGGCGGCGAGGAAGGCTGGCGGGGCACGGACGGGCCGCTGCATGTAAAGCGTGGGCCGGTGACCAATCCGCTCTTCCACGCCTTCATCCAGGCGGGTTCCCAGGCCGGTTTCGAGATGACTCAGGATTATAACGGCTCGAAGCAGGAAGGTTTCGGGCTGATGGAGCAGACGATCCATAACGGCCGCCGCTGGTCTGCCGCCAACGCCTATCTGAAGCCGGCGCTGAAGCGCAGGAATGTCGAACTGGTCTATGGACTGGCTCAGAAGATCGTCATCGAGCACGGCCGCGCCGTCGGCGTCGAGATTGTTCGCCGCGGCGTCACCGAGACGATCACGGCCAACCGCGAGGTGATCGTTGCGGCCTCCTCGTTCAACTCGCCGAAATTGCTGATGTTGTCCGGCATCGGGCCGGCGGATCATCTGAAGGAAATGGGCATCGAGGTGAAGGCCGACCGGCCGGGTGTCGGCGAAAACCTGCAGGACCATATGGAATTCTATTTCCAGCAGGTCTCGACCAAGCCGGTATCGCTCTATTCCTGGCTGCCCTGGTTCTGGCAGGGCGTGGTCGGCGCGCAATGGCTGCTCTCGAAGGGCGGGCTCGGCGCCTCCAACCAGTTCGAGGCCTGCGCCTTCCTGCGCTCGAGCGCAGGGCTCATCCAACCGGATATCCAATACCATTTCCTGCCGGTGGCGATTTCCTACGACGGACGCGCGGCGGCGAAAAGCCACGGATTCCAGGTGCATGTCGGCTACAACCTGTCCAAGTCGCGCGGAAACGTGACGCTGCGATCGCCCGATCCGAAGGCCGATCCGGTGATCCGGTTCAACTACATGAGCCATCCTGAAGACTGGGAGAAGTTCCGCCATTGCGTGCGGCTGACGCGGGAGATCTTTTCCCAGACGGCGTTCGACCAGTATCGCGGGCCGGAAATCCAGCCGGGCGAACAGGTCGAGACGGATGACCAGATCGATGCCTTCCTGCGCGAGCATCTGGAAAGCGCCTATCACCCCTGCGGCACCTGTCGCATGGGCCGCGCGGACGATCCGCTCGCGGTGGTCGATCCGGAATGCCGGGTGATCGGCGTCGAGGGCCTGCGCGTCGCGGACTCGTCGATCTTCCCGCATGTGACCTACGGCAACCTCAACGGCCCCTCGATCATGACCGGAGAGAAGGCGGCCGACCATATTCTCGGCAGGACGCCCCTACCCCGCAGCAATCAGGAGCCCTGGGTCAATCCGCGGGCGATGGTGAGTGACCGGTGATCAGTGGTAGTCGTCTTCGCGCTGGTGGCGGACGGCGAGGATGGTAACCGTCTCGCTGTCCTCCACTTCGTACAGGAGAATATATCCGCTCGAACCGAACGGGACGAGTAGCTCTCGTGCAAAAGCATTTTCGGACACAGCCCTTCGCCCTGCGAAAGGAAAATCCTCAAGCACCTTTATCGCTTTTTGCATGGCATCGAAAACACGCTCGGCAAGCTGCAAATCAATCTCGGCCAGATTGCCGTAATATCTCTCGAAATCCTCGTAAAATTCGCGAGTATATTGAAGACGATAGCTCATTGAGCTTGACGAGCCCTTGCCTTCTCCAGCTTCTCGCGCATCATGTTCAGCACATCCTCCGAGCTGTAATACACTCCCGTCCGTTTAGCTTCATCGCGGGCCTTGAGCCCTCTTGCAATGAATTCTGCCTGGGTCTTCCGATAATCGACCTGTCGCCTCAAGGACTCTTCCATGAAGGCCGAAAGCGTTTCGCCCTCTTTCAGCACGCTCTCGGCTGCGGCCCGCAGTTCCGGATCGACCCGCAGGGAAGGAATGGTCGCCGTTTTCATGTCTTCACTCCATGCGTTGCAATTGCGATGCAGTGTGCTTGAGGTATTGGAATTAATCAAGACGCCTACAAGAACCCGATCCATCTGCCGGCAACTACCGCGCTGATCCACAGCACGATTGAGAGGACGGCGGAGATCCGAAGTGCCGTCGTCGGCCCATTCCCAGCAAGTACCGCCCTCCAACCATTGCTGAAATGAACCACGGCGACGTTCAGAAGGCCGAGCGCGACCAAGCCGAGCTTGGCGAGGAAAGCCGGGTTGCGGGCGTATTCCAGCGGCCGCACCGAGAACAGGCAGAAGCCGGTGACGATGGCAATCAGGACACCGGCCCCGGCGAGGCGTGACAGGTATGGCGCGACCACGGCAAGCGGAACGACCGGGGCAAGGCCCAGCAGCCGGAGATCGAGTGCCAGGATGGCGCCGAACAGCATGCCGATGCCGAGGATGTGCGCCGCGTTGACCAGGAGATAAAGCGTCGAAGAGGCGATCAGCGCCCGCGCGAGCGGCGTTTCGGCAGCCATGGCCAAAAATTCCATGCCCGCCTCAATTGGTCTTGATGCGTTCCGGATAGATATCGAAGGTCTTGCCGGAGACGACGATCCGCACCGCCTTCAGGCGTTTTTCGCTGCGGTCTTCAGAGCGGTTGCCGGTGGCGGTGATCTGGTCGCCGACCTTGGCCTGCCCTTCGACGAAGCCGGAGCGCTGGGTCTGATTGGGATTGCCGAGCTCGACGCGCCAGACGCCGTCGTCGGCCTTCACCTCAAGTGTCGGATGCGGCGGGGCAAAGGAAATCGACTGGATCGTGCCCTTGAGGTCTATCTGGTCGGCTTGCGCCCAGGACCAGCCGTGATGGGCGGCGGCGGTGCCGGCGAGCGATGCGGCGATCGTTGTGCCGGCGAGAATACGGGTGATCGAAAGACGGGGCATGGCGGCTCTCCTCTGTTTCCGGATCATGTGCCGGAAGATGTAGGCCGTCTGCGCAGATGGCCAGAGGTTTCACCGTTTCTTGAACGTCAGCCGCCGTCGACGGTCAATTGGTCGCCATCAGCGCCAGGGCCCTGTCGACGATCAGGCGGTTGAGGGCGCGGTAGTCGCCGTCGAAATGGTGGCCGCCTTCGCGGGCGAGAACCTGGGTGCCGCGGATGTCCCTGACGGCCGGGCAGGCGGTGTCATCTTCCTTCAGCCCGTAGATGCACTGGATCTTGGACGGCTCGACCTCATGAAGATCGTCGACAGGATCGCCGTATTTGCCGGTGCCGGCAAAACCTAGCCAGCCGGTCACGTCGATCTCGAAATCCGCCTGATGCGACAGCGCCAGGAGCGAGACGAGCAAGATCGCCTGCTTGTCCGCCTCCGGCAGAAGCCGGTAGGTCGCTGGCAGGACATTGGCCCCGAAGGAATATCCGATCAGCAGGACGTTATCGACGTTCCAGCGCTTACGGTAGGAATTGATGATATGGGAAAGGTCGGCTGCGGTCTGTTCCGGGGTTCGCTCGCTCCAGAAATAGCGTAGCGCATCAACGCCGACGACCGGGATGCCCTCTTCCTTCAGATAGGCGCCGAGCTGCTGGTCGATATCGCGCCAGCCGCCGTCGCCGGAATAGATGATCGCCATCATATTGTGTTTCGGCGTCGCATGGATCGGTACGATCGGCAGATTGAGCGGCGAAGCGGACTGGGCGAGCCGACGGACGGTCGCCGATATATTCTCCAGCAGGGCCACATCAGCGCCCACCGCCGTTTCCCGGTACTCGATCGCGGGATGGGTATTTTTGAGATTTTCCGCAAGGATCCGGCCTGCCGCGTCGGCCTCGGGGGTGAAGACGACCCGGACGGGATTGGGAAGATCGCCTTCGGTCAGGCCGTAGACCGTGCCGCCGGGGACCGGCGTCTTCGGCGCCGGGGTGCAGAGGACGGTCGACAGCGGGATGGCGTTCTGCGGGTCGATGGCAAGGGTCTCGGCGATCGTCGAATCCGGCGTCTGGGCGGCAATGGCCAGCGCCAGCGTGCCGCCGTCACCGATGCCTGCCACGACCGGCGGGTGATAGGTGGCGATATCGGCCGATCGGTGCAGCTGGCGCGTCACGTCCTCGATATCGGAAACCAGATAGAGGCAGTCATCCCGCTCCTCCTCCAGCGCCGCATAATAGTCGCGAATGTCCACGCCGACCACCAGGGCGCCGTCCCTGACCAGCGTCTCGGACGTCTGCTCCTCGCGGTCCGTCCAGCCCTCACCGCCCGAAAGCAGCACCACGACGCCGGTCGCCTTGCCTTCGGGGATAGAAACCCGGTCGATCGGCAAGCTCCTGGCCTTCAGGGCCGGGTCGGAGACGATATTGACGATGGCAGCGACGAAAGTGATGCCTGCAAAAACGATCGGCAGAACCTTCATCTGCGAAGGATGCCCTTCAGCCCGCCGCCGATCAGCATGGTAACATCGACCAGTGAAACAACCGGCAGGCCACGGCCGGAGACGGCGATGTAGCGCGGCTGCCATTCCGGATCGAACTTGTCCTTAAACAACCTCACGCCCCGGAAATTGTAGAAACGCTCGCCGTTCTGGAAGATGCGCTCGCCCACGTGGTTCCAGAGCGGCGCCTTGCTATGGGTCGAAAGGCCGGCAAGCGGCGCCATGCCGAGGTTGAGGGTTCGAAAGCCTGCGGCCCTCAGATGCTCCATGATCCGCACGAACAGCAAGACCATCATGCCCTGATGAGCATTCGGCAGGTGGCGCATCAGGTCGATGCAGGCGTCCCCGGCGGAACCGGTCGAAAGGACGTTGGCGAATGCGACGATCTTGCCCTCGATGCGGATGACCCCAACCGGGCCGGCCGCCACGTATTGAGGCTGGAAGGTTCCGAGCGAAAAACCTTTTTCCGTCGCATTCTGAGCCGTCAGCCAGGTACGGGAGACGGACCGGAGTTCGTCGAGAACCGCGGGAACATCCTCTGCCTCGATCATCGAGAACTCAAGACCATCGCGAACCGCGCGGTTGACCGCGCGGCGAAGCCTGATCCGGTTGCCACCCTTGAGGTCGAACTTCGTCAGGTCGACCACCGCCTGTTCGCCGAGCTTGTAGGGCTTCAACCCGGTTTCGACGGTGAACGGCAGGAAATCCGGGGAGACCTGATAGAAAACGGCGCGGCAGCCCGATTTGCGGGCATGTTCCATGAATTTCAGCGCCAGGCCGGACCATGCATCGACGGGGCCGATGGGATCGAACAGCGCCACCCAGGAACGGCCCTGCTGGGCGTACATGATGAAGGCGTTGCCGCAATCGGAGAAAAGCAGCTTCTTGTCGCCGAGGCGTACGAGACCTGCGCTCGCATTCGGCTGGGTGGCGAGAATTTCGATGGCGCGGCTCATCTCGTGGCTCGCCGGCGGCTTGCGGCAGCGTCGCGGGCGCCGCAGCCGGTTGGTGGCGAGCGTGCCGATCAGGAGCGTCAGCGCCAGGCCCGTCGGCGCGTGGATATCGCTGTTCGACAGAAGCAGGCTCCAGCCGAGCCTCACCAGATTTTCCTCGAGGAAGATGCTCACCCCAAGGGCGATCACGAACAGAAGGAAACCGAAAGACAGAAGAATGCTCGCATCGGGAGTCAGGCGGTCGACCAGCACCCTCCCCATGGAGATGGCCGATTGTGCCGACTGCTTTGCCGGCGAGCCGGCGACCGGCTCGGAGGGGTCTTCGAGGTGGGCAATGTCTGCCATAGGTTATCCGTCACGGAAATAAGCGTTAGGCCTGCATTTCGTCAGAGCTTGCGCCCGTAAGGTTCTTACCCGTTCTGTGTCAATCAACAATTGACACATATCAATTTTGGAAAACTTTCCGTGATTAAGGTAAAAACGCCACGCATCAACGGCGCATGCAATGCGATTTCCGTGGCATCGCATATGCCACAGCGTGTACGGGCGGCCAAGATCCTCCTGAGGCTGCGGAAACGCTACTTGCGGAAAACCTTCCAGCGTGTCGGACGGAAGCGCGTTTCGCTGCCGAGCTCGATCGGCGCATGCAGCGGCACCTCCACCTCGACGTGATAGGGCGCGTGGCCTTCATTGGCGATGTCGATCTCGGCGATGCGGGTGCCGGCGAGGCGGCGGCAGGCGGTGACCTTTCCGAACAGCGCATCCGGCGCGTCGACAAGCGCCACGTCTTCCGGCCGGAAGAACAGTTCCCCTGCCCCGTCGCCCGCCTCCGCAATGCCGATCGGCTGGCCCTGGAAGAGCATGGTGCCGTCCCTTACCTCGACGGGGAGCTGCGAAGACTCGCCGATGAACGAGAAGACGAAGGGGGAACCCGGCCGGTCGTAGACGTCGTCGGCCGAGCCGACCTGCTCGATCTTGCCCTGGCTCATGACCACGACGCGATCGGCGAGTTCCAGCGCCTCTTCCTGGTCATGGGTGACGAAGACGGTGGTGTGGCCGGTGCGGTCGTGGAATTCCCGCAGCCACCGGCGCAATTCCTTGCGTACCTTGGCGTCGAGAGCGCCAAAAGGTTCATCGAGCAGCAGGATGCGCGGCTCGATCGCCATGGCGCGGGCAAGCGCGACACGCTGGCGCTGGCCGCCGGAGAGCTGGTTCGGATAACGCTTTTCAAGCCCGCCCAGCTGGACCATGTCCAGGAGTTCGGAGACGCGGCGGCGGATTTCCGTCTTCGGCGGGCGGCTGGCGGCCGGCCGGACCTTGAGGCCGAAGCCGATATTCTCGGCGACCGTCATGTGCCGGAACAGCGCGTAATGCTGGAAGACGAAACCGACATTGCGCTCCTGCACCGAATGATGCGAGGCGTCCTGGTCGCCGAAGAAGATCTTTCCCGATGTCGGGAAATCGAGGCCGGCGATGAGGCGCAAGAGCGTCGTCTTGCCGGAGCCCGAGGGACCGAGCAGCGCGATCAGCTCGCCGGACGCGATGTTCAGCGAGACGTCGTTCAGCGCCGGAAAACGATCGAATTCCTTGCGGATACTGTTGATGGTGACTTCCATCTGGTCCTTGACCTTTCAATGCCTGCCGCCGGCAGCGCCGGCTCCGAACCGAAGTTCGAGAAGAGTTTTCAATGCAAGGGTGACGAGCGCCAGCAAGGCCAGCAGCGAGGCCACCGCGAAGGCCGCGACGAAGTTATACTCATTATAGAGTATCTCCACATGCAGCGGCATGGTGTTCGTGAGGCCGCGGATATGGCCCGAAACCACCGAAACGGCGCCGAACTCGCCCATGGCGCGGGCATTGCAGAGGAGCACGCCGTAAAGCAGGCCCCATTTGATATTCGGCAACGTCACGTACCAGAAGGTCTGCCAGCCGGACGCGCCGAGCGACAGGGCCGCCTCCTCGTCGCCGGTGCCCTGGTCCTCCATCAGCGGGATCAGTTCGCGTGCGACGAAGGGAAAGGTGACGAAGACCGTGGCGAGCACGATGCCCGGCACGGCAAACAGGATTGTGATGCCTTGGCTTTTGAGGATCGGGCCAAGCAGGCTGTTGGAGCCGAAGAGCAGCACGTAGACCAGGCCGGAAATGACCGGCGAGATCGAGAACGGCAGATCGATCAGGGTGATCAGGAAGGACTTGCCCTTGAACTCGAACTTGGCGATGGCCCAGGAGGCGCAGAGCCCGAAGACGAGGTTGAGCGGAACGGAAATCGCAGCCACCAGAAGCGTCAGGCGGATCGCTGCCGCCGCGTCGGGCTCGATCAGCGCTTCGTAATATTCCGACCATCCTTTGCGAAAAGCCTCCACAAAGACGGAAACCAGCGGCAGGAGCAGGAAGAAGGCGAGGAAAACCAGCGCCAGCCCGATCAGCAGGATCTTCGCGAGCGGGCGCTCGTCGGCGGGATTGCGGAAGGCCGGCGGTTTGCCGAGCGCGGAGCGGGCGTCTTCAGACATTGCCGTATCTCCTTCGGTTCCAGGCCTGGATGAGGTTGATGATGAAGAGCATCACGAAGGAGATGATCAGCATGATGGTGGCGATCGCCGTCGCGCCCGCATAGTTGAACTCCTCCAGCCGGATGACGATGAGGAGCGGCGCGATCTCCGAGACGTACGGAATGTTGCCGGCGATGAAGATGACCGAGCCGTATTCGCCGACGCCTCTGGCGAAGGCGAGCGCAAAACCGGTCAGGATCGCCGGCGTCAGCCCCGGCAGGATAACCTGCGAAATCGTCTGGAAGCGATTGGCGCCGAGCGTGGCTGCGGCTTCCTCCACCTCGCGGTCCAACTCCTCCATGACCGGCTGCACGGTGCGCACCACGAAGGGAAGGCCGATGAAGACCAGCGCCACGACGATGCCGAGCGGCGTGAAGGCGATGCGGAACGGCATGAACAGCGAACCGACCCAGCCGTTCGGCGCATAGAGCGCTGCAAGCGCAATGCCGGCGACCGCCGTCGGCAGCGCGAACGGCAGGTCGACGATCGCATCGATCAGCCGGCGGCCGGGGAAATTGTAGCGGGTCAGCACCCAGGCGACGACGGTGCCGAAGACGACATTGACCAGCGCGGCCAGGAAGGCCGTGCCGAAGGATATATAAAGTGCGTCCAGCGTGCGCCGGTCGGTCAGAACAGCGAAAAACCCGCTCCAGCCGAGCCCGGCGGTGCGCCAAAGCAGGCCAGCAACGGGGATCAGGATAATCAGCGACAGGTAGGCGAGCGAAAAGCCGAGCGTCAACCCGAAACCCGGGATGATGCTCGGCTGCTTCAGTCGCCACTTTGCCGGTGAGGCAGTGGCGTTATGGATCATTTAATATTCCGACTTACTTACCGGGCTTGTAGATCTGGTCGAAAATGCCGCCGTCACCGAAATGCTCGGGCTGCGCCTTCTTCCAACCGCCGAAGATCGGATCGTCGATGGTGACGAGCTTGATGTTCGGCAGCGCCTTCAACAATTCCGGCTTTACCACATCGGGCTTCGAAGGACGATAGAAGTGCTTCGCCGCGATGTTCTGGCCCTCGTCGGAGTAGAGATACTGCAGATAGGCCTCCGCCTGCTTGCGTGTACCCTTGGAATCGACGGTCGCATCAACGACCGCGACCGGCGGCTCGGCGAGGATCGAAATCGGCGGAACGACGATCTCGAAGGCATCCTTGCCGAACTCGGCGCCGGCGAGATAGGCCTCGTTTTCCCAGGCGAGCAGCACGTCGCCGATCTGGCGCTGCGCAAAGGTGACCGTCGAGCCGCGGGCACCGGTATCGAGCACCGGAGCGCGCTTGTAGAGTTCGCCAACATAGGCCTTGATCTTGGCCTGGTCGCCCTTGAATTCCTCGTTCGCCCAGGCCCAGGCCGCAAGGTAGTTCCAGCGGGCGCCGCCGGAAGTCTTGGGATTGGGGGTTACGATCTGGATGTCGCCCTTCACGAGGTCGCCCCAGTTCTTGATCCCCTTCGGATTGCCCTTTCGGACGAGAAAGACGATCGTCGATGTATAGGGCGATGCGTGGTTCGGGAGGCGGTCACGCCAGCCGGCCTTGATCTTGCCGGACTTCTCGATCGCGTTGATGTCGCTTTCGAGCGCCAGCGTCACGACATCGGCCTCCAGACCGTCGATGACGGAACGAGCCTGCGCGCCGGAACCGCCATGCGACTGGCGGATCGTCACGTCGTCACCGCCCTGTGCCTTCCAGTATTTCGCGAAGGCGACGTTGAATTCCTTGTAGAGTTCTCGGGTCGGATCATAGGACACGTTGAGAAGCTGGCTTTGGGCAAAAGCCGGAGCGGCGATCCCGACCGAGATGCCGGTCGTCAGGGACAGACCGAGTGCGACGGCGCCCAAACGCGCACCCAGTCGCCGGCCCAATCCCGGGGCAAAATTGAACATGAGGTTCCCTCCTGTGGTTCTGCCGAAACTCTATCGGTTGGGTCGTCTTAGTCAATCGAGGGTGAGAAGAAGGCAAAACTGTTTCCCTTTGAAGGTCTGCGACGACAAAGAAACCATTAACCCTCGCTAGATGGGCAGAATGCCAGCATTGGCAAACCGACGGTTTGCAAAATCACAATCCGGCCATAATCGGGATTTTGGGGGCGCGGGAGGCGGGTTTTGCGAGCGACTTGGGGGAAGTCTGCTGAGGTGCTCACGGATAAGGGTTGGCCTTCGAGGCTGGCACCCTCTTCTCCCCAGCGGGGAGAAGGTGGCCCGAAGGGTCGGATGAGGGGGGCGGAGCCAATGACTACGCGGCGATCTTTGTGGGCGTGGCCCCCTCATCGCCTCGCTTTGCTCGGCACTTCTCCCCGCAGGGGAGAAGAAGGGAAGCCGTGGTGCGGCTACCGGCCGTACCGCTCACGCATACGCTTGAGGAAAGCTTCGTTGTCGAAGGACTGCGGCGGTCCGGATAACTCGCCGGCGATCAGGCATCCTGCAATGCCTTGATCCGCGCCAAATGATCACTGGGCGAAATGGAGGTGCTGCTACGCCATGTAGCCTCCTGCTGGAAGCAACATACCAAATTTTGGTACACAGCCAACCCGAAACCAAAGGCCTCAAGCCGTCAGCAACTCGCGAACGGGTGCCTTGGTATCCCCGGCGCCTTCGACGGCATCGGCGATCGTGGTGTTGAAGAGCACGTCGCGGGTCGCATCGGCAACCCGGGCGAAGACGTGGCGGATTTCGCAGAGGTGTTCGCCGTCGCAATCCTCGCATTTGCGGTAGGCGGTCTGCGAGAGGCAGGGCAGCGGCGCGATCGGGCCGTCGACCAGGCGCAGGACTTCACCGAAGGTGATGGCGTCGGCGGGTTTCAGCAGGAGATAGCCGCCCTGCTTGCCGCGGCGGGAGACGACGATACCGGAGCGTTTGAGGTCGAGCAGGATCTGTTCCAGAAATTTCTTCGGAATGCTCTGCTGGAGGGCAATCTCGGAAATCAGCATCGGCGCTTCGGGATTTGCCTGCGCCAGGGCGGCCAGGGCCCGAAGGGCATATTTCGCTTTCTGGGATATCATCACGCAACCATCGACAATAGCGCCGCCGCGAGGCGAATGGTCCTCACGGCGCCGCTCACTTAAGCTTCGTTCGGGGCATCCACAGGGCCGCCGGAAGGGCGCTCAGGGGCTGCATATCCGCCAGGGGAAACAGCGCCCCGGAGACATGTTCCCGCAATATCTCAAATCACGAGAAAATACAAACCAATGCAGGGGTTTCCGGGATAAAATCGGTCACTTTTGGTTAAGGCGGCAGGTTTTCTGTGTGAGCGCCGCTTTGGAGAGATATTTGCTCCGCATCACCATGGGAAGAAACGGGTTTTCCTGTCCTTGCGCGCGTGGAATCCGGATAATCCAGCAATTGCTAACGGAAGAAGCCCCATGACACTGCACGATGCCGCCGGCCCGGACCGTTCGGGACTGGCCGCCACCCTCGACGCGAAGCTTGAAAGCCTCGATCTCGCCGGGCGCCTGGCGCTCGCCGCCGAGCTGGGCCGCGCCGTGTTCACCACATCGCTCGGCATCGAGGACCAGGTGATATCCGCGGCGATCGGCACGCACCGCCTGCCGGTCGAGGTCTCGACGCTGGAGACCGGGCGGCTGTTCAAGGAAACCGTCGACCTGATCGGCGAGACCGAGGAACGCTACGGCATCGAGATCCGTCGTTTTCGGCCGGAGCAGGACGACATCGACGAATACGCCGCGAAATACGGCCTCAACGGCTTCTACGACAGCGTCGAAGCCCGCCACGCCTGCTGTCATGTGCGCAAGCTCAAGCCTCTTGCCAAGGCTCTGGCCGGCGCCGACGTCTGGATCACCGGCCTTCGCCGCGGCCAGTCCGGCAATCGCGCCACGACGCCGTTCGCCGAATACGACGCCGAGCGCAACCTGATCAAGATCAACCCGCTGGCCGACTGGGACATCGAGACGATCAATGCCCATGTGGCTGCGGAAGCGATCCCGGTCAACCCGCTGCACAAGCGCGGTTATCCTTCGATCGGCTGCGAGCCCTGTACCCGCGCCATCAAGCCCGGCGAGCCCGAGCGCGCCGGCCGCTGGTGGTGGGAAAACGACGAAAAGCGCGAATGCGGCCTGCATGTGCCGGAAAACGCCGCTCAACCGATCGCAGAGCCTGCGCCCCAAGCGAACTGAAGCCCTTCTTGTTGTTTCTAGAGACTACCCGGAGACCGAAATGCCCTTGTCAGTACAGGAAACGGAAGTGAAGAACCCGCCCGTTTCCAGACCGCCGCTCGATCCGCATCTGAAAGCCCTCGAAAACGAAGCGATCCACATCTTTCGCGAAGTGGCGGCGGAATTCGAAAAACCTGTCATGCTCTATTCGATCGGCAAGGACTCGTCCGTCCTGCTGCATCTCGCCCGCAAGGCCTTTTATCCCGGCCGGGTCCCCTTCCCGCTTCTCCACGTGGATACGACGTGGAAGTTCAGGGAGATGATCGAGTTCCGCGATCAGATCGCCGAGAAATACGATCTCGACCTGGTGGTCCACACCAACCCGCGCGGCGCCGAGGAAGGCATTACGCCCTTCAGCCACGGTTCGGCGCTCTACACGGACATCATGAAGACCGAGGCCCTGCGCCAGGCGCTCGATGCCGGCGGCTACGACGCGGCCTTCGGCGGCGCGCGGCGCGACGAGGAGGCCTCCCGAGCCAAGGAACGCATCTATTCGTTCCGCACCCCGGACCACAAATGGGATCCGCGCAACCAGCGCCCGGAACTCTGGAACATCTATAACGGCATGGTCCGCAAGGGCGAGAGCGTGCGCGCCTTCCCGCTCTCCAACTGGACCGAGGTCGATATCTGGCGCTACATCCAGGCGGAAGACATTCCGCTCGTGCCGCTCTATTACGCCGCCGAACGCCCCTATGTGGAGCGCGACGGGATGATGATCCTTGCCGAGGATCCGCGGCTTGAACTCAAGCCCGGCGAAACCGTGCAGCGGGGCATGATCCGGTTCCGCACGCTCGGCTGCTTCCCGCTGACCGGCGCCCTCCACTCGACCGCCTCCAACCTCGAAGAGGTGATCGCCGAGCTCGAGATCGCCACAGTTTCCGAACGCCAGGGCCGCGCCATCGACCGCGACCAGTCAGGCTCGATGGAAAAGAAGAAGCGCGAAGGATATTTTTGAGATGACCGCAACAGCAACCTCGCCCTCCGCGACCATCCTGCCCTTCGCAGAACCCCTGAAGGCGGTGCGCGACACGCGCCCGCTGCGCCTCATCACCTGCGGCTCGGTCGACGACGGCAAATCGACGCTGATCGGCCGCCTGCTCTGGGACACCAAGGCGGTCAAGGAAGACCAGGCAGCGACGCTTGCCCGCGACTCGGGCAGCCAGAACGATCTCGGCCTGCCGGACTTCGCCCTGCTGCTCGACGGCCTGCAGGCCGAGCGCGAACAGGGCATCACGATCGACGTCGCCTATCGCTATTTCTCCACCGACCGGCGCTCGTTCATCGTCGCCGACACGCCCGGCCATGAGCAATATACCCGCAACATGGCGACCGGCGCCTCGACCGCCGATCTCGCCATCCTGCTGGCCGACGCCCGAGCCGGTCTTCTCGAACAGACCCGCCGGCATGCGACGATCGCCGCCCTGATGGGCATCCGCCAGTTCGTGCTCGCGGTCAACAAGATCGACCTCGTCAACTACGACAAGGCCATCTTCGACAGGATCTCGCACGATTTCCGCGAGTTCGCCCTGTCGCTCGGCGTGCGCCAGATCACCGCCATCCCAATGTCGGCGCTCAAGGGCGAAAACGTCGTTTATCCGGCAGAAACCTCGATGCCCTGGTATGACGGCCCGACGCTGGTCGAAGCGCTGGAGCTGGCCACCGTGCGTTCCACCCAGGCCGGCGGTTTCCGCCTGCCGGTGCAGCGCGTCGTCCGCCCCGGCGAGAGTTTTCGCGGTTACCAGGGCACGGTTGCCGGCGGCTCGGTGAAGCCGGGCGACTCGGTGGTCATCCTGCCCTCTGGCACGGTCGCCAATGTCAGCCGGATCGTCACCTTCGACCTAGTGCGCAACGCGGCGGTCGCCGGCGACGCCATCACACTGGTCCTCGACCGGCAGGTGGACGTGGCGCGCGGCGACGTCATCGTCTCGCTCGACGGCCAGCCGATGACCGGCCACCATTTCGACGCGCAGCTCGTGTCGCTGCAGCCGGGCGGCATCGAGCCTGGCAAACGCTACTGGCTGAAGAGCGGTTCGCGCCGTCAGCGCGTCGCCGTCGAACCGATCAGCCAGCTCGAGCTTGCGACCGGCAAGTGGCAACCGCATGCCTCGACGCTTGCGATGAACGCGATCGGCAAGGTGCGCCTCTCCTTCGAGGAGCTGGCGGTCTTCGATGCCTACGACCAGAACCGCTCGACGGGCGCCTTCATCCTGATCGATCCGGATACGCTGAACACGGTTGCGGGCGGCATGATCACCGCCAAGCGCGGCGAGGTCGGCGGCATCCATCGTGGCCAGGGGGGCGAAGGCCAGCGCGTCGTGCTGTCGCTGCCGGCGGATCTTGCCGAGCAGCTGATGGCAAGCGAACTCTTCGCCAACCGCCGCGACGAGACCGAGGTCAAGCGGATGACCGCCAAGCAGGCAGCAGAGCTGTTCTCCAACGCCGGCGGCGATATTTGATCGTTTCGATCGACAGGACATAAAAAAGGGGCCGGAAGGCCCCTTTTTTATTGCCAGGTCCCCGTCAGGCGAGCGGCCGCGTCGAACCGCGCTGGACGAGGTTGAACGGCAGCTGAATGATGCGGCTTGGCAGGCATTCGTCGTTGATGGCCCGGACGAGGAGATCGGCGGAGCGATAGCCCATTTCGAAACGCGGCACCCGGATGGTCGTCAGCCTCGGTTCGGCGCAGGTGGCGAATTCCAGGTCGTTGTAACCACAGATGCCGAAATCCTCCGGCACGCGCAGGCCCGCCCGTTGCGCCTCGAACAGCGCGCCGAGCGCCAGATCGTCGTTCTGGCAGAATACCGCGTCGACGTCCGGCGCCGTTGCCAGCAGCCGCTTGAAGAGGTCGCAGCCGAACTGCACGCTGGTCTGCCTATGCTCGGTCATGACCAAGCCGGGATCGTAGAGCCCCGCCTCCTGCATCGCCACGGCATATCCCTCATGCCGCCGCTGGGCGCGAAGATCGCGACTTCCGCCGATCAGGCCGATGCGGCGATATCCGCAGGCAAGCAGATGGCGCGTCGCGGTCTCCGCCGCCTCGCGGTGATTGATGCCGACCGCGATACCCGAGGGCAGCAGGTTGAGATCGACGATCTGAACCACCGGGCACGGCGCGAGCTCAAGCAGGTCGCTGACGTGCTGATCCTGCAATCCCGTCAGGAGGATGCCGGCCGGATGCTGCGACAGGAAAAGCTTGACCTGACGGTATTCCTGATCCGGATCGTGGTTGGTGTTGGCATATTGGATGCGCAGATCCGTATCGCGCAATCGTTCCTCGATGCCGCTCATGATGCCCAGAAAAGCATGATTGGTCAGCGCCGGCGCCAGAACCCCGACGATGCCGTTATGGCGGCTTGCGAGCGCCCGGGCGGCAAGGTCGGGTACATATCCCATCCGCTCCACCTGGCAGAGGATCTTCGCCCGAAGCGGTTCGGACACCTTTTCCGGTTCTCGCAGGGCGCGGGAAACGGTGATCGAACTGACCCCGAGAACGTTCGCGACGTCAAGCAGGGTCACCCGTTCCGATCTGGCGCGTCTAGGCGGCATGCGTTCTGCGGCCCTCTCCCCTGCCAGGTGCAGGCGGCCGCCCGAAGCGGTTCCTGCGCCGGAAGGTCTTTCACAAGTTACACGTTCCCGCTGCCATGATGCCTTAGCGGGATGCCGAGCCCTAATATAATCTCGTCCTGATGAAGTAAGGATTGTGGATAAGACCGATCCAAGCCGCCAGCCTCGATGTATTCGGCCGTGCAGAGGTCCTGCTGGACTACGGTTTCTACAGTAAAAGCTATCGGGAGAGCGAAATCTCTTGGGAAGCCAGAGATCAGCTGGTCGGAGTGGAGTGATTCGAACACTCGACCCCCACGTCCCGAACGTGGTGCGCTACCAGACTGCGCTACACTCCGTGACCAGCGGCGCCTCTATAGACCAGCATTTTTCATTGCACAAGCGCCGCTCATGAAAAATATGCGACAGCGCGGCGATCGCCGGTGACCCGGCTCCGGAAAGGCGGAAAACCAGGGCGTTGCAAAAAAGCGGCGCAGGATAAATTTGATGTCGGAGGGCGCTCATCGCCTCGCGAAGCCTGACAGAAATCTGTTACGTGCAGTCTTGAAAACCTTGCCTCCCAGGCACAACAGAAGACATGAAGGATTTTTGAGGATCATGAGCCGCCGCGTCATCGCATCGACTGCCCTTTTCGCGCTCGCCCTTTCGGCCTGCACCACCGTCAGCGTTGCCAGCAATCCGATCGAGACCCGCTGGGTGGGCCGCTCTGCCGGCGAGTTCTTCGCGAAATTCAGCCCGCCGATCAGCGATATCGATGAGGGATCCACGACCGTTTACACTTGGCGTGGCGGCTATAACCGCATCAAGCAGCAGGGCGGCCGCACCGCCAGCGTCAGTTGCACCGCCAAGATCACCGTCTCCTCCAGCTACGTGATCCGCGACATCACCATCATCTCCGATCGCCCCGGCGCCAACGGCCCGAGCTATTGCACGGAACTGCTGACCGCCAGCTGAGGCGCGTGAGCCCGCGCGAGCGGATGACACACGTCATGAAAGCCGCTGGCCGCCGCCCGACAGGGTGGCCGGCGGCAATTTCTGAATGCGCCGCCGCGAAAGCGATGCTAGATCTCACCAGCGCCTTGGACAGCTTAACCGACGCGGTCAGAGGCCCGGCGCAAAACGGCAATGCCGCGACGGCCGCTTAGAGATCGCATCAGGCGCGGAGGCCGGGCATGGCGGAAGACATTAGTTTCGACATGGAATTCACCCCTTCCTATGGCGTGCCGGTCAGCGTTGACGAAGGCGTGCAGCGGCTTACCGTCAACAATCCGTCGCCATTCACCTTTCACGGCACCAATACCTACATCGTCGGCGGCTCCTCTGTCGCGGTCATCGATCCCGGCCCCGAGAACGAGGCGCATTTCGAAGCGCTGATGGCGGCGCTGAAGGGCCGCGAGGTCACCCATATCTTCGTCAGCCACACCCACCGCGACCATTCCCCGCTTGCCCGCCGGCTGAGCCAGGAGACCGGGGCGCCGACTGTTGCCGAAGGCCCGCACCGGGCCTCGCGGCCGCTGCATGCGGGCGAGGTCAACCCGTTCGCCGAAAGCGCCGACACCGGTTTCGTGCCCGATATCGCGGTTACCGATGGGCAAGTGATCGAAGGGGACGGCTGGGCGCTATCAGCCGTGCATACGCCCGGTCACACGGCAAACCATTCCGCCTTCGGGCTGGAAGGAACGGGCGTGCTGTTTTCCGCCGATCACGTGATGGCCTGGGCGACGACAATCGTCGCGCCGCCGGACGGGTCGATGGCCGATTTCATGGCCTCGATCGAAAAGCTGCTGCCGCGCGAGGATCGGGTCTTCTTGCCCGGACATGGCGGCCCGGTGAGAGAGCCGGGTTCGTTCCTGCGTGGGCTTCGCACCCATCGGCGCATGCGCGAACGGGCCGTGCTGGAGCGGATCAAGGCAGGCGACCGGCTGATCCCGGACATGGTGAAAGTGATCTATGCCAGCACCGATCCGCGCCTGCATGGGGCAGCGGCCCTTTCGGTGCTCGCGCATCTCGAAGACCTGGTCGAAAAAGGCCGCGTGCTGACCGAAGGCCCGCCGTCGCTTGCGGGCGTGTACTGGGCGGCCTGAAGCACCGCCACGCCTTCTATGCCTGGTCGTAACCGCAGCAGACTTTTGCGCGACATGCTTTAGTTGCCGGCGATCCCCAGCAGTTCGGTATCGAGCCGGTCGAGGAAATCCTCGGCAATGGCTTCGCTCATTCCGAGGTCATGCGGCCCGTAACGCGAGGCGACGCGGATATCGACGGAGGTGGTCTCGGCATCTTCGCGCAGCCGGATGACCAGGTCGAAACGCAGGCCGAGGATCAGGGTGCGGGTCTCGCCCTGCAGCAGGACGTCGCCGACATTGGCAAAAACCGGTGCGAGCGAAGGTTCCGGGCGCGGCAGCGGGATCGGCGCCACGTCGGGCACGGGCGCCTGTTCGTCCTGCGACGCGGGGCGCTGGGCGATATCCGGCGCGATCAACTCGACGCCTTCCTTCTTCGTGATCGCGATCCGGGCGGAAAGCACCGCCTTCTGCACACCCAGATAGACGCGGTCGAGGGCACCCTCGTAGCGCCTGCCGGTGAGGCCGGGATAGGCGGCGAACTGCACCCGCCGATCTGCAGGCGTGATGATCGTCGAGCGCGGCAGCCATTTCTGGCCGGCCTTCGGCTCGGCAACCCATGGCGGCGGGTCGGCAATATCGGTGGAAATGTCAAAGAGCGGCGGCAGGGTGTAATAATAGAAGGCGCCGGTCGCCACCACGGCAAGCGGGACGATGGCATAGATCAGCCCTTTCGTCGCCGCGACGCCCCCGGTTGCGCCGACCTGCCAGAGCCGCATCAGGCCGATCAGCGACAGGGGCACCGAAACGGCTGCAATCGCCGCCGAGAGAAACAGCAGCGCCAGGAAATCCGGGGTCGCCAGCGGGCCGAAACGATGGGCCAACGCTGCGATGACGAACAACGCCAGCGCCGATAAGGCCAGCCTGCGGGCCGTATAGGCCGAATGGGAAACGGGCCGGACAAAACGGACGGGCATGGGATCGGCTGGGGCTCCATGGCAAAAGCGCTTGCTCATGTGTAAAACAGCTTTGACCGGAATGGAATCCCAAGGTTGCAGCCGGTCGAATGAAAAGGAGTTCATGCCATGCGCCCTCACAGCCTTCTCCTCGTCGCCTCGCTTTGCGCCCTGCTGGCCGGCTGCCAGACCATGACGCCGGAGGAACGCCGCGCAGCGGACGAAACCACCTGCGCCAGCTACGGCTTCAGGCGCGGCACGGATGCGATGGCGCGCTGCATGCTCGACATCGAACTCGACCGTCGCGCCGAGGGCCGTTCGATGCAGTCCCGTGCCGATGCGATGATGTGGCGGCCGATGGTGATCGAGCGCCGGGTGATCGTCGAGCGGCGCTGAACCGCCGGCATCAGGGCGAGGCCCCAGAACGGCGCGTTCTCCGAACCAGCTTCCGCCGGCACGCCGGGTCTCCTCGATCAGCCCGAAGGGATATCCGGCCCCGAAGGCGAATACCTATTCGACTACCGGCGGTATTGCAGCTCGATCTTTACGCCTTCCGGGCCGTAGACGAAGATCTGGCCGATATCGGTATCGGGTATCGCATCGTGTTCGAAGCGGTAACCTGTCGCCTTGATCCTCTCGATGGCAGCGTCGTGGTCGTAGAAGCCGAAAGCCACATGGTTGAACATGCCGGGCGGAAAATCTGCATCGCGGGTGACCATGCTCAGGTGAATGAAGGGATGGCCGTCGAGATAAAGCCAGTGGCCCGGATCGGAAAAGGGTGGCCGGTAACCTTCCTCGGCCCCGAGCACCTTGCCCAGGAATGCGATCATCGCGTCGGCATCGCGCGTATGAATATTGACGTGGTCCAGGCGCGGCATGTTTTCCTCCCTGTCGCTCGCGGCGGGGAAGATAACATGGGGAAGCCGCTCTCCTAAACCTCGTGGCCGGAAACGACGACGGCCGGCCTCAGAAGTTCTTCATGTTGTAATGGGGAATTCCGACGTCGAAGAACTCCTCGCCATAGGCCTTGAAGCCGAAACGTTCGTACATGGAGATCTTGTCGCTCTGGGCGGCCAGATGAAAGCGGTTATCCCGCGCTTGGCCGTGCGCCTCCATGGCGGCGCGGATGATCGCGCTGGCGACGCCCTTGCCGCGCCAGGGCCTGGTGACGGCGACCCGGCCGATCTTGACGCAGTCTTCCGCGTAAATGACCCGCAGCGTGCCGCAGACCTCGCCCGCAACGACGGCTACGAAGTGGAAGGCGGTCAGGTCGTCGGCATCGAATTCCATGTCGGCCGGGACGTTCTGCTCAACGATGAAGACTTCGCGGCGAAGGCGGAAACCCTCATTGCAGAGCGTGCTGAAGACGGGCACGGCGAGAACGGTAACTTGGTTCATCCCTTCCTCCTTTCGATCGCCGCCTGGGCTGCGGCAAGGCGGGCGATCGGCACGCGGAAGGGCGAGCAGGAGACGTAGTCGAGGTCGGCACTCTCGCAGAAGCGGATCGAGGCGGGGTCGCCGCCATGTTCGCCGCAGATGCCGAGCTTGAGGTCGTTGCGGGTCCGGCGGCCGCGCTCGGCGGCGATCTGGATGAGTTCGCCAACGCCGTCGAAATCGAGCGAGATGAACGGGTCGTGCTCGATGATGCCCTTCCTCTGATAGGTGGGGATGAAGGCGGCCGCATCGTCGCGCGACATGCCGAAGGTCGTCTGGGTCAGATCGTTGGTGCCGAAGGAGAAGAATTCGGCCGTCTCGGCGATGACATGGGCGCGGATGGCGGCGCGCGGCAGCTCGATCATCGTGCCGACGAGATAGGCGATCGGGACGCCGGTTTCCTTGGCGACATCCTCGGCGACGCGGTCGATGACGCCCTTCACATAGTCCAGTTCCTTGCGCAGGCTGACGAGCGGCACCATGATTTCCAGCTCGACCGGTTCGCCGGTCAGCTTTCCGGCCTCCACCGCCGCCTCGAAGATGGCGCGCGCCTGCATTTCGGCGATCTCGGGATAGGAAATCGCCAGCCGGCAGCCGCGATGGCCGAGCATCGGGTTGAACTCGTGGATGGCATCGATGCGGCGGGCGAGGAAGGCCGGCGGCATCGCCATCGCCTTGGCGACCTCGGCGATCTCGGCTTCCGTCTTCGGCAGGAATTCGTGCAGCGGCGGATCGAGCAGGCGGATCGTCACCGGCAGGCCGTGCATGATCGAGAACAGCTCGATGAAATCCGAACGCTGCATCGGCAGGAGTTTTCCGAGCGCCTCGCGGCGGCCCTTTTCGTCCTCGGCGAGGATCATCTCGCGCATGACGTGGATGCGGTCGCCCTCGAAGAACATGTGTTCGGTACGGCACAGCCCGATGCCCTCGGCCCCGAAGGAGCGCGCGGCGCGGGCGTCCTGCGGCGTATCGGCGTTGGTGCGCACCGTCATGCGGCGGGTCTTGTCGGCCCAGGCCATCAGCTTGCCGAAATCGCCGGACAGCGCCGGCTGGATCATCGGCACCGCGCCCTTCAGCACCTGCCCGGACGAACCGTCTATCGTAACCGTGTCGCCGCGCTTCAGCGTCACGCCGCCGGCGCCGATCAGGAGTTCGTTGCGCAGATCGACGCGCATCGAGCCGGCGCCGACGACGCAGGGGATGCCCATGCCGCGGGCGACGACGGCGGCGTGGCTGGTCATGCCGCCGCGGGTGGTGAGTATCCCTTCGGCGGCATGCATGCCGTGAATATCCTCAGGGCTGGTTTCGATCCGCACGAGGATGACCTTGCGGCCTTCGTGTTCCGCCTCGACCGCCTCTTCGGCGGTGAAGACGATCTCGCCGGTGGCGGCTCCTGGGGAGGCCGGCAGGCCGGACCCGACCACGTGGCGCTCGACGCGCGGATCAATGGTCGGGTGAAGAAGCTGGTCGAGCGAGGGCGGCTCGATACGGCAGACCGCCTCTTCCTCGGTGATGACGCCCTCCTCCACCATGTCGACGGCGATCTTCATTGCCGCACGGGTGGTGCGCTTGCCGGAACGGGTCTGCAGCATCCACAGCTTGCCTCGCTCGACGGTGAATTCGAGATCCTGCATTTCGCGGTAATGGGCTTCCAGCCGGTCGCAGATCGCCTTGAACTCGGCGAACGTTTCCGGCATCAGCTTTTCCATCGACGGCTTTTCGGAGCCGGAGGCGATGCGTCCTTCCTCGGTGATCGATTGCGGCGTACGGATGCCGGCGACGACATCTTCCCCTTGCGCATTGACCAGAAACTCGCCGTAGAGCGCCTTATCGCCGGTCGAGGGATTGCGGGTGAAGGCAACGCCGGTCGCAGACGACGAACCGAGATTGCCGAACACCATGGTCTGGACGTTGACGGCCGTGCCCCATTCCTCCGGGATGCGGTGGAGCATGCGATAGGTCATGGCGCGCGGGTTCATCCAGCTCGAAAAGACGGCACGGATGGCGCCCCAGAGCTGCACATGCGGATCCTGCGGAAAGCCGGTGTCCAGCTCGTCCTCGATCATCCTTTTATAGAGGCTGACGACGTGCTGCCATTCTACGGCGGACAGATCGGTATCGTAGTCGTGGCCGAGCCGGGCCTTCTCGTCCTCGAGGATCTCCTCGAAGATCTCGTGATCGAGGCCCATGACCACATCGGCATACATCTGTATGAAGCGGCGGTAGCTGTCCCAGGCAAAGCGGGCATCGCCGGCATCATGCCCGAGCGACTGCACCGTTTCATCGTTGAGGCCGAGGTTGAGGACGGTGTCCATCATGCCGGGCATGGATGCGCGCGCGCCGGAGCGCACGGAAAGCAGCAGAGGTTTCGTCTTGCCGCCGAAGACCCGGCCCGTCAGCCCCTCGATCCCGCTAACGCCTTCGAGGACCTGCGCCTTCAGGTCGTCGGGAAGCGTGCTGCCATTCTCGAAATAGAAAACGCAGGCATCTGCAACGATGGTCAGCCCTGGAGGAACAGGCAGGCCAAGGCTTGCCATCTCGGCGAGATTGGCGCCCTTGCCACCCAGCCGCTCGACATCCGTGGCGCGGCCCTCCGCCTCGCCACCGCCGAAGCGATAGACCCATTTCGACATTGCTGCTCTCCACCCGTCGCAGTCTTTTGCGCAATAACTACAAGCTTTATGACGGTTTGGAAACGGATGTAGGCAGGAATATGTTGCGTCGCAACAAGAGTGGCCGGAGACGGCTACCAAATCGACCTGGGAGGCTAAGAAAACAAAGCTTTGCGGGGCCGGATCACAGGCGGCCCCGCAAAGCTTTCCGCCCGGGACAGGAAACCCGGACGGGGGGTGGGAAACTTTGAGTCGGACTGCGAAGAGCGTGGACGCTCAAGCGCGTTCCAATTTCACAATCCACAAAATAACAGTAGTCAAAAAATTACATCCCCCATATGGGTGATTCAACGTAGGCTGCAGGTACTTTACCCCCGGATGCCCCGTTAAAAATTGATGCTGGTCAATGAATTGACCTAAATCACGTCGCTAGACAATACAACTCTCACAACAGGCCTCACTTAGCTCGCCTCGCGCAGAAGTTCCGCGGTCTGGAGATCGACGGAAACGAGCTGGGAAACGCCCTGTTCACCCATGGTCACGCCGAAAAGGCGGTTCATGCGGGCCATGGTGATGGGATTATGGGTGATGATGATGAAACGGGTTTCGGTCGATGCCGCCATCTCGTCCATCAAGTTGCAATAACGTTCCACATTGTGGTCATCGAGCGGCGCGTCGACTTCATCCAGAACGCAGATCGGTGCCGGATTGGTCAGGAAGACGGCAAAGATCAGCGCCATCGCTGTCAGCGCCTGCTCGCCGCCTGAAAGCAGCGTCATGGTCTGCGGCTTCTTGCCGGGCGGCCGGGCGAGGATTTCGAGGCCCGCCTCAAGCGGGTCATCCGATTCGATCAGCTGCAGTTCCGCCGTGCCACCGCCGAAGAGATGGGTGAAGAGCCGCTGGAACTGCTCGTTGACCACGTCGAAGGCGGCCAGCAGCCGTTCGCGTCCTTCGCGGTTGAGGCTCTGGATCGCACCGCGGAGCTTGCGGATCGCGTCGATCACGTCGGCGCGCTCGCGCATCAGCGTGTCGAGCTTGTTGGAAAGCTCCGTCTGCTCTTCGTCGGCGCGCAGGTTGACGGCGCCGAGCCGTTCCCGCTCCATGCGCAGGCGATCGACCTCGCGCTCGATCTCGCGGATATCGGGCATGGGCGAATCGGGCTTCAGGCCCGCCAGCCGCAGGACTTCATGGGGCGCGACATTGAGCGTCTCGCGGATGCGGACCTCGCTCTCGTGGCGCTTCTCGGCCGCCGAAACCAGGCGCTCCTCCGCACGGCCGCGCTTTTCGCGCGACTCGGCCAGTTCGGAAAGGGCAACGACGGCGATCCGGTCTGCCTCGCGCTGATAGGTTTCGGCCTCGGCCAGCCGGTCGGCGGCGGCGCGGCGGGCCTCCTCGGCCTTCTGCAGCTCGGTGAGCAGCGCGCGGCGCTTGTCGTCGAATTCCTCAGGCGCGGCTTCGAGATCGGCGATCTCCTCGCGCGCCTCTTCCTCGCGCTCGCGAAGGCTCTCGATCTGGTTGGCGGCACTGGTGGCGCGGGCGGTCCAGGACGCACGCTCCTGGGCAATCGCGGCAAGGCGCCGCTTGCGGGCCTCGGTTTCGCGGCTCAGCCCCTCGTAACGGGCACGCGCCTCGGCGAGCAGGCCGCGATCGGTCGCCACAACGGCCTGCTGGTCGCGCAGCCGGCTGTCGAGGTGGGAAATATCCGGCGCGTCCTCGAGCTCGATGCGGGCGTTCTCTTCCTGGACGCCAAGATCCTCGATCTGCGCCGTCACCTGGTTGACCGCTTCGCCGGCCACGTCGCGGCGGCGCATCAGGTCGCCGGCGGCGCGTTCGGCGGCGGCCAGCGCATCGCGGGCTTCGGAAAGCTGGCGGGCGGCAATACGGGCGCGGTCGCGGGCATCCGTGAGGCGCCGCTCGGCAGAGGTGATCTCGGATGCGGCGGAGGCGAGCGCCACTTCGGTTTCGGACAGCACGATGCGCGCTTCGTCGATCTCGGCTTCCAGTTCCGAAAGCCGGTTCTTCTGGGAGAGCCGCAAAGCGGCCGCACCCGGAGCCTCGGAGCCGGTGACGTGTCCGTCCCAGCGATAGACGGCGCCTTCGCGGGTTACCAGACGCTGGCCGGGCCGCAGCAGGCGCATCATGCTCCGGGCATCAGACGCTGCGACGACGCCGATCTGGGCAAGGCTGCGGGACAGTTCCGGCGGGGCGGTGACATGGGCGATCAACGGCTGGGCACCCTGCGGCAGGCCGGGGTCGCCTGAGCCGTCGCCATTCACCGACCAGTAGGTCGGGGCCGATGCATCGACCGGGCTTTCGAGATCGTCGCCGAGCGCGGCACCGAGTGCCGCCTCGAAACCGCGATCGACGCGGATCATGTCGGCGACCGCGACGAAATCCCCCGACGTGGCACCGGCTGCCAGCATTTTCGAAATGGTGCGGGCTTCGGTTTCCAGCGCATTCAGCGCCGAGCGGGCCGTCTCCACGGGGCCGCGAGCCAGCAATTCGGCAGAGCGCGCAGCACCGAGAGCCGCCTCGACATCCTCGATGGCGATCGTCGCGTCCTCGACGGCGATTTCGGCCGCCTCGACCGTCTCACGCTTTTCCGCCGGGTCGTCGAGGCCGGAAAGCCGTTCGTTGATCGCGTCGAGTTCGCCGGTCGCGTCGGCGAGCTGCCGGTCGAGGCGCTGGCGGCGTTCGGTGAGATCGCGGATCAACCGTTCCAGCTGGTTGCGGCCGGCGGCGGCCTCGGCGCGCTCGGCGGTGATTGCCGAAAACAGCGCCTCGCTCGTCGCCAGCGACGCCGCGGCGGCCTCGAAGGCCTCGCGCATCTCTTCGGCTTCGGAGCCGGAATCGGCGAGCATGTCGTTGAGTTCGGCCTCCTCCTCGGCAAGCCTTTCGAGGAAGGCGGTGTTGTCGGCGGCGAGTTGCTCCTCGCGGCGGATGTCCTCGCCCAGCTGGGCGAGCCGGCGGGTCAGTTCGTCGCGGCGCTTCAGGAGGCGGCTCGCCTCCTCCTCCAGCTGGCCGCGGGCGATCTGCAGGCGCTGCAGGGCGGCACCGGCCTTCGCCTCTTCCTCGCGCAATTCCGGCAGCTTGAGGCTGGCGATCGCCTGGTTCTTGGCGGCCTCCATCTGCGCCTGCGCCTTTTCGGCGACCAGGCTGGTCACCTGGTTGAGCGCGCTTTCCGCCTCGCCTTCCGCCTCCTTGGCCTGCACCCAGCGGATATGCAGGAGCATCGCCTCGCGGGCACGGATATCGGCCGACAGCGTCTTGAAGCGGTTTGCCTGGCGGGCCTGACGCTTGAGGCTCTCGATCTGGCTTTCGAGCTGCGAGAGCACGTCGTCCAGGCGTTCAAGATTGCCTTCGGCAGCGCGCAGCCGCAGTTCCGCCTCGTGGCGGCGGGAATGCAGGCCGGAAATGCCGGCCGCCTCTTCGAGAAGCTGGCGACGGGCCTGGGGTTTGGCCTGGATCAGTTCCCCAATGCGGCCCTGCCCGACCATGGAGGGCGAGCGGGCGCCGGTCGAGGCATCGGCGAACAGGAGCTGCACGTCCTTGGCGCGGGCTTCCTTGCCGTTGATGCGGTACACGGAGCCGGACTCGCGCTCGATGCGGCGGGTCACCTGGATTTCGTCGGAATCGTTGAAGGCGGCAGGCGCCGTGCGGTCGGAATTGTCGAGATAGAGGCCGACTTCGGCGGTATTGCGGGCCGGCCGGTTGCCGGAGCCCGAAAAGATCACGTCGTCCATGCCGGACGCGCGCATGTTCTTGTAGGAGTTTTCCCCCATCACCCAGCGCAGCGCCTCGACAAGGTTCGACTTGCCGCAGCCGTTCGGGCCGACCACGCCGGTCAGCCCGCGCTCGATGATGAATTCCGTCGGTTCGACGAAAGACTTGAATCCGAGAACGCGCAGCTTGTTGAACTTCATGCCGCGCCCCTCACCTTCCCGTCAGGGAAGGCGTGCTCACAACAGGCTGTCGATGAGCTTGGACATGGATTCAACAGACATATCTCCCGAATACTTCTTGCCGCCAATCAGGAAGGTCGGAGTGGAATTTACGCCAAACTCGTCCGCGCCCCTCTTAACGACTGCATTCACTTCATCGAGAAGCTTCTGGTTCGTCAAGCAGGCCTCGAAAGTCTGCTGTGAGTAACCTGCGACTTTGACCGCCTGGAGCAGCGCATTGCGCACATTTCCGTCGGCGGGCGCCGCCCAGCCGCGCTGCTGCTTGAAGAGCATCGACACCATCGGGAAATATTGGGCGGGCGTCGAAAGCTCGGCGGCGTTCTGCGGGCTGCAGCGGGCGAGCATGAAAGCGGCGGTCGCGACCGGATCAAACGGGAATTCGCGGAGGATGAAGCGCACCTTGCCGCTATCGATATACTTGGTCTTGATCGTCTCGAAGGTCTTGTTGTGGAAGCTGGCGCAATGCGGGCAGGTCATCGACATGTATTCGATGATCGTGACCTTGGCCTTTTCGTCGCCCAGCGCCATTTCCGGCAGCGGACCCGGCTTCAGCGCGGCGGCCATGTCCACGGTTCCCTGGGACTCCGGCAATTCCTGCGCGAAAGCTTCGGAAACACCAAGCGGCAAGGCTAGGCAAACAGCGGTGACTGCCACTCCGCCGAGAAGCGCGCGCCTGGTCATGGTCATTTCGTTCATCTGCATGGAACACCCGTGTGCGAGAGATTTTCAATAAAGGTGACATTCCGTATCGCGGCGCCCCAGCGCGAACAAGCTGTCGATAGGCAAATCTCTTCAAAGAATTGTGACAAATCGGAGGTCTATCAAGAGGATCGGCGGGTTTATCTCTCAGACCTTGCGTTTCTGCTGCAGGACGGCGGTGCCGAGCCTTGCCACGGCCTTCTTGAGCGCCTCGCTTTCGATGCCTTCCATCATGGCTTCCAGCCGCTTGGCGGCCTCGCCTTTCAGCGGCGGCGGCTTGCGGGGATGCTTGAAGGTCTGGGATACCGGTTTCTGGACGATGCGGATCTGGCGCACGGCCGGAAACCCGAAAAACCCGTTGATGCGGGCGATCAGTTCGCCCTGGGCATGGGTGAGGAAAAGAGCGCGCGCACCTTCGCAGGCGATCGTCAGGACCCCTGCCTGGTGACCGCCGCCCGAACCGGTGCCCTCGTCACGGCGCGGCCAGGCGATCTTTTCCGGCCGCGTGCAATCTGCAAAGTCCTCGCCGGCAATCTCGTCCCAGGAGCCGAGCAGTGCCGTCGATATGCCGGCGCGGCGGGCGAGCACCGGATCGATGATGCCGTTCGCGATTTCCGATATCTGCAGCTCGCGTTTCTTGGGATAACTCATGACGCCCGCCATTGCGGCCCCGGCAGGCCTTGATGCCGGCGCACTCTTCCCACAACTATACGCCATCTCTTCCCATTACGGCAAACGATGCTCCAGACGCTCCACATCACCCATGCGCAGAAGCTGCTGACCTGGTACGACCGGCACCATCGGGAGCTTCCATGGCGGGTAAGCCCGGCGGCGGCAAAGGCCGGGAAACGGGCAGACCCCTACCACGTCTGGCTTTCGGAAGTGATGCTGCAGCAGACGACCGTTCAGGCGGTGAAACCCTATTTCGCCAAGTTCCTGACGCTCTGGCCCAAGGTGACCGATCTTGCCGCGGCACCGGTCGAGGACGTGATGGCGGCCTGGGCGGGGCTTGGTTATTACGCCCGCGCCCGCAACCTGAAAAAATGTGCCGAAGCTGTCGCCTCCGAGCATGGTGGCGTGTTTCCCGACACGGAGGAAGGCCTGCGAGCGCTTCCCGGCATCGGTGACTATACGTCCGCCGCCGTCTCCGCCATCGCCTTCAATCGCCAGTCCGCCGTCATGGACGGCAATGTCGAGCGGGTGATTTCGCGGCTCTACGCCATTGACGCGCCGCTTCCGGGCTCGAAACCGGCAATGAAGGCCAGGGTAGCCGAACTGACGCCGGCCGACCGGCCCGGCGATTTCGCACAGGCGATGATGGATCTCGGCGCGACGATCTGCACCCCGAAACGACCGACCTGTGCGCTCTGTCCCTTCCGCGACGACTGTCTGGCCTTTGCAGAACACGACCCGGAACGGTTTCCGGTCAAAGTGGCGAAGAAGGAAAAGCCGGTGCGGCTCGGCGCCGTCTTCGTGGCCGTGACGCCGGCAGGCGAAGTGCTGTTGCGGCGACGGATCGACAGCGGCCTGCTCGGCGGCATGACGGAAGTGCCGACCACCGCCTGGACGTCGCGCATCGACGGCGGAACCACGACGGACCACGCGCCCTTCCCCGCCGAATGGGAGGCATCGGGCTCCGTCACCCACGTCTTCACCCATTTCGAACTGAGGCTTTCGGTCTTCCGCGCGAAGACCGAGAGGGTCGCTACCGCCGACGGCTGGTGGGAACCTGTCGCCAATCTCGATGCCCAGGCCTTGCCGACGGTGATGAAAAAAGCCATCACCCAGGCTATTCCACTGGCCTTCGCAAAATCTCCGAACTAGTTCAAACGCCTTCAATTTCCAGGACACCGTTCATGGCAGCCAAGATCGACCACATCGTTTTCGACATCGGCAAGGTGCTGATCCACTACGATCCGAACCTTCCCTATGCCCGCGTCATTCCGGACGAGGAGGAGCGCAAATGGTTCTTCGAGAACGTCTGCACCCATGAATGGAACCTGGAGCAGGATCGCGGCCGCAAGTGGGAAGACGCCGAGGCGCTGCTGATCGCGCAATATCCGGAGCGCGAGGAGCAGATCCGCGCCTTCCGCAAATACTGGCACGAAATGGTGCCACATGCCTATGACGGCGCGGTCAAGATCATGGAAAGCCTGATCGACAACGGCCGCGACGTGACGATGCTGACCAATTTCGCCGCCGACACGTTCGCCGAGGCCCGCAAGATCTTCCCCTTTCTGAACAAGCCGAGGGGCGTGACCGTGTCGGGCGAGATCGGCCTGATCAAGCCGGACGTAGGGATCTACGAAAAGCACGCCCGCGACTTCGGCCTTACGCCGGAAGCTTCGATCTTCATCGACGACAGCCATGCAAACGTCGAGGGTGCGCGCGCGGCCGGCTGGCAGGCGGTGCACTTCAAGGATCCCGAGACGCTACGGCAGGACCTGATCGCCCACGGCATCGAGGTATAAGGCTGCCCGGTTGCGGGGCCGGTTCCTAGAGGATCCGGCTCGCCGCGCAGACGCGACCGACGACCTTCAAATCGGACAAACCGTCCTTGAGGACATGCTGAGGGCGATACCGTTCCAGATTGTCCGGCAGGAGATCGAGGCTGCCGTCGGCAAGCCGCTGCACCCGCCGGGCGATCAGTTCCGCGCCGGTATCGAACAGATAGACGCTCCCGTCCTCCAGCTTGCGGTCGCTGATATCGACGAACATCGGCGTACCACCGGCGATCGTCGGCGACATGCTGTCGCCGCTCGCGGTTACGACCCGCATGTTTTCCGGATCGACCGAGAGCTTCGCCCAGAAATCTCGCGGGATCGCCGTCCATGTTATATCCCGGGAAGGCCGCCCGGGCACCGCGTCTTCATAAGCCGGGATGACTGTGCGATCGGCGAGATCCCAGACCGGGGCGGGTTCCGAAAATCCGGCCACCGGGATTTCCGGAGGGATGAAATGGATGATCCCGTCCTCGACCGACCAGTCGTTGCCGAGATATTCGATCGGCACCTCGGCGAGCTCCGCCATCATGGTGAGCGTGCTGTGGCGCGGTTCGGTCTTGCCGTGGCGGTAGTTGTCGAGCGTGTTGTCGTTGAGGCCCAGCGCATCGACGACGCGCAGGCGGCCGCCGGCCAGTTCGCAGAGGATCAGCATCTTGAGCGCCACCGCCCGGCGCGCGGCATCCCTGCCCTCCCAGCTGGGAGAGAACCGCGCCAACGCACGCTCGATCCGGTGGCGCAACTCGCCATTCACAGGCATGGACATTTTCAGAAACGCTGAATTGGAAATCTGTTCAACCCCGTACAACCTACGATATCAAGCGCAGGTGACGGCGGGAATACCCGAAATTTCGCAAGGTCGAATTTGGCCGGGTGGCGGAGGCTGACAGAGCGGCGCGCAAAAAGAAATGGCGCCCGGGATCAGCCTTCCCGGGCGCCAATTATCCTCGTCCGGGACTAGAGGTACGAAACCGGACGAGGCATTCGGTTGGTGTGGCGGGGACCGGTGGATCAGTCCAGTTTTGCCATACCGTTTCGGATCACGGATCGCAGTTCATCGATGGGCTTGAGCGATTGCCCGTCGTCGAAATGCCAGAACGTCCATCCGTTGCATGCATCAAGGCCCTGCACTTTCGCGCCGAGACGATGAATGGAACCAGCCTCGCCACCTGCCGAGAGCGTGCCGTCGGCGCGGATGATCGCGCTGTGGCGGCGCTTCGCATCGGTCAGGACCTGACCGGGCTTGACGAGACCGCTTTCGACCAGCGTGTTGAAGGCGACACGGGGTTCAGCCTTCTTGCCGGTCATGACCGTCAGTTCCGCCTTGCCGAGCGGCTCGACGGAGGCGATGCGCTCGGAAGCCGCATCGATATAGTCCTGCTCGCGCTCGATGCCGACGAAGTTGCGGCCGAGGCGTTTCGCGACCGCACCCGTGGTACCGGTACCGAAGAACGGATCGAGGATGACGTCGCCCGGCTTGGTCGAGGCCATGATCACACGGGCGAGCAGCGCTTCCGGCTTCTGGGTCGGGTGGACCTTCTTGCCGTCGTCGCCTTTCAGGCGTTCGCCGCCGGAGCAGATCGGGAACAGCCAGTCGGAGCGCATCTGCACGTCGTCGTTGGAAGCCTTCAGCGCATCGTAGTTGAAGGTATAGCCCTTCGATTTGGAGTCGCGGCTCGCCCAGATCATCGTCTCATGGGCATTCTGGAACCGGCGGCCCTTGAAGTTCGGCATCGGGTTGACCTTGCGCCAGACGATGTCGTTCAGCAGCCAGAAATTCAGGTCCTGCATGATGGCGCCGACGCGGAAGATGTTGTGGTAGGAGCCGATGACCCAGATCGTGCCATTCGGCTTCAGCACGCGGCGGCAGGCAAGGAGCCAGGCGCGGGTGAAGGCGTCGTAGATTTCGAAGGAGGCGAACTGGTCCCATTCGTCATCGACGGCATCGACCAGCGACTGGTCGGGACGGTGCAACGTGCCGCCGAGCTGCAGATTATACGGGGGATCGGCGAAGATCGCATCGACGGAATGATCCGGCAGGGCTTCCAGGGCAGCGACGCAATCGCCCTTGATGATGGAGTTTAGCCAAGTGTCCGGACGGACCTGACGCTTCAGGTCGGCCAGCGGAAGAACTGCTGCCATGTGCTACTCGCTACGCTCTACTCGATACGAATTTTACTGCCTGTTATGGTTACCTATTTTGGTTACTAAAGCCTGAAGCGGTGCGCGATTTCGGGAAAAATTTTGAGGCGTGGAAAGATAAGCCGGCTTGATCATTCCGACACTTGCCGTATCTTTGGAGAACAACGATGGAGTGCAATCATGCCCACCGCAAAGGCATCCGCAAAGCGGGGCGAGCATACGACAAGAAGAGTGCTTCTGGCTCGAGAGCTCAGCGATGTGGAAATGGCAGCGATCCGCGACGCGAAGGTCAAGACGGACGCGCCCTATAATCTCGACGATCTCGACGATGAAGGCAATCATATCTCCGGAAAACCGTCGGATCGGGCGCGTTGAAAATCCCTCATTCGGCGCCAGTCGGTAGCATTGTCGCCTACGAATATCTCTGGCATTCCCAATCCGGAACAAGGGACGACGGCGAGAAAACGCGCCCTGCGGTTATCGTCGTGTCTGCCGTCCGCGATGGAAGCAAAGAGATCGTCTATTGCCTCGGCATCTCGCATAGCGAACCGAAATCTCACCAACGGGCTTTGCCTCTGCCAGCAAAGCTGCTGAGGTATCTCGGCCTCTCGGACGAGCCGTCCTGGGCTTATACCGACCAGTTGAATGTCTTCATCTGGCCAGGGCCTGATTTGCGGCCCGCTTCGCTGTTGTCGAGCCGACCGCGCGCCGACGACAGCTGCGTGATTGGCCATCTGCCGAGCGACTGGTTCGAGTTGCTCAAGATGCATCTTGAGGAAAGCCGGCGGCTCGGGAAACTCGCCGCCATCAAACGCAGCGAATAGACATCTAAGCCGCATGCACCTCGCGGCTATCCTTCGGCGCTTCCTTCCTCTCGAACATGCCGTAGTCCCTGACGACATGGCCGATCCGCAGGCGGTAGTCGGCAAAGACGCCGCCGCGGCCGGCTTTCTGGGCGGCGCGGTGGCTTTCGAGATTGCGCCATGCCTTGACCGCCTCCTCGTCCCGCCAGAAAGACAGGGAGAGGATTTTTCCGCGAAGCGTCAAGCTTTCGAAACGCTCGATCGAGATGAAGCCGTCGATGGTTTCCAGCTCCGACCGCAGCTCCCCGGCAAGGTCGAGATATTTGTGGCGTTCGCCCATATAGGGGATGACTTCGAAAATGACGGCGATCATGGCCTTACAAAAGCTCCGTGCGACATGGATACGTTCTTGAGGAAAATCCGGTCCTCCTTCAGGATGAAGCGTTCGCGCTTCGAGAACGCGTAATTCTCCTGCCCGAGCGGATCGGCCATCAGCCGGGCGCGATAGGTCTCGTAGGCGGCGAGGCTGTCGATGTTGTAGACGCCGTAGGCCGTCGTCGCCGAGCCCTCGTGCGGGCCGAAATAACCGATCAGGTCGGCGCCGCAGCGCGGGATCGCCTGACCCCAGTTGCGGGCATATTCAGTGAACTGATCCTTCTTGAACGGGTCGATCTCGTAGCGGATGAAACAGGTGATCATGACTTCGTCTCCTTTGGTTGCGGAGGTGTTTTGCCATGTTGCCAGACGAAGATGCTTCGGTTACCGTCGAAGTATGAAAGAAGGTCCAGACATTGCTCGCATCGGGATGCTGTTCGGCGATCCCGCCCGTGCCAACATTCTGACCGCCCTGATGGGCGGCCAGGCGCTGACGGCGACCGAACTTGCGCAAGCGGCCGGCGTGACGGTGCAGACGGCCAGTTCGCATCTCTCCAAGCTCGAAGACGGCGGCATTCTGACCCAGCGCAAGCAGGGCCGGCACCGTTATTTCACGCTTGCCGACGCGGCGGCCGGCACGCTGCTCGAAACCATCATGGGGTTTGCGGCAAGCAGGGGACATCTGCGCCACCGGCCGGGGCCGAAAGATCCGGCGCTGCGCAAGGCCCGCGTCTGCTACGATCATCTCGCCGGCGACTATGGTGTGAGAATGCTCGACAGTTTCGTCGCCCGCGGCGCGATCGAGAGCGATGGCGAGAACCTGGCGATGACCGAGGACGGCCGCGCGGAACTCGGCACGCTCGGCATCGATGTCGCATCGCTTACGTCCAGCCGCCGACCGCTCTGCAAATCCTGCCTCGACTGGAGCGAGCGGCGCTCGCATCTGGCCGGCACGCTCGGCAAGGCGCTTCTCTCGCATTTCCTCGAAAACGGCTGGGCACGGCGCAGCGGTGAAAGCCGCGCCGTGCTGTTCACTCCCGAGGGCGAACGGAAATTCCTGGCGCTGTTTCCGGCCGACTGAAGGTCATGACCAGCGCGTCTGCATAATCCTCTCCCACAATGCGATCGCAAAGGCTGCTCCATTCACAGCCCGTGCAGGCACGGCGTGTCACGCCGGCAGAGAAGGCGCGGCGCAATTTCTCGAACAGCGCCGGATCGGAGGCGATCACCGACCCGATCTCAAGCTCCCGCTCGAGCAGGCGGGCAACATCCGCCAGCGCCGCTGCATCGCGACCGGTAACGGAAGCACCGAAACAATGCGCATCTTCATCTGAGAGAAGCGGGGCGCAGATATCGTCGGGGCCGGAAACGATCTCGATCGGCTCGCCGGCAGAAAGCCGGCCGGCGAGACGACGATAGTTGGCGACGAAGGCTGGGCTATAGCCCTCGCCGACGAAGGTCAGCATGCAGAGAAGATGATGCGGCCGCAGCCTCACCGTCACTCAACCGCAGCGCGGTTGCGGGAGGCGACCGCGGCAAGGACAGCCGCAGCCAGGCCCGATTTCAGCGCAGCCCCGAGGATGAACGGGGCAACACCGGCCCAGAACGCCTTTTCAGCGCCGATCAGTGCCGCGAGCCAGGCCCAGCCGAGCGCAAGGCAGAGAAGGTTTGCGCTCAGATGAGCCGAGAAGCTGGCGAGGATGCGCCGCCCGGTCCAGCCGCGTTCGGCAAGCCAGCCGGCAAGGGCGGCAATCACCGGAAAGGAAAAGAGATAACCGGCGGTCGGCCCTGCGAAGGCGGCAATGCTGCCCGACCCACCCGCCAGCACGGGCGCTCCAAGCGCTGCTTCTCCAAGCCACGCAAGCACCGTCAAGGCGCCAAGCCGCCAGCCGTAAAGCGCGCCGATCATGGTCACGGCGAAGGTCTGCATGGTGATCGGGACCGGAACCATCGGCACGGCGATCCGGGACGCGATCGCCAGCACCAGCGTCCCCGCAAGCACGAACAGGACCTTGGCAGGAACGGACCGGCCGGCAAGCCGGAAGGGATCGAAAACAAGTGTCTGGTGGGAAGTCATCAGGGACATCGAGGCTCTCCTTTTCAAATTATAGATAATTTTGATTCTCATCTATTTTATGAAATGGTTTTTGGCAGATGACAAGCGCTCAGCGGCCGGATCGTTGCCACGACATCGAGTCGGCAAACACAAAACCCCTTATTTCATGGGAAAGTCACCGAAAATAAAATTATCTATAATTTTTGAAAACGTCAGCCAACGATGGCAAAGATCTCGCGCGGAGTACCGGTCTTGGCCGGTTGCGGGCCACGCCCGATCCATTGCACGTGCTTCTGCAGGATGGCGGCGGCCTCGTCGGTCTTGCCCTGCCGGAGAGCGGCCAGAATGGCGCGGTGGTCGTGGTCGGTGCGCTTTTCCCAGCCCGACTGCCAGGCGGAAAACAGGAAGCGCGCGCTTGCGGCATGCAGGTCGTCGATCGAGGCGAGCAGGCGCTTCATGCCGCAGGGCGTGAGGATCAGCCGGTGGAAACGGCGGTTCGCCGCCTCCCAGGCATGCACGTCGGCTGCAGCATCGCCCTCACGGGTCGCCTCCTCCGCCGCATCGAGGATGGCGGTGGTCAGGTGGCGGGCGGCGTGGCGGAGCGCCAGCACTTCCAGCACGGCGCGCATTTCCGCCACTTCGCGGACTTCGGCGAGATCGAAGGAGGCGACGCGCACGCCGCGGCGCGGCTCGCTGATCGCCAGGCCCTGCGCCTCCAGCCGGCGGAAGGCCTCGCGCACCGGCACGTGGCTGGTCTGAAATTCCTCGGCGATGTGATCCTGACGAAGACGAGCACCCGGAGCGAGCTCGCCGCGCACGATGCGGTCGGCAAGCACCCGGCTGATGCGGCTGGCGATGGTGTCTTCCGGCTCCTTGCCCATCAGCGTTCCTTAGAACGCCGTTCCCGGCTTGTCGAGAGCCGCCCGCTACGCTTGTCCCAGCCATGCATGGCGGTTGGTTGAGGTTTCCATTACCATCGTATAAAAGCCCGCTTCACCGTCCATACAAGGCCCATAAAAGGCATTTTCTCATGAGCAGCTTCGACCTCATCATCTTCGATTGCGACGGCGTTCTCGTCGATTCAGAAATCATCGCGGCGCAGGTGGAATCCCGGCTGCTGACCGAAGCGGGTTATCCGATCAGCGTCGAGGAAATGGGTGAGCGCTTCGCCGGCATGACCTGGAAGAACATCCTCCTGGCCGTGGAAAAGGAAGCCGATATTCCCCTGTCGGCCTCGCTGCTCGACAAGTCCGAGACGCTGCTCGATGCGCGGCTTGCCCGCGACGTGAAGATCATCGACGGCGTGAAATTCGCGCTGGCAAGGCTGACGACGCAGCGCTGCATCTGCTCCAATTCGAGCACCCACCGGCTCGACGTGATGCTCGAAAAGGTCGGCCTGAAACCCTATTTCGCGCCGCATATCTATTCCGCCAAGGATCTCGGGCCGGATCGGGTGAAGCCGAAGCCGGATATCTTCCTGCACGCGGCCGAGCAGTTCAAGGTCGCGCCGGAGAAGTGCCTGGTGATCGAGGATTCCACCCATGGCGTCCACGGCGCCAAGGCGGCCGGCATGCGCGTCGTCGGTTTTACCGGCGCATCGCATACCTATCCGAGCCATGCCGACCGGCTGACCGATGCGGGCGCTGAAACGGTGATCTCGCGGATGGTGGACCTGCCGGCCGTCATCGCCGCGCTCGGCGAATGGGCCGGGGCGCTCTAAGCGCCCCGATCAGCTCTTTCTCGATCAGCTCCGGCGGGCCGGCTTCTTTGCCGGGCCGGTGTCGAAGCCGAGGCGGACGCGGGTGAAGCGCGAGGCACCGCCTTGCGCGTTCGGGATCTGCACGTCCGCCTTGCTGAAGATGAACTGGGTACCGCCGGCCGGCATCTCGACCGGGAAAGCCACTTTCTGCGAATAGATGACGTTGTCGCCGTCGACCACTTCAACGAGGATCGGCAGGGTGACCTGGCCGGGAACGCCGACGGGACCCTGGACGACACGTCCTTGCGCGACGAGGTTGATCGTCAGCGTCGTCTCATTGGCCGTGCACTGACGCGTCGCGTCGGCGAGCGAGGCCTGGTAGAGCAGTTTTTCCGGCGTGTTCTCGCCGCCGCGCGCATAGGCGCGGTGGATGGCGGTCTGTTCCAGCATGACGACCGGCGGGCAGAAGGCTTGTACGACCGCGGTCGCGGCCTGATCGGCGGGGGCAGCGGTGGCGGTTGGGGTCAGTCCTTCGGTCGGCGCCGAGGAATTGCAGCTTGCGAGAACCGCCACGACCGATACCGCCAGAAAACCACGCGAAATCTTTGCAAACACCGTACTCAACCCTCTTCCATCCCAATATCTGGGCCATCTACCTGGCGAACCGGAGTGTCATTTTCCGGTCTTTCACCGCCCATTTTCCTGGTCTATATCAGCGGCGCGAATAAAAATCGATTGGGGTTGATGGTCGTGGACTATATTTCTACCCGGGGCGAAGCCGCTCCGCTCGGATTCCGGGATGCGCTGATGGCGGGTCTTGCCCGCGACGGCGGCCTTTACGTGCCACGCCAATGGCCTTCGCTCTCCAAGAAGGAGATCCGCGCGCTGCGCGGCAAGACCTATCAGGAGGTCGCCTTCGAGATCCTCAAGCACTTCGTCGGCGATGAAATCCCCGCCGACAAGCTGAAGGGAATGATAGACGAGGCCTATGCCACGTTCCGGCATCCGGCCGTCGTGCCGCTGGTACAGACCGGGCCGAACGACTTCGTGCTCGAACTCTTCCACGGCACCACACTCGCCTTCAAGGACGTGGCGATGCAGCTGCTCGCCCGGCTGATGGACTATGTGCTCGCCGAACGCGGCGAACGGGCCACCATCGTCGGCGCAACGTCGGGAGATACGGGCGGAGCGGCGATCGACGCATTCGCGGGCCGCGAGCGCACCGACATCTTTATCCTTTTCCCGCATGGCAAGGTCTCGCCCGTACAGCAGCGGCAGATGACCACGTCCAGTGCCGCCAACGTGCATGCGCTGGCGCTGAAGGGCAATTTCGACGACTGCCAGAATATCGTCAAGGAGATGTTCAACGACGTCGCCTTCCGCGACCGGGTGAAGCTCTCGGGCGTCAACTCGATCAACTGGGCGCGCATCATGGCGCAGGTGGTCTATTATTTCACGGCCGCCGTTTCGCTCGGCGGGCCGGACCGGAAAATCTCCTTCACGGTGCCGACCGGCAATTTCGGCGACATCTTCGCGGGTTACGTGGCCAAGAAGATGGGCCTGCCGATCGACCGGCTGGTGATCGCAACCAACGACAACGACATCCTTGCCCGCACGCTGAAGACCGGGCGCTACGAAATGCGCGACGTCAAGGCGACCACCTCGCCCTCGATGGACATCCAGATCTCGTCCAATTTCGAGCGGCTGCTGTTCGAAGCCTATGGCCGCGACGCCGGCTCGGTTCGCGCAGCCATGGCCGGCCTCAAACAATCCGGCAGTTTCGAGATCAAGCCTGACGCGTTGAAGGCGATCCGCCGCGAGTTCCGCGCCGGCCGGGCAACGGAGCGGCAGGTTGCCGCGACGATCCGCGAAACCCTTTCCGAGACCGGCTACCTCCTCGATCCCCATACCGCGACCGGTGTTTTCGTCGCAGGCAAGAACGCAAAACCGGCAAGCCCGATGGTCACTCTCGCCACCGCGCACCCGGCCAAATTTCCGGCCTCGGTAAAATCCGCTTGCGGAATTGATCCGGCGCTTCCATCATGGCTTGCTGATCTTATGCAAAGGGAGGAGCGCTTCGATATCTTGGAGCCTGAGCTTAAGTCCGTCGAAACTTTCATCGGCGAGCATGCCCGCGCTAAGTAAAATAGGTATCGGCGGCGCCGGAAAGACGTAAAGATGAATGTAGAAATCACCCGGCTCGCCTCCGGGTTGACGGTCGTCACCGAAACCATGCCGCATCTGGAGAGCGTCGCGCTGGGTGTCTGGATCAAGTCCGGATCACGTAACGAGACCGAGGACGAACATGGGATCGCCCACCTCCTCGAGCACATGGCCTTCAAGGGCACGACCCGCCGCAGCGCCCGTGACATCGCCGAGGAGATCGAGAATGTCGGCGGCGAACTCAATGCCGCAACATCCACCGAAACCACCTCCTATTACGCGCGGGTGCTCAGGGACAACGTACCGCTCGCGGTCGACATCCTTGCCGATATCCTGACGGAATCGGAATTCGACGAGGAGGAACTTCGCCGCGAAAAGCACGTCATCCTCCAGGAGATCGGGGCTGCCAACGACACGCCCGACGACGTGGTTTTCGACAAGTTTTCCGAGGTCGCCTATCGGGGCCAGACGCTCGGCCGGCCGATCCTCGGCACGCCGGATACGGTCAAGGGTTTCACGCCCGGGCAGATCCGCAACTACCTTTCGCGCAATTACACGACCGACCGGATGTTCGTGGTCGCTGCCGGCGCCGTGGATCACACGACGTTCGTCCGCCAAGTCGAGGAGCGCTTTGCCCGCCTGCCCATGACCCCGAGCGCACCGCCCGTGCTGGAAGTCGCCCGCTATATCGGCGGCGACGTGCGAGAAACCCGCGACCTCATGGACGCGCAGGTCCTGCTCGGTTTCGAGGGCAAGGCCTATCACGTGCGCGACTTCTACTGCTCGCAGATTCTCGCCAACATCCTCGGCGGCGGCATGTCCTCGCGGCTGTTCCAGGAAGTGCGGGAACGTCGCGGCCTATGTTATTCGGTCTATGCCTTCCACTGGGGTTTTTCCGATACCGGCATCTTCGGCATCCATGCGGCAACCGGCGGCAACGAGTTGCCGACGCTGGTGCCCGTCATCATCGACGAGCTGCGCAAGTCCTCGGAAACCATTCATCAGCAGGAGATCGACCGCGCCCGCGCCCAGATCCGCGCCCAGCTTCTGATGGGCCAGGAAAGCCCGGCCGCCCGCGCCGGCCAGATCGCCCGCCAGATGATGCTGTACGGACGCCCGATCCCGAACCCGGAAATGATGGAGCGGCTGGAAGGCATCACCACGGAGCGGCTCACCGATCTTGCCGGACGGCTGTTTTTCGATACAGTTCCCACCTTGTCGGCGGTCGGCCCGATCGAACAGCTCGCGCCACTGACCGACATCTCCACGGCGCTTGCAACGCCGGGGATCCAGACCAAGAAGGCTGCCGGTTAAACCGGCGCCCTGCCCGGAGCAGCACTAGCATGACCAGATCGGTGTTTCGGTTCCTGTCGCGACAGCCGGACACACCAGAGCTTTATGGCGAAAACCACCTGCTCCGGCTTCCCCGTTATTCCGACTACAAACAATGGCAGCGGCTGCGCTCGGAAAGCCGGCCTTTCCTGCAGCCCTGGGAGCCGATCTGGCGGCCGGACGAGCTGACCGAGGGAGCGTTCCGCCTGCGCGTCGTCAGAAGCGGACAGGAATATGCCTCCGGCCTTGCCGTGCCGCTGCTTCTCTTCCGCCGCGACGACCAGGTGCTGCTCGGCGGCCTGACCATCGGCTATATCCGCCGGGGTGCGGCGCAGAGCTGCATGGTCGGTTACTGGATGGGCGAGAAACATTCCGGCCAAGGCCACATGTTGGCCGCATTGAAGGTGGCTATCCCGTATATCTACGGCGGACTTCAGTTGCACCGGATCGAGGCAGCCTGTATTCCGGAGAACTGGAAAAGTGTCCGGCTTTTGGAAAAGGCCGGTTTCGAGCAGGAAGGTCTTTTGCGCAAGTATCTCAAAATCAATGGCGAATGGCGCGACCACCTGATGTTTTCCCGCCTGCCGGAAGACGGCGAGTTCGGGAAGATGCTGAAGCCATGAACGCCTCAGCCTTGCGTCTTGCGTCATTGATCCGCTTTTTTCCGGCGATCATCGCCCTCCTCGCCGCCGCCATGGTCCTGACGGCTGGCCCAGGTGCGCGCGCCGCGGAGCCGGTCAAGATCTCGCGAGACGACACGGCACTCGACCTCACGCGAACTACCGATATCTACGTCAACCAGGGCGAGGCCTTCCAGGTCTCGACCGCCGCCGGCGCGGACGGCATCCGTCGCCGCATCGAGGTGCGCGCAAGCTCTCCCGGCCACCAGGGCGACTGGGCGGTCTTCGCACTTTCCAACGTCTCGGAAGAACAGCTGGAACGGGTGATCGTCGCACCGCATTTCCGGCTCGCCAATTCGAAAATGTTCTGGCCGGATCTCGGCTCGCAGCGCATCATCTCGATCACGCCCTCCGAAGGCTTCGCGCTCGACCGGATACCGAGCCCTGATGCCGATGTTTTCCGGATCACGCTGAACCCCGGCTCGACCATCACCTTCGTCGCGGAACTGGCAACACCGTCGCTGCCGCAGATCTATCTCTGGCAGCCGGACGCCTACAAGGATACGGTCAACTCGTTCACGCTCTATCGCGGCATCGTGCTCGGCATTGCGGGCCTGCTGGCGGTGTTCCTGACCATTCTCTTCGTCGTCAAGGGCACGTCGATGCTGCCGGCGGCGGCAGCGCTTGCTTGGGCGGTGCTCGCCTATATCTGCGTCGACTTCGGCTTCCTCGACAAGCTGATCACCGTCACCTCGGGCGACCAGCGCATCTGGCGGGCGGCGGCGGAAGTGGCGCTCGCCTCGTCGCTTGTGATCTTCCTCTTCACCTACCTCAACCTCAACCGCTGGCACGTACATCTCGGCTACGCGACGCTTGCCTGGGTGGTCGGCCTGGTGCTGCTCGGCGGCGTGGCGATCTACGATCCGTCCGTCGCGTCGGGCATCGCCCGCCTTTCGTTCGCACTGACGGGCACCGTCGGCATCCTGTTGATCATCTATCTCGGCTTCAACCGCTACGACCGCGCGATCCTGCTGGTGCCTACCTGGGCGTTGATCCTGGTCTGGCTTTTCGCCGGCTGGCTGACGGTGACCGGCAAGCTCGACAACGACATCATACAGCCGGCGCTTGGCGGCGGTCTGGTTCTGATCGTGCTTCTGATCGGCTTCACGGTCATGCAGCATGCCTTTGCCGGCGGCGCCTACCAGCAGGGCCTGTTCTCCGACCTCGAACGGCAATCGCTGGCGCTGACCGGCAGCGGCGACACCGTCTGGGACTGGGACGTGGCCCGCGACCGCGTCGTCACCACGCCCGACATCTCGACCCGGCTCGGGCTCGATGTCGGCGCCATGCACGGACCGGTGCGCAACTGGGTGCCGCGGCTGCATCCCGACGACCGCGACCGTTTTCGCGCCACGCTGGACGTGCTGCTCGAACACCGCCGCGGCCGGCTGAACCATGAATTCCGCATCCGCGCCGAGGACGGCCATTTCCACTGGCTGCAGATCCGCGCCCGGCCGGTGCTCGGTTCGAACGGCGAAATCATCCGCTGCGTCGGCACGATCATCGACGTGACCGAGCAGAAGAATTCCGTCGAACGGCTGCTCCAGGACGCAATGCACGACAACCTGACCGGCCTGCCGAACCGCCAGGTCTTCCTCGACCGGCTGCAATCGGTGCTGACGCTGGCACCGGGCGGCGACACCGTGCGGCCGACGGTGATGGCGATCGACATCGACCGCTACAAGCAGGTCAACGATAGTCTCGGCATCGCGGCGGGGGACAACATCCTGATCGCGCTGACCCGCCGCCTGCGCCGGCTTCTGAAGCCGCAGGACACGCTGGCGCGGCTTGCCGGAGACCAGTTCGGACTGATCCTCGTCTCCGAGCGCGACCCGGCCAAGGTGGCGGACTTTGCTGATGCGGTCTCCAAGGCGATCATGGTGCCGATCAACTTCGCCAACCGCGAAATCATCCTGACCGCCTCCATCGGCCTTTCCTCGTGGGTCGACCAGCAGGAAAGTGCCTCGGGCATGCTGGCCGACGCTGAACTTGCCATGTACCGGGCGAAACGCTCCGGCGGCAACCGGGTCGAGCCTTTCCGCCCCGCCTTCCGGGCCGCCGGCGCCGACAAGCTGCAGATCGAGACCGATCTTCGCCGCGCCATCGAGCGCAAGGAACTGTTTCTCGCCTATCAGCCGATCATCAGCCTGAAGGATGGCGAGATCGCCGGTTTCGAGGCGCTGATGCGGTGGGATCACCCCAAGCGCGGCAGCATCCCGCCCTCGGAATTCATCCCGATCGCCGAAATGTCGGACCTGATCGGGCCGCTCGGCCTGTTCGCCATGGACCGCGCCGCCTCGGATCTGATGGTCTGGCAGGGACAGACCGGCGATCTGCCGGTGTTCGTGTCGGTCAACCTGTCGAGCGGGCAGCTTCTCAACGTCGATCTCTACAACGACGTGCGCGCGCTGTTGCAGAAGACCCAGGTCAATCCGGGCCAGCTGAAGCTCGAACTTACCGAGTCGCTGATGATGGAGAACCCGGAACAGGCGCGGCTGGTGCTCGGCAAACTCAAGGAAACCGGCTTAAGTCTCGCACTCGACGATTTCGGCACCGGCTATTCATCGCTCGCCTACCTCACGCAGTTCCCGTTCGACACGATCAAGCTCGACAAGGCGCTGGTGCGCAACGCAACGGAAAAACGGGCAGTCCTGCTGCGTTCGGTGATCGCCATGGCCCGTGCGCTGGAAATGACCGTGGTGGCGGAGGGCGTCGAGACCGACGAGGACGCGGCGGAACTCGCCAAGATGGGCTGCCATTTCGGCCAGAGCTATCTGTTCGGCCCGCCTGCCCCGGCAGACGCCGTGCTCCGTCTTCTGAAAGAGCGCTTCCCGTTGACCAAGCGGGCGTAGGCTTTCTCAAGCGGCCTTGCCCGCTCTCGGACGCTCGCGAGCGAAAGGGCTGAGGCCCAGCCATTGCTGCATCGAGCTTGCCATTTCCGGATCGCCGTCAAGCTCCAGCCTTCCCTGCGCCATTTCGGTCCGCACGGTCGCAATGCCCATCCAGATGGCGGTCATCGTCCGGAGCGAACTGGTGACGTATAGGTCGATCTCGAAGCCGGGATCGGTCGAGCAGACATCGACGTCGCGGCCATCGACGACCAGCCAGTAGCGTTGCTGCGCCGGGGGCCGCTCGGGATATAAAAACATGACGGTGCAGCGCCGGGACGGCATCGGGGTCGGATCGAGATGGCGGCGCATGTCCCACATCAGCAGCGACGGATCGAGTTTCTGAAGCGAATGCTGGGTCTCGACCCAATGCTGACCCCAGAAGCCGAGGGTCATCACCACCTCGCGCAGATCCTCGCCGGCCGGCGTCAGGTGATATTCCATCACCCCATCGGCCGCCTTGCGGTTTTCGACGATGCCGGCCTGGACCAGTTCCTTCAGCCGTTTCGAAAGCAGGGTCGGCGACATGCGTGGCACGCCGCGGCGGAGGTCGTTGAAACGGCAGCTGCCGCACAGAAGCTCGCGGAGGACGAGCGGCGTCCAGCGGGTGCAGAATATCTCCGCCGCCATCGCCACCGGGCAGAACTGCCCGTAGCTCGCGGTCACTTCCAACATCACCAACCTCCTCGGCATGCCCCGCGGCAAGATAGTCCCGTTCCGGAAACCGACCAAGTCCGCCTTATGTACTATTGATTTGACCTCGGAGCAGTTCCGGATTGACGGCGACGGTCGTTGCGAATTTCATTGCAGCGGGCAACGCACCAGCGGATAGGAGCGAACCGAATGGTTGGAAAGACTTCCAGGAAATCCGGGAAGGTTGCCGAGTCGGCACCCGCCGGCCGCGTTGCGGCGGAGCCGGCGCTCCTTTCGGGTGGCAACCCGCAGATCCCCAAGGGTTACGGTGACGCACCCGTGCAGGCCTATATCGCGGCCATGCCGGGCTGGAAACGCGATGTCGGGCGCCGTCTCGACGCACTTGTCACCAGCACCGTTCCCAACGTCTACAAGGGGGTCAAATGGAATTCGCCGCTCTACGGCATCGAGGGTGACGGCTGGTTCCTCAGCGTCCATTGCTTCACGAACTACATCAAGCTGGCCTTCTTCCGCGGCACCTCGCTCAATCCAGTTCCTCCCGGCACATCCAAAACCCCGCAGACGCGCTACTTCCATATCCATGAGGGAGACCAACTCGACGAGAAACTGCTCGCCGACTGGGTGAAGCAGGCCAGCCAGTTGCCCGGCGAACGGATGTAGCGGCGGGCGAACGGCGACAGCATGAAGAAAGCGATGGCGACCATGGAAACGACGACAAGCATTTCGGACAAAGACCTCTCTCCGGCGCAGTTGATCGATGCGAGGATCCGCGAACTTGGCGACTGGCGGGGAGAGACGCTCGCCCGGGTGCGGATCCTGATCAAGCAGGCCGATCCCGACGTGATCGAGGAATGGAAATGGCGAGGGGTGCCGGTCTGGGAGCACTCGGGGATCATCTGCACCGGCGAAACCTATAAGGCAGCCGTGAAACTGACCTTTGCCAAAGGGGCTTCGCTGGAGGATCCTTCCGGCCTCTTCAACTCCAGCCTCGACGGAAACACCCGGCGCGCCATCGATTTTCACGCGGGCGACAAGATCGATGAGGAGGCGCTGAAGGCATTCATTCGCGCCGCCGTGGCGCTGAATGCCGCCCGCCCCGCCCGCTCCCGGAAGAACCCGAGAAGCTCCTGAAAAGCATCGCCAAACGGCCGGCTTTTCAATGCCATGACCAGGGCCACGGGTTACCGGATCCGCCCCGATCATCCCCGGCGCCGCGGGGACACCGATTCATGTCCGGCGGGGGCTAGTCCATTTCCTGTACTTGCGGCTGCTCGCCGGGCGGCCAACACTCCGCCCATTCTCGACAAATGGGAGGAGAATAGACATGACTGCAGCAACCGAACTCAAACCCGCCCACACCGTCCATCCGAATGCGATCGGCATTGCCAGATCGCTCGGGCCGGCCTTTGCCGCACGCGCCGCCGACGCCGACGGCGGCGATGCCTTCGTTGCCGACAACTATCGCGACCTGCGCCATTCCGGCCTGATCGAGGCTGGCGTCCCCGCCGATCTCGGCGGCGGCGGCGCCGAGGTTCGCGAACTCTGCGACATGATCCGGGAACTCGCGCACCATTGCGGCTCAACGGCGCTCGCCTTTTCGATGCACACGCATCAGGTGGCGATCCCCGCCTGGCGCTGGACGCATCAGAAGGCGGCACCGGTGATGCCGCTTCTCAAACGCGTGGCAGCGGAACGGATCATCCTGCTTTCGAGCGGCGGCTCGGACTGGATCGAAGGATCGGGCAAGGCCGAGAAGGTCGATGGCGGTTACCGGATCACCGGACGCAAGATCTTCACCTCCGGCTCGCCGATCGGCGACATCCTGATGACCGGCGCGGTGCTCGACGAACCGGACGGGCCCAAGGTCCTGCATTTCGGCCTGCCGATGAAATCGCCGCATGTCAAAGTTCTCGACACCTGGAAGGTGATGGGGATGCGCGGCACGGGCTCGAACGACGTGATGATCGAGGGCCATGTGGTGCCGGAAGAGGCGGTCGCGCTGAAGCGCAACCAGGGCGAATGGCACATGCTGTTCCACATCATCTCGATGATCGCCTTCCCACTGATCTACTCGGCCTATCTTGGCGTTGCCGAAAGCGCGCGCGATATCGCGATCGAGATGGCGAAGCGGAAGGAGCCGAACGCCCATGTTATCGATCTTGCCGGGCGGATGGAGACCGAACTTAAGGCGGCGCAATACGCCCATGCCGGCATGATTGCTGCGGCCGAGCGCGGCGAACCTTCGCCGGCCACGACCAACGAGATCATGATCGGCCGCTCGCTGGTCGCCCGCCACGCGATCGCCGCGACGGAACTCGCCATGGAGACAGCAGGCGGCGCAGCGTTCTACCGGGACAAGGGCCTCGAACGCCGCTTCCGCGACATTCAGGGCGCCCGTTACCACCCCATGAGGACAGGACCGCAGCAGGAATTTTCCGGCCGTATCGCCCTGGGTCTCGATACGCTCAGGACCTTTTGAGAAACAAAAACGTGAGGTGGCGACGCCCAAAAAAAACTATCATAGGGTGTATTCCTGCGCCGGAATACACCATCAGGAGAGCGATTTCAACGCAAAGTAGCATCTGTGAAAATATGAAAACGCATATTTTTCAGTTGACGAAATCGTGATCTTGCCCCCTAATTCCCAGGGGTCTCTGAATGCGCCCCATAAACTACTTCCCGCCTTTCGATCCACCGAAAGGCGGGTTTTCTTTTTTCAGCGGGAGTTTTTATCCCCTCTGCGCCTGGATAAGCCGGTGGATATATTCCAGCTTGACCATGACGGCCTGCGAGAGGACGAAGGGGTAGAGGTCCGGCTGGCCCATCGAGCGGTGGATGCTGTTGAGCGCCATGCTGAACGGCACCCAGGCCGAAACGAGCTGTTCCGCATCACGCGCCGCATAAGGGTTGAAGGCCACTTCCGCCGCCATTTCCGCATGGCCGCGCGGTTCGATCACCATGCCATAGGCGCGGGCGGTCTCCAGCGTATCGACGATATGCAGGTAATGGGCGAAGGACTCGGCGAAATCTTCCCACGGGTGGGTGCTGGCATAGGTGCTGATATAGAAATCCTGCCAGCCGGACGGCGGGCCCTGTTCGTAATTTCTCTGCAGCGCCGCGCCGTAGTCGATCGTCTCGTCGCCGAAGATGGCGCGGAACTCCTCCAGCCTGCCGCCGTCTCGCACCAGCTTGTCCCAGATATAGTGACCTGTTTCATGGCGAAAATGCCCGAGCATGGTGCGGTAGGGCTCGTTCATCGAGACGCGCACCTGTTCGCGGGTCGCATCGTCGGCTTCGGCGGCGCGGATCGCGATCAGGCCGTCCTCGTGTCCGGTCATGGCCGGCACGATGGTGCCGTCCGGCTGAACCCCGTCGATCAGGAAATCAAAAACGAGGCCGCCCTGCGGATCCTCGTCACGGTTGGTGTGCGGCAGGTTCCAGCGCATCAGCGAGTAAAAGAGATGCCGCTGCGCCTGGCTGATGCGCCGCCACTGGCTGAGGCCGACCTCGGTCGAGGCATCGGGAACCAATCGGTTGTGCCGGCACGCGGGGCAGAAAGGATGGGGATCGTCCGCGCTGACCGTCCAGTTGCAGATGTCCATCGCGGCATTGGCACAGTGGCGCACCCTATAGTCCGGCCGGGCGACGAGATGCCAGGTGCCCTCTCCCCCTTCGTCCTGCGCGAGCGCATGCATGGCCATATGCTCCGGCACGAAAGCCAGCCGGTGGCCACAGTTCACGCAGGACCGATTGTCGAAATGGATGGTCTGGCCGCAATGATCGCAGTCGTAGAGGCGCATGGAAGGTCCGTCAGTTTCAAAGGGGCGGATACAGAAAACCTGCTCCGGCCGGAGCCGGAACAGGTTCGCATTCTAAGCTTGTAGAGCAACTGTTACATGCGGTCGACAACACCCTTCACCGCATCCTTGACCTTGCCCTTGGCCTGCTGCGCATGGCCCTTGGCTTCCTGGCCCGCACCCTTTGCCTTGAGCTTCGGGTTGTCGGTCATGTCGCCGGCGGCCTGCTTGACCTTGCCGGCCATTTCGTTGGCCTTGCCGGCCATCTTGTCACTGGTGCTGCCCATCGTGCTTCTCCTCGGTGAGGACGCCCATCGTCCTGCTGGGAAAAGAACTCCGAGCCGGAGGCTTCGTTCCTGAAATCTTTTAAAATTGAACGATCAGGCGTGGCCGGCTTCGCTGGAGAGCATTTCCGGGCTGACGCCGAGGAGTGCCAGGGCGCGTTCGTACTTGCCTTCCAGCGCCCGGTCGAAGATCAGCGCATCGCTGGCAGGGCAATTCAGCCAGCCGTTGTTGGCGATCTCGAGTTCCAGCTGGCCGGCGCCCCAGCCGGCGTAACCGAGCAACATCGTGGCACGCGACGGTCCCCGCCCGTCGCAGATGGCGCGGATGATATCGAGCGTGGCGGTCAGCGAGATGTCGTCACTCACCGGAATGGAGGACTCGCTGACGAAATCGTCCGAATGCAGCACGAAACCGCGGCCGGTCTCGACCGGACCGCCGGACAGGATCGGCAGATCACGGGTCTGCCCCGGCAGCATGATCGCATCGGCCTGATCCATGATCTTCAGGTGGAGGAGAACGTCCGTGAATGAGATCTGCTGCGCGCGGTTGATGATGAAGCCCATCGCGCCGGCCGGCGAATGGGCACAGATATAAACGACGGCGCGCGTGAAATTGCTGTCCTGCATGCCCGGCATGGCAATCAGGAACTGTCCGTCCAGGAAGCCCCGTTCACTCTTGTCCCCGAGGGTCGAGAAAGACATGATGCCTCCAGCCTGCCTTCCGGCCCGGCCAAACGGGCAGGAGAGCGTCAATTGCAATTCCATCAAGATGGGCCAGTCGCCCCGATCAATCAACCGAAAATGATCAGTCCGCGCGGGCTCGTGACTGGTTCGGGCAAGGCCAATCGGTTAAACGCTTGGTCGATGAAGAGAATTTCGCCGATCAGCATCCCGTCTCGCGCGCCCATGGCGCTCGCCGCCTGCATTACTGCAGGCGCAGTTCTGGGCATTGCCTCGATGAGTTGCGCCGAGACCACGCCCTGGGCGAGCAACGAGGGTGGCCGGATGCGGGTGGTGGCGATGCCGCCCGAGCCCGACGGTACGGTGCGCGGCGCGCTGCAGATCGAACCGAAGGCCGGCTGGATCACCTATTGGAAGGAGCCGGGCGATGCCGGCATTCCGCCGCAGATGGTGTTTTCCAAGGCAAGCGGCGTGACGCTGAACAGCATGAGCTATCCCGTGCCGAAACGGATCGACAACGGCAAGCTGCGTGACATCGGCTACGACCATGCGGTCACCCTGCCCTTCGAGCTCAAGATGGAAGATCCCGGCAAGCCGCTGAACCTCGGCGCTTCCGCCTTCGTCGGCCTTTGCCGCAATATCTGCATTCCGTTCCAGGCGGAATTCTCGCTGCAGCTCGGCGCCACCAGGGGCACACCGGTCGAAGAGGCGATGATCCTCAACGCGGCGGCCTCGACGCTGCCGGAACCGCCCTCGGAGGACTTCGCCGTCACCTCCTACGCGATGACGCAGGGGCGCGACAAGCTGGCCCTGAAGCTGAAACTGCCGCCCGAGGCCTCGGCACCGCCGCAGGTGATCGTCACCGGTCCGCAGGGCCATGTGCTCTTCGACGGCGTCAACGGACGGCGCGACGGCGACGCCTACGCGCTTGACATGCCGGTCGGCAAATTGCCGAAAAATTACGACATCAAGGGCAAGCGCTGGGGCATCCTGGTGATCGCCGGCAACCGGGCCATGGAAACCTCGCTCGCGTTCGACTGACGTCACGTCCTGTTGATCGGACCTGCCTCCGGCGGCCTGTTGCATTGCGGCCTTTCCCTTGTCTTGCGCCAAGCGCGCTCTATAGTGCGCCGCGAATGGCGGGCCTGAAACAAGCGCTCGCCCAACCGAGGAGAGCACCATGACGATTGCCATCGGCGATAAACTTCCCACAGCCAAGTTCAAGGAAAAGACCGCGGACGGTCCGGTGGAGATCACCACCGAACAGCTTTTCGACGGCAAGAAGGTCGTGCTTTTCGCCGTGCCGGGCGCGTTTACGCCCACCTGCACGCTGAACCACCTGCCGGGCTATCTCGAAAACCGCGACGCGATCCTTTCCAAGGGAGTCGATGACATTGCCGTTCTCGCCGTCAACGACTGGCACGTGATGGGCGCTTGGGCGACCCAGACCGGCGGCCTCGGCAAGATCCACTTTCTGGCCGACTGGGACGGCGCCTTCACCAAGGCGCTCGGCCTCGATGCCGACCTTTCCGCCGGCGGCCTCGGCGTGCGCTCGAAGCGTTATTCGATGCTGGTCGAAAACGGTGTCGTGAAGTCGCTCAACGTCGAGGAGAGCCCCGGCCAGGCCACCGTCTCCGGTGCCGCCGCGATGCTGGAACAGCTCTGAGGCCGAGTTTGCATCTGGTTTGAAAAGGGCGCCGGGTGGCGCCCTTTTTTGTTTTACGTCCCTTATCGCGTTTTGACTCCGCCTTCTTTCCGCCATACTCGTTATAACATAACTGTAATGTTATTACGTAAAGGGCGGACCGAATGGCACATGCACACCCCTCCCCTGGCTTGATCGGCCGTTCGGCTCTTGGCCGCCTCGTCTACGTCGCGTTGCTTCTCGGCCTGCTGTGGCTGGCAATCGCCTGGGCGGTGATGCTTCCGTGAGCGCCCTCCTCACGCTCGATAACCTCACGGTCACCTACGACCGTCATGCCGCCGTCCATCACGTATCGGGTTTCTTCCGGGCCGGCAGCCTGACTGCGATTGCCGGGCCGAACGGGGCCGGCAAATCGACGCTGATGAAGGCGATCATGGGGGAGTTAAGGCCGGCGGAAGGGCGGCTGCAGCATCGGCTCGTCCGCAGCGATTTCGGCTACCTGCCGCAGGCGGCCGATATCAACCGGCGTTTCCCGATCTCGGTCCTCGATACGGTGCTGCTCGGCGCCTGGCGGCATACGGGCGCCTTCAGGGCGAACGGAGCGAAGGAGCATGCCCGAGCGGCCGGGACGCTCGCCGCCGTCGGTCTCGGCGGGTTCGAACGACGGCCGATCGGCTCGCTTTCGGCCGGGCAGTTCCAGCGGGTGCTGTTTGCGCGCCTTCTGCTTCAGGATGCCAAGGTCATCCTGCTCGACGAACCCTTTACGGCGATCGACGCGCGCACGACACAGGACCTGCTCGACATCGTCGCGCACTGGCATGGCGAGGGCCGCACCGTGATCGCCGTGCTGCACGACATCGAACAGGTGCGGACGCATTTTCCCGAGACCCTGCTTCTGGCCCGCGAATGCATCGCCTGGGGGCCGACGGCGGAGGTGATGTCGCCCGCCAATCTGCTCAAGGCGCGGATGATGGCGGAGCGGTGGGACGACGGCGCAGGGATTTGCGAGAGCCCGAGCGGAAAGGCCTCGAGCAACGGGGTTGTCGCATGAGCGCCTACGATCTGCTGATCGCGCCGTTTGCCGATTACGGCTTCATGCGCCGGGCGCTGGTCGCCTGCCTGTGCCTGGCGCTCGGCTCCGGACCGATCGGCGTCTTCCTCATGCTGCGGCGCATGAGCCTGATGGGCGATGCGATGAGCCATGCGGTGCTGCCGGGTGCGGCGATCGGCTATCTCGTCGCCGGATCGCTGTCGCTGACCGCGATGGGGATCGGCGGGCTCGTGGCGGGTCTTTCGGTGGCTCTGCTTTCCGGCGTCGTCAGCCGGGCCACCGTGCTGCAGGAAGACGCGAGCTTCGCAAGCTTCTACCTGACCTCGCTGGCCCTGGGCGTGCTGATCGTCTCCCTGCGCGGGTCCAATATCGATCTCCTGCATGTGCTGTTCGGCACCATTCTTGCCATCGACGGCCCCGCACTCGCGCTCATCGGCTCGATCACGTCGGTGACGCTCATCGCCCTTGCCCTGGTCTACCGGCCGCTGGTGGCGGAATGTTTCGATCCGGGCTTCCTGCGCACCGTCGGCGGCCGCGGGCCGGTCTATCACGCGCTGTTCCTGCTGCTCGTGGTGCTGAACATGGTCGCGAGCTTTCAGGCACTCGGCACGCTGATGGCGGTCGGGCTGATGATGCTGCCGGCCGCGGTAGCGCAGCTCTGGGGCCGCAGCCTGACTGCGATGATCGCTCTTGCCGCCGCCACGGCGGCCGTCTCCGGCTATGTCGGGCTGGTCGCCTCCTATCATTTCGAACTCGCCTCCGGCCCGACGATCATCATGACGGCGGCGGTGATCTACGGCCTTTCCATTCTTTTCGCACCGTCCGGCCTTGCCCGGCGGCTCTTCCCCCGCCCGCATCTCGCGGGCTGACCTCAAGGAGACCTCGATGATATCCCGCAGACTGTTTCTCTCCGCCGCCGTTCCCGCCCTGATGGCCTTTTCCGCCGTGCCGGCCTTCGCGGACACGCTCAAGGTCGTCGCCTCCTTCACGGTGCTCGGCGACGTCGTCTCCCAGGTGGGCGGCAAACATGTGAAGGTGACGAACCTCGTCGGCCCGAACGGCGATCCCCATGAATTCGAGCCATCGCCGGCGGACGCCCGGAACCTCAAGGCGGCGCAGGTGGCCTTCGTCAGCGGCGAAGGCCTGGAAGGCTGGATGGACCGGCTGATCACCGCTTCGGGCTACAAGGGCAAGCCGGTCGTGGTCTCGCAAGGCGTCAACACCCGCACCATGGACGAGGACGGCAAGACAGTGACCGATCCGCATGTCTGGAACAGCCCGGTCAACGTCAAGGTCTGGGTCGCCAATATCGAAAAGGCGCTGTCGGAGGCAGATCCGGCCGATGCGAGCGCCTTCAAGGCGAATGCCGAAGCCTATCTCCAGAAGCTCGACGCGATGAATGCCTATGCGCATTCCAAGTTCGACGCGGTACCCGCCGACCGCCGCAAGGTGCTGACCAGCCATGATGCCTTCGGGTATTTCGGCCGCGAATACAATGTCAGCTTTTTGGCGCCGCTCGGCCTTTCGACCGAAACCGAAGCCTCAGCCGCCGGCGTCGCCAAGCTGATCGAGCAGATCAAGGCGGAGGGGGTAAAAACCTACTTCCTCGAAAACTCCAACGATCCGCGGCTGGTGAAGCAGATCGCCAAGGCGACGGCTGCCCAGCCGGGCGGCGAGCTTTATGTCGAATCGCTCTCGGACGCCAAGGGGCCGGCGCCGACCTATGAAAAGATGTTCCGCTACAATGTCGACCAGATCGCCGCGGCGATGGCGAAATCGAGCTGATCCCGCAAGAGGAGGCTGCGGGCAAACGCCCGCGGCCTTTCCTCAGACCGCCATGTCGAAGACCAGGAGCCCCGACAGACCGCCGTCCGCAGAGCCGATGATCCGGTCGCCGACAGCTATATGGTCCGGATGGACGAGATAGGCGTCGCGTGCCTCGGGGTTTTCGAAGGTCACGATAAAACCGTCGAGAAAGCCGCCGTTCAGGCCTTCCGGCGAAACGTTCTGGCCGAATTTCACGTCGAGGATGCCGGGCGTGACATCCTTCAGCGCGGCGACCGCATCGTAGATCGACTGCTTGTCGGCCTGCTGGATAGCGGCCTTGAACCGAACGAATACGCAATGCAGGATCATGAGCGGAGCTCCACGGGTTGTTGGCGGCAGAATAGTGACTGATGCTCGGAGCGCAACAGCGGCTCAGGCGATTTCCAGAAGAAGCGCGCGGTGGTCGGAAACTTCCGGCTCGGCGACCACGTCGAAATTCTCGACCTTCACCCCCGGCGTCACCAGCAGGTAGTCCGCATAACGGCCGTCCTTCGGATACCAGGAGGTGCGGGTATCGGTGAAGCCGCAGGTGGTGACGAGATCGGTGAGGCCGAGCCTGCCAAGGATCGCGAAGGTCTCGCTGTCGGGCAGAAGGTTGAGGTCGCCGCAGACGACCAGCGCCTCGCCCGGCTGCCAGATCTTTTCGATCAGCGCGACAAGAGCATGCGCCTGCGCCAGCCGGGCCGGCGTATCGCCCTTGCCGGCAAGGTCCCGCAAGCCGTGCATCTGCACGATCGTCACTGCCGAGCCGGTATCGTAGCGATGGATGCGGATGCCGTGGGCATTGCGCGAGCGAGGATGCTCGCCCCAGCCGTCGGCCGAAAACTCCCCATGCACGAAACCGAGATGCTGGCCGATGATCGGGAAAGAGCCGCGCACGAAGGTGGCGAGGCCGAATTCGGAGGCGACTTCCCGCTCACCCTCGAACAGCGTGCCGCGGGCCACCGGCGCATACATCGCCTCATGGCCGGGCAGAACCGCCCTCACATCCTCATAGAGGCTGGCGCGCTGGGGCAGTTCGAAGGCGCCGTCGCGATAGGCCAGCCAGTCGGCGTCCGCATCCGGGGTGCGGGTAACTTCCTGCAGGCAGAGCACATCCGGCTCAGCCTCCTTGAGATACTGCATCAGCGGCGCATGGACGCGGCCGCCCCAGGCGTTGAGAGAGATCAGGCGCAAGGTCATCGCTCAGCGCTCCGCCTACTTCTTCTTGAACGGCGCCATCCCAAGGCGGGCAAGCTCGTCGGCGCGCTCGTTTTCCGGATGGCCGGCGTGGCCCTTCACCCAGTGGAGCGTCACCTTGTGCTTGTTGCGCGCTTCCTCAAGCTGCTGCCAGAGCTCGGCATTCTTCACCGGCTTCTTGTCGGCGGTCTTCCAGCCGTTCTTCTTCCAGCCGAAGATCCATTTGGAAATGCCGTCCATCACATATTTGCTGTCGGTGTGAAGGTTGACCTCGCACGGGGTTTTCAGCGCGTTCAGCGCGGTGATCGCGGCCATCAGTTCCATGCGGTTGTTGGTCGTCTCCGCCTCGCCGCCGAACATTTCCTTTTCCGTGTCGCCATAACGCAGGATGGCGCCCCAGCCGCCCGGGCCGGGATTGCCGGAACAGGCGCCGTCGGTGAAAATCTCTACCTGTTTCATGATGCGGACAGTCTTTCCTCGGCCAGCCCGTATTCGCTGGCGGACGTGATTTGGCGGTGGAAGCGCAGCTTGCGCAGATATTCGAGCGGGTCTTTCTTGACCACCAGCGCGCCGGCCGGCGTCGTCAGCCAGTCGTAAAGCCTGGTCAGGAAGAAGCGCAGCGCCGAGCCGCGGGCGAGGATCGGCAAGGCCTCGATCTCTCCCGCGTCGAGCGGGCGGACGCTCTGGTAACCTTCGAGCAGCGCCTGGCCCTTGGTGAGATTGTAGGCGCCGTCCTTTTCGAAACACCAGGCATTCAGGCAGATCGAGACGTCATAGGCGAGCAAGTCGTTGCAGGCGAAATAGAAGTCGATCAGGCCGGACAGTTCGTCGCCCAGGAAGAAGACGTTGTCCTGGAAGAGATCCGCATGGATGACGCCGGCGGCCAAATCCTTCGGCCAGTTCCGGTCCAGGTGATCAAGTTCCGAGGAGATCTCGTCCTGCAGGCCGGGCTCGACCTCGTCGGCGCGCGCGGCGGACTTTTCCCAAAGCGTCTTCCAGCCCTCGACGGAAAGCGAGTTCGGGCGCGTCAGCTCGAAATCCTGGCCGGAGAGGTGCATCCGGGCGAGCGCCTTGCCGACCTCGCGGCAATGTTTCGCCTCCGGCTTCCTCAGCCACATGCCTTCGAGGAAGGAGATGAGGGCAGCGGGCCGGCCGGACAGGGTGCCGTAGAGACTTCCGTCGTTGCGCGGCAGGGGCAGCGGGCAGGACAGGCCGCCGGCGGCCAGATGCTGCATCAGGCCGAGGAAAAACGGCAGGTCGCGCTCGTCCGTGCGCTTTTCGTAAAGCGTCAAGATCAGCGGATCGCGGGTCGTGTGCAACAGGAAGTTCGAATTCTCGACGCCTTCGGCAATCCCCTTGTAGGAGGTCAGTTCGCCGACATCGTATTCGGTCAGGAACTGCTTCAGGTCGTCTTCGGTGATATCGGTGTAAACGGCCAAGGTGTCATCCCGCTTGAGTCTGCCGCGCAGATTGGTGATGGGGCTTTCCTAGCGGCTCGCCCGGCCCTTCGCTAGAGGTCAGGGGGCTCGAAGCTGAAATCGAACCATTCCATCGATTTTTCCGGCGCCGCCGGACCGCTCATCACCCATTCACCCATGCCATGTCCGCAACCGTCAAAGGCACGCCGCGCAGCTCGCGGTTGACGAGGAAGTTCTCGGTTTCTTCCGCGGTGATCGCCAGTTCGATCTCGGCCTCGAAACGCTCCTTGAAGGCGGCGATGATCTCGTCGACGATGACCTCCGGGGCGGAGGCGCCGGCGGAAAGGCCGAGCGTGCCGATGCGGCCGATCTCGTCCCAGTTCAATTCGGAGGCGCGCTGCACCAGGAGCGAGCGCTTGGCCCCTGCCCTCAGCGCCACTTCGACAAGCCGCTTGGAATTCGACGAATTCGGAGCACCGACGACGATGAAGAGGTCGCAGCCGGGCGCTGCCTGCTTGACCGCTTCCTGGCGGTTGGTGGTGGCGTAGCAGATGCTGTCCGCAGCCGGCGCCGTGAGGTTCGGGAAACGCTCCTGCAGCTTCGCTATGACGCCTGCCGTGTCGTCCACCGAGAGCGTCGTCTGGGTAACGTAGCCGAGATTGTCCGGATCTTCGGGGACATAGGCTTCCGCGTCGGCGATCGTGTCGATCAGCGACACCGTCCCCGGCGGCAGCTGGCCCATCGTGCCGATCACTTCCGGATGGCCGGCATGGCCGATCAGCACCACATGGCGGCCGAGGCGCTGGTGGCGCATCGCCTGCTTGTGGACTTTCGAAACCAGCGGGCAGGTCGCGTCGAGATAAAAGAGATTGCGGGCCTCGGCATCCTCGGGCACGGATTTCGGTACGCCATGGGCGGAGAAGACAACCGGCTGCTCGCGGTGTTCGGCCGGGATCTCGTCCAGTTCCTCGACGAAAACGGCGCCCTTGGCTTCGAGACCCTCGACCACATAACGGTTGTGGACGATCTCGTGGCGGACATAGACCGGCGCGCCATAGGCTTTCAGCGCCAGCACGACGATCTGGATCGCCCTGTCGACGCCGGCGCAGAAACCGCGCGGGCCGCAGAGGCGGATCTTGAGCGGGCTTTTTTCAGGTATGGATGATGCCATCAAATCAGGACGCCAGGACTGTCAGCACGAGAGCGAAAATGGCCGGACCGCCCTGGATTAGCAGGATGCGCGGCTTGACCGACCACGCGCCATATATAGCGGCAATGGTCACGCACACAAGAAAGAAGAGCTTCAATCGGTAGGCGAAGGCGGGATCGCGTCGCGCACCATGTCGTCGAAACGCAGGGGAAATGACGCTGCCCGCAAGGCCTGCAGAGCTCCGATCGTCTCTTATGCCATCACGGAAGCGCGTCGTAGCCAGGGCCGAAGCCGGTGAGCTCGATCGGAATGCCGACCCGGTCCTGATCCGCGGATTCGCGCAGGGCAAAGACGGCAGCCTTACCGGCGCGCAGGATGCGCATCAGTTCCTCGTCGATCTCCACCTCCACATAACAGCCCTCGGAGAAGCAGCGGGTGAAATAGGCGCGGCCGATATTGTTGTTGTCGACATAGAGTTCCATGCCGTCTTTCAGGAGTACGCCGAGCGGCGCGAGGATGCGCAGGATGCGTGCCTTGCGGTCGGCCGTCTTCAACACCACCACCGACAGGCCGACTTCCGGCCGGTCCTCGGCGATGACGTTCTGCATGAGCGCGCACTGGTCGGCGGAAGCGCCGGCCGGCCGATCGCAGATGATCGACCATGCGCCATGGTTCTCGCGCACATTGCCCGGCGGTTGCGCCTGCTGCCCGGAAGGCTGCTGGGCCTGCGCCCCGTTCGTCGCCGGCCGGGGTGGCTGCGGTCCCGGCTTGGCGCCCTGAGCCGGCTGGGGGGCCGACTGGGGTGCCGCGGGCCGCGGGCCGGGCTGCGGCTGCTGCGCGAACGCGGGAAGCGAAACGGCGGCTGCAAGCATCACGGCTAGACCGGCGCAGATCAGGGAGGGACGACCCATGGAAACCTCTGGAAGACGAATCAGTGCGGCTATTCTTGGCGTCCGCTGGACGAAATGAAAAGCCCTGACCTCTTTCCAGTGGAGTACGGCGAAAGTGGGACCCGTCAAGCCGCGTGGCCCAGCCGTCACTTTTATCAAGAAAACGCCGGATTTTGGCCGCCGTGCGGTCTATAATGACGTGGTCGAAGGTATGGAAGCCCTTTGAAATGCGACCCCGGCATGGTCGAACAAGCGGGCTATACCCCCTGATTATCGCGGGATTCCGGGCTTATCGCGAGGCGCAAAAATGCCGCACGGGCTTTTCCCGCCAGATATTGCGGCGGCAGGCAAACTGTGATTGAAGCAGACCATATAGCTTGGATTCTGCGTTCGGTTTGATCGAGATCAGACGCATGGGGAGATATGTAGTGATGAACAGGGCTTTTGCAGTGATGACGGCGCTCATCTGTCTGCTCTTTGCTTCCGCAGGTTTTGCGGACCAGCCGCATCCGTGGCAGATTGATTTCCAGGCGGCCGCAACGCCGATCATGCACCAGATCCGCTGGTTCAACCACTATACGCTGTGGTTCATCGTGCCGACCACGCTTTTGGTTCTGGCCCTGCTGGTCGTCGTCGTCGTGAAGTTCCGCGCCAGCGCCAATCCGGTGCCATCGCGGACCAGCCACAATACGGCGATCGAGATCATCTGGACGCTTGGCCCGGTTCTCATCCTCTTCTTCCTCGCCATTCCCTCCTTCAATCTCCTGAATGCCCAGCTCGAAATTCCGGACTCGGACATGACGGTCAAGGCCACCGCCACCCAGTGGCAGTGGAACTATGAATATGAAGGCACGCCGGCGCCGGTGGCCTTCGACAGCTTCATGCTGAAGGAACAGGACCGCGCCGCCGCCGGTAAGACCGATACTGCCGTCTACCCGCGTCTTCTCGCCGTCGACAACGAAATGATCATCCCGGTCAACAAGACCGTGCGCGTGCTGGTGACGGCTGCTCCGTCCGACGTCATCCACGCCTTCGCAATGCCGGCTTTCGGGGTCAAGATCGATGCCGTTCCGGGCCGCCTGAACGAAACCTGGTTCAAGGCGGAGAAGGAAGGCCTCTATTACGGCCAGTGCTCCGAACTGTGCGGCAAGGATCACGCTTACATGCCGATCGCCATCCGTGTCGTCTCGGAAGACAAGTACAAGACCTGGCTCGCAGCTGCTGCGACCGACCTGCCGGGCGCCTACAAGGCTCTCGTGGCTGCGGTCGACAAGCCTGCCGGCAATTTTGCCGTCGCGGCAAATGAATCCAAGTAATACAGAGGAGTGAGGACAATGGCTGGACATTCCGCTCACGACGATCACGCTCATGCTCGCACCTCTCATGATGATGCGCATGCTCACGACGATCATCACGATCACTCGCACACGCCGACCTTTGCTCAGCGTTGGCTGTTTTCGACCAACCACAAGGACATCGGCACGCTCTACCTGATCTTCGCGATCATCGCGGGCATTCTGGGCGGCCTTCTCTCCGTTGCCATGCGCATGGAACTGCAGGAGCCGGGCATCCAGATCTTCCATGGTCTGGCCTCGATGGTCTACGGCTTCCAGGGCGACGCCGCGATCGACGGCGGCAAGCACATGTTCAACGTGTTCACCACCGGCCATGCGCTGATCATGATCTTCTTCATGGTCATGCCGGCGATGATCGGCGGTTTTGCCAACTGGATGGTGCCGATCATGATCGGTGCGCCGGACATGGCCTTCCCGCGCCTGAACAACATTTCCTTCTGGCTGCTCGTCCCCGCCTTCCTGCTGCTCCTCCTGTCGATGTTCGTCGAAGGTCCGGCGGGTGCTTACGGTGTCGGCGGCGGCTGGACCATGTATCCGCCGCTTGCGACCATGGGGCATCCGGGTCCGGCCGTCGACCTGGCGATCTTCTCGCTGCACGTCGCCGGCGCGTCCTCGATCCTCGGTGCGATCAACTTCATCACCACGATCCTGAACATGCGCGCTCCGGGCATGACGCTGCACAAGATGCCGCTGTTTGCCTGGGCCGTTCTCGTCACCGCCTTCCTGCTGCTTCTGTCGCTGCCGGTTCTGGCGGGCGCCATCACCATGCTTCTGACCGACCGCAACTTCGGCACGACCTTCTTCTCGCCGGAAGGCGGCGGTGACCCGATCCTCTACCAGCACCTGTTCTGGTTCTTCGGCCACCCGGAAGTCTACATCCTGATCCTGCCCGGCTTCGGCATCATCAGCCACATCGTCTCGACCTTCTCGAAGAAGCCGGTCTTCGGTTATCTCGGCATGGCCTATGCCATGGTCGCGATCGGCGCCGTCGGCTTCATCGTCTGGGCCCACCACATGTACACGGTCGGCATGTCGCTCGATGCGCAGCGTTACTTCGTCTTCGCGACGATGGTCATCGCGGTTCCGACCGGCATCAAGATCTTCTCCTGGATCGCGACGATGTGGGGCGGTTCGCTGACGTTCTCGACCCCGATGGTCTGGGCGATCGGCTTCATCTTCCTGTTCACCGTCGGCGGCGTCACGGGCGTCCAGCTCGCCAATGCCGGCCTCGACCGTTCGCTGCATGACACCTATTACGTTGTGGCCCACTTCCACTACGTTCTGTCGCTCGGCGCCGTCTTTGCCATCTTCGCGGCCTGGTATTACTGGTTCCCGAAGATGTTCGGCTACATGTACAACGAGAAGATCGGCAAAGCGCATTTCTGGGTCATGTTCCTCGGCGTCAACCTGGTGTTCTTCCCGCAGCACTTCCTGGGTCTCGCCGGCATGCCGCGCCGTTACATCGACTATCCGGATGCTTTTGCCGGCTGGAACTACGTTTCCTCCATCGGCTCCTACATCTCCTTCGTCGGCGTTCTGATCTTCCTTTACGGCGTCTGGGAAGCCTTCTCCAAGAAGCGCGTTGCCGGCGACAATCCGTGGGGCGAAGGTGCGACGACGCTGGAATGGCAGCTTTCCTCGCCGCCGCCGTACCACCAGTGGGAACAGCTGCCGCGCATCAAGTAAGCGCTCGATCCTTGAAAAAGGGCATCGCGGCTGCCGCGATGCCCTGAAATGCCAGACAGGACGGTTCAATGACGGTTATCGACAATCACGACGCTCTCGGCACCGATGGAGGCCTGCGCCTCTCGGAGGCGGGTGCGCGCGATTTCTTCGAACTCCTGAAGCCCCGGGTGATGTCGCTCGTGGTCTTCACCGCATTCGCCGGCCTCATTCTCGCGCCCGGTCAGATCAATCCGGTCCTCGGCGTGATTTCCATTCTCTGCATCGCGGTCGGCGCCGGCGCCTCCGGGGCGCTGAACATGTGGTATGACGCCGATATCGATGCCGTCATGACCCGCACCGCCAAACGCCCGATCCCGGCCGGCCGCATCCTGCCCCAGGAAGCGCTCGCCTTCGGCCTGACGCTCTCGGTCTTCTCGGTGGTCATCCTCGGCCTGGCGGTCAACTGGTTCTCGGCCGGCCTGCTTGCCTTCACGATCTTCTTTTATGCCGTCGTCTACACGATGTGGCTGAAGCGCTCGACGCCGCAGAACATCGTCATCGGCGGTGCCTCCGGCGCCTTTCCCCCGATGATCGGCTGGGCCTGCGTCACGGGCGGCGTGTCGCTCGACAGCATCCTGCTTTTCCTCATCATCTTCCTGTGGACGCCGGCGCATTTCTGGGCGCTGGCGCTCTTCAAGATGCGCGATTACGGCTCGGTCGGCGTGCCGATGATGCCGAATGTCGCGGGCGAGGCCTCGACCAAGAACCAGATCATCGTCTATGCGGTGCTGACCGCGGTGATCGCGGTCGCCCCCACCTTCACCGGTCTTGCCGGCCTCGGTTACGGCGTCTTTGCCGCCGTGCTCGGCGCGATCTTCGTGATCTGTTCCATCGCCGTCCGGCGCATGCCCGACGGCGATGAGAAGATGATGCCGGCGAAGAAGATGTTCGCCTATTCGATCTTTTATCTCTTTGCGATCTTCTCGGCGCTGCTGGCCGACCGGCTGCTCGCGGGACTGCCGCACCTCGTGGGAGGTTTGCTGTGATGGAAACAATCAAGCTCAGCGAAGCCCAGAGAAAGTCCCGCCGCAACCGCAACATCGCGCTCGGCATCGTTCTCGCCGGGCTCGTGGTCCTCTTCTACATCATGACGCTGGTGAAAATCGGCGGGGTCGGGAACTAGGGTGGAGCGATGACGGACGTCAATCAGAACGGTCAGGCAAAGCGCGTCAGCAACAGCGCGATCTTCGCCGGCTGCGCCGTTTTTGTGGCCGGCATGGTCGGCGCCGCCTATGCGTCCGTGCCGCTCTACCGCCTGTTCTGCCAGGTTACCGGCTATAACGGCACGACCCAGCGCGTCGAGCAGTATTCCGACAAGATCCTGAACAAGCCGATCCAGGTGACGTTCGACGCCAATATCTCGCCGGGCCTGAACTGGGAGTTCAAGCCCGCCAAGTCGGTCAACCCGAAGATCGGGGAGACCGTGCAGATCGAATACACGGCAACCAACCGGTCGTCCAAGCCGACCACGGGCAGTGCCGTGTTCAACGTGACGCCGATGGAAGCGGGCGCCTATTTCAACAAGGTCGAGTGCTTCTGCTTTACCGAGCAGACGCTGCAGCCCGGCCAGTCGGTCCAGATGCCGGTGGTGTTCTTCGTTGACCCGGAGATCGCCACGGCCCAAGAGACCAAGAACATCAAGACGATCACCCTGTCCTACACCTTCTATCCGAGCGAGCCGGGCAAACCGGTCGCGGCTCTGCCGGAAGGCCCGAAGGCAGGCGCCCCGAAGACGGGCACAGGGAAACTTTGAGAGGGTTCGCCGGTTTTCCGGCGAAGCAGGCATTCATCCGGGGATTCTGACATGGCCGACGCGCATCAGAAAAATCACGACTACCACATCATCGATCCGAGCCCGTGGCCGATCCTGGCCTCACTTGGCGCCTTCGTCATGACCTTCGGCGGCGTAGGCTACATGCGTTATCTGCATGGCGGCCAGTTCCATATCTTCGGTCTGGACCTTGCGACACCGTGGATCTTCTACATCGGCCTGGCGATCATCATCTACACGATGATCGGCTGGTGGGCGGACACGATCAAGGAAGGCAATTCGGGCGCCCATACCCGCGTCGTCTCGCTGCACCTGCGCTACGGCATGATCATGTTCATCGCTTCCGAAGTGATGTTCTTCGTCGCGTGGTTCTGGGCCTTTTTCGATGCCAGCCTCTATGCCAACGAGGCGATCCAGGCGACCCGCGTCGAGTTTCTCGGCGGTCAGTGGCCGCCGAAGGGCGTCGAGGTGCTCGATCCCTGGCACCTGCCGATCTACAACACGGTCATCCTGCTTCTGTCGGGCACCTGCGTCACCTGGGCTCACCACGCGCTGCTGCACGGCGACCGCAAGGGCCTGATCAGCGGTCTGGCGCTCACCGTAGCACTCGGCATCCTGTTCTCCTGCGTCCAGGCTTACGAGTATATTCACGCTCCGTTCGCCTTCTCGAACTCGATCTACGGCGCGACCTTCTTCATGGCGACCGGCTTCCACGGTTTCCACGTGCTGGTCGGCACGATCTTCTTGGCTGTCTGCCTGCTGCGCGCCGTCAACGGCGGTTTCACGCCCACCAAGCATTTCGGCTTCGAAGCCGCCGCCTGGTACTGGCACTTCGTCGACGTGGTATGGCTGTTCCTCTTCTTCGCCATCTACATCTGGGGTGGCTGGGGCGCACCGCTCGCCCACTGAGCCAGGGGACATGAATTCCGGGAGGGCGGCGACAAGCCGCCCTTCTGCTTTTTGAGGACTGGAACGAATGGCAACCAAGGCTCCCTCGCGAACCGCATCGGATAAGACGCCCGGCCGCGGCCGTGGCCGGCTGGTCGCGACCGCGGTCGTGGTGCTGGCGGCGCTCGCCATCCTGCTGTCGCTCGGCACCTGGCAGGTGGAGCGGCTGCATTGGAAGGAAGGGCTGCTTGCCGATATCGCCCAGCGGCGGGCGGCGGCCCCCGTCCTGCTTTCCGACATCGAAGCGATCCGGAAATCCGGCGGCGATATCGAATACCGCCGGGTATCGGTCACCGGCACGTTCGACCACGCCAGGGAACGACATTTCTTCGCGACCTTCGGCGGCCAGACCGGCTTCTACGTCTACACCCCGTTGACGCTTGCCGACGGGCGCATCCTGTTCGTCAACCGCGGTTTCGTGCCCTATGAAATGAAGGACCCGAAGACCCGCAGCGCCGGCGAAGTTGCCGGCCCGCAGACCGTCACCGGATATGCGCGGGTGCGGCTTGGGGAAAAGCCCTCCTCCATCGTTCCGGACAACGATCTCGCCAAGAACATCTTCTACTGGAAGGATCTCGATGCCATGGCCTCGACCACCGGTATCGAGGCGTCGAAGGTCGTGCAGTTCTTCGTGGATGCCGATGGGTCGATCGTCAATCCGGGCGGCTGGCCCAAGGGCGGCGTCACCCAGTTCGACCTGCCGAACAGCCATCTGCAATATGCCGTGACCTGGTACGGCCTTGCCGCGGCCCTCGTTGCCGTCGTCATCGGCATGATCTTCCGCCGCAAACGCGCCTGAGCCCGCAGGATAGGCTTGCTTCGGTCCCTCCCCGGACCTACATCGGTTGGAGCAGAGCGCGCGTCTTCATAGGGCAGCGCCGAAGGAGCACCCATGAACACCGACCTTCTCAACCTTTTCGACTGCGACGAGACCAAGCTGCGCTCGATCCTCTCCGAGGCGCTTACCGGCGCCGATGACGGCGAGCTTTTCGTGGAGCATGCCCAGGCGGAATCGCTGACCTTCGACAACGGCCGCCTGAAGGGCGGCTCGTTCAACACGGACCAGGGGTTCGGACTGCGCTCGGTCGCCGGCGAAGCGGTCGGTTATGCCCATGCGGGCGAGCTTTCGGCCGCAGCGCTCTCCCGCGCCTCGGATGCGGTGCGGGCCGTCACCGCCGGTTATTCCGGTTCCTACGCGGCCGCTCCCCAGCGCACCAACAAGAAATATTACGGCGACGAGAACCCGATCGGCAGCCCCAGCTTCGAGGAGAAGGTCAAGCTGCTCACCGATATCGACGCCTATCTGCGCAACAAGGACGACAAGGTGCGGCAGGTGACGGCCACCGTTTCGGCAAGCTGGCAGGTGGTCGATATCCTGCGCGCCGACGGACACCGGGTGCAGGACATCCGCCCGATGACCCGCATCAACATTTCCGTCGTCGTCGGTGACGGCGACCGGCAGGAAAGCGGGTCGTTCGGCACGGGCGGCCGTATCGGCTTCGGCGATTTCGTGACGGAAGGCAACTGGCAGACCGGCGCCGACGAGGCGCTGCGCCAGGCGCTCGTCAACCTCACCGCCATAGACGCACCCGCCGGCACGATGGATGTCGTGCTCGGCTCCGGCTGGCCGGGCGTGATGTTGCACGAAGCGGTCGGCCATGGGCTGGAAGGCGATTTCAACCGAAAGAAGACCTCTGCCTTCGCCGGGCTTCTCGGCGAGATGGTCGCGGCTCCCGGTGTCACGGTCGTCGACGACGGCACGATCGACAACCGCCGCGGCTCGCTCACCATAGACGACGAAGGCACGCCTTCCGCCTACAACGTGCTGATCGAGAATGGCAAGCTGGTCGGCTACATGCAGGACCGCCAGAACGCCCGGCTGATGGGCGTCGCACCGACCGGCAACGGCCGCCGCCAGGGTTATGCCTATACGCCGATGCCGCGGATGACCAATACCTACATGCTCGGCGGCGACAAAACGCCGGAAGAGATCATCGCCTCGGTGAAGAAGGGCATCTATGCCGTCTCCTTCGGCGGCGGCCAGGTCGACATCACCTCCGGAAAATTCGTGTTCGGCTGCACCGAGGCCTACATGATCGAGGATGGCAAAATTGGCCCGGCCATCAAGGGCGCCATGCTGATCGGCAACGGCCCGGATGCGATGCGCCGCGTTTCGATGGTCGGCAACGACATGAAGCTCGACACCGGCATCGGCAATTGCGGCAAGGGCGGCCAATGGGTCCCCGTCGGCGTCGGCCAGCCGCATCTGCGGATGGACCAGGTAACGGTGGGTGGGACGAAGGCGTAAGGCGGAGCAATTTGCCTGGCGATAGAGACGCTGAGGTTTCTATCGCCAGATTCCAATCCCGGCGTATGAGCCTGAAACTCACCCCTCCTCCGGTCTGAACAGCCACTTCCGCTCGATGGCCGACGCGAGGTCGATCCGGTTGTTGCGGGCAAACAACAGAACGTGGCCGAGCAGGTCCGCCGTTTCGTCGGCGAGGTCGCGGCTGAGATCCTCGTCGGTCCTGCCCTTCCTGCGCCCGCGTCCGGTGGCGCGGTTCCAGGCCTGGGTCAGTTCGCCCATCTCTTCCTGCAGCTTCAGGACAAACCAGTCCGGATCGCGCACCATCCCGTGGTGTTGCGCATAATCCGCCGACGCGGCCTCGAATTGTGCGGTGAGCTTGCCCAGCATGATTGTTCTCCTTTTGTATCCACAGGAGAATGCCGATTCTCGACCAGTGTCCAGAGGGTTTGCTTGACACCCCCGCCCAAATCCCGGCAGGTGCGGACCATCCCGAAGCCCTTGACCACGGCATTTTGCATGGACCCCGCCAGCCCGATTTCCACTTTCCTAGATGCATGGATTCCGGGCCATGGGCCGGCACAGCTTGTCTTTCTTTTCCTCTCGGCACTGATCGCCGGGCTGGCGCGCGGATTTTCCGGTTTCGGCGGTGCGTTGATCTTCGTTCCGCTCGCCGGAGCTGCCGTCGGGCCGAAGATCGCCCCTGCCCTGCTGCTCGTCATCGACGGGGTGACGACGCTCGGCATGGTGCCGGACGGCTGGAAGCGCGCCAACCGCCGCGAGGTGGGCACGATGCTGATCGGGACGCTGATCGGCGTGCCGGTGGGCACGACGCTGCTGGCGGTGATCGACCCGACGGCACTGCGCTGGCTGATCTCGGTTGTCGTGCTCTTTCTGCTGGTCTTCCTGATTTCCGGCTGGCGTTACCACGGCAAACCGAAGACGCCGCTGACGATCGGCGTCGGAGCGCTTGCCGGCCTGTTCGGTGGGGCCGCACAACTCTCCGGTCCCCCGGTCGTCGCCTACTGGCTCGGAGGTGCCATTCCGCCGCTCACCGTGCGCGCCAACCTCATCCTCTATTTCGCGCTTGCGACGGTGATCTCGGCCACCGCCTATGTCGTCGGCGGTCTTTTGACATTCGACGTTCTTGCCCTCGCTTTGATCGCCGGGCCGGGTTACGGCCTCGGTGTGATCGCCGGCTCGAAACTGTTCGGATTTGCCTCCGAAGGCACTTTTCGGCGCATCTGCTTCATGCTGATCGCCATGGCGGCGATCGTCAGCCTGCCGCTTTTCGACGCGTTGCGGCCCTGAGCAGGATTCAGCGCGGATTATTCAGCAAGACTTAACCCGTCCGAGAGTAGGGTCGGCCTCACCGAAGTAACGTGGGCGTGATCGCGGTGGGGAATACCAGGGAGAGGTTTCAGGCGCTTTGGCGCCGGGATGTCAAACGCCGGCTTGTCGCCGGTGGCCTCGACATGGCTGCCGCACTTGCGCGTGCCGGGATGATGCCCAATGCCCGCGGTCACGGCGCCATATTCACGCTCCACCATGTGCGGCCGAAACAGAGCCGGCCGCTGCAGCCGAGCGGGCATCTGGAAGTGACACCGGATTTCCTCGGCGAAGCGATCGAGCGGCTTTCGGCCGAAGGTTACGAGTTCATCCCTTTGAGCGACGTGCCGGCGCGGCTTGCCGCACCGACCAAACAACCGTTCGCGGCCTTCACGCTCGATGACGGCTACCGCAACAATGCCGAATATGCCCTGCCCGTCTTTGCCCGCCACGGCGTGCCCTTCACCATTTTCGTCACCCGCGGGTTTGCCGAGCGGACCCATTCACTATGGTGGGAGACGGTTGCCGAACTGCTCGGCCGCGAACGGGAAGTGACGTTCGACTTCGGCGGCGGATCCGAAGTCCTCGACCTCACCTCCGAGGCCCGCAAGTTTGACGCATTCGACCGGTTTTCCAGCTATGTCCTGGAAGTCGAGGAATCCACCGCTGTCTCGCGGATCGATGCGCTGGCGAGAAAACACGGCGTCGATCCGCTGAAGATCACCGCCGACCTGACCATGAATGCCGAGGAGCTCCGCTCGGTCGCCGCCCATCCGCTGGCTTCGCTCGGCGCCCATACGACAAGCCACCGGGCGGTCGCCCGCCTTTCGGCGGAAGATGCCCGCGCGGAAATGGAGCAGTCGGCCGACTGGATCGAGGGCCTGATCGGCGAACGGCCGGCCACGATCGCCTATCCCTATGGCAGCCGCGCCGCGGTTTCCGAGCGCGACTATGCGACCGCGAGGGAACTCGGCTTTTCGGTCGCGGTGACGACGCAGCCCGGCACGCTCTGCGCCAGATACGTGAACAGGCTCACCGGCCTGCCGCGCATCTCGCTCAACGGCTACTACCAGCAGCCGCGCTACGTCTCGGCACTCGCCTCGGGCATCCCGTTCGCGATCGGCCGCTAAAAGATGGTTAGGTCATTTGAATTCGTGAACTCTTCCGCGAAAAAGGCCTTTCAAGAACTTCCAAAAGATATCCAGATCCAATTCGCCAATGACCTTCAGCGTGTCCAGGAAGGGCTTCAGCCTCTCTCGGACTTCAAGCATCTAAAGGGTATTGGGAACGGCGTCATCGAACTCATCGAGAACGGCAGCCCGGCCTATCGCGCTGTCTACTGTGCCAAATACCTGGACACGGTTTTCATCCTCCATGCCTTCACCAAGACGACGAATGGCGTCGACCGCAAGGCAATGGATACGGTCCCAGGATCGTCACAAGACGATGCTGCAAATCGTGAAAAGTCGCAAATAGATCAGGCCGCCTCGACCACGTCGCAGATCACCTTGTGCTCGGCGCTGAACGACGGCTTCAGGCGCACACCGAGCTTCGCAAGATAGCCGATCAGCTTGTCTGCCGAGAAAAGCTGAATCTTCCCGCGCATCAACTCGCTGACACGGGGTTGGGGAATATCAAGAGCTTTCGCGATATCCGTCTGCTTCCACTTTCTGTCTTCGAAAATGGCAACCAGGGTCGTGAGCAGATCCGAGCGAAACCGCAGGTCTGCGGCCTCGATCGGATCCTCAGTAACGACGTCAAAGATGTTCTCAAAGACCAGACGTTCCATCTTCAACCTTCATATACAGATTTTTGTATAATCTAGGGACAAAAACCGGCCTGGTCAATAATGCATTACGGATACATCCGCACCTTTTCCCAAGGGCCGTCGGCGACGGTGCGGCGGAACTCGATGCGGTCGTGCAGGCGGAACTGGCGGTCGTGCCAGAACTCGATCGACACTGGCTTGATACGGAACCCGGACCAGTAGGGCGGCCGCGGAATGTCGCCGATCGCGTAACGGGCGGTGTATTCGGCGACCGATCTTTCGAGCGCGAAGCGGGCTTCGAGCGGGCGGGACTGCTTCGACGCCCAGGCGCCGATGCGGCTGCCGCGGGCGCGAGAGGCGTAATAGGCATCCGCCTCCGCATCGCTCACCACTTCCACCTCGCCGCGCAGGCGGACCTGGCGGCGCAGCGATTTCCAGTGGAAACACATCGCCGCCTTCTTTTGGCCGAGGATCTCTCGGCCCTTCTGGCTTTCGAAATTGGTGTAGAAGACGAAACCGTTCTCGTCATACCCCTTCAAGAGGACCATGCGAACGTTCGGCATGCCGTCTTCGTCGACGGTTGCAACCGCAACGGCATTCGGATCGTTAGGTTCGGAGCTCTCGGCATCCTTCAGCCAGGCACCGAAAAGCGCGAAAGGCTCGTTCTCGGTGGTGAAGTCACCAGTTGTTAACCCGCTCTCAGACATATTGACTAAAATACTCCCAATCTCATGAAAAATGCCCGAGTTTTTCAGTCGGACAGGACGCACGGTGGTAGTGATAGCAAAGTCGAAGAGCCGCACAAAGAGGTCGTTTCTCCTTGGCAGACGGGCAGCCGCCTTCTGCCTTGCCGGGCTTTCGCTTGCCGGTTGTACCAGCAGCCTCGATCTTTTCGGAAGCTCCCCCAAAGTCGACCGCTCGATCGCGACCGGCACCGTGCCTAGCGCGTCCCAGCCTACCGGTGCCACGCTTTCCGACGAGGCGACGGTACGCAACGCTGTCTCTTCGGCCGATCTTGCGAAGGTCGGCACGGCCTCGGTTCCATGGGCCAACACGGCAACCGGCAGCGCCGGCGTGGTGTCGCAGATCCGGGAGGCCCGCAACGGCGAGCAGATCTGCCGCGCCTTCACCACCACCAGGCATTCCTACGAAGGCATCGCCATGTTTTCGGGCCAGACGTGCCTTACCAATAGCGGCGACTGGATGCTGACGGCATTCGACCGCCAGTAGGTCCGCCCTCCCCCAAACAGACACCGCTGCAGATCCGTTTCATGCGTTTGCGAAAGTCGCGCCGGAAACCATTCGTTTACCTTAAGGAGTGCGATTGGCGGCCGCGTAACCACTGATTCACAAGTCCTAACATAGGCTCACCGGATGTGAGCAGTAATCTGCCCGGAACATGAGGAACCGGCGGATGGCTGTCGGAGTTGTGACGAGTATCGGGGGTCCAAGGATCAAGCGGGGGCCTGCCGTTTCAAGTAACCGGTGGTCCCACAATGCGTGATCCCTATTCCCTTCTTGGCGTGAAGCGCAATGCCGAGCCCGACGAAATCAAGGCAGCCTGGCGCGCCAAGGCCAAGACCGTTCATCCCGACCAGAACCAGGACGATCCGTCTGCGACGAGCCGTTTCGCAGAGATCGGCCAGGCCTACGAGGTCCTGAAGGATCCCGAGCGCCGCAAGCGATACGACAGGGCCGCCGAGATGCACCAGACCATCATGCAGCAGCGCAATGCCGCCCGCGAAGCCGCTGAGCGCGCCAAGGCCGCAAAGGCCAATGCCGAAAAGGTCATGGAAGAACTCGCCAAGGCCAATGCGCAAAACGCCAAATCCCAGGCACAAGGCCAGTCTCAGGCTCATCCTCAGAACCAGTCCGGTCCGGCAGGCGAAACGCCTGAGGACATGATCGAACGCATCTTCGGCGCCGCGGCGGGCGACCAGGCGAAATCCCACGCGAGCGGCCCGGCGCAGGCGAACGGCGAACCGGCGGAAACGGCCAAGGCAGATGCATCCGGCGCCGAAAGACCGCCTCTGCCGGCCCTTGCCATCGACCTGATCGCCTCCATCGTGCGCCGCTTCCGCGGCACGACGCCTGCTCCGGAAAAGGCTCCGGATATTTCCGTCGAGGCGACGGTGACCGTGGAGGACCTCCTGAAACTCAACGCGGTCACGCTGAAGATGGCCGACGACCGCGAAGTCCGTCTCGTGCTGGAAAAAGGCATGACGGAAGGCCATGTGGCGCGCCTGAAGGGCCAGGGCCTCAAGCTTGCCGGCATGAAATCCGGCGATCTTCTCGCCTCGATCAAAGTTTCCCGCGACAGCCGTTTCCGCGTCGAGGGTTTCGATCTTCACACGACCTTGTCAATTTCGCTCGAAGACGCGGTGCTTGGCGGCGACGCCTCGGTCGAGACGCCGGAAGGCAACCGCAACATCAGCATTCCGGCATGGTCCGGTTCCGACCAGACGGTCCGGCTGAACGGCCTCGGGCTTCACGACGATGCCGGCGGCCGCGGCGACCTTGTCGTCGAACTGCGCGTCGTGCTGTGGGAAAAGCCGAACGAAAAGGTTACCGACCTGATGCGACACATGCGCCATGGGCTCTATGTCTGACGGGCATCGCCCAATATGACAATTTTGCGTCGGTATTCACCGCTAAGCACCCTTTGTTACGCCCACTAACACGAGATGATCCAAGTCTGCTTGAACCCTTGAGCCGCCTATGTCATAGGCAGCGTTCATCTAAGGTATCAGGGGACTATGAATGGTTCAGGCTTCCGGCCTCATGGCAGGCAAACGCGGTCTCATCATGGGCGTTGCCAACAATCGTTCGATCGCGTGGGGCATTGCCAAGGCCATCCACCAGCATGGGGGCGAAGTCGCGTTCACCTACCAGGGCGATGCACTCAAGAAGCGCGTTGAGCCGCTCGCCGCCGAACTGGGCGCCTACATGGCCGGCCATTGCGACGTCAGCGACGAATCGACCATAGACGAGGTCTTCGCCAATCTCGAAAAGCATTGGGGCAAGATCGACTTCCTGGTGCATGCGATCGGCTTTTCCGACAAGGACGAGCTGACCGGCCGCTATGTCGACACCTCGGCGGACAATTTTGCCAAGACGATGCAGATCTCGGTCTATTCCTTCACGTCTGTCGCCAGGCGGGCGGAAAAGCTGATGACCGACGGCGGCTCGATGCTGACCCTCACCTATTACGGTGCCGAGAAGGTCATGCCGAACTACAACGTCATGGGCGTTGCCAAGGCGGCACTCGAAGCCAGCGTCAAATATCTCGCGGTCGATCTGGGTCCGAAGAACATCCGCGTCAACGCGATCTCGGCCGGGCCGATCAAGACGCTTGCCGCTTCCGGCATCGGCGACTTCCGCTACATCCTCAGATGGAACGAATACAATGCGCCGCTGCGCCGTACCGTTACCATCGAGGAAGTGGGGGATGTCGGCCTCTACATGTTGTCCGACCTTTCGCGCTCCGTGACCGGCGAAACCCATCATGCCGACAGCGGTTACCATGTCGTCGGCATGAAGGCCGTCGATGCGCCGGACATTTCGGTCATCAAGGACTGATGCTGTTCCAGGGACGTCTGCCGTGCTCATCTACATGATCCGCCACGGGCAGACGGACTGGAATGCCGAAGGCCGGCTCCAGGGCCAGCAGGATATTCCGCTCAATATGCTCGGCCGTTCCCAGGCAACCCGGAACGGCGAGCGGCTGCGCGAGATGATCAGCGCAGCGGAGGGTTTCCGCTTCATCGCCAGCCCGTTGTCGCGTACCCGCGAAACCATGGAACGGCTGCGCACCGCCATGGGGCTCGATCCCCTCGCCTACACAACCGATGAACGGCTGGTCGAAGTCTCCTTTGGCGACTGGGAAGGCTATACGCTCGATGAGATCGACCAGATTTCTCCAGACCGGCTCGCCGCCCGAGCCGAGCAGAAATGGAGTTTCATCCCGCCGGGGACGTCTGCCGAGAGCTACGAAATCCTCTGCTGGCGGATCGGCGCGTGGCTGCAATCCCTCGACGGCCCGACCGTCTGCGTCAGCCATGGCGGGGTGATCCGCTCGCTCTTCCGGCTGATCGGCAACCTCGACGAGGACCAGGCCGCCACCGTTCCGACCCCGCAGGATCGCATCCTTGAGGTCGATACCAGCGACAACCGGATGCAATGGCTCTGATCCGGGCCAACTCCGATCGTCGGATATTCTAAATTAGACTTGAATAATTCTTCAGTCTTACTGAACGATCTGGAGGTCGTCGACAACGCGGTTGCCGTCGACGACCGTGTAGAAGACGAGCACCTTGACGCCAGCCTTCAAGCCTTCGAAGTTGAACTCCTCGGGCACCTTGTAGGTCTTTCCGTCATCGAGCGTGAAGTTGAGCGCCTTGGCGTCCACGGCCTTGATCGTGGCTTCGACGTCGGCGCTTTGCGCCCAGCTGTTCAGGGGCGAAAAGACGCTGGCCGTGGCAAGCAGAGCAGCAATCAGGATGCGCATGGTCGGAAGCCTTGATGACGTCGGTGATGTCTCGTTTCGACGCACAGATAGCCTGCCGATTGTGGCGAAAATCGCCCGTCACCATGACATTTTCCGTATAAGTAATGACCTGATAGTTAACGCTTTTCGAGAAGAGGGTGCCGCATTGCGGCCGAGCCGTTCACGTCCGCTGAATTATTCAGAGTATTCGTACAATAAATCGCGCCAAAGTTTGCAGGGTAGGGTGAAAGCGTAAATTAACCCCCTCACCATAGGCTGTTCCGTCATGCCACAGGGGTTAATAAGAAGGTTCGCGCGCGTGAAATTCTGGCCGTCATCCGGTTTCAAGTCACTGCGCCTGATACGCAGCACCAAGACCCCGACGGCAATCGCATTCGTTATCGCCCTTACGGTGATCTCGACCGGCGTGATCGTCGACCAGCGTTATACCGAGGGTTTTCGCAGCGAGCTTCGGAAAACGACGGAAAACGTTGCCGGCCTGCTGGCGCGGCGCCTCATTGCCCGCGTGGAGACCGACACCGCTGTCGCCAGCCATCTGGCTCATGTCCTGGGGGAAGACGCCGAGGGCTCGGTTGATGGGTTCAAGCATTACGTCGAGAAGGAACTTGGCGAGGCGACGCATTTTTCCGGCGTCGCGGTCGCACCCAATTTCGAACTTGCACAGCTGATTACCCGCGACGGCATTGCCGGCGATACCCCGCGCAAGATCGGCAACATCGATGTTTCGCGCCTTGCAGACGACCTGAAATCCGTCCGCGGCCGCAACCGTGTATCACTGCTGAGCGGTAGCCAGGAGGGACACCTGACCCTGGTCTTGCCGGTGCCGAAGGAAGAGGGCGGCACCGACTTGTGGGGCGCCATCGCCGTGCTTATCGACAAGCAGGGCCTGATGGAGGCTTCCGGCGTCACCTTCTCCCCCGCCACGGCGGTGAAACCGAACCTCATCAATCTCGAGTGGCTGAACGTGGTCCTGCGGGACGTGGACCGGCCGGAATACTTTGCCTTCTTCGGCAATGATTCCATCGAGGAGCAGTCTCCGATGAAATGGACGGTGCCGATCGGCGGTGCCAACTGGACGCTGCTCGCCGCTCCCCGTTCCGGCTGGGACATCGTGCCGCCCAACCAGTTCGGGATTCGCCTCGCCATCGTGATTGCCGCACTCGCGGTGATCGTGCCGATCTTCATCGCCACCTCGCTGATCTCGGAGCGCAACCGCAATATCGACGCGCTGAAGGCGCGTGAACTCAATCTCATCGAGCTGTCGCAACGCTTCAACCTTGCCATGGAAGCCTCCAATATCGGCATCTGGGAGGTGACGGGCAACAGCAACAGTCTCTTCTGGGACAACCGAGCCGCCGGGTTGCACGACAAGCCCGCAGCCATCGAAGGCAATCGTCTCTACGACTGGCTCGGATCGATCTATCCGCCCGATCGGACGGCGGCGGAGACACATTTCCTCAACTGCGCCTCCAGCAACACGCCTTGCAGCGAGACCTATCGGGTGCAGTTGCCGGACGGCACACTGCGATACCTGAGGTCGGCGGGCGCCAACTATCGTAATGCCGACGGTACGCTACGCACCACCGGGATTGTCTGGGACGTGACCGGCGACGTGGTGATGACCCAGACGCTGCGCAATGCCAAGGAAAATACCGACATCAAGAACGCCGAACTGGAACTGGCGCTCGACGAACTGTCCAACCGAGAACAGGACCTGGAAGAGCTTTCGACCAAGCTCGACCTCGCGCTCGACTCCTATAATTGCGGCATCTGGGAATCGAACCCGGCAACCCGGGTCGATACCTGGGATGCCCGCATGTGCCAGCTGCACGGCATCCCCTTCACTGACGGTTTCGTCCGGGTCGACGACTGGATCGAGCTCATCCATCCCGACGACCGGGAACTCGCCAAGCTCAGCTCCCATCATTTCACGGAAAACTTCCGGCCGGATCCGCTGGTCGTGCGCGTGCCCCAGCCGGATGGCTCGATCCGCTACATCCGCTCCATCGGCAAGATGCATAAGACGCGCGACGGTTCCCAAAAGGTGGTGGGCATCGCCTTCGACGTCACCCAGGACGCCATCCTGACCAGCGAACTCAAGGCTGCCAAGGACGAGGCCGACGCGAAGAACGCGGAACTCGAACTCGCCAAAAGCCGGATCGAGCACAATTCCCTGCATGACCCGCTGACCCTGCTGGCCAACCGCCGCAAGCTCGACATGGAGCTCGACCGGCTGTCGCGCTCCAGCCATACCGAGCGCCAGAAGTTCTCGATCCTGCATCTCGATCTCGACCGCTTCAAGCAGATCAACGACACGCTCGGCCATGCGGCCGGCGACGCGATGCTCGTGCACGCCTCGCGTATCCTGTCGCGCAACGTCCGCGGCAGCGATATCGTCGCCCGTATCGGCGGCGACGAATTCGTGATCCTCGCCACCGGCAATTCCAGCGCCGAACAGATAGGCCAGCTCGCCCAGCGCATCATCGCGGAATTTCACCAGCCGATCGATTTCGAAGGTTTCGCCTGCCGCTGCGGCGTATCCATCGGCATCGCCCAGGCAAGCGGCATGAATGTCGATGCGCGCCGCACTCTCGTCAATGCCGATATCGCGCTCTATCGGGCGAAGGGCATGGGCCGCAACCGATACGAATTCTTCACGCAGAACCTGCAGGCCGAGATCGTCAGCCAAAAGCGTACCGCCGACGAGGTGCTGGCCGGCATCGACAACGACGAATTCATCGCCTTCTACCAGCCGCAGTTCGATGCCCGCACCAACCAGCTCACCGGTGTCGAGGCGCTGATCCGCTGGAACCATCCGCATCACGGGATTCTTGCGCCCGACCGGTTCCTGAAGATTGCCGAGGATTTGAACGTCTCCGCAGCGCTCGACCATATCGTGCTCCAGACGGTCTTGAAGGACAAGATGCGCTGGGCGGCGCTCGGAATCCGGATACCGAAGGTTTCCGTCAACGTCTCTTCGAAGCGGCTGCATGACGAGGCACTGATCGACACGCTGCAGACGCTGGCGATAGCACCTGGCGAGATCTCATTCGAGCTGGTGGAATCGATTTTCCTCGACGAGAGCGAAGCATCGGCGGCCGGCAATCTCCAGCGGATCAAGGAACTCGGCATCGATATCGAGATCGACGATTTCGGCACCGGCCATACCTCGATCGTCAGCCTTCTGAAGCTGAAACCGAAGCGGCTGAAGATCGACCGCCAGCTCGTCATGCCGATCCTGACCTCGCCGCAGGAACGGGCGCTGGTGCGCTCGATCATCGACATCGCCCGTTCGCTCGGCGTCGAAACGGTGGCGGAGGGGGTCGAGACCATGCAGCATGCGAGCCTTCTGCGCGAACTCGGCTGCGACCTGCTGCAGGGTTATGCGTTCGCCCGGCCGCTTTCCTTCGACGATTTCACCGAAGCCGCGCATGCGGGCTGGCGTAGGGCCGCGGCCTAGAGCCACCATTGTTCACCAATCCCGGCGCGACAGTTCTGCCAAGAAGGACTTGTCGCCCGGCAACCTTTTCCATATGACAACCGCGTCAGAAGTTGGCGGAAGGCCAGCTCCGCCACAGTTGGTCCTGTAACGCCATGTCGCACAACACTTTCGGTCACCTTTTCCGTGTCACCACCTGGGGTGAAAGCCATGGTCCGGCACTCGGCTGCGTGGTCGACGGCTGCCCGCCCGGCATCCGCTTCACGCTTGCTGAAATCCAGGCCTGGATGGACAAGCGCAAGCCCGGACAGTCGCGCTTCGTGACCCAGCGGCGCGAGGACGACATCGTCAAGGTGCTCTCCGGCGTGATGATGGACGCCGACGGCGAGACGATGATCTCGACCGGCACGCCGATCTCCATGCTGATCGAGAATACCGACCAGCGCTCCAAGGATTACGGCGAGATCGCCCGCCGCTACCGTCCCGGCCATGCGGACTATACCTATGACGTGAAATACGGCATCCGCGACTATCGCGGCGGCGGCCGTTCTTCGGCCCGCGAGACGGCAGCCCGCGTTGCCGCCGGCGCACTTGCCCGCAAGGTCGTGCCGGGCTTGAACGTCCGCGCCGCGCTGATCCAGATCGGCAAGCACAAAATAGACCGCGCCAACTGGGATTGGGACCAGGTCGACCAGAACCCGTTCTTCTGCCCGGATGCTGCGATGGTGCCGGTCTGGGAAGACTATCTCGACGGTATCCGCAAGGCCGGTTCCTCGATCGGCGCCGTGGTGGAAGTGATCGCGGAAGGCGTGCCCGCCGGTCTCGGTGCGCCGGTTTATGGCAAGCTCGACCAGGATATCGCCAGCCTTCTGATGTCGATCAATGCCGTCAAGGGCGTCGAGATCGGCGACGGTTTCGGCGTTGCGGAGCTTTCCGGCGAAGAGGATGCCGACGAGATGCGCATGGGCAATGACGGCAAGCCCATCTTCCTTTCCAACCATGCAGGCGGCATTCTCGGGGGCATCTCGACCGGCGAGGCGGTGGTCGCCCGCTTCGCAATCAAGCCAACATCCTCTATACTGACCGAGCAACGCTCGATCGACGTCGACGGCAACAATGTCGAGGTGCGCACCAAGGGCCGCCACGACCCTTGCGTCGGCATCCGCGCCGTGCCGATCGGCGAGGCGATGGTTGCATGCGCGATTGCCGACCACTATCTCCGCGACCGGGCCCAGACGGGGCGAAATCTCTAGGAAACAACACCTATGGCCTATGACCAGAAGCGCGTCGTCGACGCCCTCCGCGCATTCGAAGCCGGCGAAATCGTTGTCGTCACCGATGACGACGCCCGCGAGAACGAAGGCGATCTCATCGTCGCCGCGGTCCATTGCACGCCTGACAAGATGGCCTTCATCGTGCGCCACACGTCCGGAATCGTCTGCGCCCCCATGCCGCGGGAAGAGGCCAAGCGCCTCAACCTCAACGCCATGGTGGCGGAAAACGACAGCGCCCATACGACGGCCTTTACCGTCAGCGTCGACTTCAAGCATGGCACCACGACGGGTATATCGGCCGATGACCGGACGCTGACCGTCCGCAACCTTGCCAACCCGAATGCCGGCGCTTCGGATTTCGTGCGGCCGGGTCACATCTTCCCGCTGATCGCCCGCGAAGGCGGTGTGCTGATGCGCTCGGGTCATACCGAAGCGGCCATCGATCTCTGCAGGCTTGCAAACCTGCCGCCGATCGGCGTCATTTCCGAACTGGTGAACGACAACGGTACCGTCATGCGCGGTCCGCAGGTCGCCGATTTTGCTGCTCAGCACCAGCTGAAGCTGCTTTCCGTCGCCGACCTGATCGCCTATCGCCAGCGCAAGGAAACCCTGATCGAGCTGCAGTCGAACTTCGACGTCGAGACGCCGCATGGCAAAGCGAAGGCACATGCCTATTCGCTGCCCTGGGACCCGATGCAGCATGTGGCGGTGATCTTCGGCGACATTCGCGATGGCGTCGATATTCCCGTTCGCCTGCATCTGGAAAACGTCACGCAGGACGTGTTCGGCTCCCAGCGCTCTGTCGATCGCTACATGCGAAAGATCGAGGAAGAGGGCCGCGGAGTGATCATCTACCTGCGCGAAGGTTCGGTCGGCGTCGGCCAGAAGGATCATGGCCGCAAGCTGCGCCAGGACCAGGAGGGCCATGCCGAGGCTCAGGCCCGCGAGAGCGAATGGCTGGAAATCGGCCTCGGCGCGCAGATCCTCAAGGATCTCGGCGTCACCTCGATCAAGCTGCTCACCCGCAGCGAGCGCCATTATGTCGGCCTCGAAGGTTTCGGTATCAAGATCTCCGAGACGGTGATCTGCTGATCGCCCTCAATCCTTAGGGTTGTAAAAGGTTTGTGACCGTTTCATCGTCGCTCGTTGTCGGGCGGCGATTTTTCGTGTACGGATAATAATTGAAGATCATTTGGGACGAGACGAAGCGGATCGTGAATCTCGAGAAGCACGGTCTCGATTTCGCTGATCTTTATTTCGAATTCTTCGCGACGGCGGTTACCACGCCTGCCAAAAAGGCGAGATCCAAAGCTGTCGGCCGCCTGAAGGATGGAACGATCGTCGTGATATTCCTGGCGCTCGGCTCGGAAGCAATCTCGGTCATTTCGATGCGCCCTGCCCGAAAAGATGAGAGGAGCATGATCGAATGAACATCAAACATGAAAAACAGAAAGAGTTTCGCCCTGGTCGCGGATATACCAAAGAGGATTGGGACGCGGTCGACAGCCCACCACTGACCGCAGAAGAGATGGCGAGCATGCGGCCGTTCCGGGAAGTCTTCCCGGAAATCGCCGCGAAGATGGAACAGGCGATCGCCGCCCGCGGCCGGCCGAAGCTTGAGGCGCCGAAGGTGGCTGTGACGCTCCGGCTCGATCCGGACGTGCTCGAAAAATTCAAGGCGTCCGGCAAGGACTGGCGCGCCAAGATGGCCGAAGAGCTGCGCAAGGCCGCGGGGCTCTGAGGCGGCCTACCGGCTGGCGGCGAGGATTTCCGAGATAAAGCGGTGAGCCTTGAGCGCATCCTCGCCGGTGACGCGCAGCGGCGCTCCGTTGCGGACCGCATCCACAAAGTTTTCGATCAAGGCGCGATGCATTTCGTGGCCGAAGGCCATCGGATTGGCCCCTGCTCCGCTGCCGGATTTCTCCCCGGCCTCGATAACGCCGGTTCCGTCCATGAAGGCTGCAGTGAGCGTGTCGCCGGTAAAGACGGCAGTGCCTTTGGTACCGAGCAGTTCGATGCGTTCCGGCAGGCCGGGATAGGCGCAGGTGGTGGCGTTGAGCGTGCCGATCGCGCCGTTTTCATAGGCGAAGGTCGCCGTCACCAGGTCTTCGGTTTCCATCGAATGGATCGGGCTGGTGCGGACGAAGGCCGAGACGTCTTTTGGCGTGCCGGCGAAGCTCAGCAGCAGGTCGATCGTATGGATGCCCTGGGTCAGCAGCACGCCACCGCCATCGCGCGCCATGGTGCCGCGGCCCTCGACGTCGTAATAGCTCTGCGGGCGCCAGTTGCGGATCGCAACGGAGGCCTCGATCAGTTGCCCCAGCCGCTCGGACTTGACGATCTCGTCCAGTTTCAGAGCCGCGGTGCGGAAGCGGTTCTGCAGCACCATGGCCAGCAGCACGCCGGCGTCCCTGGCCGCCTTGACGATCGCTTCGGAGCGCTCGAAGGAAATGTCGAGCGGCTTTTCCAGCAGGATATGCTTTTTCGCCGTGGCGCATCGCTGGACGAGTTCCAGATGGCTGCTCGGCGGGGTGAGGATCAGCACCGCCTCGATCGCCTTGTCCGCGAAGATCGCATCGAGATCGTCGGTCACGGGGATCGGGTACTCGGCCGCGAACGCCTCGCGCCGGGTGGCGGTCGGGCTGAAGGCCGCGACGCATTCGATCCGGTCGGAAAGGTCGAGCAGGGCACGGGCGTGGTGCCCCGCCGCCATGCCGAGCCCGATCATCGCCACTTTCAGTTTCGTCATCGTCCCCTCCCCTCAGGTTCTGTTTTCAGCCGAGAACTTCGAGCGTGCGCATGATGCCGCGCAGTTCCGCCAGACCCTTCAGCCGCCCGATGCAGGAATAGCCGGGATTGACGCGTCTGCCTATGTCGTCGACGATCGCGTGGCCGTGGTCGGGCCGCATCGGGATCTGCCAGTCCACCCTGCCTTCCGCCCTACGGCGCTTTTCCTCGGCCATCAGCGCCATCGTGACCCGCACCATGTCCGTATCCCCCTCCAGATGCTCGGCCTCGTGGAAGGAGCCGTCGCCTTCCTTGGTGACGTTGCGCAGATGGGCGAAATGGATGTCGGAAGCGAATTCCTTGGCCATGGCGACCAGATCGTTCTCGGGATTGGCACCGTAGGAGCCGGTGCAGAGCGTGATGCCGTTCGAAGGCGACTTCGCGGCCGCGAGCAAAGCGCGGGCATCGGACGCCTTGCAGACGACGCGCGGCAGGCCGAAGAGCGGGAATGGCGGATCGTCCGGGTGGATCGCCATCCTGACACCCGCCTCTTCGGCGACCGGGATGATCTCGCTCAGGAAGGTGAAGAGGTTTTCGCGGAAACCAGTCTCTGACAGTTCCTTGTAGATATCCAGCATACGGTTGAGGCTCTGCCGGTCGTAGACGAATTCGCGGGCCGGCACCCATTCGATCAGGTTGCGCTCGAGGCGGGCGAGATCGCTCTCGCTCGCCGTCTTCAGCCATGCTTCGGCCCTGGCGATACGGTCGGCAGGATGATCGGCTCCGGCGCCGGGGCGCTTCAGGATAAAGACGTCATAGGCGCAGAATTCGACGATATCGAAACGCAGGGCCGTGCCGCCATGCGGCATCTCGTATTCGAGGTCGGTGCGCGTCCAATCGGTGATCGCCATGAAATTGTAGCAGACCGTCCTGATGCCGGCTTTTGCCACCGCGCGGATCGAGGCCTTGTAGTTGTCGATCAGCTCGCGGTAACGGCCGGTGCGGGTCTTGATGTCCTCGTGGACGATGATGCTTTCGACCACCGACCAGGTGAGCCCGGCCGCCTCGATGATCGCCTTGCGCTTGGCGATCTCGTCGTCCGGCCAGATACGGCCGTCGTTCAGGTGATGCAGCGCGCTGACGATGCCCGTCGCGCCGGCCTGTTTCACATGCGAAAGCTTGACCGTGTCGTCCGGTCCGAACCAGCGCCAAGTCTGTTCCATCCTATTGTTACCTTATGCTTGTCAGCCGAGCCGCATGCCGGTTGCGGCATCGAAGATATGGCTGTTGGTGGGTGCAAGCGCCAGATTGAGTACCTCGCCGGTTTTTATGAAAAGCCGCTCGCGCAGCTGCGCCGAGAACTTCTGGCCGTCGACGGTGCCCTGCACGAAGGTTTCCGAACCGGTCGGCTCGATATTCGACACGGTCATCGGAATGCCCTCGTTCCCGGAGGCGATGGCGAGATGTTCCGGTCGGATGCCATAGGTGACCGCGGTACCCACCAGGACGGAAGCCTCGGGTCCGAGCGGCAGGCGAACGCCGTTTTCAGTCAGCACGGACTTACGATCCTCGGCCACCTTGCCGGAGAGGAAATTCATCGAAGGTGAACCGATGAAGCTGGCGACGAAGGTGTTGACCGGCTTGTCGTAGAGCTCCAGCGGCGCGCCGACCTGCTCGACGATACCATCCCGCATCACCACAATCCGGTCCGCCATGGTCATCGCCTCGATCTGGTCGTGGGTGACGTAGACGGTGGTCGTCTTAATGCGGGCGTGGATGTCCTTCAGCTCGGCGCGCATCTGCACGCGCAGCTTGGCATCGAGGTTGGAGAGCGGTTCGTCGAACAGGAAGACCTTGGGGTTACGGACGATGGCCCGGCCCATGGCGACACGCTGGCGCTGGCCGCCGGAGAGCTGTTTCGGGTAACGCTTGAGGTAATCGGTCAATCCGAGGATACGCGCGGCATCGTTGACCCGCTCGGCGATCTCCTCCTTGGATTTTTTGGCGAGCCGCAGGGAAAAGCCCATGTTCTCGGCGATCGTCATATGCGGGTAGAGCGCATAGTTCTGGAAGACCATGGCGATGTCGCGGTTCTTCGGTTCGACCTCGTTGATGACGCGGCCGTCGATGCGGATCGTGCCGCCGGAAATGTCTTCGAGCCCGGCGATCATCCGCAGCAGCGTGGACTTGCCGCAGCCGGAGGGGCCGACGAGGACGACGAAGGCGCCATCCGGCACATCGACGGACACGCCCTTGATGGTCTCGACGTCGCCATAGGCCTTGCGGACGTTCTGGATTTCAACGGAAGCCATGTATTTATCCTGAAACTGTTCGGGTTTGGGGCTTCAGCCGGTCTGCGGCGTGAATGGCTGCGAGCAGGCTGAGGCCGGTGTGGTAGCCGGGATCGAGATCCGGCGTGGCGGGTACGAAATCGACGGGGCCGTCCTTGGTCATGGTCTGGTAGGCGATCGGCGGCGTGCCGCGCCAGTAGCGCTCGAAGAAGGCCGCATGCGCGGTCTTCCAGACGCCGAGGCTCTCGGGGCTGCCGGTGCGCTCGTGGGCGAGAGCTGCCGATCGGATGGTTTCCGGCAGCGACCACCACGGGCAATAGGGGCTCTGTGCCTCACCGGTCTTGATGGACACCGTGAGTGTGATGCCCGGACCGACGAAGCCCTTGTCGAAAGACGAAACGAGGATGCGTTCCAGTTTGTCGATCAGTGCCGGATCGGCGGTGTCGTCGAGATAGTCGAGCGCGAAGCCGACGAACTCGATGCCGTGGCCGACATTGCAGCTGTCTTCGCCGGGCACGTTGCGGAGCAGGCCGGTCGCGGCGTCGTAATGCCTGTCGATGACATGGGCGATGAAGCGGTCGGCAAAGGCGAGATGCACCGTGTGGCCGAAGCGCTTCAGCAAACCTGCGGCACCGAGCAGGATCATCCGTGGGCCGAAATCGTCCACCTGCTCGGCGAGGCTGTCGAGCGAAAGTGGCCGGCGTTCGTCCATCTGGAAACGGCCGGTTTCGATTGCGGCGATCACCCGGTCGAAATAGGCGAGATGGTCGGCAATATCCGGCAGGCCGTAGCGGCTTGCCGCGGCCACCAGCCCCTTGGCCACGAAGGCGTCGGAATAGGTGTAGATGAGGGCCGGCTTTTCCTGGGTCTGGACCACGTTCGCCTGATCGGCGTAGACGGCCCGCATGTCGCGGTCATAGCAGAAATAGGCATGGCCATCCGGCTTCTGGAGCGCCGCCAGGAGGGTATAGAGGCGGCGGCCGGCGGCATCGAGCTTTTCGGCCAGGGGCGGCAGTTCCGCTCCGAAGAACTCGGCATGGGCGACGACCGCTTCCAGCCCCCGCCCCTGGATCCAGCCATAGGTGTAATCCGGGCCGCGAACGCCGTCTTCCACACCATAATCCTTCAGCGTCAGGCTGTTCTGTTTGGTGTTCAAAAACCCGCCGCCGAGCATCGGCCGCTGCAGCATCCAATAGAGTGTGCCGGCATTAGCTGCGGCATAGGTGGTGCGGGCTTCCGCGAAGAAATCCATCGCCATCGTCACTCCTTGAGGCCGGTGCTGGCGACGCCCTGCACGAAATTGCGGCGCAGGATGACGAAGAGGAGGATAGATGGAATGAGGACCGTGGCGGAGGCGGCGCTGAGGCGGCCGAGATCGACGGTGAAGCCGGTCTGGAACAGCGCCAGGCCCACTTCGATCGTGTAACTGGTGCGGGTCGTCGCGACGATCATCGGCCACGCGAAAGCGGTCCAGGCCTGGAAGAAGGCGAGCACGGCGAGCGCGCCGAGCGCGCCGCGCAAGAGCGGCAGGACGATGTGCAGGAAGATCCAGAACTCGCCGGCGCCGTCGATGCGGGCCGCTTCCAGCAGTTCGTCGGGGATCGAGTGAATGACGTTCTGGCGGATCAGGAAGATGCCGAAACTCATCACCAGATAACCGAGCAGCAGGCCCCAGACGGAATTGAGGATGCCGAGGCTTTTTGCCTGGAAATAGAGCGGGATCATGTAGACCTCGAACGGCACGATGGCGGTTGCGAGGAAGAGCGCGAAGAGGATGTTCATCGTCCGGAAGCGGAATTTTCCGAAGATGTAGCCGGCGATCGCCGAGGTAGCGACGATCGCGATCGTCGACATGACGGCAAAGGCGATGCTGTTGCCGATCCAGCGCAGAAGCGGCGTTTCGCCGAGCACGGCGGAAAAATTGGCGAGCGTCGGGTCGCGCGGGATGATGGTCGGCGGCCAGCTCAGCATTTCCGCCGGCGTCTTGAAGGCGTTCGCCACCAGGAAGACCAGCGGCAGGAGCATCAGGATAGAGACGACGATGAGGAAGACGTCGATCGCGAAGTTGATTGCGCGCTTCTTGCGGCGCAGGCGCACGCCCTCGGAAAGCTCTTCGGTGGTGGGCTCGATATAGTTCACGGAATTGGTCGTCATGCCTTGCCCCTTTCCCGCAGCATCGAGAACTGGATGAGCGTCAGCGCGAGAACGATGACCAGAAGCACCACGGCCTCGGACGCCGCGTAACCGACGCGGTAATTGCGAAAGCTGTTTTCCAGCATGTCGAGAACCAGCACCCGCACCTGCCGTCCGGGCGCGCCTTGCGCATCGGATGCCAGCACGAAGGCCTGGGCATAGACGTTGAAGCCGGAGACGAGCGTCACGACCGAGACGTAGAGGGTGATCGGCTTCAGCATCGGGATCGACAGGTACCAGAAGCTCTGCGGGCCGGAGGCGCCGTCGAGCTTGGCCGCTTCATAAAGAGAGACCGGCAGGTTCTTGAAGCCGACGATATAGATCAGCACCGCATAACCCAGCGCCTGCCAGGAGCAGAGCACGATGATGCAGATGACCGACAGGACCGGATCGAACAGCCAGGATTGCGCCGGGATGCCGAAAAAGGTCAGGAGCGCATTCAGCGGCCCGAGCCGGGCGTCAAAGATCCATTTCCAGGCCATGGCGGCGGGAACCAGCGACACGACATGCGGGATGAAGATCGCGGTCTCGTAAAAACCGGCCATCCGCGAGCGGGTGCGGTGAAAGATCAGCGCGGCGATGATCAGCGCCATCGGGATGGTCAGGATCAGCACGCCGAAGGCGATGATCGTGGTATTGACCAGGGCGTCGAGGAACAGGTGGTCGCCCATCAGCTCGCGAAAATTGGCGAGGCCGACGAAGGGCTTGTTCTTCGACAGGATGTCCCACTTGAAAAGGCTGAGCCTCAGCGTGTCGGCGATCGGATAAAGCCGGACATAGGCAAAGATTGCCAGGGTCGGCAAAATCGCAAGGATCGCAAAAATCCATCTTTTGCGCTTCAGCATAAAGTTTGGCCTGTAGACAGCAGGTTCGGCCGCGGCGCGGGTCGGACCCAGGATCCCCGTTTTAAGTGCCCGGAGCAATGATGCTCCGGGCCCATGCGAATGGCGAGTGGTGGCGGCGATTATTTCGCAGCCAGGCCTTCGCGGGTAAGGATGGTGTTCACTTCGTCGCTAGCCTTCTTGAGGAACGCGTCGATCTTGGCATCGTCGCCGGCAAGCGAGGCGTCGCCGAAGGCGGCGACGAGCTGGGCGGCAACGCGGGTCAGGATCTCTTCGATCGGGCCGATCGACGGCAGCGTGAAGAACTCGTAGCCCTTCGGATAATCGACGAAGGCGGCAAACGCCGGTTGCTTGGACGTCACGGCCGAATAATCGACACCCGAACGGTTCGGCAGCCAGCCGACGTTCTGGAGCAGCCAGACGAGGTTTTCCGGCGAATTGGCAGCCTTGGCGAATTCCCAACCGACCTTGGCATCGGCGCCCTTGCCGGCGACGTAGAGGTTGGTGGGCAGGGCGATGGAACCCTTCGGCAGCGGCGCGGTGGCGTATTTCAGATCCGGTGCCTTCTTGGCGATATCGCCGATCACCCAGGATTCGCGGATGAACATGGCAGTCTGACCACGCTCGAAGGCATCGGCGTCAGCCGGCATTTCCGGGGTAACCGTCTTGGTGGTGAAGATGTTGGTGAGATACTGTTTCAGCGCCTTGCGGCCAGCCTCATTGGCGAAATTGGGCTTCCACTTTCCGTCGCCTGCGGGAGCGAGGATCGCGCCGCCATATTGATGCATGTTGATCCAGAATTTTTCCGCAATGCCCTGGCCGCCGCCCGAGAGACGCATGCTCCAGCCGGAGACGGTCGCCTTGCCGGATGCGTCGCGCTTGGTCAGTTTCTCGGCATAGGTGGAATATTCCTCCATGGTCTTTGGCGGGGCGGTCAGGCCGGCAGCCTTGAACATCTCGGTGTTGTAGTAGAGCGCACCCTGGCCGCGGAAGAGCGGCACGCCGTAGATCTTGCCGCCCTTGCCTGCGGTATCGCTGAAGAACTTGTCGAAGTTCTTCGGGTCCTTGACGAAGGTCGCGATATCGGCCGGCGCTTCCGGCAGAAGGTCGTTTTCAAGGTAACGGGTGGCGGTCGAGCCGGATAGCTCGATGACCGTCGTGCCGTCCTGGCCGCCGGTGAGGCCGAGCGCGACGCGCTTTTCATGCTCGCGAAGGGCGATCGCCTCGACCTTCACCTCGAGCTTCGGATAGGCGGCCTTCATGCCCTTCGCGACATGTTCGTAGAACGGCGCCATTTCCGGATAACCGCTCCAGACCGTCAGCGTTTCGGCCGAAACGGTGGAGGCGCCGGAGAGAAGTGCGGCGCCGAATGCCGCGCTCACAAGCAGCGCACGGGTCGAAATCCTGGTCTTTGCTGATCTGTTTTTCATGTCCCTGTTCCCTTGTTGTTGTTAACAAAAAGCTCTCATGCAACCGGTTGCGTGTCAAGCATCGGATCGTTTGTGGTAGGCGGTCGGTTCATGCGGCCCCGCTTTCCCTGTAGGTGGCTTTCGCGAGTTCGATGGCGCAGGCCGCGAGCGCTTCGGCCGAGCCCGGCGCGAAGGTCGCGGCCAGGCCGTAATAGCGATGCGCTTCGTCCACCTCGTAACCGCCGAACTGGAATTCGCTGGCGGGCGGGATGTAGCCGGGATTGTCGTCGGCAAAACCGATGACGAAGGCCGGCTTGTCCGCGCCAAGGCTCGTACGGATGGTCAGCGCCGTCTCCGCAAAGATCTCGCCCGGCAACGCCACGATCGGCACGCCGCCCCAATCGAGCACGGTGACGCGTTCGGCGAGCGGTTCCGGTTTAAGCGGCGCGATGTCGCGTGCCCAATCGGCCCAGTAGCCGAGCAGGTTTTTGCGGGCGGGATCGGCGCTCAGGGCTTCCTCCCGCCAGCGCTTTTCGAGAATTTCGGGTGCCTCCGTCTCTCTGCGTTCGAAGGCGAGGCTGACGGTGCCGTTGCGGGCATGTACGGTGCCTGAAACCGGCCATTCCGCAGCGCCGAGCGCTGCCTCGGCGATCTTGCGGCCGATGCTTTCAGCGGCAGCAAAGCTGCGATCGGGGTTTGCGGCAAGCGAGATCGAGGCATGAGCGGAATGGCCGGTATTGGCGTCGCCGACGCAGCCGGTCATGAACAGGGCGACCGCGCCGGGATGGGCTTCTTCCAGCGCCTGCCGCACGAAATGGGGATAATCGGCCGTCCAGAGGAGATTGTCGGCCGCCAGCACCACCGGATGGCAGGCATAGGCGGTTACGAGGGCGATCATGCTGCCATCCGCAGCGCGGATGCGAAGGAGTGGCAGGGAAGTGTCCACGGGTCCGCCGGGATGGCGCCGATTGCGCGCAATCCCCGGATCACTTCCCTGCCCCACAGTAACCGTCGCCGGCCGGCGCATGGTGGCGGCCTTGTCGATGGCGGCGACGCAGGCATCTTCCAGCCGCTCCAGATAGGCCGGATCGGCTGCGATGCTGAGCCGGCCGGCCATGGAGACCGGGCCGCCGTGATTGTGGAGTGCTGCGACCACGACGTTCTCTGCCGGCAGGACGCAACGTTCGCGAATTCGGACGCTCGTCGCGGCATCGATGCCGATGACGTCGGCGACGACGACCGCCGTCTCGCCGACCACCACGGCACGGACCGTCAGGGCATCATGGGCACCCTTGGCCGGCAGGGTGCGGGCCGCAAATCCGGACATCGCAAGGCCGGGCGGCGGGGTGATATCGACGATGGCGGCTCCGGCCCGGATCATGCGCAGAACGCCTTCTCGCCATGGATCCAGGATTCTCTGACCTTCAGTTCGCGCGCGCCTTCCGACCATTCGAAACGGATGAGATCGGCACGGGCACCGACTTCCAGCAGGCCGCGCCCGCCGACGAAGCGGCCGGGATTGCGGGTTGCGAGCAGAAGCGCATCGGCAAGCGGAAGGCCCGCCATCTGCGATGCGATCGCGACATTGGCGGACAGCGGCAGGCTGGCACCGGCGAGATAGGGCGTGCCGGCAACGCTGATCCGACCTTCGGAAGAGACCTCGACGCGGCCGCCGACCGGCTGGTCGTAGACGCCGGCCGGCATGCCGGCGAGTGCCACCATGTCGGAGACGAGGATTGCCCGATCCAAACCCTTGGCGCGCAGCATGGCCTTGAACGTATCGGCCGGCAGGTGCCAGCCGTCGGCGATAAAGCTCGCCGTCAGCCGGTCGTCGGCAAGCTGCGCCCAGATGAAATTCGGGTGGCGGGGCAGCATGGCGGCGGCACCGTTGCCGAGATGGGTGGAGAGGACCGCGCCGGCCTCCGCCGCCGCATGGATTTCCTCCGGCGCTGCGGCTGTGTGGCCGAGCGCCACGTGGACACCACGGGCCGTGAGAGCGCGGATATAATCGACGCTGCCTTCATGTTCCGGCGCGATCGTCACCATCGTAACCAGATTGCCAGAAGCCTCCTGCCAGCGGTCGAATTCAGCGATCGACGGCGGGCGGACATGCGCCAGCGGATGGGCGCCGCGCGGGCCGTCCTTGTCCGAGATCGAAGGGCCTTCGACATGGATGCCCGGCACCATTTCGGCGATCAGTCGGTGGCCGGCGCGGATTCTTGCGATATCGGCGAGCGCCTGAAGGATGGAAGTCTCGGAGGCGGTGATGATGGTCGGCAGCCAGGTGGTCACGCCGACGCCCAGCAATTCCTCGCAGAGCGAAAGGAGGATGTTGGCGGTGACCCCGCCATTGTTCAGGTCGAAGCCGCGATAGCCGTTGACCTGCAGGTCGATCAGGCCGGCGGAGAGATAACGCGGGCTGGTGTTTTCCGCGGGACGAATGGCGGCAATCGCGCCGTCGGCGATTTCGATCGCGATACCTTTGCCGGTGCGGGGATCGATACCGTCGACGACCATGGTCAGAGCGCCCTCACCCGGCCTTGGAAATTGGCGATGAAACGGCCGTTCGCCTCGTCGCCTCCCGGCGCATTGCCGCTGCGCCAGACCGGCGGCTCTATCCCCCGTTCGACAAGCTTCGCCACCGTGCGGATCACCAGGCAGTTCAGCGTGAAGGCGTTGGCGAAGGTGGAGATTGCCGCGATGTTTTCGCCCATGCCGGGGACCTTCACCACCGCATCGCCGATCGGCACCTTGCAGTCGATGGCGATATCGACGAGGTCATGCAGGTTCTGCCTGGTCGGATGACGGGCCGGATGGTCCGGCGAGGTTTTCGAGGCGTGTTCGCGGGAGCTGACGCCGATCAGGAAGGCGCCGCGGCGTTTGGCTTCCAGCGCCGCATCGATCAGCGCGGCATTGATGCCGTAGGCATTGACGAGGATCAGCAGGTCGGTGTCGCCGAGCCGCTGGTTTGATATCACCACCTTGCCGTAACCCGGCGTGCGCTCGATCGCCATGGAGCGGAGCGCGCCGTTCGACAGAAGCGTGCCTTCGTCGAGAATGGCGCTGATATGCATCAGGCCGCCGGCACGGAAGAAGACTTCCTGCGAGGCGAGATTGGAATGGCCGCCGGGGCCATAGATATGCACCAGCCGGTCGGCGGCGATCTGGTCGGCGAGTTTTGACGCCGCCTGATCGAGCGGGGCCTTTTCCTCTTCCAGGACCCGGCGCATCAAGCCTTGAGTCGAGGCGAAATAACCTTCGCAGAGCGCATCCGCATCGATGACGGGGGTCTCAGGCATCGGGGTCGGAATCCTTGTCGATATAGAGGGTGCAGGCGGCGTGGAAGCGCAGGACGCTGGCCGGGCATTCGGTGGTCAGCGGGCCGTAAAGCGTTTTCGAAACGGCGTCGCGCTTGACGGCACCGGGCACGACGCAGAACAGCCGGTCGGCGCGCAGCAAGCGCGGCACCGTGAGCGTGATGGCCTCGTGGGGCACGGACGCAAGATCTGAAAAACAGTCGTCATCGACCTGCTGCTGGCGGCAGATATCGTCCAGTTCGACGATCTTGACGTCCAGCGGATCGTTGAAATCCGCGACCGGCGGGTCGTTGAAGGCGATATGGCCGTTGACGCCGATGCCGAGGCAGACGAAATCGATCGGCGCCTCGTTCAGCAGGTCGGAATAACGGCGCACCTCGGCGCTCGCATCCGGCTCAGGGGTGATGCGGTGCACGGCGGCGAATGGCAGCTTGGCGAACACATGCTCATCCAGCCAGTTGACGAACCGCGCCGGCGAGGACGGCGACAGGCCGATATATTCATCCATGTGGAAGGCGGTGACGCGGCTCCAGTCGATGCCCGGCACGGCGCAGAGCGCCTTCAGCATGTCGGCCTGGCTGGGGGCGGCGGCAAAGATCATCCGGACATTGGCCTGGCTGGCTAGGCGCGCGACCAAGGCGGCAGCAATATCGGCGGCTGCGGCGGCGCCCATCTCGGCCCGTGTTGCAAAGCTTTCGGCCGAGAGGCGGTCGAAAGTCCGCCGCGTTTCCGGCGAAGGACGATGGGCGGTGGCGAGCTTCAAACGCGGTCTCCATGTCATCTGGGAGGGAAGCCCACGGCAGCGGCGACGCGTCGCCGCACTCATTGCCGGCCCCTCTTTTGTTAGCGAAAGAATTCCATGCAACCGGTTGCATGTCAAGTGGATGAATGTCAGTCTGCAAGTCGAATTGCGGGCAGAATTGATAGCGCCGCGGACTTCATGCTAAGTGCCAGGCCAAACGGGCGAGTTCTCAACTTTCATGATCAAGCGAACCAAGGGCGTCACCATCAGCCAGGTCGCCGATGCGGCAGGCGTTGCGCGTTCCAGCGTGTCGCGCGCCTTCACGCGGCCGGACATGCTCTCCCCGGAAACCGTGACCCGCATCATGAAGGCAGCAGAGGCGCTCGGCTACGTGCCGAACCATACGGCGCGGGCGCTCAGCACCGGGCGGCACGGCAATGTCGGGCTGATCGTGCCCGATATCGCCAACCCGTTCTTCCCGCCGCTGATCCAGGCGGCCCAGCTCGAAGCGGATCGTTCCGATTTCTGCATCTTCCTCGGCAATACCGAGGAGAACCCGAAGCAGGAGGACAAGCTGGTCGGCCGGTTCGCGGGCCAGGTGGAAGGGCTGGTGCTCGCCTCCTCGCGTCTCTCGGACGAGCGCATCCGCGCCCATGCGGGCCAGTTGCCGCTGGTCTTGATCAACCGCGATATCGACGGCATTCCCCGGGTGCTGATCGACAGCGGATCGGGCGTCCGGCAAGCCGTCGAACATCTCGCCAAGCTCGGACATCGCCGGATCGTCTATGTCAGCGGCCCGTCGAATTCCTGGTCGAACAAACAGCGCCGTACCGCCATCAAGGCCGCGGCATCGGGGCTAGGCATCGTGGTCGAAACCGTGCCGGCCGTGCTGGCGAGCTACAATTCCGGTCGCAACGCGGTGAGCGCGATCCTTGCCACAGGCGCCACGGCAGCGGTCGCGTTCGATGACCTTACGGCCCAAGGCGTGCTCGCCGGGCTTTCCGAAAAGCGGGTCTCCGTGCCGTCAGATTTCAGCCTGATTGGCTGCGACGACGTGCTCGGCGCCGTCACCTATCCGGCCCTCACCTCGGTCTCCAACCGCTCGACGGAGGCCGGCCGGGTGGCCGTCTCGCTGCTCCTCGACATGCTGCAGTCTCGCGCCATCCGCGACGTGCGCTACGTGCTGGAAACGCATCTCGTGGTCCGCAATACGACGACCGCGGCACGATAAACGGGAACCTTGCCGTCGGGGGCGGGTTGGATGGAGACCCAACTTTTCCACGGGAGGTTTGCATGCCGAAGAAAAAATGGTCGCAGGACGTGACCGAGCACAGCGACGCGATGGACCTGAGGGACGGCGTGTTCAAATCGCGCAGCCCGAAGAAGATCGCCGACTCCCTCAAGCATTCCGCCGAAGCCAGTCATCGCCGCAAGTCGAGCCCGTTCCAGTCGGCCATGTCGATGCTGAATTTCTACATCAACCGCGCCGGCGACCAGCTTTCGAAATCGCGCGAAATCGCGCCGCGCCACGCTGGAGAAGGCCAAGGATGAGCTTCGCAAGGATTTCGGCCGTGAACCGAAGCATTAAAATCACCCCGCCAAGCCTCGACAGCATGACCTCCGCCGCCGATGTCACCATCGAAACCATTCTCTTCGAATTCAGCGACTGGGTGCCGAACAATCCCGATCTGCCGGTGCTGATCTATCGTAACGCCATCCCGGCTGAAGGCGAGATGGCGCCGAAATTCGAAGAACGGTTCCAGGCGAATGGCTGGCAGGGCATCTGGCGCAACGGCGTCTTCGACTATCAGCACTATCACACCGGCGCCCACGAGGTGCTCGGGATCGCAGGCGGCCGGGCGCGGTTGCTGATCGGCGGACCGGGCGGCGCCGAACTGAGCGTTCATGCCGGAGACTGCCTGATCCTGCCGGCCGGCACCGGCCACAGGCGGATCGATGCGAGCCGGGATTTCCTGGTGGTCGGCGCCTACCCGCCCGGACAGGACGCGGATATCCAGACCGGGCCGGCGAACCAGGCGCAGCTCGACACAATCGCAAGCCTGCCACTTCCAAAGACCGATCCCGTGGAAGGGGCCGACGGCACTCTTCTTCGCGCATGGTCTCGGCGCTGATCTTTCAGTTTTCCTTCATGCGATCTGCATGTCGGGCATGCTTCAATGATGACGAGCCTGCCTGTTACCCCGGCGTTCCCGGTGACGGAATATCGCCGTTTCGTGCCGGAATTCGCCCACAAAACAAGCATTGCAACGTTGCAGCATAAGCGCGGCCCTTGGAGCCATTAGATTTCGGCTCGAGGGTGCTTTCACGTCGGCGCAACGTTTGACGGCCTCCAAAATGTATGGCTTCCTTATATCACGGCGCGAAGAGGAGGAGACTGTTCGCGTCACATCACACTCCGGCTCGCCCGCGAGGTGCCGGACTGAACTCTAGGAGGAGAGTGCAGTGAAGCGATTTCTAGCAAGCGCCCTGGCGCTGGTGTTTTCAGCCTATATTCCGGGCGGCACTGCCACCGCCGCAGACGATTACCCGACCCGGCAGATCACGCTGATCGCCGGTTTCCCGGCCGGCAGCGGCGCGGACGTCTATGCCCGCTTCTTCGCCAAAAAACTCGAAGAGCAGCTCAAGCAGACTGTGATCGTCGACAACAAGCCGGGCGGCCTCGGAAGCCTTTCGGTCGTCGCGCTCAAGAACGCGAAACCGGACGGCTATACGATGCTGATCGGTTCGGCCGACCAGTTCACCGCCGCGCCCTACGTCTTCAACGCCCCGCCCTATGATCCGCTCAAGGACTTCGACTATGTCGCGCCGGTGTTCAGCCAGGCGTTCATGATGCTGGTCAACGCCAAGTCGCCCTACCAGAAGATTTCCGACCTGACCAAGGCGATGAAGGAAAAGGGTGCCAAGGGTTCCTACGCCACGTCGAACTTCCCGTCCGTCATCCTGGCCGAAATGTACAAGGCCAATACAGGCGTGCCGGACACGCTTCAGGTGCGTTACAAGACGAGCGCCGACTCGCTCAATGACTTTGCAAGCGGCGCGATCGATTACATGGTCGGCGATCCGGTCTTCGGCCTGGCCCGCTCGCGGGACGGAACGCTGCGCGTGCTGGCCGTCAGCACGGCGAAGCGCATTTCCTCGGTCCCGGACATCCCGACTTTCGCGGAAGAAGGCGTGCCGAATGTCGACGTGCGCATCTGGTGGGTTCTCGCCGCGCCCAAGGGTACACCGAAGGATATTCTCGACAAGATGCACAAGGTGATGACGCAGGTCACCACCAGCGACGAGGCCCGCAAGTTCGTCGGCACCAATGGCGGCGAGCCGATGACGCTCGACAGCCCGAAGGCGACACTCGATTACGCGACGATGGACACCAAGCGCTGGGAAGAGTGGGCCAAGATCGGCAAGATCGAAAAGCAGTAAGCTTCCAGAGGCATGACCGGATCGGAAAGGCTGGAGGGGGATCTCCGGCCTTTTCCGTTTCAGCGTGCCGGAATAGAGCTGATAATGCGTCCACAGGAACAACTCCGGATTGTTCATCTGCATCAACAGCTTCGTCGAAGATGCAGGCCCGAAGCGTGAGAAACCGCTTGAGTCAGGCAATTTTATCGGAACCAGCACCGCCGCTCGACAGTTAGACCGCCAATTCGACGGCTCTAATCGACGGCGAGGCAAATCCCATGAACACGCGTCCCCAATTCATCGCCGGGACATCCCTCGCGCAACTCCCACCACAGATCTACTACGTTCATCCCCTGATGCTGAGGGGGCTCGACGCGTGGCGGGAGGTTTTTGCGCATGCCAGGGATCTCGGTTTCGACACGGTGCTGACGGCGCCGCTTTTCGAGCGGGGCCACAATGCGAGCGTCTTCGTGACGAAGAATTTCGATCGGTTAGACCCGGAGCTTCAGATCGGCTCTTCCGTCCAGGACGGTATCAAGGCCCTGATCCAGGCGGCGCGCGAAAGCAAGATCAAGCTGATGCTCGACCTTGTCATCGATCGAGTCGGCGTGGACGCCGAACATGCCGGGCCGATCCTCGCCGATCCGCGTATCGCGCCGCGGGACAGCTGCAGCCGCGGCATCGACTTCATGAGCGAAGCCCGCCATATCGAGGATTGGCGCAAGCGGATGGCGCAGCTGACCGGCCTCGGGATTGCCGGTTTCCGCTGCCTCGGTATCGGCCGCCTGGCGCCGGAAGCCTGGTACGACCTGATCATTTCCACCCGCAAATCAGCGCCTGAGACGATCTTTCTGGCATGGACGCCGGGCACCTCCTTCGAGGATCGCCGGGCGCTCGAGGGTGCCGGTTTCGACGGCAGCTTCTCGTCGCTTGCCTGGTGGAACCTGGAGGAACGCTGGATCCTCGACGAATACCAGATCCAGCGCCAGCTCGGTTATCAGGTCACATTCCCGGAAGCACCTTTCGGCAAACGCATCGCCCACGGCACCGACAGTTGCGAAGTGCTGCAGAGGAAGGCGATCCGCTCGCTGAAGCTCGCCTCGACCTTCGCGAGCGGGCTGATGATCCCGATGGGCTTCGAATTCGGCGCGACGACGCCGCTCGACCCGCTGTTTGGCGACGGAATGGGCCTCAGGGGCCTGCGGGAGCAGGGATCGTTCGATCTCTCGGCCGATATCCGAAGCGTGAACGCCGGCACCAACAAGACCGCGGCCGGCTTTGCCCGCCAGCCGCTGCGGCTCATCTCCACCAGCCAGACGCCGGCCGTGGCATTGATGCAGACCGACCGGGAAGACCTGCGTTCGGCGCAGAAGGTGCGCGTCGTGGTTCTGAACCGGGATCTGCGCCGCTCCGTGGCCGCTCCCTTCAACGTGCTGCGCGAGGCGGCCGCGCCCTTCCTGCCGCTCGAAGCGCCGGAGGCGGATGGCGAAGCCTTTGCCGCACAGCTCAAACTGAAACCCGGCGAAATCAGGATCTTCGAGGGCCGGTCGTCGGTGCCGATCGTGGACGCCGCACCGGTGCCTTCGGTAGACAAGGCGACCGCTTCGCCCCGGCTGGCGATCGAGAAGATCACGCCATGCGTCGATGACGGCCGTTTCGTGGTCAAACGGGTGGTTGGCGAGACGGTGAAGGTCGAGGCGGACATTTTCGGCGACGGCCATGATCCGCTGGCGGCCGCGCTGCTCTGGCGCGCGGCCGACGAGACGGAATGGACCGAGGAGCGCATGCAGCTCGTCCTGAACGATCGCTGGAACGCGGAATTCACCCTGAAGCGCATGGGCCGCCACGAATTCCTGATCGAGGCCTGGCGCAATCCCTTCGCGATCTTCCGCTATGAATTCGTGAAGAAACACGAGGCGCGGCTCGATCTGAGGCTGGAAATCCAAGAGGGCATCAACCTCGTTCTCGATGCGCTGGACAATTCCTCCGGCAGGATCAAGACACGGCTCAAAGCGCTATTCGACAAGCTGACCGAGGTGCAGGACCCGCAACGCACGGAAATCTTGCTGGCGCCTGAAACCGCCGAACTGATGGCGGAGGCCGACCGTCGGCCGTTCAAGGTCCGTTCCCAGGCGATCCCGATCGACGCGGAACGTATCGCCGCTGGTTTCGCCAGCTGGTACCAGATCTTTCCCCGCTCGCAGAGTGGCGATCCCAACCGGCACGGCACGTTCGACGACGTGATCAAGCGGCTGCCCGCCATCCGCGACATGGGGTTCGACGTTCTTTATTTCCCGCCCATCCACCCGATCGGCAAGACCAACCGCAAGGGCAAGAACAATTCGCTGAGCCCCGCGCCGGACGATCCGGGCAGCCCCTATGCGATCGGCTCTGAGGAAGGCGGTCATGACGCGATCCATCCGGAGCTCGGCACGTTCGAGGACTTCCGCCGGCTGGTGGATGCCGCCCAGGAAGAAGGCCTTGAAATAGCGCTAGACCTGGCGATCCAGGCCTCGCCCGATCATCCCTGGCTGAAATCACATCCCGGCTGGTTCGACTGGCGGCCGGACGGGACGATCCGGTATGCGGAAAACCCGCCGAAGAAATACGAGGACATCGTCAACGTCGATTTCTACGCCCATGATGCGATCCCCTCGCTCTGGGTGGAACTGCGCGACATCGTGCAGAAATGGGTCGACAACGGCGTCAAGCTCTTCCGCGTCGACAATCCGCACACGAAACCCTTCCCGTTCTGGGAATGGCTGATCGCCGACATCCGCGCGCGGCATCCGGAGGTCGTCTTCCTGTCGGAGGCATTCACCAAGCCGAAGGTCATGTACCGGCTCGCCAAGGTCGGCTTCTCGCAGTCCTACACCTATTTCACCTGGCGCAATGCCAAGTGGGAGCTCGAGCAGTATATGCGCGAGATCACCACCGAGGAGCCGAAGGAATTCTTCCGTCCGCATTTCTTCGTCAACACGCACGACATCAACCCGGACTTCCTGCAGAACGCGCCGCGGCCGGCCTATCTGATCCGCGCCGCCCTCGCCGCGACGCTGTCGGGTCTCTGGGGCGTCTATAACGGCTTCGAGCTTTGCGAAGGCCGGCCGGACGCCAAGCGCAAGGAATATGCGGATTCGGAGAAATACGAGATCCGCGCCTGGGACTACGACCGTCCCGGCAACATCAAGGGCGAGATCACCCTGCTCAACCGGCTCCGCCGCGAGAACCCGGCGCTGCATTCGCATCTCGGCCTGCAGCTTCTCACCGCCTGGAACGACAACATCATGTTCTTCGAGAAGGCGAGTGCCGGTCGCGAGAACGTCCTGCTGATCGCGATCAACCTCGATCCCCACAATGCGCAGGAGGCGGATGTCGAAATACCACTCTGGTCATGGAACCTCCCGGACCATGGCGCACTTGACCTAGAAGATCTGGTCGGCGGCAACCGTTTCACGCTGACCGGCAAGATCCAACGTATCCGGCTCGATCCGCATCACGGCCTGCCGTTTTCGATCTGGCGCGTGCGATAAGGGAGAAAACAAAATGGACATGACGGGCAGCCGCAGCCAGGCTCAGAACCAGGTGCCGGGCCAAGAGAGCGATCCTCTGTGGTACAAGGACGCGATCATCTATCAGCTCCACATCAAGTCGTTCTTCGATGCGAATGGTGACGGGATCGGCGATTTTCAGGGTCTGCACGAGAAACTCGACCATATCGCCTCGCTCGGCGCCAATGCGATCTGGCTACTGCCCTTTTTCCCGTCGCCCCGCCGCGACGATGGATACGACATCGCCGATTACGGCAATGTCAGCTCCGACTACGGCACGATCGAGGAGTTCCAGGCCTTCGTCGAGGCGGCGCACCAGCGCGGCATCCGGGTCATCATCGAGCTCGTCATCAACCATACATCCGACCAGCATCCGTGGTTCCAGCGGGCGCGGCATGCGCCGCCCGGCTCTCCGGAGCGCGACTTCTACGTCTGGTCGGATACGGATCAGAAATTCCCCGAAACCCGGATCATCTTCCTCGACACGGAAAAATCGAACTGGACATGGGACCCGGTCGCCGGCGCCTATTACTGGCACCGCTTCTACTCCCACCAGCCGGACCTCAACTTCGACAATCCGCAGGTGCTGGAGGAGCTGCTCGGCGTCATGCGCTTCTGGGCGGATACCGGCATTGACGGGTTCCGGCTGGACGCGATCCCCTATCTCGTCGAGCGCGAGGGCACGAACAACGAAAACCTGCCCGAGACGCACGAAATCCTGAAGAAGATCCGCGCCTCGCTCGACAGCACCCATCCCGGCAAGATGCTGCTCGCCGAAGCCAATCAATGGCCGGAGGACACGAACGAGTATTTCGGCAATGGCGACGAATGCAACATGGCGTTCCACTTCCCGCTGATGCCGCGCATGTACATGGCGATCGCCAAGGAAGACCGTTTCCCGATCACCGACATCATGCGCCAGACGCCGGAAATCCCGGAAAACTGCCAGTGGGCGATCTTCCTTCGCAATCACGACGAGCTGACGCTGGAAATGGTGACCGACGAGGAACGCGACTACCTCTGGAACATCTATGCCGCCGACCGCCGCGCCCGCATCAATCTCGGCATCCGCCGCCGCCTTGCGCCGCTGATGGAACGCGACCGCCGGCGCATCGAACTGATGAACGCGCTGCTGCTCTCCATGCCCGGAACGCCGGTTCTCTATTACGGCGACGAGATCGGTATGGGCGACAATATCTATCTCGGCGACCGCGACGGGGTGCGCACCCCGATGCAATGGTCGCCGGACCGCAATGGCGGTTTCTCCAAGGCCGATCCGGCCCGCCTCGTGCTGCCGCCGGTGATGGACCCGCTCTACGGATACGAGGCGGTGAACGTCGAGGCGCAGGGGTCGGACGCCCATTCGCTGCTGAACTGGACCCGGCGCATGCTGGCGCTGCGCAACAAGCACTCCGCCTTCGGCCGCGGCTCGCTGAAATTCCTCACGCCGGGCAATCGCAAGATCCTCGCCTATCTGCGCGAATACAACGGCGAGACGATCCTCTGCGTCGCCAATCTCTCGCGCCTGCCGCAGGCAGTGGAACTCGACCTGGCGCATTTCGCCGGCCGCGTGCCGATCGAGCTTTCGGGCATGTCGCCCTTCCCGCCGATCGGCCAGCTCACCTATCTCCTGACCCTGCAGCCGTTCGGCTTCTTCTGGTTCCAGCTCGTCGCCGAAGCCGACGGGCCCGTCTGGCGCAAGGAGCCGCCGGAGCAGATGCAGGACATGGTGACCATGGTCACCCGCCGCGACCTGCAGGAACTGGTCGACGAGCCCCGGCTTGCCGCCACGCTCTCCAACGAGGTTCTGCCGGCCTATCTCGGCAAGCGCCGCTGGTTCGGCTCCAAGGGCCAGGTCCTGAATGGGGCCACACTGGTCGCGGCAACGCCGATCGCTTTTGCCAACAACATCCTGCTCGGTGAGCTCGAGGCGGAGGTGGATGGCCGCAAGGACACCTATCTGTTGCCGCTTGCCGTGTCCTGGGACGATGCGCAGCCCACCGCGCTCGCCCAGCAGCTTGCGCTCGCCCGTATCCGTCAGGGCCGCCGCGTCGGCTTCCTGACCGACGGGTTCGCAATGGAGGGCCTGGCGCGCGGCGTGATGCGTGGCCTTCGCGAGCGTTCGGTGATTTCCGGTCGCGCCGGCACATTGGAATTCATCGGCACGGAAAGTCTCGACAGCCTGACGGTTACCGACGACATGGCCATCCGTTGGCTCTCGGCGGAGCAATCCAACAGTTCGCTTATTTTGGGCGACCTGGCGATGGTGAAGCTCATCCGCCACGTCTTCCCCGGCATGCATCCGGAAGCCGAGATGACCCGTTATCTGACCAATGTCGGCTACCAGAATACCGCGCAATTGCTCGGCGAGGTCGCCCGGACGGCACCGGACGGCAGCCGCTACACGCTGATCATCGTGCAGAGCGCGATCCGCAACCAGGGCGACGCCTGGAACTGGATGCTCAGTAACCTGCGCCGGGCCATCGACGAGATCGTGGTGACCGGCCTCGAGGGCGAGGTGGTGGACGAGCATTTCAAGCCGCTGGTAAACTTGGTCGCGACCATCGGCAAACGGCTCGGCGAGTTGCATGCGGCGCTCGCCCAGCCAACCGACGACCCGGACTTCCAACCGATCCGGGCAACGGCAGCCGATGCCGAAAAATGGCGTGACGGGGTCACGGCTCAGATTTCCCACAGCCTGGCGATCCTCGAAAAAACGGTCGAGGGTCTGGATTCGGATATCGCCCTCGAGGCGAAAGCGATCCTCGACCGCCGCGACCAGCTTCTCGGCCTCGCCACGCATCTTGCGAGCGCCGTCGAAGGCACGCTGATGACCCGCAATCACGGCGACTTCCATCTTGGCCAGATCCTGGTCGCGGAAGGCGATGCCTATATCATCGACTTCGAAGGCGAACCGACCCGCGACCTCGCCGAGCGTCGCGCCAAGACCAATCCATTGCGCGACGTCGCCGGCCTACTGCGCTCCCTCAGCTATCTCGCGGCGTCTGCCGATCTCGACAGGGAAATCGTCAGCGAGGTGGAAGACGCACGCCACAAGGCACTGGTCGGGCGCTTTATGGAGATGGCGGAGCCGGCCTTCCTCGATGCCTATTTCGAGGCCACCCAGACCTCAGAGGCGTTGCGCATCGCGCCGGAGGCTCGCGGGCGCATTCTCGATCTCTTCCTGCTTGAAAAGGCCGCCTACGAGATCGCCTACGAAGTGCGCAGCCGTCCGCACTGGCTTCCCCTCCCGCTTGCCGGCTTCTCGGCGATCGCATCCCGACTTCTGGAGAACGTCTCATGAGATACGAGCGCACAGACCTGATGATCGGCACCGTCCGCGAGGGCTTGGCAGCCCTGGTCGAAGGTCGCCACGGAGATCCATTCTCGATCCTCGGACGCCATCAATACGGCAACCTCACCGTGGTTCGGGCGCTGCTGCCCGGTGCGCTGTCGGTGGAGGTCGTGGAGGCCGATACCGGCAAGGTGCTCGCCGAACTCGAAACCATCCATGAAGGCGGGCTGTTTGCCGGGGTGACCGCCAGCACGGCGCCTTACTTCTTCCGGATCCAGTGGCCGGACGCCGTCCAGGAAATGGAAGATCCCTATTCCTTCCCGCTGCTGCTCGGCGATCTCGACCTGCATCTGATCGGCCAGGGCACCCATTACGATCTCGGCCGGACGCTCGGCGCCATACCGATGGAGGTCGAGGGCATCGAGGGCGTGCGCTTTGCGGTCTGGGCGCCGAATGCGCGGCGTGTCTCGGTCGTCGGCGATTTCAACGCCTGGGACGGACGGCGCTACCCGATGCGGCTTCGCACGCAGGCCGGCATATGGGAACTCTTCCTTCCGCGCCTCACCCACGGCGAGCGCTACAAGTTCGAAATCCTCGACGGAAACGGCAATCTGCTCCCGCAAAAAGCCGATCCGGTCGCCCGCGCGAGCGAGGCTGCCCCATCGACGGCCTCGATCGTCGCCTCCTCCAAACCCTTCCGCTGGAACGACGAGGACTGGATGCGCAGGCAGCGCACTGAGCGCGCCCGCGAAGGCGCGATGTCGATCTACGAGGTGCATCTCGGCTCGTGGCTGCGGATCGCCGAGGAAGGCAACCGGCATCTCGACTGGGTCGAGCTCAGCCAGCGGCTGATCCCTTACGTTCAGAACCTCGGCTTCACCCATATCGAGATGCTGCCGATCATGGAGCATCCGTTCGGCGGCTCCTGGGGTTATCAGCCGCTCGGGCTGTTCGCGCCGACCGGGCGTCACGGCACGCCGGAAGATTTCGCCTATTTCATCGACCGCTGCCATCAGGCTGGCATCGGCGTCATTCTCGACTGGGTGCCGGCGCATTTCCCGACCGACGTCTGGGGTCTTGCCAAGTTCGACGGCACGCCGCTCTACGAGCATGCCGATCCGCGCGAAGGTTTCCACAGGGACTGGAACACGCTGATCTACAATCTCGGCCGCAACGAGGTGAAAGGCTTCCTGATCGCCTCGGCGCTCGAATGGCTGGAGCATTACCATGTCGATGCGCTGCGGGTCGATGCGGTCGCCTCGATGCTCTACCGCGACTACAGCCGCAACGAGGGCGAATGGATCCCCAACCAGTATGGTGGGCGCGAAAACCTTGAGGCCGTCGAGTTCTTCAAGCACCTGAACAGCATCATCCATGACCGCTGCCCGCATGCGTTCACGGCGGCGGAGGAATCGACCGCCTGGCCGGGCGTCACCAAGCCGACCGAAGAGGGCGGGCTCGGCTTCGACTTCAAATGGAACATGGGCTGGATGCACGACACGCTGCATTACATGCAGGACGATCCGGTCTACCGGAAATACCAGCATGGGGCGATGAGCTTCGGAATGATCTATGCCTATTCCGAACGCTTCATCCTGCCGCTCTCCCATGACGAAGTGGTGCACGGCAAGGGCTCGCTGATGGCCAAGATGCCGCGGGCGACCACTGGCAGAAACTTGCCAACCTTCGCGCCTATTACGGCTTCATGTGGGGCCATCCCGGCAAGAAGCTGATGTTCATGGGCGGCGAACTGGCACAGGAGACCGAGTGGAACCATGACGGCTCGGTCGTCTGGGACCTGCTCGACCAACCCGCCCATGCGGGGGTACAGCGACTGGTCCGCGACCTGAATGCGCTATACGCGCAGGAACCCGCGCTGCAGTTCGGCGATCTGCATCATGAAGGCTTCGAATGGGCCGTGGCCGACGACGCTGAAAATTCCGTCTACGGTATGTTGAGGAGCAGCCAAGACCGGTCCTCGCATGTACTGGTCGTCTCCAACCTCACGCCGATGCCGCGGCATGGCTACCGGATCGGCGTGCCCGCGGAAGGCCGCTGGGAGGTGGTGCTGAACACCGACGCGGCGCTTTATGGCGGATCCAACATGGGGCAATCGGAAGCCTGGACGGAACATGCGCCGGCGCATGGGAAGGCGTTTTCCATACAGGTAGTGCTGCCGCCGCTGGCGACGGTGTTCTTGCGGTGGCGGGGGTAGGCTCTAGCTTAACGTTGAAACGAGAATTTGCCGTGAGGCACCCCCCTCTGCCCTGCCGGGCATCTCCCCCTCAAGGGGGGAGATTGGATGGGGTCAATGCCCTGCCTAAATCCCGGTATAAGCCCGCTTAAATCGCATCGGAATTGAGCAAGCGCCACACGTCGCTGAGAGGATCTGCGTGTCACCACGAGGAAGTGATGAGCCAGCCTCTGGCCGATCTCCCCCCTTGAGGGGGAGATGCCCGGCAGGGCAGAGGGGGGTGTCGCGGGCACAAGGGGCGATGATGTTTTTCACTCGCCGGTGCCTATTCCCCCCGCCAGCCATCCTGATAGGTCACCTTCTCCACCCCCGCGAACCGCCCGACCCGAAGCAGCTCCGCCTCCAGCTTCTCCAATCTCCCAGCCGAAGCCCTAACGCCCTTTTCCAGCCACAGCCGCTTCACATCCAGCACGCCCGACTTGCGGTCCGCCTTCATGTCGATGCGGCCGATCATGCGGTCGCCTTCCAAGAGCGGAAAGACGTAATAGCCATATTGGCGCTTCGGCTCCGGCACGAAAACCTCGATCCGGTAGAAAAAGTCGAACAGCCGCTCGGCCCGGTCGCGGTTGCGCAGGAGCGGATCGAAGGGGCTCAGCACGCGCACGCGGGCGGGCGGTTCGGGGATGGTACCGAGGTTTTCGGGGAAGCCGAGGAAGGCGAAGGATGGACGCGGGCGGCTGCCGTCGGCCGTCTCGATCAGCACTTCCACCAGTTCGTCTCGGTGAGTCTTCACCCAGTCCTTCGCCTCGTCGGGCGTGACGAGATCGAAGAAGGCGGCAAGTTCTCCGGAGGTCGCAAAGCCGAGGCGGCTCATGGCGCCGCGGCAGGCCCAGTCGACGAACTCTTCGTGGCTGACTTCCGGCTCGTGGTGATGCCGCGGAATGACGCGCTCCATCAGGTCGTAGATCTTCTGGAAGTTGACGCGGCCGGCGATCGCCAGCTTGCCGGTGTGCCAGTAATATTCCAGCGCCGTCTTGTTCGGATGCCAGTTCCACCAGCCACCGGACTTGTGGTCCTCGGCCTTCATGTCGCGCGACATGATCGCGCCGTTCTCGGCGATGTGCTGGAACGTCTCCTCGAAGGCGGCGTCAAACCCCTCGCCGTGCCATTTGCGCCAGCGCTCGGCGAGGATCGGCTCGCGGCGGCGAAAACGGTGTTTCCAGTAACGGAAGAAGCTCGCCGGAATGATCGAGGCGTCATGCGTCCAGTGTTCGAAGAGCTCGCCGTCCTTTTCCAGAAGCGCGGTCAGGTGCTCGCGCCGGTAGGTCTGGTTGCGCGAGAACAGGATCATGTGATGGGCGCGCTCGACGGTGGCGATACTGTCCACCTGGACGAAGCCGAGATCGTCGATGAGCTGCAGCAGGCCGGATTTGGTCAGCGCTCGGCCGGGCGGTTCGCAGAGCCGCTGCCGTTCGAGGAAGATCTTGCGGGCCTGATCGTTCGAAATGAGAATCGCCATGGCATCTAGATTAGGATGTCACTGCCAAGGATTCAATGTTCACGTTCGGTTCCGCATTCCCCTTCCCCATCTTCCGGTCTATAGACCGCTGAACAGCGAGGGACAGGCTTGGATATCCGTTTCGAACAGGCAGAAGCGCGTTTCGAGGGACGCACCGTCGTCCATCCGCTGACGCTTCGCTTGAGCGAACGGCGGATCGGCGTGATCGGCCTCAACGGCTCCGGCAAGACCACATTCGCGCGGATGATCAACGGGCTGGTGCTGCCATCCGCCGGGCAGGTGACCGTCAACGGGTTCGATACGGTGAAGGACGGCGACAAGGTTCGCGGCCAGGCAGGCTTCATCTTCCAGAACCCGCAGAACCAGATCATCCTGCCGATCCTGAAGGAAGACATCGCGCTCGGGCTGAAAAGGCAGAAGCTCTCGAGGGAGAATACCGAGGCGGCGGTCGAGGCCGTGCTTGCCCGTTTCGGCATCGCCCATCTGGCCGACCGGCGTGTGCACGAACTTTCGGGCGGAGAACTCCAGCTGGCGGCGCTCGCCTCGGTTCTGGTGACCCGCCCGGACATACTGATCATGGACGAGCCGACCAATCAGCTTGATCTCCGGAACCGCGACCTCGTGGAGCGGACCATCCAAGGGCTCGACGAGAATGTCATCGTCATCAGCCATGACCTCGGCCTGATCGCCGATTTCGACCGGGTTCTGCTCTTCCACGAAGGCCGCCTCGCCCATGACGGTGCGCCGGCGGAGGTCATCGCCCGCTACCGCGAGCTGGCCGTATGAAGACGCTCTATGTGGAAGGCGACACGTTTCTGCACCGGCTTTCGCCGCGGGCAAAGCTTCTCGGCCTCGCCATGGCCAGCCTCTTTCTTTTCGTGATCCATTCGCCGGTTGTTCTTGTCGTCGCGGCCATGTTCGGCTGCATCGTCTACGCCTCGCTCCGGCTCGGATGGCGCCAATCCTGGCTGCGGTTGCGGCCGATCCTGCTGACCATCGCGGTCGTGGCGCTCTTCACACTGGTGCTCAACGGGCAGCACGATGCACTGGTCGTCGTCACCCGGCTGACGGCGCTCGCCCTCCTCGCAGCAGCCGTGACGGCGACCACGAGCACCGGCGATTTCATCGACGAGATCACCCGGCTTGCGATGCCGCTGGAGCGCCTGGGGCTCGTGAAGGCCGCGGACATCGGGCTTTCCATCGGCCTCGTCATCCGTTTCGTGCCGGAAATCCTCAGCCGTTACCAGGCCATCCGGGATGCGCACTCCGCCCGCGGACTGAAGGTCCGGCCGCTGACGCTGGCGGTGCCGCTGATCATCCTGACGCTCAAAAACGCCGACGAGATTGCCGCCGCCATTGACGCACGTGGCATCCGGGCGCAGAAATAACCTCATATGACAACCGGGGATTCGCATAGCATGACCACCCGTGATCTCGTTCTGGCCGCCCTTTTTGCCGCCATTATCGTGGCGCTCGGTCTCGTGCCGCCGATCATGCTGGGCTTCATTCCGGTGCCGATTACGGCGCAGTCGCTGGGCGTCATGCTGGCGGGCGTCATCCTCGGCGCCAAGCGCGGCGGGTTCGCGGTGCTTCTGGTTCTGCTGCTTGTCGCCATCGGCCTGCCGGTGCTGTCAGGCGGACGCGGCGGCCTTGCCACTTTCGCCTCGCCGACCGCCGGTTATCTCGTCGGCTGGTTCTTCGCGGCCGTCGTCACCGGCTATTGTTCCGAGCGGTTCGTCGACCGCTCGCAAAACGGCCTCGTGCAGATCACCGGCTTTTTCCTCGCGGCCCTGCTCGGCGGCGTGGTTGTCGATCATGCGCTCGGCATCCTCTACCTTGCCTATGTCACGGGCACCGGGCTTGCGACCGCCTTCATCGGCGACCTCTCCTTCATACCGGGCGATGTGCTGAAGGCAATGATTGCGGCACTTGCAGGCCGCGCCGTGATGGTCGGTTACCCGCTGCTGCCGCAACGGGCCTGATCGCCGCGTCCAATCAATCCAGGAACTGATAGAGCCAGTCGCGCAGGTCTTCGGGAAGCGGCACCGGCTCCCTGCTTTCGGGGTCGCAGGTCATCCAGACGATCTCGGCTTCCGCCACGGCCTCTTCGCCCCGCAGCATATGGACGAGGAAACCTGCCGACTTTCCGCCGATCTTGCTGACGCCGATATGGGTGTGGACGACATCGCCCAGCTTCAAGGCCGAGTGGAACGTGCAGGTGATCTTGCCGATCCTGAAGAACGGATCGTCCTTTTGCGGCTTGCGGCGACGCCAGAATTCCGTGACGGCTTCTTCCGCCCGCACGACATAGGACGACCGGAACATCTCTCCGTTCATGTCGACATCGCGGAAAGGAACCCGGAATTCTTGAGACTTGACTGACTCTCTGGCCACGATACCCTCTGGGCTGCACCCAATCATGTAAGACCATTCTTTCAAGCTAAACAAGCACAAGAGCAAGGGGTTGCGGCTTGAAAAAGTCAGCTTTCTGCGCCATGTCGGAAAGGTCCAGACCGGACTGACCCCTGACGAGGCCGCCGCATGACCACGCGCCTTTACGAACACAAGATCTTCCTCGAACATCGCACGCCCGAAGGACATCCCGAACGAGCCGACCGGCTGCGCTCGCTGGCGATTGCGCTGGAGCATCCGAATTTCGCCAGGCTCGACCGGAAGGACGCTCCCCAGGCCAATGAGGACGCGGTTCTGCTCGCCCATCCGGAAGAGCACCTGCGCACTGTCATGCGCGCAATCCCCGAGGAAGACACGATCCGGCAGATCGAGGCCGACACCTATGTGGGGCCGAAGAGCTTTCAGGCGGCACTGACGGGCATCGGCGGCGCGATGGCGGCCGTCGACGACGTGGCGACCGGCAAGGTCGACAATGCCTTCGTGGCGGCACGGCCGCCCGGCCATCATGCCGAGAAAGACAAGGCGATGGGTTTCTGCCTTTTCAACAATGCCGCGATCGCCGCCCGCCATGCCCAGCAGAAATATGGTATCGAGCGTGTCGCGATCGTCGACTGGGACGTACATCACGGCAACGGCACCCAGGACATCTTCTGGGACGATCCGTCGGTGCTGTTCTGCTCGACGCACCAGATGCCGCTTTATCCCGGCACCGGCGCCAAGGACGAGACCGGCACCAAGAACAATGTCGTCAACGCGCCGCTTTCGCCCGATACCGGCAGCGAATATTTTCGCGAGGCCTTCAAGAGCCGCGTGCTGCCGGCGCTCGATAATTTCCGGCCGGATTTCATCATCATCTCGGCCGGCTTCGACGCACATCACCGCGATCCGCTGGCGCAGATCAATCTCGTCGGCGACGATTTCGACTGGGCGACCGGGCGGCTGATGGAGATCGCCGGCAAATATGCCGGCAACCGTATCGTCAGCCTGCTCGAGGGCGGATATGATCTGGAAGGGCTCGCCGAATCGGCGGGAATGCATATCTGCAGACTGATGAAGGGATAGACGATGACCGAAAACACCGAGAGCCTCGATGTGAGCGGCTATTCCTTCGAGAAGGCCGTCGCCGAACTTGAAAGCATCGTGGCGCGGCTGGAACGCGGCGACGTGGCGCTCGACGAGTCCATCGCCATCTACGAACGCGGCGAAGCGCTGAAAAAACATTGCGAAAAACTGCTGACGGCCGCTGAAAACCGCATCGAAAAGATCCGTCTCGACCGCGCCGGCAAGCCGCAGGGCGTCGAACCGCTCGACGGCGAGTGACCGCCGCAGCCTCAAACCAAAGTCTTACAACCTTCGCAAGGATTGCGTCATAAACCGATTGACGCACCGGGACCGCCTCCCCATGATAGCCGCCATCTAAGTGGTTACTTTGGGAGGAGACCATTATGAACTTCGGCGCGAAGCCTAGTAAAATCAATCTCATGTTCGTGGCGGCACTCACCGTTTCGACGGCATTTTCCGCCGCCGGCGCGAAGGCTGCGGAATTCATCAACGTACTGACGGGCGGCACGTCCGGCGTGTATTATCCGCTCGGCGTGGCACTTGCGGAAATCTACGGACAGGGGATCAAGGACAGCCGCACCCAGGTGCAGGCGACCAAGGCTTCCGTCGAAAACCTCAACCTGCTGCAGGCAGGGCGCGGCGAAATCGCCTTTTCGCTCGGGGATTCGGTCCAGGAAGCCTGGAAGGGCAATAAGGAAGCGGGCTTCCCGGCCAAGCTCGACAAGCTGCGCGGCATCGCCGCCATCTATCCGAACTATATCCAGGTGGTCGCCAGCGCCGAATCCGGCGTGAAGACGCTCGCCGACCTCAAGGGCAAGAGCCTGTCGGTCGGGGCGCCCGCCTCCGGCACGGAACTCAACGCCCGCGCCATCTTCACCGCCGCCGGGCTGTCCTACAAGGACCTCGGCAAGACCGAATACCTGCCGTTTGCCGAATCCGTCGAGCTGATCAAGAATCGCCAGCTCGATGCGACGCTGCAATCGGCCGGCCTCGGCGTTGCCTCGATCCGCGACCTTGCAACCTCGCTGAAGATCAATGTCGTGGCGATCCCGGCGGCCGAAGTCGCCAAGATCGGGGCGCCCTATGTCTCCGTCAAAATCCCGGCCGGTACCTATGAGGGCCAGACCGCCGATGTGGAGACCGCCGCCGTCGGCAACTTCCTGATCACCCATTCCGGTGTTTCGGACGAAACCGTCTACCAGATGACCAAGCTCTTGTTCTCCAACCTGCCGAAGCTTTCCGCAGCCCATGCGGCCGCCAAGGCGATCGACGTGAAGAAGGCGCTGGAAGGCATGCCGGTTCCGCTGCATCCGGGCGCCGAGCGGTACTACAAGGAAGTTGGTTTGGTGAAGTGATGCACGGCGCCCTTCCTTCTCCCCAGCGGGGAGAAGGTGGCCCGAAGGGTCGGATGAGGGGGAGCGGAGCCAAACTCTTGCTCTTCGCTTCGAGCCTTCGTCGCTACGCTCCTCAGCCCCCTCATCGCCTCGCATCCGCTCGGCACTTCTCCCCGCTGGGGAGAAGAGGGAGCAAGCCAATCGGCAATTGAATCCCGAAAGAAATCCATGTCCGAAACCGCAATGCATCATCCGATGGCCCCGCAGACAGCCGAAGAGCCGATCGAGGGGCTGCCGCCCGGCTGGGGTGAAGGCGTCGGTGCGAAGATCACCTTTGCCATTGCAATCGCCTTTTCGGCCTTCCAGCTGATCACCGCGGCCTATGCGATCCTGCCGAGCCAGGTGATCCGGGCCATGCACGTGGCTTTCCTGCTGCTGCTCGGTTTTGGCCTGCTCGCGCAGCTACGCGCCAAGACGCCGGCGGGCAAGGCCTGGTTCTGGCTGCTTGGCCTCGCGGGTTTCGCGACCGGGCTCTATAACTGGATCGAATATGCGCCGCTTCTGCTGCGCAGCGGTTTTCTGACAACGCCCGACATCATCTGCGGCGTGGTGCTGATCGTCGTCGTCTTCGAAGGCGCCCGCCAGCTGATGGGCCTGCCGCTGACGATCATGTGCGGGGTCTTCCTCGCCTATTGCTTCTTCGGACAGTACGCGCCGGGCGCCTTGCAGACGCGCGGCTATTTCTTCGACCAGATCATCGACTATTTCGCATATGGGACGGAAGGCATCTACGGAACGCCGGTCTATGTCTCGGCGGCCTATATCTTCATCTTCGTGGTCTTCGCCGCCTTCCTCGAACGGGCGGGCATGATTGCGCTCTTCAACGACGTGGCGCTCGGGCTTGTCGGCCACTGGCGCGGCGGGCCGGCGCAGGTCTGCGTGCTCTCCTCGGCGCTGATGGGAACAATTTCCGGCTCGGGGGTTGCAAACGTCGTCGCATCCGGCCAGTTCACCATTCCGCTGATGAAACGCTTCGGCTTCAAGCCGGCCTTTGCCGGCGGCGTCGAGGCAACCTCATCGATGGGCGGGCAGATCATGCCGCCGGTCATGGGGGCCGTCGCCTTCATCATGGCCGAGACGCTCAACATTCCTTACGCGGAAGTGGTGAAGGCCGCGCTCATTCCGGCCGTGCTCTATTTCGGCGCCTGCTTCTGGCAGGTGCATCTGGAAGCCGGCAAGGCGGGCCTGCGCGGCATGAACGCAAGCGAGTTGCCGAGTGCCTTGGGGGCCATCAAGCAGCATTGGCCGCTGATCCTGCCGCTGGCCGCCCTCGTCTACCTGCTGTTTGCCGGTTACACGCCGATCTTTGCCGGCACGATGGGCCTGGCGCTGACCGTGGTGCTGATCCTGTCGACGCCGATCGCCGCGGCGATCGGGCCGATGGCCTTCCGCGTCGTGTTCTGGATCGCGGTCGGGCTCGCATCGGCGAGCTTCTTCGAATTCGGCGTCACCTTCCTCGCTCTGCTGCTGTGCCTGCTGATCATCGCCTGCCTGTTCTTCAAGGGTGGCCGCGAGACGCTGCTGATCTGCGTCGATTCGCTTGCGGAAGGCGCCAAGAACGCGCTGCCGGTCGGCATTGCCTGCGCCATCGTCGGCATCGTCATCGGCACGCTGACCTTGACGGGCATCGCCTCGACGCTGATCGGCACGATCATCGATATCGGCCGGGACAACCTGTTCATCTCGCTTATCCTGACGATGATCACCTGCCTCGTGCTCGGCATGGGCATTCCGACCATCCCCAACTACATCATCACCTCCTCGCTTGCCGGCCCTGCCCTGCTCGAACTCGGCGTGCCGCTGATCGTCAGCCACATGTTCGTCTTCTATTTCGGCATCATGGCCGACCTCACGCCGCCGGTGGCGCTCGCCGCCTTCGCCGCCGCACCGATGGCGAAAGTCTCGGGGCAGAAGATCGGCTGGGAGGCGACCAAGCTTGCGATCGCCGGTTACGTCGTGCCGTTCATGGCCGTCTATACGCCGGCGCTGATGCTGCAAGACCCCGGCCCGCTCTCGGCCTATGTCGGTTATTGGGGCGAGGTCACTTACGTCTTCGTCAAGGCCTGCTTCGGCATCGTGCTCTGGGGCGCGGCGGTCGTCGGCTTCCTGTTTGCGCGGCTTGCCATCTGGGAGCGGGTGCTCGCCTTCACCGCCGGCGTGCTGCTGGTGCTGGCGCTCCCCTGGACCGACGAGATCGGCTGGGTGATCACCGTTCTCTGGATCGGCTGGCACTGGTGGACGACGCGCAAAGTCTCACCGCCGGCGGTCGCGTCGCCTTGAGGCCCGAGCGATGAGCCTCTGCATCCTGGCGGGCGGCAAGGTGACGGCACTCGCCGTCTCTGTGTTCACGCTCTCCTGGACCCATTCCGTGCAGAAGACGGAATGGCGCGAGACCTGGGCCGTGACGCCCACCGGCCTGGAGCTTCGGCAAGCGGAGTTGAAAGGTTCCGGCGCGGGCATGGAGCCGGGGGCGGATGCTGTGCTGAAGGACGGCTGGTGGGTGTGGACGCCGAAACTGCCGCCGCAGGAACGGGTCTCGCTTGCAGCTTCAGGCATGACGCCGACCGGGTGGAAACTGTGTCATGCGGGTGGCTGCATGGAGCTTGGAGCAGCGGCGGGGGATGAGGTGAGCCTGAGCCGGTGTCCCTGAGGCTCTCGACCAAATCCGAGCACTCCACTATATTGTCCCACATGGACAAGGACCTCGTCATCGCCAAGCTGAGAGAGCATGAGAACGAGCTGCGCGCCGCGGGCGCGGAGCATGTGTCGATTTTTGGCTCTGTGGCCAGGGGCGATAACCAGGAAGGTTCAGACCTCGACGTTCTCGTCGAGTTTGCAGAACCGGTGGTCCAGTCGGGCTTCGGCTATTTCAGCGCGGTCGAGGACCTAAGGACCTTAATCGCACATATTACGGGGGCCCCTCAGGTCGACATCGTGGCTCAGCCGATACGCAAAGAGCGGTTGTCGCGAGAAGTAGAACGGGATCGCGCTTTTGCCTACTAAAAGGTCGCTCACCCGAATGCGTGATATCCTCGACGAGGCCACATGGGCGATCATTACCCGCCACCTCCCACCCCTCCTCATTGAACTCGAAACATTCCTGGCGCAGTATCCGGACGAACAGGAAACACTGTAGCGAGTACCCATGTCCTTCTTTCCCGGAATAGACCCGGTCGCGGGCGATGCCTTCGCCTGCGATGCGATCGAGAACCTGATCATTCCGCGCACCAGCGATATCGGCGGGTTTTCCGTGCGGCGGGCTTTGCCGACACGGCAGCGGCGGCTGGTGGGGCCGTTCATCTTTTTCGACCGGATGGGCCCGGCGCTGCTGCGCGCCGACGAGGCGCTGGACGTCAAGCCGCATCCGCATATCGGGCTTTCCACCGTCACCTACCTGTTCGACGGCGAGATCAAGCATCGCGACAGTCTCGGCACCGAACTGGTCATCCGGCCGGGAGACATCAACCTGATGACCGCCGGCCGGGGCATCGTGCATTCGGAGCGCACGCCTGAAAACCTGCGTGGCCATCCGATGTCGGTCTCCGGGCTGCAAACGTGGCTGGCCCTGCCGGACGACAAGGAGGAGATCAATCCGGCCTTCTCCCATACGGGCAAGGAAAACATGCCGGTCATCGACGCGGACGGCGCGAACGGCCGGGTGGTGATCGGCGCTTTCGAGGGCCTCGGCTCGCCGGTCTCGACCTTTACCGACACGCTCTATGTCGATCTCCGCCTCGCGGCGGGCAAGCGCTTCCCGTTTGCCGCGGCGCATGAGGAACGGGCGATCTACATTCTCTCCGGCGAACTGGTCGTTTCCGGCGACCGGTTCGCGGCCGACCAGCTTCTCGTCTTTCGACCGGGCGACGATATCACGCTCGAAGCCGGTGCGGCGGGCTGCCACGTGATGCTGTTCGGCGGAGCGGCGCTGAACTCCAAGCGTTTCATCTGGTGGAACTTCGTTTCCTCTTCCAAGGAGCGTATCGAAAAGGCGAAAGAGGAGTGGCGCACAGGCCGTTTCGACATCGTGCCTGGGGACGAGGAGGAGTTTGTCCCCTTGCCCACCGCCTGAAATCGGGTAGAACCCGAGGTCATGCAACTTGAAAAAGCCTGTTTTCTTCTCATCTTGGGGAGGAATACGCTTCCGGAAATGAGCAGAAAAGGCCACCATCCGTGACATCAATCCCCGCCACGCCCCTGCTCGACAAGGTCAAGCTTCCTGCCGATCTTCGCGAGATCGAAGATCGCGACCTGACGCAGCTTGCCCGCGAATTGCGCGACGAGATGATCGATGCGGTGTCGCGGACCGGCGGCCATCTGGGTGCCGGCCTCGGCGTCGTGGAACTGACGATCGCCATCCACAAGGTCTTCAACACGCCGGACGACCGGCTGATCTTCGATGTCGGCCACCAGTGTTATCCGCACAAGATCCTGACCGGCCGGCGCGACCGCATCCGCACGCTGCGCCAGGAAGACGGGCTTTCCGGCTTCACACGCCGGGCCGAGAGCGAATACGATCCGTTCGGCGCCGCACATTCCTCCACGTCGATTTCCGCCGGCCTCGGCATGGCGGTTGCCGCCGACCTTTCCGGCTCGAAGCGCAATGTGATCGCCGTCATCGGCGACGGCGCGATGTCGGCCGGTATGGCCTATGAGGCGCTGAACAATGCCGGCGCGCTCGATGCCCGGCTGATCGTCATCCTCAACGACAACGACATGTCGATCGCCCCGCCGACCGGCGCGATGAGCGCCTACCTGGCGCGGCTCGCCTCCGGCCGCACCTATATGGGCTTCCGCGATCTCGGCAAGAAGCTGACGGCCTATCTCGGCAAGAATGTCGACCGGGCGATTACCCGCGCCGTCGAGCATGCGCGCGGTTACGTCACCGGCGGCACGATGTTCGAGGAGATGGGTTTCTACCATATCGGCCCGATCGACGGTCATTCCTTCGACCATCTCCTGCCGGTGCTGCGCAATGTGCGCGACAATGCCCGCGGCCCGGTGCTGATCCATGTGGTGACGCAGAAGGGCAAGGGCTACGCGCCTGCCGAAGCTGCCGCCGACAAATATCACGGCGTGAACAAGTTCGACGTCATCACCGGCGCGCAGGCGAAATCGAAACCGAACGCACCGAGCTATACGAGCGTCTTCGGCGAGGCGCTGGTTCAGGAAGCCACATTCGACCAGAAGATTGTCGGCGTCACCGCCGCGATGCCGAACGGCACGGGCATCGACAAGCTGGCTGATGTCTTCCCGACGCGTACCTTCGATGTCGGCATTGCCGAACAGCATGCGGTGACCTTTGCGGCGGGCCTTGCGGCGGAGGGCTACAAACCGTTCTGCGCTCTCTACTCGACCTTCCTGCAGCGCGGTTACGACCAGGTCGTCCACGACGTGGCGATCCAGGGATTGCCGGTGCGTTTCCCGATCGACCGCGCTGGCCTCGTCGGCGCCGACGGGCCGACCCATGCGGGATCGTTCGATACGACCTTCCTCGCCACCCTGCCGGGCATGGTGGTGATGGCCGCCGCCGACGAGGCGGAGTTGAAGCACATGGTGCGCACGGCTGCTGCCTATGACGACGGTCCGATCTCCTTCCGTTATCCGCGCGGCGAAGGCGTTGGCGTCGAGCTGCCGGAACGCGGCCAGATCCTCCAGATCGGCAAGGGACGGGTGGTCAAGCAGGGCGCAAAGGTGGCCTTGCTCTCCTTCGGCACACGCCTGAAGGAATGTGTGCTTGCAGCCGAGGATCTCGATGCCGCGGGGCTTTCCACGACAGTTGCGGATGCGCGTTTCGCCAAGCCGCTGGACGAGGATCTGATCCGCCAGCTTGCCCGCCATCACGAAGTGCTGATCACCATCGAGGAAGGCGCTGTCGGCGGCTTCGGCAGCCATGTGCTGCAGTTCCTCTCGACCGAGGGCCTGCTCGACAACGGGCTGAAGATCCGCTCGCTGGTGCTGCCGGACATCTGGATGCAGCAGGCAAGCCCGGACGCGATGTATGCCAAGGCCGGTCTCGACCGCGCCGGCATCGTTTCGACCGTCTTCCGGACGCTCGGCCAGCCGCGGATCGGGGTCGGTTTTGCCGGCTGAGCCCGACCGCCGGGCTCTCCCAAGCTAGAAGCCGAGGCGGCTCAGGGGGCCGATGATCTTGCGATAGAGCATCGGCGGCGTGAACTCCCGCAGCATGTCGCGGCGGATTTCGGCATAGTCCTTCTTATCCGTCGAGTTCGGACGCGGCTTGAAGAGCGTCGAATGCGACTTGCGGGATTCGTCCCAGGTCGCCGTGTAATAGTAGAGAGCGATCGAATCCCTCGACTTGCCGTCCGGATGGTTCACGACGCTGGGGTTGCCGTGGAATGAGTCCGACGTGGTCGAGAAGGTGACCATGCGGTTGAACAGCGGCGTAAAGCTGTGCACCTTGCCCTTCATCTCCTTGTCCCAGATTTCGAACGAGCCGCCCCACTCCTCCTGCCAGCCCTTGTTGAGATAGATCAGCGTGTTGAGACGGCGCTCGACCCTCATCTTGGAATGAAGGTTGAAATCCGCGTGGATATCGAGGTGCCCGCCATTGGCCGTCTCATGGACGCCGGCGCCGAAAAAGAACGGGTCGGGGATCAATCCCTCGATACCGGTCATTTCCTCCAGGAACAGGATAAAGGGGCGCGAATTCAGCGCGTAGAACAGGTTCTTGGTGTAGGTCGGAAGCCGCTCCGGAACATAGGAGACCTTCTTGTTCTCCTGCGCCCTCCCGAAAGCCGTCTCCTTTTCGGGACGGTTCCTGAGGTCGGTCAGAACGTTTTCGAGAACCTGCTCGGGCAGAAAATTGTCGATGCAGATGTGCGGATAGGGCGAGGCCGACTGATAAGCTTCAGCATAATTCCTGGCCATAGAGCGAGCAGCGTCAACATCTGCCAGAAGAGTATCCGGATCAATGGGATATACTAACTGCACCATTACACTCCCCCCAAACTATACTTTGGCCAGAGTGTCATATTTTTTGGATGGCGCAAGCATGACAAAAGCCCATACTTCAAAAGCGTTAGTTGTTAGAGGGATTCCAAATCGAACCGCTTTTCTTAAAATCCCCCTTGGAATCAACAGCTTCACTTGCATGCGCCTCGCACCCCGGCAACCCGTTTCCACGTCAAGGCCCCGAAGCAGTATCTTCCTACGTCGAATGAAGTAATGAACCCGATCGATGGCGCCGATTGGCGGGTCATGACAAAGCCGAGGATCAGCCAGTGCAGAGCGATCGCGACAAGATCATAGCCATCCGCGGAGCGACGTGGCATCGCATGTTTCCGGAATTCTCAGGCCTATTCACCAGCGGAAACCTCGTGCTTTCCAACACGACCGGCAAGCGCCGCCGCGATCACGATCATCCAATATCATTGAATAGGGATTTGTGCCGCCGTTACTGATCGGCGGCCGTCAGGAACAAGATATTCAGATCCTTTTCCGGGTAGAAATCGTCAGCCGTCATCTCGAAGGTCGTCGGGCCGACCTTCTTCACGCCGTTGCCGCAGAAGCTGACGTAGTCCTGTGCCCTGCCCTTGTCGATCGTCAGCTTGAACTTGCCGATCGAGCCGCCCCAGTTGGCGCCCGTGGTGAGGACGTACGACACCCATTGCTCCGTATAGTTCGGGCCGCTTTTCCCAGCCGCGGCTTCGAGCTTTGCGGCCGTCTTCATGAAGGCTGCGTCGATGCAGTAGCGCTCGGCATAATCCTTGTAGTTCGTCGCCGCCTTGCCCTGGTCGATGAAGGTCATGGCGACGGTGCCGCCGACGCTCGGCTTGTAGCGGTGGCTGACGCGGACGGGCTTGCCTGCCGGGAATTTGGTCTTCCACCAATAGACCGATCGCAGCGTCCAGGCAGGCGTCAGATCCTCCTGCCAGCCTTTGCCGGCGTCGTAACGGTTGACGAACACCAGCCCCTCGGCGATCCAGGCCGTCTTCACGTCCTCGGGCAGGGCCTTGAGCGCGGCGAGCGTCCTGTCGCTGTAGGGCAGGAGCGGAATGTTGCGCGCAACGAGTTCGTCGGTGCGGTCGATGCCGGCCGCCAGCACCCGCTGCTGCAGTTCCGGCTTGATCTGCCGGCTGTCCTGCACGACCGAGAAGCCGAGGAAATTATCGGCGTCGGTATCGTCTAGCGCGATATTGCTGTCCATGCTGCCGGTGATATCCGGCATCGGGAAGGCGATGACGCTTTCGACGTCCTTGTCGCTGGTGTTCTTGAAGACGTAGTCGACCAGCACTTCCTCGCGGGAAATGTAGAGTTGCTCCTCGGCCATGGTGACATCGGAGGTCTGGACGTAGATCAGCCCGCCCGTCTTCAGCTCCGCCATGGAATCGTTGGCGAATGCCGGGTTCGAGACAAGCAAAAGCCCGCCGATCAGCAAGGTCCACCGCATTTCCGTCCCTCCGGTTCGCTGCCGGCTTTCCGGCCGCCGGAAGATAGACGCAAATGCTGAAACAGAGAAGGCAGGCCGGATGGTCTTCCGGCCTGCCTTTCAGATCGAGCCATATGGAAGGATCAGAATTCCGACCACTCTTCCTTCACGGCCGCAGCGCTCGCCGCCTTGCCGGAAAAGGCGCGGGCGACGGTGGAACGCAGGGCGTTTGCCGGCGATGCCACCGGACGGGCTGCGGACGGGGCCGCGACCGGACGAGAGACCCGAGCCGCCGGCGTACCGCCGAAGTTGAACTGCCTCAGCAGGGCATCCAGCGCCTGGGCTTCCTGGGCAAGCTTGTGGCTTGCCGCATTCTGCTCTTCGACCATGGCGGCGTTCTGCTGCGTGCCCTGGTCCATTGCGTTGACCGAGGTGTTGATCTCCTGGAGGCCGGTCGACTGCTCGCGGGTGGAGATGACGATGGCGGAGAGGTGCTGGTTGATCTGCTGCACTTCACCGACGATCGCCTCCAGCGCCTGGCCGGTCTCGCCGACCAGCGCGACGCCCGCATCCACCTGCTGGCTGGAAGTGGTGATCAACGCCTTGATCTCCTTTGCCGCATTGGCGGAACGCTGAGCGAGCTCGCGGACTTCCTGTGCGACGACCGCGAAACCCTTGCCCGCTTCGCCGGCACGGGCCGCCTCGACGCCCGCATTGAGCGCGAGCAGGTTGGTCTGGAAGGCGATGTCGTCGATGACCGAGATGATATTGCTGATCTCACCGGACGACTTCGAGATCTGTTCCATGGCGGAGACCGCCCGGCGGACCACTTCACCCGATTTCTCGGCACCGATGCGGGTACGCTCGACGCGCTGGCCGACGTCTTCCGCACGACGGGCCGATTCCTTCACCGTCGTCGTCACCTGTTCGAGTGCGGCGGCCGTCTCTTCGACGGCTGCGGCCTGCTGTTCGGTGCGACGGCCGAGATCGTCGGCAGCGGAGCGGATTTCGCCCGCGCCGGAGCTGATAGCCGACGCGTTCTCGCCGACCGCCTGGAGGGCTGCCTGCAGCCGGCCGAGTGCCTGGTTGAAGTCGGTGCGCAGCCGGTCGAGATTGCCGGAGAAGGGTTTTTCGATGCGGTAGGCGACATCGCCATCGGCAAGGCTCGCAAGCCCCGTGGCAAGCGCGTCGATCGCGAATTCGAGATTGGCGGCTTCCCGTGCCTTCTGGGCGTCGTTGTCGAGGCGTTCGCGCTCGCTGGTGTCGCGCAGCATGTCGGCATCGCGGGCCAGACGCTGCTTTTCGATGGCGGCATCCTTGAAGACCGTAACGGCCTTGGCCATACGACCGACTTCGTCGCCGCGTTCGAGGGCCGGAACCTGGACGTCATGATTGCCGCCTGCAAGGCTGGTCATGGCGTCGGTCATGCCGACGATCGGCTTGACGATGGCGCGCGACAGGGCAAGCACGAGGGCGACCGCGATGAGGCCGGCAATGCCGCCGCCGAAGAGAAGCGTCAGCAACAGGTCGGTGTGTGCGCTGGTCTGGGCTTTGACCATGGCGGTGGAGAGGTCGAAAGCCTGCTTCTTGATCTTGGCGGCAGCCTCGCGGAAGACGTCGAGCTGACCCTTGGACTGGTTGCGGCCGATCTCGATGACTTCGTCGATCGGCTTGCTGGTGTTCTTGCGCGCATCGAGCTGCGGAACGGTGAGCTGGGTGTGGAAGACATCGGCTGCGGCCCGCATCGCATCGAGCGAAGCCAGCATATCCGGCATGCCGGCGGCGGCCTTCTTGGCGGCGTCGATCGCAGTAATCATCTTCTCGCGGTGGTTGAAGACGTCCGCATAGGTGCTGTCGCTCTTGAAGAGCAGGAAGCCGCGCTGATTGACGGCTTGTTCCAGCATGGCTTCGAGCGCCGCGTCCACATGCATCAGGATGGTCTGGGAGACGACCTGCTGAGCGGAAGACCGGCTCGACTTCAAGGCCTGCCAATAGACGCCGGCGGACGCCAGCAGACAAACCGACATCAACGCCGCAAAGGTGATGATCAGCTTCTTGTTCAGGGATAGGTTTTTAAGCGACATCAGGGGCTTCCGCTCTCAGTTGAAACAGTATTGGACGTCTCCTCCAGCCCGGAGAGAATCCTAACATGATTAAAATATGATTGAACGCGGCCATGAGTTTTCATGGATCAAGCCCCTTGCAAGCAAGGCGATAGGCAGGCATTGACTGCACCCATGTCCTCAAATCCCGAAAACCAACGCCTCGACCAGCTTCTCGTCTCGCTCAATCTCGTCGCGAGCCGAGCCCGTGCGCGCGACGCGATCGCCCGCGGCACCGTCACCGTCAACGGCCGCGTCGTCACCAAACCGAGCCTCACCTTCCCGCCCGACGCGCAGCTCACCATCGACGACCCGGCGCAGGACTACGTGTCGCGCGCGGCGCTGAAGCTCGTCGCGGCGCTCGATCACTTCAAGCTCGACCCGGCAGGCCATGACTGTCTCGATATCGGCGCCTCGACCGGCGGCTTTACCGAGGTGCTGATCATGCGCGGCGCAGAGCATGTCACCTCGATCGACGTCGGCCACGGGCAGATGCATCCGCGGCTGCTCGCCGAGCCGCGCGTCACCAATATCGAAGGCCTCAACGCCCGCTATCTGACCGCCGAGGATTACGACGACCGTGAGATCACCTTCATCGTTTCCGACGTCTCGTTCATTTCCCTGAAGCTGGCGCTGGCGCCGGCCCTCGATCTTGCCGAGCCCGGCGCGCATTGCGTGCTGCTGGTCAAGCCGCAATTCGAGGCGGGACGGGATGCGATCAGCAAGGCCGGACTGTTGAAGGAGCCGGAGACGGCCCCCCAGGTCGCGGCCGAACTTGAGCGCTGGCTCGTCGAAGAAATGGGCTGGGCGAGCCTTGGGCTGATCCCCTCCCCGATCGCCGGCGGCGACGGCAACCAGGAATACCTGCTCGCAGGCGTGAAGCCCGGGGAACCGTCATGAGCACAGTCACCGTCACGATCAACCGGCTCGGGGCGCAGGGCCACGGCATCGCCAATGGCGAAGACGGCCCGGTCTATGTGCCCTACGCTCTTCCGGGCGAAACGCTGGCGATTGCCCGCAACGGCGATCACGGCACGGTCATGTCGACTTCCAACCCGTCGCCGGACCGGGTTGCGCCGCCCTGCCGCCACTTCGGGCCCGACAGCGACGCCTGCGGCGGCTGTTCGCTGCAGCATCTAGCCGATGCACCCTACCACGCCTTCAAGCGCAACCTCGTCGTCGAGGCGCTGAAATCCAAGGGCCTGACGCCTGAAGTGGGCGAACTGGTCATCGCCCATCCCGGCGAGCGTCGTCGGGTGGTGTTTTCCGCCCGCAAGACCGAGAAGGAATTGCTGCTCGGCTTCAACCGCGCCGAGACCAACCACATCGTCTCGATCGTCGAATGTCCGATCGCCTCGCCGGGCATCGTTGCCCGGCTCGAGGCTATCCGCGCGGTGGGCAAGGCACTGGCGACCGGCTCGGAAACGTTCCGGATCGCGGTTCTCGAAACGCTTGCAGGCCTCGACCTTGCCGCGGAAGGGCTGAAGCCGCTCGACGACAAGCAGCGGCGCCTGGTCACCGAGACGGTGCTGGCGCTGAAAAGCATTGCGCGGGTTTCCGCCAACGGCGAAATCGTCATCGAACTGCAGAAGCCGCTGGTGGATTTCGGCGGCGTCAAGGTCTCGCCGCCGCCCGGCGCCTTTACCCAGGCGACGAAACCGGCGGAAGACGCGATGGCCGAACTGGTGCTGTCGCATGTCGGCAAGGCCAAGCGCATTATCGACCTGTTTGCCGGCTCCGGCACATTTTCCCTCCGGCTCGCCCGCATCGCCAAGGTGCATGCGGTGGAAGGCGACGAGAAGTCGGTCAAGGCGCTCGATCACGCCGCCCGCAACACGCAAGGGCTGAAGCCGGTATCGGTGGAGAAGCGCGACCTCTTCCGCCGGCCGATGATGGTGTCCGAACTGAAGAACTACGACGCCGTCGTGTTCGATCCGCCGCGCGCCGGCGCCGAAGTCCAGATGAAGGAACTTGTCCGGTCTGGCGTGAAGACGGTCGTGGCGGTCAGCTGCAACCCGCTGACGCTCGCCCGCGACCTTCGGATTCTTGTCGATGGCGGATACCAGATCAAGGCCGTCACCCCGATCGACCAGTTCCTGTGGTCGCCGCATGTGGAAGCGGTGGTGCTGCTGCAGAAGTAACGGCGCTTCGCACGCGGGAAGCAATTCTTGGTTGCAGGCGATTTGTTTGCATCAATAAGTTAAAATGTCATCCTTTCGATGCAACCATCAGCCGCGGATAACGAGTGGCGATGGTCTTCGAAGGAGGGCAATCATGACAGAATTCGCCATGCATGGACACGGCGTCCGAGGCATGCACTGGGAGACGCTTCAGTCTCTGACCGGGCATGGAGATCCCGGCAAATTCGGACGGATGTTTCCGAAACTGGATCCGCTCAATGTCGACGACGATATCCTGATCGAACTCGCCCGCGCGATGAAGGAGCCGGGGGATCCGGGTAAAGACCCCGATCCCGCGGGTGACAACAAAAACATCCCGGCAGGCTTTACCTATTTCGGCCAATTCGTCGATCACGACATCACGCTCGACACGACGCCGCTCGATCAGCAGAAGGCTGATCCCCTGGCGACCAGGAATTTCAGAAGCCCGGCACTCGATCTCGATTCACTCTACGGAGATGGGCCCGGTATCCATCCCTATCTCTACCAGCGCGATCCGGTGAGCTTCAGGATCACACCGAAGCTGCTTGTCGGGCATGCTGCGGAATCCGTCGACAACGTGCCGGGCAAAAAAATCCCGTCCCTGCCGAACGACCTGCCGCGCAACCAGGTCGGCCACGCGTTGATCTTCGACGAGCGAAACGACGAAAATCTTCTCGTCGCGCAGACCCACCTGCTGATGATCAAGTTCCACAATGCCGTCGTCGACTGGGTCAGGGAGAAGCAACCCGGTTTGGATGGAGCCGCGCTTTTCAAGGAGGCGCGGCGCATCGTCACCTGGCACTATCAGTGGATCGTGCTGTTCGACTTCGTCGAAAGGCTGACCGAGCCGGGGCATGTCCGCAAGATCAAGGATGCCGGCCGCCGTTACTACCGGTTCGTCGAAACGCCCTATATGCCCGCGGAGTTTGCGGCGGCGGCCTATCGTCTCGGCCATTCGATGGTGCGCGAGACGTACAGTCACAATCACGTCTTTCATCCCGGCCCCGGCGCAATTGCCAACGGTACGCTTCCCTTGCTCTTCTTCTTCACCGGCAAGTCGGGCAAGATCGTCGGTGAACTGGATCCCGACCCTTCGGACTTCCCGCTCAATCCGCAGGTCGCTCTTCCGTCGAACTGGGCGATCGACTGGCGGCGGTTCTTCGATATAGAAGGAACTGACGGTGCCGATTTTTCCTTCAACTTCTCCCGGCGGCTGGATCCATTCATCACGCCTTCGCTTCATGAACTCCCCGGCCTTCGGGAGGATCCGACCGAGACAGAAAGGCGCGAAGCCAATCTTGCCTTCCGCAACCTGCGGCGCGGCGTACAGATCGGCCTGCCGTCCGGCCAGGATGTCTGTCGGGCGATGGGCCTTGCGCCCATGACGCCGGAGCAGATCGCCAAGGGCCAGGACGGCAAAGTTGCGGAACGGCACGGGCTGCATATCAAGACGCCGCTCTGGTACTACGTGCTCAAGGAGGCGCAGCACTACCATCAGGGCGAACGCCTGGGGCCGATGGCCTCGACGATCGTCGCCGAGACGTTCCTCGGCCTCGTGCACGGGGACCACGAATCGTTCCTGTGGCTGCGCTCCAACTGGAAGCCGGAACTGCCGGGCGCCACGGCCGGCCACTTCACCATGGCCGACCTGATACGCTTCGTGGGGGATATCAACCCGATCGGCTGACCGTTGGATAACGGCCTGGCGGGTGACCGCCGGGCCTCTTAGCGATCCAGATCGAGCGTGCCGCTGCCGACGACGCCGGAGCAGCGGCAACGGCCGCCGACGCGGCCCGGTTCGGCGTTGCAGACATAGGGACGACGGCGATCCATGCTCGGCGGCGGGGAGACGACGCAGACATAACGCTGCGGGCGGGGGCGATCTCTATCGCGGTCACGGTCGCGATCCCGGTCCCCGTCACGATAGCGGTCACGATCATCGTCGCGGCGGATGATGACGCCGTTCGGGCCGATGGTGACGGAGGGGCTCTGGGCGAGTTGCAGCGGCTGGCTCTGCAATGGGAATGCCAGCGTCTCGGCCTGCGCCGGCGCTATTGCCAGAAGCGATACGAGTACGCACGACCAGAAACGATAGGACATTCTTTCCTCCCAGGTTATGGGGGCAATCTAGCGCTGAAGCTGCGTCAAAAGAAGACGGGAGCAGAGTTTCCCGCAGGACACCGTTAACGTCGCATGAAGGCCTCGAAGGCGGCACGCGCCTCTGCACTTTTGAGCTGGGCGGAGAAATGCAGCAGTTCCTCATCCATGCGGGCAAGCACCGCGTCGCGCGGTCCGCGCACCAGGTCGCGGGCGATCCTCAGGGCCTGGGGCGGTTTCGACGCAAGGCTCGCGGCAAGCGCCAGAGTCTCGGCTTCGACCGCCTGCGGCTCCACGATCCTCCAGATCAGTCCGGCATCGAGCGCCGCCTGCGCAGAAAATCCCTCACCCGCCACCAGCATGGCAAAGGCGCGCTGGTGACCGATGATTTTCGGCGCCAGCAGGCTGGAAGCGGCTTCCGGCACCAGCGCCAGATCGACGAAGGGCGTCTTGAAGACGCTGCGGGCGGACGCGACCGTCAGGTCGCAATGCATGTTCAACGTGGTGCCGATGCCGATCGCGAGGCCGTCGACACCGGATACCAGCGGCTTTTCGGCAAGCGCCAAAGCCTTGATGAAAACGGCGGCGGCAGGCGCATCCTTGGACCCGGACATCGCATAGGTGAGGAAATCGCCCATGTCGTTGCCGGCGGAAAAGCAGCCTTCGGTGCCGAGGAAGGCGACTGCGCGCACGGCGTCGTCGCCGTTGGCCTCTTCGAGCGCCGCGGTCATGCGGTTATACATCGCCGAGGTGAAGGCGTTCTTCTTTTCCGGCCGGTTGAAGCGGATCACCATGACGCCCGGCTGGGCTTCCGGACGTTCGACGAGGATGTGGTTGTCGCTCACGGATATCTCCTTCAGGCCAGGATGGCGCGGGCAGCTTCAAGGCTCGCGGCGCCCGAGATGACCCGGTCCTTCAGGGCCGATGTTTCAGCCAGCAGGTTTTCGGCCATGAAGCGGCAGAGCGCGACCCGCTTTTCCGGGCCGCCATTGTCGATGACGACAAGCGCGCCCTTGGCTAGGTAGCAGCCGGTCAGCACCAGGCCGAACAGGCGCTGATAGGGCGTCGCGCCGGCAAGCGCATCGGCGATCCTGCCGGCGGCTTGCGTTTCCAGCAGCCAGCCTGTGGCGGTTTCGAGCGCGGCGATGGCGGCGCGCAGGCGGTCGCCCGTCTCGCCGAATGCCGCATCGTTGGAGGCCGAGACCTTGTCGGCGATCTCCTTCAGCTCTCCGATGAAGCCGCGCACCTGGTCGCCGGCGGAGAGCGGCAGCTTGCGGGTTACGAGGTCGATCGCCTGGATGCCGTTGGTGCCCTCGTAGATCGGCGCGATGCGGGCGTCACGCAGGTAACGGGCAGCGCCCGTTTCCTCGATGAAGCCCATGCCGCCATGCACCTGGATGCCGAGCGACGCGACGTCGACACCGGCGTCTGTCGCGAAGGATTTGGCGATCGGTGTCAGAAGCGCCGCCCGTTCGGTCCAGTGGCGGGCCTCGTCGCCTTCGGTGTGATGCGACATATCGGTCGCGTGGGCGCAGGCGTAGCAGATGGCGCGCGCCCCTTGCGTCAAGGCCTTCATGGTGATCAGGGTGCGGGCGATGTCCGGGTGGTCGATGATCGGGCTCATGCCGGTCCCCGACCAGCCGGGCGCCTTGCCCTGGGTGCGTTCCCTGGCAAAGGCGACCGCCTTCTGGGTTGCGGCTTCGGCAATCGCCACGCCCTGCATGCCGACCGCCAGGCGGGCATTGTTCATCATCGTGAACATGCAGGCGAGGCCCTTGTTCTCCTCGCCGATCAGCCAGCCGACCGCGCCCTTGTCCTCCTCGTTGCCGGGAGAGAACTTGCCGTCGCCATAGATCATCGTGCAGGTCGGCGAGCCGTGGATGCCGAGCTTGTGTTCGATCGAATGGCAGAAGACGTCGTTGCGCGCCTCCAGCGAACCATCGTCGCCCACCAGGAATTTCGGGACCAGGAAAAGCGAGATGCCGCGGGTGCCGGCAGGCGCATCGGGAAGCCGCGCCAGGACGAGATGGATGATGTTGTCGGCGGCGTCGTGTTCGCCCCAGGTGATGAAGATCTTCTGGCCGAAAATGCGGTAGGTGCCATCGTCGCTGCGCTCGGCACGGGCCTTCAACACGCCGAGATCGGAGCCGGCATGCGGCTCGGTCAGGTTCATGGTGCCGGTCCATTCGCCGGAGACCATTTTGGCGAGGTATTTTTCCTTCAGCGCATCGCTGCCGTGGGCGACCAGCGCCTCGATGGCGCCCATGGTCAGCGTCGGGGCGAGCGCGAAGGCCATGGAGGCGGAATTCCACATTTCGAGCGCGGCGACGTTCAGCATATGCGGCAGGTTCTGGCCGCCATAGGCTTCCGGCGCGGTCAGCCCGTTCCAGCCGCCCTCACGCCAATGACGATAGAGTTCCGGCCAGCCGTCCGGCGTCTTCACCTTGCCGTCGGTCAGGCGGGCACCTTGCGTGTCCCCGATCTCGCCGAGCGGCGCCATTTCGTTGCCGGCAAACCGTCCCGCTTCTTCCAGGATCGCCTCGACCAGATCGGCGCTCAAGTCGCCGAACCTGCCGATCTCCAGGGCGTCCGCAAGACCGGCCACGTGGTTCAGGGTGAAGGCGATCTCCTCGACCGGTGCCTTGTACATGATGCTCCTCCTCCTCGTGGGCGCAACTGCGCCATCCCCAATGTAACCGATTCTGCTCCGTCGGCATTCCTCATATGCTTTTTACGTAAACGTAAACGAACTTGTCAACGTTCGTCGGTAGCCTCCGGCATTCGGCTAACCGGCAAGCACTGCATCCGGCCATGCCAGAGGGTCCGGATCGTTTCGGCCGGCGGCGGCGACAGCTTCGGATTGCTTGCGGTATTCATCTTCTGGCAGCATATGAGTTTCCAGCCGAGTTGAGCCGCTATCTGGCGCTGCAAGATGACAAGCCTAAGCTACTTTTTCTGCTTTGGAGAATCTTGTTGAAACGAGCGTTACAGAAGGGGTCTATGGAGTGATGCCTATGCTTCCGGATTCCTCGCCCATGTCCCTCATGAACCCCGCTGTCCCAGGCCTCGTCTGGGCCTATCGCTTCCATCCGGGATCGGCGCCCTGCACCCGGTTGCCGCTCGATGCGGCGCGCAGCGATCTCGATGTCGGCGATGGCTTCCTGTGGCTGCATCTCAACCTCGCCGACAGCCGCGTCAACGCCTTCCTGGAGAGCTTTCCGGGCCTGACACCGCCGGCTCTCGCCGCACTCACCACCCACGACACGCACGCCGCCGTGACGCTCGACGAACAGCTCGTCTACGGCACGCTTGTCGATTTCCAGCGGGAATTCGACAGCGAGACACGCAATATCGGCTGGCTGCATTTCTTCGTCTCGGACAGGATCATCATCACCACGCGCCTGCAGCCCCTACGCTCGATCGACCGGGTGCGGGCGGCGATAGAAAAGAACGCCTCGCGTTACAACAAGCCGATCGACGTCTTCGAGACACTGGTTGCCGAATTCCAGCGCACGCTGATCACGCTGGTGATGGAGCTCACCGAAGAAATGAACATCATCGAGGACTTCGTCTACGACAACACGCCGCGCGATGAACGTCGCCGCCTCGCGCCGATCAGGCGGACGGTGGTCAGGTTGCACCGGCACCTGAGGACGGTGCTGACGCTGCTGCGGCGCGCGGCGGCGACCGACGACGACGAGATGCCCCCCGGTTTCGACGATGCCGCCTCGCGGTTGATCGGCCGGCTGGAGGCAGCGGACCACGACGTCTACGCCCTGCAGGAGCGGGCGCGACTGCTGCATGAGGAAATCGACTCGAAGCTCTCCTCCGAGACTAACCGTCACCTCTACATCCTGTCGCTGATGACCGCCTTCCTGCTGCCGCCGACCTTGGTGACCGGTTTTTTCGGAATGAACACCTCGTCGCTGCCCTTCGAGGGAGGTTCCGGCGGGACGGCCTATGCCTTCGGCTTGATCGGCGTTTCGGTGCTTGCCGCCTGGTGGCTGTTGAAGCGCACCGGCATTCTCTGACCGCCCGACAAACGAAACCCTCCCGGGGTCGATACCGGACGGGTCGGATAGTGCCTACCGGGCGCTCTTAGAAATAGGGCGAATAGCAGGTCTGGCGCGGGCCGTAGTTCGGCTGGAACGAGTTCGAATAGGCGTCGTAGGAACGGTAGCGATCGGCACACCATTCGTAGTGGCGCGGATTGATATCGTCGCCGCCACCATAGGCCGGAGCGGGCTCGGCATAACGCGGTTGGGCGGCGATGGCGCCGCCGATCAGGGCGCCGGCACCGAATGCCGCCAGTGGGAACCAGTAGCCGTTGTGGCGGCGGTAACCCGGACGGTAGTCGCGATAACCGCGATGCCCGCCATACCAGCCGCCGCCATGGCGACGGTACTGCACCGGGGTCACGTCGGTGCTGGTGCCGGTTTCGATCCCGGCGGCCGGAGCGGACGGCAGCGGCATAGCCTGAGCCGGCATCAGAGCGCCGGCGAGAACGGCAGCGGAAATGCCCGCAACCGCGATCTTCTTCAAAAGAGTCATGTTAAGTCCCCAGATCCCTTGTCCATGTTTCAAGTTTTGACAGCCAATTGTTTCAGTATGCAGTGGATTTCAATTTTGCCGCGACCTTAGGAAGTTCATCCTGAACGCGCAATTAACGTGCGCCGCGACGAAGCAAGACCGGCCGTCGGCAAATGCCGCGACCGGGCTTGGCGGAGAGATGGCCAACGCCTGCTTATCTGTAGGGCGAGATGCAGCGTGCCCTCACGCCGGCGCGTGGTGCGTAGGTATCGTCCCAGGCCCGATAGCTGCGATAACGGCTTTCACACCAGGCGACGTGGCGGCTCGAATAACCGCCGCGGTCGGCCTGTATGGCACCACCGATGATGGCACCGGCGCCGAAGGCGGCGAGCGGGAACCAGAACCCGTTGTGATAACGGTAGCCCGACCGGCGGTCACGATAACCCCGGTGGCCACGATACCAGCCATAACGGTCACGCCGGAAGTCGCGACGGTACTGGACATTGGTGATATCGCCGGCGGCCGAAATGCCGGACGGCGGCGCCGGCATTTGGACAGCCTGCGCCGGGACGACACCGGCAAACATGGTGGCGACGGCAACTGCCGCTGCCGTCAAGCGCAAACGAAGAGCATTCATCCCGGGCGTTTCCTCATTCTGATTTTCAATGAGAAAACAACGCCGGATGTGAGATTCCGTTCCTGGCAGAGCGCCCGGCACGGATCACGACTTGGCGATCAGGCGACGATCGAAAGTTGCGCCTGGTCGCCCTGCAGCCGGTTGACCATGAAGTTCGAATACCATTCGACGAACTGCATGACGCCGCCCTCGTGGAGCGCCGAGTAGGGACCCGGCTCATAGGCGGGCGAGCGAATGCCGAAGGCGTTCTCCTCGACGATCTGGCGGTCCTGGTCGTTGGTCATGTTCCAGACATGGGTCAGTTCTTCGAGATTGTAATCGACGCCCTCGACCGCATCCTTGTGGACCAGCCACTTTGTGGTGACCGCCGTTTCCTCCGGGCCGAGCGGAGTGACGCGGAACGAGATCGCATGGTCGCCGAGAATGTGGTTCCAGGTGCTGGGATAATGGAAGAGCAGCATGGTGCCGATCGAGTTGATCGTCACGTCGTCGGAGAGTTTGCGCTGTACGGCGTTGCGGCCGCTCATCGTATAACTCTCGGCATCCTCGATCAGCGGCATGCGCGCGACGCGGAACTGGCCGGTCTCGTCCATCCGGAACTCGCTCGGCAAACCCGCCTCCTCGCAACGCTGCCAATGGGCGGCGATGACCGGATCGTCCTTGGCGCCCTGGACGCCGGTCGCTGTCGGCGATTCCGGATAGGTACGGCAGAGTTCCGGGTGGTTGGCCGCGCAGTGGTAGCACTCGCGGTTGTTTTCCCAGACGAGCTTCCAGTTGCCCTTCTCGATGATCGTCGACTGGTGGGCGACCTTGGCTTCCGACAGGCGGTGCGGGGCCATATAGGGTTCGATCGCGGCGCGAACGGGGGCGAAATCCGGTGCTTCGTTGGCAAGGCAGATGAAGATATAGCCGGCGACGCTCTCGCAATGGACCTTCTTCATGCTGAACTGGGTCTTGTCGAAATCCTGTCCCATCTGGCGGCCGACCAGAAGCGAGCCGTCCAGCTCGTAGGTCCACTGATGGTAGGGACAGACGAGCCTGACCGCCGAGCCATGCTCCTTGGTGCAGACGCGGCTGCCGCGGTGGCGGCAGGTATTGTGCAGCGCCCGGATCTGATTGTCGCGGCCGCGCACGACGACGATGGGATAATCGCCGATCTGCAGGGTGAAATAGGCTCCGGCCTTCGGCAGCTCGCAATCATGTCCGACGAACAGCCAGTCGCGATACCAGATCATTTCCAGATCGAGCTTGTAATAGGCGGGATCGGTGTAGAAGGGCTGTTCGAGGCTGAAGCCTTCGCGGCGGTTCTTGAGCTGCCGCAGGGCCTGATTGCGAATTTCCATATTACCTTCCTTGTCAATGTGGACAGCGGAAGGACATGGAAATGCCGGTCGGCCTCAAGGCCTACCCAACACCCTGTCCCGAACGCCCGCCGCGTCCGGTCGTCATTTTTGATCCCGAGGCTGGTTTCCGGGCTCAGGAGCTTGTCCCTTGGGGGGACCGGCTCGGCGCCTTCCCGGGCGGCCGTTACGGCTCTTTCCCAGTGGCTCATGCCGTGCCTTGTTGCTCCACCACCGTTGCGGGGGCAGCGCCGGATTAGGGTTTCTAAAGACCCCTGCCGGCTTCCCAATTCTCCGCCTTCCCTAGTCAGGCGACACCTCAAGATCGAGGCGGATATAATCATCGAGCGAGCGTGTCGCATAGGCGACATTGCGACATCGGCAACCGCGTTGGCGACAGCGGCGAAACGGCCCAGAATGCAACACTCCAGCCCCGCGAAAGCGAAACCAGTCATTAAGGGATAAGCCATAAAATCCCGGCTCGAATGGGAGCGATGCCACCGTGCAGGCCAAGGGAAAGATTCGTTATTATAAAGCTCCTCCGCCAACGCCTCCGGCGCCGGTGGTGATGAAGACTGCCGCCCATTCCGAATTCCTCCGGACGGGGCGCATCGCCCGCTACAATCCGGTCTGGCTGCCGGAAGAGCGCCGTTATCTCACCCATGAAGAGGTCGCAGAGCGCACCGGCAAAAGGCTCGAGGCAGCCGGGGAAACGAGCCACAACCGGATCAACTCCTTCCATCGCTCGATCCAGTTTCCAAAGATCATCTTTCACCACACGCTCGATGAGCGGCCGCATCTCGGCTATTGCCATGTCACCGCGGCAAGAACGTTTCTTCCACGCGGCATCCCCGTGAGCTGGTCGTTCTATATCGCCAACTTCTTCTCCAAGATCGGCGAGGAGGAAACGTTTTTCGAGCATATCAGCCCGGCCTATTCCCGCATGTACTTTGCCGTTGCGGTCGAACGCGAGGCCGATCAGCCGCTGAAGATCAACCGCACGATCCGCAAGAACGGCCTTCTGTTCCAGACCAACGATCCGATGGAAGCGGTCAAGAACGTCCTGATGCTTGGCACTTCCAACGAAATGCTCCGCGAGATCATCAAAAAGCTTTGAAGACGCCCGGGTCCGCGTTATTGACGGGCGGATATGACGGCTCAAATCATCGACATCACCCGGGATCACGACGGCGCGCTTGCCCAAGCCTGCACCGTCCTTGCGGACGGTCTTCCCGTGGCGATCCCGACCGAGACGGTCTACGGACTTGCGGCGGATGCCACCAATCCCACCGCCATCACCCGCATCTACGAGACCAAGGGCCGGCCGCGCTTCAACCCGCTGATCTGCCACATGTCGGATCTCGACATGGCCGAGCGTTATGCCGACTTCGATCCCATCTCGCGAAAGCTTGCTAGAGCCTTCTGGCCGGGGCCCCTCACCCTGATCCTTCCCCTGAAGCCCGAAAGCGGCATTCATCCGCTGGCGACGGCCGGGCTCGATACGGTCGGCATCCGGCTTCCCAAGGGCTTCGCTTCGGAACTCATCCGTGCCTTCGGCAAGCCGCTCGCGGCCCCCAGCGCCAATACGTCCGGCAAGGTGAGCCCGACCAGCGCGCGCCACGTGGCCGACGACCTGGGCGACAAGCTGGCATTGATCATCGACGGCGGCGCGGCTCCTGTCGGTGTCGAATCGACCATCGTTCGCGTCGAGAACGGCGTGATCCGGCTGCTGAGACCGGGCGGGGTAGCCGCCGAAGAGATCGAGACGGCAACCGGCCTTGCGGTGATCCGACCGGAGGGACCGGCGGCGATCATCGAGGCTCCCGGCATGCTTGCCTCTCATTATGCGCCGGGTGCCGCGGTGAGGCTCAATGCCGACCATGTCGAGACCGGCGAGGCGTTGATCCGGCTCGGTTCCGCTCCGGTGAAGGGAATGGAGCTCGCCGCAGCGGTTTTTGACCTGAGCCCGTCCGGCGACCTTGCGCAGGCGGCGGCAAACCTGTTCGATTACCTGAAACGCGCCGACGCCACCGGCGCCGCCAGCATCGCCGTCACGCCCATTCCCGACCATGGGCTCGGCGAGGCCATCAACGACCGGCTGGCGAGGGCGGCCGCCCCGCGGGAATAAGCCGGGGGCAAAAGACGAGGAGACGCTGATGGACATTCCAGGGCCGAAACCAGAACTTCTCGACCGCTTCGCGGCGATCGTCGGCGAGAACCACGTCCTGCGCGGCGCGAACGATCTTGCGCCGCATCTCGTCGAGGGCCGCGGGCTCTACAAAGGTTCTTCGCCTATGCTCCTGAAGCCGGGTTCGGTCGAGGAAGTCTCCGCGATCCTGAAGCTTGCAAGCGAGACCGGCACGCCGATCGTGCCGCAGACCGGCAATACCGGCCTCGTTGGGGGACAGACCCCGCGCACCGGCGGCAGCGACTTGATCGTGTCGCTCGAACGGATGAACCGCATCCGAGACGTCGATCCGGTCGCAAACGTGCTGGTCGCCGATGCCGGCGCCATCCTCGCCGACGTCCAGAAGGCGGCGGAAGCCGTCGACCGGCTGTTTCCGCTGTCGCTCGGCTCGGAAGGGTCCTGCCGCATCGGTGGCAACCTTTCCACCAATGCCGGCGGCACCGCCGTGCTCGCCTATGGCAATACCCGTCAGCTCTGCCTCGGGCTCGAAGTGGTGCTGCCGACAGGCGAGATCTGGAATGGCCTGCGCCAGCTCAAGAAGGACAATACCGGCTACGACCTGCGCGACCTGTTCATCGGCGCGGAAGGCACGCTCGGGATCATCACTGGGGCTGTGCTGAAACTCTTTCCGCAGCCCGTCGGGCACCAGGTGGCACTTGCAGGCATCAATTCGCCTGAGGATGCACTGAAACTCTTCGAGCGGGCCTCGAACCTCTGCGGCACGGCGCTCACCGGTTTCGAGCTGATGCCGCGCATCGGCATCGAGTTCGTGACCCGGCATATAGACGGCGTGCGCGATCCGCTCTCCGAGCCGCATCCGTGGTACGCGCTGATCGACATCTCGACTTCGGATTCCGCCGAGACCGCCAGTTCCATGGTGCAGTCGCTGCTCGAACAGGGTTTCGAGGCGGGCCTGATCCGCGACGCCGTGATCGCCTCCTCTGTCGCCCAGCAGAAGGCACTCTGGCACATGCGCGAAAGCATGTCCGACGCCCAGAAGCCGGAGGGAGGGTCGATCAAGCACGACGTGTCGGTGCCCGTCTCGAAAATCCCGAGCTTCATGGCAGAAGCCGAGCAGGCGGTGCTGGCAGCCATGCCGGGCGCCCGGGTCTGCGCCTTCGGCCATCTCGGCGACGGCAACATCCACTACAATATCTCGCAGCCGATCAGCGCCGACATGGCCGCCGACAAGGCGGCCTTCATCGGCCGCTGGCGGGAAATCAACGCGATCGTCCACGGCATCGTGCTCGCCGCCGGCGGGTCGATTTCGGCCGAACACGGCATCGGCCAGTTGAAGCGCGACGAGCTTGCCCAGATCCGCTCGCCGATCGAGATGGACCTGATGCGGCGCATCAAACAGGCGTTCGATCCGGCGGGCATCATGAACCCCGGCAAGGTAGTGGCCATTGCATGAGCCAGCCGTCAAAGACCACGATCCGGATCGACCTCGACAACGGCGTGCGGCTCGGTCCCGGCAAGGCGCAGCTTCTGGAACTGATCGCCCAGCATGGCTCGATCCGGGCGGCAGGCGCCTCGATCGGCATGTCCTACCGGCGGGCATGGCTGCTGGGCGACGAAATCAACCGGATGTTCAAGGAGCCGTCGATCTTTACCCGCCATGGCGGGAAAAGCGGCGGGGGTGCGGGCCTGACCGAATTCGGCCAGGAACTGTTGTCCCGCTACCGGAGGATGGAAAAGGCGAGCCGAGAGGCAATGCGGGCAGATCTCGACTGGATCGAATCGAACGCCGATCCGCGCTTTGAAACGGCCGACAAGAACGACGACGCCTGAGGAGACCGGTTCGCTCTCAGCTCATCCTGATCTGGGACAATGCCCACAGGGTATCCGAGCTGATGCCGGCCGAACCGCCGCCGCCGCTCATGATGCTGACCGCCGATGCCGTGTTCACGCTGTTCTCCAGATCGTACATGATCGTGAAGCGCTGCACCAGTTTCCTCACCTTTTCCGGATCGGCAAGATCTTCGAGATCGAGCTTGCTCTCCACTATCTTGGCCTGCCGGTCGACATCCATATTGCCGATTTCGGCGGGCAGGCTGTAGGTGACGCGGAAGAATTCCATCAGCGCCTCGTCGCCGAGGATCACGTAAGGATCGGTGATGCTGTCGGACATGCGCTCGAAATACAGCGCCAACCGAACACCCGGATTTTCCTCGCCCTGCTGGGTTTCGAGCATCTGGCGGACGTAAAGATCCTGGGTCGCGACAACCTCGCCGCCGTTCTGGGCCTCGCCTGCCGAGCTGCGGTCGATCTCGCCCTTGGAATCGAAATTGAATGTTCCGACGATCTGCGCAAACCGCTTGTCCGTCTGGGTATTCACGAAGCTATTGGGATCGGCGGGATCCGAGTTGAAAGCCTCCTTCAAGAAGTCGTTGGTGACTGTGGAAGGGTCTATCCCCTTGGAGATCAGCAGGATGTCCAGCGTCTTGCGGTCGGCGAGCAGCTCGTCGCGGCTGCCGATACGCTGCATCGCGTCGGTATAATATTTCGCCTCGGTCTGGGCTTTCGCCCTGGCCGCCTTGAGTTCGTCACCTTCCATGAACCGGCTTTGGCGCAGGATATAGTCCTTGGCGACATTGGTGATCGTGGCATTTGACTGGAGCAGCACCTGCCGCGTGACGCCCCCTTTGGTGTCGAAGTTGAAGAACTTGGCAAGCGAGACGAAGCGCTCATCGTTCAGCTTGTAGATATAGCTGTTCGGATCGGAAAGGTCGCTTTTCAGGGCATTTTTGATCGTCAGTTTCGAAACGGTCGCCGGATCTAGCCCGACCGCTTCCAGCGCGAAAACCAAGGAGTCTTCGGCCTCCTTGCTCATGAAATCGTCAAGCGTCTTCACGGCCGTCAGGTCGAGCTTGTAGAACTTGATGGCCTTCTCGAGATCCGCTTCCTGCTTGTCGTCCCAGCGGCTCATATAGTTGCTGCGGGTGGAGCTGGTCTGCAATTCGTCCTGGGCCTGGCCGGCGGCGACGGTGCCATCGGTATTGAAATTGAAGGCCTTCGCCAGCTCCAGATATTCCGGATTGGTATCCCCAAAGCGGTTCGCATAGCTGTCCGGATCGGAGAGGTCGCTCGTCAGGATCTGTTCGATCGTCGATTTCACGACCGTGGCCTTGTCGAGATTGAAGGCGACCCTGATATATTTGAGAAGTCGCGGGTCGTCTATGAAGTCGCTGACATTGTCCGCCGTCTTGAGCTCCTGCTCGAAGAGTTCCTGGTTGAACATCGCCTCGGCATGCGTGAGACGGGTCTGCTTGTTGAAGAAACCGCCGACAATCTCCAGCAGCTTTTCGGGAGTGACCGCGCCGCCTGCCGGCACCGAGCCGTCCGCATTGAACTTGAAATCCTCGGCAAGCGATTTCATCAAGCCGAGATAGGGCGCATCGGACGCTCCGGCGGCGATAAGTTTTGCAAGCTCAGCGCGCCGCTCGGCCGTTTGGGCGAGCGGCACCAGCCTGCCATCCAGCTCGGTATAGCGTGTCTGCGATGTGGCGAGGGTGGTCTGGTCCCTCTGGATCGCCTCTACCGTTTTTGTCAACTCCACCTGCATGGCGTCGATCTGGGACTGGATTGCCGCGGGATCGTTGCTGCCGGGCAATTCAGCCTGCTTGGCGGCGATCTGTGTTTCGAGATCGGTCTTCTTCTGCTGGCCAAGCGTGATCGAGTCCTGCAGAGCAGGAATGCCTGTACTGAGGCTCAGCCGCTCGGCAAGCTCGCTGTCCTCGGTTTTCACCGCATTATACTGGTTGAGGGTATTGCCGTAGGCGGTATTGTAGAAGCTGGTCGGGTCGGCCGGATCGCTCACCAGCACGCCGCGGATCGCATTGTAATTGTAGTATTTCGTATCGATGCCATAGGCAGTGAACAGATAGTCGCGGAGCCTCGGATTGGCCAGCAGCTGATCGACATTGGTGATATGGCCGGCCTCGCCCAGCATCACCTTGAAATAGCGGGTGTCGGCCTCGAGCGTATCGTTCTGGGCGGCGATCGTCTGGTCATAGGTATCGAAGAGTTCCTCCATCTGCCCATTGGACTGGGCGGCGGCCCCTTCTCCGTTGGAAACGCCGAAATTGAAGGCTGCAGCGATATTCTGATATCGATCGTCGGTCAGGCGGTTCGCGAAGCTGTTGTCGTCGCTGAGATCGCTTTCCAGCACCTGCTTCATGAACGCCTTGGCATAGATCATGTCGTCCAGGCCGTGGGCCTGCATCGCATAGGAATAGAGACGATAGTTGTCGAGGAACTCATCGACCGTTTTTATCTTGCCGATATTTTCCTGGTAGTACTTCGCATCGTTGACGACCATCGTCTGCCCGGCGATCGTCTTGAGGCTTTTCTGCATGTCGCGATTGACAAGATCGAAGGTGAGATAGGTCGATACCACGGAAAGGCCCCACGAGTCGGAATGATGCTGTCGCAATCATTGCGAACTAGCCTTGCCCGGGGCTTTTCTAGGCGTTCCAGCGCCATGCCGGGGTTGTCCCAGGCCCGCACAGGAATGCCGCGATTCACCTTCCGGAAACCCAAAAGCGTGCCCTTTCGCTAACCATCCAGGCAGGCAAGGCTTCTTTAACCGCTATTTTTAAGCAGTCTCGAACATGGCCCGCCCTATGCTTTGGCTATCAGAGGACAAAAGTCCCGCAGAGAAACCGGCAACGGCTCTCAGGTAAAACAAGGGTAGCATATCGATGACCAACACTGTTCTGAAGCCCGTCTGGGCAGGGTCGACATTCAGGCTCGATCCGTCTCGTTTCCCGCAGCAGGTTACCTATGCGCTGCGCGAGACATCAGGAGATGTCTCCATCACCATCGACGAACGCGGCGCCGTGCTGCGTAAAATCCTCCCCGCAAGCGGCCTGCCGCTCTCCTTCGCCCTGCCCGCCCGCGCCTTCAAAGGGGTTGCGGCCCGCGCCATAGACCACGGCGACGGCGAAGTGACGGTCACGCTCGAACTGCATCACGACGACCCGGATCTGTGCATCCCGCTGCTCGTCGCCCACGACCTCTGCGACATCGCCGCCGACTGGCGGAGCTGGTCGGACGCCTATCGCATTCCAATGCTGATGGTGGAAGCCGACGGCATCGCCCGGCCGCTGGAAAACCATATCGGCGACGTGCGCACCAATGCCGTCAGGCAGCGCCGCCGTCATTCCTATTTCGCGGCGCGCCGTCCGCGCTTCCTGGTCCGCCGCACCACCGGTAGCCTCGGCGTGACGATGAAGATCGAAGGCAAGGAGATTATCGCGCGTCGGTAGGGCTTTGCTTGTCCCTTTGTCCACCACCTCTCGCGATAACATTGGAGGGAGCCCGACCGTCAACCGGTCGGGCTTTTTCCGTTAAAGGGCGAGCGACAGGAGGAGACCGGCAAACAGGATCGCGCCGACGCGGTTGTTGGACTTGAAAAGCCTCAGGCACTGGTCGGCATTGTCGATATCGAGGACCAGAACCTGCCAGCCGAACATCAGTGCCGCGGCGAAAAGGCCGAGATAGGCAAGGAACCCGACGCCGGCCGATCCGAAAGCGAGCAGCAGGAAGACGAGCGTCAGGCCGTAAAGGCCGATCAGCCAGGGCTTGGTATTGTCGCCGAACAGACGCGCGGTCGAGCGTACCCCGATCAGTTCGTCGTCCTCCTTGTCCTGATGGGCATAGATCGTGTCGTATCCGATCGTCCAGGCGATGGCGGCGAGGTAGAGCCAGAGGGCCGCGAATGAGAGGCTGCCGAACGTTGCGGCCCAGCCCATCAGCGCGCCCCAGGAGAAGGCGAGACCGAGGAAAAATTGCGGCCAATCGGTAAACCGCTTGGCGAACGGATAGATCGCCACCACGGCGAGGGACAAAATACCGAGCAGAATGGTGAAGGCGTTGAACTGGAGAAGCACGAGGAGGCCGACCAGCGCCTGCACGGCGATGAAGACCTTGGCCTCGAAGCGGGAGACGCGACCGGAGGGCAGCGGCCGCGAGCGTGTGCGCGCCACTTCCATGTCGATGTCATGGTCGACCAGATCGTTATAGGTGCAGCCGGCACCGCGCATGGCGACCGCCCCCAGGAAGAACAGCACGAGGTGGAAAATGAGGAGGCCCAGGGAAAACGCGCCCTCCTCCCTGGCGGCGTTCGCCGCCATCGCCGCGGACCAGAAACACGGCCACATCAGAAGCTGCCAGCCGATCGGCCGATCCCACCTTGCAAGCTGCGCATAGGGCCAGGCCGGCCGCGGCAGGACGCGGTAGACCCAATTGTCGGATGGAGCGTCGGCCACGCGGCCGCTGAAATCGTCGGCGTTCGTCATGGCCGGTTCTAGCGCCGGCCGAACACCACGGTCAAGCGGGCGCTTTGTCGCCTTCCGGCGTGGGAGAGCCACGCCTTAGGCCGTGGAAGATCCACGCCTTAGGGAAGCGAGAAGCCGAATTTGTAGCTGGCCGAAACGCCGAACATCAGCTGGTTTTTGGAGCCGCGCTCGCGCACCAGGCTGCTGTCGGCGACATCGCCGGTCAGCCGCTTGTATTCGGCAAACGAGGTGAGTTCGAGTTTCTCGGTCGCCTTCCAGGTCAGCGCCGCACCGACGCCCACCGAATGCAGGCCGCTGCCCGGATCGTAGGCGGAAAGACCCGATGCCGCCGACTGGCTCGGAGTCACCTTGTAATAGGCGTCGTTGTAGCCGTTGCTTGCCCAGGTCGCGCGCGGACCGCCGGAAAGCCTGAGATCCGGCTGAAGATCGGTGAAAGCATCGACCGAGACATCGGCGACGACGCCATCATGGCTGCGGATGCCCTGGCGGATTTCGGCACGGGCGCGAATCCAGTCGGTCGGATAGATATCGATGAAGCCGCCGAGTTCGCCGCCCAGCTTGACCTTCTTCAGGCCCCTCAGGTCGTCGGACGTATCATCGTCGCGCGGCATGATCAGCTTGGCCGCCACGCCGGCGCGGATCGAGCCCTGATCGATCAACGCAAAGGAGATGCTGTCGTTGCGAGAGGAGAAACGTGCCTGTTTGCTGTTCTGGCGGCCGAGCGAGATGATCGGCGAGAACTGCAGGCTGCGACCATTGTCGCCCTCGAATTTCGGTGCGACGAAGCCGGCGCCGCCGAGCGTCAGGTACCAGTCGCCTGACCAGAAACCTTCCTGGGCCTTGGCGCTGCCGGAAGAAACAATCGAAAAAACGGAAATGAAAAGAGCAGCCCGAAGAGGCAAGGACATGGCAACGGATCCCGAAAACGCAAAACAGAACAGAGATCCCACGGGGGATTTCTGTTCTATTATCCCATTTCCATTGCCAGCTTGTTAACCAAGCGGAAGATCACACCGCGACCTTGTCGAGCGGGATGCGGCTTTTTTCGAAGGCCCGGAGTTCAGCCTCGCGCTCGTAGATGTAATCGCGGTTGTCCGGAACGGCCGTGCGTTTCTTGACGATCTGCATCTGGAAGATGAAGAAGCTTTCGTGGGTGAAGGCCATTTCCGAACCGGCCAGATAGAACTCCCACATGCGCACGAAACGCTCGTCGTAAAGCGCTATCGCCTTGTCCTTGTTGGCGATGAAGCGCTCGCGCCAGTGGCGCAATGTGTGGGCATAATGCATCGGCAGGATCTCGATATCGGAGACCAGCAGCCCCGCCTTCTCGATCGACGGCATCACTTCCGAGATTGCCGGGATATACCCCCCCGGGAAGATATATTTCTCGATCCAGGGATTGTTGATCAGGGCCGGATAGGGCTGGCCGATCGAATGCAGCACCATGACGCCGTCATCGGCGAGCACGTCGTTCACCTTGTCGAAGAACTTTTGATAGTTCAGCCGGCCGACATGCTCGAACATGCCGACGGAAACGACGCGGTCGTAGCGCTTGTCCGGCGGCAGGTAATAATAGTCCTGCAGTTCGAAGCGGACACTGTTGGCGAGCCCGCGCTTGGCGGCACGCTCGCTCGAAATCTTGAGCTGTGCGGTCGATAGTGTGATGCCGGTCACGTCGACGCCGGAAGACTCCGACAGATACATGGCCATGCCGCCCCAGCCGGAGCCGATCTCCAGCGCCTTCTGTCCGGGCTCGGCCAGGAGCTTGGCGACGATATGGCGCTTCTTGGCGATCTGGGCCTCGTCGAGCGAAATGCCCGGCGGATTGAAATAGGCGCAGGAATATTGCCAGTCTTCGTCGAGGAAGAGCGAGAACAGCCTTTCGTCGAGATCGTAATGATGAGCGACGTTGCGCCGGTTATGATTAATCGGCACGCGGTTGCGGAACTGGGAAACCAGCACGCGGACAATGCCGCGCCAGATCATGCCGAAGGTCAGGCCTTCACTGAGGGTATTGTCCTTGATAAGCGCCAGGAACTCGTAGATGTCGCCGTCATCGATGACGAGACGGCCATCCATGTAAAGCTCTCCGAGCTTCAAGGGAGGATCGGCCACCAGTTCGCGTTCGGCGGCTTCGTCGGTAAAGCGTATCGAAACGGAGCGCCCACCGCCGCCGCCATAACGCTGCTCGCCGTCCGAGCCGCGTACAATCAAAGTTCCGGTCTTGATGATTTTGCTGAGAAGACTGTGAAGGGACGAGGCCACGGACCCACCTCCAATAATACTAAGGATGCCTTACTAATCCAAAATCTAGTCGCTTCTCTGCGACTTTCAAGCACATTGCGGCCATGAAAATGACATAAAAAAACAGGCCGTCAAACCCTTGGCTGACGGCCCGCACGCTGTGATTGAGATTTTCGGAAGCCTGCGAAATTTACTTCCTTTTTAAAGCTTCTGCGAGTGCCGCACCGAAAGCACCTTGAGATGAAGGCTTTTCGGTTTTCATCATTTTCGGGTTGACCGGCCGGACGTCGCGGTCGCCGCGCGGAGCGGGTGCCGCCTCGCCGCCGTCCTTGCGCATGGTTAACGCTATCCTCTTGCGCTTCACATCGACCTCGACGACGCGGACCTTGACCACGTCGCCGGCCTTTACCACCTCATGCGGATCCTTGATGAAGCGGTCCGCGAGCTGCGAGACATGGACCAGCCCGTCCTGGTGCACGCCGATATCGACGAAAGCGCCGAAGGCGGCGACATTGGTGACGGTGCCTTCGAGCATCATGCCCGGCTTCAGGTCGGTGATCTCGTCCACGCCTTCGGCAAAGGTGGCCGTCTTGAAGCTCGGGCGCGGGTCGCGGCCGGGCTTTTCCAGTTCGGCGATGATGTCCTTGACGGTCGGCAGGCCGAAGGTCTCGTCAATGAACCTTTTCGGGTCGAGCGCCTTGAGCGCGGCGCTGTCCCCCATCAGCGAGCGCAGGTCACGGCCACAGGCGGCGACGATCTTCTTGGCGACGCCATAGGCTTCCGGGTGGACGGCGGAGGCGTCGAGCGGCTCCTTGCCGTTCGGGATGCGCAGGAAGCCGGCGGCCTGCTCGAAGGTGCGGTTGCCGAGGCGGGCGACCTTCAGGAGGTCCTTGCGGCTCGAAAAAGCGCCGTTCTGGTCGCGATGGGCGACGATCGCCTCGGCAATCGAGCGGCTGAGGCCGGAAACGCGGGCAAGCAGCGGCGCAGACGCCATGTTGAGATCAACCCCGACCGCGTTCACCGCGTCTTCGACCACCGCATCCAGGGAGCGGGAGAGTTTTCCCTGGTCGACATCGTGCTGGTATTGGCCGACGCCGATCGACTTCGGTTCGATCTTGACCAGTTCCGCCAGCGGATCCTGGAGGCGGCGGGCGATGGAGACGGCGCCGCGCAACGATACGTCGAGGCCGGGGAATTCGAGAGCGGCTGTTTCCGATGCCGAATAGACCGAAGCGCCGGCTTCCGAAACGATGACCTTGGTCGGCTTCGCTCCCGAGGCAAGCGCCGGCATGTTCGCCAGCATGTCGGCGACCAGCTTTTCCGTCTCGCGGCTGCCGGTGCCGTTGCCGATGGCGATCAGCTCGACATTGTGCTTGCGGAGGAGCGCGGCGAGCTCGGCCTGGGTACCGCGGATATCGTTTTTCGGCGGGAACGGATAGACGGTGGTGGTTTCCAGCAACTTGCCGGTGGCATCGACGATCGCCACCTTGACGCCGGTGCGGATGCCCGGATCGAGCCCCATCGTGGGGCGGGACCCGGCGGGGGCGGCGAGCAGCAGATCCTTGAGATTGCGGGCGAAGACGTGGATCGCCTCCTCCTCGGCGCGCTCACGCAGTTCGCGCATCAGGTCCAGCGACAGCGAGACCGAGAGCTTGACCCGCCAGGTCCAGCCGGCGGCTTCCATCAGCCAGCGGTCGGCGGCGCCCCGGTCACGGATGTCGAAGGCAAGAGCGATGATGCGCTGGGCGGGTTTGACCGGCGACGGATCGTCCTGATCCACCTCGATCGTCAGCGTCAGGAACTCCTCGTTCCAGCCGCGCAGCATGGCAAGCGCACGGTGGCCGGGGGCCGTCGACCAGCGCTCGGAATGATCGAAGTAGTCGGAGAATTTTGCGCCGGCCTCCTGCTTGCCGTCGACAACCTTGGCCTTCAGCGTCGCGCCATTGCGCATATGCTGACGCAGCTTGCCGAGCAGGTCGGCGTTTTCGGAGATCGTTTCGGCGACGATATCGCGGGCGCCTTCGAGCGCCGTCTTCACGTCGGCGACTTCATCCCTGATATAGGCCTCGGCCAATTTCGCCGGATCGGCGCTGCGGTCGGCCCAGATCGCTTCGGCCAGGGGTCCGAGGCCGCGCTCGCGGGCGATCTCGGCGCGGGTGCGGCGCTTCGGCTTGTAGGGGAGATAAAGGTCTTCGAGCTCGGCCTTGGTCGTCGCCCTGCCGATCTTTGCGGCAAGCTCGTCGGTCATCTTGCCCTGCGAATTGATCGAATCAGCGATGGTCGAACGGCGTGCTTCGAGCTCGCGCAGATAGACCAGGCGCTCCGACAGGTTGCGAAGCTGCGTGTCGTCCAGGCCCCCGGTCACTTCCTTGCGGTAGCGCGCGATGAACGGCACGGTGGCGCCCTCGTCGATCAGCCCGATCGCGGCGGCGGCCTGTTCGGGACGGGCATTGATTTCCGCGGCAATCGCGGCGGCAAGGAAACGGAGATCGGCGGCCATGGGCGTCCTCGTTCAAATGGGAGGCGCGACCATAGTCGAAGTTTGTGGCAAGGCAACGTGGCGAATGGCGGTTCCACAATTTGCTTGGAGCCAGCCGTGCCGGAACGAAACAGGCGGTGACCGATCGCTAACCAAGGCCCTGTGGAAAAAAACAACGCACTCTCGCCCCCGGCCAGAGGCAACTAAAACCCATGCCGCCGCATGATGCGGCCGAATGGAGAGACGAATGCCCAAAAACGCCGCCAGGATTCTGGCATTTGATACGGCGGTCGCCAATGAAGAGCTCGAGGCTGCCATTTCCTATCTCGAACAGAAGCTGAACGATGCGTCCCTTCGGAACGAACCGGTGCCTTTCCTTGCTTATCGGAACAGGGTGATCTTCCAGACGACACTGGACATACGACGTGGCGCTAAAAATCGGCGCGGTGAATTCTGACCTTTATCGAACGCAGCGGCCTCCCATCGAAACGCCATGATGGCCACAAGATGGGAGGCCACCCAAGCCTTGGCCCTTGACCTTTGCCTCCCCTCCCCTTAACCGCCGCGCAAGGCCAAGGTTTTCAGCGCAGGCGAGGGCAGGACATGAAGGTTCTCTTGATCGGTTCGGGTGGACGCGAGCACGCACTCGCCTGGAAACTCGCCCAGTCTCCGAAACTCGGCAAACTCTACGCCGCCCCCGGCAATCCCGGCATCGCCGATCATGCCGAACTCGTGTCGCTCGACATCGACGACCATGCCGCCGTCGCGGCCTTCTGCCTCGACAACGCAATCGATCTTGTCGTCGTCGGGCCGGAAGCGCCTCTCGTGGCCGGGCTTGCGGACCATCTCCGCGCCAAGGGCATTGCGACCTTCGGTCCGTCTGCCGCCGCCGCCCAGCTCGAAGGCTCGAAGGGTTTCACCAAGGACCTCTGCGCTCGCTACGACATCCCGACCGGCGCCTATCGCCGCTTCACCGACGCGGCCGAGGCCAAGGCCTATGTGAGGCAACAGGGCGCGCCGATCGTCGTGAAGGCAGACGGGCTTGCCGCCGGCAAGGGCGTCACCGTCGCCATGGTTCTCGACGAGGCGCTTGCGGCGATCGACGACTGCTTCGACGGCGCCTTCGGGTCGGCCGGCGCCGAGGTGGTGGTCGAAGCCTATCTGGATGGCGAGGAAGCGAGCTTCTTCTGCCTGTCCGACGGCAAGACGGCGCTGGCGCTGGCGACAGCCCAGGACCACAAGCGGGTCGGCGACGGCGATACGGGCCCGAATACCGGCGGGATGGGCGCCTATTCGCCTGCCCCGGTAATGACACCCGACATGGTCGCGCGCACCATGAAGGAGATCATCGAGCCGACGATCCGCGGCATGGCCGAAAGCGGACATCCCTTCACTGGCGTGTTCTTCGCCGGGTTGATGATTACCGCCAAGGGTCCGGAACTGATCGAATACAATGTCCGCTTCGGAGATCCGGAATGCCAGGTGCTGATGATGCGGCTGAAGAGCGACCTGCTCGACCTGCTGCATGCGGCAGCGACCGAGACCCTCGACCAGGTCTCCACTGAGTGGAGCGACGACGTGGCGCTGACCGTGGTGATGGCCTCCAAGGGTTATCCGGGCGCCTACGACAAGGGTACCCCGATCGCCCACCTGCCGGAGGATGCTGTCGGCGGGAAGATCTTCCACGCCGGGACGGCTCTCAAGGACGGCCAACTCGTCGCGACCGGCGGCCGCGTGCTGAACGTTACGGCAACCGCCGGGAGCGTCGCGGATGCGCAGGCGCGCGCCTATGAACTCGTGGGCCAGGTCGAATGGGAAAACGGCTTCTGCCGCCGCGATATCGGCTGGCAGGCGGTCGCGCGCGAAAAGAACTGAGTGCCGGAAACGCCGGTTCATTCAAAATTTACCGATTATCCAGACGGGATGGAAACGAAGCGGCGGTAATCATGCGGGACCTCAAGAAGGATTCCCGGTCATGCGTCTCGTTCTGGCTACAGCTCTGGTGTTTGCAAGCGGTTCCGCTTTCGCGTCGTCGATCACGGTGATCAACGGCACACATCAGCCAGGCGTCAGTATCGTCACCAAGACCTGCGCAGGCTGCCCGGTCGCCGTGGCACCGGAATCGGACGAAGCGGCCTACAAGGTCCCCGATCTGCCGGTAGGCACCCAGAAGACGGAAATCATCGAGATCAACGGTGAGAAGAAGCTGGCGCGCACCGAAGCCTGGCTCGGCGGCTCGCCGGTGATCCATCTCAGCAAGCTGCCGAAATGGATGGCCGAGGAAAAGGCGATCGCCGAGCTTCACCCGACGACCAACGGCTCGACCCAGACGCAGATCGTCGCCGCGGAAGCACCGGCTGACGGCATCGATACCGACGCCATGACCAGTGCCGTGAAGACAATCGGCGAGGCATCGGTCGGAATTGCCGAAGCATCCCTCGCGCCGCAGCCGCTTGCCCTCGACATGTTCCAGCTGCGCACCAACCTGTTCTAGTTTTAGAAAATCATTATATTTACATAGCAGAAAGTGCTTTTGGAACACGCCTTCACGGAATGCGCGCAAATTGCGCATCATCAAATCCAGACTGCCCAAAATATTTGCTTTTGGGGCTGTCAAGGCCCCGATAATTAAATTTTTATTCAAATGTTCGAGATCACTCTCCCGTCATAGTGCGATGTAAGCACGTGACCGGCGCAGGACGCGCTCCCCCCAAAACTTCGCCCCGCTCCGGCTCCTCCGGGAGAGTTCGGCTGCCTGAAAGTGAGTCGAAACATGAAGAATCTCAAGATTTCCCACCAGTTATTGGCCATGGTGGCAGTGCTCATGGTGGCTTTTAGCGCCGTCACCTACTATCAGATCCGCACATCGATCGCCTCCATCTATGCTGAGCGCTACGAAATGCTGCGCACCCAGGTGGAATCGGGCATTTCCATCCTGCAATCCTACTACGACCGGGAAAAGTCGGGTGAGCTGAAGCGCGAGGACGCCCAGAAACTGGCTTACGCAACCGTGGCAGGGATAAAATACGAGCCGGCCGGTTACCTCTTCGGCCTGAACTACGACACCGTGACGCAGTTCCATTATAATTCCAAACTGATCGGCGTGAACCAGAAGGGTCAGCCGGACAAGATGGGCAACCTGTTCCGCGAAGAGATGGTCGCCAAGGGCCGTGCCGGCGGCGGCGTCACCATCTATTACTGGGAAAAGCCCGGCATGCCGGCCGACAAGGTCTTTGAAAAGGCCGCCTATTCCCGCGCTTTCGAGCCTTGGCAGATCATTGTCGGCACGGGCGTTTACACCGACGACCTCGACGCCAAGATCAACAAGACGATCCTGGAAGTGCTCGGCATCGGCTTGATCGCCTTCCTGTTTGCACTCGGCATCGCCTTCCTCGTCATCCGCAACATCACCAAACCGCTTGCCGCCGTGCACACGGCCCTGCAGGCCGTCGCCGACGAAAACGTCACAGCGGCGATCCCGCATACGGAAATGTCGAACGAAGTGGGCATGATGGCGCAAGCCACCCAGGCGCTGCAGGAAAAGATCCGCGAACGCCACGCCATGGCCGATCGCGAGGAAAAACAGAAGGCGGAACTCGACCGCGAGCGCCAGCAGAACCTCGATATGCAGCAGAAGGAAGCCGCGCTGCAGAGCCGCGTGGTGTCCACCATCGGCGAAGCGCTCGAAGCGCTTGCCCAGGGCGACCTCACCATCCGCTGCAACGATCTCGGACCGCGTTACGAGACGCTCCGCCACAACTTCAACGAAGCGCTCGCTCATCTCGAAGCCGCGATGAGCAAGGTCAATGCCAAGGGCATCGACATCGGCGGCTCCAAGGAAGAGATCCGCCGCGCCTCCAGCGAACTGTCGCAGCGTACCGAACGCCAGGCCGCAAACCTCGAAGAGACGTCCGCGGCTCTCGACGAACTCACCGTCGCCGTCCGGCAGACCGCAGAAGGCGCCCATGAGGCCGCCCAGCGCGTTACCTCTGTCAGCGCCGAGGCCAACCGTTCCGACCAGATCGTCGCCCAGGCGATCGACGCGATGGGCGGCATCGAGCATTCGTCGGAAGAGATCTCCAAGATCATCGGAGTCATCGACGACATCGCCTTCCAGACCAACCTGCTGGCCCTGAACGCCGGCGTCGAGGCGGCCCGCGCCGGTGAATCCGGCAAGGGTTTCGCGGTCGTCGCCCAGGAAGTCCGCGAACTCGCCCAGCGCTCCGCCGCTGCCGCCAAGGAGATCAAGGATCAGATCTCGCGTTCTTCCGGGCAGGTGCAGAACGGCGTGCGCCTCGTCGGCGAGGCGGGCGAAGCCCTGAAGCGGATTTCCAACCAGGTAAAGGCCGCGAGCGACATCGTCGGCAAGATCGCCCATTCGGCCTCAGAACAGGACACGACGCTGCGCTCGATCTCGTCGTCGCTGAACCAGCTCGACGCGGCCACCCAGCACAATGCGGCGATGGCGGAAGAAACGACCGCCTCGGCCGAAGCGCTTGCCGCCGACACGGACGAATTGCTGAGCCTGATCAGCAGCTTCCGCATCAGTGCAGGCCAGAATAGCGGTCACAATACCGGTGCCGGCAGCCTCAACCGCGTTGCCCAGAAGATGCGCCGCGCGAGCTAGTCAAAAGTTAGTCGGGGGACGGGGAACCGCCGGGTCGAAAGATCCGGCGGTTTTTTTGTTCAGGTCAGCCGCTGATCTTGGAGAAATCCGCAACCGTCGCGGTCGCTTCGCGGATGGCCTTCAGGAGTGCCAGGCGGTTGGCGCGGATCGCCGTGTCCTCGTCGTTGACCAGCACGTCCTCGAAGAATTTGTCGACGGGTGCGCGCAGCTTCGACAGGGCTTCCATGGCCGAGCGGAAATCTTCCTTGGCCACCGCGTCGGACGCTTCCTTCGAGGCGACCACGATGGCTGCCCAGAGCGCCTTTTCGGCATCGAGCTTCAGCAGTTCTTCCGAAACGCCATCGGCGACGACGGTGCCCTTCTTCTCCTCGGCGGCAAGGAGTTGCACGGCACGCTTGGTGCCGGCGAGCAGGTTCTTGCCGTCTTCGGAGGTGATGAACGCCGTCAGCGCCTCGACGCGGCGGGCGATCAGCAGGAGGTCGTCGGCGTCCGGCGTGAGGACGGCGTCGATCAGGTCGTGGCGGGCGCCCTGGTCGCGGAGATAGACTTTGAGACGGTCGTGGAAGAAGGAGAGGAGGTCGGGGCTATAAGCTCGTTCTGCTACTTCATCGAGACTTTTCGCAGCAGTACCGTAGATGCTCGGAGAATAGGCCCACATAAAAGCCTGGGTGAGTGGCAGCCTGACCTTGCGTTCCAGAAGGATACGCACAACGCCGAGCGCAGCCCGGCGCAGCGCGAACGGATCCTTCGAACCCGTCGGCTTTTCGTCGATCGCCCAGAAGCCAACCAGCGTATCGAGCTTATCCGCAAGCGCGACCGTCAGCCCGACCTTTTCCTCAGGCAATCGATCCGATGGGCCGTTCGGCTTCCAGTGATCCTCGATCGCAGCGGCAACGGAGGCATCCTCACCCTGCAGAATCGCATATTTGCGGCCCATCAGGCCCTGCAGTTCCGGGAATTCGCCGACAGCTTCGGTGCGCAGGTCCGCCTTGGCCAGCACCGCAGCGCGATCGACCAGGGCCGGATCAGCACCAGTGACCTTTGCCAGTTCCTTCGCCAACGCGCGGATGCGTGCGACGCGCTCACCCTGCGTGCCGAGCTTGGCATGGAACGTCACGTTCAGCGCATCGAGCTTCGCCATGCGCTGGTCGAGCGGCTTTTTCAGATCGAGGCCGAACTTCGCAGCAGAATCCTTCAGCGTATCCAGATCGGGCATGTCGCCTTGGTCGCGGGTCCAGAAATGCTTGGCGTCGGAGAGGCGGGCGCGCACGACCTTGCCGTTGCCGTGCATGATCTCCTTGCCGCCGTCCTTGGCCTCGATGTTCGAGATCAGGATGAAACGATTGGAAAGGCCCTCGCCGCCGGTCTGCGGGCGGGTGACGAAACATTTCTGGTTCGTCTTGATGGTCAGCCGGATGATTTCGGAGGGGATCTCGAGGTAATCCTCCTCGAACTCGCCCATCAGCACGTGCGGCCATTCGACGAGGCCGGAGACCTCTTCCAGCAGGCCTTCATCCTCGACCAGATCGAGGCCGTTGGCGAAGGCGAGGTCGCGGGCGTCGTGCAGGATGACGTCCTTGCGGCGGTCGGCATCGAGCATGACCTTTGCCTTTTCAAGGCTGGTCACATAGTCGTCGAAGCGGCGGACGGTGATGGCGTCGGGCGCGTGAAAACGGTGGCCGTAGGTGATGTTGCTGGCCACCAGCCCGTCGATCTCGAAGGGGATGACCTGGGTTTCGTCATGTTCCGGGCCGAAGACGCAGACGATCGACTGCAGCGGGCGCACCCAGCGCAGGCTTTCCGGGCCCTTGCCGTCGATGCCGGCGAAACGGGCACCCTTCGGCATGGAAGCGGCACCCCAGCGCATCGATTTCGGCCAGGGGAAATTGCGGATGATGCCGGGCATCACCTCGGCAATGATCTCTTCCGCCGGACGGCCGGGCTTGGAGATGACGGCGACGTAGAAATCGCCCTTCTTCGGATCGTTGACAACCTGTGCTTCCGAGATCGACGACAGACCTGCGCCGCGCAGAAAGCCGGCGATGGCGCCTTCCGGCGCATCGGTGCGCGGGCCCTTGCGCTCCTCGCGCTGGTCGGCCGAGCGGGCCGTCAGGCCGCGGATATCGAGCGTCAGGCGACGCGGCGTCCAGTATTCGCGCGCACCCTCATAGGTCAGACCCGCTTCCACCAGCGCGTCGGTGACGAGCTTTTTCAGGTCTCCCGCCGCCTTGCGCTGCATGCGGGCGGGAATTTCCTCCGAGCGGAGTTCGAGAAGCAGATCGGGCATCGATAATCAACTTTTTGATGATTGTTCAACAGGGCGTGGCCTTAGCAAGCCCGCCGCCAAAAGTCACCAGCCGGATTGGCGAAAGTGTTTACCAGCCGCCTCCGCCGCCGCCACCTCCCCCGCCACCGGACGAGCCGCCGGAGAAGCCCGAGGAGGACGAGGAGGATTTTGGCGCGGGGATGGTCGAGGCGATGGTGGAGGCCATCGAGGAGGAGAAGCCGCCGATGCGATCGCCGAAATTGGAGCCGTAATTGCCGCTATACCAGCCGGGCGCATAGGCGCCGGCGGCAGCGCCTGCCACGGCACTCGCAAGCCAGGTCTCGAATGTGTTGCTCCACGGCTTCTCGACGCCGAGCGCCACCGCATAGGGCAGCAGCTTTTCGAAATGCTGCGGCGACATGGTGGGGGCGCCGGCCGTGTTCATGCGGTCCTTTTCGGCAAGCGTCAGGTAGATGCGCAGGCCCTCGATGCCGTCCATCAGCTTGCGGCCGAGCGGTGTGGGCGCACCTATCAGGAAGAAGAAGATGACGTTGGCGAGCACGATGCCGCCGACCGAGACCAGGATCGGCCAATGCTCGTTGCCGGTCATTTCCGACATGATCGCCACCAGCACCGCCGAGCCGATCGACAGGGCCACCAGGCCGATAAAACCAAGGATCACGACCGAGACGATTTTCGAAATCAGCGACGAGCCGCGGCGAAAGCCCTTACCGAAACCAACAGCGAGGAAACCGAAGACCACGGAGAAAAACGCGGGGATGATCAGCATGGCGATCATGTCCGGTTCGAGATTGCCGAACACCAGCAGAGCCACGATGGACAGCACGCTCAGGACGACGCCGCCGATCACATAGCCCTTGTTGCCGTTGTAATATTTGCCGCGATGTTCCTTCTCGATCGCCTGGCGGAAGCTCGCTCCGATCGACTGGACAGTGGTGCCGTGTGCCTCGTCGATCACCAGTGCCTGCCCCTTGGCACCGATGGAACCGAGGATCGAGGCCTGGCCGATCGGCACGTCCCGCGGCACGGATTTGTCCGTGCGCCGGATGACGATCTTCTCCGCGAGGTCCTCCAGCGTTACGTAACCCTTGACCGCCAGATCGAGCGCGCTTGCGGCGAAAGCCGTCCAGCCGCCGCCGGAAAAGCCCTTGTTGTCGATGTAGTTGACGAGGGCCGGCGACAGGCCCTCCGGCGCATCCCAGCGCGGCACGACGACGCCGCGATCCGGATCGCGGCCGACGCGGCCCCAGAAAAGCGCATAATAACCGACGACGAGGACGAGGCCGACGATCGAGATGATCGTCCCGATATTGTCGCGCCACCACCAGGCGCTTTCCTGTTCTTTCGAAGGGGGAGCGACGATCCCCTTGGGAAAGCCGGCGACGATCGTCAGGCCTTCCTGCATGCCGAGCGGCTGGGTGGTCGAAAAGGCCGCCTGATTGCCATTTGCCTGCATGCGGGCATTGCGGGCGGTGGATCCGAGCGGGCCGGTATAGGCGGCGGTCTGGGTTATCCGCGCAGCACCCGGCAAGGTCACCCGCGCCGAGGCCTGGGCGATGCGGAATTCCCAGCCATTGCCGGTGACGTTCCAGTAGAGTTCGTCATGGTCTCCGAAATAGCGGATCTGCCGGTCGGTCCTGTAGGTAAAGACGAAAGTGTGCTCGCCATCCCGGAGAAACACGTCCTTGTCGCCGGAATAGATACGGATGCCGCCGGTGACGCTTTCCGTGTGGAAGGGCTCGGCCTGGCCGTCGCGGGTGACGGAAACGACCTCGAAACCGACGCGCACGGTGCGGCCGTTGACGTCCTGCATCGTCAGCGGGAAATCGCGAAACAGGCCGCGCTTGATCTTGTCGCCTTCCGCATTGGCAATGATCGTCTCTGTCACCGTCAGGTCGCCGTTGTCGGCGACCTGGATGTCGGAATGATAGGAGCGGATATATTCCTCTGCCGCGGCGGGCAGCGCCGCCGACAAGCAGAGAAGCAGAGCCAGACCAAAGCCGGAGAACCACCGCATCACGACATTTCTCCTCTTCGGCACGGGCCGATCCGGGTTTTCCGTTTAAACTATGTCCGTGTATTCAACCCCGAGCGAGGCCAAGACGTCCCAGTAGCTGGGGAAGGTCTTGGCGACGCAATCCGGATCGAGAATGGTGATGCCGCCGATCATCAGCCCCGCCAGCGCGAAGCTCATGGCGATGCGGTGGTCGGCAAACGTGTTGATTTCGGCGGATAAGGTCTGGCCGGCAAGCGACGGGTCGGAGGCGACGATCAGGTCGTCGCCCTCTTCGGTCGCAAGGCCTTCGCGAATGGCATTGAGGCCGAGCGAGAGTGCCCTCACCCGGTCGCATTCCTTAACACGCAGGTTGGCGATGCCGGTGAAACGCACCGGCGTTTCGTTGAAGGCGGCGAGCACCGCGAGCGTCGGCACCGCATCCTGCATCTGCGAGCCATCGATTTCGGCCGGCAGGTGCGGGAACTGCGCGATCACTTCGTAGGCCTTGGCATCCGGCTGGGTGAAGGCTGTGGCAGGCACGCCGAGATCGATGGCACCGCCGGTCAGTACTTCGGCAGCCCAGAGATAGGTGGCAGCAGAGGCATCCGGCTCGATCACAAAATCTGCGGCCTTGTAACCGGTCGGTTCGACCTTCCAGGTCGCGGCGTCGATCTGCTCGACCTTGGCGCCGAAGGCCTGCATGGCGGCGAGCGTCAGGTCCACATAACCGCGGGCGCCGATTTCCGCGCCGGCCAGCGCAACCGTCAACGGGGCGTTGGCGCCTCGGCTGACAAGCGGCCCCGCCATCAGCAGCGCAGAGACGTATTGGCTGGAAAGACCGGCGTCGATTTCTACGCGGCCCGATGCGAAATGGCCGTTGCCGCGCACGGTGACCGGCGGGCAGCCGGTCGGCGCCTCGGCATCGATGCCGAGTGACTTCAGGGCAGTCACGAGCGGGCCGATCGGCCGCTTGCGCATGTGTTCGTCACCATCGACGACGACGGTGCCATCGACAGAAGCGACAGCGGCGGTGAGGAATCGGGTCGCGGTGCCGGCATTGCCGAGGAACAGCGGCGCGGAGGGGGGCAGAAGCCTGCCGTTGCCCGTCACGACGAAGGTCGTCTCGTCCGGTTGTTCGACCGCCACGCCCATCGCCCGCAATGCGTCGGCCATGTAGCGCGTATCGTCGCTTCTCAGCGCGCCGGTTAGCCGGCTGGTGCCCTCGGCAAGGCCCGCCAGAAGCAGCGCGCGGTTGGTGATCGACTTGGAACCCGGCGGCATGGCGCGTCCGGAAAGCGGCTTGCCCGGCGGCAGGATGGTGAGTTTGGCTCTGCCCATGATATTCGTCTCTTAACGCCAAATGGAATGCCGCAATAAGGCGGCCGACCGCGCTCTTAAACCGTTGCGGCACGAAGGTCCAATGACGGATTTCAGAACTTGACGGTGGGGACCGCCCGGTCCGCCGCATTCTCGATCTCGAAATACTCGCGCTTCGAGAAACCGAACTGGCCGGCGACCAGGTTGTTCGGGAAGCTTTCGACCTTGACGTTCAGGTCGCGCGCAGCGCCGTTGTAGTACCGCCGCGACATCTGGATCTCGCTTTCGATGGTTTCGAGCGATTCCTGCAGTTCGGAAAAGTTCTGGTTCGCCTTGAGGTCCGGATAGGCCTCGGCAAGCGCGATGATCTTTCCGAGCGCCTGGCCGAGCAGGCCTTCCGCCTGGGCACGACCGGCGACATCGCCTGCCGGCACAGCTTGCGCCTGGTTGCGCAGCTTGACGACTTCCTCGAACGTGTCCTTTTCGTGGGCGGCGTATCCCTTCACCGTCTCGATGAGGTTCGGGATCAGATCGGCGCGGCGCTTCAGCTGAACGTCGATGCCGGACCACGCCTCCTCCGCCATCTGCCGGGCTTTGACGAGGCCGTTGTAGATCATGACGACGTAGAGTGCAGCGAGAACAATTATGCCGATCAAAATGTACATCTGAGTCTCCCGACTTGCCGTTGCGATGGGACAGTAGAGGCCTGGTATAAAAAAGTGGTTGAAGTCATCGATTATTTTTCGCGGTAACAGTTTTGATTTACAGCAAAGTTTCGACCGCGTGGATACCTTAGATTCTCTTGCAGAATAGGGGCGATTCCGAAGATTCGGCCCCACCCCAAAACAATCTGGATGGAATTGCCATGGCGTCCTTGGTGCGAACCGCCAATGTGCTGGCGTTTGCCGTGCTGTTTTTTCAGTACGGCGTGATGATGAAGCCGCCGGAACCGGCCGGCACACGCCGGTTTCTGCAGATCTATGCAGGGCAGCTTCCGACCGGGGCCTATCCCACCCTCAAGCCCGTCTGGCAGTTGGGCACGCAATGGACGGGAGCCGTTTGAACGGTTCGCCGCAGGCGGCAAGGTCCGAAATCAGGCGGCTTTGCCGAAATTCACACCACCGGCATCGGTCATCAAGAAGGCTTCGCCGCAGGCCTTTGCAAGCGTGCGCACACGCAGGATGTAGCTCTGGCGTTCGGTGACCGAGATCACCCCGCGGGCATCCAGCAGGTTGAAGACGTGGGACGCCTTGATGCACTGGTCATAGGCCGGGAAGACGCATTTGTGCAGCATCTGGTTGGCGTTCGCACCCGGAGCGCCGGCTGCGAGCAGCGACTGGCATTCCTTTTCCGCATCGATGAAGTGCCGGTGCAGCATGGCGGTATCGGCGAATTCGAAGTTGTGGCGGGAATATTCCTGCTCGGCCTGCAGGAAGACGTCGCCATAGGAGATCTTTTCCTCGCCCTCGCGGCCGTTGAAATTGAGCTCGTAGATGCTGTCGACGCCCTGCAGATAGGTGGCGAGGCGTTCGAGACCATAGGTCAGCTCGCCGGCGACCGGCGAGCATTCGATGCCGCAAACCTGCTGGAAATAGGTGAACTGCGAGACTTCCATGCCGTCGCACCAGCATTCCCAGCCGAGGCCCCAGGCGCCGAGCGTCGGGCTTTCCCAGTCGTCCTCAACGAAACGTACGTCGTGCAGCAGCGGGTCAAGGCCGATCGCCGCAAGCGAACCGAGATAGAGTTCCTGCAGGTTCGGCGGGTTCGGCTTCAGGATCACCTGGAACTGGTAATAATGCTGCAGGCGGTTGGGGTTTTCACCATAACGACCGTCGGACGGACGACGCGACGGCTGCACATAGGCGGCCTTCCACGGCTTGGGGCCGAGCGCACGCAGGGTTGTCGCCGGATGGAAGGTACCGGCACCGACTTCCATGTCGTAGGGCTGCAGGATCGCGCAACCCTTGTCGGCCCAGTAATTCTGGAGCGCGAGGATCAGCCCCTGGAAGGAGCGGGTCGGAGACATGTGGTCGGGCAGCTCGGTCATGGCCATATCTGTGTCGGTTCGAGGATGCGGACGAGTGCCACGCATCAGGGGCGCGGGTCAAGGATTTATGCGTTCGCAGAACTTACGGCTATGCGCGCAGGGCGGGATCCATGTTAAGGTTCGTCCGTTCTTCCGGAGAAAGACCATGAACGTCAAGAACAGCTTCACCCTGTCCGAGCGCTCCCTGCGGCTTGCCGAAAAGCTCGTCGAGGACGGCCAGTTTCCGTCCGTCGAGAAGGTGCTGGAGGCTGGCATCGATAGTTTGTTGCGGGACGAGGAGAGTTCCGCTCATGACGACCCGCTGATCGGCATGAAGGACGAGATCCGCCGCCGCGCTGAACTGCCGCGGGATCAGTGGTTGCCCTGGGATGGGGACGAAATGGCTAACCGCATCAAGGCAAGGCTGGACGAGAAATATAAGAACCGCTGATGAGCTACACGATCATCAAGCACCCGCTCGTCGAACTCGATATCTTTGACATTACCGATTTCATTTCGTCCTATGCCGGCACTGCCATTGGCAAATCCAAGGTAGACGAGATCACGCTGTTCATCTCCCGCCTTACAGACTTCCCCAAAATCGGGACCATCCGGGATGACATTCTACCCGGTCTACGCGCCATCCCGGCCTCAGAAAAAGCCGTCGTCTGCTTCACCGTGAACGATCAAAACCTGACCGTCTCCATTCTCTGCGTAAGCTATGCGGGCTCCGATTGGGCATCGCGGGTGAAGGAACGGGTTTAATCGCTATTCGTCTCACGGCTATTGGCTTCCTCGCGATCGAATTTCCAGCCTTCCGGCAAATCCCACGTGAAAGCGCGAATCCTTTCCAGTGCCGCACGTCTTTCGTCGGCATCGGCCTCCCCGACGGCAGACGTCTTCTCATCGGGCATGAGTTCTACTCCTCGTCCCGCTTCACCCGGTATTCCCCGGTCGCCGGGTCCCGTTCCAGCGTGCCGATTGCGCCGGTCTGGCGCTCCTTTTCCTCCCGGCGGGTGCGCGATGACAGTCGTTGGGCGTCCTTGATGAACTTCTTGTAGAGCATCCAGCCGCCGCCGATGACGATGATCAGAAATATAAGCTGCGCCATTTCCCCTCTCGCGCTATTCTTGCGACCTCACAGGCCGTAGCGGCTCCACATTGCCTTTTCTTCCAGGCTCGCGGCAAGTCCCGTGACCGCGCCTGCGGCGATTTCTCCGGCCTTCCCCTCACCGAAAACGACGCCGGGTACGCGGCGGCCGAACAGGGTGCGGGCGCTGCCGATCAGTTCCAGCTTCGTATCCTTGCCATAACGGCGCTTGAGGACTTCGCGCATGTCGCCAAGACTGTCGATCAGGCCGAGATCGAGGCCGCGCAACCCGCTCCAGAACAGGCCTGAAAAGATGGTCGCGTCATCGGCCAGCCGCTCGCCGCGGCGCATCTTGACCATCTCGATGAACACATTGTGGATTTCAAGCTGCAGGGCCTTCAGGTATTCGATGTCGCCTTCCTTTTCCGGCTGGAAGGGATCGAGGATCACCTTGTTTTCACCGGCGGTATAGACGCGGCGCTCGACGCCGATCTTGCGCAGCAGTTCCGGGAAGCCGAAACCACCGGAAACGACGCCGATCGACCCGACGATCGAGGTCGGGTCGGCAAAGATCTCGTCGCCGGCGAGCGCGATCATGTAACCGCCCGAGGCCGCGACATCCTCGACGAAGACCAGGACTTTCTTGTCCTTTTCTTCCGCCAGCGAACGGATGCGCTGGAAGATCAGGCGCGACTGGACAGGGGAGCCACCCGGCGAATTGAGCGAGATAGCAACGACCGGCGCGTCCTTCTTCGAGAAAGCCTTTTCGAGCATCGGCGCAACGCCGGCGAGGTTGAGGCTCGGCTTGAACTGGCTGCCGCCGGCCATGATCGCACCGTGAAGCCGGACGACGGGTATCGTCAGCCCCTTCTTACGGAACCTTTTCGGCGTCAACCTCTGCAAAAACCCAGCCATTTCTTTTCCTTCTGTCGCGTTCGGCTCTGCCAAAGCATGTATGTGACGGATTTTCAAACGCAATGGCTGCCCCACTTAAAGCAGGGTTTTCATTTTCCAGTTGCGAATGACTTGCATTATCATTCCAGCTAGGCATTATCGCTCTCGCGAACGGAGATAGGTAAAGATGGACGTTTTGGGTTCGAAGCAGGACAGCGGCTGGCGGAACAAGCGCGGAGAGGCATCGCTCTCCGACGTCCATCGCAGCATCAACATCTCGCACTCCGGATCGCGATGGCGACGGCTCGCCGCATTCGCGGGCCCGGGTTACCTGGTCGCGGTCGGCTACATGGATCCCGGCAACTGGGCGACCTCGCTCGCCGGCGGCTCGAAATTCGGTTACGCGCTGCTCGCGGTCGCACTGCTGTCCAACCTGATGGCGATCGTCCTGCAGTCGCTCTGCGCGCGTCTTGCCATCGCATCGGGCAGAGACCTGGCGCAGGCTTGCCGCGACGCGTTCCCGAAATGGGTTTCCATCCCGCTCTGGGCGCTTGCCGAAATCGCCATCATCGCCACGGATATCGCCGAAGTAATCGGCACCGCGATCGGTCTCAACCTGATCTTCGGCATCCCCCTGGAGCTCGGCGTGCTGATCACGGCTCTCGACGTCTTCATCATCCTTTACCTGCAGAAGATGGGCTTCCGCTGGGTCGAAGCCTTCATCATCACCCTGCTCGGCGTCATCGCCGTCTGCTTCGCAATCCAGATCTTCCTTGCCGATCCGCAATGGGGCGGCGTCATCCGCGGTTTCTTCCCGACGACCGAGATCGTCACCAATCCGGAGATGCTCTATCTGGCGCTCGGCATTCTCGGCGCGACCGTCATGCCGCATAACCTCTACCTGCATTCCGGCATCGTGCAGACCCGCAACTATGGCCACACCCTGCCGGAAAAGAAAGAAGCGCTGACCTATGCGACGATCGACTCCACCGTCGCGCTCTGCTTCGCGCTGCTGATCAACGCCTCGATCCTGATCCTTGCGGCAGCGGCCTTCAACAGTACCGGGCGGACCGAGGTAGCCGAGCTCGGCGAAGCGCATTCGCTGCTGGCGCCGCTTCTCGGCCTTGCCATCGCACCGACGCTTTTCGGGATCGCTCTGCTCTGCTGCGGCCTGAACTCGACGGTGACGGCGACGCTCGCCGGTCAGATCGTCATGGAGGGCTTCCTCAAGATGAAGCTGCCGCCATGGGTCCGCCGCCTGATCACCCGCGGGATCGCCATCATTCCGGCCGCGTTCGTGACCATATGGTACGGCGATGCGGGCACGGCGGAACTGCTGATCCTCACCCAGGTCGTGCTCAGCCTTCAGCTTTCCTTCGCGGTCTTTCCGCTCGTCATGTTCACCGCCAGCAAGGCCAAGATGGGCGAGCTCGTGGCGCCGATCTGGCTCTCCGGCATCGCCTGGCTGATCGCCGTCGTCATTGCCGGCCTCAACGTCAAGCTGCTGATCGATTTCGTTTCGGGCTGAGGCGGGCATACGCGGCCCGGCCATTGTTCAGGTCGTCCACGAACGCCGAGAAGGCATGGCCATCCGCGCCATGCACGAAAAGCGGCGCCCGGAATGTCAGCCGGGCGCGCGAACCCTTGACGGCGGTGACGAGGATGCGCGTGGCGCTTTCGTCCGGGCGGGGATGGAGGGCGGTGATTTCCAGCCCGCCGAAACGCCTGCCGCAGGCCTCGATGATCTCGGCGATCGATTGCGGCCGGGCGATCAGCGACAACTGCCCGCCGGGCTTCATGATCGCACCTGCAGTGCGGATCCAGGCCTCGAACAAGTCTTCCGTCATCGCGTGCGCCTCGGCCTTCAGGGCATCGGGCGTCTTGCGGTCGTTGGCATCGTTGAACGGCGGGTTCATGATCACGTGGTCGTGGATCTCGTCGACGAGACCGGCGGCTTGCCGGGGCTTGCCGGTCAGCGTCACGTCGGCCTCCAGCACCTCGACGCGACCGGCCATGAAGGCGTTTTCGGGAAGCTCCAGCGTTTTGCGGGCATAGTCCGCCATCAGCGGCGATTTCTCGATCAGCAGGACCTTTGCCCGCTCCAGCCGCGAGGCGACCGCAAGGCCCGCCGCACCGGCGCCCGAGCCGAGATCGGCGACGCTCACCGGCCTGTCGGAGGCGACCAGCGAGGCGAGCAGCATGGCATCGACGCCCGAGCGATGCCCGCCGCCCTTCGGCTGCATGACGTGAAAGCGGCCGCGGTGAAAGGCGTCAATGGTGTGGGTGGGTGCGGTCATCCTTGGCGACACCGTTGGCTGTCGGTTGTTGTCGGCCAGCATTGAACGCTGGTGACCGCCAGCCCCCCTCTGCCCTGCCGGGCATCTCCCCCTCGGGTGGGGAGATTGGCTGGGCGCCTGCTCACCACTTCAGACCTGAGGTCTCCCTCTGTACAATGTCTTTGAGGGAGCGGGGATCGTGCAGCTTGTGATCTCCCCACCCGTGGGGGAGATGTCCGGCAGGACAGAGGGGGGAGATCCGCACAAAGGCTCAAGGTTGAAGTTCCGGAAAAACTCAAGACCCAAGCTCCCTCGACATCAAGGCCGCAGCTCCGCTTCCAGCCCCGCATCCTTCAAGATCCGCCGCGCCTCGTCCGCCCGCTCGCCATCGACCATCAGCCGGCGCTGCAGCAGGCCGAGCGAGCCTTCGAGCACGCTCATCGACTGGTCGGCGACCATGCAGTATATGCCCGCATCCTTCATCAGGCTCTGTGCCAGCGACAGGATCACGATGTCATTGGTGCGGATGATCTCCAGCATGATGTCTTTGTTACCCCATTATAATCCGGAGGGATGCGATTTGCGCTTGCCGCACTATCAGCCTCTTTCTATTGTCGTTTGAAAGATTTCGATAGGGAGGCCTGACATTGGGCGTCGTCATACCGCTTGAAGAAGGCAAAAACAAACTGGCATCCGTCAAACCGCTGGTGGATCTGACCAAGGCGGACATGGATCGGGTCAACCAGCTGATCCTTTCCAAGGCCGGCTCCGACGTGCAGATGATCCCGGAAGTCGCCAACCACCTGATCTCGTCGGGCGGAAAGCGGCTGCGGCCGATGCTGACGCTCGCGTCCGCCGCCCTGTTCGGATACCAGGGCGAGGCCCATGTGAAGCTTGCGACCAGCGTGGAGTTCATGCACACGGCAACGCTTCTCCACGACGATGTGGTGGACGAAAGCGACCTGCGCCGCGGGCGCTCCACCGCACGGATGATCTGGGGCAACCAGGCAAGCGTTCTGGTTGGCGATTTCCTGCTCGGCCAGGCTTTTCGGATGATGGTCGATGTCGGGTCGCTCGAAGCGCTCGACGTGCTGTCTGCCGCAGCGTCCGTCATCGCCGAAGGCGAGGTGCTGCAGCTTTCCGTCGCCAAGAACATGGAAACGACCGAGGACGACTATCTTTCGGTCATCCGCGCCAAGACGGCTGCGCTGTTTGCAGCCGCCGCCGAAGTCGGGCCGATCATCGCCAATGCCGACAAGGCCGGCCGGGGCGCGCTGAAATCCTACGGCATGAACCTCGGTCTTGCGTTCCAGCTCGTCGACGACGCGCTGGATTACGGCGGCAAGGCTGCCGATCTCGGCAAGAATGTCGGCGACGATTTCCGCGAGGGCAAGATCACGCTGCCGGTCATCCTCTCCTATCGCCGCGGCACCGAGGCCGAGCGCGCATTCTGGCGTCAGGCGATCGAGAAGGGCGAGAGCAGCGACGAAAACCTGGAAAGGGCGCTCGGCCTGATCAACAAATACGGCGCCCTGAACGACACGATCGGCCGCGCGCTGCATTACGGGACGATCGCCCGCGATGCGCTGGCACCGCTTCCAGCCTCGCCGCTCAAGGCAGCCCTTCTCGAAGTCATCGACTTTTCGATCCAGCGCGTCAACTGACGCCCGGCGTCCGTTGACGAAGGTGTGACCGGCGCCGCCCCCATGCGGCGCTGGGGATTTCCTTGCGGACGTGCTTCAAAAAAGCCATTCTATCATGAATCAATAGGGCACAATTGGCGGCGGTATCTCATCGAATCGCCATGCTCTTACGAAAGGCATGTTTATGCGGCAGAAATCCAGCCTTCTTCTGCTCTCCAGCGCGGCGCTTGCAACCGTTCTCCTGTTCGGAACGGTGGCCAATGCGGCGACGGCGGAAGCGAAGCCAGCGGTGAAAGACACGGTGACGTTCAGCCCTGGCAACGTGAAGACGTTTTCCGGCGCATTTCTGGCCGCCCGGACAGCCGACGTCGACCATGATTACGACACCGCGATCGCGCTCTACCGCAAGGCGCTGGCTTTCGATGCCGCCAACCTGGAAATCCGCGAACGGCTGATGATCTCGCTGTTGCTCAACGGCGATTTCGACCAGGGCCTCGCTGAAGCCAACGCGCTCAAGGACGACAACGCCGTCGAGCGGATCACCAAGATCGTCCGCGGCCTCGATGCCCTGCGCGCCAAGAAGTTCGATACGGCCAAGAAGGTTCTTGCCTACGAAGGCCCGAACGACCTCGATCGGCTGACCCACCAGCTTCTTTCCGCCTGGGCGGATGTCGGGGCCGGAAAGGGCAAGCAGGCGATGGCCGGCATCAACAACCTCAAGGGACCGGCCTGGTACAAGGTGTTCACCGATTACCATCTCGGCGCCATGGCGCTGGTGACCGGCGATATCGGCACGGCGCGACAGCACCTCAATACCGCCGTCACCAACAAGGAAGCCGTCGCCACCGCGCCGGACACTTTTATGCGCGCGGTGATGGCGTTGGCACGTCTCGAAGCGGCGGCCGGCAACAAGCAGAAGGCGCTGGACGCGATCTCCGTCGGTGACGGCATGGTCTCCAACTATGCGCCGCTGAAGGCCCTGCGCCAGAGCATCGAGAAAGGCCAGAAGCCCGAACAGCAGGTGAGCAATGCCGCAGAAGGCGCGGCCGGCGTCCTGTTTTCGATCGGCGGCGCGCTGAACCGCCAGGGCGCCGAGGACATGGTCTCGCTCTACCTGCAGATTTCCCACGCGCTCGACCCCAAGAGCGCCGACACGCTGATCCTGCTCGGCGGCATCGCTGAGAAGCTCAAGCAGCCGGAGCGGGCCATCAAGTTCTATGCCAGCGTTCCGGCCGATTCGCCGATGCGCCGCATTTCCGAGCTGCAGCTCGGCGTGACGCTTTCCGACACGGGCAAGGTCGACGAAGCCAAGCAGCACCTGAAGTCGCTGATCGATTCCGATCCCTCCGACATCCGCAGCTACATCGCCTATGGCAGCGTGCTTTCCGACGCCAAGGACTACAAGACCATGGCGGAGACCTACGACAAGGCCGCCGAGGTCATCGGGCCCGTGCCGAAGCCCGGCGACTGGACGATCTTCTTCCAGCGCGGCATCGCCTACGAGCGGCTCAAGAACTGGGCGAAGGCCGAGCCGAACTTCCGCAAGGCGCTCGAACTCAATCCGGAACAGCCGCAGGTCCTCAACTATCTCGGCTATTCCCTGGTCGACATGAACAAGAACCTCGACGAAGGTCTCGACATGATCAAGCGGGCCGTCGATGCGCGGCCGGATGACGGTTATATCGTCGACTCGCTCGGCTGGGCCTATTTCCGCATGGGCAAGTTCGACGAGGCCGTGACCGAACTGGAACGCGCGGTGCAGCTGCGCGCCGGCGATTCGACGATCAACGACCATCTCGGCGATTCCTACTGGCGTGTCGGGCGCAAGCTCGAGGCCGTCTACCAGTGGAACCGGGCTCTGATCTCGGAAGGCGAGGACATCAACCGCGAGCAGATCAAGGAGAAGATCGAGAAGGGCCTGGCGCCGCTCGATCCGAACGCCACGACGGCCGACCGCAGCCCGACGGAACCGGTGGCACCCGCCCCGCCGGCGCCGGCCAATCCCGACAAGAAATCCTGACGCGCATGTTTCTGGACAATCCGTCATCCGACAACTGGCTCGCCGACAAGGCGGGCCTTTTCGAACTGGCGCCCGCCAAGATCAACCTCGCCCTGCATGTGACCGGCCAGCGGGCCGACGGGTATCACCTGCTCGAGAGCATCGTGACCTTTGCCGACACCGGCGACCGGCTGGCTTTCTGCGATGTGGATGCCGACGATTTTTTTGTGTCCGGCCGTTTCGCTTCGCTGCTGCCGACCTCTGGCGAAGGCAGGCACGGCAACCTCGTGCTGAAAGCCCGCGACATGCTGCGCAAGGCGCTGGAGGATAAGGGCGTTTCAACGCCGCCGGTTGCCATCCACCTCGAAAAGAACCTGCCGGTCGCAGCGGGCATCGGCGGCGGCTCGGCGGATGCGGCAGCGGCCCTTCGCGGCCTGATGCGTTTCTGGAATGCCAGCCTGCCGGACGCCGAACTGGCAGCGCTCTGTCTTTCGCTCGGCGCCGACGTGCCGATGTGCCTCAGGGGCGAGCCGCTGCTGGCCAAGGGGATCGGCGAGGAGCTGACAGCACTTCCCGGCCTGCCCTCGCTGGCACTGGTGCTCGGCAACCCGCTGGTCGGGGTTTCGACGCCCGACATCTTCCGCCGCCTGATGCAGAAGGACAATCCGCCGATCGGCGCGTACGACAGCGACTGGATCGGCTTTCTGAGGACGCTGCGCAACGATCTCGAACCGCCGGCGCGCTCGCTGGTGCGGGAAATCGATCAGATCTCCAGCCTGATCGGCGCGGAAGGCACGATGCTGACGCGCATGTCCGGTTCGGGCGCCACCTGTTTCGGGATATTTCCTTCCTTCGAAGCGGCGGAAAGAGCGGTGGAAAACCTTAACGGCCAGAAGCCGGAATGGTATTTTCAGGCGGTGAGAACCGTTGGCCAGGGCTAGAGAAAACCCAATGAACCGGATCGACGAAACCCGCTCCTTCATACCCGTCGGCATCGCCGTGCTGACCGTTTCCGACACGCGCACGCCTGCCGACGACAAGTCCGGCGACACGCTGGTGGCGCGGATCGCGGAAGCCGGGCATGAGCTGAAAGCGCGGGCTATCGTGCCCGACGACAGGGACCGCATTGTCGGCCAGGTGCGGGAATGGACGCTCGATCCCGATATCGACGTGGTGATTACCACGGGTGGCACGGGTTTTACCGGCCGCGACGTGACGCCCGAGGCGCTGGAGCCGCTGTTCGAAAAGCGCATGGACGGATTTTCGGAGGTGTTCCACCGCATTTCCTACGACAAGATAGGGACCTCGACGATCCAGTCGCGGGCGACGGGCGGGGTGGCGAACGCCACCTTCATCTTCGTGCTGCCGGGTTCGCCCGGCGCCTGCAAGGATGCCTGGGACGGCATTCTGAAGGCGCAGCTCGACTACCGTCACATGCCCTGCAATTTCATCGAGATCATGCCGCGGCTCGACGAGCACCTGAAGCGCGGCGGCAAATAGCCGCTACCTGACTGCCGCGGCCACCCAGGCCGGGATGATCTCGCTGGCGAGCTTCGACACCTTCTGGCCGCGCGCCAGGGTTTCCAGGTCCATTCCCGATTTTGCAAGCGCGATCGCCTGCCGCTTCGGCAGCAGCATGCCGTATTCCAGCGGCGGCACGCTTCGGCCGATGCGCCTGAAGAACGGCCGCCGGTAGTTGCGCGCCGGCGCGAAACGGGCCGGCTGCTTGTTCAGCGCAATATATTCCATCACCTCGTCGATCCAGCCGGCCTGCAGCCGGGCGCCGGGCTCGATGAGCAGCAGCCATTCTCCTCGGGCGCCGCGCAAAATATCCTTGATGTCCCAATGGCCGTAAAAACGGCAGCCGGCCGCATCGGCGACGCGGGAGGAACCGTCCCGCGAACCGTGATCGAGCACCACGACATCGCTCACGAGTCCCTCCACCGCAGCGGAAACGAGCACCGAGAGCGTCTGCGCCAACTCGGATTCCTGATCGCGGCATTCCATGATGACAGTCAGCATCCCTGACATGTAACGCATTGCAACACGGAACGCCAGAAACGCGGGCGTCGAATTTTGTTCTTGCAATGTTCTCATATCAGCGCTAGGAATTTAGTCATCAGGAACGGGGAATTTCCCCTTCAGGAGCTAACCCATGAACGAGCTGCATCAATTGCGGCAGGACGCTTTCGCGCCTGCCCATACGGCCGATATTGCCGATGCGTTGGTCAAATCCTCCGGTCTTCGGGTGGAAATCGACCGGCGTCGCGGGCGCGGCGCGGGGCTCAATCCGAGCGGCCGTTTCGAGGAAGAGCGCCGCGAGGCATTCGATGATGGTTGGCAGACGCTGGAGGAGCTCGAACCGTTCCGGACCGAGGTGCAGGTGGAAAAGCCGCGCACCGCCATCACCCGCAACGAATCGCCGGATCTTTCGTTCGACCGATCGATCAATCCCTATCGCGGCTGCGAACATGGCTGCATCTATTGTTTCGCCCGGCCGACCCATAGTTTCATGGGGCTTTCGCCGGGCCTCGATTTCGAGTCGAAGCTGTTCGCCAAGCCTGACGTGCCGAAGCTGCTCGAACGGGAGCTGAGCCGCCCCGACTACAAGGTGCGGGCGATCGCGATCGGCACCAATACCGACCCCTATCAGCCGATCGAGCGGGAATGGCGGATCATGCGACAGATCCTCGAGGTGCTGCAGAAGGCCAACCACCCCGTCGCGATCGTCACCAAGTCGGCGCTGATCACCCGCGACATCGACATCCTTGCAGACATGGCGTCCAAGGGGCTCGCGAAAGTCGGGATTTCGGTCACCACGCTCGACCGCAAGCTTGCCCGCACAATGGAGCCGCGCGCCTCGACCCCTCCCAAGCGCCTCACTGCCATCAAGGCGTTGACCGATGCCGGCATTCCGACCGCGGTCATGGTGGCACCCGTCATTCCGGCGCTGAACGACCACGAGATCGAGCGTATCCTCGACGCCGGTCACGCGGCGGGGGCGACGGAAGCGAGCTACGTGCTGCTGCGCCTGCCGCTGGAGGTGAGCCCCCTCTTCCGCGACTGGCTGCTGCAGAACTATCCGGACCGCTACCGGCATGTGATGTCGCTCGTCCGCTCGATGCGCGGCGGCAAGGATTACGACGCCGAATGGGGCAAGCGGATGAAGGGTGCCGGTCCCTATGCCTGGCAGATCGGCCGGCGTTTCGAGATGGCGACCAAGCGACTCGGCATGGTGCGGCGCGGCCTGCCGCTGCGCGACGACATTTTCCTCCGCCCCGACGGCGGTGGCATCCAACTTTCGCTGCTCTGACCGGACCTTATGCGAGCTTAACAGCGAATTCCCATTTCCGACGCGACCCGCCCTGTCCCCCGCGTCGGAAAATACCCCGGTTCCACCGCCGCCCCTCGGTGGATAGCGACGCCGCAATCGCCCGCCGGGGGTTGCAGGAGGTCGGGACGACGTGCGAGGTTGCCGCCATGTTACCTCGCACGTCTCCCGATTCTCCGATGCTTTTCGAAGACGTTCCGCTGGTTCCGGATTTCAGCCTGGAACTGGTGGCACGAAAGGCCGGACACTGGCCGGTCGCGGGCACCGACGAGGCCGGGCGCGGGCCCCTGGCAGGCCCGGTGGTGGCGGCAGCGGTCATTCTCGACCCGAACAACATCCCCGACGGCCTCAACGATTCCAAGCAGCTGACCCTTGCCCAGCGGGAAGTTCTGTTCGAGGCGATCATGGCGACGGCGGAAGTCTCGATCGCGGCCTCCGGTCCGCGCCATATCGACGAACGCAACATCCTGCGCGCCAGCCTCGACGCCATGCGCCGAGCCGTGGCGGGGCTGGCCGTCACACCGGCCTATGTACTCGCCGACGGCCGCGACGTGCCGCAGGGACTCTGCTGCCCCGGCAAGGCCGTCATCAAGGGTGACGCCCGCTCGGTCTCGATCGCCGCCGCCTCCATTATCGCCAAGGTAACCCGCGACCGGATGATGACCCGCGCGCATCTGGTCTTCCCCGCTTACGGTTTTGCCAATCACGTCGGTTACGGGACGGCCCAGCACCGCGCCGGCATCGAGGCGCATGGGCCCTGTTCCCTGCACCGGATGAGTTTTAGGCCGCTGCGCAAGGATGACCTGCCGGAGAGCTGACCGGTAGTCCTCTCCATTCACTTGCGCCATTTGGCCAGTGCGTCGGCACGATAGCCATCAAACAGCAGTCCGCCATGTGGGACGAAGACTTGTTCCGTGCAATCCAGGATCGGCCTGGTCTCTCCTTCGCGAAACAGCGCATCAAAGGCTGCAATGAATGCATCGCCCAGCACCGGATCGAATGCCCTCACCTGCCGCGGCAGCCATTTGCTGGCGCCGGACCATTGCCCGTTATTGCGCAGGATGAAATCGCCGAGCGCCTGATAAAGCGCCGCGCCGATCGCCACCCGCTCGAACTCGGGCCGTTCGTCCGCGAGATCGATCAGCATGCTCGAAATGACATAACGCATTCGGTCGAGCGCCTCTCGGTCCAGCTGAGGCGGACCTTTGATCAGGAGAGCCTCGGCCTCGCGGCGAAGCGCATCCGCCCGCTGAGGGCGCGGGCCGATAGGAACGCCTTCTGTAACCATCCGGATCAACACGGGACGACCCGCTTCTACATCCGCCTCAAGGAACCAGCGTAAGGTCCCATCGTCATGGACCAGGGCTTCGAACGGCACCCCCTCGAAGACCTCCGACTCGCGATGGGCATGCGGCAGGGTCGAATGCAGAACGACGAGATCGATATCGGAGGACGGAGTTCCCGTGCCGCGCATGATGGAGCCGGCCACGAAGGCGAAGTCCGCATCGGCAAAGCGCGCGCTCAGAAACCGTTCGGTCAGGGAGAGCGCTTGTTCCCTCGAGAGATTTGCCACAGTCAGATCCATCACGATCCTCCATTCGCCCAAAACAAAAAAGGCCGGGTTTTCGCCCGGCCTTTCAGAAGTCTTATGTGACTGAAATCAGTTCAGTCTCGACTGCACCTTGCCGACGGCGTCCTGGAAGAGCGTGTCCTGGGTGGAGGCATCGGCCTTGCGGGCGATGACGCTCTGGGCGGCGGCGATGGCGAGGTCGACGGCGGCGGCGCGCACGGCGCCGATCGCTTCGGCTTCCGCCTGTTTGATCTTCTGCTCGGAAAGCGCGTTGCGGCGGGTGACGAATTCGTCGGTCTTCTGGCGAGCTTCCTCGGTCAGGGCCGCAGCTTCACGCTCGGCGACGGCCACGATCTGGGCGGCTTCCGCTTCGGCTTCCTTGCGCTTGCGCTGGTATTCGGCGAGCAGGGTCTGCGCTTCCTCGCGCAGACGCTTGGCTTCGTCGAGTTCCTTGCTGATGTTGGCGGCGCGCTCGTCGAGCGACTTCGCCATCATGCCCGGCACTTTCAGGTAAACGATCAGGGCCAGGAAGATGACGAGTGCGACGAGTGCGAAAAATGTTGCATCCAATGTCATTGGATCAGGCCTCCGTCTTCGCGGCTGCAACTGCAGCCTTGATGTCGTCGCCGCTTGCCTTGGCGCCGATCAGCTGATCGACGATGGCGGTGGCGGTCTCTTCAGCGATCTGGCCGACTTCCGCGAAAGCCTTTGCCTTGATCTCGCCGATGCGGATCTCGGCAGCGGCCAGCTTCTCGGTCAGTTCGGCCTCGATCGCGGCGCGGTCGGCGACAGCCTTGGTCTTGGCGGCCTCGCGAGCGGTTTCGGCGATCTTGTGGCCCTTGGAACGGGCGGCTGCCAGTTCCTTTTCATAGGTCTCGACGGCGGCGTCCGCTTCCGCCTTCAGGCGGGCGGCCTCGTCGAGGTCCTGGGCGATCCGGTCGTGGCGGTGTTCGAGAATGCCGCCCACGCGCGGAACGATGACCTTCTTCATCAGCAGGTAGAAAAGGCCAAAGCTGATGATCAGCCACAGAAGCTGCGAAGCGAAATAGGTGGAATCCAGGGGCGGGAACGCACCCTTGTGTTCGCCGCCGTGGGCAACGCCGGTTTCGGTATGCACTTCGCCAGCGGGCGCGGCAGGCGTATTTGGAGCGGCCGGCGCGGTCTGCGCATATGCCGAGGTCACGAACATCATCACCTCCAGGTGAATTCCAAATGCGAAAGACCACGGCCGCCCTGTTCAGGCGGCCGCGATCGAATTCCTGGCCTGGATATCAGACCACGAACAGGAGAAGGAGAGCGACGAGCAGCGAGAAGATGCCCAGAGCTTCCGTAACGGCGAAGCCGAATACCAGACGGCCGAACTGGCTGTCAGCGGCAGACGGGTTGCGCAGTGCGCCCGACAAGTAGCTGCCGAAGATGTTGCCGAGGCCAAGAGCCGTACCGGCCATACCAAAGCAAGCCAGGCCTGCACCGATGAACTTTGCTGCTTCCGCTTCCATGAGAAACTCCTTCGAAATGGTTGTTGCGGCTGTAGACTGACGCCTATGACGCCAATGTCTTTATCCTTAGTGCCCGCCGGGATGGACCGCGTCGTTGAGGTACATGCAAGTGAGCACCGCAAAGACGTAGGCCTGGAGGAAGGCGACGAGGAATTCGAGACCGGTCAGGGCGACGGTCATGATGAGGGGCAGGATGGCACCACCGATGCCGAGTGCGCCGAGCGCTCCGAGCGAACCGACGAAGCCCGCGAACACTTTCAGCGTGATATGGCCGGCCAGCATGTTGGCGAACAGACGAACGGAGAGCGAAATCGGACGCGAGAGGAACGAGATCACTTCGATCGCCACGACCAGCGGCAGAAGTGCCCCCGGGACGCCGCTCGGCACGAAGAGCTTGAGGAAATGCAGGCCGTGCTTGTAGAAACCGTAGACGATGACCGTGCCGACCACGAGAATCGCCAGCGCAAAGGTGACGATGATCTGGCTGGTGACGGTGAAGAAATAGGGGAACATGCCGAGCAGGTTTGCGGTCAGCACGAACATGAACAGCGAAAAGACCAGCGGGAAGAACTTCATGCCATGGCTGCCGGCGCCTTCGCGCAGCATGTTGGCGATGAACTCATAGGACATTTCCGCAACCGACTGCGCGCGGCCCGGGACGACCGAGCGCTGCGACGTGGAGAAATAGAGGAAACCTGCGGCGCAAGCCACGGTCGCAACCATGAACAGGGATGCATTGGTAAAGGAGAAGTCGATGCCGCCGATCTCGATCGGAACGATCTTGTTGATCTGGAACTGATGGATCGGATCGTTTGCCACCGTCTACCTCTTTCATTCGCCGCCTTGAGCGGCTCCCTTCACTTCGCCGGAAGCGCCCTTCTTAAAGGCCGCCTTCCTTTCCGTCCCCGTCGCTGCGCTTCTGCAGGGCAGGCGGCTGAGCCACCTTTCCCACCGAGCGAAGCACGTTCAAGACACCGGCACAGAAGCCGAGGAGGAGAAGAACGATCATCCCCCACGGCGTCGTGCCGACATAATAATCGAGCGCATAGCCCAGAATCGCACCCACTGCGATCGCGGAGATGAACTCGGAGGAAATCTTGAAGCCGAGGGCCATGCCCTTTCGGCTTTCTTCAGATTGCGCGTCCCGCCTCGCCTCTGCGTCGTCGTCGGCCTTCCTTTCCGCAAGTTTTGCGGAAAGACGCCGCCGGCGCTCTTCCAGACCATCGTCGCGGTGATCCGTCATGTGCGTCCTCCCCTATTTCTGCTCCCGGCACAACCGGTTTTATGCTTTCCAACCGCAAAAAAGTGCGATTAGCGAGGGATTTCGCGCCGTCCGGCCCGTTTTCAAGTCGCGCGCAACATAGTTTTGCCCGCCCCCATAGTCAAGGCGTCCGAGGTTCTTCGATTGAGGTAAATTAACCGAGTAAATTCAATCGGTTAAAAGCGATACAACCGGAGTCGGGTAAAACTGTCGCGGGAATCGCCGCCTGTTGAGGCGGCGGAACCGGCTCAGCTCCAGCCGCCGCCATAGGTGCGATAGAAGACGTGCAGGCCGATGCGGCCGACCTTCTTCATCGTGCGCGCCCAGTCGGGACGAACATAGACGGCATGATAATGCGTGGCGGAGCCGACTTCCGGAAGCCAGATCTTGCCCGCGGCCACGGCCAACGCCACTTCGCGGGCCATCTTCCAGTGGTATTCGGAGCGGATTCGGTCCTTGACGTTGTCGCAGGCAAACGAGAACTGGCAGCGATTGCGCCAATCTTCATTCTGGTAGACGACGTCGCAGATCGTCTTCGGATAGGCCGGATTGCGCACCCGGTTGAGGATGACCTGAGCGACGGCGGCCTGGCCGCGGGCGGATTCGCCGCGCGACTCGAAGTAGATACCGGATGCGAGGCATTGCTGCTGCTTGGCCGAGAAGGAATCGGGCGGCAGCGGGGTTGCGGCCCAGGCGTGGTCATCGGCACTGATCGGCGGGATGAACCGGCCGGGCTTCTTCTTTTCCGTCAGAATAGCGTCGAACGGCGACTGTTTGGCGAAATCGGGTTCCGACGGCGCATAGGCGGCCGCCAGCACATCGGCAGTCGGATTGTTGATGAGGCTGGCGATCATCGGCATGAGGTCGTCCTCTGCCCGCTTCGGTTCATCCTTGCGGAAATAGAAGGACGCGAGCTCTACCGGAGCGTCATTCTTGCCGGCCTTCAAGAAGGCTGTCATCGCATCTTTCTCTTCGACGGGCGAAGTGAGCGCACTCGAACGCTGCAGCACGGAGCCGGCGGAGAACGCCTTCGGCGGCAACATGGGTTCGACGGTGACGATGCGGCCCTTTTTGGCGGCGCGATTGACGCGGTCTTCATCGGGGCGCGGATCCGAGGACCTGTTCTCGCCGACAAGCGCGATCTTGCGGCCGTCCGGGAGTTCGAGACCGGCATTGCCGGAAACCGCCTTGTTGAGGCCGGGAAAAGCGAGCGAGGCCTGATGGATCGAGCCGGCCGGCGAATCGGTCAGCACCATGCGCCATTGTTCGGTGCCGTCGAAGCCGGTCAGAAGATCGGCGAGATCGCCATGAGCCGGGGCGGACGGAAAGACCAGCCAGCATGCAAGGCCGAAAACGGCCGGGGAAGTCCATCCACTCAGTCCGGATGAGGACTTGCGACGCAAAACACTATTCGAACGCAAAACCGGAAACTCCACAGGGCAACAAGAACCCGATGAAGATCAATCATTAACCTTGATGAGCGGTTAACGCCGGCCGCCGAAACGCCCGGCAGCCGGCTTGAATTAGCACATTCACATCAATGTCAGCGAAGGGAATCCCAATCGGACATCTCAAATGATGACATGCGAGCCGAGCTCGACGACGCGGTTGGCCGGCAGATGGAAATAGTCTGACGGGTCGGTCGCAGTGTTGGCCATGGCGATGAACAGGCGGTCCTGCCACATGGGCATGCCGGAGGCGGCATCCGGCACCAGCTTGCGGCGGCCCAGATAGAAGGAGGTCGACATGATGTCGAACTTGAAGCCCGTCTTGCGCAGATAGGCGAGCGCCTGCGAGACATTGTGCGACTGCATGAAGCCGAAGCGCAGTTCGATCAGCGTGAAACGCTCCGAGACCTTCTCGATCTTGAACCGCTCCTCGAGCGACACGCGCGGCTTGTTGACCGTGATGATGGTCAGTATCACGTTCTTTTCGTGCAGGACGTGGTTGTGCTTGATGTTGTGCAGCAGCGCTGCGGGCGCGGTTTCCGGATCGCTGGTCAGGAAGATCGCGACGCCGGGCACGGAGACCGGGGCATGATCGCTCTTCTTCTCGACCATCGGAATGAAGGTTTCGAGCGGCACGTCGATCCGGCGGGTCTTTTCGAAGAGGATCGCGGTACCGCGCTTCCAGGTCCACATGACGATGGTGAAGATGATCGCCATCGAGACAGGGACCCAGCCGCCGTCGTGGACCTTCAGGAGGTTGGCGCCGAGGAAGACCAGTTCCAGCGCAAGCAGCGGGGCCAGAACGCAGATCGCGAACGTCTGCGGCCATTTCCACTTCACGCGCACGAACTCGAACGCCATCAGCGTGGTAACGACCATGGCGCCGGTCACCGAGATACCATAGGCGGTTGCGAGCGATTCCGAGCTTTCGAAACCCAGAACCAGCGCGATGACGCCGACCAGAAGCAGGGTGTTGACCGACGGCAGGAAGATCTGCCCGGTATTGGTTTCCGAGGTGAACTGGATCTGCATACGGGGCAGGTAGCCGAGATGGATCCCCTGGCGGACCAGCGAGAAAGCACCGGTGATGACAGCCTGGCTGGCGATGATGGTGGCTGCGGTCGCGAGAATGACCACCGGCAGCAGCGCCCATTGCGGGAACATCAGGTAGAACGGATCCGACATCGCTTCCGGATGCTTCAGCACCAGAGCGCCCTGCCCCAGGTAGTTCAATGTCAGCGCCGGAAAGACGAGCGTGAACCAGGCCCACTGGATCGGGCGTCGGCCGAAATGGCCAAGGTCCGCATAAAGCGCTTCGGCACCAGTGACTGTCAGGAAAACGGCGCCGAGGACGATAATGCCGACGAAGCTCTCGTTCAGCATGAATTCGACCGCATAGACCGGATTGAAGGACGCCAGAATGCTGTAGTCGTCCGAGATATGGGCGATGCCGCCCGCGCCCATGACGATGAACCAGACGGCTGTGATCGGCCCGAAGAAGCGCGATACAAGGCCGGTTCCCTTCGACTGGATGGCGAAAAGGCCAATCAGGATGCCGACCGAGATCGGTACCACGGCGCTGCTCATCGACGGCGCCACCAGCTTCAGGCCCTCGACCGCGGACAGGACCGACAGTGCCGGAGTGATCATCGCATCGCCGAGGAAAAGTGCTGCGCCGATGAGACCGAGCAGCATCAACAGCGCCCTGTGGCCGTTGGCGGACTTGGTCAGAAGGGCAAGGAGCGAGAGCGTGCCGCCTTCGCCGTCGTTGTCGGCGCGCAGCAGGAAAAGCACGTATTTGAACGTGACGATGATCGTCAGCGTCCAGATCATCAGCGAAATGAGACCGATGATCTCGAGTTCCGTGACGCCGTCGTGGGCGATCGGCTTCAGAGCCTCGCGAAAGGCATAAAGCGGGCTCGTACCGATGTCGCCGTAGACGACGCCGACGGAGCCGAGTGCGAGCGCAAAAAGGCCTTGGACCTTCGTTTTCTCGGCGTCGTGATGTTCAGCGGGGTGACCCATGGGGGATGTCCGGCTTAAAGCCAGCCTTTCCAGCGAAAGAAGAAAAAGGGGATGATGGCGGACAGCAGCATCGCGAAGATAGCGAGAGGATATCCGATATGCCACTCGAGTTCCGGCATGAACTGAAAGTTCATGCCGTAAATCGAGGCAACGAGTGTCGGAGGCAAGAACACGACCGACGCGATGGAGAATATCTTGATGATGGAGTTCTGCTCGACATTGATCAATCCGAGGGAGGCATCCAGCAGGAAGGCGATATTGCCGGCGATGTAAGAGGCATGTTCCGAAAGCGAATCGACATCCCGCGCGATGGTTCGGCAGAGGTTGTCGTCGCTCTTGTCCTGGCTGATCAATGGCACGTTCATGAGAAAGGTCAACAGCCGGGCGAGTGAACCCAGGCTATCGCGCACCTTGCTGATCAGCCGATGGTATGCGGCGATATCGGCCAGCTTACGTTCCAGGAACTGCGGCGGGCGGCGCTTGCCGCGGTCGCGGAAGATGTCGGTCGACAGCGCATCGACGTGATCGACCGTCTGCTCAAGAATTTCGGCTGTGCGATCGGCGATGGTTTCCAGAAGTCTTGCCAGCAAAGTGGCACCATCGCGCCCCGGTTCCGGCAGACGGCTCAAGCTGGCGATGAACAGCTGGAAGCTTTTCGGCTCGGCGTAACGCACGGTGATCAGTCGGCTGCCGGACAGGATGAAGGCGACGTCGGTGAGCTGCGGATCCTTGCCATCGGCGCGCCATACAAGCGACGCGGTCATGAACACCGAGTCCTTCTCTACATAAAGCCGGCTCGAAGGTTCGATGTCCTTCAGGTCCTCTCTGGTCGGAACCTGAATTCCGAGGAGACCCTCGACATAGGCGTCCTCCTGCGGGGTGGGTTCGACCAGATCGAGCCAGACCATGTCGTCTGGAAGCTGACGCAGCGCCTCGGCCGGCGCAAGCGTCTTCATCGAGCCAGTGGCGCTATAGGCATTGATCAATCGTGGTCTCCGGCCGAAAGTCGTCGGCACTGAACGAGAAGCGGGCTTGCCGGCCCCTGGTTGCGGGACCGCCAGCCGGCCACCAGCGGGACGGGCCTATAGAGACAGCCATAGTCAAAATCAAGAGCCGTATAAACCTCCTGGGGGGCGCCGCAACATGACTCCCGCGCCTAATATGTTCAAGGGGGCTTCGATAACAGGACGATTCGTGTCCTACATCAAAGCCTTGACCGGAAACCGCCTTTAAAATGAGTGTCCATCGACGCGAGGGAGGTATTCCAAAATGTCGGGAACATATATGCGAATTCTTATTCGAAAACGATTGCAGGCGCCGGTCGCGGAGTAAGGCCGCCAAGCTCGGCCCAGACCCTGGCGGCAATCTCACGGTAGATCTTCGCCGACGCCCCTCCGGGATCGGAGGCGACGACGGGAGTGCCCGCATCGGACCGTTCGCGAATGTCGATCGTCAGCGGAACCTCGCCGAGGAACGGCACGCCGATCCGCTCCGCCTCGGCCCGCGCGCCGCCATGGCCGAAGATGTCGTAACGCTTGCCGGTATCGGGAGCGAGGAAATAGCTCATGTTCTCGACGATGCCGAGCAGCGGCACTTCGACTTTGCGGAACATGGCGATACCCTTGCGGGCATCGAGAAGCGCCAGATCCTGCGGCGTCGAAACGATCACCGCGCCGGCCAGCGGCACTTGCTGGGCCATGGTAAGCTGCACATCGCCGGTACCCGGCGGCATGTCGACGACGAGCACATCGAGATCGCCCCAGGCGACTTCGCGCAGCATCTGCAAAAGCGCTGACTGGACCATCGGCCCACGCCAGATCATCGCGGTCTCCTCATCGACGAGGAACCCCATCGACATGGCCTTCAGGCCATAATTCTCCATCGGCTTGATGATGCGGTTTTCGATCTGCTGCGGGCGGCCGGTGATCTTCAGGAGACGCGGCACCGACGGCCCGTAGATATCGGCATCGAGAATGCCGACCCGCAGGCCGTTCGCCTGCAGCCCGAGCGCGAGATTGACCGCCGTCGTCGACTTGCCGACACCGCCCTTGCCGGATGCCACAGCGATGATGGCGCCGACACCCGGCACGCCGGGCTTTTCCCGCTGCTGGGGCTGGGCTGGCTGCTGTTCCCGGGGCGCATGGCTGTGGCCGTGATCGTGGGCGTGCCCGTGCGAATGCGAATGGGCAGCCGGAGCGGCAGGCTGCGGCCGCGGCGGGGGAGCGGAACCGGCCTTGCGGTCCGCCGTCAGCGTCACCAGCGCGCCTTTGACGCCTGGCATTGCCTTGACGGTGCGTTCCGCCGCCACGCGCAATGGCTCCAGTTCGGTCGCCCGCGCTGCCGGCACCGTAATCGAGAAATAGACCTTGTTGTCGGAGATGAAGACGTCCGAGACCATGCCGCGCGAGACGATATCGCCTTCGAGGTCCGGCCCGCGCACCTTCGCGAGAACCGCCAGAACTTCTTCTTTCGTCACGTCGGCCATGATTTCAAAACTCCCGAATGCCTGATGCGATACCGATCCCTCAAGGGGATGCCGCGTTCGCAGATATATAGGAGTTCGGCATTGCCGGGGGCAAGCAAGATAAACCGCCGTTCGATCGGCAGCCGTGTGGCGCACTGATCGAACGGTGGCTTTTCTTGTCACGCCTCTTGGGGCGCTTGCAGTCCCCTCTGGACCTGCCCCTACAGAAGCACGAAACATGCCAGACGGGAAGATACTTCTTATTGATGAGCTTTTTCAAACACTTCCGGGCGAAGCCGCTATTGCGGCGCAGCATCCCCTGATGGAAGCGGCATTTTGTGAGCGCTCAAGGCTTGAGCGGTGGCTAAATTTTGTGCGCCGCAGCATTCGATTTGGCTACTTGATCAAACCGATCCTGAGCGCCTTGGCGACTGCCTGGGTGCGGTTGACCGTATCCAGCTTCTTGGCCGCACGGTTCAAATAGTGATTGACCGTATGTTCGGAGAGGCCAAGGATTTCTGCGATCTCTGCGCTGGTCTTGCCGGCGGCCGTCCAGTTGAGGCAATCGATCTCGCGGTCGGTCAGCACGTCCGTAGTGCGCACATCGAGGTTGCGGATTTCCGCCAGACGCTCGAAGACGTGGATGGAGATGTACATCAGCTCCATCATCTGCTGGTGCGTGAAGGGCGGACCGTCGCCTGAGAAAGAAACAGCACCGCGACTGCCGGACATGTCATGGACGGGGAAATAAGCACCACGGACGAGGCCGAACCTCCCGAACATGCCGCGGATGGCCGGCCCTTGCCGCTCCGGCGGCACGGTCTCAAGATCGAAGGTGAACGGGATCGTCGAGACGCGTAGCCGCCGAAGTACGGGGCTGGTCTGCATCATGCCTTCGCGGTCGAAAAGAGACATCAGCTCCGCGGGCCAGTTGGTGATGACCGTGTTGTTGGAGAGTTCGAGGGACGTGGCGTGGGGCAGGTTGAGAACCATGAACGTGCGGCAGCCGTAATGCTCGGTTACCCGCTTCATGAACCGGAACACGTCGAACTGTGTCTTGAGATCAGCGATTTCTCCGACACTTCCGCCAAAGACACGAGCTTCTTCTGCTTTCTCGGTATTGGCCATCATCTGCTTCTCTGTCCGCCGGGTGGCGTCGAGCGATTCCTGCTATTTCCCATACATCCGCCCAATCCGGTCCTTTATATTCACCTCCCCGCCTTCGACGCCTGGGGCGGAAAGCGGCTCTCCGGATTTGCCCGGATAGCTCCCGCCCAACGTGCCTGCGTGGTGGAGGCTGCTATTTCAGATTTTAATTAGATGCTAAATTTGTGGCTAGTATCAATTCCGAATAATACGACATCAATTATCAAGTTCGACAATGATGACATCTACTCGGATTTGCAAACCTTTGCATGCCTCCGGCTGTTTGTCAGGAGATAATTGTTGGGGATCAAATCGCCTATGCCTGCAGTTTGCCGACTCTCTCCCGTCGATGATACTAATCGATCACCTCGGTATGCAATTGGAGATTTCATATGGCGACCACACACGCTTTCGAAGGCCGTGTCCTTTCTTCTTCCCTGTGCGAACTCGGAGAAGGCCCCTCCTTCGAAACGGAGACGGAGACGCTCTGGTGGTTCGATATCCTTGGCAAAGGATTGCACGAATTGCATCTGCCGACCGGGCGGGAGATCGTTCATGCCTTGCCGGTGATGGGCAGCGCGCTCGCCTCGATCGACGCCGCCCGGCAGATGATCGCCAGCGACAAGGGGATGTTCATCCGTGATCGCGCGACCGGCGCGCTATCCCCCTATCTCGAACTGGAGCCGGAAAAGCCGGGCAACCGTTCGAACGACGGCAGGGTACATCCCTCCGGCAGCCTCTGGATCGGAACGATGGGACGAAAAGCCGAGGACGGCGCCGGCGCCATCTATCATGTCCGTCAGGGCGAGGTGACGAAGCTTTTCGACCGCATCAGCATCCCCAACTCCATCTGCTTTTCGCCGGACGGGGCGATCGGTTATTATACCGACACCCGCATTAACCGGCTGATGCGGGTATCCCTCGACCCGGCGACAGGCCTGCCAAACGGCGAAGCCGAGCTTCTGGTTGATGAGAACGGCAGGCCGGGCGGCATAGACGGGTCGATCTGCGCCAGCGACGGAACGATCTGGAACGCACGCTGGGGCGAGGGTGCCGTCGATCGTTATTCGGCTGACGGCCGGCATCTGTCGCGTCACCTGGTGCCGGCAAAACGCACCACCTGCCCCGCCTTCATCGGCAAGGACCGGTTGGCCGTGACGTCGGCCCGGGAGGGACTGGACGAGGCCGCTCGTGCTGCCGACCCGCTGGCCGGCTCGCTGTTCGAAATCGCCGTTTCCATTCACTGCGATCCGGAGCCCGCCTATCGCCTATGAAGGATGCAAAAGGCGCTCCAAACAAGCAAAACGCGAAAAGGTTCCAGTGAAATCGCCTAAAATTTCAGCAATATTAGCCGGAACCAATCCTTCCTCATAACATTTTCCTCTCGAACCAGCGCGGTCGGACAGCTCCATGACGGAGGGCCGCGTGTTCAGAGATAATGTTGAGCACAGGAAGGTAGGTTCGTTATGAAGAAGACCCTTAGCACGATGGCAGCCGTTGTTCTTTTGGCGTCCACCGCCATGGCACCGGCATTTGCCCAGACCCAGCCGACGCCGGCCTCCCCGGCTCCCGCCGCAACCCCTGCCGCTCCGACAGATCCGGCTGCAAAACCGGCTGACAGCGCCGCAATGCCGGCTCCGAAGACCGGCACCGACACGGCCGCCGCTTCCGGCAGCTACCTCACCGAGCAGGCTGAAAACCAGATCAGCGCCAACGACTATATCGGCAAGTCGGTCTACAACGCAGAAGACAAGAGCATCGGCGACGTCAACGACCTGATCCTTGAAGAAAACGGCGGTATCGTTGCCGCTGTGGTCGGCGTCGGCGGCTTCCTCGGCATTGGTGAGAAGGAAATCGCCCTGCCGATGGACAAGATCACCATGACCCGCGATGCGGACAACAACAACGAAGTCCGTCTGACCACCACGGAAACGGCAGAAGCCCTTCAGGCGGCTCCGGAATTCAAGACGCTGGCAGACAAGCAGGCAGAAACCGACCGGACGACCACGTCCTCCACCGGCACCTCGATGCCTGCAGGCGGCGCCACTAACCCGTCGACGACACCGGCTGCCCCGAGCAAATAAGGGCTCGATCAGTCAACAGTCCGGAACGGGTGACACGTCGTCACCACAAAAAGGGGCAGTACTCCAGGGTACCGCCTCTTTTTTTGTGTAAAGAAGCAGGTATATCCTCTAAGGCCGAATAACCCCGCCTCGCCAGGAGCGATGAAGGCTTTACACGCGGTTGTGCCGTGACCAGTAATGCACACTACGGGAGCGAGGCGTTCAACATGCCATTCCAGGAGGGGTGATCGCGTCAGGCCCGTTCGATGGTCATGAAGTCGCGGTAGTGTTCCTGGAGGTAGCGCAAGGTGGCAGCGCTGTCGGCCGGTCTGCCGTAATAATAGCCCTGCCCCATCGCGCAGCCGAGTTCGTCGAGCTTGTCCGCATCGACCTTTTCCTCGATGCCTTCCGCGACAACGGCCAGATTGAGGCCGTCGCACATGGCGATGATCGCCTTGACGATGTGTTCCGATGCGCGGTCCGTGGTGATGCGCGAGACGAACGCACGGTCGATTTTCACCTTGTCGAAGGTGAAGTCACGCAGCCGTCCGAGGCTCGACTGGCCCGTGCCGAAATCGTCGAGCGAGATGCGCACGCCCTGCTGGCGCAGGTCGGTGATGATACGCTGTGCCGTATCGGCCGAGGTCATCACCGCCGTTTCGGTGATTTCTAGCTCCAGGCGATGAGGATCGAGGCCGACGCGTGCGAGGGTCGCGAGGATAGTCTCGGTCGTGCCGGGGTCCATCAGCTGCGCTGAAGACAGGTTGAAGGAAAGGAAAAGCTCGCGCGGCCAGGAGAGTGCAGCCTCCGCAGCCTTTTGCAGTAACGTTTCAGAAAGCGCGTCAATAAAACCGCGCTCTTCGGCAAGGGGCACAAAAACCGCGGGCGAGACGAAGCCGAGATCGGCATCGTTCCAGCGCGCCAATGCCTCGAAACCGACCACTGCGCCATCGCTGATGCGCACGATCGGCTGAAAGTGGACATCCACGGCATCGGCGATGATGGCGTTGCGAAGTGCCTGTTCCAGCTGCGTCGCCCGCTTCATCTCCTGGGCGATCTCGCGAGAATAGACGGTGATCTGCCCGCGGCCGCGGCGTTTGGAACGGTAGAGTGCGGTTTCGGCGCTTTTCAGCAGTTCCTCGAAATCCTCGCCGGCGAAGGGATAGATCGCAAAGCCGAAGGAGGCGGACAGGCGGACGTTGCGGTCGCCAAGATCATAGGGGGCGGACAGGACGTCCTTGATCATCTGCCCGATACGTTCGGCGCCGATGCGCTCGAAGACCAGAGGCAGGATGAAGGCAAATTCGTCGCCATCATGTCGGGTAACGGTCGCGCCGTCCGGAATGCAGGCTTTCAGACGATGAGCGACCTGGCAGAGGATTTCGTCCCCCGCCTCGGCGCCGAACAGATCGTTGATCGGCTTGAAACCGTCGAGATTGGCAATGCAGATGGTAAAGGGTGCAGGGTCCTGGGCCCGCTCGGCAGCCAGCAGGCGCACCTTGTCACGCAGGCGGTATCGATTTCCCAGACCAGTCAGGGCGTCACTGTAGGCCATTGCCTGCAGTTCATTCTGGCTGACCTGCGGCAATGGGTTTCCCGCCGACTTCATGAATAATCCCGTTGCGCTTCACAGACCGGCGCAGGATGCGGGAAAAAGATTAAAAAATAATGGCCCGCGCTTAACTTACATGAACAGATTGATTAATCGGTTAAGCATACGACCTCTTTGCGGATATGCCGAGGAACGTCTGGAAGACGGCTTCCAGCGCTTCGGGGCTAATCGGCTTGAGGATCACTTCGTTCATGCCGGAGGCGAAACATTGGTCGCGGTCGCGCTCGAAGGCCTGAGGCAGGACGCCGATGATCGGGATCGAATTGTCGATCGTCTCTAGGTTCCGGATGCGCACGCTCGCATCGAAGCCACTGAGCTTTGGAAGGGTGATATCCATCAGGATCAGACGCGGCGATCGTTCCTGCCAGAGCCGGACCGCTTCTTCGCCATCGGCGGCGATCACATAACGATAACCCAAACCCTCGAGGATCTGCGAGAAAACGATCTGGTTCACCTCGTTGTCTTCGGCGACCAGAATGTCGATGCCATCGCTTTCGCCGGTTTGCGAGACAATCCGGGTGTCTTCGTCGCCTGCAGTTTCGTGGGTGGCGGGCTGGCTGAACTGGCGAGTGACGCCGGCGGCCAGTTCCCGCTTCACCCGGACCCCGTTAATCGCCAGGGCGGGAATGCGGTGTCGCTGGACGATTTCGAGGCAGGCCTTGTCCGCCAGTGTGTCCACGACGACGAGATCGATTGCGATGCTGGCTTCCTTTGCCAGCTGCAGGAAGAGCTCCAGTTCCTCACCATCTGAGACCGAAGAGGTGTCGAACCCCAGATCATCGAGAATTTCCAGCGCCTCGGCACTCGTCCTCGGATCGGAGGAGGCGACAAGAACCTTGCGGTTGGAGAGAGGGGTCGTATCGGACGCAACCGTCACCGTCGCCGGGACGTTGTGCTCCTGCCGGGCCAGCGAAGTGGTGATCAAACCGCCCCGGCTCATGCGCGGCTTGATCTGCTCGCCGTCTTCATCGGTCGCGACCAGGCCGGTAATGTCCTCCATGGCGGTCACCAGGTAATAGCGGCCCGGCTTTCCGATACGGTATTTGTTGGCGATGATGACGACCTGCGAGCCGTCCGGCCGCGTCACCAGTTCGGACATCTGCTGGGGCTCGCCAAGATCGAGGACCCCGCGATTGATGCGGTCCAAGCGCTGCTCCACCTGCGGCGGATGAATGTCGGATCCCTTGTGACCGAGGATCGCTTCCGGCGGCAGATCAAGGAAGTTCGCGGCCATCTTGTTGACGGCGACGAAGGTCAGGCTGCTGTCCTTGACGGTAATCGGGAACGGCAGGTTGTCGAGCACCTCTTCGGTGATCTGCACCCGTTCCATGTCGGCGCGCCACTGTTCCTCGCGTTTCTTGTGATCCGAGATATCCCTGACGACGCAGACACCGTAACCGGAGGAAAGGCGGCGCTTGGTGAAGCTCAGCCAGCGGTCGGTGCCGCGGCGCTCCTGCGACTCGGCCCGTTCCTTCCAGAGTGTGGCGATCTGTTCGGCAACCCAGTCCTCGCGGCTCAGCATCCGGCGCGGACCGGAAACATCGGTCAAGAAGCGTCCGCCGCCATCGTAGACGGCCCCGAGAAAATCCCGAAGGCGTGTGCCGGGCGCCAGAAAGCTCTTCGGAACCGGCAGGAGGGTCAGTAATTGCTGGCTCGCAAAGACGATCAGGTCGTTCTTGTCATAGACAAATACGCCGCCCGAAATGCCCTCGGAAATCACTTCGAGCATGACAGCTTGAATGTTTGCGTCCGCCGACGCCAAATCATTCATAGGATGGAACTCCCCGTATGCTTTTTCGGACCGGATAAGGGCCGGACCGTAATGCCGATATTCGCCTCTCGGCGTTATTCCTTCTAGTTTTCGTCTTGTCGGCGTGGGAACATGCTGGCTCCAAGTCCTCAACGGGTGATCAGGGCTCGCATGGCGGTGCCCAGCTGGCCGCCATCCCGGTCACTCGCGGGAAGCTGGCGCCTCCCCGGTTTCATCCAAGTCTAATAGGGAACAAATTATCGCCTTTATCTTAAAGTCGGATTAATGAACGGCCGTGCATCAACCTTCATTTCAATCGGTTAGGAAAGGTGCGATCCGGGCTTTCCTTCCGGTTCCGAATCCGGGAAAATGGCGCATGTCCGTCAAACAGCTGCCCGAGACCCTGATCAACCAGATCGCCGCCGGCGAAGTCATCGAAAGACCTGCCAGCGCCGCGAAGGAACTGATCGAAAATGCCATCGATGCTGGCGCGACCCGCATCGAGATCGCCACCGCCGGCGGTGGCAAAAGCCTTATCCGCATTACCGACAACGGTTCCGGCATGGATGCGGCCGATCTCGATCTTGCGGTGCGGCGCCACTGCACATCGAAAATATCCGAGACGCTCGACGATATCCGCACGCTCGGGTTCCGCGGCGAGGCCCTGCCCTCGATCGGTTCGGTGGCGAAGCTCACCATCACCAGCCGCCGCAACGGCCATTCGGAAGGATCGCAGGTGGCGGTGATCGGCGGCAAGATGTCCGGCGTGAAGCCGGCGCCGGCCAATACTGGCACGGTCGTCGAGGTGCGCGACATCTTCTTTGCGACGCCGGCGCGGCTGAAATTTTTAAAGACCGAGAAGGCCGAGGCCGGCGCGATCACCGAAGTGGTCAAGCGCATGGCGATCGCCTTCCCGCAGATCCGTTTCGTGCTGTCTGGCTCCGACCGCACGACGCTGGAATTCCCGGCGACCGGCGACGACCATCTCGCCCGCATGGCGCAGATTCTCGGCGCCGATTTTCGTGACAATGCGATCGAGATCGACGCGATGCGGGAAGAGGTCGGACTTTCCGGCTTCGTCGGCGTGCCGACCTTTCACCGTGGGAACTCGGCGCATCAATATGCCTTCGTGAACGGGCGGCCGGTGCAGGACAAGCTGATCCTCTCGGCCCTGCGCGGCGCCTATGCGGAAAGCGTACCTTCCGGCCGCTATCCCGTGGCGGTCCTGTCGATCAAGATCGATCCGGCGCTGGTGGACGTCAACGTCCATCCGGCCAAGTCGGACGTGCGCTTCCGCGATCCCGGCCTGGTGCGAGGCCTCATCGTCGGTTCGATCCGCGAGGCGCTGCACCGCGAGGGCGACCGGGCGGCCACGACCGGAACCTCGGGCATGATGCGCGCCTTCCGCCCCGGCTTCCAACCGGCTCATGCCGCCCCGCGCACCCCTTGGGCGGCAGCGGCCTCGCCTTTCCGGCCGCTCTATCCGCAGCCCGCGAACGATTTTGCCGAGCAAGTGCAATCCGGTTTCGACGTGCTGACCATGCCGGCCGCCCGCGCCGACGCGGTCATCGCGGAACCCGCTCCGAGGACCGCCGGTGAAGATGCGCCGCGCTATCGTCTGGGTGCCGCGCGCGCGCAGGTTCACGAGAACTATATCGTGGCGCAGACCGAAGACGGGCTGGTCATCGTCGATCAGCACGCCGCCCATGAACGGCTGGTGTTCGAGGCGATGCGCAAGGCGCTCGACAACAAGCGGCTGGCGAGCCAGGTGCTCCTGATCCCGGAAATCATCGACCTTCCGGAAGAGGATTGCGACCGGCTGATGGCGAATGCGGAAGAGCTCGACCGGCTGGGGCTGGCGATCGAACGGTTCGGTCCCGGCGCTGTCGCCGTGCGCGAGACGCCCGCCATGCTGGGCGAAGTCGATGCGGCCTCGATGGTTCGCGATCTGGCCGACGAGATCGCCGAATGGAACACCGCCGGGGGCTTGCGCGGCAAGCTCGAATATGTCGCCGCCACCATGGCCTGCCATGGCTCGGTGCGTTCCGGCCGACGGTTGCGGCCGGAGGAAATGAACGCGCTTTTGCGGGAAATGGAAGCCACGCCCGGCTCCGGCACCTGCAATCACGGACGGCCGACCTATATAGAACTCAAGCTTTCCGACATCGAGCGGCTCTTCGGCAGGAGCTGAAAAAGCTGGCAATTCAGGTTCAATCGGGTTAGAGCAGGCGCCATGTTTTTCCGCAGGAGACGACAGATGAACCGGTTCGAGGGAAGCGGGTTCCGCGAAGCGAAGATCCGGTATCTCGATGGCGACTACCAGATCCTGACCGCCGGCTCCTATGTGATATGCGCCATGACGGGAGCGCAGATTCCGATCGACGAATTGCGGTACTGGAGCGTCGCCCGGCAGGAGCCCTATGTCGATTGCGCCTCCTCGCTGGAAGCCGACAAGCGCGCCGGCATTCTGCCCAACCAGAGCCGCGGCTAAACCTTCGCGGCGTTTCCTTCCCTGATCCGCCGCTCCCGGAAATTGGCGATTGCCGTGTCGATGATCTTGCCGGGCGCCTGCGGATCGTCGAACGCCATGTCGACCTCGACCACGCTTACCTTCTCCGCCAGTTCCTCCATGCGCCCGTGATGTCCCTGCAGCCGCACCGCATCCTTGGCGGTGGTGACGAGCGTCAGTCTGTCCTTGGCGGCATCGTCCAGCAGGTCCGAGATCTCGTCCTCGGTGAAATAGTGATGGTCGGGGAAGTCGCGTTTTTCCATCACCAAGCCGCCTACCTGCTTGACGGTGCGATAGAATTTTTCCGGATCGGCGATGCCGGCGAAGGCGAACAACGCCTTGCCGGCGATGTCGCGATTTTCGCGCGGCTTCAGCGCCGCCACATAGACCTGCTTGCCGGCGCGGGCAGCCTGGCGCACCAGCTTGTCGGCCGCCTCGCCGCTGCCGACCTTGAGGATCGCCGAGAGCTGCCGCATCTGCTCGGATATCGGCGCCCTCACCGGCCCGCCCGGCACGAGATGGCCGTTGCCGATGCCGCGCACCGTGTCGATGACGACGAGGGCGAAATCCAGCGCCAGCCGGGCGCTCTGGAAACCGTCGTCCATGATGATCAGGTCGGCGCCCTCGGCCACCAGTCGATGAGCCCCCTCGACGCGGGTGCGGGAAATGACCGTCAGCGTCTCGCGGCAGAGCAAGAGTGCCTCGTCGCCCACCGCCTCGGCCCGATGGTGTTCGGGATCGACCACGGTCGTGACGTCAAGCGAGCCGCCGTAACCGCGGCTGAGGAAACCCGGCTTCAGGCCCTTTTCCCTGGCGGCGCGGGCAAGCGTGATCGCGGTCGGCGTCTTGCCGGCGCCGCCGACCGTGAAATTGCCGACGCAGATGACCGGCACGGGAATGCTGGCGCGCCTGGCCTTGGCCATGCGGCGGCCGGCGATCCGGCCATAAAGAAACGAAACGGGGGCAAGGCCCCAGGCACGCCAATCCGCTTTCGTCCACCAGAATGGCGGTGCTTCCGATACCATACCCAAACTCCGGCTGATCCGTCCTGAAACAGCCCGCGAACAAAATGGCAGTTTTGGAAAAAAGGCAAGTCGTTGAAACCAAAGCCCGGTTCAGGCGTGAAGCTTTTCCGGCAAAAGGTCCACCAGCGCGGTGATATCGGCAAGGCAGATATCCGCCGATGCCGACAGCGTTTCGCGGGAGCCGGTGCCGGTCAGCACTGCGACCTTCAGGCCGACGCCAGCGCTCGCACCCATATGCATGTCGTGATTGTTGTCGCCGACCATGGCGACCTCGGCGGGATCGAGGCCGGTGGCGCGGCAGAAGCCGAGCACCATGCCGGGTTCCGGCTTCACGCCATGACCGCTGTCGTAGCCGGCGATGAAATCGACATGATCGATGATGCCGAAGCGGATGGCGGTCTGCCGGATCGCCTGCTCGTTGTCGCTGGAGGCGATGCCGAGCTTGAAGCCCCGCGCCTTGAGCTTGCCGAACAGCGCCGCCAGATCGGTGACGGCCACGGAAAACTCAGCCGAACGGATGAAAAGGTCGTCGAGCAGCCGGGTGAGCTCACCCACCTCGATCGGCGAACCGGCGGCAACAAAGCCCGCGGCGATCTCGGCGGCGTTGCCGGCGGCCAGCAGACTGTCCGGCCGGGTGTGGCCGGATACCGGGTCCATCCCACCGGAAAACAGAAGCTGCGGTTCGAGTTCGGCGTCACCGGCGGAGGCGATGCGGGCGGCCTCCCGGTTCACCGGTCCCCAGCTCTCGTCATAGAGCAACAACGTGCCGTCCTTGTCGAACAGGATGCCGGCGATGTGTGCGAGCTTTTCCGGGGTCATCGAGCGGCGGCGGCTTTCGGCTGCAGCCTGGCGCTCACCGTCAGCGGGTTGACATAGGGTTCCAGCGCCTTGATCGTCTTCGCCAGCGCACCGCGCATCTCGTCCATCGCGCCATGGCCGGAATCGATCATCTTCACACGGGCGAGATCGTTGATCATCAGGTAATGGACCGCCTTTGCCAGCATCTCCACATCCTTGACGATGCGAGCGCCGCCCTTGCGCACCAGATGCTGGTAGGCGTCGCGGAAATTCTGGACATGCGGGCCTGAAAGCACGGCGCAACCGAGCATGGCCGGCTCCAGCGGGTTCTGTCCGCCCTCGTTCGTCAGCGACCTGCCGACGAAGGCGATTTCGGTCAAACGCAGGTAAAGCCCCATTTCGCCGATGGAATCGCCGAGGAAGACGTCGGTCTCCGGCGTCACAACGTCGTTGCGCGAGCGGCGCGCGACGGTCAGGCCCATTTCCTTCAGCATCTCCTCGACCGCGTCGGCGCGATCGGGGTGGCGCGGCACGAGAATGGTCAACTGTCCGTTCTTCGGTTTCAGCGCCTTGTGGACGGTGGCCGCCGCCTTTTCCTCGCCGTCGAAAGTCGAGATCGCCGCCCAGGTCTGGCGGCTGCCGATCTGCTTGCGATAACTTGCGAGCACCGCCTCGTCGCAGGGCGGCGGATCGGTATCGCTCTTCAGGTTGCCGGATGCGATGACAGGCCAGGCCCCGAGATCGCGGAAGCGCTCTGCATCCAGATCCGACTGGGCGATCACCAGAGCCATCTTGCCGAAGATGGCTTCGGCAATCGAACTGCGGTTGCGCCAGCGATCGAAGGAGCGGTCGGAGATGCGGGCATTGACGCGGATCTGCGGAATGCGGCGGCGGGCGAGTTCGGCGATGGTGGTCGGCCAGATCTCGGATTCCGCCGTGATGCAGGCATCCGGCTTCCAGTAGGCGATGAAGCGCTTGATCGGAAATTTCAGGTCGAGCGGCACGTATTGGTGGATCACCTCGTCGGCTAGCCGCGACCGGACGAGATTTGCGGAGGTGACGGTGCCCGTCGTCAGAAGGATGTGGATCTCGCGGCGCCGCAGTTCGCGGATCATCGGCATGATGGCGATGGTTTCCCCGACGCTTGCCGCGTGCACCCAGATCAGCGGCCCCCGGGGGCGGGCAAGGCTTGCATAACCAAGCCTTTCCAGCTTGCGGGTCCTGTCTTCCTTGCCCTTCATGGCGCGATAGGCAAGGTAAGGGCCGACCAGCGGATAAAGGGAAACACCGGCCACCCGATAACAAGCAAGGGCCAGGCGCGCAGAAATCTTGCTCACCGCGTCCGCCCCCGATGCGTGATGGCCGCCATCAATATAATAGACCCTCCGATTGCTCATCCGTAACCCAGTTTTTTGTGTTTTACAAATGCGTCAAAAAAGGGTCCCCGGGATCGATACCAGGCGAGGGACCGGCATTGCGAGCACATTGTAAAACGCGAGGCTTATCTCAAGCCGACTTAGTATCAGGATCGAGCAGACGGTGCATGTGGACGATGAAATACCGCATATGGGCGTTGTCGACCGTCTGTTGCGCCTTGCCCCGCCAGGCGATCAGCGCACTCGCATAGTCCGGATAGATGCCGACGATATCAAGCGCCGAAAGATCCTTGAATTGAAGGCCTTCCAAGCTCTGCAGTTCGCCGCCGAAGACCAGGTGCAGAAGTTGTTTTTTTTCGCCCGTTTCCGTCATTGTCCGTATCCGTCCGTTCCAGCTCCCCCGGCTCTTCCTGTGCTGCATTCCAAAGGAAAGGTCAACCCGGAGCGAGCCCGGTAAGCTGGGGCAAAAGGCTGCGGAGCGCGTGTTCGGCGCCGGCGGCCAGCATTTCGTGGCTGACGGTCTCGCGATTGTAGACAAGCCGGTTGCCGGCAAGATCGGTGAGGCGCCCGCCTGCCCGTTCGAGAATGAGGTCGGCGGCGGCAAGATCCCAGTCGTGGGAGGCGCGCTTGACGACCGTGCCGTCGATGCTGCCGTCGGCGATCATGGCAAGCCGGTAGGCAAGCGACGGGACGTGACGCACCCGGCGGACTTCATCGCGAAAACCCGGCTCGAATTTCTTGACGAGGTTCTCGTCCGCCGCGATGACCAGTTCGCCATTGCTGCGGCCGGCGGTGACCGAAATCGGCCGGCCGTTCTTCAGCGCCGGTCCATCCTTCACCGCGCAAAACTCCTCGTCGAGCGCCGGCGCCACAAGAACACCGGCCACCGGCTGGCCGCGATGCACGACGGCGACCGAGACGCACCAGGTCTTCTCGCCGTTGATGAAGGCGCGGGTACCGTCGATCGGATCGACGACGAAGAGCGTTTCGCGGCCAAGCCGGGCCACGTCGTCGTCGGTCTCCTCGGAGAGCCAGCCGTAATCCGGCCGGGCCGTCAGGAGCAGGCTCTGCAGCCGGTCGTTGGCGGCGAAGTCGGCGGCGCTGACAGGGGACCTCCCCTCGTTCTTCCACCAGACTTCCGGCGAGCGGCCGAAAAAGCCATGGGCGATCTCGCCGGCCTGGCGCGCCGCGTCGAGAATGAGTTCGAGATCCTGCCTCCAGGCTTCCGTAACCGCCATCGGGATCAGCGTCCCGCCAGCGTCATGCCCTCGATGGCGATGGTCGGGGAGGCGACGCCGAACTTCCGGTCGATGTCGTTGGCCGGCGTCAGGCGCATGAACATGTCCTTGAGATTGGAGGCGATCGTCACTTCCGAAACGGGATAGGCGAGTTCGCCATTCTCGATCCAGAAGCCGGTCGCGCCGCGCGAGTATTCGCCGGTGATCATGTTGACGCCCTGGCCGATCAGTTCGGTGATGTAGAAACCGTTGCCGATCGACTTGATCAGGTCCTCGGGCGAGATGTCGCCCGGCTCCAGCGCCAGATTGGTGGAGGCGGGCGAGACGGCCGTGCCGCCGCGCACGCCGCGCCCGTTGGTGGCAAGCCCCAGTTCTCGCGCGGTCGAGGTCGACAGGAACCAGTGGTTCAGGACGCCGTCCTCGATCATCACCATGCGTTCGCCGGACACACCCTCACCGTCGAAAGGGCGCGAAGAGGAACCACGCACGATCAGCGGGTCGTCGGTGATGCTGAGCCCGGCCTTCAGCACCTGCTGGCCCATCTTGTCGCGCAGGAAGCTGGTCTTGCGGGCGACGGACGCGCCGTTGATGGCGCCGGCAATGTGACCGACGAAACCGCGGGCAATGCGCGGATCGAAGACGACGGTGACGTTGCTGCCAGTATCGACCTGGCGCGGATTGACGCGCTTGACGGCGCGCTCGCCGGCGCGGAGGCCGATCAGCTTCGGATCGTCGAGGTCAGCGGCATAAAGGCGGCTATCGAAATCGTAGTCGCGCTCCATCTTCGTGCCCTCGCCGGCAATGACGCTGACGGAGCGGCCGAAACGGGATGCCATGTAGCTGCCGGAAAAGCCGTGGGAGGTGACGAGCACGAGGCCGCCCATGCCGGACGATGCGCCGGCGCCGGAGGAATTGGTGACGCCCTGGACGGACAGAGCTGCCTGTTCCATTTCGAGCGCCGCTTCCCGCAATGCATCGGTCGGCACATCGGTCGGGTCGTAGAGTTCAAGATCCGGATAGGATCTGGCGAGATCGGCTTCGTCCGCAAGGCAGGCGAAAGGATCTTCGGGGGAGACCTTGGCCATGGCGACGGCGCGCTCGGCAAGCACCTTCATGTCGAAGCCGGGATTGGCCGAGACGCTGGCCACCTGCCGGCCGACGAAGACGCGAAGCGAGAAATCGTCGGCCTCGGACGCTTCGGTACCCTCGACCTTGCCGAGGCGGACGCTGACGGAACGGGACCGGGAGCGAACCACGACCGCATCCGCCTGATCCGCTCCCGCGGCCTTGGCTAGATCGATCAGTTGGCTGGCGCGGGAAAGCAGTTCGGCGGAATCGATTTCAGAGGTCATGATTGCAAGCCTTTCATTCTCGTCCCATTTATTGTGCACTGTCAGAAGCATCAAGGGCGGCTCGCCGATTCTTGATTTCACATCTTAGACTGAAAGTATCCCGCATGACCGCTACCGGCTCGCTATTTTCCCAAATGCTGCTCCTGCTTGCCGGTGCGGTGATCGCCGCCCCGGTGTTCAGAAAGCTGGGGCTCGGCACGGTCCTTGGTTATCTCGCTGCAGGCGTGGTCATCGGGCCGATCATGCAGCAGATCGTCGAGACGGAGGAAGTACTGCATTTCGCGGAGTTCGGCATCGTTTTCCTGCTGTTCATCATCGGGCTCGAACTGAAGCCTTCCCGTCTCTGGCAGATGCGCGGCGACGTGTTCGGCCTCGGCCCGGCGCAGGTGGTGATTTCGGGACTGGCGTTGAGCGGACTGGCAAATCTGACCAACATGGCAGACTGGCGCGGCAGCCTGATCGTCGGTTTCGGTCTTGCATTGTCCTCGACGGCGTTTGCGTTGCAGATCCTCAATGACGACGGCGACATGAACAGCCATTACGGCCAACGCTCGTTTTCGGTGCTGCTGTTCCAGGATCTCGCCATCGTGCCGCTGCTGGCGCTGATCACCATCCTGGCGCCCGGGACCACGGAGACGGAAGCTTCGCCGCTTCTCGATTTTGCAATCGCGGTCGGTGCGGTCGGCGCCATGGTGATTGCCGGCCGATATCTCCTGACGCCGATGTTCCAGATCATCGCCCGCACGGGTGCGCGGGAGGTGATGATCGCCGCAGCCCTGCTGGTGGTGCTGGGATCGGCGGCGGCCATGCAGGCGGTCGGCCTGTCGATGGCCATGGGCGCCTTCCTGTCCGGCGTGATGCTGGCCGAATCTTCCTACCGGCACGAGCTCGAAGCGGATATCGAACCCTTCCGCGGCCTGCTTCTGGCGCTGTTCTTCATGGCCGTCGGCCTGTCGCTGGAAGTCCATGTCATCCTCGACAACATCTTCTTCATCCTTCCCGCGGTGCCGATCTTCATGGCGCTCAAGGCGCTGATCGTCTACGGGCTCTCCCGGCTCTGGGGTTCGCCGCACAATGATGCGGTGCGCATCGCGTTCCTGCTGCCGCAGGGCGGGGAATTCGGCTTCGTGCTGTTCACCACGGCAACGGCGAGCGGCCTGTTCTCGTCGGCCACCGCCTCGCTGCTGATCGCCGGCGTCACTCTGTCGATGGCGCTCACGCCGTTCGGCGCGGCACTTTCCAAGCGGCTCCTCAACGGCGAGAGCCGCGAGGAACTGGAGGAGGATTTCGACGGTGCCGGCGCCGACGTGCTGATGATCGGGTTTTCGCGTTTCGGCCAGATCGCCGCTCAGATCCTGCTCGCCGGCGGTCGCGAGGTGACCGTCATCGACGATTCCGCCGACCGCATCCGCCAGGCCGCCTCCTTCGGTTTCCGTATCTATTTCGGCGACGGGACGCGTCGGGACGTGCTGATCGCGTCGGGCATCGAAAAGGCGAAGATCGTCGCCGTTACCACCCAGAAGCGCGAAACCACCGACCAGATCGTCGATCTCATCCGATCGCAATTCCCGGACGTGCGCCTCTATGTGCGCTCCTACGACCGCATTCATTCCCTGTCGCTGCGGGATCGGAACGTCGAATACGAGCTGCGCGAAACCCTGGAATCCGGCCTGCTGTTCGGCAGGAAGTCACTGGAAGCGCTGGGGATGAGCGAAAACGAGGCCGAGGAGATCGGCGACGACATCCGCCGGCGCGACGAGGAAAGGCTGCAGATCCAGGCGGTCCAGGGGCTCGGCGCCGGGCGCGAGATGCTGTTCAACAGCCCGGTCCGGCCGGAACCGCTGATCAAGCCGAAGCGGTCGATGGTCGTTGATGACGAGCTTGGCCCCGAGCCGGCGACGGCCGAGAATGGTTAGGAATTCGCTTCTGCCGCCGCATGCAGCGCGTCGATGGCGCGCTTCAGCTCATCCTTGACGTGCTCGGATTCGTCGAGGATGTCGCGGGCCTTCAGGAAGTCCAGCACCCGGAAACGGTTGACCGACGGCCGAAGGAATATCTGGGGTGGATTGAGCTTCAGCTTGAGCGCGATGCTTGCCTGCATGGTCAGTTGGCTGGCGCCGAACAGACTGTCGATGCGATTGGGCGCATGGGTGCCGTCGCCTTCCGGCGCACCGACCACGTCGACGCCGATCACCACGTCGGCCACGTCCATCAACTGCTCGTAGGGGACGGGATTGAAAACGCCGCCGTCGATCATCACTCGCCCGTTGACCCAGACCGGCATGAACAGGCCAGGAATGGCGGCAGACGCCGCGATCGCGGTGCGCAACTCACCCTGTTCCAGGATCACTTCCGCCTGACCGTAATAATCGGTGGCGGAAATCTTCATCGGGATTTCGAGATCGGCGAAATCCTCCGGCACCTGCGGCGGCAGGAAGGCATCGAGGATGTGCTCGAGGTTGAACTGGCCGAAGCGGAAACCGCCGAGCTTGTCGCGCATCGTCGCGGGGCCGAGACCCCAGAGCTTGTTCAAGAGGGTGCCGCGATGGCCGACCGTCTCCAGCGCGTATTCGCGGATCTCGCATCCGGTCATGCCCGAGGCCATGCCGGCGCCGATGATCGCACCGATCGACGAGCCGGAAATCGCCACCGGCCGTATGCCGAGCTCGTCGAGCGCCTCGATGACCTGGATATGCGAGAGGCCGCGCGCGCCGCCGCCGCCGAGAGCGACCGCAAACGTCAGCCCGCCCTTGGCTCTGACGGCTTCGAGATCGGGAACTGCAAGCCTCGTATTCATTCCTCTGACCTCAGGCCGGCTGGTAGCGGAAAAAATCCATGCGGGTATCGCCGAACGTCCGGCTTTCCAAAAACTTGAAGACGGCATCCACGGCCGGACTGATGTCGGCCCGCTCCTCCAGAATGGCAAGGGCTCCGGGTGCGAGCCAGCCGCCGGCATGGGCCGAAAGCATGGCGCCCTCGCCGAGCCCCTGGCCATAGGGCGGATCGGCGAACAGGAAATGAAACGGCTCGATGTTGTTGGCCGTGCCGAGCTTGGTGGCATCGCGGCGGAGGATGCGCGCCCGGCCATGCAGGCCGAGGCTGTCGATATTCTCCCAGAGCAAGCCCCTGCCCTCGACGCCGTTCTCGACGAAGAGCGCACTCTTGCAGCCGCGCGACAACGCCTCCAGCCCGACCGCGCCGGTGCCGGCGAAAAGGTCGATCACCCGGCCACCATCCAATGCCTGCGGATAGACGTGGCCGATGATGTTGAACAGGCTTTCGCGCGTCCGGTCGATGGTCGGCCGGATGTCGCTTGTTTTGGGCGTGGCCAGAGGCCGGCCGCGAAATTCACCACCGACGATCCGCACTGCGCGTTACCCTCTCGGCGTGCGCGGCTTGCCGCCGGCCGGGCGTCCGCCCGAGGCGGGCCGGCCACCAGGCTTGCCCCCGGGCTTGCCACCGGCGCCCGCCGGTTTCCCACGGCCTCCGGAAGGCTTTCCGCCAAAGCTCTTGCCGCCGCCCGGCTTTGCGCCGAAGGGCTTGCCGCCAGGTTTTCCACCGCGCGGCCTGTCGCCGGCGGGGCGGTCACCTGCGGGACGATCACCACGCGGAGGCCGATCCGTGAACGGCCGGTCGCTGCGCGGACGCTCGGAGCGGCCCTCGCCTGCGGAGAAGGACCGTGCGGGACGCTCGCCATCCTCGCGCGGCTTGCGGTCGCCGAACGGACGTTCGCCTCTGGGCCTGTCACCGAAAGAGCGTTCGCCCCTCGGCTTGTCGCCGAACGGACGGTCGCCACGGGGCGGACGGTCACCGGAAGGACGCTCGGAACGGCCTTCGCCGAAGGAGCGTGCAGGGCGGTCACCATCGGCGCGTGGCTTGCGGTCAGCAAACGGGCGGTCGCCTCTCGGCTTGTCGCCGAACGGGCGGTCGCCGCGGGGTTTGTCGCCGAAGGAACGCTCGCCACGCGGACGTTCCGAGCGAGCGTCGCCGGAGAAGGATTTCGTCCGGGGGCGGTCGCCGTCTTCGCGCGGTTTGCGGTCACCTCTGGGCTTGTCGCCAAAGGGACGGTCGCCACGATCCGGGCGATCGCTGAAGGATTTCTTGCGGCCGAAATCGCCCTTTTCCGGTTTGTCGGGGCCGTCGGCGCGGATCCAGTCGCGGTCCTCTTCGGCGCGGTTGACGATGACCGGCCGGTCGTTCTGCGGCGTGGGCTTCTTGAAAAGCTGTTCGGCCTCGGCACGGGCGGAGGATTTGCGGGTCTTGTTTTCCGTCGTCGGGCGGGCGCCCGGCGCCATCCAGACATTCGCTGTACGGCTGGTGCCGATCGGCGGGCGCTTCTTCGGCCGGTCGTCCTCGTCCTCAGCGCGACTGGCGAACGGTTTTGCGCCACGCGGCTTGTCGGCGAACTTACGGTCGTCGCGCTTGGTATCCAAACGGCCGGGCGCCTTTTCGCGCCGGTCCTCCGGCTTGCCGGCGCGCGGGCGTTCGCTCCGCTCCGGTCTTGCCGCCCATTCCGAGTTCTCGGCACGAGCCGAGCGGACGGGTTTCTCTTCCTCGTCAGCGGCGGTCTCGGTATAGATCGGCGCGTCGAAATTCGCCTTGGATTCCTCGATCAGGCGCGGCCCGAGCTGGTCGCGCAGCATGCGGCCCCGCACTTCCACCACCTCGCCTTCCGGCAGGTCCCCGAGCTGGAACGGTCCGTAGGAAATGCGGATCAGGCGGTTGACCTCGAGGCCGAGCGCGCCGAGCACGTTCTTGATCTCGCGGTTCTTGCCTTCGCGAAGACCCATGGTGATCCAGACGTTGCTGCCCTGGGTGCGGTCGAGCGTCGCGTCGATCGAGCCGTAGAGCACGCCTTCGACAGCGATGCCCTCCTTCAGCTTATCCAGTTCCTCCTGCTTGATTTCGCCATGGGCGCGCACGCGGTAACGGCGCAGCCAGCCGGTGGTCGGCAGTTCCAGCACGCGCGACAGGCCGCCATCGTTGGTCAGCAGCAGCAGGCCTTCGGTATTGATGTCGAGGCGGCCGATGGAGAGCACCCGCGGCAGGCCTTCGGGCAGGTTGTCGAAGACGGTCGCGCGGCCTTCCGGATCGGAATTGGTGGTCACCAGGCCGGCCGGCTTGTGGTAGAGCCAGAGGCGGGTGCGCTCGATGCCGCGGATCGGCATGCCGTCGACTTCGATCTTGTCGGCCAGCGTCACGTTGACGACCGGGGTATCGAGGACCTTGCCGTTCAGGCTGACCCGGCCTTCCATGATCATCCGCTCGATATCGCGGCGCGACGCGACGCCGACGCGTGCGAGGATCTTGGAGATGCGCTCGGGCTTGCCTTCGGCCTCCATGGTTTCCGGGGCCGGCGGCAGCTTGCGGACGGGCTTTGCCGCCTTTTCAGCGCCACTCTTGGCTGCGGAACTCTTCCGGGGCGCTAGGCCCTCCTTGGCGGAAAAGCCCGCCTTGCCGCCAGCGCCGGCCTTCGGAGCGGCTCTCGGTTTGGTTTCGCGAACGAAAGTCTTGCCTTCGCCGCGCTTCGGCTTGTCTTTGGAATTCATTTGTTGTTTGCCTGAAGCGTGATGTCTACGGAGCGATCCGGACATTCTTGTTCGTGTTGACTGAGATGGATTCGTGCCCGCAGCCGGGCGTCCAGTTGGATGCTTCCTACCAGTTCGCGCGATCCGGGTTAAGAGGAAATCGCCGAAATGCCTAACACCGATGGGTTCATGGACGCAGCGCTTGCGGAAGCCAAAGACGCGGCCGCCCGCGGCGAGGTTCCGATCGGCGCCGTTCTGGTCATCGACGGCGTTATCGTCGCCCGCTCCGGAAACCGGACCCGCGCCGAAAACGACGTTACCGCCCATGCCGAAATCGCCGTCATCCGGGATGCCGCGGCCGCCCTTAGACAGGAGCGGCTGTCAGGTGCAGACCTTTACGTGACGCTCGAACCCTGCACCATGTGCGCGGCGGCGATCTCGTTTGCGCGCATCCGGCGGCTCTATTACGGCGCGGAGGACCCTAAGGGCGGAGCGGTGGACAACGGCGTGCGCTTCTTTGCCCAGCCGACCTGCCATCATGCGCCGGAAGTCTATTCCGGCCTCGGCGAAAGCGAGGCCGCGATTCTGCTCACCGGCTTTTTCAGATCGAAAAGAGAGAACTAAGCCAAGCTTAGAAGAGCTTCCACCAGTCGCTGCCCTTCTTGGCTTCCGCGGCTTGCGCCTTGCGGCGCTTTTCCTTCTGGCTTTCGGGCTCGCCGACATCCGACAGGGCAGCCGCATCCGCCGAACGGAACTCCGCCGGCGGCTCGGCGAGCGAACGACGGCGCCCGGTGACGCTGACGGTCTCGGCGTTTTCCTTGGCCTTGCGGAAGGCTTCCCACTTTTCCGTTTCGGTCATCTGACCGGCCTGGCCGCTGCCCGCGAGTAGCGGTGAGCGATAGTTGGGATCGTTCTCGTGAGCCGCCGCTTCGTCACGCAGACGCTTGCGGGTTTCTTCCGGAGATTCGACCCAGTTGGGGTTGCTTTCGCGGTTCGCCAGCGATTGCTGGGGTGTCGGCAGCGTCTGGTCCTGACCCTTGGCGACAACCAGCGAAGGACGCGGGTTGTATTTCAGGCCAGCTTTCGCTTCGGCGCTCTTGCCACCCAGCGAGACGGACTGACCGAGGTCGTCTGTCAGCTGCTCCATGGCCGTCTTGTCAGTGCCGTAGGTCGGGCCGCCGATGCAGCCCGAAAGGGTCAATGTCGAGGCGAGGACGCCGGCCACGCCCATGCCGACACGAAACGCATATGTCGCTTTCATCAAAACCCTTCCAGCGGCGCCCGTCCTGACGCCTCAGACACACTCAAACGCCTGATGGCCGGAAAATCCGGCCAATTTCAGGCGGTTTTACCGGATGATTGCTTAAAGCGCAATCATCCGGTGACTTTCAACCATCAGAGCCGGCCGAGAGCCGCCAGTTCGCGCAATGCGGCAGCGTCACGCGCAGATACGTCCGGATAGGCCGCATCCGAGCCGACATCGGTCGTCACCCGCCACGAGCGGGCACATTTGGTGCCTTCGGCGAGCTTCGGATCGACGGCGACGCCCTGCACTTCCGGCAGTCGGAAGGCGCTCTCAGGCGCCTCTCCCGCAACAATCGCGATACCCGAGGTGATGCAGGTCTCTTCGAATTCCTGACCTTCCAGCGCCCTCATCAACTCCGGATCGTTGACATACACGACCGGAGCGGCCTCCAGCGAAGAGCCGATCCGCTTGTCCTTGCGCTCGATTTCGAGCGCGCCTGTGACAACCGAGCGCACCTTGCGGATCTGCGCCCATTTCTCGGCGACCGCCTCGTTTTTCCACTCGGCCGGAACCGTCGGGAACTGCTCCAGATGCACCGAGACGGCGTTCGGGTTGCGCGACAGCCAGGATTCCTCGGTGGTGAACGGCAGCATGGGCGCAAGCCAGGTCACCGTGCAGTCGAAGATCTTGCGGATGACGGCGAGAGCGGCACGGCGGCGCAGCGACGACGGCGCGTCGCAATAAAGCGCATCCTTGCGGATGTCGAAATAGAAGGCCGACAACTCGATATTGGAGAAGTCGATCAGCGCCCGGGCGATCTTCTTGAACTCGAAGGCGTCATAACCCTCGCGCACGAGCTTATCGAGCTCGGCGAGACGGTGCAGCATCAGCTTTTCGAGTTCCGGCAGATCGGCATAGGCGATCTCCTCGCCCTCGTCATGGGCGAGCGTGCCGAGCATCCAGCGGATCGTGTTGCGCAGCTTGCGATACGCATCGACATTGGTCTGGATGATCGTCTTGCCGAGGCGCTGGTCTTCCCAATAGTCGGTCGTCATCACCCAGAGGCGGAGGATATCGGCGCCGGCATCCTTCATGACGTCCTGCGGAGCCACGACATTGCCGAGCGACTTCGACATCTTCTGGCCCTTCTCATCCATGGTGAAGCCATGGGTGACGACCGTGTCATAGGGCGCCCGGCCGCGGGTGGCGGCGGATTCCAGAAGCGAGGAATGGAACCAGCCGCGATGCTGGTCGGAGCCTTCCAGATAGACGTCGGCCGGCCATTTAAGGTCCGGCCGGTCTTCGAGCGTGAAGGTGTGGGTCGAGCCCGAGTCGAACCAGACATCGAGGATGTCCATCACCTGCGTCCAGCCTTCATTGGCGCGGGAGCCGAGGAAGCGCTCGCGCGCACCCTCGGCGAACCAGGCATCGGCACCTTCGAGATCGAAGGCTTCGAGGATGCGCTTGTTGACCGCTTCGTCCTGAAGGATCTCGCCCTCTTCGTCCACGAAGACGCAGATCGGCACGCCCCAGGCGCGCTGACGGGACAGCACCCAGTCCGGGCGCTGCTCGATCATGGCGCGCAGGCGGTTCTGGCCGGCTGATGGCACGAAACGCGTGTCGTCGATCGCGTTGAGCGCCCGCGAGCGCAGCGTGGTGCCGTCGGCCAGCGTCTTGTCCATGTAGACGAACCACTGCGGCGTGTTGCGGAAGATGATCGGCTTCTTCGACCGCCAGGAATGCGGATACTGATGCTTGAGGCGGCCGCGGGCAAACAGCGCGTTTCGCTCGATCAGCGCCTTGATGACGCGGTCGTTGGCATCGCCCTTCTTGCCGTTGTCGTCCATGACGCGGGCGCCCTCGAAACCGGGGGCATCGGCCGTGTAGGCACCGGCGTCGTCGACCGGGAACGGGATTTTCGTCTCGATGCCGCGCGCTTCCAGCTCACGGGCGTGATGCGTCCAGGCCTCGAAGTCCTCGCGACCGTGGGAGGGGGCGGTGTGGACAAAACCGGTGCCGGCATCATCGGTGACGTGATCGCCGGCGAGGAGGGGGACGATGAAGTCGTAGCCGCCACCGAGCCCATGAAGTGGGTGATCGCAGGAGATTCCAGCCAACTGTTCGGATGTGACGTCACGCAGGCGCTTGTATTCAAGCTTGGCCTTCTTGAAGGAATCCTCCGCCAATGCATCGGCAAAGATCAGCTTCTCACCAGGACGCGGGCCAAAGTCGTTCTCGGCAACCGTAACCTCGTAAAGGCCATAGGCGATCTTTGGCGAATAGGAGATTGCCCGGTTGCCGGGGATGGTCCAGGGCGTTGTCGTCCAGATGACAACACTGGCAGAAAGCAAGTCCATGTTCGCTTGTTCATTTTGCCGGAAGACCATCCGAACCGGGAACTTCACCCAGATCGTGTCACTCTCGTAGTCGTGATACTCGACCTCGGCCTCAGCCAGCGCGGTGCGCTCGACGACCGACCACATGATCGGCTTGGAGCCGCGATAAAGCTGGCCGCTCTGGGCGATCTTCAGCAGTTCGCCGGCGATGCGGCTCTCGGCGTGAAAATTCATCGTCAGGTACGGGTTTTCAAAATCGCCGACGATGCCGAGGCGCTTGAATTCTTCCGCCTGGACCTTAATCCAGCCGGCGGCGAATTCGCGGCATTCCTGGCGGAATTCGTTGACCGGAATCTCGTCCTTGTTCTTACCCTTCTCGCGATATTTTTCCTCGATCTTCCATTCGATCGGAAGACCGTGGCAATCCCAGCCCGGAACATAGTTGGAGTCATAACCGCGCATCTGGAACGAGCGGGTGATGACGTCCTTCAGGATCTTGTTCAGCGCGTGGCCGATATGGATATTGCCGTTGGCATAGGGCGGGCCGTCATGCAGCACGAACTTTTCGCGGCCGGCGGCGGAGGCGCGGAGCTGCTTGTAGAGGTCCATCTGCTGCCAGCGGGCGACCAGTTCCGGCTCCTTCTGCGGCAGGCCTGCGCGCATCGGGAAATCGGTTTCGGGCAGATAGAGGGTCTTCGAATAGTCGAGTTTTTCGGCGGTATCGGTCATGGGATCAATCGTCCTGGCGCCGCGACGGGGCGCATCTCGATGAAAATTCGCTGGCGGAAGGCGCTCATCAAGCGCCAAAAACCCGGACCCTCCGGCCGCTCTTACAGCGCGCGGAAGGCCGGGCCTATAATTCGAATGATCTGGGCCAGCCGGAATTTTTTCATGGTGGCGGTTCTTAAGGGTTTTTGCGGCGGAAAGGAAGGGGCAAAACCAAGATGTCGTCCTAGACTTTCAAACTCCCGGAGAGTATATCTGACTAGCTGACTAGTCGGAGGTTTTCATGCCGGGCAAACCCACCGCTCACGACAATAGCTGGAAGCTGGAGGATGCCAAGGCACGCTTCAGCGAGGTGGTGAGACGCGCGCATAGCGACGGACCTCAGCGTGTGACCGTGCGGGGGCGTGACAGCGTCGTGGTCATCAGCACTGACGAACTGGAGAGGTTGACCAGAGCCGCGCCTAAAAAACCCTTCGTCGAGTTCATGGAAGGCCTGGGGCTGGACACGCTGGACCTCGAGCGGGAAGCGGATCGCGGCCGGGATATCGAGTTGTGATCGGCTGGCTGCTGGATACCAATGTCATCGCAGCCCTGATCAATCCGAACGGTGCGCCTTCGGTCAAACGCTGGGCCGCCGGACAAGATGAGGACCGTTTCTTCATCAGCATCCTGACCTTGGCGGAATATGACAAGGGTATCGAAAACCTGCCGCCGGATGACGAAAACCGCTATCGTTATGCGGCAGCCCGTGATGCGCTCGAAAACAGATTTGCCGGCCGGACCCTTTCCGTCAGCGACGCGATCGTCAGGCGGTGGGGCGCGATATCCGGAAGGGTGAAGCAGGCAACCGGCCACGCGCCGCCGGTGATCGATACGCTGTTTGCCGCGACGGGGATCGAGCATAATCTCTATCTCGCCACGCGAAACGTGAAAGACATCCGCCCTTCGGGCGCTGCAATCTTCGATCCGTGGCAGGACGATCCCGAGCGGTTTCCGCTGAGCCGCCGCTAACCCCTCAAAACGCGATCTTGGCGTCCACTTCGCCCAGCGGCCTCACACCGGACAGCAGCGCCCGTGCCTCTTCCTCATCCCGCTTGATCTGCACGACCAGCGCATCCAGGCCGTCGAATTTCAGTTCGTCGCGCAGGTGGCCGAAGAAGGAAACGGAACAGGTTTCGCCGTAAAGGCTGCCGGAGAAATCGAAGAGGTAGGTTTCCAGCAACGGCGCGCCGTTTTCGGTGACCGTCGGGCGGCGGCCGTAGCTGGCGACACCGTCGAAAAGCGTGCCGTCGGGGCGGCGGAAGCGTACGGCATAGATGCCGGACTTCAATTCGGCTTCGGGGGGAAGCTGCATGTTGGCGGTCGGGAAGCCGAGCTGGCGGCCGAGCTTTTCGCCGTCGATCACTTCCGCCTCGACCGTATAGCGATAACCGAGCAGGCCGGCCGCGGCGGAGACATCGCCCTCCGCCAGCAGATCGCGGATACGGCTGGAGGAGATCACGTCGGCATTTTCGTCACGGAAGGCATCGACCAGCTGCACGTTGAAACCGTGCTTGGCGCCCGATGCCATCAGGAAGGCCGGTCCGCCCTCCCTGCCCTTGCCGAAATGAAAGTCGAAGCCGGTGACGACGGCGCTCGCTGCCAGCCAATCCACGAGAATGGTCTGGATGAACTCTTCCGCCGAGCGGGTCGCGAACTCGGGGGTAAAGGGATATTCGATTACCGAGCGGAAGCCCATGGCCTCGAGCAGGCGAGCCTTGAGCGGCGCCGGCGTCAGGCGGAAGACCGGTTCTTCCGAGCGGAAAACCGTGCGCGGATGCGGCTCGAAGGTCAGCACAAGGGCGGGCACCCCGCGCTGTTCGGCAAGAGCCAGCGCGCGCTCCAGCACGCTGCGATGGCCGCGGTGCACGCCATCGAAATTGCCGATGGCGATGACGCCGCCCTTCAGTTCCTCGGGCAGCGGTTCCTTCTTCTCGTTGCGGTGGAAGACAGTCATGCAGCGGGTTCCGGTTCAGGCGCGATTGAGGCCCCAGGGGCTATGCGAGGCGCGGCATCCAGTATTTCGGCGCGGCATTTTCCCGCTTCAGCCAGGCGTTGAGGATCGCCTCGTCGGTCTGGCCGTTGACGGTGTATTCCGCGACATGGATGCCCGCGCTGATATAAAGGAGGTCGAGGCCGTATGCGAGCGCGCCGCGCACGTCGGTCGGCATGCCGTCGCCGATCGCCAGTACCCGGTTCATCGGGAAATCGCCGCGCACTTCGCGGGCCGCTTCGATCGTCGCCTCGTAGATCGGGCGGTGCGGCTTGCCGGCGACGCGGGTCTTGCCGCCGAACTCTTCGTAATAGGCCGCCACCGCGCCGGCGCAGGGGATGATCTTGTGGCCGCGCTCGACGACGAGATCCGGGTTGGCACAGATGAACGGCACGTCGCGCTTGGCAAACGCCGCCAGCATGTCGGTATAATCTTCCGGTACTTCCTTCTCGTCGTCGAAAAAGCCGGTGCAGACGATGCATTCGGCTTCGTCGGCGGAGACCACCTCGACGCCGAGCCCGTCGAACAGGTTGAGGTCGCGTTCGGGACCGATCAGGAAGACCTTTTTCGGGCCGTCGACGATCAGGTGCTGGGTGACGTCGCCGGATGTGACGATCCGGTCATAGGTGCCGTCGGGAACGCCGAGCGTGCGCATCTGCTCGATGACGCCGGGTGCCGTGCGCGGCGAATTGGTGATCAGCACCACCGTGGCGCCGGCTTCGCGGGCCGCGGCGAGCGCCTTGCAGGAATGCTGGAAAGCCTCGACACCGTTGTGAACCACACCCCAGACGTCCGAAAGAACCACGTCGTAGTCGCCGATCACTTCGCTCAGATTGCCGATGCGCTTTGCCATGTAACCTTCCCATCTCGCAAGTCCCGGGTCACATGACAAACCCGGTTCAGGATTACAAGAGATATTCGGGAGAAAAGCCGCAACGGCGTCGTCGGCGTCCGCAACCGCATACTGCCCTCCAACGCCCCGGCGCCTTTCTTCCACCAAAGTCCGGTGCAACATGCCGACCTGCCACGGAGAGGTGGCCTAAACCGAAAACCCGATGTGGCCGGCAAGCGGCCGTCAGTTCCGCCAGACGCAGGCGCGGCCCAGCATCCGTATCGTTAAGCGTATTTCACATGAGGTTCCGAGCCGGCTCGAAAATTTTACGGCCGTTCTTGACTCATTCGCCGGCCGACCTTATCTCGACGCGGCTGGCACTCTCCAAGCGGGAGTGCTAACAGCACCGAGATACGGGTTTCAACCCGTCCATGTCATTTGATCGAGGGATTAGACAATGGCAAGCACCAATTTCCGCCCCCTTCACGACCGCGTCGTTGTTCGTCGCGTCGAATCCGAAGCCAAGACCAAGGGCGGCATCATCATTCCTGATACCGCCAAGGAAAAGCCGCAGGAAGGCGAAATCGTCGCCGTCGGCACCGGCACCCGCGACGACAAGGGCAACATCACCGCTCTCGACGTCAAGGCAGGCGACCGCGTCCTGTTCGGCAAGTGGTCGGGCACCGAAGTCAAGCTCGATGGCGAAGACCTTCTGATCATGAAGGAATCCGACATCATGGGCATCATCGGCTGATCTCAGTCGGTTGCTTTCACTGAAATATCGCTGACACCCCTTTTCAGGAGTTATCAAAATGGCAGCTAAAGAAATCAAGTTCGGCCGCACCGCGCGCGAAAAGATGCTGCGCGGCGTCGACATTCTCGCTGACGCAGTCAAGGTAACGCTCGGCCCGAAGGGCCGCAACGTCATCATCGACAAGTCGTTCGGCGCGCCGCGCATCACCAAGGACGGCGTATCGGTCGCCAAGGAAATCGAACTTGACGACAAGTTCGAGAACATGGGCGCCCAGATGGTCCGCGAAGTTGCTTCGAAGACCAACGACATCGCCGGCGACGGCACCACGACTGCTACCGTTCTTGCCCAGGCGATCGTTCGCGAAGGCAACAAGGCCGTTGCAGCCGGCATGAACCCGATGGACCTGAAGCGCGGTATCGATCTCGCCGTTGCTGACGTCGTCAAGGATCTCCAGGCCAAGGCCAAGAAGATCTCGACCTCGGAAGAAGTCGCACAGGTCGGCACGATCTCCGCAAACGGCGACAAGCAGGTCGGTCTCGACATTGCTGAAGCCATGCAGAAGGTCGGCAATGAAGGCGTCATCACGGTTGAAGAAGCCAAGACCGCCGAAACCGAACTCGAAGTCGTCGAAGGCATGCAGTTCGACCGCGGCTACCTGTCGCCCTACTTCGTCACCAACCCGGAAAAGATGGTCGCCGACCTCGACGACGCTTTCATTCTCCTCCACGAGAAGAAGCTCTCGAACCTGCAGGCGATGCTCCCGGTTCTCGAAGCCGTCGTTCAGACCGGCAAGCCGCTCCTCATCATCGCTGAAGACGTCGAAGGCGAAGCTCTTGCAACGCTCGTCGTCAACAAGCTGCGTGGCGGCCTCAAGATCGCTGCCGTCAAGGCTCCGGGCTTCGGCGACCGCCGCAAGGCCATGCTCGAAGACATCGCCATCCTGACGGGCGGCACTGTCATCTCCGAAGACCTCGGCATCAAGCTCGAAAATGTCACGCTCGACATGCTCGGCCGCACCAAGAAGGTCTCGATCTCCAAGGAAAACACCACGATCGTCGACGGCGCCGGCTCCAAGGCCGACATCGAAGGCCGCGTTGGTCAGATCAAGGCCCAGATCGAGGAAACCACTTCCGACTACGACCGCGAAAAGCTGCAGGAACGTCTTGCCAAGCTCGCTGGCGGCGTTGCCGTGATCCGCGTCGGCGGCTCGACGGAAGTCGAAGTCAAGGAAAAGAAGGACCGCATCGACGACGCCCTCAACGCGACGCGCGCTGCCGTTCAGGAAGGCATCGTACCGGGCGGCGGCGTTGCCCTGCTGCGTTCTTCCACGAAGATCGCCGCAAAGGGTGCCAACGACGACCAGGAAGCCGGCATCAACATCGTTCGCCGCGCTCTGCAGTCGCTGGTTCGCCAGATCGCTGAAAACGCTGGTGACGAAGCCTCCATCGTGGTCGGCAAGATCCTCGAAAAGAACGAAGACAACTACGGCTACAACGCCCAGACGTCTGAATATGGCGACATGATCACCATGGGTATCGTCGACCCGCTCAAGGTCGTTCGTACCGCCCTGCAGAACGCAGCTTCGGTTGCTTCGCTGCTGATCACCACCGAAGCCATGATCGCCGAACTTCCGAAGAAGGAAGCTGCCGGCGGCGGCATGCCTGGCGGCATGGGCGGAATGGGCGGCATGGACATGATGTAAGACCTCCGGGTCTCGCATCTGAGCCAGCCGGTTCAGTTCGGAAAGGGCGGCCCTCGGGTCGCCCTTTTTGTTTGTCGATGGCTTGCGGGCTACCCGATCGATGAACCGGTTTCAGCGCAAGCGCAGCAGATATTCGGCGGCATTGAACGGATCGGCGCCCGAACGTTGGCGCGAACGAGGCGGACCAGCCATCCGGGCATAGTGATCAAAGGAATATTCCATCGTCCCCATGCCGCTTGTCAGCCCCGGCAATTGTTGCAGAACGCCTTGAGTCATCGTGGATGCTATCGTGCCTTCCAGCCGGGCCACCCCGTTTGCAATCACGGAATCCCTGGTTATCGCACCGGATTTCGCAAGCAGGGTGTGCAGACCGCTTAAAGCCGTGACAGGCACCTCGAGGTAAAAGCGGTCGATCGGCTCGCAGACGACGGTCTGCGCTGCCGACAGAGCCGCTGCCAGTACCAGCGGCGTCAACTGCCGGAAATCGGCGGCAGTGCTCACCGGTGAACTGTGCCGGGCCGCGGTCATGGCGACGTGGCAATCGATGATCTGCCAGCCGAAAGGGCCCTGCTTCAGCGTTTCGGACACGGTGTCCTCGACCGCCCGATAGAAGCTTGCGGGCATCTGGCCCACGTCCACTTCCAACGCGAAGCTGTTGCCGGCCCCTTCCGGTCGTGGCTCGACGCGCAGCCCGACTGTCGCCATGTAGGGATTGGGTTCCTTGAAGAGGATCTCGAGGCCTGCACCGGTTCCGACAAGCCTTTCCACACAGATAACCGTGCTCTCCTCGAACACCGCCTCGATACCGAAATCCGTTAGCAAGGTCGATTGGATGACCTCCTTCTGCACCTCGCCATAGAGCGACACGAAGACTTCGTTGGCGTCGTCGTTGCGGCGCAGGTTGATCAGCGGATCCTGTTCGGCCAACTGGTTCAACGCCAGCCAGAGGGCCGCATTGTCGGAAGGGCGCCTGGCCAGCACACGGGTTTCAAGGGTGGGCGGAGCAAAGTGGGACCGGCCACCGGAAAGCAGATCGTCTCCCACCGCATCCCCAATCCGGGCGCTGGCGAGGCCACTGACGCGAGCGACCTGCCCGGCGTGGAAACTGGCGACGGGATGAACCCCGCCAGCCTCGAAGACGTGGATTCCGGTCACCCTTGCCGGGCCCCGGGGCAGATCCAGGTATTGCCGGAGCTGGATCGTGCCGGATGCGAGATATATGTAAGAAAGTTTTTCGCCGCCCCACCCGCGCTCGATCTTGAATATCCTCCCGGCGATCGGACCGCCCGGGTCGCGCCCGCGGCTGGGCAGCAGCGTCGTGATGGCCGATGTCAGCGCTGGCAGGCCGACGCCGGTCATCGCGGCTCCTGCGAATGCGGGGTGCACCAGGCCCCTGGAGACCTGATCGGCCAGAGAGTGTCCGAGCCTTCCGGCGGTCAGACGATCCGGGGCCATGAGATAGTCGCCGAGCAATGCGTCGTCGTTTTCCGCCAGCGTTTCACTCAGCACTGTGAAGGACGGTTCGGTGCGCAGGTCGAGTGTCTCTACCCGTACAAGCTTGCTGCCGGGGTCGATGACGGTCGACATCGCGATCGGCCGAACCGGCAGCTGGCGGGCGATGTCCTCCAGCACTCGGTCATATTGCGCGCCTAAGCGATCGACCTTGTTGATGAAGAAGACGAACGGCACGGCGAGGCGCTGCAACGCCCGCACCAATACGCGGGTCTGCGCCTGCACGCCCTCGACCGCCGAAACGACGACGACCGCAGCGTCCAGCAATCCAAGTATCCGCTCGACCTCGGCAATGAAATCGGGATGGCCGGGCGTATCGACGAGGTTGATGGCCGTGTCGCCAATCGTAAAGGACACGACCGCAGCGCGAATGGTGATTCCGCGCTGGCGCTCGATCTCGAGGCTATCGGTTTGCGTATCGCCGGTATCGACGCTGCCCAGCCTGTCGATCACACCGGCATTAAAAAGGAGTCTTTCCGTAAGGCTAGTCTTGCCTGCGTCCACATGGGCGAGGATGCCCAGATTCAAAGTGCGCATGAACCCTCAACTTCTCAGAATTTCGAACGTGATTTTCGTGAGAAGGGACTCGGCGCATTGGGACCTCTATGAGCTGATGGCCATGGCTTGATGCAAAACCTCTCGGTTTCCGAGGAGGCGCATGTCGAGCTGTACGGAAATCTCCGAGGATATGTCAAGCGCGGCCGTATGGTCGATCCGGGCGCAATACGAGGCATGCGGCGTGCGTATGCTGAGAGCAAATTGCGCAAACCCACAGCTGACAAGGGCGTTATCGGCAATTACACTTGCGCCATGAGTTTCTTCGAGAGCCTGCTCGTCCTGTTGCTTGTCGCGATTGTGCTTCTGCAGATCTCGCGCCGGCTTTCCGTGCCCTATCCGTCGATGCTGGCGCTGGCGGGTGCGGCGGTCGCGCTGGTGCCGGGCATGCCCTATATCTCGCTCGATCCGCACACCGCGCTTGCGCTGTTCATCGCGCCGGCGCTGCTCGACGCCGCCTTTGATTTTCCGATCGGGATCGCCCGCCGGTTCTGGGTGCCGCTGCTGGTCTTTGCGATCGGCGGCGTATGCGCAACCGCGGCTGCCGTCGCCTTTGCCGGATGGGCGTTTGCGGGATTGCCGATTGCCGCAGCCCTCGTGCTCGGTGCGATCGTCGCTCCGCCCGATGCGGCGGCTGCGACTGCCGTGCTGTCGTCGATGTCGATCCCGCGCACCACCGATACCGTGCTGCGCGGCGAGAGCCTGTTCAACGATGCGGCAGCGCTGCTGATCTTCGACGCGGCGCTTTCGGTACAATCGGCCGGCAGTCTCGATACCGGTGTGGCGCTGCATCTTTCCCTCGCAGTCCCCGGCGGCATCCTGCTCGGCATCCTCGCCGCCCGGGTGGTCCGGCACCTGATGCGGTTCGTTGCCGGCACGCTCGGCGGCATCCTCCTGCAGTTCGTACAGACGTTCCTTCTCTGGATCGTCGCAGAACGTCTCGGCCTCTCGGCGGTGCTCGCCATCGTCGCCTTCGCGATGACGCTTGCGAGAAGCAGCGAAGCGCGCTCCTCGGCCCGCATGCGGGTACAGTCCTATGCTGTCTGGACCGCTGTCGTCTTCGTGCTCAACGTCATGGCCTTCCTGCTGATGGGCATGCAGGTTCGCGACATCGTCGGCGGAATGCCGGCGGACCATCTTTGGGATGCCGCGCAGTTTTCGCTAATGACCATCGTGATCGTCGTCGCGGTCCGTTTTATCGTCTGCATCGGCTACAATCGCCTCAACGCCTGGCACGAGCGCAGCCGCGGCAGACCCGAAACCGCAACGATGACGCAGGCGTTGCTGGCGGGCTGGTGCGGCATGCGCGGCCTGGTGACGCTTGCGACCGCCTTTGCCCTGCCGATGGACTTTCCGCAACGCGACGTGGTGGTGCTGACTGCATTTTCGGTGGTTCTTGCGACCCTCGTCGTCCAGGGACTGACGCTCACGCCCATCATCCGCTGGCTCGGCCTCGACCGCCGTGCCGAGGGGCATGGCGAACTCGCCGTCCTGCGCGGCAAGATCGCCCTCGCCGGCCTTTCGAGGCTCGACGGCGCGACCGAGACGGAGGCGGAACTGCTGCGCTCCAAGTTCCGCATCGAGCAGCTGGCCGCTTCCCGCATCGAGGACGCCAACTCGCTCGATACCTACCGGCGGCTCGCCTTGACGGCGATTGCCGCGCAGCGGGAAGAGCTCGAAAAACTTCGCTCGGTGCACAAGGTCAACGTCGACGAATACAATCTGCTGCTTGAGGAGATCGACTGGCGCGAACTTTCGGTCTTGCCGGAAGACGCGCGCAGGATCGAGGAGAGCTGATCCGCCCTCCAGTCAGGATTTGTGGCGAGCAGCGGAAATGCCGATGCAATCGGCGTTTCAGGTCTTTCTCCGTTACATGCGAAGGGCGGCCCGAAAGCCGCCCCGTGACCCAGGCTCTATAGCCGTAATCAATAGATATCGCGGCCGTTATTGCTCTTGCGGTAGATGTTGCGCGAAGCACGGTCCTGCATGCGCTCGATCCGCTGCCGCTCCCGGTAGGAGATGTAGCCGTCACGGCCGGCACGGGACTGCGCCCGGTCGATGCGATGCTGCTGGCGGGCAAGGTTGCGCAGTTCGCGCGGCGTCAGTTCACCCCGGGCCATGCCGCGATAGATGCGGTATTCCTGGCGGTTTTCTCGCGCCTCGCTGCGGTAGGTCTGAGCAAGGCTCGGAACGGCGGATGCGACCAGGAGGGCGAGCGCGGTGATGATGATCTTCTTCATGAGGGGTTCCTTTCATCGGCAGTGACCGCATGGTGAAGGAGAAACGATGAACCTTTGCTGAAGGTTGCGTTCAGCAAGAGGAGCATCCTCGAAGATCTCCGCCGTTCAGAGCGGGGAGACGGCACCGCCCTGGCGCACCAATGATTGTCTCCTTTTATCGAACAAACCGTCAATCATTGTTCATCTTCCGGATACGGGCGAAATGGGGCACATACGGTCCCAGAGAATTCAACCTGCGTGTCCAACCAGAGACACTGATCCGGAGATCTAAAATGTCCACCACCACTACCAATTCCCTGCTTCTCGTCGCCCGCATCCTCCTGTCCGGCATGTTCGTCATGTCCGGTTTCCAGAAGCTCATCGATCCCGCCGGCACCGCCGGCATGATCACCGGCGCCGGCCTTCCCGCCGCCACGCTGCTCGCCTATGTCGCAGGCCTGTTCGAACTGGTCACCGGCCTTGCCGTCCTGACCGGCTTCCAGACGCGCATCGCAGCGCTGTTGCTGGCTGCCTTCTCGGCTTTCACCGCCTTCGTCTTCCATTCGGGCGCCATCAACGTCCCGAGCTTCCCGGAGGCCGCCAATGGCCTGCTGACGCTCTTTAACAGCTTGATGATGATGAAGAACCTGACGATTGCCGGTGGTTTCCTGGCTCTCGCCGCCGTCGGCGCCGGTGCATTTTCTGTCGATGCCCGCCGCGGTTCTGTCGCAATCGCTGCCTAAGCTTTCGAAATTCCCTGCCCAAGACTGCCCGCCGGATGAGAAGTCCGGCGGGTATTTTTTTGATCTCAATCGGTCTGGACTGTCGGCAGGTCCGCCATTTCGGGCAGCCAGGAAACGGCCGAGCGGCACCAGATCTGGCGCTGCGGCTTCAACTCCGCCCGCTGGTCGATGCTGCCCCAGCGGATGCCCCAGATCCTGGCCGCCTCACCTACGCCATTGACGAAAAGCGGCGAGCCGCATTCGGGGCAGAAATACTGCTGGCGGACACGACCGCTCTCGGCCACCTTGCGGTAAAGCTTTGGCTCATGCCCGGTGAGCTTCAGATCGCTTTCCGGGACGACGGCGGTGACACGAAACGGCGAACCGCTCAGCGTCTGGCAATCGGTGCAGTGGCAGATGCTGACCCGCTTCGGGTCGAGTTCGGCCTCATAGGTCACATGGCCGCAATGGCATCGACCGGTTACATGCATCGTCCTTCCTCCTCTTCAGAACTCAGAGCGCGGCGCGGACTGCCTCAACGATCCTGGCGATCCGCGGATCCTGCTCGTGGCCCGGCTTGCGGGCCCTGACCAGGCAGGCCTCGGATTTCAGGATCACTCCATCCGAGAGGATCTTCAGGTGGTTGGCCCTGAGCGTCGATCCCGTCGAGGTGATATCGACGATGATATCCGCCTGGCCGGCGGCCGGCGCGCCTTCCGTGGCGCCGAGGCTTTCGACGATGCGGTAGAGCTGGATGCCGTGCTGGCTCGAAAAGAACTGCTGCGTCAGCCGCCAGTATTTGGTGGCGATGGCCAGCCGGCGGCCATGACGGGCGCGAAAATCCGCCGCCACGTCACCGAGGTCGGCCATGGTTTCGACGTCGAGCCAGATTTCCGGCACCGCGACGACCACATCCGCCTGGCCGAAGCCAAGACGGGCGCAGAATTCCACCCGTCCGTCGGCGCCGGCCATGCCTTCGCGTACCAGGTCCTCGCCAGTGACGCCGAAATCGACGGCGCCGCTGGCCAATTCACGGGCGATCTCGGAGGCCGAGAGATAGGCGATCTCGACGCCTTCCATGCCCTCGATGCGGCCGCGATAGGAGCGGTCGTTGCCGACTGCGGAAATGGCAAGCCCGGCGCGTTCGAAGACCGCGGCGGTATCTTCCTTGATACGGCCCTTGGAGGGCAAAGCGATGGTGATCGTGCTCATCTGGATGCCCTCGCGGCTTCAATCCGGTCGAGCCAGAGCGAGAAACCGACAGCCGGGATGTGCTCCTTTGCGCCGAGCAGGGTCAGCAGCCGGTCGAAGCGGCCGCCGCCGGCAAGCACTGCCGACGACCCGGCTTCGGTCACTTCGAAAACGAGACCAGTATAATAATCGAGCGGACGGCCGAAGGCGGCGCGGTAGGTCATGGCCGAAAGATCGGCACCGGCATTGGCGAGTGCCGCCAGCCGGGCATCGAAGCGGGACACGGCGGGGCCGAGCTTCAGGCCGGCGGCATCGGCAAAGCCGGCCAAGGCGGCGGGCGCTTCGGCGAGCGGCAATTGCAGCGTCAGGAACTCGCGCAGCAGAAGCAGAGCAGTCCCGTCGAGCCGGGTTTCGGCCAATTCGAGCTTTTCCTTGAGCCTTCTCGCGATCTCGGTCGGCGAACGGCTGGCATTGGTGGAATAACCGGTTTCCTGCATGGTGCGGTCGATGCGGGCCACGAGGTCAGCCTCGTTGTCCGAAGCGATCAGTTCGGCGATCTCCGGATCGAGACCGGTGACCGGCTGCGGCTTGGCGAGCCGTTCCAAGAGCGCTTCGAGATGGGCCATGTCGCCGAACGCATGGATCAGCCGCCGCTGCCAGCCGAACGGCAGGCCGAGCGCGTTGACCACCGCCTCGAACACCGCCTGGTCGCCGAGCGTGAGCGCGAGCTTGCGGCCGGGCAGCAGCGCTTTCAGGATGCCGGTCGCGTCACCCATGGCGCGGGCGTCGGAACTGGCGATGTCCTTGTCGCCGAGATCCTCGATGCCGGCCTGGTAGAATTCGTGCGAACCCTCGCGGCGTTGACGGAAAACCTCGCCGAGATACGAATAACGTTTAGGGGTGCCGGTCGCCGTTTCGATGTGGCGCAGACAGACGGGAATGGTGAATTCCGGCCGCAGGCAGAGATTGGCGCCGGTCTCGCTCTCGGTGAGGAAAATGCGACGGCGCAGATCCTCGCCGGCCATGTCGAGGAAGGGCTCGGCCGGCTGGATGACCGGTGTGTTGACCCGCTCGGTGCGGCGGGCGGCAAATTCGGCGAGCAGGTCGGCGGAGAAGTCGGGCATGTCGATCAGGGGCATGGGATCGCTCCCACCGTGCCACGAAGCCCCCCTCTGCCCTGCCGGGCATCTCCCCCTCGGGTGGGGAGATCACAAGCGGCATGACCGCCATTTCCAAAGCGGCGCAGCGGAAAGTGGGACATCAAAGAGGAAACGAGGTGCGAGCCGCCAGCCAATCTCCCCCCTTGAGGGGGAGATGTCCGGCAGGACAGAGGGGGGTAAGCCTCACGCATCGCCCGCCCTTTTCCGATCCTCCGCCTGAGCCGCCAGGATCTCCTTCACCTTGGCGACCAGATCCGCCTCGGGAACGGTATCCTGCGCCACGCGCGCCTCGCGCCAGCTCGCATTGTCCTCGATCTCGCCGGAAAGGCGCTTGCCCTCGATCAGGTCCTTCAGCTGCACGACGCCCTGCGCCCGCTCGTCGCCGCCCTGGATGATGGCGATCGGGCAGCCGCGGCGGTCGGCATATTTCAGCTGGTTGCCGAATTTCTTCCAGTTGCCCTGGTACATTTCGGCGCGGATGCCTTCGTTGCGCAGCGCCTGGGTGAAGCGCTGGTAACGGCCCATGCTCTCGACATCGCCATCCATGACGGTGACCAGGACCGGAGCGATCACCTCGTCCTGGCCGAGCTTGCCGAGGTTCTTCAGCGCGGTCATCAGGCGCGAGACACCGATGGAAAAGCCCGTTGCCGGGACCGGTTGACCCATGAAGCGGGAGACGAGGCCATCGTACCGACCGCCGCCGCCGACCGAGCCGAACACGACTTTTTCACCCTTTTCATTGGTGACGTCGAAGGTGAGTTCGGCTTCGAAGACCGGGCCAGTGTAATATTCGAGGCCGCGGACGCAAGACGGGTCAATCTTGATCCGGCCGTCATTATAGCCAGCGTCTGTGATAAGCGACTCTATCAACTTGAGTTCGGCAAAGCCTTCCGTGGCGGCAGTACTTGCGTGAAGGCGGACATTTATTTCGTCAATTTTGGGTTTCGAACCTAGTCCCAGCACAAAGGGTTGGTTGGTAACGACCGCGATTACAAACTCGATAGTTTCATCGTCCAATCCGACCCCTTTGGTGACGTCGCCGGATTCATCCCTGCGGCCAGGTCCTAGCAGCAAAGCAACGCCCTTCGGACCGAACTTGTCGAGCTTATCAATCGCCCGTAACACGTTCAGCCGCTGGCCGGCCTTGTCGTCGCCGCCAAGCCCGATCGCCTCCATGACGCCGTCCAGAACCTTGCGGTTGTTCACCCGGATCACATAATCGCCGCGCGTGATGCCGAGGGCTTCCATCGTATCGGCCATCATCATGCACATTTCGGCATCCGCCTGGACGCCCGGCGCGCCGACCGTATCGGCGTCGAACTGCATGAACTGGCGGAAACGGCCCGGGCCCGGCTTCTCGTTGCGGAAGACGTAACCGGCGCGGTAGGTGCGGAACGGCAGCTGGATCTCGTTGAAATTCTCCGCGACATGGCGGGCGAGCGGCGCGGTCAGGTCGTAGCGCAGGCTCATCCACTGGTCGTCGTCGTCCTGCAGCGAAAACACGCCCTCGTTCGGGCGGTCGCTGTCGGGCAGGAATTTTCCGAGCGCATCGGTATATTCGAACAGCGGCGTCTCGACCGGATCGAAACCGTAGCGCTCGTAGACCTCGCGGATTTTCGCGGTCATCTCGTTGGTGGCATGGATATCGGCGGCGGAACGATCGACGAAGCCGCGCGGCAGGCGGGCTTTCAGTTTCTGAGGTTTCTTCTGCTTGTCGCTCATGATCGGAATTCCATTGCCAAAGGCCCCGGAGAGGCCGGATTTGTGTGCGGTTTCTTAGAGGATAGAGGCCGGAGCGGCAAGGGCGGCGGCTGGTGAAGAGGCGGGCACGATGCTATATATTGCCACGGCGAAAGGGCAAAGGCCATGAACAAGCGCGTCACGATCGAAATGCCGGAAGAGATGCACAGGCTGATTGCCGAATATGCGGCGCAAGCCGGCGCCGAGCCGGACGCCTATGTGAAGGAAGTCCTGGAACAGCATCTGGAAGACCTGCATGACATCGCTCTCGCGGAAGCCGCCATGGAGCGCATTCGCAATGGCGAGCGGGTCTATACCTGGGAGGAGATGGAGCGCGAGCTTGGTCTGGAAGATTGAGTTTCAGGCCGGCGCAATCAAGCAACTCAAGAAGATGGGACGTAGCGAGTCCGCTCGCATACGCGATTTCCTGCACACACGGATCAAGCCGCTCGAAAATCCGCGCCAGTTCGGAGCGGCCTTAGAAGGCCCCCGCTTTGATCACTTCTGGCGCTACCGCGTCGGCGACTACCGCATCATCTGCGACATTCAGGACCACAAGCTTGTCGTGCTGGTGATCGAAATCGGCCACCGCCGCGAGGTCTATCGCTAATTCATGCTCACCGAAGCTCTCCAATATGCCGCGACCTCGCTGGTCACGCCGAAGAAATTCCGCCCCTTCGTCCGCTCGTCCGTCAGCCTCTGGTCGCGGGCCGGGCGGTGCGCGAAGGATTGGGCAGCGCATGAGGAGAACTGCAAGACCTTCATTCGCGAGACGGTCGCCGGCATGAAGCAGCGGCGGACCTGCGTCGTGCTCGGCTCGGGCCTGCTGCGGGACGTGCCGATCGACGACCTCTCGGCGAAATTCGATACGGTGGTGCTGGTCGACCTCGTGCATCTGGCGAGCGTGCGGATGCGGCTGAACGCGAAACGGTTCGCGAATGTCCGGCTGATTTCGCGCGACCTCTCCGGCTTCGACGATGCGGTCGCAGCCAAAAATCCGGAGCCGCTGTCGTTCCTGCGGCAGGTGCCGTATCTCGATCTCGTCGTCTCGGCCAATATCCTGTCACAGATCGGGGTGGGATCGAAACGCAGGCTGGAGGCCGAGGATAATCCCGCACGAGGCGAGATCCTGCAGCGACTGGTCCGGGCGCATCTCGACGGCCTCGCCGCCCTGCCCTGCAAGACGGCCCTGATCACCGACACCGCCTATCGCGTCACCGATCGAGAGGGCCAGGTCCTGGAGGAGGCCGACCTGCTTTGCGGTGCGCCCGCACCGGCGGCGAAACGGGCCTGGACTTGGCCGGTCGCGCCTTATGGCGAACTCAGCAAGGAGTACCAGGCGGTGCATGACGTCATCGCCTTGTGATGTCGCCGCGGTTGATTTCCGCAAGGGCGACCGTAGATTCACGCCCTGCCGCCATCCCGATCGTCTTTGCCTGGGTCCTTTACGGGGCCATGCCGGCCGTCGGCATGCAAGTTCTGTCGGTCACGGAAAAGGAAAACCTATGCCTGCAAAAATCGCTCTCATGACCGCCGCCCTCTCTGTTCTCATGCTCGGCCCGCTCGCCGCGCAGGAGATGAAGGGAATGGATCACTCCAAGATGGGAATGCCGATGGGCGGCAGTCCGTCCACCAGGGCTTTCGAAGATGCGAATGCCAGGATGCACAAGGACATGGCGATCCAGTACTCGGGCGATGCGGATGTGGACTTCGTCCGCAGCATGATCCCGCATCATCAGGGCGGAATCGACATGGCCAAGATCGAGCTTGCCCATGGCAAGAACCCGGAAATCCGCAAGCTCGCCGAAGCCGTCATCAAGGCGCAGGAGGCTGAAATCGCCGAAATGCAGGCCTGGCTGAAGGCGCACGGCAAGTAAAAAGTCTCCGGAATCGATATCGGCCGGGCAGGCTTTCATCTTGCCTGGCGCACCCTTTTTCGCCATATCAGCGGATGGAGGCAGATCCATGCGCCCGATTACCGCCATCGGCTTCGATGCCGACGATACGCTCTGGCAGAACGAACAGTATTACCGGCTGACGGAGGAACACTTCACCAAGCTGCTCGGCGGGTTCGCCGAAGGCACGCATGTTGCCGAGCGACTGCTGGAAGCGGAAAAGCGCAATCTTTCCCATTACGGTTTCGGCATCAAAGGGTTCACCCTGTCGATGATCGAAACGGCGATCGAAATCACCGACGGCAAGGTGCCGACCAGGACGATCAGCGAGATCCTCGATATCGGCCGCGACCTGCTGCGCCATCCGGTCGAAACCCTGCCGCATGTGGAAGAGACGCTGGAGGCCTTGAACGGCGAATATCTGCTGGTGCTGATCACCAAGGGCGACCTTTTCGACCAGGAGCGCAAGCTCGCCCAATCGGGGCTCGGCGATTTCTTCGATGCGGTCGAGATCGTCAGCGAGAAGAACGCCACCACCTATCGCCGCATCTTCTCGAAGGTCGCGGACGGGCCTGAACGGGCGATGATGGTCGGCAATTCGCTGAAATCCGACATCGTGCCGGCGATCGCGGCCGGAAGCTACGGCGTATTCGTGCCGCACGCGCTGACCTGGGTTCTGGAACATGTGGACGCGCCGACCGACGCGCCACGCTTCCGCCAGATCGAACATCTGGGCGAGTTGGGATCTGTGCTGTCGGAAATTACGGGCGCGTGAACCTCAGCCTGAGTTCATCGACTTCGCGCCGGCAAAAGCATCCGTCGAGATGGTCGTTGACCATGCCCATCGCCTGCATGAAAGCGTAGACGGTGGTTGGCCCGACAAAGGTCCAGCCGCGTTTTTTCAGGGCTTTCGACAACGTCACCGACACCGGCGTGGTGGGGTTGGCCCTGAGGGTCGCAAGATCCATGACCTCCGGACGCTCGTGTGATCCCGGCTCGAAACTCCAGAAGAACTTTGCGAGCGAACCAAACTCGCGCTTGAGTTCGATGGCGCGGGCGGCGTTGTTGATGGTCGAGACGATCTTGCCGCGATGGCGGATGATGCCCGCGTCGGCGAGGCAGCGGGCGATATCCTCCTCGCCGAACTGCGCGACCTCAACGAAATCGAAACCGGCAAAGGCGGCCCGGAAATTCTCGCGCTTCCTCAGGATCGTCAGCCAGGACAGGCCGGACTGGAAACCTTCGAGGCAGATCTTCTCGAACAGGCGGATGTCGTCGGTCACCGGCCGGCCCCATTCCTCGTCGTGATAACGCCGGTAGTCCTCCAGGCCGCCATGCCAGGCGCAACGCCCCTTGCCGTCTTCGCCGACGATGATGCCCGCCTGGTCCATTCCCTGTCCCTTTGCCCTTGGGCCAAGCCCGCTTGTTAACGGCCTTTGCGCCGGGTTTATCACTGGTCAACCATGTTTCAAAACCGGGCGGTAACCCTGCCAAAAGGTTTATAGGCCGGCCGGCTTTGAATGTTCCACCCGTTTACCATTCGCTTTCACCTCGCGGTCACCATGTTCGTCAACACCGACGCCAAATTATCCAAGTGTTTGAGGGGCGTCCGGTCGGTGATTTGTAACGTGTGGATCCGATCATGAAAAAAAACCTTTTCCTGGCCTTCGGCCTTGCGGCTGCCCTATCGAATACTGCCCTCCCCGGTGCCGCGCTTGCCCAGGACCGCTATCGCGAGCGCCCGCCCGTGGTCGTCAGCCCCGATCTTGCCGCCCCGTGGGTGATGCAGCTCGCCGGGCCGAACGGCCGCCCGGTCGTCTATCCGCGTCAGGCCGCCCAGCAGCGTTCCATCTATCAGCAGCGCGAGCAGCAGCCGGTGGTTCGCCGCGGCATCTTCGACCGTTCGCCTGCGCAGCCGGTCGCCATGCGGCCGCAGCCGATCCGCAGCCAGATCGAACCGCAGTTCCTGCCGCAGACGGTCGCCTACGAAACCAAGGAAAAGGCCGGCACGATCATCATCGATACCAATAACCGCTTTCTCTATCTGGTGGCGGGCAATGGCCAGGCGCGGCGTTACGGCGTCGGCGTCGGCAAGCCGGGCTTCGAATGGGCAGGCGAGCACCGGGTGACCCGCAAGGCCGAGTGGCCGGACTGGACGCCGCCTTCCGAAATGATCCAGCGCGAAGCCGCCAAGGGGCACTACCTGCCGGCCCGCATGGAAGGCGGACCGGAAAACCCGCTCGGCGCCCGCGCCATGTATCTCGGCTCGACGCTCTACCGCATCCACGGCACCAACGCCCCATGGTCGATCGGCAGCGCCGTCTCTTCCGGCTGCATTCGCATGCGCAACGAAGATGTCACCGATCTCTACGAGCGGGTGAACATCGGCACCAAAGTCGTCGTCATGTAACGACGGCAATTGCCAAAAGGTGAGGCGGCGAAGACACAGTAGCGCCGCCTTTTTGCCATCACATCTTCTTTATTGCATCTATCCCGTCTTGCTTTGATGTCCGAGTCGGTTAGCCTTCGCCGTTCAACAGAGCGGAGAGGATTTGGGAATGAGGACAGGGGGAATGAGGGCAGGCAAGACCCTCGCGATGGCCGTGGGAATGGCTGGCGCGATCTTCTTTACGGCCGGACATGCAAGCGCAATCAGCCCGGCGGCAGCGCCTATCGAACGCCCTGCGGGCGACGTGACACTTGTCGCGATGCCACGGGAAGTTCCCGAACAGTTCAAGCGCCGTGTGGTGCGCTTCTCGACGACCGAGAAACCCGGCACGATCATCGTCGATACCAACAACAAGTTCCTCTATTATATCGAAGGCCCCAACCGGGCGACCCGCTACGGCATCGGCGTCGGGCGCGAAGGGTTCGGCTGGTCGGGCGTGGTCAATGTGGGCCGCAAGGCCGAGTGGCCCTCCTGGACGCCGCCGGCCGAGATGCGCGTTCGCGAACGCCGCGCCGGCCGGATTCTGCCGGCCGTGCAGGAAGGCGGCATCGACAACCCGCTCGGCGCCCGCGCCATGTATCTCTACAAGGGCGGCCGCGACACGATCTTCCGTATCCACGGCACCAACCAACCCTGGACGATCGGCCTCAACATGTCGTCAGGCTGCATCCGCATGATGAACAAGGATGTCGAGCATCTTTATTCGCGCGCCGACATCGGCACGAAGGTGATCGTCATCGGCCCCGGCAACCGGCAGGGGAACGTCGACTTCAAGGATCGCGGCATCGATATTTTCGGCACGATTTTCGGCGGCTGAGACATCTGGCCACATGTCAAAAAGGGCAGCAAAAGCTGCCCTTTTCAGTGGTTTAGAATTCGTTAACCATAAATCGCCTAGCTTCGTCGGCGACTGATGCAGAAAAAGCACAGACCGCCGATGCATCCGCCGCTAAACATTGAGTCATCAAAAAAGCCAACGTTCCTCCCTGCAGGCTGATTCATGCGCAAAATTCTTTCTTTCGCCTTCGCTTCCACGCTTCTCACCGCTGGTCTTGCTTATATTGCCCCGGCTCAAGCGGCTGACATGACACCAGCGAGCCCCGCCTATGTGGCTCCGGTTCACACCGGCGGATTTGAAATCTCCGGTTACGGGGGTTACCAGTTCGCGCCGCACTCCGACGTCGACGTCTCGGACGGACCTGATTTCGCTGCCGGCTGGGATACCAAGCCCTTCGCGATGCCGCCCTACTGGGGCGTCCGCGGCACCTACTGGTTCGATGGCGGCGCCCTGACGAACTGGGGTATCTCGCTCGATTACACCCACGCCAAGGTTTATGCAGACGACGAAAGCATGGCCAAGGCCGGTGGCTGGAGCGTCTTCGAATTCACCGACGGCCTGAACCTGCTGACGGTCAACGCGCTCTACAAGTTCCCGATCGAAGGCAGCAAGTGGACGCCTTATGTCGGCGCCGGTGTCGGTATCAACGTGCCGCATGTCGAAGTGACCCGCGCTTCCGGCCGCACCTTCGAATATCAGTTCGGCGGCGCGACGATCCAGGCCCAGGCCGGCGTGAAGTACCAGCTCACCGAAAAGTGGTCGATGTTCGCCGAATACAAGGGCAACTACTCGTTCGTGGATGTGGATATCGACAGCGGCGCTTCGCTGAAGACCAACATCCTGACGCACGCCATCAACCTCGGCGTCTCCTACAAGTTCTGAGGCTTCAGGCCTTTGACGAAAAAAGCCGGCGATTTCGCCGGCTTTTTTATTGGGCATCTTTATCTGGCCGGAACCTTTTCCGGCTTCGGGCCTCCATAAGCCCAGTCCAGAAGCTCCACCGTGTGCAGGATCGGGATCGCCGTCCCGGAGGCGATCTGGGTGATGCAGCCGATATTGCCGGTGGCGATCACGTCCGCCTTGGTGGCCTCGATATTCTTCACCTTGCGGGCCTTCAACTGCTCCGAGATCTCCGGCTGCAGGATATTGTAGGTGCCGGCCGACCCGCAGCACAGATGCCCCTCGCCCGGATCGCGGACGGTGAAGCCCGCCGCCTTCAGCAGGTTCTTCGGCGCCATGGTGATCTTCTGGCCGTGCTGCATCGAACAGGCGGAGTGATAGGCGACGTTGAGCCGTTTCGGCTCGAGCCTCGGCAGGTCGAGCGACGACAGATATTCGGTAATGTCCCTGGCGAGGCTCGATACCTTGGCCGCCTTTTCCGCATAAGCCGGGTCGAGCCTCAGCATGTGGCCGTAATCCTTGATCGTCGTGCCGCAGCCCGACGCGGTGATGATGATCGCATCGAGCCCCCCGTTATCGATCTCGCGCATCCAGACATCGACATTGCGGCGGGCAAAATCGAGCGCCTGTTCCTCGCGACCCATGTGGTGCACGAGCGCGCCACAGCAGCCCTCGCCCTCCGGCACCACGACTTCGATACCGAACCGGGCGAGAAGCCGGAGCGTGGCTTCGTTGATGCCCGGATCGAGCACCGGCTGGGCGCAGCCCGACAGGATGGCGACGCGGCCGCGCTTCTCGATCTCCGGAGCATGCGTGCCAGGCGGCGCCGAGCCTGAAACCCCGGCGACGGATTTCGGCGCGAGATCCAGCATTGCCCCCAGCGGCTTCAGCACTTGCACACGCTTCAGCAGCGGTGCGAAGGGACGGCCGAGCTTTGCGAGAGCGAGTGCCGCGCGGAAACGAGCGGGATAAGGCAGAACGGCGGCAAGCAGGTTGCGGATCAGGCGGTCGATCAGCGGGCGCCGGTAGGTATTCTCGATATGGATGCGGGCATGGTCGACCAGATGCATGTAGTCGACGCCGGAGGGACAGGTGGTGACGCAGGCAAGGCAGGAGAGACAGCGGTCGATATGGGTGACCACTTCCTCATCCGCCGGGCGGCCGTTTTCCAGCATGTCCTTGATCAGATAGATGCGGCCGCGCGGGCTGTCGAGTTCATTGCCGAGGGTGACGTAGGTGGGACAGGTGGCGGTGCAGAAGCCGCAATGGACGCAACGGCGGAGGATCTGCTCGGATTCGGCCACATGCGGGTCGGCGAGCTGGGCGAGGGTGAAGTTGGTTTGCATTTATTGGGTATCCCTCGCGGACATTGCATCTTCACCGACGGCTCTGCGTTTCGCCAGCCCCCCTCTGTCCTGCCGGACATCTCCCCCTCGAGGGGGGAGATCGGCAGGAAGCACGGACGTCATTTCCGTCAGTCCCGTCGAGATGGGCGAAACGTGGCTCCGATTCGATCTCCCCCCTTGAGGGGGAGATGTCCGGCAGGACAGAGGGGGGTATGCCGGGAACACTACCATTGCCGTATTCACCCCATCTTGCCCGGGCAAAAAATGCCGGCCGGGTCGAGCTTCTGTTTGACGCGCGCCGAGAGTGCCGCCACCGCATCCGGAGCCGGCTCGAAAGCCTGGGTTTGGGCGCGCACCGCATCCGATGCCCGCAGAAGCGTTGCGTGGCCGCCGCCGAGAGCGCGGATATAGCGGCGCAGCAAATCCGCTTCCGGGTCGGCCTCCATGCGCATCCAGACCAATCCGCCCTGCCAGTCGTAGAAGGCGTCGACACCGGTTTCGAGCCGGAGGGCGGCGACGAGCTGGTGGCCCGCGGATGGGGCGATCGAGACGCGCCAGACGGGTTTCAGCGTCCCATCGGAATAGGGATAGACATCGCGGATCTGGCGCCAGAGCGTTTGGCTTTCCTCCAAGCCTAACCGGGAGACCGGACCGAATGCCTCCATGACGGCCGCGAGCTTTTCGGCGCGCACGGAAACCGAGGCGGCAAGGCCTTCAAGGCGCAGGACGGTCGCCTCCCCGCTCGGCAAGGCACCACCGAGGAAACGGAACCGGACGGTCTGCGGCAGGTGGGCGGCGCCCGATACCTCGACGGGCAGCGCCATCGCCGCCGCCATCGCCTTGGCGGCCGCCGCGTCGTCGAGCCCGGAAATGACGATGGTCTCCGCGGTCTGCGGCACAGGCAACACCCGGAAGGTCACTTCGGTCAGGAAACCGAGCGTGCCTTGCGAGCCGGCGAGCAGCTTGACCAGATCAAGGCCGGTGACGTTCTTCATCACCCGTCCGCCGGCGCGGATCGCTTCGCCCCGGCCATTGATGAACCGGATGCCCAGCAGGCTGTCGCGGGCGGCGCCGGAGACGAAACGGCGCGGGCCGGAGACATTGGCGGCAAACACGCCGCCGATCGTCGGTTCGCCGAGCGTGCCCATGACGCCGCGATGGTCCATCGGCTCGAAAGCCATGATCTGCCGGTTGGCGGCAAGCGTCGCCTCGATCTCGGCGACCGGCGTACCGGCTTTGACCGTCATCACCATTTCCGCCGGCTCGTAGTCGACGATGCCGGAAAGGCCGGTCGAGTTCATCATTTCGGCTGGCTCTGCAGAGTTGCCGAAACCGGCGCGGGTATTGCCGCCGCATAGCGCGAGCTTCTTGCCGTCGTTCGCGGCGTTACGGATGATATAGGCGGCATCCGCCTCGGAATTCGGTATCAGCGTCATGCGGCAGGCCGTCCATCCAGCGGAAAGACCTTGGACGGGTTGAGTATCCAGTCTTCATCGAAAGCGTAGCGCACCGCCATCTGCTGGTTGAGGTCGGCCTCGGAATACTGGTGGCGCATCAGGTCGCGTTTCTCGATGCCGACGCCGTGCTCGCCGGTCAGGCAGCCACCGGCATCCACGCACAGTTTCAGGATCTCGTTGCCCGCCTCCTCGGCCCTGGCCGCATCCTCGGGATCGTTGGCGTTGAAGAGGATCAGCGGATGCATGTTGCCGTCGCCGGCGTGGAAAACGTTGGCAACCCGGAGCCCGAAACGGTCGATGATCTCGGAAGTCTTGTTGAGCACATAGGAGAGCTTGCCGAGCGGCACGGTGCCATCCATGCAGATGTAATCGGCGATGCGGCCCGTGGCGCCGAAGGCGGATTTGCGGCCTTTCCAGATCAGCGCCGCTTCGGTCGCCGACTGGCTTTCGCGCACGGTCTTGACGCCATGGCGGCCGGCGATCTCGACGATCGCCTTCAGCATCGCGTCCATTTCGGCCTCGGAACCCTCGACTTCGACGATCAGCAGCGCTTCCACATCGAGCGGATAACCCGCATGGGCGAATGCCTCGCAGATTTCGATCGCCGGCTTGTCCATGAATTCGATGGCGACCGGGATGATGCCTGAGCCGATGATGTCGGCGACGCAGGCACCCGCATGTTCGGACGTGTCAAAGCCGAACAGGACCGGGCGGGCACCTTCAGGCTTGGCGATCAGCCGCACCACGGCCTCGGTGACGATGCCGAGCTGGCCCTCGGAGCCGCAGACGAGGCCGAGCAGATCGTAACCTGCCGCATCCAGGTGCTTGCCGCCGAGCTCGATCACCGTGCCGTCGACCAGAACCATCTTCACGCCGAGCAGGTTATTGGTGGTGACACCGTATTTCAGACAGTGGGCGCCGCCCGAATTCATCCCGATATTGCCGCCGATCGTGCAGGCGAGCTGCGAGCTCGGATCCGGCGCATAGAAAAAGCCGTCGATGCCGACTGCTTCGGAAATGTTGAGGTTGGTGACGCCGGCCTGCACGGTGGCGGTGCGGTTGGCATAATCGACTTCGAGGATGCGCGACATCTTGGACAAGCCGAGCACGACCGCATCCTCCTGCGGGATGGCGCCGCCGGAAAGCGAGGTGCCGGCCCCGCGCGGCACGACCGGAATGCCGTAGCGATTGCAGTATTTCATCACCGCGGCCACCTGCGCCGTGGTCTTCGGCAGGGCGACAGCAAGCGGCAGGCGGCGGTAGGAGACGAACGCGTCCGTCTCGAACGGCACCAGCTCGCGCGCCTCGTGCACCAGGCATTCGGGCGGCAGAAGCTCGGTCAGGTCGGCGATGATCGCCGCCCGGCGCGACAGCACCGACTCGCGAGGCTTCAGAAAACTGATCGTATCGGCCACCGGCTCCTCCTAAAGACATTCAACTGGTATACTTTTTTTACCAGTGTTACAAGAAGCCCGAACGCCCGGCTGGCATCACCCGATTTGGAGACGGCAAAGTTGACGCATGAGCTTTTCGCGCCGGTGCCGCATGGTCGAACTGCGGACGAGGTCATCCTGCAGATCGAGAGCCTGATCCTCAACGGCGTGCTGCGCGACGGCGATCGCCTGCCCGGCGAGCGCGAGCTGGCGCAGCGGTTCGATGTTTCCCGGCCGATCCTGCGGGAGGCGCTGAAAGAGCTGGAAGCACGCGGGCTGCTGGTGAGCCAGCATGGCGGCGGCACTTACGTGGCCGATATCGTCGGCCAGATCTTCTCGCCGCCGCTGGTCTCCCTGATCCGCCGGCACCAGCGGGCGGTTCACGACTATCTGGAATATCGTCGCCAACTCGAAGGCATGACGGCGGAGCTTGCCGCCGAACGAGCGACCGACACCGACAAGCAACTCATCGAGCGCATTCTGGAGACGATGCGCAGTGCGCATCGGGACGGGCGTTTCGAGGACGAGCTGACAACCGACGTCGAATTCCACAATGCCATCGGCGATGCGGCGCACAACATCATTCTCATGCACACGCTGCGCGCCTGCTACCGGCTCCTCAGCGACGGGATCTTTTACAACCGCCGCATCATCTTCAATATCGGCGGCGCCCATGATGCCGTGATGACCCAACACGAGGCGATCGGGCGGGCGATACTGGACGGCAACCCCTCCAAGGCCAGACAGGCTGCGGAAGACCATATCGACTTCATCTCCAAGGTCACCAACGAGGCTGAACGCACGGGAGAATGGAGCAGAATCGCACAACTCAGGATGATCCAGACCAAGATCTGAGGCCATTTCTGCGGATGGCCGGACGTCATGCACAATTACAATTGAACACCTGTGCAAATTTCTATTGACGTGAAACCCATTGGCCTCACAATAGTTATCGCTTCCGTGGTGGTTATCCACCGTGATTCTTCTGAAAACAGGTCGCTGAGGGTCGTTAATCCTCGCGCAAGTATTATATTAGTAAATTACCATTTGCTGGAGGACTAAACAGAAATTGGGCTTTATGGATCGGGTTACGAGCAATCTACGGTTGATGCTGGAGCGGCCTCCGCGGCAGCAATATGCTGCGCTTTGCTACCGGATAAAAAAGAAGCCGGCTCAACTCGAGGTTCTCGTTGCGACCAGCCGCGATACCGGCCGCTGGGTCGTGCCCAAGGGCTGGCCGATGACCGACAAGAAAGCTCACCAGGTCGCCGAACGCGAGGCGTTCGAAGAAGTCGGCGTCAAGGGCAAGGTGGAAAAGGAACCGCTCGGTTTCTATCACTACCGCAAGACGCTCGATAACGGCCTGAAGATCCCCGTGCGGGTGCAGGTCCATGCGCTCGAAGTGGACGAATGCCTGAAAAGCTATCCGGAAAAAGGCTCTCGAACACTCGAATGGGTTTCCTGTGAAGAGGCCGCGATGCGCGTCAATGAGCCGGAACTGAAGATTCTCTTCCTGCAGTTCGCCGAACGGATGCAGCCGCGCGTTCCGCAGCTTGCAGTCAAAGCCGCAAGCTAAGGCGCTTCGAAGCATCTTCACAATTCTGCAACATTGCCTTCGCACGCGCGCGCTATTAAGCGGTAGGCCGTAATCTTTCTTCCCTGAGGCGGAGACGGCCGCAGTTCCGGTCTCGCGCCTCCCTTTTCACCCAAGGACGGAGATATGGGCCAAAGACGGCCGCGCCTGGCGAAGCCGACGCTCGACAAGGATCTGGAGAAATTCTCCTCTGTGGAGGAAGCCGCGCGGCAGATGTCGCGCGGGCTTGCCGCACCGGGCACGGCACTGCTGTTCATCATCCTCGTCGCCATCTTTGCCGCATCCTATGTGACCGGAAAGCCCGGTGCCGTTGTCGTCATCGCTGCGTCCGGCCTCGCCGCCTACATGGCGATGAACATCGGCGCCAATGACGTCACCAACAATATCGGCGCGGCAGTCGGCGCCCGCGCCATGACCATGACCTTCGGCCTCGGGCTCGCGGCAGTCTTCGAAGTGGCGGGTGCCGTACTCGCCGGTCGGGGCGTCGCCAATACGATCGCCAACGGCATCATGCAGGGCGGCATGATCAGTAGCCCCGACGTGCTGATATGGGCGATGATGGCGGCACTCCTGTCGGCCGCGGTGCTGATCAATGTCGCGACCTGGCTCGGCGCTCCGATTTCCACCACCCATTCGATCGTCGGCGGGGTCATGGGCGCCGGGATCGCGGCCGCCGGACTTTCCGCGGTGAACTGGGGCACGATCGCGGGCATCACGGCAAGCTGGGTCTTTTCGCCGATCTTCGGCGCCGTCATCGCCGCCGCCTTCCTATTCTTCGTCAAGGAAACCATCATCTACCGCGAGGACAAGGTCGCCGCGGCTAAAAAATGGGTGCCGGTGCTGATCGGCGTGATGACCGGCGCCTTTGCAGGCTATCTGGCGCTGCTCGGGCTGGGGGAACTGGTGGACGTGTCGGCGCCGGTTGCGACGCTGATCGCCCTCCTGACCGGCCTCGCTGCCTGGCGCCTGCTGATCCCGGTAATCGCCCGGCAGGCAGAGGGGCTCGAGAACCGCAATCAGTCGCTTCGCACGCTCTTCCGTATTCCGCTCATCCTTTCCGCCGCGCTGCTCTCGTTCGCGCATGGCGCCAATGACGTTTCCAACGCCATCGGTCCGCTTGCGGCGATCGTTTCTGCCGCGCAACGGGGTATTTCGACCGGCGTGCGTATTCCGCTCTGGGAACTGATCATCGGCGGTCTCGGGATCTCGCTCGGCCTGCTGCTCTATGGCCCGAAGCTGGTCCGGCTGGTCGGCGCCGAGATCACCAAACTCAATCCGATGCGCGCCTATTGCGTCTCGCTGTCGACGGCGCTGACGGTGATCGTTGCCTCCTGGATCGGGTTGCCGGTCTCCTCGACCCATATTGCCGTCGGCGCGGTGTTCGGTGTCGGCTTCTTCCGCGAATGGTATACCCGCCATTCCCGCCGCCGCTTCGAATACATGCGGGTGCGGGCCGGCAAGGATCTCGATACCACCGAGCCCTTCGAACGCAATGACGACGAACTGAAAAGGCGTTACCTGGTGCGGCGTTCGCATTTCCTCAGCATCATCGCAGCGTGGATGATCACCCTTCCGGCTGCCGCAACCCTTGCGGCGCTGATCGCCACGGCTATGTTCGCGCTGTTCGTCTAAAGCGTCGGGATCTTTCAGATCCGCCAGTGACGCTTTAGATCCTTGTTTTTTCGCATGTCGTCGTCGCAAAACCACTGCACACTTTTGCGCGACATGCTCTGGGCTTCGAGGTTTCCATGCGCGCCAATTTCCGGATGCAGAGGCTGTTCATCGAGGCGCCGCTTGGCACCGGTGCCCGCCATGAGGTCTCGTCGGAGCAGTTCAACTATCTCGCCAACGTGCTGAGGATGGAGGAAGGGTCGGCAATTCTGCTTTTCAACGGCCGCGACGGCGAATGGAAGGCGAAGATCACCTATCCGACCCGCAAGAAGATCGTGCTGGAGGCGATCGAGGAAACCCGGCCACAGCCGCCGGCCTCCGACCTGCATTATCTCTTCGCGCCCCTGAAGGTCGGTCGTCTCGACTATCTGGTGCAGAAGGCGGTCGAGATGGGTGCGGGGTTCATTCAACCGGTGATGACCCAGCATGTGCAGGGCAAGATCACCAGCATGGACCGGCTTCAGGCGAATGTGGTCGAGGCCGCCGAGCAGTGCGGCATTTTGTCGGTGCCGGAAGTCGCGCCGCCGAAAAAGCTCGGCGACCTGCTCGACACCTGGCCCCACGATCGGCGCATCATCTTCTGCGACGAAGGAGATGAGGGCCAGAATCCGCTGCCAATCCTTTCGGCGGTCAAGGAAAGCAAGCTGGCGCTGCTGGTCGGCCCGGAAGGCGGATTTTCGGAAGAGGAAAGGGAAAGGCTGCGGTCGCTTTCCTTCGTCACCGCGATACCGCTCGGGCCTCGGATATTAAGGGCGGATACGGCCGCGGTCGCAGCGCTTGCTGTCATTCAGGCTGCGGTCGGCGACTGGCGGTAACCCGCTTGACATGACGGTCTTGAAATTCTGAATCTATCTTGAAAGAAATTCACTTGCAGCGCACATCAATCCGGTCCAATCAGCCGGCTATCCGTCCATATCAGGCATTCCGAGCAAGGTAATTTTCATGGCCCGCGATACGACCGACCAGACACCGCTTACCTCGGTGTCCGAGCTTTCCGCCTACCTGGCGAAGGGACCGCGGCCCAAGGAAGATTTCCGGATCGGCACGGAGCATGAAAAATTCGCCTTTTTCCGCGCGGACAACAGCCCTGTCCCCTATTTCGGCGACGCCAGCATTTCCGCCCTGCTCAAGGGCATGGAAAAGAAGCTCGGCTGGGAGCCGATCCTCGACGGCGAAAACATCATCGGGCTCGGCGAGCAGTCTGGAATGGGCGCGATCTCGATCGAGCCAGGTGGGCAGTTCGAGCTTTCCGGTGCGCCGCTCGAGACCATTCACGAGACCTGTCGGGAATCGAACAAGCATCTCGCTGTTCTGCGCGAGATCGCCGAACCGATGGGCATCCGTTTCCTCGGCATCGGCGGCAGCCCGAAATGGACGCTCGCGGAAACCCCGCGCATGCCGAAATCCCGCTACGAGATCATGACGCGCTACATGCCGAAGGTCGGTGCGAAGGGCCTCGACATGATGTACCGCACCTGCACGATCCAGGTGAACCTCGACTTCTCCTCGGAAGCGGACATGGCCGCCAAGATGCGCGTGTCGATGAAGCTGCAGTCGATCGCAACTGCGCTGTTTGCGTCCTCCCCGTTCACCGAGGGCAAGCCGAACGGGCTCGTCTCCTGGCGCGGCGACATCTGGCGCGATACCGACAACCAGCGCTCCGGCGTATTGCCCTTCGTCTTCAGACAAGACTTCGGGTTCGCGGACTACGTGGAATGGGCGCTGGACGTGCCGATGTATTTCATCGTCCGCGACGGCAAGTATCACGACTGCACGCATGTCACCTTCCGCCAGTTCATGAACGGCGCGCTGAAAGGCGAGGTCAAGGACTGGGAACCGACGATGGGGGACTGGACCAACCACCTTTCCACCCTCTTCCCAGACGTTCGCCTGAAGCGCTTCCTCGAAATGCGCGGCGCCGATGGCGGCCCGTGGCGGCGGATCTGCGCGCTGCCGGCCTTCTGGGTCGGCCTGCTTTATGACGACACGGCGCTTGCCGATGCGGAAACGCTGACGGCCGACTGGACGGTCGAGGATGTCATTGCGATGCGCGATGCCGTGCCGGCAAAGGGTTTGAAGGCCGAGATCAAGGGCAAGCCGGTGCTCGATATCGCCCGCGAGGCGGTGGCGATCTCCAAGGCAGGTTTGAAGGCCCGGGCGCGGCTGAACGGCGAAGGCCAGGACGAGAGCATCTTCCTGCAACCGCTCGACGAAGTGCTCGCCAAGAAGACGACCATGGCGGATGACATGCTGTCGCTCTACCATGGCCGCTGGAACGGTTCGGTCGACCCGGTGTTCGAGGAATACCAATACTGACCCTAGATTGAGATCGGTTCTAAAAACCGGTTTCCGTTCAGCACTTTCCGGATATAGTGGTGCATCACCCGAACCGGAAAGGATTCTCTCCATGCTGCCACTGTTCGACATGATGCTCAGAGCTCAGAACGGCGCAGGCATGGAGGCGATCGCCAAGCAGTTCAACCTGGCGCAGGAGCAGGCCACCCAGGCCATGGCGGCGCTGATGCCCGCCTTTTCCTCCGGGTTCAAGCGCACCAGCGCCAACCCCTATGATCTCACCTCGCTGATGAGCACCATGGTGTCTGGAGCATATGCCAAATATTTCGAAGACCTGACCAAGGCCTTCACGCCGCAGGGTACGACGGACGGTAACGCGGTGCTCGAAAAGCTGTTCGGCTCGAAGGAAGTCTCCCGCGCGATCGCGGCCCAGGCGGAACAACTCACAGGGATCGGCCAGGAAGTCTTCAAGAAGATGATGCCGGCCATGGCTGACACATTGATGGGCGGGCTGTTCAAGCAGATGAGCGGCCAGATGACCGGCGCCAACGACGCGTTTGCCGCCTCCCCGATGGGTCAGATGCAGCAGCAATGGCTGGAAAGCATGGGCCTGCAGCCCAAGGCGAAGCCGCAGGCCGCTGCCAATCCCTTCGACAATCCCTTCGCCCAGGCGATGCGTTCCATGTGGGGGCTCGACAAGCCGGAACAGCCGCAGCCTTCGGGCGGCAACCCGTTCGCGGACAATCCCTTCGCCAAGGCATTCCAGGACATGATGGGCGGCGCCTTCACGAGCCCCAGCCCGGCCGCGGCCCCGACGCCCGAGAAACCCAAGGAAGCGCCGGCGGACGAACCCAATCCCTATCGCGACGTGCTGAACAACATGTTCGACAGTGGTCTTGAAGTGCAGAAAAACTACCAGAAGAACATGGAAGCGATCTTCGACACCTATCTGCGCAATGGAGCAGGCGGCCATGCCGAAGCGGAGGCCACGCCTGCCGCTCCCAAGCCTTCCAAATAAAAAAGCCCGGCACGGATCGACCGGCCGGGCAAGCAGCAGGGCTATTGGCTATCACCCTGCGGGGAAAAGGTCAGGCAAGATCAGCGATTGGCCGGCCTTGCAAAACGGTGCCGCGCACGCTCGCGAGCGGAGCGAGACAGAAGCAGCGACGGATCATCCAGCACGCCGGACCGATCGAGCGCCATCACCACATCATGCCGTGTGATGCCGATATCGTTGAGCTGGCGGTCGTCGAGATCATGGAGGCGATTGCTCGCCATACGATTGCGAAAGGCACGCCATACGGATTTCGTTCGCAGCACTACGAGGCCAAAGCGGCCATACGTACCGCGCCCTTCGTGAACGAGGTCGAGTTCAGTTCCGCAGTCGGTCGTGCTCATTGGTCTATCCTTTCGCAGGCACGAGAAAGGCCATCCCTTCCGCGGAGGTCCGACGGAAAGGCTGCCCGGATTGGGCGCTCAGGGAAGAAGCACCCTTCGATTTTGATTTGCGATCCCCTTATCGCGTAAAACCTATTGATCAGTCCAACGAATGTTTCTAATGATTAGCATCAACCTCTCTGATGGATCATTCTCATGTCCGCACCGCTCGATATCGATCAGTTGCATACTTTCATTTCAATCGTGGACACCGGCAGCTTCACCAAGGCGGCGGACCGGGTTTTCAAGACCCAGTCCGCGGTGTCGATGCAGATGCGCCGTCTCGAGGAACGGATCGGCAAGCAGCTGTTCGCCAAGGACGGCCGCGGCAACCGGCTGACGGCCGAGGGCGAGAAGCTGCTGAACTATGCGCGGCGCATCATCCGCCTGAACAACGAGGCGATCGCCGCCTTCGACGACAATCGTCTCGAGGGCACGCTGAGGATCGGCACGCCGGACGACTATGCCGACCGGTACATGCCCGAGATCATCGGCCGTTTCGCCAAGACCCATCCGAATGTCGAGCTCTATATCGTCTGCGAGCCGTCGGCCAGCCTTGCGGAAAAGATGGCGCGCGGCGAGCTGGATATCGCGCTCGTCACCCATAACCCGCGCCAGCGGATTTCCGACGTCGTGCGTACCGAGCCGCTCTGCTGGGTCGGCTCGGCCAACCATCCGCTGAAGGACAACGCGCCGGTGCCGCTCGCGGTCGGCCGGCGCGACTGCCTGTGGCGGCAACTCGCCTGCTCGGCGCTCGATGCGGACGGGCGCGAATACCAGGTCCTGTTCACGAGCTGGTCCTCGACCGTCGTCGCCGCCGCCGTGCTTGCCGGCATGGCCGTTTCGGTACTGCCGGAATCGGCGCTGCGCACCGGCATGAAGGTGCTGTCGTCCGCCGACGGCTTTCCGCCGCTGCCGCCGGTGCAGATCGGCCTGATGAAGCGGCCCGGGCTTTCGCCGTCGCTGATGAACGCCATCACCGACCACATCACCGCCTGCCTCGACAACATCTCGCCGGCGGTGATGCCCGACGATCTCGACGGCGAGGTCAAAGCATTCCAGCGCATGCCGCGGGCGCGGGCGGCACACGTGATGCCGGGGTGGTAAGGGATAGCCGCCAGGCCCTTGGCGGCTATCAGGAATGCTTTTGAGCGTTGACGTCGGGCTGGACCCGGCTTTTCTACCTTCGTGATGGAGGTCAGGCGGTGGTTTACGCCAGGTTCTTCTTGAAAAACGCCACCGAGCGGCTCCAGGCGAGATCGGCGGCTGCCTTGTCGTAGCGGGCCGAGGAGGTATCGTTGTTGAAGGCGTGGTTGGCGCCGTCGTAGACGAAGATCTCGAAGGTCTTGCCGCCTTTTTCGAGCGCCGCCTTGAAGGCCGGAATGCCGGCATTGATGCGCTCGTCGAGACCGCCGTAATGCAGCATCAGCGGCGCCTTGATGGCCGGCACGTCCTCGGCCTTCGGCTGGGCTCCGTAATAGGCGACGCCGGCGTTGAGGCCGGGTGACTTCACAGCAAGATTGTTGACCGTGCCGCCGCCCCAGCAGAAGCCGACCGCACCGACCTTGCCGTTGGCGCCGCTGATGCCGGCGAGATAGGCGCGGCTTGCTTCGCCATTGGCCGACACTTCTTCGGGCTTCAGCGAAGAGAACATCTGCCGGGCCTGCTCCTCATCCGCGGGCGTGCCGCCCTGGGGCGCCAGGAAATCGACGGCGAGCGCATTGAAGCCCTCGAGCGCCATGCGGCGGGCGACGTCCTTGATATGGGCGTTGAGGCCGCGGTTCTCATGAATGACGAGGACGCCGCCGCGGGTGCCGGAGGCATTCTTGGGTTTTACGAGATAACCCTTCATCGTCACGCCGTTGGCGCCCGGATAGGTAACGTCCTCCGTCGTCAGCCGTTCGTCATTGGCAGGAATGACATCCGCCATGGCGGAACTGGCGCCGATCAGGGGCGCGATTGCCGCGGCAGCCGCACCGGAGCCCGCAAGCTGGGTCAGCTTCTCCATGAACCGGCGGCGGTCCAAAGTCAGATGGGTGTATTCATCATAGGCGTCGATCATCGCCTGGGTAATCTTTGGTGTCTCGTTGTCCATGGCTATTCCTCCGTAGCAGACCGTGTGACGGAGAAATCTATACCGAGGACCTGTCGCTTGCAGATGAAACACTGAGTGATCCAAGTGCCCGATATTACACTTGTTCGTGAGCCCGGTCGATCGGCCGCTCCGCCAGGATCGTGGTGGATGCCGCAAGGGCCGCTGTATTTCGTCACGCCACCCGGCACCGCTGCTAAGGTCGCAGCGGGCCCGGCCTTCGGACCATCCTGGCGCTGGCCATGTTAGTTCAGAACCAGCCAGGCCGCGAGCCAGACCCACATAGCCATCACCGCAAAAAAGCCGACGATGAAGATCGGCCGGCGATAACGGAGGCGGTTGCTGGTGAGATGCACGTAGGAATGCGCATAGCGGGAGAGTACGAATATCCAGGCAAGAGCAACCGTCCCCCAATTGTCTGCAGTCGACACATAAAGGACGAGGCAAGCGGCATGGAACAGGACCGGTAGCTCAAACTGGTTCTTGAGATTGTTGTGGACAATCAGGCTTTCGCGCGGCTCCTCTCGGTTTTCACGAAACTGCCCGGCCTCGGCGCTGCCGGACTTCACAGCCATGTACCGTTTCTTCGACAGGAGCCAGTAGAGAAAGAAGACCAGCGCGGCATGCGCTATCATCGGCCAGAGCGTCGCGTCGGTGGAAAGCATCGGTTCTCCTCAATCCTCAGAGGAACCAATAACACGGGTTCTACGATGCACAATGGCGTGCCGAGGGACATGTCTCCAACGCATGGCGCCGTCCGAGCGGCGCCATATAGTCTCACCGCTGCCTGCAGGCCACCCGACTTCGCGATCAGGCAAGGGCGGCAGGCATCCAACCAGCTATTTCCGAGACTTGAGGAGGAGGAGGCAATAACCTCCTCCCATCAAGAACATCAGACGCCGGCGCCCGGGTAGTTGGGGCTCTCGCGCGTGATCGTCACGTCATGCGCATGGCTTTCGCGCAGGCCCGCGCCGGAGATCCGCACGAAGGTGGCGCGCTCCTGGAATTCCTTGAGATTGGCGCCGCCGACATAACCCATGGCCGCCTTCAGGCCGCCGCCGAGCTGATGCAGCACGCCCGAGACCGGACCCTTGTAAGGGACCTGACCCTCGATGCCTTCGGGAACCAGCTTCAGCGTATCACGCACCTCCGCCTGGAAATAACGATCGGCGGAACCGCGGGCCATGGCGCCTACCGAGCCCATGCCGCGATAGGCTTTGAACGAGCGGCCCTGGTAGAGATAGACTTCGCCCGGGCTTTCGTCGGTGCCGGCCAGCAGCGAGCCGATCATCACGGCGGATGCGCCGGCGGCGATCGCCTTGGCCAGATCGCCCGAGAACTTGATGCCGCCGTCGGCGATGACCGGGATGTTCTGGGCGCGCGCGGCTTCGACGGCCGACATGATCGCCGCGAGCTGCGGCACGCCGACACCGGCGACGATACGGGTGGTGCAGATCGAGCCCGGGCCAATGCCGACCTTGACCGCATCCGCGCCGGCATCGATCAGCGCCTTGGTGCCGTCGGAGGTGGCGACATTGCCGGCCATGACTCGCACATGATTGGAGATGCGCTTGACGCGGGTGACGGCGTCGAGCACGCGCTGCGAATGGCCGTGGGCCGTATCGACGACCAGCAGGTCGACGCCGGCCTCGATGAGACGTTCGGCGCGCTCGAAACCATCGTCCCCGACGCTGATTGCGGCCGCGGCGCGCAGGCGCCCTTGAGCGTCCTTCGAGGCGTTGGGATTGAGCTGCGACTTCTCGATGTCCTTGACCGTGATCAGGCCGACGCAGCGACCTTCGCCATCCACCACCAGCAGCTTCTCGATGCGGTGCTTGTGCAGCAGGCGCTTGGCTTCCGTCTGGTCGACGCTGCTTTCCTTGACGGTGATGAGGTTCTCGCGGGTCATCAGCTCGTAGATCTTCTGAGCCGGATCGGAAGCAAAACGGACGTCACGGTTGGTGAGAATGCCGACCAGCCGGCCCGGAACGTGACCGCCGCCGTTTTCGACGACCGGGATGCCGGAAATGCTGTAGGACTTCATCAGCGACAGCGCCTCGGCGAGCGTCGCGTCCGGACCGATCGTCACCGGGTTGACGACCATGCCGCTTTCGAATTTCTTGACCTGGCGGACCTGCTCGGCCTGTTCGATCGGGGTCAGGTTGCGGTGGATGACGCCGATGCCGCCTGCCTGCGCCATGGCGATGGCAAGCCGGCTTTCCGTCACCGTGTCCATGGCCGAGGAGATGATCGGCAGATTGAGTTCGATATCCTGGGCGATGCTCGTGGCGATATTCGTCTGGCCCGGCATGACTTCGGAATGGCCGGGCTGCAGGAGCACGTCGTCGAAGGTAAGCGCATCTGCGCCGGTTGCGGTTTCAATGATGCGTGCCATTGCCAAATTCCTTCGATCTAGAAAATGCGGGATGCGCTCAGGAACGACTCGATACGTCCCGACGCTCCGGCAACAATTGCTTGGAAGTTGGCGAGGGCTGGTAACACGTTCATGACAAGAAGGGAATAGCAAAAACCCGAGAGAGGCTTCTCCCGGGTTTCGATTGCTTTTCAACAACAATCAGATGTCGAACTGGTAGCTCTTCGGCACGAACCGGTAGCCGGTGCCCTGCTTTTCGACGAAACCGACCGCCGGGAAGGGCATGTGATAGCCGAGGAAGGCGACCTTGTCCGTGGCGATCATGTCGAGGACCTTCTTGCGGGTGGCCGCCCCTTGCGCCTTGTCCATGTCGAATCGCACCTCCCATTCCGGCCGCTGAAGCGACAGGACGTAGTGGTTGACCGTATCGGCGGCCAGGATCAGGCGCTTGCCTTGCGATTCGATGTTGAAGTTCAACATGCCGGGCGTGTGGCCAGGCGCCAACATCGCGGTGATGCCGGAGACGACTTCGCCGCCATCCTTCAGGAAGGTCATCTTTTCGGCAAGCGGCTTCACATTGGCGAGCACGCTCTTCTGGTTACCCTCTGCCGGCGTGCCGGCGCGGGCGGCATCGGTCCAGAAGTCGTATTCCACCTGGCCCGTGATGTAACGCGCTTTCGGGAAGGCCGGCTTGCCGTCTTCCATGAGGCCGCCGATATGGTCGCCATGCATGTGGGTGATGACGACGATCGAGATATCCTCCGGCATGTAGCCAGCGGCCGCCAATCCTTCGATCAGGCGTCCGACGCCCTGGGCGCGGCCCTGCTTGCCGAGGCCGGTATCGAAAAGGATCACGTTGCTGCCGGTATCGACCAGCGTCGGAGAGAAACTGTTGACGAACTGGTCCGTCGGCAGAAAGTTCTGGGTCAGCAGCGCTGCCAGCGTTTCGGGCGGCTGGTTGAGTCCGAAGGTCTCGCCGGGAGCACCGGAGGGGCGGGCACCGTCCTTCACCGCCAGAACCTGGAAACCGCCGAGCTTGAATTTGTGGATATCCGGCGGGGTCACCTGGTCGATAGCCAATTTCCGCGTCTCCTGGGCAAAAGCCCCGGCATTGATGATCGCCGGCGCAGCGAGAATGCCCAAACCGGCCGTGCCGATAAGGGTGCGCCGTCCGATACCTGAATTCGTCATGATGTCGCTGCCTCCTGGAGTTATGCCGAACCGTCAAGATGGGTCCGATCCGGTGGAACATAACCGCGCTCCCTGCCGAGGAAATCCGACCTCACGCAGACGTGACCCAAAATCGGAAATGGTGAGATTCCGCAATTGGCAGACGGGGCCAAGAGGTCTAAGGACGGACGAATTCCCGCCATTGCAGGCACTCCATGAACCGCATCGTTCCACTCATTCTCGCCGTCGCCCTTTTCATGGAGCAGATGGACTCCACCGTCATTGCGACGGCACTTCCGGCGATCGCCGCCGACCTCAATGTAGGGCCGATCACGCTCAAACTGGCGCTGACCTCCTATATGGTGGCGCTCGCCATGTTCATCCCGATCAGCGGCTGGATGGCGGACCGCTTCGGCGCCAAGAAGATCTTTCGCGTCGCGATCTTCGTCTTTGTCATCGGCTCGATCTGCTGCGCGTTCTCCTCCGACCTCCTCCAGTTCGTGCTGTCACGCTTCCTGCAGGGCATGGGCGGCGCGATGATGACGCCGGTAGCGCGCCTGGTTCTCCTGCGCACCACCAAACGCAGCGAACTCGTCTCGGCCATGGCGCTGCTCACCATTCCGGCATTGGTCGGCCCCCTCACCGGCCCGCCGATCGGCGGTTTCATCACCACCTATTTCACCTGGCACTGGATCTTCCTGATCAACGTGCCGGTGGGCCTGCTCGGCATCTATCTCGCGACGATCTTCCTGCCGGAGATCGAGACCACCAATCCTCCCTCGATCGACTGGTGGGGGTTCTTCTTGACCTCGGTCACCGCCGCCGGCACGGTGTTCGGACTTTCGGTCGTCGGCCTTCCGGCGCTACCGCCGGCCATCGGCATCACGGCGACGGCTCTGGGGCTCGCGGCCGGCGTCGCCTATGTCGTCCATGCGCGCAGCCACCCCGCGCCGATCCTCAATCTGAGGCTCTTCAGGGACGATGCATTCCGGGCCGCCAGCAGCAGCGGTACGCTGTTCCGCATCTCGACAGGGGCCATTCCATTCCTGATGCCGCTGATGCTGCAGCTCGGTTTCGGTCTCAACCCTTTCCAGTCCGGCCTCATCACGTTTGCCGGCGCGCTCGGCGCGCTGATCGTGAAGTTCGCCGCCCGCCGCGTCTTTGCGATGACCGGGTTCAAGATGACGCTGATCGTCGCGGGCGTGCTCGGTGCGGCGACCACCGCGGCAAACGGCTTCTTCACGCCGGAAACCTCCCATGCGCTGATCATCGCCTTCCTGCTGATGTCGGGCGTCTGCCGTTCCTTCTTCTTCACTGGTTCGAATGCGCTCAGCTATTCCGAGATCCGCGACGACCAGGCGAGCCAGGCGACCTCGATCGCCTCCGTCCTGCAGCAGATCAGCATGGCGCTCGGCGTCGCCTTTGCGGCCTTCATCCTGGAGGCGTCGGCGGCGGTCACCGGTACCCACCTGCAGCTCTTTGACTTCCACCTGGCTTTCTTCCTGGTGGCCGCCCTTTCGCTTCTGGCGGTCGTGCCCCTGCTGAGGCTGGACCCGATGACGGGTGCTGCCGTTTCCGGCCATGGAGCGGCCAAGGTCCAACCGGAAGCCGGCGAGTAATCAGGCCCGGTCTTCCGATTCGACGTCGTCAGCCTCGGCGTATTCCACTTCCGCTTCCTCCATCTCGGAGTCCGGGGCAGTCTCGCCGGCCCTGCGGCCCTTGAAATGCTTGGCAAGCAGGAACATCTCGACCGATTCCTGGCGCGAGGCGCCCGGCTTGACGTGGATGACCTGCTTGAAATTCTGCTTCAACATGTTGAGCAGGTCGCGTTCGGTGCCGCCCTGGAAGGTCTTGGCCAGGAAATGGCCGCCCTCGCCCAGCACCTCGACCGCGAAATGCGCCGCCACCTCGCATAGATGCATGGTGCGCAGGTGATCGGTCTTCTGGTGGCCGGTGGTCGGCGCCGCCATGTCCGAAATGACCACGTCCGGCGTGCCGCCGATCGCTTCCATCAACAGGCGCGGTGCTTCCGGATCGAGGAAGTCGAGCTGCAGGATCTTGACGCCGGCAAGCGGTGCCATTTCCAGGAAATCGATCGCTGCCACGCGGATATCATCGTCGGTCGAACCGGTGACATTGGCGGCGATCTGCGACCAGCTTCCCGGCGCGGCGCCCAGATCGATGATCCGGCGGGCGCCCTTGAGGATCTGATGTTTCTCGTCGATCTCCAGAAGCTTGAACGCCGCGCGGGCGCGATATCCCTCGAGCTTGGCGCGCTGGACATAGGGGTCGTTGATATGGCGCTCGAGCCAGCGCCGCGACGACGCCTTGAGCTTGCCCTTCTTGACCTTCTGGCCCAGCTTGCGGCCGGTACGATTGCCGCTGCCCGGGGATTTGGAAGGTGGTTTCGTCATCGCCTGGCTCCCGCCTCATCCTGTCCGCCCGCACCTTGAGTGCCCCCTTGATTGCCCCCTGGGCGGCGCGGCCGTACCCGGCGCCACACGCCGTCATCAGCCATCATGTCCGTCAACAGGCCCTCGCGCAGGCCACGATCCGCAACCCGCATGCGCTGGCTCGGCCAGCGGCGACGGATTGCCTCCAGAATGGCGCAGCCGGCCAGCACCAGATCGGCCCGGTCCGGACCGATGCAGGGGTTAGCCGCACGGCCGGCAAAATCCCAGGAGAGCAGTTTTGCCTGCATGGCGGAGACTTCCGCGTCCGACAGCCACAGCCCGTCCACCTTGCGGCGGTCGTAGCGCGGCAGGTCGAGATGCACGCCGGCAAGCGTGGTGACCGTGCCCGACGTGCCGATCAGATGGAAATCCTCGGCGCCGGAGCGGCGGAAGGCGGCAAGCGGCGGGCAATCGAACCCGGCCAGCATGCCTTCGACTTCCGTCACCATGGCGCTGAAAACCTCGGGCGTCACGTCGCGCCCGCCATGCCGTTCCGACAACGTCACGACGCCGACCGGAAGCGAGGTCCAATGGGTGATGTGGTTGGCAAGCCGGCTCGAGCGGCTGTCATCGATGCGGATGACGGCGATTTCCGACGAACCGCCGCCGATATCGAAGAGAACGACGGACCGCGCCTCACGGCCAACCAAGGACGAGCAGCCTGAGACCGCAAGCCGCGCCTCGGTCTCGCGGTCGATGATTTCCAGCTCCAAGCCGGTTTCCGAGATGACGCGCGCCAAAAACTCCTCGCCGTTCTCGGCGGCCCGGCAGGCCTCGGTTGCGATCAGCCGCATGCGGCGGATCGGCCGGTTGGAGAGCTTTGTGGCGCAGATGCGCAGGGCTTCGACGGCGCGGTCCATGGCATCCTGCGACAGCCGGCGGCTGGTGCCGAGCCCTTCGCCGAGACGGACGATTCGCGAAAACGCGTCGACGACGCGGAACTGACCCGGCCTTGTCGGCTGGGCAATCAGCAGCCGGCAATTGTTGGTGCCGAGGTCGAGCGCCGCATAGAGATCGTTGACATAGGAGAATTTTTCGCCGCGCGGCTCCGCGCCCAGGCTTTCAGCTCCGGACCTGCTGCGGACATCCTTGGAAGAAACCTGGCCCGAACCGGCAGGCGCTGGAGCCTTCGCCACCCCGGGCGCAGACTTTGCAGGCGTCAGCGGCCGGCCCTGAAGGCCGCGACCGCCCCTGTTCTTCTTGCGCCTATTGCGGGACGACTTGGCCGAATGCGGCTGCTGCCCGCCCTCGGGACGCACCGGAACCTGCTGTGTCGCGGGTGTGGCGTTCGACCCCTGTGCCGGCTGCTGGGCGCTCGCGGATTTCGCGCGGCGCCGCTTGCGCTTGCGCGCCGACGGGTGGGCTTCCTGGCCATTGGGACGTCCGGCAGAGGCGGCCGAATCGACCGCTTCCGAATTGGTTACAGGCGCCGCGTCACGACGTTTGCCGTTCCGCTTCGCCTTCCGACGCCTCGAGGATTTACCCTCTCCGCGCGGTACCGCCGACGCCCCGCCTTCCGGCGGCTTTGCGCCGCTATCGGGGTCCATCACTGTTAAGTCCATCTCGCCGCGCAAGGCCTCTTGAAGGTATGCCGCTGGCGTCTGATTGTTTCGTTGGCGCGAAGATAACAGGCGGTAGCGATTTCGCCAACGGCTTTTTGCCGAACCCTGTCATTGCCCTGTCATCAGCCGGGTTTTGAGCTTTTCCGCGCCGATAACGAGAAAGCTTCCGCAGCGTCGATTTTTTTCGAAATCGGTATTTGCAATCCGCCCGCTTTTGTTTATAAGCGCCGCACACCGGCCCGGGCATTCCCCGGCGCGCCCTGCTGGGGAATAGTTCAACGGTAGAACGACGGACTCTGACTCCGTTAATCTTGGTTCGAATCCAGGTTCCCCAGCCAATTTCTTCGAAATTTCCTGAGAAATTATTCAAGCGCCTCGGCGCCGATGGTGTCTATCGAGGCAGACGGCGCCCCATCCGCAACCACGCAGCAACCACCACACACCCCCACGTTGACAGATATCAATTGCCGGGCAACTTTAAAGGCTATCCTCTAGGATCGAACCCCGCCCCGTTTCCCGGATGATGGCGGTGCAGTTTGATCTGGAGCGCCGATGCCTGCCAATTCAGTCTCCGTCCGTCGTAAACCCGAGCAGAACGATATGGTCCGCGAGGGGCTGAGCGGCATCGAAGCCGCCGCGCGGCTGGCGCAATTCGGGGAGAACCGCCTTCCCGAACCCAAGGCGCCCTCCCTATTCCTGATCTTCCTCGGGCAATTCCGCAGTCCGCTGATCTATATCCTGCTGATTGCGGCTGCGGTCTCGGTTCTGGTCAGCGAGGCCGAGGATGCGGTTTTCATCGGCATCGTGCTGGTGTTGAACGGCGTGATCGGCGGCTTTCAGGAATATTCGGCCGGCCGCGCTGCGGCTGCCTTGCGCAGTCTCGAACAGCCGTTCGCGACCGTCGTCCGCGACGGGATCGTACAGGAAATCGAGGCGCGCCTGCTGGTTCCGGGCGACCTCGTGCGGATCGAGGCCGGCGGCCGCATCCCGGCCGACCTCGAACTGTTCGAGACCAATGACCTGCTCTGCGACGAATCGTTGCTGACGGGTGAATCCGCGCCGGCACGCAAGACCGTCACTGCCGTCGGGGCGCCGCCCGAGAACCGGAAATCCGGCCTTGCGTTTGCGGGCAGCCTTGTCACACGCGGCCGTGGCACGGGTCTGGTGGTTGCGACCGGCCTTTCGACCGAGATCGGCAGGATCGCCGCCGAGATCGACAAAGCCTCGGTCACCCAGCCGCCGCTGATGATCCGGCTGAAGCATTTTTCGAACATGATCGCCTGGAGCGTCGGGATCGCCTCAATCATCCTCATCGCCGTCGGCCTGGTTCGCGGGCTTGCCTGGAACGACCTGTTCATGATGTCCGTCGGGCTGGCGGTCAGCGCCATTCCGGAAGGCCTGCCGATCGCCATCTCGATCGCGCTGGCGATCAGCATGCGCCGCATGGCCAGCCGCAATGTCATCGTCCGCCGCATGCCGGCGGTCGAGTCGCTCGGCTCCTGCACGATGATCGCCACCGACAAGACCGGGACACTGACCCTCAACGAGCTGACGGTCACCGATATCCGCCTGCCCGACGGCAGCGAACTGGTGCTGGATGCCGGCTTGGATCTCGATACCTGCGAAATCCGGGGGTCGAACCTCAGCCAGACGGATGCGCGCGATCGTGCGGAGAAGCTGCTGAAGGCGGCCGTGCTGCCCAACGAGGGTTCGCTCACGCGGCATTCGGACGGATGGAAAGGCGTCGGCGATACCGTCGACATCGCGCTGCTGGCGGCGGCCCGCAAGGGCGGCCTCGAACAGGAGGCGATGAGGGACGACTATCCGCTGATCGCGCGCATACCTTATGAACCGGACCTGAAATATGCCGCGTCCTTCCACCGTCGGGGCGAGCGAGTACGCATCTTCGTCAAGGGATCGGCGGAAACGCTGATCGACATGGCGGACCGTATGGATGCCGGCAATGGCGTCGTGGCGATCGATCGCGAGGCGCTTCTCCGGCAGAAGGAGGAAATGGCCGAGCGCGGCCTCAGGGTGCTCGCATTCGCGGAAGGCGAAATTCGCGGCGGTTCGGACGAGAGCTTCGGATACCATCATCTGGTCGATCTGGTTTTCCTCGGCCTTGCCGGCATGAAGGATCCGATCCGGCCGGAAGTTCCGCAGGCCATCCGCGATTGTTACGCGGCCGGTGTAACCGTGGTCATGGTGACCGGAGACGACCCGAAGACGGCTGCCGCCATCGCCGCGCAGGCGGGGCTGAAGTTCCAACCCGACCAGGTCGTAACCGGAGATGAGGTCAGCGAAGCGGAGAAGGCTGGGACGGACAGGCTTGACGAACTGACCGGACGGGCCAGGATCTACGCCCGGGTGGCGCCGGCGCAGAAACTCGCGATCGTGCTGTCGCTCGCCCGAAACGGCCATTTCGTGGCCGTGACCGGCGACGGGATCAACGACGCTCCGGCGCTCAAACACGCCCATGTGGGCGTGGCCATGGGCCGCAAGGGGACGGAAGTCGCCAAGGAGAGCGCCGACATCGTCGTCACCGACGACAATTTCGCGTCGATCGTCAGCGGCATCCGCGAGGGCCGCACCGCCTATTCCAATATCCGCAAGGTTATCCTGATGCTCACCGCAACGGGTGCGGCCGAAATGCTGCTGTTCCTGCTGGCCATCCCGCTCGGGCTGCCGATGCCGCTGCTGCCGGTGCAGCTTCTCTGGCTCAATCTGGTTACCAACGGCATCCAGGATGTCGCGCTGGCGAGTGAAAAGCCGGAGGGAGACGAACTCGCGCGGCCGCCGCGCCGTCCGAAGGAGCCGATCTTCGACCGGTTGATGATCCGGCGGATCGTCCAGTCGACGCTCGTCATCGGCGGCGGCGGCTTCGCGATCTTTTCCTATCTGCTGTTTCAGGGCTACGAGATCTCGCAGGCGCGCAACATGCTGCTGCTGCTCTTCGTGCTGTTCGAAAACGTCCAGACCTTCACCAGCCGCTCCGAGCGCCGATCGATCTTTTCGCTGAACTTCTTCGGCAACCCGCTGCTGATCCTCACCGTCATTGCGGCGCAGGCCATCCATATCTCGGCGATGTATATCCCCTGGTTTCGCGAGACCCTGGACCTCGCGCCGATCTCGTTTGCCGAATGGGCTCTCATGCTGCTTACGGCCTCCTCGCTCCTGGTCGTCACCGAACTGGACAAATGGCGTGTCCGTCGAACGCCCTCGGCCTGACGGCCCGCGGTTGCGCTAGGTCAAGGCCGGCGTGGACGCGATGCGGGAAGCTTGGGGCCAGCGACGGATGATCGCGAACCACAGGAGCAGCGGATGCTTGCCAAAGATTTGATGACCACCAGGGTGGTTCACGTCAGCCCCGGGGCCAGCCTCAAACACGCGATCCGGATGCTGATCGACAACGACATCAGCGGCCTGCCCGTGATCGACGATCAGAGGGCGCTGTGCGGGATGATCACCGAGGGAGACATTCTGAAACGGCATGAATTCAACCTCGCGCCAAAAGCTGCTCCCGACACCCATGATCCGGCCTTCTTCGAAAACTACGTCAAGGCGCACGGGTTGAAGGTCGAGGACTGCATGAGCCGCAAGGTCGTCAGTGTGGCGCCCGGAGCCAGTGTCGCCGAGATCGTCGCGCTGATGCGCCTCCACGCCGTCAAGCGCATTCCCGTGCTCGACAATGGCGTGCTCGCGGGGATCGTCAGCCGTCGCGATATCCTCAAGATCGAGATCGCCACGCCGGACGTGGTTGCCCGCGGTGACGAAGCGCTGCGGCTTGCCGTTGCGACCCGGCTGCTCACGGAACTCGGGCTGGGGAAGGACAGGGTCGAGGTCAAGGTGCGGGACTCGGTGGTGGAGATCATCGGCGAGATCGGGTCCGATGTGGAGCAGGAGGCGATCCGCATCCTGACGGCCAGCATTGCCGGCGTCGGCGGCGTCGTCACGCAAAAGCCCTCGCAGCAGCCCGCTCAATAACATGTAATCAGACCGTTTCCGATCCGCCCTCCGGGTCCACTCCCCTGGGGCGGATTTTGTGCCGGCCTGCGGGGCGGACCGGTCCGGTCTCTTCCCGATTGCCGAAGATGCGGGCACGAAAAACCCTGTCTCCCGCCAGCTGACGGGAAACAGGGTACAATCGCCTCCCGATTTTACCGGGCGATCAGGACCGGGAACTTGCTTTCCACGAGCATCGAGGCCGTCACACCGCCAAAAACCCGCTCGCGCAGCCGCGAATGTCCATAGGCGCCCATGACGACGAGCTCGGCGTTGATTTCCAGCGCATGTCTTTCGAGCACGTCCTCCACAAGCCGGCCGCCGCTTAGCAACTGCTCGACGACGACGTTGATCCCGTGGCGGGCGAGATAGGCCGCGACGTCGGCGCCGGGTTCGCCGCCGCTGACCCAATAGGAGGTGTCCGGATCCACGAGCACGACATGCACCTCTTCCGCCCAGGTCATCATCTCAAGAGCCTCGCGCGCGGCCTGGGCGGCCTCGGCGCGGGAATTCCAGGCAAGCAGTATCCGACGCGGTTTCAGGGTCGTGCTGCGATCCTTCGGCATCAGAAGGAGGGGTCGGCGCGCGTCGAACACACCGCCATCGACGATCCGCCGGGTCAGCGCGCTGTCGCTGCGCACGCCGTCTCCGATCACCAGCACATCGGCATAAAGCGCGCGGCGATGAATTTCCTCGCTGACGAAACCGCTATCCGCATAGAGGACGTCGACATCGAACGAGAGGCCGTTCGCCTCGCAGGCGCCGGCTGCCTGTTTCTGGATGCCATCGAGCAATCTCAGGTCCTCGTCACGCTGGTCGAGCCATACGGTACCGGCCGGAAAATCTCCCATGGTTGCCGGAACCGCGAGGCCGGCGACCACCACGGAAAGATGTGCTTCGAGTTCGGTCGCGATCTCCATGGCACGGGCGAGATCAGCGGCGGGTTCCATATTCCCGATCATTGCGAGCACTGTCTTGAACGACATTGTCTGTCTCCTCTGCACAAGGCCCTGATCGGGCCCGATGGAGGAAAGTCTAGGACCGGCACCTGCCCGAGCCATGATCTTCGTCAACCCAGGCGTATAATTCGAAACTGCAGCGCGCCGCTGCGCCGACCAGCCCAAATCGAAACTGCCGTCCGTTGTCATGGGGAAGGCTTTTGTCATGCCGAAACGCGGCAACCATGAGAAGGCCATCGTGCCTTCTGCATTCGCAGAAACGAGAGTAGGATTGTCGGCTTCGACCAATCAGGGAGATCGAGAATGGGAACGAGAAAAGAGGCGCCGTCACCCGGAAAGTCCGCCAAAGACATTGCCAAGGAGCAGGACGACTACCTGGAGGAGTCGCTCGAAGAAACATTTCCGGCAAGCGATCCCATCGCGCCGGGTCATCCCCAGAAACCGGAGAAAAGGCCGCCTGTTCCCAAGCGCAAGTGATCCAGTTTCCGTGCGCCCATGGCGAGGTCGCTGTCATGGAACTGGAAGAGCCAGGCTTACTCGGAAAGGAAAGTCCGATCCGGGGGAACGGGCCGAAGTGCCCCTCGGCCCGCATCATCGGATTAGTTAGCTCTTGCCGCCGGTCTTGCGGCCCTTGTCGGCCTTGCCCTTGGCGGAGGAGGTCTTGGCGTCATAGCCCTGGCCGTGATTGGTGCCGCCGAGATGGCCGCCACCGCTGGTATTGGCGACCTGGCGCTGGGCCCTTTTCACTTGCTGTTCTGCATCCGTCTTTTTCATGGAAATTCTTTCATTATTGAATAACAAAAGCCCGAGAGGAACTGTACCTCCCGACCGCTTGCGGTCCGTGCCAGTACATCCGTGGTCAGGGCCGAAGTTGGTTTTGGCTTTAGGCGATCTGCAGATTTTCAGCTGCATTCTTGCCAGTGCGGTTGTCCCGCACGACATCGAAGCTCACCTTCTGGCCTTCAGCCAGATAGGTCATTCCCGAACGCTCGACGGCCGAGATATGGACGAACACGTCCGTCGACCCGTCAGCGGGCTGGATGAAGCCGAAGCCCTTGGCGGTGTTGAAAAATTTTACGATTCCGCTGTTCATGGAGATGATCCTTCCGATCGAGCACAGGTCGCCGTCCGGCAAAATGCCGGCGACAAAAGAGATCGATTTTGAAGGGAAAGATCAGCTCGAACGCAAAAGGCGTGAAAACGAAGCTCGACAACCAATTTCGATGGCTACCCCTACCGGTCAACTATGTCTTGAGCAAGGCATTTCTCACAACCCGCACATTGCGTTTGGCGCAAGTCCGGCGCATGATGGCGACTTCAGCAGCCATATAAAGGGCGCTGCTGCTTCAGGATTCTCACGCCCTGGCCCCAATGAAAGGAGGACGCCATGTCTTCCGAATTCTCTCAGACCATCTCCCGCAACCTGGTCCGCGTCAGCGGCCCCGGATACCGGGAAAATATCGAACGTCATGCATTCCGTGAACCTACGCAGCCAAGCGGAACGCTTGTCAGCGGCCGGGCCGGCACAACGGGAGCAGCCATCATGCTTGCCCGTTTTGGGGACCGTCCCGAGAAGAGCTTCGGAGCCGCAATATCAGCTTCGTTGAGCAAACACAGAGATACCGTACTACCGCAGCTTTGATGCTTCGGCTGGCAAAGGCAGGTTTTGCAAATCCGTCATTTCACGCGTTGCATGCCTGTCAGCCGAACATGATTTCACTTTCCACGATCCATCGCCGCCCAAGGAGGACAAAATGGCTAAAGGCCAGGTACGAAGTAATCGCGAAACTCGCAAACCGAAGAAAGACAAGACCGCAGCAGTGACGGTCGCGCCCGCAGGCGCACAGGTCAAGCTCGCCGGCAGCGGCCTCACCTTGGGCAAGAAGCCGAAGTAGTGCTTCGTCGCGCAGGAGGCACCGTAGCGCGGCGCCTCCTGATCAGTCTTTGTCCTTATCCTTGCGGAAGATCCGCATCGCCTGCATTCTCGCGGCGACGCATGCAGGGCTGTCTTTCCAATGAGGAGCGAAGCCGTTCTAGTTGGAGCCGGAGCGCTTTTTCGGAGCGCGCGCGGCACGGATGCCGCCAAGCCAAATTTCCGAACCCGTCAGCGGTAGCCCCCGGATCAGCATGTCCCGGAAGACGGCATGCAGGACCGGGCGGTCCGGACAGGGTTCTGCGGGTTGCTCCGCCTCCGGCTGGCTGTCGGTCAGCATGGTCTGGAAATAAAGCTGGAAATTCGGATGCGAGGATCGTGAAGACATCGCGCCCCTCCTTTTTCGTCGGGGCTAGGGCTCGAGTCCCTCAGGCGGCTGCGCCCTTACCAGTTGCAGCCGACCAGCCACGATGGGCCTCATTCCCGCCGATGGCAAGCGCCGCCTATCCATATTTGAGACAAGTCTTGAAAGTGACGCATTATATCGCCATATATGATTCACGTTTTCAGCCTTTTCGGCTACCTGATCCTGCCGGCCCTGCCGGTTGCTTGGCGACACCCTTGATTTTGCGAACGTCGAACTCCGCCCTGTTGGCTGGAGAACTCTTGCGTTGGCCGTTGTCACGTCCCGCAGTCTACCCTTTAAGGTTACATCAATGATCGATACTGTCCGCAATGCTGCCCAGAATCTGTTTCGCAAACCCGATGCAGAAGAGGGCTCCAATGCCGCCAAGCTACAGGAATTCCGTCAGAGGCAGGCCCTGAGAAGCCGCGAGATCAAGCTCGCCCAGAAGCAGGAACGTCTCCAGAGGCGCGCGTCGCAATTGCAGCCGGCCTGACACGGTTCCGACGGGGCGGCCCGTTCGGACCTCCCCTCGCGCATATCCTCGACCACAAGGACACGACCATGGCCGACTTCAACTACAATGCCGGCGCGGGGCTCTACCCGTGCAAGAACTGGAAGAGAACGAGCAGGCTTGGCTACAAGAGGTTCGAAACCGTGGCCGAGGCCCTGCGCTTCGCAATCGAGGTGATGCCTGCATCACTTTTGCGCGGATCCATTCTCGAGGTCGAAGAAGCCCGGTTCGACAGCACGCAGATACAGAGACTCTACGACGCCGGCGATTACCCTCTGCAGCGCCGGGACCAGTGAGACGGCGCCAATCCGGCGTTCCGACGCCGCGTTCGGGGTTGTCGTATTTTACCGGCTGCAGCCGGTTTTTCCTGTCGCCGTCGCATGGCGCCTGCTATAGCGGTGATCCATGCATGGTTCGATAAGGCGCCCCGCGCCAGCGCGTGCCGCCCTCAATGCTTTAGCGGTGATTGGATGACGATATTTTCCGTCCGGCATGTCACCTCCTATCGGTATACGAGGCCGGTGGAGTTCGGCGAACACAGGCTTATGTTCAGGCCGCGGGACAGTTTTGACCAGACCTTGCTGAGTTCCCAGCTCAACGTTTTTCCAAAGCCCGACTACGTCCGGTGGATCCACGATGTCTTCGGCAATTGCGTCGCGCTCGTCGGGATATCCAAACCCTCATCCGAACTGCGGTTCGAAACGATCATCCGCCTCGATCACACCCCTCAGGCGGCGATTGACTTCCAGATCGACGAAGAGGCCCTCACCTATCCTTTCGCATACGATCCCGAAGAAATCTTTGATCTGGAGCGGACGATCCAGCGCCACTATCCCGATCCAGAGGACCGGGTCGGCAAATGGGCACGGCAGTTCATCAAGGTCGGGCACCCCACGGAAACCGGCCACCTGCTGATGACCATGTGTTTTGCGCTCCACGAGGGTTTCATCTACGCCCGGCGCTCGGAACACGGGACGCAACCGCCGCTCGAAACCCTGCAGCTTCGCCGCGGCACCTGCCGCGATTTCGCGCTGCTGATGATGGAGGCGGCGCGCGCGCTCGGCCTGGCGGCACGTTTCGTCACCGGCTACATCTACGTGCCCGACCGCGACGGATCGATAACGCTCGGCGGCGGGTCGACCCATGCCTGGTGCCAGGTCTATCTTCCTGGCGCCGGTTGGGTGGAATTCGATCCCACCAACGGCATCGTCGGCAATCGCGACCTGATACGCGTGGGCGTCGCCCGGGACCCGCGGCAGGCCGTCCCGCTATCGGGAAGCTACGATGGCGACGAGACCGATTTCGACAGCATGTCCGTGCAGGTTAACGTGACGACCGACGACCATAGCGTGAAACTGCATGGGTGACCGGAACAGCCGGGATGCTTGGGCGTTGCCGCTGAAACGCCATTCCGGCGAGAGTTTTTCCATAGGGATAAGATCATGAAGATACGCGCAGGGTTTCGTATAGGGTATGAATGCCAGCACGATACGGCGATGCTGCTGGTGCTCAATATCCATCCCTCGCGTCGGGCGGACCTTTTGAGCGACCAGGTGCTGAGCTTCGACCGGCCGATCGAGGCCTGGAGCTATCTCGACAGCTTCGGAAACGCCTGCAGCCGGATCGTGGCACCGCCGGGACTGACCACGATCTCGACCGAATTCGAGATCTACGACGACGGGATGCCCGACCCGGTACCGCAGGATGCCTTCCAGCACGACATCAAGGACCTGCCGGACGACGTGCTGGTCTTCCTGCTCGGCAGCCGCTACTGCGACACCGACCGCCTGGCGGATTTTGCCTGGAAGACATTCTCCTCGACCCCGCTCGGCTGGCCGCGGGTGCAGGCAATCCTCGACTTCACCCACAACCACATCGCCTTCAACTATCAGAACGCGGATCCGCTTCGGACCGCTTTCGGAGGATTTACCGATCGCACCGGCGTCTGCCGCGACTTCGCGCATCTCGCCATCGCGCTTTGCCGCTGCATGAACATCCCGGCGCGTTACTGCACCGGCTATCTCGGCGATATCGGCGTCCCGGTGGATGTCAATCCGATGGATTTCAGCGCCTGGTTCCAGGTCTATCTTGGCGGTCGCTGGAATACGGTCGATGCCCGCCACAACAAACCGCGTATCGGGCGGATCCTGATGGCAACGGGGCGGGATGCCACGGACGTGGCGCTTTCGACCGCCTTCGGCCCGGCAATCCTGTCTTCTTTCGAAGTGACGACCGAAGAAATACCGGCCTCCACCTAGATCTTCAGGCTGCCGGCCCGCCGAGATGAGAGACCTTGATGCGGGTACCGCTGATATTCGTTTGCCCGCCAGAAAATCTACTCCTGGTTGCGTATTTCGCAAATTTCAAAACAAGAAGTTGACACTTCAATCCTGATACGATAGGTAAAGAGCCTCGATACTTTGTTTGCCGATCTTTGTTTTTGCTGCGCTTTGCGCTTCTTGACGAACTTTCCCTCTCAAAAGTCGAAACACCCGCCGTGCGCCGCCCGGCGGTTTATCAATGTTGCTATGAAAGGGTTCGTTATGGCCACTGGCACAGTTAAATGGTTCAATGCCACCAAGGGCTTCGGCTTCATTCAGCCTGACGACGGCAGCGCCGACGTCTTCGTTCACATCTCTGCCGTCGAACGCGCTGGCATGAGCTCGATCGTTGAAGGCCAGAAGCTTGGCTTTGAACTCGAGCGTGACCGCAAGTCGGGCAAGATGTCCGCAGGCCAGCTCCAGGCTGCCTAAAACTTTAGCCTCCCATGACCACGGACGTACTGGCATGGCGGCAAAAGGTATGTGAAGGCCAGGCGTATGTCTGGCCTTTTTCCGTTGAGGCATCGGGCTGACGCGAATATCTGCATGACCTCCCGGTCGGCGCGATATTCGCCTCGACCGCAAGATTTCAAATCCGACAAGTTCAAATCTGACAAGGACGATACATTGAGACACCCGAACGACAACAGCTTTGCCGAGCGCCGCAAAACCGCAGCGGATGCTAAGCGCGAGCTTTTGGCAAAGTTTGCGACCGCCCCTAAACCGACAGATCCCGCCATGCAGGAACGTCGCGCCGAGCGCGAGGCCATTGCGGCCGCGAGGGAAGCCCGCCGCGCCGAGCGCGAGGCCCAGAAGGCTGCCGAGAACGAGCGCCAGCTCCAGGAAGCGGCCGCATTGGCCGCCGCTGCGGAAGCCGACGAAAAGGCCGAGGCTGAGGCCCGGCAAGCGGAAACCAACGACCGGGTTGCCCGGGTCATCGCCGATGAGGCCGCCCGCAAGGCGGAGCGCGATCGTCGTTACGCTGCACGCAAGGCCCGTCAGGGCTGATATTTGAGGCATGTGCCTGAGGACGTGCAGGCACATCCCGCTTCGGGCGCGCCGCATGCCGAGGCAAAAAAGGTGGATCGATTTCCATGAACGCCACAGCCCATGCGATTGCGCCCGTTGCCGAAGACGATATCGGCGCCTGGCTCAAGATACTTTCGAAATACCGGCAGCCGCGTTTCGGGCGCAGCACTTTCGAGCTGCTGGTGACGGTGCTGCCGTTTGCAGCCTTCTGGGCCGCAGCCTATGTTTCCGTTTTCCTGGGTTACCCGATCGGGCTGATCCTCGTCCTTCCGGCCGCGGCCTTCCTGCTGCGGCTGTTCATGATCCAGCACGACTGCGGCCACGGCTCGTTCTTCGCGCGCCGACGCCTCGACAATTGGACCGGACGAGTGCTCGGGGTGCTGACCTTGACGCCCTATGACTACTGGCGCCGGGCGCATGCCGCCCATCACGCCTCGGCCGGCAATCTCGACGAGCGCGGCATCGGAGACATCACGACGCTGACGATCGACGAATACCAGTCCCTGCCCTGGTCGCGCCGGCTCGCCTACCGGCTTTACCGCCACCCGCTGGTGATGTTCGGCATCGGACCCGCCTGGCTTTTCCTCTTCAAGCAGCGCCTGCCGTTCGGAATGATGAAATCGGGCTCCCTGCCCTGGATTTCGACGATGGCGACCAATCTCGCGGTCGCCGTTCTGGCCGCCCTGATGATATGGGCGATCGGGCTCGTGCCCTTCCTGCTTGTCCATCTGCCGATCGTGCTGATCGCAGGGGCCGCCGGCGTGTGGCTCTTCTATGTCCAGCATCAGTTCGAGGAAACCCATTGGTCGAAGACCGAGGAATGGCAGTTTCCGGAGGCCGCCCTTCACGGCGCGTCCCACTACGATCTGCCGCTGGCGCTGCGCTGGCTGACCGGCAATATCGGCATCCACCACGTCCATCACCTGTCGAGCCGTATCCCCTATTACCGGCTGCCCGAAGTGCTGCGCGATCATCCCGAGCTTGCCGGCATCGGCCGCATAACGCTTTGGCAAAGCATCCAATGCGTCAAACTCGTACTCTGGGACGAAAAGAGCCAAAGGCTCCTGTCGTTTCGCGATGCTGCCAAGGCGACAAGGCCTTCTTAACCGATGCAACCTGACAGGCCGGGACCGCCGCCTGCCACCGAATGCACAAGACTACCTCCGTACCCATCAAGGACCGAACATTGACCACGACCGAGAACACCAAAACAGCCGCCACCCCGACGCCTGCTGCGCACGCGTTGACCGTCGAGCTGACGCCGACCCAGATCAGGGGCCTGAAGCTCGCCAAGGACGGTGACCTGTTTCCGCAGGAAGCCAAGAAATGGACCCATCTGAATGCGGCCGTGACCTATGCGCGGAACGACCGGTTCAAGGAACGGCCCCAGAAGATCAAGTTCCTGACGACCACGACCTTGAATGAACTGCGGGAATACGGCCTTCTGCGCATCCTCAACGAGGACGTCCCGGCGGAAGAATCCGCACATGGGATCACCATGGCCGGCAAGATGTGGCTTCTGAAGAACAAGTAGCCCACGCTACGCCACCCGATAGCGGGCAGCCGGATCACTTGAAATACGGCTGCGCCGGATCTCTCAACTCGTGAGGAGCGGAGAGACTTCCCCTTGTATTTATCCGCGTTCGACCCATATTTGGGGTAGGTAGCAGATTCAGAACGGGCGCTGCGATCAAGGGCGGGAGCCCTGGCCCCAACGAGGAGGACGACATGTCTTCCGTCAGGCGAATGCAACCTTCTTCCCAAACAGGCCCGCAATTACATCGGGCAGGCTACGGCGGCCTGTTGCGCATGGCCGTGCCAGGGATATCCATGGCATTCATTCTGTACATCCTGCTTCGCGATCTGTTCTGACACCAGAAAACGCATCAACAGAAACCCGGAATGCCGTTTCCAAAGGAAATTGCCTTCCATCTTGAACTGAAACAATCATGACCCTGATATTTCCGAATAGAAGCCGCAGTTTCGACGAAGCGCGCAAGGTCGTTCGTTTCCTGGGCTATGACGGCATGTTCGAGGTCAGGTTTTTCGTGGAAGCCAAGGCACTCGCCCAAAACACTGCGACGGGCATGTCCGAGGCCGATTACTTGAGGGCTTTCGATGCGGCCAGATCCAGCATCCAGGACGCGGCAATGAAGGCCTATCGTCCCAATCGGGGCACTACCTACACGCTGACGGCGGCCGACCTCGGCTGATCGGAGTTGGGCCGAAGGCGCCTATGGCACCCTTCCCCGTCAGTGAACGGTACCGCGGTCGGTGCCCAGGTCGTAGATCAATCCATCGTCCCAGGGGCCTGCTTCCCGGAGCATATCAAGACTATAACAATCCTGCGATGCGGAGGACCAGAAATGGACCTTTTCGCACCCGTCCAGTTTTGCGCGCAGTTTGGCGAATTCGAAAAGACGTTTCGCAACACCTTGGTCATCGACGAGGCCAATGGATGCAAAAACCGGTATTTCGAGCTGACGCCCGTAAACCGGATGTTCGCGTGCAAAGACGTGGCAAAGGCCGTGGATGTACCCTTTCGCGTCGGTAACGGCCAGCCAGTCGCGACGCAGCGAGGCCGAGGCGGTCAGCCGTCTCCATGTCTGCAGATCCAGGCCTGACATCACGAGCTGCACGACCGCGAACGCGCGGTAGACATCCGCCGCGTTCAAGACACCCACGTCGTAATCCTCCATCTCCATATCTTCTCTCCGCCACTAGGCCCGTCAAGTCACATCGGGCCGGCTCCCTAAGACCTCACGTTTTAGCGCAGTCACCGCCTGTGACATTGACGCGCGTCAACGGGCGCGGGCCGAGCCCATCTGTCGTCGCTTGCAACGGGTCAAGGAAGGCCATCGGGTTCTCAGTCCCGCAGGATGGCGGCGGCAATCATATCGGGCGTCTTCGATGCATCGATTTTCCGCCAGGTTATATCGGCGGGTTTGCGGGCGGCCAGTTGGCCGGAGAGCACGTCGGTGGTGGCATCAGAGGGGCCTGGCGCCCGCTCGCGAACCCGCTGCCAGAGCAGTTGAGGATCAGCCTCGAGCCAGATGCCCCGGAAGCCTGCCCCGGCCCTCGCGGCAGCATCCTCGATAAGGCGCCGGTTGACCGGGCCGTCGAAGACGGCATCAGCGACGACCGATCCGCCCTGGGCAAGGATCAGCTCCGCATGCCTCGCCATTTCGCGATAGACCTTTTCCGAGACGTCGGGCTGATAGGCGGACACCGGAAGCCTCGTCTCGGCCGAAACACCATGCAGGGCTTTGCGGATTCGGTCGCTCTCGACGATCCTGGCGCCCGGAGGCGCACCGACCTCCGCCGCCAGATGGTCCGCGACCGTCGTCTTGCCGGAACCGCTGAGGCCGCCGATCGCGATGAGGCGCGGCGGCACCTCCCTCAAGAGAGCATGGGCGAGATCGAAATAGGACCTTGCCTCCTGCGCCAGCCTGACGGCGTCCTGACCGGGCTCTTCGGCCTGCGTCGCCGTCACATGGGCGCGGACCGCTGCCCTGATCGCCATCAGGAACGGCAGGAGGCAGAACCCGTCCTCGTCGTCGGTTTCATCGAAATACCGGTTCATTACCAGATTGGCGAGGCCGGGAAAACCGCGATGCCAGAGATCCATCAGCAGGAAAGCGAGGTCGTAGAGGACATCGACGGTGGCGATCCCGAGATTGAACTCGATGCAGTCGAACAGGCATGGCTTGCCGCCCAGCAGGCAGATGTTGCGCAAATGAAGATCGCCATGGCAACGGCGGACCCTGCCCGCCAGCGCCCGCCGGTCGAGAAGTTCGCTGTGTCGCGTCAACCGGGACCGGAAGGCCTCGCTGAGCTTGGCCAACTCCGCCGCGCCGAAGACATGGCTGGTCGCAAATCCGGCGTCGTTGATGTCGAGGACGGACGCGATATTGGCCGCCCCGCCTCCCTTGGAGACCACCGGCGCCCGGCGATGATAAAATGCGATCATGCGGGCAGTCTGCGTCATCAGGTCCGGCGTCAACCGACCCGCGGCCGCCATGCGATCAAAGAGCTGGCCCTGCTCGAACCGGCTCATCTCGACGACGGCATCGACGAGCGGTCCGTCGCCGTCGAATTCCGGGGTGCCGGTGTCGGAGCGGGTGATCCGCCGCACGCCGACATAGAGGCCGGGGGCGGTCTCGCTGTTCAGCGCGACCTCCTTGCGGCAGGCATCCTCTCGGATCGCGGCCGTCGAGAAATCGACATAGGGCAGTTTCAGCGCCTTCTTGAGCTTGTAGACCCGGTCGCCGACGAGGAAGATCATGGAGATATGCGTCTCCATCCGTTCGACCGGACCGGCGAGCCCGTAAGATGCCGGGCTCGCCAGGAAGGCGATCGTACCGCCTTGATCCTCAGTCACCATGTCCCGTCTCCCTGCTCGGCCGCCTCTTTCGACCAAGAGGCCATTCGCCGGCCTCCCGGACCTTGATATCGGTCAACGGGCGAGCACGAAGCCGGTTGCGCCTTAGGCTGCGCCCGGCCACGATTTCAGTGCCCGGAGCGTCGGCGTTTTCTTGAAGATATGGCCGTCCATCCGCGCAAGCAGGCTGTCGAGCAGCGTCACGGCCTCGCCGACCGCCGGGCCCTTGTTCAGCATCACGCATTCCGCCCGCGCCGCCATCGCCGCGTCGGTCATCTCGCCGCGGGACGGCAGCCCATCCTTGACCAGGTCTTCGAGAACCTGCGTCGCCCAGACGGTCGGCACGGCCGCCGCCTCGCAGATCCACAGAATCTCCTCCTGCATTTCCGCGACGCGTTCGAAACCGATCTCGGCGGCAAGGTCGCCGCGGGCGATCATCACGCCGAACGGCCGGTTGCGGCAGCGCGCCCGCGCGATCAGCGCCGGCAGGTTGGTGACGGCCTGCGGCTGCTCGATCTTGGCAATCAGGCCGAGCGGATGCTTGCGCGGCGGAAAAGCGGCGAGTGCATCTTCGAGAAGGTCGATATCGTCCGGCAGGCTGACGAAGGAATATCCGAGCATATCGGCATTGACGATGATCGTCGCGAGATCGGAATGGTCCTTGGCCGTCAGCGGCGAAAGACCAAGGGCGGTATCGGGCAGGTTCAAGCCCTTCTCCGGTTTCAGCTTGGCGCCGCCGGTCTTGGTGTGGGTGACGCGCACGATCGCCTCGCCTTCGGAGACGCTCTCGATCACGCCTTCCAGCTTGCCGTCGTCGTAACGGATGCGGTTGCCGACGGCGATCCGGGTGACGATCTCGGGCAACGAAACGGCGGAGCAGAACGGCACGTCATCTGTCAGATAGGGCTCGCCCGAGGCGACGAGACGCAGGCGATCGCCTGTCTGCAGTTTCGCCTTCTTGTCACCGGCCGTCTTCTCGGTGCGGATCTTCGGCCCGGCTATGTCCATCAGCACCGTCAGCCGCCGCCCGAGGGTTTCGCCGGCGGCCCGCACATGCCTCGCCATCGCCGCCCAGGCCTTGTCGTCGTCATGGGCGCAGTTGATGCGGGCGATATCCATGCCGCGCCTGGCAAGATCGAGTATGAAATCCGGCTGGTCCGCCGCCTCGCCCGGCAAGGTCACCATGATACGGCCGCGGCGATGGGCCGGCGGCGAGCCGAAAAGATCGTCCGTCGATGTCGTGAGCATCGCCTCCCCCCGGAAAAATTCGTCCTCCGACGGCGGCGCAAACGGCGGCGCGATTCCCTGAGTGATGGCCAGCGACGCCAAAACAGCATCGATCGTCGGCAAGACTCGGCTTTCGAGCCTCCCAAGCGACGAGAGCCCTCGCCACATCAGCCGGCGCTGCAATGGCCTGAGGTCGCGCTGCCTGAGCGAGAGATAATGGCAGAGGTTTTCAAGCGCAGTCCGATGTTCGTCCGCCAGAAGAGCGCCGCCGGTCAATGCGTGGAGGTTTGGCTCCGCCTGCGCGGCGATCTCTCGCCGCAAGGCAAGCAGCGCTTCGAAAAGCTCGGCCAATCCGGTATCGATCTCGGTGGCGTTCTCGGCTGACTTCAGCATCGTGTGTCTCCATGTGCCGTTTCCTCAACCTCTCCCCTAAAGACGAATGCTTGATGACGACCTGCAGGGCATTGCGTTGTGTCAAGGCGACACCTTCGGCTGTGGTCCAAAAGCGATGCCAACCCGGCACGACGAGGAAAGGCATTCCGTGGAGATGACACTCAGACATCACGGCCGTTACGAGGCCATCATCCGCCAGGCGATTTCGCTGCCCGCCATGCGAACGGCGGTCGTCCATCCGTGCTCGACGGAAACCCTGCGTTCCGCCGTGGAACTCAAGGAACAGGGCCTGCTCGATCCGCTCCTTGTCGGGCCCGAACACAAGATCAGGGCGATCGCGGACGCCGCCGAACTGTCGCTTGCCGATATCGACATCGAACCGGTCGAACACAGCCATGCGGCCGCCGAGCGTAGCGTCGAACTTGCCTCCACCGGAAGGGTTGCCGCCCTGATGAAAGGCAGCCTGCACAGCGACGAACTGCTTTCGGCGGTGATCGCGCCGGGATCGAGACTGAAGACCGCGCGGCGCATGAGCCACGTCTATGTCATGGACATCCCTGCCTATGACAAGCTGCTGATCGTCACCGACGCGGCGATCAACATCCAGCCGGATCTCGACCAGAAACGCGATATCTGCCAGAATGCCGTCGACCTGATGCATCTTCTTGGTATCAAAATGCCGCTCGTGGCGGTGCTCGCCGCCGTCGAGACCGTCAACAGCAAGATGCCCTCGACGCTGGACGCGGCGGCCTTGACCGTCATGGCGGCGCGCGGACAGATCGAGGGCGCCATCGTCGACGGTCCCCTCGCCTTCGACAATGCGATCAGCATCGAGGCCGCGCAGGCGAAATGCATCGCCTCCCCGGTCGCCGGCCAGGCGGATATCCTGCTGGTTCCCGATCTCGAAGCCGGCAACATGCTGGCCAAGCAACTTATTTATTTCGCCGGTGCGGACGCCGCCGGGCTGGTTCTTGGCGCCCGCGTCCCTATCATACTGACAAGCCGCTCGGACCCGGACAAAGTTCGAACGGCATCCGCCGCCCTCGCCCGGCTGACGGCTGCAAAACGACTTGAAGCAAGGATGCCTCTATGACGGACAACCTTCTCCTGACGTTCAATGCCGGTTCCTCGACCGTGAAGATCGGCATGTTCAAGGTGAACGGCGGCAGGCCGGAGCGGATCGGCAAGGCAGTCGTCGACTTCGGAACCTATCCGCTGACTTTGCATCTGAAGGAAGGCCCGGAGCAGTTCGAGCTGCCGCTGAAGGGTGAGGCCGGCGACGATCTCGCCGAACTGATGGACGAAGTGTTCCGGGAACTCGGCACGCATTTCGATCTGGATGCCGTCACCTGCGCCGGCCATCGGATCGTCCATGGCGGCGACGTCTTCGACGGTCCGGCGGAACTGACGACCGAGACGATCGCGAAGGTCCGGTCGCTGACGGACCTGGCGCCGCTCCACCAGCCCCAGGCGCTGAGGATGATCAGGGCAGTGAGGCACCTGCGGCCGCATCTCTTCCAGACCGGCTCCTTCGACACCACTTTCCATGCGACGCAATCCGATCTCGTACGGCGTCTCGCCATTCCGCGCGCCTATCACGACGCGGGCATCAAACGGTACGGCTTCCACGGACTTTCCTATCGATATGTGGCCGGGGCACTGGCCACCAAGGCGCCGGACGTCGCTGGCGGCAAGGTCGTCATCGCCCATCTCGGCAGCGGCGCCAGTCTCTGCGCCATTGAAAACGGTGTCAGCCGGGATTCCAGCATGGGCTTCTCGACGCTCGACGGCATTCCCATGGCGACGAGGCCGGGATGGCTCGATCCCGGCGTTCTCCTGCATTTCCTCGGCCCGCTGGGGAAATCGGTCGAGGAACTGGAAGACATGCTCTATCATAAATCCGGTCTTCTCGGCGTCTCGGGCCTCAGCGGCGATACCCGCGAGCTCATCGAGGACGACGGCAGGCAAGCTCGGGAAGCGATCGACCTCTTCACGCTCAGGATCGCCGGGGAGGTCGGGAGGCTTGCATCCACGCTCGGCGGGCTCGATGCTTTGGTCTTCACCGCCGGCATTGGCGAGAACCAACCGCAGATACGCAAAAGTGTCACGGAACAACTTCGCTGGCTGGGCGTAGAGCTGGACGAGACCGCCAATGAAGAGAGCGCGCTCACGATCAGTACCGCCGCAAGCCGCATTGCCGTCCACGTCATCCCCACGGATGAAGAACAAATGATTGCGGAGGAATGCCTTTCCGTCCTGCACGCGAAGGATCACTCCGCCGCTTCGTGATCAGCGCTGGGGACACACTCTCAGTTCACGACAGATTTTTCCGATCAACTCGCCCTCCCGAAGGAGCAAGAAGATGCAGTCAAACTTAGCCATGCCCGTTATGCCCGAGATCAGTTCGGAGGAACTGGCACTCATCGACCGATACTGGCGGGCAGCGAACTATCTTTCGGTGGGGCAGATCTATCTGCTCGACAATCCGCTGCTCAAGGAGCCGCTGAAGCCGGAGCATATCAAGTCACGGCTGCTCGGCCATTGGGGCACCACGCCCGGCCTCAACTTCATCTACGCGCATCTCAACCGGATTATCCGCAACCGCGATCTCAGCATGATCTATGTCTGTGGGCCGGGGCATGGCGGTCCTGGCATGGTTGCCAGCACCTATCTCGAAGGCACTTATAGCGAGATCTATCCGGAGATCAGCGAAGACGCGGCCGGCATGCGGAAACTGTTCCGGCAGTTTTCGTTCCCGGGCGGCATTCCCAGCCACGCGGCGCCGGAAACACCCGGCTCCGTCCACGAAGGCGGCGAACTCGGCTATGCGCTGGTGCATGCCTATGGAGCGGCCTTCGACAACCCCGACCTCGTCGTCGCCTGCGTCGTCGGTGACGGCGAGGCCGAGACCGGGCCGCTCGCCGCAAGCTGGCACTCGAACAAGTTCCTGAACCCCGCCCGCGACGGCGCCGTGCTGCCGATCCTGCATCTCAACGGCTACAAGATCGCCGGCCCGACTGTTCTCGGCCGCATGCCCGATGAGGATATCGACCATCTTTTCCGCGGTTACGGTTATGAGCCGTTCTTCGTGGAAGGCCATGAGCCGGCCGATATGCACCGGCAGATGGCCGCGACCTTTGAGAAGGTTTTCGATCGCATCCGGGCGATCCAGGGCCAGGCTCGCGAGGGCAAGGCACCCGAAGGGTGCCCGCGCTGGCCGATGATCGTGCTGCGCAGCCCGAAAGGCTGGACCGGACCAAAGGAAGTCGATGGCAAGAAGGTCGAGGACTTCTGGCGCGCCCATCAGGTGCCGGTCTCCGGCTGCCGCGAGAACGACGGCCACCGCAGGATCCTCGAGGACTGGATGCGGAGCTACAATCCGGACGATCTCTTCGACGCCAACGGACGTCTGAAGGAGGAGTTGCGGGCGCTTTCGCCGGGTGGCGAGCGCCGCATGGGTGCCAACCCGCATGCCAATGGCGGCCTGCTGCGCAAGGAACTCATCGTGCCCAGCATCCGCGACTATGCGGTGCCCGTGAAGACACGGGGTGCCGACATGGTCCAGACGACGGAAATCCTCGGCAGATATCTGCGCGACGTGCTGAAGCTCAACGATGAAAATTCCAACTTCCGCATTTTCGGTCCGGACGAGACCGAGTCCAACCGGCTCGGCAATGTCTTCGAGGTGACCGACCGTGTCTGGATGGAAAGGATCGAGCCCTACGACGTGCATCTGTCGCGCGACGGGCGGGTGATGGAGGTGCTCTCCGAACATCTTTGCCAAGGCTGGCTGGAAGGCTATCTGCTCACCGGCCGGCACGGCTTCTTCTCGTGCTACGAGGCCTTCATCCACATCATCGATTCGATGTTCAACCAGCACGCCAAGTGGCTGAAAGTGTCGCGCGAGCTGCCGTGGCGGAAGCCCGTTTCCTCGCTCAACTACCTGCTCACCTCGCATGTCTGGCGGCAGGACCATAACGGTTTCTCCCACCAGGACCCCGGCTTCGTCGATCTCGTCGCCAACAAGAAGGCGGATATCGTGCGCATCTACCTGCCGCCGGATGCCAATACGCTGCTCTGGATCGGCGACCATTGCCTGAAGACCTGGAACCGCGTCAACGTGATCGTCGCCGGCAAGCAGCCGGAGCCGCAATGGCTGACAATGGACGAGGCGATCAAGCATTGCGAGGCCGGTATCGGGATCTGGGAGTGGGCAAGCAACGAGAGCGGTGCGGTCGAACCCGACGTGGTGATGGCCTGCGCCGGTGACGTGCCGACCCTGGAAACGTTGGCAGCGGTCTCCCTGCTGCGCGAGGCGATCCCGGAGCTCAGCATCCGGGTCGTCAACGTCGTCGACCTGCTCGCGCTGCAGTCTCGCGACCAGCATCCGCATGGCCTGCCCGACGAGGAATTCGACCGGCTGTTCACCACCGACCGGCCGGTGATCTTCGCCTATCACGGTTATCCATACCTCATCCACCGGCTGACCTACAAACGCACCAACCACCAGAATATCCACGTGCGCGGCTTCATCGAGGAGGGCACGACGACGACGCCCTTCGATATGACGGTGCTGAACGAACTCGACCGTTTCCATCTTGCTATCGAAGCGATCGCGCGCGTGCCCGGACTGAAGCAAAAATCGGCTGGTGTGATCGACATGCTCAACGCAAAGCTTGCGGAACACACCCGCTATGTCCGCGAACATGGCGAGGACATGCCTGAAATCCGCGACTGGAAATGGCCGGCACGCTGACATCGCATCCATGAAGGTCCTGGGCTTCCGGGCCAGGGCCCTCACCGCGTTCAGGAAACTTGGCGTCGACGCGAGATCACGTTTCGGTGTTTCGCGTCGATGTGTGTAACCGATCCCACGCCTCTTCCGTAATCATGCAGGAAGCAGATTATGGACCCGGGAGGTTCCGCCATGATGAACAGACGCATATTCCTGGCCGGCAGCGCGCTGGCGCTCGTGACAGCCCAGTTTGCAGCAGGCATTCGCCCGGCGCTTGCGACCGCCGGCACTTTCCCCGTCAGCCATACCGAAAGCGAATGGCGCAAGCTGCTGACGCCGGAGCAGTACAATATCCTGCGCGAGGAAGGCACCGAATATCCCGGCAGCAGCGCGCTCCTCAACGAGCACCGCAAGGGCACATTCTCCTGTGTCGGCTGTGATCAGGCGCTTTTCTCCTCGGAGACCAAGTTCGAGAGCGGCACGGGCTGGCCGAGTTTCTGGGCGCCGCTCGACAACGCCGTCGATACGGTGCGCGACACGACGCTCGGCATGGTCCGCATCGCCGTCAATTGCGCCCGCTGCGGCGGCCATCTCGGCCATGTCTTCGACGACGGACCGAAGCCTACCGGCCTGCGCTACTGCATGAACGGCGCGGTCATGAAATTCCGTGCCGTATCGGCCTGATCCGCCACCCATTCCTTCATTCACTTCGGTTGAGGAGACCGCCATGAAAAACAAGACAAAGCTATCCTATAGCCTCTCCGTGTTTGCCGGTGCGGCGCTGGTCCTGGCCGGCCTGACGTTCGGCGCGACGACGAGCGCCACCGCCCAGGAGGGAATTGCCATCCCCGCCCCCACAGTCGATCAGGCGGCGAGCACGGCCGCGACCGAAACCGCCATCTTTGCCGGCGGCTGCTTCTGGGGTGTCCAGGGCGTGTTCCAGCACGTCGAGGGCGTCAAGAACGCCGTCTCCGGTTATGCCGGCGGCGCCAAGGAAACCGCCGTCTACGAGACGGTGGGTTACGGCAAGACCGGCCATGCGGAAGCGGTTCGTGTAACCTTCGATCCCAAGAAGGTCACCTACGGTCACCTGCTGCAGATCTATTTCTCGGTCGCCCATGACCCGACCCAGCTCAACCGCCAGGGACCGGATACCGGCACGCAATACCGCTCGACGATCTTCCCGACCAGCGAGGACCAGGCCCGCGTCGCCAAGGCCTATATCGACCAGCTCAACAAGGCCAAGGTCTTCCATGCGGCGATTGCCACCACCATCGAGCCCGGCAAGGCCTTCTATCCGGCGGAAGCCTACCATCAGGACTTCCTGACGCAGAACCCGACCTACCCCTATATCGTCTATAACGACCTGCCGAAGATCGAGAACCTCAAGAAGCTGTTCCCGAGCGACTACCGCGACAAACCGGTCCTGGTCGCGCAGGCCGGCATCGGCAACTGAGACTTGAGGGCAGAATTCCGCAGTCGGGGCATGCGGCACCGCCAAACGATATCGCCGCCTGGCGATATCGGCCGTATCGAGAGCCTCAGCTTTCCTGCACGGCCTCGGTGCGCCGCGCGACGCTCGGCACGCAGAGGCAGGCGACGACGATCAGGGCTGTGATCAGGAACATGGCGATGAAGGTCATGTGCAGCGCATGCTGAAGCGCAAACCGGATCGGCGAGTCGGCTGCAAGCCCACCTCCGACCCCCTGCAAGAGATCGCGCAATTCATCGGAGGTAATCGGTCCCGAGACGGAATTGGCCAGGCCGTAGCTCAGCACGGCGCCCAGAAGCGCTGCGCCGAGCGTGCTGCCGAGATTGCGGGAAAAGACGTTGGAGGCCGTCGCACTGCCGCGTTCGGACCAGCCGACATTGTCCTGGATGATCACAAGGCCCGAAATATTGAGCAGGCCCATGCCGAAGCCCATCAGCAGCGAGCCGGCGCTTGCCTGAACGGGTGAGCTTTCCGGCGTCAGCAGGACCAGGAGAAACGCCCCCACAGGAACGAAGACGCTGCCGGCGATCATCAAAGGCCGCAGTCCGAAGCGCGGGAACATCCGCGAGGCGAAGGTCCCGCCGCTCGGCCATCCGACCAGCAGCATGGTCAGCGTGAAGCCGGCAACCAGCGGCGAACGGTTAAGCACTGTCTGCACGTACATCGGCAGGAAGGTCGTCAGGCCCATGATCGCCATGCTGGCGAGAAAGACCGCCGTATTGGCGAACGCGATCGGCCGCTTCAGCCAGAGCTGGAGGGAAACCATCGGGGCCTCGGCGCGCCGCTCCTGCCAGATGAACAGCACGAAGCTGACAAGGAAGATCGCCAGCGAAACGAACATATAGGCGGTGGCGCCTTCGGTTTCGGTGAGCGCGATCATCAGGGCGGAAATGGCCACGGCAAAGAGCCCCGCCCCAAGGAAGTCTATCGACGCCGTGCGGGTCTGTTTTTCTTCATGCAGGAAAAGAATGAAGGCCACCGCCGACATGATGCCGATCGGAACATTGATCCAGAACACCCATGCCCAGGGGAGGTTGTGGACGATGATGCTGCCGAGCAGCGGGCCGACGACCGCGGAAAGCGCCCAGACGCTGGCGAGATATCCCTGCACCTTGCCACGCTGCGCCCCCGGATAAAGATCGCCGACGACGGTCATGATGACCGGCTGGATCGCGCCGGCACCGATACCCTGCAGGAGCCGGAAGGCGATCATCGACGGCATCGACCAGGCAAAGCCCGCAAGAATGGAGGCGATCAGGAAGATTGCCGTGCCGAGCAGAATGATCGGCTTGCGGCCGTAGATATCGGAGAGTTTGCCGAACACCACGGTCGTCGCCGTCTGGGCGAGAAGGAAGGACGAAAAGACCCAGCTATAGAGGTTCAACTGGCCGAGCTGGGCGGCGATCTGCGGCATGGCCGTCGAAACGATCGTCGCCTCGATTGCGATCATCGCCATGCTTGCCATGACGGCCGCAATGACGAGCGCCCGGTTGGAGCTTGGATGGGTCATGGGTTCACCTGGGAACGCCGCGCGGCGAACACGATAGGGATGGATGTTCGGCGGTCAAACGGCCGTCGTGCGGGATATTTCTTAGTATTCCCCTACGGGCCTGCGTCAAGCGCGAAATCTGGCAATTATCAAGGAGGTAACGAGGCCGTGACCGCGGCAGGCAAATCAGACTGGGTGGATTTCCGGCTGTGTGGTTGGCCTGGTCGCTTCGTCCCCGCCAGCCGCGACCTGATTGCGACCGCCGTTCTTTGCCCGGTAAAGCGCATGGTCGGCGCGCTCGAATACTTCCGCGGTCGTCAGCTTGACGCCCGCTGCGGGATAGAAGGTCGCGGTACCGATGCTGATCGTCACATGACCCCAGGGAAGATTCTTCTCATGCGGCAAATGAAGCGCGGCGACACGCTGGCGAATGTTTTCCGCGGCCTTCAATGCACCGGCACCATTCGTATCCGGCAAGAGGACGGCGAATTCCTCGCCGCCATAACGGGCGGCAAGATCCTTCGACCGGCGGATCGAATTCCGCACGACGTTCGCGACCGCACGCAGACAGTCATCGCCGGCGGCGTGGCCGTAGGTATCGTTGAAGAACTTGAAGCGGTCCGCGTCGATCATCAGAATGGAGAGCGGCGTGTGCTGCTGCGCGGCCTGCAGCACCAATTCCTCGAAATGGATGTTGAACGAGCGGCGATTGGCGAGTTGGGTAAGCTCGTCGGTGTTGGCGAGAGCGTCCAGTTCTTCCTGGAGGTTCTTCTGGCGCGTGACGTCGCGAGTGACGGCAACGATGCGGATATCGATGCCGCCAGTGCCGCCCGGCAGCCTGTTCAGCGTGGTTTCTAGCCAGATCTGCTTGCCGTCGGCCCGCTTGCGCCGGACGACCATGTTTTCCCTGGTCGACCCTTCCCGCAACCGGTTCATGACCTCGTTGACGGCATCGTGGTCATCCTCGTGCAGGTTCTCAAGGATGTGGGTGCCAAGCATCGCCTCGGCGTCGACGCCGAATATCTCCCGGACGGATGGCGACACATATTCCCTGATCCCATGGCCGTTGAAGCGCTGGATCAGGTCGGCCGAACCTTCCGCAAGCAGGCGGAATTCCGCTTCGCGCGCCACCAGCAGCGCTTCGCTCGCCCGCCGCAACATCACCTGCCGCCGCCAACGCCAAACCAGGAAGCCGGTGATCACCACCAGGACAAGGCAGGCGATCCATCGTATCCGCGCGCCCCTCATCCACGTCGCCAGCGCTTCGGACTGGGATACGGCAGCAAGCCCGACCAGACCGCTGCGCTCGCTCTGATAAAAGCCGCCTATACGCTGCAGGCCATCAATCGGAGAGATGTAGTGATAGGAGCCGGAATGCCGTTGGCGGAGATGGTCCGTGAACAGATCGTAGGAAGAAATGCTCGATCCCAGCTGTGTCTGGAGGAATGGCGCACGCGCCAGCACGACGCCATCGCGGCGAACCAACAGGAACGAGCCCTCGCTGCCCAGGCTGAAGCCCTGGAAGAAACTGGTCAATTCGGTGAGGATGAATGCCGCGAGCGCAACGCCGCCGAAACTTCCGTCCGGATTGCTGATCCTCTGGGTGACCGGCAATATCCACTGACCGTTCAACTTGTTCTTCAACGGCCTGCCCAATACGGGCTCCAGCATGTCGGAGGACTGGTGGAAGACAAAATATTCCCTGTCCGAGAAATTCACGCCACTGGCGTCGATCGAAGACGATGTCGCGACCATTCTGCCATCGGCATCCAAGACGGCGAGGGCGTCGAGCCAGGGGGTGGTATCGACCTGGCGTTTCATCACCTGGGTGATCTTTGCCGGCATGTCTGCCACGTCGCGTTCCTGCTCGATTCGGGTGATCAGGGCAGCCAGCGGAAACCTCGCCATATCGACCGTGTCGTCGGCATGTTGCACCAGCGCCTTGGCCGTCTGGACCAGTCCCGTCTCGATACCGGCGACCTGGGATCTCCAACTGGAATATTCCCCCCAGACGATCAGTCCGACGAAACCGAAAACGGCAAATACGACCGCAACGAACGTCCTCGCCGGCAGGTATTTGATTGCACCAGTCATCTCTCTCTCCCAAACCGACACAACAGGGCGGCTCAGGAGTCGCGATCCGCCAGTGAGGGACGTTAGGGAAAAGTTGTTTACGTTCGCCTAAACCAACATACCCGTATTTTAATCATGCATTTAAGGGGCAGAGCCTCGAATAGACATCCTGCGGTGTCGTCACTCGACGTATGGCTGCAGCAGTTTCCTCCTCGCGCACGCGCCGCGCGATGCAGGACAGGATATTCAGGTGGTCGGGGCGGTTTTCCGGATTGAGGAGCAGGAATACGAGATCGACCGGCTCGTCGTCCACCGCCTCGAAATCGACCGGCTTCGCCAGCCGTGCGAAAAGGCAGAAATGCCGATCGAGGCCCTTCACATTCGCATGCGGAATGGCGATGCCGGCGCCGATCCCCGTCGAACCCAGGGTTTCGCGGTTGGTCAGCACACGGACGATTTCGCCCGCATCCAGCGCCAGTCTTTCGGCGGCGAGAATGGAAAGCTGCTTGATCAGGATCGCCTTCGACGGCGGCGCGAGATCGAGCACGATATTCTCCGGCGGAAGGTAATCACCGAGTTTCATATGTCATGTCCATGGATTGGGATCGCAGCGCCTATTGGCCTTCCTGCAGCCGATAACCGACGCCGGTCTCGGTCAGGATGTATTGCGGCTGATCGGGCGCCTTTTCGATCTTCTGGCGAAGCTGGCGCACATAGACGCGCAAGTACTGCACGTCTGTCAGACCGTCCCAGACGTGTTCGAGAAGGAAGCGATGGGTCAGTACCTTGCCCGCATGCTGCACCAGGATACGCAGGATATCGTATTCCTTGGGCGACAGCTTGACCTCCTTGTCCGCCACCTTGACGATGCGCTTGACGAGGTCGACCGAAAGCTCGCCGGTCTGGAAGATCGGCTTTTCGCCCTGGGTCTGCAGCCGGTGGCGAAGCGCCACGCGGATGCGGGCGACGAGTTCGTTCATGCCGAAGGGTTTCGTCACATAGTCGTCGGCGCCGAGTTCGAGCGCCTTGACGATGCCCGCCTCATCGGTGCGGCTCGAGAGGATGACGATCGGCAGATCCAGCCCCTCGCCTCGCCATCTGGCGAGCAGATCGTGGCCGGCCATGTCCGGCAGGCCGAGATCGAGAATGATCAGGTCCGGCTTGTCGGTCTTGACGAGATCGATCGCGACCTTGGCGTTCATGGCCTCGCTGACGGCATAATCCTGGGTAGAGAGGCCCACGCGCAAGAGCTTGCGGATCGGCGGCTCGTCATCGACGATCAGGACGCGCACTGCGGTATTGGTCATTCCTGCTCTCCCAGAATGGGCATTTCGGCCGGCACCGGCATGCGGATCGTAAAGATCGCACCGGCACGATCGGAGCGGTTCGCAGCCCTGATCGTGCCGCCCATGGCCTCGATGAAGCCGCGGCATATGGAAAGGCCAAGCCCGGTGCCGGCCCGCACATGGTCACCTTTCCGAACGCGGTAGAAACTGTCGAAGATGCGCTCCAGATCGTCGCGCGGGATGCCCGGTCCTTCATCCATGACCGAGATAAGAATTGAATCGCCATCCTGCCAGCCGCGAATGTCGATCACCGTCTCGTCGGGCGCATATTTGGCGGCATTGTCGATGAGGTTGAACAGGACCTGCTCGAACAGGACCGGATCGACCTTGAGCATCGGCATGTCCGCCGGAATGTTGACGCGAAGCTTGTGCCCGGAGGCGATCTTCGCCGCCCGGCTCAAGGCCGTGCCGACGATGTCGCCGGCGAAATGGAAGGCGTAGTTCGGCTCCATGGCGCCGGAGCCGATACGGGTCATGTCGAGCAGATTGGAAATGAAGCGGTTCAGCCGCTCCGACTCGTCGACGACGCTGGTCAGCAGTTCGGCACGGGCTTCTTCCGGGATATCAGCGCCGAAATCCTTGAGCGTGCCGGCCGACCCCATGATCGCCGCGAGCGGCGTCTTCAGGTCATGCGAGATGGATGTGAGCAGCGCCGTGCGCAGGCGGTCGGTCTCGGCGGCGAGCTTGGCCTTGTCGACATCCGATACGAGCTGGATGCGCTCGATCGCCAGCGCCGCCTGATCGGCCAGCGCATCGAACAGCCGCTGCTGTTCGGGTGTCAGCAACGGTCCCTGCTTGTCGTTGTCGAGGCCGATGACGCCGACCGCTTCGCGGCCGGTGCGCATCGGCAGATAGAGGCGTTTGGCGCCCGGCAGCGTATCGGCGGCGCGGCCGGCCGGGCGATTGTGCTCCCAGGCCCATTTGGCGGCGGCAATATCGGCATCCACCAGCGTATCGTCGGGCGGATAACCGGCCTTGACGGCGATGGAGCCGTTTTCCGGCAGCAGAATGACGACCCGGACCTTCAGCATCGAGGCGATCTGGAAGGCGGTCGCCCAGAGGACGTCGTCCAGCGTGCCGGTGCCGGCGAGCTTTTTGGAGAAAAGGTAAAGGTCTTCGGTGGTGCGGGCTCTCCGACGTGCGGCAGCGGCCTGACGCTGGACGGCCGCCGTGAGGTTGGAAGCGACGACCGCCACGCCAAGATAAAAGAAAAGCGCCACCAGGCTTTCCGGATCCCGGACCGTAAACGTGTATCGCGGCTCGAGAAAAAAGAAGTTGAAGGAGAGCGCGCCAGCCACGGAGGCGAACAGGCCCGGCCCCAGCCCGCCGCGCACCGCTGCCGCCAGCACCGCCATCAGGAAAACGAGAGCAAGGTTGCGGACATCCAGCGTCTGGTCGAGCGCAGCACCGGCGATGATTGCGAGCGCCACAAAGATCGTACTTTTGACATAGGGCTTGAAGCGGAAGGTCTTGGGCAGCTGCGCCGCCTTCAGGCCGCGTTTCGGTTCGCCCTCCTTGGAGTCGCCGGAGATGACATGGACGCTGATATCGCCCGCGTAACGGATCAGGTCATAGGTGACCGACCCCTGCAAGATCTGCCGCCAGCGCGGTCTGGCCGGGCGTCCGACGACGATATGGGTGAAGTTGTTGGCGTTGGCATAGGCGATGATCTCGCGTGACGGCTGCAGCGCCGGCAGCGTCACGGTCTCGGCGCCGAGCTGTTCGGCTAGCCGCATGTTGGCCGCCAGCCGGTCCTTGTCCTGTTCGGGCAGATTGACCGATTGCGGCGTTTCGAGATGCAGCGCCGCCCATGGCGCTCGCAGGCGATCGGCCTGGCGGCGCGCGTACCGCACCAGGCTCGCGCCGTTCCTGCCGTGGTCGAGGCAGACCAGTACCCGATCGCCAGCCGCCCAGGGGCCGGAAATGGCGTGCGCCTGCATGTGGTTCAAAAGCTGCTCGTCAACCCGCTGGGCGGTGCGGCGAAGCGCCAGTTCACGCAGTGCCGTCAGGTTGCCGGGAGAAAAGTAATTCTCGATAGCCCGCCGTGCCGTCTGCGGCACATAGACCTTGCCGTCGTTCAGCCGCTTGATGAGATCGTCGGGGGTGATGTCGATGATCTCGACGTCGTCGGCCCGGTCGATGATGCTGTCCGGCACCGTCTCGCGCACCCGGACGCGGGTGATCTGTGCCACCACGTCGTTCAGGCTCTCGACATGCTGGATGTTGAGCGTCGAATAGACGTCGATACCTTGGCTGAGGATTTCCTGCACATCCATGTAACGCTTCGGATGGCGGCTGCCGGCGGCGTTGGTATGGGCCAGTTCGTCGACCAGGACCAGGGCCGGACGGCGCGCGAGAATGGCGTCGAGGTCCATTTCATCCAGTAGCTGGCCGCGATAATCGATCGCCTTGCGCGGCACGACTTCGAAACCTTCGACCAGCGCCTCCGTCTCCTTGCGGCCATGGGTCTCGACGACGCCGATCACCACGTCGAGCCCGTCGGCCTTGCGGGCGCGGCCGGACATCAGCATCTCGTAGGTCTTGCCGACCCCTGGGGCGGCGCCCAGGAAAATCTTCAGCCGCCCGCGCGCCTCACGCTCCGCATGCTCCAGAAGTGCATCCGGCGAAGGCCTGTTTTCACTCTCGCGACTGTCGTCGGGCATGCTGTCTGGTCTTTCTAATGCCTGTGATGAAGAGCCGCCCACGCCTCTCAACCCTCATTCCTGCGCTTGTCACAGGGATGAGGGGGAGATTGGAGCGCGCCCTGCCATGCATTACCGAGTCATAGGAGCATCAAGCGCCATATTCAACGCCAGCACATTGACCACAGGTTCGCCGAGGAAACCGAGTTCCGGGCCTTCGACATGGGCCTCGACGAGAGCGCGGACCGCGGCCTCGTCCATTTGCCGAGCCTTGGCGACGCGCGGCACCTGGAAGAGCGCGGCTTCCGGCGAGACATGCGGGTCGAGGCCGCTGCCGGATGCGGTAACGAGGTCGATCGGCACCTCGGCGTTGGGGTTTGTCGCCTTGGCGGCCTCATAGTCCGTCTTCACCCGGTCGATCAGCTTGGCGCTGGTGGGCCCGAGGTTGGAGCCGGAAGACGAGGCGGCGTTGTAGCCGTCGCCGGCGGCCGACAGGCGACCGTGGAAATACTGGTCGCCGGTGAATGCCTGGCCGATCAGGGTCGAGCCGACAACGGTTCCGTCCTTCTCGATCAGGCTGCCGTTCGCCTGGGTGGGGAATATCGCTTGCGCGATGCCCGTCATGGCGAAGGGGTAGATGAGGCCGGTAATGGCCGTGGTGGCGACGATCATGACGATCGCGGGACGAAGTTGCTTGAACATTGTCATTTCTCCGAAAAGCGTTTCAAGCGAGGTGGATGCCGGTTCGCGTGAAGAAAACGCGTGAAATTTAAGCGAGACCGATCGCGGTGATGATCATGTCGATCGCCTTGATGCCGATGAAGGGAACGAGGATGCCGCCGAGACCGTAGACGAGCAGATTGCGGGAAAGCAGCGCGCCGGCGCCGATGGCACGGTATTTGACGCCCTTCAGCGACAGCGGGATCAACGCGATGATGATCAGTGCGTTGAAGATGATCGCCGACAGGATGGCGCTTTGCGGCGTGGCAAGACCCATGATGTTCAGCACGCCGAGCTGCGGATAGAAGGTCAGGAACATCGCCGGAATGATGGCGAAATACTTGGCGATGTCGTTGGCGATCGAGAAGGTAGTCAGCGCACCACGGGTCATGAGGAGCTGCTTGCCGATCTCGACGATCTCGATGAGCTTGGTCGGATCGCTGTCGAGATCGACCATGTTGCCGGCCTCGCGGGCAGCGACCGTGCCGGTGTTCATGGCGACGCCGACATCCGCCTGGGCAAGCGCCGGCGCGTCGTTGGTGCCGTCGCCGCACATGGCGACCAGCTTGCCCTTGGCCTGCTCCTCGCGGATCAGCGTCAGCTTGTTCTCAGGCGTCGCCTGGGCGAGGAAGTCGTCGACCCCTGCTTCGGCGGCGATTGCGGCCGCGGTCATCGGGTTGTCGCCGGTGATCATTACGGTGCGGATGCCCATGCGGCGCAGTTCCGCAAACCGCTCGCGGATACCGCCCTTGACGATGTCCTTCAACTGGACGACGCCGAGCAGCTTGCCGTCACGGGCAACGGCGAGCGGCGTGCCGCCGGCCTTGGCGATTTCGTCGGCGATTGCCTGCAACTCGCGCACGATATCGGATTGCGGGCTGGCGGCGATTGCCGCATTGCCGGAGACCGGCATGGTGCCCGAGCCGACATAGGCGAGCACTGCGTCGACAGCACCCTTGCGGATCTGCGAGCCTTCGAGATCGACACCGCTCATGCGGGTCTGGGCGGTGAAGGGGACGAAGGTTGCCTTGAGGCTTGCCATGTCGCGGCCGCGGATCGCGTATTTCTCCTTGGCGAGCACGACGATGGAACGGCCTTCCGGCGTTTCGTCGGCCAGCGAGGCGAGTTGGGCCGCATCGGCGAGATCCTGTTCGGAGACGCCGCGGACCGGGCGGAACGAGGTAGCCTGGCGGTTGCCGAGCGTGATCGTGCCGGTCTTGTCGAGGAGCAGCGTATCGACGTCGCCGGCGGCCTCCACCGCGCGGCCGGACATGGCGAGCACGTTGAAGCGGACGAGACGGTCCATGCCGGCGATGCCGATCGCCGAAAGCAGTGCGCCGATCGTGGTCGGGATCAGCGTCACGAACAGCGCGACGAGAATGATGATCGGGATCGAGCCGCCGGCATAGATCGCAAAGCTCGGGATCGTTGCGGTGGCGAGCACGAAGATCAGCGTCATGCCGGCGAGCAGGATGTTGAGGGCGATCTCGTTCGGCGTCTTCTGGCGCTCGGCGCCTTCGACGAGCGAGATCATCCGGTCGAGGAAGGTCGAGCCGGCGGCCGCCGTGATGCGGACCCGGATCCAGTCTGAAAGCACCTGCGTGCCGCCAGTGACGGCCGAGCGGTCGCCGCCGGATTCGCGGATGACCGGGGCGGATTCGCCCGTGATCGCGGCTTCGTTGACCGAGGCGACGCCCTCGATGACTTCGCCATCGGAGGGAATGATGTCGCCGGGTTCGACGAGCACGACGTCGCCCACTTTCAGGCTGGTGCCGGCGACCATCTTGTACTGGGTGCGGTCGCTACCCGACAGAAGCTTGGCCTGGGTTTCGGTGCGGGCCTTGCGCAGCGAATCCGCCTGCGCCTTGCCGCGGCCTTCAGCGACCGCTTCGGCGAAGTTGGCGAACAGCACGGTGAACCAGAGCCAGAGGTTGATCTGGAAGGAGAAGCCGAGATTGCCGTTGCCGGCCGCGAGGTCGCGGAGGAAGAGGACGGTCGTCAGGACCGAGACCGTGGCCACGACGAACATGACCGGGTTCCGGGCAAGGGTCCGCGGGTTGAGCTTCTTGAAAGCATCGCCCACGGCCGGAATGAGGATGCGAGTATCCATGATGCTCGCGGATTTTGCCTGGCTCATAAGAGACTCCAGCTTTGAAATGAGTTGCCTTGTCAAACGAGGCGACGAAGGGTCGATCAGCCGCGCAAGACTTCGATCACGAGGACAACGGCAAGAATGACCGCCGTCATGATAAAAATTGCATAGGATCCGTAGGGGCTCTGCTCACCCTTGCCTCGCTTTTGCGAGGCAAGGGTGGACTGTCTGCGGAGGGCTTTGCGGATGCTCATGGCACTGCTCCCTCAGGACCTCAGAAGGTCTGGCCGGCGAGCATGACCAGGTGTTCGACGACCGGGCCGAGCGCCAGAGCGGGCATGAAGGTGAGGCCGCCAACGATCAGGATCGTGCCGACCAGCAGGCCGACGAAGAGCGGGCCGTCGGTCGGGAAGGTACCTGCCGAGGCCGGAACCGTCTTCTTGGCGACCAGCGAACCTGCAATCGCAAGTGCTGGGATGATGACCAGGAAGCGGCCCATCAGCATGCCGATGCCGAGCGTCACGTTGTACCAGGGCGTGTTGCCCGTCAGTCCGCCGAAAGCCGAGCCGTTGTTGGCCGCAGCCGACGTATAGGCGTAGAGGATTTCGGAGAAACCGTGCGGGCCGGCCGTGCCGATCGAGGCGACGGCGGACGGCAGGACCGTGGCGATCGCGGTGAAGACGAGCATGGCGAGCGGCAGGCAGAGGATGGCGAGCACGGCCATCTTCATCTCCTTCGCCTCGATCTTCTTGCCGAGATATTCCGGCGTACGACCGACCATGAGGCCTGCCACGAAGACTGCGACGATGATGAAGAGGATGATGCCGTAGAAACCCGCACCGACGCCGCCGACAATGACTTCGCCGAGCTGCATGTTGATGAGCGGGATCAGGCCGCCGAGCGCGGTGAACGAACCATGCATGGCATTGACCGCGCCGCAGGAGGCCGCCGTGGTGATGACCGCAAACAGCGAGGACATGGCGACGCCGAAGCGGGCTTCCTTGCCTTCCATGTTGCCGCCGGCAAGACCGAGCTGGTGCATGAGAGGATTGCCGGCCGCTTCCGCCCAGTAGGTGATGCCGACGCCGACGATGAACAGGATACCCATCGAGGCGAGGATCGCCCAGCCCTGGCGCTGGTTGCCGACCATGCGGCCGAAGACGTTGGTGAAGCCCGCGCCGATCGCGAAGATCGACAGCATCTGGATCATGTTGGAGATGTTGTCGGGGTTCTCGAACGGATGCGCCGAGTTGGCGTTGAAGAAACCGCCGCCATTGGTGCCGAGCATCTTGATGGCAAGCTGCGAGGCGACCGGGCCGAGAGCGATAGTCTGCTTGGCGCCTTCCAGCGTCGTCGCCTCGACATAAGGCCCGAGCGTCTGCGGTACGCCAAGATAGACGTAGACCAGCGTCAGCACGATGCAGATCGGCAGCAGGATATAGAGCGTGGCGCGGGTCATATCGACCCAGAAATTGCCGATCGCCTTGCCGGAGGCGCGCGAAAAGGCGCGGATCAGGCCGACGGCGATCGCCATGCCGGTCGCGGCAGATACGAAGTTCTGCACATTGAGGCCCATCATCTGGGTCAGATACGACATGGTGCTTTCGCCGCCATAGTTCTGCCAGTTGGTATTGCTGACGAAACTGACGGCGGTGTTGAAGGAAAGCTCAGGCGGAACGGCGCCCATGCCCGCCGGATTGTAAGGCAGGCCGGCCTGCAGGCGCATCATTGCATAGAGCACGATGACGCCGAACAGGTTGAACATCAGCAGCGAAAAGGCATAGGCGGTCCAATGCTGGTCTTCGCGTTCGCTGGTGCCGGCCACGGCATAAAGTCCCCGTTCGATCGGAACGAGGACAGGTGACAGAAGAGTGCGCTCGCCTGAAAAGACACGCGTCATATAACCGCCGAGCGGTTTGACGAGCGCGATGATGATCCCGCAATAAAGCAGGATCTGAAGCCATCCGTTGAGGGTCATTTGGGGTTAACTTTCAATACCCGGCAGCTTGACTAGAAGCGCCAGTTCTCTTCAAAAGCGTTCTGGACGAATGAGAGCGTAGGTGAGGTAGACGGTGAGGAACACGGTCACGCCGCCGCTCAGGACATAATCGAGGATCATCGGAGCTTCTCCCTTCAAAGCCTGTCGCAGGCGCGGGTATAGGCAAGGCAGAGACCGAAGAAGACGACTGCGGTGCCGAGTAGAATGACGTCCATCATGGATCTGGACTCCTGTTGTTAAGGCGAGGCCGGACAAGGCAAAGGGTGCCATCCTGATGGGACGGCACCTTGATGCTTTCCGGCCTGGAGATGATCTTTGCGATCTCTCTGACCCTAATATGCGGCGCGACCGCATAGAGGTTCGAGACGGAGCGCAGAGGAAAGAAATAAAAATCCTATAGGAATTTCGTTCTTTCCGGCGACGGCTATCCTCAGGACGCGGCCGCAAAGGTTATGGCATAAGCTGTGACGAGCACCACCAGCATGACCGCGAGCATCCCGAGGATGATGCTCGACGCATGCAGATGGTTAGGATTTCCGAAATTGCGGGAGCGCGGATAGACATGTCCGCGCATGTGGTAAACGGCCCTGGACATCGGCATTCTCCTCACTCCCGCCCGACGATCTTCAGGCTGGAATTGATCGCCTTGGGGGCCTTGGCGGGGGTCTCGAAAATCGGCCCGAGGCTCAAGGTCACTTCTTCCGGCACGCAGCAGACGGCACCGGGCACATGATCGCTTTCGAACATGGCGAAATGCACCGCCGACGCCCGGTCGGTGAACAGTCCGCCGACGAGACCGTCGCGGTCGGAGACGATCCAGCGGCCGCCGGCATCGCGGCCGACCATGAAACGCACGCCACGCGAGGGAGGTTCGCTTTTCAACATTGCCTTGTTCATCGCGTTTCTCCTCAGGCCACCATCATGGAAACAAGACCGGCGGCGCAGAGGCCGAGACCGATGACACCGAGAAGCCTCAGGAAGACCCCGAGATTCGCATCAACCGGGCGACCTGGCTGCGACAGCCGGCGCTGCTGGGCTTTGGCTTCAGCCAGATGCAGGACATAGACGTTCCCCAAACGACCAAACATTTCAGTCACTCCTTGTTGGGATTGGCTCGCGGCATTGTTCGCGCGGAGCCGGCATCGAAACCGATGCACGATCCAGAAGGTAGCGACGGCCCCGTAGGCTTTCGATTGGAGGGGGCATGCGAAGAAATAGGGATTCCATATATGCATCTGTGATTTTTCATTTGCGCCGCAGCATTCCGGGCGGCATGTTCGAAATCCTCGAACTATAAAAGAATGGGAATGGAATTCAGATCATGACAGCAGATGCGATCGTGCTGGGAGCCGGCATTGTCGGCGTTTCGACGGCGTTGCAGCTTGCCCGGCGCGGCAAATCGGTGGTGCTCGTCGACCGGAAGGAACCCGGGATGGAGACATCCTACGGCAATGCCGGCCTGATCCAGCGCGAGGGCGTCGTACCCTATGGCTTCCCGCAGCAGTTCGGCCTGATCCTGCGTTATGCCATGAACAACCGCATCGACGCGCATTTCCACTGGCGGGCGATCCCATCGGTCACCTCGTTCCTGGCGAAATACTGGTGGCATTCGAACCTGACCCGCCACCAGCTGATCGCCCGCGCCTACGCGCCGCTGATCGAACACTCGATCGCGACCCATAACGAGCTGATCGAGGAAGCCGGAGCCCAGGATCTGATCGCCAAGAACGGCTGGACGGAGGTGTTCCGCACCCGCGCCAAGCATGATGGCGAGATCGGCGAGGCCGAGCGGCTGCGCCAGGAATATGGCGTCGCCTTCAAGGAACTTTCGCCTGCCGATATCGCCGAACAGGAGCCCAACCTCTCGACCGATTTCGTCGGCGGCCTGCGCTGGGAAGACCCCTGGTCGGTCAAGGACCCCCTGGCGCTGACGCGCGCCTATGTGGCGCTGTTCGAAAAGCTCGGCGGCCGCGTGCTGAAGGGCGATGCCAAGAGCCTGTCGCAGACCAAGACCGGCTGGCGGATCGTCGCCGGCGACGGCACGGTCGAAGCCAAGGATGTCGTGGTGGCACTCGGGCCCTGGTCCGACACCGTCACGAAGCCGCTCGGCTACAATTTCCTGGTCGGCGTCAAGCGCGGTTACCACATGCATTATGCGGCCAAGGGCAATGCCAAGCTCAACGGCTGGACCATGGATGCGGAGCGCGGCTATTTCCTAGCGCCGATGAACCAGGGCATTCGCCTGACGACGGGCGCGGAATTCGCCCGCCGCGACGCACCGAAGACGCCTGTTCAGCTGGAACGCGCCGAAGCGGTGGCGCGCAGCATCTTCCCGCTCGCAGAGCGGCTCGACATGGAGCCGTGGATGGGTGCGCGCCCCTGCACGCCGGACATGATGCCGGTGATCGGCAAGGCCCCGCGCCACGACGGCCTGTGGTTCGCTTTCGGCCATGCGCATCACGGCCTGACGCTAGGCCCGGTGACCGGCCAGGTGATTGCCGAAGCGATCACGGGGCAGAAGCCGCTGATCGATATCTCGGCCTATCGCCCGGAGCGCTTCAACGCCTAGCTCGGGCTGGCCAGCAAGCACGGGACAGTCGGAGTTTGTCCTGCGCGTGACCGGCGTCGAATACGACGCCTATATCCGGACGGTGTGACATGGCATTTAGATCCGCAGACAATCCCCGTCACACCAATTCCTGGTACGCGGCCTCGGCCAAGGACAAGCGTGTCCGCCCTGCCCTCGACGGGGAGATAGAGGCGGATGTCTGCGTTATCGGCGCCGGTTTCACCGGCATTTCCGCGGCGCTCGAACTCGCCGAACGCGGATATTCCGTCGTGGTGCTGGAAGCGGAGCGCATCGGCTTCGGCGCTTCGGGCAGGAATGGCGGGCAGATCGTCAACGGCTACAGCCGTGATCTCGAAACCATCGCCGGCCGTTATGGCCGCGACAAGGCGGTGAAGCTCGGCGCCATGTCGCTCGAAGGCGGCGGGATCATCCGCAGCCGGGTGGCGAAATACGGGATCGACTGCGACCTGGTGCATGGCGGCTTCTTCGCGGCCTTCACCGCCAAGCAGATCCGCGAAATGGAGCACCACAAGGCCGATTGGGAACGATACGGCCATGGCGGGCTGGAAATGGTCTCCAAGGCCGAGGTCGGACGGTATGTGAAGACAGACCGTTATGCCGGTGGCATGATCGACAGGCTCGGCGGCCACATCCACCCGCTCAATCTGGTGCTCGGGGAAGCCGCGGCGTTCGAAAGCCTTGGCGGGCGCGTCTTCGAAGCTTCGCGCGTGACCGGCCTCGACACGGGCGAAAAGCCGGTGGTGCGAACCGAAAGGGGTTCGGTAAAGGCCTCGTATGTGCTCGTCTGCGGCAATGCCTATCTCTCTCCGCAGTTTCCGGAGATCAGCGGCCGGATGATGCCGGTTTCCAGCCAGGTGATGGTGACGGAACCGCTCGACGCCGCGCTGATCGAAAGCCTGCTGCCGGCCAACTATTGCGTCGAGGACGCCAATTACATCCTCGACTACTACAGGCGCACTGCGGACAACCGGCTGCTCTACGGCGGTGGCATCGGATATGGTGGCCACGACCCGAGCGACCTCACGGGCGTTATCCGGCCCAATATGCTCAAGACATTTCCGCAATTGAAGGAGGTGAAGATCGATTATGCCTGGAGCGGCAACTTCGCGCTGACCCTGACACGTATCCCGCATGTGGGAAAACTGTCGAACAAGGTCTATTTCTCGCACGGCGACAGCGGCCACGGGGTGACCACCACCCATCTGCTCGGCAAGATCCTCGGCGAGGCGGTCGCCGGCCACACGGAACGCTTCGACATCTGGTCGTCGCTCCCCAACCTGCCCTTTCCGGGCGGCCGCACCTTCCGGGTACCGCTCACCGTGCTCGGCGCCTGGTGGTATGGATTGCGCGACCGGTTGGGCGTCTGACCCCGAGGATCAGAGCGACGCCGGGAAACTGCCGGTGAGGTAGTAGGTCGCCTGCGCCCGAACGATGGACTTGAACTGCGCCACGATTCCGGCGGCTTCGTCTTCCGGAACCATGAGAGCCAGCCGCAAGGTAGCGCCGGCCATGTGAAACATGACCAGGAGCGTCTGCGCATAACTTTCTCGCAAAGCCTGGTCAACGAACGGTTCCGTCGCCTTGTAAAATACGTCGGCCTGGAAGCGGGTCTCGGCGATATCGAGGTCCGCAAGCGCCTTGTCGGCCTGGATGGCGTTCAGGAGATCCTGCGTCGCGGGCCTTTCCCGCATATTGTAGTAGTAGAAATCGAAAAGCTCGGCCGGCGCCTGCAAAGCGTCTTCTGCCGTGGCGATCTTTTCGATCTGCTCCGTCACCAGGGCGCGCACCTCTTCGGCGTAATTGTCGTAGAGGGTGGCGATGATGGCGGATTTGTTCGGGAAATACTGATAGACCGATGCGATAGGTCCGCCGGAGAGAGCAGCTATCTCCTTCATGGTCACCGCGTCGATGCCCTTCTGGCCGATCAGTTCCATGGATACTTTCAGGATTTCATCGATGCGCTCGCGGCTCCGCTCCTGTTTCGGCACCCGGCGAAGGGAACCCCGCCCCGGTCCTTGCGTCGATTCTGGCATCCGCAAACCGTCTCCTCAAACACCTGCCAACCGCTGCCTTCGTTGCCGGTGAGGTCCGGTAACCGAGGGCAGAATTGCTTGAACACAAACTGTTTGTTTATACGACGCCCGAAGAGCATCGGATCACGAAGGCAGGTAATTTTTAGAATACTTTCCAGGTCGATGCACAAGATAGAACATCGGAGAAAACGGGAGCTTAGATCCTATTATCTATGCTCCGGCAAGCGCCGTAATACCATCGAAAGCCTTGCCGACAATTGTGTCGACACTTGCGTCGATGTCGACAGTTACCACGCCGGCCTCATGCTCCGGGCTTTCCAGGGTTGCGAGCTGGCTCTGAAGCAGTGACGCAGGCATGAAATGGCCGGTACGCGCGCCCATCCGCTGCTCAAGCACCTTGGGATCACCGGTCAGGAAGACAAAATAGAGCGTGCCGCCGCTCTCCCGCCGCAGCCGGTCCCGATAGGTTCGTTTCAAGGCCGAGCACGAAACGACCACGCTTTCGCCCCGCCCCCTCGCCCCGGCCAGTTCGTTGCCGATCAGATCGAGCCACGGCCAGCGGTCATCGTCGGTCAGCGGAATCCCCTTCGCCATCTTGGCGACGTTCGTCTCCGGATGCAGACGATCACCCTCGACGAACGCACAGCCGAGACGCGCGGCGAGATGTTCGCCCACCGATGTCTTCCCCGATCCGCTGACACCCATGACGACGACTGCGAGAGGGGGCGGGAGTTCGATTGCGGGCATAACTAGCTTCCATTTTGATAACGCGTTCAGCAGCCGGCAAGGCCGCATCTTTAAAAACCGAGTTAACCTCGGGTTTTCCAATTCTCTTACCGGAACCTTAGAGGGACTACGATAAAAGGACTTACCTTTAACCGAATTCCGCCTTCCAAATCCAACTCGGGATACACGATCATGCGGCGACTCATCAGTATTATTGCCCCTCGCGTCTATCACATCCTGCGCGATGCAGGCGGCAATTTTGCGATAGCAACGGCTCTCGCACTGCCGGTCCTCGTTACGACCGCCGGTGGTGCGATCGATTTCGCCCAGGCATCGTTCGAACGCAACCGGCTGCAGGGCGTGCTCGATGCGGCCGTTCTCAGTGCCGTCGCAAAACCCGATATCACCAGTCAGCGCCGGGAAGCGCTACGCTTTCTGACCGATACGGTTCCGGAAGAGACCGACCTCGATACCGCGCTTGTCGTCGCCGCGAATGCCGACGGCAGCCTGACGGGTACCTATGCCCAAGGTGTTCCCACCAATTTCCTTGGCCTGCTCGGTATCCACACCATCGACGTCAAGGTCCGGTCCACCGCCATCGCGAACAGGAATCCGAAGTCTTCAGGGGCATGCATCTACGTGCTCGGCAACGCGTCACAGGCGGTTCTGATCAATTCAGGCGCCAATGTGCATTCGGAGAAATGCGGCGTGGAGGTCAGTTCGACCCAGAACCCGGCCTTCATCATGAATGGCGGGGCGACGATCGATACGGCCAGCTTCTGCGTTGCCGGCACCCAGTATATCAAGAACGGCGGGACGCTCAGCAACCTGAAGCCCGGCTGCAAGGTTTCCGGAGACCCCTATGCCGGCAGCATTGCGGAACCGACCGTCTCCTCCACCTGCACGACCAGCGGCACAAAGGACGGAGCCGTGCACGAAATGGCTCCAGGCGTCCATTGCGGCACCACCTTCAACGGATCGCCGAAGATTACGTTCAAACCCGGCCTCCATATCATCAAGGGCCGGATGATCGTCAATTCCGGCTCAACGGTCGTGGCAGAGGGTGTGACCTTCTATTTTCCCGACACCGACAGCGAACTCCGCGCCAATGGCAGCTTGAGCCTCACGGCGTCGGCGCCGACCAGCGGCACCTACAAGGGCATCCTGATGTTCGAAAAGACCAGCGATGCCGCCAACAATGCCCGCAAGCAGCAATACATCTTCAACGGTTCGAATGGCGAAACGCTCAAGGGAGTGATCCATCTTCCGAACCGCGACGTCACCTACAACTCGACGACGAACCAGACGAATCTCATCACGCTGGTGGTCAATACGATGATCATGAACTCATCCAACTGGCAGATCGAACCCTATACGGGAGCTGCCGGTGGAACCGGCTCCGAGATTTCATCGGTACGCCTCGTCAACTGACGCTCAGCGCTGCCGGGCGTCCTTGCCGAGCACGATTGGCATCAGCACCGACAGGAACATCAGCCGCAACACGTGGTGGGCGCCGACATAGGCGGGGTCGGCATGCAGCATGACGGCCATCGCCGACATTGTTTCCAGCCCACCCGGCGCAAAGGCGATCAGCGCCGCATCGAGCGGCCCCCCGGTCAGATAGGAAACGCCGCCGGCAATCGCTGCCGCAAGCACGATGACGACCACCGTCACCACGCCGCCGGCCACGAAGGCGGTGCGCAATTCGCTGATCGATACGCCACAGAAGCGCGTGCCGATGACCGAGCCGAGGATCACATAGGTCGGAACCAGAAGCCAGTTCGGAACGCCGCCGCTGATGAACCCGGTCACGTGCGTGGCGATCGACACCACGACGCCGCCAAGCAGCAGCGCTGCCGGAAAATTCCAGCGCATGAACAGCAGGCCGAACAGCGCCGAGACCACGAGCATGGCGACCAGAACGGGCGTGTTCATCGCCAGCGGCACCTGCACGGGGTCTGTGCTGACGAGATCGAAGATTTCGACGATCAGTGGGACGGTAATGGTCAGTGCCAGTACGCGCACGCTCTGGCCGACACTGACGGCGCGCAGGTCGCAGCGGGTTTCGGCAGCGAGGCTGAGCACATAGCTCAGGTGGCCGGGAGATGAGGCGAGCAGCGCGGTGATCCGGTCATAATGAAAGAACCGCTGCAGCACCCAGGAACTCACATAAAGCAGGATCACGACCGCCACGAGCACCATGACGAAACTCAGCGGCCAGGTGCGCGCCGCCACGATCACCTCCGGCGTCACAGTCGCCCCCATGGACACGCCGACAATAATGAAACATGCGTTGCGGACCTGCGCCGGCACCGCCAGGTTCAATCCGGCAAGCCCCGCAATGGTGATCGCGATTGCCGGACCGATGAGGTAAGGAGCTGGAAAAGCAATGAGAATTGCGATCAGCGCACCGGCAGTGCCGATCAGCGCAGTCAGCGCGAAGGTGCGCAATTCCGAAAGGGGCATGGCTTAATCCTGAAGGCGCCACAGGATGGAAAACTGACAAAAGCCAGAAAAACGCCTGGTCCCCTTCTATTGCAAATGGGCGGGAGGTCAACCTCTTATGCCGCATAGGAGGACAGCAAAAAAGGCGCCGGCCTCCACGGCGGCGCCTTCAACAAGCATGAACGGGCAGGATCAGGCGGCCGGGGCGATGACCTTCGGGAGGGCCTTCGGCAGATGCAGCATATCGATGCCCAGCAGGAAATTGATCTGAGGACGTGCCTTGACGAGGTCGTCGATCGTGTATTCGGCGAGCACGTCGAAGAACGCGTTGAGCGCCTTGCGAAGCGCGGCGTTCAGGCCGCAGCTGTCAACCAGCGGGCATTCCGCGACGCCCTCTTCGAAGCACTCCGCCATGGCGAAGCTGTCTTCAGTCACCTTGATGACATCGAAAAGCGTGATGCGGTCGGCAGCGCGGCCAAGCCTTACGCCACCGTTGCGGCCACGCACGGTCTCTACCAGACCGGCCTTGTTGAGCGGCTGGAGGATCTTGAAGAGGAAGAGTTCGGAAACGCCGTATGCTCTTGCAATCTCGGGAATGCGGCTGAGGTGGCCTTCGTTGGCGGCACAATACATCAGCATCCGTACTGCGTAATTCGTCTGTTTGGTCAAGCGCATGCTGGTCTCCCGAGACTGGTACCCACCCTATATAGAGGCTCCGCTAGTTTTGAACAATTCCAAAATAAGAAAATTGTCATCAAGTTTCGCGCTACGCCAGCTTGCCTGCATCGGCGCGGAATTCAAGCCGCGAATTGTTCGTCCACACAAACGAATGGAAGACCGAGTTTCAAGCTTGATCAGGGGCATAGGCAAAAACCCGGGCGGGTTCGCCCCGGGGAAGACCCGGATTTTGCAGCCAGCCGAAACGACGGACCGCCGAATTATGCGTCGATTTCCCGCAGCCTCAGATCGCCATTCCGGATCCGCGGCGGTTCGCCGAAAAAGCTCAGGGCCGCATCAACTGGTCATCGCGATCGCCACCCAGGCAGGGACAGCAACCATTACCATTGCAGCCAGCAGGCTAAGGCCGATCTTCGCCAGATACGCGCGGCGGGCACGCTTCACATCCCACTCGTACACCATGGACATTTATCCCCACTCCTACTCCGCAAGCTAAATTAGAATAGTCTGCGGATACGTCAATGGTGGCTATCGATCACGGCTACCTTGCCTGAAGCCGACCTTCGAGCTCGGCGGCGTAGTTGCGGATGTCCTGCTGGCGCTGCGGCGTGCCGGGATGGCTCGATAAAATGCTTGCTTCGTCATGATCCCCAAGCTTGTCTTCGAGGACCGCGAAGAAGCGGGCCAAGGCGGCCGGATCGTAACCGGCAGCCCGCATCAGCTCGACAGACCGGCGGTCCGCCTCCGCTTCCGCGGCCCGGGAATAGGACAGCGCCACCAGTGCGCCGCCCTGGGTGAGAATGTCCTCGACGCCCGAGCCGACATCGCCCGCAATCAGCATGACCAGCGCGGCGACGCCCGCGGCGCGGTAGAGTTGCCGCAGGCTGTGCTCGCCCTCGACGTGGGCGATCTCGTGACCGAGCACGCCAAGGATCATTTCCCTGTCGCCATTGGAGAGCTTCACCAGATCGTCGGTAAGGATCAGGCTGCCGTCCGGCAGCGCGAAGGCATTCGGGCCAATTACGCCGCCATCCCGGAAGTAGAGCTGATAGGCCTTCTGCCCGCCCTTCGAATGTCCGGCGAGTTTCGAAAAACCCTCGGAGATCGCCTGCCGCTCGCCTTCCGGCAATTCGGTGGGTTTCAGGATGGTTCGATCCAACGAGGCGAGCGTGCCGGAGCCGATCAGTTCCGGCACGAAGGGTGGCGTGACCATAACCGCGACCTCCACCAGAACGGGGACCGCAAAGCGGTAGATGGTGGTGGCCAGCAGGATGACGGCGAGCGTCATGAGGATCAGCCGCGGATGGAATTGCTCCAGCCGGTGGATCAGGCCGCTGCCGGCACCGCGCTTGCCATGGAGATAGGTGTCGATCCCATCGTTGTCACGAGTCTCGAACACGGATCCGTCCGGAAAGCTCACCCGCCGCGGGATCGAGCCGACCCGCGGGCTGATCTCGGTCCGCTCCGGCACGGCCGATGCGAGGACCCGCCCCTCTTCCGCTGCGACGAGGAGAGTGCCGTCCTCGCGCAGGACGGCCACGATTGCGCGGCTGGAATTGGCCGGATGCCATTCGCCTTTCGCGATGACCGCTCCGTCAGAAGCCAAAGTCGAACCCTTCCATATCCATGTATTCGGCGCTGATCGCAGCACCGCTCGCCTCGATCGAGGAGAGGATTTCCCCGGGGTCGCCGTTGATGCGGATGCCCGTGTGTTCGTTTACATACCGCGCCATCCGGACTGCTGCCCAGGGGCGCATCAGTCCGAGCGTCAGCATGGTGACTATCACATTGCTGATTGCGATCCAGGCATAACGCAGCCGGGAAATGTCGCTGAACAGCTGATGGCGACCGTCAAGCTCCGCCGCCGACCAGGCGACATTGCGCACACCCGCCCGATAGAAGAGACCAGCGATACCGTAGAGGATGAAATAGATGAAGATCCCGGCATAGAGCCCGGCGATGCTCAGCATGGTCACCTGCGCGCTCGTCAGTTCGGCGCTCTCGCGCATGACGGCCGCAGCACCGATGATCACGACGAAGGCAATGACACCGAAGACGATGCTGCCCAGGAATACGATCAATGCCGGCAGGACCCAGACGCCATAAAGCCGGCCGAGCTGCGGGTCGCTGGAAAACGGCCGGTCGCCATAACGCAGGTTGTTGAAGAGGTATCGCCAGGTCCAGCGGCTCGCAAGCGGCGCCAGGATGCCGAAGGAAATGAAGGCTACCAAGCTGCCGAGCATGATAGCGACGAAGGCGCCGCCTGCCGTGCCGACGAAATCGAAACGCACGTTGCGATAGCTCGTCACCCGGGCGTTGAAGCGCAGGCTGCGCTTGGTGAGCCACGGAAGGGCGATCAGGATCACGATCGGGGTTACGATGCCGATCGGCGGAAAGATCGCCGTGCCGATGTTGAGCACTATCAGGAACGCGATGACGATCAGCCGGCCGATGAAGATCTGCTTTCCAGTCGCGTGATACTCGAAGGCGCGATCGAGAATGACCGTGTTGCCGTAGAAATATCGCATGCGCCGCACCTTCGCCCAGGCCGAATAGATGCCGAGGGTGACGATCGTCAGCAGAACGTTGACGATCCAGATGCCGAAATATTCGCTGGCGCTGCCGGTGAAGGATGCCCGTTCAAAAGACTGTGCTTCCGCCGCCCGAGGCGCCGTCTCTGCCATTGCCATGATGTCATATCCCCTTGCCGCCGCCGAGACGGCTGCCTGCCCGATTCCCCACATGATTGTAAGGCCTGGATATGTCATTTCAATTGTTCGCGCGACACGTAATCAGGTTTTCGGTCGCCGAAAACAAAACGGGCCTCCGAAGAGGCCCGCCGGATGCTCTGTGCTGATTGCGGATTTACTTCATCGTCGGCATGACGAATTCGGCACCGTCCTTGATGCCGGACGGCCAGCGGGCGGTGATCGTCTTGGTCTTGGTCCAGAACTTGATCGAATCCGTGCCGTGCTGGTTGAGATCGCCGAAGCTCGAAGCCTTCCAGCCGCCGAACGAGTGATAGGCGAGCGGAACCGGGATAGGCACGTTGATGCCGATCATGCCGATATTGATGCGGCTGGCGAAGTCACGGGCGGCATCGCCGTCGCGGGTGAAGATTGCAACGCCGTTGCCGTATTCGTGCTTCATCGGCAGCGACAGCGCTTCCTCATAGTTATGGGCGCGAACGACCGAGAGGACCGGGCCGAAGATTTCCTGCTTGTAGATATCCATCTCGGGTGTGACGTGGTCGAACAGCGTGCCGCCGACGAAATAGCCGTTCTCGTAACCCTGCAGCTTGAAGCCGCGGCCGTCGACCATGAGCTTGGCGCCTTCCTCGACACCGCGGTCGATCAGGCCGTTGATACGGGCATGGGCTTCCTTGGTGACGACCGGGCCCATGTCGGCCTTGTCGTCCGTATAGGGACCGATACGCAGGGACTCGATCTTCGGGATCAGCTTTTCGACGAGGCGGTTGGCGGTTTCCTCGCCGACCGGAACGGCAACCGAAACCGCCATGCAGCGTTCGCCGGCCGAGCCGTATCCGGCGCCCATCAGCGCGTTGACGGCCTGATCGAGGTCGGCATCCGGCATGATGATCATGTGGTTCTTGGCACCGCCGAAGCATTGCGCCCGCTTGCCGTTCATTGCCGCCGTTCCATAGACGTAACGCGCGATCGGGGTCGAGCCGACGAAGGAGATGGCGCCGATATCCGGATCGGTGAGGATCGCATCGACGGCCGCCTTGTCGCCATTGACGACGTTGAGGATGCCGGCAGGCAGGCCAGCCTCGATCATCAGTTCGGCGAGGCGCATCGGCAGGGACGGGTCGCGCTCGGACGGCTTCAGGATGAAGGCGTTGCCGCAGGCGATCGCCGGCGCAAACATCCACATCGGGATCATGCCGGGGAAGTTGAACGGGGTGATGCCGGCGCCGATGCCGACCGGCTGGCGCATCGAATACATGTCGATCTGCGGACCGGCGCCTTCGGTAAACTCGCCCTTCGACAGGTGCGGAATGCCGATCACGAATTCGCAGACTTCCAGGCCGCGGATGACGTCACCCTTGGAATCCTCGACCGTCTTGCCATGTTCCTTCGACAGCATTTCGGCGAGTTCGTCCATGTTCTGGTTGAGCAGGTCGACGAACTTCATGAACACGCGGGCGCGGCGCTGCGGGTTGGTGGCAGCCCATTTCGGCTGGGCCTGCTTGGCGTTTTCGACGGCAGCGCGGATTTCCGAAACGCTGGCAAGCGAAACCTTCGCCTGGACTTCGCCGGTCGCCGGATTGAAGACGTCAGCCGCCCGGCCGCTGGTGCCGGCGACATGCTTGCCGCCGATGAAATGCCCGATCTCACGCATGGGTAACTCCTCCTGCCTTTTGTGGCGATCTTTTTGGATGGCCGAGGATACTCTCAGATTTGCACAAGGCAACGCCGTAGTTTACGCATCCGTTGTGCAAATTTCGACATTGGAGCCTGAAATGAACTGGGACGATGTGCGCATGTTCCTGGCCGTTGCCCGCACCGGCCAGATCCTTTCGGCCTCAAGGCGGCTCGGCGTCAACCATGCGACGCTCGGGCGGCGGGTGACGGCGCTGGAAGAGGATCTGCGCACGCGCCTCCTCATCCGCCGAACCAATGGCTGCGAACTGACTGCCGAAGGCGAGGTGTTCTTCCGGGCGGCCGAGCGGATGGAAACGGAGATGCTGGCGGCGCAGGCGAGCACCGGGCGGATCGACGCGGCGATTGCCGGCACGGTCAGGATCGGTGCGCCTGACGGTTTCGGCGTTTCCTTTCTTGCCTCGCGGCTCGGGCGGCTGACGCGCCGCCATCCGGAACTCAAGCTGCAACTGGTGCCGGTGCCGCGATCCTTCTCGCTCTCCCAGCGGGAGGCGGATATCGCCATCACCATCGAACGCCCGGAACAGGGCCGGCTCGTCTCGTCGAAACTGACCGACTATACGCTCGGCCTCTATGCCTCGCAGACCTATCTCGATCAGGCCGGAACGCCGCGAACAATCGAGGCACTGAAAAGCCATCCGCGCATCGGCTACGTGGAGGACCTGATCTTTTCGCCGTCACTGAATTTCACCGGCGAGGTGATGCGGGACTGGGATGCGAGTTTTGAGATTTCAAGCGCCATCGGCCAAACCGAGGCGGTGCGGTCCGGTGCCGGTATCGGCATCCTGCACGACTATGTGGCGCGGCAATATCCGGAACTGGTGCGTGTGCTGCCCGAGACCATCATCCGTCGATCCTACTGGACCACCTATCATGAAACGACGCGCGACCTGATGCGGCTGCGGACGGTGGTGGAGTTCCTGAAGGAACTGGTCGACGGGGAAAGCCACATCTTTGTGTGACGGATAGGACTGCCTTCAAAAGGAAAAAGAAGAGGGTCTAAAACAGGGTCCGGCCGCCGAAGCGGCCGGAAACCCTTGTATCAAGAAGGCAGGAAGGTCGTAACCGGAACCTTGAGTGCCGCGGCGATGCGCTTCAGCTTGGCCGGGTCGGCATCGGTGCCGTTTTCAATGCGAACGATCTCGTCGTTGACGAGGCCGGTCGTGATGGCAAGCTCTTCGATGCTGTAGCCGACAGAACGGCGCGTTTCGGCGACGGCTGAGGCAATGTGCTGCGGAGAAAGCTTCGCTCCGTTGGCGGATGCGAAATTATTGATGGAAATTGTCATTGTATGCTCCTTCTAGAATGGCCTGCCGAAAACCGGTCAGGTGAAGGGGGACGAACGCCCGAGACGCAGGAGTCTAAAAAATTAGGCACCGGCTGCCGCAAACATAGGCATGCTAACGACCGAGACAAGGGCGATTAGTGCAGTGCACAAGAATGTGTTTACTTTCGGGTCGAAAGAAGGCGGCGTCGATCCACGCGCCCCGTCAAAGAGGGCTGGAATCAGGGCGATTCTGGCTAAAATTGAGCTGAAAAGACGAAAATGGCACCGCTTTCGCGGTGCCACATTAAATTTTCTTAATATTCTCGCAACTCTATCAGGCTGACTGGATTGCCTTGATCCTGTCCATGCCACCGAAGATTGTGGCGAAATCCTGCCACACTCCCTGCGCGCCCTTCTGCCATTCCTCGAAGGCCTCCGGCTTCAAGAGCCTGCCGCCGTTCTTGAGCGACACGGCAACCGAGGCCGCCTCGTCGTCGACGATGAGCTGGTTGAAATAGGCGGCTCCCTCCTTCGAGGCCTCCTGGAAGACCGCCTTCTGCTCGGGGTTCAACTGGTTCCAGAAGCTTGCGGAATAATAGATGACGCCCGAAGCCCAGATGTGGCCGGTCTCGGTCATGCAGGGCACGACCTCATAGAGCTTGAAGCCGGCATAGGCGGACTTGGTGAGGTCCATGGCATCGGCAACGCCGGTCGCCAGCGCATTATAGGTCTCGGTGATCGGAATGCCGACCGGGGCGGTGCCAAAGGCGCTCCACAGCTTTGTGTGCAGCGGGCTCTGGATGGTGCGGATCTTCTTGCCTTTGAGCTGTTCAGGGCGGGTGACCGGTTCCTTGGTCAGAAGATGGCGGGCGCCATAGTTGATGAAATCGCCGATAACGAAATTCTGGGCGGCGAGTTTCTGCTTCAAGTCTGCGCCGACATCGCCACCGACCGTCTTGCGGACATGTGCCGCGTCGCGGAAGAGGAAGGGCAGATCGAGGACCTGCAGCTCCGGCACCCAGCCGGACAGCGACGAAACGGTCGAAAGGCTCGCCTGAACAGAGCCCAGGCGGGCGCCTTCGGCCACTTCCTTCTCGCCGCCGAGCGCACCGTTCTTGACGACATTGAACTTGAACTGGCCCGGCAGCTTGGCTTCCACCAGCTCGCCGATCTTCACCCAGATCTTCGATTCCGGCTTGTCATCGCCAAGCAGCGAGGCGGTGGTGATCGTCGTCGTGCGCGCGGCCGCGTTGCGCACGAAAACCGGAGCGGCGAGCGCCGCGCCGGTTGCTGCGGCAATCTTCAGAAGGGTTCGGCGGTTGATGTTGTCCATGTCTCAAGGTCCCCGGAAATTATGGAAGAATCAGAAGATGATCGCCCAGGCGCAAAGGATCGCCAGGGAAACCAGAAGTGCAAGCAGATAGGGGACGACCGCCTTGAACAGCGCGGTCGCGGGAATGCGGGTGACGCCGCTGACCACGAAGATCAGCATGCCGAGCGGCGGGGTCAGGCCGTGGATCATCAGGTTGACGACGATGATGACGCCGAAATGGATCGGATCGATGCCGGCGGCGACGGCGGCGGGCAGCAGGATCGGGCCGAACAGCAGGATCGCCGCGCCGATGTCGAGCACCAGTCCGACGACCAGAAGGATGACGTTGGAGAGGATGAGGACCGCCAGCGCGCTGCCGCCGAGAATGGTCACGAACTCCGAGACAAGGCCGGAAACGTCGTCGACGGCGAGCAGGAAGGCGAAAGGTCCGGCCGTGCCGATCAACAGGCCGATCGCAGCGGATTCGGTGGCGGCCTGTCGGAACGAGGCAAGCAGCGAGCCCGCTCCGACCTTGCCCCAGACGGCGAGGATAATCGTATAGAGCGCAGCCAGTGCCGCCGCCTCGGTCGTGGTGACGATGCCGATGCGGATGCCGACCACGACAATGATGCCGAGGCCGAAGGCGGGAATGGCGGAGATCGCCGCCTGCCAGCGCTCGCGTGCCGAGGCGCGCGGCAAGGCCACCTGTTCGCGGACCGACAGATGGATGGCTACGGCGAGACAAATCGCCATCAGGCCGCCGGCGAAGAAACCGCCGACCAGCAGCGAACCGACCGACAGATTGGTGGCCGTCGCCAGGATCAGGAAAGCGATCGACGGCGGAATGACGTTGTCGAGCACCGAGGTGGCGGCGATGATCGCGCCGGCCTGTGCCGGCGGGTAACCGTGCTTCACCAGTTCCGGCTGGAAGGTGGAGGCCCCAAACGCGGCGTTGGCGACCGACGAACCAGACGCGCCCGAGAACAACACGCTGGTCAGCAGCGTCGTCTGCGCCAGCCCCGCCCGGCGGTGGCCGACCATGGATGCCGCGAAACGGACGAGCTGGTTGGCGACGCCGGAAGAGGTCAGCAGCCCGCCGGCGAGCAGGAAGAACGGAATGGCGAGCAGCAGGAATTTCGACATGCCGCTCACCGTCGACGAGACGATCGCCGGCTCAGGCAGGCTGCTCCCGAAAGCGATCGCCACATAGGCTGCCGCCAAGAAAGCATGCGCCAGCGGGGCGGCCAGGACGAGGCCGAGCGCAGCCACCAGCGCCAGGAACAGGCTCGGCGGCAGTTCGCTGTCGATAAAGATTTCGGGAACGCCGAAATACAGAGCGGCTCCGAGGACGAGCGATATCAGCACCAGCGGCGCCCTGCCCTCGGTAAGCCTTTGCAGAAGGAGCACAACGAGGATCAGCACGCCCCCGGCGCCGAGGAACCCGAAGCGGATCCATTCCGGAACTCCGAGCGCCGGAGAAACGCCGCCGAGCATGGACATGATTTCCGAACCGCCGAAGAGCAGGATCATGGCGGCCAGCACGGTGAACACGTCCGCCAGAACCGCAGCCGCCGGCAGCAGACGGGCGGGAAGCAGACGTACGAAAACATCGAGCCGCATGGCCAGCGCACTGTTGAGGCTGAGCGGGGCGCCGATCGAGATCAGCGCCACATGCAGCCAGATGCCGAGGTCTTCGGCGCCGATGAAACCGGTATTGAAGAAATAGCGCAGGCAGACGCTGACCAGCACGACCGTCAGCAGAACGGCGAGGATGAGCGCTGCAAGGGTGCCGAGCACGCTCTCGACGCCCTTCAGCACCCGAGCCGCAAGGCTATCGCCCCGGACTGCCGTCTGCTCTGGAAAGTCGGATGGGCTGGCTGCCACGGGTTCTTACCTTTGCCGGAGAAGCAGGCGGTCTCGACCGTGGAAAGATCACGACCGAGAGCGTCTACCAGGTGAATGACGCGCTGCCGACATCTCGCGTGAGACATCGAAACGCGGCGATACCTTTTCGCCGAAGCGATGGGCTTCCTCAAGCAGCCGCAGGCCCGAAGGGAGAAAAGTTTTCGGTGCCCGGCCTTTCGCGCGGCCGCGGGCCAAGCGCGGCTTGAGAGGTTCCGCCCTTTACGGCGGCCAATCCCAGGCCGCAACAGGCCTCGATCCTCCGTCAAGGCCAAAATCTCGCTTTCGCTGCATCTTTTTGCGAGACATGCTTGGTTTTGAATGAATTAATGGATTCGCGGAAATGCAGGGGAAACCCTTGCGTGACAATCGGGGGATGTGTCCGTGGGCGATATCGAACAAGAAAAGAAATCTCAGGATCTCTTCGAATTTCATCCGGAGCCCGCCGCCCGGACGGGGGGGGCACCCGACCAATTCCAGGCGGAGATGATGGATTTCACCATCATGAGCGTCGATGACGACGAGATGTTCCAGAACTCCCTCAGGCTCTCGCTTTCGGGCTTCACCTACCGCAATGTGGCGCCGCGGATACTGATGGCCTCTTCTGCCAACGAGGCGGCCAAGCTTCTGCTCGAAACGCCTTCGATCGCGGTCGTGCTGCTCGATGTCGTGATGGAGACGGACGATGCGGGGCTCCGGCTGGTTCGCACGATCCGCGAAGTTCTCGGCAACTCGCAGCTGCGTATCGTGCTGCTCACGGGGCAACCGGGCATCGCGCCGATGCAATCGTCGCTCGAGACCTATGATATCGCCGATTATTGGCTGAAGACCGACCTGACCAATGAGCGGCTTCACAGCATTCTCACTGCAAATCTCAGGACCTTCGAGCAGATCGATGTGCTGAACCGCGCGCGCCGGGGCCTCCAGAGCATTGTGGAGGCGAGCAATAGCTTGGCGAGGTCATCGGGATTCGAGGACTTCTCCCGCCGGATGATCCACGAACTGGCGGCGCTTCTCGGTGTCCGCGAAGATGGCATCGTCTGCGTCCGCGGGCGTGACCGCGAACAGCCGCCGAAGATCATCGGCTCTGCCGGGCGGTTCGCTTCGGTCCTCAACCAGACCCTCGATACCATCGATGACGAATCCATCCGCGACCTGATCCAGCGCTCTTTGGACGAGCAGGCGAGTATCGAAACAGCGACAGCGCAGGTTCTGTTTTTCCCGGGCCAGGCGGTCGCACCTCCTGCGGCCGCCTACATCGCGACAAACAGGCGAATCGACGACACGGAGCGGGAATTGCTGCGGGTCTTCGCGACCAATATCGGCACCGGCCTGATCAACGTGGCACTGACCAGCCAGCTCGACCGCATCGCCTACGAAGACGGTCTGCTCGAAATCGCGAACGGCAACGCGCTGAAGCGCGGCATTCAAGCGGTGATCGAGCTTCCCCCACCCCGCAGACGGAAGGTCCTGTTCATCGAACTGAACCAGTATGCGAGAAGCTGCGTCTCTCTCGGCGTCGAACAGGGCGATCACCTGCTGCGCGCTTTCGTGAAGCGACTGGCGGCGGCCTTTCCACCGCCCTGCATGATCGCGCGTTTGCATGAAGACGTGTTTGCCGTGCTCGGACCGGAATATCTCGTGCGGATCGAATATGTAAACCGTCTCGAAGCGGGCGCCCACTCGCCCGAAGCCCTGTTCTTCGGAGCAGAGGCGGCCTCCCTCGATCTCAATCATTTCACGTCGGCTCAAAGCGTCATTGCGGCGGGACTTCTGCTGCTGAAAAAGGCCGGACTGAAAGGGACGAGCGGGCAACTCATCGAGTACGACCCCAATGTCGAGCACGAGACGCGCCGCCGGTTCGCTCTTTCGCAGCAGCTTTACAAGGCCCTGCTCAACCGGGAAATCAGCGTCGTATTCCAGCCACAGATCGACCTGACCGACAATCGGATCGTCGGCGCCGAAATCCTGGCGCGCTGGACGCGTCCGGACGGTTCGGTCATATTTCCGGCAGATTTCATTCCGCTTGCGGAGGCGAACGGGCTGATCGTGCCCCTGGGTCAGCAGATCCTGGAGCAGGCATGCAGCGCGCTCCGCTCCATGGGCGAAACGGGTTTCGCAAACGTTACCATCGCCGTCAACGTCTCGCCGATACAGCTTGGGCGAAAGGAATTCATAGACGAACTGATCGCCACCACACGCCGATATGGCCTGTCGCCGGATCGGCTGGAACTGGAAATTACGGAGACGGTGGCGATGGAGGAGCATCAGCACGCCACCGACATGCTCTCCCTTCTCAGGCGCGAGGGTTTTGCGATCGCCATCGACGATTTCGGCACGGGCTATTCTTCGCTGGCTAAACTCCGGTCGTTCGAGGCCGCCACGCTCAAGATCGACCCCTCGTTCATCGCCGGCCTGGGAGAGTCCAGTCAGAGTGACATGATCGTTGAGATGATCATTCAGCTTGGCGAGCGCATGAACATGCGCATCCTCGCCGAGGGCGTCGAGACCGAGCAGCAGGCGGAATGGCTCCGGTCGAGAAAATGCATCCTGGCGCAGGGTTATCTTTACGCTCGCCCGGAGCCCTTCGAGCAATTCCTGGCGAGGTTGCAAGGCTCGCCGGTCAAGATGGTGTAGCGCCCGATGGTCCGCGCGTCTGCACACCGCATGCTTTCCTCCGTCCGGGCCATTTATCGCCACCGCAAGCGGCTTGCCATCTTCGTGGTACCCTGGGCCGTCGGGCTTGGCATCGGCGTTCCATTGCTCTGGTATCAGATCGGCGCGAACGCGCGGGAACCTCAGATCCGCAACAGGGAGGAGACCCTGTCGCAAGGTTATGACATCCTCAGCCGGGCCTTGGACCGACTGGGCCGCGACGCCCTGTTTCTGGCCGATCTGCAATCGCGCTTCGGCGAGCCGACAACTCGGCCTGCTCCGGTAAGCGTTGAGATCTTCCAGAGCTTCGCCGCCAGCTCACCGGATTACGATCAGGTACGCTGGCTGGATACGGACGGTCATGAACGGCTGCGCGTCAACCGTCGCGGCGGCGCAGAACCGGTGGTCGTGAGCAGGGAGCAGTTGCAGAACAAGGCGGACAGGCCCTATTTTCGCGATGCAATTCAGCTGCCGCTGAACGGCCTGTATTTTTCCGCCCTCGACCTCAATGTCGAAAACGGCGTGGTCGAGGTCCCCCATCTGCCGACATTGCGCGTTGCAAGCCCCGTTTTCAGCAACGGCGTCAGACAGGGCATCATCGTCATCAACTACCGCGCCACGCGATTGCTCGAACGCCTGAAACGGCTCGACAGGAGCGTCGAACTCCATCTGATGAACCAGGCCGGATACTGGGTCCAAGGGCCAGATGCGGCTGCGAACTGGGGCTGGCAGCTCGGGGCCCGAGCGCCCGGCGCCGCTGAGGCGGAGATGCTGCGGGCGATCAACAAGGGGGACAGAGGGCTTTTCGGCAGCGGGGACGGAGATTGGAACTACCGCCGCTTCCAGCCCGGCACGGGCCTGCTGACAACCGGGGAGGTCGTGGAACGGCGTGCCGCGGATGCCGACCTCTATCTGCTCGCCCGCGACTCGGCGAGCGTGATCAACGACCAGGAAACAACGGGGAAACTCATTCTCGGCATGGTGGCGACAATCCTTGCCGTGGTGGCGCTTGCGGTAACCGGCCGCCTGGCCAACGGCATGGAGGCCGAGGCGGAATGGGCACGGCAAATGGAGGACACGAACAAGACGCTGCGCGAGACCAATGAAAAACTGAACGTGACCCAACGGGAACTTGCACGAGCCGAACGGCTGTCGTCGCTGGGCCTGATGGTTGCCGGCGTCGCCCACGAGATGAACACGCCGCTTGGAAGTGCGGCACTCGTGCTCAGCAAGGTTGCCAGGGATCTCAGGCTTTTCAAGGAAAGGATCGCAGCGGGGCTGCGCCGCTCGGACCTCGACCTCTATATCGCAGACAGCGATACCAGCCTCGATCTGGTGCGCGATGCCATCCACCGCTGCACTGCGCTGGTTCAGCGTTTCAAACAGGTTGCAGTCGACCGCGCCACATTGGAGCGGCGGGACATCGATCTCGCCGCCTTCATGCCCGATGCCGATCCGCGGCTGCGCAGATGGGACACCAGTACCGGCATCGGCCTGACGCTGAACGTGCCCAATGATCTGGCGATCACGACCTATCCGGGGCCGTTTGCCCAGGTCTTGTCGAACCTCCTCAACAATTCGCTGCTGCATGCCTTCGATGCGGGCAAACCCGGCATGATCACGATCGATGTCCGGACATTGGCAGATCAGGTCCTTATCGAGTTCACCGACGATGGCCGCGGGATCAACGAGACGGACATCCAGAAGATATTCGAACCCTTCTTTTCCACGGCCCGTCACAGCGGCGGCACGGGCCTCGGGCTGCATATCGTCCACCAGATCGTCACCGAAGTTCTCGGCGGATCGATCGCCGTCGAGAGCCCGCCCGCCGGCGAGGCCAGCGGCACCCGATTCATCATCCGGCTTCCGAGAGTTGCTCCGCTACAGGCGAGAACCTAAGTCTCTTCAGATGCCGGCATACCATTCGTAGCCGCGATCCTCCCAGAAACCGCCGTTGCCGCCATAAAGGCGACCGAGATCGGCCACCGCCTCGATGCGGGTCAGATATTTCGCCTGCTTGTAGCCGAGCTGGCGCTCGACACGCAGCCGCAGCGGCGCGCCATGCGCGACTTCGAGATCCCGGCCGTTCATCGTGTGGGCGAGAATGGTCTGCGGATGGAAGGCATCGACCAGATCGACGCTCTCGTAGTACCAGCCGCTGCCGTCGAGCGACTTCTCGTATTCGTCGGCGCAATGGAAGACGATATAGCGGGCTTCCGGCTTCAGGCCGACCGTCTTGAGCAGAGCGCCCAGCGGCACGCCGGTCCATTTGCCGATGGCGCTCCAGCCTTCGACGCAGTCGTGCCGGGTGATCTGGGTGCGGGCCGGCAGCGCCTTCAGGTCGGCAAGCGTCAGCTGCATCGGCTTTTCGACCAGGCCGCCGATTTCCAGTTTCCACGTCGAGAACTGCCGGTTCATCCAGTCGAGATATTGGGGATTGTCCGGCATGCTGGTACCGTTGGCGCGGAAGACCGGCGACAGATCCGCCTCCGTGAACTCGCGCGCCAGAGCGTTGTCGCCGAGCAGGAAACGCTGGGTTTTCATCGAAAGCCCCTCGGCGATCCTGAGCACCGATTTCGTCCGGTCGCTTTCGACAAGCGCGTCGCAGCCGCTCAAGCCGAGCGCCGAGGCCGTCATGGTCGCGCCGATCAGGAAACGGCGGCGGGTGAGGATGCGGCTCATTTTTTGTCCTCCTGTTCGATCGCGTAATAGCCGGTGATCATCGAACGCAGATTGTTGAAGACGCCCGAGAGGATCACCATCGCGACGTGGACCACCACGAAGGCGACCAGCGAAAACGCGGTCAGGAAATGGATCGTGCGGGCCGATTGGCGGCCGCCGAAAACATCGAGCAGCCAGGGTGCCACGGCATTGAAGCCGGGCGACATGGTGAGCCCCGTGAGGATCATCAGCGGCAGGAGCAGGACGATCACCGCGACATAGCTGAGTTTCTGCAGCGTGTTGTAATGCCGCGCTTCAGGCCCTTTCGCAAACCGCAGCCGGGCGTGATTGACGATTTCGTGGCCGATATGGGCGGGCGTCAGTTCATCCCGGGCCGGCAGAAGATCGCGGCGGAAATGGCGGCTCAACACCCCATAGGCGAGATAGATGAAGCCGTTGATGACGAACAGCCAGGCAAAGAAGAAATGCCATCGCCGGCCGCTTGCGAGGTCCTGATAGCTCGGGATCGTCAGCCATTCGGGGAACCCTCGCGCGGTCGCCTCGCCGTCCACGTCGGATACGCCGAGGAATCCGGTCGTGTCGAAGGTGAGCGACCCGACATGCGTGAGGCCCTTCGCCTTGCCGCCATCCTCGACCGCCTCCGTGGAAATGAACGAGGGATCGTTGTCCGCGCCATATTGGCCCCAATAGAGCGCCGGATGCGCATTGAATATCTGCAGGCCGCTGAACAGCAGCACGGTCATGCAGAGCACATTCACCCAGTGCGACAAGCGCACCAGCAGGCTGTGGCGGTAGATGACCGTCCGGCCGGTCGCAGCGCCGGCGTCGATCGTGGCCATGGTGTTTCCTCCGAATGCGGGAAGCGGGCTCCGGCAGATAGACGCGGCCGCCATACAGAAAGTTTCAGCGGCCGCGGCAGGGTCATTTCATGGCGTTACTTCATCGCGTCGCAGGTCTTCATCATGTCGGACTTTTTCATCGCGTCCTTTTCCATGCCGGCCTTGTGCATGCAGTCGGTCTTGGTGCTGCCGGTCGCCATCTGGTCCTTCTTCATGGAATCCTGCTTCATGGCGTCGGTCTTCATGGAGTCCTTCTTCATCGCGTCGGAGTTCATGCTGCTCTGGGCGTTCGCCGCGCCGGCAAGCGAAAGTCCGACAACAAGGGTGCAGGCTGCGAGGCTGGAAAGAAGCTTGGTCATGGGATGCCCTCCTGGGATCAATCGATGTGTCCGCCGGCTGCCTGCCGAGGGCTCACAACCATCAATTCGACCCGGCCAGAAAGTCGTTACAGCCTCACGGTTATGTGATAGGCCGGTTGCATCCGGGATATTTTCCGTTCCGGATGTAACCGTTTACGTGCTTTTCCGAATAATCATTGAACAGCATGACGAGCACCCATTCGGAAGAAGCCCTGAAGGCCCTGATGCTTCTGTCTCTTGATGGGGACGAGGCCGCCTATCGGCGTTTGCTCAACGCGGTGCGCGTCCTGCTTGTCGGATATTACAGCCGCCGAATGGCTGCTGCGACGAAAGCGGACATGGAAGACCTCGTTCAGGAGACGTTGCTGGCGCTGCATTCGCGCCGCGAAACCTACGATCGCGAGCGGCCGTTTACTGCATGGTTCTTCTCGATCGCCCGCTACAAGCTGATCGACCACCATCGCGGCCGCGGCGGCCGGATGATGGCGGAAACGGAACTCGGCGACGATTTCGAGAGCGACTACAACGAGGAAAGCCTGACGGCGCGGATGGATGTCGAACGGCTCCTGGACGGCCTGCCGGCGAAACAGCGGGAATTGATCCGACAGGTGAAGCTCGAAGGGCAATCCGTGGCGGACACGGCGAGCCGGACCGGCCAATCGGAATCGGCCGTCAAGGTCGGCATTCATAGAGGGCTCAAGGCACTGGCGGAGAAATTGCGAGGCGGAAAGTGAGAAAGACGGACGACATCGTCGACGCCCTGGTGGGGGATTTGAAGCCGGTGCCACGCCATGCGCTGGCTCGGCGCTTCGCGGCCGGCGCCCTGCCGGCGCTCGCCGTGTCGCTGGTGCTGATGCTGGCGATCCTCGGCTTGCGCATAGACATGGCGGAAGCCCTGATGTTGCCGGTGTTCTGGATCAAGTCCGCCTATAACGCGCTGCTGGCGACCGCCGCCTTCCTCGCCGCCTATCAACTGGCGCGGCCCGACGGTTCCAGGGGGCGGTTCTTCCCGTTCGCCGCGGCGATCGTCGCGATCATGACCGTGGTTGCCGTCAGCCAGCTGATGATGTCGCCGGCCGAGACCTACCGCACCTTGATCATCGGATCGTCGGCGCCGCATTGCCCTCTGCTGATCTTCCTCTTCGCGCTTCCGGTGTTTGCAGGGAACATGTGGGTGCTGCGCCGCGGCGCGCCGACAGACCTGAGGCTCACGGGCTTCATCGCCGGCATCGCCGCCGGCGCTGCCGGCGCCTGGGTCTATTCCTGGTTCTGCACCGAGAACGGCATGCCTTTCGTGCTCGTCTGGTATTCGCTCGGCATCCTGCTGACAGGAATTCTCGGCTCGCTTCTGGGACCCCGGCTGCTGCGCTGGTGAGCTGGCGGAAAGAAGCCCCGGCTCGATAATTTATCGGGCAGCCGATCCGTTCGCGAAAATTCAGGGTGCGTAATTCAGCGGCAGACCTGGTCGATTCCACGATGCACGGGTGCCTAGACACTCGGAGTGCCATCCGTCCCGACAAACTCTTGATTTGGGAAAAATGGTACGGTTGGGGGGTCTCGAACCTCCGACCTCAGGTGCCACAAACCTGCGCTCTAACCAACTGAGCTACAACCGCACAAGCGCCCTTGGGCGCCGTTGGGGGGTCACATACGGCGATCGGACTTTTTTTGCAAGTCCTTTCCCGCAAATAGAAGAGGCCGGAGCATGCTCCGGCCTTCTCCTCAAAATCAAGCTCCAGGAATTAAGCAGCCTTGAAGGTCGTCATGACCTTTTCAGCGGCTTCCTTGCCCGGCTTCGTCACGTCTTCGACGATCTTGCGGGCGGTGTCCTGCATGGACTTGGCCTGCTCAACCGTGATTTCAGCCTGCTTGCGGATGAAACCGGTCTGCAGCTCGATCAGTTCGGCAAAGGACTTCACGCCGAGCAGCTTTTCCATATGGGCCAGCGAGATCTCGGCATTGGTGCGCAGAGCGTCGATCGCCTTGAGGCCGAGCTCGACAGAACCGGACTGAGCGGTCTGCATTGTGGATTCCACCGTCTTGGTGGCTTCCTCGGCAGCGGATTTCATCTTAGCATAGGCTTCGCGAGACTGGGTGGCACCCTTTTCGGCGAAGTCGCGGAAGCCTTCGGTCATCTTGGACGGATCGAAAGCGGAGAAGGAAAAGATATCGTCGTTCTTGTAAGCCATCGTTTTCAGGTCCTCGTTGGCGATTTCTTCGGCAGAACCGAAGATGTCATGCCTCTTATATAGACCATCCCGTTGTGCATTGCAACATCATTGTGCGCTGCACAATAAAATGAGTCCCGGAATTAACCCTATCGGAGGTTTGGACGGCGCCGCTCTCGACCCGAAGGCAGGGGAAGGTTATTAACAATCCGTTAAACTACGTAGAAATCCGGTCACAAACGCCCTGTAGGTTTTGCCTATGTCCGCAGTTCAATACCCGTTCATCGACATTGCCGTGCACGAGCGCGTCCGCGATCGTTTTGCGGCGGGCGAAGCGATCGTGCTGTTTTCCCCGGACATGCAAAGCCCCCTCTGGGCGAACGGACGCGGCGCCGATCTCTTCGGTTTCGGCTCCATCTACGATTTCCTCGACCAGGGTCCCAACCGCGTCGATATCGCCTTCCGCCAGATCGAAGCGGCTGCGCGCCAGCTCGGCGAAGTCGGCGACATCCGCAACCTGACGATCCGTGTCCCTTCCGGTTTCCAGCGCATTCCCGTGCAGGCGATCTGCGAGCTTGTCCAGGTCCAGGGCGAAACGGCCGTGCTGTTCAGCGCGCCGGTGGAACGGGGCAGGCTTGCGCCTTCGGCCTCCGCGGCGAGGATGATCGAAGGCTTCGACGACCCCGATACGCATATGGCGGTGATCGACGAAAACGGCGAGGTGCTTGCCGCCTCGGCCGAGTTCGCGGGGCTTGGCGTTTCCGCGCAGACGGCCAAGATGATGGCGACCATGGCCGGCGCCGATCCGAGCCGCCTCGTCAAGCGACCGATCCCGACCTCCAAGGGCTACCTGCCAGCTGCAATCGGCAAGCTTTCCAACGAACCGGCCCTGCATCTCCTGTTCACGGTCGAGACGGAACAGGGCCGCGCCGCCGTCGCCAACAGCTACGAACCCCGCGACGCGGCACCGGCTCTCGCCGAGAGCGGCGAGGAAACCGTGGAATCCGCTGCGACCGACCAGATCGAGGACCTCACGGACGAGGCCCAGCCGGTCGACGGTTTTGCCGAGGTGATCGCCGCCGTGTCCGAAATCGAGGATACGGAAGAGCCGGAAGAAGAAATTTCGCTTGAAGCCGTCGGAGATATCGCGCCGGTTCAATCGGCTGCCTTCGAGGAGCCGACTGAAGAAGTTACACCTGAAAATGCCGTGTCGGCCGCGGACGTCGATGCCCGTTCCTCTGAGGACGCGATCGAGACGGTCGAGGAAATGGTTTCGCCAACCGCGATCGAGGAAACACCGGCTGCACAGCAGGAGACAGCCGTGGCTGCCCCTGCAGTCGAGCCCGCAGCCGCCGAAGCTGCCGCGCCGGAACCGGCCGGCTTCGTCTTCCGCGGCGACGGGCGCGCCACCCGCTTCGTCTGGAAGATCGATGCGGAAGGCCGATTCAGGGAAGTTTCGAGCGAATTTGCCGACGCCGTCGGCCCACATGCCGCCGATATCAACGGCATGGCGTTTACGGATCTCGCCGCCCTCTTCCATCTCGATCCCGAGGGCAAGATCACCGAGCTGCTCCAAAAGCGCGACACCTGGTCCGGCAAGACGATCTGGTGGCCGATCGAGGGCACGTCGCTGATGGTGCCAGTCGATCTCGCCGCGCTGCCGACCTATACCCGCACCCGCGAGTTTGATGGTTTTCGCGGCTTCGGCATCGTGCGCATCGGCGATGCCGCCGAGGATCCGAATGCCGTCGGCCTGACCCTGACCCGGGCAGTGCCCGAGGATGTAGTCGAACCGGAAGCTGAGAATGGTTTCGAAACCGGCGAAAAGCCGCTCGATGCACCCGAACTGGTGGCGGAAGACAGCCAGCCCGTTTCGCAGGACGAAGCAGAGGGCGCGCCCGCCGAAATCGTCGAGGCGGAAGAACCCGAAGCTGAGATCGCGTCCACCGAGGATGCCATCGCCGTAAGCTCCACGTATGACGAACCGGCCGCCGAGGTTTCAGAGGCCGAAGAGCCTGAAGTCGCGGAGGATGCCGAACAGCCGGCCGTCGCCGAAGACATATCCGCCGATGCGGCGCCATCCGAAGACCTGCTGCCGGAGCCGGCTCCCGAGGACGCGCCGCAGCCGTCCAAGTCGGGGCGGCAGATCCCTTCGCTGCTCGACTGGCCGGCCGGCGAACGCCCGGCACTGCGGATCGTCGACAATGCCGGCCGCCGCCATTCCGACAAGGTCATCCAGCTGGAGGAGCGCCGTTCCAACCGCCGCGACGGGCTGACCCCGGTCGAACAGGCTGCTTTCCGCGAAATCGCCCGCCAGCTCGACAACTTCGTCGGCCGCCGCAACGAGGAAAAGACGCCGGAGACCCCGACCGAGGCGGAGGTACCTGCTGCCGAATACAAGGAGTCCAGCGCGATAGAGCCGGCTGAGCTCGAGCATCAGGCAATGCACGAGGAACCAGTCGCCCCCGCTTCGGAAGAGATTTCCGAGGAAGAGGCGATCGCCTTCGCCGAAGACGCGAACGAGGCTTTTGCCGACCGGCCGATCGAGCCCACGGAAGAGACCGAAGCCGCTGTGAATGCTCTGGACGACCCGCATCCGGAACTTTCAGACCGCGAGCTTTTGAGCAAGATGATACCGGTTCGCGAACGTATCGGCCTTTCCGCGGAGATCGTCGACCAGATGCCGGTGGCGCTTCTCGTCCACAGCGGCGACGTCTTGATCTATGGCAATCCCGAATTCCTGCGACTGACCGGCTATGCCTCGATCGACGAACTGGCGGAAGTCGGCGGTCTCGATGCGCTGCTGCAGCGACAGGATCTCGAAGGTAAGACAACGGAAGCCGGCGGCATGGTCGTGGTGCGTGCCGACGATGTGCTGGTGCCGGTGACGGCGCGCCTGCAATCCGTTCGCTGGGACAATTCGACTGTTCTCATGCTGGCGCTGATGCCGGTCGTGGCCGAGACCCAGGGTCCCACCGAGGATGGCGGAGCGGCGGCAGTCATCCCGCTGCGCGCGCCCCGCGCCGCCGACCAGCTCGCCAAGCTGCAGGTCGAGGTAACCGAACTGCGCGCGATCCTCGAAACGGCCACCGACGGCGTGGTGATCATCGGCGCGGATGGCGACATCCGCTCCCTGAACAGGGCGGCGAGCGCGCTCTTCAACTACGACAATGAAGAGATCAATGGCAAACCTTTCGTCACCCTGTTCGCCCACGAGAGCCAGCGGGCGATCCTCGACTATCTCGCCGGGCTTGCGGGCCATGGCGTGGCGAGCGTTCTCAACGACGGCCGCGAAGTCATCGGCCGCGAAGCTTCCGGCGGCTTTCTGCCGCTGTTCATGACGATCGGCAAACTGACCTCCTCGAACGGCTATTGCGCGGTCATCCGCGACATCACCCAGTGGAAGCGCACCGAGGACGAACTGCGCACCGCCAAGCGTGCTGCCGAAACGGCAAATGCCCACAAGAGCGAGTTCCTCGCCCATGTGAGCCACGAAATCCGCACACCGCTCAACGCGATCATCGGCTTTGCCGACATGATGGCGAGCGAACGTTTCGGCCAGATCGGCCATGCGCGTTACGTGGAATATGCCAATGACATCAGCCGCTCCGGCCGGCATGTGCTCGATATCGTCAACGACCTCCTCGACATTTCCAAGATCGAGGCGGGCGAGATGGAGCTCGATTTCGTCGCCGTCGGCCTGAACGAGGCGGTGTCGGAAGCCGTCTCGCTGGTGCAGCCGCAGGCAAACGGCCAGCGGGTGATCATCCGCACGGCCCTCTCGCATGCCGTGCCGCAGGTGGTCGCCGATCCGCGCTCGATCAAGCAGATCGTGCTGAACATCCTGTCGAACGCCATCCGCTTCACGCCCTCCGGCGGTCAGATCGTGGTGTCCACCGCCTACGAGACCAATGGAAACGTGGTACTTCGCATCCGCGATACCGGCATCGGCATGACCCGCTCGGAACTGGAGCTTGCCATGAAGCCGTTCCGGCAGGTTGCGAGCGCCTCCCGCAAGCGCGGCGACGGCACTGGCCTCGGCCTGCCGTTGACCAAGGCGATGGTCGATGCAAACCGCGCGGCCTTCGCGATCACGTCTGCCCCGAACGAAGGCACGCTGGTGGAAATCACCTTCCCCTCGCCGCGGGTACTGGCGAACTGATCCTGAAAATTGCGCCTTGTCTTCGCATCCGCATGCGGCAGCGCTTGGAAAGCCCTTGGGGGTTATCCCAGACCAAAAAAAGAAAGGCAGCCGAAGCTGCCTTTGAAGTTTAATGCTGTCCAACGAGGGTCGGTGGAGACGTCATGTCTATGAAAGCTCGCGGCTAGGCGTATTTCATACACGAGACGAAACCATGTTGCTCCACTTTTGATCAAAGCGGCTTAATGGCGCGTTAACAGCGTCCCATTTCCGGAATTTATGCGGGAGATGTGCCGTATCGATACATCTCCCGCATTAGGGATAGCCGCGATTCAGCTTTTCAACTCGACAAGACCGTCGAACAGATCCAGCGCTTCCGGATTGGCAAGCGCTTCCTTGTTCTTGACGGCCCGGCCATGCACGACGTCGCGGACCGCCAGTTCGACGATCTTGCCGGACTTGGTGCGCGGGATATCCGCGACCTGGATGACCTTTGCCGGCACATGGCGCGGCGAAGCGCCGGTGCGGATGCGGGCCTTGATCGCCTTGGTAAGATCTTCGGTCAGTGTCAGGCCGCCCGCGAGGCGCACGAAGAGGATGACGCGGACGTCGTCGTCCCAGTCCTGGCCGATGCATATGGCTTCCGCGACCTCCTCCATCTGCTCCACCTGATTGTAGATCTCCGCGGTGCCGATCCGCACGCCGCCGGGATTGAGCGTGGCGTCGGAACGGCCATGGATGACGATGCCGTCATGTTCGGTCCATTCGGCGAAATCACCGTGACACCAGACATTGTCGAAACGCTCGAAATAGGCGGCGCGGTATTTCTGCCCTTCGGGATCGTTCCAGAACATGATCGGCATCGACGGAAACGCCTTCGAGCAGACAAGCTCGCCCTTTTCGCCGCGTACCGGCTTGCCGTCGTCGTTCCAGACATCGACGGCCAAACCCAGGCCGGGGCCCTGGATCTCGCCGCGCCAGACCGCCTTGAGCGGGTTGCCGAGCACGAAACAGGAGACGATGTCCGTACCGCCGGAGATCGAAGCAAGATGCACGTCGCTCTTGATGCCTTCATAGACGAAGGAGAAGCCCTCCGGCGACAGCGGCGACCCTGTCGATGTCATCAGCCGCAGCGCCGAGAGATCGTGGCTTTCCTTCGGGACGATGCCGCCCTTTCGGACTGCGTCGATATATTTCGCCGAGGTGCCGAAGACCGCGAACTGCTCGGCTTGCGCATAATCGAACAGGACATTGCCGTCCGGCGCGAAGGGCGACCCGTCGAACAGGCAGAGCGTGGCGCCGACCGCGAGGCCCGAGATCAGCCAGTTCCACATCATCCAGCCGCAGGTGGTGAAATAGAACAGCTTTTCGCCGGGTTCGAGGCTGCAATGGAAACGATGTTCCTTGAGGTGCTGCAGCAACGTGCCGCCGGCCGAATGGACGATGCATTTCGGCACGCCGGTCGTGCCGGACGAGAAGAGAATGTAGAGCGGATGCGCGAACGGCAAAGGCTCGAACTCGACGGTCTTCGCTTCGTAGGGCGCCATGAAATCGGCAAGGGTGCGGCCATCGGCAAGCGATGCGGTGAGCGCGGGAGCGTCCCCCGCATAGGGCACCACCAAAACCGGCGTCTTCAGGACCTCCGAGACTGTCTTCACCTTGGCGGAGACATCCTGAAGCTTGCCGTTATACCAGTAACCGTCGCAGGTGATGAACAGTTTCGGGCCGATCTGGCCGAAACGATCGAGCACACCCTGCTCGCCGAAATCGGGGGAGCAGGAGGACCAGATGGCGCCGATCGAGGCGGCGGCCAGCATGCAGGCAACTGTCTCCGGCATGTTCGGCATCATCGCGGCGACGCGGTCGCCCTTTTGGATACCGAGCGCTCGGAAGGCCTGCTGCAGGCGTGAAACCTCGGAGCGGAGCTTGTCCCAGGACCAGCGATAGCTCACCTTGTCCTCGCCGCGGAAGATCAGCGCGTCACCGGCGCCCGTTTCCGCGAGGAGGTTTTCCGCAAAATTCAGTGTCGCATCGGGGAAAAAGCGGGCGGCGAGCATGTCTTCGCCGTTGATCAGCGCGCGTTCGCCGCGCTCGCCCTTGACGCCGCAGAAATCCCAGACCGCCGACCAGAATTCGGCGCGCTCGACGATCGACCATGCGTAGAATGCATCGTAGTCGGGAAAGCTTTTGCCATGGCGCTCCGCGCACCAGCCGATGAAATGATAAAGCGGGGTTTTCTGCTGCGCTTCCTTCGAAGGACTCCACAGCGGCTGTTCGTTGCCCATTCCCATTCCTCCACCCCCCGGGAAAACCCTGCCCCGATATCGGAAACCAGGGTCCCGTCCTATCTCCATCCGCGCCCGGGCCTCAAGGCCGGACGTATCGGCCTGTATAGCATGTTGCACCGCATGATAAAGAGGACAGCCGGGACGCGTCACGGATTTGCGCGGGGCCGGTATTTCCTATATGCGCGTGGTGATCATGCTCACCAATCCGATCGGAAATCTGCGGAAGAACCTGGGGCGCCCGCTGGGCCGGCGGTCGCGCGGCGTTCTGATCGGCGCTATCGTCGCCCTCTGCCTGTTCGCGCTTTTCCAGGTCGTCGCACCGTTCCTCATTTCGTCGGCCGTCGTGCGCGAAAGCATGGAGCGGGCGGTTGCAGAATGGACCGGCCATGACGTGGAGATCGGGGGAACACCCGATATCCGCTTCTGGCCCGAACCGCGGGTCACGCTGAGGGACATCACCATCCGCAAGCGGGCGGAAAACGGCGAGCGCGTGCTCGGCCGGGTCTCGCGGCTTTCGGCCTCGTTCGATCTCACGCAGGCCCTGGTCGGCCAGCCCGAGTTCAAGGACTTTCGGCTTACGGATCCGGAAATCTACGTCCTCAGGGAGGCCGACGGCAGGCTCGACTGGGCGAATGACGGGTTGCTCAGCCGCGCAGCGCGCGAGGTACGGCCGGACGGCAGCGGCCAGACGCTGACGGCGGATGACGACGCGCGAATGGGCGATGTCGGCATCACCAACGGAACACTCGAAATCTCCGATGTCGCCAGCGGCCGCGTCACACGGTTCCAGTCGATCGACGGTACGCTCGACTGGCCCTGGCTTTCTCGCAGCCTGGAGCTGAAGGCGGATGCCGAGCTCAATGGCCAGGCGCTGACGCTGGACATAAGTTCGACCCAACCCCTGCTGCTCCTCTCGGGCAAGAGTGGCGATATCTCTGGCACGATGGCGTCCACCCTCTTCCGGGGCCAGTTCCGAGGCGTTGCCAACCTAGCTGCGCAAGCGTTTCTTTCCGGCGATGCCGAACTGGCTGTCCCCGACCTCGCGGCGGCGATGGGCTGGGCCGGCCTGAACTTTTCCGGCGCGGAACGCGTGAAAAGCTTCTCTTTGACTACCCACCTCGTCACCAACGACAACGTCCTGCGCTTCGACAACCTTTCCCTCAACCTGAACGAGGCCAAGGCGGCCGGCATACTCGATCTGCTGCTGCCCGCAGACAAACCGCCGAGACTTACCGGCACGCTCGCCTTCGACCGAATGGATTTTTCCGCGGCACTTGCCGCCATTGCGCCCCGCACCATGGGAGACGCCAGCCGGGGCGATGGCCGGTTCGCCGATCTCGAACTCGACCTGAGGCTTTCCGCCCAACAGGCGACACTCGGACCATTCCAGCTTTCGGAGGCGGCCGTGAGCGTGATGAACACCGGCGAGCAGTCCCGTATCGACATTGCCGACAGCGATTTCGAGACGGGCCGGCTGACCGGCAGGGTCGCTACGGTGAAAGGCGGCGTGGCCGGAGCTGTCGCCTTGCGCCTTGCTGTCCAGGACGCCGATTTCGGGAATATCGTCAGGGAACTCGGCCTCGCCGGGCCACTTCCGGCGGCGCGCGGATCGTTGGACCTGGCGCTCGACGTCGATCGGCCGCTGGAGCCGGAAGCCTGGCGCAACGCCAAGGGTAGCTTACGCTTCCGTGCGGACCGCGGTTCGTTTTCAGGCGTCAATATTGCCGGCATCCGGCAGCTCGCGGCACAAAAGCCCTATTTCCCCCTGAGCGATGCCGGCACCGGCAGCCTGGAATTCGACCATATCGACATATCCGCCAGTCTTGCGGACGGTTCGGCCGATATCCGTGAGGGGAAGATAACCGGGGCCGCGGAAACGCTGACGCTTTCGGGCGTCATTCCCTATATCAACAACAGCCTCGCGCTTTCGGTGGTCGTCGAACCGATCCCGCAGGGTACGAATACCGAGCCGCTGATGGTCTTCATCGGCGGGTCCTGGCCCAACCCGGTCATCTGGCCTGTTTCGCAAACTCCGGCGAAACCCCTACAATAAGCCGAATCAACCGGATGGGGGTAATCTGGTGGCGCCATTCCTGATCAATCTATGCAAGGCGCTGCTCGCCTGTCTCATCATGGGCGCCGTCTTGAGCTTCTTCGGCATCACCATGCCGTCGCTGCTGGCGCTCCTGCACCTGACGCCGGAGGATATCCGTGTCGGGATCGAGAACGCCTATGTCTGGTCGGTGCCGCGCATCGTGCTCGGCGCCGTCATCGTGTTGCCGGCCTGGCTGCTCATCTACATCTTATTGCCGCCGCGTGGAGGCGCGTGAGCGTCAGGTCGTACCACGGGCTGCGACGTGTTCGTCGCGGATACGCCGCATCTCGGCCTGCTTGGTGGTGATCGAGGTGATGATGACGCCGATCGTGACCAGCCCGATCAGGATGGTGCAGATCGCGTTGATTTCCGGCGTGACGCCCAGGCGAACCTGGCTGTAGATCTTGATCGGCAGTGTGGTGGCGCCAGGCCCCGTGGTGAAGCTCGCAATCACCAGATCGTCCAGCGACAGGGTGAAGGCCAGCATCCAGCCGGCGATGACCGCCGGAAAGATCAGCGGCAGGGTGATCTTGAAGAAGGTCTTGACCGGGGGGCAGCCGAGGTCGAGGGCCGCCTCCTCCAGGCTGCGGTCGAAGGTCAGCAGCCGCGACTGCACGACGATCGCCACGTAGCACATCGTGAAGGTCGTATGCGCGATGATGACCGTCCAGAAACCGCGATCGATGCCGACCGCGACGAACAACAGCAACATCGACAGGCCGGTGATCACTTCCGGCATGACCAGCGGCGCATAGATCATGCCGGAAAACAGCATCCGGCCGGGAAAGCGCGTGAAGCGCACGAGGGAAAGGGCCGCGAGCGTGCCGAGTACCGTACCGATGGTGGCGCTGATCACGCCGACGCGTGCCGTTATCCAGGCGGCGTCCATAAGACCCTGGTTCGACCACATGGTGCGGTACCATTGCAGCGAAAAACCGCCCCAGACCGTGACCAGCTTGGAGGCATTGAACGAATAGATCACCAGGATGATGATCGGGATGTAAAGGAAGGCGAAGCCGAGGGTCAGGACGGTGGCGTCGAAGCGGGACGATTTCATCTCACGCCACCTTCTTCTGCTGGTTCTGGAAAATCATGATCGGCACGACCAGCATGATCAGCAGGATGACCGCCACGGCGGAGGCCAGCGGCCAGTCGCGGTTGCCGAAAAATTCCGTCCACAGCGTCTTCCCGATCATCAGCGTGTCGGCCCCGCCGAGCAGGTCAGGAATGACGAACTCTCCGGTGATCGGAATGAAGCAGATCATCGAACCGGCGATGACGCCCGGCAACGACAGAGGGAAGGTGATCTTCCAGAACGCCTTCCAGGGCGGGCAGCCAAGATCGCTCGCGGCCTCCAGCAGCGTATTGTCCATCTTTTCCAGCGCGGAATAGAGGGGCAGGACCATGAAGGGCAGGTAGGAATAGACGATGCCGATGAAGACCGCGGTGTCGGTGCGGAAGATCTGCACCTGATCCTCGGCCCCGAAAAGGCCAACCGACTGGAACAGCAGCGTCAGCAGACCGTCGGGCTTCAGGATGCCGATCCAGGCATAGACGCGGATCAGGAACGAGGTCCAGAACGGCAGGATGACCAGCATGACCAGCGTCGGCCGCAGCATCGTCGGTGCGCGGGCCATGGCGAGCGCCATCGGATAACCGATCAGCAGCAGAAGGAAGGTCGAGATCACGGCGATGCGCAGCGAAGACAGGTAGGCTTCGATGTAGAGCGGGTCGTCGGTCAGGAAGAGGTAATTGTCGAAGTCGAGTTCCGAGACGAAATCACCGATCGCGCCGAACCCGTCAAAGAGCGGCGTATAGGGCGGCATGGCAATCGCCGTCTCGGAGAGCGAGATCTTGAAGATGATCAGGAAAGGGGCGACAAAGAACAGCAGCAGCCACAGATAGGGCACCGCGACCACCAGCCAGCGGGCGGGGCTGGGTTTGTTCGCGAGATGGGTTTCGGAAACGCTTGCCATCTCCACTCCCCCGCTCAACGCGTCAACACGAGGCCGGCATCGAGCGGCCAGGTGAGCCAGACCATATCACCGAACGTGATCGGCCGATCGACAAGGCGGGAAACGTTGGCTTGCGCCGCACGCACCACCCGGCCATCCGCGAGCTTCACCAGGAAAACCGAAAAGTCGCCCAGATAACCGATGTCCCAGACTTCGCCGTAGACCGCATTGACCGAGGTATCCGCCGGCTGGTCGGGCGAGATGCGGACCTTTTCCGGCCGCACCGCGAAGGCGACCTTGTCGCCCACGACCGCCTGGCATTCCTGCTCCACCGATACCGCGATGCCGTCGCAATCGATCCTGACCGTGCCCGGCGCGCCGAGCGCGCTGTCGGTCGAAGCGACTGTGCCTTCGAGAATATTGATGTCGCCGATGAAATCCGCGACGTAGCGGCTGTTCGGCGCTTCGTAGATCTCGGCCGGCGTCGCCACCTGCATGATCAGGCCCTTGTCCATGACCGCGATGCGGTCGGACACGGTCATCGCCTCTTCCTGGTCGTGGGTGACGATCAGGAATGTCAGGCCGAGCTTGGTCTGGAGGTCCATCAGTTCGAACTGCGTCTCTTCGCGCAGCTTCTTGTCGAGCGCCCCGAGCGGTTCGTCGAGCAGCAGCACCTTGGGGCGCTTGGCGAGGGAACGGGCGAGCGCCACGCGCTGGCGCTGGCCGCCGGACAGCTGGTTCGGCTTGCGTTTGGCGAACTGCTCCAGCTTGACGAGCTTCAGCATTTCCTCGACGCGGGTGGCGATCTCGCCCTTCGGCAGATTGTCCTGCTCCAACCCGAAGGCGATGTTCTTTTCGACCGTCATATGGGGGAAGAGCGCGTAGGACTGGAACATCATGTTGGTCGGCCGGCGGTAGGGCGGCACGCCGGAAATATCCTTGCCCTGCAGCAGGATGCGGCCTTCGGTCGGCTCCTCGAAACCGGCGAGCATGCGCATCAGCGTCGTCTTGCCGCAACCGGAGGGCCCGAGCAGCGAAAAGAACTCCCGCTCGTAGATATCGAGCGTCAGGTTATCGACGGCGGTGAAATCGCCGAACCGTTTGGTGATGTTTTCGAAACGAATGAACGGAACCGCCGACGGGTCGGTCCAGGGAGAAAATTTACGCTTAACCGGCCCGAGAGATTTCGCCATGCCCTTACCCCATTTCGCCCGATTGCTGCTGCCCCAAAAGTAATCGGGGCAGACGTTTCCGCCTGCCCCGCCCTTGATCAGCTACCGGTCTTGATCTGCGTCCAGACCCGGTTCAGGACCCGCTGCTCGCGCGGTCCGTATGGCGAAATGGTGAAGAGTTTCTTGACCACGTCTTCCGGCGGATAGACGGAAGGGTTTTCCAGGACTTCCTTGTCGATGAACTTCTGCGAAGCCAGGTTGCCGTTGGCGTATTGAACGAAGTTCGAAGCCTTGGCGATGACTTCCGGTTTCATCAGGTAGTTGATGAAGGCATGCGCCTCGTCGACATGCTTCGCGTCCGCGGGGATCGCGAGGTTGTCGAACCACATATATGTGCCTTCCTTGGGGATGATGAACTCGATGTTGACGCCGTTCTTGGCTTCCTCGGCGCGGGTCTTGGCCTGCAGCACGTCGCCCGACCAGCCGATCGTGATGCAGCTGTCGCCATTGGCAAGGTCATCGATATAGGCGGACGAATTGAAGGTCTTCACCGACTTGCGAATTTTCGAGTAGACGGCGCCGCCGGCTTCGAGGTCCTTGGTGTCCTTGCTGTCAGGATTCTTGCCAAGATAGTTCAGCGCGATTGCGAAGGTCTCGTCGGACGCATCGAGGATGTTGATGCCGCAGGACTTCAGCTTGGCCGCGTTCTCCGGCTTGAAGAGAACATTCCAGCTGTCGATCGGAACATCGCCGAGGGCCGCCTTCACCTTGTCGACGTTATAACCGATGCCGGTCGTGCCCCACATGTAGTTGACGGCATATTGATTGCCGGGGTCGTATTTCGCCAGGCGCTCGGAAACCACCGGCCACACGTTGGAGAGGTTCCGCAGCTTCGACTTGTCGAGCTTCTGGAAAACCTTGGCCTGGATCTGGCGGGCGAGGAACGGGCCGGTCGGCACGACGACATCATAACCGGAGCCGCCGGCGAGAAGCTTGGTCTCCAGCATCTCGTTGCTGTCGAACACATCGTAGATGACCTTGATGCCGGTCTCCTTGGTGAAATCCGTCAGGATCGTCTCATCGATATAGTCCGACCAGTTGTAGACGCGAACTTCGCGCTCCTGGGCCAAGGCAGCCGTCGCGGCGAAGGCCGTGGCGGCAACTGCGGCAGCAAGACTGAGCAAATGACTTTTCATGATCTCTCCTGTTCCAGTTTTTTCAGCGCAATCGTCAAATCACGCCTAATTCCCTTATATTTTTCGCGAGAGTAAAAAGTAATTTTCCACCCCACAAGGGGGAATGTGCGCCGCCGCAAAACTCACTGGAAATCGAAGGCGCTGAGGCCGGTCACCATTTCATCTAGGCCGAGCGGTCTAGTCACCGGCGGTTCGGCACGGGAGAGGCAACCCTGCCTTTCGCAAAGCCGGCAGGCGGTGCCGACAAGCACCGTGGCCGCACTCCCCGGCAGGGCCTCGCCGTAGACGGCGTCTCCCACGCTCGAGAGATCGCAGCCGAGAAGGATCGCGGTGCGCCGGATCCGCTCTCCGAACCCCGCCTGGGGGCCTTCGAGCGTCCTCGACAATGTCAGGAACATGCCCCCATCCGGCATTTCTACCCGATCGACAAGGACCTGGCCCGGCTGGAGGAAAGCGGAATGGAGCCCAAGCTTCGGACAGAGCCCACCGAAACGGGCCTGCGGGAACCCTTGAGCACCGGCGCGGCGGATCGTGTTGCCGGCGTGGTCGAGTTCCATCAGAAAAAACGGAATGCCCGGCGCACCGGGCCGCGCGAGCGACGTCAGGCGATTGGCGGCCTGCTCGAACGACACATCGAAGCGCGAGCGCAACACGTCGAGATCATATCGGGCGCGCTGGGCCGCCGCGAGAAAGGCCCCATACGGCATCATCAGTGCATGGGCCGCATAGCGGGCGAGTTCGAAGCGGCCGATGCGCCGCGCCTCGTTGGTGGAGAGGTTGAGGTCTTCGAGTTCGGTGGCGATCTCCTGGCCCAGCGCCAGCAGCGCCACTTCCATGGCAAGCTCACGGGTCCGGTCGAAGGGCGACAGCCGTTCCGACAGGAAGAGCCGCATGGAATGGCGGTCATAGCGCCGGCGCAGGTTCGGCATCGCGTGGACCGGAAGGGTGCGCACCACGATGCCGTGCTCGTTCTTCGCCCAGGCCTTCAAGGCGCCCGGCAGTTCGTCGCCGGTCCCGAGCCTGGCCGCAAAAGTTTCCGCGGCATCCTCGATGCGCGCGAAGAAGTTGGGGCGACGCTCCAGCTTCTCGCGCACCTCGTCGATCGGCAGGCGCGTGCCGGCAATCGAGGTTTCGTGACCTTCGCGAGCGAGAAGCTCGGCGAGATCGGAAAGCCTTGCTGCCTGCTCTCGATAGGCGCGATAAAGCTTCATCAGCCCGAGCGCCGCATTGGGAGCCGCCTCCGCCACCTCGATGATTTCCTGGTCCCCGGGGATTTCACCCGCCAGCAGCGGATCGGCGAACACCTCGCGTAGCCGCCCCGCAAGACCACCGCCCTCGCCCTGCAGCGCGTCGAGATCGACTTTGTAGACGGAGGCGAGCTTCAAGAGGAGCTGGACGGTCAGAGGCCGCTGGTTGCGCTCGATGAGATTGAGATAGGAAGGCGAAATGCCAAGCGCCTCGGCCATGGCCGTCTGGGTGAGCCCAAGCCCCAATCGCACCCGCCGCACCCGCGGGCCGGCAAAAATCTTTCGCTCTGCCATTTGTCACCGTTTTTACAAAGTTGCCGCTCAGTCTCTTTTACTATTTTGACATCTTCACAGAAGCGCTTGTGAAAGACAAGACATCCTAACCCCTTTGCCAGCAGCAATTCCGCATCTTTTCTGGCAGTGCAGCATTCTGTTCTGTAAATATAGTCACATCAAACCCGCATCGAGCGGCTGACACATTTACATAGGAGGATGACGATGACAGATTTTTACACGCTGGTTCCAGGCGCTCAAAAAGGTCGTTTCGAGGGGATCGAACGCCCCTATTCCGCAGACGACGTCAAGCGGCTGCGCGGCTCGGCCGAGATCCGTTATTCGCTCGCCGAAATGGGTGCCAACCGGCTGTGGTCGCTGCTGCACAGCGAGGACTTCGTCAACGCGCTCGGCGCGATGACCGGTAATCAGGCCATGCAGCAGGTCCGGGCCGGGCTGAAGGCAATCTACCTTTCCGGCTGGCAGGTCGCGGCCGATGCCAATACCGCGTCCGCCATGTATCCCGACCAGTCGCTCTATCCGGCCAATGCGGCGCCGGAACTGGCGCGGCGCATCAACCGCACCCTGCAGCGTGCGGACCAGATCGAAACCGCGGAAGGCAAGGGCCTTTCGGTCGAGACCTGGTTTGCGCCGATCGTTGCGGATGCGGAAGCCGGGTTCGGCGGGCCGCTCAACGCCTTCGAGATCATGAAGGCCTTCATCGAGGCGGGTGCAGCCGGCGTCCACTACGAGGACCAGCTGGCATCGGAAAAGAAGTGCGGCCATCTCGGCGGCAAGGTCCTGATCCCGACCGCCGCACATATCCGCAACCTGACAGCCGCGCGCCTTGCCGCCGACGTCATGGGAACGCCGACGCTGGTCATCGCCCGCACCGATGCGGAAGCGGCAAAGCTGCTCACCTCGGATATCGACGAGCGCGACCGGCCCTTCGTCGACTACGACGCGGGGCGCACGGTCGAGGGTTTCTATCAGGTGAAGAACGGGCTCGAACCCTGCATCGCCCGCGCCGTCGCCTATGCACCCTATTGCGACCTCATCTGGTGCGAGACGTCCAAACCGGATCTCGAACAGGCCCGCCGGTTCGCCGAAGGGGTCCACAAGATGCATCCGGGCAAGATGCTCGCCTATAACTGCTCGCCGTCGTTCAACTGGAAAAAGAACCTCGACGACGCGACGATCGCCAAGTTCCAGCGGGAGCTGGGTGCAATGGGCTACAAGTTCCAGTTCATCACGCTCGCCGGCTTCCACCAGCTGAATTTCGGCATGTTCGAGCTCGCCCGTGGCTACAAGGACCGCCAGATGGCTGCCTATTCGGAGCTGCAGGAAGCGGAATTCGCCGCCGAGATCAACGGCTATACGGCCACCAAACATCAGCGCGAGGTCGGCACCGGCTATTTCGACGCCGTCTCCGTCGCCATCACCGGCGGACTTTCGTCCACCACCGCAATGAAGGAATCCACCGAGCACGACCAGTTCAGGCCGGCTGCGGAATAGCCCCAAGAGCTCATCACCAAGAGGAGAACCGACATGAACATCCAGACCCACGTCAAGGAACGCGCAGAAGAGCAGTCAAGCGCCATGACGCCTGACCAGCAGGCGGCGATCCGCACGCTTGCCAACGACCTGCATCGCCTCAACCATGCGATCATGAAGGCGGTCGAGGCCGGGGTTTCGGTGGAGCTCGTCCGTTCCGCCCGGCACCACGGCGGCGACGGCCACTGGGGCGACCTGATGATCCCGGTCATCGTCACCAACCGGGTGCAGTGACCGGAAGACGGCTCTAAGGCTGGCGGCCCGCAAATAGCGGGCCGTGAGCCCGGACGAACTTCACCATCCGATCGACCACCGTGCGGATATCCCGGCGGTGGCGATCGTCGTTGTTCATGACGATCCACTGGCTGTGCCGAAGGCTCTCGATCTCGCCGCCGACCCGCTCCAGCCGCATGTCCTGGTCGCCGACGAAACAGGGAAGGACCGCCGTGCCGGCACCGCCCAGCGCCAAGTCGCGCAGGGAGCGCGGACGGTTGACGGTAACCGCCACTTGCGCTGCCCGTTCCTGATGCGGCCAGCGCAGATAGGCGGAGATCGCGTCCTCCTCCGAGACCGCAAGCCAGCGCTCGGCAACCGAGGGGTGGGCGTTGCGGGCACGATAGGCCGCATAGGCGACCTCGCCGAGCCGGGTTGCGGCAAGGTTCGGCTCTTCCGGCTCGAAGGCACGAATGCCGATATCGCTTTCCCGGTGCGTCAGGCTCGCCCGCCGTTCGGCGACATGGAAATCGAGGCGGAAGTCATCGCGCTCGGTGCGGATCAGTGAGAGATTGCGGGTGAACATCCAGGCAAGCCAGGTACCACAGGCAACGCGCACCAGCGTCGAACCGGCGCCCTCCCGTTTCCAGCTCTCGATGCGGCGGGCAGCGCCTTCCATTTCCAGGATCTGGGCAAACAAGGCAGACCCGTCGGCGGTCAGCTGATAGCCGGTACGGCTGCGTAAAAACAACGGACGCCCGACGGCTTCTTCCAGATCGAGCATCCGCCGGCCGATCGTGGCGGGGCTCAATCCGGTCATGCCAGCGGCACCTGACAGCCCGCCAAGCCGGGCGACCTGCATGAAAAGCTCGTAGGCATCCCAGTTGATGTTTTTCATGGGTGAAAGACATAGCGGGAATCTGGCGGTACAAGAAGCAGTTTTTGAGGTTTAATAAAGGAGACGATTTCCACAAACGGAGGAATTCCGATGTATGAGAATATCGTCGCAGCCGCCTTTTCGCACCTCTCCCGAACACATCCCATCCGCCGCGATATCGCTGCGGAGAACGATTTCTACGAACGTTACGCCCACCCCTACCCGCGCTGGTTCGTCAGCCTTCGGCGGGTCACGGATAGGCATAAAATGTCAAAGGGCGGCATCGCTGCCGCCCCGGAGATCGGTTCCAGTCTATCCGGTGGCGCAGGCGAAGACCAGAACTCCGACCGCTGCCGCGCCAGGCAAATTTACTGGGCAATGCCGGAGCGGTGCGGCAGCCGATTTTCCGCGCCGCCCGGCTCGCCGTCGCTTTGAGATCGGCAGATATTATGCGGCGCGGGAATAACCCGAGCGGCGACTGTTCGTGTCGATGCGGAACTGCTCTACCAGTTCAAGCAGGGCATCCGCCTCGCTTGCGAGACGTCGGCTTGCCTCCGTCGTCTCGCCGACCATCGCGCCGTTCTGCTGTGTCATCTGGTCCATGCGGTTGACGGAGTTGTTGATGTCCTGCAACGCGGCCGATTGATCGCGGCTGGCCGTCGCGATCATTTCCACATGCTGGCTGACGCCGGTGATCTGTTGGCTGATCGCCGCCAGCACTTCGCCCGCCTGCTGCACCAGGCCGGCACCGGAGCTGACTTCCTGGCTCGACTGGGTGATCAGATCCTTGATCTCCTTGGCGGCACCGGCGGAACGCTGCGCCAGTTCGCGAACTTCCTGCGCTACGACCGCAAAACCCTTGCCGGCCTCACCGGCACGGGCAGCCTCGATGCCTGCGTTGAGCGCCAGAAGGTTGGTCTGGAAAGCGATATCGTCGATGACCTCGATGATCAGCTCGATCTTGCCGGAAGCCTCTTCGATACGTCCCATGGCAGCGACCGCGTTGCTCACCACGGTACCGGAGCTGTCGGCACTCTTCTTGGTGACGGCGACCGCCAGGTCCGCCTCGCGGGCGCGCTCGGCCGAAGAACGGACCGTCGCGGTAATCTCGTCGACCGCGGCGGCCGTCTCCTCGAGAGAAGCTGCCTGGGTTTCGGTACGGCGCGAAAGTTCGGTCGAGGAATGGCTGAGGTCGGCACTGCTTTTCTGGATGGAGAGCGTGCTTTCGCGGATATGGGAAAGCGTGTCCCGCAGCCGGACGATGGAGCCGTTGAAGTCGGTGCGGAGCTGTTCCAACCGGCCGGAATACCGTGTCTCGATCGTGCTCGACAGGTCGCCTTGAGCCAAGCGGGCCAAAGCCGCACCCAGTTCACTGACGGCGGTATCAATCTCGCGGTCGACGCGTTGCTTTTCGGCGTCGTTGCGACGGCGTTCGGCCTCCGTTTCGGCCCGATCTTCGGCGCTGCGGCTCTCGAGCCGTTGTTTCTCGTGCGCCGCTTCCCGGAAGACTTCCAGGGCGCGAGCGATATTGCCGAATTCGTTGCGGCGTTCGACATAGGGGATTTCGGTTGCGTCATTGCCTTGGGCAAGCGCATGCACGACGCCGGTCAGCACGCCGAGCGGCCGGAGCAGCATACGAAGCGCGAACAGGCTTGCGATGCCGACGGCGAGAAGGGCGCCAAACGACGTGCCTATGACGATATAACCCGCGGTGGCGATATGGGCGAAATAGACTTCCATCGGAATGCCGATGAAAAGCAGACCGGTGACGCCGTTCGAGGCATTGGTGATGGGGAAGTACCCCGTCATGAAATCCTTGCCAAACAAGACAGCCGGCCCGAAATAAGCTTCCCCACGCGCCAGGAACGGCTGTGCCGGGTGCTCCGCTGCAAGCTTGGTGCCGACTGCCCGCTCACCCTTTTCCGTCTTCACATTGGTCGATACCCGGACATAGTCGGTGCCCTTCTTTTCGAACAGGGTCGCGACACCGCCGATGGCGGACGCCGTGCGATCGACCATATCATGATCTTTCACCGCCCCCTCGGCCTGACTGACACGGATGACCGCGCCGTCACGGATCTCGGTCTTGGCGCCATCCAGCTCCAGGTCGTAAAGCAGGCTCATGGTGCGTATCGCCTTGCGGGCATCGTCCTTCGCCGTATCCATGATATCGCCGCGCAGGTAGGTATAGGTGAGGCCCCCCACCGCTATCACCGCAACGAAGATCATGAAGAGGCAAAGAAGAACGATCCGAGATACCACGGACGACGGCAGGATTTTGATCATTTAGGCCAGCTTCCCCGCAAAACTATGAACTGAACCAGTATCGCCGGCGGAAGTGAAAATTTACTAAATTTGAATGTAGTCGGGTAAAGACGCCCTAGAGGCGGGGAACTGACGCAAACCTGGGTTTGGAAATGCTCGAAAATAAACAGGCCAGCGCTCCGCGAGCGTGGCTGAAGACCGCCGCCGTTCAGGCGCGCGGTGAAATCGGAGAGCGGAAGCCCTTAGAAGAAGAGCGTCGGAAGCGCGAGGAGCGCGGCCGTTGCACCGATGGCGATCGCGAGAAAGCGGAGGCGAATGAGCTTCGGGTTGTCCTGAACCTTGGCGATTGCGATTGCGCGGGCACGGCTGGGTCTCTGCATGGAAACGGCACTCCAAGGCAAGTTGCTCGGGCGCTCCAGCCGCCACCGGCAGGAAGCGCATGCCCGCCTTAAATCACAGGATTTGGCTGGCATTAAGGCAGGATCGCCTGCTCACATTAACAAGTGCTGAATCAACCTGTACTACAATGCCTCCCCACAAACATGGCCCGACGCCCAGGCCCATTGGAAATTGTAACCGCCGAGCCAGCCGGTCACATCCACGCATTCGCCGATGAAATAAAGGCCGGGCACCGCCTTTGCCTGCATCGTCTTCGAGTCCAGTTCCGAAGTATCGATGCCGCCGAGCGTTACCTCGGCCGTCCGGTAACCTTCCGAGCCGGCGGGCCGGATGGCCCAGGTCTGGATGGAGGCGGCCAGCCCCTCGATCGCCTTGTCGGGAAGATCGGCGAGATGCCCGGTGAGGCCGCGGTTTTCGACGAAGAACTGCGCCAGCCGTTTCGGCAGCACCTCCGCCAATACCGTCTGCGCCGCCTGCCTCCCATTTGCCTTGCGGGCCGCCTTGAGAACCGCTGCGATATCGAGGTCTGGCTCGATGACCAGCGTCACGTCATCGCCTTCCCGCCAATAGGAGGAGATCTGCAGGATCGACGGGCCGCTCAAACCACGATGCGTAAAGAGCAACGCCTCGCGGAAGACGGTCCTGCCGTGACGGACTTCGGCCGGCACCGCAATGCCGGAAAGCGGCGACAGCTTTTCGAGCAGGTTCGGATCGAGCGTCAGCGGCACGAGCGCCGGGCGCGTCTCGACGATCTGCAGGCCGAATTGTTTGGCAATGTCGTAGGCGAAGCCGGTGGCTCCCATCTTGGGGATCGATTTGCCGCCAGTCGCAACCACCAGGGACCCGGCCTCCACCAACCCGTCGGAGGTGCCGATGCGGAAGCCGCCGGGTGTCTTTTCGATCGACGTGACCTGTTTCTGCAGTTCGAGCAAGACGTTCGCCGCCTTCATCTCCGACAGCAGCATGCGGATGATGTCCTTGGCGCTGTCGTCGCAGAAGAGCTGGCCGAGCGTCTTTTCGTGCCAAGGAATGCCGTGGCGCTCCACCATGTCCAGGAAATCGCGTGGCGTGTAACGCGCGAGCGCCGACTTGGCGAAATGCGGATTGGCGGAGAGATAGTTTTTCGCAGCTGCGTGGATATTGGTGAAATTGCAGCGACCGCCGCCGGAAATGCGGATCTTCTCGCCCGGAGCCTTGGCGTGATCGAGGACAAGCACCGAACGGCCGCGGCCGCCCGCACGGATGGCGCACATCATGCCTGCGCCGCCGGCGCCCAAAACCACGACATCGAATTTCCGCGTCACCGCATGCTCCTTGTTTCAATATCTGCTCTTTTCGATCGGTAACTCAAAGTCAATGGCGTCTGCCCCTCGCCATTCGCCAATCCGTGGTTATGATGGAACATCCGATCAACCTCACCCAGATGTGTCATGCCGCGCAAAAAAACCGCTCCTGCTCTCGCAACCGGCACCGTGGCGAAAGCCGCGACTGCCCAGCCGACGCTCACTTCACTCAGAGGCGTCGCGGACTGGCGGGAGGCCGCCGCGTGGCTTCGGGCTCGAGGGATAGAGGATATCGAGTGCATCACGCCCGATCTCGCCGGCGTGCCGCGCGGCAAGATGATGCCTTCGTCGAAGTTCACCTCGAATACGTCGCTGGCGCTGCCGTCCGCCCTCTACCGCCACACCATTTCCGGCGAATACCCCGAAGAAACCGGCACCTTCCGCTACGAACCCCGCGACAGCGACCTGAAGTTGGTGCCGGATCTTTCGACCCTGGCGGTGGTGCCCTGGGAGACAGACCCGACGGCGCAGGTGATCTGCGACATCGTCGATACCGAAGGCAAGGCGGTTCCCTATACGCCGCGCAACGTGCTGAAGAATATCCTCAAGCTCTATGAGGAGCGCGGCTGGAAACCGGTCGTGGCGCCGGAGATCGAATTCTACCTCGTCGCCAAGAACGATGACCCGGACTATCCGCTGCACCCGCCGAAAGGCCGGTCCGGCCGGTCCATCCTCGGCGGCCAGGGCTATTCGATCGCCGGCATCAACGAATTCGACGAGCTGATCGACGACATCTACCATTTTTCCGAAAAGCAGGGCCTCGAGATCGATACGCTGATCCACGAGGAAGGCCCGGCTCAGCTCGAGATCAACCTGCGCCATGGCGATCCGATCGAACTCGCCGACCAGGTGTTCATGTTCAAGCGCACCATCCGCGAGGCGGCCCTGAAACATGGCATCTATGCGACGTTCATGGCCAAGCCGATGCAGGGCCAGGCGGGTTCGGCGATGCACATCCACCAGTCGGTGGTCGACATCAAGACCGGCAAGAACGTCTTCTCGAATCCGGACGGTTCGGCCTCCAAGGAGTTTTTCCACTTCATCGGCGGCATGCAGACATATGTGCCGAAAACGCTGGCGATGATGGCGCCCTATGTGAATTCCTACCGCCGCCTGACGCCCGATATGTCGGCGCCCGTCAACAATGCCTGGGGTTACGACAACCGCACGACCGCCTTCCGCGTGCCGGTCTCGGATGCCGCCGCCCGCCGCGTCGAGAACCGATTGCCGAGTTCGGACTCCAATCCGTATCTGGCGCTCGCCGCGTCGCTCGGTTGCGGCCTGCTCGGCATCATGAACGCGATCGAGCCGGGTCCGGCGACCGAAGACACCGCCAACGAGGGGTCGATCGAACTGCCGCGCGGCCTGCTCGAAGCCGTGTCGCTGCTCGAATCCGATCCGGCGCTGGCCGGCGTCTTCAGCCCGGAATTCATCGGCCTCTATGCGGGCGTCAAGCGCGGGGAGTTCGAGACCTTCATGCAGGTGATCAGCCCCTGGGAGCGGGAATTCCTGCTTCTCAACGTGTGAGGGCTGTGTCTTGGATGCATGGCAGAGCCCGATCGCCCCGGGAATTTCCTGGTATCAGGCAACCCTTAGCGAGCGGCCGACCTATCCGGCACTCGACGGATCCAGATCGGTCGACGTGGCGATCATCGGCGGCGGCTATACCGGCCTGCAGGCGGCGTACAATCTTGCAAAGGCTGGTATCTCCGTCGCGCTGATCGAGGCCAGCCGGTTCGGCGACGGTGCCTCCGGCCGCAATGGCGGACAGATGGGTACCGGGCAGCGCTGGTGGCCGGAGGATCTTGAAAAGGAGATCGGCTACGAGCGCTCCAAGGCGCTGTTCGACATGGCCGAAGACGCCAAGCGGCATCTCCTCGACTTTGCCGAGACCCACGGCATCGACATGGAGTACATGCCGGGACAGATGAACGTTTCCCACAAACGGGGCCAAGAGAAGGATTATCGGACGACTGCCGAGATCGCGGCGGAACGTTACGGGTATCCCCACATCTCCTTCATGGATGGCAGGGAGACCGCCGAGCGGCTCGGCACGAAAGACTATTATTGCGGAGTGCGCGATACCGGCACCGGCCACATCCATCCGCTGAAGCTGCTGGTCGGGCTCGCCAGGGTGGCGCAGGCCGCCGGTGCGCAGATTTTCGAGATGACCCGCGCGACGGGCATCGAGAAAACGAGAAACGGACCGGGCGGCAAGATCCTGGTCCGGACGCCCAGGGCCACGCTGACTGCCGATCGGGTGCTGATCGCCACCAATGCCTATATCGGCGATCTCGAACCGGTTACATCAGCGCATATCATGCCGATCGGCTCCTTCATCGCGGCGACCACGCCGCTCGACGATTTTCCCGGTATCCTCCCCGGTGGAGAGGCCGTTGCTGATTCGCGGTTCGTGGTGCGTTATTTCCGTAAGAGCCGCGACAACCGGCTACTGTTCGGTGGTCGCGAGGTCTACACCTCCAGCAACCCGGCGGACACGGCCAACGCCATCCGCAAGCAGATCGTCGACACCTATCCGGCGCTGAAAGACGTTGAAATCACCCATGCCTGGGGCGGAAATGTCGGGATCACCATGCCGCGCCAGCCTTTCGTGCGCGAAGTCATGCCCGGGGTCACGTCAATCGGCGGCTATTCCGGTCATGGCGTGATGCTGTCAAACTATTGTGGCAAACTTTATGCTGATATGGTCGGCGGCAAGGCAACGGATCTCGACCACCTTGCCGCACTCAAAATTCCTGCCTTCCCCGGCGGGCGTCACATGCGGACTCCGCTGCTTTTCCTTGCCCTCACGTGGTTTGCGCTGCGCGACAGGCTCTGACAAGTAGCCCCTAACACACTTCGGAAGCCAATTCGGGCTAGCGTTTTTAAATCGATTAGAATAAGTATGCCCCCAACCATGCAGGACGAAAGAACAGCGATGAGCAGCCAGATCATCCCAGTTGAACCCTTTGATTGTATCGTATTCGGCGGCACCGGCGACCTTGCGGAACGCAAGCTCCTTCCGGCCCTCTACCACCGGCAGATCGAGGGCCAGTTCACCGAGCCAACCCGCATCATCGGCGCTTCGCGCAGTGCGCTTTCGCATGAGGATTACCGCAAGTTCGCCCAGGATGCCCTGAAAGAGCACCTGAAAAAGGGCGAATACGACGAGGCGGAAGTCCACAAATTCCTCCAGCGGCTCTATTACGTCTCGGTCGATGCAAAGGCCGAAGGAGGCTGGACCGAACTCAAGAAACTGCTCGACGACGGCAAGGAGCGCATCCGCGTCTTCTATCTGGCCGTGGCGCCGGGCATTTTCGGTGCAATCTCGGAAAAGATCCGCGACTACAAGCTGATCACCAAGTCGACGCGCATCGTCGTCGAAAAGCCGATCGGCCGTGACCTCGCGTCGGCGTTGCAGCTCAACGACATGATCGGCAAGGCCTTCCACGAAGACCAGATCTTCCGCATCGACCACTATCTCGGCAAGGAGACGGTGCAGAACCTGATGGCGCTGCGCTTCGCCAACGCGCTCTACGAGCCGCTGTGGAATGCCGACCATATCGACCACGTGCAGATCACGGTCGCCGAAGCGGTCGGACTGGAAGGCCGCGCCGGTTATTACGACACGGCGGGTGCGCTGCGCGACATGGTCCAGAACCACATCCTGCAGCTCCTCTGCCTTGTCGCCATGGAAGTGCCCTCCTCCATGAATTCGGAAGCGGTGCGCGACGAAAAGCTCAAGGTGCTGCGCGCCCTGAAGCCGATCACCGAGGCCAATTGCGAACAGATGACGGTGCGCGGCCAGTACCGCGCCGGCGCATCCGCGGGCGGTCCGGTCAAGGGTTATCTCGACGAGCTGGAAGGCGGCGTTTCCAACACCGAGACCTTCGTCGCCATCAAGGCCGAGATCGGCAACTGGCGCTGGGCCGGCGTTCCCTTCTACATCCGCACCGGCAAGCGGCTGGCAGCCCGCATGTCGGAGATCGTCATCACCTTCAAGCCGATCCCGCACAATATCTTCGACGCCGCCGCCGGTCGCATATCAGCCAACCAGCTGATCATCCGCCTGCAGCCGGACGAAGGCGTCAAGCAGTCGCTGATGATCAAGGACCCTGGTCCGGGTGGTATGCGGCTGCGCAATGTATCGCTCGACATGAGCTTTGCGGAAGCCTTCTCGGTGCGCAATCCGGATGCCTACGAGCGGCTGCTGACCGACACGATCCGCTCCAATCAGACGCTGTTCATGCGCCGTGACGAAGTGGAAGCCGCATGGCACTGGGTCGATCCGATCCTCAAAGGCTGGGAAGCGGCCGGCCAGCAGGTGCAGGGTTATACCGCCGGCACCTGGGGTCCGAGCCAGGCCATCGCCCTCATCGAGCGCGACGGCCGCACATGGCATGAAGGTTGAAGGTCATGACCGTGAATATGCATGAATTCGCCGATGCCGCAGACCTCGCCGCCAGCCTGGCGGACGAGGTCGCGGCACAGCTTGAAACCGCGATCCGCGACCGGGGCACCGCCTCGATCGCGGTCTCGGGCGGCTCTACCCCGAAGAAGTTCTTCGAGGCGCTGGCGACCCGCGATATCGACTGGAGCAAGGTGACCGTGACGCTGGTCGACGAACGGTTTGTGCCGGCAGACAGCCCGCGCTCCAACCACCTTCTGGTGTCGACGCATCTCCTAAAGGACAAGGCCGCGGCGGCGAAGTTCATCCCGCTCTACTACGAAGCACCGTCGATCGATGAAGCGGCCGTCATCGCGACGGACAAGACGTCCGGCATCGGCCAGCCCTTCGACGTGGCGATCCTCGGCATGGGCGGCGACGGCCATACCGCTTCGTTCTTTCCGCACGGGAACAACCTCGCTCGGGCGCTCGACCTTTCCGGCCCCCGCGGCGTGCTGACCATGCAGGCGGAAGGTGCGGGCGAAGAGCGGCTGACCTTCTCGTTCGCGAGCCTTTCGGACGCCCGTTTCCTGGTGCTGCATATCGAAGGCCAGGGCAAGAAGGACGTGCTCGAAACGGCAAAGGCCGGCTCCGACGAAACAGACATGCCGATCCGCGCCGTGCTTACCCGCGCCGCATCGCCGCTGCAGATTTTCTGGGCGCCTTAAAGCGCCGACTTTCAACGCGAGCAATCCCGGTGGCTTAGGGCCTTTCCGAAGGTCCTGCCCTCCCAAGCCGGGGTTGAGCACAAGAGGACAAGATCATGGCCGCTCATTCCAGCATCGAGGCAATCACCGCCCGTATCGTCGAACGCTCGAAGCCCCATCGTGAAGCCTATCTCGACCGTGTGCGGCGGGCGGCCACCCGGGGTCCGCACAGATCGACGCTCTCCTGCGGCAATCTCGCCCATGGATTTGCGGTCTGTTCCCCCGCCGAGAAGGACGCGCTCGCAGGAGACGTCGTTGCGAACCTCGGCATCATCACCGCCTATAACGACATGCTCTCGGCGCATCAGCCCTATGAGACCTTCCCGCCGATCATCCGCGAGGCGGCGCGGGAAGCCGGCGGCATAGCCCAGGTCGCCGGCGGCGTGCCGGCCATGTGCGACGGCGTCACGCAAGGGCAGCCGGGCATGGAGCTGTCGCTGTTCTCTCGCGACGCGATCGCCATGGCGGCCGGCATCGGCCTGTCGCACAACATGTTCGACGCAGCGGTCTTCCTCGGCATCTGCGACAAGATCGTGCCGGGCCTGGTCATCGCGGCGCTGAGCTTCGGCCACCTGCCCTCCGTCTTCATTCCCGCCGGCCCGATGACCACGGGACTTCCGAACGACGAGAAGTCGCGCATCCGCCAGCTTTATGCGGAAGGCAAGGTCGGCCGCGCCGAACTGCTCGAAGCGGAATCGAAGTCCTATCACGGCCCCGGCACCTGCACCTTCTACGGCACCGCCAATTCCAACCAGATGCTGATGGAGATCATGGGCTTTCACATGCCCGGCGCGTCATTCGTCAATCCGGGCACGCCGCTGCGCGAAGCGCTGACCCGCGAGGCCGCCAAGCGGGCGCTGGCGATCACCGCTCTCGGCAACGAGTTCACCCCCGCCGGCGAGATGATCGACGAGCGCTCGGTGGTCAACGGCGTCGTCGGCCTGCACGCGACCGGCGGTTCGACCAACCATACGCTCCACCTCGTCGCCATGGCGCGCGCGGCCGGCATACTGCTCACCTGGCAGGATATTTCGGAGCTTTCCGATGTCGTGCCGCTGCTTGCTCGCGTCTATCCGAACGGGCTTGCCGACGTGAACCATTTCCACGCGGCTGGCGGCATGGGGTTCCTGATCAAACAGCTCCTAAAGACGGGCATGGTGCATGACGACGTGCGCACCGTCTTCGGCCATGGATTGGAAGCCTATACGGTCGAGGCGAAACTCGACGCCAACGGGGCCGTCGTGCGCGAGGCCGTCCCGGACCAGAGCGGCGATGCCAAGGTGCTCGCATCGATCGAGACGCCGTTCCAGTCGAATGGCGGCTTGAAGATGCTGAAGGGCAATCTCGGCAAGGCGGTCATCAAGATTTCCGCCGTCAAGCCGGAACGCCATATCATCGAAGCGCCGGCGATCGTCTTCCATGACCAGCATGGGCTGCAGGAAGCCTTCAAGCGCGGCGAGCTCAACAAGGACTTTATCGCCGTCGTGCGCTTCCAGGGACCGAAGGCGAACGGCATGCCGGAACTGCACCGCCTCACCCCGCCGCTCGGCGTTCTCCAGGACCGCGGCTTCAAGGTGGCCTTGGTCACCGACGGACGCATGTCGGGCGCTTCCGGGAAGGTGCCGGCGGCGATCCATATCACGCCCGAAGCCTGCGACGGCGGACCGATCGCCAGGATCAAGGACGGCGACATGATCCGCCTTGATGCTGTCGCCGGTACGCTGGAAGTGCTGGTGGACGCCGCGGAATTTGCAGCCCGCACCCCCGTCGTCGTGGATCTTTCCGACAACGAGTTCGGCATGGGCCGCGAACTCTTCGCCCCCTTCCGCCGCCATGTCGGCACCGCCGACATGGGCGCCAGCGTGTTTTCGTAAACAGGCGATTGTCATCTGCAGAAACGAGAACGGCGGCCGTGGAGCCGCCGTTGCCATTTCAAGTCATCAGAACGGGTTACCAGGAGCGGATATCCAGCGTCCGGTCGCGATGGTTCGGATGGGTGGAGAAGATGAAGATGCGGTCCAGTTCCTTCTGCTTGAGCAGCGACAGGAAACGCACCTCGATCGTGTTGTTGGCGTTGGTGCGCATCAGCAGGCAGCCGACCTTGGAGATGCGCGCGTCGGGAATGTCGAGATAAAACTGCTTCGGCAGATTATACTGGGTCAGGATGCCGAGGACCGCGCCGCTCATCGAGATACGGATGACGTCACAGCGGCGCTGCGCCATGTTCATCACGCCATTTTCCGTATACTCGATACGCGCCGCATTCATCGTGTCTTCCATTTTGAACCGGGCTTCCCGGTCGTACATGAAAGACTCTTCCTTGTTCAAAAAGTGATTTCTGTTACTTGGAGTCGCGCTCACGACATCCCTCCATTGCTTATGGAGGAAGCCTAGCCGGCGAAATTTAACAGAGCGTTTTGAAGTCCCAAATCAGAACAACTCCAAATGCAGATCGCAAAATCACAGTAAACGGATGGTTACTCCTAGAGGCGATAGGCCTTACCTTCCGCATCGAAAAGGTGCAGTTTCTTGAGATCCGCCGAGAAGCGCATTGTCTCGCCTTTCTTCACCTGCAGAATGCCTGGGATCTTGGCAATGATCGGCTCTTGATCAACCAAGCCTTCGATATAAAGCAGCGTCACCTCGCCGAGCGCCTCGATGATTCCGATCTGGCCTTCGAAGAGGTAGTCCTCGCCTGAGGCAATCGACAAATCTTCCGGCCGCACCCCGAAACTGGCGGTCTTGCCCTTTTCAGAAGCCGCGGTCGGCACCGGCACACGCACCGATTTTCCACCCTTCAGCGACACCGTGGTCGTCTCGCCGGTCTCCGTCACGGTGGCCGGGATGATATTCATCGCCGGCGAGCCTATGAAGCGGGCGACGAAGAGGTTCTGCGGCCGCTCATAGAGTTCGAGCGGGGCGCCCACCTGTTCGATCCGGCCGGCCGAAAGCACGACGATGCGGTCGGCGAGCGTCATCGCCTCCACCTGGTCGTGCGTCACATAGACCATCGTGGTGTCCGGCATCGAATCCTTCAGCTTGGCAATCTCGATGCGGGTTGCGACGCGCAAGGCCGCGTCGAGATTGGAAAGCGGCTCATCAAATAGGAAGACCTTGGGATCGCGGCAGATGGCGCGGCCGATGGCGACGCGCTGGCGCTGGCCGCCGGACAGGGCCTTCGGCAAGCGGTCGAGATAGGGCGTGAGCTGGAGGATATCGGCCGCCGCACGCACCCGGCGGTCGATCTCATCCCGGCTTTCCTTGGCGATCCGCATGCCGAAGGCCATGTTGTCGTAGACCGTCATATGCGGATAGAGCGCGTAGGACTGGAAGACCATCGCGATGCCGCGCCGCGACGGCGGCACGTCATTGACGAGCTGGCCGTCGATGAACATCTCGCCGCTGGTGATGCTTTCCAGGCCGGAGATCATCCGCAGCAGCGTGGACTTGCCGCAGCCGGACGGGCCGACGAAGACCACGAACTCGCCCTGGGTGATCTCCAGGTCGATGCCATGCAGTACCTTTACCTGGCCATAGGCCTTGCGGATATCCTTCAGAATGACGCCAGCCATGATTCCTCCCCTTTATCGTTATGCGTTATGGGCGAAGAACGCCCCCCAGGCCGGTAATTCCACTCGCCTGCCTTCCAGCCCACTCTCGAAGCCGTGGCCGGTCAGCACTTCCCAGTCGCCGGCCGGCAGCTCGGTTGCCGTTTCCGCCGCGCTCATGTTGAACAGGCAGAGCACCGTCTCGTTGCCGTATTGGCGCTTGTAACCGAGAACGGCGCCGTCTTCGGCCAGGAACTCGATGTCACCCTTGGCAAAGGCCGGGTGCTGCTTGCGGAAGGCGAGGAAACGCCGGTACTGCTCGAGCACCGAGGCCGGGTCGCCATATTGAGCGCCGACAGCCCGAAGCTGATGTTCGACCGGGATCGGCAGCCAGGTTTTTTCCGCCGTGGAGAAGCCCGCCTGCAGTGCCTGGCTGTCCCAGACCATCGGGGTGCGGCAACCGTCTCGGCCCTTGAATTCCGGCCAGAACTGGATGCCGTATGGATCCTGCAGGTCGGCATAGGCGATATCGGCTTCGGTCAAGCCGAGCTCTTCGCCCTGATAGATGCAGACCGAGCCGCGCTGGGACATCAGGATAGCGGATGCCATCTTGGCGTAGCCGTCGCGATCGAGAACGTCGTGGCCCCAGCGGCTGACATGGCGCACCACATCGTGGTTGGAAAAGGCCCAGCAAGCCCAGCCGTCCGGTGCAGCCACCGAGAACGCTTTCTGCACCTCGGACACCCGCGCCGGCGTCAGCGGATCGGGCGCCAGGAACTCGAACGCGTAGCACATCTGCATCTTGTCGTTGCCGGACGTGTATTCGCCGACGATTTCCAGGCCGCGCTGGCTGTCGCCGACTTCGCCGACGGCGGCGATCGCCGGGAACTCGTCGAGCACGGCGCGGAAACGCCTCAGGAATTCCAGGTTCTCCGGCCGGTTCTTGTCGTAGAGATGTTCCTGGAAGTTATAGGGGTTCACGGCCGGCGCGGTGGAGGCGTTGCGGCGCGAGGGATCGAGTGCCGGGTTGTCGCGCAGTTCCTTGTCGTGGAAATAGAAGTTGATGGTGTCGAGACGGAAACCGTCGACGCCGCGCTTCAGCCAGAAGCGGGTCATGTCGAGCAGCGCGTCCTGGACCTCCGCATTGTGCAGGTTGAGGTCCGGCTGCGAGGTCAGGAAATTGTGCATGTAGTACTGCATGCGGGTCGGATCCCAAGCCCAAGCCGATCCGCCGAAGATCGACAGCCAGTTGTTCGGCGGCGTGCCGTCCGGCTTGGCATCGGCCCAGACATACCAGTCGGCCTTGGGATTGAAGCGGCTGGACCGGCTCTCGATGAACCAGGCGTGCTGGTCGGAGCTGTGCGACATGACGAGGTCGATCATCACCTTGATGCCGAGCCGGTGCGCTTCGGCGATCAGACCGTCGAAATCCGACAGCGAGCCGAACATCGGATCGACATCCGTGTAGTTCGAGACGTCGTAACCGAAATCCCGCATCGGCGACGGGAAGAACGGCGAAATCCAGATGGCGTCCGCGCCGAGCGCTGCCACATGCGGCAGGCGGGCGGTGATGCCCTTCAGATCGCCGATGCCGTCGCCGTTCGAGTCCTGATAGGAGCGCGGGTAAATCTGATAAATAACGGCCCCACGCCACCAGTCCTTGTCCGGTGCTACGGGAGCTTCTGCGGAAACGCTCATTCAAAAATCCTGTTGTCGTTCGATGTTGATCAGCCGCCCTTGACGGAGCCGGCGAGCAGGCCGCGAACCAAATACCGTTGCAAGGCGAAAAAAGACGATAATCGGCACGACGATTGTTATGAAGGCTGAAGCTGTCAGGATTTCCCACTTTCCCCCCATTGAGCCCAGAAGTGCATTCAGGGCGCCGGTCAGGACCAACTGGTCCTTGCCGGTGCCGAGGAAGACCATGGCGACGAGGAGGTCGTTCCATGTCCAGAGGAACTGGAAGATCGAGAAGGACGCGAGCGCCGGAAATGACAGCGGCAGGATGATCTTGACGAAGATTTCGAAATCGCTGGCGCCGTCGACGCGCGCGGATTCGATGATTTCCCGCGGCAGCCCGGAAATGTAGTTGCGCAGGAGATAGATCGCGAGCGGCATGCCGAAGGCGGAGTGCGCAAGCCAGATACCCGCATAACTGCGAGACGATACCCCGAAGAAATTGCCGATCTCGTTATACATCTTCAGAAGCGGGATGAGCGACATCTGCAACGGAACGACGATCAGCCCGACCACCAGGGCGATGATGAGGGCGCGTCCGGGAAATTCCATCCAGGACAGAGCGTAGGCCGCAAAGGCTGCGATCAGGATCGGAATGATGGTTGCGGGAACCGCGACCGTCAGCGAGTTGACGAAGGACTGGCCGATACCTTGGGAGGTCAGCACCGTGCGGTAGTTCTCGGTGGTGAAGGATGGCGGAGTGGCAACGGACAAGTAAACGCGCTTGCCGCGGCCCTCGAAAGGCGCATTCTTGGAATAGGTATAGCTGCCGTCCGCGTTGACGGTCAGCGTCTCGCCGTTGCCGATATCGGCGGGCTGTCCGGCGGTAAACTCCGTCGGCGCGGCAACGCGGGTGCCGAAGGCACGCACGGTGCCGCCCTTCCCTCCCTCGAAGACCGAACCGGAAATCACGTAGTTCGTACCATCCTGCCTGGCGGTTGAAGGCTCACCGAGGCGGGCGGCACTCGTCTCGGCGGCGCCCGTAAAGGCCGTCCACCAGCCCGATGCGGTGATCTGGCCCGCTTCCCGGAAGGAGGTGACCAGGATGCCGAGCGTCGGGATGAGCCAGATGATGCAGATGATGAGGACGGAGACGTGGACGATAAGGCGCGGAAGGCCGATACGGCGGAGGCTAGCGGCTGCACTCATCTCAATGGCCTCCCATTTCCTTGTTCGCCTGGCGGATGTTCCAGATCATGATCGGGGTGACGGCAGCCATGATGATCAGCGCGATGACTGCGCTTCGGCCGCTGTCGCCCCCGCCACGGAACATCCAGTCGAACATCAGGTTCGCGAGAACCATGGTGTTCCACTGGCCGTTGGTCATGGTCAGCACGATATCGAAGACCTTCAGCACAAGAATGGTGATCGTCGTCCAGACGACGGCTATCGTTCCCCAGATCTGCGGCACCATGATCTTCCAGAAGATCTGCCAGCCGCTGGCGCCGTCGATCACCGCCGCCTCGATCGTCTCCTCGGGGATGCCGCGGAGTGCGGCCGACAGGATGACCATTGCAAAGCCCGTCTGGATCCAGATCAAGATCGCCATCAGGAAGAAGTTGTTCCAGAACGGAAGCGAAATCCATACCTGCGGCGAGCCGCCAATGGCCTGTACGATGGCATTGAGGAGGCCGATCTGCGTTTCACTGCCGCCGCGATATTCGTAGATGAACTTCCAGATGACCGAAGCACCGACGAAAGAAATCGCCATCGGCATGAAGATCAGGCTTTTGGCGATATTGCCCCACCAGATGCGGTCGGTCAGCACCGCGATGACGAGGCCAAAGAAGGTGCAGGCTGCAGGCACCACGGCGAGCCAGAGGATGTTGTTGAAGATGGACTGGCGGAACTGCGCGTCCTGGAGTGCCCAGCGATAATTCGCGAGGCCGACGAAGTTGCCGCCCGACCGGTCGTAAAAGGAAAGTATGAAGGTCGCGACGACCGGGTAAACCAGATAGACGACCAGCAGGATCAGCGCCGGGCCGAGAAACAACCAGGGACGCACCATGGCGCGGCGGTTGAGATTGACGGAGGCGGCGCGGACATTGTCCACCGGCACGGGAAAGACGATCTGCAGGATCCTGTCGGAGAGCCAGTAATATAAGGCACAGACGAAAACGCCGGCGATCACGACGCCGACGGCTGAAACGATCTGCGATATCATGGCTCTCCCCTTTTCACGGTTTTATGCGTAGCTTTTTATTGGACCGCGCCGGCATCCGGCGCGGTCATAAGGCGGCCGCCTGAGGGGAGGCTTATTTCAGGCCGTCCCACGCCTTCTGGATATCGGTCGCCACGGTCTTGGCGTCCTTGCCGCCGACATAGTCGACCATGCCGGTCCAGAACGCCCCGGCGCCGATCTTGCCAGGCATCAGGTCCGAGGCGTCGAAGCGGAATGTCGTGGCGGTGGTCAGAAGTTCGCCCTGCTTCTTCAGCACCTCGTTGGCATAGGCATTCGAATTTGCACCCTTAAAGGGGGTCAGGAACGACGACTGCGCCATCCACACCTCGTGGGCGATCGGCGTCTTCAGGAAATCGACGAACGCCTTGGCGGCGGGCGAATCCTTTGTGATGGCAAACATCGTGCCGGCGCCGAGGACCGGCTTTCCGAGCTCCGGCTTCGAAGCATAGGTGGGCAGGTAGAAGAAGTCGGCATCGGTGCCGAGCTTGGTCTCAGGCGGGAAGAAGGACGGGACGAAGGATGCCTGGTGATGCAGGTAGCATTTCGGCGGAATGCCGAAGAGGCCCTTCGGGCTGTCCCGGAAGTCGGTGGAGGAAACGGCCGCAACGCCGCCGCTCACATATTTCGGATTTTTGGCGAACTTGCCGAATTCATCGATCGCGCCGACAACGGCCGGATCGTTGAACTTGACTTCGTTGCTCACCCACTTGTCGTAGACTTCCGGTTTCTGGGTGCGCAGCATCATGTCCTCGACCCAGTCGGTCGCCGGCCAGCCCGTCGCGCCGCCGGAGCCGAGACCGATGCACCACGGAACACCGCCATCCGCGACGATCTGGTCGCTGAGCTTGATCAGGTCCTCCATGGTCTTCGGAACCTCGTAACCCGCTTCTTCGAAGTTTTCGGGCACATACCAGACCATGGATTTGAAATCGGCCTTGAACGGGAAGCCGAAATACGCCTCCTTGCCGTCCTTGCCCTTGTAGGTGCCGTAACGGATCCAGTCCCCGCCCGAGCCATAGTTGGTCTTGACCCAGTCGGAGTTCTCCTGGCCGAGCGAGGTCAGGAACCCCTTGGCGGCAAGATCGGCCAGGAGGCCGGGTTGCGGAATGATGGCGATATTCGGCGGAGAACCGGCCTGCGTGTCGATGACGATCTGCTGTTCGTAATTTTCCGAGGAGGAATAGCGGCCGTTGATGCCGGTCGCGGCATTGAAATACGCGAGAACGCTGTTGAACAGCACTTCGTCCTCGCCGCGCCAGGGGCCGAAGAGCGTCAGGTTCTGCCCTTTGAGATTGGCGTGGGCAGCCTTGAAATCCTCATAGCTCTTCCAGTTAAATTTCGAATCCTGGCCGGGCGCGAACTTCAGCTCCTGGGCGACCGCGCCACCGGCAAGAAGCGCTGCGAGCGCCGTACCGATCCAAAATGATGCCTTCATTGAAATATCCTCCCACTGTCCCGGCTTTTTCTACCTTGCCGGGAGTTCCAAAACATGGGGAGAGATTTAACGCTCTCGCGGAGGAGTCAACCCCCGCGCAGCCGACGTGGAACAAATGAAAAAATCTGTCCCCGCAGAATCAGAATCTGGGTGCGGTTTTGCCGGCCGTGCGATAGGCCGCGATGACGGTGTTGGCCATCAGCATTGCGATCGTCATCGGGCCGACGCCACCCGGAACCGGGGTGATGGCGCCAGCAACTTCAGCGGCTTCCGCATAGGCCACGTCGCCGACCAGCCGGGTCTTGCCCTCGCCCTTGTCGGGCGCCGCTACGCGGTTGATGCCGACGTCTATCACGGTGGCACCCGGCTTCACCCAGTCGGCCTTGACCATCTGCGGCCGGCCGACGGCGGCAACCAGGATATCGGCGTCGCGGCATACGGACCCGAGGTCCTTCGTCTTGGAATGCGCCATGGTGACCGTCGCATTGGCGGCCAAGAGCAGCAGGCCCATCGGCTTGCCGAACAGGTTGGAGCGGCCGATGACGACAGCGTTGAGACCCGAAAGGTCACGGCCATGTATACGGTTGACCAGCAGCATGGCCCCAGCGGGGGTGCAGGAAATCAAGCCGGTCTCAAGGTCGCCGGTCGCGATCTTGCCGGCATTGACGACGTGCAGACCGTCCACGTCCTTATTCGGTGAGATCGACAGGATGACAGGCTCGGCGTTCAGGTGCTTCGGCAGCGGGAGCTGGACGAGAATACCGTGGATGGACGGATCGGCATTGAGCTCGGCCACCAGCTTCTCAAGCGTTTCCTGAGTGGTGTCCTCGGGAAGACTATGCTGGACCGATTTGAACCCGCACTGCTTGGCCATCTTGCTCTTGGAATTGACATAGGCGTGGCTGGCCGGATCGTCGCCGACGATGACGACTGCCAGGCCAGGCTTCACGCCGGCCTCCCTTTCGAGGGAACCCGAAGCCTCGGTCACCGCGGTGATTACCGATGCTGCCGCCTCCTTACCATCGATCACCACAGCCATGCGCACCTCCCGCTTGAAACCGCCGCCAATGTATACATTGAGCATGTTCTGAATTTGCCCACCAACGCCCTATGCTGGTCGCAGACAGCAAATGCAAGCGGATTCGATGTCGCAGGCCCCTTATCCTCGGGAGGCGTTCCGGCGGTCGGAATAGACCTGAACCCGTTCGCGCAACTCCGCCATGTTGCGGCGAAGCTCGCGAAGTTCCTCCGCCTTTCGGAGCTCTTCCGGAGACGGAGCCGGACGGCGAGGTGCACCGTAGGACGGCCCATCGGCAAGGCGGCCCGCCATGACGGCCGCGACCAAGGACGGGAGCTCCGCCTCCGGGGCCGGACGGCGATTGATCGTCAGCATTTCGCGGATGTGATCGGCAAGCGGACTGTCATTGGCGGGCGCCGGATGGCGCGGGCGCCAGGACGGCTGCGGCTCATAGGCCGGGCGATCGTAAGCCGGATCATACTCCTCGGGGAGGAAATCCTGCTCGTCCAGATGCTCCGCCAGCAGGTCCCGGTCGACAATCAGCGCGGGCTCGTCGGCCTGATCCATTTCGTCGGCGCAGCTCGCGGGCCGCGGCGTGCGGCGCTTCAGAAAGACCAGGGCGATGCCGAGGGAGAACCCGATCAGGCCACCGATGCCCGAGAGCTCAGCGGATGAAGGACCCAGCACCGCCGCCGATGCCGCCACGGCCGGAACGACGACCGAGACTTTGCCCGTGGATGCCTTGGCTTCGGTTCCCTGCAGCGCTTCGAGGTAATTTCGCCGTGCCTCGTCCACGGCAGCTTCGAGAGCCGCAAGCCTTGCTCCGGAATCGGCTATTTCCTTGTCGTCGGGTTTCTTCGCCTGCCTCGCCTTCAGCTCTGCCAGATGTTTGGCGGCGGCGGCCTCCTGTTGGCGAAGCGAGGTCACGAGCTGTCTCAGCGCGTCCTGGATGTCGTCCTTCACATCCGCCAGCGCTGCCTGAGCCGCGGCAAGCCGTGGGTGACGCGGGCCGAGATCGCTCGAAAGCTGGTCGACGGCAAGCTTTGCCTCGACATGCCTCTGCCGCTGATAGTCGAGGCCGGTATATTCGAGACTGTCCGGCAGGGGCTTGTTCAGCACGTCCGAGAGCTTCATGCCGGACGCCTGTGCCGCCTTCTGCTTCAGGTCGCCAAGCTGCGCCGTGGCCTCGTTTATTTCTGCAGCGAGCTGCTGCCCGTCGCCCTCGGTCCGGCGCAGTTCGGCAAGCTTCTGCGCGTCGGTCTCGGCGACGAAGCCGGAAAGAGCGGCTTGCGCATGTTCGAGTGTCTGGCGCAGCTTCTCCACGACCGGTGCGGAAGATTTCGTACCGGAGAAGGCAATTTCATCGTGAAAAGTGTCGCCGAGCATGTTGGCGATGCGGGCCGCCTCTTCCGGCTCTCCCGCCGTGACGGAGATGGTCACCTCGCCAGCGCGGCGGTCGTAGCTCGTTACGATCGCCTGGGAAAGTCGCTCGCGCAGCCGGCTCTCGGCCTCGGACACGGTCATCGCCTCACCGGAAACGATATCGGAAACGATCCTGACGACGCTCTGGCGGTCGACCGAAAACTCGCTGTCACGGCCAAGGTTCAGCGCGCGTATGACGTTGTCGAGGCTGGCCCTGGAGCGGAGCGCGGCAGCAGCCGTATTGATCGAGCCTTCGCTCGCCGCTTCGACCTTCAGCCGGGTCTCTGCGCCGAACTGATGCGGAACCGTGTCGACGAACAGCAACGGCAAAAGCGCACCGATCAGCGTGAGCGCACCAACCTTGAGGGCGGCGGATCGCAGACCGGCGAGCATTGCTGCCGGGTCAGGATTTCGGTCGTCTTCGATTTTCACCGACTGATACATGGGATGACCGCGCTAATCTGAGGCCGCCGGCATCCCGCGGGCAGCCCTCTGATTAACGCAGTCTAAAATTTCATGGCAAAGAAAGGGTTAACTTGTCAGGCGAAAGACGGTTGCCGGGACGGGACTGTCGCCTGAGGCGCCGCGGGCGCCGGTTTGCCCTCGATGAAGGTGGACAACCCCGCCCCGGTCATGACCACCAATCCGGTGCGGACAGAAGCGAGCCGGCGCTCGATCCGCCGTTCCTGCCCAAGGCCGGCGGCATCGACGAGGACAAGGTCGAAACGCTGCGGCATATCCTGGTCGAGCGCGACAACCACTACATCATGCCAGGGCGCATGGCGGGCGAAATGCTCACGGAGGGCTTCGACCCGCGCGGCATCCTCGCCGGCTATGCCGATGCGATGACCCTTTTCCAGGAAGCTCAACAGGGCCGGGACGAACATCGCTGCCGAAAACCGCACCGGTGTCGGTTTTCCATGCCGCGCTTTTGCGAGGATGCTGAAGGCGCGGCCGCCGCCCGGCAGAAGCATCCTGCGGCCCAACTGACTGCGGTAGGCGGGATCGATCATCTGACGGAAAGCCGTGCGCGCGTCCAGAAAGCCGAGTGTCGTACGGTTGCCGCGGAGCGTGATCAGGCTTTCCACGAGGCCGAGCGTTGCGCTCCATCCGAGATCGCAGACGCGCAGGCCGAACAGGGTCCGCTGTGATGCGGCTGCCAGGAAGTCTCCGGATGCGTTCATCGATGCGCTCCCCATGGGGCAAGACCAATTCGTCCCCAAGCTCTAGCAGCGCGCTCTGAAATCGCCTTTAAATCGATCGGTAAAATGCGAACAATGCCCGCATTTCCGAGGCCCTCGCAACAAAAAGGCCGACCATCAAGGCCGGCCTACATTCGTTGTGTTATCGCTGTAGCGGTCGTCAGTGGCCGGCCGTGGGCGAGGCTTTCGGATCCTCGATCTTCACGCCCTCGACAATCTTCTTGCCCGGGTTCGGGTTCTTGTTGCCGCGCGAGGCGTTGTTTCGAATGTCTTCCTTGGAGAGGTAGTCGAGCTGTTCGACAAGCACCTCCGCCACCAGTCCATCGCCGAGCTTCTTGTTGAAGTTGTCCTTGATGCTGGTGCGGAATTTTTCGAGGTTGAACGCGCCGGGCTTGCTGAGATCGACCATCTGGTTGCCGATCAGCAGCGTGAAAAGCTGGTCCGTCGTCAGTTCGGTGATCGGCAGCTTGGTATTCTTGATCTTTTCCTTGTCCATCATGAAGGAGACACGGCTCAAGAAATAACCGGTGATGGCACCGTCCGCTATCATCGGAATGGTGATCGATTCCCCGCGCACCAATTCGAGAAGCTCCTTCCGCCTGGCCTCTTCGTCGACCGGCGCAGGTGCCGCGGACATCTGCACGGAGAAATACACCGCCCCAAGCGTGACGATGCAGACCCATAGACCAGTGAGAAGGAGCTTGACCATCAGGCCTCGCCGTAGGTGAACTGTTCTTGGGTGTAGGTGCCGTCGTCGTCCGCATCGCGGGCAGCGTTCTTCAAGAGATCGGCGACGGCGCGCACAGCGTGAAGATGCGCCTCAACCCGGCGGGCATTGAGCGCCAGCTTGCTCTTCAGCCCGTGCATCTGATCGATATGGCCGGTGGCGAGCTGCTTCGGATCGGTGCCACGGAACAGCATGGTCAATTCGTAGAGGCAGCGGCTCTTGTGCGCGTTCGACACTTTCAGGTCGAACTCCGGATCGCGGCCGATCCGTTGATTTTCGTTGTCGATTATCATCTCCAACCGGCCAAGCACGGTCTTGATGCGATAATCATTCGAAACAACTTCCATGTTCTCTGCCCCAGTCTGATGCATGTCAGGCCTCACTCTTCTTTCCGACGCCGAGAACCTGTCGCTCGAAATCGGTGATCATGCTGATTGCGCGGCTGCGATCAGTCTCGTCGGTGGTCGGATTGACCGAGGCCTGACGCTCCGCACGGGCGAGCGCCTGCGAATACATCTGCTCGGCGATGCCGACACCGCCCTTTTGCGACATTTCGTCGGCGATCTTCTCGGCCATCATGCCCTTCCAGAACTCACCGGCGGAGCCCTTGCCGTAAACTTCCTCTGTCTCCTTCGGGAGCATGGAATTCACGAATGTCGAAAGAACCGACGCTTCGAACTTGCGGTATTCCTCCGGCATTTCGGCGACCTTCTTCGGTGCCTCCGGATTGCCGAGACCCGACGCCGTGCCGGGCGCGTCGATGAATTTCATCGCCGCACCAAAACCCTTGCCGACTTCGGCAAGGCTGGTCGCGGCAAAGGCCGCCTTGTTCGCCTTCAGCTTGGCCTGCGCTTCCTGAACGGCTGTCGGGTCCGCAGCGCGGACGACGTCCATGACCAGATCGCTCGGAGGTGAAATCGCCACGTCAGCTCCCTTCATGACTGCCGCGAGCCGCATCCCTGAGGGTGCAAAAGCGCAGCAACGATTTGAAATGGCACATGATCCCGCCCGACCTCGATCGAACCGGCAATCAGTGCAATGACGAGACTATGAAGGTCGAAGCTTGCTGGAGGCTGGCCAGTCTATTTGACTTGCTCGAGGGCGAGCGTGATATCGATCAGCTCGTAGATCGCATCGTCGGCCACTTCGCGGTCTTCGTGATCACGGGCGTCCTTCATGTTCTCTTCCAGGCGGTCGGCCTTGGTCCGCTCCTTGAGCACCTTCATTTCCTGGATCTGCTGAACGCCGGCAAGCTGGCGCTCCTTGGTGGTGAGGCGGCCGAAGCGCTCCGAATAATGCTGAGAGAACTGCCGGTGTACCGGGTTCATCGAGCCGATCGCATCGATGACGTCTTCCATCGACTGATTGACCTCGGCACGGTACCGGGTCGTCGCAGCAAGCTCGTGTTCGGCCATCGTCTCGAGATGCCGCTGGACCGCCACGAGGCGCTTGAGCTTGTCCGACCGCTTGACTGGGCCTGCCATGGCGATCTCCTAGAAGGACCTGAAGATCGGCGCGAAACCATCCGCGTACTGGCGGATAAAGGCGGCGATCGACAGATAGAGAAGGAAAAGCCCTCCCATCAGCAGGAAAGGCGTCGAGATGAAGAAGATCGGGATCTGCGGCGCCATCTTGTTGATGAGGCCGATCGCCACGTTGAACATCAGGCCGAAGATCAGGAACGGACTTGCCAGCCGCAACATGATGATGGTCGACGCGCGCAGCGTATCCGTCAGCGTGATCAGTATCTTCTGCGAATCGATCAGCGCGCCGACCGGGGTCGCCGCGTAGGAATCGACCAGCGCGCGGAACACGATGTGGTGGAAATCCATCATGAACAGGAGCAGCAGGCCGCTCAGCGTCAGCAGAATGGTCAGCTGGTTTTCCTGCGAGTCTTCGAAAATGTCATGGCCGCCCGGCGCCGTGAAACCGATCGACATGGTCAGGATCGTGCCGGCAAATTGCATCCCGAGCGTATAGAGCCGGGCTATCAGTCCATAAACCGCGCCGATCAGGGCCTCGGTGAAGATCAGGCCAAGATAGGTGGCAGTCGGGTCGGAGGCTCTTGGATAGATCTGGTCCCAGAGAACCGGCAGTATGGCCATGGACAGGGCGACCGCCACGAACAATCGCACCTGAACCGGCACGCGGCCGCTTCCCAACCCCGGGAGAACCATCACGCACGTACCCATGCGGCAGAACGCAAGGAAAAGAGCGAGAATGGTCCCCTGCGGGTCTGTAATCATGCGAGAATCGTCCTTTGCGGACAGTCTATCACGAAATGGCGCCCAGTATCTTGATTTCGAGGCCCTTGGCGAGTTCCACATGGGAAAGAACGGGGAGGGTCGCGAACAGCCGCTCGATGATCATGCGGACGTAGGAACGCGTTTCCGGCGAGGTGACGAGCACGAAGGGCAGGCCGCGATCCATGAATTCGCGGATGACCTTCGTCGCCTGCTCGCTGAATTCTTCAAGCGTGCGAGGGTCGATGTCGAATTCGACCACTTCGCCCTTGCCGTCGCGCTTGAGCGCTTGGTGGAACAGCATGTCCCATTTGTTGCCGAGACGGAGGACGCGCAGCACGCCGTTGTCGGCGAGGTCGCCGCAGAGCTGCTGCGACATGCGAACACGCACGTGCTCGACGATCTGCTCCGTCTTGCGCACATGCGGAGCAAGCTCGGCGACCGCTTCCAGGATGAGATGCAGGTTGCGGATCGAAACGCGCTCGGCGAGCAGAAGCTTCAGCACCGCCTGCAGGCCGGAATAGGACATGTGCGACGAGCAGATCTCGTCTGCGAGCTTCTTGTATTCGGGATCGAGACGCTCGATCAGGATCTTCACGTCCTTGTAGGAGAGAAGCTGCGGCAGGTTGTTGCGGATGACTTCCGACAAGTGGGTCAGCACGACCGAGACGTTGTCGATCGGGTGGAAGCCTTCACGCTTCAAGTCTTCGGCGAAGGTTTCGAGGATCGACACCGCCGGCATGCCGAAAGCGGGTTCGCGGATCTCGTCGCCCGGGATGCTCGGCTTGCGGCCGGATCCGGTGACCACGAGGACGTCGCCAACCCGCAGGGCGTTCGATGCGATCGTCGTGCCATGGATACGGATCTGATAGGATTTCTCCTGGATCGAGATATCGTCGGTAACCTTGATTTCCGGCACCACGAAGCCGTATTGCGTCGCGAACTTCTTGCGCATCTTGCCGACGCGGAAAGCCAGTTCCTGGTGGGCGCCAAGCAGACGGGTGGAGACCTGCTTGCCGAGAGCGAGTTCGATTTCGGACGTCTTGAGAACCGACTTGACGGAGTCCTTCTCCATCTCCTTGGTCTGGACGACCTTCTGTTCCTCGTCTTCGCGACGAGCCTTGTTCTCAGCCTCGATACGGCGCGGAACAAGCCAGGCGCCGAAGCCCATCAGGCCGCCGAGTGCCATGAAGGGCAGGAAAGGCAGTCCGGGGATGATCGCCAGCAGCGCCATCAGGCCGGCCGACATCGAAAGGGCGCGCGGATAGCCGCTCAGCTGATCGACGACGGCCTTGTCGGTGGAGCCGGCCGTGCCGCCGCGGGTGACCAGAAGGCCGGCGGCGAGCGAAACGATGAGGGCCGGGATCTGCGTGACGATACCGTCACCGACCGACAGCTTGACGAACACGTCGGCGGCTTCGCCGATCTGCATGTCATGGCGGAAATAGCCGATGATGATGCCGCCGAAGATGTTGATGGCGGTGATGATGAGGCCGGCGATCGCATCGCCGCGAACGAATTTCGACGCACCGTCCATGGCCCCGAAGAAAGAGCTTTCCTCTTCCAGCTCGGAGCGGCGGCGCTGCGCTTCCTTCTCGTCGATGATGCCGGCCGAGAGGTCCGCGTCGATCGACATCTGCTTGCCGGGGATGGCGTCGAGAGTGAAGCGGGCGCCGACTTCCGCGATACGGGTGGCACCCTTGGTGATGACGATGAAGTTCACGGTCACGAGGATCATGAAGACGATCACGCCGATCACGAAGTCGCCAGACATGACGAGGCCCGAGAAGCCCTGGATCACGTTACCGGCCGCGCCATGGCCCTCGTGGCCATGCGACAGGATCACGCGCGTCGTCGCGATGTTGAGCGACAATCGCACCATGGTGGCGATGAGCAGGATGGTCGGGAAGGACGAGAAGTCCAGCGGCCGCTGGATCCACAGCGCCACCATCAGGATCAGCACCGAGAACGCGATCGAGAAGGCAAGGCCAAGGTCGATCAGGAACGGCGGGATCGGCAGGAAGAGGATGCAGAGAATGGCGACGATGCCGCCCGCAAATCCGAGATCGCGACCGTTCGGGGCTACTTTCGGAATGGATAGTGAAGGTGGTTGCGCCATGACTTTCCCGTCTCTTCATGAGATGGCGGCAGGAAGTACTCCTGCCAGTTCATGTCCTGCCTAAAGGGCGAAGCTTGCGCGAAGGTGGGTAGATGAAAAAGATCGGCGGGCAGCAACCGGGTCAGAACCCCGATTGCACCCGCGAAAATACCAGATTGGCAAAAAGATTGATCTGGCCGCCGATAAACGGCGCGGTAATGCCAATCGTGATCATGATGGCGACGATTTTCGGCACGAAAGTCAGCGTCATCTCCTGGATCTGCGTCAGAGCCTGGAGAAAAGCGATCAGGACGCCCACGACCATCGCCACAAGGACCGCGGGACCGGAGGCGATCAGGATCGTCCAGATCGCCGCCTGCATGATATCAAGGGCATCGGCTTCATTCATTGCGCCGGCTCCGTCTGCTTCAATGTTTCGGCATCATGCCGCGTCGTCTGATCTCAAGTCGCCGCAGGGGGTTTCGTTGGCGCCTGATCCGAAAGAACGATTCCCGGCTGGATGAGAACCTTATCACCCTTATCGGTGATCGCCACCAGACCGTCGGAATAGATTTCCACCTGTTTGATGATGCCGGTGGTCTTGTCGTCGGCGCTGGTGATATACTTGCCGATCATATCGGCTGCCTGCGAGAACGAGTTCGCCTGGATGAGCGACTGCAGGTTCGAGTTCATCTTCACGGACTGCTCGACCTGCGAGAAGGTGGCGAGCTGGGCAATCTGCTCGCTCGCATCCATCGGATCGGTCGGATCCTGATACTTCATCTGGGCGATGAGGAGCTGCAGGAAATTGTCGTAGTTCAAGCCCGCGGCAGACGCGTCGGACGACGCTGCCTTACCATTGCCGGAGGCATAAGGGTTGTTGGTGTTGATCGGGTCTACCGCCATGGTGCGATCTCCTTGCGAATCCGCTCGACAGTTGCCGGCGCGAGTTCCCGATTGTTGAGGATACGGTCTTCGATGGGGTAGAGCGCACGGATTGCCTTCAGAGCGTCGAAGGCCCGGCCGGATGCAACCATGCCGTCGATGCGCTTGAGTTCAGCCAGCATCTCATCGTCGGTAAAGCAGGTCAGCAGCATTGCCACCGACTTGCGGAACAATGTCGTCGACTGTTCCTTGCCTTCCGGGTTGATGAGCATCATCTGGGCGATAAAGTAGAGCTGCCGAAGCGGCGTCGTCGCATCTTCCGGCTGAAGAACATGGTTCTCCAGAAGGAACGTGACGTCATTGAGAAATTCCAGCGCGACCTTGCGATCAACGCGCAGAACCGCGCCGTTGATAAATATCCGCTCGCCGGATTTCAAAGAGATGCGAAGCGTACTTTTCATTTAAGTCCATCCCTGATGATGGTGGTCACATCGATAATGCCCTGGAAATTGGTCGATTCGCGGTTTCTGATCTTTTCGCATTCCTTCAGTATCCAGATTGCGATCGAGATCAGATCCGCACGAAGTTCATTGGCCAATTCGTTGTCCGGATGCTTCAGATCCTCGACAAAGCGGATCCAGACACGCCGGGTGTAGAACAAAGCCTCAACCGTGGTGCGCGTATAGTTCTTCTCGTCGCGAGCCGCGATCAGAAGATCGATAGAACGATCCAGGGCCTGCCGTTCGCGATCCTTGGCGTTGGCAACGCCGTCCTCCATGATCTCGGCATATGAAAATTGGTACATTCATGTATCCTTCGTCACGAGCCTTCCTTTATTCATCAAAGGAAGTTGGCCAGGCTCAGCTGCTGTATCTTTGCCGTTACTGTATATGCAGTTTCGAGAAGCGTCTTCATGGTGTTGAGACGGGTTGCCGCCTCCGCCGGATCGACGTTTTCCATGCTTCCGAGGCTGGTCGTCAGAATGTCTTTCTGCGCCCGCAACCTTTCCTCAGCCTTGGAGACGCGTTCGGTATAGATACCGACCGACGTCCGCTGCTGGTTGATGCTGCCCTCGCTGTTCATCGCCTTGTTGATGACGCTGGTGGTACGCGTGGCCACGGCTGCACGGGCATCCTTGTCCATCCCGGTCTGCAGGTATTCCATCGAGATGATCGACGCGAAAGCGAAGTTCCGCATGCCCTGGCTATTGGCATTGGTCGAGCTTTCGACCACTTCCGTCGGGCTGATGCGGCTCTTCATGTTCTCGTCGCTGGCATCCGAGAAAAAGGTCTTCCAGAAGTCCTGGCCTACGACCCCCACGGGATGCGGCGGGTTCGTCAGCGGCGAGGAACCGTTGAACTTGCTTTCCAGTTTATCCAGGAAGCCGTTCATCTGGGCCTGCGTCATCTGCTCCTTGCTCGGAATGGCATTGTCCGAAAGGTATTGAGTCAGTTCGGCGGCGACCGCGGCCTTGGCCGGCGATCCCGGCGCGAAATAATCATCGAGCGGCTTCACGTCGGAATTGATGCCGGAGAAGATATATTCGCCCTGAACGGCAGTGTTGGCGAAGTTGGTGAACGCGTCCAGCGCGTCGGACATGGCCATGCGCGCCGTCGCCAGGCTCGTCTCGTCGGCCGAGCTTCCAAGCGTCAGGATCGCGCTCTGAATCTTCAGACCCTGCTCGTTCATGCTCTTGAGCGCGAGCTCGGCTGTTTCGAGACGCTGCGTCGCGAGCGCGGCCGTGGTCAGCAGCGAGTCGGTGCGGGTGATGTCGCGGGAAAGATCGATAGCGCGGGAGGTATTCGCGCCAAGCGTGACGCCGAGATCGGCGTGCTTCTGGCTCACCGCCTCCTGGTTCGCCTTCACCATCTCGCGTTGAACGTTCGAGATGGAATTTCGCATCGTGGTCTGGATCGATAATGTCGAAATGAAAGAGGTCTTCATGATCAGCTCGCAATATCCAAAAGGGCTTTCATCATATCGTCGACCGTCGACATGAGCTTGGCGCCGGCCTTGTAGGACTGCTCGATGTCGAGAAGCAGCGACAGTTCTTCGTCGAGGCTGACACCGGTGTTGCTGGAAAACGCTTCAAGACTGCGCGACAGCATGGCCGTCTTCGTCTCGTCTGCGGCAGTCGCCGTGCTACGGAGCTGCTCGAGCCAGCCCATGGAGTCCGCGGCAAAAGAGAGGACGTCCGGCGCATCGGCGATTTCCGTGTCCGTATCGAAAGCCATCGGGCCGGTCAGGTTTTGGTTGTACTTGTCGAGGAGGTCCCCGTAGCTGCTACCGCCCGTGTTGACGACGTAGGCAATGCCGTTGATGCCACCGTCGCGCACCTTGTCGGGCGTGCCTGCCGGAGGGACCACCACCGGATTGACGAAGATCTTGGAGGCGAGGCCCGGAACGATCGTGCCGGCGGCCGGAATGGCCGTCTGCTGCACGCCGGCGGCGTCCTTGTATGTAAAGAGGCCGGTCATCGGAGCCAGTGCGCCGGTCGGTCCGGTTTCCGCAAACGAGGTGATCAGGCCTCGGGCGATTTCGTCGAGCTGGCTCTGGAAGGTCGGCGCGATCTTGTCGCGGATCTGCATATGCGCCTGGAGCGAGCCCTTGGCGGTCGTGTTGCCCGAATCCCCGGCCTTGAGCGCCACGCCGTCGATATAGACGCCGTTGCCGGTCGTCGATGCGTCGAAGGCTGCGGTATGCTGGAAGGTCACCTTGCGCGGTACCGCCTCGAACAGCGTCGTGCCGTCCGTGGTGTAGAGCACCATGTCGTTGCCGCCGCGGGTATAGGACGTGACCCCGACGATTTCGGAGATCTTCTTGACGAGGCCGTCGCGCTCATCAAGAGCGTCGTTCGGATCCGCGCCAGTGGAGACCGCGTTCTTGACCTGGTTGTTGACCGTCTCGAACTTTGCAAGCAGCGCATTCAGATCGGTGACGTTCTGCTTGATCTGATCGTCCGCATCCTTGCGGATCTGCTGAAGCTTGTCGGATGCGATGTTCAGGCCGGCCGCAACGTCCCGGGCGCTTGAGATGAAGGCGATGCCGATGCCGGTATCGTTTGCCTTTCCGGCGAAAGCATCGAGATTGTTGCGGAAGGCGGCAATCAGCTTGGCGGGGGAGAGCTCGTTGTCGTTCCCCCCCATCAGGTTCTTGATCTCGGTGAGGCCGTCCAGCACCGTCCGCTGGCCGCTGGCGATCGACGAGCTTGCGATCGTCTGGCGCAGCAGCGGCTCGCTGAAGGATCGTGTAATGTCGCCGATAATGGCCCCGTTGCCGCCGGTCACGACCATTGCGGATCGGCGGGTGTAATCGGGGTTCTGTGCATTAGCGATGTTCTTCGCCGATACAGCCGACTGCGTACCGGAGTTGGTGAAGATCGACTGTGCCGTAGACAATGCTGATGCGAGCGACATTTTTTACTAACCTCTTGAGACTTATTCTCTCGATCGTCGGTCCGATTATCTCTTCAGATTGATCAGGACGTCCATCAGGTCGGAGCCGGTCTGGAAGACCTTGGAGTTCGCGGTGTAGACACGCTGCGATTCGATCATTTCCGTCAGTTCGCTGGCGATATCGACGTTGGAACTTTCCAGCGCGCCGGAGTAGATCTGGCCGAAGGCGCCGGCCTGCGGGAAGCCGATGGTGACGACGCCCGAGTCGTTGGTCGGCAGGTAGACGTTGCCGTTCTGCGGAAGCAGCTTGTCGATGCTTGGGACCGTTGCCAGCGCCACCTGGTAGATCGGACGGCGACCGCCGTCCTGGTAGACTGCCGTAACCAGGCCGTCGCCGCCGATTTCGACGTCGGTAATCGGGCTCGGCGCGTTGCCGTCGATGATGCCCTTGCCCGGCGTGAAGGCCGCTGCGAACTGCGTCATATCCGAGAGGTCGATGGTGATCGCCTGTGCGGGGGTAGCGCCGTCGTTCGGGTCGGTGAAGGTGATCGCCTTCGGTGAAGCCGTCGTCAACTTATTGGTGTTCGGGTCAAAAGCAAGCGTTACCGTCTGCTGCACAAGAATCTTAGGCGCTGTCGCGGTGTAAGGAAAACCACCATTGGTAGCCTGATCCTGGCGATAGACCGAGACTTCCCAGGTATCGGGGCTGGCAGTTGCCTTGGTATAATAGAAATCATAGAGCACCTTGGCACCGGCGTGGTCGTAAGCGGTCAACGAGCTCTTGTTGGTGACGACAGCAGTTGCCGCGTTAAGACCCGGACGGTTTGGGCCAGGAACCACGGCCGCCCCCTTGTCCAGGTTGGCCGGGAAGCTGCCTTTGGTCGACGGCGAGGACACCATGCCGAAGTCGTTGATGTTGATTTCCTCGAGACCGTTGAAGCCGTTGACGACGGCGGCCGGCGGGTTGGTGCCGTAGGGATAACCCATCAGGTTGAAGCCGGCGGTGTTCTTGAGGAAGCCCGTCGCGTCTTTCACGAAGGCACCGGCACGGGTCAGGTAAGGCGTGCCGTTCGGGTCACTGACGATGAAGAAGCCTTCGCCCTGGATGGCAAGGTCCGTCGACGACGTGGTGTACTGGATGCCGCCCTGTTCCGCGATGCTGTAGCGGACGTTGGTTTCGACACCACCGGAAGAATACGAACCCTGAGTCGAGGGCAGGACCAGCGTGGAGAACGCCGTGGAAGAACGCTTGTAACCGACGGTGCTCGAATTCGCGATGTTATCGCCAACGGTGCCGAGACGGTTTGCCTGAGCGTTCATGCCCGAGACGGCCGTTTTCATCGTGCCGAAAATACTCATAGGAAATCTCCGTTTTGTCTGATGGAGAGAGTAGGTGGTGGGCCTTGCGTGAAGCTGTCTGCTTACGTTCCCCGCCGAAAATTTGCGGCAAGGCCCTGTTAAAAAATCAGTTCCAGTCGATGCAATAACCAAGGAAACGCTTGGAATCGACGGGATCGAAGCCGAGCTTCTTGCGCAGCTTCTTGCGCAGCTTGCTGATGTGGCTTTCGACGACGTTCTCTTCGACTTCTTCGTCGAAGATGCCGTAGATGGCGTTGAAGATCTGGGTCTTGGAAACGCGACGACCGCGATTGGAGACCAGGTATTCGAGGATGCGGCGCTCGCGGCGCGGCAACGCGAAGACGTCGCCGTCGATTTCCGGATCGCGACCGTCGGAGAACACCCGAATCGAACCGATGTCGGTGAAATTCGAGATCGCCTTCAGCCGGCGACGGATCGCAGCGGCACGCGCTAGGATCTCGCGGGGATGAATGGGCTTGCGCACCACGTCGTCCACGCCGCTGTCGAAGAAGGCGAGGGTCGCCTCCAGGGATGGCTGATCGCTGACTGCGATCACCGGTGCCATGGACCGGTCCCGGATGGCCCGCGGCAGTTCGAGCGTACGCTCGCCCTGGCCGATCAGGAAGGCTTCGACCGCGGCAATATCCGAGTCAGCCGCCGTACTCACCCATTCGCCAAATTCTTTTGGGTCGAACCCCTGGGAAGGAATTCCTTCACGTCCAAAAAGAGATGTGTAACCGTCTTTCACGAGCTCACGCTCATCAACCACTACGATCATTCGTCCGCCTCCGAATCACTTGTGGTGCTTCAATATGTCTATGGGTACGAATCGGCGGAATCCGAGACAAGCTGTGTGAAGTTAACCAAACAAATTAATAGTTGATTAAGAACTGCACCGCGATTTGCACTAGATGTAGTGGGTGCACCATTTTCGGACACAAACTTTCGGTGGAAAAATTAACGTCTCGTAAAAGAAGGCTTGCATGGCCATTTTCGCCATAAACGCAAATCGGTGCAATTTTGCGATTCTTTATTTCGGCGATTCAACCGGTGATTGCCTAGTTGGCACAGAACCGGGAAGCGTTGGAAGTCCACTCCCCGTAGCCTGTGGCGACGAGATTGCTGATCACCCGGCAGACATATTGCTTCTGGGCAGGATTGTTGTTCGGTCCCGCGTGGTATCGTGCCACCGCCATCGTCCAGGTCTCGTGTTTGTCGTGCAGGTTCCGGAGGAACTTTGCCGCGTATTCCACATTGCGTTTCGGCTCGAACATCTCCTCCGGCGAGGAGAAATTTTCACCGTGGAAATGGTGATTGATCTGCATGCAGCCGATATCGATGAGCTTCCTGCCCTGCCGTTTGGCGTCGTAAAAGGTCGTCATCGCCGCCTGCTGCGAGGGAGGGAAATAAGCCTTGCCCTCGACATTCATGGCATAGGCACTGAGGCTTCCCTTGCGGCCGGTCTCGGTGAGACCGACCGAATAGAGGATGCCTTCCGGTACGCCGTATTTCGCCGCAGCAGCCTGTATTTCCCGCTCGCAGACGCCTGAACTCAAGGACGCACCCGTGCTCGGCGCCGCGCTGTGGGCGGGAGCTCTGACGGGCGTGCGCGGTGTCGCGGGAGCCTTGCTGGGAGGCGTGGCGGGCGCTGCCGCGCCCTGCTGACCTCCCCAACCTCCGGAACTGAAGAGCGATCCGGCGTCGACGTCAGAGGTAGAGCTGACCAGGACGAGCGCCACCAGGAGCGGTACCAGCCACATTGTCCGATGCCGCGTCATTTGCGTTCCTCGTTCCCTGATCTGCGGCCTGACGCTCCCCATTCTGCTGTTGGCCACGGGCAGCCTGGCCCTGACGCCCGCCCTCGGCCATGGCCTGCTGACCGGTCTGGCCGGGCTGCCCCTGCTGACTGCTGGTACCGTCGGAATCGGCCGTCGGCGCGATGCTGATGGTCACCTGGTCGACGGCGAAGCCCTGAGCACGCAACGCATCCAGAATGCCGCCGCTGTCTTCGCTGAGCTGGCGATAGGCCGCTCGGGTCTCGACGGTCAGATGAACATTGAGTTCCTCGCCGTGAAGCCGCAGCGTGGCCGTCACCGCGCCGAGATCGTGTGGGTTCAACTGCAGCTTCAGCGTATTCACGACCGTGCCGGTGCTGCTCTGCGCCGCGGCATTGGAAAGCGCCGAACTCGGGCTCATGGCGCCCGCCCAATCGGCATCTCCCGACAGCATCGCGGTGAGATTTGCGCCGTTCGAATTCGGTGCGAGCCCGAGGAAGCGGCGCGCGTCGAGCACGGTGATGTTTTCGGCGGCACCGCCCGACGACGATCTGAATTCCGCCGTGCTGCGCTCGCCCCGACCACCGACGGCCATATCGACATGCTGATCGTTACGCGCATTGCTGAAACGGAAGACACGCGTGCCGGGAGCGCCCCGGTCTGCATCCACCGGCGTCGAAAGCGGGTCCCCTTCGGCGCCGCCGGCACCTGCGTGCTTGGCATCCTTCAGGCCGAGGGCATCGACTTCGCGCCCGTCGTCATCCTGACCCTTGGCTCGCTTATTCTGCTGCCCGGAGGCATTCTTCGAGACCATCGCGTTGATGGCGCCGGCTGCCTCACCGCTCGTCAAAAGCGACAGCATGTCGGTGATCTTGGCATCGTCCGCGACCAGCATGGAGACGTCGAGATCTTCGCCGCCCTCCGTCTCGGCCTGCGCGTCCTTTTCGGATTTGCCGGGGCGCTTGCCCTGAACTTCGTCCGATTTCCGCGCAATGGCTTTTGCGGCCTCCAGGGCTTCGCGAAGCTTCCTTTCGGCGGGAGTCATCTGCTTTTCTTTGGCGTCGTTCACCGGCGCCTGCTTCAGGGCGGCGGAGTCTTCCGCCTCCTCGGCCGGGCGGCGAAGGGATTGCGGCTTGATGTCGATGATCGGCTTTGGCTTGCCCTGCTTCACGTCGCCAGCCATGCGTTCTTCCGCAGAAGACGCGCGGGCGTCCTCGTCCGGCACGTCGCCGGCATTCGAAGACGCCTCGCGGTCAAAACCGGAAAGAGCGTCGGAGAAGCCGCCAGATGAGCCGTCGGCACCTTTGCGACCGGCAACACCCTGCTTCGTAGACGAAGCCGCGTCGGCTGCGCCAGTCTTACCACCACCAAGAATGTCAGTAATCATTTGGAAGCGTTCCCCTCCTTCAGCATTTCGTCGATAGCACTCAATTTCGAACGACCGCTATCGACGAATGTCTGGAAGGCCGGATCGAATTTGGCAGCGGTGCCGGCCATCGGACTTTCCGTGGCGGAGGCAGGCCCAGCGATCTCATTCCTGGGCAACGCGACTGGAGATTTCGCGTCTTCTGTATTGGTCACTTTGATAGCTTTATCTTGTGCGAGGCTGTCGGTCGTAGGCCGGCTAACGACTTGCTCCGCCACCACTTTTGCCGCCTGCCGCAAGGCACGGTCGCGTGGCGAAAGCGTTTCCTCGGGAACGTCGGCTATCGCCTGGATGGCCTGCCCGATATCCTTCGTCGGGATATTGGCAAACCCGCCATAAAGCTTCGCAAGCGCCTCTGGCGTCGGAGTTTTGGCAAGCGCCTCGGCCTTCGCCGAAGCGAGACGCGCGAGATCGTTCTTGCCGGCGATCGCAGCCGAACGCGCGATGCGCAGGAAAATCTCACGGCGCCGGTCGGCGTCCATGAATTCCAGCGCTCCGTCGATATCGTCCTCCGTGATCTCACCGAAATGACCGACGGCCAGTTGCACGAAGAAATCCGCGAACTGGCTGGCGTAGGGCGAATGGATGAAACGCCGCGCATATTTGCGCGAATAGGAGAGCGCCGGCGCCACCATATTGGCATCGACGGTGATTGCCACCGATCGACGCAGCGCGGCTTCCTCGATGATCGTGCCGGGCGCCGTCAAGCGCGCCCAGTCGTAAAAAACCAGGGCGCCCTTCGGATCCTTGGCGACCATCACGTTTCCGCTGACGAGCGAAAGGTAGGGACCGATCTTCTCGTCCCGATATTCCTTGGCCATCTCGCTGAGGCTTTTTTCGATCAAAGTTCCGCGGCCGCCGAGGTATTTTCTCAGCCCGTCGGCAACGCGGTTATCGAAATTGCCCGCGACGTCGCGCGAGGCGAGATATTCGAGCGTGGCGGGATTGCCGCCGCTCATGGCGTAAATCAGCGCCGCATCGACATTGCGCGGATCTTCGAAGATAGACGGGGGCGCCGTCCGCAGGCGCTGGTCGATCGTCCCCAGCATGAAGCGCTGCATTTCCGCGGCAGAATGATCGCCGAGCACGACGGAATCCTGCACGAATTGCAGGGAGCGAAGCATCGCATAGGGCGCAAGGTCCGTACGATCCTGAGCCGATGCCGCAGGGGCGAATGCGACCCCGAAAAAGAGGCCGGCCGCAATCAAGGACTTTATGCCCACAGCCATCACTATCCCTCGTCCGCCTCGAGCAGGATTTCGATACGCCGGTTTCCAGCTGCGAGCGGATCGGCCGGTACCTGGAGGCGCCTGTCGGCGAAGCCGGAAACCTGCTTGACGCGATCTTCCGCCAAACCGCCATGCACCAGCATGTAATAGGCGCTGTGAGCACGGGACATGGAAAGGCGCCAGTTGTCGTTCTCGGTACCCTTGAACTGACGGCCGTCCGTATGCCCTCGCAGAACGATGCTGCCCTTTCGATCCTTGAGGATCTGGCCGATCTTTTCCATCGCCAGTACCATTTCGCGGCGCGGCACGGCCGAACCGATGTTGAACATCGGATCATCCGCCTGATCGGAGATCGACACCAGCAGACCGCCTTCCGCAGGCGTCACGACCAGACCTTCCGCAAGCTTGCCGGCGATACCGGAAATCTGCTGCTGGATTTCCTTCTTCAACTCTTCCGCAGCCTTCAGTTCCGCCTGTTCTTCCGCTTTTGCCCCGTCTTCCGGCTTTTGTCCGTTGAGGTTGGCGGGCTTTGCCGCCTGCGCACCCGAGGCCGTCTGCGGCTTATCCATCTGCGTGGGGTCGGGACGCGGAATGGGAATGGCGACAGCCATTTGGGTCTGCTGCAGCTGCGTGTCGGCTTCAGTGGATTTCGGCGCCTGCTGGTATTGCGGCGCCTGGCCCATCTGGGCGAGCGGATCGTCACTCGCCGTGGTCTTCACAGCCTGCTCGGGCCCTTCGGCGCGCGACATCTGCATCTGCTTGGTCCAGAAATCCGGATCGAAGGGGTCGCGATAAGCCTGGCCGCCGTCGGCACCGGTCGCGGGGCCAGAATCGCTGGCACCGCCCTCGCCCTTGGCGCTGACATTCGCCTGCTGGCCCACCTGTTGAGCGATCTCGGCAAGAACGGAATAGGGGTTTTCGAAGAAGTCCGCCTCGGAATAGTTGGGCTCGTCACCCGACGTCGAGGTCATGTCCTCCCCGGTCGCAGCAGCAGAACCCTGAACGTTGCCCTCCGCCTTGACCTTCGATTTCTCGCCGTTTTCCTGGCCCTCGGCCGCATCGACCGGCTTTTCCAATCCCTTCGAGGCCGGGGTCTCGTCGGAAAGCTTGATCGGGTTGAAATAACTCGCCATCGAGGCTTTCGTCTCCTCGTTGGCGGCGTTGACCAGCCACATGACGAGGAAGAACGCCATCATCGCGGTCATGAAGTCGGCATAGGCGATCTTCCAGGCGCCGCCATGGGCGCCATCGTCGTGTCCGCCGCCATGTCGCTTGACGATGACGACCTCGTTCTTGCCGTGGTGATGGTTTTCGCCTTCGCTCATCCCAATACCTTCTTCAGACTCGCCAGCCATGCCGACATCCGGGTCACAAGGGCGCTCTCGCCGATGTCGACCGCAATATCGAGGTCAGGCGCTTCGATGTGGCGCAGGAGTGGGGTGGGCTCTCCAAGCGCAGTTTTCAGTTTTTCGAACAGATGCAGCGGGCCGCGGACGGTCAAGGTCCCGACGTCGCCCTCGAGTATCGCGCTGCGGATGATATCCGCCATGTCGGCTATCGCCTTGGCGACGAGCGCCTCGTCCAGGAGAGGCGACAGGATTCTTGCCGTCTGATCGCTGACCGCCTGCGCCGTCAATCCGGCAATGTCCTGAAGTCCGGTCGCGATCATTGCAGCCGCTTCGGTTTCATATTTTTCGCGCAGCGCCGCAATCTCTTCCGCATGCGCGGTCAGAAGCGCTTGCCGCTCTTCATCAAAACGCTGTTGAAGCTCCTCGGACGCGGTGTCGTGGCCTTTCGCATAAGCTTCGGCGCGTTCGGCTTCGATATCCACAGGCTCCTCGACGACAGCGGGAAACGCGGGATCGTCTTCGAAGCCATCGCCGAAACCATCGGCCAGCAAGGGCATCGGCGGGGCCTGCGGCTCGCTGAAATCCTTCAGGTAGCGGGCGAGCGAAGCACTCATCGGGCGCCCCCCTGTCCTGCCGTCGCCTTTCGTTCGAGGCTCGTCATGAGCCTCCCGAAAGCGCAAATCGTCACCGCTGCGATCATCGTATCATCCCGACAAGGTTGCCATTCGTTTGCCCCCGGCGACACAAGACACTTCGCCGGACTTTAACGGAACGGTAGGAAGTTAAACTTGCGCGAGGATGAAGATACCGCATTACATGGGACGTTGCGGACAGGTTCGACCGGGCGTCAGGCGGCGGCCGGGTGACCAGCGCCGCGCGGTCTTAACCCTGCCGGAACAACTGCAGGATGTTTTCGGCGTTGGTGTTGGCGATCTGGAGCGACTGGATGCCGAGCTGCTGCTGGGTCTGCAACGCCTTCAACCGTGTCGATTCTTCGTTCATGTCCGCATCGACCAGTCGGCCGACACCCTTGTCGATCACGTCGGTCAGAGAGGCGACGAAGCTTTCCTGCAGATCGATGCGCTTCTGGATCGAGCCAAGGCTCGAAGCGGCACTCGTCATCGCCAGAAGCTGTTTGTCGAGGAAACGCTCCATCATATCAAGCACCGCGTCAGTGTTCGGCGCCGAGCCTGGGACCATCGTGTTCATCTTTAAGGCGAGGTCGTTCAGCTTGTTGATGTCGACAGTGGTGACCGATATGCCAAGTTTTCGGTTGTTGAGATTGTTAGCAGCGGTCACAACGAAATAATATTTGGTCGTGCCGTCGTCGTGGGCAGGGGTCGTTACCGCCGGTGCCGTAGCCGGATCGGTCGTCGTCACCTGCGCCCACTTGCCCTCCCCGACCTTCAGATAGAAATTGCCGCCGACTGCGTAGATGCTCGTGTCGACTGTATTCGTATCCGGTCCCAGCGCCATCAATTGGCTTTCGGCGAGAACCGAGACGGCGTAGGACGCGTTCGTTGAACCCATCGTGCCGTTGGAAGTGGTCATGTCCACGGCGACTTCGCTCTCGGCAACGAACTTCACGGACGAGTCCAGGATGCCGAGATTGCCGCCGTTGAGGTCGAAAAGGACCGTCTTGGAATCAAGCGTATAGTCGACGGTCTTGACCGCGACCTCACCGGAGGCCGTGCGGGTGAACGACGCAACCACCTGTTTGACGACCGGCTTTTCCTGAGCGTTGGTGCCGCCGTCGCTGATATAGTCCTGAAGCCAGTTCTCGCCGGAGAAGGTCGCCGAGTCCGAGATGCTCTTCAGCTGTTCCTGGAGCTGGGCGATTTCTTCCTGGATCTTGCCGCGATTGGAGCCGACGCCGTAAGCCGCAACGATCTTGGATTTGATTTCGACGACCGTGTCGATCGCACTTTCCATCGCCGTGTAGGCGGTGTCCACCTTGGCGGCGCCGAGGCCAAGCGCGTCCTGGATGGTTGAGAGCGCATGATTGTCGGAGCGCATCGTGGTTGCGATCGACCAGTAGGCGGCATTGTCCGCGGCCGTCTGAACCCGCATGCCCGAGGAAACCCGCGCCTGGGTGATTTCCATGTTGCGGTCGATCGAGCGCAACGTCTGCAGGGCAGCCATAGCGGCGGGATTGGTCAGGATGCTGGTCATCGGCCGTGCCTCGGTCAAATGGTCTGGAAATCCGGAGTACTTCACCGGAAACGACGAGAGGCATCATGCGTACCGCCACTCAGCATCACAGATGCGGGCGGTCTGTCGTTCTTAACAAATCGTTAAATCGACAGTTATCAAACCCGGTCGAGGATTGGCAAGAAGTTAATGAAGTCTTAACGGCCTATCCGACAACCGTGCAGGTTTCGCGCAAGCCACGCGCCAAACGCGAAAAACCGCGCCTCTTTCGAGACGCGGTCTTCTTTCCGGAATATTTGCTATCACGCCAGCAGAGCAGGACGAAACCGCTCCTAGCCTAGAGCGCCGCTTACTGACGGAAGAGCGACAGAATATTCTCGGAACTGGTATTGGCGATCGAGAGCGACTGGATCGCGAGCTGCTGCTGGGTCTGCAGGGCCTTGAGCCTGGTCGACTCTTCGTTCATGTCCGCATCCACCAGTCGGCCGATGCCGCTATCGATGGAGTCGGTCAGCTTGGAGACGAAAGCTTCCTGCATGTCGATGCGCTTGTTGATCGACCCGAGTTTCGCCGTTGCGCTGATGAGCTTTTCGAGCTGACCATCGACGAACGAGTTGAGAGCGGCCATGAGATCGGCGTCGTTGGCCTTGGTCCCCATCCCGAGATAGCTGACACCGTTCGAATTGCGATAGTCATCGAGCTTGGTGATGTCCAGTTCGGAGATGGAGATGTTGGCGGCGTACTTGATGCCTGCGGTTGCCGTTGCACCGGCCGAGAAATCGTATCCCTTGGTGGTGTAGACAGCGTCGATGTAGGCGCCGCCGACCTTGATGAGATAGGTGCCGCCGGTGCCCGACGTATAGATGCCGTTGGTGTCGCCCTTCATGTAGACGCCGCCGCCGACATCCTTCCAGATTGCGTCCGTAGCATAAAATGCGGCAGTGTTGATCTTGCCGAAGTAATCCTTGTGGTTTGTCGTGCCATCATCATAGTTGATCGCACGGAAGCCATTGTAGGAATTGCCGTCGAGCAGACCGCCGTGACCGCCGCTCAAGTCGAACAGGACGTTCGTTTCGTTCAGAATGACATCCACCGACTTGACGGCGACGTTGCCATCGGGATCGCGGATGAACGAGCTTACAACCTGCTTGACGACCGGGCTGGCCGCGTAGATCACGCCCGTGGTGGGGTTGGAGGCACCGCCGACTTCGGCCTGCAGCCAGTTTTCACCGGAGAACGAAGCGGAAGACGTGATGCTCTTCAACTGATCCTGCAGCTGGGAGATTTCTGCCTGGATCTTCGCCTTGTCGACGCCGGCTTCCGAGGCGGTAACGAGCTTGTTCTTGATTTCCTTTACGACGTCGACAACGCTTTCCATTGCGGAATAGGCGGTATCAACCTTGGCGGCGCCGAGACCGAGGGCGTCCTGGACCGCGGAGAGCGCGCCGTTGTCGGAACGCATGGTGGTCGCGATCGACCAGTAGGCGGCGTTGTCGGAAGCGGTGCCGACGCGCAGGCCGGAGGAAACCCGGTCCTGGGTGGTCTGCATCTGGCTGTCGATGTTGCGGAGAGTCTGGAGAGCAGCCATGGCTGCGATATTGGTAAGAATGCTGGTCATCTGATTTGCCCCTTGATTGGCTAGATGGAAGGGACATTTCCGGGATTACACCGGTGAACGTTGGCTTGGCCTGATGCCTGTTAACCGTTTCTTCGTCTTGGTTAACCCATCGTTTCGATGAGCTCAGTTAAGGTGGAAATGGTTAACAAAGGTTAAATGGAATTTAGGAAAGTTAACAAAAACTATCGGGACATAAAAAAAGCCGCGCCCCGGAAGGGCGCGGCTTCTTTGTGCCGAATGACGCGTCTTGTTAACGGAAGAGCGACAGGATGTTCTGCGAGTCGGAGTTGGCAATCGAGAGCGACTGGATCGCCAGCTGCTGCTGGGTCTGCAGTGCCTTGAGCCTGGTCGACTCTTCGTTCATGTCCGCATCCACCAGTCGGCCGACACCCTTGTCGATCGAGTCGGTGAGCTTGGAGACGAAGTCCGACTGCATCTCGAGCCGCTTCGCAACGGCGCCGAGCTTGGCCGCCCCGCTGTTCATCGCTTCCAGCTGACCGTCGACGAACGAGGTCAGTGCCGCCATGAGATCCTCATCGGTGGCTTTGGTACCGAGGCCGAGGTAGCTGACACCGCTGGAGTCGCGGTAATCTTCGAGCCTGGTGATGTCGAGGTCGGAAACCGAGATGTCCGAAGCGTACTTGATGCCGCCCGTCGCCGTCGCGCCGGCCGAGAAGTCGTAACCCTTGGTCGTGTAGACCGCGTCGATGTAAGCGCCGCCGACCTTGATCATGTAGGTGCCGTTGGAGCCCGAAGAGTAGACGCCGTTGGTGTCGCCGCGCATGAACACGCCGCCGCCGATGTCCTTCCAGACGGAGTTGGTCGCATAATAGGCCGACGTGTTGATCTTGCCGAAGTATTCCTTCTGGTTCGTCGTGCCGTCGTCGTACTTGATGGCGCGGAAACCGTTGAGGGCGTTGGCATCGAGCAGACCGCCGCGGCCGCCGCTCAAGTCGAACAGGACGTTGGTTTCGTCGAGAACGACATTGATGGACTTGACCGTGACATTGCCGTCGGCATCACGAATGAACGAACCGACGAGCTGCTTGGTGAGTTCGCTGGCGGCGTAGATGATGCCGGTGGTCGCGCTCTGCGAGCCGCCGATTTCGGCCTGGAGCCAGTTTTCGCCGGAGAACGAAGCGGAGGAAGCGATGCTCTTCAGCTGGCTCTGCAGCTGGGTGATTTCTTCCTGGACCTTGGACTTGTCGACGCCCGGTTCGGAAGCGGCAACCAGCTTGTTCTTGATTTCGGTGACGACGTCGATCGCCGATTCCATGGCGGAATAGGCAGTGTCGACCTTGGCGGCGCCGAGGCCGAGGGCGTCCTGAACTGCGGAAAGAGCGCCGTTGTCGGAACGCATGGTGGTCGCGATCGACCAGTAGGCAGCGTTGTCGGAAGCAGTCCCGACGCGCAGACCGGAAGAAACGCGGCTCTGCGTGGATTCCATGTCGGTCGCGATGCCGCGCAGCGTCTGCAGAGCAGACATAGCTGCAATGTTGGTAAGAATGCTTGTCATTTTAGGTGCCCCTTGAGTGGCTGATTACGAAAAGGGACATTCCGGATTTCACCGGGAACAGCGGGCAGCATCATGCTTGTTAACCATTTAATTTTCTTGGTTAACTCACTGTTTCGATGCTGTTAGGTAACCGCAATATGGTTAATGAAGATTGAAGCCGATCGGGAAATTGAGAAAAGCGATTAGGAAATTGAAAAAGCCGCGCCCGAATTCGGACGCGGCCCTTTTTTAAGTCCATGGCGTGGTCAGCCTCCGCGCCATTTTCCCTGTTTCGATTAACGGAAGAGCGACAGAATGTTCTGCGAGTCCGAGTTGGCAATCGAGAGCGACTGGATCGCCAGCTGCTGCTGGGTCTGCAGTGCCTTGAGCCTGGTCGACTCTTCGTTCATGTCCGCATCCACCAGTCGGCCGACGCCCTTGTCGAAGGAGTCCGTCAGCTTGGAGACGAAGTCCGTCTGCATGTCGAGACGCTTGGAGACAGCACCGAGCTTGGATGCCGCACTGTTCATCGATTCCAGCTGGCCATCGACGAACGAGGTCAGTGCCGCCATGAGGTCTTCATCGCTGGCTCTGGTGCCGAGGCCGAGGTAGCTGACACCGCTGGAGTCGCGATAGTCTTCGAGCCTGGTGATGTCGAGGTCGGAAACCGAGATGTCCGTCCCGTACTTGATGCCGGCCGTTGCAGTCGCACCAGCCGAGAAGTCGTAACCCTTGGTCGTGTAGACTGCGTCGATGTAAGCGCCGCCGACCTTGATCATGTAGGTGCCGTTGGAGCCCGAAGAGTAGACGCCGTTGGTGTCGCCCTTCATGAACACGCCGCCGCCGATGTCCTTCCAGACAGCGTTGGTCGCATAATAGGCCGACGTGTTGATCTTGCCGAAGTATTCCTTCTGGTTCGTCGTGCCGTCGTCGAACTTGATGGCGCGGAAACCGTTGAGGGCGTTGCTGTCGAGAAGACCGCCGTGGCCGCCGCTCAAGTCGAACAGGACGTTCTGTTCGTCGAGGAGGACGTTGATGGTCTTGACCGCGACGTTGCCGTCGGCATCACGGATGAACGAACCGACGAGCTGCTTGGTGATTTCGCTGGAGGCGTAGATGATGCCGGTGGTCGCGCTCTGCGAGCCGCCGATTTCGGCCTGGAGCCAGTTTTCGCCGGAGAACGAAGCGGAGGAAGCGATGCTCTTCAGCTGGCTCTGCAGCTGGGTGATTTCTTCCTGGACCTTGGACTTGTCGACGCCCGGTTCGGAAGCGGCAACCAGCTTGTTCTTGATTTCGGTGACGACATCGATCGCCGATTCCATGGCGGAATAGGCAGTGTCGACCTTGGCGGCGCCGAGGCCGAGGGCGTCCTGAACCGTCGCGAGCGAACCCTTGTCGGAACGCATGGTGGTCGCGATCGACCAGTAGGCAGCGTTGTCGGAAGCAGAACCGACGCGCAGACCGGAAGAAACGCGGCTCTGCGTGGATTCCATGTCGTTGCTGATGCCGCGCAGCGTCTGCAGAGCAGACATAGCTGCAACGTTGGTGAGAATACTAGTCATATTGATTGCCCCTTGAATGGCTAATTGTAGGAAGGGACATTCCGGACGTCACCGGGAACAGCGGTCAGCTTCATGCTTGTTAACCATTTAATTTTCTTGGTTAACTCACCGTTTCGATGACCTAAGAATGGAGCAATATGATTAAGGAACATTGAAGTGATCCAGAGAATAAAAAAGGCCGCGTCCGAATTCGGACGCGGCCTTTTTTGGAGGTCGATGGCGCGGTCAGCCTCCGCGCCATTTTCCCTGTTTCGATTAACGGAAGAGCGACAGAATGTTCTGCGAGTCGGAGTTGGCAATCGAGAGCGACTGGATCGCCAGCTGCTGCTGGGTCTGCAGTGCCTTGAGCTTGGTCGACTCTTCGTTCATGTCCGCATCCACCAGTCGGCCGACACCCTTGTCGATCGAGTCGGTGAGCTTGGAGACGAAGTCAGACTGCATGTCGATGCGCTTCGATACGGCACCGAGCTTGGCTGCCGCACTGCCCATCGATTCCAGCTGGCCATCGACGAACGAGGTCAGCGCCTGCATGAGATCCTCATCGCTGGCTTTGGTACCGAGGCCGAGGTAGCTGACACCGCTGGAGTCGCGATAGTCTTCGAGCTTGGTGATATCGAGGTCGGAAACCGAGATGTCCGCTCCGTACTTGATGCCGGCCGTTGCAGTCGCACCAGCCGAGAAGTCGTAACCCTTGGTCGTGTAGACCGCGTCGATGTAAGCGCCACCGACCTTGATCATGTAGGTGCCGTTGGAGCCCGAAGAGTAGACGCCGTTGGTGTCGCCCTTCATGAACACGCCGCCGCCGATGTCCTTCCAGACAGCGTTGGTTGCGTAGATCGCAGACGTGTTGATCTTGCCGAAGTATTCCTTCTGGTTCGTCGTGCCGTCGTCGAACTTGATGGCGCGGAAACCGTTGAGGGCGTTCTGGTCGAGAAGACCGCCGCGGCCGCCGCTCAAGTCGAACAGGACGTTGGTTTCGTCCAGAACGACGTTGACGGACTTGACCGAGACGTTGCCGTCGCTGTCACGAACAAACGAGCCGATGAGCTGCTTGGTGATCTCGGTGCCGGCCTGCATGATGCCGGTGGTGGCGTTCTGAGTGCCGCCGATTTCGGCCTGGAGCCAGTTTTCGCCGGAGAACGAAGCGGAGGAAGCGATGCTCTTCAGCTGGCTCTGCAGTTGGGTGATTTCTTCCTGGACCTTGGACTTGTCGACGCCCGGCTCGGAAGCGGCAACCAGCTTGTTCTTGATTTCGGTGACGACGTCGATCGCCGATTCCATGGCGGAATAGGCAGTGTCGACCTTGGCGGCGCCGAGGCCGAGTGCGTCCTGAACCGTCGAGAGCGAACCCTTGTCGGAACGCATGGTGGTCGCGATCGACCAATAGGCAGCGTTGTCGGAAGCAGAGCCGACGCGCAGACCGGAAGAAACGCGGCTCTGCGTGGATTCCATGTCGTTGCTGATGCCGCGCAGCGTCTGGAGCGCGGCCATCGCCGACACGTTAGTGAGAATGCTAGCCATAGTTGATTGTCCCTTTGAACTAAATACATGGAGGGGGACATACCGGACTGTGTATTTTACCGGCACTTCGGTCCGGCATCATGCCAACTCGGTCTCTTCAATCTGAAGGAACACCAAACCCGTCGTGTGAGCCAAATCTCGCAGCAAATCCTTGCTAAGTTCTTTAAACAGCACGACGACCTGAAAACCCTTCCGCCGGCATCATTAACGAAAGGTGTACGAAGCGCCCGGCTTCCGGGAGGTCGGCTTCATGCAAGCTTGGCTTGCCACGATGCGCGGTGAAGCCGATTTGCCGGGACGCCGGCACAACTTTACTGGAGCGGGAAGCCTTGAAACCCCTGAAGATACAACGGCAATACGTCGCAGCACAAAATCACTTCGACAAAAAAGAATATCACGATGTATTGGGCATCCTGAACAAGCTGCTGGATGTTCACAAGGATCCAAGGCACTACGCACTCCTGGGCGCAACCCTGTTGAAGCTCAAGATGAAGACCGAGGCCGCCCAGGCTTTCCAAATTGCCGGCGAGATGGAATCTCCGCATAAGCTCAAGTACACGCGCGAAGCCATGCGCCTTCATTTCTCCAACAACGACGACATCAACGTCCTGCGCCTCGGTGCGCGCAACCTCAAAGAGGCGATTGCCGATCCGGACATGGCTGTCCTGATGTCCGGCGCCCTGATGCGCCAGGAACTGGAAGGCGCCGAAGCTTTCCGCAATACGCTTGCAAGAAGCGACGAGCCGACACACCGCCAGCTCGCCGCCCGCTCGATCCGGCTCCAGGATCGCAGCGACGAAGAAAACAAGTGCATCCTGGAGATCTTCGAGAAAGATCCCGAGGATCGGATCGTGCGCAATTTCTATCTCTCAGCCATGAGAGACGCCCTCGATTACGATATCATCCGGAAATACGAGCCTATCCAATTCGAGGAAATCGCCAGGGGCGAATTCGAAGCGGTCGCCGACGAGGTGTCGCTCTTCAATCTGCGCTGGTGCGACGACGAAAAGACGAACGCCATCGCAGGCTCCAGAATGGGCGAGAGAAAGCCCAAAAACGCCGCGTCGAAAAGGCACAACATGCCGCACCGCTGGGGCAACAAGCTGCGCATAGGCTATCTTTCGGCCGACCTTTGGACGGAACACGCCGTCATGAAGGCGCTTCGCGGCATACTGGAATCGCACGACAAGAGCCGTTTCGACATCACGCTCTTCTGCAACGCTCCTGCCGAGCGGCTACGCAACGACAACAATGCCATCCGCGAGGAATGGGGCCGGGTTGTCCGGATCCGGGGCATGACGGATGACGAGGCGGCCGAGGCGATCAAGGCCGAGAACATCGATATCCTCGTCGACCTGCAGGGGCATACGGCAGAAAACCGGGTATTCGTGATGAACCGCCAGACCGCACCGGTGCATGCGACCTGGCTCGGCTATCCGGGCACCGTGGTCAACGTCGACATCGACTACCTCATCGCGGACAAGACGGTGGTGCCGGAAAGCTCCTTCCAGCACTATTACGAGAAGATCTGCTGGATGCCCGAGACGTTCTTCCCGAACGAAGCGGTTCACCGCCCGATGCCGCAGCCGATCGATCGGTCGCTCTGCGACATGCCCCAAGACGCCTTCATCTTCTCGTGCTTCCACAGTCACTGGAAGTTCACGCCCGCGACCATCGATCTTTGGGTACGCGTCCTCAAGGAAACGCCGGAAAGCTATCTGTTCCTGATCTGCCGCGAAAGATTCGGCGCTCGAAAGAACCTTATCAAGGCCTTTGCGGAAGCGGGCATTCCGGAAAGCCGCCTGATGTTCGGCGATCGCGTCAACAACTATGCGGCCTATATCAACCGTATCGGCCTGACCGATCTCGGTCTCGATACTTATCCGTACAACGGCCATACCACGACCTCCGAAAAGCTCTGGGCCGGACTTCCGATGCTGACCCACAAGGGCAAGAACTTCGCATCCCGGGTCAGCGAAAGCCTGCTGAATGCACTGGGCCTGCCGGAAATGGTCGCCGAGGATAAGGACGACTTCGTTCGCCGCGCGGTCCATTACTACAACAACCGCGAGGAGCTCAAAGAGGTCCGGAAACGGCTGGAGGCTAACCGCTTCACGCACCCGCTGTTCGACGCCGAACGGTATTGCCGGCATCTTGAAACCGCCTACACGATGATGGCCGAGAAGGCCAAGGCCAAGATCAAGCCCGACCACTTCAGCGTTCCGGCCCTCCCGCCGCGGGAAGGCCCCTTCAGCTTCCGCAACAGCTGATATGCGAATGGAAACGGCGGGGATCCCCCGCCGTTTCCATTTCAGCAGCTCTGCTGCCAGTTAATTGAAAGAACGAACCAGGCTCCCGACCAGCAGGTTCCAGCCGTCGATCAGGACAAAGAAAAGGATCTTGAAGGGCAGCGAGATCGATGTCGGCGGCAGCATCATCATACCCATTGCCATGGTGATTGCAGCGACGATCATGTCGATGACCAGGAACGGCAGGATGATCAGGAAGCCGATTTCGAAACCGCGCCGTATTTCCGAAAGCATGAAGGCGGGGATCAGGACGCGGTAGTCGACGGCCTGCGGCGTACCGACGGCCTGGTTACGCTCCCGGGCGATTTCCACGAAAAGTTCCAGATCCTTGTCGCGCGTATTGGCTGACATGAACACCCTGAACGGCTCCGCGATCCGCTGAACCGCCTCCGCCTCTGTGACCTGGTTCTGAAGAAGCGGCTGGACGCCCTCGTTCCAAGCCCTGTCGAAGGTGGGCGACATGACATAAAACGTCATGAACAGTGCCATCGAGACCAAGATCATGTTCGACGGTGCGGTCGACAGGCCCATGCCCGAGCGCAGGATCGAGAAGGCGATCACGATCCGTGGAAAGCTGGTGACCATGATCAGGATGCCGGGGGCGACGGAGAGAACCGTCAACAGCCCGAAGGTCCGGATGATCCACGCAGCTGCGGAACCATCGACCGGCAGATTGAGAAGATCCGCCGGCGATTGCTGGGCGAGCGCGAGCCCGGGTGCCGCCATCAGAGCGACGAACAGGTAGATCAGCCGAATCATGCGATCACGAAGGTCCTTTGCGTCATCTTCGATAGTCACCCCGACCAATGCAGGTCAACAGCTGCTGGACGCGTGCGGGAACTCGTACACAGAAAGGACGCCGCACCGGTCGAACCACAAAGCCCGGGCCGCCGCCGCGATCTTGATTCAGCTTGGCGCAAGTCTGGTCGAATAGCCTCAATCCAGGAATAGCTAATGGACGTACAGAGCCTGGAAAGCCCCGTGCTGGCTCTCGCGTCGATCGGAAGCGCCTCGGAACCCTGCCGCTGAGCGTCCGTTGCTTGCGGCTGACCCGCGGCGTTTTCGAACAAATCAGGTCGAGGAAATTCGGTGACTCCCATCAAACTCAGCATATGCATCCCCACCTACAACCGTGAGAAACACCTGCACGATTGCCTGGAACGGTGCCATCGCGATTTCCGTTTCGATTTCCCCTATGAAATCGTCATTTCCGACAACGCCTCGACGGACAATACCGGCGCGGTCGCCAAGGAATTCATCGAGCGGGGAATGCCGATCCGGTACGTCAGGGGCGCGGAGAATGTGGGGATGATCCCCAACATGAGCAGCTCCCTGCGGCTGGGACGCGGCGAATACCTCCTCTACCTCGCCGACGACGATCGCCTGATCCCACAGGAAGTCGCCAATATCGTTGCCTACCTGGACGAAAATCCGAACATCACGGTCTGCCATGCGCCGTGGGCGATGTATGACGGCATCAACGAGGTCGAAGGCGGACTGTTCTACACCGTCAACGAAGACAAGGTTTTTCCGCAGAAAAGCTTCGCCGAAGTTTTCAACTATATGTTCCGGGGCCACATCTTCCCTGAAATCGGCATCTACCGCGCCAGCGCTTTCCGGGCCTCCTGGGTTCCCAGGGATATCTGCTTCTACCCGTTCCCCATGCTTGCCCACTTCCTGGACCAGGGCGACATCGCCTTCCGGAGAACGCCCTTCTATCGCCAGGTCATCGCATCCGGCGTCGAACGCGATCGTGTCCAAGGGGGCGCTCAGATCGCGGCAACCGGATGGGACCAGTACCGCGGCGGCCTGGAATACTTCCTCTACTTCGCATCCAAACGCGGCAAGGTCGGTACCTCGCCCGACGAACGCGCGACCCAGGAGCATCTCTGCAGAAACTTCACGCTGCAGCGGATGGCCGTCTCGATGCGACTGCTCGTCGGCATGCGCGAATACGTGAAGGCGTACGAAGTCTATACGAGAATGGTCTTCGGAGGCTTCGAGGAGCATCCGGAAGTCATGTCCTTCAAGGAAGGCGGATTGCTCGCAACGGCGCTGCAGACCCTTTCTTGGCAGTTGGGGGTGACTGCAGGCATCGAGAATCTCGTCATCTCCGGATACCCGGACATCGTAACCCTCAAGGAACGGCTCCAAAGGGTGAGGCTCCCTTCGCGACTGGAGATCATCGACGAGCCGGCGGAACCTACGCCCGCGCAACTCGACAATACGGCGATCCTTGTGCATTTGCCGGAAGAGCGGGCCCGTTTCGTTGAGATGGGTTATCTGCCCAACCTCGTGTTCGCCCAGGACGATCTGATCAGGACCATTTTGCTCTAGCGCACGAAGGCGTTTAGCCCGATCGCCGGAGAAGCTCCATACGCATGGTTTGCTGACGGTCGTCGTTCAATGGATAAGCCGTCAGTTACGGAGAGACGGAATTGAAAGCTGTAATTCTCGCCGGTGGGTTGGGAACCCGCATCTCTGAGGAGACGCATCTCAAGCCCAAGCCGATGATCGAAATCGGCGGACGGCCGATCCTCTGGCACATCATGAAGCTCTACTCCGCCCATGGCGTGAACGAGTTCATCATCTGCTGCGGATACAAGGGCTACGTCATCAAGGAGTATTTCGCGAACTACTTCCTGCACATGTCGGACGTCACCTTCGACATGGCCTATAACGAAAAGCAGGTCCATCGCCGCAGCGCCGAGCCCTGGAAAGTCACGCTGATCGATACCGGCGAAGCGACGATGACCGGCGGTCGCCTGAAGCGGGTTTCGGAATATCTGCGCAACGAGGAAAGTTTCTGCTTCACCTACGGTGACGGCTTGAGCGACGTGAACATCACCGAGCTCGTCAAATTCCATCGTTCGCATGGCAGGAATGCGACGGTTACCGCGGTGCATCCGCCGGGCCGTTACGGCGCGCTCGAGCGTTCCGGCAACCAGGTTACCGGATTCGTGGAAAAGCCGCGCGGCGACGGCGGGATGATCAATGGCGGCTTCTTCGTGCTTTCGCCGAAATGCATCGACCTCATCGAGGGCGACAACATTCCGTGGGAGTCTGCGCCGATGGCGAACCTTGCCACGATGGGCGAACTGATGGCTTACGAGCACGAAGGTTTCTGGCAGCCGATGGACACTCTGCGGGAAAAGAACCTTCTCGAAGACCTCTGGGCCTCCGGAAAAGCGCCATGGAAAATCTGGCCGTGAGCGGCGGGGCTCGTCCGGACCGCGGTTTCTGGGCGGGTAAACGCGTTGTTCTGACAGGGCATACCGGCTTCAAGGGAGCGTGGCTTTCCATCTGGCTCCGGCGCCTCGGCGCCGAGGTCACCGGCATTGCCCTGCCGCCCGAAACGCAGCCCAGCCTCTTTGCACTCGCGCAGCCCGACCTCAAGGAAAGCCATTTCCAGGATATCCGCGACGCGGCTCGTCTCGCCGAACTGTTACGCTCCGCATCGCCCGAGATCGTCATGCATCTCGGCGCCCAGGCCCTGGTACGCCCGAGCTATCAGGATCCGCTCGGCACATTTGCGACCAACGTGCTCGGAACGGCCAATCTGCTCGAGGCAGTCCGTTCGGTTCCATCGGCGCGCGTGGTCGTCGCGATCACCACCGACAAGGTCTACCGCAACCTTGAACATGCCTTCCCTTACCGGGAGACCGACCATCTCGGCGGGCATGATCCGTATAGCGCCAGCAAGGCCGCGTCCGAGATCGTCATTGCGAGCTATCGCGATTCGTTTCTGCGCGAAAAAGGCGTGGCGGTCGCCAGCGCCCGGGCCGGCAATGTGATCGGCGGCGGCGACTGGTCGGCCGATCGTCTGCTGCCGGATGCGGTCCGCGCCTGGCAGTCCGGCAATACGCTCAGCGTCCGGCGGCCGGAGGCGAAACGCCCCTGGCAGCACGTACTCGAACCGCTCTCTGCCTATCTCGTGCTTGCCGAACGGCTGTGGAGCGACCCTTCGATTGGGGATGCCTTCAATTTCGGTCCCATCAGCCATGAGGCAGCGCCGGTGCGCCAGGTGATCGAGATCGCCCGCGCCTCCTACGGTCGCGGCGAGGTGCAATATGGCGACGGCACCGAAGGCCCGCACGAAGCGGGCTGGCTTGCCTTGGAAACGGCCAAGGCGCGGCATATGCTCGACATCGAACCGCGCTGGTCGCTGACGGAAGCTGTCGACCGGACGATGAAATGGTATCGTGCGCAGAACGACGGCGCCGATGTCCGTGCGCTTTGCGAAGCCGAGATCGCCGAATACGAGGCACGCCCTTGAGCCGCTTCACCGTCACCGATCTGCCGCTTGCCGGCCTGAAACTCGTCGAACGCCAGAACCTCGGTGATTCGCGGGGCTTCCTGTCGCGCATGTTCTGCGCCGAGGAACTCGCGTCCGCGGGTTGGGCAAAGCCGATCGCCCAGATCAACCTGACGATGACGGCGCGGCAAGGCACCGTGCGGGGCATGCATTTCCAGCATCCGCCGCATGCGGAAATGAAACTGGTCAACTGCCTGCGCGGCGCGGTCCTCGATGTCGCGGTGGATCTCAGACAAGAGTCCCCGACCTTCCTGAAATGGCATGCCCAGGAACTTTCTGCCGAGAACCGCCGATCGCTGCTGATCCCGGAAGGGTTCGCGCACGGCTTCCAGGCGCTGACCGACGATTGCGAACTCCTCTATTTTCATTCGATGCCCTACGCATCCGGTTCGGAAGGTGCGCTGAACGCGCTGGATCCCGCACTCGACATCGCCTGGCCGCTGGAGATCACCGAAATGTCGGATCGGGATCGCGGCCATTCCACCCTGACATCACAATTCACGGGACTGACGCCATGAACTGCCGCCACTGCGGTACCGCACTTCGCTGCGATTTCCTCGACCTCGGCTTCGCGCCGCCGTCCAACGCCTACCTTACCGCCGAGGATCTCTCCAAGCCGGAAGTCTATTTTCCCTTGAGGCTGCAGGTCTGCGAGGAATGCTGGCTGGTCCAGACGGAAGACTATGCTTCCGCCGAATCACTCTTCAGTGCCGAATACGCCTATTTCTCCAGCGCCTCGACGAGCTGGCTTGCCCACGCGGCCCGCTATGTCGAAATGATCACCGCTCGTCTCGGTCTCGGCCGAGACAGCATGGTCATCGAGGTCGCATCGAACGACGGTTATCTCCTGAAGAACTTCGTCAAGGCCGGCATACCCTGCCTCGGCGTCGAGCCGACGGCGAGCACGGCCGAAGCCGCCGAGGCGCTCGGCATTCCGGTCCGCCGGGAGTTCTTTGGAGAGACGCTGGGCAAGCAATTGGTCGGCGAAGGCAAGAGTGCCGATCTCATCCTCGGCAACAATGTCTATGCGCACGTGCCCGATATCAACGATTTCACGCGCGGTCTGAAGGCGGTGCTGAAGGCCGGCGGTACGGTCACGCTCGAATTCCCTCATGTCATGCGGCTCATCGAACACAATCAGTTCGATACGGTCTATCACGAGCACTTCTCCTACCTCTCCCTCTTCACGGTCGGAAAGATCTTCGAAGCGGCGGGCCTGCGCGTCTTCGACGTCGAGGAATTGCCGACCCATGGCGGCAGTCTTCGCGTTTACGGCTGCCATTCGGATGATTCGCGCCGAACAACGGAGGCTGTTACCGCCCTTCTCGGCGAAGAACAGCGCCGCGGCCTTCAGACACCGGCGACCTATGCCGACTTCCAGGCCAAGGCCGAAAAGGTCAAGAACGATGCGCTCGCCTTCCTGCTGGACGCAAAGCGCGAGGGCAAGACGGTGGCGGCCTACGGCGCCGCGGCCAAAGGCAACACGCTGCTCAACTTCGCCGGGGTCAAGCCGGACCTCCTGCCCTATGTCTGCGATGCCGCAGCCGCCAAGCAGAACAAGTTCATGCCGGGCAGCCATATCCCGATCCTGCATCCCGACGAGATCGTCGCGCGACGCCCGGACTATGTGATGATCCTGCCCTGGAACATCGCCACCGAAGTCCGTCAGCAACTGGCTTCGCTTGCCGATCAGGGCACCAGGTTCGTAACCGCCGTGCCGGAATTGAAGATCGTATGACGCCACTCGTCCTGCTCACCGGAGGAACAGGTTTTGTCGGCCGCCAGGTACTGCGGGCGCTGACCGAATCCGGTGCGCGCGTCCGGGTGATCCTGCGCGAAGGATCATCGGAAAGCCGGCTTGGCGATCTCTCGGCTGTCGAGAGCATCGTGCGGACGCCGGACCTGTTCCGCGAGCCGGTCGAGTGGTGGGCGAAGACACTCGAAGGCGTCGATACGGTCGTTCATGTCGCCTGGTATGCCGAACCCGGCAAATATCTACAGTCGCCGGAAAACATCGTCTGCCTCGAAGGCACATTGCGGATGGCGCAGGGCGCTGCTCTTGCGGGCGTCAAACGGTTCGTCGGCGTGGGCACCTGTTTCGAATACGACGTCTCGGTCGGGATGCTGGCCACCGACACGCCGCTGCGTCCGATCAGCCCCTATGCCGGCGCAAAAGCTGCGGTGTTCATGGCCCTGTCGCAATGGCTGCCGCTGCACCGGATCAGCTTTGCCTGGTGCAGGCTCTTTTATCTTTTCGGCGAGGGCGAAGACGAGCGACGGCTGTTTCCCTACCTTCGCGCGCAGCTCGCCGCAGGCAAACCGGTGGATTTGACCAGCGGCAACCAGATCCGCGACTTCCTGGACGTTCGGGAAGCAGGAAGGCAGATAGCCGATATCGGACTTGGCGACAAAACGGGAGCCGCCAACATCTGTTCCGGAATTCCGGTCACCGTGCGGCAGATAGCCGAGCGGTTGGCCGACGAGTATGGTCGCCGCGATCTCCTGCGATTCGGCGCCCGTCCCGACAATCTGGTGGATCCTCCCTGCGTTGTGGGATTAACGAGGTGATGACATGACGACGAAAGATACCCTGCTGCTTTACGAACAGCCGCAGTTGCCGACCTTCCAGAACCGCGTTTATCCCACGGCAGCGGAAGCCAAAGCCTGCGCCAAGGGCGATATCCGCCTGGTGCAGGACCTGAAGACGGGCCTCGTCTACAATGATGCGTTCGATCCGAAGCTCATGGACTACGACGGCAACTACAATAACGAACAGGGTGTCAGCCGGCACTTCCACCAGCATCTGGAAATGGTGGCGGGCATCGTCGAGCGGACGATGGGCCGTGAGAACCTGGTCGAGGTCGGCTGCGGCAAGGGCCTCTTCCTTGAGATGCTGCTCGAAAAGGGTTTCGACCTTACCGGCTTCGACCCCACCTACGAGGGCAGCAACCCGCGCGTGAAGCGGCATTATTTCGAGGCCGGCGTCGACGTCCAGGGCGAGGGGCTGATCCTTCGCCACGTGCTGGAGCATATCCAGGACCCGTATGACTTCCTCGTCGAGCTCTGCAAGGCGAACGGCGGCAAGGGCCGCATCTATATCGAAGTGCCCTGCTTCGACTGGATCATGGAACACCGCGCCTGGTTCGACGTGTTCTACGAGCACGTCAATTATTTCCGCCTGTCCGATTTCCATCGGATCTTCGGCAATGTCATCGAAAGCGGTCGCGTTTTCGGCGGGCAGTACCTTTATGTGGTGGCCGAGCTGGATTCATTGCGGCCGCCGGTGCGCGAAGAAACCGATCGCGTCGCGTTTCCGGCGGATTTCACCCGCACGCTGGGCGACCGAATCGCCGACGGCGACAGCTCGGCGATCTGGGGCGGCGCGTCGAAGGGCGTGACCTTCTCCCTGCTGAAATCCCGTCAGGGGCAGCCGGTCGACATGGTGATCGACATCAATCCCGCCAAGCAGGGCAAATTCCTGCCGGCAACCGGCCTGATGGTGCAATCGCCGGATCAGGCCCTGGCGAAACTTCCCCACGGCTCGACCATCTACGTCATGAACTCCAATTATCTCGAGGAAATTCGAATGCTGTCTCACAACGCTTACACCTATGTGGGGATCGACAATGAGTGATTTCACCAAGGAAGTTGAAGCCCGCGTCGCGGCTGTCCCTGGAAACAAGGAGCTGAACGACAGCGCCGCGCAGTTCATGCGCACGTCGATCGCCTCGCAATATTCCTACAACTACTTCTGGCTCGGCCGGCCGATCATCCAGTATCCGCAGGACATGGTCGCCATGCAGGAGCTGATCTGGACGGTGAAGCCCGACCTGATCATCGAGACCGGTATAGCCCATGGTGGCTCCCTCATCCTCAGCGCCTCGATGCTGGCCCTGCTGGAACTGTCGGAAGCTGCGGAAAAGGGCGAAGTCGTCGATCCGGCCAAGCCGAAGCGCAAGGTTCTCGGCATCGACATCGACATCCGCGCCCATAACAAGGAGGCGATCGAGGCCCATCCGATGGCATCCCGGATCGAGATGATCCAGGGCTCCAGCATCGCGCCCGAGATCATGGACCAGGTCCGCAAGGTCGCCGCCGGCTATTCGCGCATCCTGATCAGCCTCGACAGCAACCATACGCACGAGCACGTTCTCGAGGAACTCAAGCTTTATGCCCCGCTCACCAGCGTCGGCAGCTATTGCATCGTGTTCGACACCGTCGTCGAGGACCTTCCGAAGGAACTGGCCGGCGATCGTCCCTGGGGACCGGGCGACAATCCGAAAACGGCCGTCTTCGAATATCTGAAGACCCATCCGGAATTCGAGATCGACAAGTCGATCGAGAACAAGCTGCTGATCACCGTCGCCCCGGACGGCTTCCTGAAGCGGCTCCGCTAACCGAACAAGCTGCTCCTTCCACCCAGGCTGGAAGGAGCGGCCGACCGTATGGAGACCCACTCCGAATAAAAAAGCGGCCGTTTAGGCCGCTTTTTTCGTGCGTTGTCTTTGAAACCCGCCGCTACTCGATCACGAAGGAGCGGAACATCACCTTGGCGACCTTGCCCTGCGAGCGAAGATCGACGCGTTCTTTGAGATCGTCCTTGAGATACTGGAAGCCCCGCGGACCTTCGATCTGCTGCAGCGAAACGGTGCGCATGTAGGCGAGGATGTCCTGGTGGATATTCTCCGCGAGGGCCAGTTCCGGCGGCCCCTTGAACGCAAGCGCGACTTCGAGCCGGATCCAGTTTTCGGACGGATAGGCGAGATTGGTGGTAATCGGCTCGAGGAGAACGACGCCGTTCGCCTCGGTGGAAATATGGGGAAGCCCCTCTTCCTTCTTGCCGGCCTCGCCGTGTTCGCCGCCGGCTGCCGCCGTCTCGTGCTTCTGCGCGGCGTCCGGATCCTTCGGCGCGATCATGCCGCCGACGACCCAGCCGCCACCGGCGCCGATCACGGTCAGGATCGCGACGCCCGCGATGACCATGATGCTGCCGTTCTTCTTCTTACCGGCGTCGCCCGCCTGTGCTTCATCCGCCATGGTCTTCAAACCTTCACATCAAGAGACCTTCGCCCAGGTCCGTCAGAAGGGCGAGAACATATCGACGACCTGCTGACCGACCGGCGGCTGCTGGACTTCCGTCAGGCGGCCGCGGCCACCGTAGGAGATGCGGGCCTCGGCAATCTTGTCATAGGAGATCATATTGGTGGAATCGACATCCTGCGGCCGGACGATACCGGCAACGTTCAGAATGCGGATTTCGTGGTTGACGCGCACTTCCTGCGAGCCGCTGATCAGGAGATTGCCGTTTTCGAGAATGCCGGTCACGACGGCGGCCACGAGCAGCTTCAGGCTTTCGGCACGCTTGGTCGTTCCCTTGCCCTGCGAATCCGTGCTCGAATCGGTGCCGAGATCGCCGGTCGTGCCCGCTTTCGGGGTCCAGCCGAACAGGTTGCTGAGGTTGGCGCCCCAGGTCAGGCTGGTCGAATTCGTGCGGTTGCGTTCCGTCTCGTTGTCGAACGACGCCTTGTCGTTGATCTTGATATCGACCGTGAGGATGTCGCCGACGTTCAACGCGCGAGAATCCTTGAAAAGCGCAGCCTGATTGTCGCTCCAGAGCGAATAGCCGCTGGCCATCTGCCGCGGCTGCTTCGGATAGGACGACATCTGCGGCGCCTGCGCATATTGCAGGCCGCTGCCGATCGGGCTCATCGCCGGCGCATTGCCGATCTCCTTGATCGTCTGGCTCGAACAACCAGCCAGGAACAGAACGGCCATGATGGCGGGAATGCGTTTCGTCATGAGGGCACTTTCGGAACATTGGGAGCGCGTGCTTTCGACGTGTTGGGGTCGGAAGCGCTTGAGATGATCGTGGAGATCATGCCGGCCTTCTGTGGGTCCATTTCCGCGAGGAAAAGGGCCGATTGGCGGGCCGGAAGCTGCATGATGATCGCGGCTGCGACCTCCATGTTCATTTCTCCGAGCTGCGGTGCTGCCGCATCCGGCTTCATCGTCTTGAAGATATCGACCAGGCCGGCCTGGGCCCGAGCCAGGAAGTCGTTGCGGCGCTTCAACCAGTCCTGGTATTCGGCGGTGCGATCCTGAAGGGCCTTGATGCGGGTATCGACATCCGCCTGCAGCTTTTCAAGCTCCTGCTTCTGCAGGAGATAGCGCTGATCGCGCGCGGCATCGGCGATATTGGTGCAGAATTTCTGGATCTCGTCGCTGGTCGACGCTTCGGTGACCGGCGCCGGCTGCTGTGCTCCGACCTGGGAAACCAGCGTCAGGACAGCGGCAGCGGCGAGGACGCGGCGCGCCAGCGTCTTGGATACGGAAATGGTGAAGAGCGTCTCGGTCATTGCAGGACGAGCTCCGCTTGAAGGGCGCCGGCGGACTTGATGCCTTGCAGGATGGCGATGATGCCGTCCGGCTTGACGCCGATGCTGTTGAGACCGGCGACCAGGGTCCGCAAATCCGGACCGTTGAGGAGCGCGACCTGGCCGCCGTCCTTCATCGCCATGATATCCGTCTGGGGCTGAACCTCCGTCTCGCCGCGCGAGAAAGGTTCGGGCTGGATCACCTGCGGGGTCTCCGTGACCTGCACCGTCAGCGTCCCGTAGCTCACCGCAACGCGCGAGATCTTCACATCCGCGCCGATGACGATCGTGCCGGTCCGCTCATTGACGACGACCTTGGCGGGCGTATCGGTTTCGACCACGAGGTTCTCGATCTCGGCCATCAAGCGCGTCAGATCGGCGGACTTCGGCTTTTGAACGATCACTTCCTGGCTGTCGCGGGGTTCTGCGATCGGACCGCCGTAGCGGCGGGCCGCGAAGCTGTTGACGATGTCGGAGACGCGCACCGCGGTCGAGAAGTCCGGATTGCGGAGCTGCAGGACGAGGTTTACCGAGTCCTTGAACTTCGACGGCAATTCACGCTCGACGATCGCGCCGTTCGGAACGCGGGCCGCCGTCGTCACACCTTCGGTCAATGTGGCTGCCTGGCCCTGGGCCGAGAAGCCGGACACGACCAGTGCCCCCTGGGCCACGGCGTAGATCTGGCCGTCGGCGCCGGAAAGCGAGGTCATGACCAGCGTGCCGCCGCGCAGAGAGGTCGCATCGCCGAGCGAGCTGACCGTCACGTCGATGCGGCTGCCGGGGCTGGCGAAGGGCGGCAGGTTGGCCGTGACCATGACGGCCGCGACGTTCTTGGCGTTGGACTGGCTGCCCTGGGTCGAAATGCCGAGGTTCTGCAGCATCGCCTTCATCGACTGGTCGGTGAAGGGAGACGAGCGCAGGCTGTCGCCCGAGCCCTGAAGACCGACGACGAGGCCGTAGCCGATCAGCTGGTTGTCGCGACCGGCCTGCAGGGACGCGATGTCCTTGATACGGGCGGTGACGACATAGGGACCGTCGGCGGATGCCGGCGCGCCGCCCAGGAGGGAGCCGATCACGGCAAGTGTTGTGAGGAAGAGACGGGTTCTCATTTCGCCATCACCTGGATCGTCCCATCAGCCATGACGGTACCGCTGACCGTGACACCCGAATCGATGTTGCGCACACGAATGACATCCCCGACCGCCGCATTCTCAAGCGGCGCGCCGGAGGCCGAAATGGTCATGGCGCCGATGGTGAAGGTCAGGCGAACCGACTTGCCGCGCGTGACCGCGAAGGCTTCGCGAAGTGCCGAAACCGGAACGGTGCGCCCAGCCAACAGCGTGCGCTTTGCCACCATGCCCACGACTTCCTCGGTCCTGCGGGCATAGTCGCCGCCCAGATTCGGATTGGTGACCTGCACCTCCTCGACCCTGCCCTCGGTGATCTCTTCGCCGGGATAAATGGTCTGGACCGGCACAACGGCCGTGCCCATACCGGCGAGGACCGGCGAGCCCGTTGCGGCAAGAAGAGCTGCCAGGAGCCGCAAGGCCAGCCTGGCGCCAATCGCATTTTTCCGGCGAAACTTCATGTCTGCCCGTCTCCTGGTTATTATTTCAGGTTCTTGCTGACGATCGTAGCCATCTCATCGGCTGTGGTGATGACCTTGGAGTTCATTTCGTAGGCGCGCTGCGCGGAGATCAGGTCGGTGATCTCGCGGACGGCGTCGACGTTCGAACTCTCCAGATAACCCTGCTTCAGATAACCGAAGCCCGGATCCTCGGGGGCTGCCACGATCGGCTCGCCGGATGCGGCGGTCTGCGCAAACAGGTTGTCGCCGAGCGGCTGCAGGCCGGCTTCGTTGACGAAGTTGGCGGTGGTGAGCTGGCCGATCTCGGTGAAATCGGGGGAATTGCCGATGCGGACCATGACCTGACCCGTCCGGGTGATCTTGGTTTCGCTGACGTCTGCCGGGAAAGTGATGTTCGGCACGACCGCATAACCGTCGATCGTGACCAGCTGGCCGTCGGCGTTCTTGTTGAAGGCGCCGGCGCGGCTGTAGAGCGTCTGGCCGTCCGGGGTCTGGATCTGATACCAGCCGCGGCCGACGATCGCCACGTCGAGATCGTTCTCGGTATGGGTCAGTTCACCCTGGGTGTGGATGTTGCGGACAGCCGAGGTCTGCACGCCGAGACCGATGTTCGCGCCTTCCGGCACGATCGCCTGGTTGGCGCGGTTCGGCACGCCCTGGGCACGCTCGCTTTGATAGAGAAGATCGGAAAACTCGGCGCGGGCGCGCTTGTAACCGGTCGTGTTGATGTTCGCGATATTGTTCGCGATGACTTCGAGATTGGTCTGTTGGGCATCCATGCCCGTTGCTGCGACGGAAAGCGCTCTCATGTCTTCGTCCTCAAACTCTAGATCTGCATTTTCGTGACTTCGAGATAGGCGGACACGATCTTGTCGCGCAGCGCCATGGCGGTCTGGAGCGACTGCTGCGCTTCAAGAACCGCATCGACGACTTCACGGGTATTCGCCTTGCCCTGGATGGCCTTGAAGGACATCGATTCGGCGCCCTTCAGGCTGTTCATCGTGTCCGTCGCCATGTTGGCCATGACGCTGCCGAAATCCATGCCGGTGTTCTGGCCGGGCGTCGTCGCGATGCCGCCGGCGAGCGTGGAACGGCTTGCGGAGCCGACCTCGTCGAGGCCGTTGGTCAGCGAGAGAGAGCTAAGGTTTTGAATCTTGTCGATCATTGTCCGGCCTTCAGAAGGTCAATCGTCGCAGCGATCAGTTCGCGCGTCTGCTTGATGGTCTGGATGTTTGCGTCGTAGGAGCGATTGGCTTCGCGCATGTCGCCCATCTCGATCAGCATGTTGACGTTGGGCAGCTTGACCATGCCCCTGGCATCGGCGGCCGGGTGGTCCGGATCATATTCCTCGATGAACTTCGAGCTGTCGTTGCCGAGTTTCTTGATCTCGACCACGTCCACGCCGCTTGCCTTGTCCAACTCGGAGCCGAAGGTGATCGTCTTGCGGCGGTAGGGGTCGGCACCCGGCGTGTCGCCGGTGGAGCGGGCGTTGGCGATGTTTTCGGAAACGATGCGCAGACGTGTCGACTGCGCCTCCATTCCCGATCCAGCGATCTTCAGGGAGGCTGAAAGCGGATCCATTTGCTTACCTCTTAACTAACGTCAGCATCATGCTGTGAAACGATTTCACTAGTCCTGTGCTCAATTCGTATTGGCGTTTGATTTCACCCGTCTTGGTCAGCTCATCGGCCAGCGAGACGGTGTTTCCGGATTCCTGGACGCCGATTTCGTCGTTCAGCTCCGATGCCTTGATGTCGATCTCATCGCTGAGGTCGTTGCTGGCGAAATGGGCCGGATTGGTGCGGGCCATCGGAACATGCGTGCGATCCAGCACCGAATCAAAAGGCGTGATGTCCTTCGCCTTGAACTTCGGCGTGTTGGCATTCGCGATGTTGCCCGCAACAACTTCCTGGCGCACCGAAAGCCAATCGGCCTGACGGGATGCCATTTCGAACAATTGAATCGGTTGCATAGGCTTGTCTCCATCTTCTGTCCGGAAACTATGCCAGTAACCTTGCGTCGGACTTACGGGCGAGCACTCCCGCCCGTGTCCTGATAAACTTCTCCGCTGGAAGTAATGATCACCCACTTGCCCTCTCGTTGTTCGAGCGTGGCGAGCTTGCTGTTGTCGGGCAAAACCGAGCCGACCCGGACCATATACATGCCGGAGCCGTCCTCGATGAGCGCGCGGCCATTGGCGACGTGCAGCAGCCGGAAATTGCCCCGGCCCGGAAAGGGCTGCTCTTCCTGCAGATTGCCGTCCTTGCGCGTTTCGCCGAGGGACGACGTGGTGGCCGTGGTCAGCGCATCCATCGGCTCGACGGGCTTCGGCCAATCGTCCTTGGAACTGTCGGTCATGGCGAGAGGCGATACGGTCACGACCGAGCGAGCGGCGCCCGGAGGCAGATCGCGCGTGCGGCCGAGCGCTTCGGTCCGGATGCCGAACTTGTCGGCATTCAGGAAGACGTACCATGGAAAGAAGGCGGAAGCTGCGGCCAGGGTGATGCCTGTCGCGACCAGGATCTTGTCGCTCAATCGCGAGCGAGCCTCTTCCGATTGAGCTGCCGCTTCCTGATTGTTCTTGTCGCTCATCGAATAATCACCTTCTTGCTATGGCCGACTGCGGATTGCCCTGCCCTGCCGCCGCCCGCAGGGCATTGGCCAGGTCCGCGTAAGCGTCGAGCGTCGGTTTTTCCCCCGGCGTCTGCTTCAAGACTTCATAGATGACCGGCACCTGCTTGATCGCCATGTCGAGATCCGGATCGCTGCCGGCGCGGTAACCGCCGATAAGGCGCAGGTCGCGCGTCTCCTCGTAGCGGTGCACCAGCGATTTCAGGCGCGACACCAGCTTTTCCTGATCCTCGGTCCAGGCCTTTCGGGCAAGACGCGAGATCGAGGAGAGCGGGTTGATCGGCGGATAACGGCCTTCCTCGGCAAGCGAACGCTCAAGAACGATGTGACCGTCGAGAATGCCGCGGGTCGAGTCGGCGATCGGGTCGTTGTGGTTGTCGCCATCGACAAGGATGGAGATGATCGCGGTGATCGTACCCGTTCCCTCGACGCCCGGGCCGGCGCGTTCAAGCAGGCGCGGCAACTCGGTGAAGACCGACGCCGGATAACCGCGGGCGATCGGCGGCTCGCCTGCCGCAACGGCGACCTCGCGAATCGCATGGGCAAAACGGGTGACGCTGTCGGCGATGAACAGGACGTTGTCGCCCTGATCGCGGAAATGTTCGGCGATGGTGATGGCCACCAGCGGCGCCATCTTGCGCAGCATCGGGCTTTCGTCGCTGGTCGCAACGACGGCGATCGATTTCGACATATGCTCGCCGAGCGTATCCTCGATGAATTCGCGCACTTCGCGGCCGCGCTCGCCGACCAGTGCGATCACCACCTTGTCGAAGGAATCGGCTCTGGCGAGCATCGAGAGAAGCGTCGACTTGCCGACGCCCGAGCCGGCGAAAATGCCGAGACGCTGGCCGAGGCAGAGCGGCGAGAAGATGTCGATGGCCCGGACCCCGGTCCTGAAACCCTTTTCGACGCGGCTGCGTGTCATTGAAGGCGGAGCGGTATTGGCGATCGAACGCGGATGAAGACCGCGCCCGACCGGACCCTTGCCGTCGATCGGCTCTCCGAGCGAATTGATCGTGCGTCCACACCAGCTATTGTCCGGCGCGACACGAAAGGCGCCCTTGCGGATCACCGTATCGCCGATGCCGATCGGCTCGCCGGGTTCGATGGGGCAGACGTAGATAATGTCCGGCTCGACGCGGACCACTTCGCCGAGATGGATGCCGGTCGCGCTGCGATGGGCGACGAATTCGCCAAGCCGCACGTGTTTCGACAAGCCCGCAACGGTATAATGTCCTGCAGCGATGGTCCTGACATGACCACCATGGGCGACCGAGAAGGCCGGGTCGGAATAACGTGCCGAAAGGCCGGCAAGCTGGGCCAGCTTGCCGCCGTTGACTGCATCGAGGATAGCCGCTTCCATCATGGTGGGCCCTCTTTCCTATCGTTTAGGCGTTGGAGCCGCCGAGTGTCTTGATCGCATCGTCCAGCGAGGTCTCGCTATCGCGCATCAGCGACGAGATGCTTTCGAAAGCGCGGTTGACCTGGATCAGCTGGGTCATTTCGCGGATGCCGTTGACGTTCGCCCCTTCGAGGTAGCCCTGAACGACGGAGTTATCGATCCCCTCGAGCACCGGCTGCGGCGTATCGACGGTGATCACGCCGGAGTTGTCGTGACGGACGAAGCCCTTCGTGACGTCGGCCGTGAACAGGCCGAGGCTGGCGACGGGCTGCTCGTTCTGGCGGATGATGCCGTCGGAGCCGACGGTCGGAGGGCCGCCATCGCGGTTGAGCTGGATCGGGGCACCACCGGCATCGAGAACCGCATAACCGCGGATCGAACGGAGCTGGCCGAGCTCGTCCATCGTGAAACGGCCGTCGCGGGTCAGCACCTGGCCGGCCGGCGTATCGATCGCGAACCAGGCATTGCCCTTGATTGCGAAGTCCAGCGGGTTGCCCGTGCGCTGCATTTCGCCGGTACGGGTCGACAGATAGTCGTTGCCCTGGGTGACGAACGCGACCTTTGCACCGATATCGTTCTGGGTCTTGCTCAAGACCTCGTCGAACTTGACCTCCGTGGAACGGAAGCCGACGGTGTTCATGTTGGCCATATTGTCGGCGATCGTGTTCAAGCGGCGCTCGAGCGCGATCTGGGAAGAGATGCCGACGTAAAGTCCGGACTGCATATCATTTGCCTCCGAGTTTCAGGTTATTGATCGAGATCAGAAGATCCGTGGAAATTCCGCTCGAGGATGGGGAATTGAAGACGGCGAGCGGATCGTAGCTCTCGCTGGGATTGCTGATCTCCCACATCGCCGTAAACCGTTCGAGAAACTTGTTGACCTTGGCCGGGTCCTGGAAATCCGCGATCTTGACCGTGTCTTCGATGTATTTGGCCTGACGGTCGAGGTCGGCGCCGATCATCTCGGCCGACATACCAAGCGCGGTGCGCATGACTTCCGAAAGCGCGTCGTCGGCAAGAACTTCCATGCCGGATTTGATCGTCGGGGCGGTGCGCTCGAAATAGAGCGCCAGCCGGACGCCCATGTTCTCGACGCCCGCATCCTCTTCCAGCGTCTGGCGCTGGAACTTGTCGACGACGCCCTTCTGGGCCTTGTCGAAGGAGGTGGCGGTGGTGCCGAAGGCGGCAAAATTCAGGGATTCGGCGAGCTGCGCATAGCGACTGTCGGAGAGCTGGTTGGCAAAATCCGCCTTGTTGTCGGTTCCCTCGGTCAGGACCTTGCGGATGAAGGCCTTGGCATAAGCCATGTCTTCGAGACCGTGAGCCTTCAGCGCGTAGTTATAGATGCGCGTATCGGCCATGAAGTCGTCGATGGTTTTGATGCTGCCGATCTTGGAGAGGTAATATTCGCTCTCGCGCGCAACTTCCGGCTTTTCGGCGACGCGTTCCAGCGACTTCGACATGTCGCGGCTGATCATTGCGTAGCTGGTATAGGTCGTGATCACGGTAGCTCTACCTAAGTCCGCGGAAGCGGCGGACGTCGCTGCGGAGCGGGCAATCCGGTCCGATCGTCGGCAGAACTAGGCTCGAAGACTTGTGCGAAGCTGTTCCGGACCTGCTTTCATTGGCGTCTCCACAGCCAGCCTCACGCAAGCCAGACGCCTTATCCCCAAGACAAACGAAAACGATCGGGCACAGGTACGCGATGAATATTATTATCGGCTTTGTCATCACCGTTGGCTGTATTCTCGGTGGCTTCATGGCCATGGGTGGCCACATCGACGTCCTCATCCAGCCCTATGAGCTTCTGATCATCGGTGGCGCCGGTCTCGGTGGCTTCATCATGGCCAACCCGATGAAGGTCGTGAAGGATAGCGGCAAGGCGCTCGGAGAGGCATTCAAGAACGCCGTCCCGAAAGAGCGCAACTATCTCGACATTCTCGGCGTGCTTTATTCGCTGATGCGCGACCTCAGAACCAAGTCGCGCAACGAAATCGAAGCGCATATCGACAATCCGGAGGAATCGCCGATCTTCCAGACCGCTCCGACGGTCCTGAAGAACAAGGAACTGACCGCCTTCATCTGCGACTACGTGCGCCTCATCATCATCGGCAATGCCCGCTCCCACGAGATCGAGGCCCTGATGGATGAAGAAATCAACACCATGTTCGCCGACAAGATGAAGCCCTATCACGCGATCACCGCGATGGGAGATTCCTTTCCGGCCATCGGTATCGTCGCCGCCGTTCTCGGGGTTATCAAGGCGATGGGCAAGATCAACGAATCGCCGGAAGTCTTGGGCGGCCTCATCGGTGCGGCTCTCGTCGGCACCATGCTCGGCATCTTCCTGTCCTATTCGGTCTGCAACCCGCTGACCTCCCAGATCAAGATCGTCCGCACCAAGCAGCATCGCCTCTACATCATCGTCAAGCAGACCCTGCTTGCCTACATGAACGGCTCCGTGCCGCAGGTCGCGCTCGAATACGGACGCAAGACGATTTCCAACAAAGAACGGCCCTCGATCGACTCGGTCGAGCAGGAAATGATGAATCCTGGTGGAGAAAAGGCGGCATGATGACGTCGAACCAAGCAAACCAATCACCGGCGTCGGGCATGGACCTGGCGCTCCTGGCAAAACTGACCGGAGGCCTCGGCGACAAGAAGACCGTCGAGAAGATCAGCAGCGAATTCGCGCAACTCTACGCGGAATTCCTGCCGGACGTCTTTCACAGCGAAACCGGCATCCGGATCGGCGTCTCCTATGTGAGCTGCACGTCCGGCCTGATGACCGATCTCATTAACGATCTCGGCGATGGGTTTGCCCTTTCCGACGGATCCCTGCGCAACTGGTCGCCGAACTTCGTGCTCGGTTGCGGCAACAGTTTCGTGATTGCGCTCATGGAGCTGATGCTGGGCTCCGCGCTCGAGACGATCATGCAGCCGATCGAACGCCCGCTTTCGGATATCGAACTCGACCTCGCCGTGATGGTCTTCGAGCGGATTGCCAATGTGCTGCGATCGGGTGTCAACGCCCAGGGAGGCTTCGAAGCAAGCCTTGAACGGCCTCATAACGCCGAAGACCGCCCCAAGCCGGACGATCTGTCTCGCCCGGAATTCGGCGTCTCCATCCGCATGGCGTTCGAGCTCGGTTCGGTGATCTCCGAATTCGCTCTGGTCATCCCCCAACGTGCTTTCCTGAAGACCAAGGTCACCGCGCCGAAGGCGAAGGCTCAGGCTTCCAAGGCCAAGCAGGAATGGACGGACCGCATGAACGACCAGGTCCGCCGCTCGCACGTCACCCTCGAAGCCCGCATCCGCCTGCAGAAGCTGACGCTCGGTACAATCTCGCGGCTCGCAGCCGGCGACGTAATCGCCTTCCAGGACAAGCGCGATGTCCAGGTTCAGGTCAGTGCAAACGGCCGGGATATGTATTCGTGCGAATTCGGGCGGTCCGGCGAGCGGTATACAGTCCGCGTAAAGGATAACATCAGCACGGACGACGAGATTCTCCAACACCTGATAGGCTAGACCCGCGGCCGGCCTGTCACTGGTTTTTTTCGCCAAGGCAGGCTGACGCAAGTTTCAACAGGAATAATCACCGCATGGCTACGAAGAAGACACCTCTCACCGACGACGACTCGCTGATGCCGCTCGGCAATGATGCCGATCTGGATCAGGCCATCGACGATTTGCGCGGCGTCTTGAAGACGGATGCCGATGGCGGCGCACCTGATTTCGATGCCGATTTCGGATCGTCCGCAACCTCCGATTTTTCGGCCGACGCTCCGTCCTTCGGCGGCGGCTTCGAAGCGCAGGCCGATACGTTCGGCAGCAGCTTCGGTGGCGGCGCCTCGGGTCTTGGCGGTGCAAAAAGCTTCGGCGGCAACGATTTCGGCAGCTCCACATCCAGCAGCGCCGCCTACCAGGAACCGGGCAGCGCGCTCAACGCCAATCTCGACCTGATCATGGATATCCCGATCGACGTCGAGATCGTGCTCGGCACCAGCCGCATGCAGGTGTCGGGCCTGATGACCCTCGAGGAGGGGGCGACGATCGCACTCGACAAGAAGATCGGCGAGCCGGTTGAAATCGTGGTCAACGGACGCCGCATCGGCAAGGGCGAAATCACCGTGCTGGAAAATGACGACACGCGTTTCGGTGTGCGACTGACGGAAGTACTGAGCACGAGAAGAACCTGATCCCTGTTTGGGACAGAGAAGGAAGACCATGATGGACTTTGAGGATTTCGGTGGCAGCGCCCTCTCTACGAAACCGTTGTCCAAGGCCGAAAAGGCCGCGGCAGTGCTCCTGGCTATGGGCAAGGGCGTCGCTGGCAAGCTTCTCAAGTATTTCACGCAGGCCGAGCTGCAGAATATCATTGCCTGTGCTCAGAGCCTGCGCGCCATCCCCCCGGACGAACTCCTCGAACTCGTCAACGAGTTTGAGGACCTGTTCACCGAGGGCACCGGTCTCATGGACAATGCCGCGGCGATCGAAGGCATTCTCGAAGCGGGCCTGACACCGGAAGAAGTCGACGGGCTGCTCGGCCGCCGCGCCGCGTTCGACGATTACCAGGCCAATATCTGGGACCGCCTGCAGGATGCCGATCCGGCATTCGTGGGCAAATTCCTGTCGCGCGAACATCCGCAGACGGTTGCCTACATTCTTTCGCAGATGCCATCGATGTTCGGCGCCAAGGTCCTTCTCCAGCTTCCCGACAGCCGACGCGCCGATATCATGAACCGGGCCGTCAACATGAAGGAAGTCAGCCCCAAGGCCGCGCAGATCATCGAGAACCGGGTGATGGAACTGATCGCGGCAATCGAAGCCGAACGCAACTCGAGCGGCTCGAACAAGGTTGCCGAACTGATGAACGAGCTCGACAAGAGCCAGGTCGACACCCTGCTCAGCTCCCTCGAGACGATCAGCAAAGACTCCGTCAACAAGGTGCGTCCGAAGATCTTCCTCTTCGAAGACCTGCTCTACATGCCGCAGCGCAGCCGCGTCATGCTGCTCAACGACGTCGCAGGGGACATTCTCACGATGGCGCTGCGCGGTGCGACCAACGAGATCAAGGAATGTGTTCTCGCGGCCATCAGCCCGCGCCAGCGCCGCATGATCGAAAGCGATCTCGCGGTTCAGAACATGAACCTCAATCCGCGCGAAGTGGCGATTGCCCGTCGCGCGATCGCACAGGAGGCGATCCGGCTCGCCAATTCGGGCCAGATCATGCTCAAGGAAGAAAAGAAGGAAGGCGACAAGCCGGCCGAAGCCGCCTGACCTTCCGATTGAAGCGCTACGAAGAAGCGGAGCGGGAAATTTCCCGCTCCGTTTTCGTTTCGAGCAGCCTTTGGCCGATATTTTCCGGCCACCCACAGTCTTTTTCTCGACTCGATTAGCGGCTAGCAGGCGATGCGGTAACATCGCGGGCGGCGGCGGCCGATTCGTTTGAGCCACGTCCTCGCAACCGGAAGACCGATTGGTTCAAAGCCGTGTCCGACGACGATAAAGACAGTAAAACAGAAAACCCGACCGCCAAACGAATGTCGGAAGCGGCAGACAAGGGTAACGTCCCGGTCTCCCGAGAGGTGCCGCTTTTTGCCTCCATCCTGGCATTCTATGTCTTTCTCGTCTTCTTCCTGCCCTCGAACATCGCAAAAATGGCCGAGACGCTGAAGGACCTTTTCGAACAGCCGGATCAGTGGCGGCTCGAAAATTCGACGGACGTCGTTTCGCTGAGCGTCCATCTCGGCTGGGCTATCGCGGCGTTCCTCGTTCCGGTGATGCTGCTCTTCATCATTTTCGGGCTTGGCTCGTCGTTCGCGCAGAACATGCCGTCGCTGGTCCTCGAGCGCGTGCGGCCGCAGATTTCCCGCGTTTCACCCTCCAAGGGCTTCGGGCGGATTTACAGCGTTCCGGGTTTCGTCGAGTTCGGAAAGTCGATCTTCAAGATCCTGATCGTGGCCGTGATCATGTATTTCGCATTGCGCGGCGAATATCTCTCCTCGCTGGACGCGATGTTCTCGGATCCGCAGGTCATCCTCGTCAAACTGGACGCAGTCGTCCGCCGAATGGTGGTCGTCGTCGTCCTCTCGGCGGGGATACTTGCCGTGGTCGACGTCCTGTGGACGCGCTATCACTGGTACAACGAACTCAAGATGACCAAGCAGGAGGTCAAGGACGAATACAAGCAGGCGCAGGGCGACCCGATCGTCAAGCAGCGCCAGAAATCGGTTGCGCGCGACCGTGCCCGCCGGCGGATGATCAACAACGTGCCGCGCGCCACGCTCGTGATCGCCAACCCGACTCACTTTGCCGTAGCGCTGCGTTACGTGCGCGAGGAGAACGACGCACCGGTCGTCGTCGCCAAGGGCCAGGACCTGATTGCCCTCAAGATTCGCGAGATTGCCGAGCAAAACGATATTCCCATTTTCGAGGATCCGCCTCTGGCGCGCTCCATGTTTGCGCAAGTCTCGGCGGATAGTGTCATTCCGCCAGTCTTCTACAAGGCTGTGGCAGAACTCGTGCACCGGGTCTACGCTTCCCGGTCGCAAAAAAAACGGACACGCTGAGCGTCATGAAGAAATGCACCTACTCCACCGAACGGGAAGAAATCGTTGCACAAGCAATAAGCCCGGTGGCTTCGGAACTTCGCCTGCTCGATGCCGGTGACCTCATCTCACTTCTACGCCTAGAGTGCCACGGCAGCCTTGCCGATCTCGTGTCTTCAGCAGCCGAGCTCTATTTCCATCCGGGGACCGTCAGTTTCGGCGCCGGCGGCGACTACAAGCTCGAATGGAACGGCAAGCCGGAAGTCGTCCTCGACCTCGAAATCAAGCCGCGCGGTGTTTCCGTCTATGCGCGCCTGACGCTGGCTGACCAGCTGGCAGCCCTCGAGATCGACCACATTGCGTTCCAGGCTCCCTTCGAGGATCCGCACGACAACACAGCCTTCCTGGCAAAAAGCCTCCAGGAAGCCAAATTCGTGAAGACCAGCAACTCGCAGATGTAAGCCGCCCTGCCCCAAGTCTAGAAGACGGGTTCTTATCCGACCGGTTCAGTGGATATAACCGAGCCTGATCGCCTTGGCGATCGCCTGGATGCGGTTGACCGAATCGAGCTTGATGGTGGCCGAGCCGAGATAGGCGTTGACGGTGTGGACGGAGAGGCCAAGCTTTTCGGCAATCTCTTCGCTGATGCGGCCGTCGCCGGCCAGCTGAAGGCAGGCTATCTCCCGTTCGCTCAGCGATTCCGCCGGGACGCTGCGACGTTCGTCGAGTGCCAGGAGGTCCATGACCACCTGGCAGCTCCTGACATGCTGGTCGATGATGACATCGCTCACCAAATCCATCGATGTACCGAAGAAAGCAACATAGCCGTTGCCGAGGGCGCCGAGGCGTACGGGAAAGGCGATCCCCGAAAAGGGAACGACGCCGGAATTCAGGCGATGCGTCAACGGTGAAAACTCGCCCGCATCAGCAAAACTGGTATTCTCCGATCCGTTCCAGATCAGCGGCAGAAGCGACGTCTCGATATGGTCCAGCAGCGCCTCGCCATAAACACCGACGAGCTGGTTGCTGCTCTCCAGCGCGCCGGCTCCCCAGTTTTCGAGCTCGCATACGAGCTTGCGCTTGTTGGGCAGCCCGGCGCCGGCTATCCGGAAAACCGCAAAATTCCGCGCCTTCAGGTTCTTCTGCATGGCGACGAGTTTCGGAAAGATGTCCGACCGACTCGATGCGCGCTGGAGGCGCAGATACTGGATGCTTCCAGGTCCATCTGCCGTGCCGCTGCGCGAATAACCCATTGAAATTATTTTCCTAAACTAAGTTGTTGCGAACCGCGTAGGCGATCGCCTCGGAGCGAGTCTTGGTTGCCGTCTTACGCATCACGCTGGTAATGTAGTTGTTGATCGTATTGCGGGATATGCCGAGGATCACGGCGATCTCGTCACTGGTCTTGCCCTCCGCAATCCAGAAGAGACATTCCAGCTCCCGTTCCGTCAGTTCGAAATCACGCTCCGTCCTAGCGTCGGCATTCTCTCCGAAACTGGCGCCGTAGGCGGCGAACAGGCCCACTTCCCTCAATCGTTCCTGCGACAGGATGATGCCGTCCAGGAACAGCAGCATCAGCGAGAACCGCGTCCGGCCAACGCAAAAGGTAAGCGAGCAGTACTGCCGGCTGATGTCGTCCGGCGGCACGATGTCGTCGGGTAACAAGGCAAAGCTCGGGGTCAGCAACGAGAGGCACTTTTCCAGTTCGGTGGAACGCGCGTAACCGCTTGCGAGCTCGGAGCCTAAGCGGCGGACGAGATCAAAGGGCCAGTTGGAGGTTACGATGAAATCGAGGCCCTGTTCCTGGATGAGGTCGTAGCGGGCCAGCAGAAAATGAGAAGCGCCGACGTAATCTGCGAGCAGCCGCATGACCGCCTGAATGTTGTTGGAGCCCGCCAAAACCGAAAGACGGCGAACCAATTGCTCACGCGAGAGTCCTCTGGAGCCGGCAGACTCCGCATAGGAGCGCCCCTCCGTCATCATCTCTACCCCCGACAACTCCATTCGGTACCTGCTCCCCGCCTCGTGGTGCATTCGTCATGAATGCGCGCATCGCGGCATGTTGCGATTCCCATACAACCCCTCCAGCGCCGAAACGATCCCGCATCAAGCAAATACATCAAGAATAATGGCAGTAGCCGCTTTCCCTCGTCCTGGACACCGGGGTTTCAGCAGTTCCACCTCTTCGGGACCTCTGGAAGTGATTGTACGAATCAAGGCCATTGTAGGAGACGCGTTACGAATTACCATCGCCCCGACATCGGATTTCCCCAGTTGCGCCATATTCCTGCTGATTCGCCATATAGATAAATTGGCCAAGTGTGTGGCGGAGCTGAAAAGAAATAGGCCGGACAAGGTCCGGCCTATAACGATCATATTTTCGTGATACCCTGTCAGGCCGCCTTTTCGAGTGCCCACTTGCGGAGAATCTTGGCGGCGCGCTCTTCGGAGATTTCGACCATCCGGGCCAGGCGCTTTTCGGGACCTTCCTTGACGCGGCGGTTGAAGCCCTCGTCGTCGCCACCGCCCAGCATGTCGTTCGAGCTGTCGAAACCGAAGTCGGAGCCGAAACCGTCCATGAGTGCCGGGCTGCCGGTCGTCGGAGAGAAATCCGGAAGTTCGAGACCTGCGCCGTCGGCGGCTTCGCCGGCGACACTGTTGCCGCTGACGGTGCGGATGAGCGGGCGAAGACCGAGCCAGACCACCAGGAAAGCGACCAGGACGAAGGCGAGCGAGTTGATGATGCCTGCGACATTGCGGCTCAGCATGTCCATCACGCCCGGCCCGCTGGATGCTTCGCTGAGCAGCTGGTTCTCCAGGAAGTCCATAGCCGTCAACGTGACTATGTCGCCGCGGTTTGCATTGATGCCGGCTGCGGATGCCACGATCTTCTGCATCTCGGCGAGATAGGCATCGACCTTGGCCTGGTCGGCCGGCTCGCCGACCATTTTCGCGATACGTCCCTTGTTGACGACGACTGCGACCGAAACCTTCTCGATCTGATAGCTGTTGCGCGTCGTGGCGACGGTCTTCTGGTTGATCTCGTAGTTGGTCTGCTCTTCCTTCTTGTCGGACTGATCAGACGATTTCGGACCGTTTGCGCCACCCGGAGGCGGAGCGGCCTGCGGCACGTTCTGCTCCACGGTCGTGGCGTTGTCGTCCTGGGTCTGCTGCGATTTCGACGCTTCCTTGGTAGTGCGGACCGAACGTTCGACGCGGGAGTTCGGATCGAACACCGTCTCGTTGATCTGTTGGCTGTCCGTATTCAGGGCCGCCGTGACGCTGGAGCGGAAATTGTCCATGCCGAGGAAAGGCGCCAGCGCCTTGTCGATATTGTTTTCGATTTCCTGCTGAACGTTCTGGACGATGCTCAGCGACTTGTTCATTTCGCTGCCGCCGTATTCGTCGCCTGATGCGAGCAGCTGACCGGCCGAATCCAGAATGGTCACGTCGTCCACGTCGAGGCCGGGGACTGCGGAGGCGACAAGGTGGCGAATGGACGAGGCAGCCTTGCGCCCCGTCGTCGAACTGGCCCGGATCATCACCGATGCCGTCGGTTTCTGCTCACCCCTGCGGAAGTTGCCGACATCCGGCATCACGATATGAACGCGGGCGGCGTTGACGCCGTTGATCTGCTGGATCGACCGGCCGATCTCGCCTTCAAGGGCGCGAACGCGGGTGACTTCCTGCATGAAGGAGGTTAGCCCGAGCGAACCGACATTGTCGAAGAGTTCGTAACCGGCGTTGGTGCTGTTCGGCAGGCCCCGCTCGGCCAGCAGAAGCCGCGCCTTGCTCGTCGAGCCGGCAGGAACCTGAAGGCTCGAACCGTCCGTACCGACCTGGAAGGACATGTTGGCCTCGGCCAGCGCGATGCTTACCTGGTTGAGGTCGGCCGTATCAAGACCGACATAGAGCGTCTCGTAAGCCGGCTTGTTAACGAAGAGGGCCGCCGCAATAACGATCGCAATTGAAACGACGCCGACAGCGCCTAAAGCAATAAGTCGCGTCTGGCCTAAACCGGCCAGATTTTTAAAGACTTGTGAAAATTGAGCCAACAGATTCATTCTGTTCCCACATCGCCAACTAGGTATTCGAGCCTATGCTCAATCGCACCTTAGGAAGCGAAGCTTGTGCGAGCGTTTCGCGAGAGCGTGGTTTTGGCGACTGTGGATGGGATCGTGAGACTGGCGAGTGCGCGGGCCGTCATGGCCGGAGCATGCATGTCAGGGCTGGCGATCAGAAAAAATCGAAATCGCCGGCTGCCTTGCTCAAAGGCTGGGAATGGCCGTGGCGCATGCCGTTGGCCAGCGCCTTCTGCATGTCGGCGAGTTTGACGAGATTGAGGGCGGTCGAGACATCGACCATCCATTCGTTCGGAATGCCGCCGGTGATCGTATCGATGAATTCCGCAAGGCCGCGCGTCTTCTGGACGGCAAGGTCTATGCCCTGCAAGACTTTCAAGCTGTCCGGCGACTGCAGGATCGTTTCGCCACCGAGCTCCAGAAGCTGCGGCTCGACCCGTTCGATCAGGTATGCGACGTCATGAAGCTCCGAGACCAGCCGCATCAGGACTTCTGGAAGAGATTCCTCAAAGGGAGCGATTGGCGTCTTGACGATGTCGTTCATGGCTTCTTTCGCCCCGAGAAATGACTTCTTTAAAAGAACTCGATTGAGCTCTCGACCGGCTTCGGCGGCGTGCGTACCGGACGCTCCTCCATAGCCACCGTCCGTTGAGTTTCGGCCCCGGTCAGCGGATACTGACGAGCCCGGCCGCTCACGGGCCAGAACTCCAGCTTGCGCCCGTGCTCCCCGCCCGTAGAGGAACCGACCACCGGAATGCCTTCGTCCTTTAGGAATTGCATCGCGAATGCGGCATTCTGCTCGCCGACATTCGAAAAGCTCGCAATCGTCTTGGCGCCGCCGAAAATCTTCGCTTCCAACCGGTCTCGCCGGGCACCCTGCTTCAAAAGTCCGTTGATCAGCAGTTCCATCAGATGCACGCCATAACGCGTTGCATCACCGCCCGAGGTCATGGAGCCGCCGGATCCCGGAAGCAGGAAGTGGTTCATGCCGCCGATACCGGCGACAGGATCGCGAAGACAAGCAGCCACGCATGAGCCCAGAATCGTCGAGAGGACGGCATTCGGGTCGTTCAGGACCTTAAATTCCCCCTGGATGATATGGACACGCCTGACTGCAGCGGCGTCATTCATTTCAGTGCTCCAAACACCGCTTCGATAGCGGCCTTCATCTTTTCGATCGTGAACGGCTTGGCGAGAACGTTATTGGCGCCGAGCTGGGCCGCTTTCTGAACCAAGGCGCGGTCGCCCTGAGCTGTCAGGATGATGAACGCGGCCTTCTTGGTGTTCGGATTGGCGCGGACGGCCTGCAGGAAGCCGATCCCGTCCATCTTCGGCATGTTGAAATCCGAAATGACGAGATGGTGGGGCTGTTCCGCCATGATCTTCATGCCCTGCTCGCCATCGCCGGCCGCAGTGATCTGTTTGAAGCCGAGCTGTGTCAGGGCGTCGCTGAGCAGCAGGCGGCTGGTGACCTGATCATCAACGATCAGAACTTTGATTTTTTCAGCGATAGACATTTATTCGGTACCTTCTTTTCGGGCGGCAGTTAACTTCAACACTTCTTCTCCAATGGAGCCTAGCGGCAGTTGCTGCTCGACGGCCCCCATTTCATGGGCAACCCTCGGCATGCCGTAGACCACACACGTCTTCTCGTTCTGCCCGATCGTGCGAGCGCCCGCGCCACGCATTCTGAGCAAACCTGCAGCTCCGTCGCGGCCCATGCCCGTCAGGATGACCCCGACCGCATTGCGACCCGCCAGATCGGCGACCGAGTCGAAAAGGACGTCCACCGAGGGCCTGTGGCCGTTTACCGGCTCCCTTTCGATCAGCCGGCAACATGGCGCCGACGGATTGACCACCTGCAAGTGCCGTTCGCCACCAGGCGCGAGGTAGATCTTGCCGATCTCCAGCCGCGCGCCGTCCGTGGCTTCCTGCACCACAGGAGCGCAGATACGATTAAGCCGTTCAGCAAAACTTTTGGTAAACGTGGAAGGCATATGTTGAGTAATTACGGTCGGTGGGCAGTTTTGCGGGAACTTTTGCAGGACCGCGATGAGCGCTTCGACGCCTCCGGTTGACGATCCTATGGCCACAACCTTTCTGCCGACGCGGTATTCCGCGGCGGGAGCAGCTGCCATGACCGGCGCAGGTCCGTTCCGGCGTGGTCCTGACCGGGCCGCAGCCTTCACCTTTTCAGCAAGATCCATGAAAGGGCGAACGTCGCCGGGAGCCGGCTTGCCGACACAGTCGAAGGCGCCGATCTCGAGGGCGGCCAGCGTCGCGTTGGCACCCTGATGGGTCATGGCCGAGACCATGATTACCGGCATCGGACGCAGGCGCATGATCTTTTCGAGGAATTCCAGCCCGTTCATATTGGGCATCTCGATATCGAGGGTAACGACATCGGGGTTGAGCTGCTTGATCGCGACGCGCGCTTCCAGCGCGTCGCCGGCCTGGCCGACGACATTCACCTCAGGATCGGAATTCAGGATGGCCGTGATCAGGCCGCGCATGGTCGGGGAATCGTCGACGACCAGGACCCGTGCTGGAGCGCTCATGCCTTCCTCCCCGCATTCTTGCCGGTATAACGATAGGTCGTGATGCCGATGTTATCGAACAGGTTCTTCGCGTCGCCGGAGACGCGTTCGGAATGGCCGATATAAAGATGTCCGCCTTCAGGCAGGAGCGAGGCAAAGCGGGACCAGATTTTCATCTGCGTCGGCTCGTCGAAATAGATGACGACGTTGCGGCAGAAGATGACATCGAAATTGCCCTTGAAGGGCCATTGCGCCATCAGGTTCAGCTCGTTGAAGGTGATCAGCTTCTTGACGCGTTCATCGATCTGGAACCTGCGGCGTCCGCCGGCATCGACCTCCCGGAACCACTGCTTGCGCATGGCCGGCGTCATGGTCTCGAGCGCGTTGTCGTCGTAGATGCCGGCGCGGGCCGCGGCCAGGATCTTCGGATCGATATCGGTCGCCAGGATGCGGAAGTCGAGATCGGCCGCATTGGGAAGCAGCGACAGGACGGTCAGCGCGATCGAATACGGCTCCTGCCCGTCCGAACAGGCGGCCGACCAGATGCGCACGCGACCGCCGCTCTTGGCGCGGTTGATCAGACCCGGCAGAACCTCGTCGCGCAGGTGCTCGAAGTGATGGTTCTCGCGGAAGAAACGGGTGAAGTTGGTCGTCAGATGCGAAAGCATCTCTCGGCGGGCGGCGGCACCTTCGGGCGACGCCACCAGAACGCAATAGTCCTTGAACCCGCGGAGCCCCAAAGCCCGGATATGCTTGGAAAGGCGGGAATAGACGAGCGAGGCCTTGGAATCGTTGAGATAGATCCCGGCATCCGCGTAGATCATCGCCGAAATGTCGGTGAGGTCACGACGCGTCAGCGGATATTCGCCGCTTGCGAGGACTTCATCCGGTGACTGTCGGCTTTCGATGGCGCCCAGGGGCTTCATGCAACTTCGCTTTCCGTGTCGGGGAAGAGGGCGTCCAACTCAATCATGCAGATCATCCGCTTATCGATGGCGAGAATCCCCCGGGCGTATTGTCTCTCCAGGTCGGAAGAGACTTCCGGTACTGGCTGGATATTCTCGTCGGTAATCGTAAGGATATCGGAAACGGCTTCCACAAGGAGACCGACAACTTTGGTCTTCATCTGCGCCACGATGATCACATGGCGCGCCGTCGGCTCGGCATCCTTCATGCCAAGCCGGGCCGAAAGATCGACAATCGGCAGAACGGCGCCGCGCAGATTGATGACACCCATGACGTATGCGGGCGCATGCGGCAGCGGTGTGGCCTGTGTCCATCCGCGAATTTCGCGGACGGACATGATGTTCACGCAAAATTCCTGATCGCTGATGCGAAAAGCGATCAGCTCCTTGCTTCCCTGGACCAGATTCTTCACGGCATACGACATATCAACTCAACCCGTGGCGGCTAACGACATTTCAGGTTTCATGGACTGGCCTCGCGACGCTGCGACGACCGCATCGACATCGAGGATGAGCGCAACGCGGCCGTCACCAAGAATGGTGGCTGCGGCGATGCCCGGAACGTGTGTGTAGTTCGCCTCGAGCGACTTGATGACGACCTGGCGCTGGCCCTGGATGGCATCGACCATCAGTGCGCGCTGTCCGCCGCCTTCCGATTCCACCAGCAGCGCGACGCCTTCGACCGGATTGGCCTGGGTGGCGCGGTAGTTGAGGACCCGACCCACGTCGACCAGCGGGCAGAACGAGTTGCGGATCGAGATTAGCCGCTGATTGGCGCCGAAGGAATGGATGGCGGAAGCCTCCGGCTGCAGCGTCTCGACGATCGCGGTCAGCGGTACGACCAGCGTCTGGCCGGCGACCGTAACCACCATGCCGTCGAGGACGGCGAGCGTCAGCGGCAGGCTCATGGTGAAGGTCGAGCCGTAGCCCGGCCGCGACGAGATCGAGATACGGCCGCCGAGCGCCTGGATCGACCGCTTGACCACGTCCATGCCGACGCCGCGGCCAGAAATGTCGGAGATCTTGTCGGCGGTCGAGAAGCCCGCCATGAAGATCAGGTTGTCGATCTCGTCGTCCGACAGATTGGCGTCGGCTGCAATGATGTCGTTGTCGATCGCCTTCTGGCGGACGCGCTCGCGGTTGATGCCGGCGCCGTCGTCGGCGAGCTCGATCAGGATGCGGCCCGAACGATGTTTCGCGGTCAGCTTGATCGTGCCTTCCGGGTCCTTGCCGGCAGCTTCGCGCTTTTCGGGCGTTTCGATACCGTGGTCGACGGCATTGCGGATCATGTGCGTCAGCGGTTCGGCGATCTTGTCGATGACCGTCTTGTCGACTTCGGTGTTTTCACCTTCGGTGACCAGGCGGATCGACTTGCCGACCATGTCGGCCACTTCGCGAACGATACGCGACATGCGCTGGAAGACCGGCTTCACCGGCTGCGCGCGGATCGCCATGACCGAGTCCTGGATCTCGCGGGTGAGCTGCTGCAGCTCTTCGAGGCCCATGTTGACGGCCGAGGTACCGGTCGCGTCGTTCTCGACGACGCTCTGGGAGAGCATCGCCTGGTTGATGACGAGTTCGCCGACGAGGTTGATGAGGCGATCGACGCGGTCGAGATCGACGCGGATCGTCTGGCCCGCGCCGGCAGCGGCGGCTGCGGCATTGTTCTGGGCGGCAGCAGTCGCGGCGGCCGATTCTTTCTTTTCAGCGACGCGCGCGGCCCTGGAGACGTTGCTCGCGGTCTCGGCGGCGGACAAGGCGGCGGCTACGGTTTCTTCCGAAGCGCCCCGTTCGCTGGCCGTTTCCTCTTCAACGGACGAAGAGTCATCCAGGATCGAAAGATCGAACGGAACCGGAACCATCGGCAGTTCATCGTTGGAAGATGCCTCTTCGGCAAACTTCACTTCGAGGTCGCAATCCCATTCCGCGAATTCGAAGACGGCGCGGATGTCGTCTTCGCTCCGGGTGGTCCGGATCGAGATCTTCCAGCTGAAGTAGGACGCTTCCGGATCCATCTTGTCCAGCGCCGGCAGAGCATCCGTATCGCAATTGATGCTCATCTCTCCCAGACGGGACAGGTCGCGCAGCAGGAGCGCCGCTTCGTTGCCCTTGGAGTAGAGTTCGCGGCGCGGCTTGAAGATCACCTCGTAGAGCGAGCCTTCGACTGCCGGCTCATCTTCCTCGCCGAAACCGTCGAACGAGAAGGGGATCGGCTGGAAACCGCTGTCGTCGCTCGGCTTGGGAGGCTCGACCTTCGCCGCAGGAGCCGCGGCGGGAGCAGCCTTTGCGGCCGGTTTCGGGGCGTCGTGGCCGGAGGAAGACGGGAGCTCGCCATGGGCAAGCGCCTCGAGTTCCTTGACGAGGCTGCGGCTTCTCGATTCGTCGACGCCGCCGCCGTCACGCGAAGCGGTGACGAGGTCGGCGAGCACGTCGGCCGATTTCAGCATGACCTTCAGGACGTCCTGCGTCGGCTCCAGCTTATTGGAGCGCACGCAATCGAGCGTCGTCTCGAAGACGTGGGCGAAGGAGACCAGATCGTCCAGACCGAAGGCACCAGCGCCCCCCTTGATGGAATGAACGGCACGGAAAACGGCGTTCACCGTTTCGGGGTCGCGATCCCCGTCGTTCAGCTTGAGAAGACCCGACTCCAGTTCAGCGAGCTGCTCTTCGCATTCCTGAAAGAAGATCTCTTTGATTTCGTTCATATCCATCGGGGGAATTCCTGGCTCAGGCGGTTACACGCTCGATCGCATCAATCAGTTTGGCAGGATCGAAAGGCTTGACGATCCAACCCGTCGCGCCGGCCTGCCGGGCCCGGTTCTTCTTCTCGGCATCGCTTTCCGTCGTCAGGACGAGGATCGGGACGGCGCGAAATTTTTCGTTGCGGCGAACGCCTTCGATGAAACCGAAGCCGTCGAGACGCGGCATGTTGATATCCGTGACGATGACGTCCGGATTGCAGCCCTCGAGGACTTCGAGGCCTTCAACGCCGTCTTCCGCCTGAATTGTTTCAAAACCTGCGTTATTAAGGGTCACCAGAAGCATGTTCCGGATCGTCCGTGAGTCATCCACGGTCAGTACTTTTTTCTTCATTGCTAGATCTCCTTAGCAACCAAATTCTGGTTATTGATGCCGATAAGTTGCATCGTCTTCTGAAATGCATCCGAAGCCTTCTCCACGAGGAGGGACTTCTTGTCTTCTTCCCAAGCCTTGACGCCGGCGAGCAGAACCTGGGCGCACTGGACACCGACGCGCTCGACACCCGACGCATCGATCCTGAGATCGCTGCCGCGCATGGAGACCAGCTTGCCATGCAGGTTGGAGGCCTCGTTGAGGTCCAGCACCGCGGCCAGCTTCAAACTTGCAGGTCCAGCCTTCTTTGCTGCCATCAGCTTATTCCTTGTCGTTTCTGAAAGATGTATTCGCCGTCATCCGCACGTTCGGAGGCCATCGGCGCGATCGGGACGAGAGTCGGCTGGGGTCTTGGCGCTGCCGGACGGCGCGCATCCGCATAACGGTTCTGCCGTTCGATCCGGAATTCGCGGACCGTCCGTCCGAGTTCCAGGATGACGGTATGGAGTTCGTCGGCGCCTTCGCCGGCGCGGGACGCAAGGCCTGCATTCGAGGCGACGTGTTCGCTGACCGAACCGATCTCGACGGTCAATCGGTCGAGACCGACGGCCTGTTCGCCGGTGTCGCGGGCGATGCCGGCGATCGCGTCATTGATATCGGAAACCTGGCGGACGATGCCGCCGATCGCCTCCTGGGTGCGGTGAACCATCTCGACACCCGCATCCACCTGGGACTTGGTGCCGTTGACGAGCGTCTTGATCTCGCGGGCCGCATCGGCGGAGCGCTGGGCAAGCGCGCGCACTTCCTGGGCGACGACCGCAAACCCGCGGCCCGTCTCGCCGGCGCGGGCCGCCTCGATGCCGGCGTTCAGCGCCAGCAGGTTCGTCTGAAACGCGATGTCGTCGATGACGCCGATGATCTCGCCGATCTTTTCGGCCGAGGATTCGATATCCGCCATGGCGTTGATCGCCCGGCCGACGACCTCGCCGCTTGCCTCGACCGAACGGCGGGTGTCAGCGGCGGCTTTTTCGGCGGCAGCCGTCTCGGCCGCGCTTCCCTTGACCCTGGCGGTAACGTCGAGCAGTACGCGTGCCGCCTCCCTGAGGCGGGCAGACTGTTCTTCGGAAGCGGAGGCGAACGAGCGGGCGCCTTCGGCGAGCGATTGAGTGAGAGCACCAGCCTTCTGGCCGTGTCCGTCGGCTGTCTCGACCGAGGAGCGCATGCCGGCGACCGCCTGGTTGAGAAGATCGGCGAGTTCGCGATAGACATCCGGAACATCGGCCGGCAGGGAAGCCGTCAGATCACGGTCGGCAAGTGCGGCAATGACGTCGGTGAAGGTTTCGATCGCCTGCGCATGATCGGCTTCGCGCTGCTCGGCCAGTGCGCGCTGGTGCTTCAGGCGCTGTTCGTTGAAGCGGAGCGAGACGGCAATCTCGACATCGACCATCACCAGGCGGGTAATCGCGCCGACGAGGTCGAGCAATTCCTGCTCGCGCTTGCGGCCGCCTGGCAGCAGCGATTTAGGAGCGAGATCGACGATCGCGCCGGCGATCAGGTGTTCGAGCATCACGGCGTGGCCGGCAATGTGCCAGCGCGGGTCGAGGCCCATGCGGCTCTCGGCGTCGGAGAGAACCTTCACCCGCTCGGCGTAGAGCGCATCGAAGCGGGCATCGGTCAGCACGCCCCAGTGGGAAGCCTGCAGGTCGTGCAGCCGTTCGATCTGCTGCTCGCTTTCGAAATTGCGAGCGGCTTCCGGAAAGGATTGAAAGCGGTGAAAGAGGTCGCGCAGACCGGTCTTCAGATGCCGGTCGAGCTGCGGGCGGCAGCGGCGCAGCAGATCGCGCAGTTCGCCGTCGAGGCCGGCAAATGCCAGTCTCTCGCCCAGGCTGCCTGCCTGGCCACGTCGCGCCTGATCCGATGGCATTTCCTGCACCAAAGCCGTCCCCAAATTAATCAAGCCAATCCCCGAAGAGGATCGGCGGCATGCGAGCTGCTGTCGCCAGCGCCTGGATGAACGGGGATGCTCGCCAAAACCGGATCAATATCCGTCGGGCATGGGCAACGCGGTCACCACGGCTTTGCTGGATTTTCATGAGCGGATACCGGATTGGACCGGTACGGCTTTGCGGCTTCATGCCTGGTGGGAGACCGGAGTCATCCCATTTCGCCGTGGTCTCTAATATGTATGGTTAATTCCTTGCCTGAAGGTTAATGGAAGGTGCAAGGATGCCTGTTTTGCTTCAACCGGGCGCATAATACCCGCTATGGGCGCATTTGCCTCGGCACTACGCGGAGCTGCCTTTTCTCAGTTCATCGCCTGAACGTCGGCAAGCCCGCGCAAGCCAGCCTTGTCGCCCATGTCGGCGAGCGCCTGGAAGATGCGAGTGGCATCGGCAAGCCGGCCGAGGTTGAGGTGCGCATAACCGCGCAGCGACATGAGATCGGACTGTTCGGGAGCGATCTGCGCCCGCTGGTCGAGCGCCAGCAACGTCTCGCGATAGCGCCCGGCCTTGAAGGCGTTGACCGCGCGGTCGGAGAGAATCGCAGTCTGCAGCTCCACCGCACGCTGGTTGGTCTGGGCCGAGTCGGCCGCAGCAACGGATGCCTTGTCGGTCAAACCGGCGCGCAGATAGGCGAGGCTCTTACCGTAGGCGGCATCGGAGCGAGCAGTGGCCGAGCTGCTCGCATAGGCGGCATCGAAGGATTGTGCGGCCTCCAGGGGGCGGTTGAGATCCATCAGGCACCAGCCCCGGGCCAGCGCCGCTTCAGGCGGAATCCGGCGGGGATCGAGCGTCGTCGAGCATTGCCCGCGGCGGACGGCCGTTTGTGCGGGTATCCTTGCGGTCCTGTGGATCGGCTGGGGCTCAGCCCGCGTCACCTCGGCCCGGGCGACCGGTCTGGTCTCTTCCACAGGCGGCTCGGCAGCCGGTACATTCGCTCTCGCGCCATCGGCGTTCGACCTCGATGCGGCCGCGGGCTGCCGGCGCGGCGCCTCCCGCTCGGTCACCGGTTCGCCGAGCCGCGCGATACGTTCGGACCGGCCCGCCCATGCCCGCTGGAGCTGAACCACCCCGGACTTGTCGCCGAGGTCATTGCGCGTCAGAGCGAGGCCGTAGGCGGACGGTTCGTCGTCCGGCTCCCACGCGAGCGCCGCCTGAAACCATTCGGCTGCCGTTTGCGGCTGCTGCATGGCGCGGGCGTACCAGCCGAATTGCTGGGCCGCATCCGCATTGCGGGCAGTTATCACCACCGGTGCCATGCGGCGCAGGACGTCGTCCCGCAGTACCGGCGGAGGATCGAGCGCCAGCAGATTGGCGACGGCGGCAAGATAGGCTTCCTTCGCGCCATCGGAGGCTTCGCGCCAACGATGGAGCACCGTTTCCGCTTCCACGGGCGATTTCTGCGCAACCAGCGTCAGTGCCAGCCCTTCGGCGGCCGAAGCGGTCTCCTCCTTGTTGAAGGCGCGGCGGAACCAGCGCTCGGCCCCGCCGAGATTGTCGCGGCGATAGAAATACCAGCCGAGCATCAGTGCATCGGAAGCCTTGCCGTCAGCCTCGGCGAGCCGCTCCAGCCGGGTCAGGTATTTTTCCGGCACCACGAGCCTCGCATCGGTGTTGCCGGCTGCCACCAGCCGTCGCGAGATGTCGTCGCGCAGCGGCTCGAATTCCGGTTGGCCACCCGCCGGCGTCCGCTCCTTGGCAAGCAGGTCCTCCAGCATGTCGGGCGGCAACAGCTCGCTCCCCTTCTGCGCTGTGGCGAAACGCTCCGAGGAATCGTCGCAGTTGTCGAGGATATAAGTGTAGGCGTCGCGGGCGCGGCCCTGCCTGTCGGTCCTGGCGAAGGCTTCCGCCACCCGCCACAGGATGTCGATTTCGCTGCAGGTCAGCAGGCTCGGATTGTCGGTCGCCATCCGGATTACCGCGTCATGGTTTTCAGCGTCGGAAGCCGTGACCAGACCGGCGCGCGCCTCGGCAAGCTTCAGACGTTCGAGAAGATCCGCCGGCGGCTGCCAGCCGGGTTCGGTCGCCTGGCGGTCGGTGATCGCCTTGCGGACATCCGCATAGCGGGACTGGGCGTAGAGGGCCCACATGTTTTCGAGCTGGCGATCGGTATTGATCTGGACCGCCAACGGATCGGCCGGCGGGGTCCAGTTCGGGTAGAGCGCCCTCAGACGGGAGATCTCCGCCTGCAGGCGGGCGGTATCGCCCCTCGCCGCGAAATAACGCAACGCGCTTTCGTCGACCGCCGGCTGCTGGCCCGGCGGCACGGCGGCGGCTGAAATGACCTGCTGGGGATTTGCAGGCGGGACCGGTGGGGCGGGCGGGGGTGTTGCCGGCGCCTGAGCGACCACCAGCGACGAAGAGCCGGGCCTGGCAGGCGTCGCGGTATCCCGGTTCGGATAGAGGAGTTGGGCGACGACACGCTCGGTCTTTTCGGCGGTCGGTGCCGTGGGACGCGATCCCTTGGGCGGAGAAGGAAGCGAATTGACGGAGCTCGTCAGCAGGCCAGGATCCACCGTCGGCTGACGGCTCAAACCATACAACCCCACGGCGCCAATGCCCAAAACCGTTAATGAGATCAGCGAAAACCGCATACTCACTCCGCTATCGTCCTCACTCCCCGTCTACGCCTCATGCTGCGGGCTTTGGCTCTTTAAGCTTTCTATTTCTAAAGAATGAACTGATATGGTTAACGAACAATTTAGATTTACCTCATCAAATGGCTGAGTCGGTCCAGGCAATCGGTTCTGCTGCAGCTCGCTCTGCAACGAACGGTCGCCGGGGACCTCCGACGGACAATGAATGTCCGCGACTTATCAGTATTGTTCGGCATGGCGGAAAAGCATCTGGTTCGACAACAGAAAATGAGCGGCCTCGGCCATCTGGGTGCAGCGGTTCTGTTTTGTGGACTGCCGCTTCTGGCTGCCGGCTGCGCCGGCCAACCCGTCCAGATGGGCACCTTTGCCAAGAACCTGCCGGCCGAACAGGCCATGGTCCTGCCGCCCCCGGCCGGTCCCGGCATCGTCAGCGTCATCGAACGGCGCTACGACAACGCCGTCGATCAGGACATCTTTCTCTACACCTCAGCCCTGACCCCAGGGCAGAACCTGCTGAAGGCCCAGTTCTTCGGCACCGTCAGCCCTTTCAAGCTCAGCGACAACAAGCTCACCTCGACACCGGTCACGGAAGCCGGGATTGCCTCGGAGATGCGGCGGGCGCTGCCGGGCGTGCGGATGGTGCGTTCGTCCTTCTTCGTCCAGAACAATTACGGCCCGTTCGGCTACGCCTTCGGGCGCGGCGCCGGCAACGACCTCTGCATGTATGGCTGGCAGCAGGTCCGTAGCCCGTCCGGAACGATCTCGCCGCTCGCGAACCACGGTTCGATCCAGATCCGCGCAAGAATCTGCGAGGCGAACGCCACCGAACAGAAGCTGCTGGCCTTCATGTACAATTACACGATCACCGGCGCAGTGGATGACGGCGGCTGGAACCCCTATGGGGAACCGCAGCCGGTCTCCCCGAGCCTCGGTGGCGTCGGTGCACCGATCTATCCGCGACCGACCTCAGCCGAGCCGATCGTCCCGGTATTGCCGCAGCGAACCAGTGCGGTCCATACCCGTTCCGGGGCGGCACCTGTGGCCCGATCGACGCCACCGGCTGCCGCCGCTACGTCAGCAAGCGTGTCCTCGGCGGCGGTGCCCGTGGTTTCGGTGCCGAGGCCGGTCATGACGCAGACCGCCACGAGCACATCACCGGTCACGGCGGGACCGTCGGTCTCGCGCGCACCGCTCGTGCCCTCGCCGTCGGGCCTTGCGCAACAAACCGGGCGGGTAAGCGTTCCCTCACCTTCCTGCACGGACGTGACCAGCGGGGCCGCCAATGCGTGCCGATAAGCCGAACAATTCCGATCGATCGATGCCCGGATCTTCCGGCTGCAGGAGATAGCCCAGGATGCGGACATTCCTTTCTGCGGTCATCTGGGCCCTCGCGAGCGCGTTGATCATCGCGCTCGTGACGCTGCCGATCAACACGCGTACCCAGCTCATCGCCAGCATTCTCGTCGTCAGCGTGATGGGCATCATCCGGCTGCTCAAGGCAGGGGGAAAATGGCGTCTCGTGGCGCTCGCCTTCGGCACCGCCATGGTGATGCGCTACGTCTACTGGCGCACGACAAGCACGCTGCCGCCGGTCAACCAGCTCGAGAACTTCATTCCGGGACTGCTGGTCTACCTCGCGGAAATGTACAGCGTGCTGATGCTGGCGCTCAGCCTGTTCGTGGTCTCCATGCCCCTGCCGTCGCGCGCGCCCTATGGACGACGCGATCGGGAGCTGCCGACCGTCGATGTCTTCGTACCGAGCTACAACGAGGACGAGGTGCTGCTTGCCAATACGCTCGCCGCCGCCCGCAACATGGATTATCCGCCGGAAAAGCTGACCGTCTGGCTGCTCGACGACGGGAGCACGCTTCAGAAGCGCAAATCCGACAATGTCGCCGACGCCCGGGCTGCGGAAACCCGCCACAAGCTGCTGCAGCAACTCTGCGAAGATCTCGGTGTGCGCTACCTCACCCGCGAGCGCAACGAGCATGCCAAGGCCGGCAACCTCAACAACGGGCTCAAGCATTCGACCGGATCGCTGATCGCGGTCTTCGACGCGGACCATGCGCCGGCCCGGGATTTTCTGCTGGAGACGGTCGGTTATTTCGACGAGGACCCGAAACTCTTTCTCGTCCAGACGCCGCATTTCTTCCTGAACCCGGACCCGGTCGAGCGTAACCTGCGTACCTTCGAAAAGATGCCGAGCGAGAACGAGATGTTCTACGGCATCATCCAGCGCGGCCTCGACAAGTGGGACGCGGCCTTCTTCTGCGGATCGGCGGCTGTCCTGAACCGCAAGGCGCTCGAAGTTTCGAACGGCTTCTCGGGCGTCAGCATCACCGAGGATTGCGAGACCGCGCTCGACCTGCACAGCCGCGGCTGGCACAGCCTCTATCTCGACCGGCCGCTGATCGCCGGGCTGCAGCCTGCCACGTTCGCAAGCTTCATCGGCCAGCGCAGCCGCTGGGCCCAGGGCATGATGCAGATCCTGCGCTTCCGCTTTCCACCGCTCAAGCGCGGCCTCTCCCTGCCGCAGCGGTTCTGCTACATGTCATCGACGCTGTTCTGGCTGTTTCCCTTCCCGCGTACGATCTTTCTCTTCGCGCCGCTCTTCTACCTGTTCTTCGATCTGGAGATTTTCACCTCGTCCGGCGGCGAGTTCATGGTCTATTCGCTGACCTATATGGTCGTGAACCTGATGATGCAGAACTATCTATACGGGGCGTACCGCTGGCCCTGGATTTCCGAACTCTACGAATATGTGCAGACGGTTCACCTTTTGCCTGCCGTCGTCTCGGTAATGCTCAATCCGCGCAAGCCGACCTTCAAGGTCACCGCCAAGGACGAATCCGTCTCCGTCAGCCGACTTTCGGAAATCAGCCGGCCATTCTTCGTGATCTTCTTCGTGCTGCTCGTCGCATTTGCGATCAGCGTCTACCGGGTCTATGCCGAGCCCTACAAGGCCGACGTGACCCTCGTGGTCGGCGGCTGGAACCTGCTCAACATCATCCTCGCCGGCTGCGCGCTCGGGGTGGTGTCCGAACGGGGCGAACGGCAGGCTTCGCGGCGCGTCAAGGTCAGCCGCCGCTGCGAGTTCGGCGTCGGCGACCGCTGGTTCACCGCCACGATCGAGGACGTCTCGGTGCATGGCGCCGGCGTGCAGGTCTATACGGAAGGGTTCAAGGATATCACGGTCGGAAAAAGATGCATTCTCCGATTCCAGCCCTATAGCGACATGCCCATCAGCGATTTGCCGATCGAGATCCGCAACGTGGAGACGATCGGTGACGTCTCCACGATCGGCTGCCGCTATCTGCCCGAGCGGGCGACGGACCACCGGTTGATCGCCGACCTGATCTTTGCCAATTCCGCTCAATGGAGCCAGTTTCAGGTCTCGCGCCGGCGCAATCCCGGCCTCGTTGCCGGTACACTATGCTTTCTCGGCCTCGCGATCTACCAGACAGCCCGCGGGCTTTCCTATCTCGTCCGCAACACCGGACGCGATAACGCCGCAGGCGGACAGAAATAGGAGGGCATGATGAAAAAGGCTCTCGCAATCGCAGTTCTTCTTTTCTCCGCAGGCATCGCGCCGGCCCAGACGCCCGCGCCGTTCAACATGGGCCCGGAGCGCCCCCAGAACACGCCGTCCGCAGCGCCTCCGGGCCAGCAGGCGCCCGCACCCCGGCCGGTATCGCCTGCTCCCGGCCCGGTGGAGACGCAGATTCCGCTGCCACCGCCACGCCCTACGGGCCAGACAGCGCCGCCCCCTGCCCCCGCACGGACAACGGCACCCTCTCCGGCGCCCCCCGCGCCTGCCGCACAGGCGGCAACGCCGGCGCGGCTGCCCGCAGCCCTTCCAGCAGAACTTGCCGGGCGGCATTATCTGGTGCCGGAGAAAAGCCTGCGGCTGAACGGCGAGGCCGATCAGCGTTCGTGGTCGATTTATCTGACACCCGAACAGGCGGCAGCACCGGCAAAGCTCAATCTCGGCTACCAGAATTCCATCGTTGTCGCGCCGGAAGTCTCCGAACTAGCGGTCACCATTAACAACGTGCCGGTCTACGCCAATCCAATTGCCTCGCCCGATCAGATCACCGACCGCGTCCTCGATATTCCGGCAGGCGTCCTGAAAGGCGGCGTCAATCTCATACGCTTTCGCGCCGACCAGCGGCACCGCACCGACTGCACGATCGAATCGACCTTCGAACTGTGGACGGATATCGACCCGCAACGGACGTTCCTGACGTTCGGAACGAGCGGAACGAACCGGCTTTCGCGGCTCGACGACATCCGCGCCGTCGGCGTCGATGAAAAGGGGGGCACCCGCTTCCGGCTGATCGTGCCGGCCCTCGACCAGCTCGGCGCAACCGACATGCTGATGCGGCTGACCCAAGGGTTGGCGCTGATGGGCGGCATGCCCAACCAGTCCTTCGCATTCGAGAAGACGCCCAGCGCATTGCCGAAGCCCGGGGAGCTTGCGATCTTCGTCGGTACCCGCGACGAACTGCGGCCACTGCTGCCGGCTCTGCCGCCCGCCGCCGCCAATGCCGCCGTGGCGAGCTTTCTCGACTATCCCGGCGCCTACGGCGCCTCGGCCCTCGTCCTGTCCGGTCCAAGCTGGCCGGCGTTGGAAGGCCTCATCGAAAGCTTCGTCGCCGCCACCGACGGTTCGGCCACGCAACGGCGCGAGACGCTGTCTACTCAAGCCTGGCACGGCCTCGATACGCCGTTCCTGTTTTCGAATGCGGCGATCGATTTCGCGCAGCTCGGGATCGAAAGTCAGGAATTCGCCGGCCGGCTGTTCCGCACCCGCTTCACGATCGGCGTACCAGCCGACTTTTATGCCAACGCCTACGGCGAGGCGCGCATCCTGCTCGATGCCGCCTATACCGCCGACGTTCAGCCCGGCAGCCACATCGACATCTTCGTCAACGGCGATATAGCCTCGACTGTGCCGATCACCTCCTCAGGTGGCGCTCTCCTGCGCCATCTGCCGATCAAGCTAACGCTGCAGCATTTCAAGCCAGGCGTGAACACGATCACCGTGGAAGCAGCGCTCCTGACGCGCCAGGATATCGCCTGCGCTCCGGGCAGCACCGCCGACAGCAAGGCAAGGTTTGCGCTCTTCGGGAGCTCCCAGTTCCAGATGCCCGATTTTGCCCGCATCGCCCAGGTGCCCAATCTCGCCGCCACGGCCGGAACCGGTTTTCCCTACCGGATCGGCACCGAGCCCGTTTCACTGTTCCTTGGCCGGGTCGACGAACAAACCCTGTCTGCTGCGGCGACCTTCCTCGGAAAGATGTCGATCGCCTCGCACCACGTGATACCGGTCGACGTCACCATATCGGCGGCGCGCGTCGCCGGAGCGAACGCGCTCTTCATCGGCTCCATCTCGGAATTCCCGGCCAATATCCTCACGCAGCTGAAGATCGACCAGGAAAGCCGCAACAGCTGGAACCCGGCGGGCGTTTCATCGAACACGTCGACCAGAACCTCGCTGACCCTGCAGGACTGGCAGCAGCGCGCGGGTAACAACTTCTTTTCCCAGCAGTTCAGGGCACTCGGCGACTGGGCCAAGGACAATTTCGACCTCAGCATGGCGATGCTGCGTTTTGCCCCGGCCACCGACGAACTCTACAAGCCTCCCCAGACAGCAAAATTGATCATCGCCCAGGAAAGCGATCCGACGCAACTCGGCACCTGGACCGCGATCATTTCACCCGATTCCGCGTCGCTTGCGGAAGGCATGCAGGCGTTTTCGGCGCGGGAGGAATGGGACCGGCTGAAGGGCCGCATCATCGTTTATGAAGGCGAAGGCAAGGAGTTGCGCGACGTGCCGGTGAGCTGGTTCCGGTTCATGCCGACGCAGCCCTTCTCGCCGGGAAATGCGCGGCTGATCGCCGCCAACTGGCTGTCGGACAATATCATGTCCTACGCCCTGCTGCTGGCCGCCGGCGGCGTGCTGCTCGGGCTTGCGACGGGCGGGCTGCTGTCACTGCTCGGCCGCAACAGATAATCCCTTCGGTTCAGGGCGCCATGCCGCCCTTGCCGGTGAATTTCCGGCTGATATGGAGCGAGCCTGAAAGACCGAAACGCCACGGCAGATCGACGGCCTGGGAGATGCCGATCCGCCGACCGGTGACGATCAGCGGCGGTGTTTTCGGCAGGGTGAGCGCGAACGGGGGCGCGAGCAGCGGCATGCCGTTGTGCTCGATGGTGATGCCGAGCGCCTGGCAGAGTCGGCCCGGACCGGAGCAAAGGAGCAGCGGATCGGCAAGGCGGCGCGTCTTCTCCATCTCCTCCAGGCCTCTGAGCGGCTGCAGCGCCCTGATCAGCACGGCGCTGCCGGGCCGGCAGACGAAATTCAGGCACCAGTGGATGCCGTAGGAACGATAGACATAAGCATGCCCCGGCGGGCCGAACATCACCGCGTTCCTCTGCGTGGGTCCCCGAAAACTGTGGGATGCCGGGTCGTCCGGCTCATAGGCTTCGGTCTCGACGATCACGCCGCCCGCGCCGGAGACATCGAGTTCGACGCCGATCAGGTCACGCGCCACCGCCACGGAGCCTCTATCGAAAAACTGCTGGTTCATAAAAAACGCCCGTCTCGTCGCCGGCTGCATCCATAGACGGCGAAGCACGGCTTGTCTTCTCCGCCGACAACCCGACATCCTGCAGAGCCGAAGCGTTGTTGTGGGGATGCAACAGGTCCCCACTTGCGGTTTGCCAAGCCAACACGGAATTGTGGACGCACATTTTTGTGCATTGCCATGAAAACGCTCCGGGTGTCGTATTAGCTTTAGAAACATCTTGATTCTCAATGGATTGTCGCAGCGATTTCAATCTTTGCGGCAGTCGAGCAGTAGCGCAACCCTGACTGGAGATGCCTATGCCGCGTGAATCCTTGTTCGATGCCTTCACCAGGAACTACGAAGCCCGGCGCGAGACAGATATGTCCATCGCCGAGTACCTGGCGCTTTGTAAGAAAGATCCGATGGCCTATGCCAACGCGGCCGAGCGGCTGCTGGCGGCGATCGGCGAACCGCAGATGGTCGATACATCTCGGGATGCCCGGCTCGGCCGGATCTTCATGAACCGCACCATCCGGACCTATCCGGCCTTTGCCGGTTTCTACGGCATGGAAGAGACGATCGAGCGGATCGTTTCCTTCTTCCGGCATGCGGCTCAGGGGCTGGAAGAGCGAAAGCAGATCCTCTACCTGCTCGGCCCGGTCGGCGGCGGCAAGTCTTCGCTCGCCGAGCGGCTGAAGCTGCTGATGGAGGCCAATCCGATCTATGTGCTGAAGGCCGGCGACGAAGTCAGCCCCGTCTTCGAAAGCCCGCTCAACCTCTTCGATCCGGTCACCATGGGACCGATGCTGCTTGAGCAATACGGCGTTCCGACCCGGCGCCTCAGCGGGCTGATGAGCCCCTGGTGCCTGAAACGGCTCGACGAATTCGGCGGCGACATCACCCGCTTCCGGGTCGTACGACTGCAGCCCTCGCGGCTGCGCCAGATCGGGGTCGCCAAGACCGAACCGGGCGACGAGAACAACCAGGACGTCTCCTCGCTGGTCGGCAAGGTCGATATCCGCAAGCTCGAAAACTATTCCCAGAACGACTCGGATGCCTACAGCTATTCCGGCGGCCTCAACCGCGCCAACCAGGGCGTGCTCGAGTTCGTCGAAATGTTCAAGGCGCCGATCAAGATGCTGCATCCGCTTTTGACGGCGACGCAGGAAGGCAATTACATGGGCACCGAGAATATCGGCGCCATTCCCTTCTCCGGCGTCATCCTTGCCCATTCGAACGAGGCGGAATGGCAGAGCTTCAAGGCCAACAAGAACAACGAGGCCTTCATCGACCGTATCTGCGTCATCAAGGTACCCTATTGCCTGCGGGTGGACGAGGAGCAGAAGATCTATGAGAAGCTGATCGAGGGTTCGGAGCTGGCGGATGCCTCCTGCGCGCCGGCGACGCTTGAAATGCTGGCCCGCTTCTCCGTGCTGTCGCGGCTGCGCAAGCACGAGAACTCGACCTTCTTCTCCAAGATGCGCGCCTATAACGGCGAAAGCCTCAAGGAAACCGATCCGCGCGCCCGCAGCGTCCTGGAATATCGGGATGCGGCCGGCGTCGACGAAGGCATGGACGGAATCTCGACACGTTTTGCCTTCAAGGTTCTCGCCTCGACCTTCAACCACGACACGACGGATATCGGCGCCGATCCGGTCCACCTGATGTACGTGCTGGAACAGGCGATCCGCCGCGAGCAATTCCAGGAGGAAACCGAAAAGCGGTATATGGAGTTCATCAAGGCCGACCTTGCGCCGCGTTACGCGGAGTTCATCGGCAACGAGATCCAGAAAGCCTATCTGGAGTCCTATTCGGACTACGGACAGAACCTCTTCGATCGTTACGTCGATTATGCGGATGCCTGGATCGAGGACGTCGATTTCAAGGATCCAGATACCGGGCAGCTTCTCGATCGCGAACTTTTGAACCAGGAACTGACCAAGATCGAAAAGCCGGCGGGCATCGCCAACCCGAAGGATTTCCGCAACGAGATCGTCAAGTTCTGCCTGCGCTCGCGCGCCAACAATGGCGGCAAGAACCCGTCCTGGGGAAGCTACGAGAAGATCCGCGAAGTGATCGAGAAGCGGATGTTCTCCCAGGTCGAGGACCTTCTGCCGGTGATATCCTTCGGTTCCAAGAAGGACGGCGAAACCGAGAAGAAACACAGCGAGTTCGTGTCGCGCATGACGGCGCGCGGCTATACCGAAAGACAGGTTCGCCGTCTGGTGGAGTGGTACATGCGGGTCAAACAGGCAGGTTAGCGTCTGTACTCAATTAGGATCGGGAACGCAGCATGCAAGAAAACCGTTCAGTTCCTTAAACACACAAAGGTGGATTCCATCTCCCTTATTGTGTGTGACGACAGGACGTAGGATTGTGGCATACTGGGTTGTGCGGCGTCCGAAACCTAGTTGAGTACAGACCCTAATGCTCATGCAGGAGCCAACATGCACATCATCGACCGGCGGCTGAACCCGCGCGGTAAAAGTTTGGAAAATCGGCAGCGGTTTCTGCGGCGCGCAAAGGACGCCGTGCAGCAAGCAGTCAGGCGATCCCTGCAAAGCCGCAGTATCCGTGATGTACTGGATGGCGGCGAAGTCAGCCTCCCGATCGGCGGCATGGGCGAGCCGAGTTTTCGCCGGGCCGAAGGCGGGATTACGGACCATGTTCTGCCCGGCAACCGGGCGTTCGTCGAAGGCGATATCATTCCCCGCCCTCCCGGCCAGGGTGCCGGCAGACCCAAGGAAGCCGGCCAGGGCGACGGTGAAGACGGCTTCCGCTTCGTGCTGACGCGCGAGGAATTCCTCTCGGTGTTTCTGGACGACCTCGAACTGCCGGAACTCGCCAAGCGGCGGCTCAGCGAAACCGAGGAGATGAGCCCGGTGCGGGCCGGCTACTCCATTTCCGGCTCTCCTTCCAATCTCTCCATCGACCGGACGACGCGGCTCGCCATGATGCGGCGCATCGCCCTCAAGCGTCCCAAACCCGCAGAGATCGAGGCGCTGCAACGCCAGATCGACGAATGCGAGAACGAAGAGACGCGCCTGTTGCTGGAGGCGGAGCTCAAGTCGCTGACCGAGAGGATCCGTCGCATTCCCTATGTCGATCCGCTGGATGTGCGTTACCGCCGCTTCGACAACGAACCGAAGCCGGTGGCGAAGGCGGTGATGTTCTGCCTGATGGACGTGTCAGGATCGATGTCGGAACATATGAAGGATCTGGCCAAGCGCTTCTACCTGCTGCTCTATCTGTTTCTTTCACAGCGTTACGAGAAGGTGGAAATCGTCTTCATCCGGCACACCGAGAAGGCCGAGGAAGTCGACGAGGACACCTTCTTCTACGGCCAGGCGACCGGCGGCACGCTGGTATCGAGCGCACTTGCAGCGATGCGCTCCATCATCGCCGCACGCTTCGATCCCACCGAATGGAACATCTACGCTGCGCAGGCTTCCGATGGCGACAATTCCTACCGGGACGAGGCGCCGACCGGCCATCTGCTGAAGCACGAGATCCTGCCGCTTTGCCAGTATTTCGCCTATATCGAAGTCGACGAGGAGGGCGGGGATTCGCTGGCCTCCAATTCGCCCCTCTGGCGCCTTTACGAAAGCATCCGACCCAGCGCGGCAACTCTCGCGATGCGCAAGGTCTGCCGCAAGAACGAGATCTTTCCGGTCTTCCACGACCTTTTCCAGAAGCGCTCGAAACAGACGAAGGCGGTTCCATGACCCAAGCGGCTATGCAGAAGGATCGACTGCTCTTCGAGGGTGCCGACTGGGATTTTTCGACCCTTCAGCGCATCCACGACGCGTGCGAGGAGATCGCGATAGGCGAACTCGGGCTCGACGTCTACCCGAACCAGATTGAGGTGATCACCGCCGAGCAGATGCTGGACGCCTATTCATCGACCGGCATGCCGCTGTTCTATCGCCATTGGTCGTTCGGCAAACATTTCGCCCATCACGAGGCCTTCTACCGCCGCGGCATGCGGGATCTCGCCTATGAGATCGTCATCAACTCGTCGCCCTGTATCTCCTACCTGATGGAGGAGAACACCGCGACGATGCAGACCCTGGTGATCGCCCATGCGGCCTTCGGCCATAACCATTTCTTCAAGAACAACTATCTCTTCAAGCTGTGGACGGATGCCGAGGGCATTCTCGACTATCTCGATTTTGCCAAGAGCTATATCGCCCGCTGCGAAGAACGTTACGGCGAAACGGCGGTCGAACGGACCCTGGATGCCGCCCATGCCCTGATGTCACATGGCGTGCACCGTTATGCGGGCAAGACGCGGCTCGACCTGCGTCAGGAAGAAAAGCGCCAGCAGGAACGGCGCGCCCACGAAGAGCAGATGTTCAACGACCTCTGGCGCACCGTGCCGAGCGGCCGCAAGCGCGACGCCGCCGATGTCGATCTCGAGAGGCGGCGTGCGGCGCTCGGCCTGCCGCAGGACAACCTGCTCTATTTCCTCGAAAAGTCCTCCCCCCGTCTGCAGCCGTGGCAGCGGGAAATCCTGCGCATCGTCCGCCACGTGGCGCAATATTTCCACCCGCAGCGCCAGACAAAGGTGATGAACGAGGGGACCGCGACCTATGTCCATTACCAGATCATGGAAAGGCTGCACGACCGCGGGCAGATCAGCGACGGCAACTATTTCGAATTCCTGAAATCCCATACCAATGTCGTGTTCCAGCCGACCTTCGACGACCGGCGCTTCTCTGGCTTCAACCCCTACGCGCTCGGTTTTGCGATGATGCAGGATATCGAGCGGATCGTGACGGATCCGACCGATGAGGACCGCGAATGGTTTCCGGATATCGCCGGCCGCGGAGACCCGATGCAGGTTCTGCGCGGCATCTGGGCCGATTACCGCGATGAGAGCTTCATCAGCCAGTTCCTGAGCCCGCACCTGATCCGCAAATGGCGCCTTTTCCAGCTCTACGATGATCCGCAGATGAGCGAGGGGATACTGGTTTCGGCGATCCACGACGAGCGGGGCTACAAGCGCGTCCGCCGTCAGCTGGCGCGCGAATACGATATCGGCTGGACCGATCCGAGGATCGACATCGTCGATGTCGACCTCGCCGGGGACCGTCGCCTTCTCCTGCAGCACCGGGCGCCGAACGACTGGGTTCTCGAGGACAGCGAAACCAGGCAGGTCCTGCAGCATCTGGCGGATCTCTGGGGTTACGACGTCATGCTGCAGGAAATCGACGGAGCCGAGAAGGTCGTGAAGGAACATGTCGCCCATCCCCGCGAGATCCGTCAAAAGGGCGACCTTTTCGCCTGACGACGGCGCATGAACAAGTCTCAGGCGACTCAGCAGGCCCTGGCGCGCCAACACGTATGGTGTCGCCCTACCGTTCTTCAATTTTGATTGAAGGAAAGGCCGGAGCTCATGCCGGATGGCCAATCGTGATTGGACATCAAAAGCGGTCTGGATCAAATTACAGGCCGGGCGACGGGCATCTATTTGTTCAAATAGGAGGCCGTAATGGAGCAGCGTGCAGTCGATCAGCTGAGGACTATCGCCAGGATAAACCGCAGCTATCCTGACTTCCAGATGTCCAGCAGCGAACGTCTCGAACGGTGGGCCGAGATTCTTGAGCTCAACCCCGATCGATCCCTTTCGACATTTCGGGAAACCGAATATCAGCCGGATGAAATAAGGGCCGCCATGCGCGGCGACGGGACGGCGATTGCCGTAGCCTTCAGCGATCCGGTCCTCCGCGCAGCGGGGATGCGGGACGACACCTATGGGGAAGCCAGACGGTTTTTTGAATTGTCCAACCGACAACTCCACAAACTGGTCTGCTTCTGCCACTTCGGAGCGCATGTGAGCGCAGGTACAGTCGCCCATCAGGTGCGTGCGATCGCCACCCGTAGATCCAGTGGCATACTTGCATACCTGGCTTCTTTCTTCAGAAGGTAGCCTGTATCGGTTTGTAAAACGCAACCGGCGTCTCCTCTGCCGGGACTGTTGCCGATGTCTTGGTTCGGCCGCCTGCCGTTGCGGGAGGCGGCGGGAAACTGGCTGTGTTCTGAGGGTCGAGGCGGCCTGGTCGTCGTTCGCCGGAACTCGGGTGGCGACCTTTCGGGCACTATGGTATCTGGACCAAAGGATCTCTATACGGAGTTCCGGGTTTTCCGGAGATATGCCGCGTGGCGAATTTTAGTATGGATTTGTGTATAGTTGCCGGCAGAAGGCCGGGCTTGCTTGAGCAGACATTGGAAAGTTTCTCCAGTCGCAGCTTTGCACATTTTTCGTTCTCGAACGTCTTCGTGAACATAGATCCGATCTTCGGTACGGAAGAGGATGAAGCCGAGTGCCTGCGCGTGGTCGGCAACTATCTGCCGTCAGCCTCTTTTTTCAGACCCAGCGAGCCGGGTTTTGGCGCTGCGGTCAAGCGTCTCTGGGCTAATACGCGTTCCGACTATGTGTTCCACCTCGAGGATGACTGGGTCGCGCTGACCGACCTCGGCGAGGAGATTTTCGGCCCGTTTTCAGATCCAGGCGTGATGCAGGTTTCCTTTCACACGGCCGATCAGAACTGGAATATCGCAAAGGACGGCCATCTTCACGAGAGGAACGAATATGCGCGGTTCCTGGGCATAAAAGTCCCGCTGTTCAAGACTTTTCCGAAATTCACCACCTCCCCTTCCATTCTTCGGGGCTCGTTCGCCCGGCAGGCTGCAAGCCTGATGGACCCTGCCCGGGATCCGGAAAAACAATTTTATTCCGGCGTCAACGCGGAGCTTGAACGGTTGGCGGCGCCTCACAGGAACTACATTTTCTCTCCCCAGCAGAGACCGGTCATCCGTGACACCGGACGAGAATGGAGAGACAATCGCAAGATCAAGAAAGTCATTGAGAATACGACCTCCTATTGGGTCGAGGAATAGTTGCCGGGCACGTCCGCAGCGGTCGCCGGGCATGCCTTGAAAAGCGCCGCATAGCATGATGCGGCCACGAAATACCCATTAGGCTCACTGGAAGAAGCGGCCCGCGCCGGCGCCCGCTGACGGACGCGCCTCGCTGCCTAAAGCACCACCGTCCGGTTCAGCATTCGGTAACGCTGTGAGTGTACATTAGGCATCGATCAATTTACGCGCGTAACTGGACGCCTGCGAATGAACCATTGCTCCGCCATCGGACCTGATCTGCAAACATCTCACCGCGAACTTCTGCAAGACCTGTTCGAGGACGCTCCGGGACCTACGATCATCAAGGACGGAGAGTCGCGTTTCCTCTTCCTCAACAGCAAGGCATGCGAGATGTTCGGCGTGAACATCGAAGACGTGCTTGGCCACACAGACCACGACTTCTTGCCTGCGGACGAAGCCGATCGAATCCAGAAGGTGGATGCGGGGGTGCTGGCCACCGGCGAGGAACGGCGGTTCGAGGAGGAGGTTACCGGGCCGGATGGTTCGACCCGGACGCTTTTCACGCACAAACGGCGGTCGTTCGTACCAGTGCCCGGTGGAAAGAAACCGGTCGTCGTTGTCGTCATTTCCGACATTACCAAGCTCCGTCATGCCGAACAGGTCCTGCGGGCCAGTGAGGAACACTATCGCTCCCTCGTTGAACTGCATCCGCAAATACCGTGGTTGGCCGACGCAGAAGGGAATGTCATCGAAGTCGGCCCAGGCTGGCAGAACGCTTCCGGACGGGAGATCGGCGAAGCGCTTGGGCGCGGCTGGGAAAAGACTTTGCACGCGAAAGACCTGCCCGAGGTAGTCGCGAGATGGGAGACCGCGGTCAAGACCGGTGCTCCATTCGACATGATCTACAGGATCGGAACGGCGAAAGGGCGGTATCGGTGGTATCGGAACCGTGCGGCACCTCGGCTCGATGCCAACGGGATGGTCGTACGCTGGTATGGTCTCCTCGAGGACGTGCACGACCGCCAGATCGCTCTCAAGGCGCTCCAGTCCAGTGAACGTAGACTGCGCCAGCACCGGGACGAGCTCGAAAAGGTGGTTCTGGCCAGGACGGCGGAAGTTCAGGAAAAGAACATCGAGCTGGACCGCCTTCTGCAGCATGAACGGGGCATCAATGCGCTGCAGCGCCGTTTCGTCGGGATGATCTCGCACGAGTTCCGGACGCCTCTGGCGGTGATCGACGGAGCGGCCCAGCGGCTGACGCGCACGAAGGCAGCCGCGACTCCCCAGTTCCTGGAGGGCAAAGCTCTGCAGATCAAGGGCGCGGTCGCCCGCATGGTCGAGCTGATGGAAAGCATCCTCGCCGCCGGGCGGCTGGAGACAGGGACCATTGCGATCAACAAGCAAGCCGGTTCGCTCGGCTCGATTCTCCGCCACTGCATCGCAAGCCGAGCCGAGATCAGCAAGAGCCACACGATCAGCCATGATCTCGAAGCGCTTCCGGCTCTGCAGATGATCGACGGGGCCGCAATAGAGCGGGTGTTTTCCAATCTGTTGTCAAACGCCGTGAAATATTCGCCTACCGGTTCCAAAATCCGTGTCAGCGGATGGAAGGACGGCCAGCGGGTTCTGGTCAGCGTCAGCGATTCCGGGATCGGCATGGATGCAGACGACCTGCCGAAGCTGTTCGAGCCCTACTTTCGCGCCCGCAGCGCCACCGGTATCGCGGGAACGGGGATCGGTCTCAATATCGTCAAGGAAATCGTGGAATTGCATGGCGGCTCGATCGCGGTCCAGAGCCTTCTGGGCAAGGGCACGACCTTCACGGTGGAGCTGCCCTTCGACGAGGTCAGACAACAGCATTCGGCTTAGGCCGGCGCTGTCACAAGCGGGGGACCTTCACGCGGCGATCGATGAAGCTAGCCAGGATGCAAGCTCGTCGCGCGCCATGGGCTTGCCCACCAGGTAGCCCTGCAGCTGATCGCAACCGGCAATTCGCAGGACGTCCGCTTGATCGACGGATTCAATGCCTTCGGCCGTGACTGGAATCCCGAAAGCCTGGGCCAACGCGATCGTGGCCGCCAGGACGCTCCGGCCGGTGCTGCCGTCATCTATCGCCTGAACCAGGGAACGATCGATCTTCATCCGGTCGAAGCCGAATTCACGAAGCGTGCCGATACTGGCATAACCGGCGCCAAAATCATCAAGAGCAAAGCGGATGCCTGCCGATTTCAGGGCGGTGATGGACCGTCGAGCCTGTTCAGGATTCGACATCAGCACCGCTTCGGTGATCTCCAGTGTCAGCCGCGAAGGATCAAAACCGTCCTCTTTCAAGACGGCGAGCACATCCCCGGCAAAATTGGGGTTGCATAGCTGGATCGGAGAAACATTGACGGACAGGGAGAGCGGAGACCATGCCCGGGACGCCACGATGGACTTCCGAAGCATCTGGAGGCCCAGGGTGTCGATCAATCCACATTTTTCCGCCAGAGGTATGAACGCGTCCGGGCCGATTGCTCCCTCGGCGCGTCTCCACCTAGCCAGCGCCTCCACGCCGGTGATGTCGCCCGAGGCCGCCGAAGCCAGAGGCTGAAAGACCGGCTGGATCTCGTCATTCTGCAGGGCGTGCCGAAGCTCGCTTTCCAAAGCCGCAATCTTCTCGCGCTGGCGGTCAAGATCCGGATGATAGGTGACCGTGCATCCCCTGCCCAATTCCTTCGCTTCATAAAGGGCCATATCCGCCCGGCGAAGAAGTTCGTGAGCACTCCCTGCGTCGTCACGGCAGGCAACGCCGATGCTTGCGCCAATTTCGATCGTGCGGCCTTCGATGAGAAACGGCCTTTTGAGGCGTTCAAGAACTTGATTGTCAAATTCGGCGACCTTCGCGGAGCCGCGCTGAACCAGAGCGAATTCATCACCGCCCAATCGGGCGACACCGACTATGTCTCCATGGATGTCGCGCAGGGCTTCTGCTACCAGCCTGATCAGCTGATCCCCAATCGCATGCCCCCAGGCATCGTTGACTGCCTTGAAGCCGTCGAGATCGATGAGGTGCAAAACCAGCACCTGGCTCTTGTCAGCCTGCATCAACCGGGCCAGTCCCTCGATCAGGCCGAGCCTGTTCAAGAGGCCGCTGAGGCTGTCGTGCGTGGCTTCATGTCGGGCGCGATCCGCCAAGTTCCTCAGGCGCCGCGTTTCTGACCAGCCTGCAAACAGGACACCAACCAGGTAAATGCCGAGGATTGTTATGGCCGCGGCGATAAAGGGGCGCGCCTCGTCAAAAATCGTGTTTCCCGGAGCGGCGCTTGGCCAAGCCAAACGCGCGATCTCAATTCTATCCGCATCCATGAGCGGAAAATTCAGAAGATCGCCCGCCGGACGGTCGGTTATGTGGAGCTCCGGCAGCTGATGTTCCTTGGCCATCTGGGCCACGACATCAGAAGTCAGAGTCTTGAAGAAGCTGAGGACGTAGTAGGTTTGATCCTGGACGTGTGACCCAAACGGCTGAACCGCTTCCGACGCCACCGCGATGATATCATTGCCGTTTTTGAAAAAATTGACGATGGGGTCGATGCCGGGCCGAGCCGCGGCTTCCGTCTGCCCCGGAAATTTCGCACCGAGATATTCGGTCGGGTCGATTATATCGGCTTTGAGGTACGCGATGCTGTTGCCGCCTGCTGGCGCCGTCAGCACTATCCCATCATAGAGCGCGTAGTCCTCACTGGTCTTGCCCCAATTCTCATAAACCCAACCTTCGCGATCCCCTCGCGTTATCGCCTCGTAGGCCTCATCCCAGACGGCGTTGTCCCGTACGGTCGCGGCAAGCTTCTCCTTGAACGATGAAACGGCCGCCTCTGCGGCCAGAATGGCTCTGTTGTCGTCGAGCGCGTTGGCAGAACTGCGCATGCGATCGACCACATGAGCACCTATTCCACCCAGGATCATGGCGACAAGAAGGAGCAGCGAGGTGGCGATGAAAACAGAGTAGCCTTCACGGCTCTCCTTCGGTCGGCGTGCGAGCATGACAGATCCCAGCTTTATTGATTTGCCCAAGGCCGCAGAAGACGTCATGTCCGCATTGCGCTGCACGCATCCACTAGCATGTGCGAATATTAAAAATCACTAAAGTATGTGGTCAACGACTCGTTAATATATCGACAGGGACATCGAAATCCGGAGCAGCAAAACGGTGCAGAGCGCGTTCTCTCGCAACGTCAAACCGGGCTCTCTGGCCTGGAAATCGGGCAGGCCGAGACTTCCGCCGAGCGGGCGGGCTTTCTAGAGGCCTTGCAGGAATTCTTCGGTGGTTGCGAGATGGAGTTGAACGGAAAAGCGGTCTCCCAGAAGTTCGAGCGACGCGTCATGTGTGTCATCCGCTCCGCTGCAGACGGCATCCCGCAGCACGATCACATGGTATCCAAGATCAATGGCGCCAAGCGCTGTGGACAGGACACAAACGTCGGTCTCACCGCCGGTCAGGACGACGGTTTCGATACCCTCCTTCAAGAGCATTCCGTGCAGCCCTCCGCTGACCCAGGGAGAATAAGTCATCTTGTCGAATATGCGCGCTGGAGGCACAAGCGCTTTCAAGGAAGGGATCAGATCGATAAGGCCCGGATCGAGATGCTCGCCTGTCATCATCCGCCACTTTTCATAGTACACCCGCCACATCCCCTCCATTGCTTCGGGCCGGGACGGCGTGACGAACCTCGTAAAGATCGTCTTCTCCGGGTGGCGGCCGGAAAGCTCCTCGATCGATGGCGATACCTGGCGCATCCAGGAGACATGCCAAGGAGTGTCTTCAGCGAAGATCCGCTGCATGTCGATGCAAAGATGGATCCAGTTGCCAGCCATGTCATGCTCCGCGCTCCTCCTGAACGCCCCATCCGGAACGTGGTTCCGGCCGGGACCGCGGAAGGCCGGCTGCCACTATCGGACGTCCGACATTGGCCGCCCCTCGATCGAACGCGAGGGCCGCTTCACGCTCTCACGATTGGTTCGACGCCTTGATGAAATCGATGAAGGCCCGTAGCGGCGCAGGTACCAGCCGCCGGCCGGGATAATAGAGAAACGGGCCGGAAAATTGCTGCCACCATGGCTCGAGTACCGGTTCGAGAGAGCCATTGTCGAGATAGGGCCGCAACCAGTCCTCGAACAGCAACATGATGCCGGTGCCGGCAATCGCCGCCTCGACGGCAAGATCGGTTGCCGCACCTACCTGTACGATCAGCGGCCCCGTGGGATCGATCCGCACCACCTCGCCGTCCCGTTCGAATTCCCAGAGCATCATCGCGCCGCTTGTGAAACGCCCCCGAATACAGGCGTGGCCAAGCAGGTCGCGCGGATGATTGGGGCGGCCATGGCGATCGAGGTAGGCAGGGGATGCCGCTGCCGCGAAGCGCTGCAGGCGCGGACCGATCGGAACCGCGATCATGTCCTGTTCCAGCCGCTCGTCATAGCGGATTCCGGCGTCGCATCCCGCTGCCAGCACGTCGACGAAGCTGTCATCGGCGACGATTTCGAGCCGTATGTCGGGATAGGCTGCGAGGAAGCGCGGGACGATCGCCGGGAGCACCAGACGCGCGGCGCTGACCGGTACATTGAGACGGAGAACACCCGCAGGCTTGTCGCGGAACCTGTTGACCACGTCGAGTGCAGCGTCGACCTCGGTGAGCGCTGGGGTCAACCGGGCCAACAGACCGGCGCCTGCTTCCGTCGGCACAACGCTGCGTGTCGAGCGGTTGAGAAGCCTGACACCGAGTTGCGCCTCGACACGCCGCACCGCCTCGCTCAATCCTGATGCGCTGCCGCCTGTGGTCCGCGCACCCTCGCGGAAACCGCCGGCACGCGCCACTGCCACAAAGGCGTTCAGATCACCCAGATCGATCTTCATTGTTCGAAATCCCGCACGACCCGTACCGATTGTAGCCGATTTTCGTGCGGCCGCTCAAGGTCTATATCCACGTCATCTTGAAAAGGAGAGATCCCATGTCGAATTCAGACCAGGCAGGTACATTCATCCTCGGCGACCGCAACGTGAATCGGCTCGGCTACGGCGCCATGCAGCTTGCGGGCAAGGGCGTCTTCGGCCCGCCGAAGGACCGCGATGCGGCAGTGGCGGTACTGCGCGAAGCGGTCGAGGCTGGCGTCAATCATATCGACACCAGCGACTTTTATGGTCCGCACGTGACCAACCAGATCATCCGCGAAGCACTTCATCCCTACCCCGACGATCTGGTGATCGTGACCAAGATCGGCGCCATGCGCGGCGCTGACGGTTCATGGAACCCGGCATTTTCGGCCGAACAACTGGGGCAGGCTGTGCACGACAACCTGCGCAACCTGGACCTCGACACCCTGGACGTCGTCAATCTGCGTATCATGTTCGATGTCCACGGCCCGGCCGAAGGCTCGATCGAAGAGCCTCTGACGGCTCTGGCGGAGCTGCAGCGCAAGGGCCTGGTCCGCCACATCGGGCTCAGCAACGTCACGCCGGCACAGGTTGCCGAGGGTAAGCGGATCGCCAAGATCGTCTGCGTGCAGAACCAGTACAATCTCGCTCACCGGCAAGACGATGCCATGATCGACGATCTCGCCCGCGATGGCATCGCCTATGTGCCGTTCTTCCCGCTCGGCGGCTTCAGTCCGCTGCAGTCGTCAACGCTGTCGGAGGTTGCCCAGCGCCTGGATGCCACGCCGATGCAGGTTGCACTTGCCTGGCTGCTGCGTCGCGCACCGAACATTCTCCTCATTCCGGGAACCTCGTCCGTGGCCCACCTGCGTGAAAACCTCGCCGCAGCGGAACTGCAGCTGTCGGACGCCGTGATGACCGAGTTGGAAGGCGTCGCCGGCATCCGCTCCGCCTGAATAGGCCCGGCACGGTCCCACCGGGCGTCGAAAAATCGACGCCCGGCATTTGCCTTTACGCGCGCTTTCGCTAAAAGTGAAAAAAAAGCGAACGGAGGGGTGAAGTGTTCATCACGGACCGCCAGACGAAGATCGTCGAACTTGCGAAGTCGGCTGGGCGCGTGCTCGTCGACGACCTGGCGGCGAAGTTCTCGGTAACCTCGCAAACGATCCGCAAAGACCTGAATGATCTGTGCGACAAGCAAATTCTCACGCGGATCCATGGCGGCGCCACTCTTCCCCGCAGCAACGAGAATGTCCGGTATGACGCGCGCAGGCAGATCGCCGCCGCGGAAAAACAGGCGATCGGCGTCGCCGCCGCCAACCTCATTCCGGACAATGCCTCGCTCCTCATCAACATCGGCACCACCACCGAAGCTGTCAGCGAGGCGCTGGTTAATCACCGAGAACTCATGGTGATTACCAATAATATAAACGTTGCCAATAGGTTACGTATTCTCGACGAAATTGAGGTGGTCATCGCCGGTGGCGTCGTTCGTCAATCGGACGGTGGGATTGTCGGTGAAGCCGCGGTCGATTTCATCCGCCAGTTCAAGGTCGACTACGCGATCATCGGCGTTTCGGCGATCGACCCGGATGGGGCTCTTCTCGATTATGACTTCCGCGAAGTGAAAGTTGCCCAGGCGATCATAGCCAATGCCAGGCACGTGATCCTGGTCGCCGACTCGACAAAATTCGAGCGCACCGCCCCCGTGCGGATCGGCCAGATTTCCCAGGTCCAGACCTTTATCACCGACGACTGCACGTCTCCTTCGATCCGGGAGATCTGTCTGCAGAACGGCGTTGCGCTGGTGGAGACTTCGAAGACGAACGCTGAAGTTCATTAGCCTTTCAGTTTCGTTTGACATTCGGAATATTTTCGATTTAATCCGTTTTAAGTTCACAATGCCTAGGGGCTTGCTGCCGTTTCGGATCAGCGAGGGAAATGATGGGTCAAAAAATCCACGATATCTTCGTGATCGGCGGCGGCATCAACGGCTGCGGCATCGCACGCGATGCGGCCGGCCGGGGTTATTCGGTCGCACTAGCGGAGATGGACGATTTTGCCTCGGGCACTTCCTCCGGCGCCACCAAACTCATTCACGGCGGCCTGCGCTATCTCGAACATTACGAATTCAGGCTCGTGCGGGAATCGCTGATGGAGCGCGAAACCCTCTGGGCCATGGCACCGCACATCATCTGGCCGATGCGTTTCGTCCTGCCCTACCACAAGGGAGGGGTTCGCCCCGCATGGCTGATCCGCCTCGGCCTGTTTCTCTATGATCATCTCGGCGGCCGAAAGCTGCTCCCGCCGACCGCGGTGCTCGACATGCGCAGCGACCCGGCAGGAAAGCCCCTGAAGCCGCTTTTTACCAAGGCATTCGAATATTCCGACGGCTGGGTCGACGACGCGCGGATGGTCGTGCTGAACGCGCGCGATGCCGCCGATCGCGGCGCCTTGATCCTGCCGCGGACCCGAGTGGTTGCCGCCCGCCGGGAAGGCGGTCTCTGGACAATCGAGACCGTCGGCGCCAGCACCGGCAGGACCGAGACCTATCAGGCCCGCATGCTTGTGAATGCCGCCGGCCCCTGGGTGGATCAGGTGATCCGCGAGGCGTTCGGTAATAATGACGCCCGCCATGTGCGCCTTGTCCAGGGCAGCCATATCGTCGTAAAGAAGAAATTCGAGGGATCCCGCGCCTATTTCTTTCAGAACCGGGACAATCGCATCATCTTCGCGATCCCTTACGAGAACGACTTCACCCTTATCGGCACGACCGACCGGGACTATTCCGGCAATCCGAGGGATGTGAAAATCTCCGAAGAGGAGACAACCTATCTCTGCAATGCAGCGAGCGAATATTTTCGCGAGCCGGTGCGACCGGCCGACATCGTCTGGACCTATTCGGCAGTTCGCCCGCTTTTCGACGACGGCGCTTCAAAGGCGCAGGAAGCAACCCGCGATTATGTGCTAAAGGTCGATGTCACTCAGGGTGCACCTCTGCTCAACGTCTTCGGCGGCAAATTGACTACCTATCGCCGTCTTTCGGAACATGCGCTGGAGAAGATCGGCGAGGCGATCGGAGCAAAGGGACATTCCTGGACCGCGAAAAGCCATCTGCCCGGCGGCGATTTTGCCGCCCAGGGTTATGAGGAAGAAGTGGTAAAGCTGAAAGCCCGCTATCCGTTTCTGGAGGAAAGGCACGCGCGGCGCCTGGTGCGCCGGTACGGAACCCGCGCTGCGATGATTCTCGGCAGCGCGGCCAGGATGCAGGACCTTGGTCACCACTTCGGTGGCGACCTCTACGAGGCTGAAGTGAAATATCTTGCCGACCGTGAATGGGCCATGAGCGCGGAGGATGTGCTGTGGCGGAGAACCAAAGACGGCCTGCGGCTGACTGAGACGGAAAAACAATATCTGGAGGAGTACATGGCCGCTATACCGGCAAAAATGGCCGGATAAGCGGCATGTGTTCCCAGTGTGAGGAGGCACGGGAACTCGAATGCTGGAAATGCGCAACGTCGCCAAGATGGTGGGGGGTGAATACCATATTCATCCGACCAATCTTGCTTTCGATCGCGGCTCGCTGAACGTGTTGCTCGGCCCGACGCTCTCGGGCAAGACTTCGCTCATGCGATTGATGGCCGGGCTCGACCGTCCCACCAGCGGCTCGGTATACTTCGACGGTGCCGACGTCACCGGCGTTGCGGTGCAAAAACGCAACGTCGCAATGGTCTACCAGCAGTTCATCAACTATCCGGCTTTGACCGTCTACGAAAACATCGCCTCGCCGATGCGGATCGCCGGCAAGGACGCCCCCACCATCGACCGGGAAGTCCGCAAGGCTGCGGAATTGCTCCGGTTGACGCCCTATCTCGATCGGACGCCGCTCAACCTTTCCGGCGGGCAGCAGCAGCGTACGGCGCTCGCCCGCGCACTCGTCAAGAATGCGAGCCTGGTGCTGATGGACGAGCCGCTTGCCAATCTCGACTACAAGCTTCGCGAGGAACTGCGTGAGGAATTGCCGAAGATCTTCGCGCAATCCGGCGCCATCTTCGTTTATGCGACGACCGAACCGTCCGAAGCCTTGTTGCTCGGCGGCAATACCGCAACGCTCTCGGAAGGACGGATCACGCAGTTCGGGCCGACGATCGAGGTCTACCGTCGCCCGGCTGACCTGGTGACAGCCAAGACATTTGCAGATCCCCCACTCAACTTCATCGATGTGGTCAAGTCCGGCGGTTCATTCCGATACCAGGAAGCAGACAGTCTCGCGGTGCCGCCGCATCTTTCCGGCGTGCCGGATGGTCCGGTGACCATCGCCTTTCACCCCCATCACCTGGGACTCACGGCACAGACCGGCAATGCAGCGAGGGTGAAGGCCCAGACACAGATTTCGGAAATCACGGGCTCCGAAAGCTTCGTGCATATGCATTACAACGGTGTGCGCTGGGTCATGCTGGCACCCGGCATCCACGACATCGATCCGGATACGGAAATCGAGCTCTACCTTGATACCCGCCATCTGATGGCTTTCGGAACAGACGGCCGCGCCATCGCGGCGGCGGCTTGAAGGAGGCGGACATGGCACGCATCACGCTCGATCACATCCGCCACGCCTACGGTCCCAACCCGAAATCCGACGCTGCCTATGCGCTGCGTGAGGTGGACCATGAATGGGCCGATGGCGGCGCCTATGCCCTGCTCGGTCCCTCCGGCTGCGGCAAGACCACCTTGCTGAACATCATTTCCGGCCTGCTGCAGCCGTCCCACGGGCGTATCCTCTTCGATGGAAAAGACGTCACCCATCTTTCCACGCAGGAACGCAACATTGCCCAGGTTTTCCAGTTTCCGGTCATCTACGACACGATGACGGTCTACGACAATCTGGCATTTCCCTTGCGCAACAGAGGTATCGCGGAACCGGATGTGGATCGCCGCGTCCGCGAGATGCTGGAGATCATCGATCTCTCCGACTGGTCGAACCGCAAGGCCCAGCGGCTCACGGCCGATCAGAAGCAGAAGATCTCGCTCGGGCGGGGTCTCGTCCGCAACGACGTCAACGCGATCCTCTTCGATGAACCGCTGACCGTCATAGATCCGCATATGAAATGGGTGCTCCGCTCCCAGCTGAAGCGCTTCCACAAGCAATTCGGCTTCACCATGGTGTATGTCACCCACGACCAGACGGAGGCGCTTACCTTCGCCGACAAGGTGGTCGTCATGTACGATGGCGAGATCGTCCAGATCGGCACGCCCGCCGAACTCTTCGAGAGGCCCAGCCATACATTCGTCGGTTATTTCATCGGCTCGCCGGGCATGAACGTGATACCCGCCGAGATCCATGGAAGTACGATCAAGCTCGAAGCCGGGACGATCGCCCTGGATTATGCGCCGAAGCTTGCTGCAGGTGGCAGGATCGAACTGGGCATCCGGCCGGAATTCATCCGCATCGGCCGGGAGGGCATTCCTGTCACGGTGACGCGCATCGAAGACATCGGACGGCGCAGGATCGTTCGCGCAAGCCTTGGGGGGCAGCCGATCGCGATCGTCGTTTCCGAGGATGCGGAGGTTCCGGCAGAGCCTCGCGTCACCTTCGACCCCGTTGCGCTGAACATCTATGCCAATTCATGGCGCGTTGGCAGGGAGGCCTGAACCATGGAAAAGACGTGGAACAACAAAGCCTGGTTTCTGGTGCTTCCCGTGCTGCTGCTGGTCGCCTTCTCGGCGGCCATTCCGCTGATGACCGTGGTGAACTATTCGGTCCAGGATACGTTCGGCAACAACGCCTTCTTCTGGGCCGGCACCGACTGGTTCGACGATATCCTGCATTCGGCCCGCTTCTGGGAAGCCCTGCAGCGCAATCTGCTTTTCTCCTTCATCATTCTTGCGCTTGAAATCCCGCTCGGCATCTTCATCGCACTGAACATGCCGAAGAAGGGTCTCGGCGTGCCGGTCTGCCTGGTGCTGATGGCCCTTCCGCTTCTTATCCCGTGGAACGTCGTCGGCACGATCTGGCAGGTCTTCGGGCGCGTCGACATCGGCCTCCTCGGCCACACGCTGGCGGCACTCGGCATCGATTACAACTACGTCCGCGATCCCCTGGACGCCTGGATCACCGTCGTCGTCATGGATGTGTGGCACTGGACGAGCCTCGTCGTGCTGCTGTGCTACGCCGGTCTCGTCTCCATTCCGGACGCCTATTATCAGGCCGCCAAGATCGATGGCGCCTCGCGGTGGTCTGTCTTCCGCTACATCCAGCTGCCGAAGATGAAGCGGGTGCTGCTGATCGCCGTCCTGCTGCGCTTCATGGATAGTTTCATGATCTACACGGAGCCTTTCGTGGTCACGGGCGGGGGCCCGGGCAATTCCACGACCTTCCTGTCGATCGATCTCGTCAAGACGGCGGTCGGCCAGTTCGATCTCGGTCCGGCCGCCGCCATGTCGATCGTCTACTTCCTGATCATCCTGCTGCTGTCATGGATCTTCTACACCGTGATGACCAGCAGCGATGCAGACAATTGAAGGAGGGAGAAGAACCATGGCAAAAACAATCAAATACAAGCCTGCGGGCAACCTCTCCTGGCTGGTTTCGACGATCTACATCATCTTCCTGCTGCTGCCGATCTACTGGCTCGTCAACATGAGCTTCAAGGAGAATTCCGAGATCACCGGAGCCTTCTCGCTCTGGCCGCAGAACCCGACGATCAGGAACTACATGGTGATCTTCACGGACCCTTCCTGGTACAACGGCTATATCAATTCAATCATCTATGTGGCCCTGAACACCACGATCTCGGTTCTGGCGGCATTGCCGGCTGCCTATGCCTTTTCGCGCTATCGGTTCCTCGGCGACAAACATCTGTTCTTCTGGCTGCTCACCAACCGCATGGCGCCGCCCGCCGTCTTCGCCCTGCCCTTCTTCCAACTCTATTCCGCCTTCGGTCTCATCGACACGCATATCGCGGTCGCCCTTGCCCACTGCCTGTTCAACGTGCCGCTTGCCGTCTGGATCCTGGAAGGCTTCATGTCGGGCGTACCGAAGGAAATCGACGAGACCGCCTATATCGACGGCTATTCGTTCCCGCGGTTCTTCGTGAAGATCTTCATGCCGCTGATCGCATCGGGCATCGGCGTCGCGGCCTTCTTCTGCTTCATGTTTTCCTGGGTGGAACTGCTGCTTGCCCGGACGCTGACGACCACGGCCGCCAAGCCTATTTCAGCCATCATGACGCGCACCGTCTCGGCGTCCGGCATGGACTGGGGTGTGCTGGCAGCCGCCGGCGTGCTGACCATCGTTCCCGGCGCACTCGTCATCTATTTCGTTCGAAACTACATCGCCAAGGGCTTTGCCCTCGGCCGGGTCTGACAAGGAGGAACCACGCATGAGCTTTTCATGGATGGCCTGGACACTGCCGACGGCCCTGTTCTTTCTGACGATCCTCGCTCTGCTCATCGGCATGAGCATCTGGGAATATTTCGCGCCGGGCGGTTCGCCCAGGGTCGGCATCCTGCGTTTCGAGACGACGCGGGGAGATCGGCTCTTCATCTCGCTGCTCGGCGCGGCATTCATTCATCTCGCATGGCTGGGGCTTATCGGCCCCAACCTGTGGTGGGCTCTTGCCCTGGCAGTGGTCTACGCAATCGGCGTCTTCCGCTTCGTCTGAAAGGCAAGCTGAAAAGGTGGCGGGAGAACCGCCACTCGGTACGAAATGGCAATCGCAACACTCTGGGAGGATAAAATGCGACGGCATCTTATGACAACGACGGCAGCGGTGCTGCTGGCTCTGACCGGCTCCGCCTATGCCGGTATGGATGAGGCAAAGCAATTCCTCGACAAGGAAGTCGGCGAACTCTCGACCCTTGCCCGCGCCGAGCAGGAAAAGGAGATGCAATGGTTCATCGATGCGGCAAAACCGCTTGCCGGCCTGGATATCAAGGTCGTCTCCGAAACGATCACCACGCATGAATACGAATCGAAGGTGCTGGCTCCGGCCTTCACCGCTATCACCGGCATCAAGGTCAGCCATGACCTGATCGGCGAAGGCGACGTGGTTGAAAAGCTGCAGACCCAGATGCAATCGGGCGAGAACATCTATGACGCTTACGTCAACGATTCCGACCTGATCGGCACGCATTGGCGTTACCAGCAGGCCCGCTCGCTCACCGACTGGATGGCGGGCGAAGGCAAGGACGTGACCAACCCCGGCCTCGACCTCCAGGACTTCATCGGCCTGAAGTTCACGACCGCACCGGACAAGAAGCTCTACCAGCTGCCGGACCAGCAGTTCGCCAACCTCTACTGGTTCCGCTACGACTGGTTCAACGACGCCAAGAACAAGGCCGACTTCAAGGCCAAGTATGGCTACGAGCTCGGCGTGCCGGTCAACTGGTCGGCCTATGAGGATATTGCCGAGTTCTTCACCGGTCGCGACGTGGGCGGCAAGAAGGTCTATGGTCACATGGACTACGGCAAGAAGGATCCTTCGCTCGGCTGGCGCTTCACCGATGCCTGGCTCTCCATGGCAGGCAACGGCGACAAGGGCCTTCCGAACGGCCTGCCGGTCGACGAATGGGGCATCAAGGTCAACGAAAAGTCGCAGCCGGTCGGCTCCTGCGTCGCACGCGGCGGCGATACCAACGGCCCCGCCGCCGTCTATTCGATCCAGAAGTATCTCGACTGGATGAAGGCCTATGCGCCGGCCGCCGCACAGGGCATGACCTTCTCGGAGTCCGGACCGGTGCCGGCTCAGGGCGAGATCGCCCAGCAGATGTTCATGTACACGGCCTTCACCGCCGACATGGTAAAGCCCGGCCTGCCCGTCATGAACCAGGACGGTACGCCCAAATGGCGTTTCGCGCCATCTCCGCATGGCGTCTACTGGAAGGACGGCATGAAGCTCGGCTATCAGGACGTCGGCTCCTGGACGCTGATGAAGTCCACGCCCACCAACCGCGCCAAGGCGGCCTGGCTCTATGCCCAGTTCGTCACCTCGAAGACGGTGGACGTGAAGAAGAGCCATGTCGGCCTCACCTTGATCCGCGAGAGCACCATCCGGCACAAGAGCTTCACGGACCGCGCCCCGAAGCTCGGCGGCCTGATCGAGTTCTATCGTTCCCCGGCCCGCGTCCAGTGGTCGCCGACCGGCACGAACGTTCCTGACTATCCGAAGCTCGCGCAGCTCTGGTGGCAGGCGATCGGCGATGCGTCCTCGGGCGCCAAGACCGCCCAGGCGGCGATGGACTCGCTTTGCTCAGAGCAGGAAAAGGTCCTCCAGCGCCTGGAACGTGCCAAGGTCCAGGGCGACATGGGACCGGCCCTCGCCGAGGAACGCGATCTTGCATACTGGAACAAGGACGCGGTCGCCAAGGGCAACCTCGCTCCGCAGCTCAAGGTCGCCAACGAGAAGGAAAAGCCCGTCACCGTCAACTACGACGAGCTCGTAAAGAGCTGGGCTGACGCCAAGAAGTAAGCCGGTTCGCCGGGCGCTCAACGCGCCCGGCGGCCACCGACTGCCAGGTCTCTGTCGCCGGCGCCGCCTCAGCTTGGATAGACTGCCTGCCGCAGTTCACAGTTGCCGTTTCTTCCTGAACGCAGCCCACACCGTATCCGCGGACAGCATCGCCGTATTGGCGTCAGTCCGGTAGTTGCTTACGGAAACCCGCATGCGACGCTACCTCATGATTGCCAAGCTCACCGACATTGATCCATAGCTGTGGGCCGACATCCTCGCGCCCGCAGAAACGCGGATCCGTGGGGCGGAGCAATTGCCTCCGTGGACCTGAACGTCCATAACTCTGCAACCGAGCAGGGTAACCCGCCACCTTCACGTTCCATCGTTGGTGGAACTCGGAATCTGGATATCAGTAATGACTACAATTGACGAATTAGTCGCATTGCAGGACATTCCAGAAATAGATGCGATTCTACGGCGCGCTTCAGCTCTTTCGCTTTGTGATTCGGTCTACGAAATTTTCCGGTCAAGGTACACCTTGGCTCATCACGAGCGGAAGGCGGGTATCTCGAACCCTCAACCATACGTCTTCCGTGAGAGTTCGCTATTCTGCTGGATCAAAATCGCAAATCCGGAAGCTACAGATGGTGAAATCATAGACGGGTACGAACTCATAGACCGTTTACAGAGGGCCTATGGTGACTGTACAGAAGTGATTACCCATCAAGTAGGTACACAAGTTCCCATTCCTACGAGAGCGTCGATGGTTGTCCAATTGTTGCAGAGCAGATTTCCAATGTTCAGCGAGAAGACACTCGAGAAGTTCAGTTGGGATTGGCTGATCGCGAACCGGTGAGATGCCCCCAACTCGCCCATTCTTGATCGCGCCGAACCTACCTGCGGCTCTCACGATAGTTACCCTCCTTCAGGCTGAAGGGTAGCTGCAGCATGTGATGAAAAGCTGGAGCGGGTGAAGGGAATCGAACCCTCGTATTCAGCTTGGGAAGCTGCTGCTCTACCATTGAGCTACACCCGCGTCGGTCTGCAGACTTCCAACAGACGGCATCGCCTGTCAAGCCGGAGGTGGCGTCAGGCGCGAAAATGCTTGGACAGTTTCAGTCCCTGCGCCTGATAGTTGGAGCCGAGGCCGGCGCCGTACATGCCCTCGGGTTTTTCCAGCATGTGCTCGTAGACCAGACGGCCGACGATCTGGCCGTCTTCGAGGATGAACGGCACTTCGTGGCTGCGCACTTCGAGCACGGCACGACTGCCACGCCCGCCCGCCGCCTCGTGGCCGAAGCCCGGATCGAAGAAACCGGCATAGTGGACGCGGAATTCGCCGACCAGCGGATCGAAGGGCGTCATCTCGGCCGCATAAAGCGGCGGCACATGCACCGCCTCGCGCGAGACCAGGATATAGAATTCGTCCGGATCGAGGATCAGTTCGCTGCGGCCGCGACTGTAAAGCGGCTCCCAGAAATCGAAGATGTCATGCTGCGCCTTCTTGTCGACATCGACGACGGCCGTGTGGTGTTTGCCGCGATAGCCGATCAGGCCGACGCTGTCGCCGGAAAGATCGATCGAAAGGGCGATGCCGCCACCCGATACATTCGGCTTGGCGGACGCGACCAGGGTTTCGGTGTTATGGAGTTGCAGAAGGTCCGGCTCGCCAAGCAGCGCATTGCCGACCCGGAACCGGATCTGCGACAGGCGCGAACCGCGGCGCACGACGATGGGGAAAGTACGGGGCGAGATTTCGAGATAGAGCGGGCCGGAATAACCGGCGGGGATCTTGTCGAATTCCTGGGCGTAGTCGGTGATGACGCGGGTAAAGATATCGAGCCGGCCGGTGGAGCTTTTCGGGTTGGCCGAGGCCGACATGTTTGCCGGCAGGTCGAGCCGTTCCATCAGCGGCACGATATAGACGCAGCCGGTTTCCAGCACCGCGGCTTCGGAGAGATCGATGACGTGCAGCTTGAGGCGATCGAGCTTGTCGGAAACCAGGCTCGTCGGCCCCGGCATGAAGCTCGCGCGGACGCGAAACGCCTTGGCGCCCAGGCGCAGGTCGAGGCTTGCCGGCTGGATCTGGTCGAGGTCGAGCTCGCGCTCGGAGATCAGCCGTCCACTGTCGAAAAGCGCCGCGATCGCGCGGTCCGCCAAAATTCCTGTTTCGCGAGCCATCATGTCTCTCTCAAGTTTTCGAGGCGACAAAACCAAATGCGAGCCATTGACGCAAGCGGGGCGTGGCGCTATGCCACTTTTATCCCGTGGTGATTTGGCCGGTCGGCTTGCAGCCACGTTAAATAAGTGGCTAAAAAGACCGGGTGCGAAACCGGTCTGCTTATGCGACCGGTTTTTTTGTTCTGAATGGGGAACACGCATGACTAACAAATGGCGCCCGGCAACCCAGCTCGTACACGGCGGCACGTTGCGCTCGCAATATGGCGAAACCTCGGAAGCGATCTTCCTGACGCAGGGTTTCGTCTATGACACGTCGGAAGCGGCCGAAGCCCGCTTCAAGGGCGAGACCGACGGCTTCATCTACGCCCGTTACGGCAGCCCGACCAACGACATGTTCGAAAAGCGCATGTGCATGCTGGAAGGCGCCGAAGACGCCCGCGCCACCGCCTCTGGCATGGCTGCCGTCACCGCCGCGATCCTCTGCCAGCTGAAGGCCGGCGACCATATCGTCGCTGCCCGCGCCCTCTTCGGCTCCTGCCGCTGGGTGGTCGAGACGCTCGCCCCGAAATACGGCATCGAATGCACGCTGGTCGACGGACGCTTCCTGGAAAACTGGGAAAAGGCGATCACGCCGAAGACCAAGGTCTTCTTCCTGGAAAGCCCGACCAACCCGACGCTCGAAGTGGTCGACATTGCCGGCGTCGCCAGGCTCGCCAACCAGATCGGCGCCAAGGTCGTGGTCGACAACGTGTTTGCGACCCCGCTTTTCCAGAAGCCGCTGGAGCTCGGCGCGCATATCGTCGTCTATTCGGCGACCAAGCATATCGACGGCCAGGGCCGCTGCCTCGGCGGCGTCGTGCTGTCCGACAAGGCCTGGATCGACGAGAACCTGCACGACTATTTCCGCCATACCGGCCCGGCCATGTCGCCGTTCAATGCCTGGACGCTGCTGAAGGGCATCGAGACCCTGCCGCTGCGCGTCAAGCAGCAGACGGAGAGCGCCTCGAAGATCGCCGACTTCCTCGCCGACCAGAACCAGGTCGCAAAAGTGATCTATCCGGGCCGCAAGGACCATCCGCAGGCCGATATCATCGCCAGGCAGATGACGGGAGGCTCGACGCTGGTGTGCTTCGAGCTGAAGGGAGGCAAGGAAGCGGCCTTCAAGCTGCAGAACGCGCTGGAGATCGTGCAGATTTCCAACAATCTCGGCGACGCCAAGAGCCTGATCACCCATCCGGCAACGACGACGCACAAGAACCTCACGGATGAGGCCCGCGCCGAACTCGGCATCTCGCCCGGCACCGTGCGCCTGTCTGCCGGTATCGAGGATACCGATGACCTGATCGAGGATTTCGCCCGGGCGCTTTCCCAGGCGGGCATGTAAGCGTTCGCTTTCCGGGATGGTGGATCGACCAGGAGATTCACCATCCCGATTATCCTTAACTTCAACAAATGCTCACACTCGGTTGTTCAAACCGCGAGATTTCTTGACGTTGCGGCCCCCCTGTACAATATCGAAGCAGTGAGCGTTGTTGAGGTGTCGCATGTATCGCGCCCGGACAAGAGATATAGATGTCGCCGTCGAGCCCTACTATCTGGAGGAGCAATCCAACCCGGAAGAGAGCCGCTATGTGTGGGGATATCGCATCGTCATCGAGAACCATTCGACGCTTACCGTACAGCTCGTGCATCGCTACTGGCACATTACCGACCAGAACGGCATCGTCGATGAAGTGGACGGGCCGGGGGTCGTCGGCGAGCAGCCGCGGCTGAAGCCCGGCGACAGTTACGAATATTCCTCGGGCTGTCCGCTGGACACGCCATCCGGCCTGATGTTCGGCCATTACGACATGCAGACCGATGACGGCGAAACCTTCGAGGTGACGATCCCGGCCTTCTCGCTGGATTCACCGGGCCTGATGCGCGTCCTCAACTAGACCGCGCCACCGACGACAACCTAGAGGTTATGGGTGGCGTCGATTTTTCTATTTGTTACCCCTTCCCTCCTGCGGCATCTTGACGTGGTCAACCGGTCTTTGGGAGGAGAACTTGATGACACGATCGATTCAGCAGACCATTCTGCTGGCGCCCTGCGCATTTCTGGCGCTTGCGGCCTTCACCCCGGCACTCGCCCAAAACAAGAGCAGTTTCACCGATCAGAAGGACAGGCCGGATTTCGCGTCCGCCACCGTGTCGCCGCAGATCGCCTGCGGCATGCTGAACAGCCAATCGTTTGGCGAGGTCACGGCGCTGAAGGCCAGGCACGTGGCCGGCGTGGGAACGGTCCCCGGCCATTGCCAGGTAACGGGCTATATCCGGCCGCAGATTCGCTTCGAGATCACCCTGCCAGACAGCTGGAACCGGCGGCTTTACATGTTCGGCAATGGCGGTTTTGCCGGGGAGGATCTTGCCGCGGCGTCGCGGATCGCGACCCGCAATGCCGCGCTTTCGAAAGGCTTCCTGACCGTCCAGCAGAATACCGGCCATGATGCTGCCACCTACAAGCTCGGAGATTTCGCCGAGGATCTCGGTCTGTTGATCGACTACGGCTCACGCGCGGTGCATGTGACGGTCGACACCGCCAAGGCGATTGCAGCGCGTTATTACGACCGGCATCCCTCCTTCTCCTATTGGGACGGCTGCTCGACCGGCGGACGCCAAGGCCTGATGGCAGCGCAGCGCTATCCGGGCGATTTCGACGGCATCCTCGCCGGAGCTCCGGTTCTCGATCTCACCAATACGCAGATCTGGGGCGTCTGGAATGCGCGGGCTCTGCTGAAGGCGCCGATCAGCCGGGCTCAGCTTCCGGTGCTCGCCAAGGCGGTGATGGACAAGTGCGATGCGACCGACGGTGCCAAGGACGGGCTGATCGCCGATCCTCGCCAATGCAATTTCGATCCGGCCAAGGATCTGAAGACCTGCGAGGCGGGAGGTTCCGACTGCTTTACGCCGGCGCAAGTGGAGACGCTGAAAACACTCGCCGGCGGGGTGAAGATCAAGGGGGAAGCGATTTTCCCCGGGGTACAGTTCGGCACGGAGGGTGTCGATCCGACCGGAGTGAGCGGCTGGGACATGTGGATGGTATCCGACCAGGGACCGAGCCGGCAGCTGGCCTATGGCGAGACCTTCGTCAAGAACATGGCGATGCTGCCTGCCTCGGGAAAGGCGATCGACTGGAAGACATTCGACTTCGATAGCGAATATCCGAAGATCGGTGCGATCCGCGAGATCGTCGACGCCACCAATCCGGATCTCAGCGAATTCCAGAAACGCGGCGGGCGGATGATCACCTATTTCGGCTGGTCCGACCCGGCGCTCAACCCGATGATGGGCGTCAACTATTATGAAGCCGTCCGCAAACAGATGGGCGCCGAGCGGACGGCGGAGTTCTACCGCCTGTTCATGGTGCCCGGCATGTTCCATTGCACCGCGGGTTACGGCACGGATGTCTTCGACGCCTTCACGCCGCTGATGGACTGGGTGGAGAACGGCAAGGCGCCGACGGTGATCCAGGCGAGGCAGATCAGGGAAGGCAAGCCGGTGATGACGCGGCCGCTCTGCCCCTATCCGCAATCGGCGAAATATTCCGGCAGCGGCGATCTCAAGGATGGCGCGAACTTTGAATGCAAGATGCCTTGAAGTGAAAACGGCGGGAGGGAACTCCCGCCGTTCGACAATCAGGCTGCGGCGAATTCGTCGGCAGTGTAGCGATAGGTGGTCGAGCAGAACTCGCAGGTGACGGCGATCTCGCCGTCTTCCTCGCTCGCCTCGATCTCCTCGGCGGAGAACCCTGAGAGAACGCCCTTGATCTTGTCGCGCGAGCAGCTGCAGCGGTCGAACACCGGGTGCGGCGCATAGACCCGCACGCCGCGCTCATGGAACAGACGAAACAGCAGCCGTTCGATTGCGACCCGCGGGTCTGTCAGCTCATCGGTATCGATGGTTTCCACCAGCGTGCGGGCTTCGGCCCAGGAATCGTCATGGGCAAATTCGAAATCGCGCTCATCACCGTCACCGCCATGCAGATCCGGCTGCCGCATGCGCTCGGGCGCCTGCGGCAGGAACTGCGCGACAAGCCCGCCTGCCCGCCAATTGTGACGCGGCTTGCCATCGGCATCGCGGTCGAACAGTTCGGCAACGCCCAGGCGGACCTTGGTCGGGATCTGCTCCGACTGACGGAAATAGACGCCGGCGATCTCTTCGAGTGATGAGCCGTCCATCGGCACGATGCCTTGATACGGCTGCATGCCGCGACCCTGGTCGATGGTGAAGGCAAGCACCCCGTGCCCGAGGAGATCAGGCGGCGAGGTTCTGCCTTCCTTGACGGCAGCGGCCAGCGCTTCCTCATCATAGCGGGCATAGGCACGAAGACTGTCGGGCGTCGAGAAATCCGCGACGAGCAGATCGACCGGGCCGTCGCCCTTGGTCTGCACCGTAAACTTGCCATCGAATTTCAGCGAGGTGCCGAGCAGGGCCGTCAGCACGATCGCCTCGGCAAGCAGCCGCGCGACCGGGCCTGGATATTCGTGACGGCTGAGGATGGAGTTGAGCAGCGGCCCGAGCTGGACCGCCCGGCCGCGCACGTCGAGACCCTCCACCTGGAAGGGAACGACCCGGTCGTCGCCGGCAAAGTCGAGTTCGTTGAGTTCCACAGTCGCTTCCGCCATGACTTCGCTCCTTCCGCCGACCCAAAAACCTTTACACAAGCGCCAGCCCGAGCGGAACCGCTGGCCGGAGGAAAAGACGTCGACGATGTGTGTTGAAACGCCAGTCCAGAAGACGGCGTATTGTTGAAAGCCGACAGATGGGGGATTGCGGGGCGGAAATCAAGGTTCCATCGCCGCCGCCCTCCGCTTCCGCCACGTCCGGGACGCTGAACTCAGACGGCGCCGAAGCACCAGGCGAGAATGGACTTCTGCGCGTGCAGGCGGTTTTCAGCCTCGTCGAAGACCACCGACTGCGGACCGTCGATCACCTCGTCGGTGACTTCCTCGCCGCGATGGGCCGGCAGGCAGTGCATGAACAATGCATCCTTGTCGGCACGCTTCATCAGGTCGGCATTGACCTGGAACGGCTGGAAGACGTTGTGGCCGCGCGCCTTGTGCTCCTGGTTCATCGACACCCAGGTGTCGGTGACGATGCAATCGGCGCCGGCAACCGCCTTTTCGGCATCATGGCAAAGCATGATGTTGCCGCCGTTGTTGCGCGCCCAGTTCAGGAACTTGTCAGCGGGTTCCGAGCCCATCGGCACCGCCATGTTCATGCGATAGCCGAAACGGGCGGCACCTTCGACGAAGGAATGCAGCACGTTGTTGCCGTCGCCGGTCCAGGCGATCGTCTTGCCGGCGACCGGCCCGCGATGTTCCTCGAAGGTCATGATATCGGCCATGATCTGGCAGGGATGCGTGTCATCGGTCAGGGCGTTGATGACCGGAACGGTCGCGTGTTCGGCGAGCTCCAGCATGCGGGCGTGATCCGTGGTACGGATCATGATCGCATCGACGTAACGCGACAGGACCTTGGCCGTATCGCCGATGGTCTCGGCGCGACCGAGCTGCATTTCGGTACCCGACAGAAACAGCGTTTCGCCGCCGAGCTGGCGCATGCCGACATCGAAGGAGACGCGGGTGCGAGTGGAGGGCTTTTCGAAGATCATCGCCAGCATCTTGCCGGCGAGCGGCTTTTCCGCGGTGCCGGCCTTGGTGGCCTGCTTGCGGATCTTCGCGTCGTCGAGGATAGCCCTGAGATCAGCCGGGGAAACGGCGGAAAGATCGAGGAAATGTTTTGGAGATGCCATGTGATGTTTCCTGTGAAGCGGGAAACCTGCGACGGCGTCCCCCTTTGCCCGCTCAGGCCGATTTTTTCATCTGAGAGGCGGAAAGCTTTTCCGCCGCCCTCTCGATGCGGGCAAGTCCCTCTCGGGCTTCCTCCGCTGTGACTGTGAGCGGTGGCAGGAGACGCACCACATTGTCGCCGGCCGGAATGGCCAGCATGTGTTCGCCGCGTATGGCGGCAACCAGATCACCCGCGGGCACCTTCGCCTTCACGCCGAGCAGCAGGCCTTCACCACGAATGTCCTCGATGACGTTGGGGAAGCGGTCCTTGAGGCTCGCAAGCCCCTGCCGCAAGACCAGGGCGACATCGCGGACGTTTTCCAGGAAGCCATCGCCCAGGATCACGTCGAGCACCGCATTGCCGACCGCCGTGGCGAGCGGATTGCCGCCATAGGTCGTGCCATGGGTGCCAGCGGTCATGCCGGACGCGGCGTCCGCCGTGGCAAGGCACGCGCCGAGCGGGAAACCGCCGCCGATGCCCTTGGCAAGCGCCATGATATCGGGCGTCACGCCCGCCCATTCATAGGCGAACAGCCTGCCGGAACGGCCGACGCCAGTCTGCACTTCGTCGAAGATCAGCAGCAGACCGTTGTCGTCGCAGATCTGGCGCAACGCCTGGAGGAATTCCTTCGGAACCGGTCGGACGCCTCCCTCTCCCTGGATCGGCTCGATCAGAATAGCCGCGGTTGCATCGGTGATCGCGGCCTTCAGGGCGTCGATATCGCCGAACGGCACCTGATCGAAGCCTTCGACCTTCGGGCCGAAGCCTTCGAGATATTTTGCCTGGCCGCCGGCAGCGATAGTCGCCAGCGTACGGCCGTGGAAGGCGCCTTCGAAGGTAATGATATGGAAGCGCTCCGGATGACCCTTCACGAACTGGTAGCGGCGCGCGGTCTTGATCGCACATTCCAGCGCCTCGGCGCCGGAATTGGTGAAGAACACCTTATCCGCGAAAGAATTGTCGGCGAGGCGACGCGCCAGCGTCTCCTGGCCCGGCTGTTCGAAGAGGTTGGACGTGTGCCAGACCTTGTCGGCCTGCGCCTTCAGCGCGCCGACAAGGTGCGGGTGGCCGTGGCCAAGCGAATTGACGGCGACGCCGGAACCGAAATCGAGATATCGCTCCCCACTTTCCGTCACAAGCCATACGCCCTCGCCGCGCTCGAAACGCAGCGGAGCCCGGGCAAACGTGTCGAAAAGCGCGGCTTCAGCCATGGCGACATCACTCCTCTAGGCGGTCCAGAAAGGCCCTGGGAAAGGGGCCGAAAGAATTAAAAATGCCGCCCACTGGGCGGCGGGGGCACTATCGTGGTTTAGGCCGTCAATGTCAACAAAGCCCGGCGTTTTGGGCGGGCCCGGGCCTGAAACCGACAGGCACCGGCCAATGTGACAAAAATGACTCTCCCGGACAGCAAGTTGGGGAAAACCACGAAATCGATTCCCGCAGATTCTCCCGACTCTTGCCACGGAGTCAGCCTCACACTAGGTTAAAGATCAATTACTAGACTGCATGCGGCGGAACTAGTCACCTCAAGCATAGATATAGTGGGTGCTGCGAAATGAATTTCGCAGCAAAGGTGGAAGGATTCTGCATGCCAGCAACGTTCAAAGGCGGAGAACGGGCATGAACTGGACAGACGAGCGTGTCGAGAAGCTCAAAAGATTATGGTCGGAGGGCCTCAGCGCCAGCCAGATCGCAGCGCAACTTGGAGGCGTAAGCCGAAATGCCGTGATCGGCAAGGTGCACCGTCTCAGCCTGCCGGGCCGGGCGAAAGCCGGCGGCACGGTAGCGACCAGCCGTTCATCTGCGGCCAAGCGCACGACATCGGCGCCGCGGGCTCCGAATTATGCATCGCGCGTCACGACCCGGACCGTTACCCGCGCCGTCGGCGCGACGATGGTCAAGGAAGAGATCGAAATCGAACCTTACCAGGAGATGGAATATCGTCCCGCCTCCAACGTGGTGGTGCCGATCTCCCGTCGCCTTGCATTGACCGAACTCACCGAGCGCACCTGCAAATGGCCGGTCGGCGATCCGCTCAAGGAAGATTTCCACTTCTGCGGCTGCGAATCTCCGGATGCTTCGCCCTATTGCAGCTATCATGCAAAGCTCGCCTACCAGCCGGTCAACGAGCGCCGCAAGGTTGCTGCTCGGGTCTGAGCGGCGGCGCGACACGAGGCAAGATCGAAAGCGGGCCCAGGCCCGCTTTTTTGTTGCGCATGGCAGATATGCCGGCCAAGCCTTGCTCCGGATCGGCATTGCGCCTATCTGAAAGTCGGTGAGGACGACCTCCCCCATTCGGGCAGACACTCCGGGACGACCCGGGAAGTACCCAGGAGGTCATCATGCGCTCGACACGCGACCGTATCCGCCATGCCATCAGCTTCGAACTGATCGGGCTTGCTCTCATCACACCGCTCGGCTCCTTCGCCTTCGGCATGCCGGCCGCCGATATCGGCGTGGTCGGCATCGGCAGTGCGACCATCGCCACCGGCTGGAACTATCTCTACAATCTCGGCTTCGATCACCTGATGCAGCGCTTTAGGGGCGGCACGCAGAAAAATACCGCAATACGCGTGGCGCATGCGGTGCTGTTCGAACTTGGTCTGCTGATCGCGCTTCTGCCGCTGATCGCCTGGTATCTCGACATCAGCCTCGTCCATGCGCTGACCATGGACGTCTCGTTCGCGGTCTTCTACGTGATCTATGCCTTCGTGTTCAACTGGGTCTATGACCGCATCTTTCCGCTGCCCGAATGGCAGCGGCAGACCGAGGCGGCGTGACGCCGCCTCCTCAAGATTCCATCGAATAATCCGCGCCGCGAACGGCGGATCACATCCTGCCTGCTGGAGAAGTTGAGCGCCTTCCCGAGGCGCTCGACATGTATGTCGATAGCGGCGCTTTTTATGTCACGTCAGAACCTGACGGTGAACTCGCTTCCCTTGCCGACTTCCGACTTCACGATCAGACGGGCTCTGTGGCGGGTCAGGATGTGCTTGACGATTGCAAGGCCGAGGCCCGTGCCTTTCTTGGAACGGCTGTCCGCCACGCTGACCCGGTAGAAGCGCTCGGTCAGCCGCGGAACGTGCTCGGCCGGAATGCCGGGGCCCTGGTCGACAACCGTCACTTCCACCGGATCGGAAGCACCGTTCCTGAGGTAAACGTCCACGAACTTGCCTTCCTGGCCGTATTTGCAGGCGTTCTCGATCAGGTTTTCGAAAACCTGGACGAGCTCGTCGCGATCGCCCAGAACCTCCACCTTGCCTTCCGGCAGGTGCGTGCGGATTTCCACCCCGAGATCGTCGGCAAGAGGCACCAGCGCATCCCGCACATGACTGATCAGCGGCTTCAGGTCGATCGTCTGGTCCGGGGCGATATGGGATTTGAGCTCCAGCCGCGACAGCGACATGAGATCGTCGACGAGACGGCTCATGCGCGTCGCCTGGTCGAACATGATGGCGAGGAACCGCTCGTGCGCGGCGGGATCGGAGCGTGCCGGCCCCTGCAGGGTCTCGATGAAGCCTCGCAGGGAGGCAAGCGGGGTGCGCAGCTCGTGGCTGGCATTGGCGACGAAATCCGACCGCATCCGATCGATGCGGCGCAGTTCCGAGATATCCCTGAAGGAGAGCAGATAGAGCTTCTGCGGTACTCCTCCGGCGCCCTGCTGCATGGACTTGCCGAAATCGATGGGCGCGATGCGCAGGGTATAGACGCGCTCGGAGGGCAGCCGCTCGGAATGCTCGATCTGGTTGGGCTCGTCGGTGGCAATGGTTTCCCGCACCATGTCGAGAATGCCGGGGGACCGCAGCCGTGCCGAGAGATGCGAACCGGGAGAAAGAATTCCGAAGGCTCTTTCGGCGGCCTTGTTCTGATAGAGGACGGTGACGTCCTCGCCGAGCACGAAAGCCGGCGTATCCAAGGCACTAAGAGTTGCCGCCACCTGAGGCAGCGGCTGGAAGCCCGGCCGCTCCTCCTCGATGATCTGCGGGGCTGGCGGCGGAAGAACGACAGGCCTGCGGCCGACGGCGACCAGCACCAGGAGCAGCCAGCCCACCAGGACGCCCACCCAATCCATGCCGATCAGAAAGGCGATCATCGCCAGCAGGGTCAGAAGCAGCAACAGAGCTCGTTCCTGGCGGGCCCTCGCAACGAGCGTGCCCATACCCCGACGCCATTTCTCCAGTACCGACTCCACAGACAGACTCGCAGCTTTCACAGGTTGAACACGCGCTCATATATCCCTTGCATGACAGATATACATCGCTTCCCGTGGGATATCGGAAAAATGGCGTTCTCCGGACGGTAGCAGAATTTCGAACTTGCGTTACATTTCGGCTACCGCCCCATACGGGGATCGATCGGAGGAAGCATTATCATGGCGGATGAAATCGAAAGCCGGGCAGTCAACATCGACATCAACGGCAAGCTCAAGCGGTTCGATATCGACGACCCGGTACTGCCGGCCTGGATCGAAGAACATGCCCTCGCCTCCGGCGGATATCCCCATGACGACAAGCTGGACAAGGACAAATACGCAAAGCAGCTCGAAAAACTGCAGGTCGAGCTCGTCAAGGTCCAGTTCTGGTTGAAGGCGACCGGCAAGCGGATGATGGCGCTGTTCGAGGGGCGCGATGCGGCCGGCAAGGGCGGCACGATCTTTTCGATCAATGCCTACCTCAATCCGCGCTCGGCCCGCGTGGTGGCGCTCAACAAACCGACGGAGACCGAGGCCGGCCAATGGTATTTCCAGCGCTATATCTCGCATTTCCCGACATCGGGGGAGATCGTGCTGTTCGACCGCTCCTGGTACAACCGGGCCGGGGTCGAGCCGGTGATGGGCTTCTGCACGCCGGACCAGTACAAGGATTTCATGAAGGCGGTTCCGCGCTTCGAGGACACGATTTCCGACGAAGGTATCATCTTCTTCAAGTTCTGGCTGGATATCGGCCGCGAGATGCAGCTCAAGCGCTTCCATGACCGGCGGCACGATCCGCTCAAGATCTGGAAACTGTCGCCGATGGACATCGCCGCTCTCCACAAGTGGGACGACTACACCGAGAAGCGCGACGCGATGCTCGAAAGGACCCACAACAAGGAGACGCCATGGGCGGTCGTACGCGCCAACGACAAGCGCCGCGCCCGCCTGAACGTCATTCGCCACATCCTGTCGCTCGACTATGAGGGTAAGGACAAGGAGGCTATCGGCGAGATTGACGACAAGATCTTCGGTTTCGGCCCGAAATTCCTGAAATAGAGATCATTGCCCCGGCAGGATACGCACCGAATAGAGCAGCACAGCCCGGCCTGCGCCGTCGATACCGCTGTTGAAGATCAAGCGGCCGGGCCGGTTGGGGGCAAGCGACCGCTCGAAGGTCACCCGGAAGAGCGCCTCCAGCTTCTCCTGTGTTGCCGTAAAGCGATGGCGGCTGCAGCTGCCGAGGCTTCCGAAATCGCAGCGGACCGACAGCTGTACGGAACTGTCCTGTCCCGACTGCAGGGTCAGGGCCACCGTCGAGCTCTTGCCGGCCATTTCGCGAAGCACTTCCGGCGGCACGTCCACCGAGACATCGCCCTCGTCGCCTGACGTTGCCGATGCGATGCGCACAGCCTGACCTTCCGAGGCAGCGATTGCCTCGATTTTCGCCTGGCCGCCGGCTTTCAGCTCCGCCACCTTGGCGGGCACGAAGATCTCCACCCAATCGTCGGAAAAACCGCTGCGCGGATCGAAGGCTGTCGGCCCCTGGGCCGATCCCTGACCGGCGACCGAGCGGTCGGCCGACTTCATCGCTTCCTCGACGATCGACTGCACCAGACCGGATTGATAGAACCACCAGCAGGCGCCGCCAACCACGCCAAGTGTGATGAACCAGGTCAGGAGATGCGACAGGAAACTCCGACGCTTCCGCGGTTTGGCCGCGCGTTCCGGGGGAACGTCGAGCCCGCTATCGGATGACGGCCGGGCGCTCTTGTTCGTCTTGCCCGGCTTTGCCGCTTTCGCCTGGGGCGCCGGTTCGAATTGCTGGGTTTCGATCCGCGCGCCGCGCGCGGGGCTCACGCCGCCGAGATCTCCGGAGGACATCGCAGCAGCAGCGGCAGTTGGAGCGGGAGAGCGCGTCTCGCCGGAAACGGTATCGATGGGCGGCGCTACAGGCGGCGGAGAAGCCGACCGTTGCGGCGTTTCCGGCCGAGGGCGAGCCTCCATGACCGGAGACTCAACGGCCATGGATTCTGCCGCATATGGCAGTTCCGGATCGAGTTCGACGGTGGGTTCCGGCGCCGGTTCGGCCAGGCGCTCGACTTCCGCCATTTCGATCTCGTGGATCTTGCGCTCCAGGAGTTCATGCTGCTGCATGATGATCAACCGGTCGGTAACGCCCTGCTTGCGAAGGCCGGCGTCCAGCGCCTGACGCGCCGATTGATAAATACGCGCCCTGATCTCCCGGTCCGCCCGGTTCGAGCGATCCAGTGCGTTCCTGATGGCCGTTTCCAAACCGCTCACTGCCGGTCCTTCTTCATTCTCATTCCCACTGCGCGGGAGTTTACGTTTCGGTAACCTCTCCGCCGCGGAACTGCAAGCACCGCCTTCGATTGCACCATGGCGAAAAATAAGGACAGGATATGTCGGGAGACTTCGCCGGTCGTCGCGGAGATCTGCTTCCAAAAATCTTTCCCCCGGCTTTTCGAGGCTCCCGCGATCTGGTAGACGGATTTACGTTTGCGTAAAGGTCAATCGGGAGGTTTTTGATCCATGCTTCCAGCAGTCCTCAAGGACAGGCTCCGCCTGCCCGTGGTCGCGTCGCCGCTGTTCATCATTTCCCATCCGGAACTGACGCTGGCGCAATGCAAGGCCGGCGTCGTCGGCGCCTTCCCGGCGCTCAATGCGCGGCCGGAAAGCCAACTCGACGAGTGGCTGGCCATGATCACCGAGGATCTCGCTGCCTACGACGCAGCCAACCCCGAAAGGCCGGCAGCCCCCTTCGCCGTCAACCAGATCGTCCATACCTCCAACAAGCGCCTGGAGCACGACCTGATGATGTGCGTGAAGTACAAGGTGCCGATTGTCATTTCCTCGCTGGGGGCAGTGCCGGAGGTAAATGCCGCCGTGCATTCCTATGGCGGCATCGTGCTGCACGACATTATCAACAACCGCCACGCCAATTCGGCGATCCGCAAGGGAGCCGACGGGCTGATCGCGGTGGCTGCCGGCGCCGGCGGGCATGCCGGCACGCTGTCGCCTTTCGCGCTGGTGCAGGAAATCCGTGAATGGTTCGACGGGCCGTTGCTGCTGGCCGGCGCGATCGCCACCGGCGGCGGCATCCTTGCCGCGCAAGCCATGGGCGCCGACATGGCCTATATCGGCTCGCCCTTCATCGCCACGAAGGAGGCGCGCGCCGTCGATGGCTACAAGCAGATGATCGTCGATTCGAACGCCGCCGACGTCGTCTACTCCAACTATTTCACCGGCATCCACGGCAACTACCTCAGGGGTTCTATCACCGCCACCGGCATGGACCCGGACGCCCTTCCGGTTGCCGACCCGTCCAAGATGGATTTCGACCAGGCGGTCAGCGGGCCGAAGGCCTGGAAGGAGATCTGGGGGGCAGGCCAGGGCGTCGGCGCGGTCAAGGCGGTGGTTCCGGTCGCCGAACTCGTCGAGCGGCTGGAAAACGAATACCGGACGGCGCGCGAGCGCCTCGCAATTTGAACTGACGGCTGGATAACAACCGTCTTTTCAGGAAAATCGTCGAGAAGCCAAAAACCCGGCTTGAAATCGCAGGTCATTGCCTGTATCAGCCGCATCACTCGCAGCCCCGGCAAAACCGGCCGCTGCCCGTGCCGCTTTAGCTCAGGTGGTAGAGCACATCATTCGTAATGATGGGGTCGCAGGTTCGAGTCCTGCAAGCGGCACCACTTATCAATCAGCATTCGGACAGAGCACACACCGCCGACATTCGCCGGATCAGCGGCTGGAGCGGATCAACCTGCGGCCAGGTTCGTCCCGTCGTCGATGCAAATGTCCTGCAGCTGCATCTGGACGGCGTGCATGAACAGGCCGGCCTGGTGGGAAATTTCCTCGTCTGCCACGCCCTGGGCTCTGAGAGCTGCCGCGAAACCGGCCATTTCCGATCGCCAGAAACGGTTCGCCTGTTCGCCGTGAAGCCGCAGAAGCGCTTCGGCGCAACGTTTAACGTCAGCGGTGCGCCGATCGGCGGGGAATTGCAGCAGCGTCATGTACTCTCCGTACTGTCGGGCGAATCGCCCAGGAATTGCAACACATTGGCTGCCAGTCCTTCACAAAGACTGAACGGCTGCTGCCATCTTTTCCCGGGCGTTGAGCGGAACGACAAAAGGCGGCGCCTTCCTGACATGGATGGCGTCGCCTTTCTGTTGCTGGCTTCCGAAAGGACGGTGTTAGCTATTCTTGCGCGGGGTCATCGGGTCGCTGATCCGAGCCGCCTGGAACGTGTCCGGCAGCTGCGTCAGCTCGATCGCCGCGACAATGCCGGCGCGATTGAAGGGATCGCCCTCGGCAAAGGCCTGCGCCTCCACAAGGCTCGTGGCCTCGATAATACCGAAATTGCCGATCGACGAACCGCCTTCGTCAACGAGGGCGGAGCCGATCAGCACGGCGGCGAGGCCTTCTCCGCCCGACTGGACCCAGGCCCGGTGTGACGGGCGGTGGGTATCGCGGGCGGCGTCCTGGCCTTCATGGTGCAGGCAGCGCATCAGGAAGAACATCGGATCAGGCCGCATTTTCCAACACGACCATGCCGGCGCCGGTCATCGAAGCCGGGGCGTGGTAGTGTTTGTGGATGAGGTTGACGTCGCTGTTCATCGCGGCACGCATGACAAGCCACATGATCAGCTCGGCGCCTTCGGAGCCGAACTGTTCCACGTAGTCCTCGCGGCTCATGGCGCGATAGGGTTCCGGATTGTTGGCGATGCCGTCAAGCCAGGCGCGGTCGGCGGCCTGGTTGATAAAACCGGCGCGAGCACCCTGCAGCTGGTGCGACAGGCCGCCGGTGCCGAGAATGACGACGCGTTCGTCGCCCGGCCAGCTCTCGATCGCTTCGCGCAGGACCGTGCCCATATCCCAGCAGCGCTGCGGCGTCGGGATCGGATACTGGATGGTATTGACCCAGATCGGCAGGACCTTCACCGGCCAGGCGTCCGGCCGGCCGAAGAACAGCTCCATCGGCACCTGCAGGCCGTGATCCACCTCGATCTCGCGGCAGACCATCGGGTCGAAATGACGCTCGACCAGCTTGTCGACGAAATGCCAGGAGAAATCCACCGCACCCTCGAATGCCGGGATGGCGCGCGGGCCCCAGCCTTCGTCGACCGGATTGTAGGTTTCGGCGACGCCAACGGCAAAAGTCGGCACGCGGTCGAGGAAGAAGGTATTGCCGTGATCGTTGAAGACGACGACGGCGATATCGGGCTTGGCGTCCCGCATCCACTGCTTGCCGACTTCGTAACCGTCGAAGAACGGCTTCCAGTCCGGCGTGTCGCGCAGCCCCTTGTCGAGTGCCGCGCCGATCGAGGGAACGTGGCTCGTTCCAAGCCCGCCGATGATCTTAGCCATTGCGCTTTTTTCCCAGTCTCAGATGCAGAAAGTCTTCGTGTTCCATGCTGGCCTGGGCCGCACCGATCCTGGTGATCGGGGTCGGATCGACCGCCGAAATCTTCAGGATGAAGAAGAGATTGCCGCCGAGGCGCACCATCTCGTGCCAGTCGCGGCCCATGACCGCCGACTTTTCGTGGGCGTTCAGGCCAAAACTATCGAGATAGGCTTCTTCGTCGGCCTTGAAGGCGGCGCGGTTGGCGGGCTGGCCAAGCGCCATCGCCATCTTGTTGATCCGGTAGCCGCGGATCGAGCCTGCCCGGTCGAAGAGGGGGGTATCCGGTATCGTAGCTGCTGCTTCACTCATTGGGATTCTCCAAATCTGCGCGCCAGCCATTCGGTGATGGCGGCGGTCGTTTCCACGGGCCGTTCCACGGGAGCGAAGTGCCCCGCATTTTCGATGATGACGAGCTCCGCATCCGGCGCTGCGTCGGCGATTTCCTGATGCTGGGCGATCGGGCTCCAGCCATCCTGGCGGGCCGCGACAAGCAGGATGGGGCAGCCAAGATCGGCGATATAGGCGCTGGCGTCCGGGCGGCCGATGAGGGCGCGAATGTGGCGCTCATGGACCTGCGAGCCTGCCCTGAGGACCATTGCGTGGAGGCGTCCGATCAGTTGCCTGTCACCAACCCGGGCTGGGTCGAGCATCGGCGGCAGCCATTGCTGCGCCAGTTCCTCGATGCTGCGGTTGCCGAGATCGATCATCTGCTGCCGCTTGACCTCTTCGCCTTCGCGCTTGGGATGATGCCCGGTGTTGGCCAGCACGAGACCACGGACCCGGTCCGGCGCCATGCGCGCCATTTCCAGGGCGACGCGCCCGCCCATCGAGTGGCCGGCGGCAACGACATCGCCCGCCACATCGTCGAGAAGCTTCCGAGCCATGCCGGCAATCGATGTACCCTCGAAAAGATCGGCGTGATGAACCGGCATGGAGCCGCAAGCCGCTTCCGCCAAGGGCGCCCAGACCATCGAGTCCGATACAAGCCCGGGTATGAGAACAAGGGTCGTCATGATCTTCCTATCGGGCCAGCCGTGCCGCGCGGGCGGATACCCGAACCGCAAGCCGAAATCCTCTGGCCCAATGTATACATCGATTTTATTTGGGATACAATAGTCTGAACTTGGAGCTATTAATCGCCAAAACTTATGCATTTGGGATACAAATTATCGAATCGCGCGGCCGCGGACCGCAAAAAAGGGCGACTGCCGCGGCAATCGCCCCCGTTACCCAGGCACTCGAATGGAAATCAGGCGGCTTCACCGAATTCCCGGCGCATGATCCTGGCGCCCTCGACCATCGCCTTCATCTTGCCGAAGGCGACGTCACGCGGCAGATATTTCATGCCGCAATCCGGCGCGACGATGATGTTCTTCGCCTCGACATAAGGCAGCGCCCGTCGGATGCGGTCCGCGACGGTTTCCGGGGTCTCGACATTCATGTCCGACAGGTCGATGACGCCGAGCATCAGGGTCTTGCCGGAAAGGCCGGTCAGCGTCGAGCAATCGAGGTTCGATTGCGCGGTTTCGAGCGACACCTGATGGCAGGAGCAGCCCGAAAGCTGGGTCAGGAAGGAATAACCTGACGGCCGCTCGTGGATGATCGCCGCATAACCGAAGCAGATATGCACGGCCGTCGTACCCTTGACGCCGTCAAGCGCGCGGTTGAGCGCTGCGAGACCATACTGTTCCGCCTTCTGCGGCCGGGCCTGCATGTAAGGCTCGTCGATCTGCACCACGTCGGCGCCTGCGGCGAAGAGATCCCGGATCTCGGCGTTCACCGCGTCGGCGTAGTCGTAGGCGGCTTCTTCTTCCGACTTGTAGAAATCGTTCTGGGCCTGCTGCGACATGGTGAAGGGGCCGGGAACGGTGATCTTGATCTTGCGGTCCGTGTGGCTGCGCAGGAATTTCACGTCCTCAGCCTCGACCGCGTGCTTGCGGCGGATCTTGCCGGTAATGCGCGGAACGGGGTTCGGGTGCCCGGAACGATCGAGCGCCGAGCCCGGATTGTCGAGATCGACACCTTCGAGCGCGGTCGCGAAGCGGTTGGAATAGCTCTCGCGGCGGATTTCGCCATCGGTGATAATGTCGAGGCCGGCCTCCTCCTGCGCCTTGATCGCCATGATCGTCGCGTCATTCTGTGCCTCGGCGAGGTATTCCTGGGGGATGCGCCAGAGCTCCCTGGCGCGGACGCGCGGCGGGAAACGGCCCGCAAGCTTGGCGCGGTCGATCAGCCATTCCGGCTGCGGATAACTGCCGACGAGTGTCGTTGGAAAAAGCACTGTCTCATCCTCCCATGTGTCAGTGTTGAAAGACGTTATACCTCGACAGACGGCCATCGTGTCAATGACGACAGGGGCGTTAGTTCCTTGACGAACGAGAAGTCGCAACCGAATATCGCCCGCCGTCTGCGAAGGGGGCATTCAAGATTCCCAAGGAGAATTCATGCCGCTGGACCCCAAGATCATCGAGACGCTGAAGGGCGTCTCCACCGCCACGCTGACCACGGTGCTTTTGAAAAAGGGGCTGCGCAATGTCTGGATGCGCGGCACCAAGCCGCTGAGGCCGGGCCAGGGCCGCGTCGTCGGGCCGGCCTTCACGCTGCGCTTCGTGCCTGCCCGCGAGGATCTGGCGACCCCGGAAAGCTGGGCTTCGCCGATCTCCACCCGCGCCGCGATCGAGGCGATGCCGGAAGGCTGCGTCGCGGTCGCGGATGCGCTCGGCGTCACCGATGCCGGCATTTTCGGCGACATCCTCTGCTCCCGGATGATGAAGCGCGGCGTGGCGGCACTTGTCACCGACGGCGTGATGCGTGATGCCGAAGGCGTGCTTGGCAGCGGCATGAAGGTCTGGTGCGACGGTATCGCCGCTCCGCCTTCGGTCGCCGGCCTCACCTTCGTCGGCTGGCAGGAGCCGATCTCCTGCGGCGGCGTTGCCGTTTTCCCGGATGATATTATCGTCGTGGATGATGACGGCGCGGTGCTGATCCCGGCCAAGCTGCTCGACGCGGTCGTCGCCGAAGCGCCGGAACAGGAACGCATGGAAGGCTGGATCATGACCGAAGTGGACCGCGGCGTGCCGCTGCCCGGCCTCTATCCGATGAATGCAGAAACAAAGGCACGCTACCAGGCCTGGAAGGACGCCCAATAATGACTTTCGGGATTGAGACCAAAGGCGTCTACGCCATCGCCACCACGCCATTCTTCGAAAACGGCTCGATCGATTTTGCCTCGATCGACCGGCTGACGGATTTTTATGAAGAGAGCGGCTGCACCGGGATCACCATTCTCGGGATCATGGGCGAAGCGCCGAAGATGGAGCCGGACGAAAGCCGCGCCATCATCAAGCGCGTCGTCTCACGGGCAAAAGTGCCGATCATCGTCGGCGTCTCGGCGCCGGGCTTTGCCGGCATGCGTTCGCTCGCTCGCGATGCGATGGACATGGGGGCCGCCGGCGTGATGATTGCGCCGACGCCGGTCCTGCGCACCGACGACCAGATCGTCAACTATTTCGCCGGCGCCGTCGAAGCGGTCGGGGAAGACGTACCGTGGGTGCTGCAGGATTATCCGCTGACGCTGACCGTGGTGATGTCGCCGGGCGTGATCGCCAGGATCATCACCAACCATCCCTCCTGCCTGATGCTGAAGCACGAGGACTGGCCGGGGCTGGAAAAGGTCTCGAAGCTGCGCGCCATGCAGAAGGCCGGCGAACTGCGTCCCTTCTCGATCCTCTGCGGCAATGGCGGCATGTTCCTCGATTTCGAACCGGAACGCGGCGCCGACGGCGCGATGACCGGTTACGGTTTCCCGGACATGCTGACAGAACTGGTCGGTCTCTTCGCCGCGGGAAAACGCGACGAGGCACATGACCTGTTCGATGCACATCTGCCGTTGATCCGCTACGAGCAGCAGGCCGGCATCGGTCTCGCGATCCGCAAGCACGTGCTGAAACGGCGCGGCGTCATTACCTCGGATGCACAACGCAAGCCGGCCCAGATGCTGAGCCCCGTTGCAAAGGCGGAAGTTGACTATCTGCTCACTCGTCTCGCGAAGAAGGACAAGCGCGCGGCGTTTTGAGACGATGTCATTGGCGACGGCGAGTGCCCCCTCATCCGACCCTTCCGGCCACCTTCTCCCCGCTGGGGAGAAGAGGGAATTTGCCGCAACGTCTCCGCTCCTCCTCCCCCCTTGGGGAGAGGGTGGCCGAGCGAAGCGGAGGTAGGGTGAGGGGGCAACTTGCTCTGAGCGTTATGAAACAAGCCGCCGAACCCTCTCCGCGATCGCCATCGAAGACGTCAGCCCCGGACTTTCGATGCCGTAAAGCGCGGCGTAGGCCGGGTGGCCGGTCGTTTCGGGCCCCTGAATAACGAAGTCGCCACCCCCTCCCCCATTCGGACCGACGACTTTCGGCCGCATGCCCGAATAGGCCGGCTGCAGGGCGCCGTCCGGCAGATTTGGCCAGTAGCGGCGGATCGCTCCATAAAACTTGTCGGCGCGGCGGGGATCGATATCGTAGTCGATCGTCTCCACCCATTCGACATCCGGGCCGAAACGAGCCTGGCCCGCGAGATCGAGTGTCAGGTGAACGCCAAGCCCGCCGGGCTCCGGCACCGGGTAGATCAGCCGCTCCGCCGGCGCGCGGCCGATCAGTGAGAAGTAACAGCCTTTTGCATAGTGACGCTGGGGCAATGTTTTCCGGTCGAGGCCGATCATGCCCTCGGAAATCGCCCAGGCACTCAACCCGGCTGCATTCACCACCAGTTTCGCCTCGATCTCCACGGGATCGCGACCGCCGACCGATAGCCGCACGGTATCAGTCAGAAGCTCGCCACCGAGGACCGGCGAGTTCAGCACGATGCCGCCGCCAGGGGCTTCGATATCGGCGATATAGGCTTCCATCAGGCGATGGCTGTCGACGATGCCTGTCGAGGGGGAGACCAGCGCGGCAAAGCCCGCGATCTGCGGCTCGAGGTGAGCAAGTTCGGCGCTGTCGATCAGCCGGCAATCGTCGACGCCGTTGGCTTCCGTCTGTTTCAGCAGTTTTTCGAGATAGGCTACTTCGGCCTCGTTCGAGGCGACGACCAGCTTGCCGCATCTTTTGTACGGGATGTGGCGATCACGGCAATATTCGTAGAGCTTCTCTTTGCCGGCGACGCAGAGTTCCGCCTTGAGGCTGCCGGTCGGGTAATAAAGCCCGGCGTGGATGACTTCGCTGTTGCGGGAAGAGGTGATGCTGCCGGTCATCGGCTCCGCCTCCAACACGACCACCTCGCGCCCGGCGATTGCCATTTCGCGGGCCACCGCCAGCCCCACCACGCCGCCGCCGATGACGACGCAATCGAGCGCCAGCACCTCACTCATGACATTCTCCGCACTTTGGCCTTCCGGATGACAGGCGGGATGATATACGAGAAATCCATCGCGGCCAGCGCTTCGGCCGCCATGGATTCGATTGGGAGGAGTTTCAAATCATGCAGGAATTTTCGCGATGAAGGTCGTGTTTCTGGACCGCGACACGATCGGCCCTTCGGTGACGATCGCCCGGCCCGCCTTTGCGCATGAATGGGTCGAATACGGCAAGACGGCACCGGAGGATGTGGCCGCCCGCATCGCCGACGCGGATATCGTCATCACCAACAAGGCACCGGTGCGCGAGCAGTCGATCGCCAATGCCCCGAAGCTGAAGATGATTACGGTCGCCGCCACCGGTTACGACGTAATCGACCTCGCCTTCGCCAAGGAGCGCGGGATCACCGTCTCCAACGTGCGCGGTTATGCGGTCAACACCGTGCCGGAGCACACGTTCGGCCTGATCTTCGCGCTTCGCCGTTCGATCGTCGGTTTCCGCCAGGACGTGATCGCCGGCGAATGGCAACGCGCCAACCAGTTCTGTTTCTTCAACCACCCGATCAAGGATCTGGCCGGTTCGACGCTCGGCATTTTCGGCCGCGGCACCCTCGGCAAGTCGGTGGCGAAGATCGCCGAAGCTTTTGGCATGAAGGTCATCTTCGCAGCCCGGAAAGATGCGGACAAGGTCGAGCCCGGCTACACCGCCTTCGACGAGGTGCTGGAAACCGCCGATATCATCACCTTCCACATGCCGCTGACACCGGCGACCCGCGACCTCATCGGCCTTGCCGAGTTCAGAAAGATGAAGCGGCATCCGCTGATCATCAACACCGCCCGCGGCGGACTGGTGAACGAGGCGGATCTGGTGACCGCGCTGAACGAAGGACTTATCGGCGGCGCCGGTTTCGACGTGCTGACCAAGGAACCGCCGGCACCGGACAATCCGCTGCTGACGATCCTGGAACGGCCGAACTTCATCCTCACCCCGCATGTGGCCTGGGCGAGCGACGAGGCGATGCAGACGCTTTGGGCGCAGGTCATCACCCATGTAGAGAATTTCGAAAAGGGTTCGCCGTCCAACGTGCTCTGAGGTGGCACACTTGGGAGACAAGTCATGACATCCGCCATTTCCCGTCGCCGCCTCTCGGAATGCACACTGGAAGATGCGGTTGAAGGCTTCACCACCGGTTTTTCCGGCTATGTGGTGCCGATGAACGTGACGGTCCCGTCGCTGCAGTTGCGCATCGAGCGCGATCATGTCGACCTCGATGAGAGCCTGGTCTATTTCGACGGCGAAAAACCGGCGGGCATTCTGCTGATTGGCCGGCGGGGCGATCTCTCGCGGGTCGGCGCGATCGGCATGGGGCCGACGATCCGCGGCAAGGGTGTTGGGCGCAGCGTGATGCTGGATGCGATCGAGGCCGCGAAGGCGCGCGGCGACCGAAAACTCATCCTCGAAGTGATCAACACCAATGAGCGGGCGCGCGATCTCTATCTGTCGCTCGGCTTTGTGAATACCCGTAAACTCGTGGGCTTCGGCCGCAGCCGCAAGCTTGCCGCGCCTGATGTGGCGCCGGCGGAGGAATGCGAGCTCGGGACGGCTGCCGGGATGCTCGCGAGGTTCGCGGACGCCGATCTCACCTGGCAGACAGATCCCCGCAGTTTCCAGAAATCCGGGCCGCCGCTGAAAGGGTTCGCGCTCGACGGCAAGGCTGCCGTGCTTCTGGATGATACGGGCAAGGACATCCGGCTCTTCGGTCTCGCAGTCGATCCCGCCCATCGCCGGCAGGGGTTTGGCCGGTCGCTGACCGATGCCCTCGCCGCCCGTTATCCGGGCCGCAGGCTGTTCATCATCGAAAACGTGCCGGAGGGTCTGCTCGACCGCTTCATGCGGCGGATCAGCTGGCGGAAAAGTAGCCTCACCCAGTCGGAGATGGCGATCGATCTGGTCTAGTCGGCGAGTTCGATCCAGGTCGGCGCATGGTCGCTGGCATGTTCGCGGCCGCGGACATGGCGATCGACGCCGGCCGCCTCCAGCCGGTCCGCGATCGAGGGGCTGAGCAACAGGTGGTCGAGCCGCAATCCCGCATCGCGGCCCCACGCATTCCGGAAATAATCCCAGAACGTATAGATGCGCTCGCCCGGGTGCAGCCTGCGGATTGCATCTGTCCAGCCTTGCTCCTGCAGCCGGGAAAAGGCCTCTCGTACCTCCGGCCGGAACAGTGCGTCATCCCGCCAGCGTTCCGGTTTGTAGACATCGAGATCTGTCGGCATGACGTTATAGTCCCCGGCAAGGACGATGGGCGCACCCGTATCCAGAAGCGCCTGGGCGTGGGTCGAAAACCGCTCGTACCAGGCAAGCTTGTAGGCGAATTTCGGGCCGGGGGCGGGATTGCCGTTCGGGGCATAGAGGCATCCGACCAGCACGCCCCGCACGGCGGCTTCTATATAGCGGCTGTGAAGATCTTCGGGATCGCCCGGCAGGCCACGGCGCGTTTCGATCGGATCGGCACCGCGGGCAAGGATGGCGACGCCGTTCCAGCTCTTCTGGCCATGCCAGATTGCGCCGTAGCCCGCTTTTTCGAGTGAACTGGCCGGAAACTTCTGCTGCGGCGCCTTCAGCTCCTGCAGGCAGACGACATCCGGCGTGGCCTCCTCAAGCCATTCGAGGAGCAGGTCGAGGCGACCGTTGACGCCGTTCACATTGAAGGTCGCGATCTTCATGGAAGCACCAACGCCGAGGCCGGCATTTGGATGCGGTTAAGCTTGTGAACAAAAGCGTTTTACAAATTAGCAAAACGTTCAGGGATAGTCCGGAAGATGCCTCTTCAATCGACCGCGCCCCGTCCGCGCGGGCAAAAACTATTTGTGGAGAGGCCGTCGATGGCGGAAGCAATCGAAAATAGCGTGCGCGAATTCATCGCGGAGAATTTTCTTTTCCGCGCCGACGCGCAGGTTTCCAACAACCAGTCGCTGCTCGAAAGCGGCGTGATCGATTCCACCGGCGTGCTCGAACTGATCGCCTTCCTGGAGCAGACCTACGGCATTACCGTCGCCGACGAGGAAATCGTTCCGGAAAACCTCGACAGCATCGACAACATGACGAGCTACCTGTCGACCAAGCTGGCTGCGGCCTGAGGCTGCGCCGGTGCGCATCGAGGCAAGGCTGCGCGACAGCGCCAGACGGTTCGGCCCCAAGCCCGCGCTGATCGCAGGCGATATCCGGCTGACCTACGCGGAGCTCGACGCCTCGTCCGATCGGCTCGCCGAAAGCCTTGCCCGCGACGGCATCAAGCCGGGTGACAGGGTGCTGATGGTGCTGGAAAACGGACACGAGGCTGTCGTCAGCTTCTTCGGCCTCTGGAAGGCCGGCGCCGTGCCCTGCCCGCTTTATCCGTCAATCAAGGCGGAAAAGCTCTCTGTCATTCTAAACAGTACCGAGGCCGCCGCGGTGATCACCCATGCCCGCCAGCGGGCAACCGTGGATGCGGCCATCGCCAGAACGAAGATGCAGCCGCTGACGGTCGTCGTCCAGGCGGATGCCGGCGACGATCTCGGTCGTGGAATGCGGTTCGAAAATCTGGTCAGCGGTGAGGTTTCCGTTCCGCTCAGGGACTTCGAAGACATCGAAGCGCTGGCGCTGCTGCTGCATACCTCCGGTTCAACCGGCCAACCGAAGGGCGTGATGCTCACCCACGCCAACGTTGGCGCCGCCTGCGAGGCGATCGTCACCTATCTCGGCAATACGGCCGAGGACGTCGTGCTCAGCGTCCTGCCGCTGTCCTTCGGCTACGGCATCACGCAGGTGGTGACGATGGTGATGGCTGGCGGCACGCTGGTTCTCGAAAAGAGCTTCGCCTTTCCGCGGAAGATCCTCGAACGGCTGGCGGAGGTAAAGGCGACGGGTTTCCCGCTCGTGCCGCCGATGGCCGCCCTGATTACCGGCATGAAGGACCTGGAGCCGGGTTTCCTGCCGCATCTGCGCACTATCACCAGCGCCGCCGCAGCCATGCCGCCGGCCCTTTCCGAGCGGTTGCAGCAGCTTTTTCCCGACACCCGGCTTTTCCTGATGTACGGCCAGACCGAATGCCTGCGCGCCACCTATCTGCCGCCTGAGGAGGTTTCCCGCCGGCCGCTTTCTGTCGGCCGCGCCATTCCCGGAACCAGTGCTTTCGTGATCGATGAGGACGGACGTCCCGTTCCTCCGGGCACGATCGGTGAACTCGTTGTCGAAGGGCCGCATGTGATGTCCGGTTACTGGGCCAACGGCCTGACCTCGGTACGGGCACTTTCGCCGGTTGCGGGCGGCAGGCGCCTGCACACCGGAGATCTCTTCCATGCGGATGCGGACGGCTTTCTCTATTTCGTCAGCCGGCGCGACGACATCATCAAGACACGCGGCGAAAAGGTCAGTCCACAGGAGGTCGAGCGCGCGCTCTATGCCTTGCCCGGCATCAGGGAAGCGGCGGTTGGCGGCATCGACGACCCGATCTTCGGCCAGGTCGTCCGCGCCTATGTGGTGGTGGAGGACGGCGTGACGCTTACCGAGCGGGAAATCATCCGCCACTGTGCTCAGTTGCTTGAAGATTACATGGTGCCGAAAAGCGTCGAGTTCCGCGACGCACTGCCACGCACGACGACCGGCAAGATCCGGCTCGGCGCGGACGAAACAAACACAGTCACACGGGGGAATGTCGCATGATCCAGAGCCTGAAGCAGGCCCAAAGGGCGGGGAAATTCTCGGCTGAAACCCTGAAGCTCGATGCGGAGGCCGAGATCGAGCGCATCTGCGGCTGGTTGCGGGAGACGGTGCTGAAGGACTTGCGCAAGCGCGGCGCCGTGCTGGGCTTGTCCGGGGGCATCGATTCCAGCGTCACCGCCGCCCTTTGCGCCCGCGCGCTCGGTCCGGGCAAGGTGACTGGCATCTTCATGCCGGAACATGATTCCGATCCGGACAGCCTGAAGCTCGGCAAGGCGCTTGCAGAAGCGGTCGGTGTCGAAACCGTTCTCGAAGATATCGGTCCGGCGCTTGCCGCGGCCGGATGTTATACCCGCCGCGACGGTTTCATCCGCCAGATCGTTCCGGAATTTGGCGAAGGCTGGGGCTGCAAGGTGGTGCTGGAAAATGCGCTGACCGGCCGCGGCTACAATATTTCCTGGCTTGTTGTCGCCAATCCGGCCGGCGAACAGAGCCGCCACCGCATGCCGCTCGAGGTCTATCTCGGCATGATCGCGGCCGCCAACATGAAACAGCGCACCCGCAAGCAGATCGAATATTACCACGCCGACCGGCTGAACTTTGCCGTCGCCGGCACGCCGAACCGGCTCGAATACGATCAGGGCTTTTTCGTGAAGAACGGCGATGGCGCTGCGGACTTCAAGCCGATCGCGCATCTCTACAAGAGCCAGGTCTACCAGCTTGCCGAAGCACTCGGCGTGCCCGCCGACATTCGCCGGCGCCCACCGACGACGGACACATGGTCGCTGCCGCAGGGCCAGGACGAGTATTACTTCTCGCTTCCCTATGATCGCATGGACCTCTGCCTCTACGGGCTCGACAACGGGATTGCGCGGGAAGAAGTCGGCGACGCCGCCGGGCTGACGCCGGACGAGGTGGACGCCGTCTGGCGCAATATCGCCTCGAAGCGGAAGGTGGCTGAATATCTGCATGCCGAGCCGGTGACTATGCTCGGTTAAGTGGGCTCGGCTAAGAAAGCTCAGTCGAACCGGTCGCCGATCAGGCGCGTCCAGCCTTCCCCGGCAAGGCCGCTGATCAGCGCCTGGCCGGACCTGATCGGCTCCAGCAGGCTCTTGTCGCGCGCCTGCGCGACAAAGAACGAGCGGCCGTAGAAAATGGTCTTGCGGCTCATCAGCGTCGGGATCAGCCATGGATGCCCGCCGCCGCGTATGCCGGAACATCCCATCTCGTAAGCATGGGCAAACAGGTCGTCGACCATTTCCGCGGCCGCGTTCGGCGCCGACAATGCCTGCAGCAACCAGCCGATCTCGCCGGGACCGGCGAAATACACGTAGGCCGCAACCGCTCGCCCGTCGGCAGAGAAGCCGACGCGCCATTCCGGATAGCCCAAATTCCGCTTGTTTTCCGCTTGATCCACGAACCACGCCAACGACCGATCATCCCAGCGCGGGCGAAGGGCATAGTTCGAGGCAAGTGTCAGAAGCGCCGTGCCGAACTCCTCGCGGGTGGCGTCGCGGAAGGTGATTTTCGAGGCGCTGCGCTCGGCCGGACGAAGAGGCGTCATACGGACGAGAGCCGAGCCGCGGTCGGCAATCCGGCCGAAGGGGCGCAGGAGGGCCGCGGGACCCAGCCGCCTGGCCAGCACCTCGACCGCCGCGGAAGCGGGACGCAGGATGCGCAGCCAATTCATGCTGTAACCGGGATCTAGCACATGGCCAGCCTTCTGCCACATGCCGAGCGCCGTGGAGTTGGCGGTTTCGGTCAGCGAGATATCCTGCGGGCCAGCGAGGAAGGAGCGCAGCAGCCGTGCGCCGGCGAGTGGATTTTCCTTCGGGTTCTGGACCATCATCGAGCCGGCAAAGGCGGCGCGAAGCGGCCGGCCATCAAGCTCCAGCCGGGACGGAAAGACGCCGATGAAACCGGAGACCCCTCCATCCCCCTTCTCGAACACCTTGGACCGAATATCCGGCTCCGCCCAGGGATGATCGAAAAAGGCTTCTTCCAGATAGGCTATCAATGAGGGCGACGGCGCATTCGATTTGCGAAACGTCTCCTGGAAAAGCTGCGCCACAGCCTCGATATCGCCGCGCTCGAAATCGCGGACCGTGCCCGCTTCCGTCTTTCCCGTCATAGCCATCCCCTTGTCGCGAGGACCTTGCATCAGGAGAATTAAATAAACGAAAAGAGGCCCCGCAACGCGGAGCCTCCGGAATTCCGTTGACGGAACGCTTACATCCAGTACGGCGGAACGCCGTAATAGTCGTAGATCGTCCGGCCCTTGTCGTTGTACCACGTATCGTCGTTCAGATCGCGGTAACGCGGGGCGCCGGTGATCTGGTCCTTGGTCAGGTCGATGCGATAACCGTCGAGCTCTTCGTCGTAGCGAAGCTTTTCCCAAGGGAGCGGGTAATAGTCGTCGCCGATGCCGAGAAAGCCACCGAAGCTCAGGACCGCATATCCGACGCGGCCGCCGCGCTTTTCGAGAAGCACGCGGGCGATAGAGCCGATATGCTTGCCGTCGGCGCCATAGACCTTGGTCCCTTCCACCTTATCGCTGGCGATCAGCGACGGAGTGTCCTTGACATAGGGGTCCTGTCCGGCTCGTGGTTCGTGATGCAACATTGTGCGCCTCCTTTGTGATTCCTCATGCATTTTGTTACGCTTGGAAAACGCCCGACCCTTTCGGATGTTCCGGCTTCGGTCCAAATACGCTCGGTTGTCAGCCTCAGGCTATCGTTGACGTTTACGTCAAAGTTAGATAGCTGTTTAAATCTGTGCGGATGGCTTGATGCTGTCGCGGCATGGCATAATCTGTTGTTCGCGGGGAAGGTGGAGGACCTGACTTGCACGCGCCGGGAAAGCGCGGAACAACAACAAGAACGATAGAGGAGGTCGGCATGAACGAAGTCACCGCACGTACCGGTGCCAATCCACCCAAGATCTGGCTCGCCTCCTATCCGCCGACGGTGCCGGCCGAGATCCCGCCGCTGCAGCATCATTCACTCGGAGGCCTCTTCGAGGACAGCTGCGCTCGGTATGCGGACCGCCCGGCCTTTTCGAGCATGGGCAAGTCGCTGACCTTCCGTCAGCTCGAAGCGGAAAGCCGCAAGATCGGTGCCTGGCTGCAGGCCCAGGGCCTCGTCAAGGGCGACCGCGTGGCGGTGATGCTGCCGAACATTCTGCAGAACCCGGTTATCGTATACGGCATCCTTCGGGTCGGCATGGTGGTCGTCAACGTCAACCCGCTCTACACCCCGCGAGAACTGGCCTACCAGCTGAAAGATGCCGGCGCCAAGACGATTTTCGTTCTTGAGAACTTTGCCCATACCGTGCAGCAGGCTTTGCCCCAGACGGAGATCAAGCAGGTGGTTGTCGCCACGATGGGCGACATGCTCGGCCTGAAGGGCCACATCGTCAATCTGGTCGTGCGCAAGGTGAAGAAGCTGGTGCCGGAATGGTCGCTGCCATCGGCACGAAGCTTCAAGCAGGTGATCGCCGAAGGCGCCCGACAGACGATGAACCCGGTCGAGGTCTCGCCTCGCGATATCGCCTTCCTGCAATATACCGGCGGCACGACCGGCGTTTCCAAGGGCGCAATCCTCACCCATGCCAACCTGCTCGCCAACAAGGAACAGATGGGCCTGTGGCTGGAAACCGCCTTCCTCGACAAACCGCGCCCGGAGCAGATCCAGTTCGTCTGCGCCCTGCCGCTCTATCATATCTTCGCGCTGACGGTGAATTCGCTGATGGGGGTTGCGACCGGCAGCCACAATATCCTGATCGCCAATCCGCGCGACATTCCGGCCTTCGTCAAGGAACTGCAGAAGTACAAGATCCACGTCTTCCCCGGGCTCAACACGCTGTTCAATGCGCTGATGAACAATCCGGACTTCCAGAAGCTGGATTTCTCCTCGATGATCCTCGTTTTCGGTGGCGGCATGTCGGTGCAGCGGCCGGTCGCCGAACGCTGGCTGAAAATGACCCATTGCCAGATCACCGAGGGTTACGGCCTGTCGGAAACCTCGCCGGTCGCCACCGCCAACCGGCTCGACGCCACCGAATTCAGCGGCATGATCGGGCTTCCCATCTCGTCCACGGAAATCTCGATCCGTAACGACGACGATTCCGAGGTGGAACTCGGCGATGTCGGCGAGATCTGCATCCGCGGCCCGCAGGTGATGGCTGGCTACTGGAACCGACCGGACGAAACGGCCAAGGTCATGACGGCAGACGGCTATTTCCGGACCGGCGACATGGGCTACATGGACCGTCAGGGCTACACGAAGATCGTCGATCGAAAGAAGGACATGATCCTCGTCTCAGGCTTCAACGTCTATCCGAACGAAGTCGAGGAGGTCGTCGCAACCCATCCCGGCGTGCTGGAATGTGCGGCGATCGGCGTGCCGGACGAACATTCCGGCGAGGCGGTGAAGCTTTTCGTGGTCAAGAAGGATCCCAACCTGACGGAGGCGGACCTCAAGGCCCATTGCGTGGCCAGCCTGACCGGCTACAAGCGCCCGCGCTTCATCGAATTCCGCACCGAGCTGCCGAAATCCAATGTCGGCAAGATCCTGCGGCGGGAGCTGCGCGGCTAACCTACCGTTGCAACGCTGCGACAGACGACGACCAAGCGTATGTCACAAAGCCGAATCCTTCCGTTAGCGGTGGACGACGCGGCAGTCATTGATTAGCCCTTTCCGGGGGGGCTGGTCAAAGCATGTTGGAGTTCGCTTGGAAAGCCGCGCCGGATTTTCGTTTCGCGTGATAGCCGTCGTCACGGTGCTGAGCGTCCTTGCAGGCTGTGCGGGGCGTCCCGAAGGCGTGCTCATTCCGACCAATAGCCAGGCAGCCGGAACCTCGAAGGTCGACGTGCTGGTGGCAACCACTCGCCGGTCTTCCCAAACGCCGGGCGTCCTCTTCTCCGGCGAGCGTGGCAAGGAACCCGTCGTTACCGAGATTGCGGTCTCCATCCCGCCGGACAAGGCTCGCGAGGTCGGGCAGGTGCAGTGGCCATCGAAGCTGCCTGCCAATCCCGCGAAGGAGTTCGCTACCGTTTCCGTGACGCCGCTCGCCACCCCGGCGGCTCAATCCTGGCTGAAGGGCCACCTGGGCAAAAGCCGGCGCGTGCTGGTCTTCGTGCATGGTTTCAACAACCGCTACGAGGACGCGGTCTACCGCTTCGCCCAGATCGTCCACGACTCCAATGCCGATGTGGCGCCGGTGCTGTTCACCTGGCCGTCGCGCGGCAGCGTCTTCGCCTATAACTACGACAAGGAAAGCACCAACTATTCCCGCGATGCGCTGGAGGAGATGCTGCGCCGGCTGGCGAAAGAGCCGAACGTCGGGGAAATCACCGTCATGGCCCATTCGATGGGATCGTGGCTGACCGTCGAGGCGCTCCGCCAGATGGCAATTCGGGACGGCCGCGTGGCGCCGAAGATCCAGAACGTCATCCTCGCCTCCCCCGACCTCGATGTCGACGTGTTCGGCCAGCAGCTTGCCGAGATCGGCGAGAAGCGGCCGCATTTCACGCTGTTCGTTTCCCGCGACGACCGGGCGCTCAGCCTGTCGCGACGGATTTCCGGCAATATCGACCGGCTCGGCCAGGTGGATCCGACCGTCGAGCCCTATCGCAGCGAATTCGAGAAAGCGGGAATCGCGGTTCTCGACCTCACCGCGCTCAAGACCGGCGACCGGCTGAACCACGGCAAATTTGCCGAAAGCCCGGAAGTGGTGAAGCTTATCGGCAACCGGCTGATCGCCGGGCAGGCTGTGAGCGACTCGGATGTTGGCCTTGGCGACCGGCTCGGCGCCGTGGCCTTGGGTGCTGCCCAGACGGTCGGCGGGGCGGCGAGTGTCGCCGTGAGCACGCCGATCGCGATCTTCGATCCGGCGACGCGACGCACCTACAACGACCAGGTCGACCGGCTCGGCAATGCCGTCGGCAATACGGTGACGACCGCTGTCGGGCAATAAACACGCCATCGCTTTCGACCGTGCTTGATTTGACATAGAAACGGAATAGGTTCCCGATCGTCCCATTCCGAATGCCGAGGAATCACCCATGCAGGCCATCGTCCAAGACCTGAAAGCCGCCGTCGCGAAAACCAATGCCACGGATATCCGCGCTGCCTTTGCCGCCGATTCCGGTCGTTTCGCGAAGTTCAGTGCCACGTTCGACGACCTCCTCATGGACTATTCCAAGACGGCCGTGAATGACGAGATCATGGTGCTGCTCGAAAAGCTGGCGGATGCCGGCGGGGTTGCCGCCAAGCGCGAGGAGATGTTCTCGGGCGTCGCAATCAACTTCACTGAAGGCCGCGCCGTACTGCATACGGCGCTGCGCAACCGCGCCAACACGCCTGTCCTGGTCGATGGCAAGGACGTGATGCCGGATGTCAACGGCGTGCTCGCCGCCATGGGCAAGTTCGCCGACGGCATCCGCTCGGGGGCGCTCAAGGGCGCGACCGGCAAGAAGATCACTGATATCGTCAATATCGGCATCGGCGGCTCCGATCTCGGCCCGGTCATGGTCACCCTGGCGCTCGCACCTTTCCACGACGGCCCGCGGGCGCATTTCGTCTCCAATGTCGATGGCGCGCATATTGCCGACACGCTGAAGCTGCTTGATGCGGAAACGACGCTGTTCATCGTCGCTTCCAAGACCTTCACGACCATAGAGACGATGACCAACGCCGCCTCGGCGCGCGCCTTCATCGCCGACAAGCTCGGGGAAGCGGCCGTCGGGCATCATTTCTGCGCCGTCTCCACCGCGCTCGACAAGGTCGCCGCCTTCGGCATCGAGAGCGACCGCATCTTCGGGTTCTGGGACTGGGTCGGCGGACGTTATTCCATCTGGTCTGCGATCGGCCTGCCTTTGATGATCGCTGTCGGCCCGGAGAACTTTGGCAAGTTCCTGGATGGCGCGCATGCGATGGACACGCATTTCCGCACCGCGCCGGTGCGCCAGAACCTGCCGATGCTGCTCGGCCTGATCGGCTTCTACCACCGCAACGTTCTCGGTTATCCGTCGCGCGCCATCCTGCCGTATGACCAGCGGCTATTGCGCTTCCCGGCCTATCTGCAGCAGCTCGACATGGAATCGAACGGCAAAGGCGTGACGATCGACGGCACGCCCGTCGAGGGCAATTCCGGTCCGGTCGTCTGGGGCGAGCCCGGCACCAACGGCCAGCACGCCTTCTACCAGCTCATCCACCAGGGCACGACGGTGATCCCTGCGGAGTTCATGATCGCCGCCAACAGTTTCGAGCCGCATCTGCGCCACCAGCACGAGCTGCTGATCGCCAATTGCCTCGCCCAGTCGGAAGCGCTGATGAAGGGCCGCAGCGTGGCGGAAGCCAAGGCGCAGCTCACCTCGAAGGGAATGGGCGACAAACAGGCCGATTTCATCGCGCCGCATCGCGTCTTCACCGGCAACCGCCCGTCAATCACCTTCGTCTACGACAAGCTGACGCCATTCGCCCTCGGCCGGCTGATCGCGCTCTACGAACATCGCGTCTTCGTCGAAGGCGTGCTCTTCCGCATCAACTCGTTCGACCAGTGGGGCGTCGAGCTCGGCAAGGAGCTGGCGACCGGCCTGCTGCCCGTCGTGGAAGGCAAGGAGAGCGCCGGCAGCCACGACGCCTCGACGCAGGGGCTGGTGAAGGCATTGCTCGCCGCCCGGAAATGACGTTTCGGCCCTCATCAGGGGCCGAACTATTTCCCTTGCAGACGGAGGGTTTCATGGAAGGCAAAGAACTCAGCCGCACGGCTCGCACAGTTGCGGGCCATCGCGCCGCCCACCAGATTGCCGACAACGCCTTCGTCTTCAAAGATCCCTATGCTCGCGATTCTCCGCACGAAAGCCCGCAATCGATCCGATTGAGCGATCGTCAGTTACCTCCTCGTAGGATACCCACGAAAACACCCATTTCCGTTCCTCGTCCCCGGACCAAAAGGGTGCCGCCGGGCTGAAAGTATTTGCCCTCAGGGAAAGGAAGACAAAGGCGATTAAAGAAGAATGGCATGTCGGCGATAAAAATGGGAACTGGGCAGCGTCTGGATTCAGAGCGGGAAGATTCGACCTTAAATGCCAGCTCGACCGATTGACCGAATACGATCGCAATCATCATCGGCACCCCGACGACCAAGGCTATCTTGCCCAATAGAAACCCCACGACCGGCGTGCCCCATATCGCCATGGCTCTCCTGAAACCACCAGCGTTAACAGCACTTGCCGTTTTAAAGGCGACCCACCAAACAAAGATTGCCATGACGCCCCCGGCAAATATTGCGGCCGCTTCAGTTCTCGCGACCCAATCGGGAGCCGGCAGAAAACTGAAGCCAACAATCTCGGAGAAGATCGGTAGCGCGGCCAGTGTGGTGCCGGCCGCTAGTGGTATCCTTATCCAAGTGGGCAGAGTGAACTTATCGGTGCCCCGAAGCATAAGCCGACCGCCTACAGCCCGATCTCGTGGGCAAACGGCGGGTTGGCGCCCGCCCGCGACACTGTGACGGCAGCGGCCTTTGCGCCGAGTGCCAAAGCCTTGCTCACGGCATCCTCGGCCAGGCCCGCGACCTTTTCCTTGGTCAGCAGGCCTTGCATCTTCAGCGAGGCCAGAATGCCCGCATCGAACGTATCGCCGGCGCCGACGGTGTCGACCACCGTGACGCGCTCGCTCGGCACCGACACCTTGAAGCCCTTGGTATAGCCGGTCGCCCCATCCGCGCCGCGGGTGAGGACCACCAGCTTGGCGCCCTGATCCAGCCAGTGCGCCGCCAGCGTATCGTGGTCGCCCTGCATGCCGAACCAGTCGAGATCCTCATCGGAGAACTTGATGATATCGGACATCGCGGCCATCCGGCGGACGCGGTCCATGTGCTTCGGCTTGTCCTTGATGAAGCCCGGGCGGATGTTCGGATCGAAGGAGATCACCCGCTTCTGGTATTCGCGGGCCATCAACGCCTCGTAAGTGCCGCCGCAAGGTTCGGGGATCAGGCTGATCGCGCCAAAATGCATGGCCTCGCAGTCATCGCCGAGCGCCGGCAGGTCGGCCTCGGTGATCATCCGGCCGGCAGTGCCTTCGTCGTAGAAGGCATAAGTCGCCTGGCCGTTGACGAGTTTCACGAAGGCAATCGTGGTCGGTCGGGAAGAGACAGCAGCAAGGCTGTAATCCACGCCGCTCTTTGCCAGCGTGTCCCGCAGGACGTCGCCCATCAGATCGTCGGAAATGCCGGTGAAAAACGCAGTCGGCTGACCGAGCCGGCCAAGCGCAATCGCGGTGTTGAAGATCGCACCGCCCGCGTAAGGCGCAAAGCCTTTTTCACCGAGCGTGGTGTCACGCGGAAGCATATCGATCAGGGCTTCGCCGCAGCACAAAATCATAAAATCCTCCCGCGCGCTTTCTCAGCAGTTTTCAATCGATTAAGCGAGCTTTTGCCAAAAGGCCAGAGCAAAAAATCAGAGCGCGATCTCACTGACGCCGCCGTTGCGGCCCGACCAGGCCAGCGGCGCGTCGAGAAAGGCCTCGACTTCCGACAGGGTGTTGTCATCGAAAAGCTTGCCGTCCCTGGCTGCCGCCAGGACGTTGCGCCAGGTGGCGATGTGATGAAGCTTCACCTGGCCGTTCGAGAAACGCTCGTAGGCTTCCGGGAAGATATCATAGAAGAAGAGCGCGATGCCGTGATCCACGGTAGCGCCGGCTGCCCGGATCGCATCGATGAACTTGAACATGCTGCCGCCGGCAGTCGTCAGGTCCTCGATGACCAGCACGCGCGCGCCCTCCGGCAGATGGCCCTCGATCTGGGCATTGCGCCCATGGCCCTTCGGCGCCTTGCGAACGTAGATCATCGGCAGGCCCAAGCGTTCGGCGAGGAAAGCCGCAAAGGGTATGCCTGCAGTCTCGCCGCCGGCAACGCAGTCGAACTTCTCGAAACCGGCGTCGCGCATGACGGTCGCGGCCGCGAAATCCATGATCGCCGAGCGGATGCGCGGATAGGAAATCAGCTTGCGGCAGTCGATATAGACCGGGCTCATCAGGCCGGAGGCAAATTTGTAGGGCTTATCGGCGCTGAAATGGACCGCTCCGATCTCCCAGAGCATCTTCGCCATCAGTTCGGCCATTACGCCGCGGTCCGGAAATGTGGTTTGAATCATACGCCCGCTCCTTTTGTCAAAACCACGCGCCGCAATAGCAGCATGCGGCCGAGTATGCCAGACGATGCGAAAAATAAGGATGGAGTCAGGCGGTGGTGCGTGTTTCGCTCGTATCCACGGGGCGCAGATAGCCGGCGACATGCACGCGGTCGCGGCCGGCCCGTTTTGCTTCATAGAGCGCGTTGTCGGCTAGGCCGAGCACGGTTTCGAAAGGCTGTCCGGTCGGCGCACCGACCGCGACACCGGCGCTGACCGTGCATTTGAGCACCGCGTCGCCGATAATGATCTCGCGAGCGGCGAAGCGACGAGAGATGTCATTGGCGATCCGTTCGGCGCGTCCGGGAAGGACGTTGACGAGGATCATCACGAATTCCTCGCCGCCCAGCCGAGCCACGGTGTGCCGAATTTTCGTGCCGCTTCTGAGATCATCGGCAAACAACCTCAGCACCTCGTCGCCGGCGGCATGGCCGTGCTGGTCGTTGATGGCCTTGAACCGATCGATATCGAAAACGACGACGGCGGTCGATGAACCCAGAGTGCGGTGGCCATGCTGCTCGAAGAGAGCGCGGCGGTTGAGAAGCCCTGTCAGCGCATCGGTGATCGCCTCGTGGCGATGGTGGGCCGCCATGCGCCACTGATGCAGCGCCAGAGACAGTGCGCCGATGCCGGTCATGCCGGCGATGCAGACAGCGATATTGAGGTTTTCGGCCCAGTTGTCGGGCGCGTGGCCCAGCACCCATTGTTGTCCGTCGATCAGGACGATAGCACATAGGGCGAAAGACACCGCGGTGGCGGCGTAGAGCACCGCCATTCCAATCAGCGGTCCCGGCGCTTCCCGGCGCGCCTGCCAATATTGCCTGGCGGTTTCGAGAAGCAGCACGGCCGCCCCAAGATTCATGACGATGAACCCCAGACCGTCGAGGCCGACGATCATCAGCGGCAGGCCGAAAATCAAGAAAGCGGCGGTAATGGCACCGGCCATTCTCCAGGGCCGCGTCCCGCTGCGGAACTGTACCGATGCCGCATAGATCGTGCTGAACCCCGCCATCAGGAACGTATAGGCAATCGAGCCACCGACGACGTCGGCCTCAACGGTATAGGTGCTGTAGGCGAAGATGCCTGAAACCGTGAGACAGAGCGCGATCACAAGGGTGAGAAGGAAGGAATCGGAGCGGCGCGAATACCATGTCCCGAACAGCGTCACCATCAGGCACGCCGCCGAGACGCCCAGCGCGAGCAGAAGAGAATGGTAGTCGAGCATCATGCCTAGCTTTCTCTTCGGGTTCATCCCCGCCAGAAAATCTTGGGCGCCAAGCTAAGCCCGGATTCTATCCAAAAGGTTACCGGATCGATCTGAACAACATCAATCCGGACATCATTAGCATTTACTTATCAAGCACATGCCAGTGCAGCGGGAACATCGGATCGAAGACCGTAATCGGCCCGGCGCCGCTATCGCGCTTGTCCGGAAACTTCACCGGCTCTTCGCGCTTTTCAAGCGTAATCGTCTCCTCGTTCGGCTTCAGGCCATACCAGGCTGGGCCGTTCAGCGAGGTGAAAGCCTCCAGCCTGTCGAGCGCATTTTCGTCCTCGAACACATGCGCAAGGCAGCTCATGGTGTTGACCGATGTGTAGATGCCGGCACAGCCGCAGGCACATTCCTTCAGCGGATCGACATGGGGGGCGGAATCGGTGCCGAGGAAGAAGCGGGCATCACCGGAAGTCGCCGCCGCGCGTAGTGCGAGGCGATGGTTCTCGCGCTTGGCGACCGGCAGGCAGTAATAATGCGGGCGAATGCCGCCGACGAGGATGGCATTGCGGTTGATGATCAGGTGGTGGGTGGTGATCGAGCCGGCGAGATTGCCCTTCGACGACTTGATGTAATCGATGCCGTCGGCGGTCGTCACATGTTCCATGGTGACTTTCAGGTCCGGCAGGCGTTTGCGCAACGGATCGAGCACCGTTTCGATGAAGACGGCCTCGCGGTCGAATATGTCGACCTCCGGCGTGGTCACCTCGCCATGCACGCAGAGCGGCAGGCCGATCTTCGCCATGCGCTCCAGAACCGGCATCGCCTTGTTGAAGTCGCGCACGCCGCCATGGGAGTTGGTCGTCGCACCCGCGGGATAAAGCTTTACGGCCGAGATCAGGCCGCTCTTTCTGCCCTCTTCCACATCGTCCGGATCGGTGTGTTCCGTCAGGTAGAGCGTCATCAGCGGTTCGAAGCGGTCGCCGGCCGGAAGGGCGGCGAGAATGCGCTCGCGATAGGCCTTGGCATCCGTCGTCGTCACCACCGGCGGCACGAGGTTGGGCATGATGATGGCGCGCGCGAAATGCCGGCTCGTATCGCCGATCACCGCTTGCAGGACGTCGCCGTCGCGCAGGTGAAGATGCCAGTCATCGGGGCGGCGGAGCTTAAGCGTTTTCATGGGAGGCTTCCGGACGTGATCGATCCGTCCGCCATAACATCAATGGTTCGGACAAAACAATCAGATCATGACAGGAACCTGCAATCCGCCGGGCCAGACGCGTGGTAATTTTCACGCAAATGTGCGGAGCCCAGAGGCTTTCCATGCACGAAACATGAAAGGCGCACGGAACCGGCGCCAGCTTGCAGCGTTCGTTAAGCAATCTGAAGAATCAGTAAATCGGAGCGGACAATGAAATCCCGCCTATCCAAAGTCAACAGGGGTTTTGCAATTGCCACAGGTACTGCCGTCGCGCTTTGCGCGCTGACGGTTTCGCCCGGCGCCGAGGAACGTGCCAGCCTGCAGTTCGTCTCGGCGATGCAGACGGAATGCGACCGTCTTGCGGGCAGCCCTTACGATCAGCAGCGTAACGGCGCATTTGCGCCGGTCGGTATTTCCGAGATCGACGGCCACCGCCGTGGACGCCTGCCGCGTGGCCTTTGATACGACCGGCAATCCGCGGTTCGCCTATCAGCTTGGCCGGGCTCTGAATAAGACCCAGCAGGCCGACCAGGCGATGAACGCCTACGATGTAGCCGTCCAGGCCGGTTACGCCGCCGCCAAGGTAAATTTCGGCATGCTGATGGGTCGGCTAGGCGACGAGCAGTCTGAGTTCCAGCTCTATACCGAGGCTGCCAATAGTGGCAACGTGCTTGCTGCCTACAATCTCGGAGTTGCCTATCGCGACGGCCTCGGCACCCAGCCGGACATCAAGCGGGCGCTCACCTGGTTCGAAAAGGCGGCTGCGGAAGGCGACGATACCGCTGCCTTCAATATCGGCGCTATCTATGACGAAGGCCAACTCGTGGAGCAGGACGACCAGACGGCGATCGCCTGGTACGACCTTGCGGCTCAGCGCGGCAATGCCGATGCGATGATAAACCTCGGGCTGATGTACGAAGCCGGCGAAGGCATCGAAGCCAATGTCCTCAAGGCGGCCGAAATGTACGGCAAGGCCGCGGAGAAAGGTGACGTCTTCGGCGCCTACAAATTTATGCAGATGCAGGAGCTGGGCGTTGTCCCGGATCCGACCGACCGCGCTACGACCGAAGGCGTCAATTCGCTGGTGCTGAAGCCCGGCGACATGGAACAGTCGGCCGGCACCGGCAAGGAAATCTGAAACTCAGATTTCCCCGGCGGATGGGCCCCACACGTCGGTCATTGCAAATCCGTCCGACAGCGGGTCAAACGGATCAAGGGCAATCTGATGCAGACCGAAGGTAAAACCGCGGCCGGTGATCGTCGGGATGATCGCCGGCTTTCCTGCGACCTCCGTTTCGGACGCCAGCCCCACCTCGAACTGGGAACCGATGATCGAGCGCGACTTGAAGACGTCCCCAACCTTTACCTTACCGCGCGCATGGAGCGCCGCCAGATTGGCGGAATTGCCGGTGCCACAGGGCGAACGGTCCGCCCTCCCCGGCCACATCGTCGTGCAGGTCCGCACCGTGCCGTCGGCTTCCGTATCGCGGAACATCACGTAAGCGACGCCCGAAATCGCCGGAATTTCCGGGTGCACGACCTCGACCTGTTTGTTGATCAGGTCCTTCAGCACCATGCCGGCCTGGACGAGCGCTGCAGCATTGCCCTTTTCGATCGTCAGGCCGATCTGGCCGACATCCACCAGCCCGTAGAAGATCCCGCCGTAACAAAGATCGAGCGTGATCTCGCCCCATGACGGGGTCTGAACCTTGACGTCGAGCTGATGCACGAAAGACGGCACCATGGTGAGCTTCACCTTCTCGCAGCGGCCATCGCGGCAGGTGGCGGTCGCACGCACGAGGCCGGCCGCGGTTTCAAGCGTCACGACGGTTTCAGGCTCCTGCATTTCGACAATGCCGGATTCCAGAAGTGCCGTCGTCACGCAGATCGAGTTCGAACCGGAACTCGCATGCGCCTGGTCGGGCTGCAGGATGATGAAGGCGGCGTCCGCATCGGGGTGCTTCGCCGGCAGCAGCAGGTTGACCGAGCCGATCGGCGCACCGCGCGGCTCAAGGCAAAGGAAGCGGCGAAGCTCGTTGCCTTTCGGATCGGTGTTCAGCCAGTGAAGTTGGGCCGCAACCGTTTCGCCCGGGATCTTCGGTACGCCGCCGATCGCGACCTTGCCGATCTCACCCTCGCAATGAACGTCCAGCAGCTGGATCGTGCGCTTCCATCTCATTTCAGATACTCCGATCAGACGTGACGGGTGATGCCGCCATCGACGCGGATGTTCTGCCCGGTGATGTAGCCGGCTCCATCCGACAGCAGGAAGGCGGCCGTCTTTGCGATTTCTTCTACCTGGCCGACGCGCTTCATCGGTACCTTTTCCGCCGTTCCGGGCTTGTGATCGAGACTGTCGATGAACCCCGGCAGGATGCAGTTCATGCGAATGTTGTCGGCCGCATAACGATCCGAGTAGAGCTTTGTGAAGGCACCTGCAGCTGCGCGGTAGGTGCAGGAAACCGGGAAGACGAGCGAGGGCTCGAAGGCGGCGAAGGTGGTGATGTTGACGAAGGCGCCCTTGCCCTGTTTCAGCATGACCGGCGTCACCAGCCGCGCCATGCGCACCAGCGACAGGATCATCATGTCCGAGCCGAGCGTCCAATCCTCGTCGCTGATGTCGAGCAGGTCACCCTTCGGCGGATGGCCGGTATGATTGACCACGGCATCGATGCGGCCATAGGTCTTCATGGTAAGGTCGAAGATCGCCTGGATTTCCTCGGCCTTTTCCGCGACGCCGCGGGAGGCCACGCCGCCGAGTTCGGCTGCCAGCTTCTCGCAGCTTTCCGAGGGCGACATCAGCGCAAGCTTGTAACCCTCGGCGTGCAGTTCGCGGGCGATCGCCTCACCCATGCCACGCCCGCCGCCGGTAATCAGCGCGACCTTTTCCGTCTCAGCCATCGGAATCTCCTTGGGGTCTTTATCCGCCTGCGAACAGGCTTCCCGAACAGATATATCAGCCTCGCCGGTTTGCCTACCGTCTTCAGCGAAGCCAGAGATAACCGAGGTTGAGCTGCATCTTGCCGTCGCCGTAATAATAGGGCCGCGAGAGAGATTTTGCAGGCGACGCGGTTAATCCGAGGGTATCGACAGAGGAAAGATCGATCGGCGGCGAGCCCGTGCCGCCCCCGCCTTCGCTCCAGATCGCCAGAACCGGCCCCTTCATGTCATCCGGGGCCGGGAAGCCGGCGATCGGCTGTTCGGAATTGATGACCGGCACATCGGGAAACTGTAGCCGCATATTGCCGGCGAGATGCATGCCGGCCGCAACGATCACGGCCGGCCGGCCTTCCGCTTTCAGCGCCTCCGCGACGGAGGCGAGCGGATAGTTGATCCGTGTATAGGCGCCGGTGAGCCCAGCCGTGAAAGTCTTGCCCGCCAGCGGAACCGATGTCACAGCCATGATGACGATGAAGACGGGGACGAGGCGCTTGAGATGGAGCGTGGCATCGATGCCCGCTCGTTCCAGCTTCAGCAGGAGATAGAGTGGCAGAGGCAGGAGATAGGGATCCAGCCAGCGCTCGGTGATCTTGGTCGTGCCCGTGAAAAGGATCACCCCTACGACACCCAGCAGGCCCACTGCCATCATCAGGCCCAGCAGGCGCGTCCAGCGGTCGCCGGCGGTCAGCGATCGCCTGAAGTCCTTTTTGAAGGCGACTGCGAAGATGATGACGGTCAGGGCGCCGAACGCGATGCAGGCGAGCATCAGCGAGGCTAGGGCGCGTGCGATGCGGGCAATACCATGCGGGGCATTCGCCTCGACCATCTTGCCGATCGTGCCGGATGTCGCGAGATCGAGATTGCCGAGAAGCCAAAGCGCATGCGGGAGGACGATTGCCAGGCTAATGACCGCAGTCAGGAGGATCCGCAGGTCGAAAAGCCGGGCACGCCATTCCCTGTCGCAGCATACGGCAATGAGGGCGGAGGCAGGCAGCAGCCCGAAATTGTATTTCGAGATCATGCCGATGCCGGTCGCTACTCCGACGATCACGTAGCCCTGCCAATCGGCCCGGACAAGGGTTCGGAACAGGCCGTAGAGGAACAGCGACGTCGCCATCAGCACCGCCACGGTGTGCGTCAGATCCTGCTGCGGCATGTAGGAAAGCTGCGGCAGGGTGAGCAGGCTGAGCATCGCCATCGCCGCAAAGGCGGGTCGGGCGTCGATCTCACGCGCCGCCATGCCAAAGAATACGTAGCACAACAGCAGCATCAGGAATTTCGGCAAGGTCAGCGAAAAGAGCGAGATGCCGATGACGCTGACAAAGGCATTCTGAACCCAGTTGTAGAAAGGCGGCTGCGGCCCGTACCCGGCAAGCCAGTATTGTGAAAACAGCGCCTGCTCGGCCTCGTCCAGCGTCAGTGCGTTGGGCAGCATCAGGCGGACAGCGATGCTCAGCAGGAAATAAGCGCCCAGGAAAAGCGCCGCGGGCCGAAGGCCGCCAGCCAGAAACGCTGCCAGCCGACCGGGTTTGTTCAACTCTTCTGAACGCACCGCGCCCACGCTCTCGCGATTCATTTTCGCCTTATGAGAAAGTTATCACACGAAGCGGATGGCACAGCCTGCGGCGCGGATCAATAGAAACCGAGCTCGCTGATTTGATAACTCCCCCGAAATTGGCCTAGTGCGGATTTTCCGCCAGTGCCGGTCGATCGCTCATTCGGTATCTCCATGGATGGCAAGGCGGGCGCGCAATTCGGCGTTTTCGGATTCGAGCTCGGCCAGTCGGTCGCGAAGGGGACGGACCGCCTCCGCGACTTGTCCCTCGGTGAAGCGGGGAGTGATGTGCTGCGGACAGTTCCAGTCGAAGCTTTCGAGCCGCAGCCGGAAAATGCGTTCGAGCTTCGCCCGATAGTCCGCATCGATGACAAGCGCGGCCAGGGCAGGATCCGCGTCGAGCCCCACCTCCTCGACATGCACATAGATTTTCAGCCGGGCACGACGGGCGTAATCCATCAGGAAGAGACATCCCCTGTCGTTTGCCGCAACATTGCCGGTGCTGATGTACTGGCGATTGCCGCGATAATCCGCGAAGGCCAATGTCCGGTCGTCGATCACCTTCAGAAAGCCGCGCGGGCCGCCCCGGTGCTGGACATAGGGCCAACCCGTCTCCGACACCGTCGCCATGTAGAAGCTGTCCCGGTCGGCGATGAAGGCCGCCTCATTTTCCGTCAGGCGATCGAAGTCACGATCGCCGGCGAAGTTCTGCCAGATGTGGTCGGCGCCCATAGCCTTCTGTGCGGCCCGGACGCTGGGTGTGATGGCGATGTCGAGAAAGCCATAAGACATGAAGGAACTCCTTCCCGGCAGAGCCGCTATCGGCGCCGTGGAGAAGGATGCATAACCTTTTCTATAATCCAGCATAATATGGTATTATTGGAACTCATCCTTTCAAAAAATGGAAAAGCGGATGGATCGCTTCGAAGCCATGTCGATGCTGCTGGAGGTGGTGGACAAGGGTAGCCTGTCTGCCGCGGGTCGGGCGCTCCGGGTGCCGGTGCCGACGCTCAGCCGGAAGATTTCGGAGCTCGAGGCATCGCTCGGCACGCGCCTGCTGATCCGTACGACCCGCAAACTCACCCTGACCGATGTCGGAGCTACCTATGTAGCGGCGGCGCGACGCATTCTCGAACAGGTCGAGGATGCGGAACGGGAGGCCGTCGGTGAGTTCACAACGCCAAAGGGCGAATTGGTCGTCACAGCGCCGATCATGTTCGGCCGGCTCCATGTCCTGCCCATCGTGATCGATTTCCTGGCCCTGTTCCCCGAGATCAACATTCGCTTGCAGCTGGCGGACCGCAACGTTCATCTCGTCGACGATCATGTCGATATGGCAGTCCGGATCGGCCAATTGCCGGACAGCACGATGGTTGCGACACGGGTCGGATCGATGCGGATGGTGATCTGCGCCAGTCCGGCCCTGCTTGCGGCCCATGGTGTTCCACAGATACCGGAGGATCTTCGAAAAATGCCGTGGGTGACATTCGAAGGGCCGGCCCCAACGTCAATTCGTCAAATGCTGCCGGCAGGATTGAGCGCGACCGCGGCTGCATCGCGCCTTTCCGTCTCGACCGCCGAGGCGGCTGCGGAGGCAGCGATCCGCAACGTCGGGGTAACGCGGCTGCTCCATTATCAGGCGGCGGAAGCAATCAAGGCCGGAGCGCTCCGGATCATCCTGGAATCCTTCGAGCCGGAGCCCGCACCCATCCATCTCGTTCACGCCGCGCGTGGCCAGATGCCGCTCAAGATGCGCAGCTTCCTGGATTTTGCCGCACCGAGACTGCGGCAGGCGCTCGGCAGGCTCGGCACCGCCGCCTAACATCGCCGTGGCACGCCCAACGAGATGAACCTGGGAACTGCTTGTTATTGTGCCATCCACCCTATCTTAGAATGGATGTTCGGCCGCAGCACATTTGCACGGGAGCTTCAAAATGGCAGTTATTCAGGAAGAACCTCCGACCGCACTCCCCTCACACCCTGAGGAAATCAAATCCACTTTCGATCTGCGCGTGGGGAAGAACATTACCTTGCAAGGCAGTGCCAGAATAACGCCTGCGGGCGTGATCAGCACCGGAATCGCGGTTGCCGCAATGACGTTTGCACTGGGGTATCTCATATCATCAATGCGGCGTCGCGGGAGCTAGGCGGGCGCGCGTTGCTACCGGCAGCCGATCAGCTCGCAACGATGTTCAGAGATGATTGAAAGAATGGCGCACCCGAAGAGATTCGAACTCCTGACCCCCAGATTCGTAGTCTGGTGCTCTATCCAGCTGAGCTACGGGTGCGTCTGCAAGCAGTGCGTCACCGCTTGCGTGGCGATCCTCTAAAACGTCCGCATTCCGATTGCAAGCGATTTTACCGAGGGCAACGTCATTTTGCTGTCACTTCTCGCTCAAACCGTTGAGAAGCAACATTTATTTGCGTCAGGCCCGAACCCGGTAGTCCTCCAGAGAGACCGGACGGTCGGGAATTTCTATTCTAAACTGCGTGCCGGGGCCTGGTTTCTCCACAAGTGCGATCGTGCCGCCATGGGCCAGGACAAGCTCGCGGGCGATGACCAGGCCGAGGCCCGTGCCGCCCGATCGCGCCGAACCGCGGAAAGCGGAGAACAGGTTTTCACGGGCCTTTCGCGGCATGCCGGGGCCGGTGTCGTCGATGGTGATGCTGACAACGCTGCCCACCCGGTGCGCGGAGACCGTGACCCGGCGAACCATGGACGCGTCCTGCGGATCGAAGTTCAGCAGCGCCTGCACGGCATTGCGGCAGAGATTGTGGATGACACGGAAAATCTGCTCGCTGTCGCAATCCACTTCGAGATCGGCGGCGATCTGATCCAGGAATTCGATGCCTATCTCCGGATCGATCGCCAGCATGTCGCGCACCTCCTGGGCGAGCGCTGCAAAGCGGATGCGGCGGCGCCGGGGCGCTGCCTCGGAGGCCTGACCGTAGGCCAGCACCTCGTTCGTGTAACCTACCGCCCGGTCGATCGTGCGCAACAGTTTCGGCGCGAAACTCCTCACCATCGGATCGTCCACATCCGTCAGGCGGTCCGACATCAACTGCGCCGATGCCAGGATGTTGCGCATGTCGTGGTTGATTTTCGAAACGGCGAGGCCAAGATCGACCAGGTTCTTCTGCTGCTTCAACGTTCGCTGCAATTGCGCCTGCATGGCTGTGAGGTGCCGGCCGGCGACTGCGAGCTCCCCCCGGGAACGATCGGCGCTAAAGACGCGGGCGGGGTCGTCCGGCTGCTCCGAGAAAAGCTGCATGCTATGGGTGAGCCGCCGGATCGGCATGATCATCATCCGGTTGATGGCGAGGAAGATCAGCACGGCGGTAATCAGGGAGATCAGCAGCGACAGGAGAAACATCGTCTTGGAATATTTCAGCATGTCCTTGCGCAACGCGTCATCGGTCATGACCAGTTCGATAACCATGTCGCTGTCGCCGATCGGGCCATAAACGCGCATGACGCGGCCACCGCCAAAGACGAGCGTGTCGAGTGCGTCGCGCATCGAAGATACTATCGGGACATTGGCAAGATCGAACACTTCGTCGATCTGCGGCTGCGTGTCCGTAGCGGCCAGCAGCCGCGAGGTGCCGTCCTTGCGCAGGGCGATCACCTTGGTGCCGGTCGCAAGCAACGTATCGTCCTGCACGGCGCGGGGAAGCTCGGCGGGCTGCAGCCCGTCGATGACGATGCCGGCAGCAGCGGCCGTATCCAGCCGATCGCGCAGCCAGTTCATCCGCATGGTGGCAACGGAGGGGACGAAGATCAGCACTTCGGCCATCATCACGAAAATGACGGTCAGCCAGAGAAGCCTGCCGGAAAGGCCGCGGAAAAGGCGCGGCATGGTTTCCGGGCCTACGCCTTCCGGCGTGGACCCCGAGCGCCCCGAGGTATGAACCTCGTCGTCCATGCGGATCTCCATTTCCGAATACCCGGCCCGCCGGATTGATACGAGCCTACGGATGATTGATCATTTTAGAGGTTCGTCATTTTTTTACCAGTCCCATTTGCCGCAGTGCAAAAGAGAAAGCGGAGAGGTTGCCCCCTCCGCTTCCTTATTCGACTGATATGCGGACTTGGATCAGAATTCTTCCCATTCTCCGGCAACCGCTGCCGTTGCGACGGCCGCTCCGCCGAAAGCCCGCGAGAGCGCGCCCGTCATCGCCTTGACCGGAGAGACGCGCGGCCGATGGACGGCAGCAGCTGCAACCGGCCGCGAAGTCTTGACTGGCTCGGCGACGCGCTCGGTGGCGCGCTCGCCCTCCTGGCCGATGTCGAAATTGGAGACGAGTGCAAACAGGCTGTCGGCCTCGGAAGACAATGTCTGCGTCGCCGCGGACGTCTCCTCGACCATGGCGGCATTCTGCTGCGTCACCTGGTCCATCTGATTGACGGCGGTATTGACCTCGGCAAGCCCCGTTGCCTGCTCGCGGGAAGCGACGGCGATCGAATGGATATGATCGTTGATGCGCAGCACGCGGGTTTCGATTTCCGACAGTGCCTCGCCGGTCTTCTGGACCAGCATCACGCCTCCGGCGACTTCCTCGCCGGACTTGCTGATCAACGCCTTGATGCCCTTTGCCGCACTTGCCGAGCGCTGGGCGAGTTCGCGGACCTCCTGAGCGACGACAGCGAAACCCTTACCGGCTTCGCCTGCACGGGCAGCCTCGACCCCTGCATTCAGAGCCAGAAGATTGGTCTGGAAGGCAATTTCGTCGATGACATTGGTGATCTGGGCGATTTCGCGGGATGCCTGCTCTATGCGGCCCATAGCGTCGACGGCGCTACGCACCACCTCGCCGGACTGGACCGCGCTCTGCTTGGCCTCTCCGACCATGACGGTTGCCTCATGCGCCCGCTCGGTCGACGTCTTCACCACGGCGGTGATCTCGGCAAGCGCCGCGGACGTTTCTTCCAGGGCCGCGGCCTGCTGTTCGGTGCGGCGGGACAGGTCATTGGTCGCGCGGCTCAGCTCGGCGGCGCTCCCGTTGATGGAGCCCGTGGCGGTGCGGACATTCCGCATCGTGCCACGCAGCGTATCCATGGTCCCGTTGACATTGTGCTGCAGCTCGGCGAATGCGCCCTTGAAATTGCCCCGCATGCTGTCGGTGAGGTCGCCCTCGGCAAGGCTTTTCACGACGCGCCGGGTTTCGGACACGCCGGCATCGACGCTTTCGACGAGCATGTCGACGTCACGAGCGAAACGATCGAGGCTCTCCTCGCCCCATTGCTTGTCGATACGGCGGGTGAAATCCCCTTCCGCCGCGGCTGCGACGACGGCGGCCATCCGCGCTTGCAGGTCGTCGTTCTTGCCGCGCATGGTCGCTTCGGAAGCATTCATGCGAGCGACTTCGATGCCGTTCCTGCGGAAGATCTCGATCGCGGCTGCCATGTCGCCGATCTCGTCGGCGCGGTTCGCACCATTGACGACCGTGTCGAACTCGCCGCCGGCGATGTGCTTCATCGCTCTGGTCAGATCCGTGATTGGCTGGCTGAGCTGGCGACGCCCCAGATAGAGGCCGAAGCCCGCACCGGCGGCAACGCCTGCCAGGGTGACCGCGGAGACGAGTATGAAGAGGGTCCGCGTGAAGCTGTTGAGCTCTTCATTTACCGCGGCGAGGACGGCCTTGTCGGTGCCGACGATGGCATCGATCTCGGTCTGGTAGGCCTTGCGGTTGCTGCGGTTGGCGTCGTTGTTGCCCTGCTCGTTGGCGGCAGCCGGGCTCACCTCCCGACCCAGGCGCGCGGTCTCGGTCCGGAAGCCGTTGAACTCCCTGGAACGGGCCAGCAGCTTATCGAACAAGGCACGCTCGTCGGCCGGGACGATCTTGTCCCATTCCTTGAGAAGCTTGCCCATCTCATCGAGATACGCGAGGATGCCATCGGCGAATTTGGCGGCCTCCTTGATATCCTTCGACATGTAGACGCCGCGAGATTCCATTACCACGGCGGTGACGAGCCGGTTCAGGTGTTCGCCCTTGTGAGCCCGGTCTGCGGCCAGTTCATACTGAACCATCATCTGGCGATATTCGGCCATGGCAAACAGGGCCATGCCGCCGATAAAGCAGGCGACGAGGCTCATGAGGCCGACGAGGAGGTTGATTTTCCCTCGAATTTTCATTTCTTACCCTTCCAGACGGGACTTATCTTGCGAGGAAGGCAGGCCCGTAAACCAGATACTCTTCCATTCAATGCTAAAATTAGCCCTGAGAAATTAAAGAAAAGCTTAGATAAAAAGTGCGTGCGCAGCCCCCGCGGGCACAATTATTCCCGGCGCGCGCCTCGGTTGAGATATTTGACATTTGACAGGGAGGATGGCTCGCGCCTACTATTTTTTACCCCCAAATTCATGGGGGAATATTAGTGCAGCCGCCTCTGCACTGTCGCCAGGCGGGCAGCCTCGATCAAGATTGGGCAGCTGTGCGCTTACAGGCCAAAAATCCCGGCAGCGATTGACTTTTGCGATGGAGTCCTCTTATAAGCCGCCCACGTTCAGCTCCGGCGGGCTTGCACGCATGCAGCCGCTTGCGCAGATCGTTTTTCCGAAGCGCTCTTGCCGTCGTGATGACGGCAAACTCCAAGAAGGGCCGCACACCGCGGTATTAAAATAAATGAAGCGTACCTATCAACCGTCCAAGCTTGTCCGCAAGCGCCGCCACGGATTCCGTACCCGTATGGCCACCAAAGGTGGTCGCCTGGTTCTTTCCGCACGTCGCGCCCGTGGCCGCAAGCGTCTCTCGGCCTAAGGCCTGAGATGCCCGAGACGACCGGGCGATGACGACTGAGACAAAGAACGAGAAAACTGTCGGGCGGCTTAAAAGCCGGCCGCAGTTCCTTGCCGTCCGGGAAGGCGAAGCTCGCCGAGGGCGGAACTTCCTTCTGGAAGTCCTTGATCGAAACCAGCCGGACGAAGCGCCGCGCGTCGGTTTCACCGTTACCAAGAAACATGGCAACGCGGTCGAACGCAACCGCATGCGCCGCCGTCTCCGCGAGGCGGTGAGGCAATCTGCCGGATTTGCAATGAAGAACGGACACGACTATGTGATTGTCGCGCGGCGGGAGGTGCTTACGGCTCCCTTTGCGGATATGACGGCCCAGCTTATCGAGCGTATCGAAAGCAAGCCGAGACCAAAGCGGTCCGAGGAGACCCGTTCCAGGAAAGCATGATGGAAAAGAACCGCAATTACTTCATCGCGATCGCGCTCTCGGTGCTGATCGTTCTTGCCTGGCAGTTCCTCTATATGAACCCGAGGATGGAAGCCCAGCAGCGTGCCGAAGAAGCCCGCCGTGCGCTTCAGGGCGAAAGCGCTCAGCCGGTTTCCCCCGAGAGCCCCGGCGCTCAGAGTGGTTCCGGCGTACTGGGCAACCTGCCCGGCGCCAACCCGGCAGCTGCCGCGCTCTCCCGCGACCAGGCGCTCGCACGGTCGCAGCGCGTCCAGATCGAGACCCCGGCCGTGATCGGCTCCATCAACCTGACCGGCGCCCGTTTCGACGACCTCAAGCTGCGCGAATATCACGAGACCGTCGACGACAAGAGCCCGATCATCACGCTGTTTTCGCCGTCCGATACGACCGACGGCTATTTCACGGAAATCGGCTATATCCCGAATGAATCGATCGGCGCTGCCCCCGGCACGGGCACGCAGTGGACGCTCGCAAGCGGCGACAAGCTGACCCAGCAGACGCCGGTGACGCTGACCTTCACCAACGAGAAGGGCGTGACCTTCACGCGCACGATTTCGATCGACGACCACTATATGCTGACCGTCGCCGACAAGGTCGACAACAAGACGGCCGGCCCGGTGACGCTGACGCCGTATGGCCGCGTGCTGCGCAACAACAAGCCGGCGACGCCCTCCGTCTGGGTCATCCACGAAGGCTTCATCGGCGTGATGGGCGAGAGCGGCAGCCTCGACGAACACACCTACGCCAATATTGAAAAAGAGCAGTTCACCAACGAGAAATCCACGTCCGGCTGGATGGGGATCACCGACAAGTACTGGGCTGCCACCATCGTGCCGCCGCAGACGCTGCCCTATGTTGCTCGTTTCTCGCATTTCGCCGGTGCTCAGGCGAGCTATCAGGCGGACTACAAGGGCGACGACCTGACGGTTCAGCCGGGTCAATCCACCGAGCTCAAGAACCTTGTCTTCGCCGGCGCCAAGGAAGTGCCCTTGATCTCGCGCTACGAGACGGAGTTCGGCGTTCCGCAGTTCAACCGCCTGATCGACTGGGGATGGTTCTACTTCATCACCAAGCCGATGTTCCAGCTGATGGACTTCTTCTTCCGTCACGTGGGCAATTTCGGCGTGGCGATCCTGCTCACCACCATCGTCGTCAAGGCGCTGTTCTTCCCGCTCGCCAGCAAGCAATACGCTTCCATGGCCAACATGAAGCGCATGCAGCCGAAGATGGAAGAGCTGAAGGCCAAGTTCGGCGACGACCGGATGGGCCTGCAGCAGGCCATGATGGCGCTCTACAAGGAAGAGAAGATCAACCCGATCGCCGGCTGCTGGCCGGTGCTGTTGCAGATCCCGGTCTTCTTCGCGCTCTACAAGGTCATCTATGTCACCATCGAGATGCGGCACGCGCCGTTCTTCGGCTGGATCCAGGACCTGTCCGCTCCCGACCCGACGTCGCTCTTCAACCTCTTCGGCCTGCTGCCCTACGACGTGCCGCACGCGCTGATGATCGGCGTATGGCCGCTTATCATGGGCGTTACCATGTTCGTGCAGATGCGCATGAACCCGACGCCGCCGGATCCGACCCAGGCGATGATCTTCACCTGGATGCCGCTGGTCTTCACCTTCATGCTTGCATCCTTCCCGGCCGGCCTCGTCATCTACTGGGCCTGGAACAACGCCCTGTCGGTGACGCAGCAGGCGATCATCATGAAGCGTCATGGCGCCAAGGTCGAACTCTTCGACAATCTCAAGGGCCTGTTCCGGCGAAAAGAAGCGCCGACAAAGTAGCGTCCGCCAAGACACCGATGAGGAACCCCGGCTGGTCCGGGGTTTTTCTTTTGGAATAGGGCTGGAAAGTCCCGAAAGCTTGACAATGCCGGCCAAAACCTTGAAGCCGTGCCCTTCGACAGAACAGGACGACCAGAACCGATGCCGGCAGACATGAGCACGGACGACAAGCCGCTTTTCGGCCGCCCCTGGATTTTTATCCGCGGCGTGCCCTCGATGAAGTTCCTGCCACCGGAAGGCCCGCTCGAAGTCGCCTTTGCCGGCCGCTCAAACGTCGGCAAGTCGTCGCTGATCAACGCGCTCGTCGGCCAGAAGGGTTTGGCGCGCACCTCCAATACGCCCGGACGTACTCAGGAACTCAACTATTTCGTGCCGGACGGCTATTCGGGCGCAGCTAACGACCTGCCGCCAATGGCGCTGGTCGACATGCCGGGATACGGTTATGCCAAGGCGCCGAAGGAAACCGTCGATGCCTGGACAAAGCTCGTCTTCGACTACCTGCGCGGCCGCGCGACGCTGAAGCGCGTCTATGTGCTGATCGACAGCCGCCACGGCATCAAGAAAAATGACGAGGAAGTCCTGGACCTGCTCGACAAGGCCGCCGTCTCCTACCAGATCGTGCTGACCAAGACCGACAAGATCAAGGAACCGGCCGTGGTGAAGCTGCTGGCCGAGACGCAGGAAAAGATCCGCAAGCACCCCGCGGCCTTTCCGTTCGTGCTCTCCACCTCGTCCGAAAAAGGCAAGGGGATCGAGGAACTGCGCCAGGCGATCGCCGAAACCGTCGGCCGACCGCTCTGACACCGCATATTTAGAAACGGCAGATCCGGCCGCCCCCAGCGAGGCGACCGGATCCTGATGCAAAAGCCCCAAACGGATGTGACCGGCCTTTACATTTTCGGCAGCAGCACCTTGTCGACCACGTGGATCACGCCATTCGACTGCTTGACGTCGGCGATCGTGACATTCGACACGCCACCCATTTCGTCGGTGAGCGTGATCTTGCCCATGCTTTCCTTGGCTTTCAGGATGCAGCCGCCGACGGTCTTGACGTCATGGGTGCCCTTGTCGTCCTTGATCATCTTTTCGATGGCGGTTGACATGGCGCTGACCGCGACCACATGGCAGGTCAGCACTTTGGTGAGCTGAGCCTTGTTTTCCGGCTTCAGCAGCGTTTCGACCGTGCCCTTGGGCAGAGCGGCGAAGGCTTCGTCGGTCGGCGCGAAAACCGTGAACGGTCCCTTGCCTTGGAGCGTCTCCACCAGGCCGGCAGCCTTGACGGCCGCGACGAGCGTCGTGTGGTCCTTGGAGTTCACGGCATTTTCGACGATGTTCTTGTCTTCGTACATCGCCTCGCCGCCGACCTTCGGATTGGCGGCGAAGGCGGTCACGGCGCTGGCTGACAGAACGGTGGCGATAGCGAGCGTGCGGAATGCGGTTTTCAACATGATGGCTTCCTCTTAACGAAACTAATTGCCCCGGCGCGGATGCGCGCCTCCCAAGGCATGGCGTCCCGACATCGGCGGAGACATCACAAGAGACGGAAGGCGGAGAAGAAGAGTTTCAACGCTGACAAGGAAACAGGCGTTAAGCTCTCAAGCTTCCGTTTTTGTTGATTTATATCTATCGTTTCATCTGCAGGCTGTGGGGTTTTGGCCCCTCCCTGGGAGAGTTTCGCCGGAATGCGACCACCATTTATCCGGCGCCGACACGTCGATTGGGCGACAATCTGGCGGACTGATTATTTCCTCTGTCAAAAACATGCGCTAAAAGGCCCCACTTAATACTCAGGGGTATCCGATGACGGCTTCCGAAAGCGAACTTCAGGCCAAGCTTCTGGCGCAGGCGCTGCCTTACATGCAGCGTTACGAAAACAAGACGATCGTCGTGAAATACGGCGGTCACGCCATGGGCGATACGGAGCTCGGCAAGGCGTTCGCAGCGGATATCGCGCTTCTCAAGCAGTCGGGCGTCAACCCGATCGTCGTGCATGGCGGCGGGCCGCAGATCGGCGCGATGCTGACGAAGATGGGCATCGAATCCAAGTTCGAAGCCGGCCTGCGCGTCACCGACCAGAAGACGGTCGAGATCGTCGAAATGGTTCTCGCCGGCTCGATCAACAAGGAAATCGTCGCGCTGATCAACCAGACCGGCGAATGGGCGATCGGCCTTTGCGGCAAGGACGGCAACATGGTCTTTGCCGAAAAGGCAAAGAAGACCATCATCGATCCCGACAGCAATATCGAGCGGGTCCTCGACCTCGGCTTCGTCGGCGAAGTGGTGGAAGTCGACCGCACCCTGCTCGACCTGCTCGCCAAATCGGAAATGATCCCGGTCATCGCGCCGGTCGCTCCAGGCCGTGACGGTGCGACCTACAACATCAATGCCGACACGTTTGCAGGCGCCATCGCCGGCGCGCTCAGTGCCACCCGCCTGCTCTTCCTCACCGACGTTCCGGGTGTTCTCGACAAGGACAAGCAGCTGATCAAGGAACTGACGGTCGCCCAGGCCCAGGCCCTCATCAAGGACGGCACGATCTCCGGCGGCATGATCCCGAAGGTCGAGACCTGCATCGAGGCGATCAAGGCCGGCGTCCAGGGCGTCGTCATCCTCAACGGCAAGACCGCCCACTCGGTGCTGCTCGAAATCTTCACCGAGCACGGCGCCGGCACGCTGATCGTTCCCTGATCGCCAACGGCTCCAAGGCTCAGCCGGCGGCGGTGAAAACCGCCGCGGCGTCTTCCTTCAACTTGGTCATCATCGCGCGATAGGGTCCCGGCCCGTAGCTGACCCGGGCAACCCCGAGTTCACCGAGACGCTTCGGCGACGGAACACCGTTGAACATCATGATGTTGACCGGAAGCGGCGAGGCCTTGCAGAGCGTCTCGATCAACTCCTCGTCGGCCAGTCCCGGTGCGAAGAACCCGTTTGCCCCAGCCTCGGCATAGGCTTTGGCACGTTCGATCCCCCGATCGAGAAGCGCGGCATGCTTCGTCCGGTCACCTTCCTGCAGAAAGAGGTCGGTGCGCGCGTTGATGAAGAACGGCATATCGCGCGTGTCTGCCAAGGCCCGGATGGCGCGGATGCGCTCGGCCTGCCGTTCCACCGGATAGATGCCACTGCCGCCGACCACCTGGTCCTCGAAATTGATGCCGATCGCACCGGCCTCGATGACCCTGGCGACATTGGTAGCGAGTTCGGTCGGATCGTCCGCATAACCGCCCTCGAAATCCACCGACAAGGGAAGGTCGACCGCTGCGGTGATCGATTTCGCCGTGCCCAGCAATGCATCGAGCGGCAGTTTCTCGCCGTCGGCATACCCCTGCGCCGCGGCTACCGACCAGCTTCCGGTGCCGAGCGCCTTCGCGCCAGCCTCCGCAACCGCCTTGGCGGTGCCGGCATCCCAGATGTTGTAGATGATGACCGGATTGCCCTTCCGGTGCAGTGCGCCGAACGCGGCGGCCTTGTCGTTCTGAGACATGGATGATCCTCCCGTTGATCGCCTACCCTAACTGGATTCGATGATGGATGCCGCCGCAAATCGGGCGCCAATCAGGAAAAGAGCAACCCGAGGATGCCGCCGACGATCAAGAGGCAGCCGAACACTTCCATGCGGTTCACCCGTTCATGGAAAAGGAAATAGGACGCCATGAAGGTGAAGACGAGTTCGATCTGCCCGAGCGCACGGACATAGGCCACCTGCTGCAAGGTCATCGCGGTGAACCAGCCGGCCGAGCCGACAACGCCTGCCAGGCCCACCAGAGAGGACGAACGCCACGAAAGAACGACCTGGACGATCTCGCGCTTGTCCTTCCAGAACATCCAGACCAGCATGAAGGCCGTCTGGAAAGTCGTGACGCAGGCGAGCGTCACCGCGGCCTCCATGACCGGTCCGGGACCGCCCAGCGACAGCGAAGCCGTGCGATAGGAAACGGCCGAAATACCGAAGACCGCCCCCGAGGCGATGCCGATCACGGCGGTGCGGCTGGTCAGCGCGACCAGCATGTTGCGCCAGGAAAGCGGCATGCGCGCCATCGAGATCGTCATCACGCCGATCACCCCGACGATGATCGCCGCGACCGAGCCCGGCGTCAGCTTCTCGCCGAGCAGGATGAAGCCGAATATCGCAGCCTGTACCGGCTCGGTCTTGGAATACGCCGTCCCGACCGCAAAATTCCGCAGCGAAAAGAGATGCACCAGCATCATGGTCGCAAAGATCTGCGCCAGGCCGCCGATCACCGCCCATAGGGCGAAGGTCCAGTTCAATGCCGGAAACGGATAACCGGCGAAATGGTGAAGGCAGAGGACATAGAGGATCGCAATCGGAAAACCGTAGCCGAAGCGCACGAAGCTCGCGCCGCGCGTGCCGAGCGAACCCTGCAGACGCTTCTGCAGGGCAGAACGAAGGTTCTGCAGAAAGGCGGCGGCGATGGTGATGGGGATCCAGAGTTCCATATGCTGGCGGTATCACGCGTTCCGGCAGATCGCCAAGGCCGGCCTTGGCCGAAAACGTTCGTCTTTTTCGTTTTCTTTGCCGCCGTGCCGGTGCATAAAGTGGCCATGGAAAAAAAGCCGCAGACCTTGCCCGATCCCGCCGATTTCGCCCATGTCCGCGACTGGGTATTCGATCTCGACAACACGCTTTATCCGCATCACATCAATCTGTTCGCGCAGATCGACAAGAACATGACGGCCTATGTGCAGCAACTGCTGCAGCTCGAGCCGGCGGAAGCGAAAGCGCTGCAGAAGCGCTATTACCATGAACACGGCACGACGCTGCAGGGCCTGATGCTGAACCACGGCATCGATCCGGACGGGTTTCTCGAACAGGCGCATGCGATCGACTATTCGTCGCTTCTGCCGCATCCGGAGCTCGGCGAGGCGATCAAGGCGCTTCCCGGCCGCAAGTTCATCTTCACCAATGGCAGCGTGCCGCATGCGGAAGCCGCTGCCAGGGCGCTCGGCATCCTCGACAATTTCGATGACATCTTCGACATCGTCGCGGCCAACTACGTGCCGAAGCCGGCAGGCGCGACCTACGACAAGTTCGCCAGCCTTCACCGGGTCGATACGCAGAAAGCCGCGATGTTCGAGGATCTGCCGCGCAACCTGCAGGTGCCGAAGGCGCTCGGCATGCGCACGATCCTCCTGGTGCCGCGCAACCTCGATACGGTGCTGATGGAAAGGTGGGAAAAGCTCAGCGACGAGGACGATCATATCGACTACGTCACGGACGATCTGACAGCCTTCCTGAACGGCCTCAATATCGGCTAAGGTTTTATCAGCATTACTAAAAATTCATCCACATTACGGATGTTTAAGTGGTCTTGGCCGTTGCAGGCTCTATCTTCAGGCTATCGAAACAACCTGAAGGACCACCACAATGAACGCGAAGAAGATCGTTCTGGCGACCCTTGGAGCAGTGCTGATCGCCGGCACAGCCATTCCTGCCTTTGCAGCCCCAGGGCGTGATGGTCCCGGCCGCCATGATGGTCCCGGCCGCGCGATGATGCAGGACGTGATGTTCGTCCGCCTTCTGAAGAACGCCGATGCCGACAAGGACGGCAAGGTATCCAAGGACGAGACGACCGCCTTCCAGGACAAGCTCTTCACCGCAGTCGACGCCAACAAGGACGGTTCGCTGACGCGCGGCGAAATGCTCGACTATCGCCAGGCGAAGATGGAAGAGTTCCGCAAGAACAACCCGCCGGAAGTCGCCAATACCGCGGACAAGAAGGATGACCAATCCGACCGCGATATGGCCGACCGACGTGACGACCATCGCCGGGACCGCGATCATTCCGCATGGAACCATGATGGTCAGGGCCGCCACGGCGGGCGCCGCGAGGACGCTCGATGGGAACACCCGCACGGCCGCCAGATGATGGGCCAGGGCATGTTCCGCATGGTCGATGAAGACAAGGACGGCAAGATCACCAAAGCGGAAGCCTCCGCTGCATCCGACAAGCTGTTCGCCCGCATGGACACCAACAAGGATGGAACCGTTTCCATCGACGACCTGCCGGACCGCCCCCTCTAGTTCTCCGCCCCCTTGGAACTAGCTCCGACAGTCGTCCAAAGGACCCGCCCCTTTCCCCAAGGGGCGGGTTCTTTTATTTTTCGATATCATAGAAATCCGCGATGATCTTCCACGCCTGTTCCGCGGTCTCCACGAAATTGATGAGGCTGAGGTCATCCGGCGCGATGGTGCCAAATTCCGCGAGTGCGCCAAAATTGATGATGCCGCGCCAGAAAGCTTCGCTGAACAGGATCAGCGGTATGCGCTCCATGCGCTTGGTCTGGATGAGGGTCAACGCCTCGAACATTTCGTCGAGCGTGCCGAACCCACCAGGGAAAACCACGACCGCCTTCGCCCGCATCATGAAATGCATCTTGCGGATGGCGAAATAGTGGAAGTTGAAACTGAGCTCCGGCGTCACGAAGCGGTTGGGGGCCTGTTCGTGCGGCAGCATGATGTTGAGGCCGATGCTCGGGGCGCCAGCTTCCGCGGCACCGCGGTTGCCAGCCTCCATGACGCCCGGCCCACCGCCGGTCACCACCACGTATTCCTGATGATTGTAGCCTGCCGAGTGCTTGCCGCAGAGGGCCGCGAACTTGCGGGCCTCGTCGTAATAGACCGAGGCCGCTTCGAGGTTCTGGCGCTGGGTGTCGTTGCGGGCGGCCCAGGCGCTCTGGCCGGGAGCCGGGATGCGCGCGCCGCCGAACAGTACGACGGTCGACCTGATGCCCCGCTCGGCCAACGCCATTTCGGTCTTCATCAGCTCGAGCTGAAGGCGGACGGGGCGAAGTTCCTCGCGGCTGAGGAATTCGTCATCGGCATAGGCGAGGCGATAGGATCGCGATTCCGTCTGTGGCGTCTTCGGCAGGACGGCGGCGGCATTCTTGTCCGCCTTGTTGTCCTTCAGCGGATCCCAGACCCCGTCCTTGCGCCGCGGGCCATCCTTCTTCGCCTTTGCCATTCGCATGATCCTTCCGGCGTCAAATGCATTGACGCCAATTCACATTGACGCTTGAGTGGCGGTCGCTTAGATCAAATGACACCAAATGGCCACCTCTCCCGCCATCACGATACAGAGTGACGTTTAAGGATTTCCCATGAGCAGCCCCGACTTCTCTTCCCTCGAAAAGACCATCGAGACGGCCTTCGACAACCGCGACACCGTAACGGTTTCGACCAAGGGAGAGATCCGCGACGCGGTCGAAGAAGCGCTCAACCTGCTGGACAGCGGCAAGGCGCGGGTTGCAAGCCGAGGCGAAGACGGCGTGTGGACGGTGCATCAGTGGCTGAAGAAGGCTGTTCTGCTGTCCTTCCGCCTCAACGACATGGAAGTGGTCAAGAACGGTCCCGGCGCCTCGACCTGGTGGGACAAGGTGCCCTCGAAGTTCGAGAACTGGGGGGAGAGCGAGTTCCGGGCGGCCGGATTCCGTGCCGTGCCGAACGCGGTCGCGCGTCGCTCGGCCTATATCGCCAAAAACGTCGTCCTGATGCCCTCCTTCGTCAACCTCGGCGCCTATGTCGATGAAGGCACCATGGTCGACACCTGGGCGACCGTCGGCTCCTGCGCACAGATCGGCAAACACGTGCATCTTTCCGGCGGCGTCGGCATCGGCGGCGTGCTGGAGCCGATGCAGGCCGGCCCGACCATCATCGAAGACAATTGCTTCATCGGCGCCCGCTCGGAAGTGGTCGAAGGCTGCATCGTCCGCGAAGGTTCCGTGCTCGGCATGGGCGTGTTCATCGGCAAGTCGACCAAGATCGTCGACCGCGCCACCGGCGAGATCAGCTATGGCGAAGTACCGCCCTATTCCGTCGTCGTCGCCGGTACGCTGCCAGGCAAGCCGTTCCCGAACGGCGAGCCAGGCCCCGGCCTCTACTGCGCTGTGATCGTCAAGCGCGTCGATGAAAAGACCCGTTCCAAGACCGGCATCAACGAACTGTTGCGCGACTGATCCCATCCGATGTCCAGTGCCGATCCCATCGCCAATCTCCAGACGCTCATCCGCTGCCCTTCGGTAACACCCGCCGAGGGCGGCGCGCTGGCAGCGCTGGAGGCCATGCTGCTTCCGCTCGGTTTCAAGGTCGAGCGGATGGTGGCGACGGAGCCCGGCATGCCGGACATCGAGAACCTCTATGCCCGGCTCGGCAGCGACGGCCCGCATCTGATGTTTGCCGGGCATACGGACGTGGTGCCGCCGGGGGATGAAACGTCGTGGAGCCGACCGCCGTTTGCTGGCGAGATTGTCGGCAATGAGTTGTTCGGCCGCGGCGCGGTGGACATGAAGGGCGGGATCGCCTGTTTCGTCGCCGCCGTCGCCCGCCATATAGAGCAACATGGCGCGCCAAAAGGCTCGATCTCTTTTCTGATCACCGGCGATGAGGAAGGCCCGGCGGTCAACGGGACCGAAAAGCTGCTCAAATGGGCCGCTGAACGGGGCGAGACCTGGGATGCCTGCCTGGTCGGTGAGCCGACCAATCCCGATGTGCTCGGCGACATGATCAAGATCGGCCGGCGCGGTTCGGTCTCCGGCAAGGTTACCGTCTTCGGCGTCCAGGGCCATGCGGCCTATCCTCATCTTGCCGACAATCCGGTGCGCGGTCTCTTGCCGCTCGCCTCAGTGCTGATGGACCCGCCCTTCGACGGCGGCACGCCGGAATTCCCTGCCTCCAACCTGGAAGTGACATCGGTCGATGTCGGCAATCCGGCGACCAATGTCATTCCGGCAAAAGCCACCTTCGCCTTCAACATCCGTTTCAACGACACCTGGACCGCCGACACCGTCAAGGCAGAGATCGTCCGACGGCTGGATGCGGCGGCTGCCTCCGGTCCACTTCGCCCGGATCGAGATCCGGCGCGCTACGACATCACCTGGGCGGAACGTCCAAGCCACGTTTTCCTCACGCGCAACAATGCCCTGATCGCCTCGCTTTCCGGCGCTGTCGAAAGCGTGACCGGCAAGGTGCCGAAACTTTCCACGACCGGCGGCACGTCGGATGCCCGGTTCATCAAGGATTACTGCCCTGTTGTCGAATTTGGCCTGGTCGGACAGACCATGCACATGATCGACGAGCGCGTGGCCCTTGCCGATCTGGAGACGCTTACCCAGATCTATGGGACATTCATCTCCCGCTGGTTCGATAATGCCCTCCTATCATGACGTCAGGCTTTACCTCGGCGGCCTCTGGCTGCTGATCCGCGGGGATGCGCGCGGCCTGCGGCCGTTCGACATCTCGGACGAGGGCGTGTTGCGTTCGTTCTGGGCGGTCGCCTGGTGCGCGCCGGCACTGGTTGTCGGCTGGATCTTCCGGTGGATGGAATACCTCCGCCACTTCCCTCAACGAGAGGACTATTCCTTCATCTTTTTCCTGAAGATGCTGGTCCTCGAAGCGGCCCAGTGGATCGTGCCGACCGTAGCGCTCGTCGCCCTCGGCCTCATTCTGCGCTTCATGCCACTCGTCCGGATTCTGATCGTAGTGCGCAACTGGTTTACCGTCCCGCTCGCCAATGCGACCTATGTCATCCTGGCGCCTGTCGCCTTCTTCTCCGATCAGCATGGTGCCCTTGCAAGCCTTGCCGGCTACGGCTCGATCGCGCTGGCGACAACCCTTCTGATCACCGCCCTTTTTCTCATGTGGTGCATCCTGAGAACCGTCATGGGCGGCCCGGTGATGATCCGAATTGCGACCTTGGGGCTCGTGGTTCTGGCGGAAGTCATTGTTGCGCGCAAACTGGAGAATCTCATGGGGGTTTCGTTAACCTGATGCGTGATTTCGCCGTTTTGCGAGGAGGCCGCCTTGCCCTCCTATGCTGAAGTCAGACTTTATCTGAGCGGTCTGTGGCTGCTGATCCGGGGCGATGCGCAGGGTTTCCGCCTGCTCGACATTTCCGATCGCGGCATGATGCGCTCGTTCTGGGCGTTCGTCTGGTGCCTGCCGGGAGCGTTCATCTCGTGGCTGTGGTGGCGTGACTATCTGCTCGAAGGCATGCCGCCCGGCGCAGGGATCGGCGGGATTTTCTTCGTTCGCATGGCGATGCTGGAAATCTTCAACTGGTTGGTGCCGCTGATCCTTGCCGGCGTACTCTGCTCGCTTCTCGGCATTGCCCGAAAGTTTCCGGCCGTCGTAGTCACCGTCAACTGGCTCTCGGTTCCGTTTGCCTATCTCTACGGTCTCCTGAGCCTGCGCTTCCTGTTGCCGCCCAGCCTCGATGCCGTTCTGGCCTTTGTCCATTTCGCACTGCTGATCGCCATGATCGTCGCTGTATCGCGGGTGATGCGGATGATCTGCGGGCCACAGCCGCTGATGGTCACCACGCTGGTGCTGGTGCTGATCGTGCCGGGCATGCTGCTGACCGAAGCGCTGCAGCGTTTCCTCGGCATCTATCCGCTCTGATGAAGCAGGCGCTTCAGGGCTCTACTCGGTCGCCTGGATAATCGACGCGCATGAAATAAAGCCCCTCCGGCGGCGCCACCGGCCCGCAGGCCTTGCGATCGCGCGCATCCAGCGCTGCGCGGACGTCTGCCGGCGTCATGCGGCCTTCGCCGGCAAGTTTAAGCGTACCGGCGAGCGAACGTATCTGATTGTGCAGGAAACTCTGCGCCGTCGCGCGAATTTCGATCAGATCACCGCTACGCGTTACGTCCAGCAGGTCCAGTGTGCGGACGGGGCTTTTCGCCTGGCAATGAACCGAACGAAATGTCGTGAAGTCATGCTTTCCGACCAGTGTCTGGGCGGCGGCGTGCATGACTTCGTGGTCCAGATCCCGGGTCACCCACCAGGCGCGCTTTGCCTCCAGCGCCAATGGTGCGGCGCGCGAAATGATACGGTAGAGATAGTGCCGGCGCACGGCCGAAAAGCGCGCATCAAATGCGTCATCGACAGCCCGCACATCAATGACCGCCACCTTCTCGTGAGCCATTCCCAGATAGGCGTTCAGCGCATTGCGCAGCTTGTGCGGTTCCCATGGCCGCGAGAGATCCACGTGCACGACCTGTCCGCGCGCATGAACGCCGGAATCCGTGCGCCCGGCACCCTTGACCAGCACCGTTTCCTTGGTCAGCGACAGGATGGCTTTTTCAAGTGCCGACTGGACCGAATGGCCGTTCTCCTGCTTCTGCCAGCCGACATAAGGCGTGCCGTCATATTCGACGGTCATGCGGAATCGTGGCATCAGGAGAGCCTCGTGCCAGGCCCAAGCGGCGTGCCCCGCAGGAACTCCGCCGCCACCAGAGGCTTAGCCCCCGCCTTCTGCAATTTCAGGAGCCGCACGGCACCCTCGGTGCAGGCAACGGTCAACGTGTCGTCCAAAACCGTTCCGGGCTCCCCCTGCCCTTCGCCGACCTCCGACCCGAGAACCTTTACGCGCTCCGGCTTTCCGTTGATCTCGGCCTCGAACCACGCGCCAGGAAACGGTGACAGGCCGCGGATGTGGTTGTGCACATCTCGTGCCGACTTCGAGAAATCGATGCGCGTCTCGCCCTTGTCGATCTTGGCGGCATAAAGCACGCCTTCCGACGATTGCGGCGTCAACGGCAGGTCGTTGGCTTCGAGCTTGCCCATCGCCTCGACCATCGCACGGGCGCCGACCAGCATCAGCCTGTCGTGCAGTTCGCCGGCGGTCATGTTGTCGCCGATTTCCACTTCGCTCGTCAGCGCGACGGGGCCGGTATCGAGGCCCTTTTCCATCTGCATGACCATCATCCCGGTTTTCTTATCGCCGGCCATGATCGCCCGCTGGATCGGTGCGGCACCGCGCCAACGCGGCAGGAGCGAAGCATGGCCGTTATAGCAACCGAGCTTGGTGCCGGTCAGGATCGCTTCCGGCAGCAGCAGGCCATACGCGACGACGACGGCAACATCCGCATCGAGCGCGCGGAACTTTTCGCGCTCTTCGGGATCCTTGAAATTCACCGGCGTGAAAACAGGAATGCCCAGCAGTTCGGCGGCCTGATGCACCGGCGACTTCACGAGATCGAGCCCGCGACGGCCACCCGGGCGCGGCGGCTGGGTATAGACCGCGACGATCTCATGGCCCGCGTGCTTGAGGCTCTGCAGCGTCGGCACGGAAAATTCCGGCGTTCCCATGAAGATGATGCGAAGAGACATGGACGTTCCGCGTCCCAAAAGACCGCGCCTTCTTGCTTCGGATCGCCTGAGCGGCGGTTCAGACCGCCTTGGACTTGGCAGCCTTGGTGAATTTCTTGATCACCATCTCGCGCTTCAGGCGGGAAATATGGTCGATGAAAAGCACGCCATTGAGGTGATCGATCTCATGCTGCAGGCAGGTGGCGAGCAGGCCATCTGCCTCTACCACATATTCCTTGCCGTCACGGCCGAGATGCTTGACGCTGACGGTCGCCGGGCGTTCCACCTCGGCATAATATTCCGGAATGGAGAGGCAGCCCTCTTCATAGACGGAACTCTCGTCGGAGGATTTGACGATCTCCGGATTGATGAAGACCTGCGGCTGCTTTTCCTCGCCCTCGCGCGCGATATCGACGACGAGCAGGCGGCGCGGCACGCCGATCTGGATCGCAGCAAGGCCGATGCCCGGCGCGTCGTACATGGTCTCCAGCATGTCGTCGGCGAGCCTTAGAAGCTCGGCGTCAACACGCTCTATCGGCTTGGAAACCTGACGCAGGATCGGGTCAGGCAGAATAATCAGAGGCTTGATCGTCATGGCTTCCCATAACCCATCTTTTTTTCCGAAGGAATAGAAATTACGGCCCGAGGAAGCAGAGTGTTCACGTTTTGATCTTTTCAAGCCGCAAAATTCTGTTAGTTTCCCGCCATGGATAACCTTGTTGCGAGCCTTTCCCGTTTCTCCGACGACCCCCGCGCTGCCGTGGTGGCGGTGATGTGTGGAGCGGCATTGCTGCTGTTATGGCTGTTTCTGGCGCGCCGGGCATCCCTTCAGCGGCGGGAAGATGCGGACTTGCGGGCGATGGAAGGTGAGGCCCGGCTTTCCGAACTCCTGAGAGCCCAGAGCGAAATGCAGGGCCGGCTGTCGGCCATGGCGGAAACGCTTTCGACGCGGCAATCGGAACTCAACCAGTCGGTCAGCCAGCGGCTCGACGGCATGACGCACCGGATCGGCGCTAGCATCACCGAGCAGACCAAGTCGACGCACGAGAACCTGCAGCGGCTGCAGGAACGGCTGGCGGTGATAGACGCTGCCCAGAACAATATCCAGACTCTCGCAAAGGACGTCGTCGGCCTGCAGGCGATCCTGTCCAACAAGCAGACACGCGGCGCCTTCGGCCAGGGTCGAATGGAAGCGATCATTGCCGACGGGTTGCCGATGGGCGCCTACGGCTTCCAGACCACGCTTTCGAACGGCACCAGGCCCGACTGCACGATCAGGATGCCGAACGGCGCTCCGCCTTTGGTGATCGACGCCAAATTTCCGCTCGAAGCCTGGAACGCTTTTCGCGAGGCCGCCGCTCCTGAGGCCCGGCGGGCCGCCAGCCAGGCATTCAAGCGCGACCTCGAGGTCCACATCCGCGATGTCTCGGAAAAATACCTGATCCCGGGCGAAACGCAGGAAATGGCCTTCCTCTTCGTGCCGTCGGAATCGATCTTCGCCGAGATCCACGAGCATTTCGAGAGCGCCGTGCAGAAGGCCCAACGTTCCCGGATCGTCATTGTCTCGCCCTCACTGCTGATGCTGTCCATTCAGGTCATCCAGGCGGTCTTGAAGGACCAGCGGATGCGCGAGCAAGCGCATCTCATCCAGGGCGAAGTGGCGCTGCTGATCGAGGATCTTTCGCGTCTTGACGACCGCACCCGCAAGCTCCAGGCGCATTTCTTCGCGGCGCAGAAGGATGTCGAGCAGATCATGACGTCCACCGACAAGCTCAACCGCCGCGGCGCCAAGATCGAGGCTCTCGAGCTGGAGGCTCCGGTGGTAGCCGAAGCAGTCCGAGACCTGCCACAGGCGAAGGTGGTCGAAAGCCGTACCGGTCTTCTCAAACTGCGGGTGGTTGACGAGGAGTAACTCTCTCGGGCAGTGTCGCGCGACTTTAAATCTAGCACGCAGGCCCGCCATGATCACCGTCCTCGGCTCCATCAACATGGATCTCATCGCCACGACCGAGCGTCTGCCCCAACCGGGCGAGACGGTCGAGGGATCAAGCTTTGCGACCGCCGCCGGTGGCAAGGGCGCCAACCAGGCTCTCGCCGCCCGCCGCGCCGGAAGCACGGTGCATATGGCCGGAGCCGTTGGGGAGGATGGTTTTGCGACGCCGGCGCTGGCACTTCTCGATGACGCTAAGGTCGATCTCTCCGCGGTCGCGCGCGTAACCGATCCAACCGGCACGGCCTTGATCCTAGTGGGGGGCACGGGCGAAAACATGATCGCGGTGGTGGCCGGTGCCAACGGTACGGTGAGCGCGGCGCAGGCCGAGGCGGCGGTCAAGGCCATGAAGGCCGGCGATATCCTGATGCTGCAACTCGAAATCCCGGCCGAGGCGGTAGAGACGGCGCTCAACGCGGCGCGTGCCAAAGGCGTGCTGACGGTGATCAACACGGCGCCGCTGACCGGCGATGCGGCCCGGCTAGCCCGGCTCGCAGATATCGTGGTCGCCAATGAAACGGAATTCGAACTGCTGGCCGGAAGCCCGATCCCGGACGCTGCGGCCCGCCAGGACATGTTGAGAAAGCTGCATGCGGAAACCGGCCAGACATTCGTCGTCACGCTCGGTGGCGACGGCGTGGTTGCGATCCGCGACGGAGCGATCGTGACGGCCGAGGGCCTGAAGATCGAACCGGTCGATACGGTCGGCGCCGGCGACACGTTCTGCGGTTATCTGGCCGCCAGCCTCGAACAGGGGCTCGATTTTGCGAAAGCACTTCGCCGGGCAGCGGTGGCCGGTTCGCTCGCCTGCCTCAGCCGCGGCGCCCAGCCGTCGATCCCGCCTGCCGAGGCGGTCGATGCCAGGGTCTAAGCTCTGATCGAGCTTCCGGTGGCATTTTCCTTGCCTGCTTGCTCCACCTCAGAGCCGGGCAACCCGCTCGGTCAGCAATTCGAAAAAGCCGTCGGCATCGACATGACGCATCACCTTGGCATTCGGCTTGCGGCCGGAGACGCGCCACCAGTCAACCACCGTCATGCCCACCGTCAACTCCGATTGCGTCTCGATCTCGACATTGCAGTCGCGGCCCGAAAAGAGCTCGGGCTTGATGAGGTAGGCGATGACCGTCGGATCATGCAGCGGCCCGCCATCGGAGCCGTATTTTTCGATGTCGAAGCGCTCGAAGAAGGCGAGCCATGCGACCAGAACCTTTGCGGGATGCGTGCCGAGCGCGGCGATCTTCTCGACACGGGCTTTAGTCGTCAGCAATTGATGCGTGACGTCGAGCGGCATCATGACGATCGGCATGCCCGAGGCGAACACGGTCTTTGCCGCTTCGGGATCGACATAGATGTTGAACTCGGCGGCCGGCGTGATGTTGCCACCCTCGAAAAAGCCGCCGCCCATCATCACCAGTTCCTTCGCGCGCCCAGCGATATCCGGCGCTTTCTCAAGAGCGAGCGCGATATTGGTAAGCGGCCCGAGCGTGCAGAGCGTGACCGTTCCGGCAGGCTCGGTGCGCAAGGTGTCGATGATGAGGTCGACCGCATGGATATCTTTCACCGGCATTGTCGGTTCGGGTAATTCGATGCCGTCGAGGCCCGTCCTGCCGTGCACGTGCTCGGCGGTGACCTGCGGGCGCGTGGTTGGCTTCAGCGCCCCCTCGTAAACCGGCGCATCCGGCCTGCCGCAGAGTTCGCAGACGATCCGGAGGTTGCGGCTGGTGTAGGAAAGCGGCACGTTTCCGGCGACCGCGCAGAGACCAAGCACCTCGATCTCGTCGGGGCTCGCAAAGGCAAGCATAATCGCCGCGGCATCGTCCTGACCCGGGTCGGTATCGATGATAATCTTCCTGCGCTGCATGAATGCTCCTTTTTTCCGGGAAGTGGTCCACAACCTGACATTCTGTCAAGTGCCGTATCGGCGGCATCGAGCAGCCGTGACCATCAGCCCCGCCGCTCATCCTTGCGGTCGCGGCCGGAACCTCCCATATAACGGCTGAGTTGGCGGGCCGCCCGGCGGGCGCCAACATGGTCGCTTGTTGCAAGGACTGGACGATGAGCCGAATGACGCCGTTTGCGAGCCCTCTGCTTCTGGGCTTCGACGCCATGGAAAAGACACTCGAACGCCTGGCGAAGGCGAACGACGGGTATCCTCCCTATAACATCGAACGCCTCCGCGCCGATGCTTCCGGGGCGCCTGAGCGGCTGCGAATCACGCTGGCCGTGGCCGGCTTTTCCGAAGCCGAGCTCGATGTGACGACGGAAGAAAACCACCTCGTCATTCGCGGACGCCAGACGGAACAGGGCGATCGCGACTATCTTTACCGCGGCATTGCTGCACGCCAGTTCCAGCGTATGTTCGTGCTCGCCGACGGAATGCAGGTTTCCGGCGCCTCGCTCAAGAACGGTTTGCTGTCGGTTGACCTTATCCGGCCGGAGCCCGCACGCATGGTGCGAAAAATTAACATTTCCGTCTCAGAGTAGGTCAACGGCGCCAATGCCGTTGCCCCTCAATGCTGGAGGCTGGAATGCTCCTGAAAGAAGCGAATACGCGTTTGACGCAGTCCGAACTTGCTCATCTGGGCGCTGGAGAGGTCGGGTATATTCGCAAGATGCGGTCGGACGAAGTGTCCCGCTGCTTCCCTGAAGCCCCGGATATCGATCCCAGTCTCGATCTTTGGGCCCTGTTCGGCGCAGATGGCACGCCGATCCTTTTGACCGACAATCGCTCCAGCACCTTCTTCAAGGCTGCTGAAGACGACCTGAAGACCGTCAGCCTGCACTGACCTTTCAGGCTCTCCTGAACGTCAGATAGGCCGAGGAACGGCCTTCCCGGCGGGCCTTGTTCTCGTATCGCGTACCTGGCCAGCCGGCGAAGGGCGTCAGCCAGTCGGAAGATTGCTCCGCCTGCCATTGGAAACCGCCATGGTCGCGGCAATGGATCAGCGTCCAGTTGACATAGGTGTCGATGTCGGATGCGAACAGGAACAGACCGCCCGGCTTCAGCACGCGGTGGAAACGGTCGAGATTGACCGCAGACACAAACCGCCTTTTCCAATGTTTCCGCTTCGGCCAAGGGTCCGGATAGAGCAGGTCGATGCGATCGAGCGATGCATCCGGCAGCCAGTCCAGAACCTGCGTGGCGTCGTCGTCATGGACCCGGATGTTCCTAAGCCCCAGTTCGTCGAGGCGCGACAGAAGTTTCGCCATGGAATTGACGAAAGGCTCGACGCCGATGAAGCCGGTTTTTGGATTCTCCTGCGCACGGTGGACCAGGTGCTCGCCGCCGCCGAAACCGATTTCCAGCCGCAGTTCCTCGACCGGTACCGGAAATAGCTCCGAAAGCACCGCCGGCGCTGGCGCCTGAAGATCGAGCTTCAGCGCAGGCAACAGCGTCGCAATTCCTTCCGCCTGGCGTTCGCGGAGCTGCTTGCCCTTGCGGCGGCCGAAGAAGGCTTCGGTGCTGCGGCTCGGGTGCTGCGGTTCGGTCATAGGTTGGTCTCTCATGATAAAAGCGGGCGTCTCCGTCAGGAGGCACCCGCTTTACAGTTTTATTGAGCTATCCGTAAAGGCCGATCAGGCAGCCTTGAGGGTCTCTTCCTTCAGCGCATCCTTGAGGGGCTTCGCCAGATCGGTCTTCTCCCAGGAGAAGGAACCGTCGCGGCCGGCCTTGCGGCCGAAATGGCCGTAAGCCGAAGTCTTGGCATAGATCGGCTTGTTGAGGTCGAGATGGCGGCGGATACCGGTCGGCGACAGGTCCATGACCTTGCGGATGGCGGCTTCCACCTGGTCTTCCGTCACGCCCTTGCCCGTGCCGTGCAGGTCGACATAGATCGACAGCGGCTGGGCGATGCCGATGGCGTAGGAGATCTGGATGGTGCAGCGGTCGGCAATGCCGGCGGCAACGACGTTCTTCGCCAGATAACGGGCGGCGTAGGCGGCCGAACGGTCGACCTTGGTCGTGTCCTTGCCGGAAAATGCGCCGCCGCCATGCGGAGCCGCGCCACCGTAGGTGTCGACGATGATCTTGCGGCCGGTAAGGCCGGCGTCACCATCCGGGCCACCGATGACGAACTTGCCGGTCGGGTTGATGTACCACTTGCAATCCTTGGCGATCGGCAGGTCGCCGAGCGCTTCGCGGATATAGGGTTCGACGACCTGGCGGACCTTCTTGGAATCCCAGCTCTCGTCGAGGTGCTGGGTGGAAAGAACGATCGAGTCGACCGCAGCCGGCTTGCCGTTCTCGTAACGCACGGTCACCTGGCTCTTGGCATCTGGGCCAAGCTTGCCGGCGTCGCCCTCGCCCTTCTTGCGGGCGATGGCGAGCAACTGCAGGATCTTGTGGGAGTAATAGATCGGTGCCGGCATGAGATCCGGCGTTTCCTTGCAGGCGTAACCGAACATGATGCCCTGGTCGCCGGCACCTTCGTCGCCCTGCTTGTCGGCCGCGCTGTCAACGCCCTGCGCGATATCGGCAGACTGGGAATGCAGCAGCACGTCGATCTTGGCCGTCTTCCAGTGGAAGCCTTCCTGCTCGTAACCGATGTCGCGGATCGCCTTGCGGGCGGCCGACTTGAACTTCGAGGGATTGATGACGTCCTTGCCGTCCTTGTCCTTCTTCATCAGGCTCGGCGGCAGGCGGACTTCACCGGCAATGACGACTCGGTTCGTGGTTGCCAGCGTTTCGCAGGCAATGCGCACGGTCCAGGGATCGACGCCGGTCTTGGCCGCCTCGCGGTACACAAGATCTACAATTTCATCGGAGATACGATCACAAACCTTGTCCGGATGGCCCTCGGCAACGGACTCGCTGGTGAACAGATAACTTGCGCGCATTACGGGATTCCCCTCAAAGAAACGAACGCACCTGTGTTAGTGATTTCCATCGACAAACACAAGCGTACAACGACATAAATATATCTTTATGTCTACAAGTCGGGCATTCCCGCAACACCCGACGCTCTGAAGCAGGCAACAAAAAAGCGGCCCGGAGGCCGCTTCTGTGCTGATATCGATGAGCTTTATTCGACCTCGGCATCCGCTGCCAGGGCCTTGACGAGATCTACCACACGCCGGCGAACTTTCGGGTCCGAAATCTTCACGAAAGCCCGGTTCAGTTGCAGGCCTTCGGAGGAGGAGAGGAAATCGACCACGTAGTTGGAGCTTGAGGCTTCCGCCATGCCGCCCTGACCGCCTTGATCGCCCGGCGCATCTTCGAAGAAGAAGGAGACCGGCACGTTGAGAATGCTGGAGATGTTCTGCAGACGGCTCGCACCAACGCGGTTCGTGCCCTTCTCGTATTTCTGAATCTGCTGGAACGTAATGCCAAGGCTTTCACCGAGCTTTTCCTGGCTCATTCCGAGCATGGTGCGGCGAAGGCGAATTCGGCTCCCGACATGAATATCGATCGGGTTCGGCTTCTTTTTGTTTTCAATCATAACGATGTCCTGACGACGTTTGTGGTTCAATCCTCACAACCCGGTCTGCGTGTGGAGATACACTTCGCGCGGCTGGTCACAACAGGCTCAACGTTTGAAGCATATGGCGAGACGAAAGGCTGAGACCACTATGCAATTTTAGGGGTTTTTGGTCAATTCGTCCTAAAATTAAAACCAGCGCGCGAGATGGCTGCAATCAACAACATCAGCGCAAGAACCAACCAGAAGTGCTGTTCCCGAGCATTCACATCCCAATGCGGGATTGAAATACCGCCCAGGGTTGCGTCCATCACGCCTTTTTGATTATAGTCCAGGCCACGGATCATCCTTCCGAAGGGGTCGACAACCGCCGAAACGCCTGTATTTGCCCCGCGAATCAGCGGAAGGCCGTTTTCGACGGCGCGGATTCGAGCTTGCTGGAAGTGCTGATAAGGCCCCGGCGTCGCTCCGAACCAGCCGTCATTGGTAACATTCAGAAGCGCGCTTACCCGCTCCACCTCCGGCCCGATCTCGTCGGGGAAGATCGCCTCGTAACAGATCAGCGGATAGAAGGTCCTGCCGCCCGGCAGGGTCAGCATGGCCCGCACCGGCGCCGCACTGAATCCCCCCGGCATGGCGATTGCATCGGGAATGCCGAGATTGCGCAGGAGGTCCTCATAGGGAACATATTCCCCGAACGGGACGAGATGCAGCTTGTCGGAGGCCGAAACGATCTGGCCTTCGCTGTCGATCACATAGATGGAATTGTAGAAACGCGGCGCGAGGCCCGCGCCTGCATCTTCGGAACGCACCGCGCCGGTAATCAGGACCTGGCCATCCTGCAGCACCTCGGCGATGCGGGTCAGCGCATCCGGGTTCTGGGTCAGAATGAAGGGGACGGAGGTTTCCGGCCAGACGATGATGTCAGGCCGCTTGCCGCCGTTCTCGGGCGGCAAAGCCGACAACGCAAGATGTTCCTCGAAGATCGCCGCCCGCTCGGCATCGTCCAGTTTTCGCGCCTGGTCGATTACCGGCTGGACGATGCGGACGACCGGCTGATTGTCTGCAGCCGGAACCGGCGTGGCGTCGGCGACGTGCAGACGATAGGCGCCATAACCCAGATGGGCGGCAAACAGCAGGACTGCGAGCGTCAGTCCGGTCCGCATGCCTTTTTTGGTGCCGATCAGGGCGGGCGCCGAAAATACGAAGACGGCAAGAACCGTCACGCCGAAAATGCCGAGCGCGGCTGCGGACTGCATCATCAGCGGCATGGGCATCGCGCCATAACCGACCGCATTCCAGGGGAAGCCGGTGGCGACGAAGCCGCGAAGCCATTCGGCCAGACCGAAGCCGAAGGCGAGCGAGGCCATCCGCCCGAAACCATCCGACCAGAATATGCGGGCAATCGCCGTCGCAAGACCGTAAAAGAGCGCGAGATAGGCAGGCAAGCCAAGAACCGCGAGTGGCAGTGCCCAGGCAAATTCGTCTGCTTCCACCAGAAGCGCGTTGCCGAGCCACCAGAGGCCGGCGACGAAATAGCCGAAACCGAAGACCCAGCCGATCCAGAATGCCGACCGGAACCGCGCGAAACGTCCCCCATCCGGATTGCCGGTGGAACCGTCCATCAGCCAGACGAGCAACGTGAAGGAGATGAAAAGCGCTGCGAAGAAGCCGAAAGGCGGCAGGGCGAGCGCACCGAGCGCACCTGCGACAAAAGCAACGGCGACGCGCGGGAAGCCCCAGAGAAGCATGATCCTGCCCGCCAGCCGCTCCATCTATGTTCCCTTCCGCCCCCGAATCAGCGGCTGCAGTCTTTCAAAAAATGGCGGGCTTGTCGTGAGGTCAAAGAGGCGGACACCTCAGGGATCTTTCAAGGCTGGTGATTGCGTCCGTCGGCGTCCTGAGCGGATGGCGCCGGTAGCAGGGCAGTTGTCGGTGTCTGATCAGTGAGCATTATTTCGCCCTCCCCTTTCTGGCGGCGGCGCGCGAGCGTCCGCTTGCGCAGGATCCGGACGCGCTTGATGCGGCGAGGATCGGCCTCCAGGATCTGGAATTCGAAACCGGGCACCGCCTGCACCACTTCGCCGCGCACCGGGATGCGGCCAAGCGCGGAGAAGATCAGCCCGCCCAGCGTATCGACGTCTTCGAGGCGGTCGCGAATGTCGAAATCGGAACCGATCGCCTTGGCGATCTCCTCGAGTTCGATACGCGCATCGGCGACGAAGACATCCTCGCTGGTGCGCGAGAACATGACCTCTTCATTGTCATGTTCGTCCTCCACGTCGCCGATCACCATTTCGACGATATCCTCATGGGTGACGAGACCGTCGGTCCCGCCATATTCGTCGATGACGAGCGCGAGCTGGGTGCGGGCCGCCTGCATGCTCTGCATCAGGTCCGAAGCGAGCATGGAGGGCGGCACGAACAGGATCTTTCGGATCAGGCCTGCTTCGGCGACCGTCTGCTCCAGGTCGACGCGGCCGAGGTCGAAGGCAGGCCGCGGGGTGCGCACCGTCTTCTCCGCCTTTTCCGGCTTGTCGGTGGCAAGCGGCATCGGCTGGGTGGGTGCAGCGCGCGCGCTGGTGCGGCGTTTGTTGCGAGCCTGCTTGGCCAGATAGGAAAGGAGGTCGCGGATATGGACCATGCCGCGCGGATCATCGAGCGTGTCGTTGTAGACCGGCATGCGAGAGCGGCCGGTTTCCTCGAAATGGATCATCAGCTCGCCGATCGTCATGGTCATGTCGACCGCCTCGATGTCGGCGCGCGGCACCATGATGTCCTCGACGCGGATCTCACGGAACCGGAGAATGTTGTGCAGCATCGCCCGTTCCTCGGGCGAAAAGGCATTGCTGATATTGGTGTCGGTCATCAGCGCGTCGGCAAGATCCTCGCGGAGCTTCTCGCCCTGCGACGGCCTGAGCAGCCTGACCGCGCGCGACCAGAAAGAGCTTTGGTGTTTGTGGGCTTCCGCTCGAGACGGACTACTGCCCTCTTCCGAGGAACTCGAGTCGGCGTCCTTGCCCTCACGGGTCGGGTTTGTCGAAAAGTCGTTCATTGATCCAGACTATACTATCGGGTCTTGCCCCGCATAGGGGTCAGATAGGCCAAGGGTGGCCAAAATGCGAGTCTCCAACGCTTCCATTCTTTCCGCTTCGTCCGTTTGCATATGGTCGTAGCCGAATAGATGCAGGAAACCGTGGACGAGCAGATGGGTCAGATGATCCTCGAAACTCTTGTCAAGATCAACCGCTTCCCGCTCAACTGTCTCGCGAGCGATGACGATATCGCCGAGCATCGGCCCCGGCATCTTGCCGGGTTCGAGCGGAAAGGCGGGGAAGGACAGGACGTTGGTGGGCTTGTCCTTGCCGCGCCATTCGGCATTGATCTCCTTGATGGCCGCGTCGTCGGTAAAGACCAGCGACAATTCCGGGGCGATCTTCGGGAAGGGCTGTTTTTCCTGGCCCGCCAGAAACTCGGCCGCCGCGCCAAGCGTCTTTTCGCTCAAGGCCAAAAGGGCCGGCTCTTCGGGCCAGCCCTCGTCTTCAATGCTGATCTGTATGTCGAGTTGGGGCATAAGGTTTGGAGCCGACCGTTACCGGTCGACTTCCTCGCTTTCCTCGTGGACGGCATATTGCGCGTCATAGGCCCGGACGATGCGGCCGACCAGCGGATGGCGGACCACGTCGGTATCCTTGAAGCGGATCACCGAAATGCCCTCGACGCCCTTCAGGATCTGCAGCGCCTCCACCAAGCCTGATTTCACGCCGCGCGGAAGATCGACCTGGCTCGGGTCGCCCGTGATGATCATCCTGGCGTTTTCGCCGAGACGGGTCAGGAACATCTTCATCTGCATCGACGTGGTGTTCTGTGCCTCGTCGAGAATAACGGCGGCGTTTGCGAGCGTGCGGCCGCGCATGAAGGCGAGCGGCGCGATTTCGATGACGCCGGCGGTGATCGCCCGCTCCACCTTGTCGCCCGGCATCATGTCGTAGAGGGCGTCATAGAGCGGCCGCAGATAGGGATCGACCTTGTCCTTCATGTCGCCGGGCAGAAAGCCCAGGCGCTCGCCGGCTTCGACGGCCGGACGCGACAGGATGATGCGATCGACGGCGCCGCGCTCCAGAAGCTGTGCGGCATGGGCGACGGCGAGATAGGTCTTGCCGGTACCAGCCGGACCGACGCCGAAGACGAGCTCCGACCGTTCCAGCGCCCGCATATAGGCGTCCTGGGTTGGCGTGCGTGCGACGACCGTCTTCTTCTTGGTGGAAATCTGGCTCATCGAGAGCTTGGCTTTTTTCTCGAGCGTCGGCAGTTGCAGCTGATCGTCTGCCGCCTGCGCCATGCGGATCGCCCCGTCGACGTCGGAGGTATCGACCGAACCGCCCTTCTGGATGCGCTCATAGAGGAAATCCAGCGCCCGGCGCGCCTGGTTGGTCGCCGTCAGATCGCCGGAGATCGCCACCGAATTGCCGCGTGCCCTGGCATCGATGTGAAGCCGTTCTTCGAGAAGTTTGAGATTTTGATCGAACTGACCGAAAAGCTCGCTGGCGAACCTATTGTTCTCGAACGTCAGGACAAAGTGATTGGCGTCGGTAGCGGCGGTTCGGGGGTGGCGCGCGGATGAAGAAACCAATTCACGTCCGTTCAAGTAGGGCAAGCTCCTCGATGTTAGCTCAGGCTCCTATTAAACTCTCTGCCGGGTCGGCAAACAAGCTGTTCGGGCCGGTTCCACTGATTCGTACCTGTATAATGTCACCGATTTGCGATGTTTTTGCATCAACATTCACAGACTGAAGCCAGGGAGAGCGTCCAATTATCTGTCCTGGCATGCGACCGGGCTTTTCCAGCAACAGGTCGATGACCTTTCCGACGCAGGATTTGGCGAATTCGGCCTGCTGTTTCAAGAGCAGGGCCTGCAATCTTTCGAGCCGCTCCGCCTTCACCTCTTCCGGCACCTGATCGCCAAGATCGGCGCCGGGGGTGCCGGGGCGGGTCGAATATTTGAAGGAATAGGCCTGCGCGTAGTTCACGTCCTCGACGAGGCGCAGCGTATCTTCGAAGTCCTTGTCCGTCTCGCCGGGGAAACCGACGATGAAATCTCCGGCGATGGCGATGTCCGGCCGGGCTTCGCGAATGCGCTCGATCAGGCGAAGATATTCGGCAGCCGTGTGGCGACGGTTCATCGCCTTCAGGATACGGTCCGAACCGGCCTGAACCGGCAGATGCAGGTAGGGCATCAGGCTGCGCAGGTTGCGATGGGCCTCGATCAGCCGGTCATCCATGTCGCGGGGATGGCTGGTCGTGTAGCGCAGACGAGCGAGGCCTGGGATTTCCGCAAGGCGATAAAGCAGGTCGCCGAGGCTCCATTCGCCGCCTTTCGGACCTTCAGCACGCCAGGCATTGACGTTCTGGCCGAGCAGCGTGATCTCGCGCACGCCGCTATCGACCAGCCGCGAGGCTTCGTCGACGATCTGCTGGACCGGGCGAGAGACTTCAGAACCGCGCGTATAGGGCACCACGCAGAAGGTACAGAACTTGTCGCATCCTTCCTGGACGGTGAGGAAGGCGGTGACGCCGCGGGCGCGGATCTTCGCCTTCTCGGTAACAGGCAGGTGCTCGAACTTGTCCTCGACCGCATATTCGGTGTCGACGACCGGCTTTCCGCCGCGAGCGCGCCTCAGCGCTTCCGGCAGGCGGTGATAGGTCTGCGGGCCGATCACCACGTCGACGGCCGGCGCGCGTCGGATGATTTCCTCGCCTTCGGCCTGGGCGACGCAGCCGGCGACGCCGATCATCAGCTCCCGGCCTTCGGCAGCCCGCGCCTTCTTCATGTCGCGAAGACGCCCGAGCGCCGAATAGACCTTGTCGGCCGCTTTTTCGCGGATGTGACAGGTGTTGAGGAGGATAAGGTCGGCCTCGCCCATCTCCTCGGTCGGCACGTAACCTTCGCCCGCCAGCGCATCGCTCATGCGGCCCGAATCATAGACATTCATCTGGCAGCCATAGGTCTTGATGAAGACCTTGCGGGAATTCGAGCGCTGGACCGGCTCGTCGGCGGCCACGGAAAGGGAGACGTGTTCGTTCATGGCTCGCTCCATACCGCAAGAAGACCCGGAAATGAAGCGTTTCCTAAAGGGTGTCGTAGTCACGACCCCGCAGATGGCGGATCAGCATGCGCCGAAGCCGGCTGGTCACGGCCATGCTCAGATGCTTGCGGTTGTCGCCGGCGCGGAAATCGACCGTTTCCCCGAAGGCGACGTCCACGTCGAGCGCGCCTTCCTTCAGGACGCCGAGCAGATGCGGCACGAGTTCGATATCGCCAGGCCACGCCGCGATCGGCCGATGGTAACGGCCCATGGCCATGCCGTGGATGCGGGTATAGGCGATCGCCACCGGCTGGACATGCACCACGCCTTCGGGCGTATGCTGCACCGCAGCGGCGGCAGCGCCGAACAATGACGACTTGACCTCCAGAAGCCGGTTGCCATCGGAGGTGGTACCCTCGGGAAAAAGCACGACGATCTCGCCGGCCGCCATGCGCTCGGCAATCTCGTTCACCTGATCGCCGGTGCGGCGCTTCTGTTCACGGACGACGAAGATGCTCTTCTGCAGCTTGGCGAGCGTGCCGAAGACCGGCCATTCCGACACTTCCATCTTGGCAATGAAAACGACGTCGGCGATTGCGCCGAGCACGAGAATATCCTTCCACGACGCATGATTGCAGGCCAGCATCAGCGGCCGGCGGCGCTCCAGCGTTCCGTGCACATGAATGCGGATGCCAAGCAGAAAACAGGCGGTCTTGTGCCAGTAGCGCGGGAGATAACGGCGGATCTTGAGGTCGAAGGCGAGGCCGAGGAGCTGAAACGGCAACAGGACCAGCGTAACTGCGAAAAGAGCAACGAAAACGAAGCCAATCCGCGCCCAAGTAATCACTTATCGTCCTTGTCCAGCGGGATGCCGTAGAGCTCCAGCCGGTGGCCGACGAGACGGAACCCATGCTCCCGGGCGATGCGTTCCTGCAGCGCCTCGATTTCCGCCGAGCGGAACTCGATGACATTGCCGGTATTGAGATCGATCATGTGGTCGTGATGTTCCTCCGGCACGGTCTCGTAACGCGAGCGGCCGTCGCGGAAATCGTGACGTTCGATGATCCCTTCGTCCTCGAACAATTTTACCGTGCGGTAAACCGTCGAGATCGAGATGCGCGGATCGACCTTGGAGGACCGGCGATAGAGTTCCTCGACATCCGGATGGTCAACGGACTCCTGCAGGATACGCGCGATCACGCGGCGTTGATCCGTCATTCGCATGCCTTTCTCGGCACACAGCTCCTCCAGGGTCTTGGAAAGGTCTGTCATGTCGTTTTGGCCTTCGAAACGTTCCCGTAGAAACTAACGGACTAGCGAAGAACTCGGCTCATGACAAGCGCCGTGGATCGCGTCCCGTCCGGCCCGGCATAATAGGCCGGGCGCTCGCCCACTTTCTGGAAACCGAGCTTGCGGTAAAGCTCGACAGCAGGGCGATTCGCCGCCTCCACTTCCAGGAACATGCTCTCCCCGCCACGCGCCGCCGCCTCGCGCAGGGCGGCCTGCATCAGACGCCAGCCGAGCCCCACCCGACCGAATTTCTCGTTGACGGCGACCGTCAGGATCTCCGCCTCACCCGCCGCCTCGCGCGACAGAACGAAGCCGCCGAGCGGCTTGGAGAAAAACGCATTGGTCTGACGGGCGATAAAACCGAAGACATTTTGCTGCAGGAGCAGGTTCTGGAATTCCCCGTCACTCCACTGACGCGGAAATCGCTGGCCATGCAGTTCGGAGATCTCCAGGCAATCGCTCGCCTCCATCGGCACGACTTCGAAATACGGCTTCCAGGTCAGGTAATCGTCGAGCATCGGCGCAGTCTGTACATTCACGAACGGGCAAGGGCAAAACCGGTCTGCGGTTTCGCATCTGGTCCACGAAGATACAATGGTTTGGGACGTTGCGCATCCACAGGTTTTTCGGCGGCGATGCGGGCGACCACCGCAATATCGAAACGGTCCCGCCCGTCATGTTCGGCAACTTCCTTGCCAAGGGAATGCTCGGTCCAGGAGCCGGTCATTACTGCCGAATGAGACTTGGCGAGTTCCGAAGCATCTTCCGGCGAGAGTGCCGCAGGTTGGCTCAACGCCTCCCCGTTGGCGGAAAACGCCTGGGTGTAGACCTCGTTGCGCTTGGCATCCATCGCGACAACGACCGGCTGGCCCTTGTGTTCGCCAAGAAACTTGACCGCGAGGGCCTCGAGAGTGGTCACACCGACCGATTCCACGCCGAGGGCAAGCCCCAGACCACGGGCGGTGGCCACGCCGACGCGAATGCCGGTGAAGGAGCCCGGCCCTATGACGACTGCAACTCGCTCGACGGCTTTGAGAGGAAGACCGGCTGCGGCCAGCGCCTCGTCGATGACCGCCATCAGCCTTTCGGCATGGCCCTTGCCGATCGTCTCGGTGATTTCAGACAGCACTTTGCCGGCGGCGCTGTCGTAGAGCGCTGCGGAGCAATCCACCCCGGCGGTATCGATGGCGAGAACAATCATTCAACGGGGCCGGCGGGCTTAGAGCGCTTCGACGGCCTGCACTTCCGGAACGAAATGCTTGAGCAGGTTCTGCACCCCGTGCTTCAGTGTCGCCGTGGAAGACGGGCAGCCGGAGCATGCACCCTTCATGTTGAGGTAGACCGTGCCGTCTCGGAAACCCTTGAAGGTAATGTCGCCGCCGTCCTGGGCGACGGCCGGGCGGACGCGGGTTTCAAGCAGTTCCTTGATCGTCGCGACGATCGTTTCGTCGTCCTCGTCGAAGAACTCGCCTTCCACGTCGGATATTTCAGCAAGCGTGGACGCACCGCCCATGACCGGCGCGCCGGACATGAAATGCTCCATGATCGAGCCGAGGATCGCCGGCTTCAGGTGCTGCCATTCGGCGCTTTCCTTGGTGACTGTGATAAAGTCGTAGCCGAAATAGACGCCGGTGACGCCGGAGATGCCGAACAGCCGCTCGGCCAGCGGAGATGCTTCCGCCTCGCCGGCATTGCGGAAATCGGCGGTGCCTTTATCCATAACGACTTTGCCAGGCAGGAACTTCAGGGTCGCCGGGTTGGGGGTGGCTTCCGTCTGAATGAACATCTCGTCTCTCCTGGGGCACGGCGCCCCTCGCAAATTTAGAACTCTTCAAAAGAAGATAAGCCGTATCAGCTTTTCGTTCAAGTGCTCCTTTGCCTGCGCAAGATCAAGTCCGCAATCAGGCCAGTGCGTCAATTTCCTCGGCGGTCAGCGTGTCGGGCAGCACGGTGACGGGAATCGGGAAGGCAGCAACCGCGGATACCAGGGGTCCCGGCCCTTCCTTGGTGGACCCGGCGGCCAGCACGAGAACCGCGATATCGCGGTCTTCCTCGACCAACTGGATGATCTGTTCGCTGGCGTTGCCTTCGCGGATGACGATTTCCGGATCGATTCCAATCGTCTCGCGCACCTTCTGGGCGGTCTTGGCCATCACCGCGTCCGCTTCTTCCCGAGCCTCGGCACGCATGATCTGCTCGACGCCCAGCCATTGCTGGAAATCGCCTTCGGGAATGACGAAAAGCAGGACGAGACCACCGTTGGAGTTCTTGGCGCGGCGCCCCGCGTAGTGGACCGCCTTTTCACATTCCGGCGTGCCGTCTATGACCGCCATGAACTTGCGCCGGTGTCCTTCAAGCCGCGAAAGCCGTTTCGATACCATGCCGCCCCTCCTTCGCATGTAGACGACCCAAGCAGTCGTGATGCGGAACTTATACCAACCGAAAAAAATGAAAACCCGCCACGAATGTCGTGACGGGTATGCAATTTCTGCGTGACTCGAAAGGCGCCGATGATCTCAGCGCAGGAAACCGACGATGTCGAAGACGTCTCCCATGACCTTCTCGGCGCGGGCGCGGGCGCGCTCGCCACCATCCTTGAGGATGGCATCGATATGGGTCGTATCGTCCATCAGGCGGCGCATTTCCGAGGTGATCGGCGAAAGCACGTGCACGGCGAGGTCGGCCAGAGCCGGCTTGAAGACCGAGAACTGCTGGCCGCCATATTCGGCGAGAACGTCTGCCTTGGTCCGGTCGGCAAGGGCTGCATAGATACCGACAAGATTGTCGGCTTCCGGGCGGCCCTTGAGGCCTTCGATTTCGCTCGGAAGGCCTTCCGGATCGGTCTTGGCCTTGCGGATCTTCTTGGCGATCTCTTCCGGATCGTCCATCAGGTTGATGCGCGAAAGGTCCGACGGATCGGATTTCGACATCTTCTTGGTGCCGTCACGCAACGACATGACGCGCGGCGCCGGCCCCTCGATCAGCGGCTCGACCAGCGGGAAGAAGCCATGGATCGGCTCTTCGCCGACGACCATGTCGACGCCGGTGCCGGCCGCGCGGATCTTTTCCTGGAAGTCGATGTTGAACTTCTGGGCGATATCGCGGGCAAGCTCCAGGTGCTGCTTCTGGTCGTCGCCGACCGGCACGTGGGTGGCACGGTAGACGAGAATGTCGGCGGCCATCAGGCTCGGATAGGCGAGCAGGCCGAGCGAGGCGTTCTCGCGGTCCTTACCGGCCTTGTCCTTGAACTGGGTCATGCGGTTCATCCAGCCGATGCGGGCGACGCAATTGAAGACCCAGGCGAGCTCCGCATGCTGCGGCACGGCCGACTGGTTGAAGACGATATGTTTCTTCGGATCGATACCCGAAGCGATGAAGGCGGCGGCGATCGAGCGGATCTGCCCCCGCAGGTCGTCATGGACGAGCTGGGCGGTGATCGCGTGCAGATCGACGACGCAATAGATGCAGTCGTTGTTTTCCTGCAGCGCCACGAACTTGCGGATCGCGCCGAGGTAGTTGCCGAGATGGAGATTGCCGGTCGGCTGGACGCCTGAAAAGACAAGCGGCTTAAAGGTGTTCATATCGTCCTCAATTAGGCTGGTGGAGGGCCCCAGACCCGAAGGGTCATGTTGCTAACGCGCGGGCTTATGCACGGCGAAGCGCAGAGGATCAAGAGCATCAGCGTGCCGCGTGTTCAATCAGATCCCAGGTGTTGCCGTAGGGATCGGCAAACACCGCCACCGACCCGTAGATTTCATGCCGCGGTTCCTCGAGGAAACGGACGCCCCTGGCGGTCATGGCGGCATGATCGCGGGCGAAATCGTCGGTCTTCAGAAAGAAGCCGACCCGCCCGCCAGTCTGGTTGCCGATCGCCGCCTTCTGCGTGTCGGTGGCGGCCGTAGCCAGCAACAGGGCCGCGCCCTCGCCGCCCTTCGGCTTCACAACGACCCAACGCTTGCCCTCCGGCTGCACGCTGTCCTCCAGGCAATCGAAGCCGAGCACGCCGCAATAAAAGTCCTTCGCTCGATCGTAGTCGTCGACGATCAGGGCCACGAGAAACAGCGATTGGACGGGCATACGGAAACTCCGGATTCGAGTGATCTAGCCGCCTGCAGATTGCCGGCCGGGGGCGGTTTTGGTGGAGCGATGAGCTCCATTCAGAAGGTCTCGCGATACACTACAGCCACAAAAGAGCAGCCCACATATCATTCGAGGTAGGGCCACGAAACGCCTACCTCATTGGGCGTATAACTCCTAAGTCAATACGCCTAAAGGCAAAATTTTTCTCTATGCCTCTCCGAATAGATTAATGAATGTTAGTCTTTTAGGCAGCCAGAATCCCATTTCTGAGCAAAATTCTCCTTATTCATGCCCTTTTTGAAAAGGAAATACCCAGGCGTACCACGGTTAACCGGTCATGAACGACACGGTCTGTCCTCGGGGGATACCCATGCGCATCATATTTCGCGTCGCGCTTTCCTGCCTATTGGCGCTAGGCTTGAATGTCACCGCAGAAGCTGGCGAAAACCAGAAGCGAAGAAGCACTTCCTTCAAGCACGATTATTCTGCCTTCTTTACCGTGCAGCGGATCAGCGTTCGCACCAGTTGCTTTCCGGAAAAACTGGGGGCCATCCTTGCGCATATCGCGCGCGAAACCGGCCGCAAGCCGATGGTCACATCCGGCCATCGCCCGCATTCGGGCAGGTCGCAGCATAGTCATTGTTATGCGGCCGACATCCGGGTCCCGGGTGTATCGGAACGAGCAATCCTCGCCGCCGCGGCCAACGCACCCGGCATCGGCGGCATCGGCCGTTATTGCAACGGCATCGTCCATGTGGATGTCGGGCCTAAACGCCGGTGGGCGTATTGCGGGCGGCGCAAGCGGGGTTAAATCTTCGGCTTCCGCTTGATGTTCCGGCGTATCATGCCAATGTCGGCGCCGCCGATCAGGAAGGCGCAGGCGAAATAGACAACCATAGCCAGGACGAGCAGGCAGGAGAGTGCCGCGACCTGATGGATCAGCAGGGCATCCGGGGTCAGCCACGGTCCGGCATAGCTAAGCGCATAGACCAGCGCCGCGGACATGATCGCGGTCGAGACGAGCAGCAGCACCGTGCGCTTGGCGAGTGCCCATTCCCATGTGAGATGGCCGCGCCAGACGAGCGTCGCGAACAGCAGAATGGTATTTATCCAGCCCGCCGCCGCCTCGGCCGTTGCGATGCCGCGTTCGGCGATCAGCGGGAAAAGCGAAATCGCCAGGCCCGAATTGATGACGACCGAGAGCATGGTGAAACGCATCGGCGTCTTGGTGTCCTCGCGGGCATAAAAACCGGGCTGCAACGCCTTGATCAGCACGAAGCCCGGCAGACCGATGCCGTATATGGCAAGGACTGAGGCGACGACCGAGGTGTTTTCGGCGGAGAAGGCGCCGCGCTCATAGAGCACCCGGATGATCGCGTCCGACAGGATCCAAAGCCCGGCTGCGGCCGGAAGCGTGAGGAACAGCACAAATTCGATCGAGCGGTTCTGGGTATTGGCGGCTTCCTTGAGATGCCCGCCCTTCAGGGCACGAGCAAGTTCCGGCAGGAGCACGACGCCGACGGCGACGCCGACCACGCCGAGCGGAAGCTGGTAGATACGGTCGGCATATTGAAGGGCGGCGATCGCGCCTTCCTTGCCGGAGGCGATCGCCTGGCCGATGATCTGGTTGATCTGGGTGATGCCGCCAGTGACCGCCGCCGGCACCGCGAGCACCAGCAGGCGCTTGACGTTCGGCGTCATCCTGGGGCGGCGGAAGCCGATATTGATGCCGGCATGGCGCACGCCGGCATAGACGACGGCAAGCTGCAGGATGCCGGCCGCCAGCACGCTCCAGGAGAGATACCAGGCAATCGTCAGCGGATCGGCATCAATCCAGAGACCGTAGAGTAGCGCCCCGATCATCACCACGTTCAGGAAAACCGGGGCGATGGCGGCCGCAAAGAAATGATGGAGCGAATTGAGCATCCCGCTCAGCATCGCCGTCAGCGACATGCACATCAGATAGGGAAACATCACCACTGCAAGGCGGACGGTGATGGAGGTCTTTTCGGGGTCGTCGGCGAAGCCCGGTGCGATGATCCATTCCACCAGCCATGGCATCATCAGTTCCATGACGATGGTGATGATCATCAAGGCGGAGAAGAGAACGCCGAAAACCTCTTCCGAAAAGCGCTTGGCCCCCTCGACGCCGTTCGCCTCGATCTCTTTCGAAAACAGCGGCACGAAGGCGGCGTTGAAGGCGCCCTCGGCAAACAGCCGGCGGAAGAGGTTCGGGAAGCGGAACGCAGCATAAAAGACGTCGGCCATGGGACCGGTGCCGAGCGCCGCCGCCATCAAGGTCTCGCGCGCAAAACCGAAAATCCGGCTACCGAGGGTCGCGCCGCCGACCGTCGCGAATTTCTTGACGAGGCTCATCGGACGGAGCTCACATGCTTGCCTTCGACTTGCGCGGCGGCGCCGCCTGATCCGGATTGGGGGCCGGTGCGATGATGCCCGCAGGCATGCCGCTCCTCAGTTCGTCCTCCTGCTCGGACATCACAGCCTTGAGCCGCGCGGCGATATTGCCCTGGCGGTTCTCGTTCACGACCTTCTGGCCAACGAGATCGGTGACATAGAAAGTGTCGATGACCTTTTCACCGAAGGTGGTGATGCGTGCCGAATGGATGTCGAGCGAGAGATCGGCGAGCACGGCGGTGATGTCCGCCAAGAGGCCGGTGCGGTCGAGGCATTCCACCTCGATGACCGTGAACTTGTTCGATAGGCCGTTCGAGAGAATGACCGACGGCGGAATGGTGAAGGTCTTGTTGCGCTTGCGCGACTTGGCGCGCGTCGCGATGACTTCCGGCAGCCGCTTCTTGCCCGAGAGCACATCCTCGATCATCCGGCTGATCGTGCCGGCGCGGCGCAGTTCGTCCTCGTCCACCGGGAATTCCCGGTTGATCAGAATGGTGTCGAGCGCCCGGCCGTCGGAGGTCGTGAAGATCTGCGCATCGGCAATATTGGCGCCCGCCGCGGCGCAGGCGCCGGCGATGATCGACAACAGGCGCGGATGGTCCGGCGCCAGAACGGTGATCTCGGTGATGGCATGGAAACTGTCCGTCCTCACCATGGTGGCGAGCGCCTGGCCCGCCTTGTCGGTATCGCGGATGAATTTCGTATGGCGAACCTGATCTTCCAGCGAGACCGACAGGAGGTAAGGCTGGTAGTGCAGTTTCGAGTAGGTGCGGCGGTCCTTGGCGCTCCACTCGGCCAACGCCTTGAAGAGCTCTTCTTCGGCGACCTTGGCGCGCTCCTTGCGCGAGACTTCCGAGAAGCCGCCCGAGAGCAGCAGCTCGGTCTCGTAGTAGAGCGTGCGCAGCAGCTGCCCCTTCCAGCCGTTCCACACACCCGGGCCGACGGCGCGGATATCGCAGATGGTCAGGATCAAGAGCATCTTCAGCCGGTCCATCGACTGCACCTTCTCGGCGAAGTCGGTGATCGTCTTGCGGTCGTGCAGGTCGCGGGTCTGGGCGGTCATCGACATCAGCAGATGGACTTCGATCAGCCAGACGACGAGTTCGGTCTGCTTGGCATTGAGACCGAGACGCGGGCAAAGCTTGCGCGCGATACGGGCGCCGGCGATCGAGTGATCCTCCTGGCGGCCCTTGGCGACGTCATGCAGCAGCACGGCGACATAAAGCGCCTCGCGCTCTTCGATGCTCGGCATCACCTTGTTGGCAAGCGGATGGATATCGGCGGCCTTGCCCCGATCGACTTCCGACAGCGCCTCGACCGAGCGGATCAGGTGCTCGTCGACCGTATAGTGATGATACATGTTGAACTGCATCATCGCGACGACCTTGCCGAATTCCGGAATGAAGCGGCCGAGCACGCCCGCCTCGTTCATCCGGCGCAGCATCAGCGCCGGATCACGCCGCGAGGTCAGCATCGAGAGGAACAGCCGGTTGGCCTCCTCGTTTTCGCGCACATCGTTGTCGATCAGCGAGAGCGAGCGGGTCATGCGCTTCAGCGCATCGGGATGAAGCTCCAGCCCGTTGATATCGGCCACATGAAAAAAGCGGATGATATTGACCGGATCCCGCTTGAAGACGTTCGGATCGGCAAGCGTGATGCGGCCGCGGTCCACGACGAATTCCACCGTGCCGGGGATCTTGTGGAGACGTTTGGTGAAGCGTGAGATGACGCGGTTGGTGAGGCCGGGTGCCGCCTTCGCCTGCTGCTCTTCCAGCGCGGCGCAGAGAATGCGGGTCAGATCGCCGACATTCTTCGACACGAGGAAATAGTGCTTCATGAAGCGTTCGACGGCGGAAAGGCCGGGGCGCGAGTGATAACCGAGGCTCTCGGCAATCTCGCGCTGGATGTCGAAGGAGAGACGCTCTTCGGCCTTGCCGGTGAGAAAATGCATCTGGCAACGCACCGCCCAAAGGAAGTCGTCGGCCTTTTCGAACGAGCGCGCTTCTTCCCGGGACAGAACCCCCACCTTGACGAGTTCCGTTGTTTCGCGAACCCGGTAGTAATATTTGGCGATCCAGAAGAGGGTGTGGAGATCGCGCAGGCCGCCCTTGCCTTCCTTGACGTTCGGCTCGACCAGATAACGCGTATCGCCTGCCTTCTCGTGGCGATTGTCGCGCTCGGCAAGCTTGGCGGCGATGAACTCCGGACCGGTATCGGCGACAATTTCGTTGTCGAAACGGCTCTCGAGGTCGCTCACCAGCGCCTCGCGGCCGCAGATGTAGCGGCTTTCCAGGATGGCGGTGCGGATGGTCATGTCCGTCTTGGACAGCCGGATGCATTCTTCAACGGTGCGGGTCGCATGACCGACCTTGAAGCCCATGTCCCATAAAACGTAGAGCAGGAACTCGACCGCCTTGCGCATGGTCTCGGTATTTCGGGGAGGCAGCAGGAACAGGAGATCGATGTCCGAACCGGGCGCCAGCGTATCGCGGCCGTAACCGCCGACGGCCGCCACGGCGATATCCGTACCCTCGCTATAGAGACCTTCGGCAATCGTGTCGTAGAGAACGCGGATCAACTGGTCCTGGAGCCAGGAAATACGGCGGGCGCAATTCAGCCCGCTGCCGTCCTTGGCGAGAAGCTGGCGGGCCTTTTCGCGGCCCTCGACGCTTGCCCGGCGCAGCAACGGCAGAAGTGCCGCCCGCAATTCGAGCTGAGGGCGATCCTTGTCCTTGACGATCGCCCTGCAATCGGCCCGAAGACGGGCCACGTCGAGAAGTTCAGAAAAATCGATATCGTGTCTGGCCATGTTATCCTGCCGGTGCCCGGCCTGCGGAGCGAGGCTATAATCGTTTTGAGGCACCTTGACCAACGATTATCATCATCGGACGTTTCAAAGTTGTTGCTTCCTGCGTCGAAGTTCAAGCCGATGTTTTTCTGACACCCGCGTCTTGTGCCGCCCTTGCCTCGGCCCTCCACTGCTTGGGGCTTGTTCCCGTCACCCGACGAAATTCACGATTGAAGTTCGATTTCGTCGAGAAGCCGACATCCAGCATGATCTGGATCACCGTCCGCTCGGTTTCCCGCAGAAGGCGGCAGGCTTCGGCGACGCGGCGGTCGTTGACGAATTGCGAGACGTTCAGCCCCGTCGCGCGATTGATGGCGGCAGAGACCTCGCGGGCAGGCAGCCTTGCTCTGCGGGCAAGCTTTGCGAGGCTCAGATCCTCGCTCCGGTAAAGCTCGCCGTCTTCCAGAGCCGCCTCGATGCGGGATAGCGCGACCCTGTCTTCTTCGGTCGGCTCGAGTGCGGGAGAAACGGCAGTCGGTTTTGGCGAGGAGAAATCGGGAGCGAAATAGTAGACGATCACCGCCGCGATCGCCGTAAGGTTCATGACCATGACGGCCATAGGCACATCACCGGGGCCATAGATATCGGTGTAGACCGCCAGTGCGGCGTCGCTGACGGCGAAGAACAGCATCAGGCCCGCGGTCAGCCGGGCGGCTCGCACGGCTGGACGAACCCGCTGCAGGGAAGCCTCCGCCATCACGTCGCCGCCGCCCGAAAGGGTCAGACGGTAAAGCGCAACGCCATAGGCGAAAAAGATCACCAGCAGCAGTGGATCGACAAGATCGCGGAAGAAGCCAACCGCCATGGCCACGGTCAAGGGCACCATGACATGCAACCAAGGCCGCTTGAGGGTTTTTGCGGTCAAGCCGCGGAACGCCAGGAAGGCGAGCGGCGGCATGATTGACGCGGTGATCGGCAGCAAGGGCACCAATCCATTGACGCCGTAGCCAAAGCGCAGCCCTACGCCGACGCCCTGAAATGCATAAAGCACAAGGAAGGCGTAGAAATAACGCCGCGTGCCGGGCAGATCGACGCCCTTCAGGCTGCGATAAAGCGTCAGCGCGAAGACGAGGCCGGCAAGAAAAGGCAAGGGAACGGACAACACGCAGGATACCCGATGAAACGGCCTCGATTATGATCTTGGGGCCTTTATCATGTTCCAGGTCGAAAGGCAGGTGGTCGACTCATTTGATGCGACACATCAACAGAGAACCCTCGTCAAGCATCAGGCCTTGAGCTGCTTCTTCAGCGCATAAAGCGCGTCCAGAGCCTCGCGGGGCGTCATGTCATCCGGGTTGATGGCCTTCAGGGCGTCCTCGACCTTGGAAGGCCCGGCGCGCTTGGCTTCTTCGCGGCGGACGGCGACCTGGAAGAGCGGCAGATCGTCGATCAGCTGGCTTGCCGGGTTCTTACGGTCGGAATCCTCGAGCTTGGTCAGCACGTCACGGGCGCGGGCGACCACCGAGTCGGGAAGCCCCGCAAGCCGCGCGACCTGGATGCCGTAGGAACGATCGGCAGCACCGGGGCCGACTTCGTGCAGGAAGATCACCTCGCCATCCCATTCCTTCACCCGCATCGTGGCGTTGGAAAGCCGGTTCAGTTTTTCCGACAGCACCGTCAGCTCATGGAAATGGGTGGCGAACAGGCCACGGCATCTGTTCGCCTCGTGCAGGTGCTCGACTGCCGCCCAGGCGATCGACAGGCCGTCGAAGGTCGCAGTGCCACGGCCGATCTCGTCGAGGATGACCAGCGAACGGTCGCTCGCCTGATTGAGGATGGCGGCGGTCTCGACCATCTCGACCATGAAGGTGGAGCGGCCGCGGGCCAGATCGTCCGACGCGCCGACGCGCGAGAAAAGCCGGTCGACGATGCCGATATGAGCCGACGTCGCCGGCACGAACGAACCCATCTGCGCGAGGATGGCAATCAAAGCGTTCTGGCGCAGGAAGGTCGATTTACCGCCCATGTTCGGGCCGGTCAGCAGCCAGAGCGCGCCGAATTCGCCGCCATTGTGCGGGGAAAGATCGCAATCATTGGCGATGAACGGGCCGACAGACTGTTTGCGCAGAGCCTGTTCGACCACCGGATGGCGGCCGCCTTCGATCGCGAACATGCGCGAGGCATCGACGACCGGGCGACGGTAGCTCCACTCGTCGGCGAGCATGGCAAGAGCCGCCGCGACATCGATCACCGCCAGCGCCCGGGCGCCGGCCTTGATCGCTTCTGCCTCCGAGGTCACGGCTGCGACCATCCTGTCGAAGGCTTCGAGCTCGATGGTCAGCGCCTTGTCGGCGGCATTGGCGATGCGGCTTTCGAGATCGGCAAGTTCGGTCGTCGTGAAACGCATGGCGCTTGCCATGGTCTGGCGATGGATGAAGCGCGCCTTGCCTTCCGGCGTGTCGGTCATCGTGCCCGAATTGCCGGCGGTCACCTCGATGAAATAACCGAGCACATTGTTGTGCTTGATCTTCAGCGACTTGATGCCGGTCTCCTCGGCATATTGCAGCTGCAGCGCAGCGATGACCCGGCGCGACTGGTCGCGCAACGCCCGCACCTCGTCCAGTTCCGAATGGGCGCCATCGGCAAGAAACCCACCGTCGCGCTTCAGGAGCGGCAGTTCCTGCGCCAGCATATTGCCGAGCATGGATTCCAGATGAAGCGGCAAGGCTTTCAGATCGTCGAGGGCCTGTCCCAGTTCCTCGGGCAGCATGGCCCGGTCAAGGAAGGCCGCGACACCGCGGGCCGCTTCCAGCCCCTGCAAAATACTGCCGAGATCACGCGGGCCGCCGCGATCGAGCGCCAGGCGCGACAGGGCGCGCGGCATATCCGGCACGTGCTTCAGCCCGGAGCGCAGTTCACTGCAGAGCGAGGGCTCTTCAAGCAGGAAGGAGATGGAATCGAGGCGCCGGTTGATACGGTCTGGATCGGTCAGCGGCGACATCAGCCGTTCGGCGAGCAGGCGAGCCCCGCCGCCGGTTACCGTGCGATCGATCGCCTTCAGAAGCGTGCCTTCACGCTCGCCCGACAAGGTCTTGGTCAGTTCCAGGTTGCCGCGGGTCGCCGGGTCGATGAACAGGGTCGAGGCGCCGCTTTCGCGCTCCGGGCGGCCGAGCGGCGGCCGTTCGGCAAGCTGGGTCTTTTCCACATAGGCGACGGCGGCCGCGGCGGCGGCGAGCTCGGCGCGGGAAAAATTGCCGAAACCTTCAAGCGTACTTACGCCGAAATAACGGGTGATGCGGCCCTCGGCGCTGGCGCTGTCGAAGAGCACTGACGGCTGCGGCACCACGACCCTGCCGAGCACGTCGAAGACGGGTTTGAGTTCAGCGTCGTGAAACATCGTATCCGGCAGAATCAGCTCACGCGGCTCGATGCGCAGGATATCGGCGAGCAGCCGGGACTGATCGGTCTCCGCCAGCCGGAAGACGCCGGTCGAGATATCGATCCAGGCGAGCGCCAGAAGCGGTTCGGCGGCGCCCTTGATGCGGGCAAGCGCCATCAGATAGTTCGACTCGGAGGGTGAGAGGAGTTTTTCCTCGGTAATCGTACCGGGCGTCACCAGCCGGACGACGTCACGCTTCACCACCGATTTCGAGCCGCGCTTCCTGGCCTCCGCCGGGTCTTCCACCTGCTCGCAGACGGCCACACGGAAACCGAGCGAAATCAGCTTCTGCAGATAGTCGTCGGCGGCATGCACGGGAACGCCGCACATCGGGATTTCGCGGCCGAGATGCTGGCCGCGCTTGGTGAGCGTGATGCCGAGCGCACGGGACGCATCGACCGCATCCTCGAAGAACAGTTCGTAGAAATCGCCCATGCGGTAGAAGAGCAGCGAACCCGGATTGTTCGCCTTGATCTCGATATATTGCTCCATCATCGGCGTTGCGGACGCGCGACTTTCCTCCGAGGCAAGCTCGGCAGTATTCAGGGCCTCGATGGGGAATCTTTCAAACTGGGTCACGGAACCGATTTTTTGTTGCGCGCTGGAACTTGCGACACTATCGATGAAGACACCTGAAAGACAACATCTGCCGCGGCCTAGAGGACGGCTGCCCACAAAAAGCTGGAGGAGACATGCCTGCTAAGGACAAGGCCACGGGGAAGGACGCACGTGCGCGCGCTTCCGTGACCGAACAGGAAGCACTCGATTTCCATTCGGAAGGCCGCCCGGGTAAACTCGAAATCAATCCCACCAAGCCGATGGCCACCCAGCGCGACCTGTCGCTGGCCTATTCGCCGGGCGTCGCCGTGCCGGTATTGGCAATCGCCGCAAACCCGGCAACCGCCTATGACTACACGACGCGCGGCAACATGGTCGCCGTCATCTCCAACGGCACGGCGATCCTCGGCCTCGGCAATCTCGGAGCGCTCGCCTCGAAGCCGGTGATGGAAGGCAAGGCGGTGCTCTTCAAGCGCTTCGCCGACGTCGATTCCATCGACCTTGAAGTCGATACGGAAAATGTCGACGAGTTCATCAACTGCGTGCGGTTCCTCGGCCCTTCTTTCGGCGGCATCAATCTCGAGGACATCAAGGCGCCGGAATGTTTCATCATCGAGAGCCGCCTGCGCGAACTGATGGATATCCCGGTCTTCCATGATGACCAGCACGGTACTGCGATCATCGCCGCCGCCGGCCTGATCAATGCGTTGGAGCTGACCGGCCGCGACCTCAAGACCACCAAGCTCGTTTGCAATGGCGCCGGTGCCGCCGCAATCGCCTGCGTCGAACTCATCAAGGCAATGGGCTTCAATGCGGAAAACGTCATCCTCTGCGACACCAAGGGCGTGATCTACCAGGGCCGCACCGAAGGCATGAACCAATGGAAATCCGCCCATGCGGTGAAAACGACCAAGCGGACCCTGGAAGAGGCGATGAAAGGCGCGGACGTCGTGTTCGGTCTTTCCCAGAAGGGCGCCTTTACCGAAGAGATGATCCGCTCGATGGCCGACAGGCCGATCATTTTCGCGATGGCCAACCCCGATCCGGAAATCACGCCGGAAGAAGTCGCCCGCATCCGCGACGACGCGATCATGGCGACTGGCCGTTCGGACTATCCGAACCAGGTCAACAACGTGCTCGGCTTCCCTTATATCTTCCGAGGCGCGCTCGACGTGCGGGCCAGCCAGATCAACGACGCGATGAAGATCGCCGCCGTCAACGCGCTCGCCAATCTCGCCCGCGAAGACGTGCCGGACGACGTTGCCGCCGCCTACCAGGGCAACCGCCCCCGCTTCGGTGCGCAATACATCATCCCCGTCCCGTTCGACCCGCGTCTCATCTCGGCGATCCCGGTCGCTGTCGCGGAAGCGGCAATGGAGAGCGGCGTCGCCCGCAAGAACATCACCGACCTTGCCGCCTATGGCCGCGAGCTTTCCGCCCGTCGCGATCCTATCGCCGCGACGACCCAAGGCATCTACGAGCGCGTTCGCCGTTTCCCGAAACGGGTCGTCTTTGCCGAGGCCGAAGAAGAACAGGTCATGCGCGCGGCGATTTCCTTCACCAACCAGAAGCTCGGCACAGCCATCCTTCTGGGCCGTGACGACGTCATCCGCGCGACGGCTGAAAAGGCCGGCATCGATCTCGACCGTCCCGGCATCGAGGTCGTCAATGCACGCCTCTCCAATCGCGTCGATGCCTATATCGACCACCTTTATGCGCGCCTGCAGCGCGAAGGCCTCCTCCATCGCGATGTCCAGCGCCTGATCCATAACGACCGCAACCATTTCGCCGCGACCATGGTCGCCATCGGCGATGCGGATGCGATGGTGACCGGCACGACCCGCAACTATGCGACGGCGCTTCAGGATGTCCGCCGCTGCATCGATCCGAAGCCAGGGCACAAGGTAATCGGCGTATCGCTGGTGATCGCGCGAGGCCGGACGATTTTCGTCGCCGACACGGCTGTCCACGACATGCCGAATGCCGAGGATCTCGCTGATATCGCTGTCGAAGCCGCCCGCGTCGCAAAGCGGATGGGTTATGAGCCGCGTGTCGCACTCGTTGCCTATTCGACATTCGGCCAGCCGATCGGCGAGCGGTCGGAACGGGTTCGCGAGGCGGTCAAGATCCTGGACCAGCGTCGCGTCGATTTCGAATATGACGGCGAAATGGGCGCAGACGTGGCGCTCAACTCGCACCGGATGGAGCAATATCCGTTCTGCCGGCTCTCCGGCACGGCCAACGTGCTGGTCATGCCGGCGATCCATTCCGCCTCGATCTCGACCCGCATGTTGCAGGAACTCGGTGCGTCGACGGTGATCGGCCCGCTGCTCGTCGGTCTCGACAAGTCGGTGCAGATCACCTCGATGGGCGCGAAGGACAGCGACATCGTCAACATGGCGGCAATCGCTGCCTACAACGCCGGGACGTGAGTTTCTTGTAAACGGGATCCAGGTGGACTAAGTTCAGTGAACTAAGTCCACCTGGAGGCTTGCTCCGTGAAGACCGTCAACATCCATGAAGCCAAGACGCATTTGTCGCGCCTCGTCGAAGAGGCTGCGAACGGCGAAGCTTTCGTCATCGCCAAGGCCGGCAAGCCGATGGTGAAGGTCGTGCCGCTGGAAGAGGCGCCTGCGGAAGAGCCGAAGAAGAAACGCCGGATCGGCTTTCTGAAGGGCCAGATTTCGGTTCCGGACGACTTCGACACGATGTTCGCCAAGGAGATCGAAGACATGTTCTATGGCGAGCACAAGTGAGGATCCTTCTCGACTCGCATCTTCTTGTCTGGATATCCCAAGAGTCGCCGAGGTTACCTAAAATCGTTGAGCGCCTTTTGGAAGATGGCGAACACCGTTTCTTTTTCAGCGCCGCAAGCCTCTGGGAGCTTGCAATCAAGAGCGCACTCGGAAAGACCGACTACCAGGTCGATGTCATGCAGCTCTATTCCGAGTTGCTGGACAACGAATATGAAGAACTTCCTCTAAGCAGCCGCCACGCTTTTGCCTTGGCGGGCCTGCCGCCCATCCATAAAGACCCATTCGACCGAATGCTGATCGCGCAGAGCATTTCGGAAGGTATGCTGCTGCTGACCTCAGATGAGACGATCGCGCGATATAATGGAACGATTCAGCTCGTAAGGTAATTCTCGTCGGGCGAAAACCATCATTTTGCTGATAACTCAGCTCGCGAAACGCCCCGCATCGGCGCCGAAGTGGGTGATGTAGCGGTCCGAGATCGAGGCGATCGGCAGGACGATCAGCACGTCGGTGGTGTTGAAGGCGTGGTCGATGACCGCACCGTCGCCCACCATGGCCCCGAGTCGCAGATATCCCTTGATCAGCGGCGGCAACAGGGAGAGTGCCTTGCGGGTATTGACGCCTTCCATCGGCATCAGGTCCATCGAGCGATAGAGTTCCGGCAGTGCCGAAACCGCCCAATCGCCCTTGGCCGAGACCGTATGGTGCAGGAAAGACAGCGCCATGGCGTGTTCTTCGGGCGAAACGCCGGGGAAGGATGCGCAGCCGAACATCGCGTTCATGCCGTGCTTCAGCGAATAGGCCCAATTGCCCTGCCAGAGCAGTTCGACGGTGCGCTTGGTGCGATAGTCCGGCAGCACGCAGGAGCGGCCGAGCTCCATGAACTGCTTGTCGGGATGACGCGCGAGCAAGGGCTCGATGTCGAATTCCGACGCCGAATAGAAGCCGTTATTGGCCAGCGCCACTTCCTGGCGCAGGAGCCGATAGGTGCCGACGATCTGATCTTCGATATCACCTTCGATCGCGTTGTCGACGACCAGAAGATGGTCGCAGATCGCATCAAAGGCATCGACGTCGCGACGGCGGCGCATGGCGTCCGGGCTCAAGGCCGCGTGCATTTCTTCGACGAAGACACGGTAGCGAACCGCCTGCGCGGCATCGATTTCCCGCTCGCTGCGGGCAAGCCGCGTTTCGAGCGTGCCAATGCGGCCGAAGACATCGCCGCTTACCGGAGCAGAGGCCGGCGCCTGGGTTGTTTCAGGTATCACTTCACGGTTCAGGAGTTCGATTGCCAAGGTGATTCTCCCCGTCCCGGTTTGATCACCGCCTTAAATCACTTCTCTGCGACAAGAACGTGACATTCGCTGTCACAATAGGTTCCAGGGATGATCGCGTCAACGCGCCTGTTGGCGCTCGGTGGAGAGAACTCCCAGAATTCGGACCTCCTCCAGAAGCGTCAGCGGATCGACCGGTTTTGCGAAGACGCGGCTGGCTCCATTCAGCAGCACCTCGCGATGCGTCGCCTCGCGGCTTTCGCCTGTCAGCACGATCACCGGGACCACAGGCCGGGCGCCCTCCTGCTCCTCGGCGCGCAGCGCCGCCAGAAGATTGAAGACATCTCCTCCAGGCATGTACATGTCGGAAATGATGAGATCGAGCGGCATGTCATGCTTGCGCACCGTGTCGATCAGCGTGGGGAAATCGTCGACGAGACGGACCCGGTGCCCGGCCTTCGTAAGAACCGAGCGGATGATCAGCGCGTTGACGGGATCATCCTCACCGAGCAGCACGTTGAGCCCTTCGGCATGTTTTTCGATAACGGGCGGCGGAGGCATGGCCTGATTGTCATTCAGCGCGTCGCGCGTGCCGAAACCGCGCAGGCGACCGCTCAGGACGTCGATCAGAGATTTTTCCCGGAGCGGCCGGATAAGCCAGGCGTCGAAAAAATCCTGTGGCTGGGAGGCGCGTTCCTCGGGGTTGACGAGCAGGATGCGGTGGAGCGGCGCATGCGCCTTTTCATTGGCATAATCGGAGGCCAGCCGGTGATCGACGATCAGGTCGGTATAGGGCAGCGGGCCTGTATCGGCGCGGTCGATCAGCATCTGGGCGTCAGCCGTGTTGGCGACGTGCCGGCAACGACCGCCAAGGGTTTCGATCGTCGCGACCGTCGCCTTGGCGGCAGGTCCTTCCGGCGCCAGAAGCAGAACCCGGGACATGGCCAGCAACTGGTTGCGTTCACCGGTACCCGATTGCGCCGTTTCCGCGAAATGAAGGGGGAATCTGATCGTGAACGTACTGCCGGCTCCCCTCTGGCTGACGACGGAAAGCGAGCCGCCGAACTCCGTCAGGATGCGCGAGGCGATGCCGAGACCGAGACCGGTGCCGCCGCTGCGGGTCTCGGCGGACCCCGCCTGCTCGAACTCACCGAAAACCCGCGTCAGTTCATCGCTCGCCATGCCGGGACCGGTATCGATGACGGCAATGGCGACGTTGCCTTCTTCGACCGCCGCCCGCACCAGCACGCCGCCATGGGCGGTGAATTTCACCGCATTGCCGATAACATTGAAAAGCACTTGCCGGATGCGGCCCGGATCGAGATCGAGAAGGTCGGGGAGATCGGCAGTCATCGTCGCGGCGATCTCGATGCGTTTCTCGTGGGCGCGCGGCGCCAGCATCTCGACGACGTTTTCGATGAGGTGACGGAGATTTTCGGCCCGGTTGTTGAGCCGGAAGCGGCCGGCTTCCAGCGTCGAATAGTCGAGCAGGTCTTCGACGAGTTGCGCCAGCGCATAACCGGACTGGCGAATGCCGCTCAGATAGTTCTGCTGCTCCGCCGTCAGCTTGGTCTGTCCGAGAAGATGGGTCATGCCGAGAATGCCGTTGAGCGGCGTGCGGATTTCGTGGACGACGGTGGCGATCTGTCGGGATTTCGCGGCGCTGGCCGCCTCGGCATTCTTCAATGCATGCTGGAGCCGGGGGACAGTGCGCTGGCGGCGCCACTCGGATATCCGGGAAAAGAGCGAGGCAAAGACGCGGCGCGGCGCCCTCTTTTCTTCATCCTGCCGCAATCCCAATGCGGGCACGACCTTTTCCGGCACCGGTTCAGCCATATCGGCCGCGGCGGGAGACGCGAACGCCTTCGAGATCCGTTCATGTATGTCGGCGATATCTCGCATTGGGAAAGACTAACCGGGTTTCTTTCCCAATCCTTAGAGCAATCAGGTAAAATTTTACTGATCGGTCTTTTTCGGGCCGAACACTTCGTCGAGGATGACCAGGCCGGCGCCGATGGTGATGAAACTGTCGGCCAGATTGAAGACGGCGAAGGACCACGTCTCGGTGTGAAACAGGATGTAGTCGATCACGTGACCATAGACGAAGCCGTCGATCAGGTTGCCGATCGCACCGGCGATGATCAACGCAAAGCCGCTGTGGGCGAAAGCGCGCTCCTTCGGAGTGCGGCGCCAGAGCCAGAGCACGAAGGCGACGATCAGCACCCGCATGCCGACGATGAATTCCCGTTCCATGCCGGACAGCAGCGAGAAGGCAACGCCGAGATTATAGGTCCGATAGAGCGCCAGCACCGGCAGAAGCGGCACCGCCTCCTGCATCGGAAGATAATTCTCGACGGCGATCTTCACCACCTGATCGAGGACGACGGCGATGACGATGACGATCAGAGCCACCAGAGGCCGCGAAAGAAGGGCTACGCGTGCGGTCATTTCTTCTCGTCCAGGGTCAGCAGATGGCGGCGGGCCTCGAAGAGCATCACGGCGGACGCGACGGCGAGATTAAGCGAGTCCGCCCTGCCCTGCTGAGGAATGCGAACGGTGCGATCGGCAGCCCTGGCGAGATTATCCGGTAGCCCGGACTGCTCGTTGCCCATCAGCAGCACGACCGGTTTTTTCGAATAATCCACGGTGCGATAGTCGACGGCGCCGGCGAGATGGGTCGCCACGACCTGGGTGCCGGAGCGCTTCTGCCAGATCAGGAATTCTTCCACCGAGCATTTGACGACCGGTACGGCAAAGACCGAGCCCATGGTGGCGCGCACGGTTTCCAGCGAAAACGGGTCGGTGCAGTCGCCGACCAGGATTACCCCGGTCGCGCCTGCCGCATCCGCGGTGCGGATGATCGTACCCAGATTGCCGGGATCGCGCACGCGGTCGAGCGCGACCAGCGTCTCATCCCTGCCCGGCTTCAGATCGTCCAGCCTTTTCCAGCGCTGCTCGAAAATGCCGACGACCATCTGCGGATTGTCGCGGCGGGTGATCGAGGAGAGCACCTTCTCGCTGACCTCCAGCACCAGCCCGCCATGGGCGACGGTCTTTGCGGCCACCTGCTCGACAAGCGCCTTGCCCTTGGCCGCCTTCGCATAGACCAGCGTGCGGATTTCCCAGCCTAGCTCCAGCGCGTCGATGACCAGCTTTAAGCCTTCCGCCATGAAGGTGCCGCTCTCTTCGCGGTCCTTCTTATTGGTGAGCGCCTTGATGTCCTTGACGATCGGATTGGAAAGCGAGGTGACTTCCTTCACCTGGCCGACCCGCCGTGGTCCGGATTTCTGAAAATCGTCGTTCATGCCGGCACCCAGCGACTGAAAAGGGAAGTGGAAAGCGCGCGGCCCGGCGTCTTGCCGTCCAGCCCCGCCTCGCGGATGACGAGTTCGCCCGATTCCACGGCGCCGCCGGCACCGCGCATCGTCTCGCGCATCAGCTCATGGATGGAATAGAAGCTGGCGCGGATGGAATAAGCTGTCAGCACAAGGCCTATCGCCTTGGGTGACAGCAGCTCGCGGCAGATGTCGAGCATCAGCGGCAGATGATCGAAAAGCTGCCAGACTTCACCGTTCGGGCCGCGGCCGAATTTCGGCGGATCGGTGAGGATGATGTCGTAGCGGTTGCCGCGACGCTCCTCGCGCAGGATGAACTTCATCGCGTCCTCGCAGATCCAGCGGATCGGCGCCTTGTCGAGGCGGGCGAGCGACTGGTTTTCCCGCGCCCAGCCGATCGCCTTCTTGGAAGCGTCGACATGGGTGACTTCCGCCCCGGCAGCCGCCGCGACCAGCGAGGCGACGCCGGTGTAGCCGAACAGGTTCAGCACCTTCACCGGCCGTTTCGCCTCCTCGATGCGGTTCTTCATCCACTCCCAGTGAACGATCTGCTCCGGGAAGACGCCGACATGGCGGAAGGAGGTGAAGCGGCCGAGAAAATCGGTGCCGAGCAGCGACAGCGGCCAGGTTTCGCCAAGCGCTTCCTTGGTGAAGCGCCAGCGGCCCATGCCGTCCTCATCCGTGTCTCCGGTGAAAAGTGCATCCGCCTTTTCCCATACGTGGGCGGGAAGAGACGGTTGCCAGAGCGCCTGGGCTTCCGGCCGGACGATGCGATAAGGGCCGTATTGCTCGAGCTTAAGCCCGTTGCCGCTATCGATCAGGTGAAAATCGCCGGCACCGGACGATTCGAGAATGATCGGCACGCGCTCAGGCGGCCGCTCGCCGCTACGCGGCAAAAGCGGGCGGGTTTCTGCCGGTGCCGCGGCTGGCGCGGGTTTCGCGACCCTTTCCTGCGGCCGCTGGGCTTGCCTGGCTGCGGCAGGTTTTGCAGTGGCGTGCCCGCGGGAGGACCGGTTGCCCGCCTCGCTCCGGGCTTTTTCACCCGGCCGCCTTTCCTTGTTCTTCAATACGTTCATCCGCCTGGATTTTGAGACTTGCGGCAGCAGATAGCATTTGCTCGCCATTCTTCAAAGCCGGGGAACCGACGGCTGCGTGTTTTATTGATGACCGGGCCTGTCCGCCTCTTGTCCCCCTTGGCAAAGATCACCACCCTTGCAATAAGTCTAGCAACGGCGGATGGAGGATCATCACATGGATATGGGCGGCGAAGAACGCATTGCAGCACCCCGCGAAGTGGTCTGGGCGGCGCTGAACGACCCGGAGATCCTGCGTCAATGCATCCCGGGTTGCCAGACGCTGGAACAGAAGTCTCCGACCGAGCTCTCCGCGACCGTCAAACTGAAGGTCGGTCCGGTTTCCGCGAACTTTGCCGGCGAAGTGACGCTCTCCGACATCAACCCGCCGGAGAGCTACACGATCTCAGGTGAAGGCAAAGGCGGCATCGCGGGTTTTGCCAAGGGTTCCGCCACTGTCACGCTGATCGAAGACGGCAGCGATACGCTGCTGCGCTACTCGACCAAGGCTCAGGTGGGTGGGAAGATCGCGCAGCTCGGCTCGCGGCTGATCGATTCCACATCGCAGAAGCTCGCGGGCCAGTTTTTCGCGGATTTCAACAAGGCGGTGGTCGCCAAGGCCGCGCAGGCCTGATTCAGCTCACCCTGATTTACCTAGAAGGAAGTTGGTTCGAGGCCGGTCGTCCGGCGACCGCGGCCTTGTGTTCGTTCTGCCAGCGGACAGCTTCGCGTGCTTCGACGCGAGCCTGTTTGCGGTGCTTGCCCTGGCTCCACCAGGTCACGAACGAGCCGATGAACATCCCGATCAGCAAGGCCAAGAACAGGAACAGGAAAAACGGTGCGCTCACGGCCAGCACGCCATCTTCCGGGCGGAAGGGATTGAGCGCCAGGGTGACTATCTGGCGGTTCGCGACGGCGAGCACGATCAGCACGATGCCGAGCGGCACGAAAACCACGAGCGAGACGATCTTTTTGAACTTGTCCATCTGATTCTCCGGCAGCAGACTACCTGCTGTTTACCAGCGTCTGTTGCAGAATAGGCGCGCTTTATGGGGTTTCAAGGGCGGCGGCAAGTCGCGCCGGAAGGATCAGTCCTCTACGTCGTCAAGACCCGGATTCAGTCGCTCGCGCAGTTCCTTGCCTGTCTTGAAGAAAGGAACCCATTTTTCCTCGACGAAAACACTCTCTCCGGTGCGCGGATTGCGGCCGGACCGGGAGGGGCGGTTCTTCACGGAAAACGCACCGAAGCCGCGCAGTTCGACACGATTTCCGCCTGCCAGGGCATCCGTGATCTCGTCGAGGACGGCGTTCACGATGTTCTCGACGTCGCGGTGGTAGAGATGCGGATTGCGAGCCGCGACGATCTGCACCAGTTCTGACTTGATCACGGTTGCCCCCTGAAAAGTTTAGATTTTCAACCGCGCCCAACCTGCCAAACGGAGACAAGACCGTCAAGAAACAACTTGTCTGCGCCGAAGGTGCGAAGGGCGTCGGGAGTGATTGTCTGGCCGAAACCGGAGAGCTTGAACAGCTCGCTGACGACGCTCGCCAACCAGAAGGACGAGGAGGAATTGCGCTGCTTCCAATCGACGACCGGCAGGTCCTTGGAAACGCCGCGCGATTCAAAATAGGCGCGGATGTCCTCCTCACCGCCCAGCTTGTCGACAAGCTTGGCGCTGAGCGCCTGGCGGCCGGTGAAGATCGAGCCGTCCGCAAGCTTCAGAACCTCGTCGCGCGACAGCATGCGGCGATCGGCAACGAGATCGACGAACCAGGCGTAGCTGTCCATGACCATGTTGCGGATCATCGTCTTGGCTTCCTCGCTTGCCGGATGGAAGGGCGACGGCTCGGCCTTCAGCGGGGCAGACTTGATCTCCTGCAGGGAGACGCCGATCTTCTTCATCACCTCGTCGATCTGCGGATACTGGAAGATCACCCCGATCGATCCGGTGATCGAGCTTTCGCCCGCGACGATCTGGTCGCCGGCCGTGGCGACCATGTAGCCGGCGGAGGCGGCCAATGTGCGGATATCGGAAACGACGGGTTTCTTTTCGGAGACCTTTCGGATCGCCTTGAAGATGCGCTCGCCGCCATAGGTCGTCCCGCCCGGCGAAGAGATCGAGACGATCAGCGCCTTGGCCTGGCTGCTTTCGGCGATCTTGTCGAGACGCTCCAGCAGGTCCTTGTCATCGGTGATCATACCGGAGATTTCGATGCGGGCGACATGCGGCACCGCAGAGCCGGCACCCTCGCCGGCCACGGCACGGTAAAGCGCGAATCCGATGCCGACGAGGAAAACAAGTGCGACGACCCGCCAGAAGCTCAGCTTGCGGCGCAGGGAACGCCGGTCCGCAATTGCCATTTGATCCATAAAATCACCCTTCGAGATGAACCGCCGTTGCTAAATAGGCTCTCTAACGTGTTTTGCAGCGGACCACATCACGTTTTTATGTTGTCCATTATTGTTTGTTGATTGAATCAAAACCATATTGGCGGACAAAGCAAAGCTCGCAACCGCTCATCCGTCACAACCGGGGTGAGAACGGAGACGGGCTAGTAAGGAACTATCCGGCACTCATGCTGCAGCATATTCGAAAAACGGCAGGCTTTGCGGCGGCGCTGGAGCCTCGGGCAGATGCCTATCAGGCGGCGCTGGCGCATTCCGCGATCGTGCGCAGGCTCAAGATCCTGCTGCCGATCCTGGCTGGCGTGATTTCGGCCGCCTTCATCGGGGTCTCGATCATCCGGGCCTATTTGCCGGAGAACCTCTCGATTGAAAACGCCCGGATCGAAAACGGCAAGATCGTCATGGAACGGCCGGCGATCTCCGGCCGCAACCAGGACGGCATCAGCTACTCGATGACCGCCACCCGCGCGCTGCAGGATATCAAGAACTCGAACATGATTACGCTCGAGGACGTCAAGGCCGCCGTACCGGTCAACGACGACGTGATCGCGCGCGTGACCGCTATTGCCGCCGACTTCGACCGCGGCACGGACATGCTCGACCTGAACTCCCCGTTCGACGTCAATCTGAGCAACGGGATCACCGCCCGCTTCAAGTCCGCGCATCTCGATATCAACGCAGGTGTGATGGAATCACCCGAGCACGTCGATATCTCCATGAAAGAAGGCTCTATTGTTGCAGAGTCTTTAAAGATAACGGATAAGGGGCGTACCATCACCTTCAAGGGCCAGGTTCGCGTTCACCTCGATCCAGCCACAATCCGCAACCAAGGCAAATAGAGCCCGGCCGTCATGATCAATCGCCGCCTTCTTACACGCAATACCGCAGTTCTGATCGCGGCAGGATTTATCTCCTGTCTGGCGGCGACCGCGCAGGCCCAGACCACCACCAGCCAGATGGAAGGCCTGAAGCTTTCCGGCGACCAGCCGATCCAGATCCAGAGCGACCAGCTCGAGATCAAGGAGCAGGAAAAGAAGGCCTATTTTACCGGCAACGTCCAGGTCGTGCAGGGCACGACCACGATGAAGGCCGGCAAGATGACGGTTCTTTATACCGGTGAAGGTGGCTCGGTGACCTCGGGCAGCGCCGATATCGACAAGATCTTTCTTGACGAGACGGTGTTCCTGACCTCGGGAACGCAGCAGGCGACCGCCGAGAAGGGGGAATTCGACATGAAATCCCAGACCTTCGTACTTTCCGGCAAGCAGGTCGTTCTTTCCGAGGGCCCCAACGTCTTCAAGGGCTGCAAACTCACCGTACTGATGGAAACCGGCCAGGCCAAGCTCGACGCCTGCGGCGGGCGCGTGGAAATCCTGCTCGACCCGAAATCGCGACCGAAGCAATAATAGACATCTGACGTGAAAATACCGTTCCTCCCCAGTCTGTCGGCAAGGAAGCCGTCCGCGCCCGAACCCTTCGTCGTACGCGATAAAGCGCGCTACGAGGGTACACTGGTCGCGCATGGTCTTTCGAAGACCTACGATACCCGTCGCGTCGTCAACGGCGTGTCGCTGGTCGTGCGCCGCGGCGAGGCCGTCGGGCTGCTCGGGCCGAACGGTGCGGGCAAGACGACCTGCTTCTACATGATCACCGGCCTGGTGCCGGTGGACGAAGGCATGATCGCGATCAACGGCAACGAAGTCACCCATATGCCAATGTATCGCCGCGCCCGCCTGGGCGTGGGTTATCTGCCGCAGGAAGCTTCGATCTTCCGCGGCCTGACCGTCGAGGAAAACATCCGTGCGGTGCTGGAAGTGCACCAGCCCGACAGGGACAAGCGGGAGACCAAGCTCGACGAGCTGCTCGAAGAGTTCCACATCAGCCAGTTGCGGAAATCGGCGGCCGTGGCGCTTTCCGGCGGCGAACGCCGGCGCCTCGAAATCGCCCGGGCGCTTGCAACCGACCCGGCCTTCATGCTGCTCGACGAACCCTTTGCCGGCGTCGATCCTATCTCGGTCTCCGACATTCAGAACCTCGTGCGCCACTTGACGGCACGCGGAATCGGCGTTCTGATAACGGATCACAACGTCCGCGAGACTCTGGGCCTGATCGACCGGGCCTACATCATCCACGCGGGCGAAGTGCTGACGCATGGCCGGGCAGACGATATCGTCAACAACCCGGATGTTCGCCGTCTTTATCTCGGTGACAAATTCAGCCTGTAGGCGCGAATTGGTCGTTGCAGTGTGACAAAGAAATTTACTTTCCCGCACTGCAGCGCTTGACCAAATCTTTCAAAAAAGCAATTCTTGTGCCAGATGCAAATTTGGCCTTGTGGGGCTCGGCGAAGTCGAGCGTCCACCACTCCATGACCGAGTGGTTCAAGGGGATTGCAGGGGAGTTTCGCGTCAGCCATGGGTTTATCCGCTAATCTTTTCCTACGCCAAACCCAATCGCTGGTGATGACGCCGCAGCTGATGCAATCCATCCAGCTGCTGCAGATGACGCATTTCGAACTCAACCAGTTCATCGCCCAGGAAGTCGAAAAGAACCCGCTGCTCGAAATTACGTCAAGCGAGGGCGAAAACGACGCGGAAACAGGCTTCGAACCCGCCGACGACTTTGCGCCGACCGAAGGCCGCGAGAGTTCGGCAGCCGCTGAAGTCGATAGCGACTGGTATGAGGGCTCCTCCTCCATCAGCGCCGAGAGGCTCGGCGAAGGGCTCGATACGGGTTTCGAAAACGTCTTCCCGGACGACGGCCCGGCGCGGCGCGCCGATGCGCCGGAATTGCTCAGCCAGTGGAAATCGATGCCGGGCGGCGAGTCCGGCGAAGACTACGACCTCGATGATTTCGTCGCCGGCCAGGTGACGCTGCGCGACCACCTGAACCAGCAGATCCCTTTTCTGATCGTCGATGCGGCCAGCCGCCTGATTGCCCAGCATCTGGTCGATCAGCTCGACGAGGCCGGTTACATGCTGGGCGACATAGAGGAGATCGCCGCCCGCCTCGGCGGAAGTGCCGAGCATGTCGAAACCATCCTGCACTCGCTGCAGACGCTCGATCCGCCGGGCGTCTTCGCACGATCGCTCAGCGAATGTCTGGCAATCCAGCTTCGCGAAAAGGACCGGCTCGACCCGGCGATGGATGCACTGATCCGACACCTGGATCTGCTCGGCAAACGCGACTTCGCGTCACTTCGAAAGATCTGCGGTGTCGACGACGAAGACCTCATCGACATGCTGGCGGAAATTCGCGGCCTTAACCCGAAGCCCGGCGCGGGTTTCGAGCGCGGCATGTCGGAGACGATTTCGCCGGATATCGTCGTGCGCGCGGCATCCGACGGCGGCTGGATGGTGGAACTCAATCCGGACACGCTGCCGCGTGTTCTGGTGAACCACACCTATTTCCAGACGGTGTCGAAGAACTGCCCGAAAAAACGGCGACGACCATAATTTCCTTTCCGACTGCATGCAGAACGCCAACTGGCTGACACGCAGCCTCGACCAGCGCGCCAAGACGATCATGAAGGTGGCGACCGAAATCGTCCGGCAGCAGGATGCCTTCCTGATGCACGGCGTCGATCACCTGCGGCCGCTCAACCTCAAGACCGTTGCCGAAGCGATCAAGATGCATGAATCGACGGTCAGCCGCGTCACCTCCAACAAATACATGCTGACGCCGCGAGGCCTGTTCGAACTCAAATATTTCTTCACGGTGTCGATCGGCTCGGCGGAAGAAGGCGGCGACAGCCATTCGGCGGAAGCCGTGCGCCACCGGATTCGCCTGCTCATCGCCCAGGAGACGCCGGAGGCCGTGCTTTCGGACGACGATATCGTGATCAGCCTGAAACGGGGCGGCGTCGAGCTTGCGCGCCGGACCGTCGCGAAATACCGCGAGGCGATGAACATCCCCTCCTCCGTACAACGTCGCCGCGAAAAGCGTGCGATCGCCGGGGTCGCGGCATACTGAGACACGGCCGAAACAGGCGGTTTTCCACAGGCCTACGTAGAAACCCCAAGACCGGCCGCCGTTGACATTTAAAACATCGGGCGCTAGAAGCCCGCCGCAACTGCACGGGACATGGCACGAAACCTATCCCATTATCCAGACAGGCACCGATTGCAGCAATTTAGCGCAGTGGCGTGTGAACGGCTTGGATGAGGGGACGGCTTGGCGTAGACTGGAACACGCAAGTCACGACAAGAAGGAAGAACTCCATGAGTGTGCGTGTATCCGGTAAGCATATGGAAATTGGCGATTCGTTCCGTCAAAGGATCGAGGACCAAATCGGAGAAGCGGTTACAAAATACTTCGACGGAGGCTATTCGAGCCAAGTCATCGTGGAAAAGGCTGGTTCGCGCTTTTCTGCCGACTGCAAGGTGCATCTCGACACCGGGATCGTCCTGCATGCGGCTGGGGAGGCGAATGATCCGCAGATCAGTTTCGATGCCGCAGCACAGCGGATCGAAAAGCGTCTGCGTCGCTACAAGCGGCGGCTCAAGGACCATCATGCCGGCAACCATGTGAATGGTTATGCGGAAGTTGCCTACACTGTTATGGACAGCGTACCGGATGAAGGGGAGGAAGTACCCGAGGATTTCGCGCCGACGATCGTCGCGGAAAGTTCGAAGCAGTTGAAGACGATGACGGTCGCAAGCGCCGTCATGGCACTTGATATGACAGACGAGCCTGTTCTTCTGTTCCGCAGCCCCGGCAAGGAACACCTGAACATTGTGTACCGCCGCAACGACGGCAATATTGGTTGGATCGATTCCACCAATATCAAGAACTGACACCTGGGGAGAGCGTCGGCAACGGCGCTCCCCTTCGCCTAGGGCACAAGCTCTTGCGGCACGAAGGATGACGAGAATGGCATTGGCAGATTTGCTGCAGCAAGATGCGATTATTCCTACCCTAAAGGTAAATTCCAAAAAACAGCTGTTGCAGGAGCTGGCGGCCAAGGCTTCCAAGCTGACGGGTGTGAGCGAACGAGAAATCTTCGACATCATCCTGCAGCGCGAGAGGCTCGGCTCCACGGGCGTCGGCCATGGCATCGCCATCCCGCACGGCAAGCTCAACAGCATCTCGTCGATCAAGGGTATTTTCGCGCGCCTTGAAGCGCCGGTCGATTTCGAAGCGCTCGATGACGAGCCGGTCGATCTGGTGTTCCTGCTGCTCGCACCTGAAGGCGCCGGGGCTGACCATCTGAAGGCGCTGTCGCGCATCGCCCGCGTCCTGCGGGACCAGGACCTCGTCGCCAAGCTGCGCAAGACCGATTCCGCTTCGGCGATCTATGCCTTCCTCAACGAGGAGCAGGCTAACCACGCCGCCTGACCGCATACACATTCGTGGGGACGAAACGAACCACCCGGCCGCTGACAAAGCGCCGGGCGGTTTTGTTCTTGAGGACCCGTTTGACTGGAAAATACGCGTGACCTGACGGCGCGGACGCTTGCCCTCAGGACTGAGAAACGCCGATTGAGCGTCTGACGCAAAGCGAAAAGCGGGCTTGCGCCCGCTTTTCAAAGCTCTCAGGCGTTCTTCTCGCCGGCGGCTTCCGCGGAGGCTTCCGCCTTCGGGCCGCCCTTGGCAACACCGACCATGGCGGGGCGCAGCACGCGTTCGCCGATCGTGAACCCGGCCTGGACGACCTGGACGACGGTATTGTTCGGAACAGCAGAGTTCGGGATCTCGAACATCGCCTGGTGGAAGTTCGGATCGAACTTCTGACCTTCCGCATCGATCTTCTTCACGCCGTGGCGTTCCAGCGCCGACAGCATGGAGCGCTCGGTCATCTCGACGCCCTCGAGGAGCGTGGTCAGAGCGGCATCCGCCGTGGCTCGCATTTCGGTCGGCACGGCGTCCAGCGCCCGGCGCAGGTTGTCCGAAACGGCGAGCATGTCGCGCGCAAAGCCGGCTGCCGCATAGGCCTTGGCGTCCTTGATCTCGCGTTCGGTGCGGCGGCGCAGGTTATCCATTTCGGCCGCCAGCCGCAGGAAGCGGTCGCGCAGCTCGTTATTTTCGGCTTTCAGCAATTCCAGCGGATCCGGTTCGGCGGCAGGCGCCTCGGCATTCTTCTGGTTGGCCGCGTCCTCAAGAGCAGATGCAACAGCTTCAACCGTGTTCTCCGCGGCAGTTGCGTCAGGTCCGTTCTTGTTGGTTTCGTCGGTCATGACGGTCTCCGGTTATTCTTGGCTTGGATTTACGGGCTTGGATTTGTGCCCGATATCGAGGTTTAAAGTGAAAAAATCAAGGCTTGGTGGGAAAGTTGGGGCGGCTACGTCGCGAATTCAGCGCGACAGCCTGGCAAGCAGCTGCGCGGTGTAATCCACCATCGGCACGATGCGCGAATAGTTGAGCCGCGTCGGGCCGATGACGCCGACGGCACCGACGATCCGGTCTTCGCCGTCACGATAGGGCGCGACGATGAGCGAGGAGCCCGACAGGGAGAACAGCTTGTTTTCCGAGCCGATGAAGATTCGCACGCCCGGTCCTTTTTCAGCGAGATCGAGAATTTCGATCAGGCTGTCCTTCTTCTCGAGATCGTCGAAAAGCAACCGCAGGCGATCGAGATCGGCAACGTCTGCCAGACCTTCGAGCAGATTGGCACGACCGCGGACGATAAGCTGGGTCGGCTTGCCTTCCTCGCTGTCGCCGGACCAGACCGCAAGACCGCGCTCGACCAGTTCCTGCGAGAGCGCGTGGAGCTCACCCTGTACCTGATCCTTGAGTGTCTTCAGCTGGCCGCGCAGTTCCGGCAGCGTCTGGCCGCTCAGGTGGGCGTTGAGGAAATTGGCCGCTTCGGTCAGCTGCGACGAGGTCACGCCGGCCGGAAGTTCGATAATGCGGTTTTCCACCTGGTTATGATCGCCGACAAGCACCGCAAGCGCCTTGGTCGGCTCGAGACGAATGAACTCGACGTGCTTTAGAACCGGGTCGCTCTTGGTGGTAATGACGATCCCGGCGCCGCGCGAGACGCCCGACAGCATGCGGCTCGCCTCTGCCATCAGGCTTTCCATCGGCTGGTCGCGATCAGCGGGCCGAATCTGCCGGTCGATATTGGCACGCTCCTCGGCCGACAGGTCTCCGACCTGCATGAACGCGTCGACGAAAAAGCGAAGCCCGGACTGGGTCGGCAGGCGGCCGGCGCTGATATGCGGGGAGTAGATGAGGCCCAGTTCCTCGAGATCGCTCATCACATTGCGCACCGACGCCGGCGACAGCGATATGGGCAGCAGGCGGGAAAGATTTCGAGAGCCGAGCGGTTCGCCGGTCTCCAGATAGCTTTCCACGATGCGGCGGAAAATTTCGCGCGAACGGTCATCGAGCACAGAACCGCTGTCCCTACCCGTCGATGCCGAAAATCCCATCTAAACCTTCACCGCTCCATTGATCTTTCGATAAAATATAGTCATTCGCCGCGCCTTCTCCAAAGGGAAAATCATCACGGGCATAATCATTCGCCCTCAGAGGGCCTCAGGCCTTTTTCTTTGCAAAAGCTGGGCCGGGGCCGTAGAAGGCGGAAACAGAAATCCAGGGAGTGAAGCATGCGGCCTTCAGGCAGACAGTTGAACCAGATGCGCAAGGTCTCATTCGAGCGCAATTTCTCCAAACATGCCGAAGGCTCATGCCTCGTCAAGTTCGGCGACACGCATGTGCTTTGTACCGCGAGCCTGGAAGAAAAGACACCGCCGTGGCTGCGCAACAGCGGCAAGGGCTGGGTGACCGCGGAATACGGCATGCTGCCGCGCGCCACGGGCGACCGCATGAAGCGTGAAGCCGCCGCCGGAAAGCAAGGCGGCCGCACCCAGGAAATCCAGCGCCTGATCGGCCGCTCCCTGCGCGCCGTCATCGATCTCGAAGCGCTCGGCGAAAAGCAGATCACCATCGACTGCGACGTCATCCAGGCGGACGGCGGCACGCGCACGGCGTCGATCACCGGTGGCTGGATCGCGCTCTACGATTGCTTGAAGTGGATGGAAGCCCGCTCGATGACCAAGGTCGACAAGGTGCTGAAGGACCACGTCGCTGCGATCTCCTGCGGCATCTTTGCCGGCCAGCCGGTCATCGACCTCGACTATATCGAGGATTCGGCTGCCGAGACGGACGCCAATTTCGTGATGACCGGCTCCGGCGGTATCGTCGAGGTGCAGGGTACGGCTGAGGGCAAGCCCTTCAGCCAGGAAGAGTTCCTGAAGCTGCTGGCGCTTGCCCAGGACGGCACCCAGGAACTGGTGGCGATGCAGAAGCAGGCGATTGCCTGAAACTCGCTGAGAGAGGTGCTCTTTGATCGAAGGCATTCTCGAAACCGCACTTTATGCTGACGATCTCGATGCCGCCGATGCCTTCTACGGCGGCATCCTCGGACTTGAAAAGGTTCTGCGCGCCGGCAACAGGCATGTGTTCTTCCGATGCGGGCCGGGCATCCTGCTGATCTTCAACCCCGCAGAGACGGTGAAGCCACCGCCCGCCGGTGCCTTGCCGGTTCCGCCCCATGGTGCGACAGGACCGGGGCATATCTGCTTTCGCATGACGAGCGAAGCGATTGACTTGCTCAGGGAAAAGCTCAACAAGGCAGGCATTGCCATCGAAAGCGATTTCCGCTGGCCGAACGGTGCCCGCTCAATCTATTTCCGCGATCCGGCCGGCAACAGCCTGGAATGCGCAGAGCCGAGGCTCTGGAATATCGAATAGGAATTGAAATGCGCAAGCTCGATACGAAAACGATCGTCGTCGCCAGCCACAATGCCGGAAAGATCCGCGAGATTGCAGAGCTGATCGGTCCCTTCGGCTTTTCCGCGAAATCCGCCGCCGAACTGAAATTCGAAGAGCCCGACGAAACGGGCACGACATTCGAGGAAAACGCCGCGATCAAGGCGCTCGCCTCTGCCAAAGCCTCCGGACTGCCGGCGCTGTCGGATGATTCCGGCATCGTCATCGACGCGCTCGATGGCGCACCCGGCGTCTATACCGCCAACTGGGCAGAGCGCGAGGACGGCAGCCGCGACTTCCAGATGGCGATGGAGAAGGTCGAGACGGCGCTGGAGGAGCGCGGCGCAACAAGGCCGGAGCAGCGTAGCTGCCGCTTTGTGAGCGTGCTCTGTCTCGCCTGGCCGGATGGACACACGGAAATGTTCCGCGGCGAGGTGGAAGGTACCGTGGCGTGGCCGCCGCGCGGCACCCAGGGATTTGGTTATGACCCGATCTTCCAACCGCAGGGCTATGATATTACCTTCGGTGAAATGAGCAGTGATCAGAAACACGGCTGGAAACCCGGCGAACCGGAAGCGCTCTCGCACCGTGCGCGTGCCTTCAAGCGTTTCGTTGAAACCTGCCTGGAGGCTTGAGGCGCTTTGAATTCAGCCGCTCCTCTTCTGCGCGATACCCTACTGCCTGATACGGGCGAGCCGGGCTTTGGCGTCTATGTGCATTGGCCGTTCTGCGCGGCCAAGTGCCCCTATTGCGACTTCAACAGCCATGTGCGCCACCAGCCGGTGGACCAGCCGCGCTTCACCGCCGCCTTCCTCAAGGAAATGGAAGTGATGCGGCGCATGAGCGGACCGAAGACCGTCACCAGCATCTTTCTCGGCGGCGGCACGCCGTCGCTGATGGATCCTGCGACAGTCTCGGCGATCCTCGACGGCATCGCCAGGCACTGGCATGTGCCTGACGGTATCGAGATCACCATGGAGGCCAATCCCTCCAGCGTCGAGGCGACCCGCTTCCGCGGCTATCGCGCTGCCGGCGTCAACCGCGTGTCGCTCGGCGTGCAGGCACTCAACGATCCGGACCTCAAATTCCTCGGCCGGCTGCATGACGTGGCCGATGCCCTGAAGGCGATCAGGCTGGCGCGGGAGATCTTTCCGCGCATGTCCTTCGACCTCATCTATGCCCGGCCGAAACAGACGGTCGAGGCCTGGGAAGCAGAACTGAAGGAAGCGATATCCTACGCGGTCGATCACTTGTCGCTCTACCAGCTCACCATCGAGGAAGGCACGCCCTTCTATGGCCTCCACAAGGCCGGCAAGCTGATCGTGCCGGATGACGACCAGTCGGCAGCGCTCTACGAGGCAACGCAGGAGATTACCGAGCGGTTCGGCATGCCTGCCTACGAGGTTTCCAATCACGCCCGCCCCGGTGCTGAAAGCCGCCATAACCTGACTTACTGGCGCTATGGCGACTATGCGGGCATCGGACCCGGCGCCCACGGGCGCCTGATGCGCGGAAGAGACAAGATCGCGACCTCCACCGAACGCCGTCCGGAAACCTGGCTGGAACAGGTGGAACGCATCGGCCATGGCATGCTGGACGAGGAAATCCTCGGCTTCGAGGAACAGGCCGACGAATTGCTGCTGATGGGCCTGCGCCTGCGGGAAGGGGTCGATCTCGCCCGCTGGCAGCAGCTTTCCGGCCGGGACCCGGACCCGATCCGCGAGGAGCGGCTGCTGGAACACGGCTTCATCGAGCGCCTCGGCAATTCGCGGCTGCGTTGCACGCCGTCCGGCATGCTGATCCTCGACGCAGTGGTGGCCGATCTCGCCTGCTGAAAATCCGGCGCTTAAGCTTTTACCGCCAGGACATGCAGCCAGTCGGTCGGCTTTTTGTCGTAACCGCTGCCGTGAACTTCATCGATATCGACGGAAGTCCAGGTGAAAGCCTCGTAAGCGGCGCTTAGCCAGGCCCTGGACGGATAGTTGTAATAACGTCCGAGGCCATCATGACCTTCGGCCTCCCCGGCCTTGAAGCTCGCGTAGAAGACGCCGCCCGGGCGCAAGGCCTTGTGAATGCGGCCGAGAATGCCACCGAGTTCCACCCGCGGCGCATGCAGGAGGCATGCATTGGCCCATATGCCGTCAAACGCCGAGACCGCGTCGATTTCCCCGAACTGGAGCACGTCAACCGACCTGCCCAGATGTTTGGCGGCCTGCTCCGCCATCTCCGGCGTGCCATCCGTGGGCGTGACGTCGAAACCCCGCGTGATCATCACCGCGCTATCCCGCCCACTGCCGCAGCCGAGTTCGAGGATGGCGGCGCCGGGCGCGAGTTTTGACAGGAAGCTATCGAGGCGGCGTGTGTTCGCAGCAGAACTTGCCGCGTAGATCACCGCGTTTTCGCTATAAAAGCTGGCCGTGGGATCCTTCTCGATGGCCATCGCTGATCCTCAGCGCTGCGACATCAGCAGCTTGGTGCCAAAACCGACGAAAATCATGCCGACGCCGAGATCGATCTTCTTCTTGGCCTTGAGATAGGCCGCCGCCACCGATCTGTGGGTGATCAGCGCGACCAGGAAGGTATAATAGACTGTCGAGACGGCGACCATGACGGCAATCGCCGCCAGGCCATACAGGAAAGGCGTTCCGGCCGGCATGGTCGCGGCGAAAAGACTGGCGACGAAGAGCGCCGATTTCGGATTGGCAAGATTGGTTGCCAGCCCCATCCGGTAGGCGGTCTTGAGCGGCACCTCGACCCGAGCCGCCACGATATCAGCCGACTGGCGCGACTTTCGCGCATCCAGGAAGATCTTCAATCCGAGCCAGACGAGATAAAGCCCGCCGACGATCTTGAGTACTACATAGGCAAAGGGAGCCGCCTGAAAGAGGGCATTGATCCCCAGCCAGCCGGCAAAACCCCAGCAAAGCGTGCCGGTAATGGTCCCCATCGCCGCCAGGATAGGAACGCGGCGCGGCGCGGTCAGCGCATAACGCATGACCAGAAGCGTATTGGGCCCTGGCGTTATGCACGCCACGGCCCAGATTGTTGCTACAGAAAGCAGAAACATATATTTTAAGCGTTGTTCTCGTTGATCAGCCGTTTCAGCAGTTCTACCTCGTGGCTGAGCTTCGTGTCACCCGAAATCAATTCCTCGATCTTGCGGACGGCATGCAGGACGGTCGTGTGGTCCCTGCCGCCGAAACGGCGACCGATTTCCGGGAAGGAACGCGGCGTCAACGTCTTCGACAGATACATGGCGATCTGGCGCGGCTTGACGATCACCCGGGTGCGGCGGTTCGAGACCAGTTCCTGGCGCGACACATTGTAATGACGCGCCACGATGCGCTGGATGTCCTCGATACGGACGCGCTTGGCCTCGCCTGCGCCGACCAGATGCGCGAGCAGTTCATCGACACGCTCGATCGACAGGGAGGGTTCGAAGGAGCGACGGAACAGAAGCTGGTTGAATGCGCCTTCCAGCTCGCGACCGCTGGCGGTCACATTGCGGGCGACGTGGCTCAGGATTTCCGCCGGGATATCGAGTGACGGATCGTCCTGGCGGGCGGTCGCCAGCCGACCCTTGATCATTTCGAGACGCATCTCGTAATCCGGGGCCTCGACTTCGATTGCCACACCGCCCTGCAGACGCGAGCGGACGCGCGGATCGAGCGATTCCAGCTCCCAGGGCGCCCGATCGGCGGCAACCACCACCTGCTTGGCGCTGTCGAGCAGCATGTTCAGGAGATGGCAGAACTCGTTCTGGATCATCTTGCCCTGCAGGAACTGCATGTCGTCGATGATCAGCAGGTCGATATTGCGCAGAGAGTCCTTCAACGTCAGCGCGTCGTTGTCGCGGATCGCGGTCGCGAAACGCCACATGAAATATTCCGCCGTCAGATAGACCACCCGCGGCATGCGCTCGCTGCCAACTGCCGCATTGGCGATCGCCTGCAGAAGGTGCGTCTTGCCAAGGCCGACGCCCGAATGAATGAAGAGCGGATTGAAACGGACCGCGCTGGCGCCGGCTTCGGCGATGGTCTTGGCCGCAGCAAGCGCTACCCGGTTCGACGGGCCTTCCACGAAAGTGTCGAAGGTGAAACGGCTGTCGAGCGGGGAGCCGAACAGCGGTCCGGGAGCCTGGGCAGAACGCGCCGGCGCAGCAGACGGCGACGGGAAGGTCGCGATCTTGCCAATCTCGCGGGGGCCTTGAGAACGCGGAAACGAGGCAACAACAGCGGGTTCCGGTGCCAGGCTGCGCTCTTCACCTGCCACGGGGGCCTTGGTGCTACGACTTGCGCTACGCACCAGGATTTCGACCTTCAGGATCTCGGCGTCTTCCGCCTGGAATATGGTGGTGATCAGATCGAGGTAACGATTGTTGATCCAGGACTTCAGAAAAGTGGTCGGCACCGTGAGCCGAACAACGCTCTTTGAGACGGAATGCAGCTTCAAACGCCCGAACCAGCTTGCATAAACATCCTGACCGACCTGTGCCTTCAGACGCGCACTAAACCGCTCAAAAAGAGCATTATGCTTCATTTCCGTCGTTTCCCCTGCCGCCTGGGAGCAACTTGGATCAAATGCCTGCCGCGCCTGGTCCCCATTACCTGCACGGGCTGATATAGTATTCATATGCATAATTCGCCGCCTTCCAAATCTCGTAGCCTGGCGGTTCTCGTTAACGCCGCCAGAACAAACTTCGTTTCAAGGCATGGCAAACCATTCCCAATCATTGAGAACCGTCGCCGCCCGTCCCCTTTTTTTCAAAACCTTCGCTCGTCCTCGCAGCCGATCGAAAGTCGCGCTCAGCCCGCCTCGTGAACGGTCTGGGCTTGCGGGAGCCACCCCGCATGTACGAACGCCCTCATCCTCATCGTGAGCCGTTCGAACTTCTTCCACCTCCTTCACCCGGACACTGGACCGGATCGCGTTGACAAAAACCGACCGTTTCCGGAAATGCCAATTTCCGGATCGCAACCGATGGTTATCAGGAAAACGGGAGAATTTATCCCGTTGCAAAGGGTAAAAGTCTGCCTTCCGCCCAACACGTGACGGTAACCGGCAGCCCTCTGAAGTAATCCCCGCGCCCCTTGCTGAAGGTCATTTAGGCAGGATCAAATGCCAAGATCAATGATGAATTTTACGCAAAATTAAGAGGCGGGCGTTGACTCCGGGAGCGTGATTTGAATGTCACAGAGGCCGTCATGGAGAATCGCTGTTGAATCAATGGGATTCAAAATTGACATACATTCTGAACGATCGTTCACAGAAAAAATAAAAATCTTCTTGACTCCACCTGGGGGCTTTTGACCATCGCCAAAGTCACCCACAGACTCATAGACCTCCAATAACTCATTGATTATAATAACTATTTTCTGTCACGCCGATGACACGAAATTGTTAATGAGCCGGATAAATATAAGGAGCCCTGAGAGAAACACAAAAAGCCCGGTCGAGAGGACCAGGCTTCATTATGATACAGTTTGTGAAATGATCAGGCCGAAAGGGCCTTCACACGTGCAGCAAGACGGGACACCTTGCGGGATGCCGTGTTGCTGTGAAGCACGCCCTTGGTGGCAGCGCGCTGGATCTCCGGCTGGGCAGCCTTGAGGGCTTCTGCAGCAACGGTCATGTCGCCGGAAGCGATGGCTTCCTCGACCTTACGGATGAAGCCGCGAACGCGCGAGCGGCGGGACTTGTTGACTGCGGTACGGCGAGCGATCTTGCGGGTCGCTTTTTTCGCCGAAGTTGTATTGGCCATTTCATGCCTCTCTACGAATTCGAACCAAACTCCGCCGTTGCCGCGCCGGTCCTTGCGACCATCAATCCAGCAATTCGGGAGCAATAGAGGAAGCCATGATCAGGCTTTCCCAACTGTGGGCGGGCATATAACCGGAATACCCGCCCCAGTCAACGCGCATTTTGGCGGATGACCATCCGCTTTTGCGCGATTTACCGGTTGGAGAACTGCGGCTTGCGCTTTTCCACGAAGGCGGCCATGCCTTCCCTCTGGTCGGCGGTCGCAAACAACGAATGGAAAAGCCGCCGTTCGAAGCGCAGGCCTTCTGCCAGCGTCGTCTCGAAGGAGCGATTGACGGCCTCCTTGGCCATCAGCACCGCGGCGCGCGGGAAAGAGGCGATCTTCGCTGCCGCCTCGACCGCCTCGTCGAGCAGACGCTCCGGCGAAACGATCCGCGACACCAGCCCTGCCCGCTCCGCTTCCGCCACATCCATCATCCGGCCGGTCATGACCATGTCCATCGCCTTCGCCTTACCAACGGCGCGGGTCAGCCGCTGCGAGCCGCCCATGCCGGGAATGACGCCGAGGGTGATCTCCGGCTGGCCGAACTTCGCGGTTTCCGAGGCGATGATGAAATCGCACATCATGGCAAGCTCGCAGCCGCCGCCCAGCGCGAAGCCGGAGACGGCGGCGATCATCGGCTTGCGGGTGGCGGCAATCGCCTCCCAGCCAGAGATGAAGTCGTTGACATAAGCCTCGACGAAATCGATGCCCTGCATTTCCTTGATATCGGCGCCGGCGGCAAAGGCCTTTTCCGAGCCGGTCAGCACGATCGCCCCGATCGCCTCGTCCTTGCCGAAGGCGGAAAGCGCTTCGGTCAATTCGACCATGACGGTCGAGTTCAGCGCATTCAGCGCCTTCGGACGATTGAGGGTGATGAGCGCGACGGCGCCCCGGGTTTCGGTCAGCAGGGTTTCGTAGCTCATCGAATGTCTCCTCTTTATGTTTCTGGCGGCGGTTATTTCTGGCAGGCCGGGCAATAGAAGGTGGAGCGGCCCGCCTGGGTGATGCGCGCGACGGTACCGCCGCAGCCCGGCGTGCGGCAAGCGCCGCCTTCCCGGTCGTAGACGGAAAAGGAGTGCTGGAAATAGCCAAGCGAGCCATCCGTCTGAATATGATCTCTCAGCGACGAACCTCCGGCGGCGATCGCATCGGCAATAACATCGCGGATCGACTGCTTGAGGAGGACCAGTTCCTTGTTCGGCCTGCCGGTCTTGGTGACGACGCTGCCGGCGGCGCGTTTCGGCGAAAGATGCGAGCGCCACAGCGCCTCGCAGACGTAGATATTGCCGAGACCCGCTATCACGGTCTGGTCGAGGAGGGCGCCCTTGAGCGGCTGGCTCTTGCCCGCCAACCTCGCCGCCAGATAATCGGCGTCGAGCGCATTGCCGGTCGGCTCCGGCCCAAGCTCGGCAAAGGCCGGATAAAGATCGAGCTCGCTGCGCTTCCAGAGCTGCATGAAGCCGAAGCGGCGCGGGTCATTGTATATGACGCGCAGCAGGCCTTCCTTCTGTCTCAGATGGAAGACGACATGATCGTGTTTCTGATCCTTCGAACGCGGATGGTGAAACTCGCCGAGCGCTTCATTCTCGATCCGAAATGACCCGGACATGCCGAGATGGCTAATCACGGTCAGATCGTCCTCCAGGTCGATCAGCAGGTATTTGGCGCGCCTGCCGAGCGAGACGATACGGCGTTCGTGGACGGCATCGGCAAAATTCTCCGGCAACGGAAAGCGCAGGTCCGGGCGATTGAGTTCCAGCCTGGCGATCACCGCACCTTCCATTGCCGGGGCGAGACCGCGCCGGACGGTTTCCACCTCTGGCAATTCGGGCATGATCGACTAACTTCCTGTTTCAACGACATCGCGCCTGGTCTATAGACCGGACCGGATGTCGCACCCATGTAATGACACGCGCCACAGATAGCGTGCGATGAGCGATTTCGCTATGGTCGCCGGCCAGAAGAGAGACGTTAGGAGTTCACCGATGACTGAAGCCCGTACAAGCGCCGACGGCGGGATGGAAACGTCCTATGGCTTCCGCAAGGTTGCGGACGGCGAGAAGCAGGGCCTCGTCAACGACGTCTTCCACAAGGTTGCCAAACGCTACGACGTGATGAACGACGTGATGTCGGCCGGCATGCACCGCGTCTGGAAGGATGCGCTGATCGCCTCGCTCAATCCGAGAAAGGACGTCGGCTATAAAACCCTGGATGTGGCCGGCGGCACGGGCGACATCGCTTTCCGCATCGTCGAGGCTTCCGACCGGAAGGCCCATGTGACCGTGCTCGACATTAACGGCTCGATGCTGGCGGTCGGCGCCGAGCGGGCCGAAAAGAAACGCCTTTCCGAAAATCTCGCCTTCGTCGAGGCCAATGCCGAGTCGCTGCCTTTCGAGGCGAACTCCTTCGATGCCTATACGATCGCCTTCGGCATCCGCAACGTGCCGCATATCGACGTGGCGCTGAAGGAGGCCTATCGCGTGCTGAAACGCGGCGGACGACTGCTGGTCCTGGAATTTTCCGAAGTCGAGATGCCGCTTCTCGAGCGCTTCTACGAGGAATGGTCGTTCAAGGCGATCCCGCGCTTCGGCAAGATGATCACCGGCGAGGCCGAGCCCTACCAATATCTGGTGGAATCGATCCGCAAATTCCCGAACCAGGAGAATTTTGCGGCGATGATCCGCAATGCGGGTTTTTCACGCGTCACCTATACCAATTATACCGGCGGCATCGCGGCGCTGCATTCCGGCTGGAAACTCTGAACGCATGAGCACGATTGGCGCTTATTTCCGGCTTGCCCGCGTCGGCTGGGTTCTTGTGCGTGAGGGTGTGGTATCGGCGCTGCCGACCCAGGACATGCCGCCTTCCGTCGGCCTCATCAAGGCACTGGTCGAGCCCTTGGCGCGGTTTCGCTCCAAGACGCAGGCGCGCAGCGAGCGGCTGACCCGTGCCGTCGACCGGCTGGGGCCTTCCTATGTCAAGATCGGCCAGTTCCTTGCAACCCGTCCGGATGTGGTCGGGGTCGACTGGGCCGTCGATCTCGCCATGCTGCAGGACCGGATGGCCTTCTTCCCGACCGAGATTGCGAAAGCGGCGGTCGAGGCATCGCTCGGCCGGACGATCGGCGATCTCTATTCCTCCTTCGGCGAGCCGATCGCGGCCGCCTCGATCGCCCAGGTCCATCCCGGCGTCGTCAACGACAGGAAAGTGGCCATCAAGGTGGTGCGCCCGGGCGTGCGCCAGCGTTTCGCCCATGACATCGAAAGCATGTATCTCCTGTCGCGCATGCAGGAACGCTTCATGCGCTCCAGCCGGCGCTTAAGGCCGGTCGAAGTGACGCGAACGCTCGAACAGACCACCAAGGTGGAAATGGACCTGCGCCTGGAGGCCGCGGCGCTTTCCGAGATTGCCGAGAATACCAAGGACGACCCCGGCTTCCGGGTGCCGCTGGTCGACTGGGAACGCACCGGCCGCGACGTGATCACCATGGAGTGGATCGACGGCGTCAAGATGTCGGATGTTGCAGGTCTTCGCGCCGCCGGCCACAATCTCGAAAAGCTCGCCGAGATACTGATCCAGTCCTTCCTGCGCCACACGCTACGGGACGGCTTTTTCCATGCGGACATGCATCCCGGCAATCTGTTCGTCGACGCTGCCGGCACGATCGTCGCCGTCGACATGGGCATTGTCGGGCGGCTCGGCAAGAAGGAGCGCCGTTTCCTCGCCGAAATCCTCTACGGCTTCATTACCCGCGACTATATGCGCGTCGCGGAAGTGCATTTTGAGGCGGGCTACGTGCCGGCGCATCACGACGTGGCGAGCTTCGCCCAGGCGATCCGCGCGATCGGCGAACCGATCCACGGCCAGCCGGCGGAAACGATCTCCATGGCGCGGCTCTTGGCGCTGCTCTTCGAAGTCACCGACCTGTTCGAGATGCAGACCCGCACCGAACTGATCCTGCTGCAGAAGACCATGGTCGTGGTCGAGGGCGTGTCGCGCATGCTCGATCCGCGATTCAACATGTGGAAGGCCTCGGAACCGGTCGTCGGCCAATGGATCCGCGACAATCTCGGGCCGAAGCGCATTGTCTCGGACTTGCGCGATGGCGTCAAAGCTGCCGTCAAGCTTGCCGAGACGTTGCCGGAGATCGCTGCCAAGACGGAGACGCTACACCAGGAACTCGTCCATATGAGCGAGCACGGCCTGCGCTTCGATCCCGAGACGACAGAGGCCATCGGCAGGTCGGAGGCGCGACACAATCGCTCGGGGCGCGTCGCGCTTTGGATCATCGCGCTGTCGCTGCTGTATCTCGCGTTCACGCTGAGCTGAGGTTTATCCGGTCCCCTGACGATGCGAAAACCCTGCTCCGCAAGGGCTTTCGCCATATTGCAACTCCAAAGCGGCCTTTATTCCGCCGAGTTCTCATTCTCTGTTAAGGAATACATTCCTTTTGGGACCTGGCCTTCCGGAGACGTTTCATGGCGCTAGGCGCAACTCAACGCTTGCATGACGGCGTCGCAGCCGTCGAGACGATGACCCGCTTCGCGCTTGCCGTGTTGGCGCTGGCATCCGGCGTCTACACCTATCTCGGTGCGCGCAGCATTCTCGACGGGTCACCGACGGCCGTGTTTTTTGCCGCCGTCATCTATTCCGCTTCGGTCTCGGTCGGCATCTATGCCTTCTGGTCCTACATGGCCCGGTTCTATCCGCATGTGACGACCCGTGCGGGACGCACCGCCATGCTTGGCGTCATGGCGGTGGGTGCTGCGATGATCCTTGCCATGTCGAGCTGGCTGAACGCGGCGGCACTTGCCGGCTCCGCGGCCGTGGAGCAGCATCTCTCCGAGACGGTCGAGGACTATACCGCCGATCTCGACCGCGCCCACCAGAATGCGCTCGCGGCGCAAAGCCTGTTGCCGGATATCCAGCGCGCGTCCGAGCGTTTCTCCCAGCTCGCGGGCGTCGAGCGGCAATCCGGCTCGCTCACCGGCACGACCGGATCAGGGAGCGTCGTACAGCTCCTCAGCCAGATGTCGGCGCAGATGAAGTCGCTTGCAGCCAACATCAACACCTCGCGCGAGCAGGTGGACGAGCTCTTCGCCCGAGGGCAGAAACGGCTTGAGACGATGCGTTCGCTGGTTTCCGCGCCGGGCACGATCGAGCCGCGTGCCGACCAGTTTTCCACCGAAGCCGTGGCACTGACGGGCGTCATCACCTCGCTCGCCCAGACCTCGATCGCACCGTCGATCCGCCGCGCGGCGGACGACCTGTCGGTCGGGTTCATCGCGCCGGTCCCGGATGGAGGTGCTGCCGATCTCGTCAACCGCCAGAACCAGGTGATGGACACCGTCCGCACCTCGGTCACGGCGCAATCCAAGGCGCTCGCCAAGGCCGCCGACGAGATCCTCGCCCGGCCGCCGGTGCAGGAGCGCCGCTTCGTGCCGCTCTCCTCCGCCGAAGCCGTGCTCCATTATGCGCAGGACTTCATTCCCGCCTGGGCCGGGGCTATTTCCATCGACCTCCTGCCCGGCGTGATGGTGTTCATTCTCGCCACCGTGCATGGCGCGATCCGCCGACAGGAGGAAAACCTGCCCTTCGCCGAACGGATCACGGCTGCCGAACTCTTGCGGGCGCTTGAGGTTCAGCGTGCCGTCACGGCGAGCGGCGTGACCATCGAGCAGCCGATTGCGAAGGCGGAAGCCGACGACAGGACATTGGCGCCAAGACCGCAGCCGGCACCTCAATCAACGCCGGAACCAGCGTCCGAAGCCGAGCCGAACAACATCACCGCCATCGACCTCAAATCGCGCAGCCGGGACCGGTCGCATGAGGATCGGTGAGGCGATCAGGAAGCTTGACGAAGGCGTGCTGATGCGCGGCGCCTTCTATATTCTTCTCTCGGCTGCGGCGGTTTTCCTCGTCGTCGATGTTCGCGACATGACGGCGATGAACGCCGCCCTGCCCGGCTTCGACCCCATGCGCGAAGACCAGCCCGTACTGCCGCCGGCCTTGACCGAGGGCGTACCGGCAGCGCCACCTGTACAGCCGGCCAGTCCCCGGGAAGTGCTGCGCAAGCCGATGACCTTCGAACTCACCACAGGCGGCGTGCTGCTGGCCGAAGGGACGATCGATCCCGGTGCTGCCGCCCGCTTCGCCAAGGAGGTCGAAACGCGCGGCGAATACGTGAAGACAGTGGCCCTCAATTCGCCCGGCGGCTCGGTGGACGATGCACTTGCCATGTCGAAGCTGATCCGCGACAGGAAGCTCGACACCAAAGTCGCGGCGAAGGCGCTCTGCGCCTCATCCTGCCCGATCATGTTTGCCGGCGGCATCGGCCGTTTGGCGGAAAAGGATGCGGTGATCGGCGTGCACCAGGTTTTCAACGGAGCCAAGGATCGGCCGTCGGCGGAACAGGCGATGTCCGCCGCGCAGGCGACCACCGCGCGGGTCGCCCGCCATCTAGACCAGATGGGCATCGGCGCGGGCCTGTGGATCCATGCGCTCGAAACGCCGCCGGACCGGCTCTATTACCTGACACCGAAGGAAATGGCGGATTTCAGGCTGACGACCGAGCCGCTCGCGACGGCCAGGAAGAAGATCTAGCGTCCCGCCGAACCTTGAGGGCACCAGGTCAGCCCTGTGCCTTGATCTCCCGTTCGCAGAAGGTGATGCGGTTGCTGAACGGGTCGATGACCGTCACTTCCAGACCCCAATCCGCCTGTTCGAGCCCTGGCTTCATATAGGGGTAGTTCCTGCCGATCAGCTCCTGCTGGAAGGCGCGCACGCCCGTCATCGGCACAAAGACCCGCGCGCCGGGCGAGGCATCGCCCGCATGCTCGGAGAGGTGTATCAGCATGCCGCTTCGCGAGACCTGGCAATAGAGCGGGAAGTTTTCGCCGAAGCGGTACTCCCAGTCCACGGTGAAGCCCAGGAAATCGCGGTAGAATTCCATCGCCTTGTCGATCGAAAATATCCGGAAGATCGGAATGGCCGGCTGGATCGACACCGCAGCCGACTTGCTTTGCTGCGGCTCCGACGCGTCGATCTTTGCAGCAAGGATATTCCAGTTGTCGTAGCCGAACTGGGTCGCAACCAGTTCCAGGACCTGGCTATGCGTCAGCTCGACCTTACGTTCGGCAAGCGCCTCGCGCAGGCTTTTCGCCATCAGTTTTGCATCGCGGAAATCGCGCATCTCATCATCCTTTCAACAGACGAACAAGGACCGGTCGGGTCCCATCAATCAGCGCCCGCATTGCTGATCCGTTCGTCATCGCTGGCCGGATTGGCAAAGGATGAGAGGCGGTGGATGCATTCACCTTGGCGCTCTGGGCGCCGCGGGCGGCTGGCCGCATCCGGCCGCAAACAGGAGTAATGCAGTCCAGAATTCAGCGCAAGATGTTCGGATTATTTTCGCGTCAGTGCGTGACCGGTTCCGGGAAGATCCGGCCCTGCTTCGCCTTGGCGCCTGCCTTGAAGAGCGGGCGCGTCGGACTGGTGACGACATCTGTTGCTGCGGCCGTCGCGCTCTCGATCGCCTCGCCCGCGACGCCTGCGGCAAGGGCGCGTTTGCGGCCGCTTGTCTTGCCAGGCTTACGGATGTCGGCCCGCTCGTCGGTGAGGACGGTAGCGGCAGCATTGGCACCGGCGACGAGGGCTCTCGCCAGCATCTGCCGGCCGGTGCGGCTCGCCAGCATGTTGCGCAGCAATGACGACCGGCGCACGGATTTCGGCACCTTGAATCCGGCTATCTTCTTCGGAATGAAATTCTTTTTCATGGCGGCTCTCCTTTGCAGCCGAACTCCCGTCAGCTGCAACTGTTCCGCGGCCGTCAGCGGGAAGGCAATTGCAACTCGGCAGCCAAAGGCTTAGCTTCCCGCTATTCTGGCATCGGGTAATGGCATGGAACTCTCCGGCAAGCGCATCCTTCTGATCATCTCCGGCGGCATCGCGGCCTATAAGAGCCTCGATCTCATCCGCCGGCTTCGCGAGCGGGGGGCATCAGTCCGTCCGATCATGACCAGGGCGGCTCAGGAATTCATCACACCGCTCGCGGTCGGCGCGCTGTCCGCCAGCCATGTCTATATCGACCTGTTTTCCCGCGAGGACGAGCAGGATGTCGGCCATATCAGGCTCGCCCGCGACAACGACCTAGTGATCATCGCACCCGCCAGCGCCGACCTGATGGCCAAGATGGCGCATGGGCTGGCGGACGACCTTGCGAGCGCGGTGCTGCTTGCCTCCGACCGACCGGTCCTGATCGCGCCCGCGATGAACCCGAAAATGTGGGCCGCTCACCCGACCAGGCGCAATGCCGAGACGCTGAAGGCCGACGGCATCCATTTCATAGGCCCGATGGCCGGCGAGATGGCGGAAAGCAACGAGGGCGGCACCGGGCGCATGGCCGAGCCGCTGGAAATCGTCGCGGCAGCCGTCAAACTGCTGGACGGCGCGCCGAAACCGCTTGCCGGCAAAAAGGTGATCGTCACATCCGGCCCGACGCACGAGCCGATCGACCCGGTGCGTTATATCGCCAACCGTTCCTCCGGCCGCCAGGGCCATGCGATTGCCGCGGCACTTGCCAAGCTCGGCGCGGATGTGACGCTCGTCTCCGGACCGGTGACCATACCTGATCCCGTTGGCGTCGAGACCGTACATGTGGAACGCGCCGAGGAAATGCTGGAGGCGGTGACCTCCCGCCTGCCGGCCGATATCGCCGTCATGGTGGCCGCGGTCGCAGACTGGCGCGTCGCCTCGTCGGCCGGCCAGAAGATCAAGAAGCAGCCCGGCGAGGCTCCGCCTCCCCTCTTGATGACAGAAAACCCGGATATCCTCAAGACCGTGGGCCATCATGAGAAACGGCCCAAGATCGTGGTCGGCTTTGCCGCGGAGACCCAGGAAGTCGAAAAGAACGGCCGCGCGAAACTGGAACGCAAGGGCGCCGACATGATCGTCGCCAACGACGTCTCGCCGGAAACCGGCATCATGGGCGGCACCCGCAACCGGGTAAAAATCATCAGCGCCAACGGCGTCGACGAATGGCCCGATCTCGGCAAGGACGAGGTGGCAGAGCGCCTTGCGGCACTGATCGCCTCGAAGCTGGGATAGATTTCAGGCTGCCTCGGACAGCGCATTCGGCCGGAAGAGCGAGACCCGCATGCCATCGCCATCAAGGACGACGGCGCTGCCGTCCGGGATTTCCACCCAGGTATCGGCCTCGTCGTTCAGCGGTTCGGACACGAGGCAATGACCCGTCTCGCCACCCATTGGCGCCGCATAGAGCGTCGGCGGCTTATGGTCGGTGGCGTAACGCACTGCGTAGAGTTCCCGCCCGTTGGAATAGGCGGCGGTGAAGCGCACCAATGCCTCGCCCGATTTTTCGATAGACAGGTCCTCGACCGTGGCAATCGCCCTTTCCATGGCCTGGAACGGATCGGTATCCAGGCCGAATTGCAACGCGAGCAGGAAGAGAAGCTCGGAATCGGTCGTGCCGGTGCGGGCATCGAACAGCGCGTCCGAGAGCATGCCCTCCATGTGCCGGCGGATGCGATCGAAGCCGGAGATCTGGCCGTTGTGCATGAATGACCAGTGGCCCTGGACGAAAGGATGGCAGTTGTCGCGTCGCGTCGCGCCATGGGTTGCCGCCCGCACATGGGCGAGGAAGAGCGGCGAACGGATCTGCCGCGCCAGGCTCTTCAGATTGCAGTCCGACCACGCCGGCAGGATGTCGCGGTAACGGCCGGGTTCCGGCCGATCTCCGTACCAGGCGATACCGAAACCATCACCATTCGTCGCGGTCTTGGCGCGGGTGGCGCAATGGGACTGCTCGATCAGGGAATGGGCCGGTGAGGATACGAGTTCTTCGAGATAGAGAGGTTCGCCACGATAGGCTGCCCAACGACACATGGGTTATTTCTGCTCCGACTTTGCCGCCCGTTCGCGGACTGATCCAGGACTTCAGGGTCCCGACAAAGGCTTAATGAAACATGAATCCGACGGCTTCATGCCGGTTTCTTGCTAAAGAACCTATCACTTTTTGCGACAAGGCGTGATCTTTCGAGGTTGCCGCCGGAGTTTGGCGGCCTAGATAGAGGCACATGTCGCGTAAAGAACAGTCGAGCCCAGCTGCAGCAGAAGCGCTCATTCCGGGGGATCCCGTTCTCGCCAGGCTCACGCTCGAACCGGAGCGATGGGCGCTGTTTCTCGATATCGACGGCACGCTGATCGAGCTTGCCGAGACCCCGGACGGGATCGTCGTACCGCCGAAGCTGCCCGAAAACCTGCATCGTCTTTCCATGAGGCTTGGCGGCGCGCTGGCGCTGGTCACAGGCCGGGCCCTTCCCTATGCTGACCGGCTTTTCACGCCATATAAATTCCCGATCGCCGGCCTGCACGGCTCCGAACGCCGCGATCCCTCAGGGGCGATCAGCCGCGTCGAGATCAACGCCGCGTTCGAGGATGTGAAGGCGGCTCTTCTGCGCGAAGCCAGTCAATGGCCGGGTGTTCTGGTGGAGGACAAGGGTGCGGCCGTGGCCGCTCATTATCGCCAGGCGCCGCAGCAACGCGAGGTTGTCGAGGCGGCCATGCCCCGCTACCTCGATATGGCCGGGCCGGACTTCACGCTCCAGCACGGCAAGATGGTGATGGAGATCAGGCCGGCCCAGGCGAGCAAGGGCCACGCCTTGCAGGCCTTTCTCGATCAACCGCCGTTCAAGGGCCGAAGACCAATCGCGATCGGTGACGACGTGACCGACGAGGCGATGTTCCGCACCGCCAACGAACTCGGCGGCCATTCCATCCGTATCACCGAGACGCCGGGTGACACGGAAGCCAAATCCACCCTCCCCTCGGCCGCTGCATTGCGCGCGGCAATCGAAACGCTTGCGGGTGGCCTAAACACCGATGCCGCGTGAGCTGAAAGGACAATATCTTGAGCCGACTTGTCGTCGTTTCGAACCGTGTCTCCCTGCCGCAAAAGAGCGGCGATGCCCCAGCCGGCGGGCTGGCTGTCGCGCTGCAGGCCGCCCTGGAGGAGCACGGCGGCATCTGGATGGGATGGTCCGGCAAATCCAGCGGCGCCAAGGAGCCGGCACCGCTCGATATGCAGCAGCACGGCAACATCACCTATGCGCTCACCGATCTCACCAAGACGGATGTCGAGGAATATTACCACGGGTTTGCCAACCGCGTGCTCTGGCCGATCTGTCATTACCGGATGGACCTTGCCGAATATGGACGCAAGGAAATGGCTGGGTATTTCCGCGTCAACCGCTTCTTCGCCCACAAGCTGGCGCCGCTCATCCAGGAAGACGACGTCATCTGGATACACGACTACCACCTGATTCCGCTGGCCGCGGAGCTGCGCCAGATGGGCCTCAAGAACAAGATCGGCTTCTTCCTGCACATTCCCTGGCCGCCGGCTGACGTGCTCTTCACCATGCCCGTTCACGAGGAGATCATGAAAGGGCTGTCGTATTACGATCTGGTCGGGTTCCAGACGGACCACGACCTCGCCAATTTCGTCGGCGGACTCGTGCGCGAAGGCATCGGCGACGCACTGGAGGGGGGGAAGCTGAGCTCCTACGGGCGGACCTTCAAGGGCGGTTTCTATTCGATCAGTATCGAAACTGCCGCCTTTGCCGAATACGCGAAGAAAGCGGCGAGCAATATCATCGTGCGCAAGGCCAAGCAGAGTATCGAAGGGCGCGACCTGATCATCGGCGTCGACCGGCTGGACTACTCCAAGGGCATCACCCAGCGGATCGACGCCTTCGAGCACTTCGTCAAATCCAACCCCGCCCATCACAACCGCGTCACCTACCTGCAGATCACTCCGAAATCCCGCTCGGAAGTGCCGGAATACGAGCAGATGCAGCGGATGGTGGCCGAGCAGGCGGGCCGCGTGAACGGTGCGATCGGCACGGTCGACTGGGTGCCGATCCGCTATATCAACCGCTCGATCGGCCGGCCGGTTCTGGCCGGCCTTTATCGGCTTGCCAAGATTGGACTCGTCACGCCGCTGCGCGACGGCATGAACCTGGTCGCCAAGGAATATGTCGCGGCTCAGGATCCGGAAAACCCGGGCGTTCTGGTGCTGTCGCGTTTCGCTGGCGCGGCGCGGGAACTGCGTGGGGCGCTGCTGGTCAATCCCTATGACATCGAAGGAACGGCGAACGCGATCGCGCGCGGCATCAACATGCCGATCGAGGAGCGCAAGGAGCGCTGGGGCCGCATGATGGAGCATCTCCTCGAGCACGACGTCACCCGCTGGTGCGACGACTTCCTCAAGGACCTCACCGCGGCATAAGCCCCTTAAAAGTCTCAGGATGCTTGGTCATGGCGTCCCCAAGGACGCCATCACTGCGTATGAATTCGGCGATCACGCCGCCTGCTTCAGAGATCCGAGCACTTCTTCCAGGCTCACATGGCCGAGGAACTGGCCGCTGGTCTGCGCCTCCTCCTGATGCTCAATGGCCCAGGCGAACCGTACTGCCGGGTCCTGCTGCAGGCGCTCGTAGAGCGCATTGAGCGCCGGAAACTGCCTACGGTCGACGACCCGGTGGAAATCGTTCCAGCGGGCGATGCCGGCGAAATAGGCGTCTGCAAAACTCTTCCCGTCGCCGAGCAGCCAATCGCGGCCATCAAGGAGGGTTTCGAGCTGCGCATGTGCCTTTTCGACCTTGGCGATGCCGTAAGCGCGAAGAGCCTCTTTAGCCTGCGGCTCCAGTTCGTGCTCCACCGTGTACCAGAGCGGGCCGAAGGCGTTGAAGAAAGCGGTATTGAGGAAGGCCAGCATCTGGTTCAGCCGGTCGAATTTTTCCGATTTCGGATCGAAACCCCAGCCCTTCGCCACCGTGCGCGCGGCGATATGGTTGAGGATCGCCATGCTTTCGCTCATCACCCGGCCATCCGGCAGCATCAGCGAGGGTGTTTCGCCGATCGGATTGACGGGCTTGTAGGCCTTGCTCGAAACCACGGCCGGCATTTCGACGCGGCACAGCCGATAAGGCGCGCCGGTCCATTCAAGCGCGACGATCGAGCCGAAGGAACATCCTTCCGGAACGCCGTAAAACAGGATCGGTGTCATTTCATACTCCCTGGATTGAAACTTTGAGACACCGCCAATATGATTTTATGGACGCTGGCGCGGTAGACGCCAATTTTCCGCCTTTAAGTCTACAGACATGGAAGCTGAGGATGACTTTGCCCAACCTCAACGATCTCTATTTCTTCGTGCAGGCCGTGGAGCATGGCGGCTTTTCCGCGGCAGGGCGCAGGCTCGGCGTGCCGAAATCCACCGTCAGCAAACGCGTGGCGGAACTTGAGGACCGGCTGGGCGTGCGGCTGATCCAGCGGACGTCCCGCAGTTTTTCGCTGACCGATCTTGGCCGCGATTTCTTCCGGCATGCGCAGGCGTCTGTGATCGAGGCGGAGATGGCGGAGACCATCGTGCGTACCCATCTCGGCGAGCCGAGCGGCATCGTGCGAATGACGGCTGCGGTGCCGACCGCACAATTCACGCTCGCCGATCATCTCGCCGAGCTTTCGGCACGATATCCGAAACTGCATCTTTCGCTGCATGTGAGCGACCGGTTCGTCGATATCGTTCAGGAGGGTTTCGACATTGCAGTACGCAGCCACCAGGCACCGCTGCCGGATTCGACGCTGCTGCAGAAGAAGCTTGCGACGCATCCTTTCTTCGTCGTCGCCTCACCGGATTATGTTCGCATCCATGGCGAGCCCTTACGGCCGGAGGATCTCGCCGGACACAAGGCGGTCACCGCAGGCCCGACGGACATGGTCTGGAAGTTGGCCTCAGGCGATGGCGAAGCGGTCGTCGTGACACCCAGATCCGTGCTTTCCGCCGACGAGCCGATGGTGATCATGAAGGCAGCGATGGCAGGCCTTGGCCTGACCTGCCTGCCGACTTCCGTCTGCCGCGGGGCGCTTGACGAGGGCAGGCTGATCCGCCTGTTGCCCGATTGGACCGCCGGCAGCATCACGACGACGATCCTGATGCCGCACCGACGCGGGCAGCTTCCGGCGGTGCGCGCCGTCGTCGATTTTCTCAGCGAACGGATCGGCGCTTAAAGGGACTTTCATTTCGGCGGCCCGGCGGCTACCCATGGCCTTTCGATTCCCAAGAGGCCGTCATGTCGATCGAACACACAGTCACGCCAGAACGTATCGCGGAAACCGAGAAGCTCATCCGCCCGCATATCCGCCGCACGCCGGTCATGCGCGTGGACATGCGCGATTTCGGCGGGACACCACTGCCGATCGACCTGAAGCTCGAACTGCTGCAGCATTCCGGCTCATTCAAGGCCCGTGGCGCCTTCACCAACCTCTTGACACGCAATGTCCCCACGGCCGGCGTCGTCGCCGCGTCCGGCGGCAATCACGGGGCGGCTGTCGCCTATGCGGCGATGCGGCTCGGCGTTCCGGCGCATATTTTCGTGCCGAGCGTGGCTTCCCAGGCGAAGATCGACCTCATTCGCTCCTATGGTGCCGAGCTGGTGGTCGGCGGAGATCGCTACAACGATGCACTGGCCGCGAGCCAGACCTATGTGGCGACGAGCGGTGCAATCGCCGCCCATGCCTATGACCAGGTGGAAACCCTGCTCGGCCAGGGCACGCTCGGCAAGGAGATCGAGGACGACCTGCCCGAGATGACGACGCTGCTCGTGGCCGTCGGCGGCGGCGGGCTGATCGGCGGCATCGCCTCCTGGTTCCGCGGCCGGGTGAAGATCGTCGCGGTGGAATCCGACGGTGCGCCGACGCTTTACGAAGCCTTCAAGGCCGGCCGCCCCGTGGATGCGCCGGCCGGCGGCATCGCGGCGGATTCGCTGGCGCCGAAGCAGGTCGGCGAACTGATGTTCCCTGTCGCGCAGAAATATGTCCAGCCTCCGCTGCTGGTCACCGACGACGAAATCCTCGCGGCTCAGAAGGCACTCTGGGCCGGCGCCCGCATCGTTGCCGAACCCGGCGGTGCAGCGGCCTTCGCAGCCCTGCTGTCCGGCAAATATGTTCCCGGCCCCGATGAGCGCGTCTGCGTGCTGGTCTGCGGGTCCAATACGACAGCGGTCAAGTTCGGCTAAGACACCGGAACGGTATCAGGCCGCTTTCGCGACCTGATATTCCTTGATCGCGACCATCTTGATGGCCGGATAACGCTCCGACTCGTAGCGCAGCGAGAAACTGTCCTGCGCCAGGAAAACCGGATCGCCATCAAGATCGCGGGCGATATCGCCGCGCTTGACCGTCAGGAACTTGTCGAGATCCGCCTGATTTTCGGCAGAGATCCAGCGGCAGATCGAGAAGCGCGACATTTCGAAGGAAACCGGCAGGCCGTATTCGCCCTGCAGCCGTTCCTTCAGGACGTCGAGCTGCAGCGCGCCGACGACCCCGACGATGGCCGGCGAGCCGTCTTCCGGGGAGAAGAGCTGAACGACACCCTCTTCCGCCATCTGCTGCAGGGCTTCCTTCAGCTTCTTCGCCTTCATGGCATCCTCCAGCCGCACGCGGCGAAGGATTTCCGGCGAGAAGTTCGGTACGCCCTGGAAGACGAGCTGTTCGCCCTCGGTCAGCGTGTCGCCGATGCGCAGCGTGCCGTGGTTCGGGATGCCGACCACATCGCCCGCATAGGCGGTGTCGGCGAGCTGGCGCTGCGAGGCGAAGAAGAATTGCGGCGCCGTGAGCCCCAATTGCTTGCCGGTACGCGCCAGCCGCGCCTTCATGCCGCGCTCCAGCTTGCCCGAGCAGATGCGCGCAAACGCGATACGGTCGCGATGGTTGGGATCCATGTTCGCCTGGATCTTGAAAACGAAGGCGGTCATCTTCTCGTCGGTGGCATGCACGGTGCGGACATCCGCCACCTGGTCGCGCGGAGGCGGCGCGAAATCGCCAAGCGCGTCGATCAGGTCGCGCACGCCGTAATTGCGTAATGCGGAGCCGAAGAAGACCGGCGTCATGTGGCCTTCGAGGAAGGCCTGACGGTCGAACGGCCGGCAAGCCTCGATCGCCAGTTCGGTCTCCTCGACGAAGGCCGCCCGTTCGTTTTCCGGCAGGCGATCGGCAACGCTCTGAGGTCCGTTGACCGGGGTCGCTTTGATTTCGGTATCCGAACCGCGAACCGTATTGTCTGCCAGATGGTAGGATCCGCAGAAGGTCTTGGACCGGCCGATCGGCCAGGTGACCGGAGCGGTGTCGAGCGCCAGCTTTTCCTCGACCTCATCCAGGATCTCGAAGGGATCGCGGCTTTCGCGGTCCATCTTGTTGATGAAGGTGATGATCGGGATATCGCGCATGCGGCACACTTCGAACAGCTTCAGCGTCCGCGGCTCGATGCCTTTTGCCGCGTCGATGACCATGACCGCGGCATCCACCGCCGTCAGCGTGCGATAGGTGTCGTCGGCGAAGTCTTCGTGGCCCGGCGTATCGAGAATATTGAAGACGTTGCCGTCATATTCGAAAGTCATCACCGAGGTGACGACCGAGATGCCGCGTTCGCGCTCGATCTTCATCCAGTCGGACCGCGTCTGAATGCGATCCTTCTTCGCCTTCACTTCGCCGGCGAGCTGGATAGCGCCGCCGAACAGCAGCAGTTTTTCGGTCAGCGTCGTCTTGCCCGCGTCTGGATGGGCAATAATTGCGAATGTGCGACGGCGGGAAACCGCCTCGGCAATCGTTTCGGGCATTTTTTCTAGATCCTTTACGTTGCCGCGTATCTAACGACTCCGTGGATAACTTTCAATTCGTGTTTGACCGGAGTAACACCGGGTCGGCAAATGACATGATGAATATTCACGCCCCCTCCTCGCCGAAGCTCAATCTCGTCCGGCTCCCTCACGGCGCCGGCCTCGACCTGCCAGCCTATGAAACCGCGGGTGCTGCCGGCATGGACCTGCGCGCCGCCGTCGAGACCGACATGCCGCTGACGATCACGCCCGGCAAACGGGCGCTGGTACCGACCGGCTTCATCTTCGAAATCCCGGAAGGTTTCGAGGCCCAGGTGCGGCCGCGCTCCGGCCTTGCCTTCAAGAACGGCATCACCTGCCTCAACACGCCCGGCACGATCGACAGCGATTATCGCGGCGAAGTGAAGGTACTGCTGGTCAACCTCGGCGACGAGGACTTCGTCATCACCCGCGGTATGCGGATCGCGCAGATGGTGATCGCGCCGGTGACCCAGGCTCGGGTGGCCGAAATTACCGAAACCTCCACGACTGCCCGCGGTGCCGGCGGCTTCGGCTCGACCGGCCTTTGAACGCAAAGGCGTTTTCGTTGCCGGCGACTTCCGGGAACAAAATTTCCATTTCTCTTTGCGGCGGGTTCCGCCTTGCTGGCTTTCGCCGGTAACACGCCCTAACTTCTCTCCAAACTCAGGGAGAGCACCATGCCAGAGACCAGAAAGCCGGGACGCGGCCGCATCTATTCCTCGATCACCGAAACCATCGGCGACACGCCGATTGTGCGCCTCGACAAGCTGGCCAGGGAAAAGAGCGTGAAGGCCAATCTTCTGGCCAAGCTCGAATTCTTCAACCCGATCGCTTCGGTGAAGGACCGCATCGGGGTGGCGATGATCGAGAGCCTGGAAGCCCAGGGCAAGATCACGCCCGGCAAGACGACGCTGGTCGAGCCGACGTCCGGCAATACCGGCATTGCGCTCGCCTTCGCCGCCGCCGCCAAGGGATACAAGCTGATCCTCACCATGCCGGAAACGATGTCGATCGAGCGGCGCAAGATGCTCGCCCTGCTCGGCGCCGAACTGGTGCTGACCGAAGGGCCGAAAGGCATGAAGGGGGCGATCGCCAAGGCGGAAGAACTCGCCGCGACGCTGCCGGACGCGATCATTCCGCAACAGTTCGAGAACCCGGCCAACCCGGAAATCCACCGCAAGACGACGGCCGAGGAAATCTGGAACGATACCGACGGCAAGATCGATATCTTCGTCTCCGGCATCGGCACCGGCGGCACGATCACCGGCGCCGGCCAGGTGCTGAAGGAGCGCAACCCGGCGCTCAAGGTCATTGCCGTCGAGCCGGAGGAATCGCCTGTACTCTCCGGCGGCCAGCCGGGCCCGCACAAGATCCAGGGCATCGGCGCCGGCTTTGCGCCAAAAATCCTCGACACCCACATCTATGACGAGATCATCACCGTCAACAGCGGTGAGGCGATGGAGATGGCCCGACTGGTGGCCAGGCTCGAAGGCGTACCGGTCGGCATCTCCTCCGGTGCGGCGCTGCAGGCCGCTATCGAAGTCGGCAGCCGGGAGGAAAATGCCGGCAAGACCATCGTCGTCATCATCCCGTCCTTCGCCGAGCGCTATCTGTCGACGGCGCTGTTTGAGGGGTTGGGGGGTTAGCTGCACTTCTTCAGGTCGTCGTCCTCGGGCTTGACCTGAGGATGACGACGGAAGGGTATGCTATCCGCGTCTGCCTAAGCGCGGTCCGCCCAAGTGGAGCTTGGCCATCGGTGACCGCCTGCCCTGGCCGCAGAGCTAATTCATCGCCACCTACCGGCCTTCGCAACCCCATCCCTAACCTTCTGCCTCACGCCGCGGCCGTCGCCAGCCGTTCGCCGACCATGCGGTAGGAAATCGCCTCGGCGAGATGGATGCGGCCGACGGTGTCCTTGCCGTCGAGATCGGCGAGCGTGCGGGCGACCTTCAATATGCGGTGGTATCCGCGAGCCGAGAACTTGAGCTTTTCCGCCGCATCCCTGAGTAGCTGGAGGCCGCCCGGATCGGGTTCGGCGATCTTCTCGATCAATGCCGTCGAGCAGCGGGCATTGGTGAGTACCCGTGGAAAACCGGCATGTTCGAAACGCTCCCGCTGCCTGTCACGTGCTGCCGCCACGCGCCTGGCGACGTCGGCGCTGCTTTCCGCCGGCATCGGGCGAATGAGATCGGCGGCCGAGACCGCCGGCACGTCGATGCGGATATCGATCCGGTCCATCAGCGGACCCGAAATGCGCCCCTGGTAGTCCGACATGCATTTCGGCCCACGGGCGCAGGAATGGCCGGGTTCGCCCGCCATGCCGCAGCGGCACGGGTTCATGGCGGCGACGAGCTGGATGCTGGCGGGATAGGAAACCCGATGATTGGCGCGGGCGATAATACACTCGCCGGTTTCCAAGGGCTGGCGAAGCGCATCCAATGCCTGCGGCGAGAATTCGGGAAATTCGTCGAGGAACAGCACGCCGTGATGGGCAAGCGACGCTTCGCCGGGCCTGGCGCGCAGGCCGCCGCCCACGAGTGCCGCCATGGTGGCCGAATGATGCGGCGTGCGATAGGGCCGGCGGTCGGAAAGCTTGCCGCCGGAAAGTTGCCCGGCGATCGAATGGATCATCGACACTTCCAGCAGCTCGGCGGCCGAGAGCGGCGGCAGGATGGAGGGCAGCCGCGCCGCCAGCATGGATTTGCCGGAGCCGGGAGGGCCGACCATCAGAAGGTTGTGCCCACCGGCGGCGGCGACTTCCAACGCCCGCTTGGCGCTTTCCTGACCCTTGATATCGACCAGATCCGGCAAGTTGGCGGGCAAGGCGCGGATCGCCGCCTGTGGACGCGAGATGACCTGGGTGCCACGAAAATGGTTTGCAAGCGCGATCAGGCTGCGCGGTGCGACGATATCGATATCGGCGCCGGCCCAGGCGGCTTCCGCGCCACTGTCGGCCGGGCAGATCAGGCCCTTTCCCAGGGCGTTGGCGGCAATTGCCGCCGGAAGTGCGCCGGCCACAGGCGCAAGCGTGCCGTCGAGGTTCAGTTCCCCAAGCACCACATAACCGGTAAGCGCATCTCCGGGAACGGCGCCCAGCGCCGCCATGAGTGCCAGCGCGATCGGCAGGTCGAAATGGGATCCCTCTTTCGGAAGGTCGGCCGGCGCCAGATTGACGGTGATCTTCTTCGGCGGCATGGCAAGTCCCGAGGCGTGCAATGCCGCCTGCACCCGCTCGCGGCTCTCGGCTACCGCCTTGTCCGGCAGGCCGACGATATGCATGTTGATCTTGCCCGGCCCGACCATGACCTGCACGTCGACCGGAACGCCTTCTATGCCCTGGAATGCGACCGTGCTGACGCGCGAAACCATATCCACCCCGCCCCTAACTTCATGTCCGGGACGCCAGCGATACACGCTTTCCGTGCCAGGAATTGCAATCTGGCATAGAAATAAGAATGGAACAAGAACATTGAACGAACAATTTCACGCATCCGCTGCATGTGGATTGCAGGCGGTTGTATCGCGAGAACAAAGGCGATCCGTATCCTAAACGCCTTGCCTTCGTCAGGCGCGTTTTGCCTCGATCGCATCCCAGAGGAGGCTTGCGACGTCGGCGCCGCCGAACTTCTTGACTTCTCGGATGCCCGTCGGGGACGTGACGTTGATCTCGGTCATGTAGTCGCCGATCACATCGATGCCGACGAAGATGAAGCCGCGTTCGCGCAGGGCGGGTCCGATGCGGGAGCAGATTTCCTTCTCGCGCGGCGTGATCTCGGTCGCCTCGGCGCGGCCGCCGACATGCATGTTGGAGCGGCTGTCGTGTTCGGCGGGAACCCTGTTGATCGCGCCGACCGGCTCGCCATCCACCAGCAATATGCGCTTGTCGCCCTTGCGCACGGCCGGCAGATAGGCCTGGGCGATATAGGGTTCGCCGCGATACATCTGGCCGAACATTTCGAGCAGCGAGGTGAAATTGCGGTCGTCGCGGGCGGAGTGGAAAACCCCGGCACCGCCATTGCCGTAGAGCGGCTTCAGGATGATATCGCCCATCTCTTCCCGGAAGCGGGCGATTTCGCCCGGATCGCGGCTGATCAGTGTTGCCGGCATCAGGTCGGCGAATTCGGTGACAAAGATCTTCTCCGGCGAGTTGCGCACCCAGGCCGGATCGTTGACGACAAGCGTCTTCGGGTGGATGCGCTCGAGCAGATGCGTCGAGGTGATATAGCCCATGTCGAAGGGCGGATCCTGGCGCAGATGAACGACGTCCATCTCCGAGAGGTCGATGCGTTCCTTCTCCCCGAGCGTGAAATGATCGCCCTTGACGTCGCGTACCTGCAACGGTTCGACAGCGGCGAAGATCTTGCCGTCGCGCATGGTCAGGCGGTCGGGAGTGTAGTGAAACAGTTCGAAGCCACGCGCCTGCGCCTCGAGCGCCATGGCGAAGGTGGAATCGCCGGCAATATTGATGCCGGAGATGTGGTCCATCTGGAACGCGACCTTGCGGATTTTCGCCATGACTTCAGCCCCCTAGGATTGGCCCGCCTGATGTAGGATGGCGGGCTTCCAAAGGCAACTGCAATCCGGCCGATATCACGCGGAGATGCCGACCTGCGTCTTTGCCCGCAACATGTTGCGCAGGCGGAAAAGCATGGCGATCGGCTTCGGGAAAGGCCGGCGGATGAAGGCGACCTTCTTCAGATATTTGTCGATCCGCCAGGTGGCCCAGGTCCGGCCCTTGAAATAGGCGACATCGCCTGCCTGGAGGACACGCTCAGTGCCGTCCTCGGCAGTCACGTGCACCTCGCCCTCAAGGATCACCACCGTTTCGTCCCAGTGGAAATACCAGCGGAACTCGCCTGCGGTACATTCCCATACGCCGGTCGTCGCGCAATCGTCCTCGGCGGTGGAATGGGAACCGGCGCGCGCCTGCGGATCGCCGGCGAGCACCCATGTGGGCTCGATCGGCATCGGCTTCATTTCAAGAGAATGCGGGCAGGCGCCGATGAACGGCTTAACCTTCGGCTTCTCGGGCGTGTAGGACTTGTACCGAAATGCAATTGCCGCTGCGGTCGCGGCGAGGACGTGCCAACTCATCTTTCCCCCGGAAGCTGTCAATTCCGGGAGATGCTAGTGGCAAAGAGTAAGCCCACTCTTCAGGCCGATGCTAGAATTTTAACGATCGGCCTCAATTTCGGATTGGGCCCTCAGATAACCGGTTCGACCGGCGCAAGCTTTGCCTCCGCCGGAACGTTGCCCGGCAGGCGCTTGCCCGTTTCGATCGAGAAGAAGTGCAGGCGCTTGGCATCGACGGCAATGCGCATGTCCGGCGACAGCGCAATCTCCGGAGAAACGGCAGCGGTGATCTGCTGGTCGCCGACGGTGCCGTGGATCAGGCGCTGGGCACCAAGTTCCTCGGTATATTCGAGACGGAAGGGCAGAGCCTCCTCGTCGTCGCGGGCGATGCGCAGATCCTCGGCGCGGACGCCGACGGTGACGGCACCGGAGGTCGGCGCGAAACCGTTGAGGGCGACCATCGCCGGGCCGATCGCCAGCTTGTCGCCATGCAGCTCGCCCTTGACGAGGTTCATGGCCGGCGAGCCGATGAAGCTTGCAACGAAGGTGGAGGCCGGCGCGTGGTAGACTTCCAGCGGTGCACCGATCTGCTCGATCTGGCCGCCGTTCAGGACGACCAGGCGGTCGGCCAGCGTCATGGCTTCGAGCTGGTCGTGGGTCACGTAGATGGATGTGGTACCGAGGCGGCGCTGCAGGCGCTTGATCTCGCCGCGCATGGAAACACGCAGTTTGGCGTCGAGGTTGGAGAGCGGCTCGTCGAACAGGAAGGCTGCCGGCTTGCGGACGATGGCGCGGCCCATGGCGACACGCTGGCGCTGGCCGCCGGAAAGCTGGCGGGGCTTGCGTTCCAGATACTGGGTGATCTCCAGCATGCGGGCGGCTTCGGCGACACGAGCGTCGATCTCGGCCTTGGGCGTGCCGCGGTTCTTCAGGCCGTAGGCGAGGTTGTTGTAGACCGTCATATGCGGATAGAGCGCATAGTTCTGGAAGACCATGGCAATATCGCGCTCGGCCGGCTCGATCTGGTTGACGACCCGTCCGGCGATCTTGACCTCGCCCGCGGAAATGGCTTCCAGCCCGGCAACCATGCGCAGCAGCGTGGACTTGCCGCAGCCCGAAGGACCGACGAGGACGATGAACTCGCCGTCGACGATGTCGATAGAGACGGAGCTTACCGCCTTCACGCCGCCGGTATAGATCTTCGAAACTTCTGAAATGTGAATTCCAGCCATGTTATTTCTCCGTTTCAGTGAGCCCGCGGATGAACAACCGCTGCATGAAAACCACGACGAGGATGGGGGGAAGCATGGCGAGAACGGAACCTGCCATGACCAGCTGCCACTGGATGACACCGTCCTGGACGGTGACCATGCGCTTCATCCCCATCATCAGCGTGTAATAGCCGGGGTCGGTGGTCACCAGGAGCGGCCAGAGATACTGAACCCAGCCATAGATGAAGAGGATGACGCACAGCGCGCCGATATTGGTGCGCGAGAGCGGCAGCAGGATGTCCCGGAAGAACTTCATAGGGCCTGCCCCGTCCACACGGGCCGCTTCCAGAAGCTCGTCGGGGACCGTCATGAAGAACTGGCGGAACAGGAAGGTCGCCGTGGCCGATGCGATCAGGGGGATGGTCAGGCCGGCCCACGAATTCAGCATGCCGAGGTCGGCGACGATCTTGTATGTCGGCATGATGCGTACCTCCGCCGGCAGCATCAGGGTCACGAAGATGATCCAGAAGGCCAGCAGCCGGAACGGAAACCGGAAATAGACGATCGCGAAGGCGGAAAGGATCGAGATGGCGATTTTTCCGACCGTGATCGCCAACGCCATGATCAGGGAGTTCAGCGCCATGTGCGAATAGTTGGGCAAGCCGTGAGCGGCGGCGGCGCTCGTCAGAATGGTCGAATAGTTCTCGATGAGATGCGAGCCCGGCAGAAGCGGGACAGGTCCGCTCATCAGCGTCGAGACGTCATGGGTCGACGCCACGATCGCGACATAGACGGGCAGAGCCACCACCAGAAATCCCAGGATCAGGAATGCGTGGGTGAGGAAGGTCAGAAAGGGGCGATTTTCAACCATGATCGTTCCTCAATACTGGACGCGGCGTTCGACGAAGCGGAACTGAACGAAGGTCAGCAGCATCACGATCAACATCAGCAATACCGACTGCGCCGAGGACGAACCTATGTTCAGACCGACGTAACCGTCCTGGTAGACCTTGTAGACGAGCGTCGTCGTTGCCTGGGCGGGACCGCCGCCGGTCGTGGCATCGACGATCGGGAAGGTGTCGAACATCGTATAGTTCACGTTGATGATGAACAGGAAAAACGTCGTCGGCGACAGAAGCGGCAGAGAGATGGTGAAGAAGCGCCGCACCGGGCCCGAACCGTCGATGGCGGCGGCCTCGATCAGCGACTGGGGCACTGACTGCAGCCCGGCCAGGAAGAAAAGGAAGTTGTAGGAGATCTGCTTCCAGGCTGCCGCGATGATGATCAGGATCATGGCATGCGTGCCGTTGAGATCATGGTCCCAGCGAATGCCGATGCGCTCCAGGAAGAAGGGCAGCAGGCCGGTGGATGTATTGAAGAGAAACCACCACAGGACGCCCGCCACGACGGGTGCGACGGCATAGGGCCAGACAAGCAGAGTGGTGTAGATTTTTGCGGACCGCGCCAGGCGGTCGACCGCTGCCGCGAATGCCAGGCCGAGAAGCATCGAAAGGGCGGTGACGGACACCGCGAATACGGCGGTGCGCCAGAGCGCATCCAGATAGTTCGGGTCCGCAAACAACTGCCGATAGTGGGTCAACCCTACGAAAACGGTCGAGAAACCAAACGGATCTTCCCGCTCGAAGGAGGATTTCACGGCCTGCGCGGCAGGCCAGATGAAGAAGACGAGCGTGATAGCGAGCTGGGGCGCGAGCAGCAGATAGGGCAGCAGGCGGTTGTTGAAGGTTGTTCTTTTGGTATCCACCGGTCCCTCACCACAACGTAACAAGCAAGCAAGGGAGGGCCGGCGGCAGCCGGTCCTCCCCTGAGCAATCGGAACAATCAGTTCGAGTTGGCAGCCTCGAATTCACGCAGAAGCGCATTGCCGCGCTGCACCGCGCTGTCGAGCGCCTGCTTGGCGTCCTTCTTGTTGGCGAGGAGTGCCTGGAACTCTTCGTCGACAATGGTGCGGACCTGGGTGAAGTTGCCGAACCGCACGCCCTTCGAATTTTCCGAGGGAGTACCGCGGGTGATCTGCTTGATGGCGATGTCGGAACCCGGGTTCTTTGCGTAGTAACCCTGCTTCTGGCCGAGATCGTACGCAGCATTGGTGATCGGCAGGTAACCGGTGAACTGGTGCCAATCGGCCTGGACTTCCGGCTTGGAGAGATAGCTGAAGAACTTGGCCACACCCTTGTAGGTCGCCTTTTCCTTGCCGTTCAGCACCCAGAGGGTGGCGCCACCGATGATGGAGTTCTTCGGCTCCTTGATCTCGTCGTCATAATAAGGCAGCGGAGCGAAGCCCGGCGTGAAGGTCTTGGCGTTGTTGATGACGCCTGCGCGACCTGCGGAGGAGTTCATCGTGATGGCGCATTCCTGGGAATAGAACATGGTCGCCGCCTGGTCGCCGCCGACCGGGCCGCCATACTTGAACAGGCCTTCGTCCTGCCACTTCTTCAGGTTTGCCCAGTGCTTGGCCTGCAGAGGACCATTGAAGGTGAATTCAGACTTCACACCGCCGAAACCGTTCTGCAGGGTGCCGAAAGGCTTGTCGTGCAGCGCCGAAAGGTTTTCGGTCTGGACCCAGGTGATCCAGGCCGAGGTGAGGCCGCACTTGGCCGCGCCGGAGGAAACGATCTTCCTCGAGAATTCCTCGACTTCCTTCCAGGTCTTCGGGGCAACCTCGGGATCAAGGCCGGCCTTTTTGAAGACGTCCTTGTTATAGTACATGATCGGCGTGGAGGAATTGAAGGGCAGCGACAGGATGTTGCCCTTCGTATCGGAATAATAGCCGGTGACCGGAGACAGGAAGGTCTTGGTGTCGAAGGGCTCGCCTTCATCGGCCATCAGCTTGTAGACCGGATAGACGGCGCCCTTGGCGGCCATCATCGTGCCGGTGCCGACTTCGAAAACCTGAACGATGGCCGGCTGCTGGCCGGCACGGAACGCAGCGATCGCGGCGGTCAACGTTTCCGGATAGCTACCCTTGTAGACCGGAACGACCTTGTAATCGCTCTGGCTCTCGTTGAACTTCTGAGCGATCTCTTCGAGCTTCTTGCCGAGCTCGCCGCCCATGGCATGCCACCAGGTGACCTCGGTCGCAGCAAGCGACGAGGTCGCGGACAGTGCGACCGCGAGCGCGGCCATCGAAAGCTTTTTGAACATTTTAAGGTCCTCTCCACCTTTGTTGGGGTGAGGATCGCAATAGGGCTACGCTGTGACAGGCCCTTAACAGTTTCATGTCAGAAATGTTACATTGCACACCTATGCAACAATTTCACATCAGCGTCAGAAAGCGTTCGCAAAATGCCGCGGCAGGTGGCCCGGAAGCACCGCGATCACATCGTAACGCCGGGACAGTCTCGCGGCATCCTGCCGCTTTGAAAGCCAGACATCGCTGGCTGCTCGAATTCGGTTCTGAGTGACGTAACCGACGGCGTCGATCGCCTCCTGTTCGCCGATCCGCGCCTTGACCTCGACAAAGGCTACCAGATCGCCTTTGCGGACGATCAGATCGATCTCCCCGAGCCTGGTGCGGTAACGGATCGCCAGAACCCGATAACCCTTGACCAGGAGATAAAGTGCCGCGAGATATTCCGAGACATGGCCCCGTCTCTGAGCCTTCTGCCGCTCTACTTTGCGGCGTTTCAGGCCCGGGTCACTCTCCGCCACCCGCCTCGCCCTTCAGGTCCAGAAGCCGCTGATAGAGGTCCTTGCGCGGAAGTCCCGTCACGCGGGCAGCTTCGGCGGCGGCCTTGGCGGCCGGCATGGCAACCGCCAACTGGCGCAACAGCGCGTCCACCTCGATCTCGCCGGGAGGCTCCTCGGCCTCCGGCGGCGCCACCAGCAGCACGATCTCGCCCTTCACGACGCGATCGTCATTGTAGTAGGCCGCAAGCTCCTCCAGCGTGCCGCGGCGAAATTCCTCGAACGTCTTCGTCAACTCGCGGCAGACCGCCGCACGCCGGCCATTCCCGAGGACTTCCGCAGCGGCAGCGAGGGTTGCGCCGATGCGATGCGGCGATTCAAAGAAGATCAAGGTCGCCGGCACTTTCGAAAGCTCGGCCAGCCGGTCCCGCCGGCCCTTGTCCTTGACCGGCAGGAAACCGGCAAACAGGAATGCGTCGGACGGCATGCCGGAGCCGACGAGGGCTGCGAGCGGCGCCGAAGCACCGGGGATCGGCACAACCTTGTGGCCAGCCTCGATCGCCATCTGGCCGAGCCGGTAGCCGGGATCGGAAACGAGAGGCGTGCCGGCATCGGAGACCAGCGCCACCGATTTCCCCTCCTCCAGCGCGGCGATCAGCTTCGGCCCGACTTCGTCGGAATTGTGCTCGTGATAGGCGTAGGGTCGGTTGACGATGCCGTAGCGGTCGAGCAGCACGCGGGTCACCCGAGTATCCTCGCAGGCCAGCACATCGGCACCGGAAAGCGTTTCGAGCGCCCGCAGCGTGATGTCGCCGAGATTGCCGATCGGAGTTGCGACCAGATAAAGCGCCGGCTCCAGCGGCCGCGCGGGCACGAAAGTATTGGCGACGCGATAGCCTCGCTGGCTGCTCTTCGGTTCATCGGTCAAGGGGCGTCACGCGCAGATGGATGGTCATGTGCCTTTATGGGCAAGCCGACCGGCTTCGGCAAGTAACGGGCAAGCTGTTGAGAACGCATATTTTCTGTGTGCAGTGCGTGAGACAGATGTGAAATGACTTGCTAACGCCTTGTTCACCTCTTGCTTTTCGAACGGGTTGTCTGCCATTTTGCCCGTCCACATCATCCGGCTGGTCCAAAGCCGGCAGAATATCAGGGGTCCGGCCCTGCCGGATCGCCACGGTCGAAAGCGATAGCGTCCATGCGTATTACTCTTGAGCGGTCCAACCTTCTGAAGTCGCTGAACCACGTGCATCGCGTGGTGGAGCGGCGGAACACGATCCCGATCCTCTCCAACGTGCTGATGCGGGCGTCCGGCGCCAGCCTCGACCTGAAGGCGACCGACCTCGATCTCGAGATCACCGAGGTCCTGCCGGCCATGGTCGAAACAGCCGGGGCCACGACGGTTCCGGCACACCTGCTTTATGAAATCGTCCGCAAGCTGCCGGACGGTTCCGAGGTGCTGCTCGCGACCAACCCGGACGGCGGCTCGATGACGGTGCAATCCGGCCGTTCGAAGTTCTCGCTGCAGTGCCTGCCGGAATCGGACTTCCCGGATCTCACCGCCGGCAGCTTCACGCATACGTTCAAGCTGAAGGCGACCGATCTGAAAATGCTGATCGACCGCACTCAGTTCGCGATCTCCACCGAGGAGACCCGCTATTACCTGAACGGCATCTTCTTCCACACGATCGAAGCCGACGGGGACCTGAAGCTTCGCGCGGTCGCCACCGACGGTCACCGTCTGGCGCGCGCCGATGTGCAGGCGCCGTCGGGCTCGGAGGGAATGCCGGGCATCATCATTCCCCGCAAGACTGTCGGCGAGCTGCAGAAACTGGTCGACGATCCGGAAGCGGTCGTCACGGTCGAGGTTTCGGATGCCAAGATCCGCGTCACAATCGGCTCGGTCGTGATGACCTCGAAGCTGATCGACGGCACTTTCCCGGATTACCAGCGGGTCATCCCGACCGGCAACGACAAGGAAATGCGCGTCGATTGCCAGAGCTTTACCAGGGCCGTCGACCGCGTCTCGACCATTTCCTCCGAACGCGGCCGCGCCGTGAAACTGTCGCTGAACGACGGCCAGCTGATGCTGACGGTCAACAACCCGGATTCGGGAAGTGCTACGGAAGAAGTTGCGGTCGGTTACGACAATGATCCGATGGAAATCGGCTTCAATGCCAAATATCTGCTCGACATCACCGCCCAGCTTTCCGGCGACGACGCGATCTTCATGCTGGCGGATGCCGGTTCTCCGACATTGGTACGCGACACGGCGGGCGATGATGCCCTCTATGTGTTGATGCCGATGCGGGTTTAAATCATCCAGGCGGCTGGAAAACTCCAGCCGCCTTTTTCATGCGGTTTTCCCGGTGCGACATTTTTCCTTGCTTTTGCGGCATGATGGTCCACATGGGGCGAAAAGGGAGATGATAAAAAAATGGAACTGCGCCTGAAGGAGCGGCTTGGCCGCAAGTTCGACGACGAGATCCGGTTCTTCAAAGGCTGGATCGACGGCCCCAAACGGGTCGGCGCGATCTGCCCCACCTCCTCCGTCACCGCCAAACGCATGGCAAGCGTCATCGACACGGGCTCCGGCCTGCCCGTGCTCGAGCTCGGACCCGGCACCGGCATCATCACCAAGGCGATCCTGAAGCACGGCGTCTCGCCTGACAAGCTCGTCTCCGTCGAATATTCGACCGATTTCTTCCAGCATCTCGTCCGTACCTATCCCGGTGTGAACTTCATCAACGGCGACGCCTTCGATCTCAAGCGCACGCTCGGCGCCTGGAAGGACAAGACCTTCGACAGCGTCGTTTCGGCGATCCCGCTTTTGAGCTTCCCGATGGAGCGTCGCATCGCGATGCTCGAGGACCTGCTCGACCGCATCCCTGCCGGCCGGCCCGTGATGCAGATCACCTACGGCCCGGTCTCGCCGATCATCGCCCAGCCCGACCGCTACAGGATCAAGCATTACGACTTCGTGGTCCGCAATATTCCCCCGGCTCAGCTCTGGACCTATAGCCGCGGCTGACCATGACATTCGGTCTCTACATCACTCATCCGCAGGTCCGTATCGATCCGGACGTTCCGGTGCCTCAATGGGGGCTTTCGGATGTCGGCGCTGCCCGCGCACATGAGGCCGCACAGTCCGACTGGGCAAAGAAGCTCGGCCGGATCATCTCCAGCGACGAGGTGAAAGCGATAGAGACCGCCGGGATCATAGCCGCCGCCTCCGGGATTTCGGTCGAGATTGCGCACGACACCCACGAGAACGACCGCTCGGCGACAGGCTTTCTGCCGCCGCCGCTGTTCGAGGATGCTGCCAACTGGTTCTTCGCCCACCCGGAAGAGAGCTTTAAGGGCTGGGAGCGCGCCGTGGACGCCCAGAGCCGCATCGTTTCGGCGGTCACCAGAATTCTCGCCGATCACGATCCACACGTGCCGATCGCCTTCGTCGGCCATGGCGGCGTTGGAACGCTGTTGAAATGCCACCTCACCGGCTCCCCGATCGCCCGTGACCGGGACCAGCCGGGTGGCGGGGGAAATCTCTTCTGCTTCACCCTTGCGGATCGGGCGCTCTCATGCGACTGGACGCCCATCGAAAAATGGGAAGGGTTCCAGGCATGAACGCTCGTGATCGCCTCATCGTAGGCCTCGATATTCCGACCATCGGCGAAGCCGAAAAGATGGTCTCCACGCTCGGTGACACCGTTTCCTTCTACAAGATCGGCTATCAGCTCGTATTTGCCGGCGGCCTCGAATTCGCCCGCGACCTCGTGAAAGACGGCAAACAGGTCTTTCTCGACATGAAACTGCTCGACATCGACAACACGGTCGCCAAGGGCGTCGAGAACATCGTCAAGATGGGCATGACCATGCTCACCCTGCACGCCTATCCGAAGGCGATGCGCGCCGCGGTCGAGGCAGCCAAGGGCTCCGACCTCTGCCTGCTCGCGGTGACCGTCCTGACCTCGATGGACGAGACGGACCTCGTCGATGCCGGTTACGAATACGATCCGCACACGCTGGTTCTGCGACGCTCAGAACAGGCGCTGGCCGCCGGCATGGGCGGCATCGTCTGTTCGGCCGAGGAATCGGCTGCGGTCCGCAAGATCGTCGGCCCCGGAATGGCGATCGTCACGCCCGGCATCCGCCCGGCGGGTTCGGAAGCCGGCGACCAGAAGAGGGTCATGACGACTTCGGACGCATTGCGGGCCGGATCAAGCCATCTCGTCGTCGGTCGTCCGATCGTCAAGGCGCCGGATCCGAAGGCTGCGGCACAAGCCATCCTCGCCGAGATGCAGGGCGTGCTCTGACAATTGGTTGGCACCGGAGACGTTTTCTCCGGTCGTGATCCGGGATGAGTACCGGTGGTCGCCTGACAGGTGCAAGCCCGTCATATTGACTCGTCCCGGAATTTGCCTGAAGTCATCGCAACCGAAAACACGCTGGAGGAAATACCATGGCCAAGGGATATTGGGTCGCTCGCGTCGATGTCCGCGATCCGGAACGCTACAAGGATTATATCGCAGCGGCCACGCCCGCCTTCGAGAAATACGGCGCCAAATTCCTCGCCCGCGGCGGCGCGATGGCTGCGATGGAGGGCAAGTCCCGCGCCCGCAACGTCATCATCGAATTCCCTTCGATGCAGGCCGCCATCGACTGCTACAATTCGCCCGAATATGCGATCGCCATCAAGATCCGCCAGGAAGTGGCAGATGGCGAAATCGTCGTCCTCGACGGCCTTTAAGAACCCGGTTGTCGCGGTCGGTGCGGCAGTGGAGACACTTCCACCCGCGCCGCGATTCGGTTAAACAGCACTCATCTCGTCCCACAGGCTCCCGGAGCACGCCATGACCATCAACAACCTTCCGCCGCTCGTCACCGTTTTCGGAGGATCGGGCTTCGTCGGCAGGCATGTGGTGCGCGCGCTGGTGAAGCGCGGTTATCGGGTCCGGGTCGCCGTCCGCCGCCCGGATCTCGCAGGGTTCCTGCTGCCCGCCGGTTATGTCGGGCAGATCTCGCTGGTCCAGGCGAACCTGCGCTATCGCCAGTCGGTCCTGCGGGCCGTCGAAGGCGCTTCGCATGTGGTCAACTGCGTCGGCATCCTGTTCGAAAGCGGCCGCAACACGTTCGACGCGGTCCAGGATTTTGGTGCTCGCGCGGTCGTCGACGGGGCACGTGCGGCCGGCGCCAAGCTCACCCATATTTCCGCGATCGGCGCCGATGCCAACTCGGAATCGTCCTATGCCCGCAGCAAGGGCCGCGCCGAGGCGACGATCCTTTCGACGCTGCCGGATGCCGTGATCCTGCGGCCTTCGATCGTGTTCGGGCCGGAAGACAGCTTCTTCAACAAGTTCGCCTCCATGGCCCGCACTTTCCCCGCCCTGCCGCTGATCGGCGGCGGCAAGACGAAGTTCCAGCCGGTCTATGTCGAGGATGTCGCCGAGACCGTCGCCCGTTCCGTCGACGGTACGATCGCGTCCGGCAAGATCTATGAGCTCGGCGGCGGCGAAGTCATGACCTTCCGCCAGTGTCTGGAGACGGTACTGCGCGTCACCAACCGCAGCAATGCGCTGGTCTCGTTGCCCTTCGGCATCGCATCGTTGATCGGCAGCATCGCGTCTCTGATCCCCTTCGTCCAGCCGCCGATCACCAGCGACCAGGTGAAGCTGCTGAAGACCGATAATGTGGTTTCCGATGCCGCCGCCACGGAAGGCCGCACGCTGCAGGGGATAGGCATCCGCCCGACGCTCGCCTCTTCGATCCTGCCATCCTACCTTGTGCAGTACCGCCCGCAGGGCCAGTACACCGGTTCCGGCCGCGCCGCCTGACATTCGTTAACCATATATCGCGATAGATTTCGCTCCGGCATGCCGGCCGTGCCCGCTGAAAATTCGGGCACCCCTTTGTTGTCGCTCATGTTTCGGGCAAGGATTGTGGCACAAAGGTCGCAGTGGCTGATGCAGTCGCGTTAACGGCCGGTTCAGCAAAATCCTTTATTGAATTCTTCTAATCCAACCCATAGATCCTCCCTCACCAAACAAGCGGCGCAACCGTGACGATAAAATCTTCCATCGAAAGGCATTCCTCCATGGGCAAGCCCATCGCCCTCTTTTTTGCATGCGCGGCGCTGATCATCCTCGCGGGCTCCTTCATGGCCCCGACGACTGGCGCAGCCGGCAAGAGCGAATGCACGCCCGCATACGGCGTCGACCCGTGCAGCACGTCATCCATCCGTCACTAAATTGATCGAGAAAGCTGGCGGCCTTTTGAGCCGCCTTCTTTTTATGCTCCCAGTAGGAGCGCGATCAGGCCGAGAGCGCCGACGACGATTCGCCAGTAGGCGAACGGCGCATAACCGCGGCTCGACACGAAATCGAGCAGCGAGCGCACCACCAATATCGCAGTGACAAAGGCGGCGATAAATCCGACCGCGATGATGGCGCCGTCATCGAAACTCAGGGCGCTACGGTTCTTGTAGAGATCGAGCACGAAGGCGCCGAGCATGGTCGGCATGGCGAGGAAGAACGAAAATTCCGCCGCCGAGCGCTTGTCCGCGCCAAGCAGCAGAGCGCCGACGATCGTTGCGCCGGAACGCGACGTGCCGGGGATCATCGCCACGGATTGGCAGAGCCCGATCTTGAAGGCGAGCGACAGCGGATAATCCATCACGTCGTGGTATTTCGGCTGGAACTTGATCCTGTCGACCACGAGCAGCACGAAGCCGCCGAGGATCAGCATGATACAGATCAGCATCGGCGTTTCGAACAGCACGGCCTTGATGAAACCGTGGGCGAAAGCGCCGATCACCGCCGCGGGCAGGAACGCGATCAGCACCGTTGCCACGAACCTGCGCGCCTTGGGACTGGTCGGCAGGTCGGCCGCGATCTGCAGCAGCTTGCGGGCATAAACGAGCAGGATGGCGAGGATCGCACCGAGCTGGATCAGGACCGCGAAAGTGTTGCCGGGAGATTGGAAACCGAGGAAATGACCAGCCAAAAGAACGTGGGCGGTCGAGGAAACGGGAAGAAATTCAGTCAACCCCTCGATCAAACCGAGGACGAGCGCACTGATGATGGACTGATCCGCCATTCTTAATCCTTTATTGAGCAGATAAGGGCAGTTTTAAGCAGTTTATGAGCCATTGCTTGTCTTGGGACTACCAAATCCATATAGCTGCCATATGTCAGGCGGGCGCGCGAGGCGCCCCTGCCCCTCCTATACGAAGTTCGTGAAGTTCAAGTATCCATGCCCACGCTCTATCATCATTCCATGTCTTCGGCCTCGCGGTTCGTCCGGCTGATTCTGGCCGAATATGGCTTCCAGGCGGATCTGGTCGAGGAGCAGCCCTGGGAAAAGCGGCGGGAATTCCTGACGCTCAATCCTGCGGGCACGCTCCCGGTCTATGTCGACGACAGCATGAGAGTGCTTTGTGGCCCTTCCGTGCTCCTGGAATTTCTCGACGAAACCCATGGCGTGCTGAAGCGCGACCGCCGGCTGCTGGCCGAAGACCCGTGGCAGCGCGCCGAGATCCGGCGCCTGACGGAATGGTTCCTGCAGAAGATGGAGCAGGATGTCACCCGGCCACTGACCCGGGAGCGGGTCTACAAGCTGCAGATGACGACCGCCCAGGGCGGCGGCGCGCCGGACTCGAAGGTGCTGCGCACATCGCGTGCCAACATCCGCCAGCATATGAAATACCTCTCCTGGCTTGCCGGCTCCCGGCCCTGGCTTGCGGGCGACCGGCTGAGCTATGCCGACCTTGCCGCCGCCGCCTCGATTTCGATCCTCGACTATCTTGGAGAAATCGACTGGTCGGAGACACCGGTTGCCAAGGACTGGTATCAGCGGCTGAAATCGCGCCCCTCCTTCCGGCCGATGCTTGCCGAACGCATCCGCGGCCTCACCCCGGTATCCCATTATGCGGACCTTGATTTCTGACGCGACCTCGCGGGAGGAAGAAAAGACGCTTCGGCGGCGGGAGAAGCTGACCGCCTTCATTCGCGAGGAAGCGGCGGCCCAGGGCTTCGATCTTTGCCGGATCACAGGGCCGGACAGCATTCCGCAGGCGCCGGAGCGGCTGGAAATCTTTCTGGCCGATGGCCATCACGGCAGCATGGACTGGATGGCGGAGACGAGGCTGCGCCGCGCCGCGCCGAAGGTCCTGTGGGATCAAGTGCGTTCGATCGTGATGTTCGGGCTGAACTACGGGCCGGACGAAGACCCGCGCGGCATTCTCGAAAAGCACGACAAGGCGGTGATCTCGGTCTATGCGCGCAACCGCGATTATCACGACGTCATCAAGGGCCGGCTGAAGGAGATCGCGACGCGCTTTGCGGCGCGCGCCGGCGAGGACGTGAAGGTCTTCGTCGATACCGCACCGGTGATGGAAAAACCGCTGGCGGAGGCGGCCGGGCTTGGCTGGCAGGGCAAGCACACCAATCTCGTCAACCGCACCCACGGTTCCTGGCTGTTCCTCGGCAGCCTGTTCACTACGGCGGACCTTTTCGTCGACGAGGCTGAAACAGACCATTGCGGTTCCTGCCGGGCCTGTCTCGACGCCTGTCCGACGGCTGCCTTTCCGGCGCCCTATCGGCTCGACGCCCGCCGCTGCATTTCATACCTGACGATCGAACACAAAGGCCCGATCGACCCGGAATTCCGGCCTCTGATCGGCAACCGCATCTATGGCTGCGACGACTGTCTTGCCGCCTGTCCCTGGAACAAGTTTGCGGCAAGCGCCTCCGAGATGAAGCTGCAGGCGCGCGAGGACCTGAAGGAGCCGTCGATCGCGTTTCTGCTGACCTTGGACGACGCGACTTTTCGGACCTTCTTCAGCGGCTCCCCGGTCAAGCGCATCGGGCGGGATCGGTTCATCCGCAACGTGCTGATCGCCGCCGGCAATTCCGGCGATGCCAGCCTCGTCGGGCAATGTCTCGAGCTTGCCGGCGATCCCTCGCCTGCGGTGCGTGGCATGGCTATATGGGCCTTGAAGCACCTGATGACGGATATCGACTTCGCGCGGTTTGCCGAGGCGCGCGGTGTGGAAGACGATCCGGACGTGCGGGAAGAATGGCGACTGGCGGGAGCGGCCTGATGAATGTGATGATCTTCGGATGCGGCTATTCGGGCCAGGCGATCGCCGAGGCCTTCAAATCTCAGGGCCACCGGGTCTCCGGCACGGTCAGGACGGCCCATAAGGCGCTGGAGCTCGCGGCCCGTGACATCAAGGCCTTCGTGTTCGACGGCAGCCCGTTCAGCGAGGAACTGCTGACAGAGCTTTGGGAAACGACGCATCTGGTTCAGTCGATCCCGCCCGGCGCCGAGGGCGATCCGCTGCTGAAGCTCATGTCCGGACGGCTGCGCGCGCTTTGCCCGAAGCTCGAATGGGTGGGTTATCTCTCGACCGTCGGCGTCTATGGCGATCATGGCGGCGGCTGGGTCACCGAGGAGACCCCGGGCAGTCCGATCCACGGCCGGTCTATTGAACGGGTCGATACGGAAGATGCCTGGGCCGCCGAAGGGCGGGCCGCCGGCCTGCCTGTGGCGAGCCTGCGCCTCTCCGGCATCTACGGGCCCGGCCGCAACGCCTTCGTCAATCTCGCACGCGGCACCGCGAGACGCATTATAAAGAGAGACCAGGTCTTCAACCGGATCCGCGTCGAAGACATCGGCGGGGCGGCGCTCTTCCTCGCGAAGGGCAATATGGGCGGCCTATACAATGTCACCGACGACGAGCCCGGTCCGCCGCAGGATGTCATCGTCGAAGCAGCACGGCTGATGGGCGTCGAGCCGCCGCCGGAACAGGATTTCGAGACTGCCGACATGACGCCGATGGCGCGCTCCTTCTATGGCGCCAACAAGCGCGTTTCGAACGCCAAGATCCGCGCGGCCGGGTTCGAGTTCCGCTTCCCGAACTACCGGATGTCGCTCGCCGAAATGTGGACTTCGGGCTGCTGGCGAGGTTGAAATTCCCATTTTGAAACGGTTGGAATTTTCATCCTGATCGGTTGATCTAGTTATTATTTCTTAATCCTTACGGCTGAGCGCCACAAAATTTGCCCAAATGAGGCAATAGGCCCCGCATCACGATAAATTTTTTTCTGCAGTTTTCGTGATCGCAAACTCCTTGCGAGTCTCTCTGAAACTACATTCCTCTTTCTGACTGTTTTTAAAGGTTTTCTTCCGAAGAAGCTTAGCTGGCTTCTTAAAAAGATCGACAGTAATCTAATCACAAATGTTACAGGCTGTAACGTTCCGTGATCGCAGACCCCACTTTTTCGCCACTTTTCGCCCCGCTTAGCCATTTTGCACGCAACGTGCAGGGACAAAACGAACGGGGACGACCGACTTGACAACAATTCGACGCTCGACTTTCGCCGCGGCCTCCATTGCTGCTTTTGCAACACTCGGCGCCGCGCAGGCCAATGCTGCGCCTGGATGCGGTCACGCATCCTGGTATGCCCTCGGCTCCAAGACCGCATCCGGGGAAAGAATGAACCCCTCTCTGATGACGGCGGCACACCGGACGCTGCCATTCGGCACCAAGGTTGTCGTGACGAACAAGCGCAACGGCAAAAGCGTTGTCGTGCGTATCAACGACCGCGGGCCATTCATCCGCGGCCGGGTGATCGACGTTTCCAAGGCCGCGGCCAAGAACATCGGCATGATCAGTTCCGGCACTGCCCAGGTCTGTTACCAGATCGTCGACGCCAGCGATCAGAAGGTCCCGGGCAAGGGCCTGAAAGCGATCGAAGGCTGAGGCTGACCGGAGAGACGGTTTAGGCCGGCCTATTGCCCTATCGCGCGTTCACGGTTACGACCCGTGCCACACGGGTGCAACCGAGACGGAGAGCGACATGCGATTGGGCGGACGAATTGCCGGAGCCATTGAGGTGCTGGCCGATATCGAGACGCGCAGGCGCCCTGTCGCCGATGCGCTCAAGGACTGGGGCCTTGCCCATCGTTTCGCCGGTTCCGGCGATCGGGCCGCAATCGGCAACATTGTCTACGACGCATTGCGCATGCGGCTGTCGCATGCCTGGCTGATGGATGACGAAAGCCCGGCCGCACTCGCCTACGCAGTCCTCATCCGGCAATGGGGCCTCACACCCGAGGCACTGCAGGCCGAGTTTACCGACGACCGCTTCGCGCCGCCGGCTCTGACCGAGGCGAACCTCTCGTCGCTCGCCTCCCGCAATCTCGAGGATGCGCCCCTGCATGTTCAGGGCGACATACCCGACTGGATCCAGCCTTCCTTCGAAGCCAATTTCGGCGAGGACTGGCTCGCCGAGGCCAAGGCCTTGGCCGGCCGCCCGACCCTCGATCTGCGCGCCAACACGCTGAAGGCGTCTCGCGAGAAGGTCGTCAAGGCGTTGGAACGCTCGAACGCAAAGGCTTCACGCATCGCCCGCAACGGCATCCGGATTGCCGCTGGTGAAGGAGCGTCCCGCCTGCCGAACGTTACCGCCGAGCTTTCGTTCCAGAAAGGCTGGTTCGAAGTTCAGGACGAAGGCTCGCAGATCGTCGCCGAGCTCGTGCAGCCGGGCGAACACGACCAGGTTCTCGATTATTGTGCCGGCGGCGGCGGCAAGACGCTCGCCATGGCGGCCGCGATGCACAACAAGGGCCAGATCCACGCCTATGACGCCGACCGCAAGCGGCTGGCGCCGATCATCGAACGGCTGCGCCGCGCCGGCACCCGCAATGTCCAGGTCCATGACGACGCGCGCCAACTCAACGCGCTGAAAGGCAAGCTGGACGCGGTCCTGGTCGATGCGCCGTGCACCGGCACCGGCACTTGGCGCCGCCGCCCGGACACCAAATGGCGGCTGACCCCGAAGAACCTCGACGAGCGCATTGCCCAGCAGCAGGAGGCGCTTTCCGAAGCCGCCATCTTCGTGAAGCCGGGCGGCGCACTTCTCTATGTCACCTGTTCCATCCTGCCGGAGGAGAACGATGCCCAGGTCTCGCGCTTCTGCGCCGAAAACCCGGAATTCTCCATCGTGCCTGCCGCCGAGCACTGGGACTACATTTTCGGAAAAGAGGCGCCGCAGCCTCGCTCCAGGGATGCACTGACCGTAACGTTGACGCCCGCAAGTACCGATACGGACGGATTCTTTTTCTGCCGCATGCAACGCAAAGTTTGAGTTCGCTGGGGTGAAAGTTGAAGTCGAATTCCTTTTTTAAACTATTCTAAACTAGATAGTTTGACACCAGTTTCCAATTGCGCGATGAACCCTTTGAACGGCCGGGGAAATCCGAGCCGTGAAGGAGAGGGACATGATCCGAAAGACCGTTCTCGGCGCCGCCCTGGCGCTTTTCGCCGCCTCCGCGGCGTTCGTCGTGACTGAGGCGCAGGCCGCCACCACATCCGCCGCCGTCCTCAAGCATTATGCCGAGCTGGCGCATGCGAAATACGAGGACTCGCTGACGACCGCGCAGGCCCTCCACAAGGCCGTCAGCGCGCTGATCGCCAAGCCCAGCGAAGAGACGCTGAAGGCTGCCAAGGACGCCTGGCTCGCCGCACGCGTTCCCTACCAGCAGACGGAAGTCTATCGTTTCGGCAATCCGATTGTCGACGACTGGGAAGGCAAGGTGAATGCCTGGCCGCTCGATGAAGGTCTGATCGACTATGTCGACGCCTCCTATGGCACAGAGAGCGACGAGAACGCGCTCTATACCGCCAATGTCATCGCCAACCCGAAGATCAAGGTCAACGGCAAGACGCTCAACCTCTCGAAGTTCGACGCCAAGACGCTGCGCAGCCTCAACGAGGCCGGCGAGATCGAGGCGAACGTCGCGACCGGCTACCACGTCATCGAATTCCTGCTCTGGGGCCAGGACCTGAACGGCACCGGACCGGGCGCCGGCAAGCGCTCCTATACGGATTACGACAAGGCCAATTGCACCAACGGCCATTGCGACCGCCGCGCAGACTACCTGAAGGCCGCGTCCGCCCTGCTCGTCTCCGACCTCAAGGACATGGTCACCGCCTGGGGCCCCAAGGGCAAGGCGACCAAAAACGTCGAGGCCAATTCCAAGAAGGGCCTGACCGCCATCCTGACCGGCATGGGCTCGCTCTCCTATGGCGAACTGGCCGGCGAGCGCATGAAACTCGGCCTGCTGCTGCACGATCCGGAAGAAGAGCACGATTGCTTCTCCGACAACACCTACAACTCGCATCTCAACGACGCGATCGGCATCAAGTCGGCCTATACGGGCGAATATACCCGCGTCGACGGCACCAAGATGACCGGGCCTTCGCTCTCCGAACTGGTTGCGGCAACCGACAAGTCGCTCGACACCGAAATGCTCGGCAAGCTCGACGCGACGCTCGCCGCCATGAACGCCATGGCCGACCGGGCAAAGACGGTCGAGGCCTATGACCAGATGATCGGCGAAGGCAATAAAGAGGGCAATGCGGTCGTCCAGAAGGCGATCGACGGCCTGATCGACCAGAGCAAGAGCGTCGAGCGCGTCATTGCGTCGCTGAAGCTTGGCAAAGTAGAGCTTGAAGGTTCCGACAGCCTCGATAATCCTGACGCCGTCTTCAAATAAGCAATGAAAAGGCGGGCCGCGGCTGACCTTCAGCCTGCGGCCCGATTTCCCATGAGAACGCCCAGGTCTTTCGTCTTCCTGTTGCCGGCACTGTCGGGTGCTCTTCTTCTCACGCCGCTGATGGCGATCGGTGGCGATGCTCTTTTCCCGACCGTCCGCACGGATCTCAATCCGAAGGACCAGAAGCGCGTCGAGAGCGTTACCCGCCCGACGACGGATTTCTCCAAGCCCGAGCCGTTCGAGACCATGTCCGCCGGGGCCGCGACCAGCCGCGCCGATGTCAATGGCGATGCATTCTCGCATTTCTCCGCCAACATCACCTTCGAGGAAGAGGGGACGTTCAAGCTCGGCAATGCGCTGTTCACCAAGCTCTGGGTCTCGGCGCCGTCCTCGACACAGGCGTCCGACGGGCTCGGCCCGCTCTTCAACGCCCGCGCCTGTCAGAGCTGCCACCTGAAGGACGGCCGCGGCCATCCACCCGAAGGCGGTGCCGACGCGACCTCGATGTTCTTCCGTCTCGCTCGTCCGGCGCGCACCGACGAGGAGCGCGAGGCGGTCGCAGATTACAGGAAGCTCAATTTTCCCGACGCGATCTATGGCGAGCAGTTGCAGGACCTCGCAGTGTCCGGCCTCGCCTCCGAAGGCCGGATGCAGATTTCCTACCAGGAAATCCCGGTGAAGCTCGGTGACGGCGAAATCATCCACCTGCGCAAGCCGAGCTATTCGGTTGCCGACCTCGGCTACGGCGCGATGGAAGGCGACGTGACGCTGTCGCCGCGCATCGCTCCGCCGATGATCGGCATGGGTCTCATCCAGTCGATCCACGACGCCGACATCCTTAGCCTGGCCGACCCGGACGACAAGGACGGCGACGGGGTTTCCGGCAAGCCGGCCATGGTGCGCGACCACAAGACCGGCGAACTGAAGCTCGGCCGCTTCGGCTTCAAGGCGCAGAATGCCTCGGTCCGCGACCAGAGCTCGTCCGCCTTTGCCGGCGACCTCGGCATCTCGACCCCCGACAATCCGTTCGACCACGGCGACTGCACGAAGGCGGAGGCTGCGTGCCTCGCCATGCCGACCGGCGTGCAGCAGCGGCTGGGGCCGGTCGAAGCACCCGATCCGGTTCTGCCGCTCGTCACCTTCTATTCCGAAAACCTCGCGGTGCCGGCCCGCCGCGATATCGGCGACAAGACAGTTCTGAAGGGCAAGGAACTTTTCTACCAGGCCGGCTGCACCGCCTGTCACACGCCGAAATTCGTGACCAGCCGTGATGCCGGCAACAAGGCGCATGCCTTCCAGCTTATCTGGCCCTATTCGGATTTCCTGCTGCATGACATGGGCGAAGGCCTGGCCGATGGCCAGCCGGTGGGCGTCGCGAGCGGCAACGAATGGCGCACCCAGCCGCTCTGGGGCATAGGGCTGACCGAAACCGTCAACGCCCATACGTTCTTCCTGCATGACGGCCGGGCGCGAAACCTCACCGAAGCCGTTCTCTGGCATGGCGGGGAAGCGCAGAAATCCCGCGACGCCTTCGCCGCGCTCTCGAGACAAGACCGTGCCGCCCTCCTCAAATTTCTGGAGTCGCTCTGATGCGCAAGATTCTCTTTGCCGGACTCGTCTCGCTGCTTCCCGCCACCGCCTTTGCGCAGGAGAGCGATGCCGCTCCATCCGTGGATCTGCCGATGGCTGACGTCACCAGGGTGATGACGGCTGCGGTCGATGGGTTTATCCGGCCTGGCTATGACGCATTCCACGAATCCGCGGGCAACATGACGACCGCGATGAAGGCGCTCTGCGAGGCGCCCTCCAAGGCGAAATACGACGCCGCGAAAAGTGCCTTCCGCGATGCGGCGGTCAGTTGGGCTCATATCGAAGTGGTCCGCGTCGGTCCCGTCATCGAGCAGAACCGCTTCGAGCGCATCCTCTTTTACCCGGATCGCAAGAGCACGGGACTGAAGCAGGTGCAGTCCGTCCTCTCCAAGGTCGATGAGACCGCCACCGACCCCGCCACGCTCGGCACCAAGAGCGTCGCCATGCAGGGTTTTGGCGCGCTCGAATATGTTCTTGCCGGCACCGGTTCCGACGAACTTCTGAAGGCGAAGAACAGTTACCGCTGCCGCTACGGCGCGGCCATCGCCGGCAATATCGCCAATGTCGCCAAGGAGCTTTCCGATATCTGGGACGCGCCCGACGGCATCCAGAAGGCTTGGGAGCAGCCGGGGCCTGACAACCTCAATTTCCGCACCGGCGGCGAGGCGATCACGGCACTGCTCGGCATTCTCGTGCATGGTGCGGAAGCGGTGCGCGACCAGCGGATCGAGACTTTCTACAAGGGCTCCGACAAGGCGAAATTCCCGAAACAGGCACTGTTCTGGCGCTCGGAAAACACCTGGCCGACCATCAAGGGCAATCTCGAAGGCCTTTCCACCCTGCTCGAAAAATCCGGCATGGTGGAACTGCTGAAGGAGAAGGACCGGCCGATCGTTGCCGCCACGCAGGCGCAGCTGAAGTCGATGATCGAGCTTTCTGCCAAGATCACGCCGGATCTCGAAAAGGCGGTCGATAATGCCGCCGAGCGGAAGAAGCTCGATACGCTGCTCGCGGACGGCAAGGACGTCATCGCCAAGCTGAACGATGGTTATGGCGGGGCGATCGGCCTCAGTTCCGGCTTCTCCTTCTCGGACGGCGACTAAGACCATGTGGCGCGGCGTGGCCATCGATCGACGAGGCTTCCTGAAGGCGGCGGGGATCGCCTTTACCGCCGCCCTTTCGCCGCGCTCGCTGGTGGCGCTCGAGCGGGCCGACGCAGTCTATGCCTCGGGCTTTCGCGCGCCGGACGGCTCCTTCGGCGTCGCCACGGTCTCGGAACGCGGCGCGATTATCGACCGTGTTGCCCTCCCCGCCCGCGCTCATGGCATGGCTTATAGTACTGCGACCGGTCGCACCGTCGCCTTCGCCCGCCGCCCGGGCACGTTCGCGATGGTGTTCGACCCGTCGCGGCAGGCCGAACCGGTTATGATCACTTCGCCGGAAGGCCGGCATTTCTACGGTCACGGCCATTTCTCGCCGGACGGCCGCTTCCTTTACGCCAGCGAAAACGATTTCGATGGCAAACGCGGCATGATCGGCGTCTACGATGCGCGCGACAAATTCCGCCGCATCGGCGAGTTCGACGCCCACGGCATCGGCACCCATGACATGACCGTCTCGGATGACGGCAAGCTGCTGGTCATCGCCAATGGCGGCATCGAGACCCATCCGGATTTCGGCCGCACCAAGCTCAATGTCGATCGCATGGAACCATCGCTGGTTCTGCTCGACGCGAAGACCGGCGCGCTCATCCAGCGGCACCGCCTGCCCCCCTCATTGAAGCAGCTCTCCACCCGCCATCTCGACATCGCGGAAAACGGCCGCATCTGGTTCGCCTGCCAATGGGAAGGTGCGCGCAATGCCCTGCCGCCGCTTGCCGGCTGGTTTTCCAAGGGCGAGGATCTGTCCTTCGTCTCGCTGCCGGAGGAAATGACCGTCCGGCTCGGCAATTATGTCGGCGCTATCGCGGTCAATCGCCGTGACGGCGTCGTCGGCCTCACCTCGCCCGTCGGCGGGGCCGCGGTCACGCTTGACGCGAAAACCGGGGCGGTGGTGAAGGAAGAAACCGTCCGCGAGGCTGCCGGCGTCGCGCCCGCAGCTCATGGCATCGCCGTTTCGTCCTATGACGGGCAGTTCAACGAGACGCGCAGCAAGGTCGCCTGGGATCAGCACATCGTCCGGCTGGGTTGACCTTTCCTGGCTGCCGGAGCGCCCTAGTTGCGGCGGGATGAGCAAAACCGTCGTTATGATCGTCTTCATCGTCGCCTGCGTCGCACTCGGTGCCCTGAGCGGCGCAAGCAACCAGCCGGGCGAATGGTATCAGGCGCTCAACAAACCCTTCTTCAATCCGCCGGGCTGGATCTTCGCGCCGGTCTGGACGGTCCTCTATGTCCTGATCGGCGTCGCCCTTTCCGAAACATGGTATGACGAGAACAACGGCCGGCGCCTCATTCTCTTTGCCATCCAGGCCGCGCTCAACCTTCTGTGGTCGCCGGCCTTCTTCGGACTGCAGAGCCCTGTTCTCGGCCTCGTCGTCATCGTGCCGCTGCTGGTCTCGATCCTGCTGTTCATCGCCGCCAGTTGGCGGGAAAACCGCAGGGCCGCCTGGCTTTTCGTGCCCTATGCGCTCTGGGTCGCCTTCGCGACGCTCCTCAACCTGTCGATCGTCGTCCTCAATTAGGCACGCTCGATCGGACGGCTTGCCGAACATCTCCCGGCATGCCAATTTCGCAACTGCGAAAAGGGACGGGACATGAACGGGAAAGATACGGGCGATTTCCGCGAGCGGGTGCGCCAAAGCTTCGGCCGCCAGGGCGCGATGGCGATGCTCGGCGCCGAGCTGACACGCGTCGAGCAGGCGATAGTCGAGATCGAGCTGCCTTTCGACATCAAGCTCACCCAGCAGCACGGTTTCCTGCATGCCGGCGTGATTTCCGCGGCGCTCGATGCCGCCTGCGGTTATGCCGCCTATACCGTCATCGAACCGGAAGCATCGATCCTCACCATCGAATTCAAGGTGAACCTGATGTCGCCCGGCCGCGGCGAACGCTTCCTGTTCCGCGGTGAGATCACCAAGCCGGGCTCGACGATCATAGTCGCCGACGGCCGCGCCTATGCGATCGGCGACGGCCCCGCCAAACTCATTGCTTCCATGACCGGCACCATGATGGTGATCCGCGGCCGAGAGGATATAACGGGATGACGTCTTCACTTCCGCTCGGCGAACCTAGCCTCGCCGGCGGCAAATCCATTCTCTTCGTGATGGCCGTCGATGCCGAATACGGCCCGGCGCTCAAATCCCGCATCAAGCCGCTGATGACCGGCGTCGGCCCTGTGGAGGCCGCTGTCGTGCTTTCCCATGCGCTGACCCGGCTCGAAGCGACGGACGATCTGCCCGATCTCGTCGTCTCGCTCGGTTCCGCCGGGTCCCGCAATCTTGAGCAGACGGAAATCTACCAGGCCTCGTCAGTTGCCTATCGCGACATGGACGCCTCGCCGCTCGGGTTCGAAAAGGGCCGAACGCCTTTCCTCGACCATCCGGCGGTCATTCCGCTCCCGTTGCGCATCCCGGGCGTCAGGGAAGCCTCGCTATCGACCGGCGGCAACATCGTCTCAGGCGCCGCCTACGATCTCGTCGGCGCCGACATGGTCGATATGGAGACATTCGCGGTGCTGCGCTGCTGCCAGCTCTTCGGCCTGCCCCTGATCGGCCTGCGCGGCATTTCCGACGGCAAGGAAGAGCTGAAGCATGTCGGCGACTGGACCGAATACCTGCATGTGATCGACCGGAAGCTGGCGGATGCGGTCGACAGCCTGTTCGAGGGACTGGAGGATGGCGCGATCGCGCTCTGAACGCGCGATTTTCGCCTCATTCCCCGTTGCCAGAAAGGGGAAGTTTCTTTAAAGGCTCGGCATGACCCAGATAGCTCATCCCGACAGCATTCTCATCATCGATTTCGGCAGCCAGGTGACGCAGCTCATCGCGCGTCGCATCCGTGAAGCCGGCGTCTACTGCGAAATCCACCCCTTCCAGAACGCCGGCGCGGCGTTCGAGAGGCTTAAGCCCAAGGGCGTGATCTTCTCCGGCGGCCCGGCATCGGTCACCACCGAAGGCAGCCCCCGCGCTCCACAGGCGGTGTTCGACAGCGGCGTTCCGATCCTCGGCATCTGTTACGGCCAGCAGACGCTCGCGACCCAGCTCGGCGGTGTCGTCGAAGGCGGGCACGCAGCGGAATTCGGCCGCGCCGATGTGGAGATCAAGGCCAAGAGCCCGCTGTTTGAAGGTTTCTGGGAGGTCGGCGGCCGGTATCCAGTCTGGATGAGCCATGGCGACCGCGTCACCCAGCTTCCCGAAGGTTTCGAAGTCATCGCGACCTCGGAAAACGCACCTTTCGCGATCGCGGCCGACGAGAGCCGGCACTATTACACCACCATGTTCCACCCGGAAGTGGTGCACACGCCCGACGGCGCCAAGCTGCTCTCCAATTTCGTGCACAAGATCGTCGGCCTGAAGTCCGACTGGACGATGGCTGCCTATCGCGCCGAGATGATCCGCAAGATCCGCGAACAGGTCGGCAAGGAACGGGTGATCTGCGGCCTTTCCGGCGGCGTCGATTCCTCCGTCGCGGCCGTGCTGATCCATGAGGCGGTCGGCGACCAGCTGACCTGCATCTATGTCGACCACGGCCTGATGCGGATGGGCGAGACCGAGCAGGTCGTCGGCATGTTCCGCGACCACTACAACATCCCGCTTGTCCATGTGGACGCTTCCGATCTGTTCCTCGGCCAGCTCGAGGGCGTCACCGACCCGGAAGTGAAGCGCAAGACGATCGGCCGGCTGTTCATCGAGGTGTTCGAGGCGGAAGCCGCCAAGATCGCCGCCGACGGCAAGGGATCTCCGGCATTTCTCGCCCAGGGCACGCTCTATCCGGACGTGATCGAAAGCGTCTCCTTCTCCGGGGGGCCTTCGGTCACCATCAAGAGCCACCACAATGTCGGCGGCCTGCCCGAGCGGATGAACATGAAGCTGGTCGAGCCGCTTCGCGAACTGTTCAAGGACGAGGTGCGGGCACTCGGCCGCGAGCTCGGCCTGCCGGAAAGCTTCATCGGCCGCCATCCCTTCCCGGGTCCGGGCCTCGCGATCCGCTGCCCCGGCGGCGTCACCCGCGAAAAGCTCGACATCCTGCGCAAGGCGGACGCGATCTATCTCGACGAAATCCGTAAGGCCGGTCTCTACGACACGATCTGGCAGGCATTCGCCGTGCTCCTGCCGGTGCAGACGGTCGGCGTCATGGGCGACTACCGCACCTACGACTTCGTCTGTGCGCTTCGCGCCGTCACCTCGGTCGACGGCATGACCGCGGATTTCTATCCCTACGACATGAACTTCCTCGGCCGCACGGCCACCCGCATCATCAACGAAGTCCGCGGCATCAACCGCGTCGTCTACGACGTGACCAGCAAGCCGCCCGGCACGATCGAGTGGGAGTGACGGGAGCGTAGTTTCGCATACTGCGGGAAACTGTGTCGTGGTGTAGGCGGTCTACACGTCTCGACAGATACCGAATAATGTCCGCTTGGGAGACTTTGTGCTCGGTCCGCTTCGGAGCGACGCCCATGGAGATTAGCGGACATTCCTGCTTGGGAGTCGTGAGCCTCGAAGATGCGGGCCGCGTCCCTTGACGAATATCATACCATCCTCTACATAATTGAGTATCCACTCACTCAATATCGTTGCACGGAAATATGGCACGTCCCCTCAGTGAAGAAAAACGACAGGCACTGCTCGATGCAGCGGCCGAGCTCGTCGCGAACCTTGGCACAGGCGCATCCACGGCCAAGATCGCAAAGGCTGCTGGCGTGTCTGAAGGAACGCTTTTCACTTACTTTCCAACCAAGGACGATCTGCTCAACCAGCTCTTTCTCGAGATCGAGGCCGATCTTACAGAGACGATGCTGGCGCCCTATCCGGCGGGCGCCTCCGCCAAAGACCGACTATTCGCGGTCTGGAACCGTCTGATTGACTGGGGACTGGCCCACGCCATAGAGCGCAAGGCCCTTCGCCAATTGAAGGTGTCGGATCGCGTCACGGCGGAAAGCCGGAACCGGTGCCACGCCATGCTGCGGGATGCGCGGACGATGGTGGAGGAGTGTCTCGCCGGCCATGCCGCGCCTGACAGGATCGCCTTTTACATCGATACCATTCTCTTCGACCTGGCCGACATCAGCATCAACGCGGTCACAGCCAAGCCTCAGGAAAGTGACGCCATCCGGCAGGCCGGATTCGACCTGTTCTGGAACGGGTCCGCCGCCTGAATTTTAACCAATAAATGAGTATGTAATCACTCATATGAAGGATCGAAAATGTTTAACAGCAAGGGTTTCACCGAAGCCAACGTCCCCCAACAGGCGGGAAAAAGCTTCATAGTCACAGGCGCCAATGCCGGCGTAGGATTCGAAATCGCGCGGGTGCTTGCCGCCAGGGGCGCGCGCGTCCTGCTTGGCTGCCGCGAGCAGGCCAGGGCGCAGGATGCCATCGCGCGGATCAAGCGGATCACGCCGAACGCCGATCTCGTCTGGTTGCCGCTGGACCTCGGTGACCTCGACAGCGTTCGCACCGCAGCCGAGATCGCCGCGAGGGAGCCTCGGATCGATGCGCTCATCAACAATGCCGGGATCATGAACCCGCCGCTGACGCGCACGAAGCAGGGATTCGAATCGCAGTTCGGCATCAATCATCTCGGCGTGTTCGCGCTCACCTCGCTGCTCCTGCCGAAGCTGGCGGAGACGCCGGGAGCGCGGGTGGTCGTGACCTCGAGCGTCGCGCATCTGAAGGCCAAGATCGACTGGGACGATCTCAACGCCGACAAGAGCTACGTCAAGACCGATCGCTACGGCGCCAGCAAGCTGGCGAACGCGCTGTTCTTCTTCGAACTGGATCGTCGCCTGCGCGCGGCGAAGTCACCCGTCACAGCGATCGGCATCCACCCTGGCATCGCCAGTACAAGTCTTGGCCGTCACATGGGGCTGATCCGGATCGTAGGCCCAATCGTCGGCCTGTTGCTCAATAGCGCCGACAAGGGCGCGTGGCCGGCACTTCTGGCTGCGACCGGCAAGGTGAAGCCCGGAGGCTATTATGGTCCCACCGGCTTTGGCGGAATCCGCGGTGTAGCCGGCGAAGCAAGGCGCGCGCCGCATGCCGAAAATCCCGCGCTTTCGAAGCGGCTCTGGGACGTCTCCATCGCCATGACCGGCGTCGATCCAGGCTTGCCGGCCGTCTGACCCAAGCGAGCAGGTGGTTGGCGATAGAGGAGCGTGGACGAATGTTTCAGAACCCGAGGGATTGCTGTGCCGGCTCCGGCGGTGTCAGGCGCACGCCTTCGAGTTCCAGCATGCGGGTCTTAGAGGTCGAGCCGCCCGGAGCCGAGAACCCACCGATCTTGCCACCGGCGGCAAGCACGCGGTGGCATGGAATGATCAGCGCCACGGGGTTTTTCGCCATCGCCTGGCCGACATCGCGAGCCACCTCAGGACCGGCGCCGAGCTGCTTGGCGATCGCGCCATAGGTCGTCGTATGCCCCCAGCCGATCCGGCGGGCCGCTGCATAGATCTGCTTGAAAAAATCATCCTGCTCTTCGAGATCGAGTTTGACCTTCGAGAAATCGACTTCTTCGCCTGCAAAATAACGCTTCACGGCATCGACAGCCTCCAGAACATCGGCCGGCGGGGTACCCGGCTCGGCCTTTGGCAGCCGTCGCAGCAGCAGCTTTTCGGTCGAATCCCCGCTCCTGGTCGGGAGCTGGAAACGCGTGATACCGACCTCGTTCCAGGCGATGCCGCAGAAGCCGCCTGCTGTTTCAAAAATCAGGTATTGATGCGTTGTCATGAGGAAACCTCCGCATTTGGATTGACCTTAAAATCGTGCCTTGAGCCCGAGGATTCAACCCGTTTCTTGCCTGCAGGGCTATGTTCTCACAGAACTGTCGGTTCAAGCTCCTTGGCCGCTTCTCAAATTTTCCCCATGAGCGGAGCGCAGGCATTGGCTGGAAAAGCATGCGACTGGCGGCGGCGAAGGCTGGATCCTGCCGGCTGGTGCGACGGGTATCTGCGAATACGACGATGCGCTGTCTTTCCAGGCTTGAAGTGTCGGAAAACATGCTCGCCGACATGGGCTCCGAACGTTCGGACTTCCGGCTTGCGATTAACCATGATTGCAATTGTTCCTTGTTTGTTCTTTACTCTTCCAAGGAGTCCCGCTAGGTTTCACGCAACGGCATGAGGTCGCATTACTATGACGGTAGCAAGATGAGCTTGCGCAAGCACGCTGGCCAGCCTTCGCTCCCCTTTGGCGAAGGCTGGCTTTCAAAACCGCCCCCGCCTGCCCGGCGCAGGAGCAAGCTCATGTTCGTGCTCAAGCCGTCCGCTCCCCTCGGTCTGGTCATGCATGGCGACGCAATGATCCACGCGACGAACGAGAATACCCGCGATGCCTATCCCGCCGATCTTCTCCACATGAGCCTGCTCTGCATGGAACAGTTCGAAGAGCCGCCCATGTCGCTTATCGAGGCCGCCAAACTGGTCGCAGCCAGTCTCCAGGCGAGACCTGTCCCGATCACGCTCGACAGCAGCGCCCTGTTCGGAGGCAAGCGTCATCTTGCCCTCTACCGCGCCTTGGGCAATCCTTTGGTCGTCCAGTTCGCGCAGATGCTGCGCCGCGCGCTCACCCGTCACAACCTTCCGAACTGCTGGATGGCGGACACTACGCCGCATGTCACGCTGATCTATGGCTGCGGGCGCATAGAACCCATGCCCATCGAGCGGAATTATGCCTGGATCGCCGGCGAGTTCATGCTGGTCTACAGCCATTACGGCGAAACCCGGCACGAGGAATTCGGAAGATGGAGCTTCGATCCGAATGCTCCTGCCTATCCGACGCGGCCGGAACAGCTGCGCATGATGATCTGAAAGAACTTTGCCAGGCGTGTCGGATCGGCGGACGCCTGAGCGTCCTATGGACGGTCGCCCATTTAAGGAGAGAACAATGGCCATCCAGAAGCAGAGGATCGTCCCACATCTCTGGTTCAACAACAACGCGGAAGAAGCCGTCAATTTCTACATCTCGGTATTCGAGAACTCGAAGATCACCGATGTCTCGCGTTATGGCGATGCCGGTCCCGGACTCAAGGGTTCGGTGATGGCGATGGGCTTCGAGCTCGAGGGCCAGAATTTCGCGGCGATCAACGGCGGACCCTGGGCGAAGTTCAACGGCACGGTATCCTTCCTTGTCCATTGCGAGACGCAGGACGAGATCGACCACTATTACGACAAGCTCGTCGAGGGTGGCCAGCAACAGCCGTGCGGCTGGCTGACGGATCGTTTCGGGCTGGTCTGGCAGGTCACTTACACCAGGATGCCGAAAATGCTGACGGATAGCGACAGCGCCCGCGCCCATCGCGTCATGCAGGCGATGTTCTCGATGAAGAAGATCCATATTGCCGAGCTGGACGCGGCCTACGCGGGATGACCGACGCCGCCTCCCGATATCAGACTTTGATAGCGAGACGCAGACCGCCCCAATGGCGCCCGTTGACGGTGATCGGGGCGGAAATGTCCTTCATCAGCACGAACTCACCGCCGCCCATGTCGCGGCGGTAGGTCTGCAGCAGGAAAGGCTCCTTGTTGCGGCCTGCCGCCAAGCCCACGCGGTCGTTGAAGATGCGTCGGTTGCGGCAGTTGGCGGTATTCCAGGTCACGTCGCCCGGACGCTGGCGCTGCGAGAATTTTCGATTGTGGGTCGGCAGGTAGCCGTTTTCATCTATTGCGGCGCAGAACGCGACCCGCGCATCGCTTTCTGCCGCCCGTTCCTGGATAGGCGGCAGCACGGTATCGGTGAATTCCGTAAAGCGCGTCATGTACTGGACAGGGTCGCTACCGGGGATCGCAACATATTGCCGGTCGAACAATGCGCCAAGATCGACGCGACCGGATTTTACGCCTGCCTCGAAGGCGGACGAAACCTCGGCGGCATAGGCCATGACCGCACGGATATGGGGCGTGTCCGGGGTCTCTATGCCGGCACTCGCCGTCGTCTGGATCATCCGTTCGGAAATCGTCACCACCTCTCCGACGCGGGACGAGGTCTGCTGCAACTGATCATTGGATTTCAGGATCGCGCTTGCCGCGGAAGCAATCGACGAGGCAAATTCGCCGCATTGCCTGTCGACCGTTTCCGTCGTTCCGGCGAGCGAGGACGCCTTGTCGAGGATCTGAGTCATGACGCCTTCGACGCCCTTGAACGAGCCCTGAACCTTCATCGCGGTCGTCTTGACGCCCTCGGCCGACTGGCTGGCACCTTCGCCGGCCATTACCAGCTTGTCGATGCGGCTGTTCAACTGATCGAGCGTGGCCTGGATCGAACTGGTGGTCTGGGAGGTTTGCAGCGACAGCGCCCGTACCTCCGCGGCAACCACGGCAAAACCCTTGCCGGCTTCGCCCGCACGCGCCGCTTCGATTGCGGCATTCAATGCCAGAAGGTTCGTCTGCCGGGCGATCATGCCGATCGCATCCGCCAAACGTCCAACGTCTCCGAGCGCCGTGGAAAACAGCTTGATCTCGGCGCCGATTTCCTGGGACGCATGCACCATGTGATCGATCGCGGTGATCGAGCCGGAAAGCTGTTCGGCCTGCTCGCCGAGCACCTTGCGCGCGTTCGCAGTCAGCTTGTCGGATTCCTGGAGGGAGCGGGCAACGTGGCCGTTGGCGTCCGCGATCGATTGAGCGGACTGCGTCAGGCGGCCAAGCAATGTGGCGTGTGCGGAAGATTGCGCCGCCGTATCCTGGATGGCACCGGCAATATCGACCAGATGAAGGCCGAGCGCGGAAGCCTCGTTCGCCAGTTTTGCTACGGACCGCTTCAATATTTCGCCGTCGACAGGCATAGGCCCCGACGGCGCTTCTTCCCTGACAACCTGCCCGACCAAATCCATACCTCCCGGAATATTAGGGGAATATAGGATGCCATGGTTAACGGACAGTTTCCGCGGGTACTCCGAAAAGTCTTATACTTAAGGCTGAGATGCAAAGCCCCTTCCCCGCCAAACAGGGCAGGGAAAGACTGATTAGCCGAGACGATCGAAAGCCTTCGGGTCGATACCGAGGGTGGTCAGGTCGCGGTGGCTCGGGCGGCGATGGTTTTCCACGGCGGCCGAAACCGAGATTGCGGCGCTCATAACTGCGAAGGCGCGGCCAATGGCGCTGCCACGGATTTTCTTCTGTACGGACATGTGAAACTCTCCTTTTTCGTTCTGCTAAAATATGATGCCTGTGCTGTTCTTGTGCAATGCACAACGAAACAGGGGAGCCATGCAACTGTCACATAACAACGGTTAACCACGCCGAAAGGCTTGCACGGCAAGGGGTGCCCTTGGTATCGGTCGAGCCGAAATGAAGAGGCTTCGATGGCAATCACGATCTACGGCATCAAGAACTGCGACACGATGAAGAAGGCGCGCGACTGGCTCGACCGCAAGGGCGTCGCTTACACTTTTCACGACTACAAGGCCGAGGGCATCGACCGTGCTCATCTAGATACCTGGACGGACAGGGCCGGCTGGGAGATCGTGCTCAACCGAGCCGGCACCACGTTCAAGAAAATCGATGAAGCAGACAAGACGGACCTCGATCGCGAGAAGGCGATCACCCTGATGCTTGCCCAGCCTTCGATGATCAAGCGGCCGGTGCTGGAAGCGGACGGGAAGCTTATCGTCGGTTTCAAGCCGGAGGTTTATGAAGAGGCATTCGCCGGTATCTGAAACCAGGATTCATCCATGTCCAAGGCAACCCGCGCTACCCAGATGCTCGAAAAGGCAGGCGTCGCCTTCGCCACTGTCACCTATGAATACGATCCGAATGCGGACCGGATCGGGATGCAGGCGGCGGAGGCGATCGGCGAGGAGCCGCGTCGCGTCTTGAAAACGCTGATGGCGGAGGTGGACGGCAGGGCGGTCTGCGTCGTGGTGCCGTCGGACCACGAGGTTTCTATGAAGAAGCTCGCGGCCGCATTCGGTGGCAAATCTGCGAGCATGATGAAGCCCGCCGATGCGGAACGGGCGACCGGCTATCATGTCGGCGGCATCAGCCCCTTCGGTCAGAAGAAGCTCGTGCCGACCGCGATCGAGATCACCGCGCTCGACGAGCCGCATGTCTTCATCAATGGCGGCCAGCGCGGATTGCAGGTGCGACTGGACCCGAAGGCAGCCCGCGATGCCCTGAAGGCGGTCGCTGCGCCGCTGGTGGCGTGAATGCGATCATGAGTGAAAAGACCTCGACCCTTCGAATTCTCGAGCCTTATCCGGGGATCTTTGCCTATTACGACGGCCGGGTGCCTGGCAAACGGCTGCATGCGAAAACCGCGAACTGGCTGGATGACGGCGCCTATTCGCTCGGCGTCGCGTCCTATGCGATCGTCGATCAGGGCGAGGCGCTGGTCTATGACACGCATATCTCGCTCGACCACGCCAAGGCGATCCGCACCCATCTGGAGGGGCTCGGCGTTACCAAGATCCGCGTCGTGCTCAGCCACTGGCACAAGGATCATATTGCTGGAAACGCCATCTTTGCCGATTGCGAAATCATCGCGCTGACGCTGACGGCCGAGAAGCTGAAAGAAAACCGGGAGAAGATCGAAAGCGCCAACCCGCCGATCTCACCCCTCGTTTTGCCGACCACCCTGTTCGACCGCCGGTTGGACCTGACGGTCGGCACACGCCGGATCGAACTCCACCATTTCGCCATCCATAGCGCCGACGGCAACGTGGTCTGGATGCCGGACGAACGGCTTCTGCTTGCGGGCGACACGCTGGAAGACACCGCCACCTATATTTCGGAGGCCGCCGAAATCGGCACGCATATCGCGGAGCTCGCCCGGATGGCCTCCTGGCCGATCGCAAAAATCCTGCCGGCGCACGGCGATGCGGAGCGGATTGCGTCGGGCGGTTATGGGCCGGACCTCATCGGTGCCAACCGCGCCTATCTGCGCCACATGGCGGGCGCAATCGCCGCAGGTCAGGATATCGACCCCTCCTTGAAATCATTCGTCTCGGAGGAAATCGCCTCGGGCGCCGTGCTCTATTTCGCGCCCTACGAGGAGGTTCATGCCAGCAACATCTCCGCGCTCAAAGCGGCGCTGTTTCGCTGAGCGGGCATTGTCCCATCGTCACGGCCACTTTGCCGACCATTGTTTGAGAGCGGCGAGCGCCGGTGCTGGCCATCTGCGGACCGCTGGACGCAGGATGATCTTCTTACCCGCAGGCTTCCAGGCGAGGTAGAGCTTTCGCGCCGAAATATCCGCGGCGATCAGTGCCTCCGCCTCGGTGCACATATGCGGCGTGCAGGCCTCGCCGATATAGAAGCCGTTTCTGAACGCACCGCTGCCAGGCCCGGTGATGGAACGCTCGAACTCCTGCCTATGTTCGCCGAGCATTACATTTGCCGCCTCGGCAATCGGCCCGATGCCGAGGAGGTCGGACGGATGCCCCGCCTTCTTCATGTCATCCCACCCCATCGTGGCGTTCGGCTGGAAGGCCACCTTGCCGGCCTCGGCGAAGCCTTTTTCGGGCGTCCAGGTCCAGCGCAGGCTCGGCTGGCCGGCAACCGCCTGCGTCGCAAGCAGAAGATGGCCGTCTTCCGCGGTGATCGAGGCGGCGCCGCGGCAATCGTCTATCGGCTCATCGACCCGCGGCTCTTCCCCCTGCGGGAACGACACGACAAGAGGCGAGCCTGGGCAGGCGTTGCCACCGTCCGAACTCACCACCACGACGAACGGCACACCTGCGACCAGACCTATATTGTCGATCAGCAGGAACCGGTTGGAATGGACTTGCCGGCCGTCGATCGTCAGTTTCTCCTGATCGTCATCGGATGCGATGGCCACCTGATGATCGAACATGGTGGCCGCAAAGTCGGCCGAGAGAGCGGGAGAAGCCGAGGCGGCCGAGAGAGCGGCGCACAGCCAGACGGTTTTCATGAACATCTATCCCTCAGCTTCAATTTTGCCCCAAACCTCTTTAAGTCTCTTCGATCACAGAAATCAGGTGAGGTCTAACATGACAATCGTGCCGAATTTTCAAACTGTCGTCGATCCTCAAAAGCTCGAGAAGCTGGCGGAAGTCGCCATCAAGGTGGGCTTGCGCCTCGAGAAGGGCCAGGATCTGGTGATTACGGCACCGATCGCCGCTCTGCCGCTCGTGCGGCTCCTCACCAAACACGCCTATATCGCCGGCGCCGGCATCGTGTCGACCTTTTATTCCGACGAGGAGACGACGCTCGCGCGCTACGAATACGCGTCCGATGCAAGCTTCGACAAGGCGTCCGATTGGCTTTACGACGGCATGGCCAAGGCTTATGCCAACGGTGCCGCGCGGCTTGCCATCTCCGGCGACAATCCGATGATGCTCTCGGGACAAGACCCGTCCAAGGTGGCGCGCGCCAACAAGGCCAATTCCATGGCCTATAAGCCGGCGCTCGAAAAGATCGCCAATTTCGACATCAACTGGAACATCGTTTCCTACCCCAACCCCTCCTGGGCGCGCCAGGTATTCCCGGACGTTCCGGAAGACGTCGCGGTCGGCAAGCTGGCGGACGCGATCTTCGCCGCCTCACGCGTCGATCTCGCCGATCCGATCGCGGCCTGGGCCGAACACAACGGAAATCTCAAGAAGCGCTCGACATGGCTGAATGGCGAGCGCTTTTCGGCGCTCCACTTTACCGGCCCGGGCACCGACCTGACGGTCGGGCTTGCCGACGGCCACGAATGGCATGGCGGCGCCTCGACGGCCAAGAACGGCATTACCTGCAACCCGAACATCCCGACGGAAGAAGTCTTCACCACGCCGCATGCGCTGAAGGTCGAAGGCCATGTTTCCAGCACCAAGCCGCTCTCCCACCAGGGCACGCTGATCGACAATATCCAGGTAAAGTTCGAAGGCGGCCGGATCGTCGAGGCGAAGGCTTCGAAGGGCGAGGAAGTGCTGAACAAGGTGCTCGATACCGACGAAGGCGCCCGCCGGCTCGGCGAAGTGGCGCTGGTGCCGCATTCCTCCCCGATCTCCAAGAGCGGCATCCTGTTCTACAACACCCTGTTCGATGAAAACGCCTCCTGCCACATCGCGCTCGGCCAGTGCTATTCGAAGTGCTTCCTCGACGGTGCGTCGCTCAGCCAGGACCAGATCAAGGCCCAGGGCGGCAATTCGAGCCTGATCCACATCGACTGGATGATCGGCTCCGACAAGGTCGACATCGACGGCCTGCGCGCCGACGGCTCGAAGGTGCCGGTGATGCGCAAGGGCGAGTGGGCCTGATAAGCTCATGATCCGTTGACCACATGTAGTTTTTAAACTACATGTGGTCCGTGTTCGAGCTCAAGCAGACGGAAACGTTTCTGAAATGGCGCACGCGTCTGAAGGACGAACGGGCTCGCGCACTGATTGCCTCGCGCCTGGACCGGCTCGCTTTCGGGCATGCTGGTGATGCGGCTCCCGTTGGTGACGGTGTCAGCGAACTGCGCATTCACCACGGCCCGGGCTACCGCATCTACTTTCAGCAGCGTGGCAATGTCCTGATCGTTCTGCTCTGTGGCGGCGACAAAAGCAGCCAGGCAAAGGACATCAGGGCTGCAAAGCGACTCGCGATGGAATGGAGTGAGTAATGGCTGAGAAACTGACCGCTTATGATCCAGCCGAAGACTTGGGCTCCGATCAGGCGATTGCGGCATTTATGGCCGAAGCTTTCGAAACGGCTGATGCGGCCTATATTGCGCACGCCTTGGGCGTGGTCGCCCGCGCCAAGGGGATGATGCAGATTGCCAAGGACACCGGCCTTTCCCGAGAGCAGCTCTACCGGTCCTTCAGCGCCACCGGCAACCCGACGCTCAAGACGACGATTGCAGTGATGAAATCGTTGGGGATCGAGCTGACTGCCAAGGTCCATTCCTGATTTCCCGGCAGAGTTGACTTTCCCTCTTCTACGGCAGGAAACTGGTCGTGCCCGCACACTTGATGTGTCGGCTCACGCCGATCAGGACAATCCGAAAAGAGGGAACAGCATGCCCATTTCTCTTATGCGTCTGGCTGCACCGCTTGGCGCGACACTTCTCGCCATTGCCTCCGTTACCAGCGTCTCCGCCCAGGAGCCCGGTCTCTGGAGGGTCTATAACGAGACCCTGAAGGGCGCCAAATACGTGGACCTCACCCACACGATCACGCCGAATATCCCGGTATGGGCGGGCTTCGGCAAATCGGCCTTCGGTCAGGCTGCGGCCGGTGTCGATCTGGATGGCTATGCCAAGAAGGGCGACACCTTTACCTACGAGAAGCATGGTTTCGCCGCATCCACCTACAACCTCGCGACCGACCAGCTCGGTACGCAGCTCGATCCGCCGGCCCATTGGGCGCCGGAATATGCGGCGATCGACGAACTTCCCGCCACCTATGCCGTGCGGCCTCTCGTCGTCATCAATATCGAGGACAAGGTGAAGACCGATGCCGGCTATCACCTGCAGGTCTCCGACATCACCGATTTCGAGAAGAAGAACGGCAGGATCCCGGAAGGCTCGGTCGTCTTCGTGCGCTCCGGCTGGTACAAGAAATGGCCGGATCCGTCGCTTTCCACCACGAAGCCGTTTCCCGGCGTCAGCCTCGATGCATTGAAATTCCTGCATCTGGAGCGAAAGATCCTGTTTCACGGCCACGAGCCGCTCGATACCGATACGACACCTAACCTCGAAGGCGAATACTGGCTGATGCACAACGGGTTCGCGCAGGCAGAAGGCGTGGCGAACCTCGACAAGGTGCCGGAAACGGGTGCGCTGGTGGCGATCGGCTATCCGAAATTCGGCGGCGGCGTTGGCGGCTATGCCCGCTATATCGCTATATGCCCACCGGACTGGCAATTCGGCGTGACGATCGGCTCGGTCCCGGAGGCTCCACTGCAGAAATTCGACAAGCCGCTGCATTTCGACGAGAAGGCGGGCATGCGGGTGCGCTGACTACCGCAAGGATTGGAGCGCGGCCTTGACGCGCTCCAGATGCCGACCGCGCCTGTCTGCCGTGGCGCGGTCCATGTCGTGCAGCGCCAGCATGCGGAATTCGGCCTTTCTGTTGCAGAAGACCGCGATGCCGCGCTTGAGTTGGCGGCGCACGGGATCGCCCATGTAGAACTTCACCACCCACCAGGGCGAACCCGTGGTCGTGAAGACCCAGAAATGGCGGATGTTGGTGAGCAGCGGGACGATCCTTCCGCCCGCCTTGTCGTGACGGAAGGCGACGCCCGGCGCAAAGACCCGGTCGAAGAAACCCTTCAGCACCGCCGGCAGGTTGAACCACCATTGCGGGAAGACCAATATCAGCGCCTCGGCCTTCTGCAGCCGCGCCACCAGATCCGCTACCTCGGACGTGTCGTAGGGCACATCGAAATAAGCGCGCCGTTCGCGTTCCGTCAGGCGCGGATCGAAATTCTCCGCATAAAGATCGAGCAGATCGACCGTGTGGCCGTTCGCCTCCAGGGTCTCACGCGCCAAACGGGCAACCGAATGCGCAAAGCTTTCCGGCAGCGGATGGGAAAGCACCAGGAGGACGTGCATCAGAAGAGCGTGCCCTGTTTCGGCGCGTCTCCGGTCGGCTCCGACTTGGCGGCCCGCTTCCTGGGCTGAGACGACACGGCGGACGGAACCGCAGGATCGCCACCCTCGCCCGTCACCGCCGTAATCCGCCCGTCGGCGAATTCCACGGAGATACCCTGCCCCTCGCCAATGCCGGCGGCGCGCGTCAGCGGCCGGTCGTCCTCGCCGCGCACCACGGCAAAGCCGCGCTTCAGCACGTTCTTGTAGGAGAGCGATTGCAGAACGCGATCCTGTGCGGCGATTGCCGCACGGCTGCGTATCAGCGTGTGCGAAATCGCCGTGTCCGCATGGCGGGCCATCGACGCGAGGTGCTGGCGCTCGCGCTGCAACTGGCCGAGCAGCCTTGCAGGAAGCGCCGAAAGCGAAGCGCCGGCCTTGGCGACGCGGTTGTTCTCCTTCAGCAGTTGCCGCTCCAGGCAGCGGTCGCTGCGCGTCAGCCGGTCGGCCAGCAATTGCCGCTGCTGGGCAAGACGGCTGGTCAGGAGCTCCAGCCGAAGACCGGATGATGCCCGCTCGAAACTGCGGCGCTTGACCACCGTCGTGCGCTCCAGCCCGCGGCCGAGACCAGCCGCCGCCTCGTCGAAACGCCGGCGCGGCAAGGCGAGCAACTGGTCGATGGACGGCAGCGCGCGGACCAGCGCCCGCACCGACTGGCGGCTCTGGTCCATCTGGCGGCTGGTGGCGCTGCGAAGGCGAGCTGTGAGATTGGCGACCTGCGCTTCGAGGTCCGCCTTGACGGGCACGGCCATTTCGGCGGCACCCGTCGGCGTCGGCGCACGGACATCGGCGGCGTGATCGATCAGCGTCCAGTCGGTTTCGTGGCCGACGGCCGAGATCAGCGGGATCTCGCTGTCCGCCGCGGCGCGCACCACCGCCTCGTCATTGAAGCTCCAGAGGTCTTCGAGACTGCCGCCGCCACGCGCGACGATCAGCACGTCCGGCCGCTTGATCGGCCCACCGAATGCCATCGCATTGAAGCCGCGAATCGCGGCCGCCACCTCGTCACCCGATCCTTCACCCTGCACCTTGACCGGCCAGACGATGACGTGCACCGGAAACCGGTCGGCTATGCGATGCAGGATATCGCGGATGACCGCGCCGGTCGGCGAGGTCACGACGCCGATCACCCGCGGCAGGAAGGGAAGAAGCTGCTTGCGGCTCTGGTCGAACAGGCCCTCGGCGCCCAGCCGCCGGCGGCGTTCTTCGAGAAGCGCCATCAGCGCGCCCGCACCCGCCGGCTCCAGGTTCTCGATGACGATCTGGTATTTTGAGGAACCAGGGAAGGTCGTGATCTTGCCGGTGGCGATCACTTCCATACCCTCTTCCGGGCGGAATTTGATCCGCGGGAAGCTGCCCTTCCAGATCACGGCGTCGATCCGGGCGCGATCGTCCTTCAGCGAGAAATAGGCGTGGCCGGAGGAATGCTGGCCGCGATAACCGGAGATCTCGCCGCGCACGCGCACGTGGTCGAACGCGTTCTCGACCGTGCGCTTGATCGAGCCGGACAGTTCCGACACCGAAAACTCGGTGAGGTTCGTGGGCGAATCGTTGTCGAGCAAACTGGTCATCCTTTTCTTCTAAAGGAAGAGCGTGGCGATTTCACCAGTACCAGGCAACCGAAACGGGGATGAAGCGCCCGCGAAAAAAGCCGTTTCGAACGGCTCTTTCGATGATGCGTTGAAGCCGAGCCGGTCGGCCGATCGTGCCCAAGCATTTGACGCTGCATCTTTTCTTTTGCCGGACACGCTACATCTCCTTCTCCGGAGATGCAGGAAACTTCCGGCGCGGCGCTTTTTTTAAAGCTTCGCATTTTCCCCGCCGGAGAGAGGAGGGCGACAATGACGGCAAGCGATATTCAAGGAGATCTCGTCCATGCCAGACCGTTTCGCCAATACGCAAGCCTCTCTTTCCGGCCCCGCCGCCTCCGGATTTTCGATCACGCCCAGCGACAGCTCAGACCTGCCGGAGACGACGCGCGCGCTCTATGTGGGGACCGGCGGGCATCTGTCCGTCCGCATGTTGTCCGGCGAAACGCTGGCACTTTCGAACGTGCCGGCTGGCGGCCTGCTTCCGTTGCGGGTGACCCGCGTGTTCGCAACCGGCACGACGGCGGCGGCGATCACCGGGCTCGTCTAAGGGGAACGGTGGTCCGCAATGCGGCGTGAACCCTTGCTGCTGCGCTTCGAGGACAGGCAGCAAGCGATGTCCGTGCTCGGCGAGATCCGTATAGCGTTTGATGCCGTATCTGGTGACGGCATCATCCGCAAGCCGACGGGCGAAACGGCCGAATTCGAGGGCGAGGTCGTCGCCCTCACCTGCCCGGTTTCGGGCTACCATGTCCGGCTGGTCTGGCGAGGCGAAGAACTGCCTTGTTCATTGACGCCATATCTTGTGGATGCCGGCGCCTCTAGCAAGAACCAGAGCCATTGAACATGGCCACGCGGCACCGAATCAGGTCGTATCACAGCCATCGCGTGGCGCATGGATGCCTGCCACGCTGGAACGAAAGCATTTATTAGCAAATCGCTAATAGGCTCAGTTTCACTGAAGGCCGATGAGGAGTTATCCCAGTGCTTTTCCTGACCGCTGCATCGATAGGCATTTGCGTCGGCATGATGCGGTCCGCGTTCTCGACCGCTTTCATTGCCGTCATGATCACCGCGACATTTGCGCTTGCGACCGCCGTATCACCCGGCCCGGCGTCCTTTTTCAATCTTCTGATCGCCGTCCTCGGCTACAATGCCGGACTGATTGCGTTCCTCGCCGGTCTTTTCGCCCTGGATGCCCGCCGCGAGGCATAAGGCACTTCATCCACGATCAATTCTTGTCCGGCAGCACCCTGTAGAGACGGAAGCCGCTTTGGCTCGGTTGTCCGAACGGCTGCAGATAGTCGGGCACCTGGCCGCGGGCGAGATTGGCATAGAGCCCGTCCGGCTTGCGCCTGATCAGCGCATCGGTCTGCGGATCGGTCTTGCAGAAGGCCAGCGCCGTCACGCCGGCCCCTCTCATGAAGGCCTTCGCCTCGCCCGGCTGGGCGAGACCGATATAGAGTTCGGTCAGCATGCCTTTCTGGTTGCGATGGTAGGGTGCCGTCAGGACCCTGTGAGGGGTCCAGCGCAGGATATCCGCCCCGCTGTTCGAGGGCGCGGCTATGACGCCCGCAGGCAATGTGTTCAACACGGCCATATCCGCCGGATCGCCGCACTCGCCGACTTCGCCATCGGACATGCCGGCACTCGAAAGCGCCCGCATGTCGGCCGCCTGCTTCCAGCCATGCACCGCAAGGACGCCGCCCAGGGCCCAGACCACCGGCACGGACATCAGCACCGTGCTGACATAGGCAAAGGCGGCACTGGGACTTTCCGGATCGGCTGCGGAGGCGCGCCGCAGATCGGTGATCAGCAGCGACAACGGCAGGATGGCCAGCATGTTGGAGAAGAAAGCGCCACGCACCTGCAGCAACGCGATCCCCCATGATGCCCCGGTCAGCGCGAGAAGCACGAGATGCAGTTCGGTCTCTTCGCGCCTCAGGCTGCGGACAAGGCAGACGACGATCGCAAAAAGCCCGACGGCGTAGAACCCGCCCACCATTTCCGGTTCGGTCTGGGCCTCGGCCAGAAACGAGCGCGCCTCCGTCACGCCGTTCAACCAAAGCTCGAGCAACAGCGGGTCGAGCGTGCTCAACGGATCGGCAAGGCATTGCGGCGCGATGATGCGTGCGGTCAGAAGAAGCAGACCGCCGGTGCCGCCGGCCAGGGCGATGCGGACGATACGATCGGGTTGCCTCGGCAGGCTCGCGAGGAGAAACAGCGCCGCTCCTCCGAGGGCGGAAAGCGTATAGAAGCCGAGCGAGAAGTTGTCGCAGGTGACGACCGCATAGGCACGCGCGGGTATCGTCAGGAAGAAGGCCGCCGAGACGGACAGCGCGAGCGACAGGCCGAAGAAACGGGCTGGTCGGGAAAATGCCTGGCCGTGCCAAACCCACAGAAGCGCGACGCACACACAGGCGACGGCAACAAAAGGTGTCGTTTCGGCGCCAATCGCCAATGCCAGTGCACAGGCGATGGCAGCGACAATATAACTTGATGCCCGCCTCCGCGGATCGACCAGCATGGCAGCGATCCACATCACAAGCATAAGCTGGACGTTGTGATGGTCGATGGACCCGGGCTTGAAGCGGACGCAGCCGAGGACGAAGAGCGCGCCGAGGCCAAGTGCGATATGCATGGCCGCAACACCGGCCAAGCGGCGGACAGCCAGGCCAAGCGGCAGCAGCAGAAGCGGCACCAGAAGGAGAGGCCAGATCGTGACGACGACCGCCTCGGCCTTGTCCGGGGTGAGGAAGAGCGAAAACAGCCGGATCAGCAGCGCGATCGGCAGATCGATCAACCGAGACCAGTGCATCAACGTGCCGCCCTCGAGACCGAGCCGGTACTGGGTGAGATCGAACCAGTTCTGGCCGCCGAGAAAATCCCTGACCTCGACGAGCCGCATGACGTCGTCATTGTCAGCCCCGACGTAATCGGTCGCACCAGGGAGAAAAAACGAGAGAGCCGCAATGGCGACGATGGCCGTGTAAAGGGCAACCGCCGGCAGAAGCTGCGACAACAGCGGCACGGCGGACTGGTCTGTCGCCCTCGATAAGGATCTGTCTGCCATGTTTTCCGTCATCTTGGTGCGGACTTTTCGCCTGTTTCGAAGGTCGAGGAAACCTAGCCTTAACCTTCCCAAGAAATAGTAAAGCCTGCGGCACGGGAGACTCCCGCGTTCGGTTTTCAGTGTATCGAGTGAACAACATGACCGACGCCCTGACCGGCCATTTCGACATCGCCATCCTGCTGCCCTGTTACAACGAAGCCGTGACCATCGCCGGCGTCGTGCGCGGCTTTCGCGAGGCACTTCCGGGTGCGCGGGTCTATGTCTACGACAACAATTCCACGGATGGCACCGCACTTCAGGCCATGCTGGCGGGCGCCCTGGTGATGCGCGAGCGCCGGCAGGGCAAGGGCCATGTGGTGCGCCGCATGTTCGCCGACATCGAGGCGGACGTCTACATCATGGCCGATGGCGACGGCACCTATGCGCCGCAGGACGCGGAAGAGCTTGTCCGCACGCTTTTGACCGAGCGCGCCGACATGGTGGTCGGCACCCGCCGCGGGGTGCATGCGGATGCGGGGCGGCAGGGTCATGCGGCCGGCAACCGGCTGTTCAACTTCCTCTACCGGACGATGTTCGCTTCCGACTTCACCGACATCTTCTCCGGTTACCGCGCCTTCTCGCGCCGGTTCGTCAAGAGCTTTCCGGCCGTCTCTGGCGGCTTCGAGATCGAGACCGAGATGTCGGTGCATGCCTCGCTGCTGAAGCTGCCGGTCTGCGAGATCGAACTCGACTACGGAAGGCGCCCGGAAGGCTCGCATTCCAAGCTCTCGACCTTCAAGGACGGCGCCAAGATCCTCTGGATGTTCGCCATGCTGATGAAGGAAACCCGGCCGTTCGCGTTTTTCGGCCTGATCAGCGGCGCCTTCATGGCGGCAAGCCTGATCTTCATGGCCCCCGTCCTCGTCGCCTATTTCCAGACCGGCCTCGTGGAGCGGATGCCCACCTGGGTCTTCTCGCTGGTGCTGATGCTGGTTTCGCTGTTAATCTTCACCGCCGGGCTGATCCTCGATTCCGTGTCCCGCGCCCGCGCCGAACAGCTCCGCATCCACTATATGAGCCTGCCTCAACGAATCGCAGCAACTCCGCCCGAAACCCTACCTGTCCGGCGCAGCAAGGCCGGTAAAACCGCCGCATGAAACGTCTCTTCTGGTTTCTGATCGCTGGCGGCGGCGGTTTTCTCCTGGATGCAGGGGTTACTTATGTCCTGATCGAATTCTCGGGCTTCGGTCCGTTTCTCGCCCGCATTCCGGCAATCATGACCGCCATGGCCTTCACCTGGCTCGTCAATAGGAGCCTTACGTTTGGCTCCTCCGGACATCCGCTTGTCACCGAAGGCTTCCGTTATTGGGCAGTCGGCGCGACGTCGGCGGTCGTCAACTACGCTATTTATTCGGTACTCATGTACCGCGCGCCACTCCTGCAGCCGGTTATTGCGGTGATCTTCGCTTCGCTCTCCGCGATGGCCTACAGCTTCTTTGGCTATTCGCGCTTTGTCTTCCGGCAATAATGTCGTTCAGACCTTTTCCCAGCCGTCGTGCCCGCCGGCGCGATAGATGGCGTCGATGAACTTCTGGTTCGCCAGCGAGTTCTCGAGCGTCACGACTTCGACCGGCTCGCCCCTGGCGGCCTTTGCGAAGGCCTCCGCCTGGCGCTTGTATTGCCGGCTGTCGGGGAAGCGGAAGATCTGCGACACCGCGTGGTTCTGGTTGGTGAGCTCGATTTCCTCGGCGCCCCAGCGGCCGGCATTGAAGGGCGACTTGACCTCGATGTAACCCTCGGTGCCGTGGAAGACCATCAGCTGGCGGGCCGCCATCTGGGTCGCGATATAGAACGTCATTTCGAACGAACCGAAATCCGCCTTGACGCTGGAATAAATATCCGTGCCGAAACCCGGATCGCGCTCCACGCGCGCCTGCACCCGTTGCGGTTCCTGGCCGGTGACGAAGCGGGTGGTGATCGTCGGGTAGACACCGATATCCGGCAGAGCGCCGCCCCCGAGTTCCGGGATGTTGCGCATGTTGGACGGGTCGCGGTTGAAATAGCTGAACGAGCCCTGCACGTGTTTCAGCTCGCCGATCGCCTTTTGGCTCAGGAGTTCGCGCACTTTCAGCCACACCGGCGCGTAAGTGACCATGAACGCTTCGCAGATCAGCTTGCCGGTACGGTCGCGCACCCTGATCAGGTCCTCGATCTCGCTCGCCTTGATGGCGATCGGCTTTTCGGACAGCACATGCTTGCCGGCTTCGGCGGCCTTGATCGACCATTCGACATGCTGGCTGGACGGCAGCGGGATATAGACGGCGTCGATGACGTCGGACGCGAGCATCTCGTCGTAGGAGCCAAAGGCATGCGGGGCGCCGAAACGGTCGGCGAGCGCCCGCGCCTTGGCGAGATCACGGCTGGCAATCGCGGTGACGACGCAATTTTCCGCGTCCTGGATCGCCGGCACCACCTGCTCATGGCCAATCTTGGCAGTCGACAGGATTCCGAAACGCAGCATGTGAGCCTCCCTATGGCGTTGTTGCCGCACCTTATTGGCCTGCCGACACCCACGCAACGGCACGCCGGATGCGGTGCTTGAAAAAGTGATCGTCCGCCCAAAATAGGGACTGGTCGGCGGCGGAACATCGGCTAATCTCGGGCTCCTTTCTCAGGCTCATCCACTCACTTAATAAATTTTGGAGGAATATCATGGAGCTGCGCGCACTCGGCCGGACCGGCCTTTCCATTTCGCCCGTCGTTCTCGGCTGCAACGTTTTCGGCTGGACCGCCGACGAGAGGACCTCCTTCGACGTTCTAGACCGTTTCTTCGACGCCGGCTTCAACACTGTCGATACTGCCGATTCCTATAATCGCTGGGTGCCAGGCCATGTCGGCGGCGAGTCCGAGGCGATCATCGGCAACTGGCTGAAGAGCGGTGGCATTTCCCGCGACAAGGCGGTCATCGTCACCAAGGTCGGTTCGGATATGGGCCAGGGCAAGAAAGACCTGTCGGCCAAGTGGATCCTCGAAGAGGTCGAAAATTCCCTGCGCCGCCTGCAGACCGACTATATCGACCTCTACCTCGCCCACTGGCCGGACGACACCGTCGGCCACGAGGAAACGCTCGGCGCCTTCGCCAAGCTGAAGGAACAGGGCAAGATCCGTGCGATCGGCTGCTCCAACTACGACGCCAAGCTGCTGCAGGAGAGCTTCGAGGCCGCGGCCAAAGTCGGCCTGCCCCGCTATGACGTGCTGCAGCCGCAATACAATCTCTATGACCGCGATACGTTCGAAGGCCCGCTTGCCGACCTTTGCGTCAGCCAGGAGATCGGCGTCATCAACTATTACGGCCTCGCCTCCGGCTTCCTCACCGGCAAGTATCGCGACAAGGCCGACACCGAAGGCAAGGCACGCGGTGGCCGGGCGCTCGGTTATCTCAACGACAAGGGCCTGCGCATCCTCGCAGCTCTCGACGAGGTCTCGGTCGAGACCAATGCCGAGCCCGCCTCGATCGCGCTCGCGTGGCTCATCCAGACCCGCGGCGTCACCGCGCCGATCGCCAGCGCCACCAGCGTCGGCCAGCTCGACGCGATCATCGCTGCCGGCAACCTGACGCTCTCGGCCGACCAGATGAAACTGCTCAACGAAGCCGGCGCATGATCCATCCGGCGGGCGGCCACGAGACGCCCGTCAGTTTTCGACGATCACAAAAGGAGGCTCTCATGAAAATGAGGAAGCTTGGAAAAGAACTGACCGTTTCGACCGTCGGCCTCGGCTGCATGGGCATGAGCCACGGTTACGGCGGCCAGGACGAACAGGAAGCGATCAGGACGCTGCACCGCGCCGTCGATCTCGGCGTCAACTTCTTCGACACGGCGGAAGTCTACGGCCCTTTCAAGAACGAGGAACTGCTCGGCAAGGGCCTGAAGCCTTTCCGCGACAAGGTCGTCATCGCCACCAAGTTCGGGTTCAAGATCGATCCGAATGCGTCTGACGCCAAAGCGATGTCCGGCCTCGACAGCCGGCCCGAACATGTGCGCGAAGTGGCCGAGGCCTCGCTGAGACGCCTCGGCGTCGAGGTGATCGACCTCTTTTACCAGCACCGTGTCGATCCCAACGTGCCGATCGAAGACACCGTCGGCGCGATGGCCGACCTGGTCAGGCAAGGCAAGGTGCGTGCGCTCGGGCTTTCCGAAGCCGGTGCCGCCGCCATCCGCCGCGCCCATGCGGTCCATCCGATCACCGCCCTGCAGAGCGAATATTCGCTCTGGACCCGCGAGCCGGAAGGCGAGATCCTCGACACCTGCCGCGAACTCGATATCGGTTTCGTGCCGTTCAGCCCGCTCGGCCGCGGTTTCCTCACCGGCAAGATCCAGAAGCCGGAGGATTTCGGCCCCGCCGACTTCCGCAACACGCTGCCGCGCTTCAGCGCCGAGAACATGGCCGCCAACGCCGCCCTGGTGAAGATGCTGGAGGATATGGCCGCCCGGAAGGGCGTCACCGCCGCGCAACTGGCGCTCGCCTGGGTTCTCGCGCAGGGCGATTTCATCGTGCCGATCCCAGGCGCGCGAAAGATCCCGCATCTGGAGCAGAATGTTGCCGCGACGGAGATTTCGCTCTCGGCGGACGAGCTGAAGACGCTCGGTGATCTGCTGGCGCCGGAAAAATTCTCCGGCACCCGCTATGCGGCGCAGGCGATGGCCTGGACCAATCGTTAAGTTTACTCTTGCTAACGCAACCTTGGATTTCCATCTTCTCGTGTTAGCATGATGGAGCTAACACGGGAGGAGATCGATGTCCGAGGAGCGGGCCGTTCAGGCGGTGATCCATCTCTATGTGGACGGAATGACGTTTGCGCATGAAGCGGCGCTTCGGAAGGCCTTTCATCCGAAAGCGTGCATCATCGGCAATTACGATGGCGCGGTCGAGTGGCTGTCGCTTGACGATTTCATCGGGGCGGTCACCTCGGAAGGTGCAGCCCCCGCCGGCACGCAGCCGCTGATCCAGATCGAAACGCTCGACGTCACCGGCGATGCGGCAACGGTCAAGGTCGTCGATCAGTTCGCCGGCATGCGGTTCTCGGATTACCTCTCGCTGCTGAAGATCGACGGCCGCTGGATGATCGTCAACAAGCTCTATCACCTGCATTCCTGAACGGTCCGCTATCGCTTACCGTTTAAGCACAGGAAACCCGAGGTAGTGCTCGGAATGATCGCCTTCGTTGTTGGGCATTCCGATCTTGGTGAGGACACCGCGTGGCTCAGCGAAACTGCGGATCCGCCGGGCGGGCTTTTCATGCCACTGGATGTTCATCGCCCAGAGTTTCGGGAAGACCATGATCGACGAGTAAGGCAGGTGGTCGTGGATCCACCAAGCCATCTTCTGCCAATCGCCCTCCTCGTGATGGTTGTCGATCAGCCATGGGAAGACGACGCAGGCGGTGGCGCCCATGAAGCCCCTGGCATCGCGCCGGTCCCAGATGTGATCGGCGGCGGTATTGGCATTAGAGGAGCAGTTGAGGTTGTTCTTGTTGCCGAATTCGTTGACCTTGGCGCAGCGATAACCGGAGCGCAGGTGCAACCGCCCGAAGTTCGCCTGCAGCGGTTCCAGCAGTTCCTCGCAAAGATGGCGGCCAGCCTCGATCGCCAGATCCGGGTCCTCCGGCATGTTCGGGATGGCGTAGAAATTGGCGATCTCCGAAAACAGGAAATCGCGGAAGAAGAAGTTCTTCGACAGCCGCACCCGGCCGAGTTCCTCAAGCCCCTTCATCGATCCCGGCGTGCGCATCCTTAGCCTCCCGAAAACTTCTCTGAGGAGAGGTTCACAGTTCCCGTTGGTCTGAAAGCTCCCGATCCTCATTCCTGTGCTTGTCACAGAAATCCAGCCGACGCGCGTCTGCGCGGCGAAAAGAGGCTTTACAGCCCAAAGACTTGGGCTGGCTGGATCCCGGTGACAAGCACAGGGATGAGGAGATGTTACACCAACATAGCCCGACCCGTTGGGTGCAGGCTATATTCGAGAGGTGATTCAGGCCACCCGTTTCAGGCGCGCAAGGTGCCGCCCGTGGTCTTCTCGACATTGGCGACGATCCTGGCCGTCAGCGCGTCGAAATCCTCGTCGGTCAGCGTGCGCTCGACCGGCTGGATCAGAACTTCGATCGCCACGGACTTCCTGCCTTCGCCGAGCGAAGCGCCCTCGAACACGTCGAAGACGTTGACGCCGGTGATCAGCTTGCGGTCGGCAGTCGACGCCGCCTTGACGATCGCGCCGGCCTCGACATCGCTCGAAACCACGAACGCGAAGTCGCGCTTGACCACCTGGAAGGGCGAAAGCTCGAGCGGCGGCTTGGTGCGCGTCGCCTTCTTCTTCGGCTCGGGCATGGCATCGAGGAAGACCTCGAAGCCGCAGAGAGCGCCGGAAACGTCCAGGGCGGCCAGCGTCTTCGGGTGGAACTCGCCGAAATAACCGAGCACGACTTTCGGGCCCATCTTGATGGTGCCGGAGCGGCCCGGATGATACCATTCCGGTGCGCCCTTCTCGATCTGCACATTGCCCATCGGCAGGCCGCAGGCTTCGAGAACGGCCAGCGCATCGGCCTTGGCATCGAAGACGTCGACCGGCTTGCCGCCGCCCTTGGCGTTGTTCGACCAGAGACGGCCGGTGCCGTTGATGGAAGCCGTGCCGCGGCGGATGCCGCCGGCGACGCGGCGCTGGCCTTCCGGCCTGTCGCTTTCGTAGGTGCCGGAGACTTCGAAGATCGCCACGTCACCAAAGCCCTTGTCGGCGTTGCGCTGCGCTGCCGAAAGCAGACCCGGCAGAAGCGACGGCCGCATGTCGGACATGTCGGCTGCAATCGGATTGGCGAGCTTCAGCGCCCGGGCACCACCGCCGAAGAGCTTTGCCTGGTCTTCCGGAATGAACGACCAGGTGACCGCTTCCAGCATGCCGCGCGAGGCAAGCGCCCGCTTGGCGGTACGAGTGCGGATCTGCAGGGTCGTCAGGATCTTGCCATTGACGCTCGACAGTTTCTCGATCGGCTCCGGCTTGATCTGATCGACGCCGTGAATGCGCATGACTTCCTCGACGAGATCGGCCTTGCCATCGACATCCGGCCGCCAGGACGGAACGGTCACAGAGACGCGGGCGCCGGAACCTTCAACGACGAAGCCGAGGCGCGTCAGGATATGGCGGCTTTCCTCGGTCGAGACTTCGAGGCCGGTGAGGCGCTTTACTTCCGAATAGGGGAAATCGACGACCTTCGGCTGATGGCCTTTGTAACCGACGACTTTCGCTTCCGCGGCCACGCCGCCGCAAAGCTCCAGCACCAGCTGAGTGGTGCGGTCGAGGCCGGGAACCATGTATTCCGGATCGACGCCGCGCTCGAACCGGTAGCGGGCATCGGTGATGATGCCGAGCGAACGACCGGACTTAGCGATGTTGATCGGGTCCCAGAGTGCCGATTCGATCAGAACGTCGACCGTGTTCTCGTCGCAGCCCGAATGTTCGCCGCCCATGATGCCGCCGATGGACTCGACGCCGTTGTCGTCGGCGATGACGACGTTGCCGGGGTTGAGCTTGTATTCGCGGGTATCGAGCGCGAGCACCGTCTCGCCTTCCAACGCGCGGCGCACCGTCAGGTCACCCTTCACCTTGGCGGCGTCGAAGACGTGCATCGGCCTTCCGTGGTCGAAGGTCATGAAATTGGTGATGTCGACCAGCGCGTTGATCGGGCGAAGACCGATCGCCTTAAGCCGCTGCTGCATCCACAGCGGGCTTGGGCCGTTCCTGACGCCGCGCACCAAGCGCAGACCGAAACCGGGGCAGAGGCGCTCATCGTCGAGAATGATCTTCAGGTCGACGGAGGTCTGGCCTTCGGTCTTGAAGTCCGGCTTTGCCTGCGGCTTCAGTGTCCCGAGACCTGACGCAGCAAGATCGCGGGCGATGCCGTGGATCGACGTGCAGTCCGGACGGTTCGGCGTCAGGTTGATCTCGATGACCGGATCGTCGAGGCCCGCATAGGAAGCGAACGGCGTACCCACCGGCGCATCCTCGGGCAGATCGATGATGCCGTCGTGATTGTCCGACATGTCGAGCTCTTTTTCCGAGCACATCATGCCGTGGCTTTCGACGCCGCGGATATTGCCGACGGCCAGTGTCACGTCGATGCCCGGAACGTAAGTTCCAGGTTTCGCAAACGCGCCGACCAGACCGGCGCGTGCGTTCGGCGCGCCGCAGACGACCTGCACCGGCTTGCCGTCACCGGCATCGACCATCAGTACCTTGAGGCGATCCGCGGACGGGTGCTTTTCGGCCGAGAGGACTTTGGCGATGACGAACGGCTTGTAGGCCGCCTTGTCATCGACATGCTCGACTTCGAGGCCGATCGCGGTCAGGCGCTCGCAGATTTCATCGAGGGTCGCATCCGTTTCCAGATGATCCTTCAGCCAGGAGAGTGTGAATTTCATTGTCTTTGTTCTCGTCTCAAAATCATCAGGAAAATCGGATCAGGCGGCCTTTTCCGGCGCCTTGGCACCAGGTGCCTTTATGCCCAGGAACATGCTTTTCACCGAAATGCCCTCATCGACAGCGGCCCACCAGATTCCTTCGTACATCAATTCGATGTCGTTCAGCTGGTCGTCGGTCAGCTTCGATAGGAACGGATACCACCAGAGAGGCGTCGCGATAACACGACCGTCGGCGAGCGCCACATGAACTTCGCCGTCGGCACACCAGGCCCGAACGGGCCGCATCTCGTCAGTTTCAAAGGCCAAAGAAGTCATGCCAAACGCCCAGCCATTCATCACGATGTTCCGAGGCTACCTTCAGCAGCCTCGCAATTTCCTGGTCACTATACCCTTTATTCTGCGCGACTTCCAAACTCCTCAGCCAGACCTTCAGGGATTTTGAATCCTTGACGATATGGACATGCGGCGGTTCGCCCACATCCAAAGCGTAGAACCGGAACTTGTATCCATGCCAGATCAGCAGGGTCGGCATTTGTCAGGCTCTCTGGCTCAGGCGCTCAACCCACCAAACAGCGTCGGCATGTCGAGCGGGCGGAAACCGTAGTGGTTCATCCAGCGGACGTCGGCGTTAAAGAAGTCGCGCAGGTCCGGCATGCCGTATTTCAGCATGGCGATGCGGTCCAGCCCCATGCCCCAGGCAAAGCCCTGGAACTCGTCCGGATCGAGCCCGCCGGCGCGCAGTACGTTCGGGTGCACCATGCCGCAACCCAGAATTTCCATCCAGTCGGTGCCTTCGCCGAACTTGACGATCGGGCCGGAGCGGTCGCACTGGATGTCCACTTCGAAGCTCGGCTCGGTGAACGGAAAGAAGGACGGACGGAAGCGCATGGTGACGCTGTCGACCTCGAAAAAGGCCTTGCAGAATTCTTCGAGGATCCAGCGCATGTTGCCGACATGCGACTTGCGGTCGACGACGAGGCCTTCGACCTGATGGAACATCGGCGAGTGGGTCGCGTCGCTGTCCTGGCGATAGGTCTTGCCCGGAATGATGATGCGGATCGGCGGCTTCTGCGATTCCATGGTGCGGACCTGCACCGGGGACGTATGCGTGCGCAGGACCTTGCGCTCGCCATTCTCGTCCGGCTGGAAGAAGAAGGTGTCGTGCATCTCGCGGGCCGGATGGCCTTCGGGGAAGTTGAGTGCGGTGAAGTTGTAATAGTCGGTCTCGACATCCGGGCCCTCGGCGATCGAGAAGCCCATGTCGCCGAAGATGGCGGTGATCTCGTCGACGATCTGGCTGATCGGATGGATACGGCCACGTTCGGCGGGCGAAGAGCGCACCGGCAGCGAGACATCGACCGTCTCGGCCTTGAGGCGAGCCTCGATCGCTGCATCCTTCAGCACCGTCTTGCGCTCGGCGATGGCGTCGGTGATCTCGTTCTTCAGCGCGTTGATCGCGGCGCCGCGGGTCTGGCGCTCTTCGGCCGACATCGAGCCCAGCGTCTTCAGGAGCTCGGAGACGGAGCCTTTCTTGCCAAGTGCGCCGACGCGAACGGCCTCGATCGCCGCCTCGTCACTGGTGCCGGCGATTTCCGCCAGGAGCGAAGTTTTCAGGTTTTCAAGATCGGACATGGTTTCTTCCGTTTGATGCTCGGCGAGATGTATGGCGAGGTCGTGACGGCTGCTTGGGGAATGAGGTGCGGGGATGCCAAAAGAAAAACCCGCGCCAGCCGTAACCAGCGCGGGTTTCCCAAAATCAGTAGAGCTAATTAAGTTTGGGAAGCGCTGGTTAACGAACCGCGCTTTCAAACTCGTTGGTGGTGCCGGCGTCCTTGAGGTACTCAAGAGCCTTCTTCGAAGCGGCAACCAGAGCGCCGAACGCTTCCGGCTCATGGATTGCCATGTCGGAGAGAACCTTGCGGTCGACTTCGATGCCAGCCTTGTTGAGACCGTCGATGAAGCGGCCGTAGGTCAGGCCGGATTCGCGAACGGCAGCGTTGATACGCTGGATCCACAGGGCGCGGAAATTGCGCTTCTTGACGCGACGGTCGCGCGTGGCGAACTGACGCGAACGATCGACGGCAGCCTTGGCGGCCCGGATCGTATTCTTGCGGCGGCCGTAGAAGCCCTTGGCTGCCTTCAAAGTCTTGGTGTGCTTGGCGCGGGAAGTGACGCCCCGTTTTACGCGTGCCATGTCATGATCTCCTTAACTGATCCAAAAGTGACGAGGGTCTCAGAGACCGTTCGGCAGGTAGTTCTTGATAACCTTCTTGCCATCGGGTTCGGCAAGGATCATCGTTCCGCGCGCATCGCGGATGAACTTGTTGGACCGCTTGATCATGCCGTGGCGCTTGCCAGCGGCGGCTGCAACGACTTTGCCGGTGGCGGTGATCTTGAACCGCTTCTTGGCAGCCGATTTCGTCTTCATCTTGGGCATTTTGCTACTCCAGTTTTGTATCGAAACCACAGACGATGCTGGTTTCAAGCATTTAGAACAGCCACGGCATGCCCTGCCGGACCGTTCGGAACGCGCGCTTATAACCGCAGTCGGCCAAAAGCGCAATGGGAAAGAAAAGCGCGGCAAAAGCCCGGCCGAAATGCCGGCAAATCCGCTGAAAGCAAATGGTGGGCGCTTATTTCGGCGCCAGCACCATCATCATCTGGCGGCCTTCAAGCTTCGGCTCGGCTTCCACCTTGGCGATTTCCGTGGTGTCGTCCTTCACCTGAAGCAGGAGCTTCATGCCGAGTTCCTGGTGGGCCATTTCGCGGCCGCGGAACTTCAGCGTCACCTTGACCTTGTCGCCCTCTTCAAAGAAGCGGTTCATCGCCTTCATCTTCACGTCATAGTCATGCGTGTCGATGTTGGGACGCATCTTGATTTCTTTGATTTCGACGATCTTCTGCTTCTTGCGGGCTTCTGCCGCTTTCTTCTGGTTCGCGTATTTCAGCTTGCCCAGGTCGAGGATCTTGCACACTGGCGGCTCGGTGTTCGGCGAGATCTCGACGAGATCGAGGCCGGCGTCCTCAGCCATCTTGAGAGCCTGCTCGGTCGGAACGATACCAAGGTTCAAGCCTTCGGCATCGATAAGCTGGACCTTGGGAATGCGAATTTCCCGGTTGGAGCGCGGCCCGTCCTTAACAGGGGCATCGGTTTTGAATGGTCTGCGGATGGTCGTATTCTCCTAGATTGTTTCGGCACCGCAGCGACACATCGAGAGCGTCCGGCTTGCGGCCGACGGCAATGTCGTGATCGCTACGGCGAAGTCAATAGCATAGCCGCGCGAAAAAATCACCTGCTGTCCGCATGTCGCGAATCTGTTTTATAAGCGCGGCAAACCCTCAGGATTCCACCATGACCGACACAGCCAGCCTCACCCGCAAAACGATCACCGTCGGCTCCGGAACGCTTGCGCGGGAGATCGCAATCATCCGCCGGGCCGCGCGCAGGAAGAAGCCGGGGCCTGCCTTCGTCTGGCTCGGCGGCTACCGGTCGGACATGACGGGAACCAAGGCCGCCGAACTCGACGCGCTCGCCGGCGAACTCGGGCTCGCGGCGATCCGGTTCGACTATTCGGGCCACGGCACTTCCGGCGGCGCCTTCCGGGACGGGACGATCTCGCGCTGGCTGGAAGAGGCAATCGCCGTCCTCGAAGACATCAAGCCGAAACGCGTCATCCTGGTCGGCTCGTCGATGGGCGGCTGGATCGCGCTGCGCCTCGTGCAGGAATTGAAAAGGCGCAAGAAGGCTGCGAAGGTCGACGGCATCGTGCTGATCGCGCCGGCGCCGGATTTCACGGCGGAACTCATCGAGCCCAAGCTCACCGAGGCCGAACGGCAGTCGCTTGCCGAGCACGGTTATCTCGAGGAGCGCTCCGAATACAGCCCGGAGCCCAATATCTATACGCGCGCCCTCATAGAGGACGGCCGCCGCAATCTGGTCATGACGGGGATCATAGAGACCGGCTGCCCGGTCCACATCTTGCAGGGCATGAAGGATCCGGACGTGCCTTATGCCCACGCCTTGAAGCTCGTTGAGTTCCTGCCGGCCGACGACGTCGTCCTGACGCTGATCCGCGACGGAGATCACCGGCTCTCCAGGCCCCAGGATATCGAAAAATTGCGGGCCGCGGTATCGGCCCTAATATTTAATGATTAAATTTTGGGCTGATACAAAAATGTTGCAGCCTTAACCATAATGCGAGCGATGACCCGTTAACAAAACTCGCCGATTGACTCTCTCTCCCGTCAGCCCTTAACGTTTCATTAGGATTTGAAGGGACGGGTCCATGATGATAGCCTTGCAGGCGCGGCGTATAGCCGTGATCCTAGTTAGCGTGCTTGTACCAGTGAGTGCTGCAGTTCCGGCTCCAAGGCCAATGGCCGCGATGGTCACCGGTGCCGTTACCTCCCAGCCGATCGGCCATTACGAATTCTGTCAGAAATATGCGGCGGAATGTTCGATCAAGAGCCGCTCCGCTCCTTCCCCCAAGGTCAGTGCAAAAGGCTGGGCTGCCGTCCGCCAGATCAACCGGGCTGTCAACGCCCGTTACATCGCCAAGACAGACAAGGAAGTCTACGGCCGCGAAGAGCTCTGGAGCTATCCGACCAATTTCGCCGATTGCGAGGACTTTGCGCTCGAGAAGCGCAAGGAACTTGCGGCGCAGGGTTTTGCCCTTTCCGATCTCCTGATGACCGTCGTCCGCAAACCGGACGGCGAAGGCCATGCGGTCCTGACGCTGCGCACGTCCGACGGGGATTTCATCCTGGACAACCTCGATAACGAGGTGAAGCCGTGGTTTTCGACCCCTTACACCTTCCTGAAGCGTCAGGCCTCGTTCAACACGGGACGCTGGGTCACGATCGAAAACGGCCGCGACCTGCTGGTCGGCGCATTGAAATAACATGCACCCCTGAGTAAATATTGACATTCGCCCGCATCATTGAGGTTGCGGGCGAATGTTTTTGGTATCGCCTTGTCGGAAGACATTTCCCCGATGCAACCAACCTGCTAGGAGGGAATCTCTGAAACCGGAGCGGGTTGTGCGTGACGATGTGAAAACAGGCTTGCCACACGCGGCCCGTGCAGCGAGGCCTACCCTCCCGATCCTGCTGACCGGCCTGTTCGCCGTTGCCCTGCTGGCCGTCGCCGGCCTTATCATCCTCGAAAACTACCGGACTGCCCTGAAGGAAGGCGAAGCTCGCGCACTCTCGTCCGCGCATGTGGTCGCGGCCCATCTGGAATGGATGATCGAAGCAAGCGACCAGGCCCTGCGGCGTATCGGGACCGAGGTGAGAGACAGGCCGATCGACGGTTCGCCCGATCTGGCGGCCGACCTGCCGCGGGCTGTCGGGGAACTGCCGGCGGGTTTTCAGTATTCGCTTCTGGATGACGCCGGCGTAGTCCGCTTTTCCAGCGCCGGCGGAAATACTCCCGGAAATGTCTCCGACAATCACAGCGAGCGCTCATATTTCAGCAAACTGAGGGATGGCCAGGCGCTGACTTTCACCCGGCTGCTCGACAACGAACAGGCCGGCGAGCCATCCTTCACCGTGGCCCGACGGATCGAACGAGATGGGATTTTCCGCGGCGTCGCCAGCATTACCATCCCGAACGAGAGCCTGGACGGTTTCTGGGCCTCGATGGGGCTCGGGCCGAATTCCACGATCTTGATCATCAGGGATGACGGGTGGCTGATCGCCCGGCGGCCGGCGGCAATGCGCGCCATCGATCTCAGCACGACCGCCTGGTATCCGATGACGCGTGAAATGCCCACCGGCTTCTACCACAGCCCGGTCTCGCCGATCGACGGCCATGCCCGCATCGTCGCCTTCTGGAAAGTCTCAGGATGGCCAGTCATCGCGCTGGCGGCCATCGCACGGCAGGAGATTCTCGACCAGTTCTGGCGCAATCTCTTCTCGGATACGCTGGTCATGCTGCCGTTGATGGCGCTGCTGGTTCTCGGCGCCTTCTGGATCAACCGCCTTCTCTATCGCATGGCGGCCCGCAACGAAGAACTGGAGCAGGCGGTGGAGCGCAACCGTTTCCTGCTGCGGGAAATCCATCACCGGGTGAAGAACAATCTCCAGGCGGTGCTGGCGCTCGTACGGCTGCAGGCCTTGCCGGTCGATGCTCGCGACGACATGACGAGGCGCATTGCCGCGATGATCGCCGTGCACGAACAGATCTACCAGAACGATCAGTTCGAACGGGTCGAGGTGGCGCCCTATGCGACCAAGCTGATCAACGACATCGCCTCCGGCTATGAGACGCCTGTCGTGCTCGACCTCAATCTGCAGGCGATCACCGTCGATCGCGAACAGGCCTTGCCGCTTGGCATGATCATCAACGAGGTCGTTTCCAACTCGTTCAAATATGCCTTTGCAGGCCGCCAGAACGGCAGGCTCTCTGTCGAACTCCGCGAAGACGGCGACAATCTGCACCTCGTCATCCGCGACGACGGGCCGGGCATCGAGGCCTTCAGCCGAACGGGCGGCATGGGCAGCAAACTGATCGCCAATTTCGTCAAGCAGCTTGGCGGCCATTTCACCACCGGCAACGACGGCGGCGCGGTGTTTTCGCTCGATGTGCCCCGCACACGGGCATCACAAGCGGCGGCGTGAGGGCACAGCTCCGGGCGTCTCACCAGCAGGCTCTTGCCTGCCCATTTGGGCTCGGGGCGTTTGACGCGCCGGATCCCGGCCCTTCGCTTTGGGCTCAGGGCGTTCGAAGCTGCAATCGATTCACTGGATCGATTGCTCGGGCTTTGCCCGACCGCTTCTCACCCATTCCCAATCAGGATACCCGCTGCCAGAACCAGCGATCCGCCGAGCACCACCTGGACGACTGCCCTCAGGAACGGCGTTTCCATGTAGCGGTTCTGGATGAAGGCGATCGCCCAGAGTTCGAAGAAGACGATGATCGCGGCGACGATGGTCGCGGTCCAGAAATGCGGGATGAGATAGGGCAGCGTGTGGCCGAGGCCGCCAAGCGCCGTCATGATGCCGGAGGCAAACCCGCGCTTCACCGGTGAACCGCGCCCGGAAATCTTGCCGTCGTCATGGGCGGCTTCCGTAAAGCCCATGGAAATGCCGGCACCGACCGAGGCCGACAGGCCGATCAGGAAGGTCGACCAGGTGTCGCCCGTCGCAAAGGCTGCCGCAAAGATCGGCGCGAGCGTCGAAACCGAACCGTCCATCAGCCCCGCCAGGCCCGGCTGCACATAGGTGAGGATGAACTGGCGGCGGGCGGTCTCGTCCTCCTCGGTCTTGACGTCGTCCGTCACGTGCTTGTCGCCGAGCATGCGGGCGATATCCTCATGCCCCTGTTCGGCAATTGCCAGATCACCCAGCAATTGCCGCGTCGAGGCGTCGGAGACCTGCTTTGCCGCTTCGGTATAAAAGCGGAAAGCCTGTTGCTCCATGGCCTCCGCCTGTTCCCGCATGCTGTCGAGCGGCAGGTTGCGGGTCAGCCAGTCCGGCTTTCGTTCGTAGAAACCCCTCACATGCTCGCGGCGGATCAGCGGGATGCGCTCTCCGAAGCGGGAGCGGAACATCTCGATCAGCATGTTCTTGTGGGTCTGCTCGACCTCCGCCATGTCTTCGAAGACCTTGGCGGATGCGGGAAACTGATCCTTGAGATTGTCCGCGTAGGCGAGATAAATCCGCGCATCCTCCTCTTCCGAGGCGATGGCGAGCGCCAGGATTTCCTTCTCGTCGAGAGAGGCGAACGGGCGCTTGGAACTGGAAAGAAGGCGGGCGAGCATGAAAACCTCTTATTAGAATAATTCTAAACTAAGGCCTCGCCTGAAAACTTCAAGGGATTTCTGCCCTGCGCCCGATAGAAAGGCGCCGGGAAAACACAACGCAATATCCGGAAAGCTTTGCTGCGCTGCAGCGTAATATTTTGGATTTTTTGCTTGCTGTTCCCGAAATGAAAGGATTATGAGCGGCCCCGCACGGGCAAAATCCGGGCATCTCCCAAAGTTTAGAAGGCACTAATCCCATGAACCGCAGAAACTTCTTCCGGCAGGCAGCGACCGCCGGCGTGGGCGCCGCTGCCGCGACCGCGCTTGCAGCGCCTGCCATCGCCCAGGAATCCCCGAAGATCACCTGGCGGATGACCTCGTCGTTCACCAAGAATACCGACATCCTTTGGTCCGCCGCCACCGACATTGCCGAAAGCGTCAAGGAAGCCTCGGACGGCAACTTTACGATCCACGCCTTCGCCGCCGGCGAAATCGTGCCGCCGCTGCAGGCAGCAGATGCCGTTTCCAACGGCACCGTCGAAATGGCGCATACCTGCGCCTATTACTATATCGGCAAGGACCCGACGTTTGCGCTCGGTACCGCCGTTCCGTTCGGTCTCAACGCCCGCCAGACCAATGCCTGGTTCTCGGTCGGCGGCGGTAACGAACTGCTCAACGACTTCCTCGGCGGCTACAATCTCTTCGCGCTGCCGGCCGGCAATACCGGTGCCCAGATGGGTGGTTGGTACCGCAAGGAAATCAACACGATCGAAGACCTGAAGGGCCTGAAGATGCGGATTGCCGGCCTCGCAGGCCAGGTGATGCAGAAACTCGGCGTCACCCCGCAGCAGATCGCCGGCGGCGACGTCTATGCCGCGCTCGAAAAGGGCACGATCGACGCCACCGAATTCGTCGGTCCCTATGACGACCAGAAGCTCGGCTTCGTGAAGGTCGCCAAGTACTATTATTATCCGGCATGGTGGGAAGGCGGCCCGGCCGTCCACGCCTTCATGAACAAGGACAAGTTCAACGCCCTTCCGAAGAGCTACCAGCGCATGATCAAGGATGCATGCGCCAATGCCAACCAGAACATGCTTTCCCGCTACGACACCAGCAACGCCAAGGCGCTGCGTCAGCTCGTTTCGGAAGGCGCGGTCCTGAAGCCGTTCAGCCCGGAAATCCTCGAAGCCAGCTACAAGGCTGCGCTCGAAGTCTATGCCGAACTCAACGCCAAGAACGCCGCCTTCAAGAAGATCTATGACAGCCAGCAGGCCTTCAAGAAGGAAGGTTATCTCTGGAACCAGATCGCCGAATACAGCTACGACACCTTCATGATGGTGCAGCAGCGCAAGGGCACGCTGTAATCAGCGCCCACTCGTGAGATCAAAAGCCCGGAGCATCGCTTCGGGCTTTTGTCCATCAGCCTTCGACCAGTTCGGCCTCGCCAACCATCCTATCGCGCAGACGGCCGACATCGCGGGCCGGCGAGGCGCCGAACTGGCGGGAATATTCGCGGCTGAACTGGGTTACGCTCTCGTATCCCACTGAAAAGGCGACCCGCGCCGTATCGCCCGCTTCCGCCAGCAGCCGGCGGCGGGCTTCGTGCAGGCGGATGCTTTTCTGGTACTGGATCGGGCTCATGGCGGTCACTTCCTTGAAGTGGCGGTGAAAGACCGAAGTACTCATCCCCGCAAGCCGTGCCAATTCCTCGACCCTGAGCGGCGCATCGAAATGCGTGCGGATGTGACCGATCGCCCGGCGGACATGGCCGAGCCGGCTTTCCGGCCGCGCCAGTTGGCGGATCGCCGCTCCCTGCGGCCCCTGCAACAGCCGATAGAGGATTTCCCGTTCGATCAGCGGGCCGAGCACACGAACATCCTGCGGCCGTTCGATCAGCCGGGCAAGGCGCAGGAAGGCATCGGCCAGTTCCGGCGTCACGGGGCTCACCCCGAAACAGGCGCCGCAGCACACAACCGCGTCATCCGGCATATCGATGAGGATTTCGGCAATCGCCGCCATGTCGAGCGTCAGGCTGAGCGCGAGATAGGGCTGTTCCGGGCTTGCATCGACAATCTGCCCGGAGGCCGGCACCTCGACGGACGAGACGAAATAGCTCGCGCTATCGTAGTGCATTGCCTGGTCGCCGATCACCACGCATTTCGAGCCCTGCAGCACGAGGCAAAGCATCGGCTCGTAGACGCTGGGCAGCATGCTGGTCGGATTCGTTCCCTTCATGATGGCAAGACGCGGCACCGGCGTTTCGGTGCGGCGGCCGACAGCACGTCGCAAGACCAGATCGCGGATTTCATCCATAGGCTTCGTCATGCCCCTGAGATGCCAATTGGCTGGCGCGGGTGCAAGAGCCCCCGCAGATGCGGGAGCCGCAGTCGGCAGGATTGGGCAAGAAATCGGCAGTTCTCGGCTCACGCCCGGTGGTCGCGCGCTGCCATCTGTGGCCGGCAACCACAGGAGCTTTGCACATGACCAAACAGAAAACGGCACTCGTCACCGGCGCCAACCGGAGCATCGGCTTCGAGATCGCAAGACGGCTCGCCGCCGAGGGTTATCGCGTCTGGATCGGCAGCCGCGATGTCGGTCGCGGCGAGGAGGCCGCCCGCAAACTGCGCGACCAGGGGCTCGACGCCCACGTCCTGCAGCTCGACGTGACGAGCGACGAAAGCGTCGCTTCAGCTATCGCCGAACTCAGCCGCCAGACCGACCATCTCGATGCACTCGTCAACAATGCCGGCATCGCCGACAGTTTTACTCACCAGCCGTTCGAGGAACCGATCGAGGTTGTCAAGGCGGTCTACGAGGTGAATACGTTCGGCCCGATCCGCCTCACCCAGGCGGCGCTGCCACTGCTTAAGGCATCCGGCGCGGGACGTGTCGTCATGCTGAGCAGCGAACTCGGATCGCTCCAGGCTCTGCTCGACCCGCAGAACCAGTTCTACGGCATCAATGCGCTCGGCTACAATTCATCCAAGACGGCGCTCAATGCCGTCACCGTCTCGTTCGCCAAGGCAGCCGAGCCCTTCGGCATCAAGGTCAATGCCGCCGATCCGGGTTATACGAAGACCGACATGAACGGCCATTCGGGTTATCGCACCGTCGAACAGGCAGCAGAGGCGCCGGTGCGGCTTGCCATGCTCGGACCGGACGGACCGACGGCAGGCTATTTCTTCGACGACCATACACTTCCCTGGTAATCCCCCCGCCCGGTCGGCCCAAACGTCGGCCGGGCATCAGTGCGAGTTTTTGGAATTTCCTTGCCGTTGCCGAAATGAAAGGATTATGAGCGAGACCGACGGGGCCGAGACAGGCCGCCCACTTCGCTTCAAGGAGGACTTTCATGGACCGCAGACGTTTCTTCAAGCAGGCCGCCACGGCCGGGGTCGGCGCAGCCGCTGCGACCGCGCTCGCCGCTCCGGCACTCGCCCAGGAATCCCCCAGAGTGAACTGGCGGCTGACGTCGTCCTTCCCGAAAAGCCTCGACATCATCTTCAACGCCGCCAACCAGATCGCCGACAGCGTGAAGAACGCGACGGATGGCAAGTTCACCATCCAGACTTTCGGGGCCGGCGAAATCGTGCCGCCGCTGCAGGCGGCCGATGCGGTTGCCAACGGTACGGTCGAGATGGCCCATACCTGTTCCTACTATTACATCGGCCAGGATCCGGCATTTGCGCTCGGCACCGCCATTCCCTTCGGCCTCAATGCCCGCATGACCAATGCCTGGTTCACGGCCGGCGGTGGCAACGACCTGATCAACGAATTCCTGGCGCCGCGCAATCTCTACGCCCTGCCCGCCGGCAATAGCGGCACCCAGATGGGCGGCTGGTTCCGCAAGGAGATCAACACGATCGACGACCTCAAGGGCCTGAAGATGCGCATCGCCGGCCTCGCAGGCCAGGTCATGCAGAAGGTCGGCGTCACGCCGCAGCAGATCGCCGGCGGCGACGTTTATGCCGCGCTTGAAAAGGGCACGATCGACGCCACCGAATTCGTCGGTCCCTATGACGACCAGAAGCTCGGCTTCGTTAAGGTCGCCAAATATTATTATTACCCGGCGTGGTGGGAAGGCGGCCCGGCCATGCATGCCTTCTTCAACCTCGAAAAGTTCAAGGGCCTGCCGAAGAGCTACCAGCAGATCCTCACCGACGCCTGCGCCGCGGCCAACATGAGCATGCTCGCCAATTACGATGCCCATAACGCCACGGCGCTGAAGAAGCTCGTCGCCGAAGGCGCGATCCTGAAACCCTTCAGCCGCGAGATCATGGATGTCTGCTTCAAGGCGGCAATGGAAACCTATGCCGAACTCTCGGCCAAGAGCCCGGCTTTCAAGAAGATCTACGACAGCCAGCAGGCGTTCAAGAAGGACGCCTATCTCTGGGCCCAGATCGCCGAATATTCCTACGACACCTACATGATGACGCAGCAGCGCGCCGGCACGCTCTGACCGTCGCCGTCAGATTAAATGCACCAAGCCCGGAGCGAACCTCCGGGCTTGGTACCTGAAAAGCGGTCGTTAATGCGCCATCACCGGCCTGCGAACCGGCCAAGGCGGTTGCTAATTTTAATATTGCATTGTAAAATCATGCCGTTGATAGAGAAAATCGGCATCACCGTTGAGCTCCCGGAAAATTAAATCTCCGCGGCAGCATTGATTATCAACGGATAAAGCTTATATTGACGCTATCGAAAATTGCTTGCGACCTTTGTTCACGGGCCTGGTGCTCAGTCAGATTTCCTCTCAAATATCGATCAAAGCGGATGGAATACTGTCCGCAATCCCTAACGATTGAAAGGAAATCGTTATGAATACTGGCACCGTAAAGTGGTTCAATAGCACCAAGGGTTTCGGCTTCATTCAGCCTGATGACGGCGCGACGGACGTTTTCGTTCACGTTTCGGCTGTTGAACGTGCCGGCATGTCTTCCCTGACGGAAGGTCAGAAGATCTCCTACGAGATCGTTCGCGACCGCAAGTCCGGCAAGAGCTCGGCCGACAACCTCCGGGCCGCATAAGGATGTCATTCGCCTCGGCTGACCACGGATGTACTGGCAGCGACGGCTTGAATGACGGGAAGAGGTCGGGGTAACGCCCGGCCTTTTTGTTTTGCCCCGGCCTTCGGCCGGTCCAAGGAGAACACGATGAGCGCAAATGTCTATGCCATAGGCGATAACATCGTCCTCAAGGCAGGCCTTACCCGGACCGCCACTGGCGACCGGACATGCCGCGTCGTGGGCCTTTTGCCGGCAGCCGATCGCGGTGAAAACCAATACCGGGTACGTTTCGGCAGCGAGAATTTCGAGCGCCGGATCGTCGAAAGCGATATCGACACTTCCGAGACCGCATCGTCCGCCAAGAAGGACGAGGCTTCCGCCGACGCTCCGAGCGGACCGTGGCTGAAGCCGTCGAGCATTCGAATTGGCAAGTGATTCAACACTTCGATCGAACGCGGGATCTGCCCGCAATGGAAAGGATTTAGTTTGCAGGTTCTAGTCAGAGACAACAACGTCGAGCAGGCACTCCGGGTGCTGAAGAAGAAGATGCAGCGCGAAGGCGTCTTCCGCGAGATGAAGGCGCGTAGCGCCTACGAGAAGCCCTCCGAAAAGCGGGTACGCGAAAAGGCCGAAGCCGTTCGCCGCTACCGCAAGCTGGCGCGCAAGAAGATGCAGCGCGAAGGCCTCCTGCCGGCGCCTAAGAAAGTGATCCGTCCGGCGCGCGGATAATTAGTCAACCGCACGGACATCCCATCAGGAAGGAGGATAGTATGGCCGCCACCAAGGACGAATTCTTCAATCCCATCAAGCTTTCCGCGCGCGACAAAGCCGCTGCGACAGATCACACCGCGCGCTCGATCATCAGTGCGGAAGCGAGCCAGCGGGAAAAGAAAACCGAGAAATTGAGGCAGCTTCGTCTCGAACGCGAAGCTGCGGAGCCAGCTCCGGCCCCTGCTCGAGCCAAGGGCCGCAAGGCCCCGGCCGATCACTGAATTTCAAAAAGCCCGGAATTTTCCGGGCTTTTTGCTGTGTGGCTCACAGTCCGGGAGCTGCTCAGGCAGCCTGGAGCTGCGCCGGCTGGCGCGGCAGCGGCGGAAAGGCGAGAGCGATCGCCACGGCCCCGAGGCCAACCAGCGCCGATCCGAAGAACAACCAGTCGTAATTGGCGAAATGATCGAAGGCCCAGCCGCCCGCAAGCGGCCCAAAGGCCATGCCGATGCTCGACAGCATGGTCGCCGCACCAAACACCGTGCCCATGATCTTCGGCCCGAAATAGTCCCGCGCCAGCACCGCATAAAGCGGCATCACGCCGCCATAGGTGCCGCCGAAGATCACCGCCAGCATGTAGAACTGGCTGAGATCGCTCGCCATCGTATAGGCCGCGATGACCGCCGCCTGGATCATCAGCCCGCCGATCAGCACCGGCTTGACGCCCAGCCTGTCGGCCAGAAGCCCAAACAGGATGCGCCCACCAAGGCCTGCCGCCCCTTCGACGCTGTAGATGCTGACGGCCGCCATCGGCGCCAGGCCGCAGAACATCGCATAGCTGACCATATGGAAGATCGGCCCGGAATGGGCCGCGCAGCAGGCGAAGAAGGTAAACCCGAGCACCAGGAATTGCGGCGAGCGGAACACAAGCGACAGCGGCATGCCGGCACCTTCGGCCTGAGCTTCAGACGCCATGCCGCCCGCGGCCGCAACGACCGGCGGATTGCGGACCAGGAAAGCCGTCGGCAGGAGCAGGATCCAGGCGCCGATGCCGATGACGAGCATCGCCAGGCGCCAGTCGTCATAGGCCGTGATCAGCCAGCGGGCAAAGGGCGAAATGGTCATCGGCGCCATGCCCATGCCGGCCGACACCAGCGAGACCGCGAGGCTGCGATGCTCGTCGAACCAGGACATGGTGACGGCGATCATCGGTGCGAAGAAGGCGCTCGCGGCAAGCCCGATCAGGCAGCCATAGATCAGCTGGAAGGCAAGGAGGCTCTGCGCCTGGCTGGCAAGCACCAGCGCCAGGCCGAGAAGTGCGGCTCCGATCAGCACGACGATGCGCGCCCCGAAACGGTCGCTTAACGTGCCCCACATGAAGCCGCCGAGGCCCATGACGACGAAATTCAGCGTCATCGCGCTCGAAATGCCGGCATGCGACCAGCCGGTCGCCCTGGCAATCGGATCCAGAAAGATGGCCAGCGAAAACATCGTGCCGACGGCGACGCAGCCCATCAGGGCGCCGGCCGCGACGATGACCCAACGATAATTGCTGCTCATGTCTACTCCCCATGTGTCACAGGTTCCGAGATCCGGACGGATCGCGCGACATCGCAATGCCATCCTTGAACCCAGGACGTGCGAGGCCCCTCCCTGCCGACACACCAACCGATTTTTTTTCGCAACCGGATTTTGGGATCATATAACAAAAAGCCCCGCACGCGGCGGGGCTTTCCAAATCTCCTGATCGGGGTGACGTTCTAGCTGCTGCCAGTGTTCGGACGGTTCTTGCCGACATTCGTGTTCGTCGATGCCGTCTTGCCGTCGGGGTTCTGGCCATAATAGGTGCCACCCAGGTGGCCACCGGAACTGGTGTTCTCGACCTGGCGTTCGGCGCGTTTTACGGCCTGTTCTACGTCACTCTTGCTCATGTCTGCCTCCAGCTTTGGGGTTGGTGACAGAGGTGTAACCACCCGGCAGGCCAAGTGTTCCCCGCTCATTGTCCGGATCGGCGCGACAACCGACACCGAAGCTTCACGTGCCGCGAACAGGCTTTGCTCTTGACGAAACGCAAACATGCTTCTATTGGGGAACGATCGTTTCCAAATTAAGCCGGCATCATGGATATCAACACCGCGACGCGCCCGCCGGGTCGCCCCCGCGAATTCGAGATCGAGGAAGCGCTCGACAAGGCGATCGTCGTCTTTTCCGAGAGGGGTTATCACGCGGCCTCGATCTCGGAGCTGAAGGATGCCATGGGGCTCGCCGCCGGCAGCCTTTACAAGGCGTTCAAGGACAAGAAGGCGATCTTTCTCGCAAGCTTCGACCGCTACAAGCAGGTCCGCAACGCCCTTCTCGAACAGGAACTGACCGAGGGCGAGAACGGCCGCGACAAGGTTTCCCGTATGCTGCGCTTCTATGCCGAGGCCTCGCATGGCGCAAGCGGCAGGCGCGGCTGCCTGGTCGTCGGAACGGCGATCGAGCTTGCCGTCTACGATGCCGAAGCCGCCGAACGGGTCGACCGCTCCATGGCCCGGACCGAAGCCATGATCGACGGGCTCATCCGCGAAGGCCAGGCGGATGGCTCCATTCCGCCGGCCATCGACCCGGTCACCACCGCCCACGTCCTGCTCTCGGTCACCCAGGGCCTGAGGGTGCTGGGCAAGACCGGGCCGAACCGGGACCGTGCCTTTTCCGTGGTCGATACGGCCATGAAACTTCTCGACTGATTTTTATCCGATCCTTCCTCCCAAGGAGCTTCTCATGACCACCAATAGCGCAACGATGGCCACGCCGGCGGCCGCATCGGGACTATCCGCCGCCATGACCTTCGTGATGGCCGCGGCCTGCGGGCTCATCGCCGCCAATCTCTATTATTCCCAGCCGCTCGCAGGCCCGATCGCCGCTTCGATCGGCCTGCCGGCGCATGCAACCGGCCTTATCGTCACCCTCACCCAGATCGGCTACGGCCTTGGCCTGCTGCTGGTCGTGCCGCTCGGCGACCTTGTCGAAAACCGCCGGCTGATCCTCACCATGATCGGCGTCGTCACCGTGGCGCTGCTCGGCGCCGGCCTGTCGACCGCGTCGGTGCCGTTCCTTGCCGCATCGCTGGCGATCGGTATCGGCTCCACCGCGGTCCAGATGATCGTGCCGTTCGCCGCCAGCCTGACCAACGACGCCAATCGCGGCCGGGTGGTCGGCAATGTCATGAGCGGACTGATGATCGGCATCATGATGGCGCGGCCGGTCTCGAGCTTCATTGCCGAGTTCTCCTCCTGGCACATCGTCTTCTTGCTGTCGGCAGCTGTCATGGTCGTGCTCGGCTTCGTGCTCGCCGCCCGGCTGCCGAAACGCATGCCGCAGACGAAGCTCTCCTATTTCGCCCTGCTCGCATCGATGGGCAGCCTTTACGCCACCCAGCCGGTCCTGCGCCGCCGTGCCTTCTACCAGGCCTGCCAGTTCGCCACTTTCAGCCTGTTCTGGACGGTGACGCCGCTGGTTCTCGCCGGCCCCGCCTTCCAGCTCAGCCAGGCCGGCATCGCGCTCTTTGCCCTTGCAGGTGTCGCGGGAGCCATCGCCTCGCCGATCGCCGGACGTCTTGCCGACCGGGATCTTGGCCGGCCCGCGACGATCTTCGGCATCGCCGCCGTCGCCGTCGCCTTCCTGATCACCCATATCGCACCGGAGGGCTCGACCATCGCGCTCGCGCTGCTGACGCTTGCCGCCATCCTGCTCGATTTCGGGGTGACGATGACGCTCGTGATCGGCCAGCGGTCGATCTACAATCTGGGCGCAGACCTGAGAAGCCGGCTGAACGGCCTCTACATGGCGACCTTCTTCTGCGGCGGCGCGATCGGTTCGGCCGTCGGCGCCTGGGCCTTTGCCGAAGGTGGCTGGCTGCTTGCCTCCTCGCTCGGCCTCGCCCTGCCGGTCATCGCCTTCCTCTATTTCCTGACGGAAAAGCGCGCCAAGGCTTGAGGCGACAGGACAAGATCACGTTCGAGGACGACCTCGAACGTGATCGAGGTCGCCAACGTGCCATCCTCCTGCCAGGGATCAGCCTTCGTTTCTCAGATCAACGAGGCTTCCATGCGACCCATCCTTCGCTTTTTTGCTCTTCTGCTGGCGGGCATCAGCAGTTCACCGGTCCTTGCTGCCGATCCCGTCGGCGTCCGGAAAATCAGTGTGGTTTCGCCCGAACACGATCGGGCACTTGCGGTAACCGTCTGGTATCCGTCAAAGGGTGACGGCGAAACGACGTCCATCGGCGACAACCGGATTTTCGAGGGATCGCCTGCATCGAAGAACGCGTCCCTCGAAAGCGGTCGCTTTCCGCTCGTGCTCCTATCCCATGGCTCCGGCTCCCGCGCCGAAGGCATGGCCTGGATTGCCACCCAGCTCGCCGAGGCGGGCTTCATCGTCGCCGGTCCCAACCATCCCGGCACCACGAGCGGCGATTCCACACCGGCCGCGACACCGAAGATCTGGGAACGGACTCAGGATCTTTCCGACATCATCACCGCATTGACTGGCGAAGCCCCTTGGAAGGCGGCAATCGACACGGAGCATATCGGCGTTCTCGGCTTCTCGCTCGGCGGCAGCACGGCGATGGAGCTTGCCGGTGCACGTGCCGATCTCGATGCCTACAAACGGTATTGCGACGACTATCCGGCCATGATGGACTGCATCTGGTTCCGAGGCGGGCGCGGTTTTGCCGATGGCGAGCAGGTCGCGGTCAAAAAATTCGATCTCGAAAGCATCAACAGGACACGCTTCGAACGATCGAACCGCGATCCGCGCATCACTGCGGCCGTCATGGTCGATCCCGGCCTTGCGACGGCTTTCACCGCCGGCAGCGTGAGAGCCATCGATATTCCGGTGGCCTTTATCAATCTCGGCAGCCTCGGGCAGATCCCGGTCGCGGTGCTTTCGGACGCGCTGGCGAAACAGGCCCCGAACGCCACTTACGCGCAAGTGAACGGCGCCAACCATTTCAGCTTCCTACCCGTCTGCAAACCGGGTGCGGCCGAGTTCCTGAAATCCGTCGAAGAACCCGATCCGATCTGCGACGAGAATTCCAGCCGAACGCGGACCGATATCCACCGGGAACTGACCGGCCTCATCGTTGCGGCTTTCGAGCGAGGCCTCGAACCCGGCCGCTGAGCGAAAAGCGCGATCTTCGGGTTTTCTTCGTTCAGCGGATCGGGCAATGCATCCGCTGGACGTCATCATCCGGATATCATCCACCGGTAGGAAGCGGCGTCCAAAAAATATGCCCGTTTTCAGATCTGGAAAATAAACAATGAAAATTCTGATGGTCGATGTCGACGGCGTGCTCGTTCACGGGCGTCCCGCCGACGGATTGCCGTTCGCCACCGATCTCGAACGGGATCTCGGCCTGCCGCTGAACGTGTGGCAGCGGGAATTCTTCAAGCCTTTCTGGCCGGACATCGTCACCGGCCGGGAGCCGATCGAGCGTCGCCTCACCGCGGTGCTTCGTGAGATCGCCCCGCATCTCGAAGCGGAAACGCTGCTCCGGTACTGGTTCGAAAACGATTCCCGGCTGGACCACAAGCTGCTCGACGATCTTGCCGCGTTCCGAGAAACCGGCTTGGCGCTTTATCTCGCCACCAACCAGGAACATCGGCGCGCCGCCTATTTGATGGATGAGCTCGGCCTCGCCCGCCATTTCGACGGCATGTTCTATTCCGCCAAGTTCGGCCATCGCAAGCCGGCGCAGGATTTTTTCCGCCTTGCCACCACGGAAGTGGGCGCACGGCCAGAAGACATCGTCTTCCTCGACGACACGTTGGAGAATGTCGAGGCGGCCCGCCTGTTCGGCTGGAATGCGGTTCATTGGAAAGCGGGGATGACGCTGGAAACAGCCATCGCCCCGTTTACGGCAGTTGAAGAAAACCGCTGAGCCGAAGGGATCGGCCGACTGAGCGGCCGATCCTGTTTCAGACCTGCCTACTCGACCAGGTTGATTTCCTCGGTCTCGCCGCCTTCGCAGACGTAGCAGCAGTCTTCGCAGCTCTCTTTGTTGTTCGGGCCTGTGCCCCAATAGGTCTGCTTGTCGCCGGAGACCCAAGCTCCGTAGCAGATGTTCTCGCCCTGCTTGCAGGAGAGATGGATCTGCTTGGATTCGCCATCATCCAGATAGTAGACTTGGTTGCCGCCCGGCCAGACATGCTTGCGGTCCTGGCTGTAAAGTTCGACCTCGACGGCATTCGGATGTTCGTTTCGCATCACGAAGCTCACGTCCGCGGACAGCGCCTGTCCGGCCGTGGAGCAGATGGTTGCAGTCAGAACCACCAGGGCTGCGCGGCGCATCGCCGGCAGCGAATTAAAAGTCAGCATGAAGTCCCCCATGATAGCGCCTGATCAACGACGCCCATTCATATGTCCTGATTTGCAAGAATAAATCGAGGTGGAGGGACCCGTGTTGCTGGATTTTTATTTCGCCCTCAAGCAACCCTTTTGTAGAATAGCGTGGTGGCGCAGAAACCGCCCTGCGGCCACAGGGCATAATCCGGAATAACGCCGACCCGCTCCCAACCGAAGCGCGGATAGATCTTTTCCGCATCGCTGCCGGTCGCCGTGTCGAGCACCAGAAGCGTGCGGCCGCGCCGTGCGGCTTCCGCTTCAACCACCTCCATCAGCTTGCGCGACAGGCCGAGCCCGCGGGCGGAGCGATGCACGAGGAGCTTCATCAGGTCGCCGCGATGGGGCTGGTTCGGCTTCGAGGCAAGGCCCACCTGTACCGTGCCGACAACCTTACCCTCGACTTCGGCCACCGCGAGGATGATGCCGCCTTTTTCGACCGCATCGGCAATCTCCTGCCAGTAGCCGACCGCGTCCTCCGGCCCGAAGGGCAGCATGAAGCCGAGCGAAGCCCCGCCGTTGACGCAGTCGGACAGGGTCTCGGAGAGATCGCCGATCGCGGCGCGGGTTTCGCCGGCATTGAGGATGCGGATGGTGACGGTCATCTTGAAAAGGCTCCTGGCGTCTTGAAAGGGTTCAGCGGCCGCGGTCGAGAACGACGGCGTAACGGGCCGGCTGGTCGGATGGATTGTGGAAGTCGAAGGCGTCGCCGATATCCATGTAGAGGCAGTCGCCGGGATGCAGCCTATGGACGGTTTCGCCGATGATCATCTCCAGCACGCCCTCGAAGAGCCAGACATGCTGGGTCATCACCCGGCTTTCCTCGCGCGGCGGAAAGCTGACACGCGCATGGGCGGGGAAATCCACCTCAACGATATCGACCCTGCTCGGCGTGCCCGGCGGCGAAACCGAGCGGCGCAGATAACCCGTATGCGGATCGCGCCACAGCTTCTGTTCCGCCCTGCGGCTGAGCGGCGAGTTCTGCGGTTCATCATCGGCGAAGAAGGCGGAGAGCGAGAGGCCCAGCGCTTCCGACAGCCTTGCCAGCAGCGCCGCGGTCGGGCTCGCCTCCGCCCGCTCGATCCGCGAAATCATCGCGCGGCTGACGCCGGAGCGGCTCGCCAGCTCGTCCAGCGTCAATCCGGCGCGGGCCCGCAAGCTCTTCAGCCGCTCGCTGATGGCGTTCTCGATGTCATGATCCGTCGTTTCCATGATTTGAGAATTGCATTCTCTTATCATGGAATCAAGTGGTACTATGATGGAACTGTCGAATTTTACAAGCGATGGCGCTTCCGCGATAGCTCCTGTCATGGTCCATCGGCTATGGAGAATCATCGGGCTTCAAGTCGGCAGGAACTGCCGACGGCCGTGCTTGCGGGGGGATCAGATGAACGGTCAGACAATCGAGACGGCGTCGCCCCTGTCGATCGCCAGCATCGTCGTCTCGATGACGATCGCCGCCGTCGGCAGCGGCATCATGTCCGCCTATGTTCCTTTCGTGCTGACTCAGACGGGCGACGCCTGGGCCGCCAGCGCTGCCGTGCCGACGCTTGCCTTTGGCGGCCTGGTCGGCTGCCTCGTCGGCGGCCCGCTGATCCGCCGGGTCGGCCATGCGCGGCTGTTCTCCTGCTCGATGGCGATGGTAATCATCGCCGCCGTGCTGATCGCCACCAACCCGCCGCCGCTTTACTGGGTTTTGGCGCGCGGCGTCTACGGTGCGGCTTCCAACGTCAATTTCATCATCGCCCAGAGCTGGCTCAACCACGCCGCCTCGAACGAATGGCGCGGCCGGGCGATGTCCTTCTTCTACATGGCCTTCGTGCTGGGCCTTGGCGCCGGCGCCTGGCTGTTCGGCCGCATTCCGACGGACGGCAATCTCGCGCCGCTCGCCGTCGTTTTCGTCACCGCGCTTGCCATCCTGCCGATCGGGCTCACCCGCCTGCCGAACCCGCCGGCGCCGGCCAATGTCAATGTCGATATCAAGATGGCCTGGCGCATCTCGCCGGTCGGGCTGATCGGCGTGCTCGCGTCCGGCGGGCTTTCCATGGTGATCCAGGGGTTCGTACCGATCTACGCCACCACCAATCACGTGGCGCAGACCGATGTGGCGCTGCTGATGCTGGTGATGCAGACTGGCCTGCTGTTCGTGCAATATCCGCTCGGCATGCTCTCGGACCGCATCGACCGCCGTTTCGTGCTGCTGATCACCTGCGGACTGATCGTCGCGGCCGGTTTTGCGGCGCTGTTCGTGTCCTTCTCGATGATGATCATCCTGATGCTTGTCTTCCTCGTCTTCGGCGGCGCGGTCGAGACCGTCTATTCGGTCGCCAATGCGCATGCCAACGACCGGGCCGACCCCGGCGATTTCGTGCCGCTCTCCTCGACGCTGCTGGTGGCCTGGTCGACGGCGGCCACCATCGTCCCCCTCGGCGTGACGCTGCTCACCCCGGCTTTCGGCCAGCACACCTTCATCTACGCGGTGATCCTGGTGGCGATCGCCTATGCAGCCTACGTCGTCTGGCGCCTCAAGGAACGCGAGGGCGTGCCTGCCGACGAGCGGGAGAATTGCGGAGTGCGGAGCGCCCAGTTCCCGAACGCTTCCATCATGACCGACCCGGAGGCGGAAATACCCGCCAAATAGCCCAGGCCGCCGGGCTTTATCCTCAACGAAAGGTTATCTTTCCGCTTTGCGACAGGGATTCGCGCTGCTATATGCGCGAGCCATGAGCACCAATTCCACCCGCACTCCGCTTGACCATATCCGCAACTTCTCGATCGTGGCGCATATCGACCACGGCAAGTCGACGCTCGCCGACCGGCTGATCCAGACGACCGGCGGCCTTGCCGAGCGCGACATGTCGGAACAGGTGCTGGACTCGATGGATATCGAGCGCGAGCGCGGCATCACCATCAAGGCCCAGACCGTGCGCCTGCACTACAAGGCGAACAACGGCGAAACCTATATCCTGAACCTGATCGACACGCCCGGCCATGTCGACTTCGCCTATGAAGTCTCGCGTTCGCTGTCGGCCTGCGAAGGGTCGCTTCTGGTCGTCGATGCATCTCAGGGCGTCGAGGCCCAGACGCTCGCCAACGTCTACCAGGCGATCGACAACAACCACGAGATCGTCACCGTCCTCAACAAGATCGACCTGCCGGCCGCCGAACCCGACCGCATCCGCGAACAGATCGAGGAAGTGATCGGCATCGACGCGTCGCAGGCCGTGCTGATCTCGGCCAAGACCGGCCTCGGCATCCCGGACGTGCTGGAAGCGATCGTCCACCAGCTGCCGCCGCCGAAGAGCGAACTCGGCGCAACAGGGCCCCTGAAGGCACTGCTGGTCGACAGCTGGTACGACACCTATCTCGGCGTCATGGTTCTGGTGCGCATCCATGACGGCGTGCTGACCAAGGGCCAGACCATCCGCATGATGGGCACCGACGCCAAATACCAGGTGGAGCGCGTCGGCGTTCTGACCCCGAAGATGCTGGCCGTCGACAGCCTCGGCCCGGGCGAGATCGGTTTCTTCACCGGCTCGATCAAGGAAGTGGCCGATACCCGCGTCGGCGATACGATCACCGAGGACAAGCGCCCGACCGCCAAGGCCCTTCCCGGTTTTAAACCTGCTCAGCCGGTGGTGTTCTGCGGCCTCTTCCCGGTCGATGCGGCCGATTTCGAGGACCTGCGCGCCGCGATGGGCAAGCTGCGCCTCAACGACGCCTCGTTCTCCTTCGAAATGGAAAGTTCGGCAGCGCTCGGCTTCGGCTTCCGCTGCGGTTTCCTCGGCCTGCTGCATCTCGAAATCATCCAGGAACGCCTGGAACGCGAGTTCGACCTCGACCTGATCGCCACCGCACCTTCGGTCGTCTACCAGCTGACGATGAGCGACGGCACCGAGCGCGAACTGCACAATCCGGCCGACATGCCGGATGTCGTCCGCATCTCCGAAATCCGCGAGCCATGGATCAAGGCGACGATCCTGACGCCCGACGACTATCTCGGCGGCATCCTAAAGCTCTGCCAGGACCGGCGCGGCATCCAGACCGAACTCACCTATGTCGGCAAGCGCGCCATGCTCACCTATGAGCTGCCGCTCAACGAAGTTGTGTTCGATTTCTACGACCGCCTGAAGTCGATCTCCAAGGGTTATGCCTCATTCGACTACCATCTGCACGGCTATCGCGAGGGCAACCTCGTGAAGATGTCGATCATGGTCAACGGCGAGCCGGTCGACGCGCTCTCCATGCTGGTCCACCGCTCGGCGGCCGAAAAGCGCGGCCGCGACATGTGCGAGAAGCTGAAAGACCTGATCCCGCGGCACATGTTCAAGATCCCGATCCAGGCGGCGATCGGCGGCAACGTGATCGCCCGCGAAACGATCTCCGCCATGCGTAAGGACGTGACCGCAAAATGCTACGGCGGCGACGCCACCCGCAAGCGCAAGCTGCTCGACAAGCAGAAGGAAGGCAAGAAGCGCATGCGGCAGTTCGGCAAGGTCGATATCCCGCAGGAAGCGTTCATCGCCGCGCTGAAGATGAAGGACGACTGATCTTTCCAATGACCGTTCATGTGCATATATTTTGCGCATGAACTTGGAGGTTGGAATGTCCCAGCCCGCCCGCAAATCGACTAGGCTTTTGTTAGACGGCAACCTTGTTGCCGAGGCTCGCGCGCTGAAGATTGACCTCTCGCAGGCCGCCGAGGAAGGCATCGCCAAGGCCCTCAAAGCCGACCGGGAGCGCCTTTGGCGGCTGGAAAGTGCCGAAGCAATCCGGTTTCACAATGAGTATGTCGAGAAACACGGCCTGCCGCTTGCAAAGTATCGCCAGTTCTGACGATGCGGTTTGATCTTATCGCCGCCCCCGCCCCTCAAAAAATCCGCCAATCACTAAAACCTTAATAAATCCTGCAAATGCTTTGAAAGCTCGCTCATGCAACGTCAATGCAGGTGATGGGTTCGTGCGCCAACGCGGCGACAGCTCAAGGGCATGATGCCGATCTTCACTGCCTGAGCCCGTAACGTGTCCTACCCACCTGCGAGACGCTTCATGAGCAGCATTTCTTACAATCAGTCGGCGGCCTCTGCGCTGTTATTGCTGACCGGTTCCGCCAAGGCGCTGGAACGCAACACAGTCCAGGTGGCAACGGGTCGGCAGGTCAATACGGCATCCGACAACGCCGCCTATTGGTCGATCGCCACCTCCATGCGTTCCACGGGCATGTCGCTTTCGGCAGTCGGGGACGCATCGGGCCTTGCCGCCGCGATGACGGATACGGCTTCGCTCGGCATGGAGGCCGCAACCAGCCTCGTTTCCGAGATCAAGGCGAAACTCATCCTGGCGCGTTCGCCGGGCGTGGACCGCGACGCCATCAATGCGGAGATCAGTCAGCTCAAGGAGCAACTGGGCACGGTCGCCGAATCGTCCTCCTTCAACGGCGAGAACTGGCTGAGTTCGGCCGGAGCACCGGGCATCAAGTCGCTGCTTGCGTCCGCATCGACCAGCCCGGACGGCTCCACGTCCCTCAACACGATCGATTTCGATACCGCCGCGACGACGCTGACCAGCAGCGGCGATGCGGCCAACGGCCTTCTGACCAAGGCCTATTCGGGCACGACGGAGAACGGCACTCCTTACGAATATTACCTTCTCGATACGGGATCGCAGGGATCGGCAACCGCCAGCGAAATCAAGATCTCGAATTCGACGACCGAAGACGAGCTGGACGGCATGATCTCCGCCGCCGACAGCATGCTCTCGAGCCTCACCTCCGCCGGCGCCAAGCTCGGCTCCACGTCGAGCCGCATCAGTGCCAATACGGAATTCCTCTCCAAGCTGCAGAACGCGATCGACCGCGGCGTCGGGCGCCTCGTCGATGCCAACATGGAGGAGAGCGCCGTCAAGCTTGCCGCCACCAAGGTGCAGCAGCAACTCCAGACGATCGGCCTCAGCATCGTCAACGAACAGTCGAAGCGCATTCTCGACCTCTTCCGCTGATCCCCTCCCCGATATCCGGCCCTCGGGTTTGCTCGGAGGCCGGATATGGCTGTTCTCCTTACGCACCCTTCCAGGTGCAACGCCCGGGTGTCGTCGTGCGCCCGCACGGCGACTGGATCCTCGGGTCAAGCCCGAGGATGACGGAGGAGAGGGCGGCGGATGACGGACGAGAGGGCACAACACCCGAAGTCGTCATCCTCGGGCTTGACCCGAGGATCCACCTATCGGGGCATATTGGGCACCTCCCCGTCAGCCCTATCAAGCACTTAGCCTCCTTTGCATCCCCGCCCTCCCAACCGGGCCTACAATCCCCCCGTTCCGTCACGGATACACCGGCAGGCGTGCCGGCGAGGCGGGACCGGCGTCGGGTGGCAGGAAACGACGTAAGTCCTTCCATCCGGGGTTCGCGGAAAATGGTCTCCCTCCGGCGACACGGGGAGAGACGGAGGCAAACGGACCGAGCCTTCGTCTCTTGAAGCCCGAAACAGCGCGCCGGGCGTGCCTGTGCGGCACACAGGGTGGCTAACCGGATGGTTTCGCCGGATTTTCACAAGTCCGTTCGAACCTCGGGATTAACCCGAGGGAATCGGAAGAAACCGGCGGAGACCTGTGGAAGCCTTGCCGATAAGTCCTCGGGTTTAACCCGAGGACGAGGATTCGGACGGGCGCCACGGGTCAGACGAACATCGTCCGGGAAGGCCACGGCAGAGGGGCCGAAGTCGCGGGCATAAACAGCCGAACGGGGCGCTGAGAGGTGTCACTTATTACCTATCTTACGAGGCAGCTTTCAGCGCCCCGTCCGAACTGTAAATATTCGGATCGCCAAGGGATTACCATGCCGTCCTGCCAGCTCCAGCCATCGTCAGTGGCGCCCCGCATGCAGCGGGCGCGGCATGTCGGAATGGGTAATCCAGACGCGCCCGTCGAAGGCTACCTCGCCGTGATCGAGCTTTCTGTTGGCGATCGTCTCGATGAGACCCAGCTTCGAGCGCACGTCGCCGATCCTGCCGTCGTTGACCACGCAGACGGCCTGGCATGTGCCGCCGTCGCGCATAACCAGAAGCGTGTGATGGCTGTTTCGCATGATCTTGTTTGGCAATGTTACGAGCGTCATGCTCTTCTCCTTGCTGTCACGGGACCGAACGCGTGATGCGTGGATGGCAAGGCTCGGGGAATATGGTCAACAAAAGGTTAACGGAGCACGATTTCGATACGCGGCAGGCTCCGGCAACCGGGCGGTCGGGCCTCGATAGTGCCAGTTTCCGGGAGGAAGAGACATGAATGAGGACCAAGATGTCTGCGCCTAAAAATTCCGGCCGAGGGCTGAAGGCGATGTTCACGGCGATCACAATATCCGCAATGACCACGGGAGCCGCCATGTCCGATACCAGAGAAAGCCGCTTGATCGAAGCAGCGGAGCGCGGCGATGCTGAGGCAATCGGCTCGTTGCTTTCGAACGGCGTCAACGTCGATGCCCGCAACGAGCGCGGTGAGACGGCGCTTCTTGCGGCGACCCATGCCAACGATATCGAGGCTGCCAAACGGCTCATAGCGGCGGGCGCCGATGTCAATGCCAAGGACCGTATCCAGGACAGCCCCTATCTCTATGCCGGTGCTCGCGGCCATCTGGAAATCCTGCGCCTGACACTTGCGCATGGAGCGGATCTCAAGAGCACCAACCGCTATGGCGGAACGGCGTTGATCCCGGCCTCGGAGCGCGGCCATGTCGAGACCGTGAAAACCCTGATCGAGGCTGGCGTCGATGTAGATCACGTCAACAATCTCGGTTGGACGGCGCTGCTCGAAGCGGTCGTCCTCGGCGATGGCGGTGCGTCCCATGTGCAGATCGTCAGGCTTCTCGTCGAAGCCGGCGCCAATACCCGGATTGCGGATAAGGAAGGCAAAACGGCATTGCAGCACGCAAAGTCACGCGGCTTTGCGGACATCGCAAAAATCCTCGAAACCGCAAAACGCTAACGCCGTGGCCACCGGAACCCGTCAGATGACAGGCTTGCTCTTGCCGGTCTCGGAAGTATCGCGCAACGGTGCGCGGCTCAACTCGTTGCCGGCGGCAATCGCCTTGCGCAAAAGCCGCAGCAGTTCGTCGCCCTCCTCTGCCGTCAGCCCGCGCAGCATCAGTTCCTGCGCGGCCTCGACCACCGGCGCAACGCCGTTCAAGGTCTTGCGCCCCTCGTCGGTGATCTGCAGTTCGCGGGCGCGCCTGTCCTTGGTGCTGGCATTGCGCACCAGCAGGCCCTTCTGCACCAGCCGGTCGACGACCCCGGTAATCGTCGTCCGGTCGTAGGCGATCAGCCCGGCGAGTGTCACCTGATCGATCCCGGGATTGGTGCTGACCGCCGCGAGCGCCGCGTATTGAACGGGCGTCAGATCGTAGCCGGCTTGCTCGACCTCGGCATGGAAGACCGCCACGGCGATCTGCTGGAACCGGCGGGCGAGATGGCCCGGCATGTCATCATTGTCTTTCACCAGATTCTCCAAAATCGCCGCAAGCTTGACACGTATACTGATGATCAGCATACTGATCAATATTGGATCCGCCGAATCCGTTTCCGCGGACGCCATCAGGAAACATGCGGAGGAAACTGGTTCCATGCAATTCCATCTGAATGGGTTCGAACCCGGCGACCCGGAAATCTTTCACCCGGAGGATCGCTACGCCGCTCCCCCCGAGGGGTTGCCGCTTCCTGAGGAAGTGGATGTCCTGATCGTCGGCTGCGGGCCGGCGGGGCTGACGCTTGCCGCACAGCTATCCGCCTTTTCCGATATCAAGACCTGCATCGTCGACCAGAGATCCGGCCCCTTGCTGCGCGGCCAGGCGGACGGCATTGCCTGCCGCACGATGGAAATGTTCAACGCCTTCGGTTTTGCCGAGCGGGTGATGAAGGAATCCTACTGGGTGAACGAGACCTCGTTCTGGAAACCCGACGACTTGAAGCGCGAGAACATCGTCCGCAGCGGCAGGATCGACGACACGGAGGACGGGCTTTCCGAATTCCCGCATGTCATCCTCAACCAGGCCCGCGTGCAGGATTTTTTCCTCGACGTGATGCGCAAATCGCCGACCAGGCTCGAACCGCATTATTCGCGGCGCCTGATCGATCTGGAGACCGACCCCGCCGCCTCCGACTATCCGGTGACCGCGAGGCTGGAGCGTCTCGACCCCTCCCACGCGGGTGAGATCGAGATCATCAAGGCCCGCTACGTCGTCGGCTGCGACGGGGCGCGCAGCACGGTGCGCAAGTCGATCGGCCGGGCGCTGCACGGCGATTCCGCCAATCACGCCTGGGGCGTCATGGACGTGCTCGCCGTCACCGATTTTCCCGACATCCGCCTCAAGGCGCTGATCCAGTCCGCCGGCGAAGGCAGCATCGTGCTGATCCCGCGCGAAGGCGGCTACATGGTCCGCATCTATGTCGAGATGGACAAGCTCAACGAGAACGAGCGCGTCGCGAGCCGGAACATCACCGTCGACAAGCTGATCGCGGCCGTGCAGCGCATCCTGCATCCCTACACATTCGAGGTGAAGGAGGTCGCCTGGTGGTCGGTCTACGAGATCGGCCAGCGACTGAGCGACAGGTTCGACGACGTGGCCGAAGACGCATTGGCGACACGCCTTCCGCATGTGTTCATCGCCGGCGACGCCTGCCATACGCACAGCCCGAAAGCCGGCCAGGGCATGAACGTCTCGATGCAGGACGGGTTCAACCTCGGCTGGAAACTGGCGGCCGTCCTGCAGGGACGAAGCAGGCCCGAACTGCTGCACAGCTATTCCGCCGAACGCCAGACCATCGCCAAGGAACTGATCGACTTCGACCGCGAGTGGTCGGCCATGCTGAGCGCGCCGCTGAAATCGCCCGACGATCCGGATGGCGAAGGCGTCGAGCCGGCGGAAGTGCAGAAGTATTTCGTTCGATCGGGACGCTACACCGCGGGCACAGCGACCCGCTACACGCCGTCGGCGCTGACCGGCGAAGCCACCTATCAGCATCTCGCCAAGGGGCTGACGATCGGCACGCGGTTCCATTCTGCGCCGGTGATCCGGCTGGTCGATGCCAAGCCAATGCAGCTCGGCCATGCCGCCAAGGCGGACGGTCGCTGGCGCATCTATGCCTTTGCCGGAGCGGAAGATCGCGCGGCCCCCTCCCCGCGGCTGCGGGCGCTTTGCGATTTCCTGGCGGACTCCCCCGCCTCGCCAGTGAAGAGACATACGCCGGCCGGCCAGGACATCGACTCGGCGATCGATGTCCGTGCCGTCTTCCAGCAGGCCCATCGCACGCTCGCCGTCGAGGAAATGCCCGCATTCCTGCTGCCCCGAAAGGGCCGCTACGGGCTCTGCGATTACGAAAAGATGTTCTGCCCCGACCTTAAGAGCGGCAATGACATTTTCGACATGCGCGGCATCGATCGGGAACAGGGGTGCATGGTCCTGGTGCGGCCGGACCAGTATATCGCGCACATCCTGCCGCTCGATGCGCATGCGGAACTCGCTGCCTTTTTTGATGGATTCATGATTCCACAACGTTAGCGGGATCAGTTCCCGGAGCCGGCGCCCGCCCCCAAATCGTCTCGACCCTCTCGGCGCGCGATTTCGATTGACGGTCAATTTGTACAACTGTACAAATTGACCGTACAGTTGACAATGGATTTCCAATGCGACCGAACCTGAGGGACGCCTTGCTCAGAAACGCCGTGACCCTGTTTTCCCGCAGCGGCTACAATGCCGTCTCGCTGCGGGACATCGCCAAGGCGTCCGGAGCCAATGTCGGCAGCCTCACCTACCATTTCGGCTCGAAGGCAAAATTGCTGCGCGAGGTTTACGAGCGCCACACGGTGCCGATGAACGCCCGCCGCCGCGAACTGCTGGGCGAAGCCCTGCGGATCGGCGATGCGGATCAGCGGCTCATGGCGATCCTGCGCGCCTATGTCGTGCCGGCCTTCGTTTCCTCGTCCGAGGGCGATGGCGGCGGTGCCGAATTCACCCGGATGCGGGCGGTCCTTTCGGCGGAAGGAAACCCCGATGCGCAGGCGATCATCGCGGACGCATTCGACGAGACGAGCCGCGCCTTCATCAAGGCTCTCGCCGACTGCGTGCCCGGCGCGCCGTTGAGCGGGCTCGTCTGGCGCAGCCAGTTCCTGCTCGGATCGCTCTATTACGCCCTCATCAATCCCGACCGCGTGACGCGCCTTTCGGGCGGCACGGTCGACGGAAACGACCGGGAAGCTGCCGTCGATCAACTCGTCGAGGCAAGTTATGCGAGCTTTAGAAGTCTACGGGCCGAAGCCGGGCAATCAGCGGCGGCCTTGAAATACGCGACGGAGGAAAAATGAGCCGGAATCTGCAGGAGAGCCATGACGGGGGAGACATTGCCCGACGGAGGCCGGATTTCAAGCTGCCCGACGGCAGCTGCGACGCCCACTGCCACGTGTTCGGCCCCGGCGCCGTTTTCCCCTATGCGCCGAACCGCCGTTATACGCCGGACGACGCACCCAAAGAGGCGCTCGCGAAACTCCATGACAGGCTCGGCATCGCCCGCGCCGTCATCGTTCAGGCGAGCTGCCACGGGACCGACAATCGTGCCATGCTCGACGCGATCGCCTGGCGGCCTGATCGATACCGCGGCGTTGCCATCGTCGACGACAGCTTTGACGACCGCGCCTACCAGGCGCTCGACGATGGCGGCGTGTGCGGCGTGCGGTTCAATTTCGTCCGCCACCTCGGCGGTGCACCGGACCTGGACGTCTTCAACCGGGTGATCGACCGCATCAAGGGCCGCGGCTGGCATGTGGTGCTGCATCTCGACGCGAGCGACATCGTTCCGCTTTCCGACATGATCGCCCGCCTGCCGGTCCCCTTCGTCATCGACCACATGGGCCGCGTCGACACCAGCCTCGGCACCGATCAGCCGGCGTTTCAGACGTTGCTGGAACTGGTGCGGCAGGAAAACTGCTGGATCAAGGTCTGCGGGTCCGAGCGGATCTCGCGTTTTCCGTTCGATACGGCCGTGCCTTTTGCAAAAGCACTGGTGGAGGCGAGCCCCGAGCGGAGCCTCTGGGGCACCGACTTCCCGCATCCAAACCTCAAGGAGCCGGTCGACGAGGCCGATCTCGTCGATCTCGTGCCGAGGTTCGCGCTGACGGAAGAGGATCGGCGGCGGCTGCTGGTCGACAATCCCGCACGTTTATACGGTTTTGCCGCCTGAGCGGCCTTACAAGGAGGAGGAGAGAATGAACTACACGATTACGGGGAGATCGGCGGGCCGGTTTCGACAGCCGGCGCGATGGATGAAATCGCTGGCCGTCGCCCTCGCACTGGTACTGCCGACCGGCGCCTTGGCGCAGGACGCCTATCCGTCCAGGGATATCACCCTGGTCCTGCCTTTCGGCCCCGGCGGTATTGCCGACATCACGGCGCGCCTGGTGGCCGAGCAGCTCGGCAAGAAGCTCGGCCGTCAGATCGTCATCATGAACCAGCCGGGTGCCGGCGGTTCCGTTGCGGCACGGGCGGCGCTGAACGCTCCGGCGGACGGTTACACGCTCGCGCTTCTCTCGAACGGCACCGCGATCAGCGTACCGCTCTTCAAGAACCTGCAATTCGATCCGGTCGCCGATTTCGTGCCGGTATCGAGCCTTGCCTATTTCGATTTCGTGTTCGTCACCAAATCGGGCGGCAAGTTCAAGACCCTCAAGGATGTGCTGGAGGCCGCCAAAGCCAAGCCGGGCGCGCTCAACGTCGGGACGATCAACGTCGGCAGCAGCCAGAACCTTGCCGCTGAACTCTTCAAGTCGACATCCGGGATCGATTTCACCATCGTGCCCTACAAGGCCACGCCGGATCTTCAGGTCGCCCTGCTCGGCGGTGAGCTCGACGTGATCGTCGACAGCCAGACGGCGCTGAAGGCTGCCCTGCAGCAGAACCAGGCGACCGCCATCGCCTCGTCCGGCCCAGCGCGCTCCAGCCTCTCGCCCAATGTCCCGACCGCCGCGGAAGAAGGCGTCAAGGGCTTCGACGTGACCTCCTGGAACGCCATCTTCGCGCCGAAGGGCACGCCGCCGGAAGCGGTGAAGAAGCTGAACGCCACGCTTGTCGAAGTGCTGGCCGACCCTGCTCTCCAGAAGCGGTTCGCGGATCTCGGCGTCGAGGCCCGTTCCAGCACGCCGGAGGAGATCGGCAGCCGCCTGAAGGCCGACATCCAGAAATGGTCGGACGTGATCCAGAAAGCCGGTATCCCGAAACAGTAACGCGAGATCGGTCCCGGAGGCGATCCGGGACTAATCCCCGCCTGCCTTGGGAGCCGCCCAGGGCATCGGCCGGCGATTGAGGAAGGCGTCGATGCCGTCGCGGCCTTCGGCGCTTTCCCAACGGTCGGCGAGCAGGCCGGTGCTGTAGCCGACCGGATCTTCGATCGTCCGGCGGGCGAGATTTTGCACAAGGCTCTTGGCGCTGGCGACGGCGCCGGGAGCGCAATCGAGAAAGGCCGAGACCTCCTCCTCCACTGCCGCATCGAGTTCACCGGCAGTGCGAACGACGGACACGAGACCGATCTCGCGGGCCGTGACAGCATCGAAGCGGCGGGCGTTGAGGAACAGGCGGCGGGCATGGCCCTCGCCGATCCGGCGGACGACGTAGGGTCCGATGGTGGCTGGGATCAGGCCGAGCCGTGTTTCGGTAAGCGCAAACCAGGCGCTATCAGCCGCAACCACGATGTCGCACACGGCCAGCAGTCCGATACCGCCACCGAAAGCATTGCCCTGCACCCGGGCGATCAGCGGTTTCGGCAGGTCGTCGAGCGCCTTCAGCATAAGAGCAAGCTCTGTCGCCCCCTCGATCTTGCCGGCGCGATCCCTCGCCGCCTGGTCGCGCATCCATTGCAGATCGCCGCCGGCGCAGAATGTGGAGCCGGCGGATGCGAGAACCACGACACGCACCGCATCGTCCGCTGCGAGCTTGCCGGCGGCGTCGCTCAAGTCGGCGATCATCCGTGCGTTCATGGCATTGTGCTTTTCGGGCCGGGCGAGCGTCAGTGTCACCACCCCGCGGGCATCCCGTTCCGGCGTCAGCGTGTCGTAAGCGCCCATCAACGTGCTCCCCTCAGGCTGCGGGCAAAAGCCTCTGCCTCGGCCAGCCGGTCGCGGTCGATGCGGGTTTCGAAACCCAGCGCATGCAGATGATCGACCGTCTTGCCGGTCGCGACGTTGCCCTCGGCGCCCGGCGCATAGGGGCAGCCGCCAAGCCCGCCGGCGGCGGCGTCGAAAACGCGCAGACCCTTTTTGAGCGAGACGGTGATGTTGTCGAGCGCCCGGCCGTTTGTGTCGTGAAAATGCCCGGCGAGATGTGCCGCCGGCAGGTATTCCAGGACGACATCGAGCATGGCCGCGACCCGTTCCGGCGTGCCGGTGCCGATCGTATCCGCCAGCGCCACCTCGCCGCAGCCGAGCGCATGAAGCTCCGTTGCCACCCGTGCCACCTGGGCCGGCGGCGTCGGACCATCAAACGGGCAATCGACGGCGCAGGAGACATAGGCGCGGACCGGGATGCCGTCGCGGCGGGCGCTGTCGATCAGCGGCGCGAACCGTTGAAAGCTTTCGGCGATGCTGCAATTGATGTTGCGGTGGCTGAAACCTTCCGACGCCGAGGCGAAGACGGCGACTTCATCCGCTTTGGCCGAGACCGCCGCCGCATAGCCCCGCACGTTCGGCGTCAGCACGGTGTACAGCGTTCCAGGGCGGCGGGTAATGCCGGCCATGACCTCGGCGCCGTCGGCCATCTGCGGCACCCAGTCGGCGCGCACGAAGCTCGTCACCTCGATCTTTTCGAAATGGCAGGCCGAAAGCAGGTCGACGAGGCGGATCTTGTCGGCGGTGGAAATGAGCCGCTTCTCGTTCTGCAGGCCGTCGCGCGGCCCCATTTCGTGGATGCGGACGAAGTCAGCCATCCTGCGGCTCCCCATCCTTGGCTTCCCCCTCTTCCGGCTCAAGGATAAGCAGCACGGCGCCTTCGATCACCTGTTCGCCCTGCGACACCAGGACATCGGCAATCGTCCCGTCACGCGGCGCGGCAAGCGTCAGCTCCATCTTCATGGCTTCCATCACGACAAGGGCCTCGCCCTTTGTGACAGAGGCTCCCGGCGTGGCACGAAGGAGTTTGACGAGGCCCGGCATGGGCGCGACGATGCGATCGCCGCCGCCGGCAACTTCATCTTCGCCGGCGAGAGGGTCGATGAGGCCGAAGTGCCAGTTCTCGCCATCGCCGAAGATCGTCACGTCACGTTCGCCGGAGACCAGGTGGACGCGATGTTTCCGGCCGGCGGCCTCCAGAAGACAAGTCTCGGCGCCCAGGCGAGAGAGGCCAAAATCGACCGGCTTGCCGTCGACCATGGCCGCATAGACGCCCTCTCCGATCGATCCGAACGAGACCGGCACATGCTGGCCGCGATAATCCAGTTCGACGAAATCGGAGGCTTCCGACCACAACCGGAATCCGGACAAGCGGTCCCAGGGATCGCTTCCGCTCTTCTGTTCCAGAGCGCCGGAAAGCTTCAAAGCGGCCAAGGCCATGACCTCGCGAGACGGGGCCTGACCGATCGTCAATTCCGCCAGATGCCTGTCGATCAGGCCGGTATCGGGCAAACCTTCGATAAAATCCGGCTGGATCGTTAGCCGACGAAGGAACGCAGCATTGGTGGTCACGCCGGTGGTGCGAACCTCGGAAAGCGCTGACGACAGCAGCGAGAGCGCGGTCTGGCGATCCGGGCCTCGGGTGACGATCTTGGCAATCATCGGATCGTAGAAAGGCGAGATGCGGTCGCCAGCGCGCACGCCGCTGTCGACGCGAGCCAACTCTTCCGGCAGGTCGAGATGGGCAAGCCTGCCGGTGGCGGGCAGGAAACCCCGCTCTGCGTCTTCGGCATAAAGCCGGGCCTCGAAGGCCCAGCCGCTGATGAAAAGCTCGTCCTGGCTGCGCGGAAGAGGCTCGCCGGACGCGACGCGCAGCTGCCATTCGACGAGATCGACGCCGGTGATCGCCTCGGTCACCGGATGCTCCACCTGCAGGCGGGTGTTCATCTCCATGAACCAGAAACGGTCGGCCTTCAGCCCATCGGAGGCATCGGCGATGAACTCGATCGTGCCGGCGCCGGAATAGGAGATCGCCATCGCCGCCTTGACGGCCGCCTCGCCCATGGCAAGGCGCATCTCCTCCGGCATGCCGGGGGCCGGCGCTTCCTCGATGACCTTCTGGTGGCGGCGCTGCAGCGAGCAGTCGCGTTCGAAGAGATGCACGACATTGCCATGGTCGTCGCCAAAAACCTGGATCTCGATATGGCGCGGATGGGCGATGTATTTCTCGATCAGGCAGGCGGGATCGCCGAATGCGGCCGAAGCTTCGCGTTGCGCCGAAGCGAGCGCTTCCCTGAAGACCTCGGCATCCTCCACCCGCCGCATGCCCTTGCCGCCACCGCCGGCCCGCGCCTTGATCAGCACCGGGAAACCGATGCGCTCCGCCTCGGCCAACAGGAAATCCGGGTCCTGTTCGGTGCCGTGATAACCCGGCACGACGGGGACGCCGGCCTTTTCCATCAGCGCCTTGGCGGCGTCCTTCAGGCCCATGGCGCGGATGGCGTCGGACGATGGGCCTATGAAGCGAATGCCGGCGGATGTCACCGCGTCGGCGAAATCCGGATTCTCCGAGAGGAACCCATAGCCGGGATGGATGGCGTCGGCACCTGTCCGCAGTGCCGCATCAACGATCGTTTCACTGCGGAGATAACTTTCGGCGGCGGGGGACGGCCCGATATGAACGGCCTCGCCGGCAAGCGCCACATGCAGCGCGTCCCGGTCGGCGTCGGAATAGACGGCGACGGTGGCCACACCCAGCCGGTGGCAGGTGCGGATGATACGGCAGGCAATCTCGCCGCGATTGGCGATCAGGACTTTTCTCAGCATGGGGCAGCACCGAGATACCAGGAAGAGTAAACCCCTCCCCAACCCCTCCCCACAAGGGGGAGGGGCTTACCCCGCCGCACCGGCCGTGGATTTGAAGCGAGGCTTTGCCGCGAGTCTTCTCCCCCCTTGTGGGGGAGATGGCCGGCAGGCCAGAAGGGGTCTTTGGATGTGCTCTGCTGCATCAAGCCAACCTCACATCCGGAACACGCCGAAGCGTGTCTCTTCAATCGGCGCATTCAGCGCGGCGGAGAGGCTCAGCGCCAGGACCTGGCGGGTCTTTGCCGGATGGATGATCCCATCATCCCAGAGCCTTGCGGAGGCATAAAGGGGGTGGCTCTGTTCCTCGAACTGGTCGAGCACCGGCTGTTTGAAGGCCGCTTCCTCGTCCGCGCCCCATGTCTTGCCGCCACGCTCGATCGCGTCGCGCCGGACGGTCGCCAGCACGCCCGCCGCCTGCGGGCCGCCCATTACCGAGATGCGGCTGTTCGGCCAGGTCCACAGGAAACGCGGCGAATAGGCGCGGCCGGCCATGCCGTAATTGCCGGCGCCGAAGGAGCCGCCGAGTAATATCGTGACCTTGGGCACGGACGTGGTCGCAACCGCCGTCACCAGCCTGGCGCCGTGCTTTGCGATCCCCTCCGCCTCGTATTTGCGGCCGACCATGAAGCCGCTGATGTTCTGCAGGAAGACCAGCGGGATTTTTCGCTGCGAGCAGAGTTCGATGAAATGCGCGCCCTTCTGGGCGCTTTCGGAAAACAGCACGCCGTTGTTGGCGATGATGCCAACGGGGATGCCGAAGACATGCGCGAAACCGCAGACCAGCGTCATGCCAAACCGCGCCTTGAACTCGTCGAACCGCGAGCCGTCGACCACCCGGGCGATGACCTCGCGGATGTCGTAGGGGGTGCTCAGCGAGGACGGAACGATCGCGGCGATTTCTTCCGGGTCGTAAAGCGGCTCCTCGGGCGTCGCCAGTACCACGGTATCCGGCTTGCGGGTGTTCAGGCCCGCAACGGCGCGGCGGACCAACGCCAAGGCGTGGGCGTCGTCGCGGGCGAGATGATCGGCCACACCGGAGAGCCTTGTGTGGACATCGCCGCCGCCGAGGTCCTCGGCCGAGACTTCCTCGCCCGTCGCGGCCTTCACCAGCGGCGGGCCGGCGAGGAAGATCGTGCCTTGGTCCTTGACGATGATCGCCTCGTCGGACATCGCCGGCACATAGGCGCCGCCGGCCGTGCAGGAACCCATGACGGCGGCGATCTGGGCTACGCCTTTGGCGGACATGCGCGCCTGGTTGAAGAAGATCCGGCCGAAATGATCTCGGTCGGGAAAGACTTCATCCTGGTTCGGCAGGTTGGCGCCGCCGGAATCGACCAGATAGACGCAAGGCAGCCGGTTCTCCTCGGCGATCTCCTGGGCGCGCAGGTGTTTCTTGACCGTCATCGGGTAATAGGTGCCGCCTTTGACGGTGGCGTCATTGGCGACGATCATCACCTCGCGGCCTTCAACCCGGCCGATGCCGGTGACGATGCCGGCCGAGGGGCTCGCACCGCCGTAAAGCCCGTGGGCGGCGGTTGCGCCGACCTCAAGAAAGGCAGAGCCGTGATCGAGCAGCCGGGCGATACGTTCCCGGGGAAGCAATTTTCCGCGGCTCGCATGCCGCGCCCGCGCCTCCTCGCCACCACCGGCCTCGGCGAGCGCGACGGCCGCCTCGACCTCGGCAAGCTTTGCCTGCATCGCGGCGCGGTTCGCTTCGGCGGCTTCGCTCCTCAGGTTGACCTGCGACCGGATGACAGCCATCAGGCGGTTTCCTTGAAGAGTTCGCGGCCGATCAGCATGCGGCGGATCTCCGACGTGCCGGCGCCGATTTCCATCAGCTTGGCGTCGCGCAGCAGCCGGCCGGTCGGAAAGTCGTTGATATAACCGTTGCCGCCGAGGATCTGGATCGCCTGAAGTGCCTGCTGGGTTGCCTGTTCGGAGGCGTAGAGGCAGCAGGCGGCGGCATCCTGCCGCGTCACCGCGCCACGATCGCAGGCGGCGGCCACCGCATAGACATAGGCGCGGGCGGAATTCATCGCCGTGTACATGTCGGCGACCTTCGCTTGGATCAGCTGGAACTCGCCGATCGACTGGCCGAACTGCTTTCGCTCATGGACATAGGGCATGACCACATCGAGGCAGGCATGCATGATGCCGATGCCGATGGCCGAAAGCACGACGCGCTCGTAGTCGAGGCCGGACATCAGGACACGGACGCCGCCACCCTCGGCACCCATGACGTTTTCGGCCGGCACCTCGCAATCCTCGAACACCAGTTCGCAGGTGTTGGAGCCGCGCATGCCGAGCTTGTCGAGCTTCTGGGCGGTCGAGAACCCCTTGAAACCCTTTTCGACGAGGAAGGCGGTGATGCCCTTCGAGTCGGCCGACGGATCGGTCTTGGCGTAGACCACCAGCACATCGGCATCCGGGCCGTTGGTGATCCACATTTTGTTGCCGTTCAGGATATAGCGATCACCCTGCTTTTCGGCGCGGAGCTTCATCGAGACCACGTCGGAACCGGCGCCGGGCTCGGACATGGCGAGCGCGCCGACATGCTCTCCCGAGCAGAGCTTAGGCAGGTAACGTGCCTTCTGCTCGGCATTGCCGTTGCGGTTGATCTGGTTGACGCAGAGATTGGAATGGGCGCCGTAGCTGAGCGACGTGGAGGCCGAGGCGCGGGCCAGTTCCTCTACGGCGACCACATGAGAGAGATAACCGAGGCCCGTGCCGCCGAAATCCGGATCGGCGGTGATGCCGAGCAGGCCGAGCGCGCCCAGTTCCGGCCAGAGGTCGCGGGCAAATTCGTTGCTGCGGTCGATCTCTTCGGCGCGGGGGCCAAGCTTTTCCTGCGCGAAACGGTGGACCGTTTCACGAACAGCGTCGACCTCCTCGCCGAGCGCGAAGTTCATGCTTGCGTGGAACACCTTACATCCTCCCGGTGTGCAAAGTTCCGTATATCAGAAAGTAGTGGGGCAGCGGCGGCAGGTCGTCAATGGGCCAAGAGCGCCCATGCCCGACATCGCAAGATACGGTCTTCCGCCATGCCGGCTTTGAACAAAGATTGCCTTATTCGGGAAGATGGTGCGGATGGAGACCGGGGACCCACTCGGTGTTGGGCATGCGCGTGCCGGTATAGGTGATGCCGCTCGGCGTCTTGCAGCGATAGATCCGGGTCGGCATCACGTCGCCGTAGAGAATGTCGAAACTGCCACGGCTGCGATAGACGTTCTCGATATCGCTGGTGCATTCGTAGGCCTGCTTCTTCGCGTGTTCTTCCTCCGGCACGACGCCGGGCAGGTTACGGAAGTATGTCTGCACATCCTTGGGAAAGGCCTGGGGTTCGGCCGCGAATACCTCGGCCGGAACCAGCGCGGCGACAAGCAGCGCCACAAGCATCACGGCCGGCAGTATCCATGCACCTTTGAGCATCAATCGACTCCTCATCCACGAAAACTGCGGACGAATGAGAGATATGGACGGCAGGATGTCCAATCCATGGGCCGGGGACCACGTTTGCGTGATCACCGGCGGTTATCCAGGCGGCGATAGCCGGTGGGCTGCTGATAGATCCAACCGATCCGCTGAACGGCTGCCTCGAAATTCTCGCGGGCGACGCTCATCGTATGGCCGTTGGCGTGGAGAAGCGTCTCGGCACTCTCCATGATGCCGACATGACCCTTCCATAAAACGAGGTCGCCGCGGCGAAGTTCCCCTTGCGCGATCTCTTTGCCGATCGAGGCCTGCATATCGGAGTCGCGCGGGGCAGAATGGCCGGTCATCATCAGGGCGAGCTGCACGAGCGCCGAGCAATCCAGGCCAAACCCGGAGCGGCCGCCCCAGAGATAGGGCGTCTCGATGAATTTTTCGGCGACGGCGACATAATCGTCGCCCAGCATCTCGGCGATGGGCAGGCAATGGCGGGCGATCACCGCCTCACCGCTCGCCAGGACAAAATAACGCGTACCGCGCGTTTCCGCCTCGCCGGCAACGGTGACGCGGCTACCCATGGACAGGGCGCCGACCGGCGGCTTGCGCAGCTCGGCTTCCGGATAAAGAAAGGTGCGGGGCACGGCAATGCGGTGGGTGGGTTCGTCCAGGCTTCCCAGCATCGTCTCCGGCAGGTAGCCGACATAACCGTCCTGATCGGCCTGCACCCAGGCAAAACCATCGGCACGATCGAAAACCCGGACGGTTTCACCCCACAAAAGTTCGGTATCGATGCCGCGGGCAAGGTCCGGTGCCGGGCGGAGTTGGGCCACCGGCACTGCGATGCGTGCGGGTTCGCCGCGGACGAACTGGCCCGCCTCGACGCTGCCCTTCAGCGTCTCGTCTGCGAGATCGGGGCGGAAGGCATGCAGGCGTCTGTCGAGCAGCTTCGTCATCTCAAAATCCTCTTCGGGCGCTCCACGGCAAGCCCCATCACCGGCGGCCTTCCCGGATGATCAGGTCGCCGAGCTTTTCCAGATAGAGCGCACCCGCCACCGTGCGCTTGATCACCACGTTGCGGCGGTCCCGCTCGTCGCGCTGGCGGTCCACCAGACCCATCTCGCCCATCGTGTCGAGCGCGCGGGTGATGACCGGCTTGCTGACGCCAAGCGTCGCCGCCAGCCCGCGCACCGTATGCGGCGGCGGCACGAGGTAAATATGCAGCAGAATGGACATCTGGCGCAATGTCAGATCGCGGCCGTCGTGGCGCACCTGCTCCAGCGATACCCGGTGCCAGAGGCCCAGCGCTTCCGTGGCGGTCAGTTCAACCGGCATCACGACCCTCGGTTCAAAATCGGCCTTGGTTCAATATCGGGCGGACTTTAAGCCGAAGGTCTTACCGGTTTGTTTCGGAGCCGTTTTATTTCTTGAGGCCTGTTACTTCGCGGCCATGTCTCGGATCGTGCGGTAGAGCGCGCGGATCGCAAACGCTTCGCCGCCGACGGGCGCCTGCGGCTTTTCGGCCGCCACCCAGCCGTAGATGTCGAAATGCACCCAGCTTCTGGTGGCGGTGACGAAGCGCTTGAGGAAAAGTGCCGCGGTGATCGCGCCGGCCATGCCGCCCGAGGGCGAATTGGTGATGTCGGCGGCGCGGGAACGGATGTCCTTGTCGTAGCCCATCCAGAGCGGCAGGCGCCACATCGGATCGGCTTCAGCGCGGCCGGTCTCCATCAGCTTGCCGGCCAGGGCTTCGTCGTCGGTGAAATAGGGCGCAAGCTCGGTGCCCAGCGCGACGCGGGCGGCCCCCGTCAGCGTCGACATGTCGATCATCAGGTCCGGCGGGTTTTCATCCGCATAGGCGAGCGCGTCGGCAAGAACCAGCCGGCCTTCGGCATCGGTATTGTCGATCTGGACGGTGACGCCCTTGCGGCTCCTGTAGATATCGCCTGGGCGGAAGGCATTGCCGGAAATGGAGTTCTCGACCGCGGGCACCAGAACCTGCAGGTCCACTTCAAGACCGGCATCCATGATCATCAGGGCAAGTCCCATGACGTTCGCGGCACCACCCATGTCCTTCTTCATCAGCGCCATGTTGGCGGCGCCCTTGATGTCGAGGCCGCCGGTATCGAAGCAGACGCCCTTGCCGACCAGCGTGACCCGCGGATGGCCCTTCTCCCCCCAGCGCATTTCGAGCAGGCGCGGAGGTGACACGCTGGCGCGGCCGACCGTGTGAACGAGCGGGAAATTCCGGGCGAGCAGGTCCTCCCCGACAATCGAGGTAACGGTTGCGCCGTAATGTTCGCCCAGCGCCCGTAAGGCCGCTTCCAGCTCGATCGGCCCCATCTCGTTGGTTGGAATATTGATGAGGTCACGGGCCAGGAAAACACCGGCCAGCTGGCGCTCGACATCGACGGCATCGGCCGTGTCCGGGATCGCAAGCCGCACGTCCTTCGATTTTTCGGACTTGTAGCGGCTGAAGCCGTAGGTGCCGAGGCCGTAGCCGAGAGCAAGATGCGCATCGCCAAGCGCCGAGGTCTCGACATGCCAGTCACCCGCCGGCAAGAGCTTCGACAGTTTTCCGGTGATGAACGGCGCCTCGGCGGGATCGCTGCCGAGGCCGAACAGGGCGCTGCCCACTTCATTGCCCGCCGGGACCAGAAGCAGCGCGCCGGCTTCGGCCTTGAAGCCCGCCGCCTTCGCCCAGGCGAGTGCCGCCGCGTCGAGCTTCCCCGGTTCGATGTCGGCAGGCGTCACGGCATGGACCGGCCTGGTCGCCGCTCCTTTCGCGCTGAAGGGAGAGGGACGTTCGATATATTGATAGGGTGCCATGGAGGGAGCCTTCGGAAGCTGCTGGAATCGCTCATCTTAACGATCTGTTAGGGTTAACAGTTTATTGCTGGAGTGGAAATGCGCTATATGCCCGCTCCCTATTCGGAAGACGTGGCACCGGACCGAACGAGACCGCACCCCATGACCGCTTCCGCAGCCGTGACGCTTCGCAAGACCCGCCTCGCCCAGACCGCCGCCCTCGCGATTTTTGCCGCTCTTTCGGTCACCGGCTGCGCGACGAAGCGGGATGTAGAAACGACGGGCTCGATCCCGAAGGTCTCTGCCGCCTCCATGGACGGCATGAATGCGAACGATCTTGCGAGCACGGAAAAGTCTGTCGGTGCAAGCTATGCCCGCGATCCGAAGAACAAGCAGATCGGGCTGCAATATGCGACAGTGCTCGGAATGACGGGCAAGAATGCGCAGGCGCTCGCCGTGATGCAGCAGGTGGCAATCGCCCACCCGGCCGATCGGGACGTGCTGGCGGCCTATGGCAAGGCGCAGGCCGGTGCCGGCCAGCTCGAACAGGCGCTCGCGACTATCAACCGCGCCCAGACCCCCGATCATCCGGACTGGCGGCTCTATTCGGCCGAAGGCGCCGTGCTCGATCAGCTCGGCCGATCGGCGGAGGCCCGCCAGAAATACCGCATGGCGCTCGAAACCCAGCCGAACGAGCCAAGCGTGATGTCGAACCTTGGAATGTCCTACGTGCTTTCCGGCGACCTGAAGACGGCGGAAACCTACATGCGCAATGCCGCCGGCCAGCCCGCCGCCGACAGCCGCGTCCGCCAGAACCTGGCGCTGGTGGTCGGCCTGCAGGGCCGTTTCGCGGAAGCCGAACAGATCGCCCGCCGGGAACTCTCGCAGCAGCAGGCCGACGCCAACGTCACCTACCTGCGTTCGATGTTATCCCAGCAGAATGCCTGGGCAAAGCTCGCCGACAAGGATGGCAAGAGCAAGCCCAGTACGAATTGACCGGGCCAACCGTCATCCCAAAAAACCGGCCTTGCGCCGGTTTTCCTGTTTTCGGGATGGGCTTCCATCGGTACGCCTTCAGATGAGGCGCGAAATCACCGTGATGATTCCACCGATCAGGACGAGGTTCACGCAAAGTTTGGTCAGCATCGGGTATCCTCCAAAATCATATGGCGATCCGATCCGCATTCGTAAAACGGACGGAATTTTCGCCTGATGGGGGGATAATGATCGATCGCCGCTGAATGCGGTCTGAAGCCGGAATTCAGGTGGCGTTCACCGTCGGCTCGAAACCGCGGCCGACCTCATCAAAACTTGTCGGCGACCTGGATGCCGGCGGGGCCGAGGATGACGGCGATCAGCACCGGCAGAAAGAACAGGATCATCGGCACAGTCAGCTTAGGCGGGAGGGCCGCGGCCTTCTTTTCCGCTTCGTTCATCCGCTCGTCGCGGCCTTCCTGGGCAAGCACGCGCAGCGCCGAGGCAATCGGCGTGCCGTAGCGTTCCGCCTGGATCAGCGCCTGGGTAACCGCCCTGACGATATCGAGCTGGGTGCGGATGCCGAGATTTTCGAGCGCGGTGCGGCGATCCTGCAGGAAGGAGAGCTCGGCCGTCGTCAGCACCATTTCCTCGGCCAGCGGCGGCGATGCCTGCGCCATCTCCTCGGCGACGCGGCGCATCGCCGCTTCCATGGAAATCCCCGATTCGACGCAGATCAGCATCAGGTCGAGCGCATCGGGCCAGGCCCGCTTGATGGAATGCTGGCGCTTCTTCACCCGGTTGGAAATGTAGATGTTCGGTGCATAAAAACCGATATAGGCGACGACGATCGCCGCCAGCATCCGGATCGGGAACGGCCGGGTGGCAAGGTTGCCGAGCACGAAAATCCAGACGATGGCGCCTGCGAGGAAAACGAAGGGCAGCAGGAAACGGGCCAGCAGGAACATGTTGAGGGCGTTCTGCGACCGCAGGCCGGCGGCACGAAGCCTGTTGACGGTGTTGTCGTCCACCAGCGCCTTGCGCAGATTGAAACGCTCGACGATCTGCCGGACCGACTGGTTGTTCTGCGCGCGCAACGACGTCTTCGACTGTTCGGAATTCATGCGGGCGCGTTCGCGGGCGCGGATCTGTTCGCGCTCGGTGGAGACCGCCTTCATACGCTTGTCGAGGTCTCCCTTTTCGAGGAACGGGCTTGCCAGTGTGTATAGGGTCGCGAAAACCGCCACGGCCACCAGGATGGCCATCAGCGTGGTCGGATCGGTCAGCGTCGTGGCCAGTTCCATCGCCCCATCCCCTCAGATGTCGAAGTTGATCATGTTGCGCATGACGAAGATGCCGATCGACATCCAGACACCGGAAAACAAAAGGATCAGGTGCCCGCGCGGATCGGTGAATATGATCGAGATGTACTGAGGCGAGGTGAGGTAGACGAGCAGCGAGACGATGAAGGGCAAGGCGCCGATGATCACCGCCGAAGCCTTGGCTTCCATCGACAGCGCCTGCACCTTCGCCTTCATCTTCCTGCGCTCGCGCAACACCTTGGAAAGATTGCCGATCGCTTCGGAAAGATTGCCGCCGGCCTGGCCCTGGAGGGTGATGACGATCGAGAAGAAATTCACTTCCGGCAGCGGCATGGTCATCATCATGCGCGTGCAGGCTTCCGGAATGCTCAAGCCGACTTGCTGGGATTCGATCACGCGGCGGAATTCCGTCTTCACCGGTTCCTGGCCGTCCGAAGCGATCAGCCGCATTGCATCGTTGAGCGGCAGGCCGGATTTGATCGATCGCACCATGACGTCGAGCGCATTCGGAAATTCCTCGAGAAACTTGTTCTGGCGACGCTTCACCAGGAAACCGATGATCCAGCGCGGCAACCCGACCGCGCTGACAAAAGCGGCACCGACAGCAGCGAGCAGCGGCAGACCGGCGATCACGGCCACGAGGAAAACGAAGACGCCGAAAAGGACGCTGAACATATAGAAGCGGCCCATCGTCAGGGAGAGGCCGGTCTGGGGGAGCTTGGCCTTCAAGCTGCCGTCGGCCATCTTCTTGTTCTTCTCTTCCTGCTTCTTCTCCAGGTCCTTGATCGAATCCTGCATGGACTTGCGGCGCTTGGAAAGCTCCTGCACGCGGTCGCGCGCGGCCTTGACCTTGTTGAGATCGGTTTCCGCCGATTTCACCCGGTTGAGCCGGCTATCGGCCTTCTTTTCCACTTCCATGCGAGAGAACAACAGCGCGTAACAGACCGCCGCCGCGGCGACCGCCACGAGGGCGATGATCGCCACGACATTGATATCCAGCCCGAACATGGAACCCTGCTCCTCAGCTCTTGGTTTTTTCCATCGCGTCAAGCGCGGCGGAAAGGCGCTTTTCCTCGTTGTAGTAACGGGCGCGGTCCCAGAAATGCGGCTTAACGATACCGGTCGACATATGCTTGCCAATCAGGCGGCCATTGGCGTCCTCGCCGTCGATCTCGTAACGCATCAGGTCCTGGGTGATGATCACGTCGCCTTCCATGCCGACCACCTCGGTGATCTGGGTGATGCGACGCGAACCGTCGCGAAGGCGGGCCGCCTGGATGATGACGTCGATCGAACCGGTGATGATCTCGCGCACGGTCTTGGCCGGCAGCGAATAACCGCCCATGGCAATCATCGATTCCATACGGCTCAGGCATTCGCGCGGCGTGTTGGCGTGGATCGTGCCCATCGATCCGTCGTGACCGGTGTTCATCGCCTGAAGCAGGTCGAAGACTTCGGGTCCGCGCACTTCGCCGACAATGATGCGCTCGGGGCGCATGCGCAGGCAGTTCTTGACGAGGTCGCGCATGGTGATCTCGCCCTCGCCTTCGATATTCGGCGGACGGGTTTCGAGCCGGACCACATGCGGCTGCTGTAGCTGCAGTTCGGCCGTGTCCTCGCAGGTGATGACCCGCTCTTCCTTGTCGATATAGTTGGTCAGGCAGTTCAGCAGCGTCGTCTTGCCCGAACCGGTACCGCCGGAAATGACGATGTTGCAGCGGACGCGGCCGATGACCTGCAGAAGCACGGCGCCTTCCGGCGTGATCGCGCCGAACTTGACGAGCTGGTCGAGGTTCAGCTTGTCCTTCTTGAACTTACGGATGGTGAGCGCCGGCCCGTCGATGGCAAGCGGCGGCGCGATGACGTTGACACGCGAACCATCCGGCAGGCGCGCGTCGCAGATCGGCGAGGATTCGTCGACGCGGCGGCCGACCTGACTGACGATGCGCTGGCAGATCGACAGGAGCTGCGAATTGTCGCGGAAACGTATTTCGGATTCGATCGTCTTGCCGGCGACTTCGATGAACGTCTGTCCCGCGCCGTTGACCATGATATCGGAGATGTCGTCGCGGGCGAGCAGCGGCTCCAGCGGGCCGTAACCCAGAACGTCGTTGCAGATGTCCTCGAGCAGTTCCTCCTGCTCGGAGATCGACATCGCGAAATTCTTGATGGTGATGATATCGTTGACGATATCGCGGATTTCCTCGCGCGCGCTTTCCGCATCGAGCTTGGCAAGCTGGGAAAGGTCGATCGTATCGATCAGCGCCGAGAAGACCTGGCTTTTGGTGTCGTAATAGAGTTCCGTGCGCGCCGGGCGCTTGCGGGCCGCGGATTGCGGCGCGAGCGGCGGCGGCGAAGAGATCTGCTGCCGCTGGGTGACCGGATCGCGCACCGGCTCGGCAAGGACTTCCGGAGCAGCGGACCGCGCCACGACAGGCACAGGTGCAGCCGCCGGCGGCGCTACGCTGCCGCTCTTCCCAAATCCCTCGTTTCCGCGTTTTCCAAACATACCGGTTTCCTGGTGTTATGCCTTCTTGCGCCCGAGCATGCCGAGCATCTTGCCGAGGCCACCCTTCTTCACCTTCTTCATGGCGATGCGGCCCGTGACGATATGGGCGATCTGGGAGAAGGTTTCGGCGACAGGCGACTTCGCGTCGATTTCGGAGATCATGCGGCCGCTATTGGCGGCATTGCCGAACAACTGCACGTCGAACGGCAGGATGGCGATCGGCTCGATCTCCAATGGTTCGATGAAATCGTTCGGAGCGATCTCCGGACGCTTCGGCATGCCGACCTGGTTCAGGATCAGATGCGGCGCACGGTCGTTCGGGCGAAGCTTCTTCAACGCATCGATCATGTTCTTGGTGTTGCGCAGGTTGGCGAGATCGGGAACCGCGCAGATCACCACCTCGTCGACCTCCGACAGAACCGCCCGCGTCCATTCCGTCCAGCCATGCGGGACATCCAGAACGGCCATCGGCGCGCTGCGCTGCAGGAGCTCGATGATCGGCGTGAAGGCGTTGCGATCGAAATCATAGGCACGATCGAGCAGCGAGGGAGCCGCCAGCAGCGAGAGATGCTCGGAGCACTTGGTCAGAAGGCGATCGAGAAAGACCTCGTCGAGGCGTTCCGGCGCGAAGACGGCTTCCGCGATGCCCTGGGCCGGATCCTGATCGAAATCGATATTGGCGGTGCCGAAGGGCAGATCGAGATCCGCCAGGATGGTTTCGGTCGAGAACAGGTTCGAAATGCCGAAGGCGCAGTTGTGCGCGATCGTCGAGGCCCCGACGCCGCCCTTGGCACCAATGAAGGCGATCGATTTGCCGAGCGGCTCGGCTTCAGGATCCACGAAGATCGCCGAGATCGAAGCCAGCATGTCGGGCATCTGCACGGGGCCGACGAGATATTCGGAAATGCCGTTTCGGATCAGCTCGCGATAGAGCGAAATGTCATTGTAACGGCCGACGACGATGACCCTGGTCGAAGGGTCGCACACTTCCGCAAGCGGCGTGAGCTCATGGAGCAGGTTCTTCGGCTCGGCGTCGGTTTCCAGGATGATGAGGTTCGGGGTCGGGGTGGACGAAAACATGTTGGCGGCAGCACTGGTGCCGCCGATCGTCACACGCAGATTGACCTTGGCCATGCGGCGATCGCGGGCCATGCGATCCATCATGCGCTGCATCCCGTCGCTTTCGCAGAAGGAATGGATAGAGATGCGCGGCAGCGGGCGCAACGCGTCGAAATCGCCCGGACGATCGGCGTCCTCGGCAAACCCTTCACCCTGGCCGGGAGTGCGGATTTCGTAGTTGATCGCGCTCATCATCTTGCCCGTCAATTGTTGTTAATCGTGATCGTCGTGCCTTCACCGCCGCTCTCGCCGCGGTAATCGCTGATGACCTTGGCGCGCTGCGCCGCATCGATCGGCGTGATGGCGCGCGGGGCGATGAGGTCCGTGGGATTGGCGACCTGGGCTGCAAGGTTGTTCTGGCTGGCGCAGCCGAAATTGTACCAGTTCCTGTTGCCGAACGTATTGTCCGACAGGTCTGCCGGCCACTCGCCGCACTGGCCGGTCATCGCCTTGGTCGTCACGTAGGAAAGCCGGATCGGCGCCGCATCGCCATTCGGCGAAGCAGCGTAGCTGCTCATCAGGATCCGCTGCGGCTTGATGCCGGAACGCGTCAGCTCGCGGCGGATATCGCCTGCCAGATGCTGGGCCGCACCGGAATTATACGAGCCGGATGGAACCTGGATCTGCATCACGCCGGCCGGCGACGCCATGAAGTTTTGCGCAAACCCCTTGACCGTATCCCGCATCCCGGTCGTCAGGCGGACATCACCGGAGGCGATCGGAATATCGAGCGTCGTCTGACCTTCAGCCAACACGATCGGATGGCGGGTGCGATAATCGTCGGGGATGGAGCCCGTCGTGAGCTGGCTGTTGCCGCAGGCCGACAGGAGCAGTCCGGATACGGCAAGCGCCATGGCTGCAGCGACCCCGCGGCGACGGGACCTGATTATACCCTTGGTCATCGCATCCTGTCCTTCGGCCGAGATTTTCTGGGTTTCAATGTCCATGACCGCTCACTTGTAGATAAAGCCTACGGCGCCGTGATACTGGCCCGCCGCGACGGGTCCCTTGCGGCCGTAGATCTTGTTGACGCGATTCAGGAAGAAGGTCGCGGCATCGTTTTCCGGATAAAAGTTGTCGTCCGGTCGGGCGATCTCGTTGCGCGCAACGGGGCGGACCAGATAAGGCGTCGCGATGATCACGAGTTCGGTTTCGTTGCGGATAAAGTCCTTGCTGCGGAAAAGCGTGCCGAACACCGGGACCTTGGAAATACCCGGAAGGCCGGACATAGCCTGCCGGACATTGTCCTGCACCAGGCCGGCGATGACGATGGAGCCGCCGGACGGCAATTCGACCGTGGTCGAAGCCTCGCGCTTGCGGATCGACATGTAGGTATTGCCCGGAATCCGCAGCGAGGCGCCGTTACCCGTCACGGCAGAACCTTCGTAAGTCGGCTCCGAAACGTTGGTCTCGATCACCAGACTGATGCGTCCGGGGGACAGAACAACGGGCTTGAAGTTCAGTTCAATGCCGTAATCGACCGTGTCGACCGTCTGCGTGACAGTACCCTCTTGCCCATCGACTTCCTGCTGGCCAGGCAGGCGGTATTCACCGCCCACATAAAATTTCGCTTGCTGGCCGGAAATGGCTGTCAGGCTGGGTTCGGCAAGCGTGCGCATGACGCCCGCCTGTTCCATGGCGTTCATGTAAGTCGAAAGACCGACATTGCCGATGTTGCCGGACAAGACGCCTTGAGCGGCCAGGCCGACGGCGTTTCCAAGATTGGCGGGGTTGGCAAAGGAAATCGAGCCTTTGGGGCCAGACACGGAGCCGTTGAAACCGAGTTGCTTCAGCACCTGCCGACTGACTTCTGCAACCGTCACCTTCAGCGTGACCTGGTCTTCGCCCTCGATCGTCAGGAGGTTGACGATCTGGGACTGCTGTCGGTTTTCGGCGAAGATGTCGGCGTCACCGTTATTGCCCTGAGCCGTGATATTCCGGGTGGTCGCCTCACCGCCCTTGAGGAAGGCAGTGGTCAGCTTTTCGGCCTGAGCCGAATCCTGCGGCGTCCGGACGCTGCCCGACAGAACGATGTTGTCCGAGATGATCTCGACCTTGATGTTCGATTCCGGCAGGAAACGGCGAAGGTTCTGCTCGAGACCAGAAATATCACGCTCGATTGCCACGTCCAGGCTGACGATTTCCTCGCCGTTGGGTCCGAAGACGAAGATGTTGGTCTGGCCGACGGTCTTGCCGAACAGATAGATACGACGGGAGGTGCGCGTCACCGCGTCAGCCATGCTCGGGTCGGCGACCAGGATGTCATGGGCGTCGGACGGCAGGTCGACGACCAAGGCCTTGTTGAGGCCGAGTTGAAGCCGTTTGCGTATTCCGGGCCCGCCTTCGGTGATGCGGACGACGCTGTTTTCGGCCGCCAAGGCTTGCGCCGGCTGAAGGCTGATCGGGGCAATATTCAGCGAAACGCCGGAAAAGGCGAGGCAAAAAGCCATGCCTGCCGCTACCGAGCTACGAATCTTGTGTTTCAGACTGTTCACTTGAGCGCTCCGTTCATTTCGCCTGCACCGCCGTCGCCGTGCTCTTGACGATCGCCCCCGATTTGATGACCTGGATATCCGCCTTGCCATCACCCCCATGCAGCAAATAGTCCGGGGCTACCGTGTCGCTTTCCTGCGAGTCCGCGACCGAGCGTAGCGCAAGCGTCAGCCGCTGAGCCATCTGCTGAGCAACGGCGATGACCTTTGCCTGGTCCGGTGTCAGTTCCAGCGTCGCCGTGGTGCCGACGACGGATTTCTTGCCGTCCTCGCTCTCCTGGACCTGCTGGTCGATCGCGAGGACGCGAACGTTACTCAGGATGTTTTCGGTGATGTAGTTGCCGTTGTCCTTGTTCTCGCGCACCATGATGATGTCGACGCGATCATTCGGCAGCACGAAGCCGCCGGCGCCCGTCGCAACCGAAATCTCGGTAGCGACAGCCCGTTTTCCGGACGGCAGCAGTGAGGACATGATCCGGCTGGATGAATCGGCGATCTTTTCGGCGCGCATCGGCTCGCCCTTGAACATCGGCATGCGGACGACGACGCCCTGAAGCTCGGTCATGGCATTGGGGCGCGTGGAATCGGTGATGAATCCGTCGACGATGCCGCTTGAGGGCCAGGACATCCATGCCATCGACTTGTCGTTCAGCCGGCTGCCCACGGGAAGGTTCTCAGCCGTAACGAGCACCTTGACCGTGGGCTCCTTCTGGATGACGGTTTCCACCAGTTCGGGTGCCTTGGTGCCGGAAAGACGCATGGCAATCATGCCGGCGAGGCCCGCCGCCACCACGGCAACCGCTAGAATAATGATACGGGTGGGCTTCATGGCCATTCCTTGAGGGAATACTAACTTCCCGGAGAATGGCCTCCAATGGTGTAATTATAGTTAATGAGACGCTTACAATTCTGGTTAACGCGATCTTTCAATCGCTGAAACCTTTATTGAAACGCCTTCATGGCTAAGAGATGGATCGGTGCCTGCTCGAAGGTCAGGAAGCCAGCGATCGCGATGGCGATCCCGTAGGGGATCTTCTTGGCATTGACGAGGGATGGCGGGAGGGGAATACCCATGGCCATGACCGAGCCCGCCTGCGAGCGCAGGAGAAGGAAAACAAGGGTCACAGCGCCGCCGACATAACCGACGGTGACCAGGAAGACGAGAAGCGAGTGATTGAAGCCGAACCAGATCGCGGCCGCGGTCAGTAGCTTGGCGTCGCCGCCGCCCATGACGTTCAAAGCGAATAGCCCGAAGCAGGCGCCGAACACGGCAAGGCCAGCGACGAGATTCATGCCGATCTCCGGCCATGCGAGACCAGAGAGCGGCGCGAGGATGAGAAAGGAAGCGAGAAGGGCTACCGATACCCGATTTGGGATCGTCATCGTGACGAGATCAGAGATAGCGGCAAGCGCCAGTCCGAGTGGCAGGATCGACAGAACCAAAAATGCAACAATCATGCTTGCCATTCGTTCCATCCCGCTGACCTGCACGCCGAAGGCTGCAAGGCTTAGAGTTTCAAATAGGCAAAGCCGCCCCTGCGGACGGCTTTGCGTACATATCGAAGCGGTACCTCGAATTATCGGGTAGACGCACTGGTAGACGCAGTGGTCATCTTGGTAGAGATGGTATTGAAAGTCGTGCTCAGCGAATTGCCGAGAGTGGTCGCTCCGGCGATCAGGGCAACGGAGATGAGGGCTGCGATAAGGCCATATTCGATGGCAGTCGCACCAGACTCATCTTTCAGAAAACGAGCGAAAATCTTGGTCATGGAACTCTCCTACTCCACATTTGTTGTTCAGCACTTCCCGACAACTGTTTTCCGTTGTTCGGATGACTGCAACCTACAGAGGGACGATTGCCATCGGCTTAAGGAACATCGTTACCTTCCGGTTAACGGAGGATTGCCGGTTGCGTGGTAAACGAAGGGGAAAGAAGAAAACTTGCATTCGAGCGACCGCCCCCTTCTACTCAAAATTTGCTAATGTTCATTTTTTTACAGCGCCTTAATCTGAATGCAGAAAATCTGAAATTTGCTTCTGTGAGTTGCAATGCCGGCCAATCGGCAATCGTTAAGACGAGAGCAAGAACGGCCTTCTGTGCCGCTTAACGCTTCATTCACCAATCGCGGCCATCCTTGCGCAGATAACAATCTCACCTGAAGGCCATCCAATGTTGTTCCGTAGCGTCATGGTCCGACTCCTCGCCATTTGCGGTGTCGTCTTCGCGGGCGCAGGGCAATCGGCAGCGCAGGATCAGGGAGACCTTCTGCGCGTATTCATGAATCACGCGCGCGTGCTGAAACTCGACAGGCCGGTCAGCAAGGTCATCGTCGGCAACTCGAACGTGGCCTACCGATGCCACCGTTGCGGATTCGACCACGATTGTCCTGACCGGCCGCAGCTTCGGCACGACCAATCTCGTGCTGCTGGACGCGGAGGGCAATGCGATTGCCGACGAACGCGTCCTCGTTTCCATCGACGAAGGAAACACGGTGCGCGTCTTCCGGCAAACCGAACGTTCCATCCTCTCCTGCACCCCCAATTGCGAGCAACACGCCGAGTTCAAGAACACCGCTACGCCCTGATCGGGGACAGGTGGTTAAACTGCGGACAATCGCTGCAACGGAATCTCAATAATCCAGCCATAGGATCGGCACGCTCAAGCCGGGCTGTCGGACGGAAACCATGTGCCAGGATTATGACGATACCAGAACCAGGGCGCCGATGCCCGTAAGATCCAAGGGCGCGTGGCGGCGGATTGCCCGCTCCAAGGACGGTGCAGCCGCAATCGAATTCGCATTGCTGGCCATTCCCTATTTCCTGATCGTCTTTGCGATCGTCGAAACCTTCATCGCCTATACGGGCGAGCAGCTTGTCGCCAATGCCGTCGATACGATGGCGCGCAAGCTCAGGACCGGCAACATCACCTATGGGCTCAATCGCGGCACGGACAAGAACGAAACAGAATTCCGCCGCGCCTTCTGCGAAGAAATATCGATCATTATCAAGTGCAGCGAGGAGGAGATAACGACGCCGGATAAACTCCTGCTCGACGTCCGCTCGTTCGCCAGCTTTGCTCTGATCCCGACGACAATTCCGCGTTCGACCTCCGGCAGTGCTTTCGGCGAGCTTGACACATCTTCCTTCACCTATGCGCCAGGCCCCGCCAAAAGTATCAACATGCTGCGCGCCTATTACCGCTGGGACGTCATCACCGATCTGATCCGGCCTTACATCACCAATGTGCGGCCTGAGGGCGGCGGACGTCCGAATTATTTCCTGATCGTCGAGACATCCGCCTTCCGAGCCGAGGACTATCCGTGATGGAAGAACAAAATCGCCCGCCGCGGACGCGATATTCTGGCCTGTTGATCCGCCTCAAGCAGCTGGTGGCTGACAGCCGCGGCGTCGGAGCCGTGGAGTTCGCCCTGATCGCGCCGCTCCTTCTCAGCCTCTATATCACGTCCTTCGAGATCACCATCGGCCTCAGCGTCTCCAAGCGGGTGACGCACAGCGCCAGCACCATCGCCGATCTGGTGACCCGGGAAACGAGCGTCGACAAGACGATCCTGATGACGATGAAGGATGTGACCGCAAGTCTTTTTGCGCCGTATACGCCCAACACGCTCAGCATCAAGGTCACAGGGGTGGCACTCGATGCTACCGGCAGTCCGACCGTTGCCTGGTCATGGGACGACAAGAATGGCAGGCCGTATGTGATCGGCTCTGCGGTTCAGGTGCCGGCCGATATGCATATCGCCAATTCCTTCCTCGTCCGGGCGGAAGTCTCAGTTCACCATGAACTCCTGATGTTCATGCCCGGCCTCCTGCCGAGTGAGGTGCGGGACCTCACCATTGCACGGGAATATTTCTACCGCCAACGCCTCGGAGACAGTGTCAACTGCACCAATTGCTGAAGCGCATCGGACGTTATCCCCCTTTGCTAATACGCCCCACGGCTATATGAATCCCGATTCGGGCCGGCCAGCAGAACAGTCGGCTGACAATATTCAAACTTCCGGGTGACCGATGGCGCGTGCCTTCCTGTTCGTTCTTGATTCATTCGGCGTGGGCGGCGCCCCGGATGCCGATGAGTATGGCGATCTGGGTTCCAACACGCTCGGACATATCGCGGAGTTCTGCGCGGCCGGCGTCGGCGATCGGGCGGGCCTGAGGGAGGGTCCGCTGCATCTGCCGAACATGTCGTCGCTCGGGCTTCTGGAAATCGCCAAACTTGCCAGCGGCGACTATCCCGCCGGCATGCCGATGCCGGAGCGGATCTTCGGCCTGCACGGCGCGGCCAACGAAATTTCCCGGGGCAAGGACACGCCGTCCGGCCATTGGGAAATCGCCGGGACGCCCGTGATGTTCGACTGGGGTTATTTCCCGACCGAAGGCGAGGCATTCTCTCCCGAGCTTGTGGACGCCATCTGCCGCGAAGGCGACATCGCAGGCATTCTCGGCAACTGCCACGCATCCGGCACGGAAATCATCGCCCTGCTCGGGGAAGAACATATCCGCACCGGAAAGCCGATCTGCTACACGTCGACGGATTCCGTCTTCCAGATTGCCGCCCACGAGACCCATTTCGGGCTCGACCGGCTGCTCAGGCTCTGCGAAACCGTGCGGGTGCTGCTCGATCCGATGAATATCGGCCGGGTGATCGCGCGACCCTTCCTCGGCGAAACGGCAGAGACGTTCCAGCGCACCGGCAATCGCCGCGACTTCTCCGTACCGCCGCCGGAGCCGACATTGCTTGACCGGCTGATCCGGGGCGGCCGGTCGGTGCATGCGATCGGCAAGATCGGCGACATCTTTGCGCATCAGGGTGTTTCACGCGTCATCAAGGCGAACGGCAATGCGGCGCTGATGGAGGCGACACTCGCCGCCATGGACGAGGCGGCGCTGGGGGATCTCGTCTTCACCAATTTCGTCGATTTCGACATGCTCTACGGCCATCGCCGCGACGTGCCGGGTTATGCCGCGGCGCTGGAAGCCTTCGACCGCTCCTTGCCGGACGTCCACCGGCGGCTCAAACCCGGCGATCTCGTCATTCTCACCGCCGATCATGGCTGCGACCCGACCTGGCGCGGCACCGACCACACCCGCGAGCGGGTGCCGGTCATGGCGTTCGGGCCGGGCATCCGCTCCCGCTCGATCGGGATCAGGTCAACCTACGCGGACATTGCGGAAACCATTGCCGCGCATCTCTCGATCCCGCTTGGGCCCAACGGATGGAGCTTCCTTTGACCAGCCACCTCCTCAAGGCCGAGATCCATTGCCATATCGAAGGCGCCACACCGCCAGCGCTGGCGGCGCTTCAGGCGGAGAAATACGGCATCGATGCGAGCAAGGTGCTGCGCGACGGCGCCTATGTCTGGTCGGATTTTTCCGAATTCATCGTCTGCTACGATGCGGTCGCCTCCCTGTTCAAAACCGCCGGCGACTACGCGCTGCTCACCGAGACCTATCTTCTGGAACTCGCCGCCGCCAACACGATCTACAGCGAGATCATCGTCTCGCCCGACCACGGAGACCGGATCGGGCTCGGGGCGGATGCCTATCTCGCCGGCATCTGCGACGGCATCCATGCTGCACGAGAAAAGACCGGCATCGAAGCGCGGATCATCGTCACCGGCGAACGGCATTTCGGCCCGGACCGGGTGGTCTCGGCCGCCGAATACGCCGCCCGTGCGAAAAACCCACTGGTGACCGGCTTCAACATGGCCGGCGAGGAACGCATGGGCCGCGTCGCAGACTATGCGCGCGCCTTCGATATCGCCCGCGATGCGGGGCTCGGGCTCACCATTCATGCCGGCGAGGTCTGCGGTGCCTTCAGCGTCTCCGATGCACTCAATCTGGTGAAGCCTTCCCGGATCGGCCATGGCGTGCGGGCGATCGAGGATCCGGCACTGGTGGAACGGCTTGCCGAGCTCGGCACCGTGCTGGAGGTCTGCCCCGGCTCGAACATCGCGCTGAACGTGTTTCCGGATTTCGACAGCCACCCGCTGAAGCGCCTCAAGGCCGCCGGCGTGCGGGTCTGCATCAATTCCGACGACCCTCCCTTCTTCCACACCTCGCTCGCCCGCGAATACGATATCGCTTCGGCGATCATGGGGATGCCGGATGACGAGATCGATGAGATGACGCGCACCGCGATCGAGGCTGCCTTCGTGGATGAAGAAACAAGAGCGAAGCTGATCGCCCGGTTCGACGCGCAGAGCGGGCCAGAGGCTGGGGATGAGGCGGCCAGGCGCGCCTGACGGGTTGCGGAACCGGCCTTTTTCCTGAAAGAAGAAACAGGCAAACAGAAAAGGGGAAGCTCATGGACGGCGTCACTGTCATCGATCATCCGCTGGTGCAGCACAAGCTGACGATCATGCGCAAGAAGGAAACCTCGACGGCGGGGTTCCGGCGGCTGCTCCGGGAAATCTCGATGCTGCTCTGCTACGAGGTGACACGCGACCTCGAACTGACCATGGAAACCATCGAGACGCCGCTCGTCGAAATGCAGGCGCCGGTCGTCGAGGGCAAGAAGCTGGTCTTCGCGTCGATCCTGCGCGCCGGCAACGGGCTTCTCGAAGGAATGCTGGAACTGGTGCCTTCGGCCCGCGTCTCGCATATCGGCGTCTATCGCGACCACGAGACGCTGCAGCCAGTCGAATATTACTTCAAGGCGCCGGAAGATATCGCCGAACGGCTGATCATCGTCGTCGACCCGATGCTGGCGACCGGAAATTCCTCGATCGCCGCCGTGGACAAGCTCAAGGAACGCGGTGCGCACAATATCCGCTTCCTCTGCCTGCTGGCGGCCCCCGATGGCATCGCAAACTTCCACGCGGCGCATCCGGACGTGAGGATCTACACGGCCTCGATCGACAGCCATCTCAACGAGAAGGGCTATATCGTGCCCGGTCTAGGCGACGCCGGCGACCGCATGTACGGTACGAAGTAAGTAATTTAGAGTTCGCTTACCAAGCTTTGAAATGAACGGCCTGCGGAGATTTCGCGGGCCGTTTTCTTATGGTTTGTCGGTTATGCAGGAAGCGGATGTCCGGTTCATGCCGAGAGGGTTGTTCATGCTTCTGCGCACCGTCATTTTTGCAGCCGTTACGGCGCTGCTGGCGACACAGATCCCCGCACTGATCCAGCGTGCCGATCATCCGTCGGCGGCGACTGTCGGGGTCGAGGCGCCGGCAAAGGCCATGCCGGTTTCTGTGACGTCCGGCAGCGTGACGCTGGAAGCGGATGGCCGCGGGCATTTCAACGGCACGTTCCGAATGAACGGCAAACCCGTCGATGGCCTCGTCGATACCGGCGCGTCGCTGGTGGCGATCAACGAGAGCACGGCGCGCAAGCTGGGCTACAGCGCCAACGGCCTGGACTTCCGCTACACGGTCAATACCGCCAATGGCGGCACCGAGGCGGCGCATGTGGTCCTCGACCGGGTCGAGATCGGCGGCGTGCGGGTCAAGGACGTCGACGCGTTCGTGCTGCGCGACAAGGCGCTGACCGGCACCCTCGTCGGCATGAGCTTTCTCAAGAAGCTGAAATCCTTCCAGGTGGAAGGCGGGAACCTGAAGCTGATCCAGTGATCAGCAGCCGATACGCTTCAAGATGACCGGCGTGGCTGCGGGCGGAACGTCTGAGACCGTATAGAACCGCGCGATATCCCCGGCAATCCGCTCGGCATCTTCACGGCTTGCCGCATGCACCATGGCGATCGGCTCGCCTTCCGACACCTGGCTCCCGAGGGGCAGCAGCTCGTTGATACCGACGCGATGATCGATCGGATCCGCCGCGCGTTTACGGCCTCCACCGAGTTCGACCACGGCAAGGCCGAGGGCGCGGGTTCTCGCAGGCGGCTAGGTATCCATCGCGCGGCGCCGGCACGCGCAACCGCACGGGCGCGCGCTGCAGATAGACATCCGGCCGTTCGCAGAAATCCGCTGGTCCGCCGAGCGCATGGACCATGCGGGCGAAACGCTCCATCGCTTCGCCTGATGCCAGCGCCATCCGCGCGGTTTCCTCGGCCTGTCCCGGATCGCTCGCAACGCCTGCCTGAACCAGCATTTCCGCCGCCTCCGCCAGGACGACGGTTTCCAGCCGCGTGCCGGCCTTAAGCCCCGCGAGGAAATCGAGACAGTTGACGATTTCGAGCGCATTACCGGCCGCATCGGCGAGCGGCTGGTTCATGTCGGTGATGAGTGCCGCAGTCTTGACGCCGGCACCGTTCGCCACCTCGACCAGCGAGCGGGCAAGCGTCTCCGCCTCGTCCGCACTTTCCATGAAGGCGCCGTTGCCGACCTTCACGTCGAGCACGAGGCTGCCGAGCCCGGCCGCGAGCTTCTTGGAGAGGATGGAGGCGGTGATCAACGGTACGGATTCGACGGTGGCCGTCACGTCGCGGATGCCGTAGAGCCGGCGGTCGGCGGGGGCGAGATCGCTCGTCTGTCCGATAATGGCACAGCCGACCTCGTCGACGACCTTCCGGAACAATGTCTCATCCGGCATCACGTTGTAACCTGGAATCGACTGCAGCTTGTCGAGCGTGCCGCCGGTATGACCAAGCCCGCGGCCGGAAATCATCGGAACCGCAAGGCCGCAGGCCGCCACGATCGGGGCGAGCATCAGCGAGACATTGTCGCCCACGCCGCCTGTCGAATGTTTGTCCGCCACCGGCCGGCCAAGACCGTCCCAATTCAGCACTGTCCCGGAATCGCGCATGGCGAGAGTGAGTGCCACCGTCTCATCACGGGACATGCCCCGAAAGAAGACAGCCATGGCAAATGCGGCCGCCTGTCCCTCGGAGATTTCCTCGCTTGTCAGGGCCGCAATGAAGGCCGCGATCTCTTCGCCGGCGAGAACCTTTCCGTCGCGTTTGCGGCGGATGATTTCCTGCGGGATCATCCTGTCAGTAGCCGCTTGATGCGCGGACGGTGGTACCGCCGCTCAGCACGCCGAGAATATCGTCAAGCAGGCTGGATGCGCCGAAACGGAAAGTGGAGGGCATGATCCAGTTGGGGGCCATGATCGTTTCGGCAAGCCGGAAGTAGAGATCGGCGTCTGCAACGGTCGATATCCCGCCGGCGGGCTTGAATCCGACCCGCTTCTTCGAATCCCGGATCGCCTGCAGCATGGTGTCGGCGGCCTCGAGCGTCGCATTGACGGCGACCTTGCCGGTCGAGGTCTTGATGAAATCGGCGCCGGCGGCGATCGCCAGTTCGGAAGCGCGACGGATCAGCGCGCTGTCCTTGAGCTCACCCGTCTCCAGGATCACCTTCATGCAGGCATCGGGGCAGGCTGCGCGGACAGCTTCGACCATTTCGGTCACCGCCGCCTCGTCGCCCGCGAGCAGCTTGCGATAGGGAATGACCATGTCGATCTCGTCGGCGCCGTCTTCGATCGCCTGCCGCGTCTCTTCGATCACGGTCGCGACCGCCAGATCGCCCGACGGAAAATTCACGACGGTCGCAATGCGGACCGGATGTTCAGGGCCCAAAATCTGGCGGGCATGGGCGACGAAACGCGGCCAGATGCAGATTGCCGCCGTATTGCCATAGGGCGTCTGCGCCCGCAGGCACAGGTTTTCGATCGCGGCGTTGTCGCAGTCCTCGCGCAGGTTCGTCAGGTCGAGAAGCGATAGCGCGAAGGCTGCCGCCTCGCGCGGGCTCAAGAGTTCCATGTCGAATGCCTCCCCGGCTTGCTTACCGCACCGTGCGCCTGTGGCGCGCCGGGGACGCGGTAAATTCAAAGGCGACGCAGGTCCCGTCGAAATCTGTTCGACTTCCGGGTCAAGCGGCTCGCCCATATTTATCGTTCAAACGATTAGATGCAAGCCGCACCCGGGCGACACATGGTCCCACGAGACGTATCCGATTGAAATATATCGTGCAATCAGGCCAACATTTCTTTCAGGATGGCCGCCAGGCGCTGCCCGCCGACGGGGGCCATGTCCTTGGTTTCCGCGTGGCTGAGCTCCGCACCGGTCATGCCTGCGCCGAAATTCGTGATGACCGACGCGGCCGCGACCTTGAGCCCGAAATAACGTGCCAGGATGACTTCCGGCACAGTCGACATGCCGACCGCATCGGCACCGAGGGTTCGCGCCATGCGGATTTCCGCCGGCGTCTCGAAGCTCGGTCCGGAGAACCACATGTAGACCCCGGAAAACAGCGGAATACCGCAACGGATCGCCGCATTGCGCATGTCGAGCGCAAGGTCTGCGTCATAGGCGGTGGTCATGCCGACAAAACGCCCGTCACCTTCCTCGCCGATCAGCGGGTTCATGCCGGAATAGTTGATGTGGTCGGAAATCTGCATCACCGAGCCCGGCGGCATATCCTCCCTGAGGGAGCCTGCCGAGTTCGTCAGGATCAGCGACTGGACGCCGAGGCCCTTCATCACCTCGATCGGAAAGCGCATCACCTTGGCATCGCCGTGCTCGTAATAATGGGCACGTCCGGAGAGCATGATGACCGGCTGGGCTCCGAGATAACCGGCGACGATCTCACCCGCATGGCCGGTGACGCCGCTCACCGGAAAGCCCTCCAGCGCGCCATAGGGGATGCGGACGGCCTGCGTCACCTCATTCACCAGCGAGCCGAGGCCGGAGCCCAGCACGATCGCGTGGCGCGGCATCAGGCCGTCCAGGCGCTCGACGAGCAGATCGATCACGTCCTTCATGCCTGCCTCCTCAGCCGATCACGTCGGTTTCGAAAGCAAAAGGCAGGAGTTCCGCCATGGTGACGGTCTTCTGCACGCCGAGATCGTCGCAGAGATAGATGCGCGTATCGGCGGAGGCGAACTCGGCGATCTTTTGCCGGCAGCCGCCGCAGGGCGAGCAGAGCGCCAGCTTTTCGGCGATCACCGCCAGTTCGACGATCTTCTTTCCCCCGCCCATGATCATCGCGCCGATCGCCGTCGGCTCGGCGCACCACCCTTGAGGGAAGGAGATGTTCTCGATATTGGCGCCGAGATAGACCTGGCCGTCATCGGCGCGGATCGCCACACCCACCGGGAATTTGGAATAGGGGGCATGAGCCTTGGCCATCGCATCGCGGGCGGCTTCGAAAAGGTCGTGAGACATCTGATCAGCGCTCCTTGGTATAGGGCACGCCGCCGGCCTTCGGCGGGCGAGCGGTGCCGATGAACCCGGCAAGCAATACGCAGGTGAGGATATAGGGCAGCGCCTGGAAGATCTGTACCGGCACTTCGCCGATCAGCGGCATCGATTTGCCCTGCATGAAGTTCGCGAACGCATCGAGGAACCCGAAGAGCAGGCAGGCGAGCATAACCGGCACCGGCTTCCACTTGGCGAAGATCAGCGCCGCGAGCGCGATATAACCCTTGCCGGCCGACATGTTGTTGATGAAAGCGGCCGACTGGGCGATCGACAGATAGGTGCCTGCGAAACCACAGAGGAACCCGGCGACGATCAGCGAGCGATAACGCATCCAGGCAACCGAAATGCCGGCGGTATCCACCGCGCCCGGATTTTCACCGACGGCGCGCAGGCGCAGCCCGAAGCGGGTGCGATAGAGAACCCACCAGGAGATCGGCACCATCAGGAAGGCGATGTAGGTGAGGATGTTGTTGCCGGAGATCACGTTGGCATAAAGCGGGCCGATGATCGGCACGTCGCGCATCATGTCGGCGCCCGGCAGGACGATGGACGAGAAGCGGCCTTCGGGCGGAACCTGCCCCGTGCGTCCGCCCTGCCTGAACCAGGCCTGGCCGAGCACGATCGTCAGACCGGCAGCCACGAAGTTCAGCGCCACGCCGGAGACGATCTGGTTGCCGCGATTGGTGATCGAGGCAAAGCCGTGCACGAACGAAAACACGATGGACACGCCGATGCCGCCGAGCAGGCCGAACCAGGCATTTCCGGTCCAATAGGCAACACAGGCTGCCGCGAAGGCGGACGCCAGCATCTTGCCTTCCAGGCCGATATCGAAAATGCCGGCGCGTTCCGAAAAGAGGCCGGCAAGCGCCGTGAACAGGAGCGGGATCGAAAGGCGGACCGCCGAACCGAGGATGCTGATGAAAATATCGAAATAATCCATGAGCCTACTTCCCGGTGAGCTGCTGGTAGAGCCGGACGATGGACGGGCGCAGCATATATTCCAGCGCACCGGCGAACAGGATCACCATGCCTTGGATGACGACGATCATGTCGCGCGTGATGCCCGGCATGTCGAAAGAGAGTTCAGCCCCGCCCTGATAGAGAATGCCGAAGAGCAGCGCTGCCAGGATGATGCCGGCCGGATGATTGCGGCCCATCAGCGAGACGGCGATGCCGACGAAACCGGCGCCCCCGACGAATTCGATCTGCAGGCGGGCGGAGGCGCCCATCACCGGGTTGAGCGCCATCATGCCGGCAAGGCCGCCGGAGATCAGCATGGTGATCATGACGATCCTGGAATAGCGGATGCCGGCGTAACTGGCGGCCGTCGGGCTGATGCCGAGCGTGCGCATTTCATACCCAAGCTTCGTGCGCCAGATCAGCACCCAGACCAGAAAGCACATGACCAGCGCAATCAGGAAGGAGAAGTTGAACGGGGCTGCGCCGATCTTGCCGCCGAACATGGCGATCAGCCAGTCGAGCTTGGGGAGCTGGCCGCCGGGCAGGAAGGTGCGGGTTTCCGGCGCCATCTTGCCCGGCACGATCAGCAGGCGCACCAGCATGTAGTTCATCAGCGACGAGACGATGAAATTGAACATGATGGTGGTGATGACGATATGGCTGCCCCGCTTGGCCTGCAGCCAGGCGGGAATGGCGGCGCAGGCCGCGCCGAACAGCGCGGCGCCGATGACAGCGAACGGCATGGTCACATACCACGGCACATAACTGTCCATGGCGAGCGCCACGAGCGCTGCGCCGAGACCACCGAGATAGGCCTGGCCTTCCGAACCGATGTTGAACAGGCCGGCATGGATCGCGACCGCCACCGAAAGACCGGTGAAGATGAAGCTCGTCGTGTAGAACAGCGTGAAACCGATGCCCTCGCCACGGCCGAGTGCGCCGACCAGCAGCAATTGCAGCGCCTCGAACGGGCTTTCGCCGATCGCCCACACGACCAGACCGGAAAAGAAGAATGCCAGGATGAGATTGAGCAGCGGAATGAGGCCGTAATTGATCCAGGCGGGAAGCGGAACGGATGCGGTGCTCATGCCCCTGCCCTCGTCCGCCGTGCTGCCGCCGAAAGTTCAATCATTCCATGCTCCGGATGGGTCATTGCTGAAAGCGTCATGCGGCGATACCGGCCATCATCAGACCCAGCGTCTGTTCGCCCGCCTCGCCCGACTTTTCGCCGACGATCTTGCCGGCAAACATCACCAGGATGCGGTCGGAGAGCGAACGGATCTCGTCGAGCTCCACCGAGACCAGCAGTACCGCCTTGCCGGCATCGCGCATCTCGATGATCCGCTTGTGGATGAATTCGATCGCTCCGATATCGACGCCGCGGGTCGGCTGACCGATGATCAGCATTTTCGGATCGCGCTCGATTTCGCGCGCCACGACGATCTTCTGCTGGTTGCCGCCGGAGAAATTGGCGGTCCGCAGCCGCGGGTTCGGCGGGCGGATATCGTATTTCGCGATCTTTTCCTCGGCATCCTTGCGCATCGCATCGAGGTCGAGGAACGGGCCGCGGCCGTATCTGGGATCGCGGTGATAACCGAGGATCGAGTTTTCGTATTCCTCGAATTTCAGGACCAGGCCCATGTGGTGGCGGTCTTCCGGGATATGCGCAAGACCGAGATCGCGCAGGCCCGCCGGATCGACACCGGCGACGGGCTTGCCATCGATGAAGATCTCGCCGGACGACGGCTTGCGGATGCCGGCGATCGCTTCCAGAAGCTCCGACTGGCCGTTGCCGGCGACGCCGGCGATGCCGACGATCTCGCCGGCGCGCACGTCGAAGGAGACGTCGTCGACCATGGTGACCCCGCGGCTGTCCTTGACGGTCAGGTTCCTGACCGACATCAGAACCGCTCCCGGATTGGCCGCCCCCTTTTCGACGTGCAGCAGGACGCGGCGGCCGACCATCAGCTCGGCGAGCTCTTCGACGGTCGTTTCGGCGGTCTTGCGGGTCGCGACCATTTCGCCGCGGCGCATGACGGACACCGTGTCGGTGATTGCCATGATCTCGCGCAGCTTGTGCGTGATGAGGATGATCGTCTTGCCCTGATCGCGCAGCACGCGCAGGACCTTGAAGAGGTGGTCGGCCTCCGGCGGGGTCAGCACCCCCGTCGGTTCATCGAGGATGAGGATATCGGCGCCGCGATAAAGCGCCTTCAAAATTTCGACGCGCTGCTGGCTGCCGACCGGCAGTTCCTCGATGATCCCATCCGGATCGACCTCGAGGCCGTAGTCGTCCTCCAGCCGCTTCAGCTCCTTGCGGGCGCTCGCAACGCCCTTGGCGAGGAGCTGGCCGCCTTCGGCGCCGAGCATGACGTTTTCGAGCACGGTGAAATTCTCGACCAGCATGAAGTGCTGATGCACCATGCCGATGCCAACGGCGATCGCTGCCTGGCTATCCCGGATGGTCACCGGCTTTCCCGAAATGCGGATCTCCCCATGATCGGCCTGGTAGAAGCCGTAGAGGATCGACATCAGGGTCGATTTGCCGGCGCCGTTTTCCCCGATGATACCGTGGATCGAGCCTTTGGCGACCGTCAGATTGATATTCTTGTTCGCGTGTACCGTACCGAATTTCTTGTCGATGCCGACAAGCTCGATCGCGGCCTCCTTCGGAGAATCGAGGCTCAATGGTCCGCCCTTCCGCCTGATATGCAAAAAGGGCGCATGGCGATCATCACCGCCCTGCGCCCCTCAAAACCTGCCTTACTTGTTGCAGGCCTTATCCGACATGTAGTCGTGCACCTTGATGGTGCCGGCGATGATGTCGGCCTTGGCTTTTTCGACGGCGGTCTTCATTTCGGGCGTGATCAGCGCCTTGTTATTGTCGTCCAGCGCGTAGGCAACGCCGTCTTCCTTGACGCCGAGGGACAGGATGCCGGCCGTGAACTTGTCTTCCTTGGTGTCCTTGAAGGCATTGTAGACGGCGAGATCGACGCGCTTGACCATCGAGGTCAGGACCGAACCCGGATGCAGGTGGTTCTGGTTGGAATCGACGCCGATCGACAGTTTCTTGTTGTCGGCGGCAGTCTGCAGCACGCCGAGGCCGGTCGCACCGGCAGCCGCGTAAACGATGTCAGCACCCTGGTCGATCTGGTTCTTGGTGAGCTCGCCACCGCGGACGGGGTCGTTCCAGGCAGCACCGGTCGTGCCGGTCATGTTCTGGAAGACCTGCGCATCGGGCTTGGCCGCCTTGACGCCCTGAACGTAACCGCAGGCGAACTTGCGGATCAGCGGGATGTCCATGCCACCGACGAAACCGACCTTGCCGGTCTTCGACGCCATGCCGGCGAGAAGGCCAACGAGGTAGGAGCCTTCTTCTTCCTTATAGAGGACAGAGCGGACGTTCTTCAGCTTGACGACCGAATCAACGATCACGAATTTGGTGTCCGGGAATTCAGCGGCGACCTTTTCCATGGCCGAGGTCCAGGCGAACGATACGGCGACCACGGGGTTGAAGCCGCGGCTTGCGAAGTTGCGGATAGCCTGCTCGCCCTGGGTGTCGCTGGTCGGTTCGAAATCCCGGAATTCGATGCCCGTTTCCTTCTTGAACCTTTCGGCGCCGACGGAAGCGGCTTCGTTGAAGGATTTGTCGAACTTGCCGCCCGTGCCATAGACCAGCGCCGGCTTGATATCCGCGGCAAGCGCGGTTGCCGACATGGCAGCCATGGCAATGAGGCTCAAAAGGGTTTTCTTCATCGTGCAGCCCTGTTTTTTAGCTGTTAGGTCCCCCCGCAATCCCGTTTTCCGGGCATGTCTGCGGCCACCGGCCCTTTTTCTTCAAGGGTCTGGCTTCGGTCACTCTTGCACGGGTTTCGGAAAAATTCACGAGATTTTTTTCAACTGGTAAAAAACAACAAACCTGCTGAAAACTTCGACAATGCTGTGGAAAAACTGCACAAACATGCGGCTTCAAGCCGGCCCTCGGAAGAGCCGGCAGGACCAGCCGCTTCAGGCGGAAAACCGTCCCGCAAAATGCGGCCTGCTGTATCCGGCCATCCAGAAGATCAGGGCGATTGCCAGAAACACCACGAATGCCGGCTGCGCCAGCACCGGTGTCACGAAGGGCCGCCAGATATCCTGGCTGACATATGTGCTCACGACGAATTCCGCGAGCGTCAGGCTTTCCGGATCGAGATTGAGCCAGGCGTTGCCAAGACTGGTCAGCACCACCGACGAGGATGACACCGACTGGATCGAATCCAGGGTGCCGGCAATGATCGCGGCAACCAGCGCAAGCCCGCTGAGCAGATGGAAAACGAATCGTATGACTGCCATTTCCGAACAAGCCCGCGTCGTAGATCAAGACCGCGCCGCCTGCAGCACGACGGCGTTTATGGCAGAAGAAATAGTCCGCACGCCGATGCTTGGCAACGCGCCCGGGCGGGTTTTCCCGCCCACTGTCAAAAAACGTTCAGATTCGGGTTGATCCCGGGGAATTGATCGGTATATATCGCGGCCGTTCCAACGTTTTGCTTCTCAGACGACGCAAAGCAACCAAGGACAGGTGGCCGAGTGGTTTAAGGCGCACGCCTGGAACGCGTGTGTGCGTGAAAGCGTACCGTGGGTTCGAATCCCACCTTGTCCGCCATTGGCCTTTAATAGATTTTTTCGCTGCGTATTTGCTGGCCGGAGCTAATCCCCTCGATTGCTCACATCCTGCCCGAATGGCGTTCGGGCCGAACGGCGCCCCCGTTCCTCGGAACCGTCGCGCAATCCCCAGGAATTATTCGAACCATCATCCATGAGTTTTCGGGTCGGCCGGCATCGGTTGTATGTCTGCAGCCGTATCGCCGTCCGAGGATGGAAGACAAAAGCGCTAGAATGCGCATCGCGCGAGGCTGGCGAACCAAGCCATGTCAGGCCCTTCAACGGGATACGCCGCCCCGCCAGCCCGAACGCCGGGTTGAAGTCGCTTCTTATCATTTGCCAATTTTCAATAATAGGTTGAGTTAGAAATTTGTTATGCAAAAATTTTACTCTTTCTGGTTACTTTCTTTTCAGACGACAACCGGATGGCTCCAACGCAAGCTGGCCGGTCTTCGAGCGCTAAATTCACCTTCTGGATAATTCAGCCATGCGCCTTTCGGTTCTCTGCCTCGCCCTCTTTTCAACCGCGTCATTCCAGGGCGCGACAGCTGGCAATCTTGCCGATTTCAAGCGGCCTCTCGCGATTCCCTTCGACAAGGTGACGCCCTATTCGTTGCAGTTGGCGACACTTGGAAAGATGTTGTTTTTCGATCCGCGGCTATCGGGCGCGAAAAACATGAACTGCGCCAGCTGTCACAATCCGTCCTTCGGGTTCGAAGTACCGGTCAAGACGCCGGTGGGGGCAGCCAACACACATCTGTCCCGGCAGGCACCGACAATCCTGAACGTTGCGTGGACCACTTCCCTGTTCTGGGACGGTCGTTCGCCGACGCTCGAGGCGCAAGCCGCAGGACCAATCACGGCACCCGCGGAGATGAATGGCAAGCTTGACCAGATTGTCGCCGACCTGCGGGCCATTTCCGACTACGACAGCTGGTTCAAGCAGATATTCCCGGACAAGGGCGCGACCCAGGAGACGCTGCTGGCGGCGATCGCGACCTATGAACGCACCGTTGTTTCCGCATGGTCGCCGTTCGACCGCTGGGTGGACGGCGACCAGGCAGCGGTCTCGGACAGTGCCAAGCGAGGGTTTGACTTGTTTACCGGCAAAGCAAATTGCTCCGTCTGTCACACGGGCTGGAACTTCACCGACCACAAGTTTCACAATACCGGGCTGCCCACAGGCGACATAGGGCGGGCCAAGGTGGAGCCGAACAATCCCAAAGCCCTGTATGCTTTCAAGACGCCGAGCCTTCGCAACACTCTCTATCGAGGCCCGTATATGCATAACGGCAGCCTGGCGACCATGGAGGACGTGATTGCTCACTACGAAAGCGGCGGTGTCGAAAGCCCGTCCCGCTCGGATCACATATCCCCATTTTTCGTGACCGACCGCGAGCGGGAAGACCTGATCGCTTTCCTGAAGACCCTCACTCCCGAGCAGCAGGATTTGCTCCTGCCGACATTACCAAACTGAGTAGCACGCCATGGCACTTTCAGTCCGATTCCAAATCCTTCTTCCCCTCATTCTCTCCATTCTCGCGGGTCTGGGAGCTGCCGCTCTCGTCGGATCGCAAGCGATCGACGGCCAGGCGCATGTGGAACGCGTCGTGCAAGACGCGATTGCCGCCAAGACGCTGGCTGCAAGGACCGGAGCACAGTTCGAGAATGTGTCAGGCGTGGTCACAAATCTCCTGGCGATGACGACGTTCGTTTCGGTCGAAGAGGTCAAAAAGCGGTTTGACACGACGAATGGGGCTTTGGAGACGACGCTTGCCGAGTTCAGCCGCAACTCGCTGTCGCCTGCCGTTTCCGACAACGTCAAAAATCTCACCGATTTGCACGCTGCATGGCGAAGCAATGTGCGTGTCATGCTCGGACTCGATCCGGCGAACGCCATTCCGACGACCGAGCAGCTTACCCGCTCGCGCACGGCCATATTGGCAAAGATCCTCGACATCAACACGGTCGTGGACAAGGCAGCATCCGACAGGGTCGCTTCAGCCGGCGACACGCTTGAGACCGAGATACGCAACGAACTGACGACCGCCGCCGCACTCGCGGTCGTGGGCGTCGTCATCCTGCTGTTCGTGGCGCAGCGGATTGCCGGTCCGATCGTGCGGATCACGGCGTCCATGAAGCTACTTGCGGGCGGCGACATCGAGGTCGTCGTGCCGAAGCGTCGGGGTGCCAAGGAAATTCGCGCCATGATCGATGCCCTGGCCGTGTTCCGTGAAAATGCCCGGATGCGTGATACGCTGGAGAAGGAAGCGCAATCCCAGACCGCCAGCCTCGCCAATGTCTCGGCGGAAGCGCGGCTGCTGCAGAGCCAGGTGCGCGGCGTCGTCAACAAGGCGACCGAGGGCGATTTCTCCGGCCGCGTCAACGGTCCATTCGACCGTCCCGAGCATCACGAACTGGCTCAAAGCCTCAATACGCTGATATCGAGCTTCGAAGGCGGACTGAACGAAACCAGCCGCGTTCTGGATGCACTTGCCAATGCCGACCTGACGATCCGGTTCGAAGGTGTCCACAAGGGTGCATTTGCCGAACTGCAGAACAATGCCAATGCGGTGACGAGCCGCCTCTCGGCGGTCGTGTCACGACTGGCCGATGCTTGCGCCTCCGTCTCGGCATCCAGCGACGAGATTCTGCGTGGGACCACTGAATTGAACGGGCGGTCGACGCGCCAGTCTTCGATGCTTCAGACAACGGCTGTGACAACAAACGCCGTTGCCGAAACCGTCGGTCAGAACTCCAAACGGGCGGGTGAGGCCACCAGCGTGATTTCGGATACCAGCCACATGGCTGAAAACGGCAGCCAGGTCATGAACGGCGCGGAAAGCGCAATGGCGCAGATCACCGTCTCCTCCGGCAAGATTTCCGAAATCATCGGAGTCATCGAGGATGTGGCATTCCAGACAAACCTGCTGGCGCTCAACGCCGGTGTCGAAGCTGCGCGTGCGGGCGAAAGCGGCAGAGGGTTCGCGGTCGTCGCAACCGAGGTGCGCTCTCTCGCCCAGTCGACGGCCAATGCTTCCCACGAAGTCAAGGCGCTCATTCAGAAAAGCCAGGCGGAGGTGAAGGCCGGCGCAGAACTGGTCCGCCAGGCCAGCGAGCAATTTTCCCAGATCGTCTCGTCCATCGCATTCGTCTCTTCGCTTTCCAGCCAGATAACCAGCGAGAGCAACAATCAAAGTGCCAACCTTCGGCAATTGTCGAGCGCGATGAAAGATCTCGATGAGCTCAACGCCCACAGCAACCGGCTCGTTGGCGATCTTTCAGCCTCCACCGAGCGGACAAGCCGGGAAATGGAGGCACTGGCCGAGATCGTCAATCTGTTCCGCATCGACAATCGCGGTCAATCCCGCACCAGATCGGGTCGGGCTGCCTGAGACGGGCAACGCCGCAGGGCGTCGCGCTGCCGATATGGGTGGAGCTTTCCCGGAGAGCTCCGCCCCGGCCGCCAACTCTCACGGAACATGAACGCAGCCCTCAGCCTTCGTTCATTTTCCGCGGCCTACCTTCACGGAAACCGCCAATCCAGCGGCCAACCTGAAGGAGGAGAAAATGAAAAAATTCATTGCCGCCTGCATCATCGGGCTTGGATGTCTCACCACGACCGCGGCCCCGACCCTCGCCGACAGTTTCAGCATAACGATTGGCGATCGAGGATATCGGCCGGCCGGACACCATTATCGGCCGGGGTACCATCGCTACCATCGCCCCTACTACCGGCAATATTCCAGGCACCATTACCGACCGCACTGCAGGGTCCGGAGCGTCGAGTACCGCCATCACGGGCGATGGGTCACCAAGACGACACGCATCTGCCGATAAAATCAATCCCGACCCGTTAGCCCGACATGGCTTGCGGGTCGCTCGGTTCGCGGCGCGCGCGTTGCGTTATTGGGAGATCGAAAAGCTGACCTGCTGCCAGCGGCGCAGCTGCGGATCGAAAGCGACCACGAGTTCGAAATCCCTGCGGTCCAGGCCCTTGTCGGTGTTGATGTCGGCATAGCCGCCCATGGAGAACCGACAATCGGCGATCCAGCGGAAATCGCCCCAGGCGACATCGACGATATCGGGGCGCTGTTCGATGAGTTGGCGGGACTTCTCAAACGCGAGGTTGCCCGGGCACAGCTCGTCTTCGGCCGGCTCGCCCACGGCCATGAGAAACGCGAGGCCGGCGATCGGTACCACGAAGGCGACGCTCTTTGCGATATTCGCTCGCATCACGGCTCTCCCAAACTTCGAACCCGAAGCAGCCGAACTCAGTAAGAAGGCCAGTCCTTCCAAAGGAGGCCCGATCATGGAGAAATGATAGCACCATTCCGCCTGGCCCGCCAAGCTTGCGGAAGGAGCGTACCTCCCCCAATCACCACCGATTTGGGGTCTTGCCAGTTTCGGCTTTATTTTCATAGGAAATGAACTAGGACGATCAGGGCTGGAATCTCCTTGGTGGGTAGCGCATGAAATTCGGAACGAGCGGCCTTCGGGGCCTTGTGACTGACCTGGAAGGGCGCGCTTCATCGCTCTACACCCAGTCCTTTGCCCGGCATCTTCTGGAAACGGGCGCGGCACAAGCCGGTGATACCGTGCTCGTCGGCCGCGATTTCCGCCCATCGAGCCCCGGCATTGCCGCCACCTGCATCGGGGCCCTGAAGCGCGCCGGCCTTTCGCCGATCGATTGCGGCGCGGTGCCGACGCCGGCGCTGGCGCTCTACGGCCTTCAGCTCAAGGCGGCATCGCTGATGATCACCGGCTCGCACATCCCAGCGGACCGCAACGGCATCAAGTTCTACCGACCCGACGGCGAGATCGACAAGCAGGACGAAACGCGGATTACGGCGATCGCCGCCGAACTCGACAAAAGCGAGATCGATGCGACGCCCGGCGAAGCGCCGGATCATTCGGCCAAGGCCGAGGCGCTGTTCCTCGCCCGCAATGCCGCAATGTTGCCGAAAGGCGCGCTCACCGGCCTCAAGATCGGCGTCTACCAGCATTCGACGGTCGCCCGCGACCTCATGGTCCAGGTTCTTGAAGGTTATGGCGCGGATGCCATGCCGCTCGGCCGCTCCGAAGATTTCATTCCGGTCGATACGGAAGCGGTCTCGATCGAGACGATCGGGCTCCTCAAGGGCTGGGCGCGTGAGCACCGGCTCGACGCGATCGTTTCGGCCGATGGCGACGGCGACAGGCCGCTGGTTTCGGACGAAACGGGAGAACCATTGCGCGGCGACCTGCTCGGCCTGATCGCGGCGAAGTTCCTGAAAGCGCGGGTCGTCGTGACGCCGGTAACCTCCAATTCGGGCATCGAGGCGGCCGGGGATTTCGAGGTTGTCCGCACCAAGGTCGGATCGCCTTTCGTGATCGCCGGCATGCTCGCAGCAGTCGAAGCCGGCAAGACGGGGATCATGGGCTTCGAGGCGAATGGCGGGCTTCTGACCGCCTCGCCTTTCGATACCGGCACGGGCACGCTCTCAGCGCTGCCGACCCGCGACAGTTTCCTGCCGGTGCTGGCGACGCTTGTGCTCGCCGCCCGTGAAAAGAAACCCCTGTCCCAAGTCGCCGCCGCCTTCCGGCTGCCGTTTGCCGCAGCCGACCGGCTCGAAAATTTCCCGGTCGAGACCAGCGCCGCGCTGATGGCGCATCTCAGACAATCCGACGCCAATCTTGCAGCCTTCCTCGCGCCGATTTCGACAGTTGCCGGCAAAAGCGATATCGATGGCCTGCGGGTGACGCTCGGAGACGGGCGCATCGTGCATTTCCGACCATCGGGCAACGCACCGGAAATGCGCTGTTACGTCGAGGCCGGGACGGAGGACGAAGCGAAAGCCTTGCTTCATGAGGGGCTGAACCTCATCCGCGCCTGGGCTTCAAAGCTTGAACGATAATTTTGGACGAGAACTGCCGGAGATATTGGAATGAATAGCAAGATCATCCCCGTCATCATGGCCGGCGGCAAGGGAACGCGGCTCTGGCCGCTGTCGCGCGCCAGCGCCCCAAAACAGTTCATCCAGTTCATCGGCGACAAGACGCTGTTCCAGGCGACGCTGTCGCGCGTTTCGGACCAGACGCTCTATGAGGCTCCGGTCGTCATCACCAACGAGGATTTCCGGTTCCTGGTGGCCGAACAGGCCCGCGAACTCGGCATCAAGCTTTCCGGCATCCTGCTGGAGCCCGTCGCCCGCAACACCGCCCCGGCGGTCGCCGCTGCTGCCGCCTTCGTCGAAAGCCGGTTCGGCGAGGACGCCGTCCTGCAGGTGCTTGCCTCCGACCACGAGATCACCGCGGATGCCGGTTATTTCGAGGCGATCCGCATCGCCAGGGAGACAGCCTTGTCCGGCAAGCTCGTCACCTTCGGCATCGCTCCGACGGAACCCGCCACCGGTTATGGTTATATCGAGATCGACGAGGCGTTGCCTTCCGGCGCCTGCAAGGTCAAGCGTTTCGTCGAAAAGCCGATCCTGGCCGAGGCCGAGAAGATGCTGTCGGCCGGCGGCTTTGCCTGGAACTCCGGCATCTTCATGTTCAAGGCCGGTCAGGTGCTGAGCGAACTCGGCGTCTTCGCGCCCGAGGTGGAAGTGGCCGCCCGCGCGGCTCTTGCCAAGGCGTCGAGCGACCTCGACTTCACCCGCCTCGACGCGCAGGAATTTGCCGCAAGCCCGGACATTTCCGTCGACTACGCGCTCATGGAGAAGACCTCCAATGCGGCGGTCGTGCCTTCCTCGTTCGCCTGGTCGGATCTGGGAAGCTGGGACGCGGTCTGGAAACTCGGCGCCCGCGACGAGGCCGGCAACGTCACTTCCGGCAATGCGACGCTGATCAACACGAAGAATTCGCTCGTGATGTCCCGCACAAGCCATCTCGCCGTACAGGGACTGGACGGCGTCGCCGTCATCGCCAGCGAGGATGCGGTCTATATCGGCCGTCTGGAAGACAGCCAGGATGTCGGCAAGATCGTCAAGCAGCTCGCCGCCGCCAAGGCGACCGCGGCGCTCACCGAAACCCATCCGACATCCTATCGGCCCTGGGGCGGCTACACGTCGGTGCTGAACGGCGACCGTTTCCAGGTCAAGCGGCTGTTCGTGACGCCCGGCAAGAAGCTCTCGCTGCAGAAACATCACCATCGCTCGGAGCACTGGATCTGCGTCAAGGGCACAGCGGAAGTGACGATCGGCGAGGAAACCCGGATCGTCAGGGAAAACGAGTCCATCTATATTCCGCAGGGCGAAGTGCACCGGCTCGCCAATCCGGGCAAGATCATGCTCGAAGTGATCGAGGTGCAGACCGGTTCCTATCTCGGCGAGGACGACATCATCCGCATCGTCGACGAGTTCGGACGCGGCTGAGGCCTTCCTGGAAGTTTACGGCAGCCTGTTCGGTTATTTTCTCTGCAGCTCTGAAACAGGCGGATTATCCGCCGATAGTGGAAAGGGTATCGCATGCGCTCCCGGAATTTTCTGTTGTCTGCATCAGCGCGAAGCATCGGATCGTGGCTGCACAAGCCTTCCCTTCAAAGGAGAATATTCAACGCCGTGCGGCTGAACCGTCCCGAGGTAACGGACTGGCTGCAATCCGAGGACTTGTCGTTCATGGCATACTCGATTGCGCGGCGCCGGAAATCCAAGGCGCAAATACTGCAGGATCTCTGGGTTTGTTATGAGCTTGGGGAAAAGAGCGGCGGGTTCTTTGTCGAGTTCGGCGCTACGAATGGACTGATCAACAGCAATACGTGGTTGCTTGAGAAAGAACTCAATTGGCGCGGGATCCTGGCGGAGCCAAATCCCGTCTGGCATGCCGAACTTGCTAGAAACCGGACGGTTCATATCGAACATCTATGCGTGTCTTCCAGGTCGGAAGAAGTCGTGAGGTTTCTGGCCATGGACGGCGTCGATCCTGAGCTCAGCGCGATCGCGTCTTTCGCTGACGGCGATCACTTCGCTGACATTCGCAAGCGCGGAACGGCTCTCGACATCAGGACGATCTCTCTGAACGATCTCCTCGACAAATACGACGCTCCACGAGAGATCGACTATATTTCCATCGATACCGAAGGCAGCGAACTCGATATCCTCTCCGCTTTCGATTTTGCCCGGCGACGTTTCAATCTCATTTCGGTCGAGCAAAATCCCAGGACCGAGAAGGGTATCGAGGAACTCTTGCTGAGAAACGGCTACACTCGCGTTTTTCCGCAGTTCTCGCAGTGGGATGGATGGTACGTTTCCTCGGAACTGAGGTCGGGAGCACCCTTCGAGATCGCCGCGCCATTGCTTTAGGACATGACACCGAGTCGTCGAGCCGTCAGGACCGCTCCGGTGTTTTCCGGTGCGGTTTTCGGCATGCACCTTCTCGGCAGGAAGCCGCTCAGTCGATCTCGTGGCGGTGGTCGAGATACCATTGGACGAAGGCCTTGACGCCTTCCTCCAGGCCGATCTCAGGCTTGCGGCCGGTGAGCGCCACGAGAAGATCGGGGCTGGCGAAGGTTCTCGGCACATCGCCCTTCTGCATCGGCAGCATCTTGCGCTTGGCCGGTTTTCCCATGATCCGTTCGATGGTCTCGACGAAATCGAGGAGGCCAGACGGCTGGCCGCCGCCGATATTGACGACACGGAACGGTGCCTGATGGGAAAGCGTGTCGATGTCCGCGACGCGATTGTCTTCGCTGGGATAGACCTTGGACAGGTCGATGATCGAATTCACCAGGTCGTCGATATAGGTGAAATCCCGGCTCATCTTGCCTTCGCCGTAGATCTCGATCTCGCGATCCTCGATCATCGCCTTGACGAACTTGAAGAGCGCCATGTCCGGCCGGCCCCAGGGGCCGTAGACCGTGAAGAAGCGGAAGGCGGTAATCGGCACCTTGTAGAGATGGGCGTAGCTGTGCGCCATCAGCTCCATGGCCTTCTTGCTCGCCGCATAAAAGGTCAAGGGTTCGTCGGCGCGGTCGCTTTCGCGGAAAGGAATGTCCGGATTGGCGCCGTAGACCGACGACGTCGAAGCAAGCATCAGATGGCCGACGCCGTAGTTGCGGGCAATCTCCAGGATATTCCAGGAGCCGATGAGATTGGAATCGAGATAGGCCTTGGGGTTTTCGAGGCTGTAGCGCACGCCGGCCTGGGCGGCGAGGTGGATCAGGACATCCGGCTTGAAGTCCTCGACCGACTTGTCGAGCAGCGGCTTGTCTTCCAGCATGCCGATGATCGGGCGAAAGGCCGGGAATTGCGCGAGCCCGGCGTTGCGGGCTTCCTTGAGGCGCAGGCTGTAATAAGGCGTCATCCCGTCGAAGCCGAGAACCTCGTGGCCATCCTCCAGCAGGCGTCGCGCCAAGTGGAAACCAATGAAGCCTGCCGTTCCGGTGATGAAATAACGCATGTATGCCCCGCTGTCGCTCTGGGGCCGATCCCATAGCGCGGATATCCGGCCCTGTCATCTCAGGGGCAGAAGTTATTTAGACCGCCCGATAATCAGGCCGCCCTCAGTGAAAAAGCCGCAGCCGCGCAGGCGGCACGCCCGGCCGGCCGTTCTTGCGATCGACCGCGAACTGGATGAGGTCCATCGACGCCTGGTCGGTCAGCGGTTTTGCCATCACGCCGAGAACGCCGGAAACGCCCGCCGCCACGAGCCCCGGATTGCCGGTGATCATGATCACCACGATGCCATACTCCGCCAGCGCCTTGGCGATTTCAGGGCCGGTCTCGCCGTCGGCAAGGCGCACGTCCACGAAGGCTATATCCGTGTCACGGGTATAGTTCAGCGCCACGGTCATGTCGGGTGCTATTCCGACGACGTCATGACCGCTTCGATGGATGGCGTCTTCGATATCCATCGCGACCAGCAGACTGTCTTCGACGATCAGGAAACGATATTCCACGGGCAGATCCTCCCAGACTGAAGGAGGCAAATAGACTCCGATCGCTGCTTGGCAATAGGATCGGAGGTCCGGACATCGATTTTTTGATCTAGCCCGCTGATTGGCGAGGCCGTCAACATGCCCTGTTTTCCTCCCAATCCTTCCTCGCCCAAGATTTCAGCCGCTTACGAAAGGTGACTGAGAGACAGGAACCAGTCGGAAACTGGTGGGTTAGCCCTTCGGAAGTCCAACGAAAGGGAGAAGACCCATGAAGAAGATCATCCTGGCGTCCTGCGCCATTCTCGCCGCTTCCTTCGCAACTCAGGCCGTGGCCCAGCAGAGCACCGTCAACGGTGCAGCCGGTGGGGCCGTTACCGGTGCCATCGTCGGCGGTCCAGTCGGCGCCGCAGTGGGCGGGGTCGTCGGCGCCGTAGCCGGTACCGCCATCGATCCGCCGCCGCGCGAAGTCGTTACCTACGTGCAGGAACAGCCTGCGCCGACCACATCCGTGGTGGTCGAACAGCCGATCGCAGTCGGCAAGCCGATTCCGCAGGGCGTCGTCGTGACCCCGGTCCCAAGCAATCCGAAATATGCCTATACGGTGGTCAACAATCAGCGCGTAATCGTCGATCCGCAGACCCATACCGTGGTTCAGGTCATCCGATAGGCCACGGATCAGCGGCTATAGCCAACCAACAAAAGCAGGCTCCGCCGATTTCCCGCGGGGCCTGTTGTCGTTTGACGCTTCAATCAGACCAGCACGACCTGATCGACGCGGTCTTCCTGGCCGAAGAACTTGAGATAACGCTCCACCTCGGCCGGATCTCCGGTCGCCTTGCGCGGATTGTCGGAGAGTTTCACCGCTGGACGGCCATTCGCCTCGCTTACCTTGCAGACGATGGAGATCGGCATCAGGCCGGCAATCGCGTGCGGTGCGCAGCCGGCGAAATCGTTGGTCAGGTTGGTGCCCCAGCCGAAGCTCATGCGCACGCGGCCCTCGAAATGCCGGTAAGTGTCGATGATCGCATCGACGTCCAGTCCGTCTGAGAAGATCAGAAGCTTGTCCCTGGGGTTGCGGCCCATCTTCTTCCACCAGGCGATGATCTTCTCTCCCCCCTCGATCGGCGGGGCGCTGTCGGGGCGAAAACCGGTCCAGTCGGCCACCCAGTTCGGCGCATCGCGCAGGAACGCCGCCGTGCCGAACGCATCCGGCAGGACGATCAGCAGGTTGCCGCCGTAAAGCCGGTTCCAGTCCTTCAGGACCTGGTAGGGCGAGGCGCGCAGCTGCTCGTCGGTCTCGGCAAGGGCCGCAGCCACCATGGGCAGCTCGTGCGCATTGGTCCCCACGGCCTCGAGATCGGAGTCCATCGCAAGCAGGACGTTGCTGGTGCCGGTAAAGGCCGGGCCGATGCCTTCCTTCAGCGCCTCGACGCACCAGCGCTGCCACAGGAAGCTGTGACGGCGACGCGTCCCGAAATCGGAGATGCGCAGGCCCGGCAATGCCTGCAGGCGCTCGACCTTTTCCCACATCTTGGCCTTGGCCCGTGCGTAGAGAACGTCGAGCGTGAAGAAGCCGAGCGAGCGCATGGCGGAACGGGAACGCAATTCGTTGATGATCGCAAGGGCTGGAATTTCCCAGAGCGTCGTTTCCATCCACTTGCCGTGGAAGGTCAGTTCGTACTGGCCGTCGCGCTTCGAAAGCTCGTATTCCGGCAGCTTGTAAGTGGACAGCCAGTTCAAGAATTCCGGCTCGAAGATCTGCTTGCGGCCATAAAACGTATTACCCGCGAGCCAGATCATCTCCTTCTTGGACAGGCCGACCGTGCGGGCGTGGTCGAGTTGTTCGCGCAGCGCACCCTCGTCGATCTCTTCCGCCAGCTTGACGCTGGTTGTGCGGTTTATCAGCGAAAACGTGGCGTCAACGTCCGGATAGAGCTTCCAGATCATCTGCAGCATCAGGAGCTTGTAGAAATCCGTATCGATCAGACTGCGGATGATCGGGTCGAGCTTCCAGGTGTGATTGTAAACCCTGCTCGCGATATCGGTCTTGGTCATGCCTGCCCCTGCCCCGGCCCTTCCGGGCCGGCTCCGCCGATTTCGATGCTTATGGAGGCAGCGGCTGATCAACCTCCGGGCATTTTTATCGAAAAAAATGCAGAACAAGTCCAGACGCAATTCGGCCGCGAGGGATCGCGGCCGAAAAAATCGGAAATGATGCGCGTCAGTTGCCGGACTGCGAATTGGTTGCCGGCGGCGCGGCGGCCGGCGGCGTGGAAGGGCTGGCGGTCGGCGGCGCATTCGGATTCTGGGGCGTCGTGCTACCGGCCGGCGGCGTTGCGGTCTGCTCTGCCGGGGGTGCGGTGCTCTGGCCGTACCACTCGGCGCCGGCCCAGGCGACCATCGCCAGAATAAGGCCGCCAATCAGCACCTTCAGGACCGGTGCGCCCCAGCTTCCCTGCCGCGCTTCCGTGGCAGTCTCAACAACCGGCGGCGAACCGATCGGGTTCGGATGACGGGTCTCGGCTTCCTGGGGATCGAAACGGGTATTCATGATTTCGCTCCTTGTTCGGCCGGAATGCCCGGCTCATGCACAAGAAACGGTCGGCGAATACGAATGTTCCGGCAGGAGGGCTCAGTAGCCCACCTGGCGGTCCACCACGTGCTGCAGGGGGTCGCCCGCCTCGTAACGCTCCATCTGGGTTTCCGCGTTGCGAAACAGCGCCCTCACATCGGACGCGGAAGCCGCGTGTGGGGTAATAATGACGTTGCCCCTCGTCCAGAGCGGACTATCCGCACCGAGCGGTTCCTTCTCGAAGACATCCAGCGATGCGCCGCCGAGAATGCCGTTGTCGAGCGCGTCAACAAGATCGCTCTCGACCTGGCTGCCGCCGCGTCCGGCATTGATGAAGACCGGTTTGCCCAAGGCCCCGCCCTGGCGAAGCTTGGCAAACAACGACGCATTGAAGATGCCGCGCGTCTCCGGCGTCAGCGGCAGGAGGCCAACGAGAATGTCCGTGCGAGCCAGGAAAGCATCGAGTTCACCGCCATCAAAGGTCTCGACGCCTTCGATCGTCTTTTTGCTGCGCGACCAGCCGACGACGTCGAAACCCATGATCTTCAGCTTGCGGACCGAGTCCTGGCCGAGCACGCCAAGGCCCATGACGCCGACGGTCAGGTCCTTCGCTTCCGGTTGGGAGAGTTCGCGCCACTGGCGTTCGCTTTGCTGCCTGAGATAGGCCGGCACCTGCCTCAGATGGCTCAGGGCCTGCAGCACGACCCATTCGCTCATCCGCGTCGTCAGGCTTTCGTCGACGAAACGGACGATCGGGATATCCGGCAGGTCAGCCATGGTGAGGATATAATCGACGCCGGCGCCGCCGGAAAACAGCACCTCCAGCTTCGGCGCCCGCTGGAACAGGTCCGGGTCCGGCTTCCAGATCACCGCGTAGCGCGCCTCGGAAATGTCGGCTCCCGGATCGGAGGCGTGCAGCACGGTGCGGCCGGTAAAGGCGCTGGCGAGTGCGGCATCAATCTCGCGGCGCTCGAATTTAAGATCGACGACGACCGGATGTCTGGCAGGCATGGGCAAATGACCTTGATATGGTTCAGGTTTACTGATTGATGGCTTCGATTTCGACGGCTTCCAGATTGAAGGCGGCGGCCATCAGGGCACGGGTATAATCCTCTCTCGGCGCCTGGAAAATCTGGTCCGCGGGACCTTCTTCCACCACCTTGCCGAGCCGCATGACAATGACGTGGTTGGCGAGCGCCTTCACGACCTTCAGATCGTGGCTGATGAAGAGATAGGCGAGATCGTGCTTCTTCTGCAGATCGCGCAAGAGATCGACGACCTGCGCCTGAACAGTCATGTCGAGCGCCGATGTCGGCTCGTCGAGCATCACGAAACGCGGTTTCAGCACCATGGCGCGGGCAATCGCGATACGCTGGCGCTGGCCACCGGAAAATTCGTGCGGATAACGCCAGCGTGTCGCCGGATCGAGGCCGACTTCGCTCAAGGCCCAGGCGACACGCTCATCGCGGCCGTCGGCGGAAAGCGACCGTTCATGCACCTTCAGCCCCTCGGCGACGATATCGCCGACCGACATGCGTGGGCTCAGCGACCCATACGGATCCTGGAAGACCACCTGAAGACGGTCGCGGAACGGGCGCATCTCCTTGAACGAGAACTTGTCGATGTCCGTTCCGACGAAGGCGATGCGGCCCTGTGAGGAGATGAGCCTTGCAAGCGCGAGACCGAGCGTCGTCTTGCCGGAGCCGGATTCGCCGACAACGCCGAGCGTCTCGCCGGCGCGCAGTTGCAGATCGACGCCATCGACGGCCTTCACATGATCGACAACCTTGCGCAGGAAGCCTGCCTTGATCGGGAACCAGACGCGGATGTCCTTGCCTTCCATCACCACCGGCTTGGAAGGATCGGCCGGCGGTGGCTCGCCGCGGGGCTCGGAGGCGAGCAGATGACGCGTATAGTCGTGCTGCGGATTGGCGAATACGTCCTCCACCGTGCCGGTCTCGACGATCTTGCCCTTGGTCATCACGCAGACGCGATCGGCGAACTTGCGGACGATGCCGAGGTCGTGGGTGATGAACAGCATCGACATGCCGTGCTCGCCCTTCAGGCCACGCAGGAGGTCAAGAATCTGGGCCTGCACCGTGACGTCAAGCGCCGTGGTCGGTTCGTCGGCGATCAGCAGTTTCGGGCGGTTGGCGAGCGCCATGGCGATCATGACGCGCTGGCGCTGGCCGCCAGACAGTTCGTGCGGATAGGCTTTCAGCCGCTTTTCCGGCTCGCGTATGCCGACCTGATTCAGGAGTTCGAGGGTGCGGATACGCACCGCCTGGCCCGCAATTCCGTGATGAAGCTCTAGGATCTCGCCGATCTGCTTCTCGATCGAATGAAGCGGATTGAGCGAGGTCATCGGCTCCTGGAAGATCATCGTGACGTCGTTGCCGCGCACGCGGCGCAGTTCCGGCTCGGGCGCCTTCAACATGTCCTTGCCGTCGAACAGGATCTGGCCCGACGGGTGGCTGGCGGAGGGATAAGGCAGCAGCTTGAGGATGGAATTGGCCGTCACCGACTTGCCGGATCCGGATTCCCCGACCAGCGCCAGCACCTCGCCGGGCATGATGTCGAACGAAACCCTATCGACGGCGATCGAGGTATCCCCGCCTTGATGGAAGGCGACGGAGAGATCACGGACGGAAAGAAGCGGCTCTGTCATCGGCCAAGGCTTTCGATGAGTGAATTAAGCGTCGTTTCGTCTGGGCGAAGGACGGTTAAAGGTGAGCTACTCTTGGTGAGACCGTAGCGGAAATGCGTAATTTCATAAATGTCCTTCCGCCCCATATCGGCGGTGAGCATGTGAGTGCAACCGGCACCGAACGCGGTAGAGATATGGATCGAGTCCGGAAGCTTCAGCCCCAGGTTTTGAGATCTTAGGATCGCGGCGTGCCATAGCATCTGCCTGCAAACGGGCAGCACTTCGAGCCATTCGTTTGTTTGAATCAGCCCCTCATATTTGTCGATGGCGCTATCATTTCCGTCTCGGTACGGCTTGACCAACAATTCGGACAGCGTCAGTTCGCTGGTGGCGAAACGCTGAGAATGGTCGTCTATCGAAAGGAGATTGCCCAACGCGGCGCTGATTTCGCTGTTGTTCTCAAATGCCAGAATAAAGATATTCGTATCGAGATAGATTTTTCCGAGCCCGTGCATCAATCGTCCCATTCATCGCGTAATTCGCGTATGCGGGAGACGGCTTCTTCCACGCTGACAGACGGCCTGCCTTCGGCCTTGTATTTCCTGATGGCTTCCAGCGTATCTGCAATGCTCATCGGCTTTCGCTCGACCATCGGGATATCCTTGAAACCGGGATATCTGTCGATATCGTTCTGTATCGCGGCATCTTCCACCTCAACGACGATCTTCACGGTCGCGTCAGCAGCCAGTCCCTCCCGCAGGTCCTCGGGAAGGTTGGCAACTGGATAGTGCTCTCTGACGATCTTGTTCATGGCGTCACGCTCGCTGGCCTCCCCGACAATCTAGCGCATCCATCGCGCAATTACGACCCGCGCTCACCCGAACGTCTTTCTGGGATCGAAGGCATCGCGCACCGCTTCCCCGATGAAGATCAGCAATGACAGCATGATGGACATGGTGAAGAAGGCGGTGAAGCCGAGCCATGGCGCCTGCAGGTTGTTCTTTCCCTGCGAAATCATCTCGCCGAGAGACGGAGAGCCGGCCGGCAGGCCGAAGCCCAGGAAGTCCAGCGAGGTCAGCGTGGCGATCGAACCCGACAGGATGAAGGGCAGGAAGGTCAGTGTCGCGACCATGGCGTTCGGCAGCAGGTGCCGGGACATGATCGTCCAGTTGCCGACGCCGAGTGCGCGGGCGGCGCGGACATATTCGAAATTGCGGGCCCGCAGGAACTCGGCGCGGACCACGCCGACGAAGCCGACCCAGGAGAACAGCAGGAGGATGCCGAGCAGGACGAAGAAACCCGGCGGCAGGATCGAGGCGATGATCAGCAGGATGTAGAGAACCGGCATGGACGACCAGATCTCGATGAACCGCTGCATCAGCAGGTCCGTCCATCCACCGAAATAACCCTGGACCGCGCCGGCTGTCACGCCGATCACTGCCGAGCAGATCGTCAGCACCAGACCGAAAAGGACCGAGATGCGGAAGCCGTAGATCATGCGGGCGGTCACGTCGCGTGCCTGATCGTCGGTCCCGAGCCAGTTCAGGTTGCCGAGGACGCAGTTCGGGTCCTGATCCTTCTGCGGATAGGCCGCGCAGCGATCCGCCTTCTCCATCAGCCAGAAGGGTTCGGTCGGCGCCGAATGAGGGATGTTCGAGTTGACCGTCTGGTAGGAATAGCGGATCGGCGGCCAGACCATCCAGCCGTTCGCCTCGATTTCCTGCTGAATATAATCGGACCGGTAATCGGTCGTCGCCAGGAAGCCGCCGAACTTCTCTTCCGGGTAATCCACGAGGACCGGGTAGAGGATCTCGCCCTTATAGGAGGCGATAATCGGCCGGTCGTTGGCGATGAGTTCCGCAAACAGGCTGAGCACGAAAAGGACCATGAACAGCCAGAAGGACCAGTAACCGCGCCCGTTGGCGCGGAAATTGGCGAGTCTCCGGCGGTTGGTCGGCGTGATCCAGGGCCGCTTCTGCGGCGGTGCCGTCTGCACGGTGGTCTTTGCGGCGGTCGCCTCCATCAGACATCCCTCCGCTCGAAATCGATGCGCGGATCGATCCAGGTATAGATCAGGTCCGAAATCAGGCTGACGAACAGGCCCATCAGCGAGAAGATGTAGAGCGTGCCGAAAACGATCGGGTAATCGCGGTTGACGATCGCGAGATAACCGAGGCGCCCCAGTCCATCGAGCGAGAAGATGTTCTCGATCAGCAGCGAACCGGTGAAGAAGGCCGAGATGAAGGCGCCCGGAAAGCCGGCGATGACGATGAGCATGGCGTTGCGGAAGACGTGGCCGTAGAGAACCTGCCGCTCGTTGAGGCCCTTGGCGCGCGCGGTTGTCACATACTGTTTCTTGATCTCGTCGATGAACGAGTTCTTGGTGAGCAGAGTGGTGGTTGCGAAGGCCGATAGCGACATGGCGATCAGCGGCAATGCCAGGTGCCAGAAATAGTCGATGATCTTTTCCCACCAGGAAAGTTCCGAAAAGTTGTCCGAAACCAGGCCGCGCAGCGGGAACCAGTCGAAGAAGGAACCGCCCGCGAAAAGCACGATCAGCAGGATGCCGAACAGGAAGCTCGGCACTGCATAACCGATGATAATCACGCCGGAGGTCCATACGTCGAAGGTCGAGCCATCCTTGACCGCCTTGCGGATCCCCAATGGGATCGAGATCAGATAGGAGACGATCAGGATCCAGAAGCCGAGCGAAATCGACACCGGCATCTTGTCGATGATGAGATCCAGAACCGAAGTATTTCGGAAGAAGCTCTCGCCGAAGTCGAAGCGGATGTAGTTCCACATCATGTCGAGGAACCGCGTCACCGGCGGCTTGTCGAAACCGAACTGCTTCTCGAGCTTGGCGATGAATTCGGGGTCGAGGCCCTGAGCGCCGCGGTAACGGCTTTCCTCGCCTCCGCCCTGTTGCTGGAGCACGTCGCCGCCACCGCCGGAAAGCCGATCACCGGTATCCTGGCCCTGGATCTGGGCGATCACCTGCTCGACCGGGCCGCCCGGCGCGAACTGCACCACGAGGAAGGAAATCGCCATGATGCCGACGATCGTCGGTATCATCAGCAGAAGACGGCGGAGAATATAGGCGCCCATCAGAGCGCCCCGCCCGTGGCCACGGGGCTTGTCTCACCGCATATCCCAATGCCGATCAAATGGCTCTTTCCTCTTTTCCGGTGCGAATCATACGGGTTCATTTGGAACAGGTGCCGGTCGGCGGCGCAAGGGCGCGCCAGATCTTCACTTCAAGGCGCTTCTGGCCGACCAGGTCTCGGGGAAACCTGTGCTGTATTCCGGCAGTCTCTGCGGATGCGTGATACGGTTCCAGTAGGCGATCCTCGCTTCGCCTGAATAGAACATGGGGACCACAAAGTGGTTGGCGAGCAGCACCCGGTCCATCGCCTTGACGGCCGCCACCTGATCATCCCGGTTCTGGGCAAAGGTAATCATGTTGATCAGCTGATCCACCGCAGGATCGGCGATGCCTGCATAGTTGCGTGATCCAGGCCGGTTGACGGACGCCGATCCCCAGTAGTCCGCCTGTTCGTTGCCGGGGTTCATGGTCTGGGCCCAAACCCCGTACATCATGTCATAATCGAAGCTGCGGATTCGATTGATATATTGCGACGCGTCGACTATCCGGAGCCGGACATCGATGCCGATTTTCTTGAGACTGGTCACATACGGCATCACGGTTCGCTCCTGCGACTGGCTGTTCAGGAGAATTTCGAAACCCAAGGCCTGCCCGCTCTTGGCATTGACCATCCGGTTGCCCTTCAGCTCCCAGCCCGCCTCCTTCAGCAGGCTGATGGCCGTGCGCAGGTTATCGCGCACCTTGTTGGGGTCACCGCCGACAGGGTTGGTGTACGGAGTGGAGAAGACCCGCGCCGGAACCTTGTCCTTCAATCCGTTGAGGATCTCCAGCTCTTTCCCCTGCGGCAGGCCGGATGAAGCAAGCTCGGTGCCCCAGAAGAAGCTGTCGACCCGCTTCAGGCCGCCATAGGCAAGGTTCTTGTTGAGATCTTCGAAGTCGTAGGCGTAGTTCAGCGCCTCGCGGACGCGCGAATCCTTGAAGATGTCGCGCCGCATGTTCGGCACGAAAGCCTGCATGACGCCGACGGCCTTGAACGGATTGGTCAGTGCTTCCTTGATAACCCGCCCGTCCTTCACCGCATCGAAATCATAACGGGTGACCCAGCGGCTCGAACTGTTTTCCTGGCGGTAGTCGATCGTGCCCGCCCGGAAAGCCTCGAATTCCACGTCGGCATCCGAAAAATAGGTATAGCTGATCGTCCGGAAGTTATACTGGCCGAGGTTGATCGGCAGGTTCTTGCCCCAGTAGTCGTCGCGCAGCTCGTAACGAATGGTGGAGCCCGGCTGAACGGCGCCGATCTTGTAGGGGCCGGACCCGATCGGCGGCTCCAGCGTGGTGCGGGAAATGTCGCGCTGGTTGCCCTGTGCGTCCTTGCCTTCCCACCAGTGCCTGGGCAGGACCGGAAAATCGCCGACGATCGAAGGCAGTTCGCGGTTGTTCTTTTCGTCGAAGCGGAAGGTCACTTCGCGATCGCCGGTCTTTTCAGCAGCGGTGACGTGCCGATAGTAGCCGGAATAGAGGGCGCTGTGCTCCTTCAGCTTCTCCAGGCTGAAGATTACGTCCTCCGGAGTGACCGGCTTCCCGTCCGCCCATTTCGCCTCCTGCCTCAGCCGGAACGTCACCGAAGACACATCGTAGGGATAGGACACCGCCTCGGCCAAAAGGCCGTAGGTGCCGAAAACCTCGTCCTCCGACCGTTTCATGAGCGTGTCGTAGATCAGGCTGACGCCCGAAGCCACCGCACCCCGGTCGATCACTAGGTTGAGGTTGTCGAACGTGCCTTCGTCGCCGAGGCGCAGCTCGCCGGCCTTCGGCGCGTTCACATCGACATAGGGAAGCTGCTTGAAGCCTTCCGGCAGCTTGAGGTCACCGACAACGGCCATGCCATGCCGCCATTTCGGTTCCTGGGCCGGCACGTTCGACGCTGCTAGAACCGTCGCCATGACGATCGCGAAACCTACCTTCAGCCGAGCCAGAACCATTCGTTACCTCTTCCGAGTTTCTCTGTTGCGGTGAAGCATAGGACAAAAGGCGGCGAAAAACAGGAGTCCGGCGCTCACATCCGTTTTATCCGGCGTTTATCTACCGGAAATCGGCTGGGCTTCCGCCATCTCCATTTCACCAAAATCCTGTTTCACGGTAGATTCGAGGCGATCAGGTGATTTGCGGCGGATGGGCATGAGATCGATTTCGGGTACTATTTTGCGGTTGACGATGACCGCTTTCCTTTGCGGCACCTTCACAGGGCCGGTGGCAGCGCAGGAAGGCACGCCGGCGAAACAGCTTTTTGGCACCGTGAAGCTCCCGAGCATGGCGGAGGCGGAGCCGCTGGGTTTTTATGCGAAGGGCTGCATGTCCGGCGCCGTGGCGCTACCGACCGACGGACCGACCTGGCAGGCGATGCGCCTCTCGCGCAACCGCCGCTGGGGCAATCCGGCAATGATCTCATTGCTCGAACGGTTCTCCGGCGATGCCGCAAGGCTCGGCTGGGGTTCCGGCATCCTCGTCGGCGACATTTCCCAGCCGCGCGGCGGTCCGATGCTTACCGGCCATGCCTCACACCAGATCGGCCTCGACGCCGATATCTGGTTCACGCCGAAACCCGCCCAGCCTCTGAGCGCGCAGCAACGCGAAAGCCTGCCCTTCACCTCCATGCTCGACAAGAGCAAGTTCCTGACCGTCGATCCCAGCCGCTGGACCAGCACCCACGCCAAGGTCGTCATGCAGGCGGCGAGCTATCCGCAGGTGGAGCGGGTCTTCGTCAACCCCGCCATCAAGAAGAAGCTATGCGAAACCTGGACCGGCGACCGAAGCCTGCTCGGCAAGGTGCGGCCGGTCTACGGCCATGACGAACATTTCCATATCCGCATCCACTGCCCGGCCGGCGCTGCGGCCTGCCAGAGCCAGGCGCCGGTCGCCAGGGGCGACGGCTGCGACAATTCCCTCGCCTGGTGGTTCAGCAAGGAGCCGTGGGCGCCGCCGCCGAAGCCGGATCCGAACAAGAAGCCGGTCAAGCCTCGCCAGGTCATGCTCTCGGATCTGCCGAAAGCCTGTGCAGCCGTGCTTGCCGCTCCCTCGCGCTCCGAAGACGACGCCACCTTCGGCGGCAGCGCCGTGGCCTACACGGCTCAGCCTGCCGCGTCGGCACCGGCAAAGACCATCGAGGCGATCGTCAACGATCCGCCACCCGCCTCCGATAACACGCCGATCCCGACGCCGCGTCCGCTGCAATAGGTCCGGATGAGGCCGGCAATCGAAAACGCCGGTCTCGACGCCACCTTTCCAAGAGCGAAGCGGCACGCTAGAACGCGTCACAAATCGATTGAATATCGTTCTGGCGAGGATACCCAGTCATGTCGGCCAAGCCCTGCATTGCGCTGATCGCGCACGACCAGAAGAAGAACGACATGGCGGATTTTGCCCGTCATCACCAGGCAGCGCTTTCGCGGTTCCGCATCGTCGCTACCGGCACGACGGGCGGCCGGGTTCAGGATGCCTGCCCCGGCCTCGAAGTGACGCGGCTGAAGAGCGGCCCGCTCGGCGGCGACCAGCAGATCGGCGCGATGATCGCCACGGGCGAGGTCCAGATGCTGATCTTCTTCATCGACCCCCTGAGCGCCCTTCCCCACGATGTCGACGTCAAGGCGCTGACGCGGCTTGCGACGGTCTATGACATACCGATGGCGCTCAACCGCGCCACCGCCGAAAAACTCATCGACTTTCAGAAGGACTAAGCTTCCCGATGGCCGATACCATGAAGACCGACACGTTGCCGTTTCCGATCCTGATCGGCGATATCGGCGGCACCAATGCCCGCTTCTCCATCCTCCTCGACGCCGATGGGGAACCGAAGCCGTTCCCGAACGTGCGCACCGCCGACTATCCGACGATCGATGAGGCGATCCAGAAAATCGTGCTCGAAGGGAGTTCGATAAAGCCCCGTTCGGCGATCCTTGCCATCGCAGGGCCGATCGATGGCGACGAGATCGATCTGACCAATTGCGACTGGGTGGTGCGGCCGAAGGGCATGATCGCCGATCTCGGCTTCGAGGACGTGCTGGTGGTCAACGATTTCGAAGCCCAGGCGCTTGCTATCGCAGCCATGCCCGACGAATACCGCGAGACGCTCGGTGCAAACAACGAGCCGCATATGGCATCGCGTGTCGTGCTGGGTCCCGGCACCGGCCTGGGTGTCGCCGGCCTCGTCTATGCCCGCCACATGTGGTTCCCGGTTCCCGGTGAAGGCGGACATGTGGATGTCGGGCCACGCTCGGAGCGGGATTTCGAGATTTTTCCGCACCTCAAGCGCATCGAGGGCCGCGTTTCCGCGGAAGAAATCCTGAGCGGGCGCGGCGTCGTGAACATCTATCAGGCCGTCTGCGCGGCGGACGCGGTGCAGCCCGCGTTTTCCGACCCGGCGGACGTCACGGCCCATGGGCTGAATGGCGGCAATTCCCAGGCCGTTGAAACGCTTTCGCTATTTGCCACCTATCTCGGCCGGGTCGCCGGCGACATGGCGCTGATCTTCATGGCGCGCGGCGGCGTCTATCTCGCCGGCGGCATCTCACAGAAGATCATCCCGGCGCTCAAAGGCCCTGAATTCCGTGCCGCCTTCGAGGACAAGGCGCCGCATACGGAGTTGATGGGCACTATCCCGACCTTCGTGGTAACCCATCCGCAAGCGGCGCTCGCCGGCCTTGCGAGCTTTGCCCGCACGCCTTCCGCCTACGGCCTTTCCATGGACGGCCGCCGCTGGCAACGCTAGAAGTGGCCCGAGATCATCGTCGCGGGCGAGGCTCGTTTTCCTGGACACGAGCGGCAAGAGATGCTTGCGCAGTGCGAAAGCGGCCTTTACGCTCGTCCCAACAAGCTGTAACCGCTCGAAAAGATCGACCGACGAAGCAAGGACTGCACCGCGCATGACCGCAAATGACATGAAACTCGTGGTGGTTGGTGCTGCAGGCCGGATGGGCCAGGCCATGATCCGGGTCATCCATGAAACAGCAGGCGTGACGCTGCACGCGGCCGTTCAGCGCGAAGGTTCGCCGTTCATCGGCAAGGACGCGGGCGAGCTTGCCGGTGTCGGAACTCTCGACGTTCCCATAACCTCCGATCCGCTGAAGGCTTTTCTCGACGCCGACGGCGTGCTCGATTTCACCACGCCGGCGACCAGCGTCGCCTTCTCGGTCCTCGCCGCGCAGGCGCGGATCGTCCACGTGATCGGTACGACCGGCTGCTCGGTCGAGGACGAGGAAAAGTTCAAGGCGGCCGGCCGTCACGCGCGCGTCGTCAAGTCCGGCAATATGAGCCTCGGCGTCAACCTGCTCGGCGTGCTCGTCGCGCAGGCGGCGAAGGCCTTGCCCGCCGCCGGCTGGGATATCGAGATCGTCGAAATGCATCACAAGCACAAGGTCGATGCGCCATCCGGAACGGCGCTGCTGCTCGGCGAAGCCGCAGCGCAAGGCCGCGGCATCGATCTCGCAAGCCAGTCGGTCCGAGTGCGCGACGGCCATACGGGCGCCCGCCCGACCGGCACGATCGGGTTTGCGACGCTGCGCGGCGGCTCGGTCGTCGGCGACCATTCGGTCGTCCTTGCCGGCGAAGGGGAACTGGTGACGCTCTCGCACAGCGCGCGCGACCGCTCGATCTTCGCCCGCGGCGCGGTTGCCGCGGCGCTCTGGGCGCGCGACAAGAAGCCCGGCAACTATTCCATGCTCGACGTGCTCGGGCTTTCCTGAAAATCTTCCCGGAGGAATTCATCCCATGAGCGGAACTCTCGTCCTCGTTCGCCACGGCCAGAGCGACTGGAATCTCAAGAACCTTTTCACCGGCTGGCGCGATCCGGATCTGACGCCGCTCGGCATCCAGGAAGCTGAGGCCGGCGGCGAAGCGCTGGCGGCAACGGGCATCAAGTTCGACATTGCCTTCACCTCGGTGCTGAAGCGCGCCCAGGACACGCTGAAGATCGTCCTCGACAAGGTCGGCCAGCCGGATCTCGAGACGATCTGCGACCAGGCGCTCAACGAGCGCGACTACGGCGATCTTTCCGGACTCAACAAGGACGATGCGCGCGCCAAGTGGGGTGAGGAGCAGGTGCATATCTGGCGCCGTTCCTACGACATTCCGCCGCCGGGTGGCGAAAGCCTGCGCGATACCGGCGCCCGCGTCTGGCCCTACTACATGACGGAAATCCTGCCGCGCGTGCTTCGCGGCGAAAAGGTGCTCGTGGCCGCACACGGCAATTCGCTTCGCTCGCTGGTGATGGTTCTCGACCGGCTGAGCAAGGAAGAAATCCTCAAGCTCAACCTCGCGACCGGCGTGCCGATGGTCTACACGCTCAAGGCCGACTCGACCGTCGCTTCCAAGGATGTTCTCGGCGACATGTCCGGCGCGCATTGAGCGCCGGAAGCAATCAGGTCCGCTTCTGGGATTTCAGCGACGCCAGCATTTCCCTTCGAAGGATTGCATTCATGCGGGCCTGATAACCTTTGCCCTGCGACTTGAGCCAGTCCACCACATCAGCATCCACTCGGGCTGTGATCTGCTGTTTCAGGGGGCGATAGAAACGTCCCCTTCCGGCATTTTGGAGTTGTTCGTCGGTCAGCCTTGGAATGTCACTGTAATCAATCTGCTCGTCAGGAAGCTCCGACAGGGCTGCAAGCTCAGCTTTCTGCTTCTCGGTCAGAGGCGGCAGACTATCCCTATCAACTTCGTATCTGACGATCTCAGCGCTCTTCTTCATAACGTCGTCTTTCTCTCGGATCGGCTTTTCGTGCCGAAATGATGCGGATCACCTCGTAGGTCTGACCGTCATCCTCCGCATCCTCATAGACGGTGTGAGCAACCAGCAGGATGGCGAGACCATCAACAGAACCCAGGGCCTGCCAACGCTGCTCTCCACCTTCGATACGATCCTGCTCGATCAGGACGAAAGGGTCGGCGAAAACACGCGCCGCGGTCTCGAAGCTGATGCCGTGCTTCTTGACGTTCGTCGCCGCCTTTGCGAGATCCCATTCGAAACGCATCAGGTTCATTGCAAATATATAATTATAATTTTGCAACTACACAAGCATATCCCGATACTCAATTCTCGATCGTGAACTGCACCATGTCGGCCGGAAAGCGGCTGACGGCGTATTGCACCGGGACACCGTCCGGATCGGTGTTGAGGGCGCGGGCCACGAGGATGATGGCTCCCGGCGACAGTTGCAGGTCGGCGAGATCCGCACCGTCCGCATGGGTAGCCGTCACCTCCGTCGAGACACGCAGATAATCCGAAAGGCCGAGCATCCGGAATGCAACCGTGATCGAGCCGCTTTTGCTGTAGGCCTCCTCGATGCCGCCGAAACGGTCGGCCGGAAACCATGTCGTCGAGCGGGAAACCGGGCGGTGATCCGCTTTCCTCAGCGTTTCCAGCCGGATCACCTGCGCACCTTCAGGAATGCGCAGCCGGGCCGACAGGTCGACTGAGGCCGGTTCCTGGGCCGAATGCAGCAGCAGGCCTTCCTTTTCCCGCGCCTGGTCGCCGATGCCCTCGCTGAACCGGGTGCGACGCGTGATCGGGAAGTTCAGCCGTTCCTTGCGCTTGATCAGCGTACCGCGCCCCTGCACCGAACGGACGATGCCCTCCTGAGCGAGTGCGGCAAGCGCGCTCCTGACCGTATGGCGATTGACGCCGAACTGCGCGGCCAGCGTGAATTCCGGCGGCACCTTGCCGGTCGCGTCGTAGTCGCCATCGGCGATCGAGGCGCGAATGCGGTCGGCGATCTGCCGCCATAGCGCCACGCCGTTTTGACGGTGAACGTTTGTCTGCCCCGTATCCATGTCACACGCTTGTTATATCAGAAAGTTAGTAGTACATATAACTTGTATGGTTGTCTATATCAATAGACATTTAGGAGCTTGGCAATGGACCTGGCGAAACAAATCGAGCCGAACGCAGAAATCGCCGCGCGCCGACGCGCCGCCGGGCTTCTTGCGCGCGCGACGACGAACGAACTGCATGACGCCTGGGAAAAGCTTCCAGCCAAACCGGAGGTCAAGCCGGTGCGCGGGCCCGAGACCGGACTGGTGATGGTCCGCGGTCGCATCGGCGGTGGCGGCGCACCCTTCAATCTCGGCGAGGCGACGGTGACGCGTGCGACCGTGCTTCTGGCATCCGGCACCGCCGGCCATGCGCAGGCGCTCGGCACCGCGAAGGCGAATGTCCGGCTCGCAGCCATTTTCGACGCGCTCTGGCAGGAGGCCGGCACGCGCGATTTCGTGGAGGCTGCGCTGCTCGGTCCGATCGAGGCCCGCGTCGCGACGGAAGATAAACAGAAGGCGGAGGAGACGGCTGCGACCCGCGTCGATTTCTTCACCATGGTACGGGGGGACGACTGATGAACATCAAGACGCAAGCGCTTTCCGGCGGGTTCGGAGAGCCGGTCTTCGAATCCCAGGACGTGTTTCGCATGCTGATGGACAGCATGGCCCGTCCGGGAACGATCCGTACCGTCGGGCCGGATGTCGGCCAGCCGGAGCCGCTTGGAGGAGCGGCCGGGGCGATCGCCATGACGCTCTGCGACCATGAAACGTCCGTGTGGCTGAGTGCGGGGCTTTTCAAATCGGCCGTCGGCGAGTGGATCGGCTTCCACACCGGTGCGCCGATCACCCGCGAGAAGGCCGAGGCCCGCTTCGCTTTCGTGGAAGCCGGCGCGGCGCTTGCCTCGTTCGGCCTCTTCTCGGCCGGCACGCAGGAATATCCGGACCGCTCGACGACGCTGGTGATCGAGGTCGCAGCACTTGGCGAAGGCCTGCCGCTGACACTGACGGGTCCTGGCATTCCGCACGCGACCACCGTCATGGTGAAGGGCCTTCCGGAAGTCTTTCTGCGGCTCTGGGCCGACAACCGGGCGCTCTTCCCGCGCGGCGTCGACGTCATCCTGACGGCCGGCAAGAACCTGTTGTGCCTGCCGCGGACTGTACGCATCGCCACCCAATGAACGGTCGACCGACTTTTTAACCTTCGAAGCCGAACGACCAAACCTTCCCGCGTCTTGATGGGATGCCGGTAATGGCAAGGAGAATGAACCATGTATGTTGCCGTCAAGGGTGGCGAGGCCGCCATCAACAATGCTCACAGACTGCTGGCCGACCGACGCCGGGGTGATCGCTCGCTTCCCTCCGTCACCATCGAGCAGATCGTCGAGCAGTTGGGCCTCGCAGTGGACCGCGTGATGGCCGAGGCCTCGCTTTATGACCAGGCGCTCGCAGCGCTTGCGATCCGCCAGTCGCGCGGCGACATGATCGAGGCGATCTTCCTGCTGCGGGCCTATCGCACCACTCTGCCGCGCTTCGGCTCTTCCGTTCCGGTCGATACGGCTGCCATGAAGGTCGAGCGGCGGGTTTCGGCGACCTACAAGGACCTGCCGGGCGGGCAGCTTCTCGGGGCGACGTTCGACTATACCCACCGGCTGCTCGATCCTTCTCTGCTCACCGACGAGGCGGTCGAGGAGCCGGAGCGCCGCGATGCGCCGCAGGAGCACATCATGCGCGTCTCCGACATTCTCGCCCATGAAGGCCTGATCGAAGCGGATGGGGAGTTTTCCGAGGACCATCAGGCCGGCGACCTCACCCGCGAGCCGATGGAGTTCCCGATGAGCCGGGATCTGCGCCTGCAGGCGCTCGCCCGCGGCGACGAGGGTTTCCTGCTGGCGCTCGGCTACTCCACCCAGCGGGGATACGGCCGCAACCATCCGTTCGTCGGCGAGGTCCGTATCGGGGAAGTAGAAGTCGAGATCGAAGTCGCCGAACTCGGCTTTGCCGTCTCGCTCGGCCGCATCCGGATCACCGAATGCCAGATGGTCAACCAGTTCAAGGGTTCGTCCAAGGCGCCGCCGCAGTTCACCCGCGGTTACGGCCTGGTCTTCGGCCAGAGCGAGCGCAAGGCGATGTCGATGTCGCTGGTGGATCGCGCCCTGCGCGCCGAAGAGCTCGGCGAGGACATTACCGCGCCGGCGCAGGACGAGGAATTCGTGATCTCGCATTCCGACAACGTCCAGGCGACCGGTTTCGTCGAGCATTTGAAGCTGCCGCATTATGTCGACTTCCAGGCCGAGCTTGCGCTTGTGCGCAAGATGCGCGCCGATGTCGAAGCCGCCAGAAATGCCGGAAAGGACCTGCGGGAGGCGGCGGAATGACCGAAACCGCCGCACATCCTTCAGTCGCCGCCGTCTCCTCCATCGCCGCCATCCGCATCAAAACTGCTGCTGCCCTTTCCCGGTCCGAAAATGGCGCGATAGAGCAGCGCGAGCGCGATAAGGCCAAAGAGCACGATACTCGAAAGCGTCTCGGCACTGAATTCCATGAAATGCCCTCCCAATTGCTCAAAGGTAGCCGTAAATGACGGACCTCGCCACTTACAACTTCGCCTATCTCGACGAACAGACGAAGCGGATGATCCGCCGCGCGATCCTCAAGGCGATCGCCATCCCCGGTTACCAGGTGCCGTTCGCCTCCCGCGAGATGCCGATGCCCTACGGCTGGGGCACCGGCGGCGTGCAGGTGACGGCGGCGATCATCGGCCCGCAAGACGTGCTGAAGGTGATCGACCAGGGCGCCGACGACACGACCAATGCGGTCTCGATCCGCGCCTTCTTCCAGAAGGTCGCCAATGTCGCCGTCACCACCCACACCAAGGACGCGACGATCATCCAGACCCGCCACCGCATTCCCGAGCACAAGCTCGCCGAGGGCCAGATCCTCGTCTACCAGGTGCCGATCCCGGAACCGTTGCGCTTCCTCGAGCCGCGCGAGACCGAGACCCGCAAGATGCATGCGCTGGAAGAATACGGCCTCATGCATGTGAAACTCTACGAGGATATCGCCCATAACGGCCGGATTTCGAAGACCTATGCCTATCCGGTCAAGGTCGCGGGCCGCTACGTGATGGACCCGTCGCCGACGCCGAAGTTCGACAATCCGAAGATGCACCGGTCGGAGGCGCTGCAGCTCTTCGGCGCCGGCCGCGAGAAGCGCATCTACGCCGTGCCGCCCTATACGGACGTCGTCAGCCTCGACTTCGAGGATCATCCGTTCGAAATCCAGACGTTCGACAAGCCCTGCGCGCTCTGCGGGGCCGAAAACGTCTATCTCGACGAGGTTGTGCTGGACGACAAGGGCGGTCGCATGTTCGTCTGTTCAGACACCGACAATTGCGAGGGCCGCCGCGAACACGGCCATGCCGGCGCCATGCTGGCGCCTGCCAAGGAGGCAGCTGAGTGATGGCGGTTGTGGCTTACCCCCCTCTGTCCTGCCGGACATCTCCCCCTCTTCACCTTCCGTCATCCCCGGGCTTGACCCGGGGATCCACACTCTTTTGCCGCAGCGGCTCTCCAAATTTCGACGCATGGAGCGCGATGGCCTGGATCCTCGGGTCGAGCCCGAGGATGACGGCGAAGGCAGTGGCGTCCGGCAGGACAGAGAGGAATAAACCACACGCACCGACATCCAAGGACTACACGCCATGACCGACACCCCCCTCCTCAAAGTCAGCGGCGTCTCGAAATTCTACGGCAGCCGGATCGGCTGCAAGGACGTCTCCTTCGAGCTCTGGCCGGGCGAAGTGCTGGCCATCGTCGGCGAATCCGGTTCGGGCAAGACGACGCTGCTCAACTGCCTGTCGACCCGGCTGATGCCGACCACCGGCAGCGTCGAATACCGGATGCGCGACGGCAATTTCCGCGACCTCTACCATATGAGCGAGGCCGAACGGCGCTTCCTGATGCGCACCGACTGGGGCTTCGTGCACCAGAACCCGGCCGATGGCCTGCGCATGACGGTCTCGGCCGGCGCCAATGTCGGCGAGCGGCTGATGGCGGTCGGCGACCGGCATTACGGCAAGATCCGCGAGACGGCGAGCGACTGGCTGACCCGCGTCGAGATCGGCACCGACCGCATCGACGACCAGCCACGCGCCTTTTCCGGCGGCATGCGCCAGCGCCTGCAGATCGCCCGCAACCTGGTAACCGGCCCGCGCCTGGTATTCATGGATGAGCCGACCGGTGGCCTCGACGTCTCGGTCCAGGCCCGCCTGCTCGACCTGGTGCGCGGCCTCGTCAACGATCTCGGCCTGTCGGCGATCGTCGTCACCCACGACCTCGCGGTTGCCCGCCTCCTCTCGCACCGGATGATGGTGATGAAGGACGGCCATGTGATCGAACACGGGCTGACCGATCGGGTGCTCGACGACCCCCGCGAGCCCTATACCCAGCTCCTCGTCTCTTCCATTCTTCAGGTCTGAGGAAAAACGATCATGGCTACTCCCCTCGTCGTTTCCGAGGTCTTCAAGAGCTTCACCATGCATCTGCGCGACGGCATCAAGCTGCCGGTCGTCAACGATGTGAACTTTTCGGTCGCGAGCGGCGAATGCGTCGTGCTCGGCGGCCCGTCGGGCATCGGCAAGAGCTCGATCCTCAAGATGCTCTACGGCAACTATGCCGTCGACGCCGGGCAGATCCTCGTCGATCACAAGGACCGGATCGTCGATATCGCCCGTGCCGATCCGCGCACCGTGCTCGACGTGCGCCGCCATACGCTCGGTTATGTCAGCCAGTTCCTGCGCACCGTGCCCCGCGTCTCCGCGCTTGACGTGGTCGCCGAACCGCTCGTCGCCCGCGGCATCGCCGCCGCGGAAGCGCGCGACAAGGCGGCCGAGCTTCTGGCCAAGCTCAATCTGCCGCGGGAGCTCTGGAGCCTGCCGCCAGCCACGTTTTCGGGTGGCGAGCAGCAGCGGGTCAACATCGCCCGCGGTTTCATCACCAGCCACCGCATCCTGCTCCTCGACGAGCCGACCGCTTCGCTCGACGCGATCAACCGGCGCGTCGTGGTGGACATGATCGCTGACAAGAAGCGGGAAGGCGTCGCCCTTCTCGGCATCTTCCACGACGAGGAAGTGCGTGAGGCCGTTGCCGACCGCGTTCTCGACGTCTCGCAGTTTTCTCCGCGAAAGGCAGTCGCAGCATGAGCGTCAAGGTTGGGCTCCAGCCCGCGATCCACGAAACGGCGAACGTCAGCAATTCCACGCTCGGTCCGTACACGGAAGTTTCGGAGCGCTGCCGCATCAGCGAGGCCGAGATCGGCGCCTATTCCTACATCATGCAGGACGGCTCGATCTGGTGCGCCACGATCGGCAAGTTCGTCAACATGGCGGCTTCCGTGCGCATCAACGCCACCAACCATCCGACATGGCGGGCGACGCTGCACCACTTCACCTATCGCGCCGCCAGCTACTGGGACGACGCCGAAGACGAGAAGAGCTTCTTCGAATGGCGGCGCGACCATCGCGTCACGATCGGCCACGACGTTTGGATCGGGCATGGCGCCACCGTGCTGCCGGGCGTCACCATCGGCAACGGTGCGGTGATCGGTGCCGGCGCGGTCGTGTCGAAGGACGTCGCGCCCTATACGATCGTCGGCGGCGTGCCGGCAAAACTCATCCGCGAGCGTTTCACAAAAGCGGTCGGCGACGCGATGGACCGGCTTGCCTGGTGGGATTGGGACCACCGGAAGCTGAGGGCAGCTCTCGACGATTTCCGGGCACTTTCGGCCGAAGAATTCGTGTCGCGTCATGCCCCGTAACCAAAGCGCGGCAGGCGCTTTCGGAATATAATAAAACCGACATAAAACCGACATTCAGACTTCATCAACCATCGCTAATCGAGCAGTCAGAAAAAGGCTGCATTGGCGAGAGAGCATGAAGTTCGAGTTGAGGGACATCACCCGCCGTTTCGGCGACCGTATCGCGGTGAACGCCGTGAACGTCGAGATTCCCCAGGGCCAGATGGTCGGCATCATCGGACGCTCCGGCGCCGGCAAGTCGACCCTGCTGCGCATGATCAATCGCCTGCAGGAGCCGAGTTCCGGCTCCATCCACTTCAACGGATCCGAGGTCTCCTCCCTCAAGGGCAGGGCACTGCGCAACTGGCAGCGCGACTGCGCGATGATCTTCCAGCAGTTCAACCTGGTGCCGCGCCTCGACGTGATGACCAACGTGCTGCTCGGCCGTCTCAATCACCGCTCGACGACGATGAGCCTCTTGAAAATCTTCAGCCGTGACGAGCGCGTCATGGCGATGGCGGCGCTCGAGCGGCTCGGCATCGAACAGACGGCGCTGCAGGCGGCCGGAACATTGTCGGGCGGCCAGCAGCAGCGTGTGGCGATTGCCCGGGCGCTGGTGCAGGCACCGAAAATGATGCTTGCCGACGAGCCGATCGCCTCGCTCGATCCGCTCAACGCCAAGATCGTCATGGATGCGCTGCGCGACATCAACGAACGCGAAGGCATCACGGTCATCACCAATCTGCATACGCTCGATACCGCCCGCAGCTATTGCGAGCGGATCATCGGCATGGCGGGCGGCCGCGTCGTGTTCGACGGTCCGCCGCAGGAACTCAATGCCAATGCAGTGCGCGAAATCTACGGTTCCGACAAGGATGGCGCCGGGATCGACGAGACCATGACATCGACCAGCCTTGCAGCCACCCGCCGCGGCGAGGCTGCGGTCGCAATCGACACATCCGGCATGGTGACCGAAGCTGCCGCCATGCGCTGACCCGTTTCCGGCTGCGACCCGCGGCCGGAAGACTGACGCCCTTTCCGGGTTGACCACCCCAATCACCAAAGGAGACTTCCATGTCTGCATTCCGCAAGATCCTGATGGCGACGATCGCCATTTCCGCTCTCGCCGGCCAGGCCCTCGCCCAAGACGTCAAGGTTCTGCGTATCGGCCTCGACGGCGGTGAAAATGAAGCCGACCAGATCCGCCGCACCGAATGCGTCAAGGCCGGCCTTTCCAAGGCGACCGGCGTTGCCGAAGTCAAGCTCTTCCCGTCGCCGAACTATAACGGCGTCATCCAGGGCCTGCTCGGCGGCACGATCGACCTCGCCGTCATGGGCGCGGCTTCCTACGCAGCGATCTACATCAAGGACCCGAATGCCGTTACCCCGGTCCTGACCACCAAGCAGGCCGACGGTTCGACCGGCTACTACTCGATCATGGTTGCCCGCAAGGATTCGGGCATCAAGACGCTCGCCGACGCCAAGGGCAAGAAGCTCGGCTTCGCCGATCCGGACTCGACCTCGGGCTACCTCGTCCCGAACGTCTCGCTCCCGAAGGCCGTCGGCGCCCCGGTCAAGCAGTATTTCTCGGAAACCGGTTTCGGCGGCGGCCATGAGAACCTCGTTCTCGGCGTTCTCGACAAGAAGTTCGACGTCGGCACGACCTTCGGCTCCGGCACCGGCGACTGGGCTCAGGGTTATTCCTCGGGCAACCTCCACATCATGGTCAACAAGGGCCTGATCGACATGGACGACCTCGTCGAAGTCTGGAAGTCGCCGCTGATCCCGAACGGTCCGCTGATGGTATCCCAGAAGCTGCCAGCCGACCTTCAGAAGAAGGTCACCGCCTACTTCGCCGAACTGCCAAAGACCGACAAGACCTGCTTCCAGTCCTTCACAGGCGGCGGTTACGTTGATTGGTCGCCGGTCGACCAGAGCTTCTACCAGACCATCATCGACGCCCGTAAGGCTGTCATCGGCGGCTGATCCAACGTCTGATCAATACCCTGCGGCGGCATCATGACGATGCCGCCGCTCGTTCAACAAGGATCCCTAGAATGGCGCACGCGGCCGAACCCGCCCAGTTCAGCGGGCTGCAGGAAAGCTCCCGCACCATCCTCGACCATTACCAGAGCCAGGTGCGGACGCGGCGGATCTATACCGTCGTCTCGATCGTCGTTTTCCTGATCGTTCTCGGCGCGTCGCTGGATTTCGCCAACGAAGCCAATTCCGGCAAGTTCTTCGAACGCCTTCCGTATTTCTTCGATTTCATCAAGAGCTTCGTGCCGAACAGCCCGCTGGAGATCTTCCGCGCCATGTTCGACCTGCCGTCGCCCTATGCGGACGGATCGATCAAGTTCGACTATACGAGCGACCGTATCTGGATCACCGACAGTTTCTATATTCCGAACTTCTTCTACCAGCTGGCGATCACCATCAACATCGCCATCGTTTCGACCATCCTCGGGGCCACGGGCGCCTTCCTTCTCTGCTTCTTCGCCTCCACCAATCTCGTCGGCGCCGGTCTCACGCGCTGGGTGGTGAGACGCATCATGGAAATCCTGCGCGCCTTTCCGGAAATCGTCGTCGCAGGCCTTTTGGCCGCGATCCTGTCGATCGGTCCGATCGCGGCGATCATCGCAGTGTCGGTCCATACCATCGGCGCGCTCGGAAAGCTGTTCTTCGAAGTGGTCGAGAATGCCGACATGAAGCCGGACGAGGGCCTGCGCGCTTCGGGCGCCAGCTGGCTGGAGCGCGTCCGCTTCGCGATCCTGCCGCAGGTCCTGCCGAATTTCGTCTCCTACACACTGCTGCGGACCGAGATCAATGTGCGCGCCTCGACCATTATCGGCGCCGTTGGCGGCGGCGGCATCGGGGAAGTGTTCAGCCTGTCGATCGGACGCGACCACGCCGCCAAGACCTACGCAATCATCATTCTTCTTCTGATTACGGTCATCTGCGTCGACCAGTTCTCGGCCTGGCTGCGCCGCCGGCTGATCGGCAAGCAATCGTTCGAATTCGGCCGGGGAGCTGCCTGATGTCCAATCTCGCCGTCAATGCCGCCGATCGCGAACGCCTGCTTAGCACCTATCCGGAAGTCTTTCACCGCGGCTTCCTGCAGCGCTGGGGCCTGGCGATCGCGGCCGTCGCAGTCTTCGTCTACCTCGCGTTCTGCTTCTCCTTCTTCAACGTCATCCCGACCTTCGTCAACGGCAACTGGGATCGCGCGGCGATCTACCTCCAGGACTGGTATTCATGGCGCGCGCAGCCGCGCCTGCGCTTCCAGAACGGTCAGGTCGTCCCGCAATGGACGAGCCGCGGGCAATATCCGGACGGCGCAGCGATCGACTGGCTGAAGCCGACCTCCAATGGCGGCTACACGGTTATCTTCGGTAGCGACGACCGGCTCGACGTAACCCCGAGCCAAGTCGACGTCTATATCGACGGCAAACTCTATCCCGTAGCGATCAAAGGAGACCGGGCTATCCTGCCAGCCGGTGCGCCGGCGCGGATGATACAGGACGGCAACAAGGTCAATGTCCATTTCGGCTTTGCCGGCCAGGCGGAAATCCGCAACAGCCAGGTCTATGTGCAGCGGCGTTTCCTCGGCTGGGCAAATTTCTTCTTCGACACGCAATCGCCCTTCTGGGGCCGCAGCGTCACCAGCGTCGCCGGGCTGATGCTCTTCGGCGAGCGGATCGACCCGGCCCAGCCCAATGCCTCGCTGGCGCTCGACAATTTTCTGAACAATAGCAGCTGGCAGCATGGCGATATTCTCTCCAAGCTGATGCAGACGCTGGTCATGGCCTTTGTCGGCACGCTGTTTGCCACCATCATCGCCTTCCCGCTCGCCTTCGTCGCGGCACGCAACATCACGACGAGCCGGCCGCTCAACTGGGGCATGAAGCGCTTTTTCGACTTCCTGCGCTCCATCGACATGCTGATCTGGGCGCTGTTCTTTACCCGCGCCTTCGGGCCGGGGCCGCTGCCGGGCATCGCCGCCATCTTCTTCACGGACACCGGCGCGCTCGGCAAGGTCTATTCGGAGGCGCTGGAGAATGTCGACGACAAGCAGCGCGAGGGCGTCAAATCGGTGGGTGCGGCACCGGTCATCGTGCAGCGTTACGGCGTCGTGCCGCAGGTCCTGCCGATCTTCATCTCGCAATCGCTGTATTTCTGGGAGTCCAACACCCGTTCGGCAACCGCGATCGGCGCCGTCGGCGCGGGCGGTATCGGCCTCAAGCTGCTCGAATCCATGAAGACCAATGCCGACTGGGACAAGGTAGCCTACATGGTCCTGCTGATCCTTCTGGTGGTCTTCGTCTTCGACAACCTCTCGAACACGCTGCGTTCGCGCGTCATGGGTAAAAAGGGCCACTGAAAGGCCTGATTATCATCATTCTGTCATGGAAATCTTTTAGCCGAAGGTCCTGTTTCGCGGGCCGGCAGACAGGTAAGGTCGGCCGGCCTTCTCCTGATTCCGGAATCCCGCTTTGCGCTACGCTCTCTATTTTTCGCCCGCTGAAAACCATCCGCTGACGAAAGCGGCAGCGCGTTGGCTCGGCCGCGACGCCTTCACCGCCGAAACGTTTCCGACGCCAGATGTCGAAGGCCTGCCCCGCGAAGCCGTGCATGAACTGACCGCCGATCCGCGCCGCTACGCTTTTCACGCGACGCTCAAGGCACCCTTCGAACTGCATCCGGACCGGACGGAAGCCGAGTTGCTCAGGGCCGTCGAGCGCTTTGCCGCAGAGACCACGGCGTTCGACATCCCGAACATCATCGTCGGCCAGTTGGGGCGGTTCTTCGCGCTGGTTCCCGATACCATTTACCCCGAGCTCCAGCACTACGCCGGACGCGTCGTCGAAGAGTTCGAACATTTTCGCGCGCCGCTGACGGAGGCCTATATCGCACGGCGCAACCCTGATATGCTGAGTTCCGCCCAGCGCGCCAATCTCGACCGCTGGGGTTATCCCTATGTCATGGACGAGTTCCGCTTCCACATGACGCTGACGGGCCAAGTCCCGCCCGAGCAGGCGCCCATCATGCGCCGCGAACTCGACCGCCGCTTCGCCGATTTCGCAAACGCGCCGCTGGCTGTCGATGGGCTCGCCATCTTCGTGGAGCCGGAGCGCGGCGCACCCTTCATCGCCCATCGCTGGCTTCCGCTGGCGCCCGCCTTCGAAAACAGAAAGACCGCATCATGACCGCCGAACTCGTGCTCACCAATGCCCGCATCGTGCTCGAGGACAGCGTGATCTCCGGTTCCGTCCAGATCCGGAACGGCAGGATCACCGATATCTCGGAAGGCAATGTCCATAGCGGCGAGGATTTCGAGGGTGACTACCTGATCCCGGGCCTCGTCGAACTTCATACCGACCATCTGGAACAGCATTACTCGCCGCGCCCGGGCGTGCGCTGGAACACCACTGCGGCGATCCAGGCTCATGACGCACAGATTGCCACCTCCGGCATCACCACGGTCTTCGACTGCCTGCGCATGGGCGCCGACGAGGACGGCGGCTTTGCCCATGGCGAGATGCGCGCCATGGCGGATGCGATTGCCGCCGCCGGCGCCTACGGCCGCCTGCGCTCCGAACATTTCCTGCATCTGCGCTGCGAAGTCTCCGCCGACAATTGCATGGAGCATTTCGTCGACTTCGAGAACGATCCGCATGTGCGGCTCGTCTCGCTGATGGATCATGCGCCAGGGCAGCGGCAGTTCCAGACGATGGATCAATACACGCTCTACTACCAGAAGAAGCGCGGCCTCAGCGACGAGGCATTCGCCGCCTTCGTGGCCAAACGCCAGGAAGAATCCGCACGCAACGCGACACCGCACCGCGCGGCGATCTCCAAGGTCTGCGCCGAGCGTGGCATCACCGTCGCAAGTCATGACGACGCGACCCTCTCGCATGTGGACGAGGCGATCGACAATGGCGTCCGGCTTGCGGAATTCCCGACCAGCTTCGACGCGGCAAAGGCTTCGCACCAAGCAGGCATGAGCGTGCTGATGGGGGCGCCGAACATCGTTCGCGGCAAGTCGCATTCCGGCAATATCGCCGCTCGCGACCTTGCCGAGCGCGGCGTGCTCGACGTGCTCTCCTCCGACTACGTGCCGCTCAGCCTGCTGCATGCGCCCTTCGTGCTTGCCTCGGAAGTTGAAAGCATCTCCCTGCCCAAGGCGCTCGCCATGGTGACATCCACCCCTGCCCGCACCGTCAGCCTCGACGACCGGGGCCGGATCGCGACTGGTCTGCGCGCCGATATCGTCCGCGTCCACCACGAAGAGGGGGTTCCCGTCTCCCGCGCCGTCTGGCGGGAAGGCCGGCGGGTCGCCTGATGGACGCCAAGCCGACAACAACGGGACCTGGACCCGGCGGCTGCATGGTCGCGGTCGTCGGCCCGAGCGGGGCTGGCAAGGACACGCTGATGGCCTATGCCGCCCGGTTCCTCGAAGGTCGCGATGATGTCGTCTTCGTACGACGCGTCATTACCCGCAACGCTGCCGCCGGCGGTGAAGACCATGATGGCGTTTCCGAAGCGGAATTCGAGGCTCTGGAACAGGCCGGCCGTTTTGCCGTCTCCTGGGGTGCTCATGGCCTGCGATACGGCATCCCTGTCGAGACGAAGGAGGCCGTGGCTCAAGGCCGGCTGGTCATCGCCAACGGCTCACGTTCCGCACTTGCCCGGTTCAAGGATGTTTACCCGTCGCTGGTGGTCATCAACATCACCGCCAGCCTCGACGTGCTCGCGGCCCGGCTCGAAGCGCGCGGACGGGAAACCCGCGAGGAGATACTTCGGCGTCTCGAACGCAGTTCGCTTGCCGTGACCGGCGACTACCCTGTCGTGACGATCGACAATAGCGGATCGCTCGAAGACGCCGGCAGGGCCTTGGTCGAGGCGCTCAAAGGTTGCTTTGCGAGCCACCGGATTGGTTAGCGAAAAACGTTCGATCGTCCTTTAAAGTCCCTGAGCCGGCTCTATGTGCCTTTCCTATATTAGGAAAGGAAAAATCATGAGCCAGAGCAAGCCGCGCGAAGGGCAACATCCCGATGGGGCAACCGCCGTCGATCTGGAAGCGCGCGTCGTCGTTCTGGAAATCGTGTCGATGACGGCATTGGCGCTTGCCATGGACACGTCCGAGAACGCAGACATCGAGCACGCCCGCGGGATCAGCAACCTCGTTCTCGAAGCGGTGCACCAACGCTGTCACGAGATGAACATGCCGGAAGATACCCGGCTCACCGCCTGCACCTATGCGGACGAGCTGCTTTCGACCGCTCTTCTATCTCTCTATCCGAAGGGACACTGAGCCCAAGCTCAATGCGCTTCGTCCCAATTGCTGGCGGCGCGGGCATCGACCTTCAGCGGCACCCGCATCGAGATCGCCGGCATGGCCGCCTGTTCCATGGTCGAGATGATCACCGGCAAGGTCCTGTCGATCTCTTCATCCTCAACCTCGAAGATCAGTTCGTCATGCACCTGCAGCAGCATGCGGGCTCTTCCGTTCAGCCCCGCCGTTTCCAGCGCCGGTTCCATCTTCGCCATCGCTCGGCGGATGATGTCGGCTGCCGAACCCTGGATCGGCGCGTTGATCGACGCACGTTCGTTGAAGGCGCGCACCGAAGGGTTGGAGGACTTGATCTCCGGATAATGTGCCCTGCGGCCGAAGATCGTCTCGACGTAACCGTTCTCGCGGGCGAAGGTCTTGGTGCTTTCCATGTAGTCGCGAATGCCCGGGAAGCGCTCGAAATACTTCTTGATGTAATCGCCCGCTTCCGAACGTTCGATCGACAGCTGGTTGGCGAGCCCGAAGGCGGAAATGCCGTAGATGATGCCGAAGTTGATCGCCTTGGCGCGGCGGCGTACTTCGCTCGGCATGCCTTCCACCGGCACGCCGAACATTTCCGAAGCGGTCATCGCGTGGATGTCGATCCCATCCGCAAAGGCCTGGCGCAGCTGCGGAATGTCGGCCACATGGGCCAGCACGCGCAGCTCGATCTGGCTGTAGTCGGCGGAAACCAGCTTGTGGCCGGGCGTCGTGATGAAGGCGGTGCGGATCTTGCGGCCTTCCGCCGTGCGCACCGGAATGTTCTGCAGGTTCGGCTCGGAGGAAGACAGGCGGCCGGTCGTCGTCGAGGCCAGCGCATAGGAGGTATGGACCCGCTTCGTCTCGGGATGGACGTAACCCGGCAGCGCATCCGTATAGGTGGATTTCAGCTTGGTGAGCTGGCGCCAGTCGACGATCTTGCGCGGCAGGGGATGACCCTCGGCGGCCAGATCTTCCAACACGCTGGCCGAGGTCGACCACTGGCCGGTCTTGGTCTTGGCGCCGCCCGGCAGGCCCATCTTGCCGAACAGGATGTCGCCGAGCTGCTTCGGCGAACCGATGGTGAATTTTTCGCCCGCCAGTTCGTAGATCTCGTCTTCTAAGGCGGCGGCCCGCTGGGCAAGCTCGCCGGAAAGCCTCGACAGGATCTGCCGGTCGATGGTGATGCCGCGCTCTTCCATGCGGGCGAGCACGGAGACCAGCGGCCGCTCCAGCCGCTCATAGATGCGCGTCAGCCCCGCGGCCGCCAGCTGCGGTTTTAGCACCATCCACAGGCGCAACGTCACATCGGCGTCTTCCGCCGCATAGGCGGTCGCCTTGTCGATATCGACGAAATCGAAGGTGACGCCGGCCTTTCCGCTGCCGGCGACTTCCTTGAAGGTAATCGGCTTGTGGTTCAGCCAGCGCTCCGACAGTGCGTCCATGCCGTGGCTCGCCTTGCCGGCCTCCAGCACATAGGACATCAGCATCGTGTCGTCGTAACCCTCGACGGTGATGCCGTGACGCCTCATCAGCAGGTAATCGAACTTCATGTTCTGCGCCACTTTCAGGACCGACGGGTCCTCAAGCAGCGGCTTCAGGCGGGCGAGCGCATCCCTGGTCGGGATCTGGTTTTCCGCCATCCCGCCGCCGAGCAGGTCGCCGACGCCGGTCTTGTGGATGAGCGGCACATAGGCCGCGCGGACTTCAAGGCCGGACGGGCTGGCAATATTGTCCGCAAGCGCCAGCGAAAAGCCGACCAATTCCGCCTGCATCGGATCGAGCGAGGTGGTTTCCGTATCGAAGGCGACGAGGCCGGTTTCCCGCGCGGCCTTGATCCAGTCGTCCAGCACTGTGAGGTCGCGGATGGTCACGTAGCAGTTCGGATCGAGCTTCGCATTGGCAAAGGCGTCTATGCGGGTCTTGGCAAATTCCGAAGGCGTGGCTTCACTGGTGCCCTTGGCGACCGGCGCCTTGGCCGGATTGGCGGGCGCTTCGGCCGCCGCCTCGCCGGTATCGACCGCGGGCGACCCGCCGGCATCGAGATCCGGGCCTCGGGCGGCCTGACCCCATTCGACATTCACGACGGCGGGTTCGATGGCATCGGCATCGCAGTTGCAGGCGGCGGCGACACGGCGCGTCAGCGTGCCGAATTCCATGGTCTTCAGGAAGGCGACCAGTTTCGGCCCGTCCTGCGGCTCCAGCACCAGCGCATCGAGATCCAGATCAAGCGGCACATCGAGCCGCAGCGACACCAGCCGGCGCGAGAGGCGGGCCAGATCCGCATTGGCGACGATGTTCTCGCGGCGCTTCACCTGCTTGATTTCGCCGGCGCGGGCAAGCAGCGTGTCGAGATCGCCGAACTCTTCGAGAAGCTGGGCCGCCGTCTTCGGGCCGATGCCCGGAATGCCCGGTACGTTGTCGACCGAATCGCCGACCATCGCCTGCAGGTCGATCATCTTTTCCGGCGGCACGCCCCATTTCTCGATGACGTCCGGAATGCCGATCTGCTTGTCCTTCATGCTGTCATACATATGGACGTTCGGCGTCACGAGCTGCATCAGGTCCTTGTCGGACGAGACGATGGTCACATCGGCGCCGGTCGCTTCCGCCTGGCGGGCATAGGTCGCGATGATGTCGTCAGCCTCGAAACCTTCGGTCTCGATGCAGGGCAGGTTGAAGGCGCGGGTCGCCTGGCGGATCAGGCCGAACTGCGGGATCAGCTCTTCCGGCGGCGCCGAACGGTTGGCCTTGTAGGCGTCGTATAGGTCCTTGCGGAAGGTTTTCGCGGAATAGTCGAAGATGACGGCGAAATGGCTGGGCGTCACGCCGACCGAGGTGTCGCGCGCATCGGTCAGCAGCTTCCACAGCATGTTGCAGAAGCCGGAGACGGCGCCGACCGGCAGGCCGTCGGATTTGCGGGTGAGCGGCGGCAGCGCATGGAAGGCGCGGAAAATGAAGCCGGAACCGTCGATAAGGAAAAGATGATCGCCTTTTTTCATGGCGCAAGGAATAGCGTGGGGCATTTGATCCGTCCACGAAAACTTGAGCGCCGCGAGGCCTCCGACCCCTCACCGGAACGTTACCGATTTGTAATATGCCTTTCTCTTGAAAACCCCGGTTCGGCCCCACATTTTCTAATCACCGGCGATTGATCACGCCGCAGTCTGGCAGCCGGCCTGTCCCCCGCCGAACCAGACCGGACAAAGGCCTATCCCCCTCTCCGGGCCTTTGTCCTTCCATCAGAACCGCCACGGCTGTCCCCTCCCTGCCGTGGCGGTTTTTTATTGCCCTTTCGCAGGAAAGACTTGTCATTTCCCCCATATTCGCACAGGCTTGGCGAAAGCATGGCGTGCGATATATCTGGCAGATATTGCTCGCAAACGGGCTCGTTCAGGGAGGGATGAAGACCAGCCATGGGATTCGACCGCTCGCATTCGGCGACATACCTGGCGGGCCAACTCGCCAAAGGCTTTGCGCGCTCCTTGCAGAAGCGGGCCATGGTGCTTGGCTTTTCTCCCGGTCAGTTTCCCGTCCTGCTCGAACTCTGGCAGGAAGACGGCCTCACGCAGAAGCAGCTCCTCGACAAGCTGGAAGTCGAACAGGCGACGCTCGCCAACACGCTCGCCCGCATGGAGCGCGACGGGCTGATCCAGCGCACCCCCCATCCGAACGACCGTCGTGCTCAGATCATCACGCTGACCCCGCTCGGCCGCGAACTGGAAGTCCAGGCCGTGGAAGCTGCCTCCGAGGCGGATGCCGCCCTGTTCTCAGGCTTTCGTCGCTTCGAGCGCGAGTTGATGATCGAGTACATGCGCATGATCGTCGAGAACGCCCGCAAGATTTGAAGCCAGCGGCTTCGCGTCTTTGCCATTGTCTCCGCGGCCCCTGACTTGCTAACAAGGTCGGACATCCGAAACGATGGGCCGCTTCCCGCCTCCTGGGCTCAAGGGTCTCGCATTTCAAAGACAGGATTCCCATGACCGATCTTTCCTCCGTCCTCGACCGCGCCGACCAGAATCTTCCCGCAAGCCTGGAGCGCCTGTTCGGCCTCGTCCGCATCAAGTCGATATCCACCGATCCCGCCTTCAAGCCGGATTGCCGCAAGGCGGCCGAATGGCTGGTTTCGGAACTGAAGGATCTCGGTTTCGAGGCGTCGGTTCGTGATACGACCGGCCACCCGATGGTCGTCGGTCATCACCCGGGCGCCAGCGCCGACGCGCCGCATGTGCTCTTCTACGGTCACTACGACGTCCAGCCGGTCGATCCGATCGAGCTCTGGGAGGACGATCCCTTCGACCCCAAGGTCAAGGATCTCGGTGCCGGCCGCAAGGTGGTGACGGGCCGCGGCGTTGCCGATGACAAGGGCCAGCTGATGACCTTCGTCGAAGCCTGCCGGGCCTACAAGGATGTGCACGGCTCGCTGCCGGTGCGTGTCACCATTCTCTTCGAGGGCGAGGAAGAATCCGGCTCGCCGTCGCTGAAGCCGTTTCTCGATGCGAATGCCGCCGAGCTGAAGGCCGATTACGCACTCGTCTGCGATACCGGCATGTGGGATGCGGATACGCCGGCGATCACCGCTTCGCTGCGCGGCCTGGTCGGCGAGGAAGTCATCGTCACGGCCGCCAACCGCGACCTTCATTCCGGCATGTATGGCGGCGCTGCCGCGAACCCGATCCAGATCCTGTCGAAGATCCTCGCAGGCCTGCATGACGATACCGGCCGCGTGACGCTCGAAGGCTTCTACGACGGCGTGGAGGAGACACCGTCCAACATCAAGGCCGCCTGGGAAAGCCTGGTCGCCGGTCGCGACGATTTTCTCGGCGAAGTCGGTCTGTCGGAACTGGCCGGCGAAAAGGGCCGTTCGCTGCTCGAACTCATCTGGGCGCGGCCGACCTGCGAATTCAACGGTATCAGCGGCGGTTACGAGGGTCAGGGCTTCAAGACCGTCATCGCGTCGAAGGCCTCGGCCAAAGTGTCCTGCCGTCTCGTCGGAGGCCAGGATCCTGAAAAGATCCGCGAGAGTTTCCGCGCCTATGTGCGCTCGAAGATTCCGGCCGATTGCACGGTCGAGTTCCTGAAGCATGGCGGCTCGCCGGCGATCCAGCTCGGTTACGATTCGCCGGTGCTGACCAAGGCGAAGACGGCGCTTTCGGAAGAGTGGCCGAAGCCGGCGCTGGTCGTCGGCGTCGGAGGATCGATCCCGATCGTCGGCGATTTCCAGAAGACGCTCGGCATGGAATCGCTGCTGGTGGGCTTCGGCCTCAGCGACGACCGCATCCACTCGCCGAATGAAAAATACGACCTGCGCTCCTTCCACAAGGGTATCCGCTCGTGGGCGCGCATCATCGCCGCGCTGGCGGACTGACCCCAGAAGGCCTGAAACCGAGAAGGGCCTGACGCGTCTCCGCGCCAGGCCCTTAAAAACAAAAAGGCCGGGCAAGCCCGACCTTTCCACTCCCATTCACTGGTGCCAGTACATCCGTGGTCACTCGAAATGGGACAAGCATTTCCGACGCGGCCGCTCTTCGACCTTTTCAGATCACTGCGGCTCTAGCGGTCATCGTCCCTCGGTTAAGTAAACATCCCGTTAACGCGGATATGAAAACTGCCTTGAGACGGCACGGTCGCCCGTATTTGCCGTAACACACATGCTCGCTGAAGCTTTTGGAGCCCCGAGCATGCGGTGCGTCGGAAACGCTATTGAACCCTAGATGGGAGCTGCGGTTTTCGTTTACAAGAGGCCAAACTTAGAATCGCTCTAAACAATGAAACGACTCGGTCCAGAAAAGCAGAAAGGCCGGACAAGCCGGCCTTTCGCGAGTTCGACAGCGAGGTCTTCAGCAGATCATGCGCCCTGGAGGCGGTCTGCGGAAACCTTGCCAGAACGCTTGTCGCTGACGAGTTCGTAGGAGATCTTCTGACCGTCCTTGAGCTGGCCGAGACCAGCGCGCTCAACGGCGGAGATGTGAACGAAAACGTCCTGCGAACCGTCGTCAGGCTGAATGAAGCCGTAGCCCTTGGTTGCGTTGAACCACTTTACAGTACCGGTAGCCATAACGATGCCTTTCCCTTGCAAATATGACCGACTATTCCACGCTCGAGCGCCTGGAACGTTGAAGTTTCGTATTTGAAGAGAGATCGTCGCAAACGCCGCGAGGCGCATAGTGCTGGCTATCAAACAAATATCGATGGCGAACCAGATAATGGCTCCGGTCAAAAAGGTCAAGATCGGGAAAATTACGGCTAGCTTTCGAAAGCGAAATAGCCAGCGATTTCAAGGCGCGTAAAACAGAAAACCCGGCGCGGGAGGAGGTGCGCCGGGTTTCCGATACTGACCAACAACTGGGAGGAGGAGGTGTTGTCGGTCCCATCGGGGGCGCTGGGAGGAGGAGTGCGCCCGTCGATGATCTAAACATAGAGGATCTGAGCTTAAAAAACAGTCACGATATCGCAGTGCAGCATTGCAAATCTCGCATGGCTTGATTGCCCACTTGCGGCGCGCCGTATCCTGCGTCAATTTCCGGCCATGAGTCTCGAATCCGTCCGCGCCTTTTTCGCCGCCAACGCGCCCGATGTCCACGTCATCATTACCGAGGAAAGCTCGGCCACCGTGCCGCTTGCCGCCGCCGCTCACGGGGTGTCGCCCGAACAGATCGCCAAGACGATCTGCCTGCGCGCCGGCGAAATCACCATGCTTGTGGTGATCTCGGGAACCAGCCGACTGGACAACCGCAAATTCCGGGATCATTTCGGCGCCAAGCCGCGCATGCTCGGCGGTAGCGAGACGGCCGAGATCACCAGCCATCCCATCGGCGGCGTGTGCCCGTTCGGACTGCCCTCCCCGATCCCGATCTATTGCGACGTGTCGCTTCGGAGATTCCCGGAAGTCGTGCCGGCGGCCGGCGCCATCAATGCCGCTGTGCGCATCAGTCCCGACCGTATGGCGGACCTGACCGCAGCGACCTGGGTCGATGTCGGTCAGGATCCGGTTTCGGGTGGCGATGCCGCTTAAAGGCGCCCGCTCAGATAGCGGTCATACCAGGCATGCTTGTTTTCCGCCGAAGCGGTCGCAACCACGTAGCCGATCGCAAAACCGATTGCGCCGATCAGGGTGAACAGCGTCGTGGTGGCTGCGGGATGTTCGCGGATGGTACCGGCGACCGAGCTTGCCTCGTGCTGGACATAGCTCGCGGCACTGCCGGCCCGCTCGGCGACCTTGTCATAGGCAGCGCCGGTCTTTTCGGCGAGCATCTCGCGCAGATTGGCGATCTCGGAACGAAGCGTCGCAATCTCGGTCCGGACGTTTTCGCTGGGTTCGTGGTCGAAAGAGGGCGTATCCGACTTCGCGGGTGTATTCAGGTTTCTGATTGGCTCTGCCATTACCGGCCTCCTTGAGTTGATCGAGAGACCGTTCAACTGCCGAAGGACTGATAGGTTCCTCGTTTAAAGCAGAACCTATCGGCTTTTTGCCAGCGCCTCGGCCAGCGCCGAGAGCTTCTGCTTGTCGTCCGAGCCCTTTTGAAGGGAGTTCACCAGGATCAGTGCGAGCGCCTCCGCATCAGGGCTCGCCTTGTCGATCTGGTGTTCGGCGCAAGCCTGGTCAAAGACCTGCTGCAGCAAGCTGAGCTGGTCGGGATTGACAGGATTTCTAACCATCTGTGTAGGCATATAACCCTCCCGATCATACGGCGCCCGACCGGCGGACCATTTCCCTCGCCCTGCTCAGCAATGGCGGCTGGAGAAAATACCAGCGGCCTTCTATTGCGACAGACTTGCGCCGGCCTTGTCGGCGCCCGAGGACAAAAAGGTCTACAAGCCACAGGAGCGAGGATTTTGAGCCTTGGCTAATAAATTGACAATAACAATAATAGACGGGTGCAATATAAGGGTGGACCCGTACGGGTTACTACCTATACGGGTCCAACAAGTGTCCACAGACGATGCATGAAGCTCCAACCTCGGCTTATGCCATGCCCGCCGGATCGCCGGTTGGCATAAGCGCGGGATCGAGTGTCGGATCCTGCGGGTTCTTGGTGTCGCTAGGATCCTGTGCAGGCGTCAATGGCGGTTTTTCCTGGGTCCGGTTGGGGATACCGCCCGCCGGTGTCGGCCCGCGCGGCTGAGGGCTCGGGGTCATTATGGGGTCTCGATTGGGCATGATGGTCTCCTTTTAATGTCAGGAAACCAACGACTGAAGCCGACCACGGTTCCGGGAACTGCCCGTATTTCGAAGAAATACCTCGCTCGCCTTCAGCGATACCAGCGACGGTCGCGAGAAGCGGACGACACGCCGAGCATATAGCCGATCGCTAGGCCCAGCAGGCCGATGACGGCAATTGCCGAGCCGGTAGCGGCCGGATGATCGACGGCATGAGCGGCCACCATGCCCGCCTCGTCCTTGACATGATGAACAGCAGATTTCGTGCGGGCGACAACGCCGGTCTCTTCGGCGACATCGCCGGTAAAACCGGCTGCGAGAGGTTTTTTGGCCATGGGAGTCTCCTTTTCGGGAACAACACCCAAACGGAACGCGAGGTTCCGTCTCCAGCTTCCCATCTCGAAGGGCAGGCCCTTTATCTGAAGGCGAATGAGCCCGCGCCGACGAGAAGCCGGCGCGGGCAGAAAGATTATTCGGTGACTTTAGCCTGTCCTTCGGACTGCTTCAGCACGACGGCTTCCTCGCGCGGGTCCATTTTCGGAGCCGCAATGCTTGCCGTGGTGATGTCCTTGTCCACCGTGGCGGAAGCCGTGACGTGGCCGGCGCATTCCGCAAGAGCTGCGGTGGACGACAGGCCGATCACGGCGGCGATTACGAGAACTGTCTTCATGCCATTCTCCTTCGCTGTGGTTGCGGTCGCCAAGTTAGCCCGCAACGCGATGAACCCGAAATCACGAATTCGCGTTTCGAGCTGCCATCATACTGCCTGTTTTTCGTCGCCTGCCGCGATTACATCAGCTTTGAAAGGGTTTCGCGGTTGACGAATATATCGGTCTTTCCGGCCTCATAGGCGGGGTGACTGAATTCCAGCACCCCCCTTTCAGGCATTTCAAGCGCCTGCTTGACGGTGACCAGACCAACCGGGACACGCTGGTCGCCGTTCCGGACGACTGCCTCAACGATTTTCTGCATATCCTCCCCTCCTCCAAGGTCGAATCCGTCGTAACGCGGATCTTGTCTCCATGTTCCATCAGGAATCGGATTTTTTTAAGGTTGGATACGGTATCGGGCAGCTTTTATGACGGAGGCCAACGCCCGGCATAACAGGGCGTTGCGGCATCTCAATGAAGGTCCAGCGGCAGCTGGATGCCTTTGGGAATGGTCGGGCGTCGCTGGTTGGCGATCTGTATCTTCTGAAACGTCTCTTGCCGCCGCTGTGCTTCAGCCTCGCGCAGGGCCCTCGATGCCGCGACCGCGGCCATTGCACGTTCGATCACCTGTTCGGTTCTGCTCATCAGCACCCTCCAAATGTTCTCTATTTGTTCTCATAAATAGAGATGGAAGTCAAGCGGTTCAAGAAGTAACAGCCGATAAACCATTCCTTTACGCCTCCTTAAATCGCCGCATTTAGAGTCCAGCCAAAGCTTGGGCGATCAGACATTCGAGTAACAGCCTGTTTTGGCAGGCGCGTAACGGGGGTATGCCGGCTCACCATGGCAGCCAGAGGCAGATCAGACAAACGCGTTGAACCGTCCTTCGAGGGTTCGCGACCGAGCGACGATTTCCGCCTCGACGCGGACGAACGGGTCGTGGGCAACGGCCGGCCTGGCAAACGCCCGTCGAGAACCGAAAACGAAGACCGTGACGAGCGCCCGGAACGTGCCCGTTCCTCTCGCAACAGGAAGGCTCCGCCCCGTCGCCAGGGCGGCGGGTTCTTCGCGCCGCTCCGCAGGCTCGTATACTGGTGTTTCGTGCTCGGCATATGGGCCGGCATCGCCGTCGGCGGGCTGGTGCTTTATTACGGCGCGAAAATGCCGGCCGCCAGCACCTGGTCGATCCCGGATCGTCCGCCGAACATGAAGATCACCGCAGTCGATGGCTCGGTCGTCGCCAATCGCGGCTCGACCGGCGGTGAAGCCCTGGCGCTCGAGGAAATGTCGCCCTACCTGCCGCAGGCGGTGATCGCCATCGAGGACCGCCGTTTCTATTCGCATTTCGGCGTCGATCCGCTCGGCCTGGCGCGCGCCTTGGTCAACAACCTGACCGGCCAGCCGATCCAGGGCGGCTCGACCATCACCCAGCAGCTTGCCAAGAACCTGTTCCTGTCGCCGGACCGCACGTTCGAGCGCAAGATCCAGGAAGTGCTGCTGTCCTTCTGGCTGGAACACAAGTTCACCAAGGACCAGATTCTCGCCATGTATCTGAACCGGGTGTTCTTCGGTTCGAACGCCTATGGCGTGGAGGCTGCTTCCCGGCGGTATTTCAACAAGTCTGCCCGCGACGTGAACCTCGGCGAGGCGGCGACGCTTGCAGGCCTCCTGAAAGCCCCATCCCGCCTGTCGCCCGCCCGTGATCCGAAGGCGGCTGAGGCCCGCGCCCAGGTCGTGCTCGGCACGATGCGCGAGGAAGGTTATGTCACCGACAGCGACCTCAAGACCGCCATGTCGCAGCCACCGGCCAAGGCGAAGAGCTACTGGACCGGCGCCCAGCACTATGCCGCAGACATGGTTGTCGACGAGGTGAAGAGCCTGATCGGCGAGCCGAAAGTCGACGTGACCGTCGAAACGACGCTCGACATGCGCCTAGAAGCTGCCGCCGAAAAGTCGCTTAACGATGTTCTCAAGAAGGAAGGCAGCAAGCTCAACGCCTCTCAGGCCGCCCTCGTCTCGGTCGATGCGACCGGTGCGATCCGGGCGCTGGTCGGAGGCCGCGATTATGCAACGAGCCAGTTCAACCGCGCGGTCAAGGCCAAGCGCCAGCCGGGCTCGGCTTTCAAGCCCTTCGTCTATGCCTCGGCACTCGAAGCCGGCGCCCGGCCGGACTCGATGGTCAACGACGCGCCGGTCAAGATCGGCAACTGGTCGCCGGAAAATTTCGACGAAAAGTACCGCGGTCCCGTAACGCTCGCCTCGGCCTTCGCGCAGTCGCTGAATACGGTCGCCGCACAGCTCGTCATGCAGGTCGGCCCGGACAAGGTGGTAAGCCTCGCGCACCGGCTCGGCATCGATTCCGATATCCAGGCGAATGCCTCGATCGCGCTCGGCACCTCGGAAGTCTCGCTGGTCGAGCTGACCTCGGCCTATGCGTCGTTCATGAACGGCGGCTACAAGGCGACCCCGCATATCGTCAAACGCATCACCGATCCGGACGGCAAGGTGCTTTACGAGGCCGATTACGCCAACCCGCCGCGCGTGCTCAGCGAGCCGGTGGCGGCGACGATGAACGGCATGATGAACCGCGTCATCAACGAGGGTACCGGCAAGGCCGCGAAGATCGACGGTTGGCAGGCAGCCGGCAAGTCGGGCACCACCCAGTCGTTCCGCGATGCGCTGTTCGTCGGTTATACCAGCATCATGACGACCGGCATCTGGGTCGGCAACGACGACGGCGCCTTCATGAAAAAGGTGACCGGCGGCGGACTTCCGGCAAAAGCCTGGAAGGAATACATGACGGCGGCGATGAAGGGTTATACGCCGACGCCGCTGTTCGGCACCGGGCGCGGCCTCGATCTGCCGCCGCCTGCCGCCCAGCCGGATTCACCCTCGACGACGATCGGCGACATCATTTCCGGCATCCTGCCGGGCGCCCGCCAGGCTCCGGAACCGCCCGCCGATTACCCGCCGGCGCCGCGCCCTCCCGCCCAGGATTCTGCCTCGATCGAACGGGAACCTGCCCGCGTGCGGCCGGTCTACGGCGACAGCCAGGGATACGACAACAGGGACAACAGACAGATCTACGACAATCGGCAGATCTATGGCGACCGCGGCCGTCGGGGAGAGGTGATACCGCCTGGCGACGTCCCGGTCCGCGACTATCGCCAGTATCGCGGCCCCTATGATTCGTCTGCTCCGGTGCCTCCCGGAGCGATCGGCGGCGGCCCCGTTCCGCCCGGCGACGTCGGCATTGCGGGCCCCGGAGGCCAGGCCCGACAGACCACGCTTTTCGACTTGATCATGGGTCAGTGAAGCGTATTCGCAGTATTGCTCGGCAAAGTCTTCTTTTTGCTCGGATACGGGCGATTTCTCGCCTTGCAGTCCTAAAAACCCGTCCTTATATACGCCGCATGACCGCAGCCGATGCTGCGCACCATCCCAGTCGAGGAACTGTCAATGGAATGCCTTTGAGGGGTTCCGATGGTTCGCTTAAAGGAGAGAGAAGAAAATGGCAAAAGTAATTGGCATCGACCTCGGAACCACCAACTCCTGCGTCGCCATCATGGACGGCAAAGATGCGAAGGTGATCGAGAACGCCGAAGGCGCGCGTACCACGCCCTCCATGGTCGCATTTTCCGATGACGGCGAACGCCTCGTCGGCCAGCCGGCCAAGCGCCAGGCGGTGACCAACCCCACCAATACCCTCTTCGCCGTGAAGCGCCTTATCGGCCGCCGCTACGAAGATCCGACCGTCGAAAAGGACAAAGGCCTCGTTCCGTTCGATATCGTCAAGGGCGACAATGGCGATGCATGGGTCAAGGCCCAGGGCAAGAACTATTCCCCCGCACAGATTTCCGCGATGATCCTTCAGAAGATGAAGGAAACTGCCGAATCCTATCTTGGTGAGAAGGTCGAAAAGGCCGTCATCACCGTTCCGGCCTACTTCAACGACGCGCAGCGCCAGGCCACCAAGGACGCGGGCCGCATCGCCGGCCTCGAAGTTCTCCGCATCATCAACGAGCCGACCGCTGCCGCGCTCGCCTACGGCCTCGACAAGAAGGACGGCAAGACGATCGCCGTCTACGACCTTGGCGGTGGCACGTTCGACATCTCGGTTCTCGAAATCGGCGACGGCGTCTTCGAAGTGAAGTCCACCAACGGCGACACCTTCCTCGGCGGTGAAGACTTCGACATGCGTCTCGTCGAATATCTCGCAGCCGAGTTCAAGAAGGACAACGGCATCGACCTGAAGAACGACAAGCTCGCTCTGCAGCGCCTCAAGGAAGCTGCCGAAAAGGCCAAGATCGAACTCTCCTCCTCGCAGCAGACCGAAATCAACCTGCCGTTCATCACGGCTGATGCTTCCGGTCCGAAGCACCTGACCCTGAAGCTGACCCGCGCCAAGTTCGAAAGCCTGGTCGACGATCTGGTCCAGCGCACCATCGCTCCGTGCAAGGCAGCCCTCAAGGATGCCGGCGTTACCGCCGCGGAAATCGATGAAGTGGTTCTCGTCGGCGGCATGAGCCGCATGCCGAAGGTCCAGGAAGTCGTCAAGCAGCTGTTCGGCAAGGAGCCGCACAAGGGCGTCAACCCGGATGAAGTGGTCGCTCTCGGCGCCGCCATCCAGGCTGGCGTTCTGCAGGGCGACGTCAAGGACGTTCTGCTGCTCGACGTGACCCCGCTGTCGCTCGGCATCGAAACGCTCGGCGGCGTCTTCACCCGCCTCATCGACCGTAACACGACGATCCCGACCAAGAAGTCCCAGGTCTTCTCGACCGCCGAGGACAACCAGCAGGCTGTGACGATCCGCGTGTCCCAGGGCGAGCGCGAAATGGCTGCCGACAACAAGCTGCTCGGCCAGTTCGACCTCGTCGGCCTGCCGCCGTCGCCGCGCGGCATGCCGCAGATCGAAGTCACGTTCGACATCGACGCCAACGGCATCGTCCAGGTTTCGGCCAAGGACAAGGGCACCGGCAAGGAACAGCAGATCCGCATCCAGGCATCCGGCGGTCTCTCCGACGCCGAGATCGAGAAGATGGTCAAGGACGCCGAGGCCAATGCCGAAGCCGACAAGAAGCGCCGTGCCGGCGTCGAAGCCAAGAACCAGGCCGAAAGCCTCGTTCACTCGTCCGAGAAGTCGCTGAAGGAATATGGCGACAAGGTTTCCGAGACCGACCGCAAGGCGATCGAGGATGCTATCGCTTCGCTGAAGACCGCCATCGAAGCTCCCGAGCCGGATGCCGATGACATCCAGGCGAAGACGCAGACCCTGATGGAAGTGTCGATGAAGCTTGGACAGGCCATCTATGAGGCCCAGCAGGCCGAAGGCGGCGCAGGCTCCGAGGACGGCAAGGACGATATCGTCGATGCCGACTACGAGGAAGTCAAGGACGACAAGAAGTCCGCCTAATCCGCCGGTTGCCTGATGGCCAGACCTCGACCATAGTTGACTAGAGTATCCGGCTGCCTTCGTGCAGCCGGAATCCTTTCCGGAGCCGGTTACCTCCATGGCAAAAGCAGACTTTTACGAAACGCTGGGTGTCGGCAAGACGGCCGACGAGAAGGAGCTGAAAAGCGCCTTCCGCAAGCTCGCGATGAAATATCATCCCGACAAGAATCCGGGCGACGCAGAAGCGGAAAAGAAGTTCAAGGAGCTCGGCGAAGCCTACGAGACCTTGAAGGACCCCCAGAAGCGTGCGGCCTATGACCGCTTCGGCCATGCCGCCTTCGAACAGGGCGGAATGGGCGGCGGTGGCGGCGGCTTCTCGGGCGCAGGCGCGGGCGGCTTCTCCGATATCTTCGAAGACATCTTTGGCGAAATGATGGGCGGCGGGCGTGCCCGTCGGTCGTCGGGCGGTCGCGAACGCGGCGCCGATCTTCGCTACAATATGGAAATCACGCTGGAAGAAGCGTTTGCCGGCAAGACGGCGCAGATCCGGGTTCCGACCTCGATCACCTGCGACGTCTGTTCCGGTTCGGGCGCCAAGCCCGGCACGCAACCGAAGACCTGCGGCACCTGCCAGGGTTCCGGCCGCGTGCGCGCAAGCCAGGGCTTCTTCTCGGTGGAACGCACCTGCCCGACCTGCCACGGCCGCGGCCAGACGATTACCGATCCCTGCGGCAAGTGCCACGGCCAGGGCCGCGTCACCGAAGAACGTTCGCTGTCGGTCAACATCCCGGCCGGCATCGAGGACGGCACCCGCATCCGCCTGCAGGGCGAAGGCGAAGCCGGTACGCGCGGCGGACCTGCGGGAGATCTCTACATCTTCCTGTCGGTGAAGCCCCACCAGTTCTTCCAGCGCGACGGCGCCGACCTTTATTGCGCCGTGCCGATCTCGATGACGACGGCCGCCCTCGGCGGCACGTTCGACGTGGCGACGCTCGACGGAACCAAGTCCCGCGTGACGGTGCCGGAAGGCACCCAGCCGGGCAAGCAGTTCCGCCTGAAGGGCAAGGGCATGCCGGTGCTGCGATCCTCGCAGACGGGCGACCTCTACATCCAGATCCAGATCGAGACGCCGCAGAAACTCACCAAGAGGCAGCGCGAGCTGCTGCAGGAATTCGAGGAACTGTCCTCGAAGGAGAACAATCCGGAATCGACGGGCTTCTTCGCCCGGATGAAGGAATTCTTCGAGAACTGAGTTTTTGAGCCGACCCTTTGAAGCCGCTCGCAACAAGCCGTTGCGGGCGGCTTTTTCGTTGGGCGCCTAGAACGCGTCACGGCCGCCGCTGCGCGGGTCGTTCACCATATGCGGCTCATAGATGCCGGCCCGCGCCATTCGCCTCCAGGGCCGGGCGATCTCTCCCGGATTGTGGTCGATATCGACGATCGCAAGCGAGGGCGTCGCATCTGCCCGGCATTGGGCCACCCATTCGCCACTCGGAGCGGCGATCCCGGAAGGCGGCATGAAGCCGGGATAGGCGAGCACCGAGAAACTCACCCAGTATCTGTTGCTCGCCGCATGTCCCAGCGCCTCGGCCGCGAAGGCCGGCGTTGCGCCGGTGGTCGAGAACAGGACGCAATCGACATCAAGCTGCTCGTATTCCCTGAAGATTTCGGGAAAATGCGTTTCCATGCCGAGCGAGCAGCCGAAGCGGACGCCATCGACCTCGAAGGTCACCGGCGTCGAACCCGGCGTGTACATGAACGAGATCTTGGTGTTCGACAGCAGGCGCTCGTCATAGCGCGTCACCAGCTCTCCTCTGTCCGAGACGATATAGAGGCTGTTGTGCGGCCGATGCGGCTCGGTGAGTTGGTGCACGGAACCGATCACCGCGAACAGCCCGAGTTCGCGTGCCAACGCCCGCGTCGCATCCAGTTCTTCGCGCAAGACGGTCCATTCGAACCGGCTCCAGTCGGACGACCCGACCGGATCGCGGCCGGTCGAAGACATGATGCGCTTGTTGGGAGAGCAGGTCGCACCTTCGGGAAAGTGGATCACCCGGACGCTCGCCTTTTGCGCCTCGCGCATCAGGTGGCGCATCTCCTCCCCGCTTGCGCGAAGCTCGGCTGCGTTGCGGGGATCGACATAGGGAGTGGTCTGGGCCACGGCCAGGCGCACCGATCTGGCCTGCGGCCCTGGATCGTTCGGGGCAGTCTCGCGGATATGGCTGAGGGCTGCGGTATAGGATTCGCCTGTCTTTGCGGCACGGGCACGGACACGGCGCTTGAAATTTCCGTTCTGGGTCATCTTGAGCCTTTCACGTCCCGGACGGAGTTCCCCAGCAACCACATCCGAAACGGTCGGACCAAGATAGCGACCCGAGACTGAAGTCCCTTTGCCTCCGTGTCAGGACCATGCTGGGGAAGGTCCGGGGAGGTTCGGCGTAGGCCACGCAAAACGAAAGATGCCGACCCGGCCTTGATTCGTCAACTCGGGCCGAGGTCGTCTATCTCAGGCCAGCGACTGGATCGACGCGCTGGCGAGGATCATGGCGAAGAGCACGAGGCAGGCGGCAGCGATGCGGCGCACGACGATCGGCTTCACCTCGAAACGCTCGGTGTGCCGCATGAAACTGCCGAAGGCGATCCAGCCATTGGCGGCCAGGAGCACCAGTCCGGCAAACAGCGCAAGCCACGGCGCGAGTTCGGTGAGGCCGCCATGCGGCATGATGACGAGCGCGATGATCAGCGCCTTGGGGTTCAAAACCGTGGTGACGAAGACCTGGCGGATGGAAATCTCCACCGCTTCCTTCGCCTGCTTCTCGGACGTCCATAAACGATACCCCAAATAGAGCACCCAGACGCCTGCCGCGAGCTTCGCCCAGACCAGCGCCTGCGGATAGGCATCGAAGAAAGGCGCCGCAAGGGTTGCCACCGGCACGATCACCAGCAGATAGCCGCCGAGTTCGCCGGCGATCAGGGGCAGACCCTTCAGCCAGCCGCGCGCATATCCACCAAGCGCCATCAGCGTATTGGTCGGCCCTGGCGTGCAGAGAAGCAGGAGGATGGCGAGGGTAAATTCCGGAATGGTCATGCAACTGCCTGTCGAAGTGGCCGGCATGGTCCGGCCCCTCATCTCTAACAGCGTTTTCAGCACGCGGTTTGACACCCGTCAAATCAGTTAGTTTATCGGCCGCGGCATGCTGGCCGATTGGGTCGTGCCGAAGCTCGCCATGGAGACCATAACGAGCTTTGCATGGAAACGGCTGCTCACCGACCGGCCGGATATTAAGCCGGGAGAGCTCGGCCTCGTGGTTCGACACTCGTTCATGGCCTCAAGGTCAGATAAGCCTCCGGCACATCGTGCGGCCACACCTCGGCTTTCACGGACGGCGCCCTAAATAGCAGCGCGGGCCGAAATCACGTAACGCCAGCTGAGGAACCGGATGAGCGAGAGCGAGCACCACTGGCTTAGAAAGGACGATGCCCGATCGACCAAGGCGAGCTTTCCGGAGCTTTTCTTCGATCTCGTCTTCGTCTTCGCGCTGATCCAGCTTTCCGAGACGCTTGCCTCGGATTTCAGCTTCGGCATCGCCGCCGAGGCCATCCTGTTCATCTTCGCGCTCTGGTGGGTGTGGATCCACACGACCTGGGTCACGAACCTCCTCGACACCGAAATCGAACCCGTCAGGCTGCTGCTCTTCGCGCTGATGTTCTGCGGCATCGTGCTGGCCATCGCGCTGCCCAAGGCCTTCACGGACATGGGCCTCGTCTTCGCGCTCGCCTATTCGGCGATGCAGCTCATCCGCTCGCTGTTTGCGCTTTATGCGTTCCGGGGAACCGATGCCGCCTCCTTCATGACCTTCTTCCGGATCACCGCCTGGCTGGGCGTATCCAGCGCGCTGTGGATCGCCGGGGGGCTTGCGGAGCCGCAGATACGGGCAACCTTCTGGATGGCGGCCCTTGCCATCGAATATGCCGGGCCGGCGATGCGCTACTGGGTGCCGGCGATCGGCGCCTCGCCGCCCGAAACGCTCGACATCAACGGCGAACATCTGGCCGAACGCTGCGCGCTCTTCGTCATCATCGCGCTCGGTGAGACCATTGTCACCACAGGCAAGAATGCCGCGAGCCACATGGACAATGCCGGCACTCCGCTGGTGCTGTGCTTCGCGTTTCTCTCGACCATCATCATGTGGTGGATCTATTTCCATGACGGGCAGGAAAAGGCGGCCGACAAGGCGGAAGAAACCGCCGAGCCGCAGGCCACCGCCCAGCATCTCTTCACCTACGGCCACCTGCCGATCGTCGCTGGCATCATCCTCACTGCCGTCGGCGAGGATTTCAGCCTCTCGCATCCACAGGAAAAAGGCTCCTACGCCCACGCACTGGCGCTGCTCGGCGGGCCGATCCTGTTCCTCGCCGGCACGGCCTGGATGAAGACGGTCTCGTCGCGCTTCATTCCCTATTCGCATGCCGCCGGCGTCGTTCTCCTTGCCGGCTGCTTCCTGCTGGTACCTTTCATCGCCAGTTTCGCGATGCAGGTCCTCGCCACCGCGATCCTGTTTTTCGTCGCCACCTGGGAATATGTCGCGCTCAGGCGGCGCATGCCACGCGCCGCCTGAGCGGCAACCGGGCAATCAATAATGCGGCGGCCTGGTGACGGCCGGCGCTTCCAGCGAGGATTCCTCGAGCGACAGAAACCGCTCGGTCAGCCGGTCGAGCTTGGCGCGTGTCTGTTCCATCACCTTCCACTGCTCGGCGAGCTGGTCGGACAATTCCTCGATCACCTTGGTTTGGTAGGCGGCAAGCTCCTCCAGCCTGACCAGTCTTTCCTCGTCACTCACCTGTCGTTTCCTTCGCTGCTGTCTGACCGGCCTTCCAGACCCGTACCTTGTCCGGCATGCCGTCATGGTCGCCGAGCGGGCGCCGAGGCGCGTCGTCCCACCAGTCCGAACGGATCGCCTTCAGGTCGAGGTTCTTCGGATAGAACAGCCGGTTTTCGTCCTTGTTGGCCTCCCCGATGACCAAAAGGCGCACTTCCGCATCCGTGTTGTTGATGAAGGTATGAGCAATCCCCGTTCCGGCCGGGAAACCGACCGAGTCGCCCGGTTTCAGCGGATAGACCTCGCCATCCAACCAGACCTCCGGATTGCCTTCGATCACGTAGATGAATTCTTCCTCGAGTTCCTCCGCATGCGGAAAGGAGGTGCGGCGGCCGGGTGGCAGGCGATGATGATGAATGCCGAGCCGCGTGAGGCCGAACTGCCGGGCGAGCGCGGCGCCGAAGCCCATCAGCTCGTCATCACCGCGATAGTGTTTCTCCTGGGGCTTTTCCACCTCAGTCCAGTGGCGGATATGGGAAGGGCGGTCCCCGTCACGGGTCGGATCAGTCATGTCACAGGCTCCCTATGGAGCCTGCACACTAGCCGACCGGAACCGCCCGGTCCATGTTTCAGGTCGAAGATCAGGCGCGCAGGCGCGGACGCTCGACGCGGGTCTCGCGCACGGCCCTTGTCTTGAAGTGGCCGAGCAGCGCCGCCAGCCGGCCGCTGATGCCAACGAGGCTCCGGGTCGAGGCATTGGTCTCTTCCATCAGCGCCGCGTTCTGCTGGGTAATCTGGTCCATGCTGCGGATCGCGGAATTGATCTCCTCGATGCCCGAAGCCTGTTCCTGGGCCGAACGGGCGATCGACGAGATATGGTCGTCGATCGACTTGACGCGATCGCCGATACCGACCAGCGCCTGCCCCGTCTTGTTGACGAGTTCGACGCCGCGGTGGACGTCGTTCGAAGACTGGTCGATCAGTTCCTTGATTTCCTTGGCGGCCGCGGCGGAGCGCTGCGCCAGTTCGCGAACTTCCTGCGCGACGACCGCAAAACCCTTGCCCTGCTCACCCGCGCGGGCCGCTTCGACACCGGCATTCAGCGCCAGAAGATTGGTCTGGAAGGCGATCTCGTCGATCGCCCCGATGATCTGGGTCATCTTCTGCGAGGACTGCTCGATGTCGCCCATCGCGGCAATCGCTTCCTCGACCACCTTGCCGGAGCGGACCGTCTCCGAGGCGGATTCACGGGCAATCACCTGCACTTCGCGGGTCCGTTGCGCGGCCTGGCCGGAAATGGTGGTAATCTCTTCCAATGCCGCGGCTGTCTGTTCAAGCGCGGAAGCCTGCTGCTCGGTGCGCCTGGCCATGTTTTCGGTAGCCGACGAAATTCCGTCCGATTCTGCGCGCACCTGTTCGACGGAGGTGCTGATCTCGCGCATGGCCGCGTCGAGTTCGGCAACGGAAGAATTGTAGTTCTGCCGCAGCTTGGCGAAATTCGGTGCCAGTTCCTGCCAGAGTTCGAATGTCAGATCGCCATCGGAAAGGCTCTTCAGCGCGCTGTCGAGCGCCGCAAGCGCTGCGTCCTGCTCGAGCTTGGCCTTTTCCTGCGTGGCTTCGACCTGCTTGCGTTCGTCGGCCAGCGCCTCGAGATAGACCGAGATGGCGTAGTCCATGTCCAGAAGGGCGGCCTTGACGACGGAGGAGAGATGTTCGGAAAGCACCTTCGCCTTTTTCTCCTGAAAGAAGCCGCTCATCTCCCGGCTGATCACCGCGCGGATGATGCCATCGAGGAGCAGCGCGTAACCGCCGATATACCAGCGCGGTTCGAGACCGAGACGGGCATGGGTGCGGCCGATCGTCGAAACCGCCTCCACATATTCGGCATCGTATCTGCCGGAAGCGATGCTATCCCAATGGGTGACCTGGCGGCTCTTGGCGTGGGCGATATGGGCATCATTGGAGAAAAACTTGGCGGTCTGCGGATTGCCCTTGATCTTGCGGTAGAAGGCATCCAGCGCGCCACCGATCGTGTCCTTGATGACGGGCCGAATCTCGGCCAGAGACCGGCGCTGCTCTTGGCCAAGGCCGATAAATTCAAGGCGCTCGGCGAGATCGGCTTTGTGGTTCTGGTCTTTCATGGGAGGTCTCCGGAGATTGAAGGGTGTCCACACGGCCATCCGGATATGAGATGCGTATGCGTGTCCCCGCATTTCTAGCACCGAAGCTTTAACGCCCTGTTATCCATGCCTCCCAATTTTTGAATAATTATAAATTAGAGTTATTGAAAATGATGTTTCGGCGAAACGCCCATCGGGTGTTCGCGGATCGGGCCGTCGACGCTCTGTTTCAAATATGGAACTGGCGGGAGGACCAAGGCGACCAGCCGTCGGCCCACGACCTCACCAGGGGCCAGGTTGGAGGAAATCGATCCCCAAGCAAAAGCTTGCCATCCCCGCTTCGAGCCCTTAGCTCCTGTTTCACGAAACTTTAAGATTCCCGATGGCGCAGAAGACCTCCCTCTCCCGGCTGAAGCTCACCGATTTCCGCAACTATGCGGAAGCGGCACTGCTGCTCGACGGGCGCCATGTGGTGCTGACCGGCGAGAATGGTGCAGGCAAGACCAATCTGCTCGAAGCCGTCTCCTTCCTGTCGCCCGGCCGCGGGCTGCGCCGGGCCGTGCTGTCCGACGTGACGCGCGTCGGTGCTGCCGGCGGTTTCACCATCTTCGCGGATATCGACGGCATGGACGGCGAGGTTTCGATCGGCACCGGCATCGAACCCGGCGAAGGCGAGAGCGTCGCCCGCAAACTCAGGATCAACGGCACGCCGGCCAAATCGACCGAGGAGCTTTCCGATCACTTGAGCGTCCTGTGGCTAACGCCGGCGATGGACGGGCTGTTCACCGGTGCCTCATCGGACCGCCGCCGCTTCCTCGATCGACTCGTCCTTTCGCTCGATCCCGCCCATGGCCGGCGGGCGAGCGATTTCGAGCGCGCCATGCGCAGCCGCAATCGGCTGTTGTCGGAAGGCCGCTTCGATCCATCCTGGCTGTCCGCGATCGAAGCGCAGATGGCAGGCCTCGGCATTGCCATGGCCGCGGCCCGGCAGGAGATGCTCGGGCTTCTCCGCACGCTTTCGGCCAATTCCGGCGAGACACCGTTCCCAACGCCGGTCCTGGCGCTCGAGGGCTTCATGGACGGTGCGATGGATCGCCCGGCAGCCGACCTCGAGGAAGACTATCTCGCGATGTTGCGCAACAGCCGCGGCCGCGATGCCGCCGCCGGTCGCACTCTCGACGGCCCGCACCGTTCCGACCTGCTGGTGCGCCATCGCGAGAAGGACATGGATGCTGCACGCTGTTCGACCGGGGAGCAGAAAGCGCTGCTGATCGGCCTCATCCTCGCCCATGCGCGGCTCACCGCCGACATGACGGGTTATGCGCCGATCCTGCTGCTCGACGAGATCGCCGCCCATCTCGACGAAGGCCGGCGGGCTGCCCTCTTCGACCTCGTCCACGGTCTCGGCGGCCAGTCCTTCATGACCGGCACGGATCGCTCGATGTTTTCGGCGCTGGCCGACCGGGCACAGTTCTTTACCGTCGCGCATGGCGGCATCGGCGCTTGAAATCCACCTTACGCGACCTGGCAGCCGGTGATATGATTTCACCATGGAAAGCCTGACCCCGGAAAAATTGAGCCAAGACGAGATCGAGCGTTACCGCCGCCATATCCTGCTGCCGGAAATCGGCGGTACGGGGCAGCAGAAGATGAAGAATGCCCGTGTGCTGGTGATCGGCGCCGGCGGGCTCGGCGCGCCGATCCTCGAATATCTGGCGGCCGCCGGCATCGGCACGCTCGGGATCATCGACGACGACGTGGTTTCGCTCTCCAACCTGCAGCGGCAGGTCATCCACGATACCGGCACGATCGGCGAGATGAAGACCAGGAGCGCCCGCGAGGCGATCGCCCGGCTCAACCCGCATGTCCGGGTCGTCGATTTCGAGGAGCGTTTTTCCGCCGAATGGGCGGCCCGCAAGCTCGCCCTGTTCGACCTTCTGATCGACGGATCCGACAATTTCGACACCCGTTACGCGGCGGCCGATGCCGCGGAACTCACCCGGATCCCACTGGTGACAGGCGCGGTCGGCCGGTTCGACGGTTCTGTGACGGTGATGAAACCCTATGAGGCGGGGCCGGATGGCATCCTCAATCCCGGCTATCGCGACCTCTTTCCGGAAAAGCCGCCGGCCGGGCTGATCCCCTCCTGCGCCGAGACCGGCGTCGTCGGGGCTTTGACCGGTGTCATCGGCACGCTGATGGCGATGGAGGCGATCAAGCTCGTGACCGGCATCGGCGAACCGCTGGTCGGGCGGCTGATGCTCTACGATTCTCTGTCAGCCCGTTTCGACATGATCAAATACAAGCGCCGCACGGCCAAGGCTGCCGCGGAGTGATCGAGGTGCCGGCGATCGAGATTGCCCGCATCGACGAAGCTTTCGGGCGCTGGGACGAACTTCTGGCGCTCATCCTCGCCTCCTTCGCCTATATGGACGGCGTCATCGATCCGCCTTCCTCCGCCCATCGCCTGACGCTCGCCTCGCTCGCCCGGAAGGCCGGCGACGAGATCGCGTTTGCGGCGATCGAAAACGGCACGCTCGCCGGCTGCGTCTTCTGCAAACCGGAACCCGGCTTCCTCTATATCGGCAAGCTCGCCATTGCGCCGGCAAGCCAGGGCAAGGGTATCGGCCGTCGGCTGCTGGCGGTCGCGGAAGGCGTCGCCCGGGAAAACGGGCTGCCTGTGCTGCGGCTCGAAACCCGCATCGAACTCACCGCCAATCACGCGACGTTCGCCAGATGGGGTTTCGCGAAGACCGCGGAAAATTCCCATCCGGGCTTTACCCGCATCACCTCGATCGAGATGCAAAAGCGGCTGACCTGAGATCAGTTGCGGCCGGGCAAAACCCGATTCGGCGGGCGGTGGCCATCGAAGAAGGTGCGGATGTTGATGATCACCTTGTCGCCCATGTCGATCCGGCCCTCGATCGTTGCCGAGCCCATATGGGGCAGCAGCACGACCCGGCCCTGATGGGCGAGCTTGACGAGTTTCGGGTTCACCGCCGGCTCGTTCTGGTAGACGTCGAGACCGGCACCGGCGATCTTGTTGTCCCGCAAAAGCTGGATCATCGCCGCCTCGTCGATGATGTCGCCGCGGGCGGTGTTGACGATGATCGAACCCGGCTGCATCAGCGCCAGGCGCCGCGCCGACAGCAGATGGAACGTGGCCGGTGTCGATGGACAATTGATCGAGACGATATCGACGCGGGCGAGCATCTGGTCGAGGCTGTCCCAATAGGTCGCCTCCAGCTCTTCTTCCGTCGCAGGGTTGACGGGCTTGCGGTTGTGGTAGTGGATCGACAGGCCGAAAGCCTTGGCACGGCGGGCGACGGCAGTGCCGATGCGGCCCATGCCGACGATGCCGATACGTTTGCCCCAGATCCGCCGGCCGAGCATCCAGGTCGGGCTCCAGCCGGTCCACTCGCCGGGCTTTTCCGTCAGGATGCGTGCCCCCTCCGCAAGCCGGCGGTTGACGGCGAGGATCAGCGCCATGGTCATGTCGGCCGTGTCCTCGGTCAGCACGTTCGGCGTGTTGGTGACGGTGATGCCCTTCCTGGCGGCGGCATCGACATCGATATGATCGAAGCCGTTGGAGAAGCTGGCGATCAGCTTCAGCTGGGGACCTGCCTCCTCGATCAGCGCCTCGTCGATACGATCCGTCACCGTCGGCACCAGCACGTCGGCCGACTTCATGGCGGCCGCCAGTTCGTCGCGCGAACGGGGCGTGTCGTCGATATTGAGTTCGGCTTCGAACAGCTCGCGCATGCGGGTTTCCACCGCATCAGGCAGCTTACGGGTAATGTAGACCTTGGGTTTCTTCTTCGCCGTCATGAAACTCTCTGCCTGACGCCTTGAAGCACGAAACCTGAACGTATTCGGGGTTCGTGCTTCAAGCTCTGTTCGACATATGTCGTTATCCCGAAACCGGTACCCGCTTTCGGGCGACCTGCTTTAGGAGGTCCTTAACCAAGTCGCGCGATATTCGGTTTATCCAGGGCGTTTTCTACCAGACCCGTCAGCGAAGACAAACAAAACCTCGCGAGGTTCCCGAAAGCCCGAGATCGCTCAGCCGGAACCAAACATATGCGTCGCGCCATTCTCAGCTCCTTCATCGCTCTTTCCTTCGGGCTTGTCGCCTCCCTTTCCGCATCCGCCCCGAGTTACGCTCAGGGCGCCGCCAAGGGTCCGAGCGGCCTGCCGCTGCCGCGTTTCGTCAGCCTCAAGTCGAGGAAGGTCAACATCCGCATCGGCCCGAGCACGGACTACGCGGTTTCCTGGATGTATATGAAGTCCGGCACGCCGATGGAAATCATCCAGGAGTACGAAAACTGGCGGCGGGTTCGCGATGCCGAGGGTACCGAGGGCTGGGTGAACCAGGCCCTGCTCTCCGGCGACCGGACAGCAGTGGCCGCCCCGTGGATGCGCGGCAAGGGCAAGGATATCTACGTCAACATGCGCCGCGACCCGCAGGCGACGGCCGCCATCCTCGCCAAGCTGGAGCCGGGCGTCGTGCTGCAGATCAAGGAGTGCAACGGCAACTGGTGCCGCGCCGAAACCAACGGCGCAGAGGGTTGGATCGCCCAGGCCGAAATCTGGGGCGCCTATCCCGGCGAGGCCTTTAAGTAAGTTTTTCCCTGCGGGGCCTCAGAGGAGGCCCTGCTTCTTGGCAGCTTCAGTGAGCGACGCCATCGGACGCGGGCCGATCTGCTGGATGCAGATGGCGGCCGCAAGGCAGCCGAGCTTGCCGCAATCCTTGAGCGAACGGTCCTGGGTATAGCCGAACAGGAAACCGGCCGCGAAGAGGTCGCCTGCCCCGGTCGTATCGACGAGTTCCCTGATCGGATAGGCGTCGATCTTCACGCGTTCTTCGCCGCGAACGATGATCGCGCCTTCTTCGCTGAGCGTCACCGCCGCCAGCTTGCAATCTTGCGAAATCTTCTTCAGCGCCAGTTCGAAATCCTCTGTCTCATAGAGCGACAGCGCTTCCTGCTTGTTGGCGAACACGATGTCGACCGTGCCGGAACGCATCAGGTCGAGGAATTCCGCACGGTAGCGGCCGACGCAGAAGGGATCGGACAGCGTCATCGACACTTCGCGACCATGCTCATGGGCAATGCGGGCCGATTCGCGGATCGCTTCCTTGGCGCGCGGCGGATCCCAGAGGTAACCTTCGAAATAGGTTACCTTGGCCTCGGCAACGACGTCCTCTTCGACATGTTCCGGGCCGAGATCGACGCAGGCGCCAAGATAGGTGTTCATCGAACGCTCGCCATCCGGCGTCACGAAGATCATCGAGCGGGCGGTCGGCGGGTGGGTGCCTTCCGGCTTGGTCTGGTAGTGCACGCCCTGGGCGCGGATGTCGTGCTGGAAGATTTGGCCGAGCTGGTCTTCCGCAACCTTGCCGAAATAGGCGGCCTTGCCGCCGAAACCGGCAATGCCGGCTGCCGTGTTGCCGGCCGAACCGCCGGACGCTTCCACCGCGGGGCCCATCTTGGAATAGAGAAGTTCGGCGCGTTCGGCATCGATCAGGTTCATCGCGCCCTTGGTGATCGCATTGTCGCTCAGGAAATCGTCGTCGCAGCGGGCGAGAATATCCACGATGGCATTGCCGATGGTGAGCACGTCGAACTTGGGCATCCGGTCTTTATCCTCTTTGGGAAGCAGTTTGTCGCGAAAACCGGTATTCGGGTTTTGAACCGATTGGAAGGGAAAATAACCGCGCCGCCCGTAATCCGGGCGTTTTGCCCCTACTCTCAATAAGCCGACACCAGGCCGTCACTTCGCTGTCACGATCACAGGTTATACGTTCGGTGATCCGGTTGTGTTGCCGACCACGGATGAACTGGCGGCCGACCACCGGATGTCCTGGACGAGACCAGGAGGGAAAGCGGGGATTGCCCCGCTTTTTTGTTGGACGCCTGTCGCCGCGCGTTCCTGCCAAATAGGTTCTCTGCACCAAACGCATTTGTCGCAAGCCGCGACATGCGTTAGACGCATAAAAACGTCTCCACAGAAAGCCTGTCCCTTGTCCTCCGTCTTCCTGAACGTCGTGCCCCTCTTCATCCTGATCCTGATCGGCTGGATGACAGCGAAAACCGGGATATTGAAGGAGGAGACCGGCGACGCGCTCGGCGAATTCGTGTTCAAGATCGCCGTGCCGATGCTGATCTTCCGGACGCTGGCGGATGCGCATTTCGAAGGCGCCTCACCGTTCCGGCTGTGGACCGTATATTTCCTCGGGGTCGCCATGACCTGGACGATCGGCCATATCCTCACCACCCGCGTTTTCGGCAGGGATGCGAAGATCGGCGTGATCGCCGGCATGTCCGGCTCCTTCGCCAACAACGTCTTCATCGGACTGCCGCTGGTCGCCCAAGTCGTCGGCAAGGATGGGCTGGTGGCGATCTCCATCCTGCTTGCGATCCACCTGCCGCTGATGATGGTGGCCGGCACTATCCTGATGGAGGGCGCGGCCGCCAAGGTCGACGGCGGCGAAAAACGCGGCATCGTCGCGGTCCTCAGGCAGGTGGGCTCCAACCTTGCCCGCAACCCGCTGGTGATCGCCCTTATCATCGGCGTCGCCTTCAATTTCCTCGGCCTGCATCTCCCGTCGGCGATCGCCATCGTCGTCGATCAGATTTCCGCCGCGGCGAGCCCGGTCGCCCTGATATCGATCGGCATGGCGCTGACGAGATATCCGATCCGCGGCGATATCGGCCTTTCGGGGGCAGCCGCGGTGCTGAAGCTCCTTGTACTGCCGGCGCTCGTCTTCCTGATGAGTTATCTGTTTGCCCTGCCGAAGGACTGGACCGCGGCGCTGGTGCTGACCGCCTCGGTGCCGACCGGCATCAATGCCTGGCTGATCGCCCAACGCTTCCGCTCCGGCCATAGCCTTGCAGCCTCGGTGATCAGCATGACCACCGCATTCGGGGTCTTCACCGTCGGCTTCTGGGCATGGCTGCTCGGCTGAGCCGGCCGCACCTCGATCACGAAGCCCCAAACAAAAATGCCCGACTGACGCCGGGCATTTCAATTGCAATTCCTGGAATTGCCGATCAGTTGGTGGCGGGCGCCGGAGCGGCTGCATTCGGATCCGGAAGCGGAACCGGCGAATCAGCCAGCGTGCGCAGGTAAGCAATCAGGTTGGCGCGCTCGGCATCGTTCTTCAGGCCGGCGAAGCCCATCGCCGTGCCCTTCACGAAAGCCTTCGGGGCGGCGAGGAAATGGTTGAGGTTGTCGAAGGTCCAGTGCTCGGCACCGCCCTTGGAAAACTCCTTCATGCCGGCCGAATAGGAGAAGCCTTCATGTCCGGCGATCGGGCGGTCGACAATGCTCCAGAGATCGGGGCCGACCTTGTTCGGTCCGCCCTTCTCTCCGGAATGACAGCTCTGACACTTCTTGAATGCGGTTTCCCCGGCCTTGGCGTCGGCCTTCGCCAGCAGCTGCGCGATCGGAACGGCGGCGGCAGCGGGTGCTGCGGCTTCACCGGCTGCAGGCTCTTCGGCGGCGACGATGGCAAAACCTGCCTTCTCGGGTACCTCCGAATGGAAAATGCCTTCCGAGGCAATGGACACCGACATCAAGACGAAAACAGTAGCAAGCAGGGCGCCTGCCGCCATATTGACATAGGGGTTCATCCGCAAATGCTCCTTCGCAACCGCCTCATGAGAAAGCGGACCATCTTGAAATCGCGCGGAACCTATGTCTTTTGCATGGTTGTTGCAACACGATTATCGTCCCGCGCGTGAGACTTTTTGACACTGTTTACGCGGGAATAGAAGGGTCTCTCATGAAGAATTCGGCTTTTGACCGGACGCTGGTGTTGATCCCGGCGCGAATGGCATCGACCCGCCTGCCGGGGAAACCTCTGGCTGATATTGCCGGCCTGCCGATGATCGTGCAGGTAGCAAAACGGGCCGAGGAAGCGCAAGCCGGGCGAATCATCGTCGCCGTCGACCACCAGGACGTCTACGACGCCGTGGCCGCCGCGGGCTTCGACGTGGTGATGACCCGGCAGGACCATCAGAGCGGTTCGGACCGGATTTTCGAGGCCGTCCAGAAGGCCGATCCGGACGCGCAGATGGACTTCGTGATCAACGTCCAGGGCGACCTGCCGACGATCGAGCCGGAAGCGGTGCGCGCCTCGTTGCGCCCGCTCGACAATCCCTCGACCGATATCGCCACCCTCACCGTCGAGATCACCGACGAACACGAAAAGACCAATCCGAACGTGGTGAAAATCGTCGGCTCGCCGATTTCGGCCACCCGGCTGAAGGCCCTCTATTTTACCCGCGCCACAGCCCCCTATGGCAACGGGCCGCTCTACCACCATATCGGGCTCTACGCCTATCGCCGCGCCGCGCTCGAAAAGTTCGTGTCGCTCGGGCCGTCCGTGCTCGAAAAGCGCGAATCGCTGGAACAGCTCCGAGCGCTCGAAGCCGGCATGCGCATCGACGCCGAGATCGTTGACTCGGTTCCATTAGGCGTCGATACTCCCGCCGACCTTGAAAAGGCCCGCGCGATCCTCTTTGCCCGTGCCTCCTCGTAACGGATAACCCCATGAACGCACTCACCAATCGCATCGCCTTCCAGGGCGATTTCGGCGCCAATTCCGACATGGCCTGCCGCGACATGTTCCCCACCATGGAACCGCTTCCCTGCCCGACTTTCGAGGACGCCTTCCAGGCGCTCGAAAACGGCGATGCGGACCTGGCGATGATCCCGATCGAGAACACGATCGCCGGACGCGTCGCAGATATCCATCACCTGCTGCCAGAATCGCGGCTGCATATCATCGGCGAATATTTCATGCCGATCCGCTTCCAGCTGATGGTGCTGCCCGGCGTGACACACGAGGAAATCCGTACCGTACACAGCCATATCCATGCGCTCGGCCAGTGCCGCAAGATCATCCGCTCGAACGGCTGGAAGGCCGTCGTCGCGGGCGACACGGCCGGCTCCGCCAAGATGGTGGCCGAAAAGGGCGACCGCACCATGGCCGCTCTCGCGCCGCGGCTTGCGGCTGACCTCTATGGTCTCGAAATACTGGCGGAAAATGTCGAAGATCGGGACGACAACGTCACCCGCTTCGTCGTGCTCTCCCGCGACGAAAAATGGGTGCAGCGGAACAATCCCGACGAGGTGCTGGTCACCACCTTCGTGTTCAACGTCCGCAACATTCCGGCCGCGCTCTACAAGGCGATGGGCGGCTTTGCGACCAACGGCATCAACATGACGAAACTCGAAAGCTACCAGCTCGGTGGCAAGTTCGTGGCGACCCAGTTCTATGCGGACATCGAAGGCCACCCGGACGACGCGCCGGTGCGCCGGGCGCTGGAAGAACTGCGGTTCTTTTCGGAGAAGGTCAGGGTTCTCGGAACGTACAAGGGCCACCCGATGCGCGGGGCGCTGCAGAAGAACTGACAGGCGAGCCTGGGAACGGTTGCCCAAGCTGGACACACTAGCACCTTGGTGCTGTTGGCGTTTTTATCCTCGGATAAAACCCGAGGATCGACCGGGACACTTGGTGTGCCTCGTATGAAAGTAGCTGGGTGACACGCGACTTCGCGTGGAGCCCCTCCCCCTTGTGGGGAGGGGTTGGGGAGGGGACTTCGCTCCATATCGAAACCCCTCCAGCCTGCCGGCTACCCCCCACAAGGGGAGGGTTTGGGATGCCGCACCATCAGGCGGTTCACTCTCCCATCGCATAGACCCGCAGCCTATGCCCGTCCGGATCGGTCACAACGAACGTATAGCCGAAGTCCAGCTCTACCGGCGTCTGCAGCACGCGCAGGCCGCGGCTTGTCCAGTCGGCATAGGCCTTGTCGACGCCGGCAGCGTTATCAAGCTTGAAGCAGATCTCCGATGCGCCCGTGCCGGCCGTTACCGAGGGCTCGGCGGTGTGGCGCGACCAGAGACCGAACTTCATACCGGTGTTCAGCACGAAGAGAGCAAAGGTCGGGGATCTTTCCACGGGATCGGTACCGAACAGGGACTGGTAGAAATCGGCGCTGGCGAGCGGATTGTCGACGAAGAGGATGGTGAAATCGGGGTGGACCATGTCAGTTCTCCTTTGGTTGGGACTGACCGGAGATTATCGCAGCCTACTGTCAGATAATGGCAGCAGCCTTCACGGCTGAGGCGGAATTCCCTCCTTCTCCCGCCACTCCTTGAGAAGCACCTGCCTGCGGCGCGGATAACGCTTTTCCGTCGAGACTGCGGATGCAATACGGTCCGTGCGGAAATGCCGGAAATCCTGCCGGAGCTCGCACCAGGCGATCATGACCCTGACGCTGTCGAAGAAGCCGAGGGCGAACGGCCAGACTTTCCGATGGGTCAAAGCCCCCTTTTCGTCCTCATAGGTGAGGTCGAGGATACGCTCGGCGCGGATCGCCCTTCGGATCATGCCGAGATCGGCCCTGTCCTCACCTCGCCGCGGCGAGGCGACAAGTAGCGTCGAACTGTCGAGTTCCTGCCTGAGATCTGCCGGCAGGACGGCGGCAATTTTTGCCAGCGCATCGACGGCGCCCGCGGCCAACCGCGGATCGGCAGTCTTCGCCACCCAGCGGGAGCCAAGCACCAAAGCCTCGATCTCCTCCTGCGAGAACATCATTGGCGGCAGCATGAAACCGGGCCGCAATACGTAGCCGAGACCCGCCTCGCCTTCGATGAAGGCGCCTTGAGCCTGTAGGCTCGCGATATCGCGGTAAAGCGTGCGCAGGCTGACGCCGGTCTCCGCGGCGAGCTTGGCGCCGCTGACAGGCTGGCGGTAGCGCCGGAGCGTCTGGAGAAGGGCCAGCAGGCGCTCGGAGCGGGCAACGGTCATTTTGCTGAAACCCTCCGGCCCCATGATGAAGTCGAGCTCGATTCGGCCGGACCGCCGGCCCTTCGCTTGGGCTCAGGGCGTTCGACGCTGCGATCGATTCACTGGATCGATTGCTCAGGCTACGCCTGATCGCTCCTCGCCCACTCGATCCAGTCGCGCAGCAGGCGATGGGCGATCGCCCCCCTGACCGGAGCGAAAACCGGAGCGTCCGGGCCGGCATCGAGCATGGCCTCGGCCTCGGCCCGCTCGAACCAGCGGACATCCGCCATTTCCTGCGGATCGATCTTGATCTCGGTGGATTTCGCCTCGGCGTAACAGCCGATCATCAGCGAATGCGGCATCGGCCAGGGCTGCGAGGCGTGGTAACGCACCCGGCCGGTCTCGATGCCGGATTCCTCGAAGGTCTCGCGGCGAACCGCATCTTCGATCGTTTCGCCCGGCTCCACGAAGCCGGCGAGGCAGGAATACATGCCCTCCTGGAAATGGTGGCTGCGGCCAAGCAGGCAGCGGTCGCGCTCCATGTCTATGGTGAGCATGATCACCACCGGATCGGTGCGCGGAAAGGTCATGTGCTGGCACTGGGTGCAGACCCGTTTGTAGCCGCCGATCCTGGTTTCGGTCGGCGATCCGCATTTGCCGCAGAACTTGTTGGCGGCGTTCCAGTTGAGCAGCGCGACAGCCTGGGCGACCTCGCCCTGCAGCTCGCCTTCGATCAGCTGGTCGCGGAAAAGCGCGCGGGCCTCGGTCGGCTTGTAGTGGCCTGCCAGCTCTTCTGCGGCGATCAGCACCGGGACGGCGATGCGCGGCTCGCCCGTCTCGTGGTAACCGAGCAGCACGGCATTGTCGAAATCCGGCTTGAGTTCCGCAAGCTCGTAGGGCGAAAACAGCGGGTCGAGGATCTGGCTGTCATGCTTGAGGATCACCCGGCTGCCGGTGAAGGCGAGGATATGGGCGCCCTCGACGGCAAGCGCCTTTTCGACGCAGTCGTCTTCTCGGTACTCGGCCCGGCGATCCAGCTTGTTGCCGGAAAACGCCGTCAGCGTGCTCGGTTCGGGATGGGGTGCGTCGGTCTCGAAAAGGGTCGCGGTCATGAAAGCGCTTCAACCAGTTTGTTGAGGAAATCTTGTTTCTGTGATTCGCCGTAAGGCGCCGCCTGGCCGAAACCCCAGATCGGGCCGGGCCAGTTCGGATCGCCTTCGAACCTTGCAATGACATGGACATGCAGCTGGCGGACGATATTGCCGAGCGCGCCGACATTGATCTTGGTGGCGCCGGTCACCGTCTTCAGGGCCGCTGCCACCTTGTTGACCTCGGCGGAGAGCAGCGCCTGCTCTTCCGGCGAAAGCTCGAAGATCTCGGTCATGCCCGCGCGTTGCGGCACCATGACCAGCCAGGGCCAGCGGCTGTCGTTCTGGATGCGGAGCTGGCAGAGGCCGAGCACCGTCACAAGATCGGAATCGCGGGCAATCCTGCCGTCCAGTTCGAATTCGCTCAAACTTTCCTCGCTTGTTTTTCTGTTCGATAGCAGTTTTTTACAGGGTTGGCTTGCATTTGGAAGCGTTATTGACGATATGGGAAGCGGGAGGTTGGTGGTGGACGAGCCACTCGCCAACCGGGTCAGGTCCGGAAGGAAGCAGCCCTAACGAGCCAGGCACGGGTCGCCGTGCCAGCCTCCCACCCTTTTACTTGTACTACCATCTTGGTCAGCTTCCGGCCCGGTCAAGACCGTGCTCAGGATTGGCCCGCGCAGGCTGGCAGGACTGAATGAGCGATACCGGGCCCACATCTTCAAGCACCTCCGCCGCCAATCCCGCCGCAGGCAGCGGGTACCGCGTGCTCGCCCGCAAATACCGCCCCAAGGATTTCTCGGACCTGATGGTCGGCCAGGAGCCGATGGTCCGCACGCTGACCAACGCGTTCGAGACCGGCCGCATCGCCCAGGCCTATATGCTGACCGGCGTTCGCGGAGTCGGCAAGACGACGACCGCCCGTATCCTCGCCCGTGCGCTGAACTACCGGACGACTGACATCGACAAACCGACAATCGACCTCAGGATACCCGGCGAACACTGCCAGGCGATCATGGAAGGCCGGCATGTCGACGTGATCGAGATGGACGCCGCCTCCCATACCGGCATCGACGATATAAGAGAGATCATCGAGCAGGTGCGCTACCGCCCGGTCTCGGCGCGTTACAAAGTCTACATCATCGACGAAGTGCACATGCTCTCGACACAGGCCTTCAACGGCCTGTTGAAGACGCTCGAAGAGCCGCCGGAACATGTGAAATTCATCTTCGCGACGACCGAGATCCGCAAAGTTCCGATCACCGTGCTGTCGCGCTGCCAGCGATTCGACCTGCGCCGCATCAGCGCCGCCGATCTTGTTGGGCTGTTCACGACGATCCTCGATAAGGAAGGCATTCCGGCCGAGCAGGAGGCGCTCGCGATGATCGCCCGTGCCGCCGAAGGTTCGGCGCGCGACGGCCTGTCGCTGCTCGACCAGGCGATTGCGCATGGCGGCGGCAGTGTGGTTGCCGAAACGGTACGCGGCATGCTGGGGCTTGCCGACCGAGCGCGCATCGTCGACCTCTTCGAGCACATCGTGCGCGGCGACGTGACGGCGGCGCTTTCGGAATTCACGGCGCAATACGAGGCCGGCGCCAATCCGGTCGTGGTGTTGACCGACCTTGCCGATTTCACCCATCTGACCACCCGTTTCAAATATATCCCGGACGCCGCCAACGATCCTTCGATCAGCGAAGTGGAGCGCGTGCGCGGCCGGGAATTTGCGGACGGCGTGGCGGTCAGCACCCTGTCGCGCATCTGGCAGATGCTCTTGAAGGGCATTCCGGAAGCGGAAAACTCCTCGCGCCCGGCGGGTGCGGCCGAAATGGTGCTGATCCGGCTGACGCATGCGGCCCACCTTCCCTCGCCGGAAGATGCCGCCCGCAGGCTTGCCGATTTCTCCAATGGCGACGGCCAGCGGGCGCCGGTTCCGAACGGCAATGGCGGTGGGCGTCCCGTTTCGCCGCCGCAGTCGCCGGTCAATGCGCGCGGCACCGAGATGTCGGCCCCGCGCATTCCGGCCGGTGGGCCGACCGCCATGCTGCAGGCCGTGCCGAACACCATGCCGCGGGAAATCCCCGTCGGCCGCGTGGAAGAACAGCCGGCTGAAAAGCCGGTGCCGAAGGTTGCGGTCAATTCGATATCGGATATCGCCGATCTCTGCTCCAAGAACCGCGATCCGCGGCTGAAGGCGCTGTTGCGCAACTTCGTGCGGTTGGTGAAGATCGAGCCCGGCCGGCTGGAGATCAACCTTTCCGGCGACGCGCCGAAGACCATTGCCGGCGACTTGAAGGCGCGGCTGGAGGAATGGACCGGGATTACCTGGTGGGTGACGCTCAGCAACGAGGCCGGAGAGCCGACCCTGGTCGAATCCGAAAAGAGCGTGCGGGAAGCGCAGTTCACGGACGCCCGCGCCGATCCGGACGTGGCGGCGATCCTCGCCCAGTTCCCCGGCGCCCGGATCACCGACGTACGTATCCGCGTGACGGAAGAGGATGAGAGCGAGACCGAGGACCTGCCGGCGCCGGCGACCGCGGAATCCGAAGAGGGCGACATCCTGCCCGGCGACGACATCGAGCTATAAGAGAAGAGGACGAGACAGATGCGCGACATCATGGGCATGATGGGCAAGGTCAAGGAAATGCAGGCCAAGATGGAGCAGATGCAGGCGGAAATCGCCGCTCTCGACGTCGAAGGCACATCCGGCGGCGGGCTGGTGACCGTGCGTCTCAACGGCAAGGGCGAGATGCTCGGCCTCAAGATCGATCCGTCCTTGTTCAAGGAAGACGATGTCGAGATCCTCGAAGACCTGATCGTCGCCGCCCACAAGGCCGCCAAGGAGCGCGCCGAGGCGATCGCCGCCGAAAAGACCAAGGAACTGACCGCCGGCCTGCCGATCCCTCCCGGCTTCAAGATGCCGTTCTGATCCTGGGTCTGACGGAATAGGGAGGGTCCCATGACGTTGACGTCACTTCTGGTTTTCGCAGCGGCACTTTTCGTCGCTGCAGGTTCGCCCGGTCCCAGCATAGCTGCGCTCGTGGCGCGCGTTCTATCCAAGGGGTATCGCGACGTATTGCCGTTTCTCGCGGCGATGTGGGTCGGCGAGGCCATATGGCTTTCGTTTGCGGTCGCAGGCCTTGCCGCCATTGCGGAGAGCTTCCATGCCGTCTTCGTGGCCATCAAGTGGATCGGCGTCGCCTACCTCCTCTATCTCGCATGGAAGATGTGGTTCACCGAGCCTGCCGGCTCAGGCGAAGAGCTTCCGGAAAATCGCTCCGTGCTCAAGATGTTTTTCGCCGGCCTCACCGTGACTCTCGGCAACCCGAAGATCATGATGTTCTATGTGGCGCTGCTGCCTTCGATCATCGATCTCGGCGGCGTGACACTGACCGGCTGGCTGGAACTGGTCGCCGCGATGTTCCTGGTGCTCGTGGTCGTCGACCTAGCTTGGGTGCTGCTTGCCGCCAAGGCCCGTCAGTTTCTGAAGAGCCCCCGGGCCGTGAGGATCGCAAACCGGGTTTCGGCCGGGGCGATGGCCAGTGCGGCAGCGGCGATCGCGACCCGCTAGGTCTCGAATGTCGGCCGCCAACGGTGGCCGATGGGTGCGGCCAGGAAGCGGGCTCTTTCGGTTTCCGAGAGTTTCCTGCCGACGGCCGCCAGCATTTCCGCGATCATGACGCGCTCGCCGGTATAAAGTTCGCGGCGGATGAGATCGCCGGCGGAAACCATGCCAGGGGTGACAACGCGGCAATAGATGCCGGGGCGGCCAGCTTTGGTATAGGTCTTCAGGAACTTCGGATCGTCCATTTTCACCGCAAGCGTGTTGCAGGGAGAGCGGGCGCACGTCGCCTCAAGCACGACTTCGCCTATATGAAAACGGTCGCCGACGGCGACGTCGCGGTTGTCGAGGCCTTCGATGATCAGGTTTTCGCCGAATGCGCCGGGCGGAAGATCACGGCCGAGTTCGGCCGCCCACCAGTCCAGTGTCAGCGTGCCCTCGAGCAGGATCGCCTGATCCTCGCCACCGTGGTGCTTGGCATTGCAGACCGCATCCCCGACGAGGCCGAGCCTGTCGATCAAAACGGCGGCATTGACGGCCGACTTGTAGATGCCGGTCTTGAAGCTCTTGCCCTGGAGCCTTTCCGGATGGCCGAGGCAGATGGCGAGAAGTTTCATGAGCGGTCCTTCCGCGATTCCGTTTTTCAAGCATATGGGCTAAAGGGAGAACATGGCAAAGCGAGTCACCGGCCCCGAAATCGAAAAACTCATCCAGCTTCTGGCAAAAGTCCCGGGCCTCGGGCCACGTTCGGCGCGACGGGCAGCGCTGCATCTCATCAAGAAGAAGGAACAGCTGCTCGGGCCGCTTTCGAGCGCGATGGGCGAAGCCTATGACAAGGTGAAGATCTGCTCGCGCTGCGGCAATGTCGATACCGTCGATCCCTGCACCGTCTGCACCGATATCCGCCGTGACCAGACGATGCTGATCGTCGTCGAAGACGTCTCCGACCTCTGGGCGCTTGAGCGGACGGGCGCGATGAACACCGCTTATCACGTGCTCGGCGGCACGCTCTCGCCGCTCGACGGCATCGGCCCCGACGACCTCAACATCCGCGGACTGATCGACCGGGTGAACGAGGGCGTCATCCGCGAGATCATCATCGCCGTCAACGCGACCGTCGAGGGGCAGACCACGGCACATTATATCACCGACCAGCTGTCCGGCATCGACGTGAAGATCACAAGGCTGGCGCATGGTGTACCGGTTGGCGGGGAGCTGGACTATCTCGACGAGGGCACACTGACGGCGGCGCTCCGGGCGCGGACGGCGATTTAGAGGAAGCATTGAGTATGTGGAGACGTATCCCATCTACCTCGCTGGTTGGAGCCTTGATGAGGATAACGTTGAGCAAGTTCGCCCCCCTCTGCCCTGCCGGGCATCTCCCCCTCAAGGGGGGAGATCGGCCAGAGGCACGCCCTTCGCTTCCTCCTAAGAATCCTGCGCCGGCCTCCATCAGGCTGCGCATGCCGCAATTCTTCCGATCGCTTGCTGTGATTTGGGCAGAACGTCACCCCCATCCGATCTCCCCCCTTGAGGGGGAGATGTCCGGCAGGACAGAGGGGGGTGCCTCCAGGCGAGTCCTCGCATTGGTTTTCGCCATATTCACAACCCTTCTCCCCCTCCCCGCTCTCGCGCAGAACCGTCCCGACGTCGAAAAGCAGTTCCAGCGATGGATCGCCGGCGATCTGGGGCCGGTGGCCAGGAAGTCGGGGATTTCCGAGAGGACGCTGAAAACCGCCTTCCAGGGCGTGACGCTGAACTGGGACCTGCCGGACCTGGTGCCGCCGGGGTCAACGCCGCCGAAGCAGCAGGACCAGAGCCAGGCGGAGTTTTCCTCTCCCGGCGCCTATTTTTCCGAAAAGCGGCTGCAGGGACTGGCCGCCACCGGCCGCGGGCTGGCGGAGACCTATTCGGCGACGCTGAAGAAGATCGAGGCAGCCTATGGCGTGCCGGGCGAGATCGTCGTTGCCATCTGGGGCCGTGAATCCGGTTTCGGCAAGGCGCGGATGCCCTATTCGGCCGTGCAGGTTCTGGCAACCAAGGCCTTCATGTCGACCCGGAAGGACATGTTCCGCGAGGAACTGATCGCAGCACTGAAAATGATCGAACGGGGCGATGTCGATGCGGCGACGATGAAGGGTTCCTGGGCGGGCGCGCTCGGCCAGCCGCAGTTCATGCCGTCGAGCTACCTCAAATATGCCGTCGACTTCGATGGTGACGGCCGTCCCGACATCTGGAATTCGGTGCCGGATGCGCTCGCCTCGATTGCCCACTACCTGCAGAAGGAAGGCTGGCAACGCGGCCGCGACTGGGGGTTCGAAGTGACGATCCCCGCAAAGGTCTCCTGCGCGCAGGAGGGGCCGGATCTCGCCAAGCCCATCTCGGCCTGGGCGGCGACCGGCATCGCCCGCATTTCCGGCAAGGCCTTTCCCGCGGCCGACCTCAAGGCGGACGGCATGATGCTGGTGCCGGCAGGGCGCAACGGACCGGAATTCGTCGTCACGCCGAATTTCTACGTGATCAAGGAATATAACAACTCGGATCTCTATGCGCTGTTCATCGGCAATCTCGCCGATCGGATCGCCTCCGGCGGGGGTCCGTTCCAGGCACCCTGGGGCGATGTCGGCAAGATGCTGCGCTCCGACGTCCTCGCCATGCAGAAGGCGCTGGTCGCCAAGGGCTACGATGTCGGCAATGTCGACGGCCTGCCGGGCTACAAGACCCGGCGTGCGCTCGGCGACTGGCAGGCGAAGAACGGGCTTGCTCCAACGTGTTTTCCCGATCCGTCGCTCAAGGGGAAGATCCGGTAGTCAGTGGTGCAGGTCGGGCGGCGACTTGTGGAAAATGTCGTCGCTCGGCGGGATCGTCTGGCGCTCGATCAACCGGTGGACTCGGGGGCCTTCTTCGCCGCGATGAAGAGTGCGGATCGCGTCCCAGACCTCGGCATCCGCCTGGGTGCGACGCTGGTTGTGGCGCACGTAATCGGCCCAGGTGGCGGTATGATAGGTCTCCGTCCAGATCTCCGGATGTTCCAGATCGCGCATCAGCGCCCACTGTCGTGCACCATCGCGGATGCGAATACGGCGTCGCTGCGACATCAGCGCCAGGAATTCCGGCACGTCTTCATCGGCGATGGTGTAGTCCACCAGGGAGACGATCGGTCCGCTGCGCGGCTGCAGGTCGAGGCTCAGCATCGGCACGTTGAAGCGGTTGAGCGGGTCTAGATTGGCATCGCTGAACTGCGGCAGCGGCAAGCGCATGCCGACCAGAGCGCCCAGCAACATGACCAGGCTCGACAGCGTCAGGGCAATCGAGACGCCGAACGTATCTGACAGGATACCCCACACCCAGCTGCCGCCGGCAATGCCACCGAAGGTCGCGGTCTGGTAGAAGGAAAGCGCACGGGCGACCACCCATCGCGGCGTCGACAGCTGCACCGTCGTATTGAACAGCGACAATGCCAGCACCCAGCAGGCGCCGGGCACGAGCAGGACGACCGCGGTCAGCAGCGTGCTTGAACTCATCGCGATGATCGCGGCGCTCGCAGCAAAACCCAGAAACGACAGGCGGACGATCGACTCGCTCGACAGCTTTTCGCGCAGGCGCGAATTGCCCATGGCACCGGCGATCGCGCCGACGCCGAAGGCGCCGAGCATGATGCCGTAGGTCAACGGGCCGCCGGAAACGAGATCGCGCGCGACGATCGGCAGAAGCGCCAGGACGGCACTTGCCGAAAGACCGAAGATGAGGCCGCGGAACAGCACGTTGAGAATGTTCGGCGACATGAGGACATAGCCGAGACCGGCCGAAAGCGCCCGCATAAGCGTCTCGCGCGGCAGCGCATTGTCGCGGCCTTCCGGTTTCCAGCGCATCAAGGCATAGATCAGAGCGAAATAGCTCATGGAATTGACAGCAAACGCGGCGGCGGCGCCCGCAGCCGCAACGATCGCCCCGCCGATCGCGGGGCCGACGCTGCGGGTGATGTTGAAACCGACGCTGTTGATCGTCACCGCCGCCGGCAGAACCTCGCGGGGAACCATGTCGCCCACCGACGCCTGCCAGGCGGGATTGTTGAGCGCCACGCCGCAGCCGAGCAGAAAGGTGAATGCCAAAAGCAGCCAGGGCGTCAGGAGGTCGAGATAGGCAAACAGCGTCAACGTCAACGACACGACCAGCATGAAGAACTGCGCGGTCAGCATCAGGGTGCGGCGGTTGACGTTATCGGCCAGCGCGCCCGCGATCAACGAAAAGAGCATGATCGGCAACGCCGTCGAAGCCTGGACCAGCGCGACCATGTCCTCGGAATCGGTGATCGAGGTCATCATCCACGCCGCGCCGACCGCCTGGATCAGGCTGCCGAAATTGGAGGCGAGGCTGGCGATCCAGATCGTTCTGAAGGTTTGGTGCCTGAAGGGAGCCAGGGTCGATATCCGATCGGGCACTTTGTCCTCGTTCTTTCGTGCGTCGTACCAAACGGTTATAGACGCGGCAGAGGCAAATTCCAGTCGCTGTAGCCCCAGAATATGCGACTCTTGCATTCGGGGGGCTGAAAGCGTATATGCACCCCATATTCTTGATCGTCCGATGAAGAGTGGGCCCCACCGGACCCGCTCTTTTTTGTTAGGCGATCACTGTAACCCAGACATTGGGCCCAGCTATGGGGCAATGATTGCCGGAGAGCTTATGCCGCAAACCGAATACGAGCCGCGGCTCATCATCGAGACCGGGCTTGACCTGAGGGTCGCCGAGATCATCGAGCCAGTCCTGACCGCCATGGACTATCGCCTGGTGCGTGTGAGGATGCTGAACCAGAACGGCGCGACGCTGCAGATCATGGCCGAGCGCAACGACGGCACCATGGACGTCGAGGGCTGCGAAGCCGTATCCGTGGCAATTTCACCGGTCCTGGATGTGGAAGATCCCATCGATCGGGAGTATCATCTGGAAGTGTCCTCGCCGGGCATCGACCGCCCGATGGTCCGCAAGTCGGATTTTACCCGCTGGCTGAACCATCTGGTCAAATGCGAAACGTCGATCATGATCGACAATCGCAAGCGGTTCCGCGGCAGGATCACCGAAAGCGATGCGGACGGCTTCACGATCGAGCGGGATCAGGTCGCCTATGGCGAGGAACCACGGGTAACGATCCCGTTTTCGGCACTGGCCGAGGCAAAGCTCATTCTGACCGACGATCTGATCCGCGACGCGCTTCGGGCCGACAAGCTCGCCAAGGCGCAGGCCGCGAACCAGAACGAAGAAGCAGAAGACGAATAAACCGAACAGAGACTTGTGCCTTTCCCAGGAAGGGCCTCATCGTTTGACCTACGGAGACCAACGACAATGGCAGTGAGTGCGAACCGGCTTGAACTTCTGCAGATCGCGGATGCAGTGGCGCGCGAAAAGGTCATCGACCGCGAGATCGTGCTGGCTGCGATGGCCGACGCCATCCAGAAGGCTGCCCGCTCCCGCTACGGCTCGGAAACCAATATCCGCGCCGACATCAATTCCAAGACCGGCGAAATCCGGCTCCAGCGCCTGCTGGAAGTCGTCGATCACGCCGAAGACTACGGCACGCAGATCCCGCTGGCACTTGCGCTCGACCGCAACGTTGATGCCAAGATCGGCGACTTCATCGCCGATCCGCTGCCGCCGATGGATTTCGGCCGCATCGCCGCCCAGTCGGCCAAGCAGGTCATCGTCCAGAAGGTGCGCGAAGCCGAGCGTGACCGCCAGTTCGACGAGTTCAAGGATCGCGTCGGCGAAATCATCAACGGCACCGTCAAGCGCGTCGAATACGGCAATGTCATCGTCGACCTTGGTCGCGGCGAAGGCATCATCCGCCGCGACGAGATGATCCCGCGCGAGAACATGCGTTATGGCGATCGTGTGCGCGCATACGTCTATGATGTCCGTCGCGAACAGCGCGGCCCGCAGATCTTCCTGTCGCGTACCCATCCGCAGTTCATGGTGAAGCTGTTCACGATGGAAGTGCCGGAAATCTACGACGGCATCATCCAGATCAAGTCGGTCGCCCGCGATCCGGGTTCGCGCGCCAAGATCGCCGTCATCTCGAACGATAGCTCGATCGATCCGGTCGGCGCCTGCGTCGGTATGCGCGGTTCGCGCGTCCAGGCGGTCGTCGGCGAATTGCAGGGCGAGAAGATCGACATCATTCCGTGGTCTCAGGACCCGGCGTCGTTCATCGTCAACGCGCTGCAGCCGGCCGAAGTCGCCAAGGTGGTTCTCGACGAGGATGCCGAGCGGATCGAAGTCGTGGTTCCGGACGAGCAGCTGTCGCTCGCCATCGGCCGCCGCGGCCAGAACGTCCGCCTCGCGTCGCAGCTGACCGGCTGGGACATCGACATCATGACGGAAGCCGAAGAGTCGGAGCGTCGCCAGAAGGAATTCAACGAGCGCACGAACCTCTTCATGGACGCGCTCGACGTCGACGAAATGGTCGGCCAGGTGCTGGCCTCTGAGGGCTTTGCCCAGGTCGAGGAACTGGCTTACGTCGATCTCGACGAAATCTCCTCGATCGACGGTTTCGACGAAGACACCGCCAGCGAGATCCAGACCCGCGCCCGCGAATACCTGGAGCGGATCGAAAGCGAGATGGATGCCAAGCGCAAGGAACTCGGCGTCGAGGACGAACTGCGCCAGATCAACGGCCTGAACGCCCAGATGCTCGTCGCGCTTGGCGAAGACGGCATCAAGACGATCGAGGACTTTGCCGGTTGCGCGGCCGACGACCTCGTTGGCTGGAGCGAACGCAAGGACGGCGTGACGAAGAAGTTCGAGGGCCTGTTCTCGAAGTTCGACGTATCCCGCGTCGAGGCTGAAAACATGATCGTCCAGGCTCGCCTCGCCGCAGGCTGGATCACCGAGGAAGATCTCGCAAAGGGTGCCGCCGAGCCGGAAGCTGAAGCGGAGGAGGCGGACGCCGTTGAGCAGGAATGATCCCGCTCGCGAATGAGCCGGACGAGAACGACGACGGACGTGTCGATGATGACCTGGGCGAGATCGTCGTGAACGACCGGACCTGCATCGTCACCCGCGAGGCGGGATCACCGGAAACGCTGATCCGCTTCGTGGCTGGCCCGAATGGCCAGGTCGTGCCCGACCTGAAGCGTCAGCTTCCGGGCCGTGGCTGCTGGATCAAGGCTGAACGGTCGCTCGTCGACCGGGCGGTCCAGAAAAAGCTTTTCGCCCGTGCCCTCAAGACAGAGGCGAAGGCGGATGCGGATCTCGGCGCGCTGGTGGACCGCCTGCTCGCCGCCGATCTCGTCGGCATGATGAACATGGCACGCAAGGCGAGCCAGTTCGTCACCGGCGCTACGAAGGTGGATGCCGCCGTGCGCTCCGGCGCGGCGCTCGCAGTGTTCCATGCGGCCGATGCGGCCGCCGATGGGGTGAGGAAAATAGACCAGGCCCGCAAGGCCTGGAAGCTCGGTTCGAATACCGGGGAAGACATTCCGTCCTTTTCGCTCTTTACGAGCGCGGAATTGGACGAAGTGATGGGCCAGAATGCTTTTATCCATGCTTGCGCGCTTGCAGGGCAGGCGGGTGAGGGTGTAGTGAAGCGCGCAACCATGCTCGAAAGGTACCGCGATGTCGGTCAATCCGGAGCAGATGGCGGCGCTGGCCAGCGAAAACTATGACGCGGTCACCGGCTGAAGCCGGCCGCCATTTTGGATGTACGGATTAAACGACGGGTTCTGATGGCTTCCATCCGTTCCTGTCCGAAGGAACAGGAACGGAATGACCGACAACAAAGACGACAAGACACTGGGCGTAAAGAAGACCCTTACACTGAAGCCATCGGGGATGAGCCAGGGTACCGTCCGCCAGGACATGGGTCGCGGCCGCACCAAGGCGGTCGTCGTCGAGACAGTGAAGCGGCGGCCGACCCGGCCGCTCGATGAGAAGCCTGCAATCACGCCTGCAGCAGCCCCGGCGCCTGCGCCGCGGGTGGTAGAGGCCGTTGCGCAGCAGCCGGTCGTCGCTCCCCAGCGTCCGCCCCAGCCGCAAGCGGCTGCTCCTGCAGCGCGCGTCCATCAGCCGGGTGCTCAGAACCAGCGGCCGCAACAGCCGCAGCACGGCCAGCGCCCGCCGCAATCCAATCAATCGCAGCGCCCGCAGCAGTCCGGTCAGCCGCAGCGCCCGCAATCCAGCCAGCCGCAGCGTCCGCAGCAACGGCAGGGCGGTGCCGTATTGCACGATCTCTCCGCCGGAGAGATGGAAGCCCGTCGCCGCGCGCTGATGGAAGCGCAGGCCCGCGAAGTCATCGAGGCAAAGCAGCGCGCTGAAGACGAGGAACGCCGCAAGGTCGAGGAAGAACGCCGCAAGATCGAGGAAGCCGCCGAGGCTGCCCGCCGCGCTGCCGAACCCAAGGTCGAGCCGGTGGAAGCCGCCCCGGCCGAGGCTCCTGCCGTCGCACCCGCGGTTGCCGAAAAGCCCGTCGAACGCGCCGCCACCGGAGCCCCTGCGGCCCGTCCGGGCGAAGCACGTCCCCAGGCTCCCCGGCCTGCAGCTCCCGGCGCCGCACCTGCGGCACTGCCGGTTGCCGGCCGCCGCAAGGGCGCTGACGAAGAAGACGAAGATCGCGGCCCGCCGCGTGGCGCACCCGGCCGTGGCCGCGTGCCCGTCGCTGCTCCTGCCAAGGTTCCGGCCCGCCCGAAGACCGAGGACGAACGCCGCCGCGGCAAGCTGACGGTGACCACGGTCAGCACGGACGACGACGGCAATGCCCGTGGCCGTTCGATGGCCGCAACCCGCCGCCGGCAGGAAAAGTTCCGCCGCAGCCAGATGCAGGAAACGCGCGAAAAGGTCATGCGCGAAGTCATCCTGCCTGAAACCATCACCATCCAGGAACTGTCGCAGCGCATGTCCGAACGCGCCGTCGACGTCATCAAGTACCTGATGAAGGAAGGCCAGATGATGAAGCCGGGCGACGTCATCGACGCCGACCTCGCCGAAATCATCGCAGGCGAATTCGGCCATACCGTCAAGCGCGTCTCGGAATCCGACGTCGAAGAAGGCATCTTCAACGTTGCCGACGACGTAGGCGAAATGGTTTCCCGCCCGCCGGTCGTCACCATCATGGGTCACGTCGACCACGGCAAGACCTCGCTGCTCGACGCCATCCGCCATGCGAACGTGGTCTCCGGCGAAGCCGGTGGCATCACCCAGCATATCGGTGCCTATCAGGTCGAACAGAACGGCCAGAAGATCACCTTCATCGACACCCCCGGCCACGCCGCCTTTACGGCCATGCGTGCCCGTGGTGCGCAGGCGACGGATATCGCGATCCTGGTGGTCGCGGCCGACGACAGCGTGATGCCGCAGACGATCGAGTCCATCAACCACGCCAAGGCGGCCGGTGTTCCGATCATCGTGGCGATCAACAAGATCGACAAGCACGAAGCCAAGCCGGACAAGGTCCGCCAGCAGCTCCTGCAGCATGAAGTCTTCGTTGAATCTCTGGGCGGTGAAGTGCTCGACGTCGAGGTTTCGGCAAAGAACAAGACGAACCTCGACAAGCTGCTCGAAGCCGTGCTGCTGCAGGCCGAAATCCTCGACCTGAAGGCCGACCCGAGCCGTACGGCGGAAGGTACCGTCATCGAAGCCCAGCTCGACCGCGGCCGCGGTGCGGTTGCGACCGTGCTGGTCCAGAAGGGTACGCTGAAGCCGGGCCAGATCATCGTCGCCGGCGATCAGTGGGGCCGCGTTCGCGCGCTCGTCACCGACAAGGGCGACCACGTCAAGGAAGCCGGGCCGGCGACCCCGGTCGAAGTGCTCGGTCTTTCCGGCACGCCGGCTGCAGGCGACAAGTTCGCAGTCGTCGAAAACGAAAGCCGCGCTCGCGAGATTTCCGAATATCGCCAGCGTCTTGCCCGCGACAAGGCGGCTGCCCGCCAGTCCGGTCAGCGCGGTTCGCTCGAACAGATGATGAGCAAGCTGCAGGATACCGGCTTCAAGGAATTCCCGCTGGTCATCAAGGGTGACGTGCAGGGTTCGATCGAAGCGATCATCGCCTCGCTTGACAAGCTCGGCACCGACGAAGTCCGTGCCCGCATCGTTCACTCAGGCGCCGGCGCGATCACGGAATCGGATATCTCGCTTGCCGAGGCTTCCAACGCTGCGATCATCGGCTTCAACGTCCGCGCCAACACCCAGGCCCGTGCCGCAGCCGAGCGCTCCGGCATCGAGATTCGCTACTACAACATCATCTACGATCTGGTGGATGACGTGAAGCAGGCGATGTCGGGCCTTCTCTCGCCGGAACGCCGCGAAACCTTCATCGGCAATGCCGAGATCCTGGAAGTGTTCAACATTACCAAGGTCGGCAAGGTCGCAGGTTGCCGCGTCGTCGAAGGCAAGGTCGAGCGTGGAGCCGGCGTCCGCCTTATCCGCGACAACGTCGTTGTCCACGAAGGCAAGCTCAAGACGCTCAAGCGCTTCAAGGACGAAGTCGGCGAAGTGCCGATGGGTCAGGAGTGCGGCATGGCCTTCGAGAACTACGAAGACATGCGCGTCGGCGATACGATCGAATGCTTCCGCGTGGAGCATATCACGCGCACGCTGTGACCTCCGGCGACAAGCCTCAGCAATTTCAGGAGCCGTCCGTGAGTTTCACGGACGTCTCCTGGCATTTTGACTACGTGCTTTCCGATGCGGAACTCGGGAAGGGCATCGATCTTGTCGTGCCATTTCGAGAGGCGGCAGAAGCTGATGGGATTGCTGGGGTTTTACGATGCCCTGGCAAAGAGGTTCCGGAAGACGGGCCCTTCCCCGCTTATCGTTTCGGAAAAGCGCGAGATTCGCTCCATAAAGGCGGAATTCGGGCCCGACATCGTCCGGGCGCAGGGCGACGGCCTGCTGATCGAACTGGATCCGAAACGGCTCAGGAAGTTGATAACGCTGGGCAACTGGCTGGTTCTTTTCTACGACGGCGGGCATCTGCTTTTGCCTCGGCGAATTTTTCCCGACGCTACAACAGCCGAACGTTACATCAGTTATGTTCGTGGCCTGATACGCCGCCGATAGCGCGCCGTGGATCCAGCGCTTATCCCGCTTTCGACGTCGACTTCTGACGTGGCAAAAATTTTCAGCTTCTATCGGAGAGTTCGCGACGGTAAGCATCTACCTTATCCGCATTTTCAGTTTCCGAGGAGGACAACATGCCGATTTCATTCGACCTGACAGGCAAGACGGCGATCGTCACCGGCGCCAATACAGGCCTCGGCCAGGCGATATCCGTGGCGCTGGCGCAGGCCGGCGCGGATGTGGCGCTGGTTGGCCGCTCCTCGATGGCCGAGACGGAAGCCGCGGTCAGCGCGGCGGGTGGGCGTAGCCTGGCCATCCAGGCGGACCTTTCGAGCCTAGAACCGGTCGATCGGGTCATCAGCGAAACGGTCGCATGGACCGGGCGTGCCGACATCCTCGTCAACAATGCCGGGATCATCCGCCGGGCCGACGCGATCGACTTCACCGAGGCCGATTGGGATGCGGTGATGGACGTCAACCTGAAGACCGTGTTCTTCCTCTCCCAGGCGTTCGCACGCCGGCTGATCACCGAGGGCAAGGGCGGCAAGATCGTCAATATCGCCTCGCTGCTCTCCTTCCAGGGCGGCATCCGCATCCCTTCCTATACGGCCTCGAAGAGCGGTCTTGCCGGCCTGACCAGATTGCTCGCCTGCGAATGGGCGGGCAAGGGCATCAACGTCAACGCCATCGCGCCCGGCTATTTCTCGACCAACAATACTGAGGCGCTGCGCAACGATCCGGACCGCAATGCGGCAATCCTCAGCCGTATTCCAGCCGGACACTGGGGCCGGCCGGAAGAACTCGGCGGAGCCGCGGTATTCCTCGCTTCGCCGGCATCCGACTATGTGCATGGCGTTGTGCTGCCGGTCGATGGCGGCTGGCTGGCGCGTTAAGCGCGTCCAACCGCACGGTTCTCCGGGCAAGGAGCGCTCATCCCATGCGCGAACGGGGCAATTGCCCCGACACGCATAAATTTGATCGGCATCCCGCAGATTTATTAGTTGCCATTTCTACTCATGTTTATTATCCGGTAGCTGCAACATCGCGAACCCGGCGGCAGTGGCCGGCGGCGTTCCGATGTCCCGTTTCCGTCATCGCCGACCAGCGCCTCCAAGGCGCCTTCCGCGATGCCGAATAGTCCGGAGTATCGCCTGCCATGCCTGCTGCCCTGAAGCCCGCCTTTTCGATGCGCCAGCCAATCAGGAGCCGGTTCCCGATCGTTCTCGCGGCCGTGGTGTTGACGGCTTCGACGGTGATGGCGCAGGCGCCTGCACCGGATGCGTCGACGCAAACACCGCCCTTGCCGCAGGCGACCTCACCTTCCAGCACACAGCCGACGCAGGCCGCTCCCGCTCCCGCCGCGCAGGCAGCGCCGACAACCTCCCGCACGGCACCGAACGAGCCGGCAGCCGCACCGTCCGCCGCGCAGCCGACCAATCCCGCTGCCCCTCAGCCGGAAGCCTCTGCTGCGCAGCCCGCCATTCCGACGCAAGCGCCGCCGAGCAACAGCGCCCAGCCCGCGCCAAGCAGCCCGGCCCAGGCACCGGCGGCGCGCCAGCCCATCGACATGTTCACGCAGTTCCTGGAGCCTGAACAGCGTTCGGACCTGCCGCATAACCTTTCGCCCTGGGGCATGTTCATGGCGGCCGACTGGGTCGTCAAGGGCGTGATGATCGGGCTTGCCTTCGCCTCGCTCGTCACCTGGACGGTCTGGCTCGCAAAGACGCTGGAGCTTGCGGGCGCACGTACCCGCGCCGCGCGCACGCTGAAGGTCATCCGCACCTCCCGCACGCTTTCGGAAGCCGTCGGCGCCGCCGGTGGCCGCGGCGGTCCCGCCGCGCTGATGCTGCGATCCGCGGCAGAAGAAATGCAGCTCTCCGAGGCCGCAATCGACCATGCCCATGGCGACGGCGTGAAGGAGCGGGTCGGATCGGCGCTTTCCCGCATCGAGGCCTATGCCGGCCGGCGCATGTCGCGCGGCACCGGCGCGCTTGCGACGATCGGCTCCACCGCCCCGTTCGTGGGGCTGTTCGGCACCGTCTGGGGCATCATGAACGCCTTCATCGGCATTTCGGAATCGCAGACCACCAACCTCGCCGTCGTCGCGCCCGGTATCGCCGAAGCGCTGCTGGCGACCGCAATCGGCCTCGTTGCGGCCATTCCGGCGGTTGTCATCTACAACGTCTTCGCGCGCTCCATCACCGGCTACCGCCAGCTGCTGGCGGATGCCGCAGCAGGTGTGGAACGGCTGGTGAGCCGCGACCTCGATTTCCGCAAGGTTCCTCCGGGCGGCCGCAAGGCGCCGGTGTCGCTGGTGGCAGGGGGCTGATCAACCATGGCCGGCGGCATCCGCGAACAGCACGGCGACGAGCTTTCCGAAAACCACGAGATCAACGTGACGCCGTTCATCGACGTCATGCTGGTGCTGCTGATCATCTTCATGGTGGCGGCGCCGCTGGCAACCGTCGACGTCAATGTCGATCTTCCCGCCTCGACCGCAAAGCCGGCGGAACGGCCTGAAGAACCGCTCTACCTGACGGTCAAGGAAGACCTCAGCCTCAATATCGGCAATGACGCCGTGCAGCGCGAGCAGCTTGCCGCGACCCTGGACCGTGTCACGGAAGGCAAGAAGGACACCCGCGTTTTCCTGCGTGCCGACAAGGCGGTCGACTACGGCCAGTTCATGGAGGTCATGAACCTGCTGCGCGATTCCGGCTACCTCAAGATCGCGCTGGTCGGGCTTGAAACGCTGCCGGCACCGGCCGCTCCCGCGCCTGCTGGCAACGCTCCTGCGGCCGCACCCGCCGTACCGGCAACCGGAGGCAATCCATGAGCCTCGTCGTCTCGCAGGCAGGTCCGGGCGGACGCGTCGGCGAGCTGGCGCTGTGGGGCGCTGCCGGACTGCTGATGCTGACGGTGCATTTCGGCGCCGCGGCCTATCTGATGCGCGAACAGCCGGAAGTCCTCGCCGAGAACGCCCCGCCGGCGGCAATCATGATCGAGCTCGCGCCGGAGCCGGAATCTGCCAATACCGAGGAAGAACAGATCTCTCCTGAGATGCAGGAGCAGGAGCAGGTGGTGAGCGAGCAGACCCAGCCGGTCGAGGAACCGCAGCCGGAGCCCGTTGCCGAACCCGTCGAGCAGCCGGTCGAACCGCCGCCGCAGGAAGTCGCCGAACCGGTGGAGCCCGAACCGGTGCAGCCGCCCATGGTGGAACCGCTGCCGGAGCCGGAGCCCCAGGTTACCGAAACCATCCCCGAACCGCCGCCGGAACCGATCGAGGAGATCAAGCCGGTCGACGAACAGATGACGGCGGCGCTCGAAAATGTCGAAGTGCCGTTGCCGGCAATGCGGCCTCTGCCTCCGCCGGTCGCGGAAAAGCCGCCGGAACAGCCGAAAAAGCCGGAGCCCAGAAAGGAGCCGGTGACGAAGGTCCAGAAGCCGAAGCCACAGCAGCAGCAGGCCCGGCCGGACATGGCCGAGGCAAAGATACAGGCCAGGCAATCGGACCGCACCGCCGCCAGCCAGAATTCCACGAGCCTCTTCTCTTCGTCGGTCTCGCCGCAGCAGTGGATGACGCGTGTGCGGACAAAGATTGCTCGATACGCCCGCAAATGCCCCGGCAACGGAACTGGCGTCGTGACGGTCCGTTTCAGCTTCGACGGCGGCGGCAATATCAGCAACGTGGCGGTCGCGGGATCGTCGGGCAACTCGTCTATCGATGACTATGTCGCATCGGCTGTCCGACGCGCTTCGCCCATCCCTGCTCCGCCCTCCGGTGTTGCAAGTTCACTCAGCCAGCCGGTAAAGTGCGAATAACCGCTTGATTTCCTCGCGGTGTTCGCCCGTGAACTCACCTGGATCTCCTGCATGCATATTACTTTGAGTGAAGCCGAGACGCTGGTACAGGGCGTATTCGAAGCCAATGGCGTTCTCCCCAAAACCGCCCGTTCCGTCGCCCATGCCCTCGTGCATGCGGAAGCGGCCGGGCAATACGGTCATGGCCTCCGCCGTGTTCCCGCCTATATCGGCCAGACCCGCACCGGCAAGGTGGATGGCAAGGCGAAGGCCATCGCCACCCGGCCGCGTCCGGCCGTGCTTGTCGTCGATGCGGCGCTCGGTTACGCCTACCCGGCCTTCGATCTCGCGGTGGCCGAGCTTCCGAAGATCGCCCGGGAACAGGGTATCGCGCTTGGCGCCATCCATCGGTCGCATCATGCCGGCGTGATGGCGCTGACCGTGGAGCGGTTTGCCGAGCAGGGCCTCGTGGCGCTGATGTTTGCCAATGCGCCGGCCTCCATGGCCGCGTGGGGCGGCAGGAAGCGGCTGTTCGGCACCAATCCGATCGCCTTCGCGACGCCGGTCGCCGGCGAGGATCCTCTGGTCATCGATCTCGCACTTTCCACCGTCGCGGCCGGCAAGATCATGGCGGCGCGGCAGAAGGGCGAGAGCATTCCCGAAGGTTGGGCCTTCGATGCCGACGGCAAGCCGACCACCGATCCGCACGCGGCCCACAAGGGCCTGATGGCGCCCTCGGGCGGCGCCAAGGGAGCGGCGCTGGCCCTGATGGTGGAAGTTCTCTCGGCGGGCCTCACGGGATCGAACTTCTCCTACGAGGCAAGCTCGTTCATGGACGAAAAAGGGCCGCCGCCATCGGTCGGTCAGACGCTGATCGTCATCGATCCTTCCGCGAGCACGGCTTCGACGGCCGAGCGGATCGCCGAACTGGCTCATGAGATGGCCTCCGAAGAGGGCGTGCGCCTGCCCGGGCGGCGCGGCCAGAACGCGCGTCGGAAGGCGATCGAGCAGGGGCTGGACGTCGAAGACGAAGTGATCGCCGCGATCAAGGCGCTGGCTTAGGCCCGGAGCGCCGCCGCCGGCGATTGACGGTAGGCGAGGATGGCCGGCACGGCGGACAAGACCGCCGATGCACCAAGCAGGATCAGCGCCATGCGCCAATCTTCGCCGGTAAAACCGACCGGCAGGATGATGCCGCTCTTAACGGTGAAGGCATTGGCGATCAGCCGGGCGGCGGCAAGGCCGGTCAGGAAGCCGAGGCCGATGCCGGCAGCCACCAGCAGGAAGAGTTCGAGCCAGACAATCGCGAAAACCGAGAGCCGCGGCGCGCCGAAAGCCCGCAGCGCGCCGATCTGGCGCCGACGCTGGCCGATATGGGTGACGGTGACCAGAACCAGGGCAGCAGCCACCAGCCCTTGAGAGCCGGCTGCGACGGCGCTCAAAACCATCCTGGCATCCCCGAGCGTGGCATAGAGGCTGGTGAGAACCTCGCCCGGGAAAACCGCCAGCGTATTGCCGTTGCGGTATTCCTGGCGGAGCTTGTAGGCATCGGCAATCGTCTTCGGCTTAACGAGGACTGCCGGAAGCCCTGGCGCATCGGCTGTGAAATTCTCGTCGATCGGCGCATCGGCATCGATGGCGCCGTGATGATCGTGATCCTCGTCGGGGTGGTCAGCCGCAGCGACCTCGCCTTCGTGGTGCTGTTCTTCCTCTTCATGCCCATGATCGCGGCCGAGGCCATGGACGTGCCAGACCGCCTGGATCGGCACGAGAATGGCGCGGTCCCAGGGCGTGCCCGTCGGCGGCAGTTTGCCGGTCACGTGATATACCACGCCCGCATGGGTCTCGCCGCCCATCTGCGCCGTGCCGTGCATCGGCTTGATTTCGGCACCGACCGGCAGCTTCACGGCCGCGCCGACCACCGCCTCGCCCTCTTTCTCGAACATGCGGCCCTCGGCAAAGCCGGAAACGGTGCTTCCGATCAGTGCGCGGGTGGTGCCGACCAAAGGGTAGCCGGCAAAGGAATCCCCGAAGCCGACCGGCGCCACCCAGGCAACCCGCGGATCCTTCGAGAGTTTTGCCAGCACCTCGCCCGGCATCAGCGGCAGCGGCGCCGGCTGCAGAAAGATCGAGGAGAGCACGAGTTGGGTTTCGCTGCCCGCCGCGCCGATGACCAGATCGAACTTGTCTGCGGCGCGGGCACTGCCGAGCCGCAAGGCGCGCTCCTGCAGCGTGACGGTGACGCCGAGCGCGGTGGCAAGCGTCACGAGAAGCACGACGACGACGGCGCCGGCCCAGAGACGGCGCAGATCGGCGAGGATAAAACGGATCATGCGGCCACCTCTTCGCGCAGGTCATCTGCGACGATGCGGCCGGCGCTGAGCGTGATGCGGCGATCCAGACGATCGATCAGCCGCTGGTCATGGGAGACGACGATCAGCATGCTTTTCGCCTCTGCCGCCATGTCGAGAAGCAACCGGCCGACGGTCTCGCCCGCTTCCACATCAAGGCTGGCGGTCGGTTCGTCGGCAACGATCACACCCGGCTTGCGCAGGACCGCGCGGGCAATCGCAACGCGCTGCATCTCGCCGCGCGACATGGTCTCGATCTTCTGGTCCGGGCGGGAAAGCCCAACGCTTTCGAGGAGATCGTGCGCGCGGGCGATCAGCGCCCTATCGGAGACCCGCGCCAGCCGCGCCGGCAGAAGCACGTTCTCGACGGCTGAGAGGCCAGGAAAGAGATGAAAATCCTGCATGACGAGGCCGACATGTTCGGCCCGCCAGCGGTCGCGCGCCGTTTCGGAAAGCCGGGTTATGTCTTCACCGCTCCAGACGACCTTTCCGGAGGTCGGGCGTTCGAGCCCGGTAATGAGATTGATGAACGTGCTCTTGCCGGAGCCTGAACCGCCGGTGACGGCAACGCGCTCGCCGGCTGTGATCGCCAGGAAGTCGACCAGTAAAACCGGGCTGCCGAGGCCGGGGAACGATTTTCCCAGACTGTCCAAATGCAGGGAAAGCATGGTCATGCGGCCTGATATGCCGCGTCTCGGATCCTCAGAAGGCTGACAAATCCGGTCTCGGGATCCTTCCAGGAACCGACCTCAAGGGTGCCGCGCACTTCGATCGTTTCGTTCGCCTGGGTGAATGTCTGCTTGCGGTTAAGATAGATGACGATGATGTTGTCGGGCCAGTCCGCGTCGGAGGAGCAGAAGGGGCAAAGGGCCATCGGCACTTCCGTCAGCACGAAGAAAGCGGCCTCGGCTTTCAGCGGCGGGGCCATGAAACCGCGGATCGCAACCTCCCGGCCAGCCAGTTTCTTCACCTTGTCGGAAAATTCGAGACCCAGAACGCCGTACTTGCCATAGAGTTCGTTAAAACCAAGGTCATCGGCAGCGACAGCGGAACGGGCGGCCGCAAGCAACGGAGCGGCGGCTGCCAGGCCCAGCAAGCTGCGCCGGCTGAAACCCCGGGGAAAACGCTTTTCCATGAAACCTCCAGAAACGGTGTTCCCGGCCAAGTCTCGGCCGGGAACATTGTTTTACCACGGGTGCGGCGGGCGGCCAGCCTTAGTTGGTCTGCTTGCTGCCGAGGGCGAAGGTATCGGCGAGCACCTTGTAGATGTCGCTTTGTTCCATATAGCCCTTGAACCCTTCCGAACCTGGACCGGCCGCCTGCAGGACGATGTCGTCAACCGAGTGTACGCCGCTGTCGCCGCTTTTCGGAATATTGCCCTGGACGAAGACTGCGCCGGGTACATTCTTGTACTGTTCGTTGACGACATATTCCTTCTTCTCGTTCTGGACGGCGGGAACGAACGGGCCATCCATCTTCGGGCGGAAGGTTTCATAGTGGTCGGGGCCGTTGTTGGCGGCCAGGAACAGGCGGCGAGAGACGTCGATCTTGTCCGGATAACCGTCGCCGTTTTCGTCCTTGTAGTTCGGGAATCCGGCTTCCGCATAGATGCCGACCTTTTCGCGCATCTCGGTGCCCGGCTTTTCGTCGTCAACCGTGCCGATGATGGAAACGCCATGGGTATGGTCGCCGGTGACGACGATCAGGGTATCCGGATGCGTCTTCTGGAACTCGCGGGCAACCGCCACCGTCTGGTCGAATTCGATGGTGTCGACGACGGCGCGGTCCCAGTCGAGCGGATGGGACATCTTGTCGATCGAGGAGGCTTCGACCATCAGGAAGAAGCCGTCCTGATCCTTGGAAAGGCGATCGAGAGCAACCTTGGTCATGGCGACGAGACCCGGCTGGTTCGGATACTTTTCGACGGTGCCCTTCTTCAGGAACTCGCGGTCGAGCGTGACGTCCAGATTGCCGGGATGGAACAGGCCGAGCAGCAGCCCGTTGGCGTTTGCGCCGGCGGCAAGTTCGTTCTTGTCGGTAGCCAGCGTGTAACCGGCATCCTTGAAGAGCTTGATAAAGTCCTTGTCGTCCTTTCGCTTCGAGCCGGCAGTCGCCTGCGGCAGGAAGTAAGCGGAACCGCCGCCGAGCACGACTTCCGGCTTCACGTCGAGCAGCATGCCGACGACCTCTGCCTTGTCGTTGCGGTTGCGGGTGTGGGCGACGACGGCCGCCGGGGTGGCATCTTCGATTTCGGACGTGGCGACGATACCGATCGATTTGCCGGTCTGGCGGCGGAGGGCTTCGGCGATCGTTTCGACCCTCGGATCGTCCAGCGGGTCCGGCGTGCGGTCGGCGTAGACGCCGATCGCGTTGACCGCGGTCTTGTGACCGGTCATGTACGCCGACATCGTGTTGGCCGAGTCGGTGTTGATCGCGTTGGTGGCCGAGGTGCCGACGAAAGCCATGCGATCGAGGTCGTCCATGGCGAGGCGGCCGTTTGCCTTGCCTTCGGTCATGCCCTTGGACATGATGCGGGCAGCGGTGCGGTGGGCAACCGAAAGGCCGTCGCCGAGCAGGAAGATGACGTTCTTGGCCTTCGGGGCAGCGCCCGTGCCGTAGACGTTCCAGGTGACGGTCCTGGTTTCGGAACCGGCCGAGACCTCGACCTTGTAGTCGCCCGCGTTGGCGAGCGCCAGGCCGCGCAGGATGACGGCAGAACCGAGGAGCTTGTCCTTGTTCTTTTCTTCCGCGACGAACTGGATTTCCTTGCCGAGAGCGGTCTTGTAGTCCTGACCGTTGACGGTGATCCTGACGTCTTCAGGCTTTACGACCGAGTTGAACTCGACCTTGAAGTCGAAGGGGGAGCCGGCGAGGATCGTGGCGCGATCCAGCGGATATACGGTGGCGGCCTGGGCGGCGCCGGCAAGCACGGTCGAAACGACCAGGGCGGCAAAAATCTTGCGCATAGTAACCTCACGAAAAATTCAAAGGGAAGGCGAGGTTCGTATATCGGCGGTGCGTGACACACACGTGACGCCAGCCACAGGTCGCGACCCGCGCGAACCAGACTGCCGCGAGGCAAAAGCAACAGCATTTTTGAAGGGAAATCCTGCTCCAGAAACGGAAAAAGCCTGGCGCGGGAGGAGGTGCGCCAGGCTTTTAAACTTGATCGACAACTGGGAGGAGGAGGATGTTGTCGATCCGTATCGAGCAACACTGGGAGGAGGAGTGCGTCGCTCGATGAGTAAATATATAGGCTAATCGTTTAATCACGCCAACCCATCTTGCCGCAATGCAGCAATGCGCTGAGCGCAGAGCTGAGCAAATGCCCGGGATCGATCGAATCGCTCGCGGGGCTTTTTCGGCGGCTGCTGCGCCGCGCCCCTAAGATCACCATATCGCTCTGGAAAAACGTGGTTTATAGCGAATTCCGGCAGACAGACGGACGGAGACCAACATGGCAGAGATCAGGTACCACGAAGGCGACATTCCGGCAGCGGACGCGGCGCGTTATACGGGGGCGATCGCCATCGATACGGAAACCCTGGGCCTGGTACCGCGACGCGACCGGCTTTGTGTCGTGCAGCTTTCGCCCGGGGACGGGTCCGCTGACGTGATCCGCATCGCCGCCGGGCAGAACGAGGCTCCAAACCTCGTCGCCATGCTTGCCGATCCGGCGCGCCAGAAGATCTTCCACTACGGCCGCTTCGATATCGCCGTTCTCTTCCATACGTTCGGCGTGACCACGACGCCGGTATTCTGCACCAAGATTGCGTCGCGCCTGACCCGCACCTACACGGACCGGCACGGGCTGAAGGACAATCTCAAGGAGATGCTGGATGTCGACGTTTCCAAGGCGCAGCAGCAATCCGACTGGGCAGCCGAGGTCCTTTCGCCGGCGCAGCTCGAATATGCTGCCTCCGACGTGCTGCATCTGCATGCGCTCCGCGACAAGCTGAGCTACCGCCTGGTGCGCGACAGGCGTGCCGAGCTCGCCCAGGCCTGTTTCGAATTCCTGCCGACGCGGGCGAAGCTGGACCTGCTGGGCTGGGAAGAGGCCGATATCTTCGCCCATAGCTGACGTCCGCGCGGGCTTCCGCTCAAAACTGAGAAAGAGCGGCATAACCTCTCGTTGTCCGGTAACGTTCCGTTAACTGTTCGAATCTAATTTTGCCCGCGGTATACCTCTCGACGAGACCGGATTTCGGGCATGTTGCTCCCTACCCAGCAGACTTATGGGCTTGCCGCGACCAACATGATGCAGTCGATGCTCGACAGCATCGAGGAGCAGCGCAAGAAGGACGAAGACCAGCGGACCGGCAAGAAGAGCGACCCGGTTACCGAAGCCCGTATCAGCGCCAGCGAAGACGCCCGGCGGGCCCGCGACAAGATCACTTCCGCGCTTTTCGGCGTTACCAAGACAGACCCCAACGAGCTGAAGATCGAGCTTGTCGATCGCCTGGCCGCCAAGCTCGGCATCGATATCGACGAAGCGCGTTCGTCCTACAAGCTCGGAAAAGCGCTGGAAGACGCGCTGAAAGAGATGATGCCGGACGAGATCGGCGAACTCGTCGAAGATCTCGGCCTCGAAGACATCGGCATCTCGATGGACACCCTGCTCTCGGCGATCAAGAACCCCTACGGCGATGACAACCAGCGCCTGATGGACGGCCTCAACCGAAAGGCCAATGGCGGCAAGCTCGATACGGAAGTCGAGCGCGTCGTGCAGCGGCTCGAGGATGTCGCCGATCCGAAGACACTCGAAGAGCTGAAGCTCGGTCCACAGGGCTACGACCCGACCCGTGTCGAAGATGCCGGAACCCGAGCCGAACGCCAGGCCGACATCGAGGCGGCCGAGGCCGGCCAGAAACTTGAAGACGTCCAGAAGATCCAGGATGCCATCGAGAAGAAGAATGACGCGGCGGCAAAACCGGCCGCCGATGGTGCGACCGATACGGCCTCCGTCGACGATACCGAGCTGCTGGCCCTTTTCGCCGCAGCCGCCGAACAGGTGGGCAATTCCGACACGGGCGACGCGGCTAACAGCCTCGTTTCCGACGACAGTTCCGCCGAGGACGAATCCACCGCCTCCGACGAAGTCCTGGCAGACAAAGAAGCGCCGACCAATGAAATGGCCGCGAAAGCAATCGAGGAGCTTGCCGCCGACAGCGCCGAGGAATCCCAAGCCGATATCGTGCCCGTGCGCGTGGACGAGATCGGCATCTATGAATTGTTGAAGAAGAAGTTGGCTGCGTGACGCTGCAATAACCCCCAGTCCCACCCTCATCTGCATCGCAATGGATCATTTTCGCTGAGCCGTCAGCGAAAGGCGGGGCCCGTTAGCGGTTCGTTAACCTTTTTTCCCCATAGTCATATCCGTGTATCGGCACTGGCGACGCCATGAGGCGTTCCGGTCGCAACGCCGTTCGTTGCGAAAAGACAAGAACCCGTTCAGCCGAGCTGTCCTATCGTCTCTATCAGACATTGGAGCGGACGATGCTGCCCCCGGTTCGTACCAGTTCATTCGTCGACTACCAGACACCGTCGCAACAACCGATGCTGCGTCAGCGGATCGACGTGGCCAATACCGTCGCGAACAGCGGGATGATCGGTTCCTCGCCGATGTCGGCCGGGCGGCTCGATGTTCTTTCGCTCTCGGCGCAGCTCCAGCTCGCCCAGGGTTTTTCCATCTTCGCCGAAACCATCGGCAGGCTGATCAAGGTTCCGCGTCGCGAAGGCGAGGCATTGGCCGATTATGCCCAGCGCCTTTCCGAGGCGGTCAAGACGATGAACCCGGCCGAAAAAGCGGCCCTCGAACGCACGCTCAACCAGCTCGTCAAGGGCATTTCGATACGCCTGCTCACCGAAATCCTCAACAATCCGGCCGGTCCGGAAGCTGCCCGAGTCGCTATACAGCTGGAGACCGCGCAGCTGCTCGAGCGTGACCTCGTGGCAAAGGCCGTCGTCAGCTCCTACCGGCAGAATGCCGGGGCGGAACAGGTGCCGAGCACTTTGCCGCAGCCGGCGAATGCGGCGCCATCGGCATCCAGCGAGACTTCCGTGCTCACGGCAGAGGCCGAGAGCCAAGCTGCGCAGCCCGGCGAGGAAACTGCGACCGACGGAGCGCCACCTGAGGCTATGGCCGCGGGTGCGGCTACGCAGGACCCGGATGCGACGGCAACTTCCAGCACCACTCCAGGCCCGACCATGCTTTCGGCGGAAGCAGCGGCCTCGCCGACACCAACCGACAACAATCCATCTCCGATGAGCGCCGAGAACGATCTCGACGCGGCACCCGCGTCTATATCCGCGCAGGAAGCGGCCGAGCTCCCCGAGAGCGAGGCGCCGGAAACCGCAGCCGCTCGGCCAGACGAGACAACGGAGAACCCGTCCGCCGCGCGTCCGGACGGCCGGCAGACCGCAAGCGCCGCCGGCGGCGATCGGCGCATGTCTCAACCCGTCTTTTACGATGGTCCTGCACTGGCCCGGCTTTCGCAGCGCGGCCTCGAACAGCAGAATGGCGTTCGCGGACCGAACGCAGAGAAGATGGCGAACGAGGCCACGACGATATGGCTCGCGGAAGTGCTTGCCGAAGCCACCAGCGAACTTCTCGACGGCCTGCCGGTCGCGGCAAGGCAATTGCCGGAACAACAGGCGCTGCAGCAGCTGACCGACAAGGAGCTTCTCGGAAAATCCGCCATGCAGGCAAACGAGGCGGCAAGTACCGCCGCGGCGAAATCCCTGCCGCCGGCTACCGACGAACCGGAAAGCACCGGTTCGACCGGCGGCACGACCGGTCCTTCCGCAAACGCAAGCGGCCGAGCCTCGGGCGCGACGGAACTTGCCGAACAGCTCGCGCTTCCGATCGCCGTGCCGCATGCCTTTCGCGAAGGCGTTGCCCTGCCCTATGTCGCCTATCCGCCGGAAGAGCGCGAGCGGGACTCCGAGGAACGCAAGACCAAGGCGCTTTCGGAGACCGACGAGGACGGCGAACAGCAGCATTCGGCCGGCGAGCAGGCGTTCAGCGAAGAGGGCGAGGACGAGGACCACGCCCGGGAAGATGAAGGCGACGACGCTTCGAAGGAAGCCGTCGAAGATGCCGACCGGGCCAACGACCTCTATTGGCGCATGGCCGGCTGGACGTAATTCGATCCATAAAACTGCGCATGAAAAAACCGCCGGACTTGCATCCGGCGGTTTTTGATTCTCAGAGAAGCTTCGATTACTCGTTGCTGCCGCGGTTCTTCAGAGCCGCACCAAGGATGTCGCCGAGCGAAGCGCCGCTATCGGACGAACCGAACTGAGCAACTGCTTCCTTCTCTTCTGCGATCTCGAGAGCCTTGATCGACAGCATGACCTTGCGGTCCTTCTTGGAGAAGTTGACGACGCGGGCATCGAAGACCTGGCCGACCGAGAAACGCTCCGGACGCTGATCGTCGCGATCGCGTGCCAGGTCGTTGCGGCGGATGAAGGAGGTGATGTCTTCGTGGTTGACGAGCTTCACTTCCACACCACCGTCGTTGACGGCAATGACTTCGCACGAAACGACGGCGTTCTTGCGAAGCTCGCCGGAAGCAGCAGCGTCGCCGACCGAGTCCTTGCCGAGCTGCTTGATGCCGAGCGAGATGCGCTCCTTGTCGACGTCCACATCGAGAACGACAGCCTTGACGACGTCGCCCTTGTTGAACTCCTCGATGACCTGTTCGCCCGGACGGTTCCAGTCGAGGTCGGAGAGGTGGACCATGCCGTCAACGTCGCCTTCGAGGCCGATGAACAGGCCGAATTCGGTCTTGTTCTTGACTTCGCCTTCGACTTCAGTGCCGGCCGGATGGCTGTAGGCAAATGCCTGCCACGGATTTTCGAGCGTCTGCTTCAGGCCAAGCGAGATACGGCGCTTGGACGGATCGACTTCGAGAACGACCACGTCAACATCCTGCGTCGTGGACAGGATCTTGCCGGGATGGACGTTCTTCTTGGTCCAGGACATTTCGGAAATGTGGATGAGGCCTTCGATGCCCGGCTCCAGCTCGACGAACGCACCGTAGTCGGTGATGTTCGTGACGGTACCGGAAATCTTCTTGCCGACCGGATACTTGGCGGCAATGCCATCCCACGGATCCGACTCGAGCTGCTTCATGCCGAGCGAGATGCGGTGGGTTTCCTGGTTGATGCGGATGATCTGTACCTTGACCTGCTGGCCGATGGACAGGATTTCCGACGGATGGTTCACACGGCGCCATGCCATGTCGGTGACGTGCAGCAGGCCGTCGATGCCGCCGAGGTCAACGAACGCACCGTAATCGGTGATGTTCTTGACGACGCCGTCAACAACCTGGCCTTCTTCGAGGTTCTGAACGATTTCAGAACGCTGCTCCGCGCGGGACTCTTCGAGAACCGTACGGCGCGAAACGACGATGTTGCCGCGACGCTTGTCCATCTTGAGGATTTCGAAGGGCTGCGGGTTATGCATGAGCGGGGTGACGTCGCGGATCGGACGGATGTCGACCTGCGAACGCGGCAGGAAGGCGACGGCGCCGTCGAGATCGACAGTGAAGCCACCCTTGACCTGGTTGAAGATAACGCCTTCGACGCGCTCGCCAGCTTCGAACTTGAGTTCGAGCTTGACCCAGCTCTCTTCGCGGCGAGCCTTCTCGCGCGACAGAACTGCTTCGCCCAGCGCGTTTTCGATACGCTCGACGTAAACTTCGACTTCGTCGCCGACCTTCAGCGAACCGTCCTTGCCCTTGGCGCCGAATTCCTTCAGCGCGATGCGGCCTTCGACCTTGAGGCCGACGTCAACGACGGCCATGTCCTTTTCGATCGCGGTGACGCGACCCTTGGTGACGTAGCCTTCAGCCAGATCGTTGGTAGCGAAGGATTCTTCGAGGAGGGCTGCGAAGTCCTCCCGCGTGGGGTTAGATACTGCCATGAAATCTCCTGAGGTACCCTATACGGGCCCATACAGCGCCGGTGGTTCGTGTTGCACATGCCCAAAGGTTCAGGTCCGCCTCCCTCATCGGAACTATCCGGGGGAGGCAATCCGGCGCGGGGACCGAACTTCGGGCTATTCTAATTCGATTGTCTCTTCAGGGCGGCGTCGATGATGGTCTTCGCTGCCCGAAACGCGGCCTCTATACTCATTTCCGAGGTATCAAGCAAGTGCGCATCGTCGGCGGGCTTCAGAGGACTGTCGGCCCGGCCCATGTCGCGCTCGTCGCGCTTCTTCACGTCTGCGAAGATCGCGCCGTAATCCGCCTCGCCGCCTTTGCCGACGATCTCGTCGTAACGGCGTTTCGCCCTGACATCCGCGGATGCGGTGACATAAAGCTTCACCGGAGCATCGGGGCAGACGACGGTGCCGATATCCCGGCCGTCGAGCACCGTGCCCGGCCGCCTCAGGGAAAAGGCACGCTGCGCTTCGACCAGCGCGCGGCGGACCGACGGCATCACGGCGATCTTCGAGGCCGCCTCGCCGATGGCATGGGCGGATAATATATCTCGATCGAGCCCTGCGAGTTCGACCTCACGCGCCATTTTCCCGGCGACCTTCTCATCATCGAGCGGCAGGCCCGCATCGAGAAGCGCCTTGGCGGTGGCGCGATAGGTCAGCCCGGTATCGAGATGGTGAAAACCATAGGCGTCGGCAATCAGGCGCGACAACGTGCCCTTGCCGGCTGCGGCGGGGCCGTCGATGGCGATGACGATTGCAGGCTTCGAATTCAAACTCATGCTTCCCGCTTCGCCCCATACTGGCGGACGAGATCTGCCATATCGCCTTGGCCTGGCATTTCATCAAGCCCTGCCGCAACGCCTTCCCTATCGCCGACCGGACGGTTCTGGCTGACCTTCCATTTGCCTTCGATCTCGGCGATCTCGATTTCGACGCCGACGATGCCCTTCAGCTGGGCCCGGATGAAATCGTCGGGTGCGTCGGTGACGGCCCAGGGCATGGCGCGGCTCCCCTCATGCTGGCTGGTGATGGCGTTGATCTGCGACAGCAGCCAGTCGGCATCCTCGACGATGCGCCCCGGGCCCCTGGCCTGGACGATTGCATAGTTCCAGGTCGGCACGACCTTTCCGGTCTCGCGCTTGGTCTGGTACCAGGAGGGCGTGACGTAGGATTCCGCGCCCTGGAAGACGGCCAGAACCGACGCGCCATCGCGAATGTCCTTCCACTGGCCGTTGGCGCGGGCAAGATGCAGCCGGAGTGTTCCGTTAACGGAAGCCTCGGCATCCAGATGGAACGGCACCGGATTGGCAAGCAGGCCGGAATTGCCGGATGAGACCAGCAGACCGAGCGGATGGGCGCGGATCAGCGCGTGCTGGGTTCGCAGATCCTCTTCGCGAAAATGCGGCGGCTGGTACATGGTCTCGACCTCTTGTGGCTTCCGCCCGCGGCGGGCGGCGGGGCCTGCCCGTCGTGGTGGAATTTTGCCGTCCTGACTAACATAAAGCCTGGGATCGGTCACCGCTTTCGCCCTTATGGGGTTCATGAAAAGTTTGTCTTTGACAACAAAGAGCGCAGGCCTTATGGGGACCGGCTTAGATTTTCACCCTATAAAGCCGCGATACAAGCGGCGCGCCGAACTATTCGGCCATCCCATGAGGCTCTGACTGTGGCAAAAGCGGAACTCGGAACCAAGCGAACCGACCCCGATACCGGCAAGAAATTCTACGACCTGAACCGCGATCCGGTCGTTTCTCCCTATTCCGGCAAATCCTGGCCGCTGTCCTTCTTCGAGGAGCACAGCGCCGCCAAGAAGATGGAACAGGCCGAGGAAGAAGACGTCCAGGAAGTCGATACCGAAAATCCGGAAGTCGAACTCGTCTCGCTCGAAGAGGGCGACGAGGCGGCCAGCGGCGACGATATCCCGGATATCGGCGATGACGACGATGTCGATATCGGCGATGACGACGACGATACCTTCCTGGAAGCCGACGAAGATGAAGATGACGACGACATGTCGGGCATCATCGGCGTGACCGGCGACGACGACGAAGTCTGATCCGATTTTCAAGTTAACGCCCGGCAATTCAATAAAAATTGCCGGGCGGACAAAATACGGCTTGCACTCTCCGTAAACCGGAAGTAATAAGCCGCCACTCCAGCGGGACAGCCCTTACAGGCACCCGGCGGAGTTTCCCAGGACCGGCAACTACCGGACCACCCTGATGGGGCTATAGCTCAGCTGGGAGAGCGCTTGCATGGCATGCAAGAGGTCAGCGGTTCGATCCCGCTTAGCTCCACCAAATTCTTTGCGCTTCCGAAATATCCTTGCCAACAAAGGCTTACGCGCAGCCGTGGAAAAGTGCGTACCCATGCAGATCGCGTGGGCGTGCGAATGCTCCTTCTCGATTGTGTGGCAATCACTCGCAACTTCAGCTTGAAAGCCTTGGCATTTACGGTCTAAACCATGCTCCCTATCCGCCAGAAACCAAGACTGACAAATGACTGCTACCAAATCCGCCTTCATTTCCTACTCGTGGGACGACGACACACATAAGTCTTGGGTCAGAGCACTTGCGGAGCGCCTTGTCGCAAACGGCGTACACGTACACCTAGATCAGTGGGACGTGCAGCCCGGAGACAGCTTAACTCTATTCATGGATAGAAATCTTCCTACCGCAGATTTCGTGCTGGTGGTAACGACCCCGAGCTACGCCACAAAGTCACTGAGCCGAGCCGGAGGAGTGGGTTATGAGGCGCAAATCATCACCGCACACATAGCAGCCGGTATAGCACGCTCGAAGTTCGTGCCGCTAATCCGGTCCGGGAGCATGAGCTTAGGCACCAATGATTGCGCGGTTCCGCCGCATTTCGCTGGAATACTCGCCATCGATATGCGCAACGATGACGACTTTGATCGCAAGTTCGAAGATCTCTTGCGCCACATTTACGGCCAACCTGCACTCCAGCGCCCCCCTTTGGGCAGCCCGCCAGCATTTTTGGGCGGCGACCTTATCTCTAACGCTACAACCACATCGGTGCGGCTAGCGCATCTTGAGATCGAGCACTGGGAGTTAGAGAGCGGCGTCGTGATGAACGAACTCTATCCAGACACGTTCGAAATTCCAAATGACGCCAGCCGCCGCAATCTCCAGATCGGCGACTTTGTGAAGGCTGCCTTCAAATACTCCTACCCTCCTGGCAGCGACGAGGAGGATGGCGGCGGCGAGCGTATGTGGATTAAGATCACAGGGACCAACGGCCCCTATTATATTGGCACGCTTTCTAACGACCCTGTATGCACCGATACTTGGCATGATTTGAGCTTCGACAGCACTATCGTATTCTTACCAGAGCATGTCATCAGCATCGATCGTGGTGGAGAAGACGCAGCTCAGGCCGAAGAGCATGACCAGATGGTCACCTCAGTGATCGAGGGCTTTATCGCCGAATTCAGTATTGAAGGCGCAGACATCGATGATGTTAAATTCGTCTTAGGTTCTCTAGAACGAGCGCAGAACAGAAACCCTGAAAAAGACCATGAAGCAATCTGGCAGGAGGTACACGACAGGGTGAACATCGAACACGTGAACATGCAAATCGCTTGTTCAATCTGGATGTCGGCACATGAGCACGACTAAGAGGGAGAGGAGAACCTAAGTTTGCTCGAGAGCGGGCGAGAACGCCGACGGACGGCGTTCTGGCACTCGGCCTTTCGTTCCAGCTCCGGCAAGCTCGTGCAGGCCAGGTCGTCGACGGCAAGCTCATCGATATATTGCTGGCGACGCACCTTGGCCATCTGCTGGATGACGACTGCGAATATGCCGGCCAGAACTGCAACGATTGCCATAACGAACATAAGAGCGACCATATGCGCCTCCTGCTCCTGCGTAACGTGCGGAAGCGGATAAAGTTCGGCAATCATAGTCCGATGACGCTCACATCGCATCACATCCCTTTGCTCAAGGGGCCTTCGCTCAAGCTCAGGTCGTCTTGCTCAGCGCCCGGCCGCGGCGGCGGTCGAGCCAGGCGGCGCCCTGGAGTGCTGCCAGGATGATCAGCACGCCGATTACCACCCTCACCTCGGGCACCTCGTCGAAGAAGACGTAGCCGGTGACCGTCACGAAGACGATCGAGAGGTAGCCGACGGGGGCGAGCACGCTCGCATCGGCGATCCGATAGGCACGCAGGAAACAATATTGTCCGAGCTGGGCGAGGAAGCCGATGCCGAGCAACGGAATCCAGTCGAAGGGCAAAACCGGTTGCCAGGTGAAGGCGGCGGGCACGGCGGTGATGACGGCGAGCCCCACCGTGTAGAAAACCATCATCACGGTGGTGTTCTCGTCCTTCAGCGCCCGGGTCTGGATGATCGCCAGCGAACCGAAGACGACCGAGATCAGCACGACCAGAACCTCGACATCGAAGCTCGAGGTACCCGGCGCCATGACGATCAGCACGCCGATGAAGGCGAAACCGGCACCGAGCCAGCGGATTCGGCTCACCGTTTCGCCGAGCATGGCGACCGCCATGGCCATGGTGATCAGCGGCCGGGAGAAACCGACGGCATTGACCATGGCGAGCGGCAGCATGGTGATGGCGAGGAAATTGCTGGTGAGCGCCACGGCATTGCAGGAAATGCGAAAAATGTTGCGCCACGGGTGTTTGACGCGGCGCATTTCGGCGCGGTGCTGCCAGATCAGCGGCAGGATGAACAACAGCCCGATCATCGCCCGGATGAAGACCAGCTGGAAGGCGGGGTAGGTCGCCCCTTGCGCCTTCACCAGCGCCGTCATGCCGCCGGAGACCAGCGTCATGTCGAGCAGCAGCCAGCCGATGCCGGTGCGGGCATTCGAGGCCCGCACGCCTTCCGGTTCTGGCGCTGCCTCCGTGCTCACGCCGGCTGCACGAGGTTCGCCATCAGCCGGAAGGCACCGGGAACGAGCTTGTCGAGCTGGTGATGCAGCACGAGGCTGGTATGGGTGTGGCGGCCCTTGCCGATGACGCCGGAGATCAGCGCGCCCTTGAGCGGCTGTTCGTTGGCGTCGTGCATGGCCAGAAGCGGTTCGTAGACGTCATCCCAGCGAGAGACGAAATAGAGGCCGCGCTCCTTGTCCCATCCCTGCCAGTCCTGCGGGCCGATGGCGTTCGGGCCATTGAGCAGAACGTGGTCGGGGGCCAGCACGGTGACTTCGGCCTTCGGATCGGTGACGCGCCAGCGCAGCGACGGTGAGCCGATCTCGATGCGGCGAACCGGGGTCTCGTTCGGGTCCCAACCATCGGTCGGGCGGTGGTAGAGGGTGACGAGGTGGCCGCCTTCTTCGACGAAACGGCGCAGGCGCTCAGTGGCAGCGGCAAGGTCCTTGCGGACGCCGAAGGCGAAGATGCCGAGGACGATGGTGGTGAAGCGCGACAGATCACCGGTTAGCGCCTGTGCATCGAGCTCGGTGACGTCGAGGCCCATGCGGGCGAGCCATAGGCCAACCCGGTCGGCACCGCCGCCGACATAACCGACGCGCGCGCCTTCAGGCAGCTTCAGATCGACCGACAGGATTTTTAAGGTAGCGGGCGCGCGAAAACTGGTGCGGCCGATATGCCGGTAGGCGATCGGCGTGACCTGGAAGGCCGGGCGGCCGTCGATCTGCGGTTCGAGATCGACGAGGCCGGGCTTGGCCGCATCGGTCGAAGAGGCAGTCCAGCCGTCATCGGTTTTTTTCATCACCCAGCCGCCGGGCGTCTTGAACGAGACCGGCGCGTTAACGCCGGAGACGTTGGCCTTGATCGGCCATTCCGTCTGTTTCGTGCCGAGGGGAACGAGCAGCGCATCCGGCAGCAGGGTCAGCGACTGGGCGGGCGTTACGGCAAACGGCTCTTCGAGATCGAATGTGCCGGAGACCAAACGTCCGCCGATCTCGGCCGAGATTTTTACATGCGCATGGCCATTGCCGCCGAGCGCTGACCAGGCGGGCAAATAGAGGCCGGAGAGCGGCGCGTCCGATGCCGCGGTCAGCGCGAACACCCGGTCATGGGCGAGCGACTGGATGGAGGACAAGACGCCAGCGGGGAGAACCGGGGCGACATCGACCTTGTGGGTCGAAGCGCCTTCGCCAAGCTCGACGGTGAGCGCTGCCGCACCGCCTGGGGAAATGACGGAGGGATCGGCATAGGCGCGTTCGAAGATCGCCGCGGCATCGAGGATCGCGGCATCGACTTCCTTCTGCTTGCGGGCGATGCGGTGACCCTGCAGGGTCGCAAACTCTTCCGGTGCGGAGGTGGCTACGATGTCCAGCCAGCCGGCGGCCTCGGTCAGCGCCCTGATGATCGCATCGCGGTCCGGGAAGGCCGCTGATGCCACTGCAATGGCGGCGTCCGCAGAGCGCAGGGCTTCCGCCACATTGGCGGGCAGACCGGCGAAACCGGCAAGCACGGTCAGCGATGCCGGCAGGCCCTCGAGCACCGACTGCTCGGATTTCAAGCGCGTGGCGGAGAGCTTCAGATGCAGCTGCCAGTCCTTCTCCGGGCGTTTCGGCCAGTGACCCATGCCCTGGGACGCGTGGTAATAACGCGACCATTCGCCGATCCGGTCATAGTCCGCGCCGGTGGCCGGGTCGCGACCCTTGGCCAGAACCGTGACCGTCGTATCCGGCGGCGGCACTTCGTCGTCATAGGTATCGCCGCCGCCCGACCAGGCCGGCAGGTAATATTTGGCGACCTTCCAGGGCTTCAGGCCTTCGGTGAAATGTTCCGGATAGGCATTGGGGTCGGCTGCGAGCGTAATCGCCGTCTCGGCGGCCCGTGTCATGGCGCGGTGATGGCCGTGCTGGCCGGGCACGTCGAGGAAGGTCGGGATGACGATATCCGGGCGTTCCATGCGGTAGGCGCGCACCAGGCGTTCGACCGTGCGGGCCTCGCCCCAGCGGGTGAAGGTGGCGTCGCCATCCTTGGAGAAGCCAAAATCGTGGACCGGGTCGGTGGGGCCGTGGCCGAGCCAGGAGACGTCGCTGTCGATCGCCCGAGCCGCCTCTTCCAGCTCGCGGGAACGGATGACGCCGAGCGGACCGAGACGTTCGGGGCCCAGCGCATTCTGGCCGCCCTCGCCGCGCGTCGAGCAGGCGATGATGACGCGCATGCCGAGGCCGAGACGGAACCAGGCGAGCATGCCGTTCTGCTCGTCATCCGGATGCGCGCCGGTGTTCATCATCGTGACCGTCGACTTCAATCGCGAAAGCTTGCGATGGAGCCGGACGAGCGAGGGATCGGCCATCTGCCGTTCGATGCGTTCGCGGGCGGTCAGCATGAAAGGTTCTCCAATCGGTCAGGCGGAAATATCGGCAGGCGCTGCAAGCGAGGTCTCCAGCTTGGGCGTCACCATGTCGAAAAGCGGAAGGGCGGCAGCGCCGAGTGCTGCGGTCAATTGTCCCGTCTGGCCGCGCAACACGCGGGGCAGATCGCGCTGCCTGCGGCTGGCGACAGAGGTCGGCAGGTTGCCCATGCGCGCGACGATGTCCTCGATAATGGCATCCGGCAGCGCGCCGCCGAGGATGACGGTCTGCGGATCGAGGATGTTTTCGAGCATGGCGACCATTGGGCCGAGATAAGTCGCCGCCTCGTCGATCCATTCCTCGACGACCGGATGGCGGTCGGCATGGAGCTTTTCGAGATCGGAAAACTCGGTGTCGGAAATCCCGACGCAGCTCAGTTTTTCCTTGAGCACATAGGCGGAAACATAACCTTCCAGGCAGCCGAGCTGGCCGCAGGAGGGACAAGGCCTGCCCTTCGGTACGACGGTGACGTGGCCGATTTCGCCGGCATTGCCGAATGCGCCGCGATAGGGCGCGCCGTCCTGGATGATGCCGAGGCCGATACCGACGCCGAAATAGATCATGCAAAAATTGGAGATCGCCAGACCCGCGCCGAACAGCCGCTCGCCGACGGCGGCGGCCGTCGCGTCGTTTTCGACGATCACCGAATGGCCGCAGGCTTCGCTGAGCGCCTGAGCGGCATCGAGCCCTGCCCAGCCCGGCAGCGTCGTCGGGCCGACCGAGGTCATGCCGTCGATCTCGAACGGACCCGGCATGACGACGCCGGTGCCGAGCAGCTTTGCACCGACCAGTTCCGTGACCGCGGCAAGCTCCGCTGCGAAAGCGGCGAGAATATGCCCGGGGGTGGTATCTTTCAGCGGCGTGATGCGCTTTGCCCGGAGCCCGCCGGAGAGGTCGAGCGCCACCGTCACCATGTGGTCGGCGGCTATTTCGACACCGATGGTGGCACCGCCCTCGGGATTGACCGCGAACTGGATCGGCGGCTGGCCGCGGCCGGATTTCAGCCGACCCATTTCCATCAGCAGGCCCTCGCCGGCGAGTTCGTCGACGATATTGGCGACGGCCTGGGGCGTCAGCTGGGTGAGCTTGGCAATGTGGGCGCGGCCGAGCGAACCGTGGCGGCGCACCACATCCAGCACGACGCGGCGATTGTGCTCGCGGCTCCGTTCGGGGTTCTTGCCGATAGCCACCGGGTGTGTGCCGATCGTGTGTATGGTCATCTCGCCCACCTTAGGTTGGCAGAATTCATAACGCCGGAAAACGGCATCCCGCAATAGAATAATTCAAGTAAATTATCTTATTGACAAACGACCTCACTCAGGAAAGCGTAAGGGGAGGGCTGGGGCAAAGCGCCGCAGCGCTTGAAAGGGAGGTTCGTCTCCCGAAAACCAATAAACGCGTCGGGCTGCAGGTCGCGTCCGAATGCAGGGAACAATCAGACCCCAAGACCGGTGCACCCGGCGGGGCAAATGGAGGCTCACATGCGCAAGGCAACTTTGTTCGCCGGACTCGTCGCCGGTTTCAGCACGTTCGCATTCAATGCCGCGCAGGCGGTCGAAATCGAATACTGGCAGTATGTCTTCGATACGCGTGTGAAGGCGATGGACCAGTTGATCGCCGAGTTCCAGAAGGCCAATCCGGGCATCACCGTCAAGCAGGTCACCTTCCCCTATGCCGACTACCAGACGCGCGTGATCGCCGCCAACATGGCCGGCAACGCGCCGGACGTCATGCAGCTCTTCTACGGCTGGCTCGACAAATTCGTCGCCGGCGGCCTTCTTGCCCCGCTGCCGAAGGACGCCTTCCCGCATGACAAGATCGAGAAGGACTTCTTCCCGATCGTTTCCGCCATGAAGCGCGACGGCGAATACTACGGCCTGCCGACGGCCGTGCGTTCGCTCGCCCTGTTCTACAACAAGAAACTCTTCACCGAAGCCGGCCTCGACCCGAACAACCCGCCGAAGACGCTCGATGAATTTGTCGCCGCCGGCCAGAAGATCGCCAAGCTCGACGGCTCTGGCAATATCGTGGTTGCCGGCTCCACGGTCGACATGGGCGGCCAGGATCACCAGTGGTGGCGCGAAGTGCTGATCCGCCAGTTCGGCGGCGAGCCCTACAAGGACGGCGACACCAAGGTCAATTACAACAACGAGGCGGGCCTCAAGGCGCTCAACTTCTACACCAGCCTGCAGCTTGAAAAGAAGATCGGCAAGGCAGGCTTCATGGACGAAGGCCAGGCCGCCTTCCGCGGCGGCAAGGCCGGCATGACGATCGACGGGACCTTCCGCCTCGGCTCGTTCAAGTCCATCAAGGACTTCGAATGGGGCGTGACCGAACTGCCGGCAAATGCGCAAGGCGTGCGCTCCAACTATGCGAGCTATTTCGCCAACGGCATCAGCGCCAAGACCAAGGGCGAAGAACTGGAAGCTTCCAAGAAGTTCCTCGCCTACATCACCTCGCCTGCCGCCATGGAGATCTGGCTGAAGACGGTGGGCGAACTGCCGGCGCTGCGCTCTGCGGCGCTCACGGACGCCAACCTGAAGGACCCGATCTACGCGCCGTTCCTGAAAGGCCTGGAATACGCCCACACGACACTCTTCAAGGATGAGCAGGGCCAGCGCCAGAACGCGATCGACATGGTCAACCGCGTGCTGCTCGAAGGTCAGTCGACCAAGGATTCGCTCGCTCAGGCCGCCGAAGCCGAGCAGGAAATGATCGACGCGGCCAAGCCGTAATCCCTTGATCAAGCCGAGCGGAGCCGGTCATGGCAGCAATTGAACAACAGGGGGCGGCATCCGGCCGCCCCGGCTCCGGTGGCGGACTGTCCATGCGGACGAAACGGCTCCTCTGGGTCTGGAGCTTTCTGGCGGTACCGATCCTGTTCTACACGATCATCCGCTTCTACCCGACCTTTCAGGCCTTCTACCTGTCACTCACAAACTGGGATCTGGTGCGGCCGCCGAAGCTCGTGTGGTTCGCCAACTATATCAAGCTCTTCAAGGACCCGCAGTTCTGGAAGGTGTTCAAGAACACGTTCACCTACCTGATCATCGGTACGCCGATCAGCCTCGTGCTCGCGTTCACGATCGCCTTTTTCCTCGATCGCGTCCGCTTCATGCACAATCTCATCCGGGCGCTGTATTTCCTGCCGTTCCTGACCACGGCGGCGGCGATGGCCTGGGTCTGGCGCTGGTTCTACCAGCCGCCGCCGATCGGCGTCATCAACGACGTGTTCGGCATGCTCGGCATTCCGCAGCAGCCGTTCATCCGCTCGACCGACCAGGCGCTGTTCTCGATCATGGTGACGGCGATCTGGGCCGGCCTTGGCTTCCAGATCATCATCTTCATGGCCGGCCTGCGCGCCATTCCGGGCACGTTCTACGAGGCGGCGCGCATCGACGGGCTCGGCGAATGGGCGATCCTGCGCAAGATCACCCTGCCGCTCCTGAAACCCACCACCGTCTTCCTCGTGGTGTTCTCGTCGATCGGTTTCCTGCGCATCTTCGACCAGGTCTACAACATGACCACCAACGATCCCGGCGGACCGCTCGGATCGACCAAGCCGTTGGTTCTGATGATCTACCAGACCGCCTTCAACTCCTATGCGATGGGGTACGCGGCAGCGCAGACGGTGGTGCTGTTCACCATCCTGCTGATCGTCTCATTGCTGCAGCTCTGGATCCTGAGGGAAAAGAAATGAGCGAAGCCACTCGCCTCAGCCACGGCAGGATCCGCCCCGGCCTGATCGTCACCTGGACCGTGCTGTTCATCGGCGGCCTGATCATGGTCTCGCCACTCGCCTTCATGTTCTCGACATCGCTGAAGACGGCCGACCAGATCTATGACCTGCGCCTCATTCCGGCCGCGCCGACGCTGGCAAACTATATCGCGGTGCTCGCCGACGGGCGGTTCATGCGCTGGTTCTTCAACTCGACGCTGATCGCCGTCCTAGTCACCGTGTCGAACTGCTTCTTCGACAGCCTCGTCGGATATACGCTCGCCAAGTTCGAGTTCCGCGGGCGCTATTTCATCTTCATCGCGATCCTCTCGACGCTGATGATCCCGACCGAGATGCTGGTCATCCCGTGGTACCTGATGTCGAGCCAGCTCGGCTGGCTGGACAGCTACTGGGGCATCATGTTCCCCGGCATGATGACGGCCTTCGGCACCTTCCTGATGAAGCAGTTCTTCGAAACCGTGCCGAACGACTTCATCGAGGCGGCGCGCGTCGACGGGCTCAACGAATTCCAGATCTGGTGGAAAGTGGCGCTGCCGCTGGTGACGCCGGCGCTTTCGGCGCTCGCGATCTTCACCTTCCTCGGCAACTGGACCGCGTTCTTCTGGCCGCTGATCGTCACCACCAGCAAGGAACTCTATACGCTGCCGGTCGGGCTTTCGAGCTTCGCGGTCGAGCAGTCCATCCAGTGGGAAATGATCATGACGGGGGCGGCGATCGCCACCCTTCCCACTCTTCTCGTCTTCCTCGTCCTGCAGCGCTACATCGTCCGCGGTGTGATGCTGGCGGGCCTGAAAGGATAAAGCCATGGCCGACATCAACCCGCGCCTTTCCGACACCAGCAAGTTCCCCGATCCGGTCTACAAGGAAACCGTGCTCCGGCCGCTCTTCGACGGCGCCAAGAGCCATCACGTCGACGGCTTCCGCCGGATCGACCGCGCCCACCTCGTCATGTTGGTCGAGACCGGTATCCTCGACAAGGATCTCGCGGCCAAGATCGCCGGCGCGTTGGAGGCGATCGACACGGAAATCGATCCGTCCACGCTCGTCTATACCGGCGAGGTGGAGGACTTCTTCTTCCTGATCGAGAAGGAGCTGAAGGCCCGCATCGGCGTCGATATCGCCGGACGCCTGCATACCGCCCGGTCGCGCAACGACATCGACCACACGCTCTTCAAGCTCGGCCTGAAGGAGAAGATCGACGCGCTGATGGGCAAGGCCCGCAATCTGCTCGCCGCGATGGTCGATGCCGCCGAGCGCGAGAAGGCGACGCTGATCGTTGCCTATACGCATGGCCAGCCCGCCCAGCCGACGACGTTCGGGCATTATCTCTCGGCCGCGATCGAAGTGCTGATCCGCGATATCGAGCGGTTCGCCGAAGCTCGGAAAATCGTCGACCTGTCGCCGATGGGGGCAGCCGCGATCACTACGTCCGGCTTTCCGATCGACCGCGCCCGCGTCGCCGAACTGCTGGGCTTCTCAGGCCCGCTGCGCAATTCTTATAGCTGCATCGCGGCCGTGGACTACACGACCTCGACCTATTCGGCGATCGAGCTGATGTTCCTGCATCTCGGCCGCCTGATCCAGGACTTCCAGTTCTGGACGAGCTTCGAAGTGGGCCAGATCTACGTGCCGAACGCGCTGGTGCAGATCTCCTCGATCATGCCGCAGAAGCGCAATCCGGTGCCGATCGAACACCTGCGCCATCTTGCCAGCCAGACGATGGGCCGGGCGCGCACCGTTCTCGACGTGATGCACAACACGCCCTTCACCGACATGAACGACAGCGAAGGCGAGACTCAAGGGATGGGCTACGAGGCGTTTGCCTCCGCCGGCCGCGTGCTCGATCTGCTCGCCGCGCTGATCAGCCAGATCAGCATCGATCCGGAGCGGGTCGACCAGAATATCCGCCGGTCCTGCATCACCATTACCGAGCTTGCCGATTCGCTGGTTCGCATCGAAGGCCTGTCATTCCGCGAGGCGCATGAGATTGCCGCTGCGACGGCAAGGAGCGTCGTGGCGTCCAAGGGCGACCTGCCGAATGACGGCTACGAGCCCCTCCTCAAGGCTTTCGAACATTCAGCCGGCCGCAAGCCTTCGGTCGATCTCCAGAAATTCAGGCAAATCGTCTCGCCCGAGCATTTCGTCGCCGTGCGCGCCCGTTTCGGCGGTCCCGCGCCGGAGCCGATGAAGGCTGCGATAACAGCCTATCGTGACAAGCTCGCCGCCTTCGAGGCCGAAGCCAAAAAGGCTGCGGAGCATGAGGCGAAGGCAGCCGCCGAGTTGAACCAGAAATTCACCGCCCTGACGGGAGCCCGCTGATGGCGACGATCGAACTTGAAAAACTGGTGAAGCGTTACGGCAAGGTCGAGGCCGTCAAGGGCATCGATCTCCAGATCGCCGATGGCGAATTCGTCGTCTTCGTCGGCCCGTCCGGCTGCGGCAAGTCGACGACGCTCCGGATGATCGCGGGGCTGGAGGAAATCTCCGGCGGCACGCTGAAGATCGGCTCGGAAGTGGTCAACGAGCGCGAGCCGAAGCAGCGCAACATCGCCATGGTGTTCCAGAACTATGCGATCTATCCGCATATGACCGTGCGCCAGAATATCGGTTTCGGCCTTTATACCTCGAAGCTCAGCAAGGCCGAGAAGGACAAGCGGATCGAGGCGGCCGGCAAGATACTCGGCCTCGAAGCCCTGCTCGACCGTCGCCCGGCCGCGCTTTCCGGCGGCCAGCGCCAGCGTGTCGCGATCGGCCGCGCCATGGTGCGCGATCCGTCCGCCTTCCTGTTCGACGAGCCGCTTTCCAACCTCGACGCCCAGCTTCGCGCCCAGATGCGCATCGAGATCAAGCGGCTGCACCAAAAGCTGAAGACCACGACCGTCTACGTCACCCATGACCAGATCGAAGCCATGACCATGGCCGACCGGATCGTGGTGATGAAGGACGGCGTCATCCTGCAGGTCGGCACGCCCTCGGAACTCTACGATGCCCCGGTCGACGTGTTCACCGCCCGTTTCATCGGCAGCCCGTCGATGAACCTGGTGCGCGGCCGCCGGACGGGGTCGGGCGTGGAAATGGCGCCCGCGGGAGATATCCTGATCGGCGTGCGCCCGCACGACCTGATCGCCCATGCGACCGTCTCCGGCAGAGGTGGTTTCACGGTGACCGGAACGGTCTCCGCCGTCGAACCCTTGGGGCCGGAAACGCTGGTGCATCTGGATGTTGCCGACACCCCAATCATCGCCACCGTGCGCGAAAAATTCGTGCCGGCGGTCGGAAGTACGCTCACCTGCGAAGCCGCGCCGGGCGATCTCTACCTTTTCGATGCCAGCACAGAGAGATTTCTGGGCCGTTCATGATGACGCATGCAGAGACCAGATCCGCGGTGCTCAGCATCGGCCGGATCTATTGCGACCTGATTTTTACAGGCCTCGGCCACCTGCCGGTGCTCGGGCGAGAGATCTATGCCAGTGGCATGGAGATCGCGGCCGGCGGCGGCGCCTTCATCGCGGCCGCGCATCTTGCCCATGCGGGCCGCAAGGTGGCGCTTGCCGCCCGGCTCGGCACGGATTCGCTGTCATCAGGCGTCGAAGAGCAAATCCGGGACAGCGGTGTCGACCTGCGTTTCATCGAACATGCGGAAGATGCCGGACCACAGGTCACAGTCGCGGCGGTGGTCGGCCAGGACCGCGCCTTCCTCACCCGCCGCGCCGGGCCTGCGCTTCCCGCGACGCTCGAAGCGGCTCTCGACTGGGAGGAAGTCCGCCACCTGCACATTGCCGAATATGCGACGCTGCACGAGATCCCGGATCTGGTCTCCCGCGCCAAAGAAAAGGGCCTGACCGTTTCGCTCGATCCGAGCTGGGATGCGACGCTGATCTATGACCGCGGCCTGCTGCAGGCCTGCGAAGGCGTCGATCTGTTCCTACCCAATCTCGAAGAGGCCGAAGCGATCACCGGGTCGGCCGATCCGGAAGTCGCGCTCGCCAAGCTGTCGCTCGCCTTTCCGCTCGTCCTCCTGAAGGGTGGTGCCGAAGGCGCCTGGCTGATGTCCAACGGCAGGATGCTGCATGCGCCGGCCGAAACCGTGCCGGTGATCGACACGACCGGCGCCGGCGACGCCTTTAATGCCGGCTTCATCGATGCCTGGCTGGACGAGGCGTCGGAAGAAGCCTGCCTCAGGGCAGGCATCCGCTTCGGCAGCCGCGCCGTCCAGGCCGCCGGCGGTGCCAAGCTGCTTGCGAGCAACGAGTAGTTTTTAGACGATGGCGCGGTCGTTCGCGTCGAAGCGGTGCAGGCTCGCCCTGTCCGGCGTCGCGAACACCACGTCGTCGGGTGCATAGGCATGTTCGCCGAACAGGCGCACGGTCAGAAGGCCGGTTGCTTCGGTTTCCAGATAGACGATCGTGTCGGCGCCGAGATGCTCGACATGGATGACCTTGCCCTTCCAGTCGCCGCTTTCGCGTGACAGGGCGACATGTTCGGGGCGAACGCCGATCGTCTTGGCGCCCGATTGGCCGAGCTTTTCGGCCGGGATGAAATTCATCTGCGGCGAGCCGATGAAGCCTGCGACGAAGACATTGGCCGGCTTGTTGTAGAGCTCCATCGGCGAGCCGATCTGCTCGATCGCGCCGGCATTGAGCACGACGATCTTGTCGGCGAGCGTCATCGCCTCGACCTGGTCGTGGGTGACATAGATCATCGTCGCCTTCAGACGCCGGTGCAGGCCGGCGATCTCCAGGCGGGTCTGGACGCGCAAAGCCGCATCGAGGTTCGAGAGCGGTTCGTCGAACAGGAACAGTTTCGGTTCACGGACGATGGCGCGGCCGATGGCGACGCGCTGGCGCTGGCCGCCGGAGAGTTCCGCCGGGCGGCGGGCGAGATAGGGATCGAGCGACAGCATGCCGGAGGCCTTGGCGACGCGGGTGTCGATCTCCGCCTTTTCCGTGCCGGCCTGCTTGAGGCCGAGGCCCATATTGTCCTTGACCGTCAGGTGCGGATAGAGGGCGTAGGACTGGAAGACCATGGCGATGCCGCGCTTGGCGGGCGGTGTGGTCGCCATTTCCTGGCCGTCGATGCGGATAGAGCCGGACGTGGCATCCTCGAGGCCGGCGATGACCCGCAGCAGCGTGGACTTGCCGCAGCCGGAGGGGCCGACGAAGATCACGAACTCGCCGTCCTTGACCTCCAGGTCGATACCCTTCAGCACCTCGTTGCTGCCGAAGGCCTTGCGGATGGATTTCAGTTGAAGCGAACCCAAGGGCGTTTTCCTTACAAACTAGGCTTTTACAGGCGGACGGGCGCGCCGGTGCGCACGCTCTCGTCCGCCGCGAGGCAGATGCGCAGCGACTGGACGGCATCGTCCATGTGCCGGGTGAGATCGATATTTTCGCGGATGGCCTTCAGCACATAGGCCTGTTCGAGATCGCAGAGTTTCTGATGATCCGGCTCGCCGGTCATGGCGAGATCCTCGTCACGCCGGACGAACTGGCCGTCCGGGCCGGTTTCGGCCGAATGAACGCGAATGACCGAGGTCTTGGTGTGCGTATCGATGTCGTCGGACTTCGCCTTGGCGTCGACGAGGATCGAGACCGAGCCCTTGGGCGACATCACGTCCTTCACGAAGAAGGCCATTTCCGACATCATCGGCCCCCAGCCGGCCTCGTACCAGCCGACCGAACCGTCCTCGAACAGGACCTGCATGTGGCCGTAATTGTACATGTCCGGCGCGACCTCGTCGGTCATCCTGAGGCCCATGCCGCGGACTTCGACGGCCTTCGCATCGGTGATCTGGCACCAGACGTCGATATAATGCACGCCGCAATCGACGATCGGCGAGGTGGTCTGCATCAGCGCCTTGTGGACGTCCCATTTGGCGCCGGAGGACTGCTGATTGAGGTTCATACGGAAGACGAAGGGCGGCCCGAGCTTTCTCGCTTCCTCGATCAGCCGCATCCAGGAGGGATGGTGGCGGAGGATATAACCGACGACGAGTTTGCGGCCGTGCTTCTTGGCGGCTGCGACAACACGCTCGGCATCGGCTACGGTGGTTGCCAGCGGCTTTTCGACGAAGACGTCGCAGCCGGCCTCGAAAGCCATGACCGCATAGTCCGCGTGGGTATCGGAATAGGTGTTGATCGAGCAGAGGTCGGGCTTCGTGTCGTTCAGTGCCTGCTCGAAATCGGAAAACATCGGATAGGCTTCGAGCCCGGCCGGCAGGTCGCGGCTGGAACGGTTGACGAGGCCGACGATCTCGAAACCCGGGTTCTCATGATAGGCGACCGCGTGGCTTTTGCCCATGTTGCCGAGGCCAGCGACGAGGACGCGGATGGGGCGGGTGGACGATGTCACTTGACGGCTCCGGAGGTGATGCCGCGGATCAATTGCCGCGAGAAGATGACGTAGAGAACCATGACCGGCAGGATCGCCAGCGACAGGGCCGAAAGCACCGCGTTCCAGTTGGTGACGAACTGGCCGATGAACATCTGGGCGCCCAAAGTCACCGTCTTGGTGGCCTCGCCGGGGGCGAGGATCAGCGGGAACCACAGGTCGTTCCAGATCGGGATCATGGTGAAGACCGCGACCGTCGCCATGGCGGGGCGCACCAGCGGCAAGACGAGGCGGAAGAAGATCGCGTATTCGGACAGGCCGTCAATGCGGCCGGCGCTTTTCAGGTCGTCCGAGACGGTGCGCATGAATTCCGACAGGATGAAGATCGCAAGCGGCAACCCTTGAGCCGTGTAGACCAGGATCAGCGAGGTCAGCGTGTTGACGAGGCCGGCGGCCACCATGCCCTGCAGGATCGCCACCGTGCCTAACCGGATCGGGATCATGATGCCGAGCGCGAGATAGAGTCCCATCAGCGTGTTGCCGCGGAAGCGGTATTCGGACAGCGCGAAGGCGGCCATGGCGCCGAACAGCAGGACCAGCGCGATCGAGGCGACGGTAACGATCAGGCTGTTCTGGAAATAGCCGACGAAATTGCCCTGGCTCAGCACGGTCTGGTAACCGATCAGGCTGAAGGTCGAGGGTGTCGGCAGGGCCATCGGCTGGCTGAAGATTGCGCTGCGGCTCTTGAACGAATTGACCAGCGTCAGGAACACCGGAAACAGCGCCACCAGCGTATAGGCGATCAGCGCCAGGTGGATGAAGGCGGCACGGACGGGGGCGGAGCGGGCTTTCGACATGTCTAACGCTCCCTTTTAGAACTGGTATCGGCGCATGCGCCGCTGGATGACGAAAAGGTAGAGTGCCACGCCGGCGAGGATGATCAGGAACATGACCGCGGCGATGGTGGCACCCATGGAGCGGTCGCCCATCTGGTTCTGGAAACCGAAGAAGGTACGGTAAAGCAGCGTGCCGAGAATGTCGGTCGAGCCGTTGGGACCGGCAAGCGCGCCCTGCACGGTGTAGACCAGGTCGAAGGCGTTGAAATTGCCGACGAACGTCAGCACCGAGACGATGCCGATCGACGGCAGGATCAGCGGCAGCTTGATCTTCCAGAACTGGCTCCAGCCGGTAATGCCGTCGCATTCGGCGGCTTCCAGCACCTCGTCCGGGATGTTCAAGAGCGCCGCATAGATCAGCATCATCGGGATGCCGACATACTGCCAGACGGAGATCAGCGAGACGGCGATCAGCGCGGTTTCGGCCTTGCCGAGCCAGGGCGCGAAGGCCCATTTCAGGCCGACGAGATCCATCAGGCTCGGCGCGATGCCCCAGATCGGCGACAGGATCAGCTTCCAGATGAAGCCGACGATGACGAAGGACAGCAGCGTCGGCACGAAGATCGCCGAGCGGTAGAAGGCGGCGAACCTGAGACCGGGCAGCGACAGCATGGCGGCGATTGCAATGCCGACCGGGTTCTGCACCAGCATATGGATGATGAAGAAGATAACGTTGTTGCGCAGCGCATTCCAGAAATCTGCGGAAAGGCGCGGATCGCCGAAGAGCACCTTGAAATTGCTGAGGCCGACGAAGGCAAGCTGGCCCTCGACCATGTTGAAGAGTGACAGTCTGAGCGTCTCGATCAGCGGCAGGATCATCACCGCCGTATAGACGAGGAAAGCCGGCGCCAGGAAAACGGCGATATGCCAGCGGGTGGGGCGTTTGATCGCGGTTTCCTCTGTCGATGGTGTATCTGTCACGGCTTGCTCCGGGTTTGCCTTCTCCTCCCTCATTCCTGTGCTTGTCACAGGAATCCAGCCACGCGAAGTCCTTCGCGTGAAAGGGTCTTCCGCGTCGCAGACGCGACGCTGCTGGATCCCTGTGACAAGCACAGGGATGAGGGCTGCGGGTTGCGCAGCCCCCTCCATTCACAATGGGCTTACTTCGCCGGCTTGTACCAGCTGTCGAGGCCCTTCTGGGTTTCGGCAGCGGCCTGTTCCGGGGTTTGCGTGCCGTTGATCACGTTGGCCGAGACGCGCCACATTTCGAGGTCGAGGTTCGGCTGGCCGCGGCCGACGATGGCCGCGCTCGGGCGGATCGTCGGCTTGCAGTTCTGGCGCCAGGAGACGAATTCCTGAGCGAGCGTGTCGGTCATCTTCACCGGCGTCGAGTTGAGGCTGAAGAAGCCCGGTGCGGCGTTAGCGTAGAGATCGGCAAATTCCGGCGAAGCGACCCAGGACAGGAATTTCTTGGCGGCTTCGAGGTTCTTGCCCTTGGCGTTGAGGCCGATGCCGATGTCGTTGTGGTCGGAAATGTAGCAGGTATCACCGGCCTTCTTCACCGGCGGTGGGAAGGCGCCCATTTCGAAATCGGCCTGCGCCTTGAACGGAGCGATTTCCCAGGAGCCGGCCGGATAGATGGCGGCGCGGCCAAGCGTGAAGAGGTTCTGGCTGTCCGGATAGGTCTGGGCTTCGAAACCGTCACCGAGATAAGGCTTCCACTTGGCGAGCGTCTTGTAGGGCTCGACCCAGGCGGCGTCGGTCAGCTTTTCCTTGCCTGCGATCAGCGCCTTGCGGCCGTCCTCGCCCTTCCAGTAGTTCGGGCCGATATTGTAATAGCCCATGGTCGCCGATTCCCACTGGTCCTTGGTGCCCATGGCGAGCGGGATGTACTTGCCGTCCTTCTTGAACTTTTCGAGGACCGCGAAGAACTCGTCCTCGGTCTTCGGGATCTGGACGCCCACATCCGTGAAGGCCTTCTTGTTGTAGATGAAGCCGTGGATGACGGAGGCCATCGGCACGCAGAAGGTGGTCTTGCCGTCGTCGGTGCTCCAGGCGGACTTGCCGACGTCGGAGAAGTTCGAAATGCCCGGCAGGTCGTTCAGCGAGGCAAGCTGGCCTTTCTGGAACATGGCGAGCGACAGGTCGAACGGACGGCAGGTGATGAGGTCGCCCGCGGTGCCCGCCTCGAGCTTGGCGTTGACGGCGGAATTGTATTCCGTCGGCGCCATCGGCGCGAAGGTTACCTTGATGCCCGGGTTCTTGGCTTCGAAGGCGGGAATGATCTTCTGCTGCCAGATCGGCAGGTCGTCGTTGCGCCAGCTCTCGATGGTGAGCGTGGCGGTCTGAGCGGACGCTCCGGTGGCAACAAAGCCCGCCGGTGCGAGTACGGTCGTGGCAAAAAGAATGCTTTTCAATATGCGTGTCATGATGTTCTCCCTTTTATATGCGCCTTTCAGGCGCGTTTCATGGAACTCTTGGACGCCTGCAATTCGGCAAGCGCTATGCGCAGCACATCGTCCGAACGGGCAAGCAGGGCCTTGGCGGCCTCGACATCGGCCGCGCCGGCTGCGAGCAGGACCGCGACCTTGACCGAACCTTCGGAGGCCTCAACCCAGGCACGGGCCTCGTCGAAACCGATTCCGGCGATATCGGCCACCATGCGGGCGGCGCGGATGCGCAGCTTGCCGTTGTCGGCACGCAGATTGACCATATGGCCGTCATGCACGTGGCCGAGTTTGACGGCGGCGAGCGTGGACAGCATGTTGAAGGCGATCTTCTGGGCCGTGGCGGCACCCATGCGGGTGGAGCCGGCGACAACTTCCGACGGCGTTTCGAGCAGGATCGCCGCATCGGCCCCTTCGAACAGCTTTGCGCCGGCATTGTTGGCCATCGCCACGAGTTTCGCACCGCGACGTTTCGCTGCTTCGGCGACGGCAACCGTGTAGGGCGTCGAACCGCTCGCAGAAACGCAGATGACGCAATCCGCGGCTTCGACGATATCGGCGTCCCGCTCGCCGAGCGAGGCATCGTCTTCGGGACCACCGGGCAGATCGGCAATGGTGGAAACACCGCCGGCAAACAGGATGACGATCCGTTCGGGCGGTATGCCGTATGTGCCGGGCAGTTCCATGGCATCGGCCATCGCCACGAGGCCGGCGCTGCCGGCGCCCGCATAGACCACCTTGCCGCCGGATTTCAAAGCTGCAGCAACAAGATCGGCGGCCTTGGCGATCGCCGGAATGGCTTGATCGGCAACCTTGGCAGCCGCCTGCTGACCGGATGCGAGAAGCGCAAGAATTTCGGCGGGCTCGAGCATATCGAGCCCTTCCGCTTTCCCATGTCTCGCTTCGGTGGCAGTTGTGCTCATCCGGTTTCTCCCTCTGGTCCAAAATGATGCCAAAAAAATACCAATTGTCCAGAAGGAAAATTAACTTTTATGAACAGATCGATAATTTGGACAAAAATCCTGCAAAATATGATTATATAATCAACAGGATGAGCTATCTCACCTGAGATTTTTTGAAATCATGCTTGGTTATTGGTACGTTTTTGGTATTATTCGATGCGGAGGTACCCATGGCGGCCTATTTTATCGGAATCGATGGCGGCGGAACAAGCTGCCGCGCGGCACTTGCTGACGGAAACGGCATGATCCTCGGCCGCGGCAAAAGCGGCGCTTCCAATATTCTAACCGACCCCGACACGGCCCTCAGGCATATCGCCGAGGCCTCCCGCCTCGCTTTTGCCGAAGCCGGGCTTGAGCCGGACCTTTCTGCCACATCCGCCGTGCTCGGCCTTGCGGGTAACAATGTCGGCGATGCTGTGAGTTATGTGCAGGCACGACTTCCTTTCGAGCAGTCGGATATCGTGTCGGACGGCGTGATCGCGCTGCAGGGAGCAATCGGCAACGAGGATGGGGCGATCGGGATCGTCGGCACCGGCACAGTCTATATCGCCCGGCATGAAGGCAAGCTTCATTCGGTCGCCGGCTGGGGTTTTCAGGTGAGCGACCTCGGCAGCGGCGCCCGGCTCGGCCAGCTTGCGCTGCAGGAAAGCCTGCTCGCCTATGACAATATCCATCCGATGACCGGCCTGTCGAAGGCCGTTCTCGCCGAGTTCGACAACAATCCTGAAAAGGTCGTCGATTTCGCGCGGCTGGCGAAGCCAGGCGATTTCGGTCGCCATACGCCTAAGGTGTTCGAGTTTGCGCGGCAGGGCGACGAGGCGGCGATCCGGATCCTCAAGACCGGGGCAACCGGCATCGACGAGGCGCTCGATGCGGTGAACGGAATCACCAAAGGCAAGGGCCGGCTCTGCCTGCTTGGCGGTCTCGCTCCGCTCTATCCCGAATATCTGGCCGAACGGCATCGCGCCCGGCTTTCCGAACCGCTTGCCGATGCGCTGACCGGCGCGGTGGCACTTGCCGTCAAGACCTATGGGGCGCGGGCGGAGCTTCGCGCATGAACCAGACGCTCGCCGCCATCCTGCCGCTCGACGGCCTGCAATCGGCCGGCACCGGGCCACTTTACCGCAAGCTGCGCCAGAGCCTCGAAGAGGCGATCCGCACCGGCAAGCTCGGCCATGGCGACGCCCTGCCCGCCGAACGCGATCTCGCCGACTATGCCCATGTCAGCCGCGTCACGGTGCGCAAGGCCGTCGATGACCTTGTCAAGGACGGGCTGCTTACACGCAGGCACGGGTCCGGCACTTTCGTGGTCAAGCCGATGTCGCGCGTCGAGCAGCCTCTGACCCGGCTCACTTCGTTTACCGAGGACATGGCGAGGCGCGGCCTGGTGACGCGATCCGAATGGCTGGAGCGCGGACTTTTCCACCCCTCGCCCGAGGAGATGATGATGCTTGGCCTTGCGCCCGGCACGAAGGTTGCGCGTCTCGGACGCCTGCGCCTCGGCAACGACATGCCGCTCGCGATCGAGCGCGCCAGCATTTCCGCCGATTTCCTGCCCGATCCTTCCGTGGTGACCAATTCGCTCTATGCCGAACTTGGAAAAAAGGATGCGAGGCCGGTGCGCGCCATACAACGGATATCGGCGTGCAATATGAAGAACCCGGATGCCGGGCTGCTGGCCGTGCCGATCGGCTCCGCCGGGCTTTCGATCGAGCGTGTTTCCTACCTGGCATCCGGCCGGGTGGTGGAGCTCACACGCTCGCTCTATCGCGGCGATGCCTATGATTTCGTGGCCGAGCTCTCGCTTGGCGAAAACTGACGTTCGAGGACGATGTTATGCTGACCAATATGACCAATATGCGCAAAGAGATCGACGAGATACCGGAAGCGGTGGCACGTCTGCTCGACGGCTCGGCGACCGAGCTTGCTGCTGCCGGCCGGGCGCTGCGCGAAAAGGACCCGGCCTTTCTGATCACCATCGCGCGCGGTTCCTCCGACCATGCGGCAACCTTCATCAAATATGCCGTCGAACTGACCGCCGGCCGGCCGGTCGCCTCGCTCGGTCCGTCGCTCGCCTCGATCTACGGCGCCAAGCTAAAGCTCGACGGCGGTGCGGCGATCGCCATTTCGCAGTCCGGCAAGAGCCCGGATATTGTCGCGATGGCGGAAGCCGCGACCAAGGCCGGCGCCGTCACCGTGGCACTCACCAATACGCTTCCCTCGCCGATCGCCAGCGCCTCGGCCTATGCGGTCGATATCAATGCCGGGCCGGAACTCGCCGTTGCCGCGACCAAATCCTTCGTCAACTCGATCGTCGCCGGCCTTGCGCTGTTGTCGGAATGGGTCGGCGACGAGGCGCTGAAAACCGCCATCCGCGACCTGCCGGGGCATTTCGAAAAGGCGGTCAAGCTCGACTGGAGCGAGCTTGCGCACGAGCTCGGTGATGCGGAATCGCTCTACATGCTCGGCCGCGGCCCGGCGCTGGCAATCGCCAGCGAGGCGGCACTGAAGTTCAAGGAGACTTCCAACATGCACGCCGAGGCCTATTCAGCGGCGGAAGTGCTGCATGGGCCTGTAGCGCTGGTCGAAAAGCGCTTTCCGGTCGTCACCTTCGCGGCCCGCGATGCAGCGGAAGCTTCGGCCGTCGAGATCGCCGACAGCCTTTCCGCCAAGGGCGCCCTCGCCTTTGCGACCTCCGACAAGGTCAAGGACGCCCGCAGGCTGCCGTTTGTGGCAACCGGCCATCCGATCACCGATGCGCTGACGCTCATCCTGCCCTTCTACGGTTTCGTCGAAGCCTGGTCGCGCGCCAAGGGTTTTGATCCGGATGCACCGGTCGCGCTCAAGAAGGTGACCGAGACGCTATGAGTACGCGAAAGGCCATTACCGGTGCCCGCATTTTCGACGGTACCTTCTGGCATGACGATGCCGCGCTCGTTTTAGTAGACGACAGGATCGAGGCGATCCAATCGAGGGCCAAGCTGCCGGAAGGCATCGAGCGGATCGATGCCAGCGGCGGGCTGATCGTGCCCGGCTTCATCGATCTGCAGGTGAATGGCGGCGGCGGCGTGCTGCTGAACGAGGAGCCAACGGTGGCGGGTCTCAGGCAGATCTGCGCCGCGCATGCCAAGTTCGGCACCACGGCACTGCTGCCGACGCTGATTACCGACACCTATGAGATCACATCCCGGACGGTCGAGGCCGGCAAGCAGGCCAAGGCCGAAGGCGTGCCGGGCTTCCTCGGCCTGCATCTCGAAGGCCCGCATCTCTCGGTGGCTCGCAAGGGTGCGCATGATCCGAAGCTGATCCGGCCGATGGAGGAGAAGGACATCGAACTGATGCTCTCCTGCAAAGGCGTCTTCGATGCAATGATGATTACCGTCGCGCCGGAGAACGTGACTGTAGAACAGGCAGCAAGACTGGCGCAGGCCGGTTTCATGGTGAGCCTCGGCCATACCGATACGACCTACGAGACCGCAAAGACCTATGCCGAGGCGGGTGTTCGCACCGTGACCCACCTCTTCAATGCCATGAGCCCGCTCGGCCATCGCCAGCCGGGCGTCGTCGGCGCAGCACTCGATATCGGCTCGCTCCATGTGGGGATCATCGCCGACGGCATCCATGTCCATCCGGCCGCGATGGGCGTCGCGCTGCGTTCAAAAAACGGACCGGGCAAGATCTTCATCGTCACCGACGCGATGTCGACTATCGGCACCGACATGAAGAGCTTTACGCTGAACGGCCGCGAGATCCTTCGCCAGGACGGGCGCCTGACGCTTGCCGACGGCACGCTCGCCGGCGCCGATATCGACATGATCTCGTCGGTGCGGTTCGCGCATGAGGCGCTCGACCTGCCGGTCGAGGAAGCGTTGCGCATGGCATCCACCTATCCGGCGGAAGCAGCTTACCTTGCCGACCGCAAGGGCGCGCTGAAGCCGGGATTCGATGCGGATTTTGTGATCCTCACCAACGAGCTTGGCATGAAGAGCACCTGGATCGGCGGGGCCAAGGTTCATCAGGAGTAGGGCTTTTCGGCCCAGTGTAGCCCCTCATCCGCCCTGCCGGGCACCTTCTCCCCGTTTTGACGGGGAGAAGGGATATGTGGCACTGCCGGCGCTCCAGCCTCCTTCGCCCCGCATGCGGGGAGAAGGTCCCGGCAGGGGGATGAGGGGCAATTGCTCCACGCCCCGGTGCAAATTTAGCCGGCTACCGGAAACCTTATTTCGACCTTCAAACCCCTACCCTCGCGCCCCTCCGCCAGGATCATCGTCGCGCCGTGCAGGCGGGCGATCTCCTCCACGATCGGCAGGCCGAGGCCGGTGCCCAGCTTGTCCGAGCGGTCGCCACGATCGAAACGCCTGAGCACCGAAGCCCGTTTTTCCGGCGGGATGCCGGGACCATCGTCCTCGACCTCCAGCACAGCGGCACCGTCTTTCGACTTGACGCGAACCGTCACCTCGGCGCCGTTTCCGGCGTAAAGCAGCGCATTGCCTATCAGGTTCTTCATCAGTTCGCCGATCAGCAGCGGTTCGGCGAAGATCATGATCTCCCCCTCCCCCTCGAAGCCGAGATCGATGCCGGCATCGGCGGCAAGCGGGACATTGTCGGCAGTTGCTCCGCGCGCCAGCGCCGTCAGGTCAGTCCGCTGCATGGAGGCGGAACGGGTGGCCGCGTCGATCTTCGCCATCAGCAGGAGCTGGGCGAGGATGCGCTCGGCATCCGCCACCGCCTCGTCGGCCTTGCGGGCAGCCTCCTTCACCTCGCCAAGCTCGGTCGCGCGGTCGGCGAGTGCGAGCTGGGTGCGGATGATGGTGAGCGGCGTGCGCAGTTGATGGCTGGCGTTGCCGGTGAAATGCCTCAGCGCCTCCAGCGCGCTTTCGAGCCGGACCATGAAGGAATTGACCGTATCGACAAGGCCCTGCACTTCGTTCGGCACGCGCTCGCTGATCGGGTGGAGATCATCCGGGCTGCGTTCGGCGATCGCCTCGCTGAAGCGGTAGAGCGGCCGGAGCGACAGCGTCACCGCCACCCAGACGATGATCGCGGCGCCGACGATCATGAACAGCAGGCGCAGCGCGGAGCGGATCAGGATCGTCTGGGTCAGCTGCTGGCGGGCGATGGTGGTTTCCGCCACGGTCACCGTGAACGGCACGGAATTGATGCCCGTGGAGGCGGAACGGGCAAGGGCGGCGACGCGGATCGGCTCGCCGCGGAACGTGGTATTCTCGAACGCCGCTGCCTGGCCTTCCCGGCGGGGGATCGACGGCAGCGTCTGGTAGCCGGTGATGAATTTTCCGGGCGGTCCATCGACGCGGTAGAAGACGCGGTCCTGGGCGGCCGAGGTCAGCATTTCCAAGGCCACGTAGGGGATGTCGACTTCGAGAGAACCGTCTTCGGCGACGATCACCCGCTCGGCGATGGCAAGAGCTGAACCGGCCAGCACTCGGTCGGACACGTCGTTGGCGGTATCCACCGCCTCGTCCCAGGTATCGACCATGGCGATCGTGCCGATCACCGCCGTCGAGGCGAGAAGCCAGGCGAGCAGACGGCGGCGCAGGGAATAGGCGGCAATCGGCGAGACGGGTTGGGCGCCGGGAGAGACGGATGTCATGCCGTCGGTGCCGTGGTTTCGAGATAATAGCCGATGCCGCGGGCGGTCTTCACGGTCAGCCCGTGCGGGGCGAGACGCCGGCGCAGGCGGCTGACATATTGCTCGATGGCATTGGCGGAAAGGTCATCGTCGAAACCGGTCAGCGAGGCCATGATCGCATCCTTGGAGACCACCTTGCCGGCGCGCAGAAAAAGCAGTTCGAGAAGCGCCACCTCGCGTGCGGGCAGGTCCAGGGTCACGCCCTGGCTCGAGAAGGTCCGTGAATTCAAGTCGAAGGTGACGCCGCCATAGTTGACGATCGAGCTGCGAAGACCCGCCTGACGGCGCAGCAGCACGCGGATGCGCGCCTCGAATTCCGGGATGTCGAACGGCTTGATCATGTAATCGTCAGCGCCGAGATCGAGCCCCTTCACCCGCTCCTCGGGCGTGCCGCGGGCGGTGAGGATCATCACCGCCGCCTTGTTCGCCCGCGCCCGCATGGCGCGCAGCACGTCGAGCCCGTCCATTTCCGGCAGGTTCAGGTCCAGTATGACGAGATCATAGGTTTCGGCCGCAGCGACGGCCTCGGCGGAGGCGCCATCCGCGACCGCATCGACCGCATAACCGCTGCCGCGCAGGATCGTCGACAGCCCCTCCGCCAGCGCCTGATTGTCCTCGACCAGAAGAATACGCACGAAATCTCCCCGCTTCCGTGGATGATTATAAACGCGGAAGCGGGGATGTCACGGACGTGGTGATGCCGTGGTTACTTCGACGGTTATTGCGAACGGCCGATATAATCCATCTTGCCGATCGGGACGCCCTTGTGGCGCAGGATCGCATAGGCCGTCGTGACGTGGAAATAGAAGTTCGGCAGCGCGAAGCCCAGGACGTAGTTGCGGCCGCTGAACTTCGTCTCGCCACCGCGGGACTTGATGATCACTTCGGCGTCCTCGCGGTCCGCCATGCTGGCCGGATCGACGCTGTTCAGGAAGGCTACGGTCTTTTCGATGCGGGCATGCAGATCGGCGAAGGTCACTTCGTTATCCGCCATCGGGAGATTCTCGATCTGCCCGACGCGGACCGGCACGAATTTCGCGCTGTCGCTGGCACGCTGGACCTGGGAGGTCAGCGGATACATGTCATCGACCAGCCGGGTTTCCAGCAGTTCCTTGTGGGCGATGCCCTTTTCGTCGGCGAAGGCTTCGCCTTTCTTCAGGATTTCCGTGAGGTTGCCGAAAGCGCGGATGAAAACCGGTACCGTGATATCGTAGAGCGTAAGCGACATGGTGCGAAAACTTTCGTTGACGGACGGGAACGCCGGAGCTTCCGGCGCGAAAAGACCGCCCACAGGTAGTGGAACGGCATCGGAAAACAAGCCGGCAGGCGGTTGCATCGCGTGCCCTGTGGCGGGAATGTTACGGATCACCCGATCGGCTTGTCGCGGCCGGCGCGGTGGGGCATTGTGGCCACATGAAAAGGCTGCTTTTCCCATTCCTCTGTCTTGCCCTTTCGCCAGGCGTCGCCGGGGCGGATACCAAGCTGTTCCGGGCACTTTCCGGTCGGGACGACGGGCCGACGCTGACGGTCTATTCCTCGCTCGACGAGCCGCTCGCCAAGCCGATGATCGCCGGCTTCCAGACGGCCAATCCGGACGTGGCGGTGCGTTACGAGGACATGCTGACCGGCGAGATCTACGACCGGATCGTCAGGGAAACGGACGCCGGCAACAAGACGGCCGACTTCGCCTTTTCCTCCGCCATGGACCTGCAGGTGAAGCTTGCCAATGACGGCTACGCCCAGCGCAGCGATCTGCCGATGAGCGGGCAATGGCCGGGTTGGGCGAACTGGCGCAATACCGCCTACGCACTGACCTTCGAACCGGCCGTGTTCGTCTATCACAAGCCGAGTTTCAAGGATTCTTCCCCACCCTCGACCCGGGCCGAACTGGTCGAATTCCTGCAGAAGCAGGGCGATGCTGTCTATGGCCGGATCGGCACCTACGACATCGAGCGTTCCGGCGTCGGTTTCCTGTTCATGGCGCGCGACCAGGAGCAGTTTGGCGACATCTGGTCGGTGATCCGGGCCATGGGTGCTGCGGGCGTAAAGCTCTACTCGACCAGTCAGGCGATCCTGGAACGCGTCGCCGACGGGCGGTTCCTGCTCGGCTACAACATTCTCGGCTCCTATGCCGCAGACTGGGCTTCCCGTCATCCGGATGTCGGCATCGTGCTGCCGAAGGACTACACCGTAGTGATGTCGCGTATCGGCCTGGTGCCGCAGGCCGCCACCGCTCCGGATCTCGGCAAACGTTATCTGGAATTCTTCATGTCGAAGGAAGGGCAGACGATCATGGCCCGCGAGTTGCAGATCCCGGCCGTCAGCCCGGAGGTCGCCGGCAATAACACAGCGACGACATTGCGGGAGATGCTTGGCGGACAATTGAAGCCGGTGCCGGTCAGCCTCGGGCTGATGGTCTATCTCGACCAGGTGAAGCGGGCGCGGCTGATTTCCCGCTGGAACGAGGTCCTCAGGCTGCAATAGACACAAAATTCGGCGGCGGTGGGTCGAAACCCCTTGCCAAACCGCAAGTCCAGGGAAGATGTCAGGTTAATGTCAGCTTCATATGCTGGCTTAGGGCATTCGGCCCCCATTTGGAGGTGGGGACTCGATTGACGATGGGAGGACATCGGCCAGGCGGTTCCCGCTTGCCAAGCCCTCCCCCTCGTTTGCCACAAACATATCGCGTCGGATCAAGACGCCAACGGAGGATCGACCCTTGAAACATTTCTTCCTTGCTTCCCTTCTCGCCGGCGCAATCGCACTTCCGGCCGCTGCGGCCGACTATTCGATCATGGCTCCGGCAGCGCCGGGCGGCGGCTGGGACCAGACCGCCCGCACCATGCAGACCGCTTTGCAGACGGAGAAGATCTCCGGCAAAGTGCAGGTCATGAACGTTCCGGGCGCCGGCGGCACGATCGGCATCGCCCAGTTCGCCAGCCAGCAGAAGGGCAATGCAAACGCCCTGATGGTCGGCGGCTACGTCATGGTCGGCGCCATCCTGACCAACAAGTCGCCGGTCACCCTGAAGGACGTCACCCCGATCGCCCGCCTCACCGGCGAATACGAAGTGATCGTCGTGCCGGCAGCATCCGAGATCAAGACGGTTGCCGACCTCGTCGCCAAGCTGAAGGCAAACCCGGGCGCCGTTTCCTGGGGCGGCGGTTCGGCCGGCGGTACGGACCACATCACGGCGGGGCTGATCGCAAAGGCTGCCGGTGTCGATCCCACGAAGGTCAACTACATCGCGTTTTCCGGCGGCGGTGAAGCACTCGCCGCCATCCTCGGCGGCCAAGTCACGGCCGGCATCTCGTCCTACGGCGAGTTCGAATCGCAGATCAAGGCCGGCGCGTTGCGTCTGCTCGCCATCTCCTCCGAAAAGAAGCTCGAAGGCATCAATGCCCCGACGCTGAAGGAATCCGGTCTTGACGTCGTGATCCAGAACTGGCGCATGGTCGCTGCCGCTCCGGGCCTTACCCCCGAGCAGAAGAAGGCCGTGACCGCCGACGTCGAAAAGCTCGTCAAGTCCAAGACCTGGCAGGACAGCCTGAAGACCAAGGGCTGGATCGACACCTATCTCTCCGGTCCGGAATTCGACGCGCAGCTTGCCAAGGACATTGCCGCGACTGAAACCATCCTGAAGGACATCGGACTGGTTAAATGAGCCTCGACAACAACAAAACGAGCACCGAACAGCGCCGCCCCGATTGGGCGGCGCTTGTTATTGCCGCCATCCTCGTCGCCGTCGCTGCCGTCATCTTCCTGGATGTCGACCGGCTGCGGGACATGGGCGGCTATAGCCAGGTCGGCCCTGCCACCGTTCCCAACTGGATTGCCTTCGCACTGATCGGCCTCGCCATCTGGACCGTATTCGCCGCGTTTCGGCGTGACTTTCCGGCGCGCGAAAAACAGGAATTCGGGCCTGTCGCCTGGGTCGTCGCCGGCCTCCTGGCGCAGATGATCCTCATTCGGATCGCCGGTTTCTCGATCGCCACGGGCACGCTGTTCGGCCTCGCCGCGGCGGGTTTCGGCGCCCGCAGGCTGTGGATCAGCATTCCGATCGGCATCGTCGTCTGTCTTGGCATCTGGTGGCTGTTTGCCGGCGTTCTGCAACTTTCGCTTCCGGCAGGTCCGCTGGAACACCTGATCCAGTGACACGACCCTCGAGAGTAAGATCATGAGCACATTCGAATTCCTTCTCCAGGGGCTCGTGTCGGCAATGGAGCCGATGAACCTCTTCTACGCCCTGATCGGCGTGACGCTCGGCACCATGGTCGGCGTGCTTCCCGGCATCGGTCCGGCAACGACCGTCGCCCTGCTTCTGCCGGTGACCTACCAGCTCGATGCGACCGGCTCGCTGATCATGTTTGCCGGGATCTATTACGGCGGCATGTATGGCGGCTCGACGACGTCGATCCTCCTGAACACGCCGGGAGAAAGCGCCTCGATCGTCACCGCCCTCGAGGGCAACAAGATGGCCCGCGCGGGACGTGGCGGCCCGGCACTGGCGACGGCGGCGATCGGTTCGTTCGTCGCCGGCCTGATCGCCACCTTGGCGCTTGCCTTCATCGCGCCCTACATCGTCAAGCTGGCACTGGTCTTCGGTCCGCGCGAATATTTCGCGCTGATGGTTCTCGCCTTCGTCACCGTCTCCTCCGCCTTCGGCAATTCCACGCTGCGCGGCCTCACCTCGCTCTTCATCGGCCTTGCCCTGTCGCTCGTCGGCATCGACCAGCTGACCGGCCAGAACCGGCTCTCCTTCGGCGTTCCCGATCTGCTCGACGGCATCGAAGTGACGACGATGGCGGTCGCCATGTTCGCGATCGGCGAGACGCTCTATATCGCCGCGCAGGGCGAAGCGGCGCCGGACAAGATCGAAGCGATCCGGGGTTCGGTCTGGATGACCGCCCAGGATTGGGGGCGCTCCTGGAAAGCCTGGCTGCGCGGCACCGTGATCGGCTTCCCGATCGGCGCGATGCCGGCCGGCGGCGCCGAAATCGGCACCTTCCTGTCCTACGCGACCGAAAAGCGCCTTTCGAAGCATCCGGAAGAATTCGGCAATGGTGCAATCGAAGGCGTGGCCGGTCCGGAAGCCGCCAACAATGCGTCCGCCGCCGGCACGCTGGTGCCGCTCCTAACCCTCGGCCTGCCGACCTCGGCGACCGCGGCGATCATGCTCGCCGGCTTCCAGCAGTACGGCCTGCAGCCGGGTCCGCTTCTGTTTGCGACCAACCCGCAGCTCGTCTGGGGCCTGATCGCCTCGCTTTTGATCGCCAACCTGATGCTGCTCGTCCTCAACCTGCCGCTGGTCGGCCTGTGGGTGAAGCTGCTGACCATTCCGAAGCCGTGGCTCTATGCGGGCATCCTCGTGTTCGCGACGCTCGGCACGATCGGCGCCAATCCCTCGGTGTTCGAACTCGGCATGCTTCTGGTCTTCGGGCTCGTTGCCTACATCATGCGCGTCTTCGATTATCCGATCGCGCCTGTCATCGTCGGCCTCATTCTCGGGCCGCTGGCCGAACAGCAGCTTCGCCGTGCGCTCGCGATCAGCCAGGGTGACGTGACGGTGCTGTTCACCTCGCCGATCGCAGCAGTACTGCTGAGCCTTGCGGCGATCGCGCTCATTCTTCCCCTCGTCCTGCGTGCACGCGGACGCGGCGATGCCCTATCGCAGATGGCAGCCAGCGAAGACTGATTACAAAGCTGCCAACAGACTGAAAGCCCGGCTCCGGTCGGGCTTTTTTTATTGGCCGAACACGGACCAGCCGGTTCTGGTGGCCAGCATTTCGAGCGCCAGCGAACCCAGCAGCGAATTGCCGTTGTGATTGAGGCCCGGCGACCAGACGGCGACGGACGCCTTGCCAGGTGCTACCGCCATGATGCCGCCGCCGACACCGCTCTTGCCGGGAAGGCCGACGCGGTAGGCGAAATCCCCCGACCCATCGTAATGCCCGCAGGTGAGCATCAGCGCGTTGATGCGCCGCGCCCGCTGCCTCGATACCACGGTGTGCCCGGTCAGCGGATTGCGGCCGGAGGCGGCGAGGAAAAGGGCCGACTTGGCGAGCTGGGTGCAGGTCATGGCGAGCGCGCAATGATGGAAATAGACGCCCAGCACATGTTCGACGGGATGGTCGAGCTTGCCGAAGGAACGCATGAAATTGGCGAGCGCGAAATTGCGGAAACCGGTCGCCTGTTCCGACTTCGCCACTTCCGGGTCGATGGCGATCGAATCGTCGTCGGCAAGATAGCGCACGAAGCGGACGATCTCGCCGATCGCCTCGCGCGGCGTATGCCCGGCAAGCACCAGGTCGCTGACCGCGATGGCGCCGGCATTGATGAACGGATTGCGCGGCTTGCCTTCCTCGTGCTCGAGCTGGACAATCGAATTGAAGGCGGAGCCGGAGGGTTCGCGGCCGACACGGTTCCAGGTGGTCTCGCCATGCTTGCCGAGCGCCAGCGTCAGGGTGAAGACCTTCGAGACGCTCTGGATCGAGAAGGGTTCGTCGCAATCGCCAGCTTTGAAGACCTGGCCGTCGACACCGATGATCGCCATTCCGAATTTCTTCGGATCGACATGGGCGAGTTGCGGGATGTAGTCGGCCACCTTGCCTTCGCCGAGCCGCGGCGTCAGCTTCGCGTGGATCTCGTCGACGATCGCCTGCAGGTCTGCCATCTCTTCACCCCGAATTGTTGCGCCCCAAGACGAGCCTTACTATTCGAAGGCGCTGCCGGAAAGGTGGTTGCTGGCGGAAGCCTTCACCGCGCCGATCTCCGACCACAATGAGGCGATCATCGCCGGATCGACATCGGCCATGATGTCGCGCAGCCAGCCCTCGTGGGCGGCGGCCATGGCGACAAAAAGCTCGGTACCGGCGGGCGTCAGCTTGGCGACGGTGACGCGGCGGTCGCCATCGGGCGTGACGCGCTGCACGAAGCCGTCCGCCTCGAGCCGTTCCACCAGACCCGTGACATTGCCGTTGGTGACCATGGTGCGCTTCGAGAGCTCGCCGAGCCGCAGGCCGTCGGCCTCGCGATAGAGCTGTGCCATCAAATCGAACTGGGGAAGCGTCGCACTGAATTCGGTGCGAAGGCGGCGGCGGATTTCTGTGGTGATCAGCTTGGTGGTGGAGAGCATGCGCAGCCACAGCCGCGTCTCAGGCTTGTTCTTCCCATGAGGGCCATGGGCGATCAGTTCCAGGTCGGCGCTTGCCGCTTCTGCTTCCATGCCTACACCCCGAGATATCGATCCTGCAGTTCCATCGTCAGGTCCGTCGGCCTGCCGCTCCAGGCGCTTCTTCCGTTTTCAAGGATGACACAGCGGTCCGCAACCGGCAGAAGCTCCGAAAGCGTCTTATCCACCACGAGGATAGACAAACCCTCGGCTTTCAGCCGCCTGATCGCCTTCCAGATGTCCTGGCGGATGACCGGGGCAAGGCCTTCGGTCGCCTCGTCGAGAATGAGCAGGCGCGGATTGGTCATCAGCGCCCGGCCGATCGCCAGCATCTGCTGCTCGCCGCCGGAGAGCGATCTCGCCATCTGCGCATGCCGCTCCTCAAGCCGGGGGAACAGTTCGTTGACGCGTTCCAGCGTCCATTGGCCGGGCCGGGCGGCGGCGACCAGGTTTTCGTGCACCGTGAGGTTCGGAAAACAACGGCGGCCTTCCGGCACGAGGCCGATGCCGAGCTTGGCGACATGGTGCGGCCGCTTGCCCTTCGTATCCGTGCCGCCGATCTTCACCGCGCCTGATCGCGGCGGATTGAGATTGCAGATGGCGCGGATGGTGGTCGTCTTGCCCATGCCGTTGCGGCCCATCAGGGCGACGGCCTCGCCTTCCGCGACCGAAAGGTCGACGCCGAAAAGCGCCTGGCTGGCGCCGTAGAATGCTTCGATCCTGGTCACATCGAGCAGCATCAGGCGTGGTCTCCGAGATAGGCGCTGCGCACGGTCGGATCGCGGCGAATTTCCTCGACCGTCCCCGTCGCGATGATGCGGCCGTAGACGAGCACCGAAATCCGGTCGGCAAGCGCGAAGACCGCGTCCATGTCGTGCTCGACCAGCAGGATCGGCGCTTCCTGCCGCAGTGTATCGAGGAAGCGGGTCAGCGATTTCGAGCCTTCCGGGCCCATTCCCGCCATCGGCTCATCGAGCAGGAAGGCTTTCGAGCCGAGCGCGAGCGCCATAGCGATTTCGAGCTGCCGGCGTTCGCCATGGGAAAGCTCGGCCGCCGGAATGCGGGCGCGGGCGGTGAGGCCGACACGTTCCAACATGGCCATCGCGGTGTCGATCAGCGACCTGTCGCGCATGACCGGCTTGAAGAAGCGGAAGCTCGAGCCCTGTTTCGCCTGCACCGCCAGCATGACGTTCCGCAGCCCTGAAAAATCCGGAGCGATCGACGAGACCTGGAAGGTGCGGCCAAGCCCGAGCCGGGCACGATCGGCCACGCCGAGCGAGCCGATATCCTGCCCGGCAAAACGCACCGTGCCGCTATCCTGCCGAAGCGTGCCGCAGATCTGGTGGATGAGCGTCGACTTGCCGGCGCCGTTCGGGCCGATCAGGGCGTGGATTTCGCCGGGGCGAAGGTCGAGCGTCACGCCATCGGTCGCCCGCAGCGCGCCGAAATTCTTGACGAGGTTGGAGATCTGGAGAACCGGCTCAACCATGTCTGGCCTTTCCGGCAAGCAGGCCCAGAAGACCGCCCCGCGCAAACAGCACGACGGCGAGCAGGATGAGGCCGAGGAAGAACTGCCAGCGCTCGGTGAGGCCACCGAGCGCATATTCGAAGATCACGTAGAGTGCCGCGCCCGCCAGCGGCCCGAACAGCCGGCCGGTGCCGCCGAGAATGATCAGCACGATCAGTTCGCCCGACATATGCCAGGAGAGCATGGACGGGCTGACGAAACGGTTGAGATCGGCAAACAGCGCGCCGGCAAGGCCGGTGATCGCCGCCGAGATCGCGAAGGCGGTGAGCCGGATGCGATAGGGCTGGATGCCGACGGTCGCGACGCGCACCTCGTTCTGCCGCGCCGCCTGCAGCGCCGTGCCGAAACGCGAGGCGCGGATCAGGGCGAAGAGACCGAGCGCCAGCAGCAGGGCGACGTAGCAGATCAGGAAGAAGTTCAGCGGAATCATGGTCATGACGCCCGGGAACTGGTTGCGGACGAGGATCGACAACCCGTCCTCGCCGCCATAGGCCGGCCAGGAGATCGCGAAATAATAGACCATCTGCGCGAAGGCGAGCGTGATCATGATGAAATAGACGCCGGAGGTCCTTAGGCTGATCGCGCCGATCGCCAAGCCGACAAGGCCTGAAATGATCACTGCGACGATCCAGATCACCCACATCTGCTTCGTCCCGGAAAGCCCGAACAGCAGCGGATCGCCGGAAAAGGCGTGAGCGGCCAGGATGCCGGCAACGTATCCGCCAATGCCGAAAAAGGCGGCGTGGCCGAAGGAGACGAGACCGCCGAGGCCGAGCGCCAGATTGAGGCCGGTTGCGGCGAGCGCGAGGATGGCGATACGGGTTGCGAGCGTGATGTAGAACGGCTGGCCGAGCGCGTCCGCCGCAAAGGGCACGGCGAGCAGCGCGGCCGCCAGGACTAGGTTGATGAGGTTTTCGCGGGTCACGATCATGATCTCACGCATGTGCCGCGGGGAAGAGGCCGCGCGGCTTGACCGCGAGAATGACCGCCATGACGATATAGATCAGCATCGAAGCCACGGCGCCGCCGATCATGCCGGCCTGGGCCGGGGCGACGAACAGCGCCAGGATCTTCGGCAGCAGGAAACGTCCCATCGTATCGGTGACGCCGACCAGCAACGCACCGAGCAGCGCACCCTTGATCGAGCCTATGCCGCCGATGACGATGACCACGAAGGCGAGGATCAGCACCGGTTCGCCCATACCGACCTGCACCGACTGCAGCGCGCCGACCATGGCGCCGGCAAGACCGGCCAAGGCTGCGCCGAGCGCGAATACGACGGTGTAAAGCGTGCGGATATCGACGCCTAACGCGCCGATCATCTCGCGGTCGCTTTCGCCTGCGCGGATGCGCATGCCGAGCCGGGTCCGGGAAATCAGCAGGTAGAGGCCGAAGGCGACGATCGCGCCGGCAAGGATGATCGCCAGGCGATAGACCGGATATTCCGTGCCGCCCGGCAGCGCGACGGCGCCCTGCAGCAAGGGAGGAATATCGAGATAGAGCGGGAAGGAGCCGAACAGCCAGCGCGTGCCTTCCGAAAACATCAGGATCAGCGCGAAGGTGGCCAGCACCTGGTCGAGATGATCGCGGTCGTAGAGCCTGCGGATTACCACGAGTTCGACGATCGCCCCGGCGGCGGCAGCCGCGACGAGGCTGGCGATCAGGCCGATCCAGAACGAGCCGGTCCATGCCGCCACGGTGGCGCAGGCGAATGCGCCGACCATGTAGAGCGAGCCGTGAGCGAGGTTGATCAGGCCCATGACGCCGAAGATCAGCGTCAGCCCGGCAGCCATGAGAAACAACATGACGCCGAGCTGCAGGCCATTAAGCAACTGCTCGAGAGCAAGTGCCAAAGTCACGGGCGGACCTTAGATCTTGCAGTCTTTGGCATAGGCATCGCCGTGATCGGCGAAGATCTTCTCCACCGTCTTGTTGGTGATGACGCCGTTCTGCTTCACCACTTCCGTCAGGTAGATGTCCTGGATCGGATGCTGGTTGGTGTTGAACTTGAACTTTCCGCGCGGAGACTGGATGTCGGCCTTCTTCAGCTCGGCGCCGAAGGCAGCGGCGTTCTTGACGCTGGCCTTGGACGCTGCGGCAACGATCAGCTGGGCGGCGTCATAGGCCTGGACGGCATAGATGGACGGCAGGCGGTTATATTCCTTCTGGAAATCCGCCAGGAACTTCTTGCTCGCGGCATTGTCGAAGTCCGGAGCCCACTGGCCGGACGCCTTGGCGCCGATCGCTGCATCCCCGATTGCCGGCAGGACATCCTGGCTGAAAGAGAAGCCCGGGCCCATGACCGGGATTTTGACGCCCGACTGGGCGAACTGCTTCATGAAGGCGATGCCCATGCCGCCGGGCAGGAAGACGAAGATGCCGTCGGCGCCGGACGCGCGCATCTGGGCGATTTCGGCGGCATAGTCGGTCTGTCCGACCTGGGTGTAGACTTCGGCAGCGAGCTGGCCCTTGTAATAACGCTTGAAGCCGGTCAGCGAATCCTTGCCGGCCGGATAGTTCGGGGCGAGGATGAACATCTTCTTGTAGCCCTTGTTGGCATATTCGCCCATGGCTTCATGAAGGTTGTCGTTCTGGTAGGCGGCGTTGAAATAGAGCTTGTTGCAGTTGGCGCCGGCAAGCGCTGCAGGCGCGGCATTGGTCGAGACGTAGAACTTGCCCTGGGCCACCGCGCTCGGGGCAACGGCCATCAAGAGGTTCGACCAGACGATGCCGGTCAGGACGTCGACCTTGTCGCTCTGGATCATCTTGTCGGCGATCTGCACGGCCAGTTCCGGCTTCTGCGCATCGTCTTCGGTAACAACGGTGATGTCCTTGTTGCCGGCATTCTTGATCGCCAGCATGAAACCGTCGCGCGTATCGATGCCAAGGCCGGCGCCACCGCCCGAAAGCGTGGTGATCATGCCGATCTTCAAAGGCTCGGCGAAAGCCATGCCGGTGGTGCCAACGCTCAGCGCCAAAGTGGCTGCAGCAAGCATTTTCTTCATGTGACGAACTCCCGTTTGTTGTTATGTCGTTCCCGATGCCTTCGACGGACTTCAACATCCGCCGGGTCTTCTTTGTCTTCCACATTTGCGTGGAAACTTCCACTCTACATGTCAGGCGAAATTCAACCGCCAATCACCATGGTTAAGCCGAGGGCTTCTGCTTCAGGCGGAAGCGCTGGATCTTGCCGGACTCGGTCTTCGGCAGCGCATCGGTGAAGACGACCGAACGCGGATATTTGTAAGGGGCGATCACCGCCTTGACGTGATCCTGCAGGATCTTGACCATCAGCTCGCTTGCCTCGGCGCCCTTTACCAGCACCACATGCGCCTCGACGATCGTTCCGCGCGCTTCGTCCGAGACGCCGATCACGGCGCATTCGAGCACCGCCTCGTGCTTGAGGAGGGCCGCCTCGACCTCGGGACCGGCGATGTTGTAGCCGGCCGAGACGATCATGTCGTCGGAGCGGGCCGCGAAGTGGAAATAACCGTCCTCGTCCTCGACGAAACTGTCGCCCGTCAGGTTCCAGCCGTCCCTGACGTATTCCTTCTGGCGGTCGTCGGCGAGGTAACGGCAGCCGATCGGTCCCTTGACCGCCAGCTTGCCGATCGTGCCACGCGGCACTTCGTTCATGTCGTCGTCGACGACGATCGCCTCGTAACCGGTGAGCGGCTTGCCGGTGCAGGCCGGTTTGGAATCGCCGAGCCGGTTCGAGATGAAAATATGCAGCATCTCGGTCGCCCCGATACCGTCGAGGATCGGCTTGCCGGTTTTCTTGACCCATTCGTCGAAGACGGGGCCGGGCAAGGTCTCGCCGGCGGAAACGGCGATGCGCAGCGACGACAGATCGGCGCCCGCATCCATCGCCGCCAGCATGGCGCGGTATGCCGTGGGTGCAGTGAAGCTGATCGTCGCCTTGTAGGTCTCGATGATCTCGATCATCTTGGGTGGCGTCGCCTGCTCCAGGAGGGTCGCGGCCGCACCGAAACGCAGCGGGAAGACCGCAAGGCCACCGAGGCCGAAGGTGAAGGCGAGCGGCGGGGAGCCGACGAACACGTCGTCCGGGGTCACGCCCAGCACTTCCTTCGCATAGGCATCGGCGATGATCAGGATATCGCGGTGGAAATGCATGGTCGCCTTCGGCACGCCGGTGGAGCCGGAGGTGAAGCCGAGCAGGGCGACGTCGTCGCGGCCGGTTTTCACCGCTTCGAAACGAACCGGCTTGTTGAGCGCCGCCCGATCGAGCTCGGCGTCATGATTGGCGGTCCCATCGAAGCCGATCACCTGTTTCAGGAACCGGCTTTCCTTGGCGCAGGCGACCAGCTCGTCCATCAGGCGCGTATCGCAGAGCGCGATCGAGATTTCAGCCTTGTCGATGATCTTGGCGAGCTCGCCGGAGCGCAGCATCGGCATGGTGTTGACCACGACCGCGCCCGCCTTCGTCGCGGCCAGCCAGCAGGCGACCATGGCCGGGTTGTTGGCGGAACGGATCAGCACCCGGTTGCCCGGCTTCAGGCCGTAGTCCTCGGTGAGTGCCTGAGCGATGCGGTTCGTCCAGTCGGACAATTCCTTGTAGGTGCGGCGGCGGCCGTTGCCGATGAGAGCGGTGTTGTCGCCGAAGCCGCGCTCGACCATACGGTCGGTGAGCTCGACCCCCGCGTTCATCCATTCCGGATAATCGAAGCCATCAAGCCTGATTTCCGGCCACTGATCCGGAGGCGGAAGATTGTCGCGGGCAAACGTATCCAGATGGCCTGACGGTCCCAGCATATTTTCGTTCCCAAGCGTTTTTTATATAGCGGCTTTTTGCCTTTCACTCAGAAAAGCACTGCTTTCCCTCGGTTGCAAGAGAGAAAGTTTAAGTTTGTAATAATTTTCCTCCTTGCGATTTTTGAAGCTGCGACGGGCTTCCAAGCGGGCTCATGCGGTGACAGTATGATGTTCGAAATCAAGCGGATCGAGAGAAGTGAACATGCGCCATCGGATTAGCGACTGGGACAATGCCTATGCCAACGGCATCAACATTCCCCAGGGCGACCGCTGGCCGGCGGCTTGGGTGGAACCGGCACGACTTTATCGCGAGACGCTTGCCGCCGCCGGTCGCGCCAGGCTCGGTCTTTCCTATGGCGAAAAGCCGCGCAACCGCTTCGACCTTTTCCTGCCCGAAGCCGACCCGGCCGGCCTCGTGGTTTTCGTCCACGGCGGCTTCTGGATCGGTCTCGACAACAGCTACTGGTCGCAATTCGCCAACGGCGCCGTGGAGCGCGGTTATGCGGTTGCCATGCCGATGTACACGCTCGCCCCGGAGAACCGCATTTCGGGCATCACGGTGGAAATCGGCGAGGCGATCGAGGCTGCTGCAAAGGACGTGGCGGGACCGATCCGGCTGATCGGCCATTCGGCGGGCGGCCATCTGGTGACGCGGATGATCTCGGCCACGTCACCGCTTCCGGAGGCCGTGCGCAGCCGCATCGTCAACACGGTCTCGCTTTCCGGCGTGCACGATCTGCGGCCGATCATGAAGACCAAGATGAACGAAAAGCAGCGGATCGACGCCGAAGAAGCCTACCGGGAAAGCCCGGCCCTGCTGGAGCCGTTGCCGGGAACTCGAGTGACCTGCTGGGTGGGGGCCGGCGAACGCGCCGAGTTCATCCGCCAGAACGCGCTGCTTGCCAGCATCTGGAAGGGGCTTGGCGCCGAGACGGAGGCGGTCGAGGAGCCGGACAAGCATCATTTCACCATCCTCGACGGCATGGCGGACCCCGACCACCCGCTGATGGATGCGCTGTTTTCCTAAAGCGATGCGGCGGCGCGGGCCGCCTGGTCGTAGTGGCCGGACAGCGCGCGCAGGCGGGCTGCCATGGCCGACAGGGTATCCCCCGAAACCTCGGTGGCCAGCACCGATTTGACCAGCAGTTCCTCGCGCACTGCCGCATAGCGATTGCAGGCTTCGGCGCCCGCTTCCGTGACCATGACCAGCTTTTCCTTGCCGCGGCGGCCGGACTTGATCAGCTTCAGGCGTTCGAGCTTCTTCAGCGCGTAGGTCACCACATGCGTGTCCTCGATATTGAGGACGAGGGCGATATCGGCCAGCGTCTTTGCCTTGTTGCGGCTGTTGATATTGTGCAGCACGAGGATATCGATCGGCGACAGATCCGGCACGCCGGCAGCCGACATGCACCGGACCATCCAGCGGCCGAACGCGTGGTTCAGCATGATCATGCCGAATTCGATCTCCGACAGCGCCGGCAATGCGCCGCTCGCCAGGTGCCCGGAGGATACGATCGGGCCGAATTCACTCTTTTCCGATGAGTGCCATGTTTTTTCCTCCCGGGACGAGCGCGCCGCAGGCGGATGCCTGCGGCGCCTCTCAAATCACATCTTCTTGTAGGCGTCCAGAATGGCGGCACCGTCAGCACCGGCCTTCTTCAGCCAATCCTCGGTCAGCTTGGCGCCGACATCGGCCAGACCCTTCTTGAGATCGGCGCTCGGTTCGAGAACCTTCATGCCGTTCTTCTTGAGGGTTTCCATGTAGGCCGAGGTCTTTTCGGCACCGAGCGCCCAGCCGCGGGTCTCTGCTGCCGCGGCTGCATCGGTGACCGCCTTCTGGACGGCCGGGTCGAGGCCAGCGAAGGCGGCCTTGTTGACGAAGATGACGTTCTTGGGGATCCAGGCCTGGGTGTCATAGTAGTGGGTCAGCGATTCCCAGATCTTGCTGTCGACGCCGGTGGCGCTCGAGGTCATCAGGCCATCGATGACGCCGGTTGCGAGAGCCTGCGGCAGTTCGGCCGCCTGGACCGTGACCGGCTGGGCACCGACGAGATCGGCGATGCGCGACGTGCCGACGTTGTAAGCGCGCCATTTCAGGCCCTTGAGGTCGGCGGTGCTGTTGACGTCCTTCTTGGTGAAAATGCCCTGCGGCGGCCACGGCGCCGCATAGAGGAGCTTGAGACCCTGCGCATCGAGCGCCTTCTCGATCGCCGGCTTGGAGGCAGCATAGAGCTTCCTGGACGCGTCGAAGCTGGTTGCCAGGAACGGCACGACGTCGATGCCGAAGACCGGGTTTTCGTTCTCGTGCAGCGAGATCAACACTTCGCCGGCCTGGGCCTGGCCGGTCTGGACGGCGCGCTTGATATCCGGCGCCTTGAACAGCGAGGCGCTCGGATGAACGGTGATCTTCAGCTTGCCGCCCGAGGCCGTTTCGACGTCCTTGGCGAACTGCATCAGGTTCTCGACATGGTAGTTCGCCGGCGGATAGGCCGACGGCAGGACCCAGGCGGTCTGGGCGAGAGCGGCGCCGGAAGCCGCCAGAAGCGCTGCGCCGGCAAGGCCCGAGCGAACGAGAGTAGAGATCATTTTCCTCATATCAGTTCCCTTTTTCTTTCTCTGATTAACCCGGGAATGCCATTTTCGGCAGAACCATCACGATTTCCGGGAAGACCGTAATGATGGCGACAGTCGCCACAAGCAGGAAGAAGAACGGCAGCGAGGCGCGGGCGACAGTCAGACTGTCGCGGCCGCTCATCGTTTGCAGCACGAAGAGGTTGAAGCCGACCGGCGGCGAGACTTCCGCCATCTCGACGATCAGCACCAGGAAGATGCCGAACCAGACGAGGTCGAAACCGGCCTGCTGGATCATCGGCAGGACCACGACCGTGGTGAGCACGATCATCGACAGCCCGTCGAGCGCTGCGCCGAGCAGGATATACATGACCGTCAGCACCGCGATCAGCGCATAGGGGCTGAGGTTGAAGCTGTCGACCCAGGCGGCGAGCGCGTTCGGAATGCCGGTATAACCCATGGCGATCGACATGAAGCCGGCGCCTGTGAGGATCAGCATGATCATGCAGGTAAGCCGGGTGGCGCCCATGACGCTGTCCCAGAAGGCCTTCATCGTCAGCGTCCGCGACCAGGCGGCGATGGCAAGCGAACCGAGCACGCCCCAGGCCGCGCATTCCGTCGCCGTCGCCCAGCCGAGAATGAGGGTCGCGAAGACGAGCACGATGAGCAGCGTGACGGGGATGAGGTTGGCCGATTCCTTGAGCTTCTCCATGAAGCTCATCTTCGGCGGTGCGGGCGGCTGCTTGTCCGGGTTCAGAAGCGACCAGACGATGATGTAGCCGGAATAAAGCACCATGACGATGAGGCTCGGCAGGAAGCCGGCGAGGAAGATCTGGATGATCGAGACGTTCGCAGCGACCGCATAAACGACCATGGTGATCGACGGCGGGATGAGGATGCCGAGCGTGCCGGCACCGGCGAGAGAACCGAGGCTGACCATCTCGTCGTAACCGCGCTTCTTCAATTCCGGCAGGGCGATCTTGGCGATCATGGCGGTGGTGGCGGCCGACGAGCCGGAGATCGAGCCGAACAGGCCGCAGCCGAGCACGTTGACATGCATGAGGCGGCCGGGCAGCCAGCCGAGCCAGGGAGCCAAGCCGCGGAACATCTCTTCCGAAAGCCGCGTTCTAAACAGGATTTCCCCCATCCAGACGAACAGAGGCAGGGCCGCGAGCGACCAAGATGCGCCGCCGCTCCAGGAATTGGTGGCGAGCACGGCGCCGATCGGGATGCCGGGCACGAAGAGCATGGCGATAAAGCCGCAGATCAGCAGCGAAATGCCGATCCACACCCCGCCGGCCAGCAGCGCCAGAAGGGCGACAAGAACGACGCCGGCGATTTCAACGAGTTCGATCGTGCTCATGGATCACGCCCCACTCTGCATGGCGCGCTCGATGACTTCCTCGGCCGTTTGCGGCTCCGGCTTCTCATAGCGCGGCGAGCCGCCGAACAGGACATGGAGGAGTTCATCGACGAAGGCGATCGCGAGGATGATCAGGCCGCCGCAGAAACCGAGCTGCGGGATCCACAAGGGCACTGCGATGACGCCCTGAGACAGGTCGTTGAACTGCCAGGAGGTCTTCGTCATGTCGAAGGCGAACCAGGCGAAGTAAACCGCGGCGGCAGTGCCCGTGGCCAGGGCGACGATTTCGATGACCTGCCGCAGACGCCCCTTGAAACGCTCGATCAGCAATCCGACACGGATCATCTCGCCGGAGCGGAACGTGTGGGCGAGGCCGAGGAAGGCGCTTGCGGCCATGCACCAGGAGGCGAAGTCGTCACCGGACGGCAAGTCGATATCGAGCGGGCGCCCGGCCGAGAGCCCCAGCATGATCAGGAAAATGGCGACGAGAAAAAGTCCGGCGAGATAGCCGGAAAACAGATAGAGTCCATCCAGCACCTTCCGGAGCCAATCCGGGAATATGCTGTGGCGGGGATCAACGGAGGACATGGATGGCCCTCCCGTTACAGGATCGAAAAAACGGCATGGTCGGCTCCCCTCGGTTGCCGGTTATCCGGGTGGAGCTCTTGGCGGCTTCCTGCCCGTTCAGCGAGCATGATGCTTCAATGTGCATTTTCCTGTCAACTAATCATTGACGTTTTATCGACGAAATGTTTTCGTTAGGGCATGTCAGTTGATTTGAGGGGCGGATTATGACCGAGGCTAAGTGGGATTTCTGGATCGATCGCGGCGGCACGTTCACCGACATCGTGGGCCGAAAGCCTGACGGATCGCTCGTGGCCCACAAGGTCCTGTCGGAGAATCCGGAGGCCTACCGCGATGCCGCGGTGCAGGGCATCCGCGAGCTCCTCGGCGTGCCGACCGGGGCCGCCATCCCTGCCGACGCGATCGGCGCGGTGAAGATGGGCACGACGGTCGCCACCAATGCGCTGCTTGAGCGCAAGGGCGAGCACACGCTGCTCGTCACCACCCGCGGTTTCCGCGATGCGCTGGCGATCGGCTATCAGGCCCGCGCCGACATTTTTGCCAAGAAGATCATCAAGCCGGAACTGCTCTACAAACACGTGGTCGAAGTGGACGAGCGGGTTCGCGCCGACGGCACGATCGAGGCCGCACCGGACGAGAAGACGATCCGCGGCCAGTTGCAAGAGCAATTTGATGCTGGTTTCCGTGCCGTCGCCATCGCCTTCATGCACGCGTATCGCTATCCGGCTCATGAACAGCTGGTGGCCGGGATCGCCCGCGATATCGGCTTCACCCAGGTTTCCGTCAGCCACGAAGTCTCGCCGCTGATCAAGCTGGTCGGGCGCGGCGACACGACGGTCGTCGACGCTTATCTGTCGCCGATCCTGCGCCGTTATGTGGAGCAGGTGGCCGGCGAACTCGGCACCGGGCTCGAAGCCACGGACGGCCAAGGCGCACAGCTGATGTTCATGCAATCCTCCGGAGGACTGACCGCAGCGCGGCTGTTCCAGGGCAAGGATGCGATCCTGTCCGGCCCGGCCGGCGGCGTGGTCGGCGCTGTCGAGACGTCGCGGCTTGCGGGCTTTAACCGGATGGTCGGCTTCGACATGGGCGGCACGTCCACCGACGTGTCGCATTATGACGGCGAGCTGGAACGCTCGTTCGAAACCGAAGTGGCGGGCGTGCGCATGCGCGCGCCGATGATGTCGATCCACACGGTTGCCGCCGGCGGCGGATCGATCCTGCATTTCGAGAACGGCCGTTTTCGCGTCGGCCCGGATTCGGCCGGTGCCAATCCCGGTCCGAAGGCCTATCGCCGCGGCGGCCCGCTGACGGTCACCGACGCAAACGTCATGCTCGGCAAGCTCTCGCCAAAACTCTTCCCGGCGATCTTCGGACCCAACCGCGACCAGCCGCTCGATGCGGATGCCGTGCGCGCCGCCTTCGAGAATATGGCCAAGGTGATCGGCGACGGCCGTTCGCCGGAAGAAGTGGCCGACGGCTTCCTGGCGATCGCGGTCGAGAACATGGCGAATGCCGTCAAGAAGATCAGCGTCCAGCGCGGTTACGACGTTACCCATTACGTGCTGACCTGCTTCGGCGGTGCCGGCGGCCAGCATGCCTGCCTGACGGCAGACGCGCTCGGCATCTCGACCGTGATGATCCACCCGTTCTCGGGCATCCTTTCCGCCTATGGCATGGGGCTTGCGGATATCCGCGCCACCCGCCAGCGCACGGTCTCGCACGAGCTTGCGGCCGCGCTGGAAACGCTTGGAGCCATCCGCGATGACCTGACTGCAAGCGTGCTGGAAGAAATGGCCTCGCAGGGGGTGACTGCATCCGAAACCGAAGTGCTTCACCGCGCCCACCTGCGCTATCAGGGCACGGATACGACCTTGCCCGTCACACTCGCCAGCGCGGCTGAGATGACGGCCGCCTTCGAGACGGCGCACAGGAAGCAGTTCGGCTTCATCTTCGAAAACCGCGAGATCATCTTCGAGGCCTATGAGGTCGAGGCGATCGGCGGTGGCGCCGATTCCGACGAACCGGAATTTGCAACCGATGACAGCGCACCGACCGCGGCAGAACAGACAAAGTTCTTCTCCGGCGGCGCATGGCGCGAGGCGCCGGTCTATCGCCGTGCCGATATCAACCCGGGCTCGCGCGCAAATGGGCCCTGCCTGATCGTCGAGCCGCATCAGACGATCGTCGTCGAGGACGGCTGGGCGTTCGAGATCACGAAGCTGAACCATGTCGTGCTGAAGCGCGTTGCGGAACTTTCGCGCGCCAGGCCGATCGGCACCCAGGCGGATCCGGTTCTGCTTGAAGTGTTCAACAACCTCTTCATGTCGATCGCCGAACAGATGGGCGTGACGCTGCAGAACACCGCCTCCTCGGTCAACATCAAGGAACGGCTGGATTTCTCCTGCGCCGTCTTCGATGCTGACGGCGCGCTGGTGGCGAACGCTCCCCATATGCCGGTGCATCTCGGCTCCATGGACCGCTCGGTCGAAAGCGTCATCGCCCAGAACCAGGGCAGGATCCGCCCCGGCGACGTGTTTGCGCTGAACGCCCCCTATAACGGCGGCACCCATCTGCCGGATATCACCGTGGTCACGCCGGTCTTCGATGCCGAGGGCAAGGACATTCTCTTCTACGTCGCCTCGCGCGGCCATCATGCCGATGTCGGCGGTACCGCGCCGGGTTCGATGACGCCGCTTGCGACCACAGTGGACGAGGAAGGCGTGCTGTTCGACAACGTGCTTCTCCTCGATCGTGGCCGTTTCGACGAGGCCGGCATCACCGATCTCCTCTCCAACCACCCCTACCCCGCCCGCAACGTCGCCCAGAACGTCGCCGACCTGCGCGCCCAGATCGCCGCCAACGAAAAGGGCGTGCACGAGATGCGCAAGATGATCGCGCAGTTCGGGCTGGACGTGGTGCAGGCCTATATGGGGCACGTACAGGACAATGCGGAAGAGAGTGTGCGCCGGGTCATCGAAAAGCTCGGCGATTCGGAATTCTCCTACCCGACCGACCAGGGCAGCGTGATCCGGGTAAAGATCACGGTCGACAAGGCCAAGCGCGAGGCGACCGTCGATTTCACCGGCACCAGCCCGCAGAAGAAGAACAATTTCAACGCGCCGGAGCCGGTGACCCGCGCGGCGGTGCTTTATGTCTTCCGCGTCATGGTCGAAAGCTCCATTCCGATGAATGCGGGATGCCTGCGGCCGATCCGCATCATCGTCCCGGAAGGGTCGATGCTGAAGCCGCAATATCCGGCGGCCGTGGTGGCGGGCAATGTCGAGACCAGCCAGCATGTGACCAATGCGCTGTTCGGGGCGCTCGGCGCGATGGCAGCGAGCCAGGGTTCGATGAACAATCTCACCTTCGGCAACGCGACCTACCAGTATTACGAGACGCTGTGCTCCGGTTCGCCGGCCGGTGTGTTCAACGACGGGACCGGCTTCGAGGGCACGGATGCGGTCCATGTGCACATGACCAATTCCCGCCTCACCGACCCGGAAATCCTCGAAACCCGTTATCCGGTCCTGCTCGAAGACTTCCATATCCGCGAAAATTCCGGCGGCAGGGGCAAGTTCTCGGCCGGCAACGGAACGAAGCGGACGATCCGCTTCCTCGAAAAGATGGACTGCGCCATCCTCTCCTCGCACCGGACGATCAAGCCGCACGGGCTTGCTGGCGGCGAAACCGGCGAGCTTGGCCACACCACCGTGCGGCGCCTCGACGGCACGCTCGAAGAGCTCGGCGGCTGCGCCCAGACGATCATCGAGGCCGGTGAAGCGGTGACCGTTCAGACGCCGACGGCCGGGGGCTATGGCAAAGCGGACTGATCTGCCGTAACCGGAGATCATGACGAAGCAGATCGCGATCATTGGCGGCGGCCCGGCAGGGCTGATGGCAGCGGAGGTTCTCTCCGCTGCCGGCCATGCCGTGACGGTCTACGAGGCGATGCCGACCTTCGGGCGGAAATTCCTGCTCGCCGGCAAGTCCGGGCTGAACATCACCCATTCGGAAGATTTTTCGAGTTTCGCAGAGCGATTCGGGAACGCCTCCCCGCGCCTGCGCCCTGCCCTGGAGGCGTTTACGCCGGACGACGTTCGGGCCTGGGCGGCCGGTCTCGGCACGGAGACCTTCGTAGGGACGTCCGGACGCGTGTTTCCGAAAGCCATGAAGGCCTCGCCCCTGTTGCGCGCCTGGCTGCGGCGGCTGGAGGCGCAGGGCGTGACGCTCAGCACACGGCATCGCTGGGTGGGATTTGCCGAAAACGGTTATCGGTTCGAAACGCCGGAAGGGCCGGTCACCGTTCGCCCCGACGCAGCTCTGCTGGCTTTGGGCGGCGCCAGTTGGCCACGGCTTGGCTCGGATGCCGCGTGGGTGCCGTGGCTGAGAGACAAAGGCATCGTGATCGCCGACCTGCGGCCAGCCAATTGCGGTTTCGATGTCGCGTGGAGCGAGGCGTTTCGCGAGCGTTTCGCCGGCGAGCCGCTGAAATCGGTTTCGACGACCTCTGGCGCCGGCACGTTCCAGGGCGAATTCGTGGTATCGAAACACGGTATCGAGGGCAGCCTTGTCTATGCCCATTCCGCGGCACTTCGGGACCTGCTTGTTGCCGAAGGCCGCGCGGCGTTGACCGTCGATCTCACGCCCGGCCGTACCGCGGAGCGTCTGGCACGCGACCTTGCCCGGCAGGATGCCAAGGCGAGTTTCTCGAACCGGCTGCGCAAGGGCGCCGGGCTGGAGGGCGTAAAAGCCGCGCTGCTTCGCGAACTTGTGCCGGATGCCAGCCGCATGGCTCCCCAGGAATTGGCGGAACAGATCAAGGCCCTGCAGATCCCGGTTCTTCGTCCCCGGCCGATTGCGGAAGCGATCTCGTCCGCCGGCGGCATCGCCTGGAGCGATCTGGACGAAAACTACATGCTGAAACCGCTTACCGGCCTGTTTGCCGCCGGGGAGATGCTCGATTGGGAGGCGCCGACCGGCGGCTACCTGCTGACCGCCTGCCTCGCCACGGGCCGTTCTGCGGCACACGGCCTCGGGGCATGGCTGGACTCGCAATAGGACTCGCTTCGGCGCTCGATTTGCGATTTCTTTCCTAGTTATCCGACATTGTCCTGGATCAACGTCTCGGGGCGTGATTCGCGCAGATTTACGCGGAGGAAAGGACCTCCATGACCAGGGAAAGACGAAGACGCATCATCCGCAGGCGGCGGACCGTGACGGGTCTTGCGCTCGTTGCCGCGATTTCCTTCGTGGCGGGCATGACGGATGCGGTAGGCCTGCTTCTCTCGGGCGACTTCGTGTCCTTCATGACCGGCAACACGACCCGCGCGGCAATCTCCTTCGCCGACGGCGACTACAGCCATGCGATCATCCTCTTCATCGCGCTCTGGGTCTTCATCCTCGGCAACGCGCTAGGCATCGTGCTCGCCTATACGGTCTCGGCACGCCGCACCTTCGTGGTACTCTCGGGCGTCTCGCTCCTGCTGGCCGCGGCTTCGATCGTCCCCACGGTCGGTTATCCACGGCTGCAATTCTATCTGATCGTGCTGTCGATGGGCATGATCAATGCGACGGTCGAACATATCGAAGGGCTGCCGATCGGCCTCACCTATGTGACCGGGGCGCTTTCCCGCTTCGGCCGCGGCATCGGCCGTTGGCTGATCGGCGACCGCAATCCGACCGGCTGGCTGATCCAGACGGTTCCCTGGACCGGAATGGCATGCGGTGCCGTGACGGGCGCTTTTTTGACGAAATATGCTGGCAGCCATGCGCTCTGGATCGTTTCGGTTCTGGCCCTTGCGGTGGCACTGGCGACGGCGCTTCTTCCGCGCCCGCTGCACCTGCATTTCCAGCAGCCGATCGTCTCCGCCCGCCGCCGCGCCTGATCGTTCCGAAAGTTCTTGATGTTCCTGCTTTCCAAGCTCTTCTGGGTGTTTGCCCAGCCTCTCTCGATTGCCTTTCTGCTGTCCGCGTTTGCCGCAATTCTCATTTTTGTCGGCTGGCGCCGGCTCGCCGGTCTCTCGGCACTGCTGACCGGGCTGGTGCTGTTCGTGACACTCTTCACGACGACCGGCACGGTTGCGCTGCAGGTGCTCGAAGAGCGCATTCCAAAACCGGCACAGGAGACGCAGGCGGTTGCCTGCATGATCGTGCTCGGCGGCGTGCTCGAAAACGAGGTGACGACCGTGCGCGGCGGCATCGAACTCAACCAGGCGGCCGACCGGTTCGTCGAGGCGCTGCGGCTCGCCCGCAATCATCCGCAAGCCCGCATCCTGATTTCCGGCGGCGACGGCTCGATCAGTGGCGCGTATGAAGGGGAAGCGCAGGCCTCCGAACGGTTCTTCTCCGCCTTCGGCATTCCCGCCGATCGTCTGCTGAAGGAGAACGCGTCCCGCACGACATATGAGAATACGCTCAACACCGCAGGGCTTCTCAAGGCTCAGGGGCTGGATAACTGCCTGCTGATCACCTCCGCCTTCCACATGCCACGCTCGATGGGCCTGTTCCGGGCGGCCGGGATGACGGTCACGCCATGGCCGGTCGATTACCGCACCAGCGGCATCGTCCGCCTGTCGCTGGATTTCACCCAGCCGGCGCTAAACGCACAGCTGACGACAACCGCCGCCCGCGAGTGGATGAGCCTGACGGCCTATTATCTCGCCGGGCGGATCGGCGAGATCTTTCCGGGATGAGCCCCCCGGGTCGTTCTATTTTTTCGACAGAATGTTGAAATCAAGGCCGCGCACCCGGACGCGCATTTCGCAGGGCGCGGCGTCGGTGCGACTGCAGAAGCGCGGATGCATCGTCAATTCGAAGACCATGTTGCCGAAGTACTGAACGAAATCATATTTATAAAGCTGAGCGGTGGCGACCATGACGTAGCCGCCTTCCTTGATCTGGACATAGAAATTGTAGGGGCAGCCTTCACTGGTGCAGCGCGGTCCCTTGACCCCGTCGCAGGTCATGTCGGATTGGTTGGAAACGAGGTCGAGCATGCCGTCATTGTTGATGTCGAAGCGCTTGATGAAGGCCGGCCCGAAATCGGAAGTCTTGCATTCCTTGCGGAAGTAATTCTTCTCGTAGATTTCCGGATCGCTGAAACGCTGGGGCTGCTGGGCGAAAGCAAGCGTTGACGCAAACACCAGGACGAGCGCCTGCGCGACAATGATCAAGAGCTTTTTCACTGGCGAACCCCTGCAAATTCATCTGTTCACGGCGCAAGTCGAAGGATGACGCACGCAACGATCGGCGGCTATGCTAACGGCCTGCACTTGCGCGACGCTGGATCACAAGGTCTGACATGTCATTGCTGACGATACTCGACTATGCCGGCATAGCGCTTTTTGCCGCGACCGGCGCGCTGGCCGCTTCGCGAAAGCAGCTCGATCTGGTCGGTTTCCTGTTTTTCGCGGCGGTCACCGGGCTCGGCGGCGGCACGCTACGGGACATCATCCTCGGCCGCACGCCGGTCTTCTGGGTACTCGACCCGACCTATATCCTGATCTGCGTCATATCGGGCGCCTTTGTCTTTTGCACGGCGCATCGGGTGGAATGGCGCTTTCGCCTGCTGATCTGGCTCGATGCGATCGGGCTTGCCGCCTATAGCGTGCTAGGCGCGGCAAAGGGGCTGGCCGCTACCGGGTCACCCACAATCGCGATCGTCACCGGTGCACTGACCGCAGCCTTCGGCGGCATCCTGCGCGATCTTCTCGCCAACGAACCCTCGGTGCTGCTCCGACCTGAAATCTACATTACCGCTGCACTTGCCGGCGCCTGCGGGTTTACCGCCGCCAATGCGCTCGGCCTGCCGCTTTACGCGAGTTCCGGGCTGGGTGCGGCTCTTGCCTTCGGCCTGCGCGGCGGCGCTATCCACTACGGCTGGACATTGCCGCGCTACAGACCACGGCCCGGACGGGCCCAGGACGAAGCCATGAGGGGAAACAAAGGGAAAGAGTAGGAAGCGTCAGCTTTTCTTTTCGCGCAGGCGGATGATGACGTCCACATGGGCGATTTCCATGCCTTCCGGGGCTTCCGGCAGGTTGCCGATCTCCAGATTGCTGACCGGAATGTCGAGCACCTCGTTGCGGCCCTCGACGAAGAAGTGATGGTGATCGGAAATGTTGGTGTCGAAATAGGTCCTGGCGCTTTCAACCGCCAGCACGCGGATAAGGCCGGCCTCGGTGAACTGATGCAACGTGTTGTAGACGGTCGCGAGCGAGACCGGAACGCCGGCGAAGGTGGCTTCCTCGTGCAGTTCCTCGACGGTCAAGTGGCGGTCCCCCTTGGCGAACAGCAGGTCGGCAAGCGCAACACGCTGCCGCGTCGGACGAAGGCCGCAATGGCGCAGTCTCGTCTCGATGTCCGTAATGGCTTCTGCCATATTGTCTGCCAGCTCCCGCCGTTTAACGCCCATGTCAGGTATCTTGACTTTCCGATATAACTTTTACGGCGGGCACTTTCAATAGTTTCCGGAGGATACCTGCCGCGGGAGCGCCAAAAACGCGCAATTTCGCTACAAGCCTCTGGTTTGCGTCTGTAGCTTCCTATATGCGGACCAGAACAAACGCATGTTCCAGTGGCTCGGCTGCCATCCCCAGGCGGAGCGCAAGTTCATCGTTACGCTTCAATTCCGACCGATCTTGCACTAAAGCTGCTGAAACAAAAGGTCTAAGGTTCAACGGGGGGAACGGAAATTTATGGCACCCAGGCAGTCCAGCTTCTCTTACGAAGAACTCATCTCTTGCGCCCATGGCGAACTTTTCGGACCCGGTAATGCGCAGCTTCCGCTGCCGCCGATGCTGATGGTCCACCGTATCACCGACATTTCGGAAACGGGCGGAGCGTTCGACAAGGGTTATCTTCGCGCCGAATACGACGTTAAGCCCGACGACTGGTATTTCCCCTGCCACTTCGAAGGCAATCCCATCATGCCGGGCTGCCTCGGCCTTGACGGCATGTGGCAATTGACCGGCTTTTTCCTCGGCTGGCTTGGCGAACCCGGACGCGGCATGGCCTTGTCGACCGGCGAAGTGAAGTTCAAGGGCATGATACGCCCGGACACCAAGCTGCTCGAGTATGGCATCGACTTCAAGCGCGTCATGCGTGGTCGTCTGGTGCTTGGCACCGCTGATGGCTGGCTCAAGGCGGATGGCGAAACCATTTACCAGGCAACGGACCTTCGTGTCGGCCTGTCGAAGGAAAAGGCCGCCTGATCCCTGCTTCGCGGCCAAAGAAGAACAAGCAGAAAAGGTTTGATGAGATGAGACGGGTAGTTGTAACGGGTCTCGGTATCGTATCCTCGATCGGGAGCGACGCCGCCGAAGTCACAGAATCCTTGCGTCAGGCAAAGTCCGGCATTTCCTTCTCTCCCGATTTCGCCGAGCACGGCTTCAAGTGCCAGGTCTGGGGCAGGCCGACGCTCGATCCGACCGAGCTGGTGGATCGCCGCGCCATGCGCTTCCTCAGCCAGGGCGGCGCCTGGAACCATGTCGCCATGAAACAGGCGATCGCCGATTCTGGTCTCGAGGACAAGGATATCGGCGAGAACGAACGCACCGGCATCATCATGGGTTCGGGCGGCCCGTCCACCCGCACGCTGATCGAAGCCGCCGAGATCACCCTCAAGAACAACAGCCCGAAGCGCATCGGCCCGTTCGCCGTGCCGAAGGCGATGTCGTCCACGGCATCGGCGACGCTTGCCACCTGGTTCAAGATCCACGGCGTCAACTATTCGATCTCGTCCGCCTGCTCGACATCGGCGCATTGCATCGGCAACGCCGCCGAGATGATCCAGTGGGGCAAGCAGGACGTGATGTTCGCCGGCGGCCACGAGGACCTCGACTGGACCATGTCGAACCTGTTCGACGCGATGGGCGCGATGTCCACCAAGTACAACAACGATCCCGACAAGGCCTCGCGCGCCTATGACGTCGACCGAGACGGTTTCGTCATTGCCGGCGGTGCGGGCGTACTGGTTCTCGAAGAGCTCGAGCATGCCAAGGCCCGCGGCGCGAAGATCTATGCCGAAATCGTCGGCTACGGCGCGACGTCGGACGGTTACGACATGGTCGCCCCGTCGGGCGAGGGCGCGATGCGCTGCATGCGCCAGGCGCTGGCGACCGTAAAGGGCGATATCGACTACATCAACACCCACGGCACCTCGACGCCTGTCGGGGACTCGAAGGAGATCGGCGCGATCCGCCAGGTCTTCGGGGACAAGATCCCGCACATCCAGTCGACCAAGTCGCTGACCGGCCATTCGCTCGGCGGCGCCGGCGTGCAGGAGTCGATCTACGGCCTTCTGATGATGCAGGAACGCTTCATCGGCGAAAGCGCCCATATCGAAAACCTGGATCCGGAATTCGAGGGCGTTCCGATCGTGCGCAAGCGCATCGACGACGCCAAGATCGACACGGTCCTTTCCAATTCCTTCGGGTTCGGCGGCACCAACGCCACGCTCGTCTTCCAGCGCTTTAACGGGTAATTCCATGAACGGAATCATGCAGGGGAAACGCGGCCTGATCATGGGGGTCGCCAACAATCACTCTATTGCCTGGGGGATCTCGAAAGCCGTCGCCGCACAGGGTGCGGAACTCGCCTTCACCTACCAGGGCGAAGCACTTGGCAAGCGCGTCAAGCCGCTCGCAGCCGAACTCAATTCGGATTTCGTCGTGCCTTGCGATGTCGAGGATATCGCCTCGGTGGACGCAGCCTTCGCGGCGATCAAGGAGCGCTGGGGCAAGCTCGACTTTGTCGTGCACGCGATCGGCTTTTCCGACAAGAACGAGCTCAAGGGCCTCTACGCGGACACGACGCGCGACAATTTCAGCCGCACGATGGTGATTTCCTGTTTCTCCTTCACGGAGATCTCCAAGCGGGCTGCCGACCTGATGACGGATGGCGGCGCGATCCTGACGCTCACCTACGGCGGCTCGATGCGGGTGATCCCGAACTACAACGTCATGGGCGTCGCCAAGGCGGCGCTGGAAAGCTCGGTGCGCTATCTCGCCGCCGACTACGGCCCGCGCGACATCCGCGTCAACGCGATCTCGGCAGGCCCGGTGCGCACGCTTGCCGGCGCCGGCATTTCGGATGCCCGCGCGATCTATTCCTGGAACCAGAAGAACGCGCCCCTCCGCCGCACCGCGACCATCGAGGATATCGGCGGCTCGGCGCTTTATCTGCTCTCGGACCTCTCCAGCGGCGTAACCGGCGAAATCCACTACGTGGATGCCGGCTACAACATCACGTCGCTGCCGAGCCTCGACCGGCTGCGGAACGCGGATTCGGAATAAGCAAGATGCGCACAATGATGCGCATCCTGGATCCCTCCCCTCAGTTGCGCTACCTTCTTGCGATAGCAGGGGTGAGCCCGTGGAGCGGAACAGTCACAAGATCATCGCCAGATTGAAACGCGACGATTACGAACCCGTCTCCATTAAGGGCTCACAGCACAAGCTCCGCAAGGGTACGCAAACGATCATCGTTCCGCACCCGAAGAAAGATTTGCCTGCTGGGACCGCGCTCGCGATTGCCAAGCAGGCAGGATGGGTTTGAGGTAGATCGATGAAATACTTCATCGCGCTTGTGCACAAGGACAGTGACAGCGCCTTCGGCATCAGCTTTCCGGATTTGCCTTCGGTTTTCTCCGCTTCCGACGTGGACGACGATCTGACCGCGAATGCGATCGAAGCGCTCCGCCTCTGGGCGGAGGATGATCCCCTGCCGGTGCCCACCTCGTATGAAGAGCTGATGTCCCGCACCGAAATCCGTGCGGAGCTTGCCAACGGCGCGTTCCTCGCGCGAATTCCCTTCATTGAAGACGATACACGCGTCGTGCGCGCCAACGTGACTTTCGAGAAGGGCATGCTGGATGCGATCGATGCCGCCGCAAAGGAGCGCGGGCTGACGCGTTCAGCCTTCCTGGCCAGCGCAGCCCGCAAGGATATCGAAGCGGCTTAGGATCGGCTTACTTCTTCGCCCATAGAACCTTGAATCGAGCGTTGCGGCAAGTTTCGCCGCTTTCGCGGAAACCTTCGGCCAGCACCGGTTCGTAGGTCAGGCCGCGATTGGCGACCAGCATCAGGCGGCCGCCGTTCTTGAGCGCTGCGGCGGCAGTGCGGATCATCGTCTTGCCGAGTTCGGGATCGGTCGCCTGCGTCTCGTGGAACGGCGGGTTCATGATCACGAGGTCGTATTTTTCCTTCGGCGGCTCGGCGCCGAGATCCTGCCAGTAGAAACGGGCGTTGAGGTCCGGGCAGTTGCGCGCGACGTTACGCTTGGCAAATTCCAGCGCCTGGTAGTCGGCCTCGAAGAGATCGATACGGTTCACGCGCTTAGACTTCTCCGCCAGCATCACCGAGAGATAACCCCAGCCGGCGCCGAAATCGGCGGCGTTGCCGTCGAAATCCGTCGGCAGGCGGCCTGCAAGCAGTTCCGAGCCCGCATCCACGCGTTCATGGGAGAACATGCCGGGTGCCGCCTCGAACCGGGCATCGATCACTACGGTCGACTTCTTCAACGCCTTGATCGCCGCATCGGCATCGGCGGGCCTGGCGAACCATATCGCGACGCCGTGATATTTCGGCGTGTAGTCGAGTTCGATGCCAAGCTTCAGCAGAGTGTTGCGGAGCGGCTGGATGCCGTCTTCCTTACCGCCGGCCACAATAATCACGCCGCCCGTTCTGACGCGCTCCAAGGCCTCCGCTACGCGGTTCTCGTTCTCGCCGCGATGTTTGCCACAGAGCACCAGCCCCACGTCGTAGCCCTCGCCCTCGGCCTCGGGAAAGGCGCCTTCGCGAAGGCCACGGAAGAGCGGCCGGAAGGGCTGTACGGCGGTGATCTCGGCTGCGAACCCATCAGGCAAAGCATTGCCGGCCTCGGCGCCCAGGAAGAGCACACGCTCGCCTTCGCCCGGCATCGGTACTGCCTCGGTATCGAAGGGGTGGAACAGGGTCTTGAGGGCGTCTCGGCTCATGGCTCGTCTCGTCGGTTCGTCTCGTGACAGCAGATAAACAAAAGGCGCGGAAGAGCTTCCGCGCCTCGATGTCTCGGAAAAAGAGGGCCTTATTCGGCGGCTTCGCCTTCAGCCTTCTTGAGTTCCTGGCCGGTGGCCTGGTCAACGACCTTCATCGACAGGCGAACCTTGCCGCGCTCGTCGAAGCCCATCAGCTTGACCCAGACCTTGTCGCCTTCCTTGACGACGTCCTGGGTCTTGGCAACGCGCTCAGAAGCGAGCTGCGAGATGTGCACGAGGCCGTCGCGGGCGCCGAAGAAGTTCACGAAAGCGCCGAAGTCGGCGGTCTTGACGACCGTGCCTTCATAGATAGCGCCAACTTCCGGCTCGGCAACGATCGAGTGGATCCACTTGCGGGCCGCTTCGATTTCCTTGCCGGAAGACGAAGCGATCTTGACGGTGCCGTCGTCCTCGATGTTGATCTTGGCGCCGGTCTTTTCGACGATTTCGCGGATGACCTTGCCGCCCGAACCGATAACTTCGCGGATCTTGTCGACCGGGATGTTCATCACTTCGATGCGCGGTGCGAATTCGCCGAGCTGGCCGCGGCTCTCGGTAATGGCATTGGCCATTTCGCCGAGGATGTGCTTGCGGCCGCCCTGTGCCTGGCTGAGCGCGACCTTCATGATCTCTTCGGTGATGCCGGCGATCTTGATGTCCATCTGCAGCGAGGTGATGCCGTCGGCAGTACCCGCTACCTTGAAGTCCATGTCGCCGAGGTGGTCTTCGTCGCCGAGGATGTCGGAGAGAACGGCGAAGCGTTCACCTTCGAGGATGAGGCCCATGGCGATACCGGCAACGGGCTTTGCCAGCGGTACGCCGGCGTCCATCAGTGCGAGCGAGGTGCCGCAGACGGTCGCCATCGAGGACGAGCCGTTGGACTCGGTGATCTCGGAAACGACGCGCAGCGTGTAAGGGAACTGCTCGGCGGTCGGCAGCATCGGGCGGATGGCGCGCCATGCGAGCTTGCCGTGGCCGATTTCGCGGCGGCCCGGGGAGCCCATGCGGCCCGTTTCACCGACCGAGTAGGGCGGGAAGTTGTAGTGCAGCAGGAAGCGTTCCTTGTACATGCCCGTCAGGCTGTCCACGTACTGCTCGTCTTCGCCGGTACCGAGCGTGGCGACAACGATCGCCTGGGTCTCGCCGCGGGTGAAGAGGGCAGAACCGTGGGTGCGCGGCAGGATGCCGACTTCCGAGACGATCGGACGAACGGTCGACAGGTCGCGGCCGTCAATGCGGCTCTTGGTGTCGAGGATGTTCCAGCGAACGATCTTGGCCTGCAGGTGCTTGAAGACGGCACCGATGACTTCGGCGCTGTACTTCGGCTCGACGCCTTCCGGGAAGAAGTGTGCCTTGACCTTCGCCTTGACGGCGTCGACGGCTGCGTAGCGGTCAGCCTTCTGGGTGATCTTGTAGCCTTCGCGAAGCTCGGCTTCGAAATGCTTGAGCATTTCGGCTTCGAGTTCGGAATGGTCTTCCGGTTCGAACTCGCGGGGCTCCTTGGCGGCAACTTCGGCGAGCTTGATGATCGCGTCGATGACCGGCTGGAAGCCACGGTGACCGAACATGACGGCGCCGAGCATGATGTCTTCGTTGAGTTCCTTGGCTTCGGATTCAACCATCAGGACGGCATCGCCCGTACCGGCGACAATGAGGTCGAGGGTGGACTCGTCCATCTCGTCGAGATGCGGGTTCAGGACGTATTCGCCGTTGATGTAACCGACGCGGGCGCCGCCGACCGGGCCCATGAAGGGAACGCCGGAGAGCGTCAGCGCTGCAGACGCCGCGACCATCGACAAGACGTCCGGATCGTTTTCAAGGTCGTGCTGCACGACAGTCACGACGACCTGGGTGTCGTTCTTGTAGCCTTCCGGGAAGAGCGGGCGGATCGGACGGTCGATCAGGCGGGAAACCAGCGTTTCCTTTTCCGACGGGCGGCCTTCGCGCTTGAAATAGCCGCCCGGGATCTTGCCGGCGGCATAGGTCTTTTCCTGGTAGTTGACGGTGAGCGGGAAGAAATCCTGGCCAGGCTTCGGAGCCTTGGCGGAAACGACGGTCGCGAGAACGACGGTCTCACCGTAGGTGGCGAGTACCGCGCCGTCAGCCTGGCGGGCGATCTTGCCCGTTTCCAGCTTCAGCGGGCGGCCTGCCCATTCGATTTCGACGGAATGTGTATTGAACATGTCTTGTCCTTCAATGCGGGAGCACACGCATCGCCGATATCGGCGCAGCGCACAGTCGACCGCAATCAATGTGACACATCATGGGCAAGACAACGGGAGGCTTTACGTCGCCGGCATCCTCAAAAGGAGCCGTGGCTAAAGCCCCGAGGGCTTTGGCCGAAAGCATCCGGCAATCCTGCCCCATGACAGGTCAACGGTTTGTTTGGCAGATCCGGCCCATCCGGGTCCGCCGGGAGTCCACCACGCAAGTCTTGAGCGCGGCTCCAGCGTTTCATCGGGCCTATGCCCGAAAAGGCGTCCGGCGGGCACTGTTCCCAGGCCCGCCGGAAATTTGTTAGCGGCGAATACCCAGGCTGGTGATCAGCTTGGTGTAGCGGCCTTCGTCCTTCTTCTTGAGATAGTCAAGAAGCGAACGGCGGCTCGAAACCATCGTCAGCAGGCCACGACGGGAGTGGTTGTCCTTCTTGTGGCCCTTGAAGTGCTCTGTCAGGTTGTTGATGCGCTCGGTCAGGATCGCGACCTGGACTTCCGGAGAACCAGTGTCGCCTTCGACGGTTGCATATTCCTTGATCAGGGCAGTCTTACGCTCGGCAGTGATCGACATCGGATGATCCTTTCTTTTGAGAGGAAACAGGGACGCCAAAGGCCGGGATGTCGTCCAGCATTGGCCGTGAAAGCAAAATGAACGCCAGAGGCTGCCTTCTTGCTGGCGCTGCCTATAAACCATTCATGCCCGGATTGGAAGAGCGGATGTTTCGCTCAGCCGAACACCCGCTTCGGCCGGAATTCGCCCTGGCCGATCTCGCCGATGGCGACCAGCTTGCCGCGGACCGTCGCATAGGCCTCGGCCTCCGCAAGCGGTGCGTCGCGGCCGCGCAGGATGACCGGATTGCCCATTTTCAGCCTATGCGCCTGATCGTCTGTAACGGGCAGATGCGGCAGGCTGGACAGCGCCTCGGCGGTATCGATCAGGAACTCATCAAGCGCCGCCAGGCGTTCGTCGCGGTCCTCGATCTCTTCAAGCGCCACGAGATCGGCCAATGGCACCATCTTTTCCTCGGCGAACGGCGCGACAAAGGTGCGGCGCAGTTCGGAAATATGGCCATAACAGCCGAGATCGCGGCCGAAATCGCGGGCGAGCGCGCGCACATAGGTGCCCTTGCCGCATTCCACCTCGAAATGCGCCTTGTCGGCGGTCACGCCAAGCAGCGTCAGCCGGAAGATCTCCACTTCACGGGATGGGATATCGACCGTCTCGCCGTCGCGGGCAAGGTCATAGGCGCGTTCGCCGGCGATCTTGATCGCCGAGAACTGCGGCGGGATCTGGCTGATCGTGCCGGTATAGTTCGGCAGGAGATCGCGGATCGACTGTTCGTCGGGACGCGTATCCGATGCCGCCGTCACTTCGCCTTCGAGGTCGTCGGTCGAGCGCTCTTCGCCCCAACTGACGGCGAATTCATAGATCTTGCGGCCGTCCATGACGTAGGGCACGGTCTTCGTCGCATCGCCGAGCGCGATCGGCAGCATGCCGGAGGCAAGCGGATCGAGCGTGCCGGCGTGTCCGGCCTTCTGGGCGTTGAACAGCCACTTGATCTTGGAGACGGCCTCGGTCGAGCCGAAATCCACCGGCTTGTCGAGGATCAGCCAGCCGGAAACCGGGCGGCCCTTTGGTTTGCGGGGTTTGGACATGCGTTCTCTTGACTATTCTTTGTCTTCACTGTCGCCTTGGAGATCCCGCTGGACCTCCGGCGAGCGCAGCAGCTCATCGATCTTCTTGTAGTTGTCGAAGCTGGTATCGTCGCGGAAGCGGACTTCCGGCATGTATTTCATCTGCCGGAGCTGGCCGCCGATACGGCCGCGAATGTATTTGGCGTTGCGGTTCAGCGCCTCGATGACCGCCGCGTGATCCGGCACGCCAAGGGGCGTCACGTAGGCCGTGGCGACTTTCAGGTCCGTCGACATGCGGACTTCGGACACGGAGATCACGGTCTTCTCGATCAGGTCGTCGCGCACTTCGCCGCGCTGGAGGACCTGGGTTATGGCGGCGCGGACCTGTTCGCCAACGCGAAGCATGCGCTGGGAGGGCGCCGAGGATGTTGGCTTGCTCATTGTGTTTCTCTTCTAGAGCACTGGCGGGGTTCGTCCCGTATTCCAAGCGCTGCGTCAGCAAAGGCGGTCACATGACCCAGGCGCGCCCAAAGGTCAAGGCGCGGCCTTCGCTTTATCTTAACAGGACAGGCCGCCGGATGCAGCCCCCACCAAACCCGGCTCCTGCAGGCACAGGCCGATCAGAACAGGGCGTCGTCGATATCGTCGTCGGACATGGCGGTCGTGACGGCAACGGTTTCCACCGGCGGCTCGGTACCGAGCAGTGCCGCGTGCAGCTCGCGTTCGCTCACCATTGTGTAAAGGCGGGCAATGCGGCCACCGACATCGGCCAGCGCCTCTTCGAGACCCGGCGCTTCGAAGACGTCCTCATCGAGTTCCATCTCATTGGCGCAGGAGCGCAGCACCTCGCCGAGTTCGGCGTTGAAGTTCAGCCGGGCGAGCGAGATGTCCATCTCGCTGACTGCCGTCTTGCTCTGATCGCCGAGCGCCAGCATCTGGGCATCCATCCGGTCGCCGACGGCTCGGATGTTTTCGAGCGCGTTTTCCAGACGCTGGTCGAGGCTCTGTTCGCTCTCTTCGTCAGTGGCGCCGGTCAGCTTGTTGGCAGCGATTTCAAGTGTCTGGAGTTCGATCAGGATCTTTTCGGCAGTCTCGTCGAGCACCGCGGCGAAGTTGCGCAGTTCGGCGGTCACGACATTGATCGCCCTGCCTTCCTCACCGATCTTGCCGCAACGGAGGTTGGTGTTGAGCGCCATATAGTGAATGTCGGTGCGCACGACCTTGACGATGCCGATGCCGTTGAGAAGTTCGCGGACTGTATCGCTGGTCGACCGGCTGAGCTCACCGGCGTGGTGGGCAACCTCCTCGATTTCGCGCACGGCACCGCGAGCTACGGCCACGCCGCTCTCGAGCTGCCGGATCGCATTGTCGTTGTCGCCGCTGTCGGCATCGGTCATCGTCGCACGCAGCGCCTCGATCTGCGACAGATCGGACCGGAAGCTTGCGACGATGGCGACGATCTTTGCGGTATCGCGATCGAAGTCGGAGATGGATTGATTGAGCTGTAGCGATACGAGCTTACGAATGATCAGCGACAGGCTTTCGCGCTGGTCGCCAGTCAGCCTGGCGGCCGCGGGCGACTCCAGATACTCGGAAAGGATGCGCAGGCTCGACTGGCAATGTTCGATGCGCTGGCGGGTGATATCACCGACCTGCATGGCCGACAGCGTCGAGGCGAGCTTCGACTGGATGCCGCTTGCGACGGTACGCACCCTCGCGGCGCGCTCGACCAGCAGCTTGCGGTGCTTGCCGATCTCGGTGGCACCGTTGGAGAGGCCGACGACGATCTGCGGCACCGTTTGCTCGTAGCTCGCCAGGATCGCCTTTCCCTTGACCATCACAGGTCCAAGACCGTGGCCGAGGGTGCTCAGCTTGCCGGCCAGATCGTTGACCTGGCCCGAGCCCTCCTGAATTCTTGCAAGAATTTCCTCCGCGAAACCGGCGAAATCAGAGATGCCGGCACCGGTGATCTTGGCGGTCACGGCGAAAGTGCGCAGATAGCGCAGCGTTTCCTGCATCTCCTCGATCTGGGGCCGGAGCTTGCGCTCTGCGCAGGCTATTTCCTGGAAGCCGATCTGGCGCCCGGATTCGAGCCTGGTCAGGTGCGACAGGCGCTCGACCGTGCTCTTCAACTCGGCCATCGTGGCGTTTGCCGTTCCTTCATCCAGCGAACCGGTCAACTGGTCGAGAGAGCTGATCAGCTTGTTCAGCACGTCAAGGATCGACAGGAGCGCCGCCCCACCGTCAAGAAAGCGTTCCTCGATACGCGACCGCGCCGTTTCCATCCGGTCGACGAAGGCAAGAACGCCCGTCGAACTACTCGCGATGTCGAAAATGGATGCCCTGACAGCCACTTTGCCTCACCTTTCAGGTCCCGCGGGACCTCTGCCTGCTGAAGATAGCGACGATGACTCGTCTGTATTGTTCTGGAACGACCCGCACCGGCAGATTGCCGATACGGTTTGTCCCGTGCGAAAAGGACTGTGAGCGCGCAGGGGTTAATTCTCGCGGAATACTCAGCTTCATTTGCGACTTGTGGTTAATTTTTCCGTCTCCGCGATGGTGCAAAATACAACCTGCAAGTATTGTTTCGCGAAAAGTCGCCATAAGCGATTAACCCACCATTAACGATGCAAGTTCAAATTCGGCCAACTATTTCAGCTCTTTCGGAATTATCTTGAGGTAACAATGCCTGCTTCCGATGTTAAAGAAGATTGCCTTCGCCTGCCGCAGAACCTCACCGTTCGCGCGATCACCATCGTCCAGCAGGAAATGCTGCAATTTCTCGACAAGACCGCCTCCGCAACCATCGAACTCGACGATGACTGCCAGGTGGACATCAGCTTCATTCAGCTCCTGGAGGCGGCACGCATCTATGCCGATACCGCCGGGAAGCACATCGCGTTGGCCCGGCCCGCCAGCGGCTCGACGCTCGATGTTCTGAAGCGCAGCGGCTTCCTCGAAGGGATGTCCGTCGAAGATCTGAAATTCTGGCTTCATCAAGGGGGTATTCAATGAGCGCCAGCATCTTAACAGTGGACGATTCCGCCAGCATCCGGCTGACGACGCGCGTCGCCCTCAGCAACGCCGGATATCAGATCACCGAGGCCGTTGATGGCCTGGACGGCATCGCCAAACTCAAGGCCGGACAGTTCGACCTGATCGTCACCGATCTGAACATGCCGAACATGGACGGCCTGACGATGATCCGCGAACTGCGCAAGATGCCGGCCCATATGGGCGTTCCGGTCATCTTCCTGACGACGGAATCCGACAACGACATCAAGCAGGAAGCCAAGGCCGCCGGTGCCACCGGCTGGCTCACCAAACCATTCGACCCGGAAAGCCTGGTCAAGATCGTCCGAAAGGTACTCGGCAGATGAGCTTTCCCGATCCTATCGCGGTTTTCAGGACAGAAGCGGCCGAGCTTCTGGAACAGATCGAAGCAGGGCTTCTCGACCTGAACGTAAACCTCGGCGACAAGGATCAGGTGGACGCGGTCTTCCGCGGCCTCCACACGTTGAAGGGATCGGGAGCGATGTTCGGCTTCGATGCCCTCGCCGCTTTCACCCATCACTGCGAAACGGCCTTCGACCGCGTCCGCAAGGGCGAGGTTCCGGCAACCCAGGAACTGGTTACCGCAGTTCTGGAAGCCAAGGATCACATGCGAGCCCTGGTCGACACGCCGAATGGCGACCATGAGGCAACGGGCGAAGCGCTTCTTGCCAATCTGCGCGCCGCCGTCGATGGAGCCAACAGCCCGGGAGCAGCCAGCCCCACCAAGGCTGCGCCGGGCCGCAACCATTTCAAGATCCGCTTCAGCCTGCCGCAGAACGCGATGGCAAACGGCACCAATCCGCTGCCGCTTCTCGACGAACTGCGCGAGCTCGGCGAGTGCAAGATCGTGGCGGACCGGTCCGCCATCCCATCGCTCGAACTTCTCGCCCCGACCGATCTTTATATCTCCTGGGAAGTCGAGCTCCTGACCACCCAACCGCGTTCGGCGATCGACGACGTGTTCATCTTCGTCATGGACGAGATGCAGCTCGACGTCGTCACGGTGGAGCCTCCGCTCGCTGCCGGAACGCCGGGCAAGACCGAAACGGCGAGTACGGAAGCCGGGCCTGCCGCGGCAACCCAGGCCGCTGCCGCGGCACCGGTCGCCTCGCCTGCGCCGATTGCTCCGGCACCTGTCGATGCAAAGCAGAAAAAGACCGCCGAAAACGTCCGTGTGCCGGCCGAAAAGCTCGACGAGCTGATGGACCGGGTCGGCGAGCTCGTGATCGCCCAGTCGCGCCTCAGCCAGCTCGCAGGCGGCAGCGGCGATCTGCAGCTGAGGGCCGTCTCGGAAGACGTGGAACGCCTTTCCGGCGAACTGCGGGATACGATGATGGTGCTGCGCATGGTGCCGGTCACGCAACTCTTCGGCCGCTTCCGCCGGCTGGTACACGATCTGGCGCATGAAACCGGCAAGACGATCGAGCTGTTGACCGAGGGCGAAACCACGGAAGTCGACAAGAGCGTGATCGAACGCCTTGCCGATCCCCTCGTGCATCTCGTGCGCAATTCATGCGACCATGGTCTCGAGACGCCCGAGGAGCGACGCGCCGCCGGCAAGCCGGAGGCGGGCCACATCCTGCTTTCCGCCCGCCAGCAGGCCGGCGAAGTCATCATCACCATCAAGGACGACGGCCGCGGGATCAACAAGGAGCGGGTGCGGGCCAAGGCGGAATCCTCCGGTCTCATCGCACCCAATGCCAACCTCACCGACCAGGAACTCTATCAGCTGATCTTCCAGCCCGGCTTCTCGACGGCCCAGACGGTCACCAACCTTTCCGGCCGCGGCGTCGGCATGGACGTAGTCAAGCGGACGATCGACGCGTTGCGCGGCACGATCAACGTCACAAGCCACGTTGGCAAGGGCTCCGAGATTTCGCTGGCCATCCCGCTGACGCTCGCGATCATCGACGGACTGCTCGTACGGGTCGGCGACGGCCGCTATGTCATTCCGCTTTCGGCGGTAGAGGAATGCCTCGAACTTCCGATCGAAGAAGACATGCGCTCACGCGGCCGCAGCTTCATCTCGCTGCGCGACAGCCTGGTGCCGTTCCTCAGGCTTCGCGACCTCTTCCGCACCGGCACCAAGCCCGATCCCTTCCAGAAGGTAGTCGTCGTCTCGACGGGTTCCGAGCGGGTGGGCCTGGTCGTCGACCAGATCATCGGCGACCACCAGACGGTCATCAAGGGAATGTCGAAGCTGCACCATGACGTCGCCACCTTCTCGGGCGCGACCATCCTCGGCGACGGGGACGTGGCGCTGATCCTCGATGTCGGCCATCTCGTGGCCGAAGGACAACAACAGGAGGCGCATCTGCGCGCGGCCGGATGAACGAAGCAGTCAGAAAGATCTCCGAAAACCTATGGGGCGGCCGCGACGAGCTGGAAGTCCTGACATTCGACATCGCCGGCGAGATGTTCGCGCTGGAAGCGGTGAGCGTGCAGGAAATCCTCGATCTCCTGCCCGAGACCATGGTTCCCGGCGCAAAAGCCTTCGTCGGCAGCGTCATCAACTTCCGGGGCAAGGTCATTCCGCTCGCCGACATCCGGCTTGCATTCGGCATGGAAGCGACCAAGCCGACGATCGACAGCCGGATCATCGTGATCGCGATCAACATCGGCGGCGAACCGGTTCTTGCGGGTATCCGTACAGATAAAGTGCATGAGGTCACCACCCTGCTCCGCGCCGCCGGCGAACCGCCGCCGAGCGTGGGCATGCGCTGGCGGCCGGATTTTATCGATTGCCTCGTCAAGCGGGGGGCGGAGTTCATCATCCTCCCCAATCTCCAGGCGATCTTCTCTGCCCAACACGACCGTTCCGCGACCGGGGCTTCCCACGGTTGATCACCCTTTCGATGGATTCACAAAATGCACGCTTCAATCAAGCTTAAACTGGCTTCAGCATTCGGTTTCATCATCATCATGCTGCTGGCGACCGCCACCTACGGCATCTTCAGCCTCGGCAGCCTCAACGACACGCTCGAAAACGTGCTGCAGGGACCGGCTCTGCGTCTGAAACTGGCCCAGAACCTCAACAACGAGCAGCTCCAGCAGATCCGGCAGCAGAAGAACCTGCTTCTGGCTGCCAATCCTGGAGAGATGCAGGGATATATCGCAAAGGGCGATGAGGCCCGCCGCGTTTTTGACGAGACGCTCAAGACGGTTGAAGCGCACGCAACCGAACAGGGCAAGGTTCTTTGGGCGAAGCTTGCAGGTTTCACGGCCGAATTCCGCAAGCAGGACGACCGGATCCGCAACTCCATGCTCGGCGGTGACTCAGCCTCCGCGCTGCGCATTTCCAACAATGAGGCCCGCGCCGTCACCAACGAGATCGACGCGCTGCTTTCGGATGTGGTCAAACTCGAGGAGAGCCGCCTCAACGAGGCCGACAAACAAACCGATCTGGATTACGCCCAGACCCGCCTGATCATGATTTCGGTCGCGGGCTTCGCCTTCCTGGTCGCCGTGCTGGCCGCCCTCTGGATCGCCCTTTCGATCAACAGGGGTCTGCGCAATGCGGTAACGGCAGTACAGAACGTCGCCGACGGTGACCTGACCAAGTTTGCCTCGATCACCAGCAAGGACGAGATCGGCGAACTGCTTGGCTACGTCAACACCATGATCGAGCGCCTGCGCGGCGTCGTCGGCGATGCGCTCGCCGCATCCGACAACGTCTCGTCCGGCAGCCAGGAGCTTTCGGCAAGCTCGGAACAGCTGTCCCAGGGCGCGACCGAACAGGCCTCGTCGGCCGAAGAGGCCTCCGCCTCGATGGAACAGATGGCGGCCAACATCAAGCAGAACGCCGACAACGCCGCCCAGACCGAAAAGATCGCCCGCCAGTCGTCCCGCGACGCCGAAGCATCCGGCCAGGCTGTCGGCCGTGCCGTCGGCGCGATGCGCACGATCGCCGAGAAGATCTCGATCGTCCAGGAAATCGCCCGCCAGACCGACCTTCTCGCCCTGAACGCCGCGGTGGAAGCCGCCCGTGCCGGCGAACATGGCAAGGGCTTTGCGGTCGTCGCCTCGGAAGTCCGCAAGCTTGCCGAACGGTCCCAGGCCGCCGCTGCCGAGATCAGCGCGCTTTCCGGCGATACGGTGCAGGTCGCCACGGAAGCCGGCGAAATGCTCAACAAGCTGGTGCCGGACATCCAGAAGACCGCGGAACTCGTGTCGGAAATCTCCGCCGCCTGCCGCGAGCAGGATATCGGCGCCAGCCAGATCAACGAAGCGATCCAGCAGCTCGACAAGGTGACCCAGCAGAATGCCGGCGCCTCCGAAGAGATGTCGGCGACCTCCGAAGAACTTGCCTCGCAGGCCGAAGAACTGCAGGCCTCGATCGCCTTCTTCCGGGTCGATCAGGCCGGCGGCAAAAAGCAGGTCAAGCGGGCTCCGTCTACCGTTGCGGCCCACAAGCCCACTGGCAAGCCGGCCCCGATGCGCCGCGCTGCGGGCCAGCCGTCTCACAAGGCCGATCATTCGGTGCTCAGCCAGCAAGCCCGCGCCAAGGGTTTTGCCCTCGACATGTCGATGGGCGGACCGGATGCCGACGACGCGGACTTCCGCGAAAGCGCCTGAAGAAATTGAACGATCCCGGATCGACAGAGATCCGGGATCGCCTCCCGCATGTAAGCGGGAGAATGTCCGGACAGCCGGACCGTCGCAGAAGGGTGAATGTATCGGTCTTCTCGTTTTCAAACGTTTCCGCCCGTTGGGGAGGGAAGCAATAACCGATGCACTTTATTGCCTTGAGGGGATAGGGCTATGCGATTTACGATTAAGCTAAAACTAGGACTGGCTTTCGGCCTGATGATTTGCCTTCTGGGTGTCACCGCCGGCTACGGAATTTACAGCCTCGCCAACCTCAATTCCGCCATCAGCGCCTTGATTGCCGGTCCGGCATTGCGGCTGGAACTAGCCGAAAATTTCTCGGGCACCCAATTGCGCATTGCGCGTGCGCAGATGAACCTTGCGACGTCGGAAACGGCAGAGGATATCGACAAGTACATCCAGGCCAGCGACCGCAACCGTAAGCTTTTCAACGAGACGCTGAAGAAGCTCCAGGATCTCTCGGCCACGGATGAGGCCCGGAAGGCCTGGGGAGACGTGGCGACGAAAGCCGAGCGGCTTTTCAGTATCGACGACGCGATCCGGTCGGCGGTACGCAATGGAAATGCCGACCAGGCCCTCACCCTTGCAAAAGGCGACGGGCGCGCCGTCATCGACGACATCGAAAAAACGATCCAAGCGCGCGTGGAGGCCAACAAGGACCTGATGGAACAGGCCGACCGCGATACGGATGAGCAATATCAGACGACACGAAACTTCATAATCGGCCTGACGGGTATCGCATTGGTGATTGCGATCATCGCCGCCCTGTGGATTGCACTCGGCATCGGTAAAGGGCTGCGCAAGATCATGGATGCCGTCAATGCGGTGGCGGTCGGCGATCTCAACCAGGAGGTCGAGATCAAGACGAACGATGAAATCAAGGATCTGGTCAACACCCTCAACGTGATGACCGGCAACCTGCGCAACACTGCAATCATCGCCGACCAGATTTCGAACGGCGACCTTACCGTCTCGCCGAAGCCGCTTTCCGACAAGGACACACTAGGCCTCGCCCTTCAGAGCATGGTGGAACGCCTGCGCGGCGTCGTTGCCGATGCGCTTGCGGCGTCGAACAACGTCTCGTCCGGCAGCCAGGAGCTTTCCGCGAGCTCGGAACAGCTGTCCCAGGGTGCGACCGAACAGGCCTCGTCGGCCGAAGAAGCCTCCGCCTCGATGGAGCAGATGGCGGCCAACATCAAGCAGAACGCCGACAACGCCGCCCAGACGGAAAAGATCGCCCGCCAGTCGTCGAAGGACGCGGAAGCAAGTGGCGAAGCCGTCTCCCGTGCGGTCGGTGCCATGCGCACGATCGCCGAGAAGATCTCGATCGTCCAGGAGATCGCCCGCCAGACCGACCTTCTCGCCCTGAACGCTGCGGTGGAAGCCGCCCGTGCCGGCGAACACGGCAAGGGTTTTGCGGTCGTCGCTTCGGAAGTCCGCAAGCTTGCCGAGCGTTCCCAGGCTGCCGCTGCCGAAATCAGCGCCCTCTCTGGTGAGACGGTGCAGGTCGCGACGGACGCCGGCGAAATGCTCAACAAGCTGGTGCCGGACATCCACAGGACGGCCGAGCTGGTCTCGGAAATCTCCGCCGCCTGCCGCGAGCAGGACGTCGGCGCAGCCCAGATCAACGAAGCGATCCAGCAGCTCGACAAGGTGACCCAGCAGAATGCCGGCGCCTCCGAACAGATGTCGGCGACCTCCGAAGAACTCGCCGCCCAGGCCGAAGAGCTGCAGGCCTCGATCGCCTTTTTCAAGGTCGAACGCGCCGGCGGGAAGGCTCGGCCTCAGCCGGGCGTCAAGGTTCACGCAGCCGCAAAGCCTGGCGCAAAACAGCCGTCGAAAGCTCCTGCGCACCGGCCGACCGGCCATTCGGTCGCATCCCAGCAGGCACGCGCCAAGGGATTTGCCCTCGATATGTCGATGGGCGGCCCTGATTCTGACGACGACGACTTCCGGGAAAGCGCCTGAGCGCTTCCTGATCAATAAGCGGGGCCGCCAGGCGGCCCCGTGATCGCCAGCGTGACTACGTTGGTGCGAACAACGAAGAGGTTCCTGCCGCCGGCTTATCGGCCTTAGGGTCAGGCTTTGTTCGATCGCATCTCAGAAATGTAAGGCAGCTTTGTCGGCTTTTTGAAGGAACTGGGGGATTTAAGATGCGGTTTACAATCAAACTGAAATTGGGATTGGCTTTCGCCCTGTTGACGCTGCTCTTGGTCGGCATTGCAGTCTACGGCAGCCTGAGCCTTGGCGGCCTCAACGACGCCAGCGTCAAGATGGTCGATGGCCCGGTCCGTCGTCTGGAACTTGCGCTCACCGCCAATGTGAACGAGGTCGATGCGGTGCGCGCCCAGAAGAACGCGCTGCTTGCGACCAATCTCGCGGATGCCGCGAAATTCCACAAGGAAGCGGACGTCAACACGGAACTGATGTTCAAGGCCGTTCAGGAAGGGCTTTCGATCGCCTCCGTGGAAGGCAAGCCCTATTGGGAAAAGCTGCTGACGATCGGCAAGCAGTTCCAGCAGAAATCCGACGAGCTGCAGGCTATCCAGGCACGCGGCGACCAGGCCGGCGCCCTGGCGCTCTCCATGGGCGATCTGCGCACCATGACCGCCGATATGGGCGAGGCCATCAAGGTTCTCCTCGATATCCAGCGCAGGGGCATGGCAAATACCGAAAAAGCGAACCAGGATCTGTTCGCCTCGACGATGATGGTCTTGAGTGTCGCCTCGGTTGCGGCCGTGCTGATCGCCATCGGCGCCGCCCTGTGGATCACGTTCGGCATCAACAACGGCCTCAAGAAGATTGCGTCCGTTGCCAATGCAGTGGCGATCGGCGACCTCAACCAGAAGGTCGAGGTCAAGACGAATGACGAGATCAAGGATCTGATCGATACCATCAACGTGATGACCGGCAATCTGCGCAACACGGCGGCAATTGCCGAGCGGATTTCCGAGGGCGACCTTTCTGTCGATGCCAAGCCGCTTTCCGACAAGGATGTGCTCGGGATTGCCATGCAGAGCATGGTCACCAATCTGCGCACGACCTCGCATGTCGCTGACCAGATTGCCAATGGCGACCTGACCATTTCGCCGAAGCCGCTTTCCGACAAGGATACACTAGGCCTCGCCCTTCAGAGCATGGTGGAGCGCCTGCGCGGCGTCGTTGCCGATGCGCTTGCTGCGTCGAACAACGTCTCCTCGGGCAGCCAGGAACTTTCATCGAGCTCGGAGCAGCTGAGCCAGGGCGCGACCGAACAGGCGTCTTCTGCCGAAGAAGCGTCCGCCTCGATGGAGCAGATGGCCGCCAACATCAAGCAGAACGCCGACAACGCTGCACAGACGGAAAAGATCGCCCGCCAGTCGTCGCGAGATGCGGAAAGCTCTGGCCAGGCTGTCGGCCGCGCCGTCTCGGCGATGCGGACGATTGCGGAAAAAATCTCGATCGTCCAAGAGATCGCCCGCCAGACCGACCTTCTCGCCCTGAACGCTGCGGTGGAAGCCGCACGTGCCGGCGAACATGGCAAGGGCTTTGCGGTCGTCGCCTCGGAAGTGCGCAAGCTTGCCGAGCGCAGCCAGGCTGCCGCTGCCGAAATCAGCGCCCTCTCCGGCGAAACGGTGCAGGTCGCGACGGAAGCCGGCGAGATGCTCAACAAGCTGGTGCCGGACATCCACAAGACCGCGGAACTCGTGTCGGAAATATCGGCCGCCTGCCGCGAGCAGGATATCGGCGCCAGCCAGATCAACGAAGCGATCCAGCAGCTCGACAAGGTGACCCAGCAGAATGCCGGGGCCTCCGAACAGATGTCGGCGACTTCGGAAGAACTCGCCGCCCAGGCCGAAGAACTCCAGGCCTCGATCGCCTTCTTCAAGGTCGATCGGGCCGGATCCAAGCAGCGGAGCCAGCCGGTCACGGTCGCCAAGCCCGCACCGGCAAAATCCAGACCACAGCCGACGTCCAAGGCCTATTCGGCCGGTCATTCGGTCAACGCACAACAGGCCCGCTTGAAAGGGTTTGCCCTCGACCTGTCGATGGGCGGCCCGGACGCGGACGATGACGATTTCAGGGAGAGCGCGTAATGGCAGGCATATCCTCCGAATCCCAGTTCGTAACCTTCAGCCTCGGCGACGAGATTTTCGCGGTCCCCGTGGAGGTGGTCCGCGAGATCCTCGACCACGAGGAGCCGTTCAAGATCCCGCACGGGCCGGACTATCTGCTCGGCCTGCGCGACGTGCGCGGACAGGGCGTCCCGGTGATCGACCTTCGTCTTCGCCTCGGCATGACGAGAACGGTAAAGACGCCGCATACCCGCATCCTCGTGCTCGATGTGCCGGTCGCCGATCGCGTCCTGGTGCTCGGCCTCGTCGCGGACCGGGTCTTCGAAGTGGTGCCGTTCCGCAAGGAACAGATCGAGACGGCGCCGGATATCGGGATACGCTGGCGCTCCGACTACATCGCCGGCGTGGTGCGCCGGGAGAGCGGCTTCGTTGTCGTTGTCGACCTTGCACGGCTGTTTTCGGATTCCGGGTCGGCACTCTCCGATGTGGGGCCGCAGTCCCAGGTCGCATGATGGAATTCGCATAACCGAATAGGTTCTTGTACGGGGGCATGCGCGTGAGTGCAGCAATGAGGAGCCAGCCGCTCGACGACCGGCTGAGCAAGCGCAACTTCGATCTGCTTTCGAAGTACATCTACGACTATAGCGGCATCAAGATGCCGCACAGCAAGTTGACCATGCTCGAAGGACGGCTTCGCCGGCGCCTGCGCGTCACGGCCATGCCGACCTTCGACAGTTATTGCGACTACCTCTTCAAGCACGGGGGTATCGAGGCCGAATCGATCTTCCTCATCGATGCGGTGACCACCAACAAAACCGACTTCTTCCGCGAGCCGAAGCACTTCGACTACATGATCCAGGCAGCGTTGCCGGACATCCTGAAAACCTACCCCGACCGGCGCATCCGCACCTGGAGTTCAGCCTGCTCGACGGGCGCCGAACCCTATACGATGGCCATGGTGCTTTCGGAATTTTTGAGCTCGTCGACGCCGGAACGCGACTATTTCGTGCTTGCCACCGATCTGTCGACCGACGTGCTGCAGAAGGCCCAGCGCGGCATCTATCAGAGCGATCTCCTGGCGCCCGTTCCGGCCGACATGATGAGCAAATATGTCATGCGTTCGTCCGACAGCCGGCGGCAGGAAGTGCGGATTTCGCCGAAACTGCGCTCGCGCGTCGGTTTCGCGCGGCTGAACCTGATGGATAACGCCTATCCCATCGGCGATCCTATGCACATGATCTTCTGCCGCAACGTGCTGATCTATTTTGATAAGCCTACTCAGCAGCATGTGCTGTCACGCCTTTGCGAAGCCCTGCTTCCCGGAGGCTATCTGTTTATCGGTCATTCTGAAACCGTGACCGGCTTCGATCTGCCGATCAGGCAGGTGGCAAATACTGTGTTCAAGCGGGTATGAACCATGAGCGGCAAAATCCGAGTTCTGATCATCGATGACTCCGCCAGCGTCCGCCAGACCCTGACGGCAGTCCTGTCTGCAGACCCGGATATCGAAGTGATAGGCGCGGCCAGCGATCCCTTCATGGCCGCGCGGAAGCTGCGCGAGGAAATCCCCGACGTCATCACGCTCGATGTGGAAATGCCGCAGATGGACGGCATCACCTTCCTGCGCAAGCTGATGTCCCAGCATCCCATTCCGGTGGTGATGTGCTCGTCTTTGACCGAAAGCGGCTCGGAAACGCTGATGCAGGCGCTTGAGGCGGGCGCAGTCGACATCATCCTGAAGCCGAAGATCGGCGCGGCCGACCACCTTGCCGAATCCGGCGAAAGGATCCGCACCGCGGTCAAGGGAGCCGCTCGCGCCCGCGTCGGCCGGCTGCGCCCGTCACGCATCTCTGACGGCGGAACGACCGCCAAGCTGACGGCGGACGCGGTGCTTCCACCTCCCAGAGCCGGAGCCATGGCAAAGACCACCGAGATGGTGGTCTGCGTCGGCGCCTCGACCGGCGGAACCGAGGCCCTGCGCGAGCTTCTCGAAGCCCTGCCAGCCAATTCTCCGGGCATGGTCATCGTCCAGCACATGCCGGAAAAATTCACCGCCGCCTTCGCCAAGCGCCTCAACAGCCTCTGCGAAGTAGAGGTCAAGGAAGCCGCCGACGGCGATCCCGTGCTGCGTGGCCACGTGCTGATTGCCCCCGGGGACAAGCATATGCTGCTCGAACGGCGCGGCGCGCGTTACGAGGTCTCGATCCGCTCGGGTCCGCTCGTCAGCCGCCATCGGCCTTCGGTCGATGTGCTGTTCCGGTCTGCCGCCCGCTCGGCCGGCGGCAACGCCATGGGCGTGATCATGACCGGCATGGGCGACGACGGCGCCCGCGGCATGAACGAGATGCATCAGGCGGGAGCCTATACGGTTGCCCAGGACGAGGCGTCGTCCGTCGTCTTCGGCATGCCCAAGGAAGCCATCGCCCATGGCGGCGTCGACAAGGTCGTTTCGCTCGAACAGATCGCCCGGGAAATCCTCGCCGCCGATCGTCGGCGGTAAGATCTGGCAACGGATTTTTCACGTCTCGTTAACCATGTTTGGCAAGAATGGGGCAACGCATCATGAGGGTGCGGTGAGAGAGCAATCTTACGCTCGTAGCCGGACAGGGACCCAAGATGCCAGTCATTACCTTTGCCAACACCAAGGGCGGAGCGGGCAAGACCACCGCTGTGCTTCTTCTTGCAACCGAACTCGTTGAGCAAGGCTACCGCGTCACGATCCTGGATGCCGATCCGCAATACTGGATCACCCGCTGGCACATGCTCTCGCCGCACAATGAGAAGCTCAACGTCATTTCCTACGTGACGCAGGCTTCGATCGACCGGCATATTTCCGAGAACCGCCACAAGACCGATTATTTCGTGCTCGACCTGCCGGGCGCGCAGAGCCCGCTGCTTGCCAAGGCGATCGGGCTTTCCGACCACGTGCTGATCCCGATCCAGGGCTGCGCCATGGACGCCCAAGGCGGCGCCAACGTGCTGGAACTGCTGCGCTATCTCGAGGAAAAGGCCAATCTGCGCGTGCCGCATTCGGTGGTGCTGACCCGCGTCAACTCGATGGTCACCACCCGCGCCCTGCTTGCGGTCAAGACGCTGCTTGCCGAACGCAAGGTCGAAGTGCTGGACACGCCGATCATCGAACGCGCCGCCTTCCGCGACATCTTCGATCTCGGCGGCACGCTCTACACGATGGACGAGAACCGCATCAGCAATCTCGACAAGGCCCGGCAGAACGCGCGCCTGTTCGCGCTCGAAATGCTCCGCCGCGTGCCGCTCCACAAGCCGGCCTCGCTTTCGAAGCGCTTCGTCCGCGCCGCCTGACACACGTCAGAGCTTGAGGTCGATCGCTTCTGCTACAGGCTTCGGAGCATTCTGGGCTTCCCTCAATGCGCGATAATGCGGGGCGTGATCGAACAGCCAGCTCCGCAATATCGTGGTATCGGCGTCGGGAATTCGCTCGCCCGCGAAGCCGACCCGGTAGCTGTCCTGGAACTGAGCGATGAATGTCGGCTTGCAGCCCTCCACATTGGTGCGGATATCAAAGCCCCAATTGTGATATTGAACGCGCCGCAACAGGCGCAATTCGGCGGCGACGGTGGGATCTTCCATAACCTGCTGTAGCGTTACCTGGCGGGCGAACAGCGGCTTGCCCTCGATCACCGTCGCACCGGTCCAGTTCACGTTATTGGGCGTGCCCTGATCGCCGCAGACACCCAGATCCGTGCTTTCGCCCCAGCGCCATCCATCTGCGCTGGAAGGCGGCCCGTATTTTTTCGTGAGTGCGGCAAGGACGTGATCCTGCGTGACCGATCCAAGCGGAGAAAAGACGCTGCGCGCGACACCGTAGACCTTGGGCTCCAGAACCATAGGGCCATAAAGGATGCCAATCATATCCATGCCGCCGGCGGCAACGTAAAGCCGCGCGCTTTCCGCCACGACGGAAACGTTCCGTGAGTCCCCCTTGAGCTCCAGAACCCGATCAACCGCCATGTGCTTTCGGATCGCTGCTTCCGCCTCACCCAGCGTCATGCCGATCGTGATGCCGACGATATCCAGCGTAGAAGTAGCAACGGACTTGCGCGGTCCGATCGGTGCAATGCGGAATTTTGCGATCATGCTGCGCAGTGTGACAGCAGTCTTCTCGCCAAACCACCGGACCTCGGTCGGCACCGTGTCGAGGATGACCATCGGCTTTCCATCGCTCGGGCTGGTCCCGACCACCGAGCCGCGAACATCCAGGTCCAGGCTAATCGCTCTCGCAAAGGCATCGCGCGGTGGGGCCGGGAGGTTCTCCAACGGAACATAGACATCGGCGCGCGCCTGCGGCTTCAGGTCCTGAACCAGAGACAACACGGTTTTGGGCGTTACCCAGGCACCGGCCTGTTCGATCTGCTCGTTAAAGAGGTGGCCACGATACCCCGTGAATTCCCGGCGCCCAATGCCGATTTCCTGAAAAGCCTCGGCATACTGCTCGGCAGGCCAGCCGAAATATTTATCGGAACCACTCATGTCGTAGTAGTTTTCGTAACGCAGCTTGTCGGGTAAGGCAGCGATGCGCAGCTCGGTCCATTGGCGAAAACGCGGCAACAGCCGCACGTAATCGGCGTCGGTCAGCTCACGATAGCTTTGCGGAAAGAAGCGCCCCCAAGGCGCAGCATCGAGATTGATGACATCACTCCTTGTGTTGCGTTCCTCTTCCCAGCGCCTGGCAAGGAGTGAGCGGAGGGCCGCGTCATCCAGTGTGATCTTGCCGTATTTGGCAAGCAGGAGTGCCGCGCTTTCGGGATTGAGCGCCAGCCGTTCGGGAACCCGCTCGAGCCGGGCGGACGGTCCGCTTGCGACGGTTGGCGCGGGGCGAGTTGGAATGGAGAAAAGCACCCGATCCGCGCGCTTCCTGTCCATCAACAGGACTTCATCGATGGCGATGTCCATTCTTGCGAGCGGTTTCTCTCCGGCAAGTATTTCCGCCCGCAGCGGACGAACCTTGAACAGCACGGGGAAACTCCGGGCCGGATAATCCTTGACCAGTTTTTCCGCGGCCGCCCTTTCGAACGGCAGGCGTGTCAGCGCATCGGAATTCTCCGCCTGCACATTGATAAGACCGCCCTCCAACTGCTCGCCCTCCTGTTCGAGCGTGACCGCAAATTGTGCCTTTGAGATCTGGAATGCTTCATTGCCGTCGTACGTTCCGAGCGTGACCTCACCCATCAGATAGAGCGACCGTGATGGATCCGGCTTTGACGCGGCAAATCTGCTCAGGCCTTTGCGCACCGCATCCGGGCGATCGAACTCGTTCTTTTCAGTCACGAAACGCGAGGCTTCAACCAGCCGACGAGGCAGGTCCGGATCACCGGCCAGGTCCGCCGCCATTGCGGAAATGTTCCAGCGCGAAAGGTAATGGCCATCCGGCGCAGGCGAACCGGGCAATATTTCCGGCGGAGGAACGAAGTCATGCAGGGGAAGGGTCAAGACGAGGCGTGTCAGTTCCGGATCTTCAAACAGAGAAATTGCCGTCGCCGACCCGGTCAACTTCGAACGAATGTCGGCGTTTTCATATACACCCAGGCGATCCTCGCGCATCTGTACGGAAAGCTTGGTGAGTTCCATGTCCACACCGTAATAAAGCTTGAGCCGCCCTTGGTTTCGCTTCGCGCGTTCGACCAGGCCCCTTGCCTGCTGAGTGCCGACTTTGAGCATGCGCGGAAACTGGAGATTTGAGGCAAGCTCTATTCCGGGCAGCGACACCGCATGAGAGCCTGTCGCGAAGGCTTGCTGGCTGATATCGTACCCACTGAGTTCTACCGCCACCGAAACGCGCGCCCGGACAGGAAGCCGCGGTGCGTCGGAGACGATTTGGGGGAGCACTTCTGCGTTGAAGCGCTTGATGATCTCGTCCTGGCGGAACGGGTCGTTTGCCAGATCCCCAAAGAACTGCCGTTCATCACGACCAGCCGGAAACAGCGATTTATAGACGGCGGGCGATGCCAAACTCGCAAGACGGCGAACGGTCCCCAATGATTTTGGCTGGGCGGGTAGATTTCCGGCGACAAGCAAGCCAAACGCCGTTTTTGCCTTTTGGGCTTGCGCCTCCTCACTCCAGGCTGGCAATAGCACACGGCCATCCCGGGGAACCAAGCCGAGGCGTGTCCAGGATTCCAGACTGTTGCTAGCTGTCGGCACCTTCGCCTGGGATGCGGCGAGTTCCGGCTGCTTGATCTCGATCTCCGTAATCACCGGGCCGAGGCCATTTTCACCATTTTTGGCACGCTCGTGAAACGCGATCCTTTCGACCACGGCTTCAGCGAAGATCGTTCTCTGGCTGGACTTGTCATTCTCGACCTTGAAGTTCCCGATTTTCAGCCGGGCGGACATGTTCACGGACCGCGTGCCGTTTGCCTTGAATCTGGCCGCGAGCGCTTCCGCTTTCGCCCGGGGCCATGGACAGGTTGGCGGGTATTTTCAAAGCCGGGGCCTCGGCAACGAAGTAGTTTGAGCCGGCACCGTAGAATTGCATCTCGGTCTCGAATTCACTGTCGTAACGAAGCGGAAAAGTCCCGGACTTGAAATCGTAGGCCCCGAACTCCGCCGGGCGGATCCGTGTCACGCGGATCGATGTCTTCACGCCCTGACCCGACATGAACGTCCGGAAATCGACGACAGCAGCCTGCCTGTCGAACTCGCTGCCATCAACATAACGTCGATAGGCGCCGGCGATCTCGGGTGGAGACCACACCCCGCGATAGCCGCGGCCCAATTCCTCCAGCCATCGCGCCATGATGGCGGGATTGTCCAGCATTTCCGGATCGCTGCCGATCAGTCGGCGGGTGATTTCCTTGTGAAGTGCGGCGCGGTCCGCATCGTAAGTTGTCGAAGTGCGCGGCCAGTCGATATATTCCCCCGCGACATCGGCCAGGTTGAGGTCCACCGCTTTATCGGCCGGATTGCCATTGGATGCGGCGGTCATCGCCGGATCGCCAGTCTCGCCTTGAGCATCCTTGGACGTGGCGTCTGCCGCCTCGGTCACCAGCTGATAGGCCGTCTGCACGGATGTCTGATAGGGATCGTGACCCCGGTCCGAAAGAAACTTTGCGATCGCTCGGCCAGTTTTCGCGCCGCCCTTTCCTTCCGCCTCCCCGACATCGAAGCCGAGCTTGCCCAAGCTTTTCTGCATGTCCGCCATTTCACTCGATGAGAGCGGGATTTCGGTGGCTTGCGCCGGCTCTCCGGAAGACGGACCGCTGCTCTGCATCATGTGGTGAAACTGCGCGCCGGTCAGCGTGCCATCGGGATTGAACCCGTTGTCGCGCTGGAAACGCCGGATTGCCTCGCGTGTCCTCGGCCCGGCCTGCCCGTCGGGCTGGCCGACGTCGTAGCCAAGCTCGCGCAGGCGGTTCTGGGCGGTGTACATCTCCTTCGAGCCAAGGCTCTCGGTACTAGCCTGCCGCGAGGGCGCGCGGCCTCGTGCCTGCTGTTGGCCGGAACCGTCGATCAATGCGCCAAATAGCGAGAGAATCCGATCGCTGTCATTTGCGTTGGCTGGAACAGAGATACAGACCAAACCAAGAAGCAGCCCGAAGGCTGCAACCCCACGACTGCTGACCGACATTTTGAGCTCCCGCGCCGTTGCTGTCGCAAACGATACACGTACCTCTCAGTAGAACAACGACCGCGGTTACCACTTTTGGACGATAGCAGGAGCCGAACAGCTCATGAAAATGGCGAGCCTGGATTTGGATCGGCCGGGGTCTCGGCCAAGTGGTTACGGTCGGGCGGCCTTGCCGTTCAGCACGATCTGCAGCTTGACGTCCGAGGGATGTCCGGCTGCAGCGCGCTCGAAGGCCTGGATCGAATCCTTGAAATCGAAGACGCCGGTGATCAACGGCTTCAGGTCGACCTTGCCGGACGCGATCAGTTCCAGCGCCCGGTCGAAAATGTTGGCGTAGCGGAACACGGTCTCGAAGCGAACTTCCTTGGAGATGGCGCTTGAGACGTCCAACGGCACCGGCTCGACCGGCAGGCCGACCAGCACGAAGGCACCGCCCGGCCGTACCAGGTCCATCATGCCTGCATAGGCCCTCGGGCTGCCGCTCGCCTCGAACACCACATCCGCTCCCCAGCCGCCAGTCTCCTCGGCGATGACTTGCGCGAACGGCCGTTCGGTGATGTTGACCGGGATGATGCCCGGATACTGGCCGGCGATCTTTAGCTTGTCCGGGCTCAGATCCGAGATGAACACGCGGGCGCAGCCGCCCGCGAGTGCTGCCAGCGCCACCATGATGCCGATCGGGCCGGCTCCGATCACGGCGGCGACATCGCCGGGTTGGATACGGGCGCGGCTCGCGGCCTGCATGCCAATCGCGAACGGCTCGACCATGGCGCCTTCGGCAAAGGAGACGTTGTCGGGCAGTCTGTACGTGAAGGCCGCAGGGTGGATGACTTCCGGCGTCAGCACCCCATGGACCGGTGGCGTCGCCCAGAAACGGACGTCCGGATCGACGTTGTAGAGACCGAGCTTGGAGGCTCGCGAGGAAAGGTTCGGCACACCGGGTTCCATGCAGACGCGGTCGCCGGGTTTGAAGTTCTTCACCTCGCTACCGACCTCGACGATGATGCCGGCAGCCTCGTGGCCGAGCACCATCGGCTCGCGCAGGACAAAGGGGCCGATAGCGCCGTGGGTGTAATAATGGACGTCGCTGCCGCAGACACCGACCGTATCGATGGCGATCTTCACGTCGCCCGGCCCAACCTCGGTCGGAAGATCGATCTCCCTCAACGCGAGAACGCCTTTTTTCTCGAGCACCAGTGCCTGCTGCATGCGATGTTTCCTTCCGATTATTTTCTGACGCTGGCCGAGCTTCCAGGCGAGATCAAGGCAGCCATATGCCGTTTTCAGCCACGGCCGGCATAAGGCATGCCGTTTGCCATTACCGTCATGAACAGGACATTGGCCTCCAGCGGCAATCCATCCATGTAGAGCACCGCATCGGCCACGTGTTTCGGATCCATGACCGGTTCCACTGCCGTCGTCAGATCGGGCTGCAACGCGCCTTCCTTCATCCGCACCGTCATCGGCGTATCGGCATTGCCGATATCCACCTGGCCGCAGACGATGTTCAGCGCTCGCCCGTCGAGAGCGATCTGGCGGGTCAGGCCGGTGATGGCGTGTTTGGTGGCGGTGTAGGCGGCCTGATACGGGCGCGGCACATGGGCCGAGATCGAACCGTTGTTGATGATCCGCCCGCCGGCCGGGTTTTGTCGCCGCATCATTCCGAAGGCGGCGCGGGCGCAATAGAAGGCGCCGTTGAGGTTGAGGTCGACGACCGCCCGCCAGGTTTCAAGTGGCAATTCGTCGATCGGAACGGCCGGCGTGCCGCGGCCGGCATTGTTGAACAGAAGGTCCAGCCGGCCATAGGCCTCTTGTGTCGCCGCAAACAACGCGTCGACTGCGGCCGGATCGGTGACATCCGTCGGCACAACGAGCGAATCGCCGCCGGCCAGTTCCGCCGTGCCCCGCAGCTCGCTTTCGCGCCGGCCGGCAAGCACGGTCCTATAGCCTGCTTTCAAAAGCCCGATGGCGACGGCCCTGCCAACGCCCGAGCCCGCACCGGTTACGATTGCCACTTTCGACATGTTCACTCCTCCTACCTTGGTGGTCGACGTTATAGTCGGCTATCGGCGTGGGCGTCGAGTGGCATGTCCGAGAGAGAACGTCACTTGAGGGATTTCTTGGTCACGGTGACGGTGCCGGCATCAGCATCGACCACGACCCAGTCGCCGGTCTCGATCACCGACAGTGGATCCTGGTCCAGCTCGGTGATCGCCGGAACGCGGGTGACGACGGCACCGAGCGCGATCTTGGTGGTCATCCGCGTGAAGATCATCGCCGCCGGCTGGACGCCGTTCAATCGCGTCATATGGAAATAGGCCGACCAGCCGGACGAGCCCTTGGCACCCGGAAAGACAAGGATCTTGCCGGCGAAGGAGACGCCGCGCATCTCGTGCCGCCGCTCGATCACAGTGCCGGTGCGCTCATTGATGCCGCCCCAGCCGGAGATCGTTTCGGTGGTGACAAGCGCCTCACCCTCGGCGCGGCCGGCCACCACCTTGCGGCCCCTGAGTTCGATCGTCTCGGGTTTTGCTTCGGTCGAGATATCCATCAGACCCTCCCGTTCCATTGGCCGGTCAGGGCCGCATCAACGCAATCGCTGACCGAGCCGAACCAGCCCTGCACGCCGGTGATCGCCGGCAGGTAATGCGCCTGCTTGGCAGAATCGGTGGCAATGACCTTGGTTCCCGCCGGCAGACGGCGGGAAATGGCGGGACAGGTGTCGCTCATGACAACGCCGCCGGCGTCGCGGATGACGTCGATATAGCCGTTGCGCTCGGCAACCTGTTTGATCGCACGCGGGGTATGCACCCAGAGCTGCACGTCCGAATGGATCTTCCTGTTCTCCAGCATGTGGGCGATCAGCGCCATCTGGTCGATCGAATTGTGCGGACAGCCGAGCATGATGAAATCGACCTTCCTTTCGGTCGAGCTCTGCAGCTTCTCGTAGGTCTCGCGCCGCTCCTTGGCGCCGTAGCGGAACGTGCCCTTGACCTTGCGGCCGCCAAAGGCTTCCTCGATCGAATCCGCTTCCGGCGTGATGCCGGGGATATGGTACATCTCTACCCCGCCCGACGACGCGGCGGCTGCGCCAAAATGCTTGAGCTTGATCAGATCGGGCTGGCGGCCGGTGCCCTTCAGCACCGGGATTTCCTCGCCGATCACTTCGCCGATGTAATAACCGAGCAGGCCCCAATCCATCATGTCGTCGACCTCGATATCGAGCTCGACCAGATGGGTGCCGCGGCGGTTTTCGGTGATGTGGAAACCCCAATAGGGAATGCGGCCGGTGAGTGCCGCAGCGCCGGTACTTTCCTTGCCCTCGACATTGGTGCGGGCGCCGAGCACGGAATTGCAGTAGATGACGGCGGACGATTCCATCCAGGCACAATGTTCGCCCTTCACCGGTACGTTGCCGACCTGATAGGGCGTGCAGGTGGCGAACATGTTGACGCCGCGCCGCCCCAAGTATTTCTCGTTGGCCCGCTGCATCTCAACCAGCGATTTATCCACGCCCTGCAGTTCCCAATTGTCGTTGTCGATGCCGGTGATCAGCTGGCAGGTATGCGCCACCATATGCGGTATCTCCACCACCTCGTCGCTGTCGAGGTTCAGTTCGGAATAGACGTGTTCCATGCCCTTTTCGGCGATCGCCTGCACCGAGGGGGTCGAGGCGTTGAAGGCGCCGGCGACATTGTTGGTCTCGACCAGCCGTTCGGCGCCGAGCGCTTCGCCGTAACGGACGAGCAGATCCATGGCGCGCGCCTTGGCGCGGCCGTGCTCGCCGTCATACATGGCCTTTTCGTGATCTGTCAGATTCATCGGACCCTCCTCACGATGCGGCGCGCGTTTCCGCACCGGTCCAGCGATAATGCTTCTTTTCGACGTTGTCGGAAACCCGCTCGCGCAGCGCATCGCGATCGATCTGGTGCACGCTGCCGGTTCCGGCGAGGTCGAGCGCATTGGCCGCGGCCATGCCCATGGCGATGCAGGGTCCCATGACGCGGATGCTCGAAAGCGCTGCCGAATCCGCATCGACGCAGCGGCCGGCGGCGGCGATGTTGTCGCATTCGTCCGGCGTCAGGCTGCCGAGCGGGATGTAATGGGCATGCTGTTCGTCGAAAGTGATCCAGTGGTGGCCGTCGCCATGGTCATGCAGCTCGATCGGCCAGGCGGTACGGGCGACCGCGTCGTCAAACTTGGTGCCGGCCTTGATCTCGTCGACGGTCAGGTGATGGCTGCCGGCGATCCAGCGGGTCTGGCGGATGCCCGGCAGGCCGAAGGAGCGGATGCGGGCATTGCCGAAGCATTCCGGGAATTCCGCCTTCAGGAATTCCACGGCTCGGGCCGCCTGGTCCTTGCCTTCGAGCGCCTTCTTCGAGGCCTCGACCGGATCGAGCGGGGTTTCCACATGGGTCATGTTCATGGCGGCGATGCCGCGGCCGGGAATGGTGAAGCCGAGGCCTTCGCGGCGCAGCAGGCCGTAGCTCGCGGCCTTTTCCTTCATCCGGTCGCCGATCTCGTAGCGGGTCGGCTGCCTGGCTTCGTCGATGTTTTCCAGCACCACCATCTGGGTGCCGAAGACGCCGCCCTTTTCCGGCTGGCGACAGGCAAAGCCGGCCTGCCAGACAAGTGCTGCGTCGCCGCTCGCCTCCACCCAGCCGGTCGCCTCGATCGACACGCCGCCATAGCGGGTCATGAAATCGGTCTGGACGACGCGCCGGCCTTCCACATGCACGTCGAGGATTTGCGCGCCGAGCACGACCTCGATGCCGGCCTCCAGAATACTCTGTTCCATCCAGCGGCCAAGGACCACTTCGTCGTAATAAACGACCGTCGTGTTCGGGCCATGGCGGTAGTAGATCGACCGGTCCTGGCTTTCGAGATGGGCGAGCAGCCTGTCGGCGACGCCATAGGTGAACTGGTAGCCATGCGTGCCGTTCGAGAACAGGCCGCAGAAGGTGGCGATGATCGAATTGACCGCCTGCCCGCCGAGCGCCGCCTGGCCATCGACGATGACGACCTTGCGGCCAAGCCTGGCGGCCTCGAGTGCGGCCGAAATCCCGGCTATGCCGGCGCCGACGACGCAGATATCCGCCTTGAGCTTGCGGAACGGCGCCGACTTCTCGCGCCTGACGATCCGCGTTTCCCTGCTCAGCGTTTCCGCCATGGAAGCCTCCCATCGCAATGCCGCGCCCTCCCGGCGCCTTGGGAATGATCGTAACCCAAGCCGGCCTACCTTGAACCCGGCAAGTGATGCGATCAGCTTTCTTGTTTCGAGAAAGGTCCAGCCGAAGGATTTCAGCGGCTTGGCGTCAAAAGCTGCGGAGGCGTTCGGAGATCTTCTCAGAACATCGGAATGACCTGGTCCGGTACCCCTTCCGAAAACCGTTTCTGCACATAGGATACGAACTCCGATACCACGACCTTGTTCATCTTGATCCTCGGCACGGAGGCCTTTACCCAGAGCGGCTCGACCGGAAACTCCGGCATCACCTCTTCGAGGAGGCCGCTATCGAGATCCGACTGCGCAAGGAATCTCGGCAGAATCGCCAGCCCCAGCCCCTGACGGGCGGCGGCGAGCAGGACGCGGCTGTCATTGGCGGTGAAATTCGAGGTGATTTCGACGTTGAGCGTGCTCGTCTCCATCTGAAAGGTCCAGGTCGTGCCGATCGTGTGGAAGGTGATGCACGCATGGCCGACCAGTTCCGTCGGCATCTTTGGCAGCTTGCGGCTGGCGAGATAATCCCGCGATGCGCAGAGGACGCGCGGATAAGGGCAAAGCGGGTGGTCGATCACGTAAGCGTAGGATTGCGGCAGCGCGCCGATCGCCACGTCGAATCCCTCTTCCAGCGGATTGACCGAGCGGTCGATCAGCACGATCTCCATCTTCACCCGCGGATTGGCCGCCTGGAAAGCGGCACAGATATCCCCGAAGAACATCGAGGTCAGCGTCGTCGGCGCCTTGATCCGCAGCGAACCGGTCAGGCCCAGTTCATGGGTATTGGGTGTGGCCAGCGTCTCCTCGATCTCGCCGACCAGGAGCTGCAGGCGCGGCCGCAGCCTTTCGCCGTCGAGCGTCAGCGCCAATCGCCGTGTCGTGCGCACGAAAAGCTGGGTGTTCAGATGCTCTTCGAGCCGCTTGACGCGCTTGGTGATGACCGAGGTCGCGACGCCCAGGTCACGACCGGCGGCGGAAAAACTGCCGGCGCGGGCGGTTGCCAGGAATGCGCCGATGTCGAGAAGTATATTCACTGTCTTTCTCGTTTCGAGAAAAAATCCTGACCGGCATCACGCACATATTTTCCGCGGTTTCGCAACTCCGCCACATGGCGCGCAGGCGATCGGCTCAGGCGCAGCGTGCGCTATGGAATGCGAACTGCGCGGAAAGGCTTTCCACCGCTCTGGTTTCGGCAATACGCAGCGCCATCCAGGCGGAAACTGTCGCCCAGGCGGCCCGCATATAACTGTCGGCGCGGTAGAGGGCCGCATCGGGATCGGATTGCAGCGCCGTCATCCGACCGCTCAACAATTCGAAGCCGTAGAGAACCGCCCGAACGGTATCCGAAGCCTGCGGATGTTCGGCGATATAGGCATCGATCTCGTCGCGCGCCCTCTCCAGGAAGAGTGCTAGCCCCCTGCCTTCGTCGCGCCAGAGGCGGCGGGTCAGGAAATCGAGCGCCTGCATGCCCGTCGTGCCTTCGTAGATGGTCATGATGCGGGCATCGCGCAGATATTGTTCGAGCGGCCAGTCGCGGGTATAGCCGACGCCGCCGAGCACCTGGATCGCCGCATTCGCGGTCTCAAACCCCGCCGCCGCGCCAAAATTCTTGATCAGCGGCAGCATCCAGCCGGTGAAATCCTCCAGCCCGGATTCGGGCTCCTGTCGGGCGATATCCATGGTCGTGGCGAGTTCCAGAACGGCGGCGCGCAGGATTTCCGTGGAGCTGCGGATGTCATGAAGCTGGCGCTGTACATCCGGATGGCTGGATATCGGCACCGGCGGCTGGTCCGGCCGTCCGCCCTGACGGCGCTCCTTGGCATAGTCCTCGGCAATGTCGGCAGCGGCGGACGCGATGCCCAGCCCCTGGCAGCCGGTGAGCAGCCGCATCAGCTCGATCATGGTGAAAAGCTGCGGCAGGCCGCGGCCTTCGCGGCCGAGCATGATGCCCCTGGCGCCGTCGAACCGCATGGCGCAGGTGGGCGAGCCGTGCAGACCCATCTTTTCCTCGATCCGGTCGACCGAAACGCCGTTCGGCTGGCCGTCGATGAGGTTCGGCACCAGAAACAGGCTGATGCCGCGCGTGCCCGGCTCTCCGTTGGTGCGGGCGAGCAGGCAATGACCGATGCGCTCCGCCATGTCGTGGTCGCCGAACGAAATCCAGATTTTCTGGCCGGTGATCAGCCATTCGCCGTCGCGCAATTCGGCTTTTGTGCGCAGCCGTCCGACATCCGAGCCCGCTTCCGGCTCGGAAATGCAGATCGTCGCCGCCCATTCGCCGGCGGTGAGTTTCGGCACCCATTCGTTCGCGGTCGCCTCGTCGGCTGCTTCCGCCAGAAGATGCGCCGCCGCACGGGTCGAGCCCGCCGCCATCATAAGCGCCACGCATCCCCGCTCGAACAGCGGTGCACAGGCGGCATGCAATGTGAGAGGAACGCCCTGGCCGCCGAATTTTTCCGGAATATCCATGCCGAGCCAGCCCGCTCCGGCATACTGCCTGAAAGCGTCGGCAAAGCCGTCCGGCGTCTTGACGCGGCCGTCCACGACCCGTGCGCCGATCCGGTCGCCGGCCGCGTTCAGCGGCGCCAGCACCCCTTCGGCAAAATTCGCCGCCTCATCGAGGATTGCCGCGACCGTCTCGTCGTCGCAATCCTCGCGGAGTTCCTTGAGCCGGTGCCAGCCAGGCGTCAGGGCGAGAAGTTCCAGTGTCCGGTCGGCCTGATCCGCGAAGGACATGATCGGTCACCGCGGCTGCATGCGCAGCGCCCCGTCAAGCCGGATCACCTCGCCGTTGATATACTGGTTCTCGATCACAAACCGCACCGCATCGGCGAATTCGCCGGGGTCGCCCAGTCGCGAAGGATAGGGGATGGCGGCAGCAAGGCTGTCCTGCGCTTCCTGCGGCAGCTCGTAGAGCAGCGGCGTCAGGAAGATGCCGGGCGCGACCGTGTTGACGCGGATGCCGAAACGGGAGAATTCGCGCGCCGCCGGCAAGGCCAGCGAAACGATACCGCCCTTGGAGGCCGCATAGGCCGCCTGGCCGATCTGTCCCTCGAAGGCGGCGACCGAGGCCGTGTTGACGATGACGCCGCGCGCCTTGTCTTCCCGCTCCGGCAGGCCCGTCATGCGCTCGGCGGCAAGCCGCAGCATGTTGAAAGTGCCGACCAGGTTGACACGGATCACCCGCTCGAAATCGGCAAGCGGCATCGGCCCGTTCTTGCCGACGATGCGCCCCGCCGTGCCGATGCCGGCGCAGTTGACGAGGATGCGCAAGCCATCACCGGCCTTGGCCGCCACATCCAAGGCTCTTGCGGCATCGTCCTCGCTCGTTACATCTCCCGAAAGCGCCACGCCGCCGATCTCGGTCGCGACCTTTTCGGCCGCGGCCTGGTTGCGGTCGAAGACATGCACCACGGCTCCGAGTTTCGCGAGCAGCCTAGCCGTCGCCTCGCCGAGCCCCGATCCGCCGCCTGTGACGACAGCGCTTGTTCCGTCGATCCTCATGCCGCCAGCTCCTTGCCAACCCTGATCACGCCCGGCGCATCGCCGTAGAGTTCCTCGACGAGATCACCGCGATGGGCGAGCACGGCGCGCTGGTTGATCGAGCCCTTGTCGGTCACTTCGCCCTTTTCGAAGCGCAGCGGCTGGGTCATCAGCATCATGCGCATCACCCGCGTCGCCGAACCGCTCGACTGTTTCTGGTGTTCCTTCAGCCGTTCGGCGATCGCCGCCCTCACCTTCGGATGGGCAACCACCGCCTCTTCGGAGAGGCCGGCTTCGCCACCGATCAGTTCCCGCAGTGCCGGCATGAAGGGAACCGCCAGCGCCCCGAGCTCGGCCCGGTTCTCGCCGGTGATCACCGCATCGCGAATCAGCCCGCCGAACTGGTTGACGAGCTGAGCACGCAGCACGCCGACCGCCACCCAGGTGCCGGTCTGCAGCTTGAAGTTCTCCGCCGTGCGTCCGTCGAAATAAAAGCCCTGGCGCGGATCGCCGGGGACGGCGAACTTCACCGCATCTCCGATCCGATAAAAGCCCTCTTCGTCGAAAGCTTCCCTGGTCAGCTTGTCGTTGCGCCAGTAGCCGGGGGTGACGTTCGGGCCCTTGAGGCGAAGCTCGTATTTGTCGTCGATCGGCACCAGTTTCATGGTCACGCCCTGTGCGGGGATGCCGATATTGCCGGGCTTTTCCTGCGGGTCGGTGCAGAAGATCGCGAAAGGCGCGGTCTCGGTGGAGCCGATGCCGGTGCCGAGCGGCACCTGTTCGCCGATCGTCATTTCGGAAAGCTCGATCAGCGCGTCCCAGGTGTGCTGCGCCATGCCGGCGCCGGCATACATCAGCAATTTCAGGTCCTGGAAGAAGGTCTTGCGAAGCCCCTCGTCTTCGCGCATCGCCTGGATCAGCATTTCGTAACCGGCCGGCACGTTGAAATACCAGGTCGGCGAGATTTCCTTCAGGTTGGCGATCGTCTGGGCCATCAGCGCCGGGCTCGGCTTGCCGCGGTCGATGTAATAGGTGCCGCCGTTATAGATGGCGATGTTGAAGACCTTGTTGCCGCTGGCGGTGTGGTTCCAGGGCGCCCAGTCGACCAGGACCGGCGGCTCGTCGCGGAAATAGGAATAACAGTCGGTGACCATTTCCTGGTTGGAGCAGAGCATCCGCTGGGTCTGGATGACCGCCTTGGGCGAACCGGTCGTGCCCGAGGTGAACAGGAATTTCGCGACCGTATCCGGCCCGACCGCATCGAAAGCCTTATCGACCGCGGGAGTGGGCTCGGTCTTGAGAATGTCATCCAGAAGATAGGTATTGGGCCGGCCCTCAGGCAGATTGCGCATCCCGGCAAAGGGGACATCCGCGCCGAAAGCCGTATCGACGGCCTTGCGGAAGGCACCCGCATCGTCGGCGAAGATCAGGCCGGGGGTGATCTGTTTTGCGATATCGTACAGCTTTGAAAAATCGGAGGAAATGGTCGCATAGGCTGGCGCGATCGCTGCGGACGGGATACCGACATGCTGGGCGCCGAGCGCCATCAGCGCATGTTCGATGGAGTTTTCCGAGAGGATGACCAGCGGGTTTTCAGCCGAAAGCTTCATGTCCAGCAGGAACTGGCCGATGCGCCGCACCTGATCGAACGCTTCCGCATAGCTCACCCTGCGCCACTCGCCCGCCCCTTCGCGGTCCGCCATCCAGGTGCGGTCGGGCGCGGTTTTCGCCCAATGGACCAGCCGCTCGTTGATTTTGTCGGGATAGGGACCAAGCGGATCCTCGCGCCAGACCACGAATTCGCCGTTCGGCCGCTCTTCCCAGCCGACCACGGGCGACCACAGCTTTACGTCACGCACAGGTTTGGCGCTCATGACTTCTCCTCCCAGACGTCAATGCTCCCTCTCGGGCTCCCAAAATTTGTTTACAAAGAAACAATCTCCCTGTAAACGATCAAAAACTGATGACGGGCTGGGGAGCGTCCGTTGCTGGAGGAGAATGCATAAGATGGCCGATCAGACGGCAACCAGCTTCGTGACCTATGAGCTCAAGGGCAATGTTGCCCATATAGGTCTCAATCGTCCGGAAAAGCGCAATGCGATCAGCGACCGTTTCGTCGAGACGATCGCAGAGACCGTGGCACGGGCCGAAAGCGAGGCGAAAGCCGTCGTTCTTTTCGGCCATGGCGACCATTTCTGCGCCGGGCTCGACCTTGCCGAACACGTCAAGAAAACGCCGATCCAGGGCGTGCATGGTTCGCGCCGCTGGCATGCGGTGTTTGCCGGCATCGAGCACGGCACGATCCCGTGGATTTCCGCGCTGCATGGCGCGGTGGTCGGCGGCGGGCTCGAACTTGCGGCCTCCACCCATATCCGCGTTGCCGACAAGTCCGCCTTCTTCGCGCTGCCGGAAGGCCAGCGCGGCATCTTCGTCGGCGGCGGCGGCTCGGTGCGTGCCGCACGTCTGATGGGCGTCGCTCGCATGACCGACATGATGCTGACCGGCCGTGTCGCCTCGGCGGAAGAGGCCGAGCGCTGGAACCTGGCGCAATATGTCGTCGAAAAGGGCATGGCCCGGCAGAAAGCGCATGAGCTTGCGGAAGCGGCCGCCAGCAACGCCGAAATTTCCAATTACGCCGTCATCAACGCCCTGCCGCGTATCCAGGACATGGCGAAGGAGGACGGACTTTTCGTCGAATCCTTCATCGCCTCCTTCACCGCCACCAGTCCCGAAGCAGAAGAGCGTCTGCGCGCCTTCCTGGAAAAACGCGCCGCACGGCTGAAGGCGCCGGGTTCGGCATAAGGGGAACGCCCATGGACATGCCGATCCGCACGGCAGACGAGGTCGATCTCGACCGGCTCAATTCGGCGCTCGGCTTCCTGATGCGGCTGGCGCAGCTCAAGATCTACGAGCGTTTTTTCGAGGAGGTCGGTGAGCATAATCTGAAGCCCGGGGAATTCTCCGTGCTCTGGGTCATTCTCCACAATCCCGGCATCCGCCAGAGCGTGCTCGGCCAACGGCTCATGATCAAGCGGGCCCATATGACCAAGCTGATCCGGGCACTGGAGGACCAGAACCTCGTTTCGCGGAAGGTGCCGGATGGCGACCGCCGCGCCGTGGAGATCACGCTGACGCCGGAAGCGGTGACAAGGGTGAAGCACGCGAGCCAATGGTTCTTCACCTACGAAGACTCGGTCGGCGCCAACCTTACCGGTGACGAGCGCCAACAACTGACGGCCCTGCTGCGGAAGTTCGTAGGCCTGGGCTGAATTTAAGGATCGGGAGGAGCGAACCTTGAACATCGACGAGCTGATCGCCATCGACGTCCACACCCATGCGGAAGAACCCTGCTGCGGCCCGCGCGACGACGGTTATGACCAATTTCAGGCCGGCATGGCCAAATATTTCAAGAACCCGGCCGGCCACAAGGGCATGCTGCCGACGGTGAACGAGACTGCCGTCTATTACCGCGAGCGCAAGATCGGCTGCGTGATCTTTCCGGTCGATGCCGAGCGCGAGACCGGTTTCCGGCGTTACAACAACGAAGAAGTGGCGATGATCGCCGCCGAAAACAGCGACATCATGATCCCGTTCGCCTCGATCGACCCCGCCAAGGGCAAGATGGGCGCCCGCGAGGCGCGCCGGCTGGTGCGGGAATTCGGCGTCAAGGGCTTCAAGTTCCACCCGACCATGCAGGCCTTCTATCCGAATGACCGAATGGCCTATCCGCTCTACGAGGCGATTGCCGAAGAAGGCGCGATCACGCTGTTCCATACCGGCCAGACCGGCGTCGGCGCCGGCATGCGCGGCGGCATGAACATGCGGCTCAAATATTCGAACCCGATCTATCTCGACGACGTGGCGGCGGATTTTCCGGACATGCCGATCATCCTCGCGCATCCCTCCTTCCCCTGGCAGGAGGAGGCGCTTTCCGTCGCGACCCACAAGCCGAACGTCTATATCGATATGTCCGGCTGGTCTCCAAAGTACTTTCCGCAGATCCTGGTGCAGTATGCCAACTCGATCCTGAAGCACAAAATGCTGTTCGGCTCCGACTGGCCGGCGATCACGCCGGACCGCTGGATGGCGGACTTTGCCGCGATTTCGATCAAGGACGAGGTACGGCCGCTGATCCTCAAGGAAAACGCCCGCAAGCTCTTGAAGATCTAACTTTTTCGTCATGCTCGGGCCTGTCCCGAGCATCTACACCGGTTGATCTCATGGACCGACCGCAGATCCTCGGCTCAAGGCCGAGGATGACGGCAAATGAGCATTGCGCTAAGCTGGAACGAAGCTCTTTCGCACCACCAGTTCGGGGATCACCCGCTCGTAACCCGGCAAAGCTTCCGGGTTTTCGAGGCGCCGTTCCAGAAGCTCGACGGCCCGAAGCGCCATGGTGATCGGGTCCTGGCGGAAGGTTGTGAGGCCATAACTCAGCCATGCCGCTTCCGGCACGTCGTCGAACCCGATCACCGCCACATCCTCGGGAATGCGCAGCTTCGCCTCGATGCGGATGAAATCCATCACCCCGAAGGCGATCTGGTCGTTGGCGCAGAACACGGCGTCCGGGCGCGCGCCGCCGGCAAACAGTTCGCGGGCGGCCGTTATGCCGCTGTCGTAGTCGGAATCCGGGCCCTTGGCGGACTGGACCTCGACGCCGGCTGCCCGCGCCGCCGACATGAAGGCATTTTCCCTCTCGACGATGCTCGGCGTCTCCGACTGTGAGCCGACGACGGCAAGGTGCCGACGCCCGGCAGCCGCGAACGCATTGGCGGCCTTGCGCGAGGCCTCGGAATTGCCGGCGCGGACATGGTCGGCATCCGGCTCCGAGCGGCCGATCACCACCAGCGGCTGGCCGTTGCGCTGGGCAAGTTCGAAAAAGCTTGCGGGCGGCGATCCGGAAAGGATGATCGTCGCTTCGGCGCGGTGGCCGATCAGCATCTTCTGGGCCGCCAGCAGTTCTTCTTCCGCCTGCCCGGTATTGATAAGGATCGGGATGCTGCCACGCTGGATCAGCGCCTTGGCAAGCGCCGCGGTCAGATGGGCACGGAAACCGAGTTCCGGCTTGGTCGCGACGATGCCGACGAGCCGGCTCTGGTTGGCGAGCACGCCGCGCGCCAGGTCGTTGACGTGATAGCCGAGCTCTTCCGCCGCCCGCAGCACCTTTTCCCGCGTTGCCGGCGCAACGCTGGCACCCGGCGTGAACGTGCGGGAGACGGCCGAACGGGAGACACCGGCGAGGCGGGCGACCTGTTCGGCGCTGACAAAGCGCATGCGTTTTTCGTCCTTCATGCTTTCCTCAATGCCCCACGCGCGAAAGGACGTCCGCCTTCAGGAATCGCTCTACGATCAACATGAACACCAGGGAGGGAACGAGCAGCAAGAGGGCAGTGATCGATGCGATCTGATAATTGCCGCCGGCAGCGGTCGTATAAAGCAGCAACGGCAGCATGTTTACATCCGGCGCGCCGACGAAATAACTGCCGGTGAATTCGTCGAGCGATTCCAGGAAAACAAAGATGGCGCTTGCCATCAGGCCGGGTGCTGCGAGCGGCAGCGTCACGTCGAGGAAGGCCCGGAAGGCGCCGGCGCCGATATTGCGCGCCGCCTGCTCGAGCTCCGCGTCGATCGCCGAGAAGGCGGCCGTCGCGATCCAGACCGCATAGACCAGGCCATGCGAGACGTGCACCAGCACGACGCCGGGAATCGTGCCGTTGAGCCTGATCTCGTAGAAGATGCGGGCGACGTTGACGTAAACCGTCAAGTTCGGGAAAGCCTGCGGAATGAGGAAGGCGAGCAGGATGAGGCCGCGGAACGGCAATTTCAGCCGGGCCAGCGCGTAACCCGCCGGGATCGCCAGCAACAGCGAAACGACGACGGTCAGCAGGGCCACGATCAGCGAGTTGGTCAGCGATTCCATCGCCCCGCCGCGCGGCGCGAACACTTTTGCCCAGGAGCTGAAGCCATATTCCAGCGGCAGGCTGTGGGGGAAATACCACTTCTCCGCCACCGTCCAGAGCAGGAGGTTGAAGAGCGGCCCGAAGATGAAGAAGGCCATCAGCCCGAAGATGATGCCGCGTGGCACCCACCAGAGGGCAGCGAGAGGATTGCGGGCGGCTGTCATGCGCGCTCCTTGAGGCTGGCGCGCAGGTAGATCCATGCGACGGAGGCGGCGAGCACGAGCGAGATCAGGCCGAGCGCATTGGCCACGCCGTAATCCCCGTAGGAATTGACCCGGAAGGCGATGTCGGCGGTCAGCATGGTCGGCGACTGGGCATTGATCATCAGCGGCACGGACAGAACCGACATCATGGTGACGAAGGAGAGGATGAGGCCGACGGTCAGCGTCATCGCCACCTGCGGCACGACGATTTCCAGGAGCAGCCTCAGCCGCGAGGCGCCGAGATTGCGGGCCGCCTCGATCGTGTCGCGATTGATGGAAGCCATGGCGCCGGCGACGAGCAATGCCACGAACGGCGTCTGCTTCCAGACGAAGGCGATGACGATGCCGCGCCAGTCGAGAAAGCTCACCGCATCGAGCGGCGTCAGCAGGCCGAGATTGATGAAAGTGTTGTTCATCATGCCGTTCTTGGAGAGGAAGGTGCGGAGAATCTGGCCGACGACGATAAAGGGAATGAACATCGGCCAGCGATAGAGCCAGCGCAGGATCGCCACCGCGACCGGATGTTCGCCGAGCGTCAGGTAGCCGCCGATCGCGATCGAGGCAATGCCGATCAGCACCGTCGAGAGGCTGACGATCACGACGGTGAAAATGATGTCCTTGGTGTAGAGGTCGAAGGTCTTGGTGAAATTGCCCCAGCCGAAAGCCCCCTCCACCTGGAAGGCGCCGACCGCCGACATGATCAGCGGCAGGATGAAAAGGAAGGCGATCACCGCGAGTGCCGGCAGCACGAGAAGGAGACCGAGGAGGCGTTTTGGCATGGCATTCGACCATTCGGAGATGTGGGGCAGTCTCTTCTCCCCTCGGGGAGAAGGTGGCCCGAAGGGCCGGATGAGGGGGGGCGGCAGATGCGACCTCGCTTGCGCTCGATCGCGCGCTCCTGCGTCGCTTACCCCCTCATCTGTCCTGTCGGACATCTTCTCCCCGCTGGGGAGAAGACAGAATGTTACTTCACGGACTTCTCATAGGCTTCGAGGATCGCGGTGTTGTAAGGCGCGATCGGGAAGGGTTTGCCCTTGGCGGCGAGATCGGCCGGCGAGATGTCGACGAACAGCTTGTTCCAGGTGGCGTCGTCGAGTTCCTTCTTAACGTTGTCGGCGTCGATGCCCGGATACCAGTTGAAGCGCTTGACGATGCCTTCGGCCTGGACCTTCGGGCTGGTGGCGAGAGCGATGAACTTCTCGGCCAGAGCCTTGTGGGCCGCCTTTTCCGGCATGACGTAGTGCATCGGCTGGCCCGGCATGCCCGGAGCCGGCAGGACCAGCTTCATGGTCGGCGGAAGCTGGCCGTTGGCCTGCCAGGAGTAGAACATGTCGACCCAGACTGGGCCCATGGCGATTTCGCCGCGCGACAACAGGTCGAGCGTGCCGGCATTGCCGGGCGTCAGCGTCGCGTTGGTGGTGAAGTCTGCGAGGCTCTTGAAGGCCGCGTCCCACTTCTTGGTTTCTTCTTCCTTGAACGGGCCATTCATCAGGGTATTGGCATCGCCGCCACCGAAGGCATAAATCCAGCCCATGACGAACGAGACGCCGGACGCGCCGCCCTTGATGCCGTTATAACCGAACTGCTTCGGATGAGCCTTGGCCCAGTCTGCGAGTTCCGCATAGGACTTCGGCGGGTTCGGAACGAGCGCCGGATTGTAGGCGATCGCGGTCTGGCTGTTGAACATCGGCATGACGTAGCCATCGACATTCGAACCGAGCGCCATCTTGGCGTTGGCGCGGGTGACCAGCTTGCCGGTGTCGATATCGCCGCGATACTTGTCGAGATAGTTCTTGGTAACCATCGGGCCGACGAATTTTTCGTGGACGACAGCCACGTCGACGTCCCACTTGTCGGCCTTCGCCGCAGCCTGGGCGTCGAAGCGCTCGAGGATCTTCTGCGAGCCGGCGTCGCCGGGGCCGGTGCCGACGGCGCGAACCGTGTTGCCCGGATAGGTCTTTTCAAAAAGCGGGCCGAGATACTGGTTGATGTAATCGACCATGTTCTGGTCGCCGGCGGTCGCAACCGTCAGCTCTTCGGCATGAACCGGAAGGGCTGCGAAAGCGACGGCGAAGGCTGCGTAAGACATCTTCTTCATGGGTGCTTCTCCGTGAGTTGAAAAGGCAGAGGTATCGAAAGGTCAGCCGTGAACTTTCCCGGACGAGGTCTGGGAAATGGGGAAAGCCGAAACTGCCTCCGGCGAATTGAACAGGAAGAGTGCCTCGGCCGGCACAAACACGGCGACGCGGGTGCCCGGCTCGAAGGCCTGGTCGGCATCGGCCATGATCTCGGTCTGCCCGAGCCGCACCACATGACGCCAATGGCCGCCGGGATAGCTGACGGCAGCAACCTCGCCCCGGAAGGTGATGCCGGGGCCGATCACGGCGATTTCGTCGGCCAGGAAAAGACGGGCGGCCTCGGGGCGGAAACGGGCTTCGACCGGGCCGGCGGCCAGCGGGCGGGCGAGGAGCGGCACGGCACCGGCGGCATTGGCCGGGCCGGCGGCGATGGCGAACTGGTCGCCCTGCGGCGTGCCGTTCAGGAAAAGCACGTTTTCCGCGCCCATGAAGGCTGCGACGAAGGCCGAAGCGGGACGGTTATAGACATCTTCAGGCGTGCCCTGTTGGGCGATCCTGCCGGCGTTCAGGATGACGATCCGGTCGGCCATCACCATGGCCTCCTCGCGGTCGTGGGTGACGTGGATCGCAGTGATTCCAAGCCGCTTCTGCAGCGCGCGCAACTCGTGGCGCACGGTCAGGCGGATACGGGCGTCGAGGTTCGACAGCGGCTCATCGAGCAACAGGATTTCCGGATCGATGGCAAGCGCCCGGCCGAGCGCGACACGCTGGCGCTGACCGCCCGAGAGAGCGGAGGGCTTGCGCGCTTCCAAGCCGTCGAGACCGAGCAGCGACTGCATGGCGGCGACGCGGGTGGCGATCTCTGAGCGCGGAACGCCCTTCAGTTTCAGACCGTAGCCGATGTTCTGCGCCACCGTCATGTGCGGCCAGAGCGCATAGGACTGAAAAACCAGCGCCATGCTGCGTTTGTCCGGCGGCAGGTAGGTCACGTCGCGATGGCGCACCTTCACTTCGCCGGCCGAAGGGCCGATGAAACCGGCGAGCAGGCGCAGAAGCGTGGTCTTGCCGCAGCCGGACGAACCGAGCAGCGCCACGAACTCTCCCTTGGCGATCGACAGGTCGATATCGGTCAGAACCTGCGTGGCGCCATAACCGCTGGCGATGCCGCGCAATTCCAGAAAACCGTCCCGCTCCATCGAACCCCCTTTTGCACAGCCGTGCAACCTTGCTGGGAGTTTCTTAGGGCCGGAGTTTTACAGGCGGATGACACCGGCGATTTTTATTTCGGGATGCTGGCGAGGTGGCCTCTCAGGCTTCCACGGTGAGCGGCGCTTCCAGGCAGGCGAGTGCTTCCTGAAGTTCGTCGGCGCCAGTCGCCACGAATATGGCTCCGGCTTCCGCCAGGATTTCCACGCGGCCGGGCCGTGGGTCCGCCGGATCGACGAAGCCGATCGCCGTCATGCCCGCCGCCCTCGCCCCGGAGATCCCATGGGCGCTGTCGTCGATGACAACGCAGCGGGCCGGATCGGCGGACAGGGTTTCGGCGCAGAAATGGAAGAGATCCGGCGCCGGTTTCGGCCGCGCCACCATGTCGGCGCTGAAGATGGAGGGCGTAAAGGCGTTCCAAAGCGGCAGCAGGCCGAGGCTTTTCGACAGCCGGTCCGTCGAGCTGTTGGAGGCGACGCATTTGCGATGCGGCAGCGAACGGACAAGCTTCTCGATGCCGGGGATCGGCTCCAGCGAGCGGGCGAATTCCGGATAGATGTCGAGATGCCAGGCCTCGAAAACCGCGTCCAGATCTTGGATGCCGAGCTCCTCGGTGCAGATGCGGCGGATGGCGCTGGCCGAATTGCCGGTGAAGCGGACCAGCACCTCTCCGGCGGTGATCGCGGCACCGGCATCCTGCAGGGCCTTGGCAAGCGTGCGGCTGGCGATCGGCTCGCTGTTGATCAGGACACCGTCACAATCGAAAATCAGGAGATCTATCTGCATGAAAGTCCAACTTGAGATGAGGCATCAAAGCCGATTGACGCCGGCTGCACCGTCGGCGACGGCAAAACTCTGGAAAACGGCAGTAGGGGAATTCTGCTGCTTGCGGTGGGCGATACCGATGAAATCGACCTCGGCCGACCGTTCGCTGAGGCGCATGATCGCATAACCATGCTTGTCCGAGGCAAACTTGAGATGCGGGTTTTCGGCAAGCGCGGTCGCAAGGCTCGCCTGCGAAGGCGCGTCGGAAGTGATCGAGCCGCAAACGAATTCGCTGGCTATCGCCTGAGCCTTCTCGTCCGCAAAATCGCGCTTCACATCGGCCGCGTAGAAGGCATGCAGGTCGCCGCCGATGATCAGCGGGTTCTCGACCGCCGAGGTCTGCACCGCCTCCAGCAGCCGGCCGCGGGCAGCGCGATAGCCATCCCAGCCGTCGAGATTGTAGCCGGTGGCCGGCCCAGCCTTGGTGTCGCGCTCGGCAAGCAGCGTCTGCTGGGCGATGATATTCCATTTCGCCTGGCTGGCACCGAGCGTCTTGCCGAGCCACGTCTCCTGCGCCGGGCCGAGCATTGTCCGCTCCGGCCGGTCGTCGCCGACTGAACCGCCAAGTTGGGGCGAGCGGTATTGTCGCGTATCGAGCAGCGTCACGCCAGCCAAGTTGCCGAAGCTGTAATGATCGTAGATGCGCAACGCATCGAAACCCGCCGCGAGGCTCGGATGCACCGGCATGTGCTCGAACCAGGCCTGGTAGGCGGCACGGCGGCGGGCGAGGAATTCCGCCGGGTTCGGCGCGTCCGGCGCCCGGTCGTTGGCATAGTTGTTGGTAACTTCGTGGTCGTCCCAGACGGCGAGCCAGGGAAAGGCGGCATGCGCCGCCTGCAATAACGGGTCGGACTTGTAGAGCGCGTAACGATCCCGGAATTCGTAGAGCATCGACGGCACGCCGGTCTGGTGTTTGCGCACCAGTTGCGCGCCATAACTCCGCTCGTAGATGTAATCACCGAGATGGATGACGAGGTCGAGATCGCGGCCGGCCATGTCGGCATAAGCGCTGTAGAACCCCTGCTCATATTGCTGGCAGGAGGCGAAGGCGAGACGAAGCGTATCGACGCTGTCCGCCGGCGAGGTGCGGGTGCGGCCGACCGGGCTTTCCGCATTGCCGGAGCGGAAGCGGTAGAAATACCAGCGGCCGGGCGAAAGACCCGTCACCTCGACATGCATCGAATGGGCGAATTCCGGGACCGCGCGGAAGAGGCCGGATTGGACCGGCTTTGAAAAAGCCTCGTCCTCGGCGACCATCCATTCCACATCGATGGGATCAAGGACAGGTTTCGGCGCTGGGGCAAAGGGATCGGCGGAGGTGGCAGCCGATGTGTCCTCCAGGATCAGCCGCGTCCAGAGGACGACGCTGTCGGCCCTCGGCGCGCCGGAGGCGACGCCGAGAGCGAAGGGATCGGTCTTGAAGTTTTCCGCACGCGCGGACCCCAACGGCCGCCAGATCGCAGCCGTCGCCAGTCCGCCCACCAGAAAACCTCTTCGATCAATGAGCGGCATCGAACAGTCCCTCGCGTGCCTTGACGGCAAGGTCCGGCCGGTCGGTGGTGATCTGGCGCAGCGGCCGTTTCAGCCAGAAGGACAGGTCTTCCAGCTCGTTCGGAACCCAGACACCGAGCTTTTCGGCCGGGACGAGCGCGGAGAGCAGTTCCCATTCTTCGAGCAGCAGCGCCTTTTCAATCGCCAGCACGTCGGACACCTGCAGCATGGCTTCGATGGACTGGCGCAGGCCGAGAGCCTGGACGGACTTGTGATTGAGCGAGGACAGCCGGCGAATATGCGGCGCGACTTCGCCGATCGTCTTCAGGACTTCGCCGCTGAAGCTGGTCAGGAAGGAATTGTCCGCAATGCCGAAACGGTCGATCATGGCCGCAGCCTTGGCTTCGAGACCTTCATAAGGCTTGCCGTCGGCATCGGCCTTCAGTTCCACATGCAGTTCGAGGCCCGTCGGTGCGTAGATTTCCAGCACGTCTTCGAGTGTCGGGATGTGCTCATCGGTGCCCTTGAGGATTACCGAGCGATATTCGCCGGCGGCAAGATCCGCCACCCGGCCGGAGCGCTCGGTGGTGCGATCGAGGGTCGCGTCGTGGATGACGAGGAGTTCGCCGGCGGCGCTCAGATGCACGTCGAACTCGACCGATTCGACGGAGAGGTCGAGCAGGTTGCGGAAGCCGGTCAGGCTGTTTTCGGCCCAGAGATTGCGGGCGCCGCGATGGCCGACGATGATGGGATTGGTCATTGGAAATACCTCTTTTCTATTTGCTGGAATCCACCAGGCCCTTGGTGAACCAGCGTTGCATCAGAAGGATGACGAGAGCGGGCGGCGCCATCACAAAAAAGGAAGCGGCCATGGCGATGTTCCAGGCCGGCTGGGCATCGGCGACCGGGATCGACCATGGTCTCTTCGTCATTACCTTGAAGGTGCCGACGACCTCGTACTTGTCCTGCGACTTGTTGAAGTCGGAGATCAGCTGCTGGACGGTATCGCCGAGCTTGCCGGAGATCGCATACCACCACTCGATCTTGACGCGGTCGGCCGCGGTCCCACCCGTCGCGCCGATCAGCAGCGCACCGGCGGCGAGAAGGCCGGGAGCGATTTCACATATGTCGAAGCCATGTTTCGGATCCCTCGATATTCGGGTCTTTCACACGACCCGCCCTGTTTCGGTTCTGGCCATCTCCATCAGTCTGGGTTAGCCATGGCGGGCATGGGTTAAGTTACATATGTTACGTCGATGTGACATTTGATATTTTGATTGGTGGGATATGGAGCAGCGTGAATTGATGGTGCGGGCCGCGTGGCTCTATCACGTGGAGGGGCTTACCCAGCAGCAGATCTCCGAGCGGATGAACATCACCCGGCGGCGAGTGAACGAGATCCTCTCGGAAGCGCTGGAAACGGGCGTCGTGCGGATCAGCTTCGATTCCGTGCTGGCGGAAAGCGTGGAGCTGGAAACCAAGCTGCGCAAGCGCTTCGGGCTGCTCGACGCAGTCGTCATCCCGACGCCGGGCGATACGGCCCTGCTGCATTCGGTGCTTGGGCGCGGGGCGGCCGGCTTTCTCGGGCGGCTGATCCAGACGCAGAAACCCGCCTCGATCGGCGTCGGCTGGGGCTCGACGCTGCGCGAGACGATCCAGCACATTCCCTCGCTCAACGAACCGCAGATCAAGGTGCGCTCGATGATGGGCGGCCTCACCCAGGGGTCAGAGATCAACACGTTCGAGATCGTGCGCGGCTTCGCGCAGGTGCTGAACGCCCAGTGCCGCTATTTCGTGGCGCCGATCTATGCCGAGAGCCCGGAATCGCGCGATGCGATCATCTCACAGGCGGTGTTCCAGCGGACGTTCAGGCAGATCTGCGAGGTGGATGTCGCTTACCTCAGCGTCGGCGACGTATCCCAGCAGTCGCTGCAGGTGCGCTACGGGCTGCCCGAAGGCATGACCGAACAGATCCTCAGGAAAGCCGGCGCGGTCGGCGACCTGATGGGCCGTTATCTCGACGCCACGGGCAAGGAGATCGACCACCCGCTGAACCGCCAGGTGCTGGCGCCCGAGATGGAGGACTTTCGCCGGATCGGCTGCCGCATCGTCGCGTCAGGCGGGCCGCACAAGCACAAAATCCTGCAGGCGGTGGCGCAGAGCGGGCTTGCCAACGTGCTGATCACCGATGCCGACAGCGCGAAAGCCATGCTGGCGGCAAAGTGACTGTCAGATATTCCGCCGCTTGCCCTCCAGGAGGTCGATGATGGAGTTGGCGGCATCCAGCACATTGGTGCCGGGGCCGAAGACGGCGGCGACGCCTTGGCTCATCAGGTAGTCGTAGTCCTGCCGCGGTACGACGCCGCCGACCACGACGATGACGTTTTCGGCGCCCTTTGCTTTCAGGGCTTCCACGAGCTGGGGCGCGAGCGTCCTGTGGCCGGCGGCGAGCGACGACATGCCGACGACCTGGACCTTCTCCTTCACCGCTAGATCCGCCGCCTCCTCGGGCGTCTGGAACAGCGGGCCGGCGAGAACCTCGAAACCGATATCGCCAAAGGCGGATGCGATCACCTTGGCACCGCGGTCGTGTCCGTCCTGGCCGAGCTTGGCGACCATGATCTTCGGCTTGCTGCCGAGCGTTTGAGCGTAGCTGCCGAGCCGCGAGACGATCGTCTTGTATTCCGGATCGTCCTCATAGGCGGGTCCATAGATATCGCTGACCACTTCCGGCACGGCGGAATGATCGCCGAAGGCTTGCCGCATCGCGTCGGAGATTTCACCGACGGTGGCGCGGGCGCGGGCGGCTTCGATCGCCACTTCCAGCAGGTTTCCCTCGCCGGTTTCAGCGGCTTCCTCCAGCACGGCAAGCGCCGCCGCCACGCGCTTCGGATCGCGCTGACGGCGCACTTCTTCCAGCCGCTTGATCTGGCCGTTGCGCACGGCGGTGTTGTCGATGGCGAGAATGTCGATCTCGTCCTCGTTTTCCAGCCGGTATTTGTTGACGCCGACGATGATTTCCTCGCCGCGGTCGACCGCGGCCTGGCGACGAGTGGCGGCCTCCTCGATCAGCCGTTTCGGCAGGCCATCGGCGACCGCCTTGGTCATGCCGCCCATGGCCTCGACTTCCTCGATCAGTGCCCAGGCCTTTTCGGCAAGCTCGCTGGTGAGGCTCTCGACGTAATAGGAGCCGGCGAGCGGATCGACGACCTTGGTGATGCCGGTCTCGTGGTTCAGGATGAGCTGGGTATTGCGGGCAATGCGGGCGGAAAAATCGGTCGGCAGCGCCATCGCCTCGTCGAGCGCATTGGTGTGCAGCGACTGGGTGCCGCCGAGCACCGCCGACAGCGCCTCATAGGCCGTGCGGATGACGTTGTTATAGGGGTCCTGCTCCTGCAGCGACACGCCCGACGTCTGGCAGTGGGTGCGCAGCATCAGCGACGAAGACTTCTGCGGCTTGAACTCCTCCATGATCCGCGACCAGAGCAGCCGGGCGGCGCGCAGCTTGGCCGCTTCCATGAAGAAGTTCATGCCGATCGCGAAGAAGAAGGACAGCCGGCCGGCGAACTCGTCGACGCTGAGGCCCTTGGCAAGCGCGGCACGGACATATTCGCGGCCGTCGGCCAGCGTGAAGGCGAGTTCCTGGACCAGCGTCGCGCCCGCTTCCTGCATATGGTAGCCGGATATCGAGATCGAATTGAACTTCGGCATTTCCTTGGCCGTATATTCGATGATGTCGGCGACGATCCGCATCGAGGGCTCGGGCGGATAGATATAGGTGTTGCGGACCATGAACTCCTTGAGGATGTCGTTCTGGATCGTGCCCGACAGTTCGGCCCGCGAACAGCCCTGCTCCTCGCCGGCGACGATGAAGGAGGCGAGGATCGGGATGACCGCGCCGTTCATGGTCATCGAGACCGACATGTCCTTCAGCGGAATGCCGTCGAACAGGATCTTCATGTCCTCGACCGAATCGATCGCGACACCGGCCTTGCCGACATCGCCCTCGACGCGCGGATGGTCGCTGTCGTAGCCGCGATGGGTGGCGAGGTCGAAGGCGACGGAGAGGCCCTTCTGGCCGCCGGCGAGATTGCGGCGATAGAAGGCGTTCGAGGCTTCGGCGGTCGAGAAACCGGCATATTGGCGGATCGTCCAGGGCCGGCCGGCATACATGGTGGCGCGCGGGCCGCGCACGAAGGGTTTCATGCCCGGCAGCGAATTGAGGTGATCGATACCCTCGAGATCTTCCGCCGTATAGAGCGGCTTGATGTCGATGCCTTCGGGCGTGTGCCAGACGAGCGTTTCCGGCGAAGCCTTCAGCTCCTTCTCGGCAAGCTGCTCCCAATCTTTCACGGTTTTGTCCGACATCACACCCTTCCAAAAGATATTAGAATTGACCGCGATACTACCCAGTAGTATCTTGGCTGAAAAGGAGACCGACAATGTCTGTCAAAGCTTCCGTTTCCATTTCCGATCAACAAGATAGTTTCGCCCGCAAACTTGTCGAAGACGGCCGGTATGCAAGCCTGAGCGCTGTCGTTCAGCGCGGCCTGGAGCTTGTGCGCGAAGAGACAGAATTGAAGGATGCCGAGCTTGCGGCCTTAAAGCAACTGATCGATGAGCGTATGAATGGCGAGTTCGTGACGATGGAAGAGAGCGATAGGCGGATCGGCGCAATGATTGCGGAACAGAAAAAAGCCTATGGTCTATGAGATCATTCGCTCGGCCGAAGTCGATCGAGATCTTCTGTTTATTTTCAGGCATCTTATCGACTCGTACAATGCGCTTGGGGAGCCGTTGCAGGATGCATTCCAAAGAGCGACACAACGTATCGGCACGATAGGAGCCGATATGAGGGCGCTGGGACAAATGCCACACCAAGGCACTCAATTGTTCGACCTCCGCCCTGGCTTGCGGCAGGTGACGAAGAACCGGGCCATATTTTATTTCATCGTCAACGACGACTCCCGAACCGTCCACATCGTCGCCGTTTTCTTCGGCGGCCAAGACCATCGGCGCCATATGCTGAAGCGGTTTAAACGCTCTTGAGCAAAAGCCAGTCATTGACTACTCGAACTCCATGATCAGCTCATCCACCGCCAGGCTCTGGCCCTGGCTGGCGGTGACGCGTTTGACCACGCCCTTGCGTTCGGCCTTCAGCACGTTTTCCATCTTCATCGCCTCGACGGTCGCGAGCGTCTGACCGGCCTCGACGGCGTCGCCGGCTTTCACGGAGACCGACGTGATGACGCCAGGCATGGGGCAGAGCAGCATCTTCGAGGTGTCCGGCGGCAGTTTTTTCGGCATCAGGCGGGCGAGCTCGGCCACGCGCGGCGAGCGGACGCGGGCGGTGACGTCCATGCCGCGCCAGCGCAGCCGGGTGGCGGAGCCCACGAGGTTGATCTTGACCCCCATCACCGCGCCGCCAACATGGAAGCGGGCATGGCTCTGGCCCGGCAGCCAGCCACTGGCGACGGAAAGCTGCGTTGCATCGGCAAAGCGGACGCTGGCGCCGTCAGGCCCGGTTTCGAGCGTGACGGCCTCCTCGAAGCCGGCGAGCGTCACCACCCAGTCCTTGCCGATCACCCGACGATGATTGCCGATCGTGCCGGAAATCCGTACCGCCCGCTCCTGCAGGGCCTGATGGGCGAGGACGGCAATGGCAGCGAGCTTCCTCGCGGCCGCCTCGTCGGGATGCACACCCGAAAAGCCTTCCGGGAATTCCTCCGCGATGAAGGCCGTGGTGATCTTTCCGGAGCGAAAACGGTCGTGATCCATGACGGCCGAGAGGAAGGGCAGGTTATGGCCGATGCCGTCCACCTCGAAATCGTCGAGCGCCTTGCCCATCGCGTCGATCGCCGTCAGACGATCAGGCGCCCAGGTGCAGAGTTTGGCGATCATCGGGTCATAATACATGGAGATCTCGCCGCCCTCGAAGACGCCGGTATCGTTGCGGACCACGGTGCCGTCATCCTGCCGGCCTTCCGCCGGCGGACGGTAGCGGGTCAGCCGGCCGATCGACGGGAGGAAGTTGCGGTAGGGATCCTCGGCATATAGCCGGCTTTCGATCGCCCAGCCGTCCAGCTTGACGTCGTCCTGACCGAACGACAGTTTTTCGCCTGACGCAACGCGGATCATCTGCTCGACGAGATCGATGCCGGTGACGAGTTCGGTGACCGGATGCTCCACCTGCAGGCGGGTGTTCATCTCCAGAAAGTAGAAATTGCGGCTGCCGTCGACGATGAACTCGACCGTGCCGGCGGAGAAATAACCGACCGCTTTCGCGAGTGCGACGGCCTGCTCGCCCATGGCTCGCCGGGTTTCGGCGTCGAGGAAGGGCGACGGCGCCTCCTCTATGACCTTCTGGTTGCGGCGCTGGATCGAGCATTCGCGCTCGCCGAGATAAAGCGTGGTGCCGTGTTGATCGCCGAGCACCTGGATTTCGATGTGGCGGGGCTGGTCGACGAACTTTTCGATGAAGATGCGGTCGTCGCCGAACGAGTTCTTCGCCTCGTTGCGGGAGGATTGGAAACCTTCGCGCGCCTCGGCATCGTTCCAGGCAATCCGCATGCCCTTGCCGCCGCCGCCGGCCGAGGCCTTGATCATGACAGGATAACCGATCGAGGCCGAGATTTTCACCGCCTCTTCCGCATCCTCGATCAGGCCCATATGGCCGGGCACGGTGGAGACGCCGGCTTCGGCCGCGATCTTCTTGGAGGTGATCTTGTCGCCCATCGCCTGGATGGCCTTCACCGGCGGACCGATGAAGACAACGCCCGCCTTCTCCAGCGCCTGCGCGAAAGCGGCATTTTCCGACAAGAAGCCATAACCCGGATGCACCGCATCCGCGCCGGTCGTCCGGATCGCCTCCAGGATCTTGTCGATGACGATATAGGACTGGGAAGACGGGGCCGGCCCGATATGCACAGCCTCGTCGGCCATCCGCACATGCAGCGCCTCGGCATCCGCGTCCGAATAAACCGCCACCGTCTTGATGCCCATCTTCCGAGCCGTCCTGATGACTCGGCAGGCGATCTCGCCGCGATTGGCGACGAGGATTTTCTTGAGCGCCGGCATCAGACCTCCATCACGTCGTCGAAGGATTCGGGGAAAGTTCTGCGGGCGACCTTCTCGTCGATCCTGAGAAGGGCGTCATAGGAGGTCGGGTCGAAACCGTCCTCTGCCGGAACGACCTCGCGGCCGAACAGAAGATTGAGCCGGCCGGCGTCGAGATTGCCCCGTTCGAACGGCTCCGAGCCGAAATGGTGCCACAGCGCATGCAGGAAGGCGGCATCCACCTTGTGTTCGATCGTGCCCGGGCGGGCGAGGCGCTGCAGCTTTTTCAGCGGCGTTGCCCCCTTTTCGTTTGCCCGCCGGATCGTGAAATGATGCCCGTGGCCCGGCATGCCGGAAGGGAAACCCCTATGTTTCGTCATGTCGGGCGGTCTGGGCATGCTGGTCTCCTTGCGGTCGTTCTTCAAGCCTTGGCGAGCTTGTCCTGCGTCTTCGTTTCGAAGTCGGAAGCGTCGTGGCGTTCGTGGAGCTGTTCGGAGGGATCGCCGTTCACCCGGTTGACCATGCGGCCGCGCTTGACGGCCGGCCGTTCGGCGATCTCGGCCGTCCAGCGCTGGACGTTCTTGTAGCTCTGGACGTCGAGGAAGGTGCCTGCCTCGCCATAGGCCTTGCCTTGCGCCAGGTTGCCGTACCAGGGCCAGATGGCGATATCGGCGATCGAATATTCAGAGCCTGCCATGTACCGGTTCTCGGCGAGGTGCCGGTCCAGGACGTCGAGCTGGCGTTTCACCTCCATCGAAAACCGGTCGATGGCATATTTGATATAGACCGGCGCATAGGCATAGAAATGACCGAAGCCGCCGCCGAGATAAGGTGCCGAGGCCATCTGCCAGAACAGCCAGTTCATCGTTTCGGTACGGGCCTTGTGGTCCTTGGGCAGGAAGGCGTCGTCGAACTTGTTTGCGAGATAGAGAAGGATCGCACCGCTTTCAAAAACGCGGGTCGGCTCGGGCGTGGAACGGTCCAGCAGGGCCGGGATCTTCGAATTCGGATTGACATCGACGAAACCGGAACCGAACTGGTCGCCATCGCCGATCTTGATGAGCCACGCGTCGTATTCGGCGCCCTTGTGGCCGGCGGCCAGCAGTTCTTCCAGCATGATGCCGATCTTCACGCCATTCGGCGTCGCCAGCGAATAAAGCTGCAGGGGATGTTTGCCGACCGGCAGCTCCCTCTCATGCGTCGGACCGGCGATCGGCCGGTTTATATTGGCGAACTGTCCGCCATTTCCCTGTTCCCAGGTCCAGATCTTCGGGAGCTCGTAGCCCGCTGGAAAGTTCTCGGCGGGGGATTTGTCGGTCATGAAATCTTCCTTCCATTCAGGTGGCGCGCCCAAGGGTTTTAGCGGGGCGACACCTATATAGAGAGCGGCCAGCCGAATTTCCGCTCGTCACAGCGGGATCGTGTCGTGTTTCTTCCAATGCGTCGTCACCTGCTTGTTGGGCAGCGAAGGCGCGGGCAATGCGGCGGCGCGACGAATGTGGCACAATTGCAACGAGGACTTTAGGAGTCATAACTTAGCTTTTCCAGCACATGCAGAAAGGAAATCAAGTCCTAGAGAAGAAATATAAATACTCCGCACAAAGCCAGAAACACTGTTACTGTATTCTACTTTTTCAGAATCAATGGAGACATACACAGACGAAGACTCCAATATTCCGGCCATTTCGAGCAATTTATAAGTATAATCGCGCTGAAACTCGTCAACAACTGAATCTTTCCATTTGAATATCTCCGTCTTTTCACCTGCCTTATCTTTTTTCTCTAAAACTAGCTCATAAGCAATACACCCAGCAGATCTTAAGTTTTTTACGTCATTCATAATGTCACTCGGAACAGTACCTGTAGGATAGTTTCGATAATAACTTTCCCCCATCCAGCGACGCAGTTTTTCGATCGGATTTAATTTGCTAAAAATAGTGATACTTAAATTATTATGATCAGCTTCCAGTACATAAAGAAGCAATTCTACGTGTCTGACTGTCATCTCCGTCAGTATTCTATGGTATAGAACGTGAGCCGGCGACGATGAAGTGCTTTCGGATAGAAGAAGGCCGGCCCACAATTTTTGGAATCCGTCAGTCTCCTCAAGAGAAACTGCCTCGGTCCATTTGACAAGGAACTTGGGTGCAACTGGCTTTATTTCCAAATTAAGCGTCTTCGCCAAATCACGAGCCGCGGCTAGTCCGCGTAGGGCATTCTGCTCCCTATAGAGTCTCACCTGATCGGCTACCGCTCCTGCCATTTCTGAAAATGGCGCAATCAAGTCAGCTAGACTCGCGGTAAGTCTGTCAACCGAACTACCTCGCAGTTTGACTGCCACGTTGCCTTCGCCGGCTGATAATTCGATTTCATTATTTGTCGTCATCAGACCCTCACAGCGGGATCGTGTCGTGTTTCTTCCAATGCGTCGTGACCTGCTTGTTGCGCAGCGAAGCGAAGGCGCGGGCGATGCGGCGGCGCGACGAATGGGGCATGATCACCTCGTCGATGAAACCGCGTTCGGCCGCCACGAACGGATTGGCGAAACGCTCCTCGTATTCCTTCGTCCTCGCCGCGATCTTTTCCGCGTCGCCGAGTTCCGAACGATAGAGGATCTCGGTCGCTCCCTTGGCACCCATGACGGCGATTTCGGCGGTCGGCCAAGCATAATTGAAGTCGGCGCCGATGTGTTTCGAGGCCATCACGTCATAGGCGCCGCCATAGGCTTTTCGCGTGATCAGCGTCACCATGGGGACGGTCGCTTCGGAATAGGCAAAAAGAAGCTTGGCGCCGTGCTTGATGACGCCGCCATATTCCTGCGCGACGCCCGGGAGGAAACCCGGCACGTCCACCAGCGTCAGGATCGGGATCGAGAAGGCGTCGCAGAAACGCACGAAGCGGGCGGCCTTGCGGGAACTGTCGATATCGAGGCAGCCGGCCAGCACCATCGGCTGGTTGGCAACGACGCCGACCGTCTGGCCTTCGAGGCGGATGAAACCGGTGATGATGTTTTTCGCATAGGCTTCCTGGATCTCGAAGAAATCGCCCTCGTCGGCGATCGCATAGATCAGTTCCTTCATGTCGTAGGGTTTTGCGGCGCTGTCCGGAATCAGGCTGTCGAGGCGATTTTCGATACGGGCCGGATCGTCGTGAAAGGGACGGACCGGCGGCTTTTCGCGGTTGTTCAGGGGCAGGAAATCAAAGAGTTGACGGACGGCCTCCAGCGCCTCGATGTCGTTCTCGAAGGCGGCATCGGCGACCGAGGACTTTTTCGTGTGGGTGCCGGCGCCGCCGAGCTCCTCGGCCGTGACGATCTCGTTGGTGACGGTCTTCACTACGTCCGGACCGGTGACGAACATATAGGATGAATCGCGGACCATGAAGATGAAGTCGGTCATAGCAGGCGAATAGACCGCACCGCCGGCGCAGGGACCCATGATGACGGAGATCTGCGGCACGACACCGGAGGCCTCCGCATTGCGGCGGAACACTTCCGCGTAACCGGCGAGCGAGGCGACGCCTTCCTGGATGCGCGCGCCGCCCGAATCGTTCAGCCCGATCACCGGGGCGCCGACGCGCACCGCCATGTCCATGATCTTGCAGATTTTCTGGGCGTGGGTTTCCGAGAGCGAGCCGCCGAGGACGGTAAAGTCCTGGGAAAAGACGTAGACTTGGCGGCCGTTGATCGTGCCCCAGCCGGTGACGACGCCGTCGCCCGCGACCTTCTGTTCGGCCATGCCGAAATCCACCGCGCGGTGGGTGACGTACATGTCGAACTCCTCGAAGGAGCCCTCGTCAAGCAGGACCTCGATGCGCTCGCGGGCCGTCAGCTTGCCCTTGGCGTGCTGTGCCTCGATACGCTTCTCCCCACCGCCGAGCCTTGCCTCCGCCCGGCGTTTCTCGACCTCACCCAGAACTGCTCGCATGTTTGCTCCCGGTATTCTTCTGGCCATTACTTAGCGTCTTGCGGGCCTACGTGAAACCGCGGAACGCGCATCTATACGAATTGATAAGAGCGCGAGGCGGAAAATGCAAAACGCCGAAAACATATGACCGCGCCTAGAGCGCGCTTTCGCCCGAATCCGCCTTGATGATGTTGATGAACGCCTCGGCCGTCCAGGAGAGCGGCGCGCCCGACATGGTGATGATGCCGTAGTCGGCGACCTTGTCCGGCAGGAAAGGCCGCATGGCGACCGCGTCGCTGCGGAAAAATTCGGCGATCAGCGACGGCACGATGGCGATGCCGAGCCCCTGCGCGGCGCAGGCGCAGGCAGTCTCGACCGAATGGACCTCGAGGCTGCAGCGATAGCTCGGCACCATGCGGCGCAGTTCGTGTTCCAGTTCGTTGCGGTTGATGCGCTGCCGGCCGAGCAGGATCAGGTCGTTGCGGGCAAGATCGTTGACGTCGATGGCCTGCTTGGCGGCCAGCGGGTGGCCGACCGGCATGACGCAGGTGGTACCGCTGGTGAAGAGCGGACGGGTGTCGAAGGAATGTTCCTCGGGCGGCAGACGGACGAAACCGAGATCGGCGACGCGACCGCGCACCATGCGCTCGATCGCATCATAGGGACCGCTGAGGATTTCCACGGTCACCCGCGGATGATCCGCCTTGAAGCGGGCCAGGATCGGCGGCAGCATCGTGGTCGCCAGGCTGTGTGGGAAGGCGACGCGGATCAGCGCCTCACCGAAGGCACCCGAACGGACATCGCCGACCTTGACGCGCAGGCGGGCGACGCTCTGGGCGACGTCATCCACCTCGTCGACCAGCAGATGCGCTTCCGGCCGCGGGATCAGCCGGCCCTTGTCTCGCAGGAAAAGCTCGCGGCCGATCTCCTCTTCCAGCGAGGCAAGCTGGCGGCTGATCGCCGACTGCGACAGGCCGAGCTGGGCAGCAGCTGCCATGGTCGAGCCGGTATCCATGATCGTCTTGAAGATTTCGAGCTGCTTGAAATTCATGCCGCGATCCTACGGAAGGCGGCGGCGAACACAAGCGAAGACATCGAACAGGGTTTTCGCACACAAAACGCATAGGATCATGCGTTTCGCGCATAATATTGCGCATCCTCCCCGGCTCGCTATCGTCAGCGTCAACAAAGAGAAAAAAGGGAACGTCTTTCATGAAAATTCTCTGTCCCTGCGGGACAAAGGGTGAGCGGGAGCGCACGTTATGACGGTTTTCGTCATCCGCCGCTTCCTGCAGAGCATCGCAGTCCTTTGCGTGACCGCGGTTATCGTCTTCATCGGTATCTATGCGATCGGCGATCCGGCGGAAATGCTGATCTCGCCGGATGCAAGCCCGGCGGAACGCGCTCAGGTCGTCGCCTCGCTCGGGCTCGACAAGCCACTCTGGGAACAGTTCTTCACGTTCGCCTGGAACGCCCTTCACGGCGATCTCGGTCGTTCCTTCGTCTTCAACCGCCCCTCCATCGCGCTCATCTTCGAGCGCCTGCCGGCGACCCTGGAGCTGACGCTGACCGGTCTCGTGTTTGCGCTGGTGCTCGGCATTCCGCTCGGCCTGCTGTCCGGGCTGAAGCCGAACAGCGCCACCGATGAAGTGATCATGACGGGTTCGATCCTGGGCTTCTCGCTGCCGAGTTTCTGGCAGGGCATGATGCTGATCATGATCTTCTCCGTCTGGCTCGGCTGGCTGCCCTCCACCGGGCGCGGGCAGATGGGCGAGTTCCTCGGCATCCATTCCAGCCTGTTCACGCTGGACGGCCTGACGCACCTCATCCTGCCGGCGATCAATCTGTCGCTGTTCAAGCTGTCGCTGGTGATCCGCCTGACCCGTACCGGGGTTCGCGAGACCATGCCGCTCGATTTCGTGAAATTCGCGCGCGCCAAGGGCATTTCCGAGCGCCGCATCGTCTTCGTGCATGTGTTCAAGAACATCCTGATCCCGCTGATCACCGTGATCGGCCTGGAACTCGGCAGCATGCTCGCCTTTGCGGTCGTCACCGAAACGATTTTCGCCTGGCCGGGGATCGGCAAGCTGCTGATCGACAGCATCATGCGGCTCGACCGGCCTGTCGTGGTCGCCTACCTGCTGGTCATCGTCAGCCTGTTCATCTTCATCAATTTCGTGGTCGATGTGCTTTATTCGCTGGTCGATCCGCGCGTCCGGCTGGGAGGCGCCCAATGAACGCCCGCGCCCTGTTCGCCGAAGACATGCTGCTTGGCCGGCTGGTTTTCGGCATTTCCCGCAGCCCGAAGGCGGTCGTGGCCGCCGTCGTCTGCATCATCCTGCTGTTTGCCGCGGTCATCGGCCCCTATCTCACGCCCCAGAACCCGTTCGATCTCGCGGTCCTCGACATCCTCGATTCCAAGCTGCCGCCTGGTTCACAAAGCATGGACGGCATGAACTACTGGCTCGGCACCGACGGCCAGGGCCGCGACATGTTCTCGGCGATGATCTACGGCCTGCGCACCAGCCTCGGGGTTGGCGTATTCTCCGGCATCGTCGCGCTTCTGGTCGGCACGGTGCTCGGGCTGATCGCCGCCTATTTCGGCGGCCGCATCGACACGCTGATCATGCGGGTCGTCGACCTGATGCTCGGTTTTCCGACTATTCTCGTGGCGCTGATGCTTTTGGCGCTTCTCGGCCAGGGCCTCTGGAAGGTGATCTTCGCGCTGATCCTGGTGCAGTGGGCGACATTTGCCCGCGCCGTCAGGAGCGCCGCGCTTGTCGAGAAGAACAAGGATTATGTCGAGGCGGCGGTGACGCTCGGGATCGGCACGCCGCGCATCCTGATCGGCCATATCCTGCCGAACTGTCTGCCGCCGCTGATCGTCATCGGCATGCTGCAGGTGGCGAACGCCATTTCGGCGGAAGCGACGCTGTCCTTCCTCGGCATCGGCCTGCCGATCACCGAGCCGTCGCTCGGGCTGCTGATCGCCAACGGCTATCAACTTCTAATGTCCGGCGAATACTGGATCAGCGTCTATCCGGGCGTGCTGCTGCTCGTGCTGGTGTTCTCGATCAACATCGTCGGCGACCGGCTGCGCGAAGTCCTCAACCCCCGACTGGGTGAAAGGTGAGCGCGATGGCACCCGTCCTCGAAGTCAAGAACCTTTCCACCCATTTCATGACCCGTCGCGGCGTGCTGAAGGCGGTCGACGACGTGAGCTTCACGGTCGGTGAGCGCGAGATCGTCGGCCTGGTCGGCGAATCCGGCTCCGGCAAGTCGATCACCGGCTTCTCGATCCTCGGCCTCGTCGATCCGCCCGGCCGGGTGGTCAGCGGCCAGATCCTGTTCAACGGCGAAGACCTGCTGACGAAATCGCCGGCGGCCATGCGGGCCATCCGTGGCAAGCGCATCGCGATGATCTTCCAGGATCCGATGATGACGCTGAACCCGGTTCTCTCGGTGGCCACCCAGATGATCGAGACCGTGCAGGCGCATGACCGGGTTTCGCGCGCAGAAGCCCGCGCCCGGGCGCGCGATGCGCTCGGCCTTGTCGGCATCCCTTCGCCCGAAGAGCGGCTCGATTCCTATCCGCATCAGTTTTCCGGCGGCATGCGTCAGCGCGTGGCGATCGCCATCGCTCTCCTGCACCGGCCGGACCTGATCATCGCAGACGAACCGACGACGGCGCTCGACGTGACGATCCAGTCGCAGATCCTGTTCGAGATCAAGCGGCTGGCTGCCGAATTCGGCATGGCGCTGATCTGGATCAGCCACGACCTCGGCGTCGTCGCCGCGCTCGCGGACCGGATCATGGTCATGTATGCGGGCCGGATCGTCGAGGCGGGCCAGGTCGACGGCGTGCTGACAGAGCCCCGCCATCCCTATACGTCCGGCCTGCTCAGCGCCGTGCCGGCTGCCGTGCCGCGCGGCGAGCCGCTGCGGCCGATTCCCGGTTTCGCGCCGTCGCCGCTGTCGCGTCCCTCCGGCTGCGCCTTCCGCGACCGTTGCGCCCGCGCCACCGATATCTGCGCCACCGAACCAATGCTGGAGATCGCCGCCGGCCGCGAGTTCCGCTGTTTCCACCCCCATCTCTGGAGCGCCGCATGACGAACCCGCTCGTGGAAACCGTGCCGCTCGTGGAAGCAGTGGATGTCAGCCGGCGGTTTTCCCGCAAGCTCGACTATGCGGAAAAGATCGCCAATCTGTTCGGCGCCGGCCTCGAGGAAAAAACCGTGCACGCGGTCGATGAGGTCAATCTCGCGGTTTATCCCGGCGAGGTGGTCGGCCTCGTCGGCGAATCCGGCTGCGGGAAATCGACCCTCGGCCGGGTGATGGCCGGCATCATGCCCGCGAGCGGCGGCGAGGTGCGGTGGAAGGGCCGACCTCTGACCTCGCTGCAGGGTGACGACAAACGCGCCATGCGGCTCTCCGCCCAGATGATCTTCCAGGACCCCATGTCGACGCTCAATCCGCGCAAGCGGGTTCTCGACCTGATCGGCGAGGCGCCCAAGGTGCACGGCATCGTCAAGGGCGGGGAGATGCGGGATTATGTGGCCGCGCTGGTGACGCGTGTGGGCCTCGATCCTTCCTATCTGGACCGCTACCCGCACCAGTTTTCCGGCGGGCAGCGGCAGCGTATCGGCATTGCCCGGGCGCTCGCGGTAAAGCCGAAGCTGCTCGTCTGCGACGAATCCGTCGCGGCCCTCGACGTGTCGATCCAGGCGCAGATCCTCAACCTGTTCATGGACCTGAAACGGGAATTCGGGCTGACCTATCTGTTCATCAGCCACGACCTCGGCGTGGTGAAGCATATCTGCGACCGGGTGGTGGTCATGTATCTCGGCCGCGTGGTGGAAAGCGCGACGCCGGACGAGCTCTTCGACAATCCGAAACACCCCTATACCCAGGCGCTGATCCGTGAACTGCCCTCCGTCACCGATCGCCGCCGGGTGTTCACGCCGATCAAGGGCGAGATCCCCTCGCCGCTCCATCCGCCGGCGGGATGCCATTTCCATCCCCGCTGTCCCAAGGCTTTCGACCGCTGCCGCGTGGAACGGCCGGTCTTGAAGGAAAACGCAGCAGGCCATGTCAGCGCCTGCCACCTGAACGATCTTGCCGCCAACCAGACAACAAATGCCACGGCCGAACCGGCCATCTAAAAAACGAAGGGAACAGATATAATGAAACCGATGAAATTTCTCCTGGCCGGGGTTGCGGCCTCGGTCATCGCCCTGAGCTCCGCTCAGGCCGCCGACCTGATACTCGGCAGCGCCACCGAGCCGTCGGCGATCGATCCGCAGTTCTCGCGTACCGGCAACAACCAGAACATCGCCATGCAGGTCTTCGACCGCCTGGTGCAGACGGATGCGGCGATCAATATCGAGCCGGCGCTCGCTGTTTCCTGGACCAATGTCGATCCGCTGACCTGGCACATCAAGCTGCGCGACGGCGTCAAGTTCCATGACGGCAACCCGCTGACGGCCGAGGACGTGATCTTCTCGCTCACCCGCGCCAAGGACATCCCCAACAGCCCGGCGCCGTTCTCCGGCAACGTCGCGGCGATCGACAGCATGAAGGCGATCGACAACCTGACGGTCGAGTTCAAGACCAAGAAGCCGGCGCCCGATTTCATCGAGCAGGTCGGTTTCGTTTATATCGTCCAGAAGAAGGTCGCCCAGGGCGCTTCGATCGAGGACTTCAACAGCGGCAAGGCCGCGATCGGTACCGGTGCCTACAAGTTCAAGTCCTGGACGCCGGGCGACAACCTGCAGCTCACCCGCAACGACACCTTCTGGGGCAAGAAGCAGGACTTCGACAACGTCACGATCAAGTTCATCTCCAATGATGCGTCGCGCGTCGCGGCTCTTCGTTCGGGCGCCGTCGACCTGATCGACGCCGTGCCGCCGGGCGACATCAAGACCCTCCAGGGCATTTCCGGCCTCAAGGTCTTCTCGATCGCCTCGGCCCGCATGATCTACCTCGCGCTCGACAGCGCCCGCGACAAGACGCCTTTCATCACCGACAAGGACGGCAAGCCGCTCGACAAAAACCCGCTGAAGGACGTCAAGGTCCGTACGGCGCTGTCCGAGCTTGTCAACCGCCAGCTGATCATCGACCGTATTCTCGACGGCTCGGCAGAAGCAGCAGGCCAGCTGGTGCCGAACGGCGTCGCCGGCAACGATCCGTCGATCGCAGCACCCGCCACGAACGCCGAAAACGCCAAGAAGCTGCTTGCGGAAGCCGGCTACAAGGACGGTTTCGGCATCACCATCCACACCTCCAACGACCGCTTCCCGGGCGATGCGGAAGTGGCGCAGGCGCTCGGCCAGATGTTCGCGCGCGGCGGCCTCAAGGTGAACGGCGTCGTCGCCCAGCCCTATAACGTTTACACCAAGGGTGCCGGGGCCGGCGAATTCTCCGCCTTCATCTTCTCGCTCGGCAACTCGACGCCGACCTCCGCCACGGGTCTTCGCAACCTCCTGATGACGGCCAACAAGGATGCGGGCACCGGCTCGTTCAACCGGACGAAATATTCCAATCCGGCCTTCGACGACGCGATGCGTGCCGCCACCGCGGAATTCGACGTCAAGAAGCGCGTGGAACTGCTGCAGAAGGCCACCAAGATGGTATTCGCCGACGTGCCGCTCATCCCGCTCTACTGGCAGAAAGTTCACTGGGCCGGCAAGGCGAACCTCTCCTATGTCGCCAACATGACGGAAGACACCAGCGCGACGCTTGCCGGCATCGCCAAGTAGGCTCTCTGCAAAGGAGAGGGCCGGCCTGTCCACACGGGTCGGAACCCTTTCTGCCATCATCCTCGGGCTTGTCCCGAGGATCTGCAAACGGTTGATTTTCTGACGGGGTCGGATCCTCGGGACAATCCCGAGGATGACGTGGAATACGGAGGCGGAGGTTTGTCATCAAACTGGTTCCTCCCAATATTTTCGAGGATATGAACATGGATACCCTGACGCCATCGCGCTTCGAGGTGATTGCCGACGACGTGGTTGTCGAACGGGATGTGATGGTGACGATGCGCGACGGCGTGAGGTTGGCGACCGACGTCTACCGGCCGGCCAAGGACGGCAAGGCGATCGAAGGCCGGCTGCCGGCAATCATGGAACGCACGCCCTACGGCAAGGCAGAACGCTCGCGTTCCGAGATCGAGGTGGGCATGGCGGAACCCATGAAGCGCCATGAGGTGGCGAGCTATTTCGTCCGGGCGGGATATGCCGTGATCTACCAGGATTGCCGCGGCCGCCACAATTCCGAAGGCGAATTCAGCAAATACATTTCCGAGGCGGCGGACGGCTACGATACCGCCCGCTGGCTGGTGGAACAGGCCTGGTCCAACGGCCAGTTCGGGACGATGGGCCTTTCCTATGCGGCGCATACGCAGGCCGCGCTCGCCTGCCTCAACCCGCCGGGGCTGGCCTGCATGGTGATGGATTCGGGCGGGTTTTCGAACGCCTACCAATGCGGCATCCGCCAGGGCGGTGCCTTTGAACTGAAGCAGGCGACCTGGGCCTACAACCAGGCGATCGGCGAGGGCGATGAACTGGCCCGCGCGGCGATCGAGGCGGAGGATATCCACGCCTGGTTCAACGTCATGCCCTGGAGCGAAGGGGCCTCCCCGGTGCGCTGGATGCCGGAATACGAGAACTACCTGCTCGACCAGTGGCGCAGCGGCACGTTCGACGAAAGCTGGCGCCGCGTCGGGCTCTATATGGAAGGGTTCTACGAGACCTTTCCGGAAGTGCCGATCGTGCTGATGTCGAGCTGGTACGATGCCTATGTGAAGTCGACGCTCGACAACTATCGCGGTCTGTCCGGCAAGGACAGCCGGCCGCTGCAGCTGATCATGGGGCCGTGGCTGCATGGCAACCGCAACACGACGCTCGCCGGCGACACGTCCTTCGGCCCGACCGCACCGCTTGGCGGCAACGTGATGGAAAGCTGGCTATCCTTCCGCCGCAACTGGTTCGACCACTGGCTGAAGAGCAAGGACAATACGGTTTCGCAGGAGCCGGTGGTCCGTGCCTTCGTGATGGGCGGCGGATCCGGTACGCGCAATGCCGATGGCCGGCTGGACCACGGCGGACACTGGATCGAGGCGAGTGACTGGCCGCTGCCCGGGACGGAATTCCGCAACTACTATATCCATGAAAACGGCTCGCTTTCGACCGACAGGCCGAAGGCCGACGCCGTGCCCTTCACCTACGACTTCGATCCGAAGAATCCGGTTCCGACCATCGGCGGATCGCTGACGAGCGGCCAACCGATCTTCGAAGGCGGTGGCTTCGACCAACGCGAAAGCGACAAATTCTACGGCTCGAAACATCCCGGCCTGCCGCTTTCGGCGCGCGCCGACGTGCTCTCCTTCGAGACAGAGCCGCTCGCCGAAGATGTCGCCGTGGTCGGGCCGATCACGGTCGAACTTTATGTCTCGTCGGATGCACCGGACACGGATTTCACCGCGAAACTCGTCGATGTCTATCCGCCGAGCAAGGATTATCCGACCGGCTACGCACTCAACATCACCGACGGGATCATCCGCTGCCGCTATCGCAATTCCTTCGAAAAGCCGGAGCCGATCGTCAAGGGCGAGGTGTTCAAGGTAACGATCGAGCCGTTTGCGACCGCCAATCTTTTTGCCAGGGGTCATCGCATCCGGGTGGACATTTCCTCGTCCAACTTCCCGAAATACGACATCAATCCAAATAGCTATGCGCCGGAAGGCCGCGGACGCACAAGCCAAGTGGCCCGCAACACTGTTTTCTGCGATGATATACGAGCGTCTGCCATCCGGCTGCCGATCGTCAGCGGAGCCGCGATGGTGGCGCTGAAGCCCATCGCGAAATGAACGAGGCCATGCTCACCGTCGCCGTTACCGGCCAGATCCTGATCCACGGCCCCCTCGACCTTAGCGGCGAGGGACAGGCCGAGGTCCGGGATTTCCTCGAGGCGGATGTTGTCTTCGGCAATCTCGAGGCGACGGTAGAGACGGCCGGTGCATGGCCGACCAAGACGAAGACGCTGCATCTTGCTTCCCCGGATGCGCTGGTTTCCATCCGGGAACTCGGCTTCCACGCGGTGACGCATGCCAACAACCACGCCTTCGACCTCGGCCCGCCGGGCATCGCGTCGACGCGCGCCGCGGCGGAAGCGGCTGGATTGAAGCTTGCCGGCAGCGGGCTGGATATCGAGCAGGCTGCCGCGCCGGTCATCGTGCCGGGACCGGAGCAATCACTGGCGATCTTCTCCGTCGATCTCGGGCCGCAACCGGACATCAATTATGCCTCGGCAGAGCGCGGCGGAATTGCCCCGTTGCGGATGAAGCGGACGGTGAGCGTGCCGGCCGAAGAATTCGAGACGCTGAAGAGGATCGTCGGGACTCTCGGCGACGACAAACGTGGCGCGGCACGTGCTGCCGTAGGTTACGACGCAGGCGAGCGCCCGGAACTGGAGGTCTTCGGCACGCCCGTCACCGCCGGCGACGCGATCGGAGCGCGCTGGACGGCAGACGAGACGGACATGCAGCGGCTCGTCGACGGCATCGATGCCGCAAAGGCGATAGGGGATCTTGTGGCGGTGGCGCTCCACGGCCATCACTGGGATTCGAACTGGAAAATGACACCCGACTGGCTGCTCGATCTCTGTCGCGGCCTGATCGACTGCGGCGCGGACCTGGTGCTCGGGACCGGCGCGCCGGTCATGCAGCCGCTTATCCTGTATCGCGGACGGGTGATCATCGCCGGCCTCGGCAATTTCGTCTTCCACACCGGACGGCCGGCGACCTATGACGAAAAGCATGTCGATGTCTGGCGCAGCGCTGCAATCCGATTGACGCTTGCCGATGACGGTACCTGCAAGAGACTTGAACTGCTGCCGATTTCGGTCGGCAGGCCCGTGGACCACGACGTGCCCTTGGGACCAGTTCCCCTGCAGGGCGCCGATGCGGACGATATCAGGGAAAGAGCTTTTTCCGGGCTTTCCGCGGCGGACAGGCAGGTCGTCTTTTGATCAGCCTAGCTTGCCGGTGAAAATGTAACCGACGCCGCGAACAGCCTTGATGAGCTGGGGGTGTTTGGCATCCGCCTCGATCTTGCGGCGCAGCCGGACGATCTGGGCATCGATCGTGCGGTCGAAGGCATCGAGTTGCCGCCCCCTTGTCGCGTCCATGAGGAAATCGCGTGTCAGTACCCGGCCCGCATGCTGCACGAAGGCCGCCAGCATGTCGAATTCGCCAGTTGTCAGTTCGACTTCGCCATTTTCCTCGGACAGCAGCTGGCGCCTGGAAAGGTTGAGCGTCCATCCTTCGAAACGGACGATCTTCTCCTCGTTTTCCTCCGGCTTCGGCTGAGCAGGCTGGCGCCGTCTTAGGATCGATTTCAGCCGCGCATGCACTTCGCGCAGGTGAAAGGGTTTGGCGATGTAATCATCCGCGCCGATCTCGATGCCGAGGATCCGGTCGACGACGTCGTCGCGCCCCGTCAGCATCATGATCGGAATATCCGATTGCATCCGGATTTCCCGCGCCAGATCGAAACCGTCCTGGCCGCCGGGAAGCGAAAGGTCGAGGAGGATGATGTCGATCTCCTGCCTCTTCAGCTGAACGCGCATTTCCTGCCCGTCGGCTACCGCGCTAACCGCATATCCTTCTCCCTCGAAGTACCGCGTCAGCATCTGACGGATTCGAGGATCGTCGTCGACGACGAGGATGGTTGCGGAGCTTGTGGGGAATGACATCAACAGGGAACCGGCGTGTTACAGATTGTTACCAACTAGAACCGTCTTTCACACGACTAGCATTCGCGCGTTACCAGGATTCGGTCAACTGCCTCAACCAAACGGATAGGGGCAGTTTCATGTTTCTCACGGATTATGCAAAGACCTTCAGCGCGGCGGCAGCAAGACCGCTCGACGAACCGGATTGCCTGCATTCGCTGTTCGCGAAGCAGCCTGTGGAGTATCTGTCGGCAGGCCAGGCCTTGTTCTTCGAGGGCGACGAGGCCAGGCATATTTTCGAAGTCATGGAGGGGACGCTGCGCGTTTTCCGGATCATTTCGGACGGGCGGCGGGTCATCACCGGGTTTCTGCATGCCGGCGATATGATCGGCGTGTCGTTCCGGGACAATTATATCTACACCGCGGAAGCGATCACCACGGCGAAGGTCCGTCGGCTGGCGCGCCGGCAATTCGAGGCAGCGGTCATCAATTCCGAGAGCCTGAGGCCGAAGGTCTTTGCCCGCGTCTGCGACGAAATGGCCGCAGCCCAGGACCAGATGGTGCTGCTGTCGAGCAAAAGCGCCGAAGAGCGGCTTTGCACCTTCCTCCTGAGATACCTGAAACGCGCGATGGCCGAACGCGATGCGCAGCCGGTCGTCGAACTCTCCATGAGCCGGCAGGACATGGCCGACTATCTCGGACTGACGATCGAGACCGTTTCTCGTACTATCACCAGGCTTATCGGCAAGGGCGTGCTGAATGTTCTGGACCCGGCCGCCCGTCATTCCATAAGAATCGAACGCCCGGGGATGCTTGCGCAACTCGCCGGAGACGACGATGACTGTGGAGACATGCGGCGCGACCTGATTGCTCTCGGTGAGCGACGGCGCCATTAGACGGGAAAGATATGAACGGCAATACAGGATCCGAAGCCACGACGGAAAGCCAACTCGATGCCGTCACCTTTCTTCTCGACCATGCCAACCTTATCGTCCATGGCGTTGACGGCGTCATCCGCCGCTGGACGACAGGTTGCGAGCAGCTTTACGGCTGGCGGCGGGAGGAGGCTCTCGGCAAGGTCGTTCACGATCTTCTGGCGACACAGTTCCCCGAAACGCTCGACGAGATTCGTCGCCATGTCCAGACCTATCATGCCTGGCAAGGCGAGGTCGTCCATCATCACAAGCATGGGCACCCGGTCTTCGTGGCGACCCGCTGGGTGGCCGTCAATCCATCGAGCGACGGTCCTTCGGTCATCATTCAAACGAACAACGATATCACCGAGATGAAAAGGGTGCAGAACGATCTTGCCGAACGCGAAGCGCATCTGCGCTCCATTCTGGACACGGTTCCGGAATCGATGATCGTCATCGACGAGGTCGGCTGCATTTCCTCGTTCAGCGCCGCCGCCGAGCAGCTGTTCGGCTACTCGTCCGACGAAGTCTGCGGGCAGAATGTGAAGATGCTGATGCCGTCGCCCGATCGTGATGCCCATGACGGATATATCTCACGCTACCTCACCACCGGCGAACGCCGGATCATCGGCTACGGCCGCGTCGTGACCGGGCAGCGCAAGGACAAGAGTACATTTCCGATGGAGCTTTCGGTCGGTGAGGCCCTCACCAACGGCAAACGCATTTTTACCGGTTTCGTCCGCGACCTCACCAGCCGTCACAAGATCGAAGAAGAACTTCGCCAGGCCCAGAAGATGGAAGCGATCGGCCAGCTGACCGGCGGCCTGGCACACGATTTCAACAATCTTCTCACCGTCATCAGCGGCAATCTGGAGATGATCGAAAACAAGGTCGCGGATGCGGGCCTGCTGGAACTGCTGCATGAAGCCCAGGGTGCGGCGGAAGACGGCGCCAAACTGACGGGTCAGCTTCTCGCCTTCGGTCGGCGCCAGCCGCTCAATCCCAAGCTCGCGGACGTCGGCAATCTCGTCTCCGGCTTCTCGGAGCTTCTGCGGCGAACGCTCGGCGAAACGATCGAGCTTCGCACCACCGTGACCGGCGTTTCCACCGAAGCGCTGGTCGATGCATCGCAGCTCCAGAACGCGCTTCTCAACCTTACGCTCAATGCCCGGGACGCGATGCCGCGTGGCGGCAAGCTGACGATCGAGATCTCCCGCGTCAGGCTGGATGTCGATTATGCGCAGATGTATCCCGACGTCCGCACCGGCGAATTCGTGCTGATCTCCGTCACCGACACGGGCATCGGCATGCCTCCCGACGTCAAGGACAAGGCCTTCGAGCCCTTCTTCACAACCAAGGGCCTGGGAGCGGGAACGGGCCTCGGCCTCAGCATGGTCTACGGTTTCGCCAAACAGTCCGGCGGGCATATCCAGCTCTATAGCGAGCCGGGACAGGGCACGAGCGTCAGAATTTTTCTGCCGGTGGCGCACAAGACGGAGGCGGCGGGTCCGCTTGCCGTCGAGCCTGGCTCGAAGCAGGCCACCATTCCCGGCGGCACCGAAAAGATCCTCGTCGTCGAGGACGACCCGCGGGTCCGGCGCATCGCCGTGTCCCGGCTTACGCAACTCGGCTACGGCGTCGTCGAGGCCTCGAACGGCCAGGAAGCGCTGGACCAACTCGGCCAGCACGACGGCATCCACCTTCTTTTCACCGATATCGTGATGCCGGGCGGAATGACCGGCGACGAACTGGCGGCCGAAGTGCGCGCCAGACGCCCCGGCATGAAGGTATTGTTCACCTCCGGCTATGCCGAACCGGCCATCGCCGGGCGTGAGCTCGCCCAGTCCGGTAGCTGGCTAAAGAAACCCTACACCGCAAGGGAGCTCGCGGTGCGGCTACGCGAACTGCTGGACTGAGTATCGTTTGATAAAAGGGCTGCATCTGCGGCCAGCGCCTCAGATTCTGTCGAAAGTTCAAAGTTTCTGCGAACTCCCTGAAGGGCCTAGCCTTTGTGGTTCACCGATCTCTATTGCGTGTCCGTCGGGATCATAAAAGCGGAAGACTCGCTGTCCCCAAGCTTGCCGCTCTACCGGATGGATCAATTCCACATGCGGCGCGATGTTTTCGAAGGCCGCATCGACATCCTCATGTTCGAAATATAGCAGCAAATTTCTCCGTCCATAGGGTTCCTTCGCAACAGAGTCATCCCGCCAAATCGTTTGCTCGAGCGAACTCCCTTCATGGATTGCAAAACCAGTTTCGAAGAGTACGCAATCTCCGAAATCCTCCAGTATCCTCAGCCCGAGCCTATCCTGGTAAAACGCTTTCGAGTGATTTATGTCACGGACGAAAGGAATGGGATTGATAAAACGCATCGAATTCCTTTCGTGAAGGTCGCAGTCCTTGCGGCGCAGATGCCGTTTGCTGGCAGTTCAACCAAAAGAATGCCTCACGACAGTGCTCTCGGCAAGAAAACCGCCGGCGACGCCCACTCCTGAGACTTTGAGAGCGAGCGCGGTATGCGGTCTGGCGCCCGTATTCGGCGCCGAAGCTTGTCGGAGGCCACCGGTTCATTCCGGCGGATCGTCCCGCAGCACACGCCAGGAGGCGCCTTCGAGATCGTCGTACTGGCCGCTCTTCAACGACCAGAGAAAGGCGAAGAGGCCAAGCCCCCCGAGGAAAAGCGCAATCGGGATGAGGTAGATGAGCATGTTCATGCGACGCGGGCCTCACTAGGCGGAAATTTTGCTTCACCATGGCTTCCCGCCGCGTCGGCCTCGTCGGCGCTTTCCGATCCGCTGAGCCTCAGGGCGTTGGCGACAACGATGATCGACGACGTGGACATGGCAACGGCGGCAATCAGCGGCGTCGCGTAACCGGCAAGCGCGATCGGCACGGCGATGACATTGTAGCCGATGGCGAGCGCGAAATTTTCGCGGATCAGCCGGCCCGCACGCCGCGATATGTCGATCGCCAGCGGCACTGCTTCGAGGCTGTCGCGCATGAACACGAAGTCGGCGGCCTGGCGGCCGACATCCGCCGCTGTCGCCGGCGCGATCGAAACATGCGCTGCGGCAAGCGCCGGCGCATCGTTGATGCCGTCACCGACCATCAGCACCTTGCGGCCGGTCGCTGCCAGCGACGTGCAGAATTCCGCCTTGTGTTTCGGCGAAAGCTCGGCCTGCCAACGTTCGAGGCCGAGGCGGGTGGCGAGATCGGCAACCACCCGGCGCCGGTCGCCCGACAGGATGCCGGTCTCAAAACCGCCGGCTGCGAGGGATGCCGTGGCGGCCAAGGCGCCGGGTCGGAGTGAATCGTCGAATCGGAAGGTGGCGATTTCCCTGGCGTCGAGCGATAGAACCGTTTCCGTCACGCTATTGCCGGGGCTTCCGTCATCTGGGACAGACAAAGCGAAGCGCCGGTTGCCGAGACGGTAGACGCCGGCGGGGGTTGCCGCTTCGAGGCCCCGGCCCGGGATTTCGGTGACGGTGTCGAAGACCGCGACCGGGCCGGATACCGCCATCGCGAGCGTCTGGGAGAGAGGGTGACGCGAATGGGCGGCGAGGCCGGCGGCCAAGGTGAGCTGCTTCCTGTCGAACCGCTCGACATCCAGCAGCCGGGGCCGGCCGAGGGTCAGCGTGCCGGTCTTGTCGAAGAGCACCGTGTCGATTTCGCCAAGCCGTTCCATGGCCGAGCCGTCCTTGACCATGATGCCGTTCCGGAACAGCCGGCCAGCCGCGACGACCTGAACCACGGGCACGGCCAGGCCGAGTGCGCAGGGGCAGGTGATGATTAGCACGGCAATGGCCACCAGCATCGCGTGTTTCCAGTCGCCACCGATGAAACCCCAGGAGAGAAAGGCGGCGAGCGCCAGAAAATGGACGGCCGGAGAATAATATTGCGCTGCGCGATCGGCTATCCGGCGATAGCGCGCCCGTCCACCCTCTGCCGCCTCCATCAGCGAAATGACTTCCGACAGGAAGGAATCCTTCGCCGCAGCCGCCGCCTTCAGCACCAGTGAACCGGTCAGGTTGAGCGTTCCTGCCTGTATCATGTCCCCGGCGCGAACCGGCCGCGGGGCGCTTTCACCGTTGACGATCGAGACGTCGATGTCGCTTGCGCCGCTCTCGACGAGCCCATCGACCGGCACCCGCTCGCCTGCGGCGATCGCCACGCGGTCGCCCGGCTGGATCTCGTCCACGGGGCGGTATTCGCGCGAGCCGTCCGCACTGACGACCGTGGCACCGCGGGGCGACAGGCGCGCAAGGCCGCTGATCGCGGCGCGGGCGCGGTCGCGCATGATATGGTCCAGCGTGCGGCCGATCAGCAGGAAGAACAGAAGCGAGACGGTCGCATCGAACCAGGCATGTTCACCGTGATGCATGGTTTCCCAAAGCGACACCGCATAGGAGAGCGTGATGGCGAGCGCGATCGGCACGTCCATGTTGGTGCGGCCGCGGCTCAGCGCATTCCAGGCCGACTGATAGAAGAAGCGGCCGCCATAGATCAGCGCCGGCGCGGCGATCAGTGCCGAAATCCAATGGAACATGTCGCGTGTCGAGGCATCGGCGCCCGACCATACGGAAACCGAAAGCAGCATGATGTTGGCCGCCGCAAAACCGCAGAGGGCGACCGCGCGGATCAGGTCGCGCTGCAACTTTTCGCCGACCTCCTCGGCATTGGAGAAAAGATGCGCATCATAGCCGGTGGCGTCGATGATCGCCCTGACCAGTTCGACCGGGTCTGTGTCGACATCTCCGGTCTTTTCCCGCCAGACGATCGAAACGCGTTTGGTAGACAGATTGACCCGTGCCCGCTCCACCGAGGGCAGCGCATTCAACGCTTTTTCGATCGTCGAGATGCAGGTGCCGCAATGGACCTGCGGAACGCTGAGATCAGTCTGACGCAGCCCTGGCGAAATCGCCCGGCTGGACAGCGTCAGCTCCTCGGAGGACGGAAGCGGGTGGTCCAGACGGCCTTCCGTTCCGGGTGCGCAGCAGCTCATTGCGCCCTCCCCGAGACCGAAATGCGTTCGGCCTGATGCAGGATGCGCTTGCCGTTCCGTGTGGCGCTCGCATCGACGATCCAATGGCCGGGCAGGATCTCATGGGTGGCGGTGAAGACCCCCTTGGCGACCGGAACAAGGTCGAGTTCGAAATCCTGATGTTCCCCGACCGGCCGTTTGAACTTCAGCGTCAGCATATCAGCCGTGACCGGCCCGTCTTTCAGGTGGAAGACCTCGTAACGCACCTCGGAACCGGTAACGGTTATGCGCCCGGTGACGCCCGTGGCCGTCAGCGTCCGCGCCTCGGCCGCCTTGCCGTTGAACTGCTGGCTGGCGACATAGGTGTTTTCCGCCACCAGCCCGCTCCAGCTGGTGACCGCATTATAGGCCATGTAGAAATTGACCGAGATGATGGTGCCGAAAAAGAGCACCAGCACGCCGACCATGTGCCAGCCGGTGAAGACGAAGGATTTTGCAGGGATCGCGTTCATTTTCGTCGGGCTCATTTTCTGGCTCCCGGGGTGTTGAAGACGGCTGAATAGCTGTCTTTTTCGTGGCTCGGCCGGTCCTCGGCGACGAAGTGGAAATCGACGGCCTCGGAGGAAACGGCATCCTTGGGCAGGGTCACGAAGACCTTCAAGGCAAGCGTCTTGTCGGGCTCCACCTGCACGGCGAAGAGGCGGCCCGGAACGTCCGTGACGCCGGAGATCTTCATCGTCGCTTCGGGCAGGCCTTCCATCGAGACCATGATCGTGCGCGGCTCCGGGATCATGTTGAGCAGCCGGATCGTGTAGCCGTTGCGGATGGAACCGTCCGATTCCAGCACGAATTGCGGGTTGCGATCGTGGAGCACGTTGACCTCCAGCCGGTCGCGCGACAGGAGCGAGAAGACGAGGCCAAGGCCGACCGCCGACCAGACGCCGAAATAGATCAGCGTGCGGAGCCTGAAGATCACTCTCCAGTCGAAGTGGCGAACCTTGTCGATGAAGGAACCGTCCGGGTTGCGCACCCCGGCCGGGTCGATCGCCGTCGTGCCGCCGCTCGTGGCGAGCGCCATGTTGGCGTCGTATTCGTCGAGCGTTGCGTAGGCGATCAGGCCGCGCGGCTTGCCGATCTTGTCCATCACGCCGTCACAGGCATCGATGCAGAGCGCGCAGGTGATGCAGGCCATCTGCTGGCCTTCGCGGATGTCGATGCCCATGGGACAGACCGCCACGCAAGCGTTGCAATCGACGCAATCGCCGACGGGCTGTCCGGCCGCCGCCGCCTTCTTCGCATGGCGGCTGCGCGGTTCCCCGCGCCAGTCGTTATAGGTGACGACCAGCGAGCTCTCGTCCAGCATGGCTGCCTGGATGCGCGGCCAGGGGCACATGTAGATGCAGACCTGTTCGCGCAGCAGTCCGCCGAACACGTAAGTGGTGGCCGTCAGGATGGCAACGGTCGAATAGGCGACGAGAGCCGCCTGACCGGTGACGAAATCGAAGGCGAGCGAGGGCGCGTCGGCAAAATAGAAGATCCAGGCACCGCCGGTCGCCACAGCGATGGCCAGCCATGTGGCGTGTTTGGCGACGCGCTTCCAGAGCTTGTCCAAGCTCCAGGGCGCGGCGTCGAGCTTGATGCGGGCATTGCGGTCGCCCTCGAAGAAGCGCTCGACGACAAGGAAGAGATCGACCCAAACCGTCTGCGGACAGGTGTAACCGCACCAGGCGCGGCCGACGGCCGAGGTCACCAGGAAAAGGCCGAAACCGGCCATGACCAGAAGCCCGGCGACGTAGAAGAATTCCTGCGGCCAGATTTCGATGAAGAAGAAATAGAAACGGCGGCTTGCGAGATCGACCAGCACCGCCTGATCGGGCGCAAAGGGACCTCGGTCCCAACGGATCCAGGGAGTGAGGTAATAGATGCCGAGGGTGATCAGCATCACCAGCCATTTGAAGCGGCGGAAACGCCCTTCGGCCCGTTTTGGAAATATCTTCTTGCGTTTCTCGTAAAGCGGCTTGCTCGGCGAATGCACGGGCTGGACATCGATGCGCTCAACGGAGGCGTCGCTGGGGCCAAGCGCGGGAGACGTATAGAGATTCATGGGACCAGTTCCTTTGGTCCCTGTTTTCTCATCTCGGCGACAGTCACTCCTTGACACAAGTCAACCGAGCCGTGTGACAAAACGGCCGCCTGCTGATGACACGCAGGCGGCCGGTCGTCAGATCGAATGGATTGCGGTTTTCTTATTCCCCACCGCCGAGCGAATGAATGTAGACGGCCAACTGCTTGACGGCGACGTCTCCGAGCCGGGCTCCCCAAGCCGGCATGACGCCGTGTTTCGGGGACTGTATCTGCTTGGCGATCTCCGCCTCGCCGCGCGCCTTCAGCCAGATCGCGTCGGCAAGGCTCGGCCCGCCAAGGTCGCGGTTGCCCTCGGCCTTCTCGCCATGACACGAGACACAGTTGTCGGCGAACAGCAGTTTTCCAGACTCGACCATCGCTGGATCGCGCGGGGTTCCGGTGAGGCTTACCACATAGGCGGCGACCTGGCGCACTTCGTCCGGCTTCAGGATATCCGTGAACGCCGGCATTTCCGAAATGCGGGTTTCGCTGTCGGCGGGATCTCGGATGCCATGGGCGATCGTCTGGTAAAGGGCGTTGACATCACCGCCCCACAACCAGTCGTTGTCGTTGAGATTGGGATAGCCCTGCCCGCCGGCGCCGCCCGTGCCGTGGCACGGGGTGCAGTTGACGCGGAAGGCAGCCGCTCCGCCGGCCGTTGCAAACTGGTTGAGCTGGGGGTCGGCGACGATCTCTTCCAGCGACGAACTGGAGATCTTCTCCAGGATGCCGCCTTGGGCGATCTTGGCACCATCGAGATCCGCCGCAAGCTCGGCGCGGCTCGAATATCCGAGCAGGCCTTTCGTCGCATCGGTCAGGAGCGGGATGGACGGATAGGCGATCGCGTAGGCGACCGACCACAGGATGCAGGCGTAGAACGTCCAGAGCCACCAGCGCGGCAAAGGGTTGTTGAGTTCGCGGATGCCGTCCCATTCGTGGCCGGTGGTTTCGATGCCGCTCAATTCGTCGATGTGTTTTTCCGCCATGTTCAATCCTCCTTCAGAGGGATCCGGGCGGCCTCGTCTGCAGAGGCTTTCGCGCCGGGGCGCAAGGTGAAGACGAGAACGCCGAGGAAGAAGAGGGCCATGGCAAGCAGACCCCAGCTATCGGCGAAGTGGCGCATGGCCGTATAGAATTCCATGAGCTTGTTCCTTCAGCGGTAACCGGCGGCATCGTCATAAGTCGAGAAATCGACCAGCGTGCCGAGCATCTGCAGATAGGCGACCAGCGCATCCATCTCCGTAAGGCTCTGGGCATTGCCGTCGAAATCGCCGACCTTGGCCTTGGGATAGCGAGCGAGCAGGCCGGACGTGTCGGCGTTCGGATCGGCCTGGGCCGAAAGATCCGCCTTGGCGCTCGCTACCATTTCGTCCGAATAGGGGACGCCGACGGCGCGGTTCGCCTTCAGCCCCATGGAAACGTCGGTGATCTTGAGCGGCGTCTCCTTGAGGAAGGCGTAGCTCGGCATCACCGATTCCGGCACGACGTCGCGTGGTTCGACCAGGTGCTGGACGTGCCATTCGTTCGAATAGCGGTCGCCGACACGGGCGAGATCGGGGCCTGTGCGCTTCGACCCCCACTGGAACGGATGGTCGTACATGGATTCGGCCGCAAGGCTGTAGTGACCGTAGCGCTCCACCTCGTCGCGGAAGGGGCGGATCATCTGGCTATGGCAGACATAACAGCCTTCGCGGATGTAGATGTCACGCCCGGCAAGCTCGAGCGGCGAATAGGGCCGCATGCCTTCCACCTTCTCGATGGTGTTTTCGAGATAGAAGAGCGGGGCGATTTCCACGATGCCGCCGATCGAGACGACGAGCAGCGAGCCGACCAGGAGCAGGGTCGCGTTGCGTTCGATGTAGTGATGTTTGTCGAGAATGGACATGGATATCCCTCCTTATTCGGCCGGCTGGAGAGCAGCGGGGGAAGCACCACCCCGAACCCGCTCCTGCCGTTGATAACCGAGGATGGTCATGGTGACGTTGAAGGCCATGATGAGCCCGCCGGCGAGGTACATGGCGCCGCCCACCGCACGCAGCAGGTAGTAAGGGAACATGGCCGCGACGGTTTCGGCGAAGGAATAGACCAGGAAGCCCTGGTTGTCGTATTCGCGCCACATCAGGCCCTGCTGGACGCCGGCGACCCACATGACGGCGGCGTAGACGACGATGCCGAGGGTGGCGAGCCAGAAGTGCCAGTTGACCAGGTCGAGACTGTAGAGGCGCTCGCGGTTCCAGAGCTTGGGCGTCATATAATAGACGGCACCGAAGGTGATCATGCCGACCCAGCCGAGCGCACCGGAATGCACGTGGCCGATCGTCCAGTCCGTATAATGGCTGAGCGAATTGACGGCCTTGATCGACATCATCGGACCTTCGAAGGTCGACATGCCATAGAAGGCGATGGCGATGATCATCATGCGGACGATCGGATCGGTGCGGATCTTGTCCCAGGCGCCCGAGAGCGTCATCAGGCCGTTGATCATGCCGCCCCAGGAGGGCATCCAGAGCATGATCGAGAAGACCATGCCGAGCGTCTGGGCCCAGTCGGGCAGCGCCGTATAGTGCAGATGGTGCGGGCCGGCCCAGATATAGAGGAAGATCAGCGCCCAGAAGTGAATGATCGACAGCCGGTAGGAATAGACCGGACGATTGACCTGCTTCGGCACGAAATAATACATCATGCCCAGGAAGCCGGCGGTCAGGAAGAAACCGACCGCGTTGTGCCCGTACCACCACTGGGTCAACGCATCCTGGACGCCCGCGAAGGCCGAATAGCTCTTCACGCCGAGGAAGGAGACCGGCAACGCCAGGTTGTTCACCACGTGCAGCATGGCGATGGTCACGATGAAGGCGAGATAGAACCAGTTTGCCACATAGATGTGCGGCTCCTTGCGCTTCAGGATCGTGCCGAGGAAAACGGCGAGATAGGCGACCCAGACGACGGTCAGGAAAAGGTCCACATACCATTCCGGCTCGGCATATTCGCGCCCTTGCGTGATGCCGAGCAGATAGCCGGTCGCCGCCATGACGATGAAAAGCTGGTAACCCCAGAATACGAACCAGGCCAGATTGCCGCCGAAAAGGCGGGCCCGACAGGTGCGCTGGACCACATAGAAGGACGTGGCGATCAGCGCATTGCCGCCGAAGGCGAAGACGACAGCCGAGGTATGGAGCGGCCGCAGGCGGCCGAAATTGAACCAGGGCTCGATGTTGAGGTCCGGAAAGGCAAGCTGGAGGGCGACGACGACACCGACCAGGAAACCGACGACGCCCCAGAAGACCGTGGCGACAGTGCCGTATTTGACGACCTCGTCGAAATATTCGGATTTGGATGGCGGGCTTGTCGCGGGCGCCTGCGGCGCGAAGGAAATCCTGCGCATCAAAACGACCGTGCTGATCAGCAGCACGAAGAACAGGACCCACATGTGGGCCGCAAACAGGCTGTCGTGGGCGTAGGCGGCCGCGAGCAACGCCAGGAAGGTGCCGATCGCCAGCCAGAGTGTTTCTGAGACGTGATTCATGGTCTTTAGCCTCACAGCGCAACTACGCTGCCGGTTGAAGGATTGTGACCATGATGTGCTGACATACGGACCGCTTCGGGGGTTTGACTTGCGTCAACGCCCCCGGCAAACGGCCCCGTTCGTATTCTATTTCGGGTTCAGTTTTCCGGATCGAGGATGCAGCACTGCTCCGGCTGCGGCATGAGCACCGCCCGGGTGCCGGCGTCCAACGGGTCGGAAAGCGGGCCGTTGGCAGTGATTTCGCCCGCGGCCGTTTCGCATTTGTACTGATAGGCGCGGCCGAGATAGGTGCGCGTCCCAAGCACCGCCGGGATGCCTTCGCCCTCGCGGCGAACGACAAGCCCCTCGGCGCGGCAGGCCAGGATGAAATCGTCCTTGATCGGGCCGAACAGATCCTGGGAGAGATGAAGCCGCGTGCCGCCGGCGGCCTCGGCCGTGACGATGGCCGCCTGGCGCTCGACGACCTTCATGCGGATCAGGTTCTCGAAGCCGACGAAGCGGGCGACGAAAGCATTCGCCGGCTTCTGGTAGAGCACTTCCGGCGTATCGAGCTGCAGGATGCGGCCGGCATTCATGATCGCGACGCGGTCGGAGATCGAAAATGCTTCTTCCTGATCGTGGGTGACGTAGAGCGACGTGGTGCCATTGGCGCGCTGGAGCTGGCGGATTTCGACGCGCATGTCGATCCTGAGCTTCGCATCGAGGTTGGAGAGAGGCTCGTCGAACATCAGCAGCGGCGGCTCGATGACGAGAGCCCGGGCAAGCGCGACGCGCTGTTTCTGGCCGCCGGAAAGCGCTGCCGGCAGGCGGTCGGCGAGTGGCGCAAGGCCAACGCGTTCCAGCATCGCCATCGCGCGCTTTGCTCGGTCCGGTTTGGCGAGGCCACGCTGCTTCAGGCCGAAGGCGACATTGTCGAGCACGGTCAGATGCGGGAACAGCGCATAATTCTGGAAGACGAGACCGATATCGCGGGCATGGGCCGGCAACGTCGTCAGATCGCGGTCGCCGAGCCTGATCCGGCCGCTGGTCGGCTGCAGGAAGCCCGCCACCAGACGCAGCGTCGTCGTCTTGCCGCAGCCGCTGGAGCCGAGCAGCGACACGAGTTCGCCCGCCGCGACGGAAATCGACAGGTCTTTCAGAACCTGAGTGGTTCCGTAATGGGCGACAAGGTTTTCGATAGTCAGAGATACGGTCACGGGAGCCTACTTGGTGAGGAATGTGAGGCCGAGCGTCGCTTCGACGATCGCCATGACGCCGACGGTCACCAGCATCAGAAGCACGGACACGGAAGCAATGGTCGGGTCGAAGAACTGCTCCATATGCGCGAGAATCTGGATCGGCAGCGTCGAGATGCCGGGGCCGGTCAGGAAGACCGAGATCGACACGTCGTTGATTGAGGTGATGAAGGCCAGGATAAAGGCGGCGATGACGCCGGCGCGGATATTCGGCAGCACCACGGTCATGAAGGTTTTGAGCGGCGGACAACCGAGGCTCCGCGCCGCTTCCTCGATGGAGAAATCGAAGGAGGCGAGGCTGGCGCCGACGACGCGCACCGAATAGGGCAGGATCAGCAGCGCATGTCCGACGACGAGACTGATGAAGACCGGCAGGCCGAGGCCTATGGTGATCGATTTCAGGAGCGCGAAACCGAAGACGATTTCCGGCACCAGGATCGGCAGCACGAACAGCGTCGATAGCCAGCGGGGCAACTCGACCCGGTAGCGGTTCAGCGCGTAGGCCGCCGGAATGCCGATCAGCAACGACAGGCCGGTGCCGAGAAGCGCCACCTGCAGGCTGGTGATCGCCGTGCGCCGGAAGGCCTCCATCTGGAAGATGTTGGCGAACCAGCGCAACGTCAGCCCCTGCGGCGGAAAGGTCAGGAATGTCGTGTCGCTGAGGGCGGAGCCGACGATGATGACCAGCGGCGCGAGCAGGAAGAAGAAGACGAGAATGGCGAAAGCGCCGAGAATGGGGTGAATGCGCGTCGCCATCAGACTGCCATCGGGTTAAGCCGGCGTGCCATGCGGCTCATGATGAGCACGACGCCGATGGTTATGACCACCATGATCGCGGCGATCGTAGACGCGCCGACCCAATCGAAGGTCACCATGGCGCGCTGGTAAAGGAAGGTGCCCATCATCATCTGCTTTTCGCCGCCGAGAAGCTGCGGCGTCGCATAGGAGGTGAAGCTGCCGGTGAAAACCAGCACCGCGCCGACGATGAGGCCGGGAGCTGCAAGCGGCAGGATGACCTGGAGGAAAGTCGGGATCGGTCGGGCGCCGAGCGAGGTGGCCGCCTCGATGAGGTCGCGCGGAATTCCCTCGAGCACGCCGACCAGAGTCAGGATCATCAGCGGTACGAACAGATAGACCATCGCAACGATGACCGAACCTTGGGTATAGAGCATCGACAGGGGCTCGCCGATCAACCCGACCGACATCAGGACATTGTTGATGATGCCGTTCTTGCCGAGGATGATCAGCCAGGCGAAGGAGCGGACAACGACGCCGGTCAGCAGGGGAAAGACCGCCGCGACGATCATGATGCTCTTCAGGCGTCCCGGCATCTGGGCGATGACGTAAGCGGTGATGAAGCCGACCACCAGCGCTATGCCCGTGGTGATCAGGGCGACCTGAAGGGTTCGGTAGAGGACGGCCATGCGGAAGCCGCTCTTGAAGAAGGCCGTATAGGTGGAAAACGGACCGGCCGCTTCGCCGAATGTGGTGGCGATCGTCAGCACGACGGGAATGACCAGAAGCAGGACGACGGCGATCGTCGCCGGCATCGTCAAACCCCATCTGGCAAGCTTGTTCATCTCGTACTCTTTCAAAGCAGGAGCGCCGCGTTGATAGCGGCGCTCCGTTCTCAATTCAACCATGCCGCCGGTTCATGCGGCATCAAAATTACTTGCCGAAAACCTCGTTCCAGCGGTCGATCCAGTCGGTCTTGGCGGCGTTCATCTTGGCGTAATCGATGCGGCTCAGGCTCGAAACCTGATCGGCTCCGTAGGTCCAGATCTTCGCCTGGTCCGGGGTGAGCACGACCTTGGTGGAGATCGGCGCATCGACGCCCTGCTCGGCTTCCTTCTGCTGCACGTCCTTCGACAGGATGAAGTTGATGAACTGGTGAGCCAGTTCGACGTTGGTCGAACCCTTCGGGATGTTGACGGTGTTCAGCGTGGCGATATCGCCGTCCTTGAGCTTCGCCCAGGTCATGGTCTTCACCGCGGCCTGCATGGAGGCGAGCGTGAAATCCTGGCCGATTGCGACGCGCACTTCGCCGGTCGAGATCAGGTTCACCAGTTCGGAACCGGTATTGTAGTTCTTGACCACGTTCGGCTTCAGGGCTTCGACGGCTTCGAACGCCTTGTCGGTGCCGGTATAGGGATCGACACCGGCATGTTTGCCGGCCTGCACCACGACCATCGGGCCGGCCGTGGTGGTGATGCCCGGAAGCGAAACCGAGCCCTTCAGGTCCGGCCGCCACAGATCGCTCCAGGAGGTGATCGGCGGGTTGACCTTGGCCGAGTCGTACACGAGGCCAATGCGGCCGATCGTATAGGCCGGGCCGTATTTGCCCTGCGGCGCACGGCCGAGCTCGTAGATCTCGGAGAGGTTCGGGATCTTCGCCGGATCGACCGGCTGGAACAGACCCTGCTCGATGCCGAGCTGCGAGAAGCTGTCGGTCAGGTAGATGACATCGACGCCCTTGCCGTCACGCAGCTTCAGCTTGTTGAGGCGGTCGGCGTTGTTGCCGGTTTCGAAAACGATGTCGCAGCCGCAGATCTTCTTGAACGGATCTATGATGTTGGCGGTCATCTTCTCGCCGTTGTAGCCCCACCACGAGATGGTGAGCGTCTTCGACTGGGCGTTTGCCGTTGCTGCGCCGCCGAGCGTCGCCAGGAGAGCAAGGGTTGCCAATTGGGTGAAACGAGTGGCCTTCATGAGGCGTATCCTTTTTTCGAAAAGCGGCGTTGATGCTCCCCTGAGGCAACCCCCGGGAATTGAGGGCGATACTATTTTTTGAACGGTCCGGCTGCAAGCCCAATTATTAGGCATAGAGCCCTTAAGAGCAAAATTCTTTAGGCTTGAACCATCGCATGCCAGAGGCGATGGCCCATGCGCGGTTGCGATGGTTTACACGTCCGGGCATCGTCTTTAGGGTCCGGCGATCAGAACCGACAGGCATTCCTCCGATGACGATTTCCTCCCCCCTCCCCGACGATTTGTTGATCAATGCGGCCGATGAAGTCCGCGTCCGCCAGGACCTAGTGCTGACGGCGCTCGGCAAACGGCCGGCGGACCGGCTGCTGAGGGTGGGCAGATTGCTCGATGTCCACAGCCGGACATGGCTCAAGGACCAGGAGATCGTCAGCAAGGGAAGGCGGATCGCCTATGTCGGGCCGGCCGGCAGTTTTGAGGGCGAAGTGGCCGAACGCAGCCATGAGCCAGACCTCTTTGCTGTTCCGGGTTTCGGCGAGGCCCACAAACATATCGAAAGCTCGCATCTGACGCCGGAATGGGAAGCGGCGCTCGTGATGCCGCACGGGGTCACCTGGACCTGCGAGGCGAGCCACGAATTCTCCAACGTCAACGGAGCCCGCAACCTGGAATTCTGGCTGGAAGCCCGCCGTCGCGGCTCGCCGATGAAGATCTTTCCGCTCCCCGGCTCCGCCGTGCCGCCGACGGCCTATGAATGGGGCGGTGGTTATTTCGGTCATGACGAGCAGAAGCAGTTCATGAGCGAAAGCCTGATGGTTGCCGGCCTCGACGAGGTGATGGACTGGCCGTCGATCTCCGATCCCTCAAATCCCTCCTACGACCGGCTCTGGGGCATGATCGGCGCGACTTTCGAGAGCCGCGGCGTGGTCGAGGGCCATGGCGCGGGCCTGCGCGATCTGCCGTCGATCAACGCATTCGCGGCGGCCGGCCTCGCCTCGGATCACGAGGGCTGGTTCCTGGAGGAAATCTGGCAGAAGCTGCAGCACGGGCTGTTCATCGAGCTTAGGCCGCATTCGCTGCCGGAGGTGATCCGGGGCCTCATCGAGAAGAACCTCGCCGACTGGTCGCAGGTGGCTTTCGTCACCGACGACCGCAGCGCCTCCGACACGCTGAAGATGGGCGCGACCGACTACAATGTCCGCCTTGCGATCGAGAACGGTCTTCCGCCGGAAATCGCCATTCAGTGCGTGACGCTCAACCCGGCGCGGCATATGCGGCTGACGCCCTGGGTGGGCTCGATCGCGCCCGGCCGTTTCGCGGATATCGTGCTGCTCGACGACGTCGAAAAGCTGTCGATCGCCAAGGTATGGGCGGATGGCGGGCCGGTGTCCGAAGGCAAGACATTCACCGGTGCACGCCCGGTTATCGACTGGCCGGAATGGGCGACGAAGACGGTGAAAATCGACCGTCAGGTGACCGCCGCCGATTTCCGCATCGAAGCGCCGGCGGAACGGGCCACCGCAAATGCCGCGCTGCTGCGGCCCTTCCACTGGTCGGACGAATTCATCACCATGGAACTGCCGGTCAAGGATGGCGCCGTGCAGCGCGACCACGACCGCAACGTCACGAAATTCTCGATCGTCGACCGGTTCTCCGGCGAGGCCAAGGTCTCAAAAATGTTCTGGCTCGGCACCGGGCCGCGCACGCCGGACACGGCGCTCGGCTCGACGCTCGGGCATGACAAGCACAATATCTGGGTGGTCGGTTCCTCCGACGAGGCGATGGCGATGGTCGCCAACGCGCTTGCCGAACAGCAGGGCGGCTGGGTGCTGGTGTCCGGCGGCAAGGTGATCGCCCGCGTGCACTACGAGGTCGGCGGACTGATGACGGCGCGCTCGGCGGAAGAGCTCGATGCGGAAATGCAGGCGCTCTACAAGGTCGGCGAGACGATCGACTGGATGTACGAGCCGACGTTTTCGCCGCGCTGGTGGCCGGGCTTCCCGGAGCGCCTGTCGTTTGCGACGCTGACCTGCTCGCCCTGGCGCTGGGTGCTGGTGGCGCCGTCGGAGCGGGCGCCGCAGGGGTTCGTCAATGTGCTCACCGGCGAGACGCATCCGATCGTGTGGTGAACGGCCCTCGCATCAGCGTGACTTGAAGCACCGGTCACGATTTGTCACAAAGCCGGAACCGGTCCCGGCGCACCCTAGCTTGAGCGCCACCGATCGCGCAAAGGAACCCGTCATGGCCCAGCCCGCTCTCTTCACTCCGATTCGCGTCCGCAATCTCGACCTCTCGAACCGCATCGTCATCGCGCCGATGTGCCAATATTCGGCCGAGGACGGCTGCATGACCGACTGGCATCTCATCCATCTCGGCCAGCTCGCTCTTTCGGGTGCGGCGCTGCTGACGATCGAGGCGACCGGGGTTACGCCGGAGGGCCGCATCACCTATGCGGATGTCGGGCTCTACGACGACGCGACCGAGAGGGCGATGGCCCGCACGCTCGACAGCATCCGCAAATGGTCGGACATGCCGATCTCGGTACAGCTCGCCCATGCCGGCCGCAAGGCCTCCACCGATAAGCCCTGGTTGGGCGGCAGCCAGATCGCACCGGATCATCCGAACGGCTGGCAGACCGAGTCTGCCTCGGCGATCCCGTTCAATCCGAAATACGTGCCGCCGGTGGCTCTCGACCGGCAAGGCCTGAAAAAGGTTCGTGACGCATTCGCGGCCTCCGCGGTGCGGGCGGCAAGGATCGGGCTGGATGCGATCCAGATCCATGCGGCGCATGGTTATCTGCTGCACCAGTTCCTGTCGCCGCTCTCCAATCAGCGGACCGACGAATATGGCGGGTCTCTGGAAAACCGGATGCGCTTTCCGCTGGAAGTCTTCGATGCCGTTCGACAGGCCTTCCCGTCCGACAAGGCGGTGACGGTCCGTGTCTCGGCGACGGACTGGGTCGACGGCGGCCTCGACATCGACCAGACCATCGCCTTTGCCCAGATGCTGGATGAAAAAGGCGGCGACGCGATCCACGTGTCGAGCGGCGGGCTGCATATCGAACAGAAAATCCCGCTCGGCCCGAATTATCAGGTGCCGCTGGCGCGTGCCGTCAAGGCTGCGGTGAAGATGCCGGTCGTGGCGGTCGGCCTGATCACCGAGCCGACGCAGGCGGAAGCGATCGTTTCGACCGGCGACGCGGATATCGTCGCGATCGCCCGCGCGGCCCTCTATGACCCGCGCTGGCCCTGGCATGCGGCAGCGGAACTCGGGGCCCAGGTGAAGCCGGCACCGCAATATCTCCGCTGCCAGCCTTCGCAGCTCAGGAACCTGTTTATCTCCTGAGGGCTCAGGCCTCTTCGTAAACGGCCTCGGCCGGCGCCAGGAGCAGCCGGTCGGCCATCTCCTGCTTCAGCCAAACCAGGCGTTCCTCCTCGGCCGGCGTCCGGTCCGGTTTGCGGCTGACGGCAATGAATTCCTCGCGGACATGGCCTTCCTTAAGCTGCAGCGTCACCGTCTTACCGCGATAGCTGAGCTCGAAGACGTAGCGTTCGAGAATATTGCCGCGCTCGGGCTTTTCGAGCCCGTGGTCGACCGTATAGCGGCCTTCGGTCAGGCCACGCGTCACCATTTCGAAGGCGTCGCGGCCGCCGGGACCGCGGAACGCGGTGCGGATGACGATCTCGCGGCGCTCCGGCGGACTGTCGGGGCTCAGCAAAGGCATGGCCCGCTGCATCACCTTGAAGGCATGGGCGACGCCGCCCGGAAAGCCGAAGCCGTGGAAATGCATCATGTCCGCATAGGTGTAGGAGAGCGGCTTGCCGTCTTCGAGAACGTCGATTTTGTCGGTCATTTTGTCCTTGCTCCGTCCAGCTCTTCGCGCATCCAGGGCAGGAAACCGTCCAGGAAGCGCGTCGTCGCCGGCATGAAATGTGACCCGTGATGGAAACACGGGTCGAGGCTGGTGATGATCATGCGGCCGGGCGTCGTCACCTCGTCCACATAGAGAATGGGTTTTCCCTCGCCGTTGACGGCGAGCACGTCCGCACCTTCCGGTGGATCGAACCAGCCGTGCAGGTGCCAGGTGAGATCGTCCTGACCGAGATGGCGGAACAGCGAATGGTCGGGAGAGGCAATGCGGACGCCGAGATCGGCGCCGGGCGTCAGCCACCACCACCAGTTCGTCAGCTGCGGCGTGAAGGTTATGCCCGGAAGGAAGACGTCCCAGTTCGTCTCGCCGGTGGCGACGATCGTACCGCCCTGGTCGAGATAGGCGCGTAGCTGCGCCGCACGCGGCGCCAGGCGATCGGCCGGCGTGCGGCAGGGAATGAAGACGACGGCGTGTTCGGAAAGGTCCACGGAGGCCACGTCTTCCGGGCGCACGAGCACGTCGAAATGGTGGGCGTAACGCGGCGCCTCCAGCGTCTCGATATGGTAATAGGCGCCGGGATGGATGGCGAGAATGCTCATCAGTTCAGCTCTCCGGCAAGCCAGGCGGTGGCGCGGCTCGCCAACTGCTTCTTGATTTCGGGATCGTCGCCGCAACCCCAGAATTCGTTGCCGGCATGGCTGAGGAACTCGCCGCCCTGCGGCCGAGCCCAGATCCAGTCGACCGGGATTTGTGCCGGGCCGAGCGCATTGATAACGACGGCGCCTTCGGGCGGAGGGTTGTGGCCGCGGCCGTAGAAGCCCGCGACGCCATGGTTGGTTTCCAGCATCTTCTGGTCTATGCCGGCGAAAATTGGATGGTCGTAAAGCCGGGCCTGCACGAAATCCACCCGCTTCGGATTGGGGATCGGTTGGTAGATGCCAAGTTCGGCCAGTATCGGGCGCAGGATATGGCCGTGATAGATCCAGCGGCCGCCACGGTCGAGGAAGGCGGCAGCGTCGGTCGAGAACCGCTGGAAACCGACCTGGTCGAGATGCGTGGTGGTGATCAGCCCGCGCGCGGTTGCGAAATCCTCGCCGGTCAGATCCATCTCGCGCACAACCTTCATGAGGCCGGAGGCGATGGCATCGCCGAACAGCGGCGCGGTCATCGAGTACGGCTCCTGATAATGCGACTGGATCATCAAAATGGTCATGCGGCACGAATTCCTGCAAAAGCGGGCAGAACTGCCCGATGAATTTCGCCGGACGGGCCGGCGAGTTCGACGACGCGCATCGGCACGCCATAGAGGCTTTCCAGATGTTCCGGCGTGATCGTCTCGGCGACCGGGCCGAAGAGTGGCGGCTGGCCGTCCGGCATCATCAGCAGCGCATCGTCGGCGGAGGACAGCGCGTGGTTCGGATCATGGGTGGTGAAGACGATCGCCTTGTCGCGCGGCTGACGCAGCGCGTTGAGCAGGGTCAGAAGCCGTTCCTGGTTATGCAGGTCGAGGGCCGCCGCCGGTTCGTCGAGCACCAACACTTGCGAGCCCGTGGCAATCGCGCGGGCAAGCAGCACGAGCTGGCGTTCGCCGCCGGAAAGACGATCGAAATAGTGATCGGCGAAACGGGCTGCACCGGCCCGTTCCAGCGCGGAATGGGCGATCCTGAAATCCTCCGGCCCTGGCTGGCCAAAAATGCCCAGATGAGCGGCGCGGCCCATGACCACGACGTCAAGCGCGCGATAACGCTGGTTGCTGGTACCGGTCTGCGGCACGTAACCGACAATATCGGGCGCGACCCTGCGGCCACCATCAAGCCGCTGGAAACCGAGCATGGCCTTCAGCGTTGTCGTCTTGCCGCGGCCGTTCGGGCCGAGGATGGCGAGCGTGCGCCCGACGGGCACGGAAAAGCTCAGGCCCTCGATGATGCTGCGCGAACCAAAACGGACGGTGGCGTCTTCGAGACCGATCATGATCCGTTCCTCTCGCGGTAGTGATTGCGCAGGAGCATCGCGAAAATCGGCGCGCCGACGAGGGCGGTGATGACGCCGAGCGGGATTTCGGCGGCGGTCGCGGTGCGGGCGAGCGTGTCGATGATCACCATGAAGCCGGCGCCGAGCACGACCGAGGCCGGCAGCAGCGCGCGATGGTCGTGGCCGACCAGCAGGCGGCAGGCATGCGGAATGACGATGCCGATCCAGCCGATGATGCCGGAAACGGCCACCTGGCTGCCGACGATGACGGCAATCAGCCCGAAGACCATCCAGCGTTCGCGGTTGGTCCTGGCGCCGAGGCTCTGGGCCTCCGACTCGTCCAGCGACAGGATGTTGAGGCGGAAGCGCAGCATCCAGAGGAGCACACCGCCGATGATCAGGCCGGGTGCGGCGATCAGGGTACGCTCCCATGTTGCTGTCGCGAAGGAGCCCATCAGCCAGTAGACGATGGCGGGAAGCGAAGTATTGGGGTCGGCGACGAATTGCAGCAGCGAGACGACGGCCGAGAACATCGAGCTGACCACGAGGCCGGAGAGAATCACGGTGATCGTTTCGCTGCGGCCGTTGATGCGCGAAATCAGGCCGACCAGGATCACCGCAGCCATGCCTGAGATGAAGACCATGGAGATCAGCGGGAAACCCCAGACGCCGAGCATAATGCCGAGCGCACCGCCGAAGGCCGCTCCCTGCGAGATGCCGAGGATATCCGGCGAGACCAGCGGATTGCGGAAAACGCCCTGCAGTGCCGCACCCGAGAGGGCGAGCCCGGCACCGGCGAGCGCTGCCAGCACGACCCGAGGTGCCCGGACCAGAAGTACGATGCGCTCCTCGATCGTGGTGAGTTCCCGCCACGGGTCGGTCGCGCCGAGCCAGATCAGCTCCAGCGCCCGCGTGGCCGGAACCGAGAAGCGGCCGACGCAGAGGCTGACCACGAAAGCGACCGCAAACAGCGCCAGCAGCCCTGCGAAGACCAGGGTCTGCCGTGCCAAGTGCGCCCGGCGGACCATCGGAGCCGCCTCGTCCTGCGTCAGCGCCGCCATGACCTACTTCGCCTTGAACTGGGCGTAGTTGGCCGAGCCGCTCTGTTCCTTCATCCACAGGATGCTATCGATATCGGCATCGGTGATGTCGTAATTGTAGAGCGCCTTGTAGGCGGTCTTCATCTCGGCGCGCAGATCGTATTTGAAGACATCCGGCTGGGTCAGGTTGGCGGTCCACATCCAGGCCAGCGGCGATTCCTGGTTCGGCGGGTCCCAGCGATAGCCGCCGAGCGGCATCTTGTAGACCCGCTTGTTCCGGGCCGCCTTGGTCAGCGACAGGATCGGGTCGTTATAGACCCAGTTCACGTCGAGCTTGGCCTCGAAGGCGTTGAGGAAGATGATTTCCGGGTCCCACTGGGCGATCTGCTCCTTGTTGATCGTCACCGTGCCGTTGAGCTCGGCCGAAGCGTTCCTGCCGCCGACGAGTTCCATGTACCAGGCATTGTAGCTGCCCTTGGTTCCCGTGGTTGCAATCTCGCTCAGCGCGCGGGCGATATAAAGCGTGCTGGGCTTCTTGTCTTGCGGGATCGCCTTGGCCTTGGCTTCGATGTCCTTCTGCACCCGGTCGCGCCACTCGACCAGTTCCTTGATGCGCTCCGGCTTGCTGATTGCCCTCGAGGTCATCGTCATGTAGTCGCGGGTCAGCTGCTCGGTTCCGTAGAGGATCAGCATGGCGTTGAGGCCGGCATTGGTGATCGGCGCGACAATGTCGTTGCCGCGGCCGCCCCACTGGATGACGAGATCGGGATTGGTCGCCGTCAGCGCCTCGATGTTCGGCACGAAATTCGGAGCAGTCACGTCGGACGGAATGTCCTTGGTTTCCGGGAAGATCTTGCTCAGGATGCCTTCGAGCACGGCGCTCTTGGCAGTCGGGTTCATGCCGACGAGCTTCTTCGTCCCGCCGTCCAGCGCGATCACCGTCGAGGCCATCGGGATGACGATCGAAACGATCCGCTCGGCGGCCTTGGCGAGTTTCACCTCGCGGTTTTCCTGGTCCTTGAAAATGATCTCCTCGGCCGCGACACCATGCGCCAGCAAGCCGGAAAGTGCGGCGGCCAGAAAGCCGCGCGTAGCGAAACGAGTGAGCGAAACCATGATCTATCCCCTGCCGGTAACGTCGTCGGGGAGCATTCCTAATGCGGGTGATTATTCTTGTCTACAAATCTCCACTTTTAAAATGCGCCTCCGCCCAACTTGATGCAAAGAGATGAATCCAACAGTTCGTGGCGGCTCAGCCGGTCGGTCGGTGCATTCACGCTCGCAATGCGCCGGACAGGACGCTATGGAACACTGGTGCTGACCGATTCATCAAAGGATTTTCATGCCGACCATCTATCTCGCCGGCCCCGAAGTATTTTTGCCCGATGCCCAGATCGTGATGGGCGAGAAACGCCGCCTCGCCCGCAGCTTCGGCTTCGAGCCCACAGGTCCCGGCAGCGATGAGAACCAGGCGCCTGTAGGCCAATTGACGGCAGCCGCGATCTACCAGCGGAACGACGACGCGATGCGGCGGGCGGATGTCTGCCTCGCCAATATCACGCCGTTCCGCGGCATCAGCGCCGATCCCGGCACCGTCTACGAAATCGGCTTCATGATCGCGCTCGGCAAACGGGTCTGGGCCTATACCAACCATCCCGACGACTACGGCACGCGGGTACGGTCGATCTGGTATGCCGGGCTCCACATCGATGAAAGCAGCGGCCGCCCCCGCGGTCCCGACGGACTGTCGATCGAGAACCACGGCAAGTCCGACAATCTGATGATCGACGTCGGCATCGAAGCGGGCGGCGGCCGTGTCATCCGTGCTTCCGCGCTGCCGGCCGATCCCGAACGGGACCTCGCCGCCTATACCGAGGCGTTGCGGCACTTGCGGGGTTAGGCGAGCGAGAGGGCATCCTTGAGGCCAAGGCCCTGTTTCACCTGAAGATCGAGATCGGCTTCGATATGGTCGATGTGGTGGATCATAAGCTTGGCGGCGCGCTCGCCATCGCCCTTTTCCAGGGCGTCGAGAACGGCGGTATGCTCGGAATGCCCGCAGCTCGACACACCGGAACGGCCGTAGAGCGCGATGACCAGCGATGAACGGGCGACCAGCTCGTCCATGAAGCGCTGCAGGATGACGTTGCCGGCAACGGAAGCCAGCATCAGATGGAAATCGCCCGAAGCCTTGATCTCGGCGCGGCGCGCAGCCGGGCCGCGCTCGTTCATATAGCGCTCTTCCTCGCCGAGCTGACGGCGGAACTCCGCGATGTCCTCAGGCGTGATGCGCTCGACCGCGGCCGCGACAATGCCGGGCTCGATCAGCCGGCGCGAGGCGAAAATCTGGCGCGCTTCCTCCGGCGACGGATTGGAGACGAAGGCGCCGCGGTTGCGCTCGGTTTTCACCAGGCCTTCGAAGGCAAGCATCTGCAGTGCGGCGCGGGCAACCGTGCGGCTGACGTCGAACAGAGAACCGACTTCGCTTTCAGACAGTTTGGTGCCGGGTGCAAGACGCCGATCGATGATCGCATTGCGTAGGGATTCCCGGATCGCCATGGAACGATCCTCCGGGGAGCGATCCTCGGGCGTGGTCTCGGTAAGATTGATCTTTTCGCTGATATTCATTGCCATGGTCCGATGTCCGGCTTTTGTAACCCGAGTGGCTACAGGATGCCAAGCGACTTGTTTTTGATCCAATGCTAAGATTGCATACGATTTGCCCAAAGGATCGAAAACGATCGCACGATTTTTACGCAGTCGCAAAACGTGCCCGTCAAGGCTTCGAGCTAAAGCCAAGTCTTTCTAAAGGTTTAATCGAGTTGGCATGGCTGATGCATAGCAATATCAGACGCAAGGGAGCGCCTGATGAGCAAAGCCGCCGAAATCGACATCGCTTCAGTCTCTAAGATCTACGGAACAACAACGGCCGTTCACGCGATCAGCCTGAAGATTCCAGCCGGAACCTATTGCTGCCTGCTCGGTCCATCCGGCTGCGGCAAGACCTCGACGCTCAGGATGATCGCCGGCCATGAGAGCATCTCCTCGGGCGACGTGCGCCTCGGCAACACTGTCGTCACCGACCTGCCGCCGGCGAAACGCGGCACGGCGATGATGTTCCAGTCCTACGCCCTCTTCCCGCATCTCGACCTCGTCGACAACGTCGCTTTCAGCTTGAAGATGAAGGGCGTCGACAAGGACGAGCGGCGTGCCAAGGCGATGGACATGCTGCGGCTGATGCAGCTGGAAGCCTATGCGACCCGGCGCCCGGCCCAGCTTTCCGGCGGCCAGCAGCAGCGCGTGGCGCTCGCCCGCGCGCTGATCACCGATCCGGAAGCGCTGCTTCTCGACGAGCCGCTCTCGGCGCTCGACCCGTTCCTGAAGATCCGCATGCGCGCCGAACTGAAGAAGCTGCAGACCTCGCTCGGCATCACCTTCGTGCATGTGACGCACAGCCAGGAAGAGGCGATGGCGCTCGCCGACCTGATCGTCGTCATGAACGACGGCCGCATCGAACAGGCCGCCCATCCGCGCGTGGTGTTCGAAAAGCCGGCTACCGCTTTCGTCGCCAAGTTCATGGGCGACCACAACGTCATTTCCGGGCGGGTGACACAGAGTTCCGGCGACAAGCTGATGTTGTCCGTGCCCGCAGGCGGGGATTTCCTCGCCACCGACGACGGCGCTGCCGGGCTGACCGATACCGCCGACATCGCCATCCGCACCGACCATGTCCGCATCGGCGAGCCTTCCGAAAAGGGCCTCGGATTCACCGGCTCGGTTTCAAACGTCGAATATCGCGGTTCCTCGGTAAAGCTCTCGGTCAACGGCGCCGGGATCGAGGATTTCACCGCGATCCTGACCGACGCCGAATTTTTCGCCAATCCGGTCAAGGTCGGAGAAGCGATCCCGCTTTCCTGGGGCCGCGAGGACGCGATCGTCCTCGGTCGCCTCAAGAACTGATGCCACCAAAAAACTCAACCAGAGGAGAACAGGGCAATGACTGAGACCAAGAAGACACCCAAGGGAATTTCGCGCCGCACGCTTCTAAAGACGGCGTCCGCGGCAGCCGGTCTTGCCGCCGGCTCCGGCGCCATCACCGGTTTCCCGACCATCTGGGCCCAGAATCCGATCACGCTGCGCCAGTTCGGCACCGGCGTTTCGAACCTCAACGCGATCGCCGAGAAGTGCAAGGCCGACCTCGGCATCACGCTCGAAATGACCGCGACGGACTCGGATGCCGCCGCCCAGCGCGCCGTCACCCAGCCGAACTCCTACGACATCGCCGACATCGAATACTGGATCCTCAAGAAGGTCTATCCGGCCGGCGTCATCCAGCCGATGGATACGACCAAGCTGAAGTACTACGACAAGATCGTGCCACTGTTCAAAAACGGCAAGCTGAAGCCGGACAGCGTGATCGCGCAAGGGACCGCGCCGCACACGGTCGGTTATGTCGCAAAGCCCGGCGACAAGACCTTCGCCAAGGAAGAGACCAAGTGGTTCACGATGGTTCCGACCATCTACAACGCCGACACGCTCGGCATCCGCCCGGACCTAGTCGGCCGCGAGATCTCCACCTGGGCCGATATCATGGACCCGAAATTCAAGGGCAAGGCCTCGATCCTCAACATCCCGTCGATCGGCATCATGGATGCCGCGATGATCATGGAGGCCATGGGCAACATCAAGTATGCCGACAAGGGCAACATGACCAAGGCGGAAATCGACAAGACGATCGACTTCCTGATCAAGGCCAAGCAGGCCGGCCAGTTCCGCGCCTTCTGGAAGTCGTTCGACGAGAGCGTCAACCTGATGGCCTCGGGCGAAGTCGTGATCCAGTCGATGTGGTCGCCGGCCGTCGCCGCCGTCCGCTCCAAGGGCATCGCCTGCAAATACCAGCCGCTCAAGGAAGGCTATCGCTCGTGGGGCGGCGGTCTTGGTCTTGCCGCCCATCTCTCCGGCGCCAAGCTCGATGCGGCCTATGAATACATCAACTGGTACACGTCCGGCTGGGTCGGCGCCTATCTCAACCGCCAGGGCTACTACTCGGCCGCCATGGAAACCGCCAAGGCCCACATGTCCGCCGACGAATGGGGCTACTGGATCGAAGGCAAGCCGGCCAAGGGCGATATCGTCGCTCCGGACGGCAAGGTCATGGAAAAGGCCGGCGCAATCCGTGACGGCGGCTCCTTCGAGGAACGCATGGGCCACGTGGCCTGCTGGAATTCGGTCATGGACGAGGACCGCTACATGGTCCGCCGCTGGAACGAGTTCATCGCTGCTTAAGGCCCAGAATCCGGCGCTGCAGGCCTAGCATCCCTTACGCCGTCATCCTCGGGCTTGACCCGAGGATCCCCGCCAGGGGCGAAAGGGCGCACGGACGACGAAATGGATCCTCGGGTCAAGCCCGAGGATGACGACCGGGTGAGGAACCATATTCCGCTCTCGGGTAACCCCAGGGAGACGAAACATGGCGACGATAGCATCCTCGGAACCGGACAAGGCCGACATGACGAAGGCGAAAAGCTTTCGTCTGTCGCCGGCGCTGATCTCCTATCTCCAGGCGACGCCGCTGGCGCTGATCCTCGGCGCCTTCCTGCTCCTGCCGATCCTGATGATTACAGTCGTCAGCTTCTGGGACTACGACTTCGCCCAGATGTACCCGGACTTCCTAACGATGAACTATGCGGAAACGCTCGGCTCGTGGGTGACCTGGAAGACCTACCTGAATACCTTGAAATTCGCCTTCCTGGTCTGGGCGATCACACTCTTCGTCGGTTTCTGGGTTGCCTATTTCCTCGCCTTCCACATCCGCACCACGGCCATGCAGATGGTGCTCTTTCTCATCTGCACCGTGCCGTTCCTCACCTCCAACATCATCCGCATGATCTCGTGGATCCCGGTGCTGGGGCGCAACGGTCTCGTCAACACGACGCTGATCAATGCGGGGATCATTCCCGAACCGATCGAATGGCTGCTCTATTCGGACTTCGCGGTGGTGCTCGCGATGGTGCATCTCTACACGCTGTTCATGGTGACGCCGATTTTCAACACGCTGATGCACATCGACAAGTCGCTGGTCGAAGCGGCGCGCGACGCCGGCGCCACGAGCACGCAGATCCTCACCAACGTCATCATTCCGCTTGCCAAGCCCGGCATGGCGATCGGCACCATCTTCGTGGTGACGCTGGTCATGGCCGATTTCTCGACCGTCCAGGTGATGTCCGGCGGTCAGAGCGCCTCGGTGGCGCTGATGATGAAGAACCAGATGTCGCTGCTCCAATACCCGGCAGCAGCAGCCAACGCGGTCGTGCTGCTCGTCCTCGTTCTCCTGATGGTCGCGGGCATTCTCCGCATCGTCGACATCCGCAAAGAACTCTAGGAAAAAGGGGAGCTCCGAGATGCACAGCGACAAGCGCGGCCGCGAATTCTACCTTCTTGCCATCTTCTTCGCCATCTTCGTGCTGTTCCTTTACGGCCCGCTTTCGGCGATCCTGATCCTCTCCTTCCAGGGGCCTAACGGCGGTCTCACCTTCCCGCTGAACGGCGTTTCGCTGCGCTGGTTCGCCAACCTGTTCGAGACCCAGGCGGTCGGCGATTTCGGCGGCTCGTTCCGCCGCTCTGCGGTGCTCGGCATCATGGTGATGAGCGTCACCGTCGTCGTTTCGCTGCTGGCGGGCCTAGCGTTCCGCCGCCGCTTCATCGGCTCCACCGCGCTGTTCTATCTCGCCGTCGCCAGCCTCGTGGTGCCCTCGATCATCATCTCGCTCGGCATCGGCGTGGTTTTCCAGCAGATCGGTTTCCACGCCGTCCTGGTACACGTCGGCCTTCGGCGCGCATCTCACCTGGACGCTGCCCTTCGGCGTGCTGATCATGTTCGCCGTCTTCAACCGCTTTTCGCCCGCCTACGAGGAAGCCGCGCGCGATCTCGGCGCTTCGTCCTGGCAGACCTTCCGCCATGTCGTGCTGCCGATGATCGCGCCGAGCCTCATCGGCGTCGGCCTGTTCGGCTTCACGCTGTCCTATGACGAATTCGCCCGTACGCTGATGACGGCAGGCTCGTTCAACACGTTGCCGCTCGAAATCTACGGCATGACGACCAATGTCACGACGCCCGTGCTCTACGCGCTGGGCACGGTGACCACGGTGTTCTCCTTCCTGGTCATCGCCGGCACGCTCGGCCTGATCGTCCATCTCAATCGCCGCCGCCTGCGGTCGTGAACAGAATGCGCATTCTCGTCGTAAACCCGAATACCACCGCCAGCATGACGGAGACGATCGCCGATTCCGCCATGCGCGTCGCCAATGCCGGCACCGAAATCCTTGCCGTCACCTCCTCCATGGGACCGGTCTCGATCGAAGGTTATTATGACGAAGTCTTCGCGGTGCCCGGCCTGCTGATCGAGATGGCCAAGGGCGAAAAGGCCGGCGCCGATGCGGCGATCATCGCCTGTTTCGACGACACGGGCCTCGACGCCGCGAGAGCACTGGCCAACATTCCCGTGGTCGGCATCTGCGAAGCGGCGCTCGCCACCACCGCCTTCATCGCCCAGCGCTTCACCATCGTCACCACCCTGGAGCGCTCGCGCCTGCCGCTCGAACATCTGGTGCATCGCTACGGCATGGCCGGACGATGCAAGGTGCGGGCGGCCGATATTCCGGTCCTGTCACTGGAAGACCCGAATTCCAACGCCCGCGACCGGCTGCGCAGCGAGATTGCGACGGCGCTACGCGACGACAAGGCCGAGGCGATCGTGCTCGGCTGTGCCGGCATGGCCGATCTCACGGCAGAACTGCGGCGCGAATTCGGCGTGCCGGTGATCGACGGCGTCGCGGCGGCGGTGAAACAGGCTGAGGCGCTGGTGACATTGGGCTTGTCGACGGCCAAACGAGGAGCCTATGCTTCTCCGGTCCGCAAATCCTATAAAGGCCTGCTCGAAGGTTTCGAGCCCGGGAAACTCGCCGTCAAATGAAAACTCACACAACCATTCGCGCGCTCACCTCCTCCGAGGTCGAACAGCTTGTGGATTGGGCCCGGATCGAGGGCTGGAATCCGGGACTTTCCGATGCGCCGGCTCTCCACGCCGCCGACCGCGAAGGCTTCATCGGTTGTTTCGTGGACGGCCAGATGGCCGCCGCCATATCCGCAGTCCGTTACGGTTCAAATTTCGGCTTTATCGGCCTTTACATCGCCCAGGCGGATTTCCGAGGCAAGGGTCATGGCAGAAAGGTCTGGGATGCCGGCATGGCGCATCTCGACGGCCGGACGATCGGCCTTGACGGCGTGCCGGAACAGCAATCGAATTATCGCAGCATGGGCTTCGAGCCGGCCTACGAGACCTTTCGCTGGAGCGGCGGCCTCGCCGGGAGCCGCGATGCAGATGTGACCGCGATCACCGACGATCTGGTGGCAGCCATTCTTGACTATGACCAGGCGTTCTTCCCTGCGGAGCGCGATACTTTCCTGACCGCCTGGCTGAAGCCCCCTCGGGCTGCCAAGGTCATCATCCGCGACGGCAATGTCTGCGGCTATGCGGTCTGCCGCAAATGCCATGACGGTTACAAGGTCGGCCCGTTGTTTGCGCAGACCGTCGATGACGCGCAAAAGCTGCTGAGCGCCTGCGCCGCGGAGATCGGCGACGAAACGCTGCATATCGACGTACCTGCCTCACAGGCGGAATTTTCAGCCTATCTTGCGGCTCATCGTTTCACGAAAGGCTTCACGACCGCTCGGATGTATCGCGGACCGGCGCCGGCGGTGCATATGTCGGGCGTGTTCGGAATTACCACTCTCGAACTCGGCTGACGGCGGCGTCCCGACGCTCCGGAACGCCGCTCGCGTTTGCGAAACCAGCAACTACCACAGTTCGGTGTGGCGATTGACGTCCTTGTAGAGCAGGTAACGGAAACGGCCGGGGCCGCCGGCATAACAGGCCTGCGGGCAGAAGGCGCGCAGCCACATATAGTCGCCGGCCTCCACCTCGACCCAATCCTGATTGAGCCGGTAGACCGCCTTGCCTTCGAGCACATAGAGGCCATGCTCCATCACATGCGTCTCCATGAAGGGAATGGTCGCGCCCGACTCCAGGGTGACGATGTTGAGATGCATGTCGTAGCGGACGTCGGAGGTGTCGACGAAACGGGTTGTCCCCCAACGGTCGCCCGTGTCCGGCATCCATGAAATCGGATGCTCGTCTTCATGGGTGAAGACCGCCGGCGGCGCTTCCAGCCCCTCGACCGCCTGGAAGGCCTTGCGGACCCAATGGAACTTGACGGGCGCCGTGCCCCTGTTGCGCAGCTTCCACGGTGATCCGGCCGGGATATATGCAAAGGAACCGGCCCTCAGCGCATGATCGCTTCCGGAAAACTCGATCGACATCTCGCCCTCGACGACGAAGATCGCCGCCTCGGCGCGCGTGTTGGGTTCCGGCCGGTCGCTTCCGCCGCCAGGCTGGACTTCCACGATGTATTGCGAGAACGTCTCCGAAAAGCCCGTCATCGGGCGGGAGATGATCCATGCCCGGGTTCCCTGCCAATGGGGAAGCAGGCTGGCGACGATATCGGACATGACGGTCCGCGGAATGACCGCATAGGATGTCGTGAAAACAGCCTTGCTGGAAAGAAGTTCGGTCTGCGGCGGCAAACCACCAAGTTTGGAATAATAATCTCTGTTGGTCATGAGTCTGTCTTGCGGTCCAGTTTCTCGGCGTCTGATACGCATATGCTTTAAGCGCCGCGTATCTCTAGGCAACCCATAAATTTGAGCCAACAAGCCACGGCTCCCGGATTTCCGCCAATTACTGTCCAACCGATGACCTTGAGGCCATGCCGGCAAGCCGTTCAAGACACCCGCCACACATCGGCACGACGGTTACCGGCGCGGCATTTTTCGGCAGACGCCTTGCTTTCTCGCCACAGAATTCGGCACGAGCCTTCCGTATCTCGAAATCGAGTTCATCTATCTGCGCTATTCCTTTGGAGACAAGTGAAATTCTAGTTTCACAGAAATTGGCATGAAATCTGCTTCTCCTTTTATGACTGGGTCAAAGTCCAGCGAATTCAATAAAGAGGGAACAGCATGACCAACACATCATCAAGTAGACGGCATGGCATCGGTTTTTTCCGGAACCTGCGGATGACGACGGTATTTGGCGCGACCGCCGCTGCACTCCTTGCAGCCGCCGCGACCCCCGCACTGGCGGCTGGAACACTGCGCATCGGCATGACCGCTTCCGATATCCCGCTCACCACCGGCCAGACCGACCAGGGCGGCGAAGGCCAGCGCTTCATGGGTTATACGGTCTACAATTCCCTGATCGAATGGGATCTTTCGAAAGCCGACAAGCCATCCGCGCTCATTCCGAGCCTTGCGACATCCTGGCAGGTCGATCCGGCCGACAAGACCAAATGGATCTTCAAGCTCCGCGACGGCGTCAAATTCCATGACGGCAGCGCCTTCGATGCGGGCGCAGTCGTCTGGAACCTCGACAAGCTTCTGAAGGCGGACGCGCCGCAGTTCGACAAGCGCCAGGCGGCCCAGGGCAAGTCGCGCATCCCGGCGGTCGCGTCCTACAAGGTCGTGGATCCGCTGACGGTCGAAATCATCACCAACACGCCGGATGCCACGCTTCCCTACCAGCTGAGCTGGATCCTGATTTCCTCGCCTGCGAACTGGGAAAAGCAGGGCAAGAACTGGGATACGGTTGCCCAGAAGCCTTCCGGCACCGGCCCATGGAAGATGGAAAGCGGCTTTACGCCGCGCGAACGGGCCGAGCTGACGCCCAACAAGGACTACTGGGACAAGGCGCGCGTTCCCAAGCTCGACAAGCTCGTCCTGATCCCGTTGCCGGAACCCAATACCCGGGTCGCCGCGCTTCGCTCCGGCCAGGTAGACTGGATCGAGGCTCCCGCCCCGGATTCGGTGAAATCACTGAAGGAAGCCGGTCTCAAGATCATCACCAATTCCTACCCGCATAACTGGACCTGGCACCTGTCGCGCATCGACGGATCCCCATGGAACGATATCCGCGTCCGGAAGGCCGCCAACCTTGCAGTTGACCGCGACGGCCTCAACGAGCTTCTCGGCGGCCTTTCCGTTCCCGCGCAAGGCTACATGCCGCCGGGGCACCAGTGGTTCGGCAAGCCGACCTTCAAGGTCGAATACAATGTCGAGGAAGCCAAGAAGCTGATGAAGGAAGCAGGTTACGGCCCCGACAAGCCGCTCAAGACCAAGGTCATCATTTCCTCGTCCGGCTCGGGCCAGATGCTGCCGTTGCAGATGAACGAATATATCCAGCAGACGCTTGCCGAAGTCGGCATCAATGTCGAATACGAGGTCGCCGACTGGAACACCGTCATCAACATCTGGCGGGCGGGCGCCAAGGATCCGAGCGCCAAGGGCGCCACAGCGATCAACTACAGCTATTTCATCCAGGATCCCTTTACCGCCATGATCCGCCAGTCGCAGTGCAAGCTCGCCCCGCCGACCGGCACCAACTGGGGTTATTATTGCGACAAGGATATGGACGCGCTGTTCGACAAGGTGCGCAACACCTTCGATCCCGTGGAGCAGGACAAGGTAATGCAGCAGGTGCACGAGAAATACGTGAACGATGCGCTGTTCCTGATGGTGACGCACGACGTCAACCCACGCGCCATGACCGCCAAGGTCAAGGGGTTCGTCCAGGCCCAGAACTGGTTCCAGGATTTTTCGACGATTACCATGGAGTAATCCCGAGCGGGCGCGCCGAGCGATCGGCGCGCCGCCTTTCATGATGCCCGATCAACCTCCCCGGTGAGGACACCATGCTGCTCTATGCCCTGAAACGACTTCTGCACGTCATTCCCGTCACGATCGGCGTGAGCATCGTATGCTTCATGCTGATCCATATCGCTCCGGGCGATCCGCTCGCCGCGATCCTGCCTTCGGATGCTTCCGCCGAACTGCAGACACAGATGCGCAGCTTCTACGGCCTCGACCGACCGCTTCCGGTCCAATATGCTCTTTGGGCATGGCATGCGCTGCAGGGCGATCTCGGGACCTCGATCGCCAGCGGCCGGCCGGTGCTGAGCGAGATCCTGGATGCATCCGTCAATTCCATCATCCTTGCCCTGGCCGCCGCCGTTATCGGTTTCGTGGCAGGTTCTTCCCTGGGTTTTCTTGCCGGTGTATTCCGCGGAGGCTGGGTGGATCGCCTGGCATCGGCGATCTCGATGCTCGGCGTCAGCGTGCCTCATTATTGGCTCGGCATGGTGCTGGTCATCGCCTTTTCCGTCACCCTCGGCTGGCTGCCGGCCATGGGCGGCGGACCGGAGGGATCGTCGGGCCGAAACCTGAGCTGGGCTTACCTGCAGTTCCTCATCTTGCCTGCGGTCACCATGTCGGTCATCCCGATGGGCATCATCGCCCGCACCATCCGATCGCTGGTCGCCGATATCCTCTCCCAGGATTTTACCCAGGCACTCGCCGCCAAGGGGCTGATGACACCGCAGATCCTGCGCCACGTTGTGCGCAACGCCGCGCCGACCGCGCTCTCGGTCATGGGACTGCAGCTCGGTTACCTGCTCGGCGGCTCGATCCTGATCGAAACGGTCTTTTCCTGGCCGGGGACCGGCTTCCTGCTGAACGGCGCGATCTTCACCCGCGACCTGCCCATCCTGCAGGGGACGATCCTGGTGCTCGCGATGTTTTTCGTTTTCCTCAACCTCGTTGTCGACGTGCTGCAGAGCGCGATCGATCCCCGTATCCAGAGGAGCTGACACATGGCTGTCGTCACCGCAGACATCGCGGCCCCTTCCCCTGCCGCCATCGCCAAATCCCCCGGCTTCTGGAGCGGCGTGCTGCGCCGCATCTCCCGCGATCCGGTCGCCATGACGGCCCTCGCTATTCTTCTGATCCTGGTGCTGATCGCGATTTTTGCTCCCTATATCGCGCCTTACGATCCCTCCAAGGGCAGCGTCATCCGTCGCCTCAAGCCGATCGGCACGCCAGGCTATATCTTCGGCACGGACGAACTCGGCCGCGACATGCTCTCCCGGCTGATCTACGGCGCGCGGCTTTCGCTCATCATGGGCGTCATCCCGGTGCCGATCGCCTTCATCATCGGCTCGACGATCGGCATCGTTGCCGGTTATGCAGGGGGCATCGTCAACACGCTGATCATGCGCACGATCGACGTCTTCTACGCCTTTCCGTCGGTGCTTCTGGCCGTGGCACTGTCGGGCGCACTCGGCTCAGGGCTCACCAATGCGCTCGTCTCGCTGACCGTCGTCTTCATCCCGCAGATCGCCCGCGTCGCCGAAAGCGTGACCACCCAGGTCCGCAAGCTCGACTACGTGGACGCAGCGCGGGCCTCCGGCGCCCCGCCGATGACGATCATCCGCGTCCATATCCTCGGCAATGTGCTCGGCCCGATCTTCGTCTTCGCCACGAGCCTGATATCCGTCTCGATGATCCTCGCCTCGGGCCTCTCCTTCCTTGGCCTCGGCGTGCGGCCGCCGGATGCCGAATGGGGGCTGATGCTCAACACGCTTCGCACAGCGATCTACAACAACCCGTTGGTGGCGGCCCTACCCGGCCTGATGATCTTCATCACCTCGATTTGCTTCAACCTTTTCTCGGACGGGCTGCGCACAGCCATGGATGTGAAGTCATGATCAGCATCGTCGAAGAACCTGCCTACGATCTTCCCGTCGGCGAAAGAGGCGGCCCCGCTCAGCCGCTGATCTCCGCGCGCGGCCTGATCAAGCATTTCCCGGTCAAGGGTAGCGGTTTCATGAAGCCGAAGAAGGTCGTCCGCGCCGTCGACGGCGTGGATTTCGATATCCTCAAGGGCGAGACGCTCGGGGTCGTCGGAGAAAGCGGCTGCGGCAAGTCCACCACGGCGCGGCTGCTGATGCAGCTCATCTTGCCTGACCGAGGCGATATCCTGTTCGACGGTGAGACGGTTGGCGGCGCGCTACCGCTTTCCGACTACCGCCGCCAGGTCCAGATGGTCTTTCAGGACAGCTACGCTTCCCTCAACCCCAGGCTGACGATCGAAGAATCCATAGCCTTTGCGCCGCGCGTACATGGCATTGCCGCGGGCAAGGCAATCGCCCGGGCGCATGACCTGCTGCACCGGGTCGGGCTCGAGCCGTCGCGCTTTGCCGGCCGTTACCCGCACGAACTGTCGGGCGGACAGCGGCAGCGCGTCAACATCGCCCGGGCGCTCGCACTCGAACCGCGGCTCATCATCCTCGACGAAGCTGTGTCGGCACTCGACAAGTCGGTGGAAGCCCAGGTCCTGAACCTGCTCCTCGATCTGAAGCGGGATTTCGGCCTGACTTACCTGTTCATCTCCCACGACCTCAACGTCGTACGCTTCATGTGCGACCGGGTGATGGTCATGTATCTCGGCAAGGTGGCCGAGATCGGCAGCCGCGATGCGATCTTCGAGAACACCCGCCATCCCTATTCCGCCGCACTTCTCGCCTCGATGCCGAAGATGGACCCCTCCGAAAGAACCTCCGAGCCGCCGCTCTCGGGCGACCCGCCGAACCCGATCGATCCGCCGTCAGGCTGTCGGTTCCATACCCGCTGTTCGTTCGCCGAAAGCATCTGCAGCGACAAGCTGCCGCCGCTTGCCAGCGTCTCCGAAAGCCAGTCCGCAGCCTGTCTGATGTCCGTACCGGGCTCCCGCCACAGCCGTGCACCGGCATTGGTGGAGGCATGACCATGCAAACCGCCGCGATGATCGATATTCGCAATCTTTCCGTGACGTTCAACCGCGGCCGAAAGCCCGTCAAGGCCGTCAACGGCGTCTCCCTTTCGGTACAGCCGGGCGAGGTTGTTGCGCTGCTCGGCGAATCCGGGTCCGGCAAGAGCGTCACCATGCGCTCGCTGCTGCGCCTGCACCCCAAAGGCACGACGATCGAAGGCTCGATGACGGTCGCCGGCCGAGATGTGACGGGATTGACGACCAAGGATCTCGGTGCCTTTCGCGGCGCCGTTGCCTCCATGGTCTTCCAGGAGCCGCGGCTGGCGCTCGACCCTGTCTACACGCTTGGCCGCCAGATAGAAGAAACCATCATGCGGCATGAAGGCATCTCGCGCTCGCAAGCGGCGGCGCGCGCGCTTGCTCTCTTCCAGAAGGTCAAGATTCCCTCCCCGGAGCGCCGGCTGCAAAACTATCCGCATGAAATGTCCGGCGGCATGCTGCAGCGATCAATGATCGCCATGGCGCTCGCCTGCAACCCGAAGGTCCTGCTCGCCGACGAACCGACCACGGCCCTCGATGCAACGGTCCAGATCCAGATCCTCCTGCTGATCCGCGATTTGCAGAAGGAGTACGGGCTCTCCGTCATCTTCGTCACCCATGATATCGGCGTTGCAGCGGAAGTCGCGGACCGGATCGCGGTAATGTATGCCGGGCGGATCGTCGAGGAAGGCAGGGTCGCCGACATCATCCGCGAACCGAGACACCCATATACCAAGGGGCTGCTCGGCGCCCGCGTCGAACTGGCCCACGGACGCGACCGGCTGATCACCATTCCCGGGGCGCCGCCGGACCTGGCAGCCATGCCGCCCGGTTGCGCCTTCGCGCCGCGCTGCGCCCAGGTTTCCGATCTCTGCCGCACGGAAGTACCGGCCTTGATACCGGTCGGCGGGGCCGGCAGCGTCGCTTGCGTGCAATGTGCCTGAACACCAAAGAAATGAAAAACGAGAAGAAGGCAGGGAGGCGTCCATGCAATCGCGCATGGAACGAGACATGACGCATATCACATTGATCAATCCGAACACGTCGCTGGCGACGACGGTCATGATGACCGAGATCGCCCGGAAATACCTGCCGGAAAAATTCTCGCTGGAGGGTGTCACCGCCACGAGAGGGGTATCGATGATCCTGAATGGCGAGGAGCTTGCCGCAGCGGCCGGCGGCGTCGTCGAAATGGGATTGGCCGCGGAGGAAACCAGCAATGGGCTGATCGTCAGCGCATTCGGCGATCCGGGGCTCGAACGCCTGAAAGCCCTGTCCAGCCTGCCGACGGTCGGCATCTGCGAGGCGAGCATGTACGAAGCCTCCGCCGGGGGCCGGCGTTTCGGCATCGCGACTGTCACCCCCGACCTCGTGGCGAGCTTCGCCGCCAAGGCTGAAATGCTCGGCCTTGCCCACCTCTTTACCGGTACGCGGCTGACCAGCGGCGATCCACTGGCGCTCGCCTCCGACCCCGCGCGTTTGCACGCGGCCCTTGAGATTGCGGTTCGCGAATGTCTCGAACGGGATGGCGCCGAAGCCGTCATCATCGGTGGCGGCCCGCTGGGCCAGGCGGCAGACGATCTTCAGCGGGCTCTCTCGTCGCCGGTGATTGCACCTATCCGCTCCGCTGTCGAACTGCTGCTCTCCAGGCTTACCCATCCTCCTGAAGCCGGATCGAGGGCCAACTGATGGGGGCATCTCCCAGGTTATGCCATGGAGAGGTCGTTTTTTCTGTTGCAAGTCGCGGCGTCCCGCCGGACAGTCCGCGCGCTGATGTCTTGGCGGAGCTCCCCGTGCCGAAGGATAAATCGTTCCTGTATCGCGTGAGGCAGGCAATTCCCCAATTGCACCCTGCCGAAAAGCGCCTGGGGGAATTCGTCTGCGACTTTCCCGGCGAGCTTGCCAGCTATTCGGCGCAGGAGCTTGCCGCGCTTGCGCATGTCTCCAAGGCCACGGTGACGCGCTTCATCCAGCGCCTCGGCTACGAAAACTACGAGGAAGCCCGCCGTCATGCCCGGGCCGAAAAGCAGACCGGCTCCCGGCTCTTCCTGACGGCCGCCGCCGGCGCAGCGGCTGCCCAGTCGATGCAGGCGCATGTCGCTCAGGCGATCGCCAATCTTGAAGCAACGTTCCTTTCCATTTCGGACGGCCAGATCGAGGCCGTGACGGACGCGATGATTGCGGCGCGGAAGGTTTGGGTGCTCGGTTTCCGCAGCAGCCATCCCTTTGCCTCCTACCTGCAATGGCAGTTGACCCAGGTCATCGAGGATATCGTCGCAATTCCCGGTGCGGGGCAGACGCTTGGAGAACATCTTGTCAGCCTGCGCGAGGACGACGTGGTCGTATTCTTTGCCATGCGCCGGAGAATCGCTCAGGTAGACGCCATCCTTGCCCAGCTTCGGAAGTCAAAAGCGAAAGTCCTCTACATCACCGACGAGGGTGCAGCGTTCGAGACATCGACAACCTGGCATTTCCAATGCCAGACCCTGGCACCCGGCCCACTCTTCAACCACACGGCGGTCATGGCCCTCTGCCATCTGCTGATCACCCGATGCCTGGAGAAGGCGGGAGTCGAGGGGAGAAAGCGGCTACGCAACATCGAGACCCTGAATGAAGGGCTCGATGAGCTCTGATAAGATCAACGCCGATCGCGAGAACCCCCCGGCCGGGTTGCCGGGCAGTCAATCTGGCTGACAGTCAGTGCCGACCGATATCACTACGGGCTTCAAACGGATCGGAATGGAAGCCGAGGTCTACGATCACAGCAGCGAGGTAACAACCTCGCAAAGCCAGCAGGAAGAAGAAGGCCACTGACGTAAACAGCACGATATAGTGCCTGAGTTGCGACCTCCTTGGCAGTCTTGATGCAAACAGGATCGCGGCATGCCGCACAAGCCGGCCCACTGCCACGATCAGAAACAGAACCACTATAATATAACCGCTCAACGAGGCGGCGCTTATCAGCCAGTGAACCAAAAGACATATCCCGAAAAAGGCCTGCTCCCGCCGTGGAGCAGCAATCCGCCAGAGCTCCATCGCCCGAGGCTCCTCACCGGCTGCGGTTATTTATTCTATGGGTGCTTCCCTCTATCGCCGGACTGAAGCCGGCCGCGACCACCAGAAGCCTGCTAGGATCGAACATGCTTCAATCCTTCCCGCCGGCGCGGCAAACCCAATATGACCTTGACCGCCATCCACCATCGGGGCGTCCTACGTTCTGGCATCCCCTCATGTTTTGCCTGCTCGACGCGAGCGGGTTCGACTCTCGTCGCCAGAGGCTGAACAAGGAACTCGATCCGTTTCATGAATGCGCTGCTGTCGAACCGTTTTGACGTTATCAACGGACCATCGCCGGCAGGCTCCGTGTGGAAGAAAATCTCGAGATTGATCACCGGAATGGAGCGGATATTGCGCAGGAGATCGATGTCAGGTCGGGTCGTTATGGCGAAGGAATAATTATCCGAACGGAGGGCAGTAAAAGCCTCCGGAAACGTCGACACCGCAACGGCTTCATGCCCATGGGCTGCCAGTTTCGCGACAATCGCATTCGCCGCCGCCTCGGGCAGAAACACAAGAATTCTCTTGGGGCGGATGATTTCGGTGGACATGGCGAGTTCCTCATAAGGAGATGAGAAAACCTAGCTATTGCCGGTGCAAGAGTGTGTTTGGTTTTGTGTGATTTTGTTGCGAACGCCGGCCGCCGCGGGTCAGCGGCATCGAGCTTGTTCCGATGGTGAGGAACTGGTGATCGTGCTGCGCGGCAATCTTGCCGCGATCCTGACGTTTGCATCTGGCAAGAGGAAGCCCGAGTTCCTCAACGAGAAGGCAATCCCCGAAGACCTGACGGGCCGCGCTGGCGCAAATGAAGGCCGGAAACGCAAGCGGCCCCGTTGCGGGGCTTTGTTTGGATCGTCGGGATTATTTTGTTTTTGGTTGCGGGGGCAGGATTTGAACCTGCGGCCTTCAGGTTATGAGCCTGACGAGCTACCGGGCTGCTCCACCCCGCGTTATAAGCTTTTTGCCGAAGGCAAAATAGCGAAGCGCAAAACCGTTTTGGTTTTGTCGCGTTGGCGTAACCGGTTGAGCGGTTACGCCTTGTTCCGGAGCAAATTGCCGAAGGCGATTTGTCTCCTGTAAGGGACGCAGAACGATTGCACCCCGAAGTTTTCATATTCTGCAAAGCAAAAGGGCCGCTTTGTGGGCGGCCCTTGGGTCGGCCAGGGGCCGCAGATTTCGTGGATCGAGAAGATATGTTGCGTTTTGCAGACCTGGCAGCGACCTACTCTCCCGCGTCTTGAGACGGAGTACCATTGGCGCAGGGGCGTTTCACGGCCGTGTTCGGAATGGGAACGGGTGCGGCCGCCCCGCAATAACCACCAGGTCAGCGAAGCGCAACATTTTTGAGAAGCTGGTTGAGGTAAACCTCATTTTTTAGTCTTTGAACACGTCTTTAAACCTTTCCAGACCCGATGGCGCTTTGGGCACCCATACAGGCCAGAGGCCGTCGCGCCATGTGGCGCGGGCCGTCCGCAGGCAGCAAACCAAAGGTTTGCGTACGCCGTCAGGACAAAGGTCTTAGGCACATCGAACTTCGTTCGATGAGCATAATCAATGAGAACGATCAAGCCAATCGGGCGATTAGTACCGGTAAGCTTCATGCATTGCTGCACGTCCACACCCGGCCTATCAACGTGGTCGTCTTCCACGGCCCTGATAGGGAATACTCGTTTTCAGGTTGGTTTCCCGCTTAGATGCCTTCAGCGGTTATCCATTCCATATATAGCTACCCTGCTATGCCCTTGGCAGGACAACAGGTCCACCAGAGATATGTCCATCCCGGTCCTCTCGTACTAGGGACAGATCCTGTCAATATTCCTACACCCACGGCAGATAGGGACCGAACTGTCTCACGACGTTCTGAACCCAGCTCACGTACCGCTTTAATTGGCGAACAGCCAAACCCTTGGGACCTGCTCCAGCCCCAGGATGCGATGAGCCGACATCGAGGTGCCAAACAACCCCGTCGATATGGACTCTTGGGGGTCATCAGCCTGTTATCCCCGGCGTACCTTTTATCCGTTGAGCGATGGCCCTTCCACGCGGGACCACCGGATCACTATGACCGACTTTCGTCTCTGCTCGACTTGTCAGTCTCGCAGTCAGGCGGGCTTATGCCATTGCACTCGACGACCGATTTCCGACCGGTCTGAGCCCACCATCGCGCGCCTCCGTTACTCTTTCGGAGGCGACCGCCCCAGTCAAACTACCCACCATACACTGTCCCGGATCCGGATAACGGACCGCGGTTAGACATCCATGACGATAAGGGTGGTATTTCAAGGATGGCTCCACGAAGACTGGCGTCCCCGCTTCAAAGCCTACCACCTATCCTACACATGCCGACACGAATGCCAGTGTAAAGCTATAGTAAAGGTGCACGGGGTCTTTCCGTCTGACCGCAGGAACCCCGCATCTTCACGGGGAATTCAATTTCACTGAGTCTATGTTGGAGACAGCGGGGAAGTCGTTACGCCATTCGTGCAGGTCGGAACTTACCCGACAAGGAATTTCGCTACCTTAGGACCGTTATAGTTACGGCCGCCGTTTACTGGGGCTTCGATTCAAAGCTTGCACCTCTCCTCTTAACCTTCCAGCACCGGGCAGGCGTCAGACCCTATACGTCGTCTTTAGACTTCGCAGAGCCCTGTGTTTTTGATAAACAGTCGCTACCCCCTGGTCTGTGCCACCCCATTATGGTTGCCCAAAATGGGGTCACGCTTCTTCCGAAGTTACGCGTGCAATTTGCCGAGTTCCTTCAACATAGTTCTCTCAAGCGCCTTGGTATACTCTACCTGACCACCTGTGTCGGTTTCGGGTACGGTCTATACGGTGGAGCTATTTCCTGGAACCGCCCCACTGCCCAACCAATCCAATAAGGTTGAACAATTTTTGCGATCCGTCACTACCACCAGGCCCACGAATATTAACGTGGTTCCCATCACCTACGCATTTCTGCCTCGGCTTAGGGGCCGGCTAACCCTGCTCAGATTAACTTTAAGCAGGAACCCTTGGTCTTTCGGCGAGAGGGTCTCTCACCCTCTTTATCGTTACTCATGTCAACATTCGCACTTCCGATACCTCCAGAGGCCCTCACGGGTCCTCCTTCACAGGCTTACGGAACGCTCCGCTACCACACGTGACAAGTCACGTATCCTCAGCTTCGGTGCATGGCTTTAGCCCCGTTACATTTTCGGCGCAAAGACCCTTAATTAGACCAGTGAGCTGTTACGCTTTCTTTAAATGATGGCTGCTTCTAAGCCAACATCCTGGTTGTTTTGGGATCCTCACATCCTTTCCCACTTAGCCATGACTTGGGGACCTTAGCTGGAGGTCAGGGTTGTTTCCCTTTTCACGACGGACGTTAGCACCCGCCGTGTGTCTGCCGATTAGTACTCCCGGGTATTCGGAGTTTGGTTAGGATCAGTAAGACGGTGAGTCCCCATAGCCCATCCAGTGCTCTACCCCCCGGGGTATTCGATCGACGCACTACCTAAATAGTTTTCGCGGAGAACCAGCTATTTCCGAGTTTGATTGGCCTTTCACCCCTAGCCACAAGTCATCCCAATCTATTGCAACAGATGCGGGTTCGGTCCTCCAGTTGGTGTTACCCAACCTTCAACCTGCTCATGGCTAGATCACTCGGTTTCGGGTCTAATGCAACTAACTGAACGCCCTGTTCAGACTCGCTTTCGCTGCGCCTACACCTACCGGCTTAAGCTTGCTAGTTACACTAAGTCGTTGACCCATTATACAAAAGGTACGCCGTCAGGCTTGCGCCCTCCGACTGTTTGTAGGCATCCGGTTTCAGGTTCTATTTCACTCCCCTTGTCGGGGTGCTTTTCACCTTTCCCTCACGGTACTTGTTCGCTATCGGTCATGCACGAGTACTTAGGCTTGGAGAGTGGTCTCCCCATGTTCAGACAGGATTTCACGTGTCCCGCCCTACTCTAGGACAATCAGTGTTCTACGCCTACGGGGCTATCACCCGCTGCGGCCGCCTTTTCCAAAGCGTTCGGCTTTATTCCTGATTGCCACTGGCCTGGTCCGCGTTCGCTCGCCACTACTTGCGGAGTCTCGGTTGATGTCCTTTCCTGCAGGTACTTAGATGTTTCAGTTCCCTGCGTTCGCTTCTTACCCCTATTTTATTCGAAGGTAAGATACCTTTTAACAATACCTAGAAACCTAAACCGTCCCGAAAGACGGCTTAAACTTTCTAGGTATCTAAGGTGGGTTGCCCCATTCGGAGATCCATGGATCAAAGCTCATTCGCAGCTCCCCACGGCTTATCGCAGCGTATCACGTCCTTCTTCGCCTGTGCATGCCAAGGCATCCAC